>CBDIHI010000012.1:0-1226499 GCA_965279075.1 Burkholderiales bacterium | reverse complement strand
GACTTCCAGGGCGTTCATCACGTCGGCAGTGCCGGACAGCGTGGTCAGCAGCATCACCGGGACCTGCGAGAAGCGTGGGTGGCGCCTGATCCGCCGGCACAGCTCATAGCCGTCCATCTCCGGCATGTTGATGTCGGTAATGACGAGATTGACGTTACCGCGCTCCGCGGCCTCCAGCGCCTCGCGCCCGTTTCTCGCGGTGCGCACGACATAACCCGCCTCCTCGAGGTGGTGACTCAGTAGCTGGAGCTGGGTCGGACTGTCGTCGACGGCGAGAATTTCCACCGCCGCTTTATTTTCCACCTTCGTCTTAGCCATGTATGATTCCCCTCGTTTATATATTGCGTGCCGCCAAGACAACGTCCAGAAGTGCGCCGGCGATTGCGTCCGCCGGCAGGACGTGCGTGGCCCCGCCCAGCGCGATTGCCTCGCCTGGCATGCCGTGCACGATGGAACTCGCAAAATCCTGGGCGATGGTGATTGCGCCCCGGTCTTTCATTGCTTTCAATTCCTCCGCGCCGTCCCTGCCCATGCCGGTCAGCAGCACGCCGAGCGCCTTCGGGCCATAGTTTGTCGCGAGGGAACGGAACAGGAACGACACCGCCGGCCGCAGGTGGTTCTCCGGCGCCTCGCGCGACAGGACCATGCTCCCGCCACTGTCCATGCCCAGGTGGAAATCGTCGGGTGCGAGATACACGTTTCCCGGCAGCGGTCGGCTGCCGTGGGCGGCAATCTGCACGCGCAATCCGGTGGTTTGAGACAGCCATTCGCCCATGCCGTGCAGAAAGTTGGCCGCGATGTGCTGCACCACCAGGACAGGCACCGGGATGTCCCGCGGCAGGCCCGCAAAAATGCTTTGCAGGACCTGCGGGCCGCCGGTGGAAGCGCCGATGCCGATCACCTCGATCCGCGCCGGCGCAGGCCGCAATTGAACCGGGGACACGGGCACCGCCGGCGCGGACCGCGATCGCGGCCAGCGGCGCACCACCTTGACCGCGGCCATCAGTTTCACCGTTCTCACCAGCTCCGCGGCCACGGCCTCCAATTGCCCGTCTTCGCTGCCGCGCGGTTTCTCGATGCAGGCGACCGCCCCCGCCTCCATTGCCTTGAATACAACCAGGACGTCCTTCATGTTGGCGCTGGCGCTGCAAATCACGATCGGCACCGCCTGCGACTCCATGATGCGGCGCGTGGCCTCGAAGCCGTCCACGCGCGGCATGTGGATGTTCATCAGCACCACGTCGGGCTTGTCCCGGTTGACGAAATCCAGCGCGGCCTGGCCGTCGGCCACCGCGCCGATGACGTGAAGCTGCGGGTCGGACTCGAGCAGGTGCACCAGGAACTGCCGGATCACCGCGGAATCCTCGGCCACCAATACGTTAATTTTGCGTTCGCTCATGAAAGTTTCGCCGCTTCAGATCAGTCGCCGCACTGTTTCGAGCAGATTGCTCTGGTCGAAGCCGCTTTTGACGAGGTAGGCGTTGGCGCCCGCGTCGACGCCGCGCTCGCGGTCTTCGCGCGTTTCCAGCGCCGTCACCAGCACCACTGGAATTTCGGCCAGCTTCGCGTCGGCGCGTATCTTCGCCGTGAGGTCGAAGCCGTTCAGCCGCGGCATTTCCACGTCGGAGACGACCAGGTCGAACTTTTCCGCGCGCAACAAGGTGTACGCCTCCATCCCGTCCACGGCCGTTTTTACCGTATAACCGGCGGATTCCAGAATGTTCTTGATCAGCATGCGCGAAGTGATCGAATCCTCGGCAACGAGAATTGCGCTGGCCGCCGCCGGCTTGGTCACCGCAGCCGCGCGCGCCGAACCCGCGCCACTCCTGGAGGCGGACTTGAGCAAGTCGGCCACGTTGAGAATCGGCGCCACCCGGCCCGAGCCCAGCACCGTGGCGGCGGCCACGTTGCGCACCCTCGACAGGGGCTTGCGCAACGGCTTGACCAGCACC
The DNA here is from genome assembly GCA_965279075.1 of Burkholderiales bacterium. Classification (GTDB taxonomy): domain Bacteria; phylum Pseudomonadota; class Gammaproteobacteria; order Burkholderiales; family SG8-39; genus SZAS-79. Next base: position 1,224,547 of record CBDIHI010000012.1, on the reverse strand, counting down.
TCCTGTTCGTCCAGCACGGCGTCCACGGCGAACGCCACGCGCGCATCGCCCTGGCCCAGAATGAGCACCGGTGCGCCGTCCGCCGGCGCATCTCTGCGCTCCACCTGCGGCAACTCCAGCACGTCCGCGAGCTGCACCAGGGGCGAGCGCGCGCCCGTCGAGCGCAAGGGTTTCGCGGCCTTCGACGGTTTGAATATTGTCGGGCCTGGCGCGCGCGACGCGCTCGACCTGGGCGGTCGGCACCACCAGCAGCCGCCCGGCCGTCTCCACCAGCAGGCCACGGAACGTCGAGCGCGTCGCTGGCACGATGATGCGGAACGTGGTTCCCAGCCCCGGGCGGCTCTCGACGGCGACCGTGCCGCCCAGCTTTTCGGCCTTTTCGCGCACGATCGCCATCCCCAGCCCGCGGCCCGAGAGTTGCGTGATCATCGGGCTGGTCGACACGCCGGACTTGAAAATCAGCGCCTGCGCTTCGGCATCGCCCAGCCGGGCTGCCTCCTGCGCAGACATCTGCCCGTGCTTGAGCACCCATTCCTTGAGCTTGCCGGTGTCGATGCCAGCGCCGTCGTCGGACAACAGCAGTTGCACTTTGCTCCCCTCGACTTGCGACACGGTGAGCGTAATCCTGGCGCGCGCGGGCTTGCCGCGCCGCGCGCGCTCAGCGGGTGCTTCGATGCCATGATCGACGCTGTTGCGCAGCAGGTGAATCAGCGGATCCTTCATCTCCTCCAGGATGCGCCGGTCGATTTCGATTTCCTCGCCCTGGATGCTCAGCTCGGCCTCCTTGCCCTGGTCATGGCACAGATCGCGCACCAGCTTCGGCAACGACACGGCGAGCGTGCCAAATGGCAGCAGCAGCAGCTTCTTGGAATTCTCGAGCAGATCGTCCACCAGCCTGCCGATGGCATAGCGGTCCTGCTCGGCCGCCTTCCCCAGCGCCGCGGTCTGGGTCTCGATCGATTTGAAGGTGTCCAGGCTCCAGTCGAAAAAGTCCAGCAGGCGCGGGAGGCCGGCGGAGGCGCGGCGATCTGCGTGCACTGGCGAGCGACGATTCAGCCGCAGCGCTCGCGCTTCCGGTTCCACAGCAGCCCATTCCTGTTTCCACACCTCGAAGCGCCCGGCCAGTTGGCGCAAGTCAGCCGCGCGCTGGCCGAAGGCGATTTTCGCGCTCAGCATTTCCTCGGACTCCAGCAGCCGGCTTTCCAGCTTGGCCACAGCGACGCGCACGGTTTCCTCCGAGGTAATCTTGTGAGCGGCCGGCGCGGATACGCCCAGGCCCGGTGCGGTATCAACCGGTTCTTCGGCGTGCTGGGACGGCGCAGGCGTTTCCAGAATGGTGCGCGCCGTCACTGTCCCGCCGCTGTCGCCCAGCGCCGCGGTGATGGCATCGAGCGTACGGTGCAGCGTGTCGAACGTGGCGGCCGCCGGGGCGGTTTTCGTGCCCCTCCAGGCGGCGAACACGTCTTCCAGGGAACTGCAGCGCGACTCGATCTCGGTCCAGGCCACCGCGCGCGCGGCGCCCTTCAAACTGTGCGCAGCGCGAAACACCGTCTCCACGATCTCGCGCTGCCTCTCGGGGGCGAGTGTTTTCTCCAGCTCCAGCAAACCCGTTGCGATCGCCTGCACGTGTTCCGCGGCCTCGACCCTGAAGGTTGCCCGCAGCTCCTGGAGGAATTTGTCGTTCTTGGTGCTCATCGCGCTTTGCTATACCTTGTAACGTTCGACCATCAGCTTGAGCCGCTGGCCGAGCTCGTTCAGGTTGCGCGCGGCGGTCTCCAGCTGTTTCGCGCCCGCCACGTTCTGCGCGCTCGCCTGCTTGATGCTCTCCATCGCACCGGCCACCTGGTCCACCCCCACCAGCTGCTGTTGGCTCGAGGCGGCGATCTGCGTCGCCGCGCCCGCCGCCGCGTTTACGCTGGCGCCGAGCGCCTGGATCGCCTCGCCCGCCACCTCGGTTTGCTTTGCCCCGGCTTCCACCGCCTTGCTGCCCTGCTCGGTCGCCATCACCGCGCTCGTCGTCGCCTTCTGAATGTCGGTGAGGATCGCGCGCACCTGGTTGGTCGCCTGGCGCGACTGCTCGGCCAGGCTCTTCACCTCCTGCGCCACCACGCCAAAGCCCTTGCCGTGCTCGCCCGCCTTGGCCGCCTCGATCGCGGCGTTGACCGCAAGGAGGTTGGATTGCGTCGCCAGATCCTCCACGCTGGCGATGATCTGGCCGACGGCCTGGCTTTGCTCCGAGAGACGCACCATGCTCGCGGCAATCGCCTCCATCTGCTCGCGGATGCGGCCCATGCCTGCGGCAACGTCCTCGGTGGACTTGCGCCCGCCCTGGGCAATCTGCACCGACTTCTGCGCGCTGTCGGAGACCAGTTTGGCTTTCTCGTTCGCCACCTGCGCCGTCTGCCGCACTTCTTCCACCGTGGTGGTGGTCTCGCTCACCGCGGCGGCCGATTCGCTCGCGCTCGCGGCAAGCTGCGCCGTGGAGGCGACGATCTCGCTCGCGGCGGCGCCCAGCACGTTCGCCCCCTCGATCAACCCGCGGATCTGCTCGCGAAGGTCAGTGACCATGCGGCCGAAGCTGCGCGCCAGTGCTCCCACCTCGTCGCCGCGCGTATCGACTGGCAGGCTGACGTTCAGATCGCCGCCGGTAATGCGTTCTGCGGCGGCCGTGAGGGTCTGTAGCGGCAAGGCGATGACCCGGGTCAGCAGTAAGGCCATTGCCAGCGCCAGCAGCACTGCCGCAACGCCGACGATAAGGAAGACTTTCACCGCCTGTTCTGCCTTCGATTCGGACGCCGCCACCGAAGCCCGCGCCTTTTCGGCAGCCGCGTTTCCCAGGTCACTTGCAATTGTGCGCATCTTGCGATAACGCTCCTCCTGCACGCCCAGAGTCAGCGGTCTGGCCTGCTCGGTCTTGCCGTCGTAGATCAGCGGGATGACTTCGGCATTCCGCGTCTGCGCGTATGCGGCCCGGGTTGTCTGGTACTCCTCCATTCGGGCTAGGAGACTCGCATCGTTGCGATTGCGCTCGAGCAGCCGCCGCGCGGTTTCCTCGATCAGTTTGGACCTGTCTTTTATGTCCTGATGCCAGAAATCGCGGTCGGTCTGGCGCGGGTCCGCCATCATGGCGAGGAGCGAGGCACGAGCGCCATTTTGCTCGAGGCGCAGCGTCTGCAGATCTAGGGAGTTGGCAAAGTCATTCAGGTAGAGCGTCCTCTGTGATGCCTGGATCGCGGAGATTTCCGAGTGGGCTATCGCGATCACAATCGCCAGGAAAGCGACCACCATGCCGAATCCGAGGAAAAGCTTGCTGCGCGTAGTAAGGCCGAGAAACCATTTTGTCATAGCGTAAGTCTCCTTGACTCGGCTGCGTTCGTTCGTTTGCCTTCCTTAGCGTTCATCGTGCTGTGCCCTTCTATACCTTGTAGCGTTCGACCATCAGCTTGAGCCGCTGGCCGAGCTCGTTCAGGTTGCGCGCGGCGGTCTCCAGCTGTTTCGCGCCCGCCACGTTCTGCGCGCTCGCCTGCTTGATGCTCTCCATCGCACCGGCCACCTGGTCCACCCCCACCAGCTGCTGTTGGCTCGAGGCGGCGATCTGCGTCGCCGCGCCCGCCGCCGCGTTTACGCTGGCGCCGAGCGCCTGGATCGCCTCGCCCGCCACCTCGGTTTGCTTTGCCCCGGCTTCCACCGCCTTGCTGCCCTGCTCGGTCGCCATCACCGCGCTCGTCGTCGCCTTCTGAATGTCGGTGAGGATCGCGCGCACCTGGTTGGTCGCCTGGCGCGACTGCTCGGCCAGGCTCTTCACCTCCTGCGCCACCACGCCAAAGCCCTTGCCGTGCTCGCCCGCCTTGGCCGCCTCGATCGCGGCGTTGACCGCAAGGAGGTTGGATTGCGTCGCCAGATCCTCCACGCTGGCGATGATCTGGCCGACGGCCTGGCTTTGCTCCGAGAGACGCACCATGCTCGCGGCAATCGCCTCCATCTGCTCGCGGATGCGGCCCATGCCTGCGGCAACGTCCTCGGTGGACTTGCGCCCGCCCTGGGCAATCTGCACCGACTTCTGCGCGCTGTCGGAGACCAGTTTGGCTTTCTCGCTCGCCACCTGCGCCGTCTGCCGCACTTCTTCCACCGTGGTGGTGGTCTCGCTCACCGCCGCCGCGGACTCGCTCGCGCTCGCGGCCAATTGGCTGGTCGAGGCAACGATCTCGCTCGCGGCTGCGCCCAGCACATTCGCGCCTTCGATCAGCTCGCGCGTCTGGCTGCGCAGATCTTCCACCATGCGGGCGAAAGCGTTGCCCAATGCGTCGTTGGGCGATTGGGGTTTGACGGTTAAGCGCAGGTCGCCCGAGGCGATCCGTTCGGCCGCCTCGGCCATAGTGCGCAGAGACTGGGTCATTCGATCGAAGGTCTGCACTAGCGCCCCCACCTCGTCGCCGCGCCTATCCAGCGAAACGCCGACACTGAGATCGCCGGCTGCGATGCGTTCGGCGGCGGTCGTGAGCTTCTGCAACGGCAAGGCGATGACCCGGGTCAGCAGTAAGGCCATTGCCAGCGCCAGCAGCACTGCCGCAACGCCGACGATAAGGAAGACTTTCACCGCCTGTTCTGCCCTCGATTCGGACTCCGCCACCGAAGCCCGCGCCTTTTCGGCAGCCGCTTTGCCCAGGTCCGCTGCAATTGCGCGCATCTTGGAATAACGCTCCATCTGAACGCCCAGGGCGAGGGCTCTGGCCTGCTCGGTCTTGCCTTCGTAGATCAGCGGGATGACTTCGGCATCCCGCGTCTTCGCGTGTGCCGCCCGGGTTGCCTGGTACTCCCGCATTTGGGCCATGAGGCTTGCATCGTTGCGATTGCGCTCCAGCAGCCCCCGCGCGGTTTCGTCGATCAGTTTAGATCTGTCTTTGATGTCCTGATGCCAGAGGTCGCGGTCGGTCTGTCGCGTAACCTCCATCATGGTGAGCTGTGCGGCACGAACGCCATTCTGCTCGGCGCGCAGCGTCAGCAGATCCTGGACGTTGGCAAAGTCATCCTGGTAGAGCGTCTTCTGTGATGCCTGGATCGCGGAGATGTCCGAATGGGCCCTCGCGATCACGATCGCCAGGAACAGGACGACCGCGCCGAATCCGAGGAAAAGCTTGCTGCGTGTCTTAAGGTCGAGAAACAATTTCATCATGGCGGAGGTCTCCTTGAGCAGGTTGCGTTCATGTTTGCACTTCCTCGTGGACGATGATTTTCGGGTCCGCGAGGAGGCGATCCAGGTCGAGCACCACCAGGCGCTCCGCCGTTACGCCTTTGAGGTATTCGGCGCGGATGCCGGTGAGGGTAAGCAGGGACGGCTGCAGGCGGTCCGCGAAGATGCTCCGCACGCCCACGATCACATCGGCCAGCAGGCCGAACTCGAGCCCGTTGCCGTGAACCAGGATGATGCAGTGCAGGTCGGTCAACCCCTCGTCCGGCAGATCAAAGAACTGCTTGATGTCGAGCACCGGCAGGATGCGGCCGCGCACGTTGACGATGCCGCGCACGAAGGCCGGGGTGCCGGGCAGTGGCGTCAGGTCGACGAGCGGCAGCACCTCGTCCACATGTCGGGTCTCCAGCGCATAGCATTCCCGCGCCAGGCGGAATTCCAGCAGTTCGAGCAACGCGTCGCCGGCGATGTCGCGCTGCGGCGGGCGCGCGAGCGCACGCGCGCGCTCACGCAGGATTTGCGCCGCGTCGGGCGCAGGCTTGGCGGGGGAGGCGGAGGAATTGTTCGTCTTCTTCGTCACGCGATGTTCTCCGGCGCCGTCATGGCGGTGATGATTTCGATCATGCGGCCGGCGCTGAGGCCGTCGGATTCAGGCAGGAGATCTTCCGGCTGATGGCGGCGCAACGCGCGCAGCGCATTGGCGAAATGCTTATCGGCTTCGGCGTTCCCGCCGCGGTCGCGCGCGAGCCTGCCCAGGGTGAAATGGGCGAGCACGAAGTCCGGATGCAGGTAGAGCGAGCGCTGCAGCGAAGCGCGCGCCTCTCCGTGGTCGCCCTGCTCCAGCAGGATGACTGCGCGCAGGTAGTATGCCGCCGGGTCTACTTTGTCGGCGCCGACCCAACGCTCGCACCACGCGAGCGCCTCGGCGAGCTTGCCTTGGTTGGCCAGAACCCGCGCCAGCAGGGAAAATGCCGGTGAGTCGGGCGCGTGCCGGGCAAACGAGGCCAGCAGGATATCCGCTGCTTCAGCATAACGGCCTTGCCCGTAGAGCGATTCCGCCACGGTATAAGGCGCGGGAGATGCCGCAGCGGGCGCCGGGTTTTCCGACAATTGCGCTGGGGGTGCTTCTTCCGGCAGAGCAGGCGACGCCCAAGGCAAGGGTGCCTCGTTCGCAGGCGCTACCAGGCAGACCATGTCGTCTGGCGGCGCTGGCGCGGGTTGTTTCTCCATCCAAGGCGCCGCATCGCGCTTTCGGTGCAGGATGGCGCCGGGGAAATTCACCGCAGTGAATTGGGAAAGCAGCGCATGAGGCGCTTCGCTGGGACTCACCGCCAGCCAGCCGCTGTCGACCAGTGCGTGGCACAACTTTCCGACCACTTTCTCGATCTGGAGCGGGGTGAAGTACATCAGCACATTGCGACAAAGGATGAGGTCCATGGCGTTGGTATCGGTCACCGGCGACGGATAAACGTCCTCCACGAGGTTCAGGTGCGAAAAGCGCACCAAAGCCTTGATCTCCGGAATGACGGCGTAGCGGCCGTCCGCGGCGCGGGTGAAATAGCGCTCCTTGAGATCCGCCGGCGCATCGCGGAATGACCACTCGCCATAGATGCCCGCGGTGGCCTTGTGCAGGACGCGCGGGTTGATATCGGTGCCCTGAATGCTCACGTTCCAGTCGGTCAGATCGGGAAGGAGCTGATGCAGCAGGATTGCGAGCGTGTAGGGCTCCTCTCCCGAGCAGCAGGCCGCGCTCCAGATGCGCAGCCGCTGCTCGCCGCCGCGCCGGCTGCGGATCAGTTCGGGCAGAATGCGCTCGGCCAACGCGGCCAGTGTCGGTTTGTCGCGGAAAAAGTAGGTCTCGCTAATCGTGAGATGGCTTGCGAGCACCTGCAACTGCGCCTTGCTCAAGGGCGAAGACAACAGCCAGTCGGCGCATGCCGAGGCATCGTCGAACCCGAATTCCTGCGCGGCGCCGACCAGGCCGCGCCGCAGATCAGGCCAGCGCTCGCGTGGGAATTGCAGCCCCATCGCGCCGGCGATGAACGGGCTCAAGCGCGACCAGTAGGCATCCGGTACGGTGCTAAGTGTCATGAGCCGCCTCAAGAGCCATCGCTTCGTCCAGAGCGGTCGCTTCGTCCAGCGAAAAGAACTTCTCCAGGTCGTGAATCAACACCAAACCGTCCTCAAGCTTGACCACGCCCTGGATGTGCGCGACGCCGGGTACGATCTGGGCCGTACCGACGATGTTCCCTGCAGGGTGCTCGATGACGCCCTGTGCCTCGTCGATCACCAGGACCACCGCGCGGCCCGCGCTGCGCGCCAGGACGAACTGATCGCCTGGGGCGATATCCCGTGGCGGCAGGCCGAAGCGCTGCCGCATATCGAGCACTGGCTGCACGCGGCCCTGCACGTCGATCGCGCCATGCACGATGGCCGGAGCGCCCGGTAGTGGCGTCACTTCGACGGCACGCACGATGCGCTCGACCGCCGCGAGCGGGAGCGCATAGCGTTGCTCGCCGAGCCGAAATACCAGCAACCACATGACCGTTGTTCCTTCAGAACGTTGAGACTACTCAGAAGTCGCCAATTTCGACGACTCCCCGGGCATTGCCTCCACTGCGTTGAAGATGACATTAGTCAGCGCCGTGCGCACCTCGCGCAGCTTGGCCGGTTTGGCGAGCACCTGATCGACGTGCGCGGGAATGTCACCCTCGGCGACGATGCGTTCGCCCCAGCCCGTGAGCAGTATCACGGGCGTCGACGGCGAGGCCTCCTTCACCGCCGCGGCCACCTTGCGCCCGTCCACGTTCGGCATGCCCAGATCCGTGAACACCGCGTCGAACGCTTCTCCGCGCGCCAGCGCTTCGCGAAAGGCGTCGATGCCGGTCTGCCCGCCGTCCGCCGCGCTGACGCGATGCGCGTCGATCTCCAGCGCATGGCGCAGGGCGCGGAGTACGATCGGATCGTCATCGACGATCAGCAGCCGCAGATGTTTCCGCACGGCCGGCGCTTCCGCGATTGCGCCGGCCAGTGGCGCGGCCGTGACCGATGCCGCGAACATCATCCGCATCTTGGTGCCCGCGTCGGGCGCGCTGTCGATCTCGATCTGCGCACCGTGCCGCCGCAACATGCCGAACACCATCGCCAGTCCCAACCCGGTGCCGCGCTCGCCCTTGGTGGTGAAAAAGGGCTCCAGGCACCTGCGGCGCGTCTCTTCGTCCATGCCTGTGCCCTCATCGGCAACCTCGATGACCACTCGCGCATCATCGGCGAGCCGCGTGCGCAGCGTCAACGTGCCACCCTCGGGCATCGCGTCCACTGCGTTAAAGACGAGATTGGTCAGCGCCTCGCGCAGCTCACTCTCCACTCCCATGATCCTGGGCAGGTTCGCGGCCAGTTCGGTCTGCGCGCGAATCGTCACGCCGTGCTGCTGCGCCATGCCGCTCCAGCGCACTTTCGTCAGGTCGAGCACCTGCTGCACGACCTGGTTCGTCTCCACCGGCGCAAGCTCGGCCTGCTGCTCGCGCTCCCGGTAGAACTCGCGCATGCGCGCCAGCGTCTTCGCCACGTCATCCACCGCGCGCTGTATGGTTTCGAGCTGGCCCCGCCCGCGCTCGCTCAGCGCCTTCTCCGTCTCCAGCAGCGATTCGGTGTACAGCGACACCGGCGACAAGGCGTTGTTGATGTCGTGCGCCACCCCGCTCGCCATCTGCCCCAGCGCGCGCAGCCGCTCCTGCTGCATCGCCGCTTCCTGGGTCTGGCGCAGCTCGTCGTAGGCCTGCTGCAGCGAGCCGTAGAGCTGCGCCTGCTGCGCCGCCAGCGCCACGTGCTCGCTCAACTGGCGCAGGAATTCGCACTGCACGCTTTCGAACGCATTCGCTTGCCTTCGTGCCACCACTAGTACACCGAATACCCGGCTCTCCGATCGCAGCGGTGCCAGCACCAGCGAGCGCAGCCCCGCGCCCGCCAGACGGCGTGGAAACGGGAACGCCACCTGCCCGATGTCGGGCTCGTACACCAACTCGCCCTGCATGCAGCGCCCCAGACCGTTCGCGTCCACGCCGATCGCGCTTCCCGTATCCATCGTCAGTTCGCGCGCCAGCGCCGCGCTCCCTACGCCGACCGAGCTCACCTTGAGGGCATTGGCCGCCGGGTCGTGCAGCAACACACAGCCAAAATCGACCGGCAGGCTGTCCTCTAGACTCCTTACCACGACTTGGAAGATGCTTTGCAAATCCTGCCGCTCTCCGGTCGCGCGCGTGATGTGATCCAGCAGGTTCAAGTGCTCGAGTTGCCTCCGGATCTTCGTCTCCGCTTGCTTGCGCTCGGTGATGTCGCTCGACACGCCGAGAATCATTTCGGCCCTTCCATGAGCGCCGACGACCGGACGCTTTACCGTCTGCAACCAGCGCTGCCTGCCCGAAGCGTCAGTGATCCTCTCCTCGGCAACGAACTTCTCCTTGAGGCTGTCCATCACTTCAAGATCGTCTTTGCGGAAATGTTCGACTTCCTCGCGGTTCGGATTGAAGTCGTGGTCGGACTTGCCGATCAGGTCCTCCACGCTGGTACCGTAGGCTTCGGCGACCGCCTGGTTCACCAGCGTGAAGCGCCCTTCGCGGTCCTTGACGAAGATGAAATTGCGGTCGAGATCGATCACTTGTCGCAGGAAGGCCCTCGCCTCCACGACTCTCTGCTCCGCTTGCTTGCGCTTCGTGATGTCCTGGACGATGCCGGCCATGCGCCGCGCCCGTCCCGCGTCATCGCGCTGATGTTCCCCAGCCCCGCGGATCCAGCGCAACTCGCCATCGGCACGGCGGATGCGGCATTCAAAATCCCAATTCGTTTGCGCGGTGATCGCGCCGCGGAAATCGCGGTCCACATTGCCGCGATCCTCGGGCACCACGTGCTCCAGGAACATCTCGTAAGTCCACTGTGGCAGCAGTGCGGCATAGCCGAAGATCTGGTCGTGCTCCAGTGTGCGATGAGCGCTGTGATCCACCAGATCGAGATCCCAGCCCCCCGTGCGCGCCATTTTCAAGGAAAAGTGCAGCCGCGCCTCGCTCTCATGCAAGGCGGCGGTTCGCTCACGCACGATGCGATCTAGGTTCTCATTGATCTCCCGGATTTCGTCCTCCATGCGCTTTTGTTCGGTGATATCCCGGGATACGGCCAGGAGCTTCTCGGGGTCGCCCGTTGCGCCGAGAATCGGGGTCACCAGCACGTCCCACCAGCGTGGGCTCCCCTTTGCGGTGGGGCAGAAGCCCTGGAATCTGCCAATTTCGCCCGCGAGGGCGGTACTCACCGCCGTTTGCGCGGCTTCGTGATCAGCGCCTTTCCAGAACGACAGCCAGTCGGCATTTTCAAAAGCGCGGAAATCGTCAATCTCCATGATGCGGCAGCCCTGCGGCGCCATGAACGCGAGCCGCGCATCTAGACTCAGCACCTTCAGACAATCCGGGCTGCTGTCGACAACGCTGCGGTTGTAAGCCTCGGATTTGAGCAGTGCTAATTCGGCACGCTGGCGCTGGTCAATTTGGCGGCGGACGACGATGGCCGCGAAAACGAGCACCAGAAGCGCGAGCAAAGTGCCCGCACCCACCGTCAGCTTGAGACGCACATAGCTGTCCTGTTCATTCGCTGCGCGCACGCCCAGCAACCGCACCTCTTCGGCGTCCAGTTGCGCAATGACATCGCGAAAATCCAACAATGTCTTTCTGCTTTCGCTGATCGATTGCGCCGCCACCAAGGTGTTACCACTGCGTGTTGATTCAATAACCCACTCTGCCTGATGGAAGATTTGCTGGCGCAGGTCGTCAAGGGGGCCCAGTCGGGCAGATTGCGCTGGATTGTCCTGAATCAGGATTCGAAGTTCCATGTAGGCGAGATCCGCGTTCCTCTGCCAGTTGACACCAATGCGGAGAAATTCCGGATCGCCGGTCATGGCATAGCCCCTGCTCGCCGATTGGACGCCCTGATGCGCCGACAGCAACTGCACAAGCTGCCTGCGTACTTCTTGGGTGTGGTCGGTCAACTTGGAGCGTTCAATCGAATCCTGTGCGGCGAGCAATCCAGCCGCGCCCGTGACCAACAGCGCAAGCAGACTGAGCAACAGGCTGCCGTAGATCGCCCCCTCAAGCGGACTCTTGATGCGGGCCCGGAGTGCGCCCACCAGGCCGCGCTGCGGCCGGGCCACAAGAAGGCCGACGCTCAGCACAAAAAAGGTGATGAACGTGTGCACCGCCATGCGAGTGCTGCTGAGAAAAGGGATGCTGAGTTCGCGCGCAAAGACGTAGGCAATGGCCGCGACCAAACTCATGGCGATGACCAGCAGGGCCAGGATTTCGGTGGGCGCAGGCCCGCGCCGTGGCGTCCAGTTGATTGAAAGCAACCCCAGCCCGAACAGGAAGAATGCGATCGTGGACGCAACGGCCATGCGGCCGGGTGCCGACGTGAAGACCAGAGCATCGGCGTCATTGAACAAAAGCTCATCGATGCCCAGGTTCCAGCCGAACAACTCTTGGCCCAAGGTCAGCAGCCCAATCAGGCACACGGCGAGCGCCAGCAACCGGGCCAGCCACCTGCGCCCCGGGGGCGCCAGCTGTGGAGCAAGAAGCATCAGGGATGCCCCGGAAAGAATGAACCCGAGCGCCGTGTTCGCCTTCATGGCGACGAATCCGGGGATCACGGTCTTCAGGAACTGAACCTCGAACGCCCAGCCCGAGAGCACGGCCATGCCCACCAGGATGGAGAACGTTGCGCAAATAGACGAAAGTGCACTCATTTGGACGTCCGGTCGCAAGAGCGCTCGGGCGGAAACGCGCCGCGCCGTGTTTTCCTCGACACCGTTTTGCCAGCCCGCGGGGCAAAATTAGTGGTCACCCTGATCGCAAACTTGTCTCGCGAAGAACGCCAAGCGGCTGAGGCGACCTGCGCATCGACCAATCGGGCTATCGCATTACACTCCTTGATCATAGTTCAAGGGGTGTAGAGTATCCAAATATGACAAACCATGACAAACGCGTGTCGTATAACCAGAATCAAGAGAAAAAATGATTCTATTCCATGAAAAATCGCCCTCGCTCGCATGTGCGTAAGTTCGCAATCGGCAGTCTCGCAATCGACATTTGTATCGTGATTCCCTATGACTCATTCATTCTATTCTAAAAAACATGGCGAAAGAGCTTCTATAGCTATCTGCAATGGAGATGTTCGTATCCCCTTACCCCCCTACAACCGCCCCCTCGCCTCCTCCTGCTGCACCAAATACTTCCACGCCCGCCCAATCACCCCCAGCAGCGCCGCGATCCCCAACCCGATCAGTAAAGGCTGGTACACGGCCCCGGCCTTGGTGGTAAGCGGCCGGACCTCCGTCGCAGTCGCCACATAGCGCGCCCGCACGCTGACGAAGTCCTGCCGGAATTTCGTTTCCACGGTCACGGCCTCGCCATCGGCAGGCTCGACCGAATATTCCGCGACGACACCGCGGTGCGCCCGTTCGACCTTGCCTGAGGAATCCGGCGGCAAGAGGCTGGCGCCGGGATTGGCAGCACGAAAGTCCGCAAGCGCCGAATAGAAGACGGGCTCGACGCGCCGCGAGCCGGGCGTGGAAGGATCCGGCACGGTGGCGATGACGACCATGCGCGGATCGGGACGCTGGCCGTGCTCCATGGACCGCGAGCCGATGGCGTCCAGGGGCCCCACGCCGAGCAGCGCGCCAACTACGAAGCTCCCCCCGAAGAACCATGGAGAGCACATGGCGTTGGCGACCTTCTTCGGCCACTTGGGCCGGCGCTTGTGCGTGGAAGGCTTCGCTTTCACGCGGCGCGCACCGGGCCGTCCAGCTCGGGGTAGCGCCGGAAGATGCCCTGCTCGTTGAACGGGATCCGGCGGGGAGAGGCAAGGTAGGCGGCGACGCGCGGCACGCAGGCGACGCGGTCATGCAAAGCGACGAGCCGGGGCAGGGAAGGTTCGAGCGAGCGGATCGCGCGCGGAAACGCATAGCGCAGCCCGGCCACGACCTGGAACAGCGACAAGTCGACGTACGAAAGCGCTCTCCCGACCGCGAATCCGCGGTTGCCCGCCAGCACCTGCTCGAAGTACCCGAGGTACTTCGGCATGCGCGAAGCGCGGAAGTCCTTCGAGCGGCGCCGCGACTCGGGCATCTGGTCCTCGTAGTACAGACCGACCCCGACGGGGTGGTGCGTGTCGTGCGCCTCGAGCACGAAATCGGCGACGGTCAGCTGCAGCTGGTGCGCCCACAGCCGCGAAGCCTCGTCCTCCGGCACGAGCCCCAGCCGCGGCGCGAGGGTCTGCAGGATGTTCGCGGTCTGCGCAAACACGAGGCGCCCGCTCTTGAGGAAGGGCGGCGCGAAGGGAACGCGCGCGCCCTTGCCTTCCATCAACCCGAACATCTCCTGCATGCCGCCGGCCGAGCGGGCGACGTCGACGTACTTCGCACCACCGGCCTCCAGCGCGAGGCGGATGAACTCGCCGCGGCCCTGGATCGCCGGCCAGTAATACAGTTGGTATGCGGCCACGGCGCTACTCCGGCACGATGTTGGCGGTTGCGCCGGGCTTGTTCTCGACCACGATGGGCTGGCCGATCCGCGCCGAGAGCCGCTCGCCCACCGCGCGCGCAACGATGTCCTGCCCGCCCCCCGGCGACAACGGCACGATCATCCTGCCGGGCTTCGCGGGATACCCCTGCGACACGGCGGTGATCGGGAGCGCGACCGCAGTCAGCGAAGCGACAGCGGCGAGGCGTAGAGTTCGGGCGAATGCCATTCGATGCGCTTTCCGGAAAACACCGGGGACAGGAGGAAACATGGCAAGGATAGCCTGCCTGCTGGCGACCGTGGCGTCGCTTGCGGCGGCCGGCGCCCCGGCGTCGTTCGCGGCCGTGCCCCGGCACACCCATGCCTCCCGGCCGCAGCCGCGCCCGGCGAGCGTCGCAGTCGTCGCCCGGCCCATGGTCGTCTACGGAACGACCAATGCGGCCCGTACGTCCCGGCCCTTCCCGCCGGCCGGCCAGTCGCGCGCCGCGAACCCGCTGTCCTACCTCCCGCCCGCCTCCCCGGACGCGCCGCGATTCTCGTTCAGCCCGCAGGATCCGCCCGAGGGCTGGCACTGGCAGCGAGTGAGCCTGCAGCAGGTGGACGCGGAAGTCCGCGCGCGTCGCGCGGAGAAGCGGCGCGACGAACGCCCCTCGGCCGCAACCCGCTGATCCCCCAATCAACACAGGTTCGCAGGCGGGGGCCACGCCGCTCGTACCTTGGGATAAGATACCTGCCTGCCGGTTGGATGCCAGGGAGGGGTCGGCCATGCTGGACCTGAAGGATCTGCGCTGTTTCGTGTCGGTCTACGAACGCAAGGGCTTCGCCCGCGCGGCCATCGAACTCAACACGGTCCAGTCGAACGTCTCCGCCCGCATCCGCAAGCTCGAGGACGAGATCGGCGCCCCGCTGTTCGTGCGCCTGCACCGAAGCATCCGGCCCACCCCCAAGGGCGAGATCATGTACAGCTACGCGACCCGCGTACTCACCGACGTGAGCGAACTCGAGGCCGCGATGCGCGACCGCCAGGTGGCCTGAGGCACGGCACGGCGCCTGCCGCGCTTGCGGTAAAGTGGCGGACTCGTACAGGTACGCACATCATCCAAGGATCCACCGCATGCACAGCGTCCCCGGACGTGCCGGCAAGGCCCCGAGCTTCATTGGCCTGCAGGAAGACGAACTCCAGTCACTTTCGCAGCACGCCAAGCTGCAGTCGTTCCCGCGCAACAAGATCATCATCAACGAGGGCGACCAGACCGACTCGGTCTACGTGATCCATTCGGGCCGCGTGAAGGTCTTCCTGTACGGCAAGAACGGCAAGGAAATCGACCTCAACATCCTCGGGCCGGGGGAGTACTTCGGCGAGATGGTGCTGGACGCCGGGCCACGCTCGGCCTCGGTCATGACCCTCGAGCCCGCGGAGTTCTTCATCGTCCCGCACCGCGTGTTCCTCGACTTCCTCGTGAAGCACCCGGATTTCGCGCTGCGCCTGATCAAGACGCTGATCCACCGCACGCGCGGCATGCTGAACAACGTGAGGAGCCTCGCGTCGCTGGACGTCTACGGCCGCGTCGCCCGGCTGCTGCTCGAGCTCGCGACCACGCAGGACGGCAAGATGGTGATCGAGGGCAAGCTGACCAAGCAGGACATCGCCAACCGCGTCGGCGCCTCGCGCGAGATGATCAGCCGCGTGTTCAAGGACCTGACGACGGGCGGCTACATCGAGGTCGAGAAGACCCGCATCACCATCGCGAAGTCGCTGCCCGACCAAACGTAGCGGGGAATCCAGCCCCTAGGCCGGGACCGCCCCGCGTTCGGCCGCGATCCGCGCCGAGGGGCGGATGTTCATCGTCATCTGGAACAGCCCCGCCAGGATGCCGATCGCCACGGCGCCCTGCCAGGCTCGGTCGTAGCTGCCGAGCGAGCCGTAGATCAGGCCACCGCCCCAGGCGCCGACGAACGACCCCACCTGGTGGCTGAAGAACGCGATGCCCGACAGCGTCGCCATGTAGCGCAGCCCGAACAGGTGCACCACGAGGCCGCTCACCAGCGGCACCACGCCCAGCCACAGCGTGCCCATCGCCGCGGCGAAGACCAGCGTCGACGCGGGCGTCGGCGGCGTGACGAAGTACGCCGTGATGCAGAGCGACCGCAGCACGTAGATGCCGCCGAGCAGCATGCGCTTGGAATGCCTCCCGCCGAGCCAGCCGAAGAGGTACGACCCGATCACGTTGAACAGGCCCACCAATGCCAGCGCGTTGGCGCCCACGGATGGGTCCATGCCGCAGATCGCGAGGTAGGTCGGCAGGTGCGTGGTGATGAAGACGAGCTGCAGCCCGCAGACGAAGAACGCGATCGCCAGCACGACATAACCGGAGTGGCCCATCGCCTCCTTCACGGCGTCGCCCACCGACTGCTGCACGCCGGCGGTGGCCTCGACCTCGATCTTGTCGGCACCGCCCGCGAAAAACGCGGCGGGCACCATCACCGCGACCAGCCCCAGGAACCCCACCATCGCCACCTGCCAGCCGCTGGTGGTGATCAGCGTCTGCGCGAGCGGCGAGGCGATGGTCAGGCCGAGCGAACCGATCGCCGAGACCGTGCCCATCGCGACCATGCGGCCCGCGGGCGAGGCGGTGCGCGCAGTCACGTTCATCGCGATGTTGGACGCGGTGCAGGACAGCGCGAGGCCGATCGCGAACCCGGCGCCCAGCGTGAAGACGAGCACCGAGTGCGCCATGATGCTCATGACGATGCCGAGCGCGTAGATCGTCACGCCCGCGATCACCACCGGGCGGATGCCGTGCCGGTCGGCGAACATGCCGACGAAGGGCTGCGTGATGCCCCAGACGATGTTCTGGATCGCGATCGCAAGCGAGAAGTCGGCGGCCGTGATGCCGATGTCGCGGATCATGTGCGGCTGGAAGAGGCCCCAGCTCTGGCGCATGCCCATGGCGAGGCTGAGCATGACGGCGGCACCGCCGAGGATGGCCCAACTCTGGGCGCGGGAGAGGTCGGAACGTTTCATGGATGAAACTATACCGTCCTGACGGGGAGAATTCCACTTTCCCTAATGTATTCAACATATCAAACCTTGACAGTGCCCTATACCGATTGGTATATATCAGGGCATGGTTACTGCCGCCGTCCCCGATACCCGCACGCGCATCCTGCAGGCCGCCAGCCGCCTGTTCTATGCCGAGGGCATCCGCCCGGTCAGCATGGACGACATCGCCAGCGCCGCAGAGCTCACCAAGCGCACCGTCTACTACCATTTCGCATCCAAGGACGACCTCGTGGTGGCCTACCTGCGCTACCGGGACCGCGGCACGCTGCGAGCCGCGGTCGAACGCAAGGGGGGCGGGCCGCGCGATCAGATCCTCGCGGTGTTCGACGAACTGGGTGCGGCGTTCGGCAACTCGAAGTTCCGCGGCTGCGCGTTCGTCAACGCGGCGGTCGAGCTCGGCGATTCGGAGTCGGTGCGCGCGGTCGCCACCGCGGCCAAGGAAAACACCCGCACCTGGATCGAAGGCCTCGCGCGCGAGATGGGCGCGCGCGACCCGGTTGCGCTGTCGGAGCAGATCGGCCTGCTGGTGGACGGCACGTTCGCGACCTGGCTCGTCCGGCGCGATGCTTCGGCCGCGGTGCGCGCGCGCGAAGTC
Organism: Burkholderiales bacterium; assembly: GCA_965279075.1. Classification (GTDB taxonomy): domain Bacteria; phylum Pseudomonadota; class Gammaproteobacteria; order Burkholderiales; family SG8-39; genus SZAS-79. Next base: position 1,207,145 of record CBDIHI010000012.1, on the reverse strand, counting down.
GCCACGCTGTTGCTGGACGCCGCCTGCCGCCCGGCGTGATGGGCGCCACCGCCCCGGACATCGTCGAGACCGCAGACGGGCACCGTCTCGCCGCGCGCTTCCACACGCCGCAAGGCTCCCCGCGCGGCGCGGTCATGGTCGTGCCGGCCATGGGCGTGGCGCAGCAGTATTACGCGCCGTTCGCCGAATGGCTTGCGAAGCAGGGCTACGTCGCGGCGACGTTCGACTACCGCGGCATGGGGCTGTCGCGTTCGTGCGGCCTGCGCGGGTTTCGCGCCGACATCCTCGACTGGGCGCGCCACGACTGCGGCGCAATGGTCGAGGCGCTTGCCGCACGTGCAGGCGCCGGGCCGCTTCACTGGATCGGCCACAGCCTCGGCGGGCAGATCCTGCCCTTCGTGCCCAACCGCGAGCGCGTTTCCAAGGTGGTCACCATCGCGACCGGCAGCGGCTACTGGCGCGAGAACGCCGCGCCGCTGAGGCGCCGCGCCTGGTTCCTGTGGTACCTGGTCGCGCCGCTCGCACTGCGCGCCTGCGGCTACTTCCCGGGCCGGACGCTGCGCATGGTCGGCGACCTGCCGCACGGGGTCATGGCGCAATGGCGCCGCTGGTGCCTCGACCCGGAGTACGCGGTGGGCGCCGAAGGCGAGGAGGCGCGCTCGCGATTCGCCGCGGTGCGCACGCCCATCGTTTCGCTCTCCTTCACCGACGACGAGTTCATGTCCGAGCGCAATACCGCCTCGATCCACGGGTTCTACGCAAATGCACCGCGCACGATGAAACGCATCGCGCCGCAGGACATCGGCGCGCGGCGCATTGGCCACTTCGGTTTTTTCAGGCCGGAGTACGAGCGTTCCCTCTGGGCGGGCCACCTGCTGCCCGAGCTGCTCGCAGGCTGAGGCTTCACCGCTCCCATTCGCGCCAGCCGCGCAGCATCGGGAAATACAATCCCCGGCGCGCGCCGCCCAGCGCCTCGGCGTAGCGCGCGAGCTGGGGCGAATAGCGCTCGCGCTCGCGTTCGAGGAAGGCCTCGAGGCCCGCACCCTCGTGGCCGCTGGTCTTGTAGTCGACGACCCAGCGCTGCCCCGCGTCGACGAAGGTGCGGTCGATCACCAGCGTGCGCAGGCGCCCGTCGAGGAACGCCCTCAGCCGCAGCTCGCTCGCGGCGGCCTCCCTCGGACCGAGCAGCCAGCGGCCGCGCTCGTCGTCGAGCGCGGCCGAGAGCGCCGCCGCGACCTTGTCGCGCGCCACATCGATCTCGCGCGGCGCCACGCCCAGCGCCGCGAGTTCGTTCGAGAATCGCGCGCCCATCGAGGCGATGCGCGCTGCGTCCCAACCGCACAGCCCGTCCCCGGCGATCCGCTGCAGCCAGCGGTGCACGACGGACCCGACGTGGCGCGCGGTTTCGCCCGCCCACGAGAATTCGATGGCGTCCTGGACGCGGGCCTCGTCCGCGGGGGCGCCCCATTTCACCGCAGGCGGAGGCCCCGGCAGGCGCCAGCCCGACACGAGGCGCGTGAGTGACAGGGCCCGTGGCCCACCGGCCTCCGAATCCGCGACGGCCGGCGCATGTGCCGCCGCAGCCGCCTCGAAAGCCGGCGCCACGACGGGCCACAGCTTGCCGAGCAGCGTCGTCGGCTGCGGCTTGCGGACCACGCCGTGCTTGGTCGTCACGTCGCCCAACAGGTGCAGGCGCGTCCTTGCCCGCGTCGCTGCGACGTAGACGAGCCGCGCCGTTTCGAGGCTCGCCTTGGCCGCCTCGAGGCGCTGCAGCCATTCATAGATCCTGTCGCCTTCGGCGCCGGTCTCCTGGATCGGCGCCAGCAGCAACCCAGCCTTGCGGCGGCGCGCGGTCTCGATCCACAGGAACAGCTTGCGGTCGTCGTTGCGCGGCCGGCGCCCGAGGCCGGGCAGGATCACGTGGTCGAACTCGAGGCCCTTGGCCTTGTGCATCGTCATGACCTGCAGCCGGTCGTCGGCGCGCAGGTCGGGCTGGGCGTAGAGCTTGCCGAGGCCGGCCTCGAACGCAGCGTCGACGACGCCGGCCGCTTCGTGCGCTTCGAGGTGGTCGAGGAAGATGCCTGCGTCCTCGAGGCCGGTCGCGTCCTCCACGCAGGCGGGACCGCCGAGCACCATCCAGGCGGCCTCAACCGTGTCGCGCAGCCCCGCGCGCAGCCGGCCCGACAGTCCGGCGAGCAGCACCGGGCCGACGCGTTCGAGCCGCGCGCGGCCGTCGGCCGTGAGCGTCGCAAGCCGCGCCGCGTCCTGCAGCAGGTCCGGGATACAGTCGTCGGCGCCCTCCGCGAGGGCGGCGAGGTCGGCCAGCGTCAGCCCGCACCAGGGCGCGCGCAACACCGAAAGCCAGGCGAGCCGATCGGCTGCGTGCGACAGCGCGCGCGTCAGCGCGAGCAGGTCCTGCACCACCGGGCGCAGTTCGAGCGGGTCGATGTCGATCGCGCGGAACGCGAGGCCCGCGGCCTTCAGCTGCGGCACGATCTGCGCGAGGTGCGACCTCGTGCGCACAAGGATCGCGACGGTCGCCTTCGCGTCCGAGGCGTGCGCCGCGCGCACCAGCTCGACGACCCGTGCCGCCTCGCCTGCGGCGTCCTTGTCGAAGAACGGGTGGACCGTCACGGCCTCGCCCCCCAGCGCCGGATGCACCGGCGCGGAGTCGCGATAAGTCACCGCCCCCGCGGCGGGGTCCTCCCTGCGCGGCATGATGCGCGAGAACGTCGCGTTCACCCAGCCGACGATGCCCGCCTGCGAGCGGAAGTTGGCGCGCAGCTCGACCGGATGCAGCTCGACCGTGCCGATGCCCTCCCGCCGCGCGTCGAGGAACAGCCCCACCTCGGCTTCGCGGAAGCGGTAGATCGACTGCATCGGGTCGCCCACGGCGAAGAGCGTGCGCCCGTCGCCCTGTTCCCAGCCCTCGGTCAGGCGCGCGACCAGCTCGTTCTGCGAAATGGACGTGTCCTGGAACTCGTCGATCAGCAGGTGGCGGATGCGGTAGTCGAGCGCCAGCGCGAGGTCGGTTGGCTCGCCCTCGTCCCCCAGCGCGAGCACCGCACGCTGCGAGACCTCGGTGAAGTCCACCTGCCCGCGCGCCTGGAACACGAGCTTCAACTGCGCGATTGCCAGCGGCAGCAGGTCGCCGATCGCCTCGAGCACCTCGGCCTGCGCGTCGGTGTAGTGCGCGGGCGGGAGTGTGCGCAGCGTGTCGAGCATCGTGCGCAACGGCTCCCTCGCCTCGCCCTCCTCCTCGTAGGCCTTCGCCTCCTTGGAGCGCTTGCGCCAGGTCCCTGCCTTGGTGAGCAGGTCTTCCGCCAGCGCCTGCCACGCCTCCACGCCGCCGGGCGCCTTGCCCGGGTAGAGCGATGCCGCCTGCGCCACGATGCGTTCCCGCTCGGCGACCAGCGCCGCCTCGAGGTCCGCGCGGTCCATGCGCCCAAGGTGGCGCACCCAGTGGTCGCGGCGCGCGAGCATGTCCGCGAGCAACGCCTGCACGCGGCCGACGTCGTTGTCGAGGTGGTCCAGCAACCTCTCGATGTGCGCCGCTGCGGGGCCGTCCGACTCGACGAGCGCGATCGTCGCGAGCGCGGCTTCGTCGTAGAGCTCGCACGCGTCGTCGATGCTCTCGGGCTGCGCGCCGAACCGCGACAGGATCGGCATCTGCCGCGTGAGCGAGGCGCACAGCGAGTCGATGGTCTGGATGCGCAGCCGGGCCGGGTTCTGCGCGAGCGGGCTGCCGGCGGCCCCGAGCTTATCGAGCACGCGTTCGCGCATCTCGGCCGCGGCCTTGCGCGTGAACGTGATCGCGACGATCTCCTCGGCGTCCTCCACGGTCGGGAGCAGCGCGAGGTAGCGCCGGATCAGCAGCTCGGTCTTGCCCGAGCCGGCCGGCGCCTGCACGATGAACGAGCGGCCCGGGTCGAGGGCCCGTTGGCGCTCTGCGGCGTCAGGCGGCGGCGGGTACGGCGCGGCCGTCACGCTTCGTCCTCCCCGTCGTCGTCCGCGTCCGGGCCGTCGGCACGCTCGTGGATGCGGCACAGGGACGCGAGGTCGCAGTAGTCGCAGGCGCGCGGCTTCGGGTCCACCGGCGCCTCGCCGGCGGCGAAGGCCCGCGCCAGCCGCTGGAGCTCCGTGCGCCAGGCCTCGACCTGCCCGTCCCAGGTCTGCGCGGCCTTCTTCAGGTGGCCGTTCGGCAGCGTGCGGGTGCCGGGCAGCACGTCTTTTTCCGCCCCCAGCGCGACGAACTTCATTTCGCCCGCCCTCACCTGGGCAAAAGCGATCGCGCGTGCGCCGGGCTCCGACGCGACCAGGTACAGGGGCAGCTGGGGTTCGTCCGGGCGCTCGCCCACCCAGGCGCCCGGCGAAGTCCTGCCGGTCTTGTAATCGATCACGATGCGCTGCCCGTCCGCGGTCTCGTCGACGCGGTCGAGGCGCCCGCGCAGCTTCAGTTCCCCGATTTCGATCGGCCGCGCCTGCTCGACGGCGAACACGCTGAAGTCGCCGCGCCCCTTCTCGAAGTGCAGCCAATCGCGCGCGAGGCGCGCAAGGCGGCGCTTCTCGATTTCCGCAAACCGCCCGGCCAGCGTGCCGGGACGCTCGCGCCTCTGGCGAACCACGGCTTCGCCGGCGGCCTCATCGAGCAGGGACTGCAGGTCCGCCCCGGCGATCGAATCTAGCGCGTGCTTGGTTTCGAGCTTCTCCCAGGCCTTCGCCAGCACGCGATGGACGAGCGACCCGCGTTCGAGCGCATCCAGCCCGGCATGCGGCGTCTCCAGCGCCACGGCGCCGAGCCGGTGGCTCGCAAAGGCGCGGAACGGGCAGGCCGCCTGGTCGCGGATCAGCGCGCTGCCGCCGCGCGCCTCGCCCGACTCGAAACGCGGCGCGGTCGCATCGACGAAGGTCCCGACTTCACGGGCGGCGAAGATCGCGTCCCTGTGCGACGGGTAGCCGGGCGCTCCGGGTACGCCGGGTTCGATCATGGTGACGAGCGGGCTCGGCGCGAGCTCGCGGTCGGCTTCGCGCGAAGGGTGGGAGAGCACGACCTCGTCCGCCGCGGCGAGCCATCCCTGCGTGATGCGGCGGTCGAGTTCCAGCGAAGCGTCGGCGGAAGACTCGGGAATCCCCGCCGCCCGCTGCAACGCGACCGGCAGGAAGGGATTGGGGCGCGCGGCCAGCGGCCAGGCCTCGACCGAGAGCCCCATGACCCACAGGTGGTCGAACTCGCAGCCGGCCGATTCGAGCACGCCGAGCACCTGTATCGGGACGTCCTGCGACTCCGGCTGGAAGGCGGTGTCGGCCGCAATGCGCCGCAGCCGCGCCACCGCCTCGGCGTACCCCAGCCTCGGCACGATGCGCTCCAGCTGCGCGAAGGCGGCAAGGACCTCGTGCCACTTCTTCAGCGCCTGGTATTCGACCGAATCGAGCCCGCGTTCGCCGGGAAAGCCCGCCAGCGAAAGCGCCTCGGAGAATGCGCGCCCCCACTCGGACGGGGACTGCGCGCCGAAGAGGCGCGCCTTGCGGAACTCCGCCAGCCGGTCGAGGACCCGCGCGAGGACGGGCGCGCGCAGCTGCGGCGCCTGCGCGGCGGCCAGCGCGATCAACCGGTCGATGCCGACCTCCGGCTCGGCCCGCCGGCGCAGGGCCGCATCGAGCCGCGCGCGGACGGCGAGTTCCGACTCGCCGGCGGCGATGAACGGCGAGCGCAGCAGCTGGCTCGCCCGCTCGAACGCGATCTCCCGTCCCGCGAGTTCCAGCAGCATGAATGCGCAGTCGACCAGCGGGCGCGCGGACAGCGGCTCGCCGAGCGAAATGTTGAAGGGCTGCACCGGCGCGGGCCCGAGCACCTGCGTGAAGATCCGCCGCACGGCGCTGCGCCGCGCGGCGAGGTCGGGCACGACGACGCCGATGCGCGCACCGGCACGGGCCTCGAGCCGCTGCCGCGCCCAGCGTGCCGCGTTGAGGATCTCGTCACGCGCATCGACGCAGGGCACGCGCATCGGCCGCGAGCGCCTCGGCTCCGGGAAGCACACCGCCGGCTCGCTTCCGTGGGCGGCGAGCGCGTCGAACAATGCCTGTTGCTGCGGCGTGACGATGTCGAAGCCGTAGCGGACCAGCAACGCGGGCTTGTCCACGCGCGGGTCGGCAATGAACCCGGCGACGTGGTCGGCCAGCCGTGCGGATTCGGTATGGCCGTCGCGCTGGGTGATCCGCGCATAGCGCGCGGCCCAGCCGGAGAAGGCCTCGGCGTCCTCGTTGAGGCGCGCCTGGCCGAGCCCGTCCATCAGGCGCCATTCGTGCGCGGTCTTCCATGCGTCGCGCGCGGCCGACGCAGCCTGGGGCACGGCCAGCAACCGCCCCGCCTCGCTCCGCCCTTCCTCCGAGCGCGCGATGATGTCCTCCCACAGCGCCTGCTCCTGCGCGGGCGACAGCGGCACCGGCAGCGTGCCGGCCTGTTCCGAATACAGCGCGTCCTCGTAGGCGCGCGCAACGAACGCGGAAAGCGGGACGATGTCGGGCGCGTCCCAAAGCACCAGGCCGCGTGCAAGCTGGTGCGCGTCGAACTCGCGCAGCAATTCGTGCGCGAGCCTCAGGTTGGGCGTGACCACCGTCACGCCGTTCGCGCGCCCCCCGCCCAGGCGTTCGAGCAGTTCGGTCTTCGCGAGGGCGGTGGCGGGTGCGGCGGGCATGGGAGGGGATGATATCTTGCGCCCCATGCGCGGACCGGCCCTTTACCTCGCCACACTGCCCGCGGGCCGCCAGGTCCTGTGGTGCTACCTGATCTGGTACCTCGTGATGGCGGGCTCGCACTTCGATCCCGCGCCCGCGTTGTGGCTCACCGCGGCCGGCATCAGCCTGATCATGGGTTTCGCACTCAACCTCGCGTTCACCCCGCCCGGCACCCGCCCCGACCGATGGCACGTGATGCGCCTGTTCCTGATCCCCTTCTGCGTCGCGAGCTTTTCGGCGTTGGTGAAGGGACAGGGTTTCGTGCTGGTCTTCTCGCCCGACTGGGCGGAGGACGCCTTGGCGCTCGGACTGTGCGCCGCCTTCGTGCTGGCCTGCGGCATCGCGCGGCGGCGCCGCGCCCCGGGGAACCGCACCGCGCCCTGACCCCGCTTCGACATTAGTTTTTCTAAGCCGTGGCGTGACAAATGATCATCTGTTGCATTGCAGCATCCGAGTCTATAGTAAGTCCTGCGGGGGAGGAAAACGTGTTTGAACCCTGTGAGGACATCGCAATGAACAGTTTAGCCAACGAACTTCCCGCCAAACTTCCGGCGGTGCCGCCCGCGTTGCTGGGGCTGCTTAAAACATTCGCGCGCTGGGCCGACGGCCTGTTCCCGACCAGCGAGCGGCTGCGCCAGGAATACCTGGCGGGTGCCGTCGACCGCAGCGACCTCGAGCACCGCATCCGCTCGCTCGAGCGCCAGACCACACGGTCCCTCGGGTCCCTCTGAGCGGCGAACCTGCGGTGCAGGACGGGGATGCACGGGGCTAGAATCGGCCATTGACCCACACCCCATTGGTCGGAGCCCGCCATGCAGCCCTCGATGCTCGAAGAGATCGTCCAGAATCCCAACCCCTACCCGATCGTCGCCGACATGCAGATGCCGGAAGTCTGGCAACTGTGCGAGCAGGCCCGCGACCTCGCCTGGGACCCTGCCAAGATCGACTACTCGGACGTAGTCAACGCCGACCTGCCGGATGAAGTCCGCCGCGCGGGCGCCGAATGGTGGAGCCTGCGGGCGTGGATGGAACACGGCGCCACGCCCTACGGCGCGGAACGCTTTCGCGACGCGGTGGCGCTGCACCAGCCCTTCGAGGTGAAGCAGCAGATCGTCAACTTCATCGCCGAGGAGCTGCGCCACCACGAGTCGTCGTGGCGCGTGGCCCGCGCCATCGGGGGCAAGGTCGCCGACTACGAACCCATTCCGCGCGCCGATTATTTCCAGACCATCATCCCGAAGTTCCACGACGAAAAGGACGAGAAAGCCATGTCCTTCTTCGGCGGCCTCGCGGTGAACACGCTGTTCGAGCAGCTTTCCGGCGAACTGCTGCAGGCGCGCTACGAGAACGCGCGCTTCGAGTCGATCCGGGAGACCTGCAAGCTGATCCTGCGCGACGAGGCCCGGCACGTGCAGTTCGGTCGCATCATCATGCGGCGCTTCTTCGGCGGCCTGTCGGCCGACGAGAAGAACACGCTCGGCGCGAAAGTCTCGAAAAAGCTGCGCGGCTCGCTGCTGAACGGCGTCTACGCGGTCGTGAACCTGCCCGAGGACGAGAGGAAGCGCTCGGCGAGGAACCGCGCGCTGGCCGCGGAGTACGGCCTCGGAGCGACGCACCCCGACGAGGAGATGGGCATCATCAAGGCGGCGCTCGACAAGATCCGCGAGGACGTCGCGCCGTGGAACGTGCCCATTCCGGAAATCCCCGAAGTCGACGGCCCGCACAAGGCGGCGGCATGAGGCCCGGCCCCGGGTTCCTTCCGGGGATCCTGGCCGCAGCGCTGCTCGCCTGCGCGTCAGGAACGGCAGGCGCGCAAGCCTGGCCCTCCAAGCCGATCAAGCTGGTCGTGCCCTACCCGCCCGGCGGTTCGGCCGACATCCTCGCGCGCGCGATCGGCCAGAAGCTCTCCGACGGCCTCGGCCAGCCGGTGGTGGTCGACAACCGGCCCGGCGCGGGTACTGCGATTGGCGCGGAAGCGACCGCCAAGGCTCCCGCTGACGGCTACACGATCATGCTGGGCACGGTCAGCTCGCACGCGATCAACCCGGCGCTCACGCCGCTCAAGTACGACCCGGTGAAGGACTTCGCGCCGGTGTCGCTGGTGGCCTCGATCCCGTTCGTGCTGCTGGTGCACCCGTCGCTTCCGGCGAAGACCGTACCGGAACTCATCGCGCTCGCGAAGGCAAAGCCCGGCTCGCTGAATTTCTCCTCGGCCGGCAGCGGCACCTCGAACCACCTCGCGGGCGAACTGTTCAAGAGCATGACGAAGACGTTCATGGTCCATATCCCGTACAGGGGCAGCGCGCCCGCGCTGGCCGACCTCCTCGCCGGCCAGGTGAACCTGATGTTCGACCTCGTCCTGACGGCCCAGCCCCACGTGAAGTCGGGGGCGGCCCGCGCCCTTGCGGTCACCGGGCGCGAGCGCTCCCCCGCGTTGCCCGGCGTGCCCACGGTGGCCGAGTCAGGCGTGCCGGGCTATGAGGTCAGTGCATGGTTCGGCTTCTTCGCGCCGGCCGGCACGCCCGCAAACGTCGTCGCGACGCTGAATGCCGAGACCGTAAAGGCGATGCGCCTGCCGGACCTGAAGGAACGGCTCTCGAGCCAGGGCGCCGACGCGGTCACCAGCACGCCGGAGCAGTTCGCGGGCTACGTGAAGGAAGAGCTCGGCAAGTGGACGCGCGTGGTCAAGGCGTCCGGCATGAAGCCCGACTAGGACGCCAGCGCCGTCTCCAGCGCGGCGACCAGCGGCCCCATCTTCGGCGGGCTGGCTTCGACGCCGGCCGTCACGCCGAATTCCGCCAGCGCCGCCGTGCACACGGGCCCGACCGATGCGACCAGCGTGCGGTTGAGTCCCGCCGCCACCGCGGCCTTGCGCCCGAGCGTGTCCGCCAGGCCGAACAGGTTGTAGGCCTGCGAGGCGCTGGTGAAGACCGCGGCATCGACCACGTTCCGTTCAAGCGCGTCCATCAGCGCGACCAGCGGGGCCGTGTCCTGCGGCAGCGCCCAGCGGTAGGTCGGCACCTCCACGACTTCGGCGCCCCGCGCGTGCAGCGCGGCCTCGAGCTTCTCGTTGGTCACGCCATGGCGCTGCACCACCACGTGCTCGCCGGCGAGCGGCACGCCGGCGAGCAGGGCCACCACTTCCTGCGTGGTATAGGGCTCGGCCGCGGACAGGTCGATGCGCACGTCGCGGGCGCGCAACGCGACCGTCGGCTTGGGCCCGCGCGCGACCACGATCGTCGCCGAGAGCAGCGCGAGCAACCTCGCGGTGAGGCCGAGCGCATCGGTCGCCTCGAACAGCGCGCGCGTGCCGACGCCGGTCTGGAAGATCGCCGCCTTCGCGGGGCGCGCCTCGAGGCCGGCGACGAAGTCGCGTATGAACCCGGTATCCATGTCGGGCACCTCGGCGAGCGCTGGCGCGAGCAGCGGCGTCGCGCCGCGACGGCGGACCAGCTCGGCCATCTGTGCGCCGGAGCGGGATTCGAGGATCGCGACGGTCTTGCCCCGCACGGCGGGTCAGCCCTTGGGCACCATGCGCAGCCCGACCGCGATCCGGTTCCAGCTGTTGATCACGCCGATCGCGAGCGTCAGCTTGCCGATTTCCTCCTCGCTGAACTGCGCGCGCACCTCTGCATAGACGTCGTCCGGCGCATGGCCTTCGGTAAGCAGCGTCAGGGCCTCGGTCCAGGCCAGCGCGGCGCGCTCGCGCGGGGTGTAGAGCGGCGCCTCGCGCCACGCCGCGAGGAGGTGCAGCCGGTCCTCGGTCTCGCCGAGCTTCCTCGCATCGCGCGTATGCATCTGGATGCAGAACGCGCAGCCGTTGACCTGCGAGGCGCGCACCTTGACGATCTCCAGCAGGTTCGCTTCGAGGCCGCAGGCCTTCGTGTAGTCCGACACCGCGCGCATTGCCGCATATGCCTCGGGCGCGGCCTTGCCCATGTCCATCCTCGGATTCATGCATTCCTCCCTATTGCTCGACCTTGACGCCGCGCCAGAACGCGACGTGGCCCCTGATGTGCGCGGCTTCGGGCTTGGGGTCCGCGTAATACCAGGCCGCGTCCTTGTTGACCTTGCCGTCCACGATCACGTCGTAGTAGCTGGCGATGCCCTTCCAGTGGCAGGTCGTCTGCGTGTCGCTCGGGCCGAGGTGCTCCTTCCTGATCGCCCCCGGCGGGAAATACGTGTTGCCCTCCACCGTCTCGACCCTTTCGGATTCGGCGATGACCTTGTCGTTCCAGAGTGCTTTCGGCATGGCGTTCCCTCCTGCCTCGATCAGTAATGGAATTCGGCGAACACGATGTGGCCGTCCTTAGCCGGCCAGTTGCGCACCGTGATGAACTCGTCGTTGAACCGCGCCGGCACGGCGCGCAGCGGCCCATCGGGCAGCAGCACCTTGCCGACCGCGGCGCCGGGGACACCGGTGTTGATGCCCGGCGGCACCTTGCCGTCGAGCGTGAACACGTCGCGGCCGTGGCCGAAGTAGCCCCGCGGCCGGCTGATCGACACCACGCTGCCGGCGGACTGGTCGGCCTTCGCGAGCGTGGCCGGCCGCAGGTGGACGAGTTCGCTCGAGCGCGGGAAAGGCGATCGGTAAATGTGCGTGACCGAGTGGCCCGGCACGCTGACGACGAACTCGTAATGGGTGTTGAGCTGCGCGACGAAAGGCCCCCACAGGCCGTCGGCGCCCGTCGTCTTCGCATGCACGGCACTGCCGCGGCGCGCGCCGGTTTCCGCGACGACCTCGTAGACCTCCACGCGCGCGCCCGCCACCGGCAGGTTCGTCGGCACGCCGCCTTCCATGCCGTTGACCTTGCCGTCGAGCGCCACCCGGGCCTCGGTGGCGATCGTGGTGCGCGCCGGAGCCCGGCCGGTGATGAAGCGGTACATCTCGGCGAAGGCTGGCGCGTCGTAGGACGTCTCCCGGTGGTCGATGTTGGGGATGACCACGTTTTCCGCGCCCTTCAGTTCCGGGCCATCGAATCCCACGCCGGTGGCGCGACCCGGCTTGCCCAGAAACTGGCCGTCCGGCTGCGCGTACTTGTCGTTGTTGTCGCTGCGGATGGTCATGAAACGTACACCCGCAACCACCTCGTCGGGGCCGGCATTGAGCTGCGTGAGGAACGGCCCCTTGCCGTTGAACTCGTTGCCGCGCGTCTCCGGCCAGTCGGACACGCCGTGGTTGGGCGTGCCGCCAAGGATCGCGTGCGAGACCCTGGCCGCGCCGCCGCCGTTCTTCAGGTAGTTGCGGATCGCATTGCCCCCGCGGGAGTTGCCGACCAGCACGACCTTGTCGCGGCCGGTGGCCTTCATCACCCTGTCGACATGGGCAGCCAGTTCCTGCATGGACTCGGCGGCGGACGAGCGCAGAAGCTGGGGCTTGGCGTCGTCGTTCCGCGCGAGCGGGTAGCGCAGGTCGATCGCGTGCAGGAGCCTCCTGTCATAGCCGTTCGACTCGAAGCGCCACAGGGTAGTGGTCCACTGCGCGGCGGTGTCGCCGTTGCCGTGCACGAATACGACCGGTGGCAGGGACGGGTCGGAGGGCGGCAGCGGCGCGCACGCGCCCAGCGCCAGCAGGAACAGCAGGAAACTTCGACGGGAGAGCCTGAGCATGGGAACCACCTCGTGCCGGGAGTGCCGAGATATAGCAGATTTGACCCGCGCGCGCAGGCGCCCGAAGGCTTCATGTAAGGATTCCGGCGCCCGCGGCGACTACCCGCCAAATGGTGACCACGTACATCGCACTACACCCTTCCGGCGACTTGCGTTTCGCCGCGCGAAGCCATAGATTGCCCCGCTCCACCCACCACCTGCCAACGGCGATGGCCAAGGCCGCACCCGCGGGCATCGATGCGAAGGATCTCGACTCGCACCGGCCCCAGCTCCTCAAGTACGCGATGCTCCAGCTGCGCAACCACGCCCAGGCGGAGGATGCCGTGCAGGAAACGCTCGTCGCGGCCCTCAAGGGCGCGGGCAGCTTTGCCGGCGGCTCCTCGGTGCGCACCTGGCTGATCGGGATCCTGAAGCACAAGATCATCGACTCGATCCGCAAGACCAGCCGCGAGCAGAGCCTGGACGCGAACGAGGCCTCGGCGGAGGACATGGACCTCATGTTCCGGCCCGACGGCCACTACGCGGACAAGCCGGTGGACTGGGGCAACCCAGAGGAGTCGCTGTCGCGGCAGCGGTTCTTCACCGCGCTGCAGGACTGCATGGACAGCCTGCCGACCACCACGGCCCGGGCGTTCGCGATGCGCGAAGTCATGGGCCTCGAGACCGGCGAAATCTGCAGTGCGCTTTCGATCAGCACCTCGAACTGCTGGGTGCTGCTCTTCCGCGCGAGGATGAAGCTGCGCGAGTGCCTCGAGCGCAACTGGATCGGGGCGGGCGGGCGATGATGCTCAACTGCAAGCAGGCCAGCCGCCTGATGTCCGAGGGCATGGACCGCGAACTCGACCTCGGGCAGCGCGCCGCGCTGCGCTTCCACCTGTTCCTCTGCACGGCCTGCACGCGCATGAAGACCCAGTTCGAATTCCTGCACCGCGCCGCGCCGCTGTACCCGGGACCGGACGACGATGCCGGCAGCAAGTGACAAGGAGCGAAACATGACCGTCAAGGCACTGACTTTCGACACCGGGGGCACGGTCCTCGACTGGCATTCCGGCATCAGCCGGGCTTTCGCCTCTGCCGGGAAGCGTCGCGGGCTCGCCGCCGACTGGGCGGCCGTCACCAACGATTACCGCCGCCGCTCGCTCAAGGGCATCGTCGGGCAGGTGAACCCGGCCTTCAACTTCGACGACGTCCACCGGACCATGCTCGACGCGGTGATCGCGGACCACGGGCTCGGCGCCCTGACGGCGGAAGACCGGGACGCGATCTGGCGCACCTGGCATGCGCTCGACGCCTGGCCGGATTTCGCGCCCGCCCTTGCCCGCCTGCGGAAGAAATACGTCGTCGCCTCGTTCACGCTGCTCACCACCTCGCTCGTGATCGACGTGTCGAGGAAGAACGGCATCGACTGGGACGCCATCCTGTCGTGCGAGATGTGGGGAACCTACAAGACGCGGCCTGAAGCCTATGCGACCGCGGCGAAGCTGCTGCAGCTCGACCCCGCGGAAATCCTCATGGTGGCCTGCCACAACTTCGACCTCGACGCGGCGCTGGCCTGCGGGTACAAGACCGCCTTCGTGAAACGGCCCGACGAGTGGGGCCGCGAGGGGCCGCCCGACCCGGTGCCGAACCCGGCGCATACGTACGTGGTCGACGATTTCCCGGAGCTGGCCGCGCTGCTCGGCGCCTAGCCATCCCCGCCGCGGGGGAGTGCCGCGGCGGGAGGGGGCCGGGGACGGCTACTTCTTCATCATGTCGTCTTTCTTCATCATGCCGTCCTTTTTCATCTCGTCTTTCTTCATCATGCCGTCCTTCTTCATTTCGTCCTTCTTCATCATCCCGTCTTTCTTCATTTCGTCCTTCTTCATCATGCCGTCCTTCTGGGCGCCGGCGTGCGACGCGGCCAGGGCAGGTACGCCGACGGCAGCCATGCAGCCTGCAATCGTCATCGCGAGGAACTTGTTCATTTGAATCTCCTTGTGGGTTGGGTGGACTGCGAGTGAAACGCCTTAGGAACCGCCGAACCAGTTGTAGCCCTGGTCTTCCCAGTAGCCGCCGGGGTTCGTGTTCGAGACCGTGATCGCCATGATGTGCTTGGGGTTCTTGTAGCCGAGCTTGGTCGGCATGCGCAGCTTCATGGGGAAGCCGTATTTCGGCAGCAGGACCTGGTCGGCGAAGCGCAGCGTGAGCTGGGTCTGCGGGTGCAGCGCCGTGGCCATGTCGATGCTGGTGTGATAGTCGTCGCCGCACTTGAAGCCGACGTACTTCGCGCTGGTGTCGGCGCCTATGCGGGCGAGGAAATCGGAGAACCTCACCCCGCCCCACTTGCCGATGGCGCTCCAGCCCTCGACGCAGATGTGGCGCGTGACCTGCGACACCTGCGGGAGCGCGTAGAGCTCGGGTAACGTCCAGGGTTTCTTCTCGCGGATGAGCCCCGCCAGTTCCAGCTTGTAGCCCTGCCCGTCGATCATGCGGATCTCGTCCTCGCCGTAGTAGGCGTTGAACGGGAACGGCGACGTGACGGCGCTTTCCGGGTATTCGCGCGCAAGCCGCTTCGGGTCGAACAGCCAGGCCTGCACGCCGTCGTTCCAGCTCGACATGCCGGTGAGGACCTTCTGCACCGATTCGTCGTCGGTCAGCTCGCAGCCGGACAACAGCGCGAGCGCGCCGACCGAGAGGCTTTGCCGCAGGAAGAGGCGCCTCTCGAGCTTCTCGATCGCGGGCGTGCGATGGGCGAGGAAGCTCGTGCCCATGTTCGTCCATTTCTTCATGCTGCCCTCCGGGCGCGGC
The DNA here is from genome assembly GCA_965279075.1 of Burkholderiales bacterium. GTDB lineage: Bacteria > Pseudomonadota > Gammaproteobacteria > Burkholderiales > SG8-39 > SZAS-79. Next base: position 1,192,013 of record CBDIHI010000012.1, on the reverse strand, counting down.
CGGTGATCATCGTCGGGAAAGTGCGCGGCACGAGGATCACCATGGCAACGTGCACCACCACGATCAGCACGGCCGCGGCCATCGCGAGGAAATGCACGACGCGCGCGTTGTCGAAGTCGCCCATCAGCCACACGAGCCAATGCAGTTGCACGGGCTTCCAGATCGCGAGGCCGGAAAGCACCAGCACGACCAGGGCAGCGATCAGGGACAGGTAAGCCGCGCGCTGCGCGGCGTTGTAGACGGACAGATCCTCGTGCGCGAGCTTGCCGCGCAGGGCCTCCAGCACCGCCTCGAAAATTTCGCGCGGCGTAACGGGCAGCAGCTTGCGGCGAAAGTGGCCGGACACGATGCCAAAGGCGATATAGGCGAGGCCGTTCAGGGCGAACAGCCACATCGCCGCGAAATGCCACTGGATCGCGCCGCCCAGCCAGCCACCGAGCGTGATGGATTTGGGGATATAGAAGTCGAAGACCGGCGCGGCGTTGTAGATCCGCCAGCCGCTGAGAAGCATGAGCGTGAACGCCACGACGTTGACCCAATGGCAGATCCGGACCATCAGCGGGTGGATCCTGACCCACTCGTCAGGTCGACCCTTGTTTGCCGTTTCCATGGTGCCGCCCCTCCCGGAGGAAAGCGAAAAGTGCCCGTTGGTCGGGAGAGCGGGCGGAACCTTACACGGCCGGGAGCCTGCTCAAGCCGGCCGCAGCCGGGAGACGGCGAGGTCCACGAAAGCCCGGACGTTCGACGACAGCTGGCGACCGTGCGGATAGACCAACTGGATGGGGACGGGCGGAGGGTCGAAGTCCTGCAGGACCAGGCGCAGTTTGCGGGCCTCGACCTGCTCGCGGACCTGGTAACTGAGGAACTGCGCGCATCCCAGGCCGCGAAGGCAGGCATCGAGGGCGGCGTCGACATGGTTGGTCCGCAGGAACGGGCGGACGCGGACGGGTGCAGGCGACCCGCCGCCGAACTGCCATTCGGCCGACGGCGACAGCCCGCTGAAATGGATGGTCCGGTGCGCCAGGAGATCCTTCGGCACCGAGGGCGTGCCAGCGCGCCTGAGATAGGCCGGCGCAGCGCACGTGACTCGCCGGGTCTCGCCCACCTTCAGGGCCACCATCGACGATTCCGCCAGGTGCCCGATGCGCACGGCCGCGTCGATGCCCTCCTCGACGAGGTCCACCACGCGGTCCAGCAGCAGCAGTTCGATCTCGACCGCGGGGTACTTCGCGGCGAACTCCGCTGCCACGGGTGCCACGTGCATCCGTCCGTAGGTGACCGGGGCGGTCAGGCGCAGCCTGCCGCGGGGCTCGATGCGCCGCGCCGACAGCGCGGCGTCGGCCTCTTCGACCTCCGCGAGCACGCGCTTGCAGCGCTCGTAATACTCGCGCCCCTCGTCGGACAGCGAAGACCTGCGCGTGGTGCGATTGAGCAGCCGGGCGCCGACCGCGCGCTCCAGCGCCGCGAGCGAGCGCACGACCGCCGGGCCCGAAAGGTCGAGCGCCTCCGCCGCCGCGGACATGCTGCCCGCATCGACGACCTGCACGAAGACCTGCATGGCCCGCAGCTTGTCCATGGCCGGATTATTACTGAAAAACTATTACTTATAAACTTAAATACTCTGCATTTATTTATCTTTACGCATCAATCAACATCCGCTCCACGGTCGGGCCATGAGGCCGGGCCACCCAACCCACAGGAGCACACCATGTCACGCATCAGCATCGTCGACCCGAGAGTCGCACTGCTCGACGCGCGCAAGGCCGCCTGGGAGACGCCATGAAGACCTTCGCCGAGATCGCGTTCACGCCATCCGTACAGGCGCAGCAGGAGGCGCACGGGTCGCGCGCCGCCTACGCGCGCATGCAGGCCGGGGCGGGTCCCGGCGAAGGGCTGGGCGAGCAGGAGGCCGCCTACCTGGCTTCTGCGGACAGCTTTTTCCTGGCCTCGGTCGGGGAGACCGGCTGGCCCTACGTGCAGCATCGCGGCGGCCCGGCGGGATTCCTCAGGGTCATCTCGCCCACCCGGCTCGCGTTCGCAGAATTCCGCGGCAACCGCCAGTACGTGAGCAGCGGGAACGTGTCGCACGACGACCGCGTCTCGCTGATCGTGATGGACTACGTCCACAGGCAAAGGCTCAAGATCCTCGGGCGGCTGCGCATGGTTCCGGTGGACGATGCGGACCCGGACCTGCTGCGCCGTGTCGAACTGCCGGACTATCGCGCCCGCGTCGACCAGGTCGCGGTCATCGAAGTCGAGGCGTTCGACTGGAACTGCCCGCAGCACATCACGCGGCGTTTTACGGTGGAAGAGGTCGCACAGGCCATGAGGCCCCTGCAAGAGCGCATTGCCGCGCTCGAAGCGCAAGCCCGCGAACCAGGTGCCGCCCCGGTGGTCTAAACTTGCTCCCGACGCATTCACCCTGCTGCACCCCATGGAAGCCACCGACGCCCTCCTCCTCGCGCGCACGCAGTTCGGGCTGAACATTGCGTTCCACATCCTCTTCCCGACGCTGACCATCGCGCTGGCGTGGTTCCTCGTGTATTTCAGGGTGCGCTTCCACCGCTCTGGAGAGGCCCATTGGCTGGAGGCGTACAAGCTGTGGGTCAAGGTGTTCGCGCTGTCCTTCGCGATGGGCGTTGTCTCGGGCATCACGATGTCCTTCCAGTTCGGCACCAACTGGCCGGGCTACATGGGCAAGGTCGGGAACATCGCGGGGCCGCTTCTCGCGTACGAGGTCATGTTCGCCTTCTTCCTCGAAGCGACCTTCCTCGGCGTGATGCTGTTCGGCATGCAACGCGTCTCGCCCCGCGTGCACCTGTTCGCAACGCTCATGGTGGCGATCGGTACTTCGCTTTCGGCGTTCTGGATCCTCGCCCTCAACTCCTGGATGCAGACCCCGGCCGGCCACGTGATCGCGGACGGGCAGATCATCGCCGGCGACTGGCTGCGGGTGATCTTCAACCCGTCCTTTCCCTACCGTCTCACGCACATGCTGCTGGCCTCGGGGCTCACCGCTTCGTTCGTGATCGCGGGGCTGTCGGCATGGCGCCTGTTGCGCGCGCCGGGAGATGCCGCTGCGCTCCGCAGCATGCGCACGGGGGTGGCGGTGGCGGCCCTGCTCGCCCCGTTCCAGGTGTTCATCGGCGACCTGCACGGCCTCAACACGCTCGAGCACCAGCCGGCGAAGATCGCGGCGATCGAAGCGCTCTGGAACACCGAAAAGGGCGCCCCGCTGGTGCTTTTCGCGATCCCCAACGAGGCGGAACGGCGCAACGATTTCGCCGTCGAAATCCCGAAAGCGGCCAGCCTGATCCTGAAGCACGACCCGGATGGCGAACTCAGGGGTATCGATGCGTTCGCGCCGGATGCGCCGCCGGTCGCGCCGGTGTTCTTCGCGTTCCGGGTGATGGTGGGTGTCGGAATGCTGATGGTCGCGCTTTCCTGGACGGGCGCGTGGTACCTGCGCCGCGGCGCGCCGCCTCGCTGGCTGCTTCTTGGGTTCGCCGCGTGTACGTTCGCAGGATGGGTCGCCACGCTCGCAGGGTGGCTGGTCACCGAAATCGGCCGGCAGCCTTGGTTGGTGACCGGTGTGCTGCGAACCATCGATGCGGTGGGAAAGGTTCCCGAGGCCCAACTCGGCGCCAGCCTGACAGGCTATGTGGTGACGTACGCCGCCATGCTCGCGGCTTACATGGTGGTCATCACGCACATCGCCGGCAAGGGGGCACAGGCATGAACCTCGACCTGCCGCTCGTATTCACCGTGCTGATGGGTTTCGCGATCCTGATGTACGTGGTGCTGGACGGGTACGACCTCGGCGTAGGCATGCTGATGCCGGCCGGCACGCAGGAAGAGCAGGGGCTCATGGTGGCCTCGATAGGGCCGTTCTGGGACGCCAACGAGACCTGGCTGGTGCTGGGCATAGGCATCCTGCTTGCCGCATTCCCGGCCGCACACGGAATCATCCTCGGGGCGCTCTACCTGCCGGTTACCGCGATGCTCATCGGGCTGATGCTGCGCGGTGTTGCGTTCGAATTTCGCGTGAAAGCCGACGGATGGCATCGCGAACTGTGGAACGGGCTGTTCTGGTTCGGCTCGTTCCTCGCCTCGTTCGCCCAGGGATACATGCTGGGGCGCTACGTGACCGGCTTTGAGTCGGGTTTCGGCTACCTGGCGTTCGCAATCGTGTCCGGTGCGTCCCTCTGCGGAGGCTATGTGCTGCTCGGCGCGACGTGGCTGATCCTCCGTACGGAGGGGGACCTCCAGCGCAAGGCGTTCGCGTGGGCGCGCTGGGGACTGCTTTGGGTCGCCCTCGGGGTTGCGCTGGTCAGCGCCGCCACGCCGCTGGCAAGCGAAACGGTGCGCCTCAAGTGGTTCGATTTTCCAGGCACGCTCGCGCTGATGCTGCTCCCGCTTGCGAGCGTTGCCGCGGGGCTGTGGGTCTGGCGTTCGGTCGGCGAGCTTCGCGCCGGCCGGGCCGCCCCCGATTGGGCACCGTTCGCGGGCGGCGTAACGATTTTCGCGCTGGCGTTCGTCGGACTGGCCTACAGCCTGTTCCCGTATGTGGTGATCGACCGGCTGACGATCTGGGAGGCGGCGGCGCACCCCTCTGCCCTGTGGATGGTGCTTTACGGGGCGGTCCTGGTCATGCCGCTGCTTGCCGGCTACACCGTGTTCGCCTACCGCGTATTCCGTGGAAAGGTGCGGGCGCTGACGTACTACTGAGGCACGCTCAGCGCTCCAGCAGGCCCTTCTTGTCCTTGACCTTCGTCCACGCGTCGGCGTCGGCGGGCGCGTCCTTCCTCTCGATCAGGGGCTTCCAGCCCTTGGCGAGTTCCGCGTTCAGCGCTATGAACGCCTGCTGCGTGTCCGGCACATCGTCCTCGGCGAAGATCGCCTCCACCGGGCATTCCGGGACGCACAGCGTGCAGTCGATGCACTCGTCAGGGTCGATGACCAGCATGTTGGGGCCCTCGCGAAAACAATCCACGGGGCACACGTCGACACAGTCGGTGTACTTGCACTTGATGCAGGATTCGGTGACGACAAAGGCCATTGTGGATACGGGATGCCGGGGTTGGGAAGGGAAATAGGGTTACGAATCCGCAGTTTAGCATGTGCCCTTGCGTTCCCCGGGGTCGCCCCCATAATTAGGCCATGCTTGCGGCGAGCCTCAGGCTCCCACATCCCCCCAAGCGACCCCCCAACAGCACACCGAGGAACCATGAGCAGTCCTTCAATACAGCATGTCACCGACGCCAGCTTCGAGCCCGACGTCCTCAAGTCCGATGTCCCCGTCCTGCTGGACTACTGGGCGGAGTGGTGCGGCCCGTGCAAGTCGATCGCACCGATCCTCGAGGAGGTCGCCAGGGACTATGCCGGTCGCGTGAAGATCGCCAAGATCAACGTCGACGAGAACCAGGCCGTGCCGGCCAAGTTCGGCATCCGCGGGATCCCCACGCTGATGCTCTTCAAGAACGGCAACGTCGAGGCGACCAAGGTGGGCGCGCTGTCGAAGTCGCAGCTCACGGCGTTCCTTGACAGCAATATCTAAAGGTCTTAGTCTTAAGCACTGAATCGCCGCGTCCCGGGTCACCCCCGGCGCGGCCGTAAACCGGCAGGCGGCGCGGCAGGCAGCGCGGCAACCGGCAAGCGAAGCAGTAAATCCCGGGCAGAACCAGGCAGGTCCCAGCACCGCGATCCGGTGCCACCCCTTCGAAGCTCTCCGCGGTCCACGATCCTTCCTTTCGGCGTTCGCCATGCATTTATCAGACCTGAAATCCCTCCACGTCACCCAGCTCGTCGACATGGCCATGGCCGACGAGATCGAGGGGGCGAACCGCCTGCGCAAGCAGGACCTCATCTTCGCGATGCTCAAGCACCGCGCGAAAAAGGGCGAGGCGATTTTCGGCGACGGCACGCTCGAGGTGCTGCCCGACGGCTTCGGGTTCCTCCGCTCGCCCGACACGTCGTATCTCGCCAGTACCGACGACATCTACGTTTCGCCCTCGCAGATCCGCCGCTTCAACCTGCACACGGGCGACACGATCGACGGCGAGATCCGCACCCCCAAGGACGGCGAGCGCTACTTCGCGCTCGTGAAGGTCGACAAGGTCAACGGCGAGGCGCCCGAGGCGTCCAAGGGCAAGATCCTCTTCGAGAACCTCACCCCGCTGCACCCGACCGAGCACCTCAAGCTCGAGCGCGAGATCAAGGCCGAGGAGAACATCACCGGCCGGATCATCGACATCGTCGCCCCCATCGGCAAGGGCCAGCGCGGCCTGATCGTCAGCCCGCCCAAGGCCGGCAAGACGGTGCTGATGCAGCACATCGCCCACGCGATCACGGTCAACCACCCGGAAGCGGTGATGATGGTGCTGCTGATCGACGAGCGCCCCGAGGAAGTCACCGAGATGACCCGCACCGTGAAGGGCGAGGTCGTGGCCTCCACGTTCGACGAACCGGCGCAGCGCCACGTGCAGGTCGCCGAGATGGTGATCGAGAAGGCCAAGCGCCTGGTCGAGCACAAGAAGGACGTCATCATCCTGCTCGACTCGATCACGCGCCTCGCGCGCGCCTACAACACCGTGCAGCCGGCCTCCGGCAAGGTGCTGACGGGCGGCGTGGACGCCAACGCGCTGCAGAAGCCCAAGAGATTCTTCGGCGCCGCGCGCAACATCGAGGAAGGTGGCAGCCTCACCATCATCGCCACGGCGCTGGTGGAAACCGGCAGCCGCATGGACGACGTGATCTACGAGGAATTCAAGGGCACCGGCAACCTCGAGATCCACCTCGACCGCCGCATGGCCGAGAAGCGCATCTACCCGGCGATCAACGTGAACCGCTCCGGCACGCGCCGCGAGGAACTGCTGATCGAGAAGGACATCCTGCAGAAGATCTGGGTGCTGCGAAAGCTCCTCTATCCGATGGACGAGCTCGAGGCGGCCGAATTCCTGATCGACAAAGTGCGCGCCACCAAGACCAACGCGGACTTTTTCGACTCGATGCGCCGCGGCTAGGGGCGGCCCCCCGGGGAAACCCCGGGATTGCGTTAAGCCCCTGATTTACGTATAATTCGCGGCTCGATTTTATGGCCGCCGCGGCACAACCCCGCGGCAACCGAATGCCCACGCCGCGGCGAACCTCGCGGCAACCACAGGAAAGCCCAATGAAAACCGCCGGTCACCCCGAATACACGGAAGTCATTTTCCTCGACACGAGCTGCAGTTTCTCGTTCCTCACCCGCTCGTGCGTCGAGACCAAGGGTCGCGAGACCATGAAGTGGACCGACGGGAAGGACTATCCCCTGGTCAAGATCGAGATCTCCTCCGAGTCGCACCCGTTCTACACGGGCAAGCAGAAGATCGTCGACACCGCCGGCCGCATCGAGAAGTTCAAGCGCCGCTACGCGCCCAAGGCCAAGCCGGCCTGAGCCTCCACGGGCTGGTCCGAGAAAGCCCCCGCGGCGCGAGTCCGGGGGCTTTTTCTTTTGAAAAACAAAAGCTTGAGTTCATAACACCCATCCCGGATGGTAGAATCGCCGCATGATCAGGCCAGTAGCCCGGTGAGGACCCGCTGAGCGCATTGCGGGCCCTGGTCGCCCTCCCCCCTTCCCGCGGCCTGCTGGCCCTGCTCGCCCTCGCATTCGTGCTGCCGGGCCTGCTCGCACACGATCCGTGGAAGTCCTTCGACGCGATCGGCGTCGAGATCATCCACCAGATGCACCTGTCAGGGGACTGGCTGGTGCCGCGGATCGCGGGCGAGCCCTGGCTGGAGGATCCCCCCTTCTTCCACTGGGCCGCGCTGCTGTTCGCGAAGATGACCGCATTCGCGCTGCCGTTCCACGACGCGGCACGCGTCGCAAGCGGCCTCGCGGTGCTTGCGGCCTGCGCCTTCCTGCACGCGGCCGCCGGCACCCCCGCCAAGGATGAGGACACCGGCACCGAATCGGCCGCCGCGGTGCTGCTGCTCATCGGCACGATCGGCCTGATGGTCCATGCCCACGAGGCGATCACCGACCTGACCACGCTGGCGGCCTGCGGCGCGGCGCTGTGCCTGCTGCTGCGCCCGGCCGCCCCGCCGCTGCCGGCGGGCCTCGGTTTCGGCCTCGCGCTCGGCATCGCCTTCCTGTCCACCGGTTTCGTCACGCCGCTCGCGCTCTACGGCGCGGCCCTGCTGTCCACGGCGGCATGCGCCGAACTGCGTACCGCGCGCCGGGCGCAGTTCCTCGTCGCCAGCGCGATCACCTTGGTTGCCGTGGCGCTCACCTGGCCCCTCGCGCTGCGCTCGCACTCGCCGGCGCTGTTCACGGACTGGCTCGCCCTCGCCACCACGCCGCGCGGCGACTACGGCGGCAACCTGCGCTACTTCTTCGGGATTTCGGGCTGGTTCCTGTGGCCGCTGTGGCCTCTTGCGCTGTGGACGCTGTGGGCGCGCAGGCGCTCGCTGCTGTCGCCGCGGCTGTTCGCGCCGCTGGCGGCGTTCGCGCTTACCTTCCTCGGCGTGGCCCTGATGGGCCCGAAGCAGGACATCAACCTCCTCGCGACACTGCCGCCGCTGGTGCTCTTCGCGGCGCACGGCCTGCCCACGTTGCGCCGCGGCGCCGCCGCCGCGCTGGACTGGTTCGGCGTGATGACCTTCGGGTTCTTCGCCTTCCTGATCTGGGTCGGCTACCTCGCCATGATGACCGGCTGGCCGCCGAAGATCGCCAACAACTTCGCCAAGCTCGCGCCCGGGTTCACGCCGCAGTTCGCGTGGCTGCCGTTTGCGGTCGCGCTTGCGCTGACGCTGCTGTGGCTCCTGCTCGTGCTGCGCCTGCCGCCCGCGCCCTCGCGCAGCGCGACGCGCTGGACCGCCGGCGTGATCCTGCTGTGGGGCACTTTTTCCATGCTGTGGATGCCGTGGGCCGACCACCTGAAGACCTATCGCGGCGTAGCCCAGCAGGTGCGCGCCAAGCTGCCGGCCGGCTACGGCTGCGTTGCGGGCCGCAACCTCGGCGTGCCGCAACGCGCTGCGCTCAGCTACCACGCCGGGCTGCGCATCGGGAACGAGGCCGCCGAGTCGCGCTGCGCCTACCTGCTGGTCCAGGGCAGCCCGAAGCACGAGCGCGATGCGCCCGGCACGCGCTGGGCCAAGGTCGGCGAATTCGGCCGCGCCGGCGACAAGGCGGAGCGCTACCGGTTGTACAGGAAGGCGCCCTGAGGCCACCATGAGCGCGCTGACCCAGACCACCGCCTGGCGCTCGCTGCAGGCGCACGCCAACGCCATGCGCGGGACCACGCTCGCGCGATTGCTCTCCGAAGACCCGGGCCGCACCACCCGCTGCGTGACCCGCGGGGCCGGGGTGGAGCTCGACTGGTCGCACCAGAAGGTCACCGCGGAGACCATCGTGCTGCTGGCCCGCCTCGCCGAGCAGCAGGACTGGGAAGGCTGGCGCGGGAAGCTGCTGTCCGGTGCGCACGTCAACGTCACCGAGGACCGCCCCGCCTGGCACGTGGCGCTGCGCCTGGGCGCCTCGGCGCCGGCGGAAGTTCGCGACTGCCTCGCGGCCGCGCTCCGGATCGCGGTGGAACTGCGCGGCGGACGGCGCAAGGGGGCCACCGGCCGCGCCATCGCCCACGTCGTGCACATCGGCATCGGCGGCTCCGACCTCGGCCCGCGCATGGCGCTCGACGCGCTCGACGAATACCGCGACGGGGCCCTGACGTTCGATTGCGTGGCGAACATGGACGCGACCGACCTCGGGCGCGTGCTCGCCCGCTGCGACCCGGAACGCACGCTGTTCGTGCTGGCCTCGAAGAGCTTCGGCACCCAGGAGACGCTGGTAAACGGCGAAGCGGCCCGCGCCTGGCTCGCGGCGGGCCTGCCGGCCGGCGCCGGTACGGGCGCGCATTTCATCGCCGCCACCGCCAACGTCGAGGCGGCGCGCGCATTCGGCGTCGCGGCTGAAGACATCCTGCCGACCTGGGACTGGGTCGGCGGCCGCTACTCGATCTGGTCCTCCGTCGGGATCACGCTGATGCTCGCGATCGGCCCGGACAGGTTCGCGGAGTTCCTCGCCGGCGCGGCGGAAGCCGACGCCCACTTCGCGACCGCCCCCGTCGAGGAGAATATCCCCGCGCTTATGGCGCTCTTCGGCATCTGGCACATCAATTTCCACGGCGCGCAGGCACATGCGGTGATGCCGTATGCGCAGGCGCTGTCCCACCTGCCGAACTACCTGCAGCAGCTCGAGATGGAATCCAACGGCAAGTCGGTCAGCCGCTCGGGCGGGGTGATCGACTACGCGACCGCGCCCATCATCTGGGGCGCGCCGGGCACCGTGGGGCAGCACTCGTTCCACCAGTTGCTGCACCAGGGCACGGTCTACGTGTCCGCGGACTTCATCGTCCCGCGCGAGGGCGCCTACGATGCGGCCCGGCACAGGATCCTCGTGGCCAACGCGCTGGCACAGGCCGAGGTGCTCGCGCTCGGCCGCACCGATCCGGCGCTCGAGCCCCACCGCCGCTACCCCGGGGACCGCTCTTCGTCCACGCTCCGCATCGACCGCGTGGACCCGCGCAACCTCGGGCGGCTCCTCGCCCTGTACGAGCACAAGGTGTTCGTGCAAGGTGTGATCTGGGACATCAACAGCTTCGACCAGTGGGGCGTCGAGTACGGCAAGGAGCTCGCCTCGCTGATGCTGGCGCGCATCCAGGACAACCCGACTTAGGAGACCCCCATGGACCACGAGACATTCAACCTTGGCATCCGCAAGTTCCTCAAGACCGTAGGCGTGAACTCGCAGCGCGAGATCGAACAGGCGGTCGGCAAGGCCATCGAATCCGGCCGCCTGAAGGGCGACGAGACGCTGAAGCCGCGCATGATGCTCGAGATCCCCGAACTCGGGCTGAAGGTGCCGTTCGAGGGCGAGATCAAGCTAAAATAAGCCGATGCGCATGAAGGCACGTTGGAACGCACGCGTAGCGGCGTTCAACGTGCGACCGAGGAGGGAACCCGCATGAACAAGGCCAGGGAATTCGACCACAGCGTCGTCGCCGAACTGCAGGCATTGCTGGGCGAGCGCGTCACCACGTCCATGGGCATCCGCGAGCACCACGGCAAGGACGAGTCCTACTTCCCGCCCGCGCCGCCGGACGCGGTGGCCTTCCCCCACTCGACCGAGGAGGTGCGCGACATCGTCAACATCTGCCGCCGCCACGGCGTGCCGATGATCCCCTATGGCGTGGGGACCTCGCTCGAAGGCCACACCCTGGCGGTCGAGGGCGGCGTCTGCATCGACCTGTCGCAGATGAACAAGGTGCTCGCGGTGCACGAGCAGGACCTCGACGCGGTCGTGCAGGCCGGCGTGACGAGGAAGGCACTCAACGAGCACATCCGCCACACCGGCCTCTTCTTCCCGGTCGACCCGGGCGCCGACGCGACGCTCGGCGGCATGGCCGCCACCCGCGCCTCCGGCACCAACGCCGTGCGCTACGGCACGATGCGCGAGAACGTCCTCGCGCTGACCGTGGTCCTCGCCGACGGCCGCATCGTGCGCACCTCCAGCCGCGCCAAGAAATCCGCCGCAGGCTACGACCTCACCCGCCTCTTCGTCGGCTCCGAGGGGACGCTGGGCATCATCACCGAGGTCACCGTCAAGCTCTACGCCGTGCAGGAGGCGATGTCCGCCGCCGTCTGCGCCTTCGACTCGATCGACGGCTGCACCAACACCGTGATCCAGGTGATCCAGGCCGGCGTGCCGATCGCGCGTTCCGAGATCGTCTGCGAGAACACGATCGCTGCGATCAACAAGTACAGCAAGACGAACTACCGCGTGGCGCCCACGTTGTTCTTCGAGTTCCACGGCACGGCCGCCTCGGTGGTCGAGCAGGCCGAGATGGTGCAGGAGATCGCCAAGGAGAACGGCGGCATGGACTTCATCTGGGCGACGCGACCCGAGGAGCGCACCAAACTCTGGGAAGCCCGCCACACCGCCTATTTCGCCTGCCTGCAGACCCGGCCCGGCTGCAAGTCGGTCTCGACCGACGTCTGCGTGCCGATCTCGCGCCTCGCCGAATGCGTGGCCGAGTCCATGGAGGACGTGAAGAGCTACGTCGCGAAGGTGCCGCTGATGGGCCACGTCGGCGACGGCAACTTCCACCTGATGTTCCTGGTCGACCCGGCCGTCCCGGCCGAGCTCGAGCAGGCCAAGGCGTTCAACAAGCGGCTGGTGAAGCGCGCCATCGAGATGGAAGGCACCTGCACCGGCGAGCACGGCATCGGCCTCGGCAAGCAGGGCTCGCTGATGGAGGAGCACGGCGAGGCGATCGACCTGATGCGCGACATCAAGCGCCTGTTCGACCCGGACAACCTGATGAACCCGGGCAAGCTGATCCCGATGGACTGAGGACGGGACCGACATGAGCGCAGAAAAGAAACTCAAGGCCCTGGGCATCACGCTGCCGCCGGTGTCCTCGCCCGCGGCCAACTACGTCAACGCGGTGCAGACCGGCAACCTGCTCTACCTCGCGGGCAAGGGGCCGCTTGCGGTCGGCGGCAAGCGCCCCTCGGGCAAGCTCGGCCGGGATTTCACCATCGAGCAGGGCTACCAGCACGCGCGCACCACGGGCCTCGACCTGATCGCGGTGATGAAGGCGGAACTGGGCAGCCTCGACCGCGTGAAGCGCATCGTGAAGGTGCTGGGGATGGTCAACTGCACGCCCGACTTCACCGACCCGCCCAAGGTCATCAACGGCGCGTCGGACCTCTTCGTCGAGGTGTTCGGCGACAAGGGGCGGCACGCGCGCTCGGCCGTGGGCATGAACTCGCTGCCCATGGGCATCCCGGTGGAGATCGAGATGATCGTCGAGGTCGCGCCCGCGAAGGCCCGCGCGAAACCGAAGAAGGCCGCCAAAAAGCCCGCAGCTGCGCAGCGCCGCCGCTAGGAATTATTACAGAAACGCTATCGATACTGACAGGAAAGCGGCTCCTGTCCTTGGGTTCTGGAACAAAATTTCCGGAATTCAGATGGTCATCACGGTCCGGCGGTAGTACTTCAGCTCCTCGATCGACTCGAGGATGTCGGCCAGGGCCTCGTGCTTGTTGTGCTTGGCCATGCCCTTGGCGACCTCGGGCTTCCAGCGCTTGACCAGTTCCTTCAGCGTGCTCACGTCCACGTTGCGGTAGTGGAAGTACGCCTCGAGCTTCGGCAGCCAGCGCGCCATGAAGCGGCGGTCCTGGCAGATCGAGTTGCCGCACATAGGCGAAATGCCGGAGGCCACGTGCTCCTTGAGGAACTCGATCAGCCGCGCCTCGACCGCGGCCTCGTCGAGCGTCGAGGCCCTGACCTTGTCGATCAGGCCGGACTTGGCGTGCGTCGACTTGTTCCAGTGGTCCATGCCGTCGAGTACCGAGTCGGGCTGGTGCACCACCAGCACCGGGCCCTCGGCGACGATGTTGAGCTGCGCGTCGGTCACCACCATCGCGACTTCGATCACGCGGTCCGTGTCCGGCAGGAGGCCGGTCATCTCCATGTCGAGCCAGACGAGGTTGTTCTGGTCCTGCGCCATACGCGTTCTCTCCACGGTTGAACCGGCGGCGCTGTCTTTCTGGCGTCCCGAATACGCTGTATTCTCTCACGCCAATGGACGCGTTCTCCCCCAACGGATTCACCGCCGCCTTCCTCGGCGCGCTGCTGCTTTCGACGGCCACCCGGCTGTGGCTCGCGCTCCGCCAGATCGGGCACGTTGGGCGCCATCGCGACTCAGTGCCGGCGAGCTTCTCGGCGACCATCACGCTGCCCGCGCACCAGAAGGCGGCCGACTACAGCATCGCGAAGACGCGCCTGGGCATCGCCGACATCCTGCTCGGCGCGGTCGTGCTGCTCGGCATCACCCTCGGCGGCGGACTGCAGTGGATGTCGGACCAGTGGGCGCGGGTGTTCGACCCGGCCGGCTACTGGCACGGCGTGGCGCTGGCGATGGGCCTGGTGTTCCTGCTCTCGGTGATCGACCTGCCGATGACGCTCTACCGCACCTTCGTCGTCGAGGCGAAGTTCGGCTTCAACCGGATGACGCTGCCCCTCTTCCTTGCGGACCTCGCCAAGCAGACGCTGCTGGGCGCGGCCCTCGGCGTGCCGCTGCTGCTGGTCGTGCTGTGGCTGATGGCCGGCATGGGCGCGCTGTGGTGGCTCTACGTGTGGCTCGCCTGGATGGGCTTCAACCTGCTGATCCTGATGATCTACCCGACCTTCATCGCGCCGGCCTTCAACCGCTTCACGCCGCTGTCCGACCCAACGCTCGCCGAGCGCATAGGCAAGCTGCTCGAGCGCTGCGGCTTCCGGGCGCAGGGCCTGTACGTCATGGACGGCTCGAAGCGCTCCTCGCACGGCAACGCCTACTTCACCGGGTTCGGCGCCGCCAAGCGCATTGTGCTGTTCGACACGCTGCTCACCCGCCTCGCGCCCGCCGAGGTCGAGGCGGTGCTCGCCCACGAGCTTGGCCACTTCAAGCGCCACCACGTCTGGAAGCGCGTCGCGATCCTGTTCGCGATGAGCCTCGCGATGCTGTGGGTGCTGGGCCGGCTGATCGGCGAGGCCTGGTTCTACGAGGGCCTCAACGTCCACTCGCAGGGCACCGCGATGGCGCTGGTGCTGTTCTTCCTGGTGGTGCCGGTGTTCACCTTCCTGCTGCAGCCGCTCACCAGCCTGTATTCCCGCAGGCACGAGTTCGAGGCCGACGCCTATGCGGCGGAGCACGCCGACCCGGCCGACCTCGTCGGCGCGCTCGTCAAGCTCTACCAGGACAACGCGGCGACGCTGACGCCCGACCCCCTCCACTCGGCCTTCTACGACTCCCACCCGCCAGCCGCGATGCGCATCGCGCGGCTGCGCCAGGCCGCGGCAGGGAGCACGGCGTGAGCGCTCCCGGCGACGACCTCCTCGGCAGGAAATGCGTCCCGTGCGAGGGGAACGTGCCGCCCATGAGCGACCTGCAGGCGAACGCGATGCTGCGCTCGCTGAAAGGCTGGATCATCGAGAACAACACGCTGGTCAAGCTCTACCCGTTCACGAACTACTACCAGACCATGGCCTTCGTGAACGCGCTGGCGTGGGTCTCGCACCGCGAGGACCACCACCCGGACCTGCAGGTCGGCTACAACAAGTGCCGGGTCGAGTACACGACGCACGCGATCGGCGGGCTGTCGGAGAACGACTTCATCTGCGCGGCCAAGTGCGACGCCCTGCACCGGATATGAACGGCGCCCGCACCGCGGCGGGAACCGCGCGGCGCCCGGCGTGACCGGGGCGCTGCTCCACGCCACCGTCGTCGCCGGCTACGGCCGGGAATGCCTCGCGCGCCTCGACGACGGCGAGCTGCTGCGCTGCCAGGTGCGCGGCCGCCAGATGCAGCCGGCCTGCGGCGACCGCGTGCAGCTCGCGCGCAGCTCGGCCGACCAGGGCGTGGTCGAAGCCGTGGGCCCGCGCGCGAGCGAGTTCGCCCGGGCGGTCCACTACCGCCGCAAGGTGCTCGCCGCGAATTTCAGCCAGCTGGTGATCCTGGTCGCCTGCGAGCCTTCCTTCTCCGACGAGCTGATCTGCCGCATGCTGGTGGTCGCCGAGCAGGCCGGGCTACCTACCGTGATCGTGCTGAACAAGTTCGACCTGGTCGACCGGCGCGAGCATGCGCTGGCGATGCTCGCGCCCTTCAGGGGTCTCGGCTACCCGATCGTGGAGCTGGCCGCGCGGACCGACGTCGAGCCGCTGCGGGCCTACCTTTCGGGGTACCGCAGCCTGCTGACGGGGCAATCGGGCATGGGCAAGTCCACGCTGGTCAACGCGCTGGTGCCGGACGCCCAGGCCCGGATCCGCGAGATCTCCGCCTTCCTCGACGCGGGCAAGCAGACGACGACCGGCTCCCGCCTCTACACCGTGTCTGCCGGCACCGAGATCATCGATTCGCCGGGGCTCGCCGAATTCGGCCTCGCCGGGATGGACTACCTGAACATCGCGGAGGGCTTCCGCGAGTTCAAGCCCTGGCGCGGCCAGTGCCGGTTCCAGAACTGCCGCCACATGAACGAACCGGGCTGCGCGATCCGCGGGGCCGCCGACGCGGGCGGCATCCACCCGCGGCGCCTCGCGCTCTACCAGCGCATCGTGCAGGCCGAGGCCGCCGCCGGGCCGCGCAGGTGAAGCGTGTCCTCGCCACGCTGAGCCTTCCCGACGTCCACCACGCGAAGAACGTGCTGGAGTCCGTGGGCATCCGCGCCATCGTGAAGAACGAGATGCTGGCCTCGGCAATCGGCCAGCTGCCGTTCGCCGACTGCCAGCCGGAGCTGTGGGTCGAGGACGATGCGGACGCCGAGCGCGCGGCGCAGATGCTGGCCGAAGGGCCGCTTCGGCCGGTGGAGAAGGGCAACGTCTGGCAGTGCAGCTGCGGCGAGATCCAGGAAGCCCAGTTCACGCAGTGCTGGCGCTGCGGGAAGGAACGCTAAAAGACCCGCGCGACTGAGAGGATCGCCAGCAGGAACACCCACACCACGAGCGATCGCCAGACGAGGCCGACGGTGCTGTCGAGGAACGCGACGTCCGCGGGCTCGCCGAGGCCCAGCTCGGCGCGCGGCTCCATCCCGCCGTCCGCATGCGCAAGCGGCATGCCGAGGCGCACGCCAAGCGCGCCTGCGCCCGCCGCGAGCACGATGCCGATCCTCGGCTCGGCCCAGTTCGCGGCCTGCGTGCGCCAGCAGTACACCGCGTCCTCGAAATCGCCGACCACCGCGAACGCGATTGCCGTGAGGCGCACCGCGGGCCATTCCATCGCCTCGTACACGCGGGCGGCGAAGCTGCCGAACGCACCCTGCCCGGCCCAGCGCCGCGCGAGGAAGCCCGCAAGCCGGTACAGGATGGCTCCGCTCGGGCCCGGCAGCACCATGAACCAGAACAGGACCGCGAACACGTGCCGGTGCGAAGCGGCGAGGGCCTCCTCGATCGCGAGCCGCACCACCTCCTCCTTCGTGCGGTGCTGCGAGTTCTCGCCGCGCCAGCGGCCGACCAGCTCGCGGGCGCGGTCCAGGTCGCCCTCGCGCACGGCCAGCTGGATGCCGGTGAACGAGTGGCTGAACTGGCGAAAGCCCATCGTGACGTAGAGCGCCGCGACGTTCATTAGCAGCGCGAGCAACGGATGCATCCAGTGCAGCACCCAGTACAGCGCGAGCGAGCCCAGCACCAGCGGCGCCGCGGCGACGGCCCACGCGATGCGGCCGTGGCGCGACTCGCCGGCGTTGAACGTCCCTTCCAGCCAGTTCGCCCAGCGCGCGAGCAGCGCGTGGTAGGCCTTGCGCTCGACGAGGGGTCGCCATTGCTCGAGCAGCAGGGCGGCGATGATGGCGATGACGCTCATGGGCTATTGATGCGGGGTTTTTGGTGCGGGGCATTTCCGGGGGAACGCGCAAGATATCACATGCCCCCGGCCGCCTTCCCGCCTACTCCACGGAAAGGTACCTGTAGAGGTTCACCAGCATCCCGGCGGTGGCCCCCCAGATGTAGCGCTCGCCGTAGGGAATCGCGAAGTAGGCGCGCTGTTCGCCCTCGTAGTCGCGCGAGTGCCGCTGGTGGTTGCGCTCGTCCATCAGGAAGGCGAACGGCACCTCGAACACCTCGGCCACCTCGTTCGCATCCGGCCGCAGTTCGAAGGGCGGCTGCACGATGCCCACCACCGGCGTGATCAGGTAGCCGGTGCGGGTGTGGTACTCGGAGAGGCGGCCGAGCAGTTCGATGCGCTCGGGGGCGAGGCCGACCTCCTCCTCGGTCTCGCGCAATGCGGTGCGCTCGGGGGTGGCGTCGTGCGACTCCGCGCGCCCGCCCGGGAAGCTGATCTGGCCGGAGTGGCTCTTGAGGTGCGCCGTGCGCTGCGTGAAGAGCACCGTGGGACCGGCGTCGCGCGCGACGATGGGCACCAGCACCGAGGCGGCGCGCAGTTCCCCGGCACCGGGACGCGCGCCCTGGTCGCCGTAGAGCGTGCCGGCGGGGGGACGCGCCGCGGCGAAATGGCGCCGCAGCCAGTCGAGGTCGGGGGAGGAAAGGTCAGCCGTCATGCGCGGGCGGGTCCCGGAAACGAAAACGCCGTGGCCTGCGCGGCCACGGCGTGTCCTGGTGAGGCGAACCTACTTGATCGCCTGGAGCTTGTCGTACACATCCTTCGGCCAGGGCAGTGCGCTGCCGTCGGGCTGCTTGCCGTCCTTGTAGAACTTCTGCACGGCGGCGATGAAGGGCTTGCGGTCGACCTTCACGACGGTCTTGCCGCGCTTCTCGAACTCGCCCACGAGCTTCTTCTCGGCCGCGACGATCTCGCCGCTCGCCCGGCCGGCGGCCTCGCGGAACACGTCCGTGAACGCCTTCTTGTCCGCGTCCGAGAGCTTGGCCCACAGCGGCGCGCCGACGATGGTCAGAAGAGCGTCCGTGATGTGCGCCGTCAGGTTGATGTGCGACTGCACCTCGTAGAACTTCTTCGCGTCGATGGTCGGCAGCGGGTTCTCCTGCGCGTCCACGGTCTTGTTCTGCAGCGCGAGGTAGACCTCCGCGAACGCGATCGGCGTCGGGTTCGCGCCCACCGCGCGCGGGAACAGCGTGTACAGCGGCGCGTCCGGCACGCGGATCTTGAGGCCCTTCATGTCCTCGGGCTTGTTCAGCGCCTTGTTCGACGTGGTCTGGCGGTCGCCGTAGTAGGTGATCGCGACGACCTTGTTGCCGCCCGTGCCCTTGGCATAGCCGTCGGCGAGTTCGTCGAAGAGCTTCGAGGTGGAGAACTTCTTCCAGTGGTCGAAGTCGCGGAACACGAACGGCGCGCCGCCGATCGAGATCGGCCCGTAGCTGCGGCCGGCGAACAACTGCCCCGTGTAAATGATGTCGACCGTGCCCAGGGTCAGCCCCTGGTTGATGTCGGTCTCCTTGCCGAGCGACGAGGCGGGAAACACCTCCATCGTGTACCGATTCGACGTGCGCTTGGCGATCTCGCCCGCCGCCCATACCGCGGCGGTGTGGTACGGCTCGCTCGTCTCGTACACGTGCGCGAACTTGAGCTTCTGCTGCGCCAGCGCGCCGCCCGCCGCGAACAGCGCGGCGACCCCGGCCACCACCATCAGTCCCTTTTTCATGCGTCCTCCTCCGTGTGAATCGGTATTGTTGTCTCCGGCAAGGATTCTACCGCTTTCAGGGGACCAGGATGATCGATCCCGTGGTCTTCCTGCCCTCGAGGTCGCGGTGCGCCTGCGCGGCGTCGGCGAGCTTGTACGTGCCCGTCACCTCGATCTTCACCTTGCCCGATGCGACAACGTCGAAGAGCGATTTCGCGGTCTCCTCGAGGTCGGCGCGGCTGGCCGTGTAGTGGATCAGCGTCGGGCGCGTGAGGAAGAGCGAGCCTTTCTGGGCGAGGATCCCGACGTTCAGCGGGGCGACCGCACCCGAGGCGTTGCCGAACGACACCATCATGCCGCGCGGCTGCAGGCAGTCGAGGGACCCTTCCCAGGTGCTCTTGCCGACCGAGTCGTAGACCACGGGCACGCCCTTGCCCCCGGTAATCTCCTTGACGCGCGCGGTGAAGTTCTCCGTCGAGTAATTGATCACGTGCGCGCAGCCCGCCTTCTTCGCCAGCGCCGTCTTCTCGTCCGAGCCGGCCGTGCCGATGACCGTCACGCCCTTGGCGGCCAGCCACTGGCAGGCGATCAGCCCGACGCCGCCGGCGGCGGCGTGCCACAGCACGGTGTCGCCGGCCTTGGGCGCGAAGGTGCGGTGGATCAGGTACTGCACCGTCATCCCTTTCAGCATCATCGAGGCGGCCTGCTGGTCGGAGACGCCCCCGGGAATCGTCACCAGGCGGTCGGCGGCGTACAGCCTCGACTCGCAATAGGAGCCGGGCGGGTTGCCGGTATAAGCGACGCGGTCGCCCGCCTTGAGGCCGGTCACGCCGGGGCCGACGGCCTCGACGACGCCCGCGCCCTCGGAACCGAGGCCCGAGGGAAGCGGCATCGGGTACAGGCCCGAGCGATGGTAGGTGTCGATGAAATTGACCCCGATCGCGGTGTGGCGGATGCGCGCCTGGCCCGCGCCCGGATCGCCGACGGCGACGTCCTCCAGTTGCATGACCTCGGGGCCGCCCGTCTTGTGGAACCTGATCGCCTTCGACATCTTCATCTCCTGTTGACTGTGCCTGGAACTATTGGAAAAGCGTGAGCACGCCGGTGTAACCGTACAGCCGGTCGTGGGAAATTTCGCCGTTGCAGAAGAATCCTACCAGCGGAACCTCCCCGATGGCGGCGCGAATCTGCCCGAGTTCGGCGCCGCGCCGCCCGAACAGGTGCTCGCCGCGGCCCATGCACGAGAAATACAGCGCGCCGCGCGGCGAGGGGACCTCGCGGCCGAGCTCGGCGAGGATGCGGGCGAGGTCTTCACGGGCGCTCTGCGCATCGCGCTTGCAGAACAGCAGCGTGCCTCCGGCCTCGGGCATGTCGCCGACGGCCAGCAGCCTGTTCTTCGGGTCGATGCCCATGATGCTGCGCACCATGTAATCGCCGGTGTCGGAACCGCGCACCGGGAACCCCACGTGGGTGCGCTCGGCGGCGGCGCGCAGGTCCACCCCCGCGGGTTCCCCCACCGCCTCGCGGAACACGTCCAGCGCCGGGCGTCCGTCCAGCGACACGACGATGTTGTCCTCGCACTCGGTCACCACGTGCCGCGGCCCGATCGGCGAACAACCCTGGGTATGGCGCGTCGCCACGTGGACATCGGAAGCCAGCACCGCGCCCGACAGCCCGCCGCTGAGGATGTCGTTCGCCACCTGCACGGTCTCGCCCGAGGCGCTCGACAGCCCCCCGACGAGATAGCCGCTCTCCACGCGCGCGGACATCTCGGCGATCAGCTCGCCCATGTCGGGCGTACGGGGGTCGCCGTGAACGATGCCGAAATGCGCGGCGATGGCGCCCGACGGCGTGCGCTCGCCCGGCTGCGGGCCGCGCAGCTTGCCGGAAAACACGCGAAAGCTCTCCGCGGGCAGGTCCGCCACCATCACGGCCAGCGCCGGCTCGCCGAGGTACTCGGTGCCGGTGGCGGCCACGCCCATGCCGACCGTGCCCACCCAGTCGCGCACGCCCGTCAGCTCGCGCAGGGTGTCGATGACCTCCCCGGCGTTCGGCATCAGCGGCTCGGTGAAGTAGGCGAACCCCAGGCCGCCGGAAGGCTTGCCGAGCGCCGAGGCGCAGCGCGCGACGCACTCCTGCCAGTCGGCCCCGCTCGAATGCGCGCTGCGGAACCCGCGTTTCATTTGCCTTCTTTGCGGCCCTTGCCCTCGGGCCTGGGACCCGCGGGTTTGTCCTGCGGCGCTGCGCCCTGCATCATCGCCCAAGGCCACAGCATGGGATTGGCCAGCGGATCGGGGGCGGCCCCCGGAGGCGAGTCAGCGCCCGCGGCGGCGGGCGAGGCGGCCTTGGCCATGCTCGCGAAAGCGTTCGCCGCGTCGGTCGCAGCACCCGCGTTGGCCTTCATCGCGTTGAGCGCCACTTTCTGCATCTCCAGGCCCTGGATCGCCATCTTGACCATGTTCAGGTTCATGCCGAGCCAGGTCTCGACGGACTTCAGGTCGGCGATGCGCTTCTCGACCTCGGCGGGATCCAGGGTCGGCATCGCCATGCCCGGCACCGGCAGTCCGAGCGGCGCCCACAGCCGGCGGAACATCTCGAACGGGTCCTGCGCCCCACCGCCTGCGCTGCCAGAGTGCTCGGCCATGACATGCTCCTAGTGCGTAGCGCCTTCGAAAAAGTCGCGCACTTCCTGTGCGCGCGCTTCAGTGTCCTGGTAGCCGAGGTCGACCAGCGCCCGGCAGAACGATTCCTCGAACAGCAGGTAGCTCGCGAGGTTCGAGCCCGAGCGGTTCAGCGCGCCGGTCGGGCGCAGGATGAAGCGCACCGCGCGCGGCAGCTCATGGATGAAGCGCGCCGCCATACGCTCGATCGGCTGGCTGGGCGAGATGAACAGCACCTTGATCGGGCGCAGCGGCACGTCGCCCTTGGCGAAGCGTTCCGGCGAGATCATGCTCACCGTGCGGTTGATGCGCTCCAGCCTTTCGAGGTCGACCGAGAGGCTGTCGAGGAAGATGCTGTTCAGCGCGTGGCCCGCGATCTGCGCGAGCGACGGGTAGACGTTCGATCGGCTGCGCGCCGTGTCCAGGGTCTGCCGGCCGGTGCCGACGACAAGCACCCGGTCGGCGCCCAGGTGCAGCGCCGGGCTGATCGGCGCGATCTGGCGCATCGAGCCGTCGCCGAAGTACTCGCGGTGGACCTTCACCGCGGGGAAGATGAAGGGCAGCGAGGCGCTGGCCAGCAGGTATTCGAGCTTCAGCGTCACCGCGGCGCCGATGCGCTGGTTGCGCTCCCAGCCCTCGGTGCCCGATCCGCCCTGGAAGAACGAGACGCTCTGGCCCGAGGTGTAGCCGGAGGCCGTGACCGAAACGGCATACAGCGCGCCGCTGTCGATGTTGTCCTGGATGCGCTCGAAAGGCAGCGTGCGCCGGAGCATGTCGGCGAGCGGCGCGTTGTCGAGCAGCGAGACCGGGTTGCGGCGCGAGAGCAGCATGAGCGAGCCCAGCCACTTCGCGCCGCTCCTCATGATGCTGGGGAAGTCGGCCTTGTAGACATGGTCGACGTGCATGTTCTCCCAGACCTCGAGGAGGTTGGCCACGCCGCGGGAGAAGTTGTCCGCGTACACGGCGAGCGTGGCCGCGTTGATCGCGCCGGCCGACGTCCCCACGAGGATCGGGAACGGGTTCCTGACGGGATTGCCTAGGATGTCACGGACCGCCTTGACCACCCCGACCTGGTAGGCGGCGCGCGCGCCGCCGCCGGTGAGCACGAGCCCTGCGCGGGGGCGCGAAGGCCGCAGCGGGGTCACATTGTCGGCGGTCGCCCCGCCGGTGCCTCCGGGGATGCTCATCGGTCCGGGCGCCCGGCCCCGTTCAAAACAGGGTCTGCTCCGCGCCGCGCGGCGCGTTGGCGTCGACCACGGCGAGCGCGGTCATGTTCACGATCCTGCGCACCGTCGCCGAGGGCGTGACGATGTGCACCGCGCGCGCCGCGCCGAGCAGGATCGGGCCGACCGTCACGCCGTCGCCCGCCGAGGTCTTCAGCAGGTTGAACGCGATGTTGGCCGCGTCCATCGTCGGCATGATGAGGAGGTTGGCCTCGCCCTTCATGCGCGAGTTCGGGAACACCTTGTTGCGGATCTCGGCCGACAGGGCCGCATCGCCGTGCATCTCGCCCTCGACATCCAGCTCCGGCGCGGCCTCGCGCAGGATGGCGAGCGCCGCCTGCATCTTGCGCGCCGAGGGCAGGTCGACCGAGCCGAAGTTGGAGGCCGACAGCAGCGCGACCTTGGGCTGGATGCCGAATCGGCGCACTTCCTCCGCCGCGAGGATGGTCATCTCGGCGATGTTCTCGGCGCTCGGGTCCGGCGTCACGTAGGTGTCGCAGATGAACACCGTGCGGTCGGGCAGCATCAGCGCGTTCATCGCGGCATAGTGCTTCACGCCCGGCTTCAGGCCGATCACCTGGTCGATGTACTGCAGGTGCAGCGCGTGCGTGCCGAAGGTGCCGCACAGCATGCCGTCCGCCTCGCCCTTGTACATCATCATCGCGCCGATCAGCGTAAGGCGCCGGCGCATCTCGATCTTGGCGTACTCCTGCGACACACCCTTCCTTTCGGTCAGCCGGTGGTAGGTCGTCCAGTAGTCGCGGTAGCGCGGGTCGCTCTCGGGGTTGATGAGCGAGTAGTCCCTGCCCGCCCGCATGCGCAGCCCGAGCTGCTCGAGGCGCCGCTCGATCACGCTCGGGCGGCCGATCAGGATCGGCTTGGCGAGGCCCTCGTCGACGACCACCTGCACGGCGCGCAGCACCCGCTCGTCCTCGCCCTCGGCGTAGACGATGCGCTTGGGCAGGGCCTTCGCCGCGGCAAACAACGGCTTCATGATCAGGCCGGAGTGGTAGACGAACTGCGACAGCGAATCGCGGTACACGTCGATGTCGGCGAGCGGGCGCGTGGCCACGCCGCTGTCCATCGCCGCCTTCGCCACGGCCGGCGCGATCATCGCGATGAGGCGCGGGTCGAACGGCCGCGGGATCAGGTATTCGGGCCCGAACTTCAGGTTCTCGCCGCCGTAGGCGAGCGCCACCACGTCGGAGGCCTCGGCCTGCGCGAGCTCGGCGATGGCGCGCACTGCGGCGAGTTCCATCTCGGAGTTGATCGTCGTCGCGCCCACGTCGAGCGCCCCGCGGAAGATGAACGGGAAGCACAGCACGTTGTTCACCTGGTTGCAGTAGTCCGATCGCCCGGTGGCCATGATCGCGTCGGGGCGCACCTCCTTCACCAGCTCCGGCCGGATCTCGGGCTCGGGGTTGGCGAGCGCGAGGATCAGCGGCCGCGGCGCCATCTTCTTCACCATGTCCTGCTTCAGCACGCCGCCGGCCGACAACCCCAGGAAAACGTCCGCGCCCTCGATGATCTCGGCGAGCGTGCGCGCCTTCACGTCCTTCGCGTAGCGATCCTTGTCCGGGTCCATCAGCACCTTGCGGCCCGTGTAGACCACGCCCTCGATGTCGGTGACGTAGATGTTCGCCACCGGCATCCCGAGCCTGACGAGCAGGTCCAGGCAGGCCAGCGCCGCGGCGCCCGCGCCGGAGGTCACCAGTTTCACCTTCGCGATGTCCTTGCCGCCGACCTTGAGGCCGTTGATGATCGCCGCGCAGACCGTGATCGCCGTGCCGTGCTGGTCGTCGTGGAACACCGGGATCTTCATGCGCTCGCGCAGCTTCCTCTCGATGTAGAAGCACTCCGGCGCCTTGATGTCCTCGAGGTTGATGCCCCCGAACGTGGGCTCCAGCGCCGCGATCATGTCGACCAGCTTGTCCGGGTCGCGCTCGTCGATCTCGATGTCGAACACGTCGATGCCGGCGAACTTCTTGAACAGCACCGCCTTGCCTTCCATCACGGGCTTCGCGGCCAGGGGCCCGATCGCGCCCAGGCCCAGCACCGCGGTGCCGTTGGTGATGACCCCGATCAGGTTGCCGCGCGAGGTCATGTTGATCGACTCGCGCGGATCGCGCACGATTTCCAGGCAGGCTGCCGCCACGCCTGGTGTATAGGCGAGGGCCAGGTCGCGCTGGTTGGTGAGCTGCTTGGTCGGCATCACGGAAATCTTGCCGGGGCGCGGCAGGCGGTGGTATTCCAGCGCGCTTTTCTTCAGCTCGTCTTCCAATTCGGGCTCCTTGCGACCGGCGGAACGCCGGCGTTTTTGGCTCTGGATTATAACCCCCGCCCCGTGCGGGACGCCCCGCCGCCGCCACCTCCTCCGTATAATCCGGGCTCACTCCGTTCACCTATGAACATGCACCTGCCCAAACCCGACCGCGTCCCGCACGAACGCGCGCTCACCGCCCTGCGTTCGGCCGAGATCCAGCCGTTCGAAGTCATGGAAATCCTCGCGCGCGCGAACGACCTCGAGCGCTCGGGCCGCCACGTGGTGAGGATGGAAATCGGCGAGCCCGACTTCACCGCCCCGGGGCCGGTCGTCGAGGCGGGCGCGCGCGCGATGCGCGACGGCCTCACCGCGTACACCTCGGCGCTGGGCATCGCGGAACTGCGCGAGCAGATTGCCGGCTTCTACAAGACCCGTTACGGCGTCGCGGTCGACCCCGGCCGGGTCGCGGTGACCGCCGGCGCCTCGGGCGCCCTGCTGCTGACGCTCGCCGCGGTGATCGACCCCGGCGACGAGGTGCTGGTGCCCGACCCCGGATACCCGTGCTACCGCCATTTCGTGCGCGCCTTCGAGGGCGTGGCGCGCGCCCTCCCCCTAGCGGGCGAGGCCGGGTTCCAGCCCACGCTCGCCCAGGTCGAGGCGGCGTGGGGACCGCGCACCAAGGCGCTGATCCTCGGCTCGCCGTCCAACCCCACCGGAACCCTGATCGACGCGGACGAACTCGCGCGGATCGCGCGCTTCGTCGACTCCCGCGGCGGCGTGCTGATCGCAGACGAGATCTACCACGGCCTGGTCTACGCCGAGGACGTCCACACCGCGCTCGGGCTGCCCGGCAACGTCGTGGTCATCAACAGCTTCTCGAAATATTTCTGCATGACGGGCTGGCGCCTGGGCTGGGCGGTCCTGCCCGAGGGACTGGTGCGCGCGTTCGAAAAGCTCGCCCAGCATTTCTTCATCTGCCCGCCCGCACTCTCGCAGCGCGCCGCGCTCGCGGCCTTCCTGCCGGAGACGATCGCGATCCTGGAGGGCCGCCGGGGCGAATTCCGCAAGCGGCGCGACTACATCGTGCCCGCGCTGGAAGGCCTGGGGTTCGGCGTGCCGGCCAAGCCGAACGGCGCGTTCTACGTGTTCGCGGACTGCTCCGCGTTCCATGCCGACGCGAAGCGCTTCGCCTTCGACGTGCTGCTGGAGAAAGCCGGGGTGGCGGCGACACCGGGCAACGACTTCGGCACGAACGGCACCGGGCACTACATCCGCTTCGCCTATACGCGCAGCATGGAAGAGCTGGAAGAAGGCATGGCGCGCATCGCGCGCGCCTGCCTGCGCGGCTAGGCGGGCCGGCGCAGCCGGCTGACCGCCTGCTCGAGGCGCTGGCGCTCCGAGAGCACCTGCTTGGCGTACATCGAGTTGGGCTCCTCGAACGCGCCCGCGTAGGCCTGGAGCGCGGTCTCGGTCCCGCCGAAGCGGCGGATGTATTCGCGCAGCACCTCGGCGCCCACCTGGATATTCACTTCCGGGTCGAGCAGCGCGTCGTCCGCGCCGCCGTGCTCGACCAGCTTTTCCTTGTGGAACTTCGGGATGATCTGCATGAGCCCCTTGGCGCCGAACGAACTCTCGGCCACCGGGTTGAAGCGGGATTCGACCGAGATCACGGCCAGGATCAGCAGCGGGTCCACCGCGGTCACCTTGCCGACGCGGTAGGCCGCCGCAACGAACCCTCCGACCGCCTCCTGCGCCACCCGGTAGCGCTTGGAAAGCATCTCGGTGACCGCGCGCTGCTCCCGGCCTGCGGGCGAGTCCGCGGTCGGCTGGATCGCGCCGGCTGCGAAGTTGGCACCGGGCGGCTCGGTCGCACGCAGTGCGAGCGTCGCCTGCGTGAGCACGAGGTCCCGCGAGCCGGGATGCGCCACCGCGACGAGAACCACCAGGCCGACGAGTGCGAGCAGCGCCTGGGCGAAAGACCACGCGCGCAGGATCGCGGCGTTGCCTGCCGGCCGGGCCGGTGCTTCCAATGCTGTGTTGAATGCGTCCATCTTGTACCTCCTTGGCATCGACCTACGCGCTCCGCACCACAAGCGTCGCGGGGCCGCGGAATGCGGTCGGCTGGCTTGGGGACGGGATTGTGGGATCCGGGTCGGCTATGGCCGGAGATCCGGCCGGGGCGGCGTCCGACGGGGATTGGATTCCCCGGGAGAAGACCCGGCAAGGGCTGCTTTGGCGCGCGTGGTGCAACGCAACGAATGACATTGTATAGGAAAAACCCTCAATTAGTCAATAACTTCACCTCTTTCACGCAAACCCTTGTTGCGCATCGCAAAATCCGTTTCACAAATTCGCCAATTTTCTTTGTTGCAAGGACCGAAGACCGCTAAAATAGGGCCGTCAGTTGATCCCGGACGAGTCCTTCGGACGGGAGAATGAAGACTCGCGGACCAGCCTTGGTCGCCCGGTGCTACGACGCGACCGAGGCGGTCCGCAGAGCTTCGAGGGCCAGGCCCGGGGCTTACGCTCCGGGCCACCTTCCCCTCCGGTTCCTGGTTACGGCCGGGAACCGGTTGGGAAAGGCCAGGCAGCTGCTGGATTCAGCGCGGTACGCGCGCCGGGAATCGCAGCGGTCGACGGCCTTGGTGCTGGTGCTGGCGCCGTCGGTGCCACCTGAATGGCCTTTTTTGCAGGCTTCTTAACCGCTTTCCTGGCAGCCTTCTTCGGCTTTACGGCCGACTTTTTCTTCTTGGCTGCTTTAGGCTTTTTTTTTGCGGCTTTCTTTTTTTTGCCTGCTGCTTTCGCTTTCTTTTTTGCGGGTTTTTTAGCCGCTTTCTTCTTTTTCGAAGCCTTCTTCTTGGTGGCCTTCTTCTTCGCCGTTTTCTTCGCAGCTTTCTTCTTGGCTTTTGCCATGACTAGCTCCTATCAAGTGAAAGAGCCCGGGCCAAAACGGTCCGGACTATCCAACCACCCGGCCGGACGGCCGAGCGGGTGAATTCTTTTGCAGGCACGCTCATTTCGCGTGCCTTGCCAGCACATCCCGGTAGAGGATTTCCGGGTCCAGCCGGATCCCACCCTCCCAGGTGACCGTCGCGGACTCCGGGTCCACCACGACCTTCTCGAACTCCCGCACGTCGCGCCACAGCTTGAAGGCGCCGATCTCGAGCAGGTTGCCGAGGAACACGCTGCCCTCCAGGCCGTCGTCGAAACGCAGCCAGAGCTTGTAGTCGTCTTCCGCCTTGCATGCCGTTACCTTGTGCATCTTCTGCTTTCTCCTCGTGCCCGGGTCCGGGATAAGAAAAGAGCCGGGTTCAGTCCCAGCTCAGCGCCCCGCCCGTCTGGTACTCGATCACCCTCGTCTCGAAGAAGTTGCGTTCCTTCTTCAGGTCCGTCATCTCGCTCATCCACGGGAACGGGTTGTTCGCCCCGGGAAACTGCGCGTCCAGGCCGATCTGCTGGCAGCGGCGGTTGGCGATGTAGCGCAGGTATTCCTTGAACATCGGCGCGTTGAGCCCGAGCACCCCGCGCGGCATGGTGTCCTCGGCGTAGCGGTATTCGAGCTCGACCGCCTTGTGGAACAGCGCCTGGATCTCCTCGCGGAAGGCCGGCGTCCACAGGTGCGGATTTTCCATCTTGATCTGGTTGATGAGGTCGATTCCGAAGTTGCAGTGCATCGACTCGTCGCGCAGGATGTACTGGTACTGCTCCGCGGCGCCGGTCATCTTGTTCTGCCGGCCCAGCGCGAGGATCTGCGCGAACCCGACGTAGAAGAACAGGCCTTCCATGATGCAGGCGAACACGATCAGGCTCTTGAGGAGGTCCTGGTCGCTCTGCTGCGTGCCCGTCTTGAAGGCCGGGTCGGTCAGCGTGTCGATGAACGGGATCAGGAACTCGTCCTTCTCGCGGATCGAGGAGACCTCGTGGTAGGCGTTGAACACCTCGCCCTCGTCCAGGCCCAGGCTCTCGACGATGTACTGGTAGGCGTGGGTGTGGATCGCCTCCTCGAAGGCCTGGCGCAGCAGGTACTGGCGGCACTCGGGCGCCGTGATGTGGCGGTAGGTGCCCAGCACGATGTTGTTGGCGGCGAGCGAATCGGCCGTCACGAAGAAGCCGAGGTTTCGCTTCACCAGCCGGCGCTCGTCTTCCGTGAGCCCGTCGGCCGACTTCCAGAGCGCGATGTCGCGGCTCATGTTCACTTCCTGCGGCATCCAGTGGTTGGCGCAGGCGGCCAGGTACTTCTCCCAGGCCCACTTGTACTTGAAGGGGACGAGCTGGTTGACGTCGGCCTTCGAGTTGATGATCTGCTTGTCTTCGACCCTGATGCGGCGGAACGCCGACTCCGCGGGAGGCGGCGCCTCTGCCTGCGCGCCGGGCGAGCCGGCGGGCATGAAGCCGCTGACCGGCGCGATCGCCAGGCCGGGTACGGGGTTCATGGTCCCTTCTTCCTCAAAATTCAGCATGGCGTCTTCTCCTCACGCTCGTGTTTTTATGGTCATGCCCGGTGGCAAGCCTCGGATCATTGGCAGGCTTCGCACTCGGGGTTGTCGATCGAGCAGAACTGCGGCTCGCCCGGCACCGTGGAGGCCGACTCCGTCATCCCGCCGCCCGACGGAACCGAGTTCAGCGCGCCGGCCTTCGAGGTCGATTTCTCGGCGTGCGTGGCACCCATCGCGCGCAGGTAGTAGGTGGTCTTCAGGCCGCGCAGCCAGGCCAGCTTGTAGGTCTCGTCGAGCTTCTTGCCCGAGGCGCCCGCCATGTAGATGTTCAGCGACTGGGCCTGGTCGATCCACTTCTGGCGCCGGGAGGCGGCTTCCACCAGCCACTTCGGCTCGACCTCGAAGGCCGTGGCGTACAGGCGGCGCAACTCGGCCGGCGCGCGGTCCACGCGGGCCAGGTTGCCGTCGAAGTACTTGAGGTCGGCGATCATCACCTCGTCCCACATGCCGGCCGCCTTGAGGTCCGCGACCAGGTACTCGTTCACCACCGTGAACTCGCCCGACAGGTTCGATTTCACGTACAGGTTCTGGTAGGTGGGCTCGATCGAGGCCGACACGCCGACGATGTTCGCAATGGTCGCGGTCGGGGCGATGGCGAGGCAGTTCGAGTTGCGCATGCCGAACGAGCGGATCCGCTCGCGCAGGGCGCCCCAGTCGAGGGCGCTCGATCGGTCCACTTCGACGTACCCGCCCCGCTCCTGCTGCAGGAGGTCGAGCGTGTCCTGCGGGAGGATGCCGCGGTCCCACAGCGAGCCCTTGAAGGACTCGTAGCGGCCGCGCTCTTCCGCGAGTTCGGTCGAGGCCCAGTAGGCGGCGTAGGCGATCATCTCCATGGAGCGGTCGGCGAACTCGACGGCTTGCTCGGAGGCGTAGGGGACGCGCATCTTCTGCAGGCAGTCCTGGAAGCCCATGATGCCCATGCCGACCGGACGGTGGCGGGCGTTGGAGCGCTCCGCCTTGTCGACCGCGTAGTAATTGATGTCGATGACGTTGTCGAGCATCCGCATCGCGGTGCGGACGGTCTTCTTGACCTTGACGAAGTCCAGGCCCTTGTCCGTCATGTGCGCCACCAGGTTCACCGAGCCCAGGTTGCAGACCGCGATCTCCTCGTGGTTCGTATTGAGGGTGATCTCGGTGCACAGGTTGGAGCTGTGGACCACGCCGGTGTGCTGCTGCGGGCTGCGGATGTTGCAGGGATCCTTGAACGTGATCCAGGGATGGCCCGTCTCGAACAGCATCGACAGCATCTTGCGCCACAGGGACAGCGCGGGGATCTTGCGGAACAGCTTCAGCTCCCCGGAGGCGGCCTTGGCTTCGTAGCCGAGGTAGGCCTTCTCGAAGGCCTTGCCGAAGGAGTCGTGCAACTCGGGCACGTCGGAGGGCGAGAACAGCGTCCACTCGCCGGCTTCCATGACCCGCTTCATGAACAGGTCCGGGATCCAGTTGGCGGTGTTCATGTCGTGCGTGCGGCGGCGGTCGTCGCCGGTGTTCTTGCGCAGCTCGAGGAACTCCTCGATGTCCAGGTGCCAGGATTCGAGGTAGGAGCACACCGCGCCCTTCCTCTTACCGCCCTGGTTCACCGCGACGGCGGTGTCGTTCACCACCTTGAGGAACGGCACCACGCCCTGCGACTTGCCGTTGGTGCCCTTGATGTGGGAGCCGAGCGCCCGCACCGGCGTCCAGTCGTTGCCGAGGCCCCCGGCGTACTTGGCCAGCAGCGCGTTTTCCTTGATGGCGTCGTAGATGCCGGTCAGGTCGTCCGAGACGGTCGTGAGGTAGCACGACGAGAGCTGGGAACGCAGCGTGCCCGCATTGAACAGGGTCGGCGTCGAGCTCATGAAGTCGAAGGTCGACAGCACGTTGTAGAACTCGATCGCGCGGGCCTCGCGGTTCGACTCATTGAGCGACAGCCCCATGGCCACGCGCATGAAGAAGGCCTGCGGCAACTCGATCCGCTGCTCGTCGATGTGCAGGAAGTAACGGTCGTACAGGGTCTGCAGGCCGAGGTAGCCGAACTGCAGGTCGCGGTCCGCCTTGAGCGCCTGGCCAAGCCTGGCGAGGTCGAATTCGGCGAGGCGCGGGTCGAGCAGCTCGCCCTTGATGCCGCGCTGGATGAACTGGGGAAAGTAGGCCGCGTAGCGGGTCGCCATCGACTCGTGGCTGGCTTCCTCGCCCAGCACCTCGTGGCGGATCGTGTTCAGCAGCAGCCGCGCGGTCACGTAGCTGTAGGCCGGGTCCTTCTCGAGCAGGGCCCGGGCGGCGAGGATCGCGGACTTGTGCACCTCTTCCATCGGCACGCCGTC
This sequence comes from Burkholderiales bacterium, assembly GCA_965279075.1. Taxonomy (GTDB): domain Bacteria; phylum Pseudomonadota; class Gammaproteobacteria; order Burkholderiales; family SG8-39; genus SZAS-79. The sequence continues at coordinate 1,159,955 of CBDIHI010000012.1, read as the reverse complement.
GTAGAGGTCGCGCAGGGTCGCGTCCATGATCGCGTCGGCCGAGGCCACGCCTTCCAGCCCCGTGCAGGCCGACTTGAGCAGCGCCATCAGGGCGTCCAGGTCGAGCGGCTTCTTCACGCCGCCTTCGGTGACGTTGACGACGTCGGCGACCTGGGACTTCTTCGCGACCTTCTCCTGCGCGCGCGCGCGCGCCCGGTCCTCGCGGTACAGCACGTACGAACGCGCCACGTCGTGCTCGCCCGAACGCATCAGCGCGAGCTCGACCTGGTCCTGGATGTCTTCTATATGGAAGGTGCCGCCCGCGGGCTGGCGCCGGATCAGGGCCGCCACCACCGTGTCCGTCAGCGCCGCGACGAGCTCGCGCACCCGCGCCGACCCCGCGCCCTGGCTGCCGTTGACGGCGAGGAAGGCCTTGGTCACCGCCACCGCGATCTTGGAGGGCTCGAAGCCGACCACCGACCCGTTGCGGCGGATGATCTTGTAATCGGCGTAGGCGTTGGGCGCCGGGACGGCGGTTTCGGGAAGGCTCACGCTCTGCGCGGGGTTCGGTGCTGCACCTTCTTGCGCAATCTGCATGTGCTCTTCTCCTCTGTCGCCGCTTATTATTTAAAAACCACCGCACCCATCGCATCCGCCCAAACCACAAGATCTAGTGCTAAACCGCTTGAGCCGAACTAATTCTAGTGCGCGGATTTTTACATTGCAAGATCTTTTTTGGGCGCAATGCGTTACGACGCCGCGCGTGCACAAAGTCACACGCGCCGGATGCGCCGCGAACGCGGCGCGAAACTCGGCGGGAATCTCAGCGGCTGGCGAGGAGCGCCAGCAGGCGCGGCCAGTCGAACGAGGGGCCGGGATCGGTCTTGCGCGCGGGCGCGATGTCGGCGTGCGCCGCGATGTCGGTGAGCGGGAGCGCGGCGCGCAACGCCGCCGCAAGCGCGGCGAGCGCGGCGTACTGCGCGGGTTCGTAGGCGAGGTCGTCGCTCCCCTCGAGCTCCACGCCGATGGAGAAGTCGTTGCAACGCGCGCGGCCGCGCCAGGACGAGGCGCCCGCGTGCCAGGCACGCAACCCCACCGGCACGAACTGCACGAGCTCGCCACTGCGCCGCACAAAAAAATGCGCCGAGACCTTCAGTCCGGCGAGGCCCGCGTAGTACGGGTCGGCCGCCGGGTCGAGCGTGTTGGTGAAGAGGCGTTCGACGCCGTCGCCGCCGAACCGGCCGGGGGGCAGGCTGATCGAGTGCACCACGAGCAGCGTCACCGGCTCGCCGGGGGGGCGCTCGTCGCAATTGGGCGAGGCCACGTAGCGGATGCCGGCGACGACGCCTTCGGGCCCGAGCTTCACGCCGGCTCGTCGGGCTCGCGGATGTCGAGGCGCTGCATGCGGTAGCGCAGCGCCCGGAAGGTGACGCCGAGGAGCTTGGCCGCGGCCGTCCGGTTGAACCCGGTGCGGGCCAGCGCCTGGGTGATCGCCTCCCGCTCGACGCGGTCGAGGTAGTCCGGCAGCGGGAGGCTCGGCAGCCCCGCCGCCTCGCGCTGGACTTCGCCGGCCTCGGCGGGCTCGTCCCCGGCGACCGGGCCGAGCATCAGGTCGCCGGCGTGGATTTCCGCCGTCCCGGTCAGCGCGGTGGCGCGCTCGAGCACGTTCTCGAGTTCGCGGATGTTGCCGGGGAAATCGTACCGGCCGAGCGCCTCCAGCGCGTCGGGCGCGAGGCGCGCGGCCGGGCCGCCCGACTGAGCGGCCAGCCGCGCGAGGATGGCCTGCGAGATCTGCGGGATGTCCTCGCGGCATTCGCGCAGCGGCGGCATCTTCAGTTCGATCACGTTCAGGCGGTAGAAAAGGTCCTGGCGGAAGCGCCCCGCCTCGACCAGGCCCGCCAGGTTCTGGTGGGCGGCCGAGAGGATGCGCACGTCCACCGGGTCCTCCTGGGGCGAACCGAGCTTCCTGACGCGCTTTTCCTGAATCGCGCGCAGCAGCTTCACCTGCATCGCCAGCGGCAGGTCGGCCACCTCGTCGAGGAACAGCGTGCCGCCGTTCGCGGCCTGGAAGAAGCCGTCGCGGTCCTCCCCGGCGCCGGTGAAGGCGCCCTTGCGGTAGCCGAAGAACTCGCTCTCCATCAGCGATTCGGGGATCGCGCCGCAGTTGACCGGCACGAAGGGCCTGTCGCGCCGCGCGCCATTGCCGTGGATGAGCCGCGCGGCGAGTTCCTTGCCGCTGCCGGATTCGCCGGACACATAGACCGGCGCCTGCGTGCGGGCGAGCTTGGCCACCAGCGCCCGCACCTGCTGCAACGGGGCGCTCTCCCCGAGCAGCTGGGTTCCCTCCAGCGTCCGGCCCGGCTCGATGCCCGGCAGGGACAGCACCGACTTCACCAGCGCGCGCAACTGCTCCAGCCCCACGGGCTTCGAGACGTAGTCGAAAGCGCCGGCCTTCAGCGCGGCGACCGCGTTCTCGGCGCTGCCGAAGGCGGTGATCACCGCCACCGGCAGGTCGAACCCGAGCTTCGCGATGTGGCGCACGAGGTCGAGCCCCTCGCCGTCGGGCAGGCGCATGTCGGTCAGGCACAGGTCGAAGCGCGACTCCTGCAGCCGCGCCTTGGCCTCGACAAGCGACCCGGCCACCGAGACCCCGATGCCCATCTTGATCAGCGTGATCTCGAGGAGCTCGCGGATGTCGGGCTCGTCGTCGACCACCAGCACTTGGCTCTCGCGCGGCGCGGTGCCTGCCTTCCTCATGCGGTCACCGCCTCCTCGCAAACGATCCTGAAATGCCCGCCGGGGGCGTCGTTGACGTACTCGAGCGCCGCGGCGTTGGCGGCGCACAACTCCCGGGCGAGGTACAGGCCGAGGCCCGTGCCCGTGCTGAACGTGGTGAAGAAGGGCTCGAACAGCTGCCCCTGGATCTCCCTCGACACGCCCGCGCCATCGTCGATCACGTTCAATTCTACTTGATCGGCCCGCACCCTGACCTCGAGGCGGACGCCCCCCGCCGCCTGCGTCGCATGGCGCGCGGCGTTCCGCAGCAGGTTCCACAGCACCTGGTGCAGGTGCCCGCGGTCGAAGCGCACGCCGGCCCCGCGCGGGACCTCGAGCACTAGGCGCTCGCGCGCCACGCCCTCGTTGGTCGAGAACTCCTCGACGAAGGCCGCGAGCCACTCGTCCAGGCGGATCAGCTCGGTCTCGACCCGGTCGCGGCGGTTCAGCTGCAGCACGTCCGTCACCAGCCGGTCGAGCCGCAGCGTGTTGTCGCGGATCATGCGCGTGAGCCGCGGCCCCTCGCCGCCCGCGGTCTCGCCGAGCAGCTCGGCGGCGTGGCTGATGGCCGACAGCGGGTTGCGGATCTCGTGCGCGATGTTGGCCGTCAGCCGCCCGAGCGCCGCGAGCTTCAGCTGCTGGGCCTGTTCGCGCAGCCGCGTCATGTCCTCGACGAACACCACGGTGAACTCCTCCTCGGTGCCCGCGTCGATCAGGCGCAGGCGCAGCTCCCGCCCGCGCACGGCCGCGTCGAACGAGATCGGGCCCGCGATGCCGCGCCCGGCCGCGTCCCGCCGCCATCCGGCCCAGCGGGCGGCCGCGTCGGGCAGCAGGGAGGCGAACGAAGCCCCCGTCGGCCGGTCGATGCCGAGCAGCCGCGCCACCTGCGGGTTGGCCTGGGCCACGCGGCCGGACTGGTCGAGCACCAGCACGCCGTCCTGCATGTCCTCGAGCACCAGCTGGTTCACGCGCTGCTGGCTGCGCAGCGCCCGGCCGCGCTGGCGGGCGAGCGTCTCGTTGGAGACGACCCGCTGCGCGAGCTCGCTGGTGATGCCCGCCGTGGCGAAGTAGCCGATCGACAGCAGCCCCGGCTGGAAGAAGTTGCTGGTCGGCACGTCGAAGACCAGCACCCAGTAGCCCTGCTCGAGCAGCACCGCGATCGCCGCCATCGCCGCGTACAGGTAGGTCAGGCGCCGGGGGGCCACCAGCGCCGCGCCCGTCAGCGAGATCAGCAGCATCACGCCCAGGCCGCTCTTCATGCCGCCGCTCGCGTACATCAGCACGGTGATCGCCAGCACGTCGGCCGCCACTTGCGCCGACAGCTGCAGGTTGAAGCGGTCGCGCACGAGGAACATGGCGGCCTGGAACACGCAGGCGAGCAGCAGGTAGGCCCCGCAGGCGTACAGGAACAGCGTCAGGTTGTGCTGCCCGAGGGACAGCTCGTCGTGGTAGAAGAGCGCGGTGCCGAGGAACACCGCCACCACGGCGATCCGGTAGACGTTGAAGTAGCGGAGCGAGACCCAGAACGAGTCCGGAACGCGCTCCTGCGCGCGTGCGGCGAGCCTTCCGGCGGCCTGGCCCTCCATTGCCCTTACCGCGGCCCGAGCCGGCGGTGCGCCTCGCAGCAGAAATAGCGCGGGGCCGCGCCTTCCGACACGATCGCCTCCGCCACCGGCAGGTTCACGCCACACTGCGCGCAGGCGACGAGGTCCGAAACCGGCGGCGGACCGCCCGCCGCAGGTTCGCTCCCGCCGGGCGCCGGCGGCGCGTCCTTGCCGCGGCTGCCGAGGGCACGCCGCAGCAGCCAGAAGAACACCAGCACGGCGGCGAAGATGATCAGCACGCGGGTCATCATGGCGAGGGCATCCCCTGGGACTGCGACTGGCCCTGGGACTGGCCCTGGGACTGGGATTCGCGCGGCGCCGGCGCGTCCAGCGGCAGCACCGTGACGTGCACCTTCAGTTCCTGCTCGCCGCCGCCGAGGATCACGCCGCGCATCGGCGCCACGTCGCCGAAGTCGCGGCCCCAGGCCAGCGTAATGTGCTCGTCGTCGACGACGAGGTCGTTGGTAGGGTCGAAATCCACCCAGCCCGAGCGGGGGCAGAAGACCGACGCCCACGCGTGCGAGGCATCGGCACCGACCAGCTTCACGTGGCCGGGCGGCGGCATGGTGAGGATGTAGCCGCTGACATACCTCGCGGGCAGCCCGAGCACGCGCAGGCACCCGGTCATCAGGTGGGCGAAGTCCTGGCAGACGCCGCGCCGCAGCTCCAGCACCTTCGAGAGCGGCGTCGACACGCTGGTGGCGCTGGCGTCGAAGGCGAACTCCGCGTGGATGCGGCGGTTGAGGTCCAGCACCCCTTCGAGGAACGCGCGCCCGGCAGGAAAGCTCGGCGCGACGTACTCGGCGAGGGCCGCGCTGAAGCGGATGTGCGGCGACTCGAACAGGAACTCGGCGGCCTCGAGCATCGCACGGTCGCTGGCCGCCCTGAGGCTGTCGCGCACGGCCTCCCACGCGGGCGAGCCCGCCGGGATCCGCCCTCCCGTGCGCAGGCCCACGGTCACCACCGACTCCGCGCGCACGGTCAGCGCGTCGTGCGGCGAGTCGATCACCGCGTGCAGCACTGCGTTACCGAAGTAGTCCTGGTGCTCGGTGGTCTCGCTCGGCGCCGGGTCGACCTGCACCCGGTGGGAGAGCAGCTTCTGCCACGGCAGGTCGCGCGGCGTCAGGTGCAGCAGCTGCTGCGCCACCGCGACGCGGCTCTCGTAGGCATAGTGCGTCTCGTGGACCACGCTGTAGCGCGCCGCAGGTCGAGTGTTGGGGTGCGCGGCGGTATGCAGGTCAGGTTGCATAGGTCTGCCGCAGGACCGAATGGCTGAAGAAGCGCAGGCCCAGCAATTCTGAAAGCTGGAACCCCGCCGCCTGCAGGCCGCCGAGGAATCCCGCCAGCACCGTGCTGCGCGGGTCCAGGTCGCGTTCCACGTCGAGGTTGGCAAGGAGCCCCATCGACGGCGCCAGCAGTTCCGCGCCGCAGGGCCCAAGCGCCGTGCCGAGGCGCACGAGGTAGTCGTGCAGGCCCTTCAGCTGGAAGGCGACCGAGCGCGGGTTGCTGTCGTCGCGCACGAGCAGGTCGAGCACCGGCATCCATTCGGGCCGCGCCATGTAGCGCGAGCGGTAGGTGATCGTGCTGTCGGCCAGCGCCAGCAGCCAGTCGAGTTCGGGGCCCGCCGCGACCTTCCCTGCGGTCTGCGCCGGCGGCATCTGCAGGGCCTGCTGCAGCGAGGCGCACTGGAACTGCATGCGCTCGATCCTGCGCCCGATCGAGAGGAACCGCCAGCCCTGGTCGCGCGTCATGCCGTCGAGCGCGAAGCCCGAAAGCGTCATCAGCGCGACCACGGTGCGGTCGATGTCGGACAGCGCGTCCGACAGCGCCAGCGTATGGGTCTTGCGTTCCGCGAAGTCCTGCACGAGCCGGTTGACCGTCCTCCAGTTGTCCAGCGACAGCCGCTCCCGCAACTGGGAGGCCACCCGGAACAGCAGCCTCAGGTTGCAGGCGAGGCCGGGCTTGTCCTCGTCGACGATCGCGGCCCGCAACGCGCGCACCAGCGCCACGTCGTCGAGCTCATCCTCGTCGCCGAGGACCTCGGCATGGCGCAGCATCGCCGCGATGCTGGCCCAGTCCGCGTCGTCGGCGCTGGGCACGTCGTCGATCATGCGTTCGAGCGCCAGCCGCAGCAGGCGCGCGGTGTTGTCGCAGCGCTCGGAATAGCGCCCGAACCAGTAGAGGTTCTCGACCACCCGGCTGGTCAGGTTCGCGCCGCTCCTCACGAGGTCGTGCGCGCTGGTGGTCCGGCGCAGCAGGCTGAAGGTGTTCACCTGTCCCGCCGACAGCACCCAGGTGTCCTTGGACGCGCCGCCGCGCTGCATCGAGATCACGCGCTCGTTGGGGCCGGTGGCCACGCGCGTGAGGCCGCCGGGCATTACCACGTAGCCGTTCGGTGTCGCGCAGGCGAACACGCGCATGCCGATCGCGCGCGCAAGCAGGCGCCGCGGGTGCTGGCGGTCCCACACCGGCGCCTGCGACAGCTGCACCAGCTCCTGCGCGACGAAATCCTGGGGCTTGGCACGCATGCGCGCCACCAGCGCCGCGCGCTTGTCCGCGGCGAGGTCGTCGCCGAACACCGCCTCCATGCGGATCTGCGGGAAGGCGGGCTTGATCACCAGCTCGTCGAGCCGCCCGATCACCTCCTCCAGCGCATCGGGCTGGCCGCACCACCACGTGGCCACCGAAGGCATCTCGAGCTCCTCGCCCAGCAGCTTCTTCGACAGCGCCGGCAGGAACCCCAGCAGCGCTCCGGATTCGAGCAGGTTGGAGCCCAGCGCGTTGGCGAGCAGCACGTTGCCGCGCCGCGCCGCGTCCGCAAGGCCCGCCACGCCGAGCGTCGAGTCGCCGTCGAGCTCGAGCGGGTCGCAGGAGTCGTCGTCGAGGCGCCTTAGGATCGCATGCACACGCTGCAGGCCCGTGAGGGTCTTCAGCCACACGCAGCCGTTCCTCACGGTGAGGTCGTGGCCCTCGACCAGAGGGAAGCCCAGATACCTCGCGAGGTAGGCGTGCTCGAAATAGGTCTCGTTGTATGGGCCCGGCGTCAGCAACACCACCAGCGGGGCCTCGTCGTCGTGCGGCGCCCAGTGCGCGAGGCTGTCGCGCAGTGCCGCGAAGAAACTCGCGAGGTGCTGCACCTTCAGGTCGCGGAACAGGTCCGGGAACACGCGCGAGATGATCAGCCGGTTCTCCAGCGCGTAGCCCGCGCCGGATGGGGCCTGCGTACGGTCGGCCACCGCCCACCACTGGCCGTCGGGCGAGCGGGCGAGGTCCACGGCGTACATATGGAGCATCGTGCCGCCCTGAGCGGGCACGCCGTGCGCCGGGCGCAGGAACCCGGCATGGCCGTGGACCAGCGCCGGCGGCAACAGGCCCTGCTGCAGCAGGTACTGGCTGCCGTAGACGTCGAGCAGGATCTTGTTGAGCAGCGTCGCGCGCTGGATGATGCCGCGCTCGATCACGCGCCACTCGTCGTGCGGCAGCACCAGCGGCAGCACGTCGAGGTCCCAGGGCCGGTCGGCGCCCTGGGCGTCGGCGTAGACGTTGTAGGTGATGCCGTTCTCGCTCACCTGCCGCTGCACGGACTGCAGGCGCTCGCGCATCAGCTCGGGCGGCGCGGTGGAGAGTTGCTCGAACATCGCGTCCCAGTGCTCGCGCGGGGCGCGGCCGGGATCGAGCATCTCGTCGTAACGGGCGGAGGCCGGCGGGTAGGCGGACAGCAACTGCCGGGGCATGGGCGCCAAGCGGGTTATTTGGTGCCCCGCAGTATAGACGAGACGCGAAGAGGGGCTGCCGCCCCTCCTCGGACCTCCCCGCGTCCCGTCCACTACCTCCGTAGGTCGAGCGTGAACGGGAAGTTGGGGTTACGGGGTTCGTCGTTGACCTTGATGTGGCCGGGGGTATGACCCATCTTGAAGAACCGCGCGAGCCGCCGGCCTTCGGCGGCGTACGCATTCACCGGGAAGTCCTCGGAGCTGCGCCCGCCCGGGTGCGACACGTGGTACTGGCAGCCGCCCAGGCTGCGGCCCATCCACGTGTCGACGAGGTCGAACACCAGTGGCGCGTGCACGGGGATCGTCGGGTGCAGTGCCGAGGGCGGCGCCCATGCGCGGTAGCGCACTCCCGCGACCGACTCGCCCACGTTGCCGGTCGGCGCGAGCGGCACGGGCCGCCCGTTGCAGGTCAGCACGTGGCGCTCGCCCACGAGGCCGGTCGCGTGGACCTGCAACCTTTCCACCGACGAATCGACGTAGCGCACGGTGCCCGCCTGCGCGCCCTCCTCGCCCATCACGTGCCAAGGCTCCATCGCGAAACGCAGCTCCACCTTCGCGCCCATCGCGGCGAACTCGCCGTAGATCGGGAAGCGGAACTCGAAGTGCGAGTCGAACCAGTTCGCCCTCAGCGGGAAGCCCGCCTCCTTGGTTTCAGCGATCACGTCCTGGAAGTCCTGCCAGACGAAGTACGGCAGCATGAAGCGGTCGTGCAGTTCGGTGCCCCAGCGCTTGAGGCGCGCGGGCCGGTACGGCCGGCGCCAGAAACGCGCGATCAGCGCCCGCAGCAGCAGTTGTTGCGTGAGCGACATCCGCGCGTGCGGCGGCATCTCGAACGCGCGCATTTCGAGCAGGCCCAGGCGCCCCGTCGACGAGTCCGGCGAATACAGCTTGTCGATGCAGAACTCCGAGCGGTGCGTGTTGCCCGAGGAGTCGATCAGGAGGTTCCTCAGGATCCGGTCGACGAGCCACGGCTGGGCCGCGCCCTCGCCTTCGAGCCGGTGGATCTCGCGGAAAGCGATCTCGATCTCGTAGACCGAGTCGTTCCTCGCCTCGTCTATCCTCGGCGCCTGGCTGGTCGGGCCGACGAACAGGCCCGAGAACAGGTACGACAGCGACGGGTGGTTGTGCCAATAGGCGATCAGGCTGGCCAGCAGGTCCGGCCGGCGCAGGAAAGGCGAGGCCGTCGGCGTTGCTCCGCCCATGACGAAGTGGTTGCCGCCGCCCGTGCCCGCGTGGCGGCCGTCGAGCATGAACTTGTCGGTGGTGAGGCGCGTGTGGTGCGCGGCGTCATAGAGGAAGGTGGTGTTGTCGACGAGCTCGCGCCAGGTGCGCGTGGGCTGCACGTTGACTTCGAGCACGCCGGGGTCGGGCGTGATGCGCAGCACTTCGAGCCGCGGGTCCTTCGGCGGCTCGTAGCCTTCGAGCACCACCGGCAGCTTCAGGTCCCTGGCCGTGGCCTCCACCGCGGCGACGAGCTCGAGGTAGTCCTCGAGCTTCACCACCGGCGGCATGAAGACGTAGAGCAGACCCTTGCGCGGTTCCGCGCAGATGGCCGTGCGCGTGATCCAGCCGGCCGACTGCATGCGCTGCGGCGGGGTGTCGGGCGAGGGGACGAGCGGGCCGCCCGTGCCGGGCTTGCCCGCCCTGCCCGCCGTCGAGGCCTTCGCCGCGTTCGCGGCGCGCTCGACGGTGAGGTGCTCGAGCGTCTGGAACCGCCGCGCGATCACCTGCGCGGCCGGCAGCGGCGCGAAGCGTTGCGCCGGGTCGGCCGGGAAGATCCACGGGTAGTCCGAGTCCGAGACCCACGGCTGGGAATCCAGCGGGAGGCGCAAGCCCATCGCCGAGTCGCCGGGCGCAAGGTAGCAGCGCTCCGCCCTCAGGAACCACGGGCCGCTCTGCCAGCGGACTTCACCGGTGCCGCTCCTCTGCACCGGCAGCACGTGGCCCACGACCTTGTCGAGGCCCTGCGTGAAGACCTTGCCGATCCGCTGTCGTTCCAGTGCGTTCTCGAGCTTCGAGTCGAAAGGGTCGACGTTGGTCGGCAGCTTCCTTTCCTTCCAGAGGTAGTACCAGACGTCCTCGAAGGCCGGGAACACGTACTTCGCGTCGAGCTTGAGCTTCTCGGCGAGCTTCGCGAGGAACTTCTGCGCCGTCTCCGGCGTCACGCCGTAGTTCACCGCCTCGTCGGCGTAGAGCTTCTCGTCCTGCCAGATGGGTTGCTTGTCTTTGCGCCAGTAGAGGTTCAGCGACCAGCGCGGCAGCTGCTCGCCGGGGTACCACTTGCCCTGCCCGAAGTGCAGCAGGCCTTTCGGCGCGTAGCGCGCCTTGAGTTTCTGCAGCAGGCTCGCGCCGAGCGTGCGCTTCACGGGCTTGTCCGGCGGGGAGTCGGCCGTCGTGTTCCATTCCGGGCCTTCGCGGTCGTCGAACGACACGAACGTCGGCTCGCCGCCCATCGTGAGGCGCACATCTTCGCTCGCCAGGTCCGCGTCGATCCGGTCGCCGAGCTTCTCGATCTCTTCCCACTGCTCTTCGGTGTAGGGCTTCGTGACGCGGGGGGCTTCCCAGACGCGGTCCACGCGCATCGAGTGCGTGAACACCGTCTCGCACTTTTCCGTCAGGCCCGTGATCGGGGCCGCGCTGCCCGGTTCCGGCGAGCACGCCAGCGGGATATGGCCTTCGCCCGCGAATAATCCTGACGTTGCGTCGAGGCCTATCCAGCCCGCACCCGGGAGGTAGACCTCGCACCACGCGTGCAGGTCCGTGAAGTCCACTTCCGTACCCGAGGGGCCGTCGAGCGACTTCACGTCCGGCTTGAGCTGGATCAGGTAGCCCGAGACGAACCGCGCCGCGAGGCCCAGGTGCCTCAAGAGCTGCACCAGCAGCCAGCCCGTGTCGCGGCACGAGCCGCTCGCGGTGCTGAGCGTCACCTCCGGCGTCTGCACGCCTGGCTCCATCCTTATGAGGTACTTGATGTCGTGCTGCAGGCCCTGGATCAGCGCCACCAGGAAGTCGATCGTCGGGACCGGCTTCCTCGGGATCGCCGCCAGGTACTTCTCGAACAACGGCGTCTTCTCGAGCTTCACCATGTACGGGGCGAGCTCGTGCAGCATCATCGGGTCGTTGTAGGCGAACGGGAACTTCTCCGCGATCGGTTCGAGGAAGAAGTCGAACGGGTTGATCACCGACAGCTCGGCCGTCAGGTCCACCTCGATCCTGAGTTCTTGTGCCTTGTCCGGGAACACCAGCCTGGCGAGGTAGTTCCCCTGCGGGTCCTGCTGCCAGTTCACGAAGTGGCCCTTGGGGGACACTTTTAAGGAATACGACAGGATCGGGGTGCGGGAGTGCGGCGCCGGGCGCAGGCGGACCACTTGCGGTCCCAGGGCGATCGGGCGGTCGTACTTGTAGTGGGTGACGTGGTTTAGGGCTACGTGGATCGGCACTGGGACACTCCTGGGGGCTTGGGGGGAGTATCAGCAAGAAGTGTGCTTAGGGGAAGGGGTGGGAGTAGTCCAATAAAACTGCGCTAGCCGATTTTCGCGCGCACCATGAAGGTGCGCACGGTGCCCGCGCGGCCTCTGTGCTGTCGTGAGAGCGAAAGCAAAACGGGGACATTCTCAAAGGGACGGGCGCCGGGTCGAGCCCCTTGCAATGATTTCGAACCCGACGTCGATAACCGTCTTGGCGGGCGTCTCGCCGTTGATGCGAGCGAGCAGCAGGCCGGCGGCCGCGCGCCCCATTTCGTAACGATTGAAGCGAACCGTGGTGAGCGCCGGCACGAACTCCTGCGCAATTTCGATGTCGTCGTATCCGGGGCGTGAAAGCATGTCGGTCATGTCAGGACGCGCTCGGCGAATGCCGGATTACTCCCACGGCGCGCCTGTCGCGCGGGCACCGATTCGCCGCGGATAGGGTACGGCGGTTATCCTAGCCGCACCTTGAAGAAAGCCGCCGCCCCGACACGCCTGATCTCCGCTTTCAACTGGGACGACCTCAGGTATTTCCTGGAACTCGCCCGGCGAGGGAGGCTTGCGGTCGTCGCGCGACATTTCGGCGTCGAGCACACGACGGTCAGCCGGCGAATCACAGAACTCGAGGGGGTACTCGAGGAGAAGCTCTTCGACCGCACGGCCAGGGGCTACATGCTTACGCCAGTGGGCGAGCGCCTGGTGCGCTACGCGGAGCAGATGGAAGTGGGAGCCTATGGCATCGCCGATGCTGCCGGCATCGCACGCGCGCGCGTCGAGACCGTGCGGCTTGTAACGATGGAAGGGATCGGTAGCTTCTACATCGCGCCGCGGCTGGCCAAGCTAAAGGCGCATCACCCACACCTCATGGTCGAGCTGGTGACCTCGCCGCAGCTGGGCGACCTGGCCCGCCGCGAGGCCGATGTCACGCTCAGCTTTACCCGCCCGGACAATCCCGGTGTGGTCGTGCGCAAGATCGGCTGGTTTTCCCTGCGCCTCTACGCGAGCCCCTCTTACTTGGACAGCCATGGCGTGCCTGCGTCGGCTGCGGACCTGAAGCAGCACGTTTTCGTCGACTATATTGACGAGCTAGTGTCCATCCAGGCGGTGCGCTGGTTGCGCGATGCCGTCTCAGCGCCGAACATCGTGTTCCGCAGCACGAGCATGTCCGCCCACCAGGGCGCTGCGGCGGGCGGGCTCGGGATCGTCCTATTGCCCACCTTTACTGCGGTGGGCGACGAGCGTCTGCGCCCGGTGCTCCACGGCCAGGTCGAGGTGAGGCGCGACCTCTGGCTGGCCACCCATGAGCATTCACGCAAGCGCCCGAAAGTGATGTTCCTGATGGATTTCCTGCGCCGGGAAATCGAGGCGGACGGGGCGTTTTTGCAAGGGCGCAAGGTGTAGCCGGTGACTGTGCATTTTTGCACAAGGTGATGCAATTTTGCCGGGTTGTGCGCGCAAGCGCCGCGCCCTATTGTGGCTCCGTGAGCCGGGGGATCGGCAGCAAGCCCAACAGGAGGGTTCCAATGTCTACCACCGCGGCGACCAGGCACCTGCAGGTGGGTCTCCTGTTGTTCCCCCAGCTCGACCAGCTCGATTTCACCGGGCCGTTCGAAGTGCTGTCGCGGATGCCGGATACATCCCTTCACCTGCTGTGGAAGGACACCGCGCCGATCAAGGACATGATGGGCCTCGTGCTGCAGCCCACCACGGCCTTTGCTGATGCGCCATCGCTCGACGTGCTTGTCGTCCCGGGCGGATACGGCCAGCAGGCCCTGATGGAAGACTCGGAAGTCATCGATTTCGTGAGGGCGCAGGGCGAGCGCGCGAAGTACGTCGTCTCGGTATGCACCGGCGCGCTGATACTGGGCGCGGCGGAACTGCTCAAGGGCTATCGCGCCACCACCCACTGGACCGCAGTTTCGCTCCTCGGCCACCTCGGCGCCACGCATGTCGACCAGAGGGTGGTGGTCGACCGTAACCGGGTGACCTGCGGCGGCGTGACGTCCGGCATCGACGGCGCGCTGGCGCTCGTGGCGCTTCTGCGTGGCGAACAGGCGGCCCAGGAAATCCAGCTCTATATGGAGTATTCGCCTGCGCCCCCCTTCGATAGCGGTTCGCCGGGCAAGGCGCCAGCGGCCGTCTTGCAGGCGGTTTCCGGGCGGGCCGATAAAATGTTCCTCGCCCGCGAAGCGACCTGCAAGCGCATCGCGGCCCGGCTCGGGCTCTGAGCGCGAGGGGGGTGCGGCGTTGACTAACACCCTCGTCGCGCTGGCGATCAACGGCCTGGTCTGGGGTCTGGTCATCGCGCTGATCGCGCTGGGCCTGTCGGTCATCTTCGGCCTGCTCGACATCATCAACCTCGCGCACGGCGACTTCTTCATGGTGGGCACGGTGGTCGCGTGGACCGTGCTCACGACCACGGGTAGCTTCTGGCCGGCGTTCATCCTCGCGCCGGTGATCGGCTTCGTGCTCGGCGCCATCATCCAGCGCATCGTCCTGCAGCCGATCCGCAATGCCGCGGCGCTGTCCATCGTCGCGACGTTCGGGCTGTCGATGATCCTGCAGGAAGTCGTCCGCATGACCTTCGGCCCCACGCCGCGCCGCATCCTGCCGCCGATCCGCGGCACCTTCGACCTGTTCGGTGTCGAGTACGAGGTCTATCGCCTGTTCGCGGCGGGGGTATCGATCCTCGCGCTGGCGGCTTTCTTCCTTTTCCTCCACCGGACGAAGCTGGGCACGTGGATGCGCGCCGTGCGCCACGATCCGGAGATCGCTACGGCCATGGGCATCCCGGCGCAGCGCGTGTACCGAGTGACCTTCGGCCTTGGCTTCGCGCTGGCGGCGCTAGGGGGGGTAGTGGCTTCGCCGATCACCACGGTGGATTTTCGTGCCGGCGTGGACGTCCTGCCGTTCTGCTTCATGGCGGTGATCATCGGGGGCCTCGGCAACCTGCCCGGGACCGCCGCGGCCGCGGTGCTGCTTGCGTTCCTGGAGGGCATTATTTCCAGCTTTGCCACGCCTACCGTCGCGCGTATTGCGTCCCTCGTGCTGATGAGCGCCGTGCTGCTGCTGCGGCCGCAGGGGTTGTTCAAGGGGCTCGCCAAATGATGACGCGCACCGCCATCGATCGGGTGGTGCTCGCGGTCTCGGCGGTGTTTCTGCTCGCGGTTCCGTGGCTGGTCCCCGCCGTTGCCGACCGCTTCTGGGTCAACGTGATTGCCGAAATCCTCATCTGGTCGCTGCTCGCCTCGAGCGTCAACCTGCTGTTCGGTTACGTGGGCCTGCTGTCGTTCGGGCAGGCCCTGTTCTTCGGGTTCGGCATGTACGGCGTGGCGATCGGGGTCGAAAAGCTCGGGTTGGGCTTCTGGCCGGCGCTGGGGCTGGGCGTGGCCGCGCCGTTGGTCATGGCAATTATCGCGGGCATTTTCGCGGTGCGCCTGACCTGGCACTACTTCGCGATCATCACCGTGGTGTTCTCGCTGATCTTCTACTTCCTTGCGCTGACGCTGAAACCCCTTACCGGAGGCGACGACGGCATCAGCTTCGGGATGCCGCCCACCTTCAGGTTCGGCGGCGCGGAATGGAGCTTTGCGAACGAGTCGTTCCAGTACTTTTTCATCCTTTTCACGGTGGCCGCATGCCTCTATGCAATGCGGCGCCTCCTGGCGAGCCCCCTGGGCAAGGCCTTCATGGCGATCCGCGACAACGACGTGCGCGCTTCGCTGATCGGCCTGAACGTGTACTGGCTCAGGCTGGTCGCGTTCGTCATCGCGGGATTTCTCGCCGGATTGTCCGGCGCATTGTTCGCGTTCTTCGGGCGCTACGCCTCGGCGACTTACATGTTCTATCACGTGTCCGGCGAGGCGGTCGTCTGGACCATCGTGGGCGGCGCAGGGACGCTGTTCGGCCCGCTGGTCGGGACGAGCCTCTTCATCCTGATCCGCGAGGTCGTGTCGACTCACTGGCAGCACCACGCGCTCATCGTCGGTGCCGTGGCGATCCTGATAGTCATTTACGCGCCGCGCGGCGTGGTCGGGGTGTGGCGCGACCTGCTGGAGCGCTTCGGCGCGCGGAAGCCATGACTGCGGCCAACACGCCGATACTGCGCATCGAGGGGCTGTCCAAGCGTTTCGGCGGCCTGACGGCCGTGGACAACTTCACGCTCGCGTTCGAGCCCGGGCGCCTGCACGCGATCATCGGCCCGAACGGCGCGGGCAAGACCACGCTGTTCAACCTGATTTCCGGCTTCCTGCCTTCGAATGAAGGACGAGTGTTCTTTTCCGGGCAGGAGATCACCCGCCTGAAGCCTCACCAGATCAGCCGGCTCGGGGTTTCGCGAACGCTGCAGGTGAAAAGCGTCTTCAACCAGTTGAGCGTTGCGGACAACCTGTGGATCACGGCGCAGGCCGGGCGCGGCGTGATGAACCCGTTCCGTGCGGCCGCGAGCTATGGCCAGACCTGCGAAGATGTCGAACGCGTGCTCGAGCAACTGGAATTGACCGGGCTCGCGGACCGGCTGGCGGGGACGCTCTCCTATGGGGACGTAGCGTTGCTCGAAATCGGCATGGCGATCGCGTCCAGGCCGAAACTGCTGCTGCTCGACGAGCCGATCTGCGGCATGAGCCCGGCCGAGACCGAGCGCACCGTGGCCAAGATCCGCGAACTGGCGAAGACGATCGACATCGTGATCATCGAACACGACATGGAAGTCGTCTTTGAGATCGCCGACGACATCACTGTCATGGCGCAGGGCGCGATCCTCGCCACTGGCAGCCCAAAGGCCATTGCGGCGGACGAGAAGGTGCGCGAGGCCTACCTGGGGCGGCCCGAGGACGAGGACTACACGCAGGAGGCGGCCGGTGCTTAAGCTGACCGACGTCCACGTCCACTTCGGCAAGCTGCACATCCTGCAGGGAGTGTCGCTCGGGGTGGGCACGGGCGAGTCGGTCGCGCTTCTCGGGCGCAACGGGGTCGGCAAGACCACTACGCTGCGCGCAATCATGGGCCTGGCGATGCGCGGGCGCGGCAAGGTCGAGTTCGACGGCGAGGACCTCGGCGAGTGCGAGCCGCACGAGGTGCCGGGCAAGGGCATAGGCTATGTGCCGCAGGGACGAGGGATATTTCCCAACCTGACGGTCCACGAGAACCTCTGCATCGGCCTGCCAGGCAAGGTGGACGCGGGGCGCGAAGACTATGTGTTCGAGCGGTTCCCGCGGCTGAAGGAGCGTCTGAAGCAGGCGGGCGGCACGCTTTCGGGCGGCGAGCAGCAGATGCTCGCCATCGCGCGCTGCCTGATGATGAAGCCGAAGCTGATCATCCTCGACGAGCCGACCGAAGGCATCGCGCCGCTGCTGGTGTCGGAGATCCGGCGCGAGATCCATCGGATCAACCAGTCCGGCGTCTCGATCCTCCTCGTCGAGCAGAACGTGCAGACCGCCTACAAGCTTTGCCAGCGCGTGTTCATCATGGAAAAGGGCGCCGTCGTGCACAGCGACACGTCCCACGAACTCAAGACACACCCGGAGGTAGTGCATCGCTACCTCGGGCTTTCTTTGTAAACGCAGACCCAGGAGAGCGAACATGGAAAACAGCAACGACCCGAAGGTGACCCGCCGCAGCTTCCTGCAATACGCGCTGGCCGGGGGTGCGGCCAGCGGCGTGGCCAACCTGACCATCATGAAGGACCTGTTTGCGCAGGCCCCATCCGGGCCGATCGTCATCGGCCACCATTGCGAGCAGACGGGCGGCTTCGCCTCGTGGGGCTACTGGCACGACAAGGCCGCGAAGAAGGCGGTCGAAATGCTGAACAAGCAGGGCGGCATAGCCAACCGCAAGGTCGAACTGGTGACTGAGGATACGGAGTCCAACCCGGCCACCGGCGCGCGCAAGCTGCGCAATCTGGTCCAGCGCGCGAACGCCGAGTTCGTGCTGGGATCGGTCCACTCGGGCGTGATGCTCGCGTCGATCCCGATCGCCACCGAACTGAAAACCATCTATTTCTCCATGGGCGAGGCGACCGAGGCGACGGGCACCAAGGGCACGCGCTACAGTTTCCGCACGGGCATGGACACCTACTCGATCGCGGCGGCGGGGGTGCCCTGGTGCATGGAAAACCTCGGCAAGAACTGGACGGTGGTCTACGCCGACTACGCCTGGGGCCAGAGCCATTTCCAGGAAACCAAGGCGATCGTCGAGAAACTCGGCGGAAAGGTGGTCGGCAACATTCCGGTGCCGCTGGACGCCAAGGACTTCGTGCCGTACCTCACCCAAATCCCCGCCGAAACGCAGGTCGTGTTCTCGATCTTCTTCGGGTCCCTGTCGGTGGCGTTCTACACCCAGGCCAAATCGATGGGCATCGGCAACCGGATGAAGATGTACTCGGTGATGGGCACGCTGGAAGCCATCGCCCCCGCCGACATCGAGGGTGCCGCCGAGGGCGTTTACGTCATCGAGAACTTCCCGCGTGTGGTCAAGTACCAGGACGACGCCTTTCACCGCGAACACAACAAGGTCATGGAGATCGACGACATCGACGCGCGCGAGAACGGCAGCAAGCGCGTGATGGCGAAGAGCCACGCCTGGCAGTCGTGGGAAGGCCTCTATACGCTGAAGGCCGCCATCGAAACCTCGGGATACAAGACGCGCAAGGACACCGAAGGCGTGATCCGCGCTCTGGAGGGGCTCCAGATGAAGGGATCGATCGGCCATCCGCAGGGCAACAAGATCCTCCGCAAGGAAGACCATGCCGGGATCCTCGACTGCTACATCAGCCGGATCGAGAAAGGCAGGTTCGAGGTCAAGAAGAAGGTGGCTAAGGAGGACCTGGCGAAGAACATGCCGGTGCGCCACGACCTGTCGAAGATGCCGGCCTGAGACCGCCGGCAGGCCCATCAACCCAGGAGCACGTCACCATGACCGCCGCACTCCCGAAGTTCAAAGCAGCCGCAATGCACGTGGCGCCCGTGTTCATGGACACGCAGGCCACGGTGGACAAGGCCTGCGCGCTGATCGCGGAGGCGGCGGCCAACGGCGCCCGGCTGATCGCCTTCCCCGAGACGTACATTCCCGCGTTCCCGATCTGGGCCGCGGTGCGCGCGCCGATCGAGAACCACGATTTCTTCCGGCGCCTGATGCAGGCGGCGATCCGGATGCCGGGCCCGGAGATCGCGCAGATCGCCCAGGCGGCCCGTGCCAACGGGGTGTTCGTCTCGATGGGGTTCAACGAGGGCACCGACGCGAGCCTGGGGTGCGTTTGGAACAGCAACGTGCTCATAGGGGACGACGGCGCCATCCTCAACCACCACCGCAAGCTCGTGCCGACCTTCTACGAAAAGCTGGTGTGGGCGCCGGGCGACGGGCGGGGACTCAACGTGGTCGCCACTGATGTCGGCCGCATCGGCATGCTCATCTGCGGCGAGAATACCAACCCGCTCGCGCGGTACGCGCTGATCGCGCAGGGCGAGCAGGTGCACATTTCGTCCTACCCCCCCATCTGGCCGACCCGCCCCCCGGGCGAGGCCGGGGCCTACGACATCGAATCGGCGATCCGCATCCGCGCCGGGGGGCATTCGTTCGAGGGTAAGGTATTCAACATCGTGGCATCGGCCTATTTTGACCGGGCTACGCGCGATGCGGTTGCTCAGGGGGACGCAAGAGTGGCGACCATCCTGGACAATACGCCGCGCAGCGTTTCCATCGTGCTCGGCCCGGACGGATCGCCCGTCAGCGAGACCCTGCGAGATGAAGAGGGCATCCTGTACGCGGATATCGACGTGGGATTGTGCGTCGAGCCCAAGCAGTTCCACGACGTCGCCGGCTACTACAACCGCTTCGACGTCTTCAAGCTTGAGGTCGACCGTTCGCCGCGGTCGCCCGCCTACTTTGAAGGGACCGCAGTCGAGTTTCCCAACAAGCCGGGCGAGGTGCAAGCGTCAGGGCCTGAGCCGAAGGCACAGATCCGGGCCATGAAATAGGAGCGGCCCGCATACGATCGTCGACCGGCACACCGAGACCGTAAACGACACGCCCCGCGCGCTTCTCAAGTGTCGGGACGACATCAGCACGGGTGCGCGGCCGTGCAGCCGATCGGCAGCTCGCCGAAGTCAAGGCGGGGGCGGGGGCGCGGCCGTCCAGAGATTTGCGCTTGATCTCCGGCATGGACGACTGCGGGATGGAAATGCCGAACAACTTTACGTCAAAAGGTGCGGCGACCTGCGCGCTCGATACGAACAAGTTTTTCCTGCGTCGAATCTGCGTCAAGTCCGCTCTCGCTGCAGCCCAACCCGTTCCTGAAGATGTGTGTCTAGCAGGATCCTCAGCGTCGGTGCCCCTCGAACCCGGCGAGGACCTCGTCCGGGAGTGGCGTATTGAAGTCGTCGGGGATTTTGCACTTCCCGTCCAGCAACCCGAGACGCCGCTTCTTCGGCGTCGCGACCAAGGGGCCCAGACGGGCGACGGGCCGCCCGGCTTTTGCGATCACGAACTCCGTCCCCTCCTGCGCCTGGTCGAGGAGCGGGGAGAAGTGCGTCTTTGCGTCGTGGACGTTGACCTTTTCCATGATGACCAAGTTTGGTCCACTCGCCCGCCTGCGTCCAGCGCTTGAAGCCGGGCAACTGCCCGTGAAGCAGACGCCAATGCAAGCGTAGTTATCACAAATACGTAATTCAAACTGGCCGGAGGCCGGCTCCTGTACTAGGCTTTAATAACATAATCCTCAAGAATTCTCCACCGCGAACACCCGCACCGACCCCTGCTTGCCGCGCAACGCCTGCGGGCCGAGGTCGGTCAGCGCATATCCCTCCACACCCTCCATCCGCGCCAGCGCGTCTTCCGACACAAGGAACGAGTGCCCCAGCTCGCGCGTGAGGTTCTCGATCCGCGAGGTCGCGTTCATGACGTCGCCGTGGAACACGATCGAGCGCCGGCTCCCGCCGACCTCCCCCGAGACGACCTCCCCGGCATGCAGCGCGGCGCGCAGCTTCGGTGCGGACCCGAAATCGCGCTCGAACTCCGCCGAGGCCTCCTCCAGTGCCGCGACGATCGCGAACAGGCACGCCAGGGGCTGCGCCTGCGGCCGCCCCTCGGGCACGGTCCAGGTGACCACGATCTCGTCGCCGACGTACTGGTAGATCTCGCCGCCGTGGTCATCGACCGGGTCGGAGGCGCACTGGAAGATGCGGTCGAGGTAGTGGTGCACCGCCAGCGGCCCCAGCCGCTCGGCCACCGGCGTCGAGCCGACGATGTCGACGAACAGGAAGAACCGCTCCTCGACCCTCGGCCGGTGATAGCGGCCGAGCACGGTCTCGCGTGCGGTACGGTCCCCGATCAGTTGCGAGGCCTGGCGCAGCATCAGCATGAAGGAGGTCATCATCGCGCCGACCGCGACCATCAGGCCCGGCGGCAGGTTCGAGTGCGCCTGCGCGGCGATGTCCGCCCCCGTCGCAGGATCGAGGGTCAGGAAGGCGACGTGGGCGCCGAGGCGCCAGCCCACGACGAGCACCACGATGGCGAAGTAGACGACGAACTTGGTGGCGAGCACGGCGAGCAGGGGAAGGCGTGCCAGCGCGCGCCCGGGGCGCGTGCGCGGCAGGAAGATCTCAGTTCCACCGATCGTCGCCATCAGCGTGCACGAGTCGACCACCCCGGACAGCGCCCCGAGCGCCGCGCCGAGCAACGGCGGCTGCAACCCGGCCGCACCGGCGGCGGCGCCGAACGCGCCACCGATGACGGCGGCGAACCGTATCCCTACCCAAAGGACGCGCCATTGGCGCGGCGTGGCGATTCGCATGACGCAGCGGGCCTCCCGTCCCGCGGGGATACTGTGCCACAAGCGCCGCCCTATAATCGTAAAACCGCCCCACCCCGGAGACCCGCCATGCCCCAGCGTTCCTTCTCAGGCAGCACCCTTCCCATCCGCGCCGACCTCGTCGACGCGCACGAGCAGGCCTGGCAGGCGGTCGCGAAACCCGGCACCTGGCTCGATGGACCCCAGCGCATCGCAGTGGCGGCCGAGATCCGCCACGCGCGCACCTGCGGGCACTGCGCGAAGATCAAGGCGGCGCTGTCGCCCGACGGCGTCGCGGGAGAGCACGACACCACCGGCGGGCTGACGGCCGGCCAGGCCGAACTCGTCCACCGCGTCGTCAACGACCCGGGCCGCCTGTCGGAGAAGTGGTCCGCCGAAGTGCTGGCGATGGGCGTAGGCGAAGGCGAATACATCGAAATCACCGGCCTCATCGCGATGGTGATGATCATGGACACCTGCCACCTCGCGCTGGGCCTGCCGCTGCGCGACCTGCCGCAGGCCGTGACAGGCGAGCCCACGCGCTACCGCCCGCCGGGCGCAAGGAAGGACGTCGCCTGGCTGCCGATCGTCGAACCCGCCGACGCGGTGGAATCCGACGGCCCGATGTACCCGAGCCCGAAGGCGGGCTACATCTACCGGGGCCTGTCGTCCGTGCCGCAGTCGCTGCGCGACTACTGGGCGCTGGCCAACACACACTACCTGCCGGGCCAGTACGTCTACCAGTTCGGCAGCTCGATCCGCGCGATCACGCGGCCGCAGGTGGAGGTGCTCGCCGGGCGCGTCTCGGCGCTGCACCAGTGCGCCTATTGAACGACGGCACATGCCTACATGCTCCGTGAGAGCATGCAAACCCTGGGCCGCGAGGTGGATGTGCGCGGCGTGACGGACGGCTTCGATGCCGGTGTCGATATCCCCCATGCGGCGGAACTGGCCGCGTTCGCCGAGGCGGTCGTGCAACGGGACTGGGAGCGCGTAGCGGCATTGCGCGCCGACTTGCTCGGTGCGCTGGGCGAGGCCGGCATGGTGGACGCTGCAGCCGTGGCCGCGGCTTTCCACGGCTTCGTGCGCATCGCGGACGCGACCGGGATCCCCTACGAGACGGCCTCCGGCGGGCGCGACCTGCCTGAGCTGCGGGAGCTGGCGGGCGTCAACGCGTTCCACCGGGTGCAGGGCGGCGGGTAGGCGGCACGCCCTACGCGGGCGGGTGCGGCGCCATGGCCCGGAATCAGCCGCCCGACGCGCAGGGGTGGGCCCACGCCGGCCCGTGCGCATCCGCGCCCAGCGTCAGCGTATATCCCGTGAAGCCGTTGAAGACAAACTCCGCCTCCGGCACACGGCCCGCCTGCCGCTCCGCCGGCCGCCGCGCCATATACCCTGGGATCACCTGGCTGCGGTGCCAGCGCGAAGCGAAATCGCGCAGCATGGCGAGGCAGGCCGGGTTGGCGCGGGCCTCGTCCCCGCCAGATTTCGCGCACGCCTCGGTCTGTGCCTTGGCCTTCTCGACAGATCGCGTGTCGCCCGTCGAGGGGAAGTATCGGTTGGCGAGCGCGGCACGCAGGTTCGCGCGCACCTGCGCGGAGATGTCCACGCTGACGCATGCCCCGCCGCGCGCCTCCCATCCGCCCGCAGCACGCTTGAACGCCTTGTACTCAAGCCGGACCGTCGCGGGCACGTAGCTCGCTTCGTCCATGCCCGGCGCCCCGCCGTCCTTGACCCGCGTGAGCACCAGCCAGTCGCCTTCGCCCTGCACTGCCGGTTCCACCACCTGGGCGGGTTGCCGCATCCAGTCCGATCCGACGCCCAGCGACAAAGCCTCGCCCGTCAACGCCACCTGCGAACCCCATGACAACGGCAGCTTCCAGTCGATGGCGCGCGCGCTGCAGGCCTCGTCGCCGCACTCGGCCTGCAGCGCAAGCAGGCGGTCGTGCCCTTCGCCTGCCACCCGGAAGGGTGCGACAGGTTGGACCTCCTCGGAGATGGCGATGGGTATCGATTCGGCGGCACCAGGCCGGGTCGCCGCGACCCGGAAAGCCATGGCGCTGGCGCGATAGTCCCCGCCCGGGACGAGCCCGTGCGCCAGCGTAACCAGCTCCGCTCCGCCACCCTGGCCGAACCGGCCGGTGACGAACTGGTCCTGCGCCAGCCGGTACCGGTCGTGCAGGACGCTCCCGCGGTATCCATGGTGCAGCACCGAGAGCCCGTCGTCCGCCGCGCAAGGATCCGATTGCGTCGAGGCACCCGAACCCCAGGCGGCGAGTACCGCCACGCGCCATTTTCCGCCACCGCACTCGAGCGCGACCGGGCGGACGAGGCCGGTGTCGCAGTCGAACTCCAGGGCGCTTCGCGGGGCCTCTCCCTGCGCCGAACCCGGCTTCGCCCGCACCCGGCAACCGGTGTTCTCCTGGGCCCTGTGCGGCGCCTGCGCAGCCAGCGATCGCGCGACCTGCACGCCGGAGGTGGCATCGATGGCAAGCGCGTAGATACCGGTATTTGCAAGGCTGCGCCGGCCCAGCCAGACGAAGCGATCGCCTTCGGTACTGCGCAGCACATGCGGCGGCAGGGTCACTTTCTCGAGCAGGAAAGGCGTGACCGGCGCCTGCCGGTCGGGAGACGGGATGCTCGACTCGAAGCGGCGGTCGCGAATGGTCATCCATCCGTCCTTGATGCTGAACACCCACAGGCTGCTCGCGCGTTGCCGGGAGTCCGGGCGAACCACTTCGCCGGGCACTTCCCGGTGGCGCACCAGCCGCGCAGCCACGTAGTCGCCGGCCCGCTGCGGGAACGGGTCGAACTCGAAATAGGTCGAGCGGTGCCCGTGCTGGAAATTGTCCCCGCCGAACGCGTTGACGCCCAACAGCACGACGCGCGCACGTTCGCGGCAATCGGCGACGCTGAGCGAGTCGGTGTAGATCCGCCGGCACAGGCGGTAGGCGTGCTGCTGCAACAGGGCGTCGCAGTCGAGTTTCTGGTACCCGTAGGTGGCATGCCCGTGCCGGTAGCAGTAGTCATGGAACACGCAGGCCTGCCGGAACTGCAGCGAGACCGGGGTCTTGTCTTGCGTGCCGCCGAAGATCAGGCCCTCGACCGCGCCCGGGATGCTGCAGTTCAGCCCCCGCCCGCGCCCGCCTATGACGGCACGTATGTCGGCGGATGCCGGCACGGCCAGCACGGTCGGCGCATTCTCGGGGTCCCAGGGTTCGTCCAGCGCGGGATACACCGCGTTGGCGACCGAGCCTGCCAGCCCGGAACAACCGTGCAAGCCGAGCAGTGCGCCAAGGAGCAGCAGCGCAAGCAGCAGGGCACGGAAAGGTGCGGGTCGCTGGAAGATCCTCATGGCTGCCTCCCCAAGCAGGCCGGTGGGACCCCTACGTTACGCCCGGGACAGCACGTGCATCAAGCACGCTTACATATCTTTGAGTGAGATATCCATGCTCATTCAGGAAACATAACTGCCACCAAACCCTCTACTGACGAGGACTTTGGCGGAGTAATGTTCGTGAATTCCGCTTACTCCCTGAAACTCAGGTTCGACCCCTTCACGAACTTCGACCACTTGTCGTATTCGCTGCGCACCCACCGGTCCAGCTCCGCCGGCGTCGTCCCGACCGCCTCGACGCCCGCCCCGGCGAGCTTCTTCGCCACCTCCGGGTCGGCGAGCGTCGCGTTGAAATCGCGGTTCAGCCGACTGACCACAGCCTCCGGCGTGCCGGCCGGCGCGAAGATGCCGATCCAGCCGTAGACCTCCATGCCGGGATAGCCGAGCTCGACCAGGGTCGGGACGTCCGGCAGGTCGGGCAGGCGCTTGGCGCCGGTCACCGCGTAGGCCTTCAGCTTGCCGGACTGGATGTGCCCCTTCTGCGAGGCGAACGAGAGCAGGCTGTAGGCCACCTCGCCGGTGATCATGGCCTGGATCGACGGCCCGCCGCCCTTGTACGGGATGTGCGCGAGCTGGATGCCGGCGAGGCTGTGCAGGTACTCGGAGTACAGACGGTTGGAGCTGGCGGCCCCCACGGAAGCGTAGTTGAGCTTGCCGGGCTGGGACTTGGCCAGCGCGATGAACTCCTTGAGGTTGTTGGCCGGCAGCCCCGCCCACGCGCCCATCACCAGCGGCAGGCGCGCGAGCAGCGTGACCGGCGCGAAATCCTTGAACGTGTCGTAGGGCAGGTCCTTCATGATCACCGGGTTGATCGCGTGCGTGTCCCACGACAGGAACAGCGTGTGCCCGTCGGGCGGCGCCTTGGCCACGGCGGCCGTGGCGATGGCGCCCGAGGCGCCGGTGCGGTTCTCGACCAGCATCGGCTGGCCGAGCTTCTCGGACAACTTCGCCTGTATCGTGCGCGCGACGGTGTCGCTGCCGCCGCCGGGCGCGAAAGGCACCAGCACGGTGACGGCCTTGGTGGGATAGGTCCCCTGCGCGAAGGCAGTGGCGGCGGCGAACAGCAGGGCTGCGCCCGTGGTGAATCTCATGATGCGTCTCCTTGTATGGTTCTTGTGACTGCGTACTGCCCGAGCCTGCTGCTTACTGCTTTGGAAAGACGTCCTTCAATATGGTCGTCAGCGAACCCATCATGACTTTCGACGCGTAGGCGAGCGACAGGAACGTATAGCCCTTCGCCTTCGCCGCCAGCGCCACCTCCTTGCTCGCCGTGTGCATGCCGGCCGCGATGCCGTGCTTCTTTGCCACCGCGGGCACGAGGTCCATGGCGCGGTCCACCTCGGGATGGTTGGGCGTGTAGGACGGGCGCGCACCGTGCGAGACACCGAGGTCGTTGGGGCCGAGGTAGATCATGTCGAGCCCGGGAACAGCGGCGATCGCGTCGAGGTTGGCCACGCCCTTCGCGGTCTCGATCAGCGCGATGGTGAGGATCTCGTTACGGTAATTGTCGAAGTAGTCGGCACCGCCGTAGAGCACGCCGCGCGTCGGGCCCCAGCTGCGCTCGCCCTTGGGCGGGTACTCGCAGGCGGCCACGAAAGCCCTCGCCTGCTCTGCTGTCTCGATGGTCGGGCAGATCACGCCGTACGCGCCGGCATCCAGCACGAAGGCGATCTCGCCCGGGTCGTTCTGCGTCACGCGCACCATGGGCGCGCCGCCGCCGAGCGACAGCGCCTGGAACAGCGACACGATCACGCTGCGATCGATCAGGCTGTGCTGCATGTCGACCGTGTACGAGTCGTAACCGAGGCGCCCCAGCGTCTCGACCGTCACCGGCCAGCCTATGTCTATCCACAGGTTGGAGGCCGCCTCGCCCTTCGCCCACTTCTCGCGGACGGGGTTGCGACGCATCAGGCCGCCGCCAGCAGCTTCTCGGCCTCGGCGCGATCCACCGTGGGCGTGCCGCGCACGGTGGTGCGGTAGAACTTGCGCAGCTCGTCCAGCGGGTAGTCGAGGTTGCCGCTGTGCCAGGCCGAGCGGTTCTCCCACAGGATGGTGTCGCCCACCTGCCACTGCTGCTGCCACTGGAATTCCTCACGCTCGCACCACGCGAACAGCTCGTCGAGCAGCGCGTCGCTCTCGGCGCGCGGCATGCCGAGGATCCTCACCACGTGGTAAGGGTTCGCATAGACCGACTTGCGGCCCGTCTCGGGGTGCACGCGGATCACCGGGTGCACCACGTCGCCCGAGCGATCCTTGTCGGCCTGGATGCCCTGATTCAGGCCGAGGCGCCCGCCGTTGCAGTAGGCGGCCAGCTTGCCGTCGACGCGCTTTTTCAGCGACTCGGGCATCGTCTCCCAGGCGAGGTACATGTTGGCGAACTTGGTGTTGCCGCCGCGGCTCGGGACGGCGACCGCGTGCAGGAACGTGCACTTGGCCGGCGACCAGTCGTACGCGAGGTCCGAGTGCCAGCCCACGCCGCGCTCGGCGCCGACCTTGTCGAAGTTGCCCTGCGCGTCCTGGTTGATCATCAGCACCACCTCGGGGGCCTCGGGCAGGCGGTACTTGAGCGCGATGTGCGGCTGCAGCTCGCCGAACTGCCGGCTGACCGCGCACAGCTGCTGCGGCGTCATCGGCGTGCCGCGAAAGCGCAGCACGAGCCGGCGCAGGAACGCGTCGTCCAGCGCCTTCTTCTCTGCGGCGCTGAAAGGCTGGTCGGGATTCAAGCCCAGCACCTCGGCCCCGATCGGGCCCTCGAGGTCGCGGATCTGCAGTGCCATGTCTCGCTCCTTGGAATTGTTATCGGAATCATTCCGGATGCGGCGAGACCATAGCAACCGCGCGGTGCGCGGGGAAATACAACTTGCGACTGGCTGCTAGAAGGATTTCCTTATATCGGCCATGTGCGGGTGCAGCATCCCGCGCCAGACCTCGTCCTTGACCATGCCGGCCATGACCTCGGCCGCCAGCTGCGCCGCCTCGTGCGCGGCGCGCGGCAGCGGCGCGCCGCTGCGACGCACAAGGCAGATGTCCCGGCGGATCACGGGCTGCACGATCCGCGCGACGTAGAGGTCGTGGTGCTGCACCTCGCGGCGCACGTTCGCGTGCGAGAGCACGCAGAACCCGGAGCCCCCGAGCGCGAGCTCCTTCATGATGTAGAGCGAGTCGACCTCGGCGAGCAGGTTCAGCGTCACTTTCCGGCTGCGCGCCACGCCCTCGACGAGTTCCCTCAGGATGTGCGTGCGCCGCGACAGGTACAGCGGGATGCCAGCGAGCGCCTTCAGGGGCACCGTGTCGCCGAGCTTGTTCCCTAGGTGGCGCTGCGCAAGGCGCCGCTGGCCGACGAGGCACATCTCCTCGGACAGCACGCTGATCGCCTCCACGCCGTTGCCGCTCGCGGTGTTGTACGAGATCGCGAAGTCCACCGCGCCCGAACGCACGAGGTCGGGCAGCAGCCCGCTCAGCATCTCGCGCACCTGGATGCGCACGCGCGGGAAGCGCTTCGCCGCGAGCTCGATCATCGGCACCATCAGCAGCGACCCGACCGTCTGGCCGACGCCGATCACCACCTCGCCTTCCGGCTCGCTCGAATCCCCGCGTACGCGTTCGACCATCGCCTTCATGCCGGCGAGCAGGCCCTTCGCCTCCACCAGCAGGCGCTGCCCGGCCTCGGTGGGCGCCACGCCGCGCGGCCCGCGCGCGAGGAGCTTCACGCCTAGCTCCGCCTCGAGGCTGCGCACCTGCTGGCTCAGCGCGGGCTGCGCCACGTGCAGCGCTTCGGCCGCGCGCGTGAGCGAGCCGAGCTCCGCCACCTTGACGAAGGTGCGCAGGCGGCGCAGGTCGAGGGGGGAGGCCATGCGGCCGAGTCTAAGTCGGATTTGACCTGCGTCAAAGGCGCGTTACCAGGTGGCGCGCAGACTGTTTCGCTTGGATTATCCGATGCCCGCGAAGCACGCCCTGCCCTCCTCCCACCCCCGCTGGACGCTGCGCGGTCGCTCCCTGCTGCCCATAGTCCAGGGCGGCATGGGCGTGGGCGTCTCCGCGCACCGGCTCGCCGGCAGCGTGGCGAAGCTAGGCGCGGTCGGCACGATCTCCAGCGTGGACCTGCGCCACCACCACCCCGACCTGCTGGCCCAGGCCAAGGGGTGCCAGGACAAGGCGGCGCTGGACCGCCTGAACCTGGTCGCCCTCGACCGCGAGATCACCATGGCGCGCACGCTCTCGGGCGGCCACGGCGCGATCGCGGTCAACGTGATGAAGGCGGTGTCGCAGTACGCGGCCTACGTGCGCCAGAGCTGCGAGAGCGGCGCGAACGCGATCGTCATGGGCGCGGGCCTGCCCTTCGACCTGCCCGAGCTGACGCAGGACTTCCCCGACGTGGCCCTCGTGCCCATCCTCTCGGACGTGCGCGGCGTGAACATCGTGCTGAAGAAATGGATGCGCAAGAACCGCCTGCCCGACGCCATCGTCATCGAGCACCCGCGCTACGCGGGCGGCCACCTCGGCGCGACGCGCCCCGAGGAGATCAACGACCCGCGCTTCGATTTCGAGCCGGTGCTCGCGGGGCTGTTCACGCTCTTCGCGCAAATGGGCCTCGAGCGCGAGAAGATCCCGCTGGTCGTCGCGGGCGGCATCCACACGCACGAGCAGGTGCGGGACCTCCTCTCCCTGGGCGCGTCGGCCGTGCAACTGGGAACGCCGTTCGCGGTCACGGCCGAGGGTGACGCGCACATTAACTTCAAGCACGTGCTGGCCGACGCGAAGCCCGAGGACATCGTCACCTTCATGAGCGTGGCGGGCCTGCCCGCACGCGCGGTGAAGACCTTCTGGCTCAACAACTACCTAAAGCGCGAGAAGGCGCTGCAGGCCAACGCCAAGGCCGACCCGCGCCGCTGCGTGCCCGGCCTCAACTGCCTTTCGGTGTGCGGGTTGCGCGACGGCATCAGCAGCATCGGCCAGTTCTGCATCGACACGCGCCTCGCCTACGCGCTGAAGGGCGACGTGAAGAAGGGGCTTTTTTTTCGCGGCAGCGAGCCGCTGCCCTTCGGGAACGAGATCCGTCCCGTGGCGGACCTGCTGGACTACCTGCTGACGGGGCACCGGCCGGGGGCCCGGGCAACCGCCTGAGGCGCCCCGCGGGACTCAGGTCCCGAACATCGGCCCGCACATCCGGCCGGCGCCGGCAGAGCCGCTGCCGCGCGTGGCGCCCCGCGCGAGGAACGGGTCGCGGCCGAGGAATGGCGGCGGCGTGGTGAACTTGCGCAGCAGCCCGACGCCCGTGTCCGTGTAGCCCGAGTCGCCCTTCTGCAGCAGCACCGTTTCACCGCCCTTGCCGAGTTCGACGAGGCCCTCGCGCACCTCGACGTAGATGCCTGCCTGGGCGAAGTCCTTGCCGTCCTCCTCGAAGACCTGCGCGAGGTTGGCGCTCATGCCGTCGGGCCGCAGCCCGGTATTCGCAAGGGTTGCGGACGGTCTCCCCTCCCCGGTCGGTGGCTGGCCCAGAAAAGCCGTCTCGCCCCTGCGAAGCACCTGCGGCCCGCCGGGGCCCGCGAACTCCACGGCGCCCTCCCAGACGCCGAGTTCGGGATGCAGGAACGGGGTATTCATTGCGATGTTCCGCGTCGTGTCCGCGTCACGCGCGATCCGCGTGGCCTCGGTCCCCTGGCCCAGCGACCCGGAAACCCGGACGGTATCGTCCCGGGGCCCGCCCCCGCCCGAACGCCGGTTCGCCGCGTCGTTCGCCGAACGCTGGGCCTGGCCGTCATTGCCCTGCGCGCGCGCGACCGCCGACCGGATGAGGGTACCGCGCACATGGATGGGCACATCCGCCGCGATGAAGCGAAACTGGTCCGGCCGAACCTTCGCGATCCGGCCCGTCGACACCTGTGCGGCACCGCCACGCAGGTGCAGCTCGGCGATGCCCTGTGCGGGCCTCTTCGCGTCGTACTCATACCGCCCCACCGCCAGCACCGCGCCGGGCTCGAGGGTGATACGCGTATCGTCGCGAAACACCAGTACCGCGATGCCGGCATCGCTCAAGGCGAGCACTTCGTTTGCGAATACGGCG
The DNA here is from genome assembly GCA_965279075.1 of Burkholderiales bacterium. Lineage (GTDB taxonomy): Bacteria > Pseudomonadota > Gammaproteobacteria > Burkholderiales > SG8-39 > SZAS-79. Next base: position 1,129,112 of record CBDIHI010000012.1, on the reverse strand, counting down.
CCATCAAGGTCCACCTCGCGCGGCGCGGCACCCGGAGCAACCGCAACCAGCGCGCCGCCCAGCACCACCACGCGCGCAGCCACGGCGTCCGCCCCAGTCACGGGCGGCACCGCGTTCTCCCCGGCGCACTCCTCCTCGCACAGACGCACGACGAAATCGGTGCCTCGAATACCCACTGTCGCGGTCGCCACGCGCAAGCCGAAGGACTTCGGGTTGCGCTTGCCGAGCAGGCCCGTCACGGTGCGCATGCCCCCCTTGATGAGGCGCATGGCGAAGTTGTCGGCGGAGGGCTTCTGCTCGTCGTACTCGTAGCCTTCGATCGCGATCTGGGATCCGGGGCGCAGCGCCACCTCGGTGCCGTCGGTGAAGCGCAGGCGCGCGCTCGAGTCGCGCTCCGTGCGCACGACGTCGCCGGGATTGACCTCCTCGCCGGCCGAAAGCAGCGCCGGCGCGCGGGACGCGCGCTCGACCGAGAGCACACCGGTCGCGGCCTGCACGCGCGCCGCGCCCTGCGAGTACGCGGCCGGGCTGGCCAAGAGGGCCGCCAGGGCGAGCAGCGCACCGACGGTCATGGTCGCGGTCCTCATTTGCACATCAGCACGTTGCCGTCGGCCGCCTCATCGTCCGCGGGTTTCTTCGCGGGGGCGCCGACGAGCACGTCGATCATGCGGTCGAGGGAAGCGACAACGGTGCGGGTGTTGGTCTCCGACGCGGCCGGCGTGTCCCCGGGGCCGGGCGTGACCGTGATGAGTACGGGCCCGGGCAGCGCGGGCGGCGGGGGCGGCACGACGACGACCGGCACTGCGCTGAACGCAAGATCGGCGAAGGTCGTGCCGTAGGTCGCCCCGCCGGTGTACCCCACGGGCAGCGTCGTAGTTGCGAATGCGCCGACCCGCGTGCCGCCGACCGCCAGGAACCGAAACACGTTCGCGGTGGAAGGCAGGAACCCGCCCGTGTTGGTTACCACCAGCGTCCCGTCGAGCGTGGCATTGCCGGTCACCGCGAGCACGTCGAAGCCGGTGCCGGCGGTGGTGCCGCCCAGCTCGACGGCGAGCGTACCGGCCGGTGCCTGCGTGTAGTTGCCGTTGATCGTGAGCGTGCCGGGCGAAGTGCCGGGCGAGACGGACCCGGCGTTCAGGACCGATGCGTTCACCGTACCGATGCCGGAAAGCAGGCCGCCCGCGGTGGTGTCCAGCGCGGCCGCGGTCAGCGTGCCCCCGCCCATGCTGAGCGTGCCCTGCACGGTGATCGAACTCGCCGAGGTGATGCCGCCGCCCGTGAGGCTCAGGGTCGAGCCGCCGGCAATCACGGAAGGCGAAGCCAGGTTCAGGGTGCCGCCCGAGATCGTGAAATTGTCGTTGCTGCCGAGCGCCAGGCTGTTGGCCGATTGCACGCCGCCTGACAGCGTCACCGTGGGGTCGGTGGCGGCGAGGCTGATGGTCACGTCCTCGCCCGCGAGCGGCGCATGGCCGCGGCTCCAGTTGCCCGCCGTGCCCCAGGAGAGGTCGGCGGCCCCGGTCCAGAAGTTGTTCAAGCCACTGATCCCCAGCGCAACGCCGCCGCCGGCCCCGGTCGTGACGAACTGGCTGAGCCCGAAGTCGGGCGTGGCCGCCAGCGACGCCAAGGTGATACCGCCGCTGAGCACGCCGCCGGCCTGGATCACGCCCGGGAAGGTATCCGCAGCGTTCCCCTGGTACCCGCCGATGCCGCCGTACCTCAGCGTCGAGCCCCCCAGTGAAACGGCGCCCGTGACGAGCAGTTGGTCGTACTGCCCGCCGCCCGCGCCCGCGATGTCGACCTCGACCGCGCCCCCGGCAAGGTTCACGTTGCCCGTGACATTCAAGGTGCCGGCGACACCCGCACCGCCGGGCAGCAGCGTCCCGGCGTTGGCGAGCGTGCCGGCGCCGACGTTCAGCGTGCCCACGCCCTGGATCACGCCTGTAGCAGTGTTGGCGAGCGCCGCGTTGGAAAGGGTCAGCGCCGGGTTGTTCGCCGAGAACGAAATCGTGCCGTCATTGGTCGGCAGGTTGGTGATCGTCATCGGCTGCTGCACGTCGATCGTGCCCAGGTTCGTCACCTGCGCCGTCAGCGTGTTGGTCGCGCCCGTCACGCCCGCGCTGCGGATCGTCGCGCCCAGCGCGTTGATCAGCGTCCCGGTCGTCACGTTCATGTCGCCCGAACGCGGACCGCAGCAGTTGCCCGCGTTGTTCACCAGCTCGATCAGCCCGTCGTTCGTGAAGCCGTTGGCCACCGTCAGCGTCGTCGTGCCCGGCGGAATCGACAGGTCCGACACCCGGATCGTCGCGCCCGCCGCGTTCGACAGCCCGCCGTTGATCGTGCTCGTGCTCGTGACCCCCGTCACCGCCACCGTGCCGTTGTTCACCAGGTCCACGTTCGCCGCGAACGTGTCGTTGTACAGCGTCTGCGTGCCACCCACCGGCACGACGAACTGCGTCCCCGACGTCGCCGAGCTCACCGTCACGGCGTTGCCCGCGTTCAGGTCCAGCACCACGCCGCCCGCGCCCGGCAGCGTGAAGTTGCTCGCCAGGTCCAGCGCCGCCGTTCCCGTCAGCCCGAACGTACCCGAGCCCGTCAGCACCGTCCCCGTCCCCACGGATGTCGTGCCGTCGAACACCGACAGCGTCTGGCCTGCCGCGACGTTGATCGTTCCCGCCGAAGTCGTGAACGTTCTGCCGGTGTTGGTGATCTTCATCGGCTGCTGCACGTCGATCGTGCCAAGGTTCGTGACCTGCGCATTGAGCGTGTTGGTCGCGCCCGTCACGCCCGTGCTGCGGATCGTCGCGCCCAGCGCGTTGATCAGCGTCCCGCTGGTCACGTTCATGTCGCCCGAACGCGGACCGCAGCAGTTGCCCGCGTTGTTCACCAACTCGATCAGCCCGTCATTGGTGAATCCGTTGGCCACCGTCAGCGTCGCCGTGCCAGGCGGGATCGACTGGTCCGACACACGGATCGTCGCGCCCGCCGCGTTCGACAGCCCGCCGTTGATCGTGCTCGTGCTCGTGACCCCCGTCACCGCCACCGTGCCGTTGTTCACCAGGTCCACGTTCGCCGCGAACGTGTCGTTGTACAGCGTCTGCGTGCCACCCACCGGCACGACGAACTGCGTCCCCGGCGTCGCCGAGCTCACCGTCACGGCGTTGCCCGCGTTCAGGTCCAGCACCACGCCGCCCGCGCCCGGCAGCGTGAAGTTGCTCGCCAGGTCCAGCGCCGCCGTTCCCGTCAGCCCGAACGTGCCCGAGCCCGTCAGCACCGTCCCCGTCCCCACGGACGCCGTGCCGTCGAACACCGACAGCTTCTGGCCTGCCGCGACGTTGATCGTTCCCGCCGAAGTCGTGAACGTTCTGCCGGTGTTGGTGATCTGCATCGGCTGCTGCACGTCGATCGTGCCAAGGTTCGTGACCTGAGCATTGAGCGTGTTGGTCGCCCCCGTCACGCCCGTGCTGCGGATCGTCGCGCCCAGCGCGTTGATCAGCGTCCCGGTCGTCACGTTCATGTCGCCCGAACGCGGACCGCAGCAGTTACCCACGTTGTTCACCAGCTCGATCAGCCCGTTGTTCGTGAACCCGTTGGCGACCGTCAGCGTAACTGTCCCGGGGTTCGAGGGCGTGAGGTCGGCCACGCGCACGATCCCGGTCGCGGCATTGCTGAATCCGGCGTTGATCGTGCTGGCGTTGACCGAAACGGCCAGGGTCCCCAGATTGTCGAGAGAACCCGTGCCGTTGATCGTGGACCCCGTCATGACCATCGTCGCTCCGGCCAAAAGCGTGCTGGCCGAGTTCAGCGTCAGGGTCTGGTTCGTGAGGAAGATCGAGCCCGACAGCGTGTGCACGCCCGTGACCGTGAGCGCGCCGCCGCCGGTGATGGTGCCCCCCGACCAGTCGAACCCGCCGGCAATCGAGATGCCCCCGCTGTTGGTCAGCGTGCCGGCGGAAAAAGCGGCGTTGCCGCTGACTGTGAGCGGCCCGCCGACCGTCACGCCGCCGAAATTCACTTTGCCCGCGCCCGAAGTATCCGCATCCGGCGTCAGCGACCAGGTGCCGCCCCCGGAGGAGGCAATGCTCGCGTTGACGTTGATATCGTTGTTCGCCTTGGCCTGCATGTTCACGCCCGACTGAAGCGTGACGGCCTGGTTGATGTTGATGTTGTTCGTGGCCTGCAGCCGGATCGTGTCGCCCGAGGTGAACCCGGAATTCAGCTTGGTGACCGAAAGGGTCGAGCTCGCGCCGCCGTCGGCGAACAGGAGGTCGGGGTCGGCCGTGCCGTTCAGTTCCGCGTCCAGGGTCCCGCCCGAGGCGACGATGGTGATGTCGGTCGGGTCGAGCAGCAGCGTGCCGCCCTTCCCGTTCGCCGCGCCGACACTGGCGCGCGCCTGGTAGTCGAGCCAGCCTTTGCCGGACACTTCGATGAGGCCGCCGTTGCCCGATTGCGCGCCACCCCGGACCGAGAGCGTGCCGTAGGCGCGCGTGGCGTCGTCGGCCCAGACGATGACCTTGCCGCCGTTGCCCGCCACGAGGGCGTCTGCGTTGATCACGGCGTCGCTGCCGAGGTAGGTGCGCCACGCGTTCGTGATCGCGGGGTTTGCGCCCTGGAAGTCGCCGCCCACCAGGACGGTCCCGCCGCCGTTGGTGCCGGAGACGTCGATGCGTGCATCGCCGGTCAGGGCAACGCGCTCGCCGAGCACCTGCACGCTGCCGCCTTTGGTGCCAGTCGCTTCGATGCGGCTGCCGGCCGCCAGCAACGCGTCCTTCTCCGCATGCAGCACGATGCGGCCGCCCTCGACCGCAACGCCGCTTGCATTCACGCTGCCGGTATTCGCGAGGACGCCGAACGCCCCGGGGGAACCGGAAGCCGCGGTCGCGGAGAGGTTCAGGTCCGCCCCCTCGGGTGCGGTGATCCGGACCCGCACCGCGGGCGTGCCGGCGTCGACCAATTCAACCGACCGTCCCGCGGCGAGCACGATCTCGCCGGCCGCCGAGGTGACGAGTCCGCTGTTCTCGATGTTCGACGCGATCAGGTACACCGCGCCGCCGTTGCCGCGGATCGTGCCCTGGTTGGCGATGCGCCCGTCCGACGGCCCGCCCGCGAAGCGCAGCCTGCCACTGATGAAGTCGGCGTCCGACAGGTTCAGCGTCGAGGCGACGAACCCCGCGGTGTCTATCGTCGCGCCGGCGCCGACGAGGATGCCGTTCGGGTTGATCAGGAACACGCGCCCGTTGGACAGCAACTGCCCGAGGATCTGCGAGGAGGTCCCGCCGGTGACGCGGTTGAGCACCGCGCTCGACGCGCCGGACTGCAGGAAGCGCGTGATCTCGTTGGCGCCGATCGAGAAGCCCTGCCAGTTGATGATCGTGCCGGGGGTGTTGGTGACGTTCAGCGTGTTGCCCTGGGCCGAGAAGCTCGCGCTGCCCGCGGCGACGCCGGGGCCCGTCGGGTTGGCGTGCGCGGCCGGCGCGAAGGCCACCAAGAGCGCAACGAGGCGTGCGAGGAGGGCTTTCATCCGTGCTCCTTCAGAACAGCCATGCGAGGCTCGCGTGCATGCGGCCGTCGCCGCGGCCCTGCGTACCACCCGCGTGGGTGACGACACCGAAATCGGCGCGCGCGGAAAAGTTCTTGCCTATGCCCAGGCGCATGCCGAAGCCCGCGCTGGCGAGGCCCTGGCGCTGCGCTTCCAGCACCGTCGGGCGGTTCCGTTCGAGGCGCGCCCAATCCATGAACGCGAGCAGCCGCAGCTTCGCGCCCTCGACGGGCACCGAAGCGCCGAAATCGGGCGAGTAGACCTCGACGCTTGCGCGGTGCCCGCGGTCGTTGCCCAGTTCGCGCTCGAGGAAGCCCCGCACCGAGTCCGCGCCGCCCGCGCCGAACTGCTCGCCGGGCACGAGGAGGTCGCGCGTCCACTGGCCGCTCACGGCCACGCGCACCTGCATGTCGGTCGCCACGGTCGAGGTGTGCGTGAACGCGTAGCGCCACAGCTGGTAGTTGGCGCTCGCGCCGGCGCGCACCCGGTCGAACGCGGGCTGGTCGGCGTTGTCGCCGCCCGGCAGGTTCTGCCAGACGCCGACGTTGAAGGCGGTCTCCCGCCCCTCGGCCGGCAGCAGGCCGCTGTAGACCAGCGATACCGGATGCACGGTGATGTCCGGCACCAGCGACGCGCCGCCGCCGATCGGCGTGACGGCGTTGCGTGTGGCGCGCCAGTCGACGCCCGCCGATACGCGGTGCTCGTACTCGCCGATGCGCCCGAGCGAGCGATTGAAGCGCGCCGCGTAGATCGAGCCGCTGCCGCTGACCGAGAACAGGTTGGCAAGGGTTCCCGAATTGACGTTGGAGTAACCGAGCGTGAAGTCGAACGACCCGCCCAGCGCGTGGGCCGGCAGGTGGTAGCCGGCGCCGAAGATGGTGACGTCCTTCGAGGGCAGCAGCGACATCGAATTCGGATGCCCCGCGACATGCGGCGCAGTAACGTACTGCATGTTCAGCACGTGGTCCCGGTCGAACAGGTTGGCGTGGCGAAATCCCGCGCTGGCGCGGAACGTGCCCGTGGCCTTGGTCCCGCTGTTGTCCAGCGCCACGAAAGCCGCCAGCGGGTCCTCCTCGGCCACCCGCACGACGGCCTCGAGCTCAGCCTCGCTCGCGCCCGGGTTGAAGACCACCACCGAGCGCTTGGCCGGGCTTTCGTTGGCGATGCGCAGGTCGCGGTTGATCGCGTCGACGTTGGGGGCCTCGCCCTCGCGCAGCGCGGGCACCGAGGCGCGCACGTTGGCGGCGCTGTAGTGGCGATTGCCTTCGAGCGCCACGCGGACGACGGTCCGCTCGAGCACACGGATGCGTACGACCCCCGAGGTGATGTCCTGCGGCGGCAGCGTGACCTCGATCGCGCGGAACCCCCTTGCCGCATAGGCGCCGACCAGCGCATCGCGGGCCGACTGCAGGTCGGCGAACCCCCGTTGGGCGCCGCGGAAAGGCGCCAGGACCGCGTCGATTTCCGGGGCAGGCAGCAACCTCGCGCCTTCCACCTCGAAGCGCCGGACCTCGAAGCGCGGCTCGGGCGCGGCACCCTGCCCGAACACGGGCAAAGCCGCGATCATGAGCGCCAAGGCCAGCGCCCGCCCAACGATCCCGACTGCCTCGATCCCCGTACCGATTTCGCGCATGCCCCTTTTTAAATCAAGGGTTTTCGGCGGGCAATTGGCCTAAAGGCCAATGCCGCCGCCGTCCCGGGGCAGCGGGAGTCAATAGTAAAAAAACATCGATTGCATGAAAACAATAAACTTTATCTTTTCTCAGGGCGATGAAAGGATCTCTCCGTCGCCCTGCACGTCCAAGGGGTACCGCGATCCAACGGAGACAACCATGTCCAACGAAGCGAAATGCCCGTTCTCGGGCGGTGAACGCAAGCACGCCGTAGCCGGGACCGCCCCGACCAACGCCGACTGGTGGCCCAACCAGCTGAACCTGAAGATCCTGCACCAGCACGCCGCCGAGTCCGACCCCATGGGTAAGGGGTTCGATTACGCGGAAGAATTCAAGCGCCTCGACCTCGATGCGGTGGTCAGGGACCTGCATGCCCTGATGACCGACTCGCAGGACTGGTGGCCCGCCGACTTCGGCCATTACGGGCCCCTGTTCGTCCGCATGGCCTGGCACAGCGCGGGCACCTACCGCATCAGCGACGGTCGTGGCGGCGCAGGGACCGGCAACCAGCGCTTTGCGCCGCTGAACAGCTGGCCGGACAACGTCAACCTCGACAAGGCGCGCAGGTTGCTTTGGCCGGTGAAGCAGAAGTACGGCCGCAGGATCTCTTGGGCGGACCTGATGATCCTGGCGGGCAACGTCGCCCTGGAGTCGATGGGCTTCAAGACTTTCGGCTTCGCCGGCGGCCGCCCGGACATCTGGGCGCCGGAAGAGGACATCTACTGGGGCCCGGAGAACAAGTGGCTGGACGACAAGCGCTACAGCGGCGAGCGCAGCCTCGAGAAACCGCTCGGCGCGGTGCAGATGGGCCTGATCTACGTGAACCCCGAGGGCCCGAACGGCAAGCCGGACCCGCTCGCCGCGGCCCGGGACATCCGTGAAACGTTTGCCCGCATGGCGATGGACGACGAGGAAACCGTCGCGCTCATCGCGGGCGGACACACCTTCGGCAAGACCCACGGCGCGGGCGACGCGAAGCACGTGGGCCCCGAACCGGAAGCCGCGGGCATCGAAGCCCAGGGCCTGGGCTGGGAGAGCGGCTTTGGCACCGGCAAGGGCGGCGACGCGATCACCAGCGGGCTGGAAGTCACCTGGACCACCACGCCGACGAAATGGAGCAACAACTTCTTCTGGAACCTGTTCGGCTACGAATGGGAACTGACGAAGAGCCCGGCCGGCGCGCACCAGTGGACACCGAAGCACGGCATGGGCGCCGGCACGGTGCCGGATGCCCACGACCCGTCGAAGCGGCACGCACCGGCGATGCTGACCACCGACCTCGCGCTGCGGTTCGACCCAGCCTACGAGAAGATCTCGAGGCGCTTCCTCGAGAACCCGGACCACTTCGCCGACGCGTTCGCCCGCGCCTGGTTCAAGCTGACCCACCGCGACATGGGGCCGCTCGCCCGTTACCTCGGCCCGCTTGTGCCGAAGGAACAGTTGACCTGGCAGGACCCGATCCCCGCCATCGACCATGAATTGGTCGACGAACGGGACATTGCCGCGCTGAAGGCCAAGGTACTCGCGTCGGGCCTTTCGATCCCGCAGCTGGTCGCGACTGCGTGGGCATCCGCCTCCACGTTCCGCGGCAGCGACAAGCGCGGCGGGGCAAACGGCGCGCGCATCCGCCTCGCGCCGCAGAAGGACTGGGAGGCCAACCAGCCGGCCGAACTGGCGAAGGTGATGGCCGGGTTCGAAGCGATCCGCAAGGAGTTCAGCACCGCCGGAAAGAAGGTTTCGCTCTCCGACCTGATCGTGCTGGGCGGCTGCGCGGCCGTCGAGGCCGCGGCGAAGAAGGCCGGCGTCGAAGTGAAGGTGCCGTTCACTCCCGGACGCATGGATGCGTCGCAGGCGCAGACCGACGTGGCTTCGTTCGCGGTGCTGGAACCTGCGGCCGACGGGTTCCGCAACTACGTGCGCAAAGGGCTCGAAGGATCGCAGGCCGAGTTGCTGGTGGACAAGGCGCAGCTGCTGAAACTGACCGCACCCGAGATGACCGCGCTCGTCGGCGGGCTGCGGGTCCTCGATGCGAACACCGGGCAGTCGAAGCACGGCGTGTTCACCACGCGCCCGGGGACGCTCTCCAACGACTTCTTCGTCAACCTGCTCGACATGGGCACGCAGTGGCGGAAGTCGGCGGGATCCGAAGGCGTGCTGGAGGGGATCGACCGCAAGACGGGCAAGCAGAAGTGGACGGGAACCGTCGCCGACCTCGTCTTCGGGTCGAACTCCCAGTTGCGGGCACTGGCGGAGGTCTATGCAAGCAGCGACGCCCGGCAGAAGTTCGTGCGCGACTTCGTGGCGGCCTGGGACAAGGTGATGAACCTGGACCGCTTCGACCTGCGCTGAAGCCGGGCGTCACTCCTTCGTGAGGAGGTCCTCGCGGCCCATGAGCGCCGCCCGGCGCGAGCGCAGGTCGAAGAGTTCGTAGGCGCCCATGCCGGCGACCATCGCGATCACGAACACGATCGCCTTGGCCTCGCCGGTGCCGAGGGCCACCAGCGCGGGGCCCGGGCAGAAGCCCGCGAGGCCCCAGCCCGCGCCGAACGCGAGGCTGCCGAGGACGAGGCGGCGGTCGATCTTGGTCACCAAGGGCAGGCTCATCGTGACGCCGAGGGCGGACCGCGGCATGCGCCTCGCGAACGCGAAAGGCACGAGCGCCACGCCGATCGCACCGCCCATGACGAGCGCGAGCGAAGGATCCCAGGCCCCGGCCAGGTCGAGGAACCCCTGCACCTTGGCGGGGTTGGCCATGCCTGCGAGGATCAGGCCGATGCCGAACACGAGCCCGACGACGAACGAGGACAGGGCCTGCATCTCAGCCTCCCGCCACGTGGCGCAGCAGGTACACGACCGCGAATCCCGCGGCCATGAACGAGAGCGTCGCCACCAGCGAGCGAAGCGAGAACCGCGACAGCCCGCACACGCCATGGCCGCTGGTGCAGCCGCCGGCGTAACGCGTGCCGAGCCCGACCAGCAGGCCCGCCAGCACCAGCGTCCCCCAGCCGGCGTCGATCCTGAAGGCGGGCATCGGCGCAATCGCCACCCACAGGGGCAGCGCGAGGATAAGGCCGCCGATGAAAGCCACGCGCCATGCGCGATCGTGCGCCGGCACGAAAAGCAGCCCGCCGAGGATGCCGCTGATGCCGGCCACCCGGCCATTGAGCAGCGCGAACGCCGCCGCAGCGAGGCCGATCAACGCGCCGCCCGCGAGCGAAGCCCACGGCGTGAAGTGTGCCCAGTCGATGGTCATGGCTTTTTCTCCGCGGACTTTTTTCCCGTGGCACGGCCCTTCGGCGCCGCGAGCGTCGGGGGACAGAACATGCCATAGAGCGTGTTCAGCAGGGTCTCGGCCTCGCGGCTCGCCAGGCGGTAGTAGATGCGCTTGCCGTCGCGGCGGGTCTCGACAACCCCTTCCGCGCGGAGCACGCCCAGCTGCTGCGAGAGCGTGGGCTGGCGGATATCGAGCAACGCCTCGAACTCCCCCACCGACTTCTCGCCGTCGATCATCTGGCACAGCAGCAGCAGGCGGTCGCGGTTGCCGATCGCCTTGAGGAGCGCGCAGGCCGATTCGGCCGCCTCGCGCATGCCGGCTATCTGCTCGGGTTTCACCGACGGATCACTTTATTTTCAGACATTATATTGACATAAATATTGTTAGCCTATATTATACATACAAATAGATTGTAACGCCCCGCCGCCGGGGCGCCACCGGAGGACAGGCCATGCAGCTCAACTGCCCCGCTTGCGGGACGAAGAACCGGGTCGCGGACGACCGCACGAATGAAGCCCCCGTGTGCGGGCGCTGCAAGGCGCCCCTGCTGGCCGGCGGCCCGGTGGAACTCGACGCGGCGGCTTTCGCTGCGCTCACCGCATCGCTGGACACGCCGGTGGTGGTCGATTTCTGGGCCCCGTGGTGCGGCCCCTGCCGGGCCTTCGCGCCTGCCTATGCGAGCGTCGCCGGCGCCCTGGCCGGGCGCGCCGTGTTCGCCAAGGTCAACACCGAGGAGCACGGCGAGGTCGCGCAGCAGCTCGCCATCCGAAGCATCCCGACGCTGGCGGTCTTCCACAAGGGGCGCGAAGTCGCGCGCATGAGCGGCGCCCTCCCCGCCCCGCAGTTCCGCCAGTGGGTGGAACAGGCGCTGGCCGCCTGAAGGAATGCGGACATGAAACACGGATTCGCAACGCTCGCCTTCGCCCTCGCATTCCTGCCCGCGCAGGCGGGCGCGCAGGGCCTCGCCACGGCCACGGTCGACTATCGCGAGGTGGGCGTCACGCACGCAGCCGATGGTGTGGTGGAGGCGATCCGCGCGTCGACGATCGCCGCGCAGGTCTCCGGCCGCGTGGTCGAGCTGCGCGCCAACGCGGGCGATGCCGTGGCCAAGGGGCAGGTGCTCGCGCGCATCGACGAGCGCGAGGCCGCGCAGGGCGTCGCCGCGAGCCGGGCGCAGGCCGCCCGCGCGGAGGCCGACCTGGGCAACGCGCGCGTGAACCTCGAGCGCACCCAGAAGCTGGTCGCGCAGAATTTCATCAGCAAGGCGGCGCTCGACAAGGCGCAGGCGGACTACGAAGCCTCGCGCGCGCAGCTGGCCGCGACGCGCGCCAACACGGCGCAGGCGGTCACCGTACAAGGGCACAGTGCGATCACCGCGCCGTTTTCCGGCGTGGTGGCCGAACGGCTCGCGGAACTCGGCGAGATGGCGCAGCCCGGCAAGGCCTTGTTCAGCGTGTTCGACCCGAAGGACCTGCGTGCCGTGGCCAACGTGCCCCAGGCGAAGATCGCGGAGATCCGCGCCGGCGCCTCGGCCTCGGTCGAGATCCCCGCGCTGTCGCAGCGCATCCAGGCCGCGCGCATCGTGGTGCTGCCTTCGGCCGACCCGCGCACGCACACCACGCAGGTCCGCGTCGAACTGCCCGACGGCCTCAAGGGTGCCTATCCCGGCCAGTTCGCCCGCGTCCACTTCACGGTGGGCAAGGCGAGGAAACTGGTGATCGCCTCGAGCGCGGTCGTGCACCGCAGCGAGGTGGACGGTGCCTATGTCGTGGACGCCAAAGGCGGCATCGCCTTTCGCCAGCTGCGCCTGGGCGAACCCGCGGGCGAAGCAGGCATCGAACTGCTGGCCGGAATCGAGCCGGGCGAAAAGGTGGCGCTGGACCCGGTGGCCGCGCTCGCGGCGCTCAAGCGGTCGAAGGCCCGGCCCTGATGGACGCCATGGGCCTCTCGGGCCGCATCAGCCGCTTCTTCGTCGGCTCCCAGCTCACGCCGCTGGTCGCGCTCGTCGCGGCGCTGCTCGGCCTCTTCGCCGTGCTGGTGACGCCGCGTGAGGAAGAGCCGCAGATCAACGTGACGATGGCCAACGTGCTGATCGCGTTTCCGGGAGCCTCGGCGAAGGACGTCGAGGCGCTGGTGGCGACGCCGGCCGAGCAGGTGCTCTCGCAGATCGCGGGCATAGAGCACGTGTTCTCGGTCTCAAAGCCCGGCCTCGCGGTGCTCACGGTGCAGTTCAAGGTCGGCGAGGACCGCACCAAGGCACTGGTGCGCCTCTACGACACGATCCATTCCAACCGGGACTGGGTCTCCCCGGAGCTCGGCGTGGCGGAGCCGATCGTCAAGCCCATGGGCATCGACGACGTGCCCATCGTAGTGGCGACGCTCTGGACCGCCGACGCGACGCGCGGCGCCTACGAACTCGAGAGGGTCGCGCACGCCGCCGAGTCCGAGATCAAGCGCGTGCCCGGCACGCGGGTAGTACAGACGATAGGCGGGCCCCAGCGCAGCGTGCGCATCCTGCTCGACCCCGAGCGCATGCAGTCCTCCGGCATCGCCGTGCAGGACATCCGTGGCGCGATGCTCGCCGCCAACGTCGGCCTGCCCTCGGGCAGCCTGGTGCAGGGCAACCGCGAGACGCTGGTGGATACCGGCGGGTTCCTCGCGTCCGCGGCCGAGGTCGCCGGGCTGGTGGTGGGCCGGCAGAACGGGCGCCCGGTGTACATCGGCGACGTGGCGAAGGTCGTCGACGGACCTGAAGTGCCGCGGCGCTACGTCTGGCACGGCACGCGCGAAGGCGAATACCCCGCGGTCAGCATTGCGATCTCCAAGAAGCCCGGCGAGAACGCGGTGGACGTGGCCGGGAAGGTTATCCGCCGCCTCGAGCAGTTGAAGGGCAGCGTGGTGCCCGCCGGCGTGAACGTGACGGTGACGCGCAACTACGGCGAGACCGCCAACGACAAGGCGATGAAGCTGATCCAGAAGCTCATCTTCGCGACGCTGTCGGTCGTCGCGCTGGTGTGGGCCGCGCTGGGCCGGCGCGAGGCGGTGATCGTCGGCGTGGCCGTGATGCTCACGCTCGCCGCGACGCTGTTCGCCTCGTGGGCGTGGGGGTTCACGCTGAACCGGGTGTCCCTCTTCGCGCTGATCTTCTCCATCGGCATCCTCGTCGACGACGCGATCGTGGTCGTGGAGAACATCCACCGCCACCGCGGCCTGCATGCGGGGCCGCTGGCGGGCCTGATCCCCGCGGCGGTCGACGAAGTCGGCGGGCCGACCATCCTCGCCACGTTCACGGTGATCGCGGCGCTGCTGCCGATGGCCTTCGTGTCGGGACTGATGGGTCCCTACATGAGCCCGATCCCGATCAACGCCTCGATCGGCATGCTGATCTCGCTTGCGATCGCGTTCATCGTCACGCCGTGGCTGGCGGCAAGGCTGCTCGGCGGGCACGGGGCCCAGGGCGCCGCGGACCAGTCTGGGCCCGCCAACCCGCGCATCGCCCGGCTCGCGCAACGCGCCATCGGGCCCTTCCTGCGCGGCGACGCGGGTGGCCGCGCGAGGAAGGTGCTTCTCGCTGCGGTGATGCTGCTGATCCTCTTCGCGGTGGCCCTCGCTGGCGTGAAGCTGGTGGTGCTGAAGATGCTGCCCTTCGACAACAAGTCCGAGTTCCAGGTCGTGCTCGACATGCCGGTGGGCACGCCGCTGGAACAGACCTCACGCGTGCTGCACGAGATGGGCGTGAGCCTCGCGGGCGTGCCGGAGGTGACCGACTACCAGGCCTACGCGGGCACCAGCGCACCGATCAACTTCAACGGCCTCGTGCGCCAGTACTACCTGCGCGCACTGCCCGAACTCGGCGACCTGCAGGTCAACCTGGTGGACAAGCACCATCGCGACCGCAAGAGCCACGAGATCGCGGCGACCGTGCGCCCGGCGCTGGTGGAAATCGCGCGCCGCCACGGCGCCAGCGTCAAGGTGGTCGAGGTGCCGCCCGGGCCGCCGGTGCTCGCCCCCATCGTCGCCGAAGTCTACGGGCCGGATTACGCCGGCCAGCAGAAGGCCGCCCAGCAGTTGCGCGAAATCTTCGCCGCTACACGCGACATCGCCGACGTGGACTCGAGCGTCGAGGAGGCCGCGCCCCGCCTGGTGCTGGCCGTGGACCGGCAGAAAGCCGCGTCGCTCGGCGTCGCCCAGGTCGACGTGGTGCGCACCATGCGCGCGGCGCTCAACGGCGAGGACGTGACGCCGCTCCATACCGGCTCGGCAAAGTACGAGATCCCGGTGCGCATCGTGCTGCCGGCGCAAAAGCAGGCGGGGCTCGACGCGATCATGAAGCTGCGCGTGCGCGCCCAGGACGGCGCGCTGGTGCCGATGTCGGAACTCGTGACCCCTGCACGCACGGAGCGCGAGCAGACGATCTACCACAAGGACCTGTTGCCGGTCGTCTACGTGGTGGGCGACATGGCCGGCGGCGTGGACAGCCCGCTGTACGGCATGTTCGCGATGCGCGACGCGATCGGCAGGCTGGCCGCCCCGCAGGGCGGCGCGATGGGCGAGTACTTCATCAACCAGCCGGACGACCCTTACGCGCAGTACGCGCTGAAGTGGGACGGCGAATGGCAGGTGACCTACGAGACCTTCCGCGACATGGGCCTCGCCTACGCCGTCGGGCTCATCCTGATCTACCTTCTCGTGGTCGCGCAGTTCCGCTCGTACGTCGTGCCGCTCGTCATCATGGCGCCGATCCCGCTGACCATAATCGGCGTGATGCCGGGCCACGCGCTGCTCGGCGCGCAGTTCACCGCGACCTCGATGATCGGCATGATCGCGCTGGCGGGAATCATCGTCCGGAACTCGATCCTGCTGGTGGACTTCATCAACCTGCAGGTGGAGCGCGGCATGGGCCTCGCGGAGGCAGTCGTCGACGCCGCCGCGACGCGCGCCAAGCCCATCGTGCTGACGGGCCTCGCCGCGATGCTGGGGGCCTTCTTCATCCTCGACGACCCGATCTTCAACGGCCTGGCGATCTCGCTGATCTTCGGGATCCTGGTCTCGACCCTCCTCACGCTCGTCGTGATCCCGGTCCTCTACTACGCGGTCCTGCGCCGTACGCGCGAGCCCGCCCAGCCACCCGTCCAACCGCAACCCCAGGAGTCCGCATGAACACCGAGAACGTCATCCGCATCTTTGCCGGCACCATGATCCTCGCTTCGCTCGCGCTCGGCGCGGACGCAAGCCCGCTCTTCCACAGCCGCCACTGGCTCTGGCTCACGACCTTCGTCGGCGCCAACCTGTTCCAGTTCGGGTTCAGCGGCTTCTGCCCGCTGGAACTCGTGCTGAAGAAGCTGGGCGTGAAGACCTGCGCGCAGGCGACCGAAGCGCGCCTGCAGGGCCAGCGCTAGCCGGGGTCAGGCCGCCCGCAACGCCGTGGTCGCCGCGGCGATGATTTCCGGCTGCAGCGTTTCCATGCCGAGCCACAGCGGCAGCCGCACCAGCCGGTCGGCAAGCGATTCGGTCACCGGCAGGTCGCCGGAGGCACGACCATAGCGTTGCCCGGCGGGCGACAGGTGCAGCGGGACATAGTGGAAGATGGCGCCGATGCCGAGCGCCTTCAGCCGCCCGATGAACACGGTGCGCGCCGCCAGGTCCGGCAGCAGCAGGTAGTAGATGTGCGCGTTCTGCGCGCAGCCCTCCGCCACCACCGGCCGCCGCGCCAGGCCCTCGCGCTCGAGCGGCGCAAACGCCTCGTGGTACGCCTCCCACAGCGCGAGGCGCCGGCGCGTGATCGCGTCGGCTTCCTCCATCTGCGCCCACAGGAAGGCCGCGGTCAGGTCGCCCGGCAGGAACGACGACCCGATGTCGCACCAGGTGTACTTGTCCACCTGGCCGCGAAAGAACTGGCTGCGGTTGGTGCCCTTCTCCCAGAGCAGCTCGGCGCGCGCGGCAAACCGCTCGTCGTTCACCAGCAGCGCCCCGCCCTCGCCCGAGGTGATGTTCTTGGTCTCGTGGAACGAGAGCGCGCCCATGTGCCCGATCCCCCCCAGCGCGCGGCCCCCGTAACCGGCCATGAGCCCCTGCGCAGCGTCCTCGATCACCACGAGGTCGCGTCGCGTCGCGACGTCCATGATCGCGTCCATGTCGCACCCGACGCCGGCGTAATGCACCGGGACGATTGCGCGCGTCCTCGGCGTGACCGCCGCCTCGACGAGGGCCTCGTCCATGTTCAGCGTGTCCGGGCGGATGTCGACGAACACCGGCACGCCGCCGCGCAACACGAACGCATTCGCCGTGGAGACGAAGGTGAAGGACGGCATGATGACCTCGTCGCCCGGCCGGATGTCGGCGAGGATCGCCGCCATTTCGAGCGCCGCGGTGCACGAGTGCGTGAGGAAGGCGCGATGCGCCCCGGTGCGCGCCTCGAGCCAGCCGTGGCAGCGCCGCGTGAACGGGCCGTCGCCGGCGAGCACGCCGTTGGCATGCGCCTCGGCGATGTACTCTAGCTCCCGGCCCGTCATGTGCGGGCGGTTGAAGGGGATGCGCATCAGGCTTTCCTCGCCACGACCAGGCGCGATCCCCCGCAGGGGAAGTCGAGGCCCAGGGCGATCAGCCGGCGTTCCACTCCGAGCAGGGTTTCGAACATGGTGTTGAGTATCCCGGGGATGCGGAATTCGGCCCGCGGGTCGAAGCCGCCTGCCGCATCCTCGCGCCGCAGCAGCCGCGACGCAACCATGGCCGGCAGCAGCACCGAGACGAACGAGGTGCTGCGCAGGATCTCGAACCCTGCCGCGCGCACCTTTGCGTGCAGCTCATCCGCCGCGTAGCGCCGCACGTGCCGCGCGTAGGTATCCGCACTGCTCCACAGCCAGGGATGCTGGGGCACCGTCAGCAGCAGCAGGCCGCCCGGCCCCAGCGCGGCGTGCGCCTGCGCGAGCACGGCCTCGTCCTCGACGATGTGCTCGATCACGTCGAAGGCGCCGATCACCTCGAACTCGGACCGGTACGGGAGGGCGCGCGCATCCACCTGCGCGAAAGTGATTCCCGGAAGCCGCCCCGCCGCCTGCGCCAGCCCCTCGGCGTAAAGCTCGGTGCCCACGAGGCGTGTCCCCGGAAAGGCGGCCGCGATGCCCGACAGCACATAGCCGGTGCCGCAGCCGACCTCGAGCAGGCTCCCGAACCCCGGGCGGTATTTCCCCAGCGCCCACGCGATCAGCCGGTTGCGGGAACGAAACCAGAAATTGCCGGCCTCGAGCGACACGAGTTCGGCAAAGTAGGCGGGCTCGAAGCCTTCGTGCCGGGGCCCGGGCGCGGCGGCGCGCCCGGCGGGGAACACGAACAGCCGGAACGCCACGAAGAGGAGCGCGGCAACGATGAAGACCGCCGCCGCCTGCACCCACTGGTGGGGGTAGCCCAGCCGGTCCACGAAAACCACGAGCAACGCGAGGTTGATGAGGTAGCCGCAGGCGTGGGCGAGCACATACCGCGCAAGCGCCCCTGCCCGTTCGCCGCCGTGCGCGAAGGTCCACCGGTGCCCGAAGAATCCCATGGTCGCGCCGGCCGGGTACTGGAAGGAAATCGCCACCTTGGGGTCGATCCCGACGTAGACGAGCGCAAGGAACAGCAGGTAACCGGCGAGGTTGATCGCCGCGCCCATGAAGCCGTAACGCAGCAGCTGCCGCGCGGGGCCCTTGCCCGGCGTCGCCGGCTCAGACATCGGGCATGCAAATACACAAGGGCATCGGAAGCTTCGCAGTGGCGGCGGCGCTATTCGCCGCCTTGCAGGTACATCTTTTCCAGCGCAAGGAGGTCTTTCTTCCTGTCCTTGATCTTTTTCGCGGGTATCCCAAAATACACGGACCAGGGCTCAGTTGATTTCGTGAGCATCGACATGGCGCCCAGCGAGCATCCCTCGGCCATGGTCACGCCTGGGAATATCAGGGAATTAGCCCCCACGATGCAATGCCTCCCTATGTGGATTGCGGCCTTTCTTTCCTGCTTGTATTCCGCCGGGACGGTCGGGTTCGTCAACGTCCGGCCGGTATAGTCATCGCTTTGCGAAAAAACGCGGCAGCCGTACGCAAGCCCGGAAAAGTCGTCGAAGGCGATCCCCACCGTCCCGCCTGCTATCGTGCAATGTACCGCGACGTGGACGTTCCGGCCGAAGGAGACTTTCCCGGAGACAACACAAAAATCGTCAATGCGCGTATTGTCGCCAATCTCCATCTGGTCAGCGCCATAGATCGAGGCTTTCGTGCTTATCCTTACGTTCCTGCCGAGCTTCCCGAAGGACATCTCCCGCAGCTGGTCTTCCGAAAGAAAAGCCATCCCCGCCCTCCCATGATTGCGTGCCTGCCCGGAATTCTAGTCTTCACAGGTGAAGGCCGTGGCCCTTAGGGCATGGGCTTGCCGGCGGCCCGCCCGGACCACCCCGGTGCTCCCATGACGGATCCGGCCATCCGCCGCGTGTCCGTGGTGATCCCCGTGTACAAGACGACTCAGACTCTGGTCGAACTGGTGGACAGGATTTCGCGAGTCCTTGCGGCGTGGGGCTGCGAATTCGAAGTCATCTTCGTCGATGACGGTGGTGCCGAAGAGAGCTGGGTCGTACTCAACGAGCTGCATGGAAAATTCGATTTCGTGCGGGTGTTCCGCCTCGCCCGGAACTACGGGCAGCACAACGCCATCCTGTGCGGCGTCCTGGCGGCGAAGGGCGATGTCATCGTCACCATGGATGACGACCTGCAGCATCCCCCGGAGGTCCTGCCGGAACTGCTGGCCGCTCTGGACCCGGGGATCGACGTCGTTTACGGCTACCCCGCGTCCGCCAGCCACGGCGCCTTCAGGAACCTCGCATCGAGCATGACCAAGCTGATCCTGCAGGGCGCAATGGGCGCCGACAACGCCCGCCACGTCAGCGCGCTCAGGGCTTTCAGGAAAAACTCGGTTCTAACCTGGGCCGGCCTGAAGAGCCCGCTCGTCAACATCGACGTCATGCTAACCTGGGTCACGGACAGGTTTACCTACGTGCTCGTGAGGCACGATGAAAGGAAAGCCGGGGTTTCGGGATATACGTTAACCAAACTCGTAAGGCACGCCTTCAACCTCTTTACGGGCTTTTCCAGCCTGCCCCTGCAGGTCGCGAGCGTCGTGGGATTCCTGTTCTCGGGGTTTGGTTTCCTCGTCCTGGCCTATGTCGTGGTCAACTGGATCCTCCAGGACAGCAGCGTCCCGGGATTCGCATTCCTGGCATCGATCATCTGCATCTTTTCCGGGATACAACTGCTCTCCATCGGCGTCATGGGCGAATATATTTCCCGTACGTTCGAGAGGACCTCGGAGAAGCCCGGCTTTGTCCTGAGGGAGGCGCTGGGCGAAAAAGACGGGGACCCGTCCGGCGATCCCTGATCAGGGGGAAGAAACGAAAAAGCCGGCCTGCGCCGGCTTCATCCACTTGGCTGGATCGCCAAGAATAGGCTGGTCGGGGTGAGAGGATTCGAACCTCCGACTCCTGCGTCCCGAACGCAGTACTCTACCAGGCTGAGCTACACCCCGAATTTACGACCGAGCGACAGGAATCGCCCCCGGAAAGGACGCGGATTCTAGCAGAGAATCCGCCGGGCCGGCGTCGCGCCTACTTCTGGACGATCTTCCAGAACGTGTCCTTGTTGTAAACCAGTCCGTCCTTGAACTCCCAAAGGTCGCAGCCCTTGTAGTTCAGCTCGGTGCCGTCGGCCGACTTGCCGGTCACCATCCACACGGTGACCGCGCGCCGGTCGTCGCAGACGTAGCGGTCGAGCGTCTCCCAGTGCATGTCGGGGATCACCTTGAAGCGGTCGGCGAGGAACTTGTGGACCGCGCCCCACCCGTGCACCGTGCGGCCGACCGGCTCGGGCCCGAGCGCCGGGTAGAAGGTCGTGTCCGCGTGGAAGTACGCCATGATCTGGTCGGCGTCGCGGGTGTTGAACGCGTCGTGGATCTCGTCGAGCAGCGCAATGCTCAAGGGTCGGGGCTTCAGCGCAACGTGGGGGGCTCCCATCGGCGTCTCCTCTGAGGGTCAGGCCTCGCGCACGACCGAATAGTCGGCGAGTTCGATCAGCGTGGCCTTGGCCGGGGATTCCGGCAAGTCCCGTATCGCATGGCGGGCCGCGTCGGCCTCGCGCCGCGCCGCGGCGCGAGCGTACTCGAGCGCGCCGGTCGCCCGGATCGCGGCGACCACGCCGGGGAAGTCGTCGCGCCCGCCGTTCAGGATCGCGTTGCGCACCAGCGCGGCCTGCGCGGGCGTGCCGGTGCGCATCACGTGGATCAGCGGCAGCGTGGGCTTGCCCTCAGCGAGGTCGTCGCCGACGTTCTTGCCGATCGCGCCGGCGTCGCCCGAATAATCCAGCACGTCGTCGATCAGCTGGAAGGACGTGCCCAGGTGCATGCCGTAATCGGCGAGGCCCTGCTCGATCGCGGAGGGGACCCCGGCCACGACGCCGGCCAGCCGCGCAGCGGCCTCGAAGAGCTTGGCGGTCTTCCGGTGGATCACTTCGAGGTAGCGGGCCTCGTCCACCTGCGGGTCGCGCACGTTGAGCAGTTGCAGCACCTCGCCCTCGGCGATGGTGTTGGTGGCCTCGGCCATCACCTCCATCACGCGCATGTCGTTGACCGTGACCATCATCTGGAATGCGCGCGAATAGAGGAAGTCACCGACCAGGACGCTGGCGGCGTTGCCGAAGGCGGCGTTGGCGGTCTCCCGGCCGCGCCGCAGGTCCGACTCGTCCACCACGTCGTCGTGCAGCAGCGTCGCGGTATGGATGAACTCGATCACGGCGGCCAGCTCATAGCTCGCCGCTCCCTTGGAACCCGCCGCTTCGGCCGCGACCAGGTGCAGGGCCGGCCGCAGGCGCTTGCCCCCGCCGGCGACGATATGCTCCGCGACCTGCCGGATCAGGACCACGTCGGAGGCCAGGCGCAGGCGGATCAGCGCATCGACTTCGCGCATGTCCGCTGCAATGGCAGCCAGGAAGGGAGGAAGGGCCAAGGCTTTGTGCTTGAAACTATTGGATAAATTGTTGACCAGCCCCCTCGGAAGGGCCCGGGCGGCAGGAGGCGAAGGTTAGCATAACGCCTCATCCTTGGCTTTGACGGCAGGACCGGAAATCCGTTAAAATTGAAGGCTCTCTTGGAAACAAGGGCGGAAAAAGAGCCGCGAACCCGGTTGGGCGACGCGGTAATAAACAGTCCCGCTTATAAGGAAACACCATGTACGCAGTCATCAAGACCGGCGGTAAGCAGTACCGGGTCAGCTCCGGCGAAAAGCTCAGGGTCGAACTGCTGGAGGCCGAAGTCGGCGCCGCGGTGCAGTTCGAGCAGGTCCTCGCCGTCGGCGAAGGCGATGCCGTGAAGATCGGCGCGCCGTTCGTGGCGGGCGCCAGCGTCAAGGCCACCGTGCTCGCGCAGGGTCGCGCGGACAAGGTCCATATCTTCAAGATGCGCCGTCGCAAGCATTACAAGAAGTCGCAGGGGCATCGCCAGTCGTTCACCGAAGTGCGCATCGACGACATCGTCGGCGCCTGAGTTAAAAGGAACTCCTCATGGCACACAAGAAAGCAGGCGGCAGTTCACGCAACGGCCGCGACTCTCAGGCAAAGCGCCTCGGCGTGAAGGCCTTCGGCGGCGAACTCATCCCGGCCGGCAGCATCATCATCCGCCAGCGCGGCACGCGCGTTCACCCGGGCGCGAACGTCGGCATGGGCAAGGACCACACCCTCTTCGCGAAGATCGAAGGCAAGGTGCAGTTCTCGATCAAGGGCGCGACGGGCAAGCACCTGGTCAGCGTGGTGGCCGCATAGCGGACCACCCCGGACCCCCGAAAAAGCCCTATCGCAAAGGTAGGGCTTTTTTGTTTCCGGAACCCAGATGAAGTTCATAGACGAAGCGCGCATCCAGATCTACGCCGGCAAGGGCGGCAACGGCGTTGCCGCGTTCCGGCGCGAGAAGTTCATCCCGCGCGGCGGGCCGAGCGGCGGGGACGGCGGCCGTGGCGGCAGCATCTGGGCCGTGGCCGACAACAACATCAACACCCTGATCGACTACCGCTTCGCCCGGCAGTACCGCGCCAAGCACGGCGAGAACGGCCGCAACCGCGACCAGTACGGCAAGGGCGCCGAGGACATCGTGCTGCGCATGCCG
This sequence comes from Burkholderiales bacterium, assembly GCA_965279075.1. GTDB lineage: Bacteria > Pseudomonadota > Gammaproteobacteria > Burkholderiales > SG8-39 > SZAS-79. The sequence goes on along the minus strand of CBDIHI010000012.1, from coordinate 1,106,461 downwards.
GTGGGCACGATCATCCGTGACCGCGACTCGGGCGAGCTGATCGCCGACCTGGCGAAGGACGGCGACCGCGCCCTGCTCGCCAAGGGCGGCGAAGGGGGCCTCGGCAACCTGCACTTCAAGTCGAGCACCAACCGCGCCCCGCGCCAGTTCACCAAGGGCACCGAGGGCGAGGAAAAGGAGCTGCAGCTGGAACTCCGAGTGCTTGCCGACGTGGGCCTGCTCGGCCTGCCGAACGCGGGCAAGTCGACCTTCATCCGCGCGGTGTCCAGCGCGCGCCCCAAGGTCGCCGACTACCCCTTCACGACGCTCAGCCCGCAACTCGGCGTGGTGCGCGTCGGCATGGCGTCGAGCTTCGTGATCGCCGACATCCCCGGGCTGATCGAGGGCGCTTCGGAGGGCGCGGGCCTCGGCCACCAGTTCCTGCGCCACCTGTCGCGCACGCGGCTGCTGCTCCACATCGTCGACATCGCGCCGCTGATTGATGCCGCCGACCCGGTCAAGGACGCCAAGGCCATCGTCAGGGAACTGAAGAAATACGACAAGGCGCTCCACGACAAGCCGCGCTGGCTGGTGTTCAACAAGGTCGACCTCGACGAGAAGCACGACGCGCGGATCGCGAAGTTCCTCAAGTCGATGCGCTGGAAGGGCCCGTGGTTCAAGGTCGCTGCGATCAACGGCCAGGGCTGCGACGAAGTCTGCAGGCAGGTCGCGAAGTTCCTCACCGAAAACCCGAAAACGGCCGGGGCCCCGGCCGAACACTGGCTGTGAGCAGCGTGATCGCCGCCGCGAAGCGGCTCGTGATCAAGGTCGGTTCGTCCCTGGTCACCGACGACGGGCGCGGGCTCGACCAGGCGGCCATCGCGCGCTGGGCGGGCCAGATCGCGAATCTCCGGGCCGCAGGCAAGCAGGTGATCCTGGTCTCCTCGGGCGCGATCGCGGAAGGCATCAAGCGGCTCGGCTGGACCAAACGCCCGAGCGCGGTGCACGAACTGCAGGCCGCGGCCGCGGTCGGCCAGATGGGCCTCGTGCAGTGCTACGAGTCGTGCTTTCGCGAGCACGGCATCGCCACCGCCCAGGTGCTGCTCACCCACTCCGACCTCGCCGACCGCCAGCGCTACCTCAACGCCAGGTCGACACTGCGCACGCTGCTCGACCTCGGCGTGATCCCCGTGATCAACGAGAACGACACTGTCGTCACCGACGAGATCAAGGTCGGCGACAACGACACGCTGGGGTCCCTGGTGACCAACCTCGTGGAAGCCGATGCGCTCGTCATCCTCACCGACCAGCGCGGCCTGTACGACGCCGACCCGCGCCGCGAGCCCGCCGCGAAGTTCATCGCCGGAGCCACGGCCGGCGATCCGGTGCTCGAGACCTATGCGGGCGGCACCGGTAGCGCACTTTCCAAGGGCGGCATGCTCACCAAGATCCTCGCCGCGAAGCGCGCGGCGCGCAGCGGCGCGCACACGGTAATCGCGTCCGGCCGCGAGCCCGACGTGCTCACCCGCCTCGCCTCGGGCGAGATGATCGGGACGCAGCTCACCGCCTCCACGGCGGCGCTCGCCGCGCGCAAGCAATGGATGGCCGATCACCTGACGGTGGGCGGCCGCCTGACGCTGGACGAGGGCGCGGTGCGTGCGCTCTCCACCGGCGGCCGGAGCCTGCTTCCGATAGGCGTGGTCTCGGTGTCGGGCGAGTTCGAGCGCGGGGCCGTGGTGGCCGTCGAAGGCCCCGACGGCAGGGAGATCGCGCGCGGCCTGGTCAACTACGCCTCGGGCGAGGCGCGCCAGATCATGCGCAGGCCCTCGAGCGAGATCGAGGCCATCCTCGGCTACGTGACGAACCCGAACTCATCCACCGCGACAACCTGGTGATGGACTAGCGGGGAGTCCCGCCCCGTCAGCGGGTCTGCGACTGGTTGCTGAGGGCGTTGGGGTGGTAGCCGCGCTTCAGGGCATCTACGCCTTCCGCGCGCGTCATGATGGGCACGAAACCAGGGCAGAAGAAGTCGCGCATCAGGGCCAGGTTCTGGCGCATGATGGCCTTCGGTTCCACCGTCTTCCACTGGCTGTCACGCACCGCCACCCAGGACTTGTCGGCGGTGCGGCCCGTTGCGTAGACCTTCTGTTCGCTGGTCTTGCAGCGGAAACCGTTGAAGGTCACCGTCTCGGCGCCGGAGCGGCTGCGCGCGACGAGCGTGAAGCGCACGATGCCGTCCTTGCCCGGCGTGATCGACTCGGCATCGACGAAGAACCCGAAATTCTGCACCGAGGCCACTTCGAACTGGAGCAGGCTCTCCGGCCTGGGATAGGCCGGCATCCTGGTCTCCCCCTCCGCCCAGTCGCGCGGGTCGTCGTCCTTGCCCTGGTAAAGCTGCTCCGGCTTGAAGTCCGGCGAGAACTGGTTGTTCGTCTGTGCCAGGGCGTCCCCGCAAGCAATCGCCGCGGCAAGCGCTGCGAGCAGCACTGCTCCCTTCAAGCGATGTCGCCCACGAGGGAGGCGCGGATCCCGGCCGACACCGGCTGGAGTGCCTGCGTATACGCGGGATGGTCCACGCCGATCGACAGGCCCACGCCGTACTTGAGGGATTTCCTCGATTCGTCGTCCAGCTCGAAGCGCAGGAAGTGCACGGCGGCGGTCTTCTCGTCGTTCTCACGCGGCAGGTCCTCGTCGGCGATCGCGTAGGCGCGCTTGCAGCCCTCCGCCTGGACCCAGACGCGGTCCTCGACCCCCTTGAGCTGCGCGAGCATGCGCTGGCGCTCGGCGACGTCGGGATACTCGATCATCATCGTCGCCTTGAAGTTGCCGCCGTCGGGCACCAGCGGGCTGTAGGCGTCGATCTCGTCCTGGATGCCGGCCTCCTCGAAGGTGCGCTCGATGCGCAGCATCTCCTGGATCTGGTAGCGGATGGTCAGCTCGTCCTCGAAGATCAGCGTGACGTGGTCGCCGAGGTGCACCGTGCGGTGCTGCTTGTGCGCGATCACTTTCGCGCGGAATTCGTTCCTCTGCTTCGCGTAGGCCTCGAGCGACAGCAGGTTGTCTCTGGCGATGCGGGGCATGGTCGTGTTCATTCGTGGTGGCGATGTCGTGTAGGGGAAGGGACCGGGCATGGCGGGGGACGTTCCCCGCGCCATGCGCCGGATCACCGGTGCTGCGTGCTCAGTCGACGAGGGCGTCGAGGGCCTTCTGGAAGCGGTTGGCGTGCGAGCGCTCGGCCTTGGCCAGGGTCTCGAACCAGTCCGCGATCTCGGTGAAGCCTTCGGCGCGGGCGTCCTTCGCCATGCCGGGGTACATGTCGGTGTACTCGTGCGTCTCGCCGGCCACGGCGGCCTTGAGGTTCGCGCGCGAGCCGCCGATCGGCAGGTCGGTGGCGGGGTCGCCGACCGACTCCATGTACTCCAGGTGCCCGTGGGCGTGCCCGGTCTCGCCTTCGGCGGTGGAGCGGAACAGCGCCGCCACGTCGTTCTGGCCCTCGACGTCGGCTTTCGCTGCGAAATACAGGTAGCGGCGGTTGGCCTGGCTTTCGCCGGCAAAGGCCGCCTTCAGGTGCCCGTGAGTCTTCGATCCCTTGAGTTGCATGTGTGCCTCCTGTGAGTGGTGCGGTAAAGCAGGTGTTGATAACGGCTCTTGATACTGCCCGTCTAGGGTAGGACCCGTCGCCCCATTGATCAAATCGAAATTGGCAATCCGGACGATTGAGCTGCCCTATGCGGGCCGCCGCCCTCAGCGGGGCACGGCCTCGTCGCGCCTGCGGCGCTGGCGCTGGTCCATCGACAGGAACCGGTGCAGCTCGGTCAGCGCCTGCTGGTAGACGTCGCGCTTGAACTCGATCACCGACTCGAGCGGCACCCAGTAGTCGTGCCAGCGCCATGCGTCGAACTCGGGCTTCTCGTTCGCGCGCAGCTTCACGTCGCAGTCGCGCCCCTGCATGCGCAGCAGGAACCAGATCTGCTTCTGGCCGCGGTACGTGCCGCGCCAGTCGCGCCGCACCCACTGGTCGGGGACCTCGTAGCGCAGCCACTGGCGGGTGCGACCGAGGATGCGCACGTGGTCGGGCCTGAGGCCCACCTCCTCCTCGAGCTCGCGGAACATCGCCTGCTCCGGGGTCTCGCCGTGCTTGATCCCGCCCTGCGGGAACTGCCACGAGTGCTGGTGCACGCGCTTGCCCCAGAACACCTCGTCGCGGGTGTTGCAGAGGATGATGCCGACGTTGGGGCGGTACCCATCTTTATCGAGCATCCTGACACCGCCATCAGTTAGAATCCTGAGCCGATTTTTTCACATTTTCGCTGCGAATAGAAGCAGCGATTGAAGGAACGAAAGTCACGATGCGGACCTCGCGCTACCTCCTGTCCACCCTCAAGGAAGCCCCCTCCGAAGCCGAGCTCGCCAGCCACCGGCTGATGCTCCGGGCCGGCCTCATCCGGCGCCTGGCCAGCGGGGTCTACACCTGGATGCCGCTCGGCCTGCGCATCGCGCGCAAGGTCGAGGCGATCGTGAGGGAGGAAATGAACCGCTCCGGCGCGATGGAACTCTCGATGCCCGTCGTCCAACCCGCCGAGCTGTGGCAGGAATCCGGCCGCTGGCAGGCCTACGGCCCGGAACTGCTGCGCCTCAAGGACCGGCACGAGCGCGACTTCGTGCTCCAGCCCACCTCCGAGGAGGCGATCACCGAAATCGCCAGGAGCGAATTGAAGAGCTACAGGAAGCTCCCGATGCACCTGTACCAGATCCAGACGAAATTCCGCGACGAGCGCCGCCCGCGCTTCGGCGTGATGCGCGGGCGCGAGTTCATCATGAAGGACGGCTACTCGTTCCATGCCGACTTCGAAGACCTGCAGCGCGAATATGCCGTGATGTACGAGACCTACATCCGCATCTTCACGCGCCTCGGGCTCGCGTTCCGCGCCGTGGCCGCCGACACCGGCGCGATCGGCGGCACGGGCTCGCACGAGTTCCAGGTGCTGGCGGACTCGGGCGAGGACGCGATCGCCTTCTGCCCGCAGTCGGACTTTGCGGCCAACGTCGAGCTCGCCGAGGCCCTCGCCCCCGCGGGCGGCAGGCCGGCGGCGCGCGAGGCCATGCTCAAAGTGGCAACCCCCGGCAAGACGAGCTGCGAGGCGGTGGCGGAGTTCCTCAAGCTGCCGCTGGCGAATTCGGTCAAGGCGATTGCGCTGGTGGGGGGCGGGCCCAGCGCGGAGAAGTTCACGCTGCTGCTGCTGCGCGGCGACCATTCGCTCAACGAGATCAAGGCCGCCAAGCTGCCGGGCCTGACCCCGTTTCGTTTCGCCACCACCGAAGAGATCCAGGCGCACATGCACTGCGTGCCGGGCTACATCGGCCCGGTCGGCACGAGCGGCTTGCGCGTGATCGCGGACCGGTCGGTGGCCGCGCTGGCCGACTTCGTCTGCGGCGCCAACGACGCCGGCTACCACCTGACCGGCGTGAACTGGGGGCGCGACCTGCCCGAACCCGCCCTGGTGGCCGACATCCGCAACGTCGTCGCCGGCGACCCGAGCCCGGACGGCAAGGGCCCGCTGGAACTCTGCCGCGGCATCGAGGTCGGACACATATTCCAGCTGCGCACCAAGTATTCCGAGGCGATGAAAGCGGTGTTCCTCGACGAGAAAGGCGAATCGCGACCGATGGAGATGGGCTGCTACGGCATCGGCATCACGCGCATCGTGGCGGCCGCCATCGAGCAGGGGCACGACGCGCGCGGCGCGATCTTCCCGGCCCCCATCGCGCCCTTCGAGGCCTGCGTGGTGCCGATCGGCTACCACAAGAGCGCCGAGGTCAGGGCCGCGGCCGACAAGCTCTACGCCGACCTGCTCGCGGCGGGCGTCGACGCGCTGCTCGACGACCGCGACGAGCGCCCGGGCTCCATGTTCGCCGACATGGAACTGGTCGGGATCCCGCACCGGCTGGTCGTGTCGGACAAGGGCATCGCCGCGGGCACCGTGGAGTACAAGGGCCGGCGCGACGAGAAGCCCTCCATGCTGCCGCAGGGGGAGGCGGTGGCGACGGTCCGAGCGAAGCTCGCCCCTGCGTGAAGGCGCTCGCCGCCCTCCTCTTCCTCCTCGCCTGCGGCGCGGCGCACGCCGGCGCGCAGGTCTACGAACCGCTCGCCGAGCAGGTCCGCGCCGCGCTGTCGGCGGCCGTCAGCGACAAGTCGCCGGCCCTGCTCGAGTTCCGCAACCCCGAGGACGGCCGTCGCTGGCTGAACGAGATGTCCTCGCGCCTGGCGCGCCGCGTCCCCGACAGGAAGGAGCGCACCGAGCTCCTCAAGCTCGTGCACCACGAGGCGAAGCGCGCCGCCCTCGACCCGCAGCTCGTGCTCGGCCTGATGGAGGTCGAGAGCGGCTTTCGCAAGTACGCCGTGTCCACCGCGGGCGCGCAGGGCTACATGCAGGTGATGCCGTTCTGGGTCAGGGTGATCGGCCAACCCGGCCACAAGCTGTTCCACAAGGTCATCAATGTGCGCTACGGCTGCGTGATCCTGCGCCACTACCTGGACATCGAGAAGGGCGACTACTTCCGCGCGCTGGGCCGCTACAACGGCAGCCTCGGCAAGCCCGAGTACCCCAACCTCGTGCTCGCCGCCTGGAAGGGCAAGTGGGGCTATGCCGGCGAGAAGTACTGAAATGCGGCGCACGGCATGCTGAGCGGGCTGCGCGCCTCGCCTGCCGGCGCGCGCCTCTCGGCGTGGTTCTACGGCCGCCGCCCGCCCGAGCGCGGCCCCATCGCCCTCGGCCACCGGCGCGTGTACATCGTGCCCACCCGCCTCGGAGTGATGTTCGGCGTGACGCTGGTCATCATGCTGGTGGGATCGATCAACTACGTGCTGTCGCTCGGCTTCATGCTGACCTTCCTGCTGGCCGGCATGGCGCTTGCGGGCATGGTCCACACGGTGCGCAACCTCGCGCGCATGGTCATCGTGACCGGCCGCGCCGAGGCGGTGTTCGCCGGCGAATCGGCGCAGTTCCGGCTGTTCCTCGAGAACACCGCCCCCTGGGACCGCCCAGCGGTGATGGTCCGCCACGAGGCCTCCGGTGCGCAGAGCGTCACCGACGTGCCGGCGGCGGGCATTGCCGAGGTGGTACTGGCGGTGCCGGCAGCGCGCCGCGGATGGGTCGACCTCGGTCGCGTTTCGCTCGAGACGCGCTTCCCGCTGGGGCTGTTCCGCGCGTGGAGCAACATCCACCCGGACGCCCGCTGCCTCGCCTACCCGCGCCCGGACCGGGCGCCGCTGCCGCCGGCCTCGCCCGACGCGCGCTCGGGAGCGCGCCAGTCCGTGGCGCAAGGCACCGACGACTACTCCGGGCTGCGCGACTACCAGCCCGCCGACTCGCCGCGCCACGTCGCCTGGAAGCAGGTGGCGAGGAGCGACACCATGCTGACCAAGCAGTTCACCGGCGATGCCTCCTCCGAGCTGTGGCTGGACTGGTCGCAGCTGCCCGCGGGGCTCGACCTCGAAGCGCGATTGTCGCGGCTCGCCGGCTGGGTGCTTGCCGCCGAGGCCGCGGGACTGCGCTACGGGCTGCGCTTCCCCGGCACGGAACTCGCCCCGGGCAGCGGCGACCCGCATCGCGCCGCCTGCCTGACCGCGCTGGCGCTCCACTCCTGAGCGGCCGGGCATGAGCGCCGCCGTCCCCCACCCCCTCGCGCCCGAGCAGCGCGCCATGACGGGCCGCGACCTCGGCTGGCTGTGCGGGTGCCTCGTTTTCGTGATGGCGCCGCACGCGTTGCGCGTGCCGTGGTGGCTGACGATGCTGTCGCTGTGCCTGTTCGGCTGGCGGACCTACCTTGCGATCGCCGGGCGCCGCCTGCCCTCGGTCTGGGTGCTGCTCGGTGTGGCGGTGCTCGGCATGGCCGCGATCGGCATCGAGTACCGCACGCTGTTCGGGCGCTCGTCGGGGATCGCGCTGCTGATGATGCTCGCGGGCCTGAAGCTGCTCGAGATGCGCACCCACCGCGACGCGACGATGGTCGTGTTCCTCTGCTACTTCCTCGTGCTCACCAACTTCCTCTTCACGCAGTCGATCCCCACCGCGGTGGTGATGTGCGGCGCGCTGGTGGCGATCACCGGGGCGCTCGTCTCGTTCAGCGCGCCGCAACGCAGGCCCGTCGCGGACCTGCGCACCGCGGGCCTGCTGCTCGTGCACGCGATCCCCATCGGCATCGTGCTGTTCGTGCTCTTCCCGCGCGTGCAGGGCCCGCTGTGGGGCATGCCGCAGGATGCCTATTCCGGCATCACCGGGCTTTCGGACACGATGGCGCCGGGCAACCTGTCGCAGCTTTCGGTGTCCGACGCGATCGCGTTCCGCGCGCTCTTCAAGGGCCCGGCGCCCGCGCCGCGGCAGCTCTACTGGCGCGGACCGGTGCTGTGGGACTTCGACGGCCGCACCTGGCGCACCGGCCCGCGGCGCCTGCGCGCGGCCGACGAAGTGTCGGGCGGCGAGGCGAAGTTCGAGTACACGGTGGTGCTCGAACCGCACAACCGCAACTGGCTGTTCGCGCTGGAGACCGCGGCCTCGCTGCCGCCGAACTCGTGGCTGTCGAATGACGGGCAGGTGATGTCCTACTCCGAGATCCGCAACCGCATGCGCTACGAGATGACCTCGATCGCCGGCGGGACCAGGAACACCGAGGAGACCGAGGGCAGCCTCGCGCGCGGCATGCTGCTGCCGGCCGGCTACAACCCGCGCACGCTGGCCTTGGCGCAGGGCTGGCGCCGGAGCATCGCGGGCGACGAAGCGCTGGTGAACCATGCGATCACCTGGCTGCGCGACCAGAAGTTCGTCTACACGCTGCTGCCTCCGCTGCTCGGCCGCGACAGCGTCGACGAATTCCTGTTCGACGCGAAGCGCGGGTTCTGCGAGCACTTCTCGTCCGCCTTCGTCGTGCTGATGCGCTCGGCGGGCCTGCCGGCGCGCGTGGTTACCGGCTACCAGGGCGGCGAGTTCAACCCGCTCGACGGCTACGTCACGGTGCGGCAATCCGAGGCGCACGCATGGGCGGAGGTCCACGTGCGCGGTCGGGGCTGGGTGCGCGTGGACCCGACGGCCGTCTCGGTGCCGGGGCGGGTCGACTCGGGCATGGCGAACTCGGTGCCCAGCGGCGACCCGGTGCCCTACCTGATGCGCGCGGATTCGGCCTGGCTGAAGTCGATGCGCTACAACTGGGAGGCGATGACCAACCAGTGGAACCTCTGGGTGCTCGGCTACAACACCGAGCGCCAGCGCGAGTTCCTCTCGCGCATCGGCATGACCGACGCCGACTGGAGGGACCTCGCGACGATGCTGGTGACGTCGCTGGGCATCATCATCATCGTGCTGCTCGCCTGGTCCCTGAAGCGCATCGTGCGGCCCGACCCGGTTCAGCAGGCGTGGCTCGCGTTCTGCGCGAAGCTCGCCGCGGCAGGGCTGCCGCGCGGGGCGCACGAAGGCCCGCGCGACTTCGCGGCGAGGGCCGCGCAGGAATTTCCGGCAGGTGCCGCCGCGATCGCCGCGCTGGCCGAACGCTATATCGCGCTGCGCTACGGCGCGGCGCGACCCCATGACGTGACCGCCGCCGAAGTCGCCGCATTGAAGCGCCAGGCGAAGGAGTTCCACCCCGCATGATGCACCCCCTGTCGCGCCTCGGCGCCCTGTTCCTTGCCTGCGCCCTGGCGCTGCCCGCCGTCGCGCAGCCGCGCGCAAAAGCCGTGGCCCAACACTACGGCCACCGCGCCGACGTCAACGAGTTCATCCACGAAATGGTGGCGCGGCACGGCTTCAACGAGCGGGAACTGAAGAAGCTGTTCTCGCGCACCACGCGCCAGCCCGAGATCCTGAAGGCGATCCGCCCGCCCGTTTCTCCGCGCACGCGATCCTGGCGGAACTACCGCACCAACTTCATCAACGAGCGCCACCTCGCCGAGGGCGCCAGGTTCTTCGCGCTGCACGGCGATGCGCTGGCGCGCGCCGAGCGCGAGTACGGCGTGCCGCAGGAGATCATCGTCGCGATCATCGGCATCGAGACCTTTTACGGGCAGAACATGGGCAAGTGGCGCGTGGTGGACGCGCTCGCCACGCTCGCGTTCGACTACCCGCCGCGCGCGGAGTTCTTCCGTTCCGAGCTCGAGGCCTACCTGCTGTTCGCGCGCGACGCGGAACTCGACCTGCTCGGCGTGCGCGGCTCGTACGCCGGCGCGATCGGCATCCCCCAGTTCATGCCAGGCAGCTACCGGCGCTGGGCGGTGGACTACGACGGCGACGGGGTGCCGCGGCTGCGCTCCAGCCCGGTCGACGCGATCGGTTCGGTGGCCAACTTCCTGAAGTCGCACGGCTGGGTGCCGGGCGAGCCGATCGCCTTCCCCGCCGACATCGGCACCGCCGACCCCGCGCCCATGCTCGCGGCCGGCATCAGGCCCTCGCTCACGCTCGCCCAGTTCGCCGCGGCGGGTGTCGCGGTGCGCGCCGAGCCCGCGCCGAAGCCCGGCGCGCTGGCGGCGCTGATCGAACTGGAGACCCCGGAGCGCGCGAGCGAATACCGCGCCGGCCTCGACAACTTCTACGTGATCACGCGCTACAACCGCAGCTCGTTCTACGCTTCCGCGGTGAACGACCTGGCCGAAGCCCTGCGCGCCGCGCGGCCGCAGCGCTGACCGGGCTCAGAGGAGTTCGTCCCTTAGAGCAGTTCGTCCCTTGATACGCCGCGGCGCTTGAGCAGCGTGCGCAGGCGGGTCAGTGCCTCGACCTGCACCTGCCGCACGCGCTCGCGCGTGAGCCCGAGCTCGCCGGCCAGCGCCTCCAGCGTCGTCGCGTCGTGGCCGTTCAGCCCGAAGCGGCGTTCGATCACCCGCCGCTGCTTGTCGCCCAGTTCCGCGAGCCACGCGTGCACCAGCGCCTCGATCTCGTGCCCGGCGAGCAGCGCTTCGGGCCCGGGCGAATCCTCCGCCGCGATCGAGTCGCCGACCGACAGGCCCGGGTCGATGTCCAGCGGCGCGTCGAGCGAAGAGGTGTGTTCGGCCAGCTGCAGCATCTCGCGCACCTCGGCCACGTCCTTGCCCGAGAGGTGGGCGATGTCCTCGGCGCGCGCCTTGCCTTCGCCGTGCGCCTCGATATGGCGCCGGGCGCGCAGCACGATGTTCATTTCCTTCACCACGTGCACCGGCAGCCGGACCGTGCGCGCCTGGTTCATGATCGCGCGCTCGATCGACTGGCGGATCCACCACGAGGCGTAGGTCGAGAAGCGAAAGCCCCGTTCGGGGTCATACTTGCCGATCGCGTGCATCAGGCCGAGGTTGCCCTCCTCTACCAGGTCGAGCAGCGGCAGCCCGCGGTTGAGGTAGTGCCGCGCGATGCTGACCACGAGGCGCAGGTTCCGTTCGATCATCGCCTGCCGCGCGTCGAAGTCGCCCGCGACGGCCGCGCGCGCGACGGCGCGCTCCTCTTCGGCGCCCATCAGCGGCTTGGCGCCGATGTCGTGCAGGTACAGCTGGGTCAGGTCGGTGAGGGCTTCGACGCCGTCCTGCGCGTCTTCGGGGCCATCGGGCTGCGCGCCCCCGCCGGCGTCGCCGTCCTGGGCAGGCGGCTCGCCGGGGTCTGCGGTCATGAGGGCGGCAGGTACTTGGCGGGGTCGACGGGCTTGCCCGACTTGCGGATCTCGAAATGGAGCTTGGGCGCGTCGGCGTCGGTGTCGCCGAGCTCGGCGATCTTCTGGCCGCGCGCGACGGCCTGGTCCTGCTTCACGAGGATCTCGCGGTTGTGCGCGTAGACGCTGTTGAAGTTGTTGTCGTGCTTGATGACGATCAGCTTGCCGTAACCGCGGATGCCGGTGCCTATGTAGATCACGCGCCCCGGCGCGGCGGCGACCACGGGGTCGCCGGGCTTGCCGCCGATGTCGAGGCCCTTGCTCGCCGGCTCGGCGAAGCCCGCGAGGATCTTGCCGCGCGCCGGCCAGATGAACTCGATGGCGTCGGCGTCCTTCGATTCCGTCGCGGGGGCGGCCGCAGGCGCGGCCGGCTTGGGCGGCTCCGCGGCTGGCTTCGCGGGCGCGGGCTCCGGCTTCGCGGCGGCCTGCGGCGGCGGCGCGGCGCCCGGGTCGTTCTTCTGCAGCATCGCCACGTTCTCGGGCGAATACGGCAGCCGCAGCGCCTTGGGCTCGGTCTTCACGCCGGCGGCCTGGGCCGCGGGCTTCGCCTCCGCCGGCCGCGAGTCCAGCGGCCGCGATTCGATCGGGCGGGACTCGACGGCGCCCGCGCCGCGCGCCGCGCCCACCTGCACGCCCTGCTCCGCCTCGGGCGGCGTGACGCGCAGCACCTGCCCGGCCTGGATGCGGTTGGCGTCCCCGAGCTTGTTCCAGCGGGCGAGGTCGCGATGGTCCTGGCCCTGGTCGAGGGCGATGCTGTAGAGCGTGTCGCCGCGCTTGACCTGGTAGGTGCCGGAAGGGGACGCCTGCGGCCCGGCCGGGGCGCCGGGCACCGGGGCCGGCTGCGCCACCGGCGGCTTGGGCGCGGGCGCGCGCGCCGGCGTGCGGTCGACCACGGGGGCCGAGGCCTGCCGGCTCGCGCAGCCGCCCAGCAGCAACGCCAGCGCAACCGCAACGAGCGCGAAGCGGGTCATAGCTTTCCCGTTTCCAGCGGAACGAATCTCACTGCATCCATCGTCGTCTCCGTAAACCCGCGCGGCCCGCGCTCGATCATCACGAGCTGCTGGCTGCCGCGGCCTGCCTGGGGGGTCTTCAGCGGCAGGATCATTCTGCCACCCACCGCGAGCTGCTGTAAGAGGGCCGGCGGCACCTGCGGCGCGGCGGCGGCGACGATGATCGAATCGAACGGCGCCGCTTTCTCGATGCCCAGGTTGCCATCGCCGTAGGTCAGGCGCAGGTTGGAGAGCTTGAGGCCGAGGAGGTTCCGCCGCGCGCGGTCGAGCAGCGCCTGGATGCGCTCGATGGAGTAGACCTCCTTCGTGACGTGGGCGAGCACCGCCGCTTGGTAGCCGCAACCGGTGCCGACCTCCAGCACGCGGCCCAGTTCCCGGCCGCCGGCACGCAGCGCCTCGATCATCTTCGCGACGACATACGGTTGCGAGATCGTCTGGCCGAGGCCGATCGGCAGCGCCGTGTCCTCGTAGGCGCGGCTCGCAAGCGCCTCCTCGACGAACACGTGGCGCGGCACGGAGGCCATCGCCGACAGCACGCGCTCGTCCCTGATGCCCTGCTCGCGCAGCCGGTCGACCATGCGCTCGCGCGTGCGCTGCGAGGTCATGCCGATGCCGGCGAAGCGCCTTGCGTCCTGCATGCCCTGCTATCTCCCGACCCAGTCGCGCACCATGGCGAGCTGGTTGTGGAAGGTGAGGTCGATCTGCAGCGGCGTGATCGAAACGGTGCGGTTGGCCACCGCGTGGAAATCCGTGCCGGGCCCGCCGTCCTGCGCATCGCCGGCTGCGCCGATCCAGTAGATGGTCTGGCCGCGCGGGTTCTTCGTCTTCACCACCGCCTCGGCCTTGTGGCGCTTGCCGAGGCGCGTGATCTCCATGCCTGCGATTTCGGACTCCGGCAGGTCGGGCACGTTCACGTTGAGCAGCACCGGCTGGCGGATGGGATCCTTCTGGAAGCGCTCGACCAGCCGCGCGGCGACCCGGCCGGCGGTGGCAAAGTGGCGCCCGTCGTGGCTGGCCAGCGACATCGCGATCGACGGGATGCCGAGCAGGAACCCCTCGGTGGCCGCGGCGACCGTGCCGGAATAGATCGTGTCGTCGCCCATGTTGGCGCCGTGGTTGATGCCGGACACCACGATGTCGGGCTGGTGCTCGAGGAACCCCGTGACCGCGAGGTGCACACAGTCGGTCGGCGTGCCGTTCACGTAGGAGAACCCGCTGGCGGCCTTGCGCACCACCAGCGGGCGGTCGAGCGTAAGCGAGTTGGAGGCACCGCTGCGGTCCCGCTCGGGCGCCACGACGATGATCTCGCCGTACGGCGCCAGGTGCTCGGCGAGCGTGGCGAGGCCCGGCGCGAAATAGCCGTCGTCGTTGGAAAGGAGTATGCGCATCAGGGGTGCCGGGAAGCGTTCGTTCCGGCGGGCCGGTTGCAGGGTGCGCAGCCCGCGCTTCTTGCGCCGCAAGTCTATCATGAACGGGATGCCGGCCGGCGTCGCGGCGATGCCGGGCAGCGCATTCCAATTCAAAACATTCGTTTTGGAAAGTCCACCGCAGGAGCCGCTCTGCGGACATTCCGGATATTTATTTTGTTATAATCCCCGCATCAAGCAGCCCGGCAGGAGACCCGTCCATGGTGAACAGACGCACCGCACCTCCGACCAGCGCGCAGATGCGCGCGCAGGTGCTTACGGCGCTGGCCGAGCGCCTCGCGGCCTTGGGCCGCACGCAGAAAGAGGTGGCCGCGGACCTCGGCCTCGCCCAGCCGCAGGTCAGCGCGCTGATGAACCTCAAGGGGGACGGCTTCAGCCTGGACCGCCTCGTGGACATCGCCGTGCGCGCAGGGCTCTCGGTGCGGCTGTCGCTCGCCCGCCCGTACCGGCGTGATTGAGCGCGGCGACTGACATGGCCTTCCCCTTCGACACCTCCTGGCAGGCGATCGCGGTCGCCTCGCCCGCCCCGCACGTGCTGCTGGTCACGCTCAACCGGCCCGAGGCCGCCAACGCGCTGAACACGCAGATGGGCACCGACCTGCGCGACCTGTGGGTGGGCCTGACCCGCGACCCGGGCGATGTCCGCTGCGTAGTGCTGACCGGCTCGGGAACCAAGGCGTTCTGCGCCGGCGGCGACCTGAAGGAACGCAACGGCATGAGCGTGGAGACCTGGCAGCGCCAGCACGAGATCTTCGAGGAAGCCTACTGGACGCTGATGGAACTGCCCGTGCCGGTGATCGCAGCGGTCAACGGCCACGCCTACGCGGGCGGCCTCGAAATGGCGCTCGCCTGCGACTTCGCCTATGCGGTGCCGGGCGCTCGCTTCGCGCTGACCGAGGTGACCATCGGCATCATGCCCGGCGCCGGCGGCACGCAGAACCTGCCGCGCGCGGTGGGCGAGCGCCGCGCGAAGGAGATCATCCTCACCGGCCGGCCGTTCTCGGCCGAGCAGGCGCTCGACTGGGGCGTGCTCAACCGCGTGGTCGAAGCAGGCCAGTTGCTGCCGGCCGCGCTGGAGACCGCGGCCACGATCGCCGGCAACGCGCCCATGTCCGTGCGGCAGGCGAAGAAGTCCATCCACCTCGGGCTGCAGACGGACCTGCGCACGGGCTTGCGCATCGAGGTCGAGGCGTACAACCGCCTGATCGGGACGGAAGACCGGATCGAGGGCATCCGCTCGTTCAACGAGAAACGAAAGCCCCAGTTTCGCAACCGTTAGGACCGCGGACCCCGGGCCTGCCGTATCCTCCGGCATGACGCCGTCACAGACGGCGCACCCCCCGTCCGGAGACCGAACCCCATGAGTGAAGCAGTCACCTATTCCGTGCAGGATGGCATCGCCGTCATTGCGATGAACAACCCGCCCGTCAACGGCCTTGGCAGCGTGCTGCGCCCCGGCATCATGGCCGGGCTCGACAAGGCGGCCGCCGACCCGGCGGTGAGGGCGCTGGTGATCATCGGCACCACGAAGGCTTTCTCGGGCGGCGCCGACATCCGCGAGTTCAACACGCCGAAGTCGACGATGTCGCCAACCATGTTCGAGATCATGGAAGTTCAGGACCGGTTCCCCAAGCCCATCGTCGCCGCGATCGGCGGCTTCGCGCTGGGCGGCGGGCTGGAACTCACGCTGGCCTGCCACTACCGCGTGGCGCTGCCCAAGTCGCAGCTGGGGCTGCCCGAAGTGAAGCTCGGCCTGCTGCCCGGCGCGGGCGGCACGCAGCGGCTGCCGCGCGTCGTCGGCGCGGCCGAGGCGCTGAAGATGATGACCACCGGCAACCCCGTCACCGCCGAGAAGGCGAAGGACCTCGGGCTCGTGGATGAGGTCGTGCAGGGCGACCTGCTCGAAGGCGCGGTGGCGTTCGCCAGGCGGCTCGTCGCCGAAGGCAAGGGCCCGCGCCGCGTGCGCGACCTGTCCGTCCGGGTCGACGGCGACCCGAAGGCATTTTTCGAGGCGGCGCGCGCCGACGTCGGGAAGGCCGCACGCGGCTTTCCCGCGCCGTTGCAGATCCTCGGCTGCGTCGAGGCGGCGGTGAACCTGCCCTTCGACGAGGGCAGGAAGGAAGAGCGCCGCCGTTTCCAGATCCTGGTGGACGGCACGGAATCCAAGGCGCTGCGCCACATGTTCTTCGCCGAGCGCCAGACGGCCAAGATCCCGGACATCCCCGACGACACGCCCGCGCGCAGGATCGAAAGCGCCGCGATGGTCGGCGCCGGCACCATGGGCGGCGGCATCACCATGAGCTTCGTGAACGCCGGCATCCCGGTCACGCTGATCGAAACCTCCCGGGAGGCGCTCGACCGCGGCATCAATACGATCCGCAAGAACTTCGCCGCCACCGTCTCCAAGGGCCGCCTCAGGCAGGAGGACATGGACAAGCGCATGGCAATGATCACGCCGGCGCTGGACCTCGCCGCGGCGAAGGACGCCGACATCGTCATCGAGGCGGTGTTCGAGAAGATGGACATCAAGAAGGACCTCTTCGCGAAGCTCGACGCGCTCATGAAGCCGGGCGCGATCCTCGCGACCAACACCTCGACGCTCGACATCGACGTGATCGCCCAGTCGACAAAGCGCCCGCAGGAGGTCATCGGCACGCATTTCTTCTCGCCGGCCAACGTGATGCGGCTGCTCGAGGTGGTGCGCGGCAAGGCCACGGCCAAGGATGTGCTGGCGACCACGATGGCGCTGGGCAAGAAGCTGAAGAAGGTGCCGGTGGTCTCGGGCGTCTGTGACGGCTTCATCGGCAACCGCATGATGGAGAAATACGGCCTGCAGGCCTGGTACCTGCTCGACGAAGGCGCCACGCCGCAGCAGGTCGACTCGGCGATGAAGAAGTTCGGCCTCGCGATGGGCCCGTTCACGATGTACGACATGGCCGGCCTCGACGTGGGCTATGCGGTGCGCCAGCGCCGCGTGGCCGAGCGCCCGGACTATGCCTACTCGAAGATCGTCGACCGCGTCTGCGAGGCCGGGCGCCTCGGCCAGAAGACCGGCAAGGGCTGGTACCGCTACGAGGCGGGCGACCGCACGCCGCGCCCCGACCCCGAGTTCGACGCCCTGCTCGCCGCTTACCGCAAGGAGATAGGCGTGACCCCGCGCGCGATCGGCGACGAGGAAATCGTCGAGCGCCTGGTCTACGCCATGGTCAACGAGGCGGCGAAGATCCTCGAGGAAGGCATCGCGTTGCGCGCCTCCGACATCGACGTGGTGTACATGACGGGCTACGGCTTCCCGCATTATCGTGGCGGGCCGATGTTCTACGCCGACACGGTGGGCCTCGACAAGGTGCTCTCCTCGGTGGAGAAGTTCGCGAAGGGCTACAAGGGCGGGCTGTGGGCGCCCGCGCCGCGACTGGCGCGCCTCGCGAAGGAAGGCGGGAAATTCAACGCATGACCCGGAGGAAGACGATGAAGACGCTGGTTGCATTGCTCGCGGCGGCCTGCGCCGCCCTGGCCCCTGGCCCCGCTTCGGCACAGAAGTTCCCCGACAAGCCGATCCGCTTCATCGTCCCCTTCCCGCCCGGCGGCGGGAACGACATCCTCGCGCGCGCCCTCGCCCCGAAGATGGGCGAGTTCCTCGGCCAGCCGGTGGTGATCGACAACCGCGCCGGCGCGGGCGGCAACATCGGCACCGACCTCGCGGCGAAGTCCCCGCCCGACGGCTACACGATCCTAATCGCCTCCAACCAGGTGACGATCAACCCGTGGCTGTACTCGAAGCTGCCATTCGACATCGAGAAGGACTTCGTCGCCGTGGCGCAGGCCGCGTCGGTGCCGATGGTGCTCGCGGTGCACCCCTCCGTCCCGGCGAACACGCTGAAGGAATTCATCGCGCTGGCCAAGGCGAGCCCCGGCAGGTTCAACCACGGCACGCCCGGCAACGGCACGCCGCAGCACATCGCGTTCGAGGTGTTCAACCACGCCGCCGGCGTCAAGGTCACGCACATCGCGTACAAGGGCACGGGCCCGGCGATCGCCGACCTGATCGGCGGCCAGGTGCAGGCCGCGATCGGCACCATGGCCTCCCTAGAGCAACACGTGAAGGCCGGGAAACTGCGCGCGCTCGGCGTGACCACGCCGAAGCGTTCGTCGACGATGCCCTCGGTGCCCACCATCGCGGAAGCCGCGCTGCCCGGGTTCGAGGTGCCGCTGTGGTACTCGATCCTCGCGCCGGCCGGCACGCCCAGGGAGGTGGTCGCGCGGCTCTCGGCCGAAATCGCGAAGGCCCTCGCCGTGCCGGAGACCAGGGAACGCCTTACCGCGCAGGGCTTCGACGTGAACTACCTCAACCCCGAGCAGATGAACGACCTCATCAGGCACGACATCGCCCGCTGGCAGAAATCCATACGCGACATCGGCCTGAAGCTCGACTAGGCCCCGCGGACGATGAGCCTCAACGACTCGCTCAAGGGCATCCGGGTCCTCGATTTCGCGCAGGTCGGCGCGGGGCCGATCTGCGGCATGCAGCTTGGCGACCTCGGCGCCGAGGTCACCAAGATCGAGGGCCCGGCGGGAGACCTGGGTCGCAAGCTCGGCCCGCCCTGGCAGGAGGGCGAGTCGGTCGTGTCGATGAGCTTCAACCGCAACAAGCGCTCCATCGTCATCGACATGAAGAAGCCCGAGAGCCCGGCGCTCGTGAAGCGCATGGTGACGCAGGCCGACGTGGTGCTCGAGAGCTTTCGCCCGGGCGTCATGGACAAGCTGCACATAGGATATGCGTCGCTGTCGCAGGCGAACCCGAGGATCGTCTATTGCTCGGTCTCGGCGTACGGCCAGACCGGGCCGTGGCGCGACAAGCCCGGCGTGGACGGCATCGTGCAGGCGGTCTCGGGACTGATGAGCAACATCGGCGACGCGGACTCCCCGCCGATGAAGGTGCTGGTGCCGGCGGTGGACATGGTGACGGGCTTCCTCGCCACCACCGCGGTACTGGCGGCCCTGCGCGAGCGCGACCGCACCGGCCTCGGCCAGCACCTCGACCAGTCGCTCTACAACAGCGCGGTGATGCTGCAGCAGTCGGCGATCGCCTCGTACCTCGCCTCCGGCGAACTGCCGGTGCGCACCGGCACGGCCGCGCCCTACTCCGCGCCCAACGAGGCCTACCCGACGAAGGACGGCTGGCTGATGGTCGCGGCCTACCACGAGGACCGCTGGAAGGCGCTGTGCGAAGTGATCGGCGCACCGGAACTTGCGGCGCACCCGGACTTCGCGCTGAACCCCCAGCGCGTCGCGAACCGCGGCAGGCTGATGGCCGAGATGAAGGCCCGCCTCGCCACGAAAACCTCGCAGGAATGGCAGGCGCTGATGGAGGCCGCCGACATCATCTGCGGCCCGATCGCCGACTACGACATGCTGATGGATTCGCCGCAGCTCGCGCACAACGGCGTGATCGTCGCGGCGCACAGCACCGCGGCCGGTACGGTGCACATGCCCGGCCTCGCGCTGGGCGACCGCGAGGCGCAGTCGCGCGTGCGCCGCGGGCCGCCCGCGGTGGGCGAGCATTCCTGCGAAGTGCTGGCCGAATTCGGCCTGTCCCCGCAGGAGATCGAAGCGCTGCTGAAGACCGGCGCCGTCAAGCAACGCGAGGTCCCGAAATGAAATTCAAGGCACTCAGGCTCTACAAGGAAGACGGCCGCAAGGAGAACGGCGGTCGAGTCAGCCGCATGGTCGAGCAGTCGGTCGACGACCTCGATCCCGGCACGGTCGTCATCCGGTCGAAGTTCGCGGCGGTGAATTACAAGGACGCCCGCGCCGTGACCGGGGTGGGCAACGTGATCTCGCGCTTTCCCTGCGTGCCGGGCGTCGAGGTCGCGGGCACCGTCGTCGATTCCGCCGACCCGGCCTTCAGGCCCGGCGACCTCGTGACCGTGCAGGGCGGGCGCGACTTCGGCATGCGGCGCGACGGCGGCTACAGTGAATACGTGCGGGTGCCCGCCGACTGGATCGGCCGCGTCGCCGACGAAGCGGAGCTCTTCAACACCGTGGCGATGGGCCTCGCGGCTTACACCTCCGCGCTTGCCGTGGAAGAACTCGAAGCGCGCGGCGTGACGCCTGACAAGGGTCCGGTGCTCGTGACCGGTGGCACCGGCGGGAGTTCGTCCTTCGCGATCGACATGCTCGCCGGGCTCGGCTACCACGTCGTCGCGAGCACCGGGAAATCCGCCGAGGCCGGCTACCTCAGGTCCATCGGCGCGGCCGAAGTCGTGGGCCGCGACGGCATCGCCGCGGGCGACAAGCCGCTGGAGGAACAGCGCTGGGCCGGCGCGATCGACGCCGTCGGCGGCAAGCCCCTCGACGCGCTGCTGCGGAGCATGAAGCAGCGCGGCGTCGTCTGCGCTTTCGGCAATGCCGCGGGCGAGACGCTCAACACCTCGATCTACCCGTTCATCCTGCGCGGCGTGACCCTCACCGGCATCAACGGCAACCACCCCGTGCCCGAGCGCGGCACCGCCTGGGCGCGCATGGCGCCGGGCGGCAGCCTGCGGCCGAAGCACATCTCGAAGATCGCCTACACGATCCCGTTCGGGGAGTTGCAGGCCCACTGCGAAAAGCTGATCGCCTCGGGCGCGCGCGGGCGGGCGGTGGTGGCTTTCGGAGGCTGAATTTTCACCAACCGGCTCGCCGGCCCGCCCACCACATCGACAAGGGCACGGCAAAAAGATCGACATCGAACGCCACCACCTCGCGTCCGGCATACAGCACAATCCCACGCTGAAAAGACACTGGCTCGGTTTCCTTCAGGTGGCGCAGCGCCTTGAAGTCTTTCCCATCCACTCTGCCGCTTGCCTTGACCTCTATGCCGGTCAACTTGCCAAGGCGGTTTTCCAGGATGCAGTCGATCTCGATATTCGTCTGAGTCCGGTAATGGCTGAGCGTGAGCCCCTTCTCCGAGAAGGCAAGATGCTTCAGCAGTTCCCCCAGCACGTAGGTCTCGACCAGGCCGCCTGGCAGGCCTGATCCGGCGGTCAGGGCCTCCTGGGTTATCCCGGCGAGATGCGCCAACAGCCCGCTGTCCGGCAAAAAGACCTTGGGGGCTTTCACCATCCGTTTGCCCGGATTGCGCTCCCATGAACGCAGGCGAACGACGAGGAACAGCATTTCGAGCAACGTGAAATAACGCTTGAGCGTGGTCTGCGACAGCCGGCCGGTACGCGATATTTCGGCAAAATTAAGCAACCCGCCACTGCGCGTCGCCAGCAACTGGAGCAGGTTCGGAATCTCCGTCAACTGTTCCACGTTGGCCAGATCACGCACGTCCCGCTGCAGAATGGCTTGCAGGTAGCTCTCGAACCACGCAGCCCGGCGCCGCGGGGAACTCCGCCCGACCGCCTCGGGAAACCCGCCGTTCAGCAGGGTCGTGATCAGTTGCTCGCGCTCACACACGGGGATGTCCAAAGCCTGGATTTCCCCATCGAACAACCAGTCCGCACGGTTGAAATCCGGCGAGTCGGTTATTTCGGCACTGGACAGCGGCCAGAGCGACAGCACCTCCATGCGCCCGGCCAGTGAATCCGCCATGAGAGGCAAAAGCATCACGTTGGCCGAACCGGTCAACAAGAAGCGCCCCGGCTTGTGGTCACGATCCACCTCGGCCTTGATCGGCAGGAAAATCCCGGGGGCGCGCTGTACTTCGTCAAGGATCACCGGGCCGCTGAGACCGCCGATAAACCCCGCAGGATCTTGTCTGGCCGCCTCCAGGACCACACGATCGTCCAAGGTCAGGTACCGGTAGGCGCTCGAGGCGGACAGCGATTGCGCCAACGTACTCTTACCGGTCTGGCGCGCTCCATTCAGCAGCACTACGGGCGTGTCAGCCAGTGCTTCGCCGAGTGAAGGGGAAATATGCCGCGCATACATCCCACCATTTTAACGGATGATATTCATCCATTCAATGGACGATTATCAGCCATCGGTCGCGATCCGACGCCTTGCCTGAAGCAGCAGCAAAGTATATACTCAACGTATATACAACGTATCAGGGGGGAAAACCGTGGCCTACGCCCGCATCTTTCAATCCGGAAACAGCCAGGCGGTGCGACTGCCCAAGGAATTCCGCTTCAATGCCGAACAGGTCGAAATCTTCCGCCGCGGGAACGAAACCATCCTGCGTGAACGCCCGACCAGCGCCATTGCGATCTTCGAGGCCCTCGGCACCCTGCCCGATGACTTCATGGCAGACGGGCGCGAGGATACGAATCCACAGGAAAGAGACGGCTTCTGATGGCTGTGCGTTACCTGCTGGACACCAATATCTGCCTCCATATCGCCAAGCACAACCCGCCGGTCGTGCGTGAGCGGTTCGCGCGGCATACGGCCGATGAACTGGCCATGTCGGTCGTGACCCTGGGCGAACTGCGCTTCGGCGCGGAAAAAAGCCGGTCCCGTGAACGTGCGATTGCCGTGATCGGCCAGCTCGAATCCATGCTGCAAATCGCGCCGCTCACCGAAGCGGCGGGAGAACACTATGGACAGATTCGAGCGACGCTGAAGCGAAGCGGCCAATCGATCGGCAACAACGACCTCTGGATTGCCGCCCATGCACGAGCGGAAGGGTGGGTACTGGTGACAAACAACGAACGCTGGTTCGATCGCGTGGAGGGCCTGCAGGTCGAGAACTGGAGCGCCAAACCATGAATGTCGAACATTAGTATCAATAAACCTAGAGCAGGAGCCACCATCCTGTCAGGTGTGTTTCATTTATTAACAAAAATGTACTCCGGCTATCCTGGGTATTTCGCGCGGATGTAATCCGCCAGCGCGTACTGCCACGGCCGCATGGTGATGCCCAGCGCGCGCGCCTTGTTGTTGCCGAGCACCGAATAAAGCGGTCGCCGGAAGCTCCCGGTGACGCCGCCGCGGTCGACCGGCACGACCTCCGTCGACGCCCCGGACAACCTCACGATCTCCCGGGTGAACTCGTACCACGAGCACGCGCCCTCGTTCACAAGGTGGTAGAGGCCCGGAGCGAGTTGCGGGTGCGCGAGCAGCGAGAATACCGCGCGGCTCAAGTCATCTGTGGCGGTAGGCGCGATCACCTGCTCGCACACCATCTCGATCCGCTTGCCGGCGCGCGCGTCCGCGACGCGGCCGTCGACGAAATTGCCTCCCTTGGAGCGCGCACCGGCCCGGCCGTAGAGCCCGCAGGTGCGGATCACCACCGCGCGTCCCGGCGCCGCGGAGAGAGCAGCGTACTCCCCGGCCACCCGCGTGATGCCGTACACCTGCAGCGGGAACGGGCGGTCATCCTCGGCCCACGGGACGGAGCGTTCCCCGCCGAAGACGTAGTCGCTGCTGAAAGTGAAGAACCACGCGCCGGTCTCAGCGCACGCGACTGCGAGGTCGCGCACCGCGATGCAGTTGACGAGGAAGGCCTGCGCGCCCTCCTCTTCGCACTTGGGGACGTTGTGGAACGCCGCGCAGTTGATGACGGCATCGGGACGCATTGAACGGATCAGCGCGGCCGCACCGGCGGGTTGCTGCAAGGTCGACGACGTCGCGCCCCGGAGCATGAATCTCGTGGCCGGGGTTGTTGCGGATGAGGTCGCCGCCGAGCTGGCCGGTGGCGCCGATGAGCAGGATCTTCATTGCCTCACTCCTTGTGCGCGAGCACTACGAGGTCCTCGCCTGCGTCGGGCCGGACGAGTTTCACCGCGGCCTCGGCCAATTGGGAGACCCGGCCGCGAACCTTCTCCGCTGCGGGCTGCGGCGCGGTCATGTCGAACCGGCCGCGCGCGCGGATCGCGCGGCCCGCGATGAAGGTGCCGTTGGCGTCGCGGATCGAGGTCGAGATCCGGAAGCGCGCGAAGCCCGCCGCACGCAGCGCGATCGCCATCGCGCCGGGATTGAACAGGTGCAGGTGGCGCGGCGGGTCGAGCGCGAACCAGTGCTCGCCGAACACCTGGTGCCCGTAGCTGCGCGTGTTCGGGGTCGCGAGCGCAAGGCGCCCGCCGGGCCTGAGGACCCGCCGCACCTCGGCCAGCCACGCGACCGGGTCGTGCACGTGCTCGATGCTGTGGCTCATGGTGACGGCGTCGAACGAACCCTCCGCGAACCCCTGCTCCGGCAACCCGCCCGCATGCATCACGAGTCCCCGCGCGCGCGCCGCGTCCACGGAACGTGTGTCGAAGTCGAGGCCCTCCGCCTGCCAGCCTTGCGCGCACATGTGCTCGACCAGCCATCCGCTGCCCGCGCCCACGTCGAGCAGGCGCCCGCGAGCGCCGGGCGCGAGCCACATCACAGAGAAATCGAGCTCCGCGGCCCGCCCGGGGTAGAGCCACGGCAACAGCCCGAGCAGGCGGTCGGCGGGGCCGGCGGCATAGCCGTAGCGGTTGGCGAGGTAGCCGCGCTTCGCGGCGGCGAGCAGCCGCCCCGCGAGCACCGTCTTGCCCGCAGGGACCGCGTGCGTGTAGTAGCTCGTGTAGGCCTTGTGGATGTCGGCCTCGAGCGGCATCGGGTCCAGCCACACGAGGCCGCACGCCGGGTCCGTGCAACGCCGCAGCGCCCAGGTACCCGCGGCCGAGAACAACCGGTCGCGCAGCCCCTGGTACAACGGCTCGCCCGCGCCGCCGCAGATCCTGCAGCGCGCGGCCGGGGCCGAACGGATTTCGTCTTCGACTGTACTCATGGGGCGGACCGGGCGCGCCGCATTTCGCGCTGCGCGAGGACCGAGAGGATAACCGCGTCGGCCACGCTGCGCAGCGTCCACGCCCAGGCCGCGCCCTCGATCCCCGCCGAGGCTACCAGCAGGGCGAGCACGGCCACGTAGACCGGCAGCTCGGCCAGGTGCACCTTGGCGGCGAGGTCGGCGCGGCCGCCGGCCTGCAGCAGCGTGAAGGGCACGTAGCCAAGGCTGTTGACCACGATCCCGGCGCACAGGATCTGCGCGACGCCGGCGCCGCGCGCGGCGTACTCCGATCCCAGCCACAGCGCCAGCCAGTCCTCCGCGAACACCCCGCCCAGCAGCGCCACCGGCAGCACCGCCGCGAAGATCGCGGCAAGCCCCTGCCGGTACAGGCGGCGCGTGCGGACCGGGTCCGTTGCATGGCTGGCCGCGAAAGCCGGGAACAGCACGCCCGACAGGGCCGCGGGCAGCAGCCACAACCGCGTCACCACCTCGTAGGGCGCCGTGTAGAACGCCACCGCGGCCAGCGTGGCGAGCGCGCCGATGACGAACCGGTCCACGTACAGCAGCAGCGGGCCGACCAGGTTGGAGACCGTCAGCCAGGCGCCGTAGCCGAACATTTCGCGCATGCCGCCCCAGTCGAGCCTGCCCGCCGCCACCAGTCCGGGCGCCGTGCGGCGGCAGGCGAAGAAATGGGCGAGCATGCCGAGCACGCGCAGCGCCGTGAGCGACAGGCAGATCGCGCCGAGGTCGTCGGTGCGCAGGGCGACCAGCATGGGCGCGACGAAGCTCAGCACGCCCAGCGGCAGGCGGATCGCGTTGACCCACCCGAAATGGTGGCGCGCCTCGAGCAGGCCGCGCAGCGCCGATCCCAGCGTGACGAACGGCAGGCAGGCGGCGAGGATGCGCAGCGCGAGCACCGCCTCGGCCTGCATGTCGCCGGGCACCCGCAGCACACCCGTGCACAGCCAGGGCGCGAAGGCGTACAGCGCCGCGCCGAGCGCGAACCCCAGGCCGGCCAGCAGCACGTAGACCGCCCGCGCCAGACCGGGCAGCGCGGCTTCGAGCGGCGTGCCAGTGCGTTCGGCCACCACGCGGGTCAGCGCCCGCCCGAGGCCGAGGTCGAGCAGGCCGACGTAACCGACGAGCACCCCACGCGAGCGAGAGGAAGCCGAACCGCTCCGCCGACAGCCGCTCGACGAGCACCGGGATGGCGAACACCGCGGCGAGCAGGGGCCCGACGTGGCCGAGCAGGTTGAGGGCGACGCTGCGCTTCAGTCCCATGTCAGCGGCGCCCCGCGAGGGCGCCCAGGCCGCGCGCCATCGCGGCGCGCACTGCGCCCGCCCCCGCGCGGCGCCGCGCCTGCACGACGCGCCGCTCGCGCAGCACGCGCGGCAGGCCGGCGAGCGCATCGCGCTTGGCGCGCAGGATCACGCCCAGCTGGCCGCGGCCCGCGCACACCGCGATCGCGAGCAGGTTGGCCACGAGGTGCATCGGCAGGTACAGCCAGAAGAGCGGCGCCGGCATGTCCTTGAAGTAGGTCCACACCAGGTTGCGGTGGCCGTGGTAGGTGGAGAAGTCGCTGCGCCGCCCGGCGATCCCGGAACTCACGTGGTCCACCACCGCGCCGGGCACGTAGCCGCAGCGCAGGCCCGCGAGGCGCAGCCGGAAGGCGAGGTCCACATCCTCGAAGTAGCAGAAGTACGCCTCGTCGAAGCCGCCCGCCGCCTCGATGTCGGCGCGCCGGTACAGCGCGGCCGCGGCGCACGGGCCGAAGATCTCCCCCGGCGCGGCGGCTTCCCCGGCGGCCGGCGCGCCGTGGTCGCGCCTCCAGGCCAGGCCGCTCACGTGGTACACGTCCGCGGTGCCGTCGAGCAGGTCCGGGTGGTCGGCCAGCCGCATCCGGCAGCCGAAGAAATCGTACTCGGCGGCCTGCGCGGCGCGCATCAACATCTCGAGCCAGTCGGGGGCCGCGTAGGCGTCCGGGTTCAGCAGCGCCACCCACTCTGCACCGCGCGCGTGGCGGATGCCGAGGTTGTTGCCGGCTGCGAACCCGAGGTTGCCGCCGGCCCGCACCACTTCGACGCCCGGGTAGCGGCCTTCGAGCCCGTCGGCCGAGCCGTCGGCGCTCGCGTTGTCCACCACCACGGTGTGGAAGTCGCGGAAGGTTTGCCGCCCGAGCGCGTCGAGGCAGCGCGCGAGCATCGCGCCGCCGTTGTAGTTGACGATGACGACCGCAACCCGCGGTGCGGCGGCTGCGCTCACGCGGCCGGGGTGCGCTTCCCGCGCCGCGCGCGCAGGCGGCGGACGAAGAACGCGAGCGGCACCAGCACGAGCCAGATCGCGAGCGTCGCGATCAGGGCGTACTGCTCCGACAGCGGCTCGGCGTCGCCCGTGTCGCGGCCGCTGCCCGCCGCCGCCGGCACGCCCCGGTTGTAGGCCTCCGTGAGGATGGCCTCGAGTTGTGCGTCGGCGCTGCCACCGCGCGCGGCGATGTCGTCGAGGTAGCGCACCATCTTGCGCTGCGCGGCTTCGCTCGCCAGCGCGCGCAGCTTGAATTCGATGCGCTCGAGGAGCTCCGCGGGCATGAGGCTGGACAGGGGTGGGTAGACGCGCACCACCAACGTTCCGGCCGCGAGCGAGGACGCATCGACTTCGACGGGCACGCGCAACGCAGCGGCGCCCCCGCCCGCCGTCATGGACACCGCGGCCTCGTAGCGGAACACTGCCCCCTTGCGCCCCGTGAACCGCACGGAGGCGGTGCGGATGCCGAACTCGGCGCGGTCCTTGACCACCAGCCGGCTCGACTGGCTGGGACTGAAGCCGTTGTTCTCCAGCGCGAGTGCGAGGTAGGAGGGGAATTCGAGCAGCTTGAGGTGGCGCGCCGCATCCGGCAGCGCGGGCACCTTCAGCACGATGGCATCGCCCACGCGTTCGGCCCCGGAGGCCGGCGCGCACGCGCCGCACAGGAGGAAGGCCGGGACCAGGAATCCGGGGAGTCGCATGGTGCGTATCCTAACGATTTGCGCCACGCGCGCGCCACGCGTCGGCGATGAGGAGCGGCGCCAGCAGCACCGCGACGATATGGTTCGCGTACATCACCCGCGACTCGAAGGGGCCCAGGTAGACCGCCACGTAGGCCAGGGCCGCCATGCGCAGCAGGATGAAAGCGTAGATCACGGTGCCGACGACGAGCAGCGCCCCGGGCGGGTGCGTGCCCGCCCGCGACCAGCGCCACGCCAGCGCGACGAGCGCGAGCACGAGCAGCAGCGCCGCGAACGCCTGGTAGGGCAACGCCAGCGCCGGGCGGTAGTGCGACCGGGGATTGCGGTACATGCGGCCGGGATCCTCGGAATGCATGGTCTCGATCTGGCTGTCGTAGTAGGCCGCCATCGTCACGGCCTGGAACATGCGCCCGAACTCGGGCGGGACGTCGAACCGCGAAGGCAAGTCGATGAACGTGCTCACCACGGGCAGCAGGCCCAACAGCGCGACCTGGCCGAAGGCCTGCACGTAGGCGCGCGTCCAGCGCAGCTCGAACACCGGCAGGAACCCTCGCCCGGCGTCGCGACACTCCAGCCGGCCGGCCTTGCAGGCCGCCTCGATGGCCTCGCGCACCTGGCGGAAATACGCCTGCCCGGACACGAGGTCGGGCGTCTTCCCGGCCTGGTAGGCGGCGTCTTTGATCCAGAACGGCATCCACCCGTTCGACCATTCGCTGCACACGCCCTGCAGCCGGCACGAGAGGCTCGTCGGGCCGGGCGGGGGGATGCGGTCGATCACCGGCGCGAACTCGGGCACTTCGACGCGCAGCTTCGCGAGCGCCTCCTGCGTCACGCCCACCAGCCGGTTGTCCTTCGCCGAGGCGATGCCGCGGATCGCCGCGTACAGCCGGGGAAACTCGCCCTCGCCGTAGTCGTGCAGGATCGGCAGGCCGTACCAGCGCGCCGATTCGTGGCGCGCCGCCTGGTTGACCGCGACGATCATGGCCGCGGGGACGGCCAGCACCAGGACGACCTGGCGCCAGCGGGAGGCCCCGCCCTTTCCCTGGGCCCAGACCGCAATGGCATAGAAGCCGAGCAGCGCCCACAGGAGCACATCCTCCTCGCGCAACAGCATCGAGAACGACAGCAACGCCCCGAGCAGGACGAGGTGCCTCCACGCGGCCCTGCCCTCCCGCACGCAGGCGAAGACATGCAGCATCGCCCCGAACGTCGCGGTCAGCATCACGATCGAAGGCGGCTCGCGCAGCACCCGGATCCACTCGACCGCCATCGTGATCGGGCTGAACAGGTAGAGCGCGAACGCAAGCAGCAATGGGATCGTGCCCGCGCCGCAGCGGCGCATGGCCGCAACCGCGTACAGCCCGGCCGCGATGTGCAGCAGGTTGAGGGCGGTCATGTAGGGCAGGCCCAGCGTGCGCAGCCCGGCGAGCAGGTAGGACATGCCGGGCACCTTGGCCAGCACGCGCGAATCATAGGGGCCGAACGTACCCTCCGAGAGCAGGTGCATCGCGCGGGCGACGTACAGCGAGTCGTCGTGCGGCGAGAACACGATCAGCGTGGTCAGGTCCGCGACCAGCAACAGCCGGGCGAGCACCAGCGCGGCGAGCGACAGTACGAACAGCCGGCCGAACGTCATCACGGCCCCCAGTCGAGTTTCACGATCGCCCAGGTCTCGTGGCCGAAAGTGCGCCGGCCCTCCTGGTCGATCGCGATGAGCTCGGCGCGGGGGAGGACGTCCCGGCGGCCCTGCTTCGCGTACCGCACGATGCCCATGTCGGCGCAGCCCTTGTACGGCTCGCCTTCGCCCCGCTCGCTCAACAGCTTTGCCGTCAGCGAAGGCAGCGACTGCGGCACGATGCAGATGAAGTACTGGGGGCGCGCATAGTCCTTGTTGGTTTCACGGTCCGCCAGCCAGACATAGCTGTAGTCGGTCCTGAGGCGCAGCCTGCCGTCGCGCTCCTCGATCTCGGCCTTGGCGAGGACGGCGTCGATGTAGGCCCACTGCTGGGTGAACGCCGCCACCGGCGCGGCGTAGGTGTTCGAGACGAACGACGCGCCCTTGTACGGCGGGCTGGCCAGGGTCTTGAACACCGCGAACTGCTCCGGCGGCATCAGGGACACCTGGGCGTACTGGAGCTGGCACCAGAACAGGAGCGGCAGCGACCCCAGCGCGATCCCCCAGCCGCGGTGCAGCCGCAGCTGCGCGGCGATCGAGAGGGTTGCCTTGAGCACCAGCCATAGCCCGCAGGCGATCACCACGTCGGTGAGGAACACCGTGAGCGGGGTCAGCCTGAACCGGTAGCCCGTGAACACGTAGCCGGGCGTAAGGATATACACCGTGATGTAGGCAAGGTATCCGGCCAGCAGGAAGATCCCGACCCGGGGAAGCAGGGACTCGCCGTCCACGCGCGCCTGCAGCAGCGCGTGGGCGAGCACCACCGAGAGGATCATCAGCACACGCAGCACGGGTTCGGCGAGCACGACCTCGCCGAGGGCCTGCCAGACCGGCTGGTACACCTGGTTGAACATCAGCGACTGCGCTACGAGCATCCCGACCAAAACAATGTTGAATCGCCAGGCCCGGTCGAGCGCCGCATACCCCTCCGGACCCGGCACCATCCATCCCCGCCAGCCGGGCTCGCGCGTCCCCGTGAGACGCGCAAACGCCACGTAGGCGAGGCCTGCGGCCACCGCGGCCAGGCCAGCATCGGCGAGGCGCAGCCAACTGCCCGTGGGCCGCCAGCCCAGCGCGAACGGGCTGGCGACGAGCATCAGTGCCAGCACGAATGTGGTGAGCGCGAAACCGCAGGCTTCGAACGCACGGCGGCGGAGGCTTGCCTCCCCGCCCCGGGCCGGCCGGATCGAGGCGAGGTGAAAATTCCACAGCAGCAGCGCGAAGTAACTTCCGGCGAAGGCCTTCACCGGCCAGGTCAGGTACCCGACCTGGGTCCAGACCCAGTAGGAATACTCAAACACGCTGGGAAGCGTGCCAAAAAGCAGTGCGGCGCTGGACACCGCCACGATCCTGTCGACCGGGGCGCCGTGAGCCCGACTGCGGACGAAGGCAAGCACGATCAGCGGCAGCGCCAGCGCCAGCCCGGCAGCCTGCACGGCACCGAACGCGCCATGCAATGCGCGGTGCACGAGATGCGCGCCCACGAACAGGACCGGCAGCACCAGGCCGGCCGCCAGGCCCAGCAGGCTTTCCGACCACCTGAGCACGGCGGACTGCCACGCGCCCACGCCATGGCCTTCGCGCGTACGCCGCACGAAGGCGGCGAACCGCGGCAGCAGGTAGCCCGCTGACGGGATCAGCAGCAGCATCACGAAGTACGGGGTGTGCGGCTGAAGCTCGTAGTAAATGACCGAGGCGCCGAGGTGCATGGGCGTGCGGAAGCCCGAGGCGTCGAACAGGTTGTACCAGAAGACGATGTGGTTCGATTCGTAGAACGCGCGCAGCGCCTTCAGCAGCGCGGCGCTGTCGACGAAGCGGTTACGCGAGACGAAGGTGTAGGCCGCGTCCTGCACGAAGTTGTCCCAACCGAGCTGCAGCACGATCTGCGCGCACAGCACGCCCACGCCGATGGCGCCGCCCCCGGCAAGGGCCGCGACCACCAGGGCGACGCGCCCTGGACGGTGCGGGTTTCGGTACAGCGCGTACAAGCCGGCACAGGCCGCAAGGAAGGCGGCGAACACGAACTCGAAGTAGAACAGGCACACGGTATTGGCCAGCAGCAGGAGCGACCATCGCCACGGGCGGGCGCCCTCGATCCTGTGCACGCAGAGCAGCGTGGCGAAAAAGAAGAACCCGTGCCAGACCCGGTAGGTCACGACCTGCCACTGGGCGACGAGGATGTAGTCGGAGAACAGCACCGCGCACGCGAGCGCGGCGAACGCCCGGTTCGCGGTCAGCTCGCCGAGGAACCGGTAGGCCATGAACATCGCGGCAAGGCCCGCCGTGAACGTGGTCACGAGGATCTGCGCATCGATGCTGCGCGCGCCGAGCACGTAGAGCAGGTAGGCCGGCAGCCGGGGGAAATTGCCCTGGTGGGTGTAGATGTACGGGTGCGCGGCCGGGGAGGCCCCATAGGCCTCGTCGGTGAGGCCGTAGCCGCTCGCGAAGCCGAAACGGTCGAGGTTGATCGCGTGCCACAACGAGGAGAACGACTCGTTGTTGTCCATCACGTAGGGAAAGCCGCCGCTGCGCGCGAGCAGCCAGCCGTAGAAGAGGAGGTAGCCCAGGCCCAGCAGGGCTGCGAAAACAGGAAACTGCGCCCTGACCTGCACCGGTCCGGGGGGACTGCTCCGGGCCTGCGCGTTGCTCAACCGTAGCCTCGCCGTGCCGCGCCCTCGCCGCCGCCTAGAACGCCCATTTGTACATCTTGACGTCGAACGGGTACAGGAAGCGCGGCACCTTGAAGTTCGGCAGCCCGAAGGCCGGCGGGAACATCAGGAACGGCGAGACCTTGAACGTATGGCTGCTGAACGACTTCGCGGCGACGGCCTTTTCCGCGAGCCGCTGCAGCGCGCTTTCCCGCCAGAAGAACATGTCGAGCTTGTCGGCGAGCATGCCGCGCGCGGCGTTCCAGCCCAGCTTCTGCGCCTGCCACGCCGGCCACCACGGGCTCATGTCGAACACCGCCAGCGTGCCGCCGGCGCGCATCACGCGCCCGCATTCGCGCAGCGACGCGGCGAGGTTCGCGGCGTTCTCCTCGACCGTGCGGCCGACCATGTGGTGGATCGAGTAGAAGAGGAAGATCCGGTCCACCGAATTGTCGGGCAGCGGCGCGTTCTCCGCCCCGCCGAAGATGCGGATGTCCAGCGCTTTGTTGGCGCGGATCGACTCGAAGGACGGGTCGATGCCGATCAGCGTGCAATCGGCAGGCTTCGCGTAGTTGATCTTCGGCCCGCAGCCTATGTCCACGACCACGTCGCCGGGCCGTATCATGTCGAGGGCGAGGCGGGACTGTTCCGTGTAGCACAGGGTCGAGATCTCTTCCGACTCGTTGCCCACCTGCATGACCTGGTGCACCGCATCGAAATAGTGGGTGGCCTTGCTCTCCTTGGCGAAGAAGACCCCGTCTTCGAAGTCGTAGGTCCGGCTGCAGGATGGGCAGGCGTAGCGGCCCTCCGATGCGGTCAGCGCTCCCTTGCACTGCACACACGCGAGGTGCTTCTGGATCAGGTCAACGGGGGTGGGGCTCAACACGGCTTCTCCAACACTACTGTTGCTGCCGATGGGGGGTGCGTATGAGAATATACTCACGAATTACGCATATTTTACACGACCTTACTGGATCAACCTCCATCGGATGAGAGGGTGGGCTCGCAGTAAAAGCGTGGTTTTCATCCGATCCGCACGGAGCCCTTGATTGGTCCAGTACGCTGCAGCAGAAAGTCGCCCGGACTACTCCTCGCCGCAAGCCGGATCCCGCTACCGGGACGCTGCCGCGGTGCTGCTGCTCGCCGCGCTGGCGGTATGGCTGTTCAGGGGGCATTTCTTCGGCGACAGCCTGTGGATCGGCAATCCCGACCGGCTGAACGGCGACCTGAAGTACCTCAGGCACTACCTGTCAGGGCTTGGCAGCGGCGCGCTCTCCGCATGGAACGAGCACGAGATGATGGGCTACGACAGCCTGGCCATGGCCGGCACCTCCACCAACCCGCTCGTCTACCTGGCCGCCATTTTCGGCGAGGCCAACCTGTACGTCAGCATGGGCTATTTCGCCATCGGCCTGCTGTTCGCGTCCGGCGTGGCGGCCTACGCTTTCCTGCGCGCGCTGGTCCCGCCCGGCGCGGCTGCGCTTGTGGGAGCGATCTGCTACGAGTTCTCGGCCCTCTCGATCCTCAAGGACAGCCAGAACAGCATGACGTTCGCGGTGTTCGTGCTGATACCACTGTTCATGCTCGCCCTGCACCATGTTCGCCGCGAAACGGCCGCCTGGTGCTTCGCGGCGCTTGCGGTGCTGTTAGGTGCGATGCTGAACTACATGTTCCTGCAGAAGGCGGCATACGCGCTGATGCTGGTCGGGTCGTACGCGCTATGGCTATCCTGGACACAACGTTCCTGGCGTCCGGCGCTTGTGTTCAGCCTCGCGTTCCTGATCGGACTCGGATTTGCCTTGCCGCGGATCCTCGCGGTCGGCCTCGCGCTGGGCGAATTCAAGCGCGCTATCGCGGGCATAGACCTGAAGGACTTCGACGTCCTCTACGCCTTCCAGAACATCTACCCGTACGAGATCCTGCGCTGGTTCGACTACCCGATCTTCGGGCACAGCCCTTCCGACTCGATCGCCATCAGGAACAACATCAACCTGACCGAAGGGCTCCTGCTGGCGACTTCGAGCGTTGTGCCGTTCCTGCTGCTGGTCGGCCTGGTGCGCAGCCGCTACGCGTGGCTGAATCCGCTGCGCGCTTCCGAACGCGAGGAGGGATTCTTCTTCTGGACGCTGATCCTGTGCATCTCGGTGATCGTGGTGAAGCCGGCGGCGCACCTGATGTTCCTGCTGTTCCTGAAGCTCGACTTCACACACGCGCGCATCCAGATCTCGGCCCTGTTGCCGCTCGCGATGATGGTTGCGGTGGCGCTGGAAGTCATGGCCCCGCCTCGCGAAGAAGCTGCAAAGGCAATGCGGCACGGCCTTCAGGGACTCTCGATAGGATTGCTCGTCGCGATCGTGATCGACGCTATCGCCCGACAGTATCCGCAGACGAGGTCTTTTGCAGGGTTGTTCCCCTCGATCGTTTTGCAGGCCTCCTTCGTTCGCATCGAGTCACTCGTGAGGGTCCTGCTGTCCGTCGTGGCGTTCCTCGCGCTGCTAAGGCTCGTGCTCAATGGCAGCGAGCAGTGGCGCCAGCGCGCTTACGCCGCACTGTGCGCGTTGATCGCAACACAGTGCCTGCTTTCCGCCAATAGCCAGGTCAACGGCCCGCATACGCTGGAATTCTCGCGCCCCTTCTATCGCGGCGACTCCTACCAGGCGCGGCGCGAGGAATTTGCCGTGCCGGACAAGGCGCAACTGTCCGCGCTGCACCAGCGTATCGAACCCGGAAAGTACCGCGTGGCCTTGATCTGCGACTCCCGGATAGCAGACGGCTTCTGCGCCGGCCATGTCCCCGAATTCTGGCAACTGCGCGCGATTGACGGCTACTACGGCCCGGGCGTCCCCCGCCGCCTGCGCGCCCTGCCCTGGCCCAGCAGCGTCAGCCTGCGCACGATCAGCTTCACGAAGGTGGAATCGGTCCCCTGGGACCTTATCGGCCTGCTGAACGTGCGCTGGGTGCTCGTGGCCGGGGACGGCGTGTTCCGCAACATCGCCACCGACGGGGACAGGATCACGGGGCGCCCCGACCCGGCGAAATTCGAGATCGTCCCTTCGCCCGCCCGCGTGACCCCGAGGGCGTTCTTCGCCGCAGCGGCTCGTCCGGTCGCGACGCCGGAGGAGGCCGCTGCGCAATTGTTCCGGCCCGATGGCATCGTGGACCCGGTGGAGACGTCTTACGTGGAAGGGCTGAATGGCGCCCGCACCTTCCCGCGCGGCGGCCCGGTGGCGGTGGACGGCACGAACGACCTCCTCACGCTGCGCTTCGAGCCTTCCCCGTCGGAACGCTTCCTCGTGCTGAACGAGCTCTACTACCCTGGATGGAAGGCCGATGCGAACGGGCGCGAGTTGCCGGTCCTCGCAGCGAATGCCGTGATGCGCGGCGTGGTCGTGCCTGCAGGAGCGGCGAGCGTGCGCTTCCACTACTCGTCCTTCCTCGACAGCGCCACCGCCTGGGCCTTCCGCCTCGTTGCACTGGCGGCCCTGGTCGCGCTGTTCCTCGCGTTCCGCAGATCCGGCCGGCGATGAACCGCGCGGACTCTCTCCCCGCGCCCTCCCCCGACGTCCGCCGGACGCTCGCCGTGGCCGCGCTCGCCGCGGCGCTCCTCTCCTTCGAATCCTGGGCGCTCGGACCGCTCTCGTGGATCTACGGCTACGGCAGCGGACTCGAGACCATCCCCGCGCTCAAGGCGCTGTCCTTCGACGGGCGCAACCTTTCGCTCTGGTCGCCCTTCGTCGCAGGCGGGATAGACCGGCTCGCCTTCTGGGGCAACGCCAACCCGTTCGGCCCCGAGTACTTCCTCTTCAGCACGCTGCCCGCGTGGCTCGCGAACGGCCTGCACCGTTTCCTGCAGTACTTCGTCGCGGTGTTCTTCGCGAGCCGCGTGGCGAAGGAACAGCTTGGCCTCAAGGGGGACTGGCCCGAACTCGCCGGGGTGCTGTTCGGATGCTTCTCGTACTTCACGGTCGGCGCGCTGTTCACGCTGCCCGGTGTGCCGGTGATGCTCTGGCTCCTCGCCCGCTCGGTAGGCGCCTCAGGGACGTGGGCCCGGGCAGCCGGCAGCGGCCTGCTCCTGTCCTTTGCCACGACCTTCACGTTCGGCGTCCCCTACCTGCTGACTTTCGCCGTGCTATGGCTCACCGCCGTGCAGAAGGTGGACTGGCGCAAGGCCGCCGGCCCTTTCGCCGCTTTCTCCCTCGTGCTGATGGTCGCCACCGCGCCGCAACTCCTCGCGATCGCGGCCAACGGCACCGCCTCGCATCGGGCCGGGTGGGAAATCGAAGCGATCGGCGCCTCGGTCGACGGCCTGCTCTACCGGCAGTTGCAGTTCGACCTCTTCGGCCAGAACCAGGCGCTGATGTGGGTGACGATGAACCTGCCCTGGATGGCGTTCGCCGCCGGCCTGGCAATGGCCTGGCGTGCACGGAGCGGGAGCGACGCGGACCGCGCTGCGGCGTCGGCCTTCCTGCCTGTCGCAGCGATCTTCTTCCTGCTCTCGCAGAAGTGGGCCTGGCTGCTGCTGCAGATGGCGGTGGTCCATTTCGCCCCTTTCGCCCGCGGCGTGTACATGGGGCGCTTCTTCCAGATCCCGGCGCCGTTCATGATCGCAGTGGGCGCGACGCTCGCCCTGCAAATGGCGTGGCTGGCCGCGCAGGGGCACGCGACCGCCCGCAAGTCGCTGCGATACGGCACCCTGGGGCTCGTGGCATTCATGGCACTGGCGCCGAAAGTCCACCTCTTCTACGACCTCGGCGTGAACGACTGGGGGCAGGCGAACTACGAGGTGCCGGCGGTCGATGCGCTGCGCGCAAAGCCCGGCCTGTTCCGCGTCGCGAGCGTGCTGCCCCTGCAGCCTGCGTACGCCTACGCCCAGGGGCTGGAGACCGTGGACGGCTGGGCGAACGTCTACCCGGCGGTTTACCGGGACCTCTGGCTGCGCGTGCTCGCGCCGCTGTTCGAGGCCATGCCATCCAACCGCGCGATCTTCGGCGCAGACAGCGGTCGCGCCGAGGACAACTTCATTTTCCTGGGAGCCGACCTCGTCCACCCGTCGGTAGGCCTGCTGCCCGGGGAAGACCTGCAGGAAGCGATGCGGAGCGGGTTCGACGTCGATCGTCGCTTCAACCTGAACCTGCTGAGGATGCTGAATGTGCGCTACCTGCTGTCCGCCTACCCCCTGCGCGGCAGCGGCCTCAGCCTGGTTCACGCCGCGGACCCATGGCCGACCTGGGCCGAGTACCGCGACCGGAACACCGGGTTGGTGCGGGGCGAGCGCCACCCGCCGGAAATGACCCTCCGGCCCCGGTTGCGTTACCTGCAGCCGTTCTATGACTACTACCAGTTCGGCCTGCGCAAGCTGCGCGGCAAGGACGTCTTCGTCTACGAGCTTTCCGGCAGCGTGGAGCGGTTCCGGCTGGTCCGCAACGTGGAGGTGGCCGTGGACGGCAAGGCCGCCCTGGACCGGCTCGCGTCTCTGGATGCTGAGGGCGTGCGGGACACGGCCGTATTGGCGGCGGCCGACGCCCGCGACTTCGCGCCCCGGCGGGAGCTTTCCGGTGGCGTGGTCAAGACGCTTGCCTATCGACCGGACCGGATCGAGTTGGAGGTCACCGCACCGGGCGATGCCTTCCTCGTCATGGCCAGCACCTGGAGCCCGTACTGGATCGCGGATGTGGACGGGCAACGCGCAGCCCTCGTGCGCGCCAACCATGCGCAATACGGGCTCTCCCTTGCGCCGGGCAGGCACAGGATCGCGTTGGCCTACCGCCCGCCCTACGCACCCGGCTCGCGCTGACAGTCACAGGCAGATTTCAAGACTTTATTTTCGGAAGTGCCCGGCTGGAGCGGCTTCCAGGGGACTTTGCAAATTCAAGTTCGAAGTGCGACATCCTGATTGAGCAGAGAGAGGTGAGGATGTGCACGGGTGTACCTTTCTCGATGACGAGTCTAGGAAGGAGCACTCAATGCGTTATGCACACCTCACCCCAACGGAACGCTACCAGATTGCGCTGGGGTTACAAGCGAAGCTGAGTGCCCGGCAGATCGGTCGCAAGCTGGGCCGGCATCACGCGACGATCAGCCGGGAGATTGATAGGGGTTCTCATGGCAAGCGTGGATACCTGGCCGAAGAAGCACAGTTTGCTGCCGAGCGGCGAGCTCGCCGCTCGGCAGCAAACCATCCGACGAAGTCCGGGGCGCTACTGCGCTGTGTGCGCGGACTGATCCGTCTGGACTGGTCCCCGGAGCAGGTGCAGGGATACCTGAGACGTTTCGATCAGCCCCCGATCAGCATCCCGACGCTGTACGCGCACGTACGCCGGGACCGGGCGCTCGGTGGGCAGCTCCACGAGCACCTGCGCTACGGCCGGCGTACGCGCCCGTGGGGCAAGCGCAACACGGG
The DNA here is from genome assembly GCA_965279075.1 of Burkholderiales bacterium. Lineage (GTDB taxonomy): Bacteria > Pseudomonadota > Gammaproteobacteria > Burkholderiales > SG8-39 > SZAS-79. The sequence goes on along the minus strand of CBDIHI010000012.1, from coordinate 1,067,977 downwards.
CAGCATCCCCGCGGACCGGCCGAGCATCCGCAGCCGTCCCGATCACGTTAAGCAGCGCCTGATTTGCGGGGATTGGGAAGGCGACACCTTCATGGGTCGCCAAGGCAGTCCTCACCGCAAGCTGTGCCTGGTAGAACGGCGCAGCCGCTATATGTGCCTGCTCACACCGTTCGGTGGCCTGAGCCTGTCGCAGAAGGTTGCGCGCACGACCATCGCCGCGTTACGCGATCTGCCCAAACGCTCGATCACCTTCGACAACGGGTCGGAATTCTCGCTCTACAAGACGATCGAAGACGGCCTCAAATGCAAAGCCTACTTCGCCGATCCCGGCCGTCCGGGGCAGAGAGGAACCTGCGAGAACACCATCGGACTGGTGCGCCAGTACATCCCGAAAGGCACCAGCGGAATCCATCTGACCAGGGCACAGGTTAAGGGCATCCAGGACAAGCTCAACAACCGACCCCGAAAGTGCCTGGGATTCAAAACCCCGGCTGAGGTACTCTTGCAAGCAAATCCACCTGTCGCGCTTCGAACTTGAATGCGCAACTTTTGTACTGGAACAGGTACATTTCCCCATGAAAACCCCACCCCGCGGCACATGACGTAAAATCCGAGCGCACGCCCGTCCCATCGGGCATCCGAAAAACAACCCTGACGCAGGTACGCCATGGAAGAGAAGAAGTCTGAAAACTCCCTCCGGTCCTTCTGGATGTTCGTCGCCAAGGCCGTCGTCATCACCATCCTGCTGACGCTGTTCCTCGACGCTTTCCTGCCGGACTTCTCGGAGATCCGCTCGGACCTTACGCAGCAGAAAGCCGCGCTGAAGGACCGCCTGGTCAAGACCTTCGGCAACGAGCGGACCAAGCTGTACGTGCTGAGCTTCGTGCAGAACCCCGCGGCCCTGTACAAGACATCCGAACTCGCCGAGAAAGACGCCAAATTCGACAGCGCGATCCGCGACATGGAGCTTGCGGTGGGCCTGCTGGAGATGCACAGCGCGGACAAGCAGGTGATCAAGCGCTACAACGACCGCCTGGACAAGCTGAAGGCGGCGGCGAAAGCCAAGAAGTGATGCGGCGCGCCGTGAGCGCGGGGCGCGGCTAGGTTTTCGCCTTGAGGCGGTAGACCACGACGTTGTTACCCGCGTCGACCTGCTCCATGGTCCATCGCTGCCGGAGGTAGTCGAGGATCTCCACCTCGATCGGCTGCCTGGACAAGTCGCCGACCATGACGATGGTGCCTTCGGGGGCTGCCTTGGCCGCATCCATCGCCCTGCCCCGCAGCGCGGGCCAAGCCCTGCGCGCTGCCATGCCAGGTAACCGAAGAGGAATGCCGCCGCAATGCAGCCCAATGAAAATCGCAGCGACGACGACCCGAATCCCGCTGAGTCGATAATCGTCTCGTAGGAGTGATGGTATAGGGTCCGGTCGATTCCCCATAGGCCGTAGGCAAGAACCGCCAGTGGCAGGTACGGACCGGCCCTCCCCAGCCACTGGGTGATGACGCCGGGCGACTCGGATCCGCGAGTCGCCAAATAAGCGGCCGCCAGCGCAACAACCGGGACCGAGGAAAAGAAAACCAGGTAGACCGCTACCTGGCTGAATCCGTCCCGAGTAACGGACTTGAGCGAGAACAATCCGCTTGCAATGGCGACGAGTGCAATTACGACGCATGCCAAGAATCGTCCGGCGTCGCCGGCACGATATGCGCCGGCCGGCTGGTCGCCCTAGCTAGGCGCGCGCATTCGGTTCCGCAGGCTTTGTCCCGGAAGCGCCGGCCGATTGGGGCGGATACAGTGCCAGTACGATCCACGCGGGAAGCGCTACGAGCAATAGCGGGATTGCCAGGGCGGCCTCTGCGATCGTATGCGGCGCAGGGTAGCCGATGACCGAGGGGACCATGCTACCCGCCGCAAGAGCGCCGGCCGCAGCAATGACCGGCATCAGATCCCTACGGACGCGCCATGCTGCGGCCAGGCCGGCAAAAGCCGCCACGAGGAAAAGCAAGCGTCGAAACCAAGGACGCCCGCGCTCCTTGTGAATGTCGAGTTGACGCGAGGCTTCCATGAACTGTTCCTTCACGACGACTCCGACTTCAGGGTGCTTCGAGGTGAAGAAATCAAGGTCCGGTGGTAGCCTGACGAAGCCGTACACCCAGAAAACCGTCCTCATCATCGCAACCGGCTTGTAATAAAGAAAAGCGGCCGCGCAGTCGCCCGAATGCTCAGCACAACGCACGAAAAACATCTCCTTGACGACCTGGTCGTAGTCTCGCCAGCTGATCTTCGTGTAATCCGGGGCCCCGCGAAGGATCGCATCCCACTCTTTTTCGCGCCCTCTTTCCTTCAAGAACCGCTGGGTCGCCTCGAGCGTGGTGAAATCGTCTATCCGGAGATCGTCGCGCTGCGCGAAACCCGGGCTGTACACGAGCCCGGAGTAGATGTTGTGCCAGAACACCCGCGTGACGCTCTGACCCTCGCGGTAGTACTCCTCCGGAAAGCCGTAAGCAAGGTAGAGTTTGAGCACGGAGAACAATGCGAGCGACGAAACAATTGCCGCGACGACCGGCCGGCGCACGAACGGTCTTGATGGCCCGGTGCGCCAACTCGCAACCGGTCCCTTGCGCAGGAGCAATGCAAGGACTCCGGCGCCGATCACGAGCACCAGTTCCCAGATGGCAGTGGACCTGATGTGCATCACGAACACGATGATCGCGACCTGCAGGACGAATGCCGCCATCTGCTTCCGGTCAACTTTCTGCTCGAAATGGAACAGTATGCCGTGCATGCAAGCGATCATGGCGAGGATCGGCATGCATCTCAGGGCGGTGAGTCCGTTCAGCTGGGCGTCGTACTTGATCATCGGCAGGATCATCCGATGCAGCAGCAGGAATGCGGCCAGCAGCAGCAGCGCAAACGGGTTCCTGCGATAGCTGTACGCGTAAAGCGCCGCGGACAGGCCGAGGACGATGTAGTACAGGTACAGGACGCCTTCTATCCTGTAGCCGAATATTCGGAAGGAAATCTCGGTCAGATCCACGATCCCCCTGTCGTCGCTCGGCAGAACGCGGTCAGAGTGGTCGTTTGCTACGGGATACTTCAAGAGTATGTCGGCAATGGTGCGGTTGATATCCTTGGCATAGCTGCTGGTCAGTTGGCCGTAGTAGGCCTCGTGCACAAAGTTCAACGACATGTAGTGCTTGGCGTGCCCGTAGGCGACGCGCGAGAGCGCCGGCGGCACGGCGGAAGAGACCCAATACGGCACGTCCGAATGCATCTTCAGGCGGAGAGCGGCGCCCAGGCTGAGAAAGAAGGTCAATACGACCAGGGCCAGGCACGCGCCCGTCACCAGGTTGCGGCGCAGGCTTTCCGAACGCAGCCAGTCCAGGTCGACCGTGAACCCGGCAGTCACGGTGAGCGTCTGCGGCGCGGCGCCTTCCGAGCGCTTTGATTCGAGGTCGATGGAGAGTCTTGACATGTGGGTGTGCGACAGCGCAGCGCGAACGCCGCCTCAGCGGCGGGATTTCCTGAATGTTCCTTCGAGGCGGTCGGCGTAATCGTCCGTGCCCATTGGATACTCACGATAGTAGGCGAACTGCGTGCGCAGGCCCTCGGCCTGCGGCAACGGACCGGCATTCAGCAAGGCCTCGTACTTGCGGGCGAGCAACTCCCTTTCGTAGATCCTGGGCTTGATCTGGGCAAGCGGATAGGTATGCATGATCCTGACCAGTTCGTTCACCCGGTGAAAATTCTTCAGGTTGAGCAGCATCACCGCCGCCATACAGCAAGCCGCCACGTACCGGATCGTGGTCGACTCCGGTCGCAGCCAGTGGTAGATCGCCGCCAGCCAAAGGACAGTCAGCACCGTCATCGGGCTGTGGTAGTAGTAGGTCCACCCCCCATGTAATTCCGGCTGGTGTTCACCATGTCGAGCATGCTGAGGAAAAGGCTGGTGCCCACAAGCGAAAGCGAAACGGCAAAAACGATCCAGGCGCCCTTCTTGAGCGCCCAGGCGCCGATCGCCATAATGGCCAGGATCGGCAGCGCGTCATAGGGCGAAAGGGTCCCCAGGGAGGCCGCCACCGAGCGTGCTAGGTCCTCCAGCGCCAGGACCCAGAAATCCGGCGACAGGAAGCTGCCTAGCAATTTCGTCACCACCGATTCGGCGATGACGCCATCGCGCGCGCCGGACTTCCCAAGCAGGTTGTAGACCGGGGGAAGCATCACCTTCGCCACCACGAGGTAGGCAAACGGCATGGCCAGGAAACCCGCCAGCCATTTTCCCCGCAACCGATCGCGAAGTAACAGCAGCAGGATCGGCCAATACACGAACCCGGCCTCGTCAGTGAACAAGGTGAGGAAGAAGACCCCGAACAGCCATGCCATGTCCTTGTTCGTCGGGTTCCTGATGTACCGGAACGCCAGGAACAGCAGCGCGCACAGGCCCAGCAGGGCGAGCCGCTTCGCCGGACGGATGTACGGGACGAAGCAGGAGAGGAACCCGATCGTCGCGACGAAGAAGGCCATGAATACCAAGGCCTCAGTTCGAGACAATCCCATCGAGCGAAGCGCCCCGTGGAGGAGGAAGACGCATCCGGCCGCCATCGCCACGCCCGAAAGCGAAAGGCTCGCGTGATGGCCGAACAGGCGCACGGTGCGCGGCCGGAGAATCGCGTCGATCACTTCGAACAGGTCGCTCAGCGGGCGCAAACGGGCTGAATTGACGTCGAACACGCTCCAGTCAAACACCGTCAGCAAACCGCGGTCGCGCACATGTTCCGAGACCGGGAGCAGTTCCAGGTGGAACCACCCCCCGCTGATCCACAGCCCTGCCGCCACCGCGCAGACGACCACGAACCAGGCCAGCGCGAGGTTGCGGCTCGTCAGCATTGCGGCTGGTGCCCAAAGAAAGCCCGCAGCGAAGTGAATGCCCGGTGGTACTGCATCCCCTTCTCCGTCACGGACAGACGGCGGTCCTGCCTCGCGATGAAACCGTTCTTCACCAGCCGGTCGAGGCGGAGCCTCACCATCTCGTCGGGGTCGTACACCCGGGCGAGCGCTGCGGATTCAACCGGCCCTTCGCAAAGCATCACCAGCAGGATCACCGAAACGCTGCTGAGCACCAGGGTGAACGAGAAAATGTAGAGCTCGCACAGGAACGCGTACAGCAGTACGGGCGCCCACCCCTCGGCCGAGAATCCGGACCGCCCGAACGACAGGGCCATGAGGGCAATGCCTACCGGGAAACCCACCGCGACGAATCGCCTCACCACATCGAGTTTCATCGGCATGCGAATGGCCAGTCCGTGCAGCGCTATTGCGATACCCAACGCGGCAAGGGCGGCGAAGACGGGCACGCGCTAGTTCCGGTCGGGCCCGGACGGCGCAACCCAGCGCGTAAGGGCGCGAAGTGCCCCGGCTACAGCCACGCCACGCGCCGTGAGGCCAAGCTGGCCGGCGGAAGACGTCACGAGCCGCAGGCTTTCGAGCGCGGCAACACGATCCGACTGTTTGGCGCGGCCGATTGCGGCAAGGCCGGAGAAGTCGGGCTCCGTGCCGCGGTCTACGGCTTGCGCGACGCCGGCGATGATCGACAGCGAATACCCCCCCTGCGCCAGCGACCACACCTCGAGGAACGAAAGGCTGTAGATCCCATGCACCGACAGCACGATCACGAAACCCGCAAGCCCGAAGCCAGCTGGATCGACGAAAGCCACGACCAGCGCCGCCGAGCACGCGAGGACCGCCGAAACGAAGTGGTACAGGAAGATGCCCTTCTCAGTACGAAAAAGGGCGAGCCCGCGCAGGACCGCGACGTAAGCCGCGAGATGCAGGCCAAGGTACGCGGCGAACGCGGCCAGCACGCTCAGTACGGCCCCTTGAAGTTGTCCTCCCGGTCGATGTCGCCGAACGCGCTCGTGTGCTTGCCGAGCATCGACAGCGCGGCCCGGGCGATCGTGGTGGCCGTCGGGTAGAAGGCTTTCTCCAGCGGCAGCGACACCGGCGCGGGGCAGTTCGCCACGTTGATGCGGCGCACCGGCGCCTTGAGGGAACTGAAGGCCTTCTCCGCGGCAAGCGCGGCGACTTCGCTGGTGAAGCCGCACAGTTCCCAGCTGGTGTCCGCGACGATCAGCCGCCCGGTCTTCCTCACCGAAGCGAGGATGGTCTCCTCGTCCAGCGGCCGGATGCTGCGCGCGTCGACCACCTCGGCGCTGACGCCTTCCTTGGCGAGCTGCTCGGCGGCGTGCACGGCCTCGTAGGCCATGAACGAGGTGGCGACGATGGTGAGGTCGGTGCCTTCGCGCACCACGGCGGCCTTGCCGATGGGCGTGTAGTGCTCGCCCTCGGGCACGTCGCCCTCGGTGTCGTAGAGCGTGCGGTGCTCGAGCATGATCACCGGGCTCGAGGACTTCAGCGCGCTCATGATCATGCCCTTGGCGTCCGCGGGGAAAGCCGGCATCACCACGTTGAGGCCCGGGAAGTGGGCCAGCACCGACTGCAGGCTCTGCGAATGGCTGGCGCCCTGCCCCCAGCCCTTGCCGATGACCGCGCGCACCACGATGGGCACCACGCCGGCGTTGCCGCCGTACATGTATTTCCACTTGGCCGCGAGGTTGATCATCATGTCGAAGGCGAGGAACATGAAATCGTTGCGCGGGTGGACGATGATCGGCCGCTTGCCGACGGCGGCGGCGCCGATGGCGATCCCGGTCAGCGCGTTCTCCATCGCGGGCGCGTCGAACACCCGCTTGGGGAAGCGTTTCGTGGCCTCGGTGGTGGAGCCGAAGATGCCGGAGGGATAGTCGACCGCGATGCCCGTCATGAAGATGTCGGGGTCCCGCTCCATCGACTGGACGATGCCCTCGGACAGGGCCTGTGAATATTTGATCTTGCGCATTGTGTGTTCCGGTTCCGGTGGGGCGGTCAGTAGACGTTCTCGAACAGCGTCGAGGCCTCGGGCCAGGGCGAAGCCTTGGCCTTGGCGACGACGGCGTCCATCTCGGAACGCACTTCGCCCATCCACTGGTCCAGCTGCGCCTGGGTGGCCACCTTGCGTTCGACCAGGCCGCGCGCGGCGCGGGTGACCGGGCAGCGCTTCATCCAGAGCTCGACTTCTTCCTTGGTGCGGTAGCTGCGGTTCAGCTCGGCGTCGAACATCGGCCCGACGTGCTCCAGCCACCGGTAGGTCTCGCACTCGAGGTAGAACGGGCCGCTGCCGTTGCGCAAGCGCTCGACCGCTGCGCGGGTCGCCTCGTATACGGCGCCGACGTCGTTGCCGTCTACCTTCAGGGATTCGATCTTGAAGGCGCGCGCGCGATCGCCGAGGTTGGTGCCGCTGGGCTGGCGCACCTCGATCGGGCTCTCGGTGGCGTAGAAGTTGTTCTCGCAGACGAACAGCACGGGCAGCTTGTTCACCGAGGCGTAGTTGAAGCATTCGTAGACGATGCCTTCGTCGAAGGTGCCTTCGCCGAAGAAGCTGGTGGCCACGCGCGGGACGCCGTCCATCTTGAAGGCCAGCGCGCTGCCGGCCGCCAGGGCGATGCCCTGCCCCAGGATGGGACTGCTTCCCATCATGCCGACGCTGCGGTCGGTCAGGTGGACCGAGCCGCCGCGCCCGCGGGAGCACCCGTCCTCGCGGCCGTAGAGCTCGGCCACGAGCCCCAGCAGGCTGCCGCCCTTGGCGAGGTAGTGGGTGTGGCAGCGGTGGTGGGTGTACACCACGTCGTCCTTGCGCAGGGCTTCGCACACGCCCACCGCCACGCCTTCCTGGCCGACGCCGAAGTGCGTCGGGGTGCGCATCTCCTTCTCGCGGTACAGCGCGGCCAGCGTTTCCTCGGCGTGGCGCACGCGCAGCATGTTGCGGTAGAGGCGGATCTCGAGTTCCGCCGGCAGGTTCGCCGCGCTGGACGATCCCGGCTCCTTGAAGCTTGGTATTGCACCCATGTAGGTTCCTGTTGTCGGTCCGCTTTGCAGGCGTAATTTTACGATAGTGGTGCGGTTTGCGCTCCGGCCGGGAGGCCCCGAATCGCCCCGGCCGGGGCGAGCGGGTATAGTCACGCCTTTCGCCCGCCGCCTCCCCCTCCCCCGAATGGCAAAGACCCTGATCCTGCTGGTCAAGATAGTGCTGTCCGCAGGCCTGGTCTGGTACGCGTTCCACAGGATCGACTTTTCGAGCGCGTGGGATACGCTGGTGTCCATCCCGGCAACCGCGCTGCTGGTGGCCGTCGTCCTGCTGCTGCTGCAGTTCGCCCTCGGCGCCTACCGCCTGAAGGAGCTCCTCGGCCAGCAGGGCCAGAAATACCCGGCCGGCGCGGCCCTCGACGCCTGCCTGGTGGGCGCGTTCTTCAGCCAGACCTTCATTTCATTCGTCGGCGGCGACGCCATGCGCATCTGGCGCATGATCCGCGCGCAGGTGCCCGGGCCGATCGCCACCAAGGGGGTGCTGCTCGACCGGATTTCCGGGCTCGCCGGCGTGGTCGCGGTCGTGCTGGTGAGCATCCCGTTCCTCGTGCCCATGCTTAAGAGCGTGGAGATGGAGCTGGGCCTGCTGCTGATCGCCGCGGCCGTACTCGGCGGCATCTTCTCGGTGTTCGTGCTGCGGCGCCTGCCGGAACGCATGACCAGGGGGCGCGTGGTGGGCACCCTCGCCCGGTTCGCGTCGCTGGGCCTCGACATCGCGCGCAGCGGCCGGGGCGCGGTGTACGTCTTCGGCCTCTCGGTGCTGATCCAGGTGGCGAACGTCGTGGTGCTGTATTTCCTCGCCCGCGGACTGTCGATCGAGATCAGCCTCGGACAGTGCTTCGTGTTCATGCCCACGGTCCTGTTCCTGTCGATGCTGCCGATCTCGGTGGCGGGCTGGGGCGTGCGGGAGGGCGCCATGGTCGCCGCGCTCGCGATCGTCGGCGTGCCTTCGCACCAGAGCCTCGCACTGTCGATCTGCTTCGGGCTGTGCCTGATCTTCGTGAGCCTGCCGGGCGGGGCGATCTGGTTCCTGTCGCGCGGCAAGGTCCTTCCCGCGGTGGAGCGTTCCGCGTGAGGAGGAAGAGCTCGACCGCCCCCGCGCTCGACTACCGCAACCGCTTCATGGAGGTCCACCATTCGAAAGCGGATTTCGGCGCGTTCCAGAAGGACTACTTCGTGGTGGACCTCGGGCCGCGCGCCGGGATCGTCGCGATGCGCGACGGGTGCGTGCTGCTGACGCGGCAGTACCGCTTCCTCATCGACGACTACACCTGGGAGATCCCGGGCGGCCGGGTGGACGCGGGCGAATCCCCGGAGACGGCCGCGGTGCGCGAGTGCATCGAGGAGACCGGCGTGCGCTGCTCGGGCCTCGAGCCGCTGGTGACCTACTACCCGGGCCTCGACAACTTCGACAACCGCACGACCCTGTTCCGTTCGGCGCAGGTCGAGGTGGTGGCGCCCTTCGTACCGGACGAGGCCGAGGTCGTGGAGATCCGCTGGATCCCGCTCGACGAGTGCCTGGAGATGGTCTTCCGCGGCGAGATCCTCGACGCGCTCACCATTGCGGGCCTCCTCGCCGTGAAGGTGCGCGCCTAGGCCTTCTTCCCGCAGCAGAGCGCGAAGAGGTAGTGCGCCATCTTGTGGTACCCCGTGTGCACGACCTCGTCGTTCATCGAGAACATGAACACGTTGTGGAAATGGCGCTGCATGGCCGCCTTGAAGTCCGGCATCGTTTTGCAGTTGACGTGGCCTTCCTTGCTCATCGGCGAGGCGTAGGGCTGGGACTCGAGCGAGGGCATGCCGATGATCATCGCGCCCTCGGGCGCCAGCGAAGCGACCATGTTGGCGAGGAACGCGTTCTCGTTCTCCGGCACGATGTGCTCGAGGACATCCAGCGCGTACATCCCGTCGAACCTCCCCGGGACCGGCCCGGAGAGCATGTCGTGCACGTGGCACTCGAATTTCCACTTGTCGCCCATGCGCGCGTTGGTGTCGGCGACGAACAGCGGGTCGAAGTCGACCGCGGTCAGCTTCTTCACCTCCTGCACCACGATGCGGGTCGAGAACGCGTCGGCGCAGCCGACCTCGAGCACATGCTCCCGGCCGGAGAACATCTTGGCCACGAACTTGTAGCGGGCGAGCGTGAAGGTCAGCCGCTTGGGGTCGTCGTACCAGGCCTGGCTGGTCATCAGGCCGAGGGACTCCAGCCCGCGGCTGGCACGGTACTCGAGCATGGCCTGGTACTGCTTTTCCATAGTATGGTCGTCGGTCACCGCTCACTCCCGGAAATTTGGCTGGAATTCTGAGGCATCAGTCGACGATCGTCCATTCAGGGTCGATCTCGAGGATCGTCCAGTAGTAGTCCCCGGTATAGCCGGCCTCGCCGAGGATGTCCCGCCACTCGGCCGGCATGGCGTAAGTCTTCGCCGTCAGCATCCAGTCCTCGAACACCTTCCGTTCCTCGGGGTTGCGGTAGGCGTCGACCTGCACGTAGCCGCGGCCCGGCGCGACCCGCTCCATCTCGCGCAGCGCCCGGACGCAGCCGTCACGCTCGAGATTGTGCACGGTGTTGATCGACAGCACCGCCTGGAAGCTGCCGTCCGGGAAAGGCAGGTGCATGGCGTTGCCCACATGCAGGCGCCCCACCACTTCGGGCTCGCAGTTCATGACGGCGTATTCGGAAACGTCGATGCCGAACACCTCGAGGCCCGGGCAGGCCTTCATGAGGTCCTTCACCAGGAAACCCTTCGCGCACCCGACGTCGAGGACGCGGTCCCCGGGCTTGAGGCCGAAGTGCGCAACGATGTCCTCTGCGATGGGCAGCCAGCGCCCGTCGTAGCGGTAGCCGCCGTAGCCCTGCTCGCGCGTGCCGTCGAAATACTCCCGGCCGAACTGCAGCGCGATGCGCCGGTTCTCCTCCTTGTTGCCGAGGCGCGCCTTGACGTTGCGCTTCGCCTTGGGATAGCGCTCGAGCAGGTTCACTTCCTTCTTGGCCATGCGGCTCTTCTCCACTTCGCTCAGGGGTTGGTCAGGGGATCGCGGCGGCCCGCATTGTGAACTTCCCGGGCCCGGCCGGATAGACCAGGCCGCCCCGGGCCGGCACCGTCCACCGGTATTGCTTCACCCCGGCGCGCGATACGGCGTCCGCCAGTGCTGGGTACTGCAGGGTCAGCGCCGGTGCGCCCGGGCGGTCGAACCATACGAGCACCCGCCCTCCCGCATAGGGCGCTCCCGGACCCGGCACGCCGCCGGCGTACCGCACGGACAGGCCCGGCGCGTACCGGTCGAGGACGACGGCGCGCCCGCCGGGAGACGTCGCCCATCCAGGGAAGGTCGAGGCCGCCTTGACCAGGAGTTCGAACACGCCTTCGTGGTGGTGGAAATTGTCGGGGATGATCACCTCCATCGGCTGGGACCCGGCGATCCGGCGCGCCTCCTCGAACGCGGCCCACTTGGTCCGCGCCCTTTCCCCGGACCCGGCGACCAGTTCGTACGAGTCGCGGAACGGGAAGGTGACGAGCGAAAGGACCGCCCACGCGGCGCCGCTTGCAAGGATCGCCTTGCGCGCCGGTGGCCAGTCCTCGACCAGCGTGAGCAGCATGGCGCCGAGGACGAGCACGAACACGGCGGATTCGAACAGGGTCGAATGCGCGGGCCGGCGCATCACGAAGTACACGCTGGCGACAAGCCCGAGCATGCAGAACGTCCCCGGCGAGGAGCGTGCGCGGGCCGGCGTTGCGGCGGGCCTCCAGCCCGGTGATCGCAAGCAGCAACGCGGCGACGCCGAATGCGGCGAAGAATGCGTAGTTCTGCCTGAGCACCGAGGGGCCGAACGCGGCCTGGAATCCCGGCTCCGCCCCGGGATTGCGCACGAATTCCCCCCACTGGACGAGGGCCGTCTGGGCCGCGCCGAAGTCGCCCAGGTAGGAGGCCAGGTGCACGGCGAGGAAGGTCGCCACGCCGGCGGCCAGCGCGAGGGCCGCGCGCCCGATGGCCGGCATCCAGCGTACGCCCTGCGCGAGCACCGCGGGCACCAGCGCGGCTGCGGCGACCACCAGCAGGGTAGGCTTGTTCGCGGTCGCCATGCCCGCGAATGCGCCGAGCGCAAGGAGCTGCGGGACGGAGGGCACCCCTGCTTCCCTGCGCCCAGTAGACCTGGAAGAGCAGCAGCGACGCAGCGCACAGGACGATGTCGAGGAAGGTGTAGTCCGCCATCAGCGCGTACTCGAAGCCCCAGCCGCCCGTCGCATACAGCGGGGGCGAGCGCCGCCGTCCCGAGCAGCACGAGGTCCCCGGTGCGCAGCTGCGGACAGCGGGCGGCGGCCAGCACGACTGCGGCGAGGGCCGCGCTCAGCACGCCATTGGACAGCAACGCGAACAGGTCGAGCCTGCGCCAGAGGGGGGCGTCGGCGACGCCCGGCACCAGCTGCATCACGGCATGCACTCCGTGATGAAGGAGGCTTGCAGCATACCCCACGCCCACCACCACGGGATCCCCGGCCAGCACCCTCGCCGGGTAGAAGTAGCGGTAGGCGAGCGGCTCGTTCGCCAGGTCGAGGAACCCGGCGTCCGCGACGACGCAGAACAGGAGCGGCAGGCAGGCGATCGCCGCGCATGCGGCGAGCGCGGCCCGCTTCGAGACGGTCTGGTCCATGCCCATGCTGCTCCTACTGGCCCGGGTGGCGCTTCTTCCAGATCCAGAAAAAATTGGTCGTCAGGCTGAACAGCGTGGATCCCGCCACCGCAGCCACGGACGCCAGCAGGTAATGCATGCCGAGGAGCGTGAACAGGTTGGCCGTCAGCCACCACAGCGTGAACGCCCCCGCGTTCGCGACGTGGTACTCGACGCAGTTCCTGAGCGTGGGATTGCGCAGCCCGAACACCCAGTAGTGGTTGACCAGGAAGCGCAGCAGCGTGCTGATCTCCGCCGTGACGAAAGTGCCGAGCGGCACCGACATGCCCAGCTTGTCGACCGCCAGGTACAGCAGGCCGGTGCTGAAGCCCCATGAGCAGGCGAGCCCTGCCGCCAGCCATTTCACCAGTTTCGCGCGGTTGTGGGAGACAAACTCAATGCCCGCCTGCACTGCCCGGCCGACACGGCCGGGATCGCCTTGCGGGGGCTCCGGAGGGGTCGCCTGCCATGCCGGGGTCAGCCCGCGCCCGGGGGCGTGGGGAAATTGGTCAGGATCCGCGCAAGCGAAGCCTCATACGGCACGCGCACCGGGCGCTTTCGAATACCTCGCCGGCTCGCGGAAGAAGACGTCGCGCACGACCTGCAGGAAGACGCGCGCGGTCTCCACCAGGCTGCGCAGCGTGGCCGAGGTGCTGCCTTCGAGCCCGACCTGGCGGTTGCTCGGGATCTCGATGAAGGAGAGGCCCTGGCGGAGCAGCTTCACGTTGATCTCGGCCACGATGCTGAAGCGCGTCGAGTGCAGGTCGAGCTCGCGCAGCTTCGCCAGCGGGTACACCGCCGGGCCGTTGATGTACATGACGTACAGGTCGAAGAACGTGGTGTAGATCAGCCTGAACGCCTCCGAGACGAGGTAGCGCACGCGGCCGCGCGACTCGTCGTTCTGGAAGTACAGCATCACCAGGTCCGCCGCGTAGGCGTTGCCGAACAGCAGCTCGAGCGTGGTGGACGGGATGTCGTTGTCGCCGGGGATGAACAGGAATTTCTCGGTGCCGGAGGACTCGATGGCGCGGCGGATCGACGCCCCCAGGCCGATGTTCTGCGGGTTGCGGATCAGGCGCACGTTCGGGTGCTGCCGGGCCAGGCCCTCGACGATCTCGGCCGTCCGGTCCCTGCTGCCGTCGTCCACGACCACGATCTCCACGTGCAGGTCCGGGGACCTGGCGGCGGCACCGAGCACCGCGCGGACGGTGGCCTCGATGTTCTTCTGCTCGTTCAGCGCCGGCACGGCGACGGTGAGCGACCGCGCGGGCGCAGGCCCGTTCCCGCTGGTGTGCTGCGTTTCGCTCATCTGATGCTCCTGGTATGGGATTGCGGTTTCATTTGCGCAGCAGCAGGCGGCGCAACAGGCCGAAGAACCGCCCGATCAGGGCGACGCCGCCCGCATGCGCATGGTACCGGCCCCGGGTCGTATGGACCTGCCCGCCTGCCTCCAGCCGCGCAAGGCGGGACGCGAGGATCTCGGCGGCCGGGTACCGCGCGAACATGGCCTCGTCCGAAAGGGGTTCGGGATCCGCGGCCAGGTATTCCTTCAGCATCCGGACCCGCAGCGAGGAGACGTTGGCGTTGATCACGTTGAACAGGCCGAAACCGAGGCAGGCGAAGATCATGGCGTTCAGGCAGAGGTATCCGGCCTGGTCGGCCGCAGTGAAAGGGACGCTCCAGAGGACTGCGGCCAGCAGCGCTATCGTGAGCGCCATGCCCACACCGAAAGCGATGAACTGGATGCGGACGTGCGCCCCGCCCGGAAGGAGCCTCGCGAGCACGAGGTGCACCGCGACGTCGGTGGCCAGCCCCGCCAGGGGCGCCGCCGGCAGCAGCAGGACCACGTCGCGCAGGGCTTCAGGCATTGCTCTGGATGTTGAAAATGCGCGACAGCAGCAGCGAAGTGCCGGCCGCCTTCCTGCCCCGCGGGGTCAGCACGAACCCGCCCCCCGAGGGCGCGAGCATGCCGTCGCGCTTGAGCGCATCGATCCGCGGCTTGATGAAATTGCTGTCGGTGATCACCGAGGACAGTTCCGCCGGGACGCAGCCGGCCGGTCCCGATTCCTCGAGGGCTTGCATGATGGCGAGCGAGGGACTGGTCTCCTCGACGCCGGTGTAGGCGATCAGGTAGCAGCCGAAGCCCCCGGCATAGAACAGGGCCATGGCCGGGAGGTCCTGGGGCATCACGACCGGGGGCCCGCCCGCGGCCAGCCAGAGTGCGCCCGCCAGCAGCGGCGCGCACGCGAACACGGCGACCAGCGCGCCCATCTGGTGCCCCGGCACGCTGACCCGCCACCACAGGACGTGCAGGACCCACGCGAATGCCAGCAGGGCGAAGGTGCTCAGCAGCGCGGACACGGCCGCATTCCGGCTGCGCGCAGGCGCCGATGCCTGCTCACCATGGCATGGCCGGCTTGGCGCTGATGAACAGGCTGCCTTCGCGATGCGAGGTCGGGACGTCGGCGAGCTGCTGGACGCGTCCCCAGCCCGCCTTCTGCGAGAACATCCCCACCCCGATCGACTGGAAGTGCGCGAAGACCGCCTTCGCGTTTTCGGGGTTGCCGATCTCCACCATGATGTCGAGCTCCTGCATCAGCTCGCGCGTGGTGGTGAGGAGCAGCTCCTTCTCGTGTCCCTCGGCGTCGATCTTGGCCAGGTCGGCCCACTCGAACAGGGGCTGCGCGGCGCGGATCGGGACCGTGAAGACTTCCTTCTCGCCGTAGGAGTCCTTCGCGCCGGCGAGGTGGCTTCCGGTGGTATTGCCGAGCACGCGCACGAACTGGGCCTCGCCGTCCGAGACGGAAACCGCCGCCTTGAAGGGCGTGACCGTGCCGGCCTCGTTCGCGGCGAGGTTCGCGGACAGCATGCCGAAGTGCCACGGGTCGGGCTCGAAGGCCCGTACCTCGAACCCGCACCGCGACATCACGATGGAGTGCAGGCCGAGGTTCGCGCCGATGTCGAGCACGCGCCGGTAGCGCGCGCGGTTGGCGTTGTAGAAGGCGAAGATGATCAGCTCGTCCACCCCGAACAGATCCATGGAGTCGATCGCGCCCATTTTCGTGTAGGGCATCGAGATGCTGCCGAAAGGCCCGAACGGCTGCGAGACCCGCTCGACCCCCGCGAAGAGCTGTTCCACGACCGGGCGTGTCGCCGCGGCGCATAGACGATAGAAGGCGGAGGATCGGACATGCAGCTTCGGGCTCTCGGCGAGCGCCTCGAAAATCGGGTCGAGTGTGTTCATTGTCGGCTACTTGGAAAGGGAAACGGGCAGGGGCTTGACGATCATGTTGGCGAGGAACTCCTCGCGCTCGAGCAGCGGGTCGGCGTCCTCGTTGGGGCGGCCGTATTTCACTTGTGGCGTGACCCTGTGGTCGGGGTCCAGCTCGATGTTCAGGAACGCAGGGTCGTCGCCCTCGAGGATGCGGCCGAGGCCGGACGCGATGCCGGAGTTCAGCGAGAGCGTTTCCGTGCGCAACCCGTAGGCGCGCGCGATCGCGGCAAAGTCTGGGTTGGCGAGCCCACCGTCGACGGAGGTCGCGTAGTAGTTCCCGCCCAGCCACATTTCCTGGGTCTGCCTGACCATCGCGTGGCCGCGGTTGTTCAGGAGCAGGATCTTGACCGGCAGCTTGTGGCGCGCCACGGTGGCCAGTTCCTGGATGCTCATCTGCAGGCTGCCGTCCCCGGAGACGCAGACGATGCGCTGCCCGGGCCGCGCGAAGCTCGCGCCCACCGACCCCGGCAGTCCGTAGCCCATGGGGGTGTTGTTGAAGGCGTGGAAAAAACGCTGCCCGGACTTGAACTCGAACCCCTGCATCATCCAGGCAAGGGCGCAGCCGGTGTCCGAGAAGATGATGTCGTCCTCGCACAGGATCGAGGAGAGCTGCTTCACCAGCCAGTACGGGTTGACGGTTTCTTCGGCCGCGTGCTCCGGCAGGCACTCCGGGTAACGCGCCTTCCAGTCGGCGATCCTCGCCAGCCACGGGGAGAAATCCGGGAAGGCCTGGCCGCGCGCGCGCTGGGCGAACGCGCGCAGGAACGCGCCCGCGTCGACGCTGATCGCCACGTCGACCTTGCGCTTGAGGCGCTCGAACTTGCCGATCTCGGTCGGGTCGATGTCCAGCATGATGAGCTTGGCCTCGCGCGCGAACGTGGAAGGCGGCGTGCCCGTCGCCTTGGTGTCCAGCCGCGACCCCACGGATATGACCAGGTCGGCGTTCTGCACGGCGAAGTTGGCGAACCGGGTGCCGTGCGTGCCGAACCCGCCGATCGCAAGCGGGTCCGTTGCAGGCATCACGTCGAGGGCCGCCCAGGTCATGGCGACCGGGACGCCGAGGATGCGCGCGAGCTCGCGCGCATCGGCTTCGGCGTTGGCGAGGTGGATTCCCCAGCCATAGACGAGCACCGGCCGCTGCGCCCCTTTCACGGCCTCGATGCACGCCTGCAGCGTGGCCTCGTCGACCTGAGGGGGCGCCGAGCCGGCCTCGGGTACGTAGTCCACCAGTTTCGACGGGTCTATGTCCATGCGCTGCAGGTCGTCGGGGATGTCGACCAGCACCGGCCCCGGGCGGCCGGCCTTCGCGATCGCCACGGCCTTCTGCAGCTCGTAGCGCACGCGATAGGGATCCTTCACGAGCACCGCGTACTTGGTGATCGTGCGGCAGATGTCCACGATCTCGGTTTCCTGGAAGCCGATCTGCCGCACGCCGGTGTCGCCCTTGGAACGGAAGCTCGCGACCTGCCCCGTCAGGTACAGGACGGGGACCGAATCGTAGTAGGAACTGCAGATCCCGGTGATGAGGTTGGTCGCGCCCGGCCCGCTGGTGGCCACGGCGCAACCCATCCCGCCGGTGACGCGCGCATAGGCGTCCGCGGCATAGGCGCCGGCCTGCTCGTGCTGCGGGCAGACATAGCTGGTGCCCTTTGCCTCGGCGATGGAATGGATGAGGTGCAGCGAAGCGCCGCCGGAAATGGCGAACACGTGCCCGATGCCTTCCCTGGCCAGGAATTCGGCGACGACGTCGGATAGCTTCATTTGTCCTTGCCTCGGATAATCAGTTGATTGCCGAACCTGCGCAGCTTATACAGGTTCCCGTCCTGCCCCAGCGCCCCCGCGAGGGCCTCCCCCCCGCCCCGCCACGCGTCGTGCAAGAGCGACAGGTTGCGCCCGCCGACGATCGGCTTTCCGGCGCCGGCACACCAGTTCACGCAGGCATAGATGTCGTCGTGGCTCGTCCCGGGATCCGCGGACCCGAGGAATTCGACGACCTTGGCGTGGTTGCGGCCGCTGCGGCCGGGCTCGCGCAGGGTCTGCTGGTGGATCTTGGTGCGCACGATGCCCGGGCCGATGATGAAGAAGCTCGTGTCCGGAGATTCGGCATCGAGCAGCTCGCACATCTTGATGAGCAGGATCTTGGAGGCGCAATAGGCCGAATAGGCGGGCGCGGCGTTGTTGGTGCCGGACCCGGAGAAAAAGGCCACGGACGGTGTGCCCGCTGTATTGCGCAGCGTGTACAGCCTGCGGACGAAGCGAAGGGGCGCGAGCGCGTTGATCCCTATGCCCGCGTCCCACGCGTCCTCGTCGCAGTCCCAGAACGCGCCGATCGGCTCCTCGGTGCCCGCCGCAACGACGAGCAGGTCCCAGCGCAGGCCTTCGCGCTCGAACGCTTGCGCTGCGCCGGCGATGCTCCCGGGCGAAGCCAGGTCGCAAGCGACGGCGCGGACCGCGGGCGGCAGGCCCTGCATGCCTGACGCGTCCCGGTAAGTGCCCCACACGGTCCAGCCGTCGGCGGCGTAGCGCGCGGCAAGCTCGCGCCCGATGTCGCTGCTGAGGCCGAGGATGGCTGCGACCGGCATGCTCAAGCCTCCCCCGCCGGGGCGGCGCGCTCGGCCTCGAGAAAGAGTTCAATGCCCTTGTCCAGCGGCGTGAAGCGGAAGTCCGGGAACGCCTCGAACACCGCCGTGTTCACGAAGGTGCGGTGCACGACCTGCCCGATGGGCCGGCCCAGGTTGTAGATGAAACGGAACAGTTGCGTCGGCTTGTAGGGGCGGTGGATGACCGGCACGGTGCGCGGGGCGAATTCGAAGCGCACGGGACGGCCGGCGAGGCGGCTCACCGATTCCGCCACCTCCAGGAAAGACACCGCCGGGCGGTAAGCGACGTTGAGCGTCCCGGAACTGCGATGCGCGAGCGACAGCCCGATCAGTTCGACGGCGTCGCCGATATACACATGGCTGCGCCGCTCCTCGCCCTTGCCGAAGATCTCGATCCGCCCTTCCCTGAGCGCGGTGCGCACGAAGCGGTTCGGGCCGTAGGACACATGCGTGTCGCCGGGTCCGTAGATCGTCGTCAGGCGCAGCACGCAGAGCGGGATGCCTTTGCCGCCGAGCGCGGACCCGAGCATCATCTCCCGCGCGGTATGGCACAGCGCGTACAGGTCGGTGGGCTCCCGCGTGGAATCCTCGTCCAGCGGGATCTGGTGCGCGTCGTAGACGGCGTCGGAGCTCAGGTATACGAAGTGCGCGCAGGGCGCGCTCTCCAGCGCGAGGCAGACGGTCTCGGCCATGCGCAGGTTGCGCATCAGCGTCCCGTGGTCCCGGCCCTTGTCGGGCGTGAGTATGGAAGTCATGACGACTGCGTCGCCGGGGCGCAGCAGTGCCGCGAGCCGCGGCGCGTTCTCAACGATGCCGAGGTCGACGTCCCCGCTGCCTACCGCCAGGCACTCGATGCCGCCCGAACCGCACCAGTCCTGCAGGTGCCGGGAGATGAACCCGCTCGCACCGAGGATCACGACGCGCCCGGGTACCTGCGGCGCGGGATTCAGGTGCGTCAGCACGGGGTTCAGGCGGGGCGGTGCGCCAGGACCATGTCCTGGAAGTCCGCCCCGCCGGTCCTTCCGGACCAGTTGCCGTACAGGATGGGCTCGCTGATCGCCAGACCCGCGCCTTCGAAGGCCTGCCTCACCCAGCCTTCCGAAAAGGCCATCGCGCGCTCGGGCGTCTGCGGGTCTATCGTCAGCCCCTCGCCCTGCACGTGGCGGAAGTCCATCGCCGCTGCGGGCCGGCCGGTCGTGCCCTCGCAGATGAAGAAAGTCAGCAACGCCCGGCCGCCCGGGCGCAGCACACGGCCCAATTCAGCGAGGTAGTTCCGGATTTCGTCGGCGTGCATGTGCGTGAACACGGAAGTGGCGAACGCGAAATCGACGCTCGCGTCCTCGCAGGGGAACCGGTAGGCGTCCGCCCCCGTGCCGCCCTTCGGGTTGTACTCGAGGTTGTAGACGTCCGCGTGGACGAAGCGGAACCGCGGGTTCACCGCCGTGATGTTCCCGCCGCACCAGGCGATCGCCGGGGCCGAAATGTCGAAGCCGGTGTAGCGCCCGCCCGCATCGAGGTAGTCGATCAGGGGGACCGCCATGCGCCCGGTCCCGCAGCCTATGTCCAGCACGCTTTCGCCCTTGCCGAGGCCGGCGATGCCGCGGAAATGGCCGAGGTACGTGCGGCCCACCTCGCGGAAGTCGCCGCCGCCGACGAAGTGGAGCGAGCGCGGCGGGACCAGCTTGTCCGACCGGCCGGTGACGCGGTCCTTGAGGTCGAGCAGGACGAGGACCAGGTGGCGCACCAGCCTGACCGCCCGCCGCTTCAGGCCCTGCCCTTCCATCACTGTGCCGGCGCGGCGCGCGCCGCCCTCTTGCCCAGCGTCTCGTACGCGAGCCCGGCCGCTGCGCAGGCCCCGCCATCGAGCACGGCATACGGGTCGAGCAGCAGCTTGCCGCGCAGTTTCTTCGCGATGGCGGCCGGGTCGAGTTTCGCGAACTGCCCCCACGGCGTCATGATCGCCACGGCGTCGGCGCCTTCGCAGGCCTCGAGTTCGGATTTCGCGCCGTGGCAGCGGGGATGGGATACGACGGTCGCCGGCACGACCGGGTCGTAGACCCGCACCTGGCAGTCCTTCAGGTGCTCGAGCAGGGCGAGCGACGGGGAGTTCTTGATCGAATGCGTGTCCTGCTTGTACGCGAGGCCGAGCACCGCGATGACCGGGTCCTTCGCCTTGGAAAGCAGCTCGGCCTGCAGCGTGCGCAGGGCCCAGTCGCGACGGTGGCGGCTGTTCGCGATCCAGGAGCGCACCACGCCCGCGTCGGTGCCGTACTCGTCGGCGAAGTTGCATACCGTGGCGAGGTCGCGCTCGAGGTTGCCGCCCGCGATCCCCAGGCCCGGTGCAAGGTAGGAGTAGTGCCCGATCCGCTTGTCCAGCTTCAGCGCGGGGACGATCTCGGACCAGTCGGCGCCGATCTTCTCGCACAGCTCGGCCAGCGTATTCGCCGTACTGACCGACGACACGAGGCACATGTTGATCGAGATCTTGGCCAGTTCCGCGCTCTCGAAGCGCATCGGCAGGACGGGACAGCCGTGCGCGCCGAGGAACGCGGCAAAGGGCGCCGGCAGCGGCTGGGAAGGATCCGCGCAGCCGACGATATAGCGCTCCGGGAACAGGGCGCGCTCGACTGCGCGCCCGAAGATGAGCGTTTCGACCTGGTAGTGGAGGAGGCGGCCGGGCCTCAGCCTGGTGCGGGTGAACCCCGGCGGGACCTGCGAAAGCACGACGATCACCGCGTCCTTGCGCGTCGCGTCGAAGGCCTTGTCCAGCAGCGCGTTGATCGGCCCGAGGTCGCTCCTGCCCTGGTCGTCGGTCGGCACGTCCGGCGCCACGTACACGACGTCGCACGCGGCCAGCGCCGCGGGATCGGACGTGAACTGCAGGCGCTCCCGGTTCTTCGCGACCAGGTCGTCGAGCTGCGGCTCGGACACCGGGAGCCTGCCCTTGGTTATCGGGTCGATGCGCGACGCATCCGGGTCGAAGCACACGACCTTGAAGCCCTTGTCGGACGCGGATACGCCGGACACCAGCCCGAGGTGCGTCATGCCGACAAAGCCGATCACCGGTTGCATCAGGACTTCCCCTCCGTGGCCTGGCGGGCCTGCGCCCTGGCGAGCCCCTCCCGCCACGACCTAAACCTGAAGCCCGGGAACGCCGCCCGCACGGCGCTGTTGTCGAAAGGTCGATAACCGTCGTGCGGCATCGGCCCGCTGCGCGGGCTGCCCTTGACCGCGACCCGGGGCTCGA
The DNA here is from genome assembly GCA_965279075.1 of Burkholderiales bacterium. Classification (GTDB taxonomy): domain Bacteria; phylum Pseudomonadota; class Gammaproteobacteria; order Burkholderiales; family SG8-39; genus SZAS-79. The sequence goes on along the minus strand of CBDIHI010000012.1, from coordinate 1,046,224 downwards.
ACGCCGCCGCGGCGTGCTCGGCCAGCTCGCGGAACGAGGCCACTTCGCCGGAAGCCGCGTTCGCGATACCCGCGCTGCGATGGACGACGATCAGGCGGGCAAGCTCGGCGACGTCGTCGACGTCGACGTGGTCACGCCTTTCCTCGCCCTCGCCGAACAGTACGATCTCCTTGCCGGCTGCGGCCAGGCGGCGGAACCGGTTCGGGCCATAGCCGTTGTGCGGGTCGTCGTAGCCGTACACGAGCGTAGAGCGCAGCAGCGCCAGCGGCCCGGGATGCGCCTGTCGCAGGGCGACCTCGCGGGCCAGGTGCATCACGCCGTGCAGCGCGCCGGGCTCGGCGCACGAGGCTTCGGTGAGCGGCCCGGGCGAGTCCTTGTAGACCGCATCCGAACTGAGGTACAGCACATGGGCCACTGGGCGCTTTTGCAGCGCGCTGCAGACGGCCTCGGCCATCACGAGGTTCTCGCGCAGCATCGCGAGGTCCTTGCAGGGTGCCTTGGCGGAGGCGAACACCAGGGTGTCCTCCGCGCGCAGCGCGGCGGCGAGGCTGTCGGCGGCGCCGGGCGCCAGCAGGTCCAGGCCCGGGCGGCCCAGCGCGAGCGTGGGGATGCCGTCGGCCTCGAACCTGCGCAGCATGGCCCCGGCGATGAAGCCCGAGCCGCCGAGGACCACGACGCGGGAAGGTTTGCGCGCCTGGGGATGACCGTGCCGGAGGCTCATGCCGCCCTGCCCGGGTCGACCGCCGCGCACAGCCCGCCCAGCACCTCGTTGATCCAGATGTCGTTGTCGATGTTGCCCTGACCCATGGCGCACAGCTCCTTGAAATGCCGGTATTCGAGTTCCCAGGTCGGGTCCGGCTGGACAAGGGTGACGCTTTCCTCGTCCGGGCGCCCGCTGGGGAGCTTCCGGTCGCGAACGGTGAAGGTGCTCGGCCCCCACTTGCACAGGGACTGGATGTGGGCGCTGCCGGCCTCGGCCATCACGTCGCAGTAGAAGTGGTTCCGCCAGGAGAGCAGCGCCACTTCCATCTGCAGCACGGGCGACCCGTTGCTGCCGAAGGCCACATGGTCGGGCGCGCGGTTCTCGAACCGGTTGGCCGAGTGGACGCTGAACGGCGCCGAGGGCCGGCCGAACCAGAAGAGCGCGGTGTCGAGCAGGTGCGAGCCGAGGTCCGGCAGCACGCCCGCGCCCTGGTCGCGCCAGGCGGAATCGCGCACGAGGCGGGCGGTGCCGTTGCCGTAGAACATGCGCACGCTGTAGATGCGGCCGAGCCTGCCGGAATCCACGAGCTCCTTCATGCGCACGAAGTGCGGCTCGAAGCGGTGGTTGTACGCGGTGTAGCAGGTGGTGCGGTTGGCCTCGGCGAGCTGCTTCAGGCGCAGCAGCGCCGCGGGGTCGTCGGCGAACAGAGGCTTCTCGACCAGCAGGTGCTTCCTGTTCTGCAGGAGGTAGCCGATGATTTCGATCTTCGGCTCGTCCGGGATGCAGAGCAGCGCGGCGTCGTACGTGCCGAGGGGCACGTCCTCGACCCGCTTGTACTGCGCCTCGGGGTTGAACGGATCGACGGTCGCGACCGCCTCCTTGCCCGCGGCCGCAAGGCGCTTGCGGCCCTGCACACCGAGACCGACGACGATTACCCGCATGGCGCTTTACTCGTACTTGACTTGTTTTTCGAGGCTGTCGATCTTCTTGAGCACAAGCTCCGGAGTGACCGGCCAGTTGCCGTCGTGCTCGCACTCGATGCCGGCGGCCATGTTGCCCAGGATGGAAGCGATGACCTCGTTCTTAGTGACCACCATCGCGAGCGTGGCGTAGGCCAGCAGCGCGTCGCCCGCGCCGACCGCATCCACCACCTTGTCGGCGAAGCTCTCGATGTTGAAGAAGGCGCGGAAATCCACCGGCGAGTTCGCGCGGTAGGTGATGATGCCGCGATCGCCGCACTTGAGGATCAGCGTCTTGCACTTGGAGCGCTTGAGGAGTTCGAGCGCCAGCGGCCTGACCACAGAGTCCTGGTCGCCGAGCGCGAAGCGCGCCTCGCGCTCGTTGGGCGTGATGAGGTCGAAGCCCTCGAACTCGAGGATGTTGCCCCAGCGGCTGGCGACCTGGCTGTCGGCCACGCGGAAGGCGTCCTTGGGGATCGACGCGATCAGCGGCGGGATCGTGCTGCGGTTGAACATGCCGTGGCGGAAGTCGCTGAACACGACGGCCTGCGCGGGGGTATCGGAGATCTGGTGCTTCAGCTGCTCGACGATCTTGTCGGAGATCGAGCGATTGTCGAGGGTGTCCACCTTGAGCAGGCGATAACCCTCGGCCACGATCGCGTTCTTGTTGGTGGTCGGCCGCGTCTCGTCGACGATGGGCTGGCAGTGGACACCGCAGGTGTTGAGGTCGTCGAGGATGAACTTGCGGTAGTCGTCGTTGCCCAGCACCGTCGAGAACGTGACGTCCGCGCCGGCCGCGCGCAGGTGCTTGGCGACCACCGCCGCGCCGCCGGTGTAGTCCACCTTCTTTTCGAAGCGCACGCTCATCGTCGGCGTCTTGGTCATGCCGCCGATCATGCTGCAGTAGGTGTAGCTGTCGACGATGGTGTCGCCGACGACGTGGGCGTGCACGCCCTTCATCTTCCCGACCGCCTCGCGCAGGTCCTTGAAGGTGACGCCCTCGGCCTCCATCAGCGTCATCAGCTTCTCGACGGCGATGGAAGGCGGCGCGAGCTCGATCAGCGCCGACGACGAGTAGACGATGTCGCCGGGCGTGAAGATCATCTCGCCGCCGTAGGACTCGAGGACGTCGATCTCCTCCTGCGTCTTCGGGTTCACGGCGCCGGCCGTGTACTCGTAGCCCTTGGCGAAGAAGTCGGGCTTGATCACGCCGAGGTTCTTCAGCGGGGTCGGGTCGCGGTCGATGACCACATAGTCGACCATCTCCAGGGCCGCCAGGTTGACCGCGCGCAGGTCCTCCGGCACGTAGGGCCGCATGTTGCCCTTCTTGATGTGCTCGTCGGTGGTCAGGCTCGCAATGAGGATGTCGGCCTTGGTCTTCGCGTAAAGCAGGTGCCGGACGTGCCCCGGGTGGACCACGTCGAACGTGCCGTGGCACATGATCACCTTCTTCTTGCGCGGCCGCGGGCCGATCGCATCGCGGATCTGCTCGGCGGTCTTGATCTTGTGCGAAAAAAGCAGCTTGCTCGCGGCGTCCATCAGGCTTTTCCTTGCGGCGACATGAATTCGAACCAGGTCCTCGTCGCGTTGGCGATCGAGGCCGGGTCCCACAACGGCGCGTTGCGCCAGTAATCGATGTTGGCGACGATCCGGGCGACGCCGTCCTCGAAGCTCAGCTGCGGCTTCCAGCCGAGTTCGGAGGTGATGCGCGTGATGTCGGCATGCGTGCAGTCCGGCTCGCCGGGCCGCTTGGGGATGTAGGTCACCTCGCCGCCGAGCAGTTCCACAAGGCGGTTGACCGACTGCGGGTTGCCGGCGCCTAGGTTGTAGATGCGGCCGGTGCGCTCGGTTTCCGCCGCGGCGAGGAATGCGCTCGCCACGTCGGTGACGTATAGGAAATCGCGGGACTGCGTCCCGTCGCCCACGACCGTGTAGGGCTTGCCGGCGATCTTCTGGCGCAGGAACACGCCGAACACTGCGCCGTAGGCGCCGGAGGTGCGCGACCGGGTCCCGTAGGCATTGAAGATGCGGATCGAGTTGACCGGCAGCTTGTACACCAGGTTCCAGTGGAACGCGGCCTGCTCGCCCTGGTACTTCGACAGGGCGTACGGGTACAGGGGCTCGACGGGATGGTCCTCGCGGGTCGGCGTCTTCGCCAGGCCGTAGCAGGACGACGAGGCGGCGTACACGAACTTCTGCACGCCTGCGTGCCGGGCGCACTCCAGCATGTGCACCGTGCCCTGCACGTTCGCGGACATGTACTCCATCGGGCGCTCGATCGAAGGCACGATGTCGCCGATGCCGGCGAAGTGGATCACGTACTTCACGCCGCGGAACAGGGCGTCGTCCGGCGCGTAGCTGCGGACATCGCGCTGCTCGAGCACCACGCCCGACTTGTGGTGCGCGAGGTTCTCCTCGCGCCCACCCACCATGTTGTCGATGACCCGCACCTCGAAGCCGCGCGACACGAACAGGTCGACCATGTGGCTGCCGATGAACCCGGCCCCGCCGGTGACGACCGCGACCGGCTTCGTCATGCCGCTTTCACCTCTTTGAGGCGGCGGACGTTGAAGTAGAACGTGTCCTCCAGGCTCTTGGGCAGCTTGCCCGACTTGAACGCGGCGCACAGGTCGCGGATCGCGTCCTCGACGGCGAAGCGCGGCTTGAAGCCGAGGACGCGCTGGATCTTGTCCGAGTTGACGTGGTACGAACGGATGTCGTCGGTCGGCGTGGTGACGATCGGGATGTCGCCTTTCTCGGGGAAGATCTCCTGGACCACGCGCTTGGCGGTCAGCGCGATGTCCATGATCGACATGTTCTGGAAGCCGGCGTTGAAGATCTCGCCGGCGATCTTCTCGTCGGGCACGTTGAGCAGCATCTCGTAGACGTCGCACATGTCCTGCACGTGCAGGTTGGGGCGCTTCTGCGAACCGCCGAACACGGTGATCTTGCTGTTGTTGATGGCGTGGTTGGTCAGGATGTTCACCGACAGGTCGAGGCGCTGGCGCGGCGCGTAGCCGCACAGCGTCGCCGGGCGGATCACCGTGCAGACGAAGTCCTTGGCCTGGTGTTTGAACAGAAGCGGCTCGCACATGCCCTTGTACTTGTTGTACAGGGTGAGCGGCACCAGCGGGTGGTCTTCCGTCACGTCGGGGGCCTCGGACACGCCGTAGACCGAGCTGGACGAGGCGTAGATGAAGCGCTTCACGCCGGCCTGCTTGGCGGCGACGACCATCGGCTCGAACGCGTCGAGGTTGATGCTGGTCGAGAGCTTTTCGTCGAGCTCGAAGCTCGCGTCGTTGGAGATGCAGGCCAGGCTGATGACCACGTCGATGCCCTTGAAGGCCTCGGCGAGCTTGGCCGTGTCGCGGATGTCGCCGTCGACGACCTTGAGGTTGGGATTGCCCTTGGGCAGGAAGTCGTTGCCGAAGTACATGATGTCGTACACGGTGACTTTGTAGCCGAGCTTGAGCAGTTGCGGGGTGAGCAGGCTGCCGACATAGCCGGCGCCGCCGGTCACGAGGACGGACTTGAATTTTTGGGTCATGGTATTTGGCTTCGTGGGGAGTTGGGCAATGGGTCAGGCGGCGGCGCGCATCGCGATGGTGTAGCCCGCGGATTTCGCATCCTTGTAGAACATGTCCACCGTCTCGAGCGAGTACGCGTCGAGGTCCTTGCCGACGAGCGCGAGTTTCTTGAGGATGTCGTTGGTGGCGGTGATGATGTGGCAGCCGACCGAGTCGGCCTGGAAAATGTTGAGCAGCTCCCTGGGGCTCGCCCAGATCAGCTCGGCCTTGGGCCTGGCCTGGAGCACCTTCACGGCCTCCGCCATCATCGGCACGGGATCGCGGCCGGTATCGGCCACGCGCCCCGCGAACACCGAGACGATCGCAGGTGTGCCGGGCGCCAGGCGCTCGGTGATCAGCTTGACCTGCTCGAGGGTCATCACGGCGGTGACGTTGACCTGCACGCCGGCCTCGGACAGGCGCTCCACCAGCGGGCCGCAGAACTCGCCCTTGGTGTTGGTGACCGGGATCTTGACGTTGATGTTGCCGCCCCACGACGCGATCTCCAGGGCCTGCTTTTCCATCTCGTCGAAGGCGTCGGCGAAGACCTCGAGGGCGACCGGGCGGCCGCCGACGACGTCGAGGACCTGCTGCGCGAACGCCTTGTAGTCCACCACGCCGGCCTTGCGCATCAGCGTCGGGTTGGTGGTGAAACCGGCGATCTGCGGGTTCGCGGCCATGTCCTTGATGCCGGCGAGGTCGGCGCCGTCCGCGAATAGCTTAACCTTGAGTTTCTTGACGTCGGACATGGAGGGACTCCCTTAGATTTTCGAGGTGCGGGCGGACAGGATCCCGTCCACCGATTCAGATAGAGATTTTACCGCGACATACGGTTTTTCTGGTCGTTTTTCGGCGTAATCGTAGTCGATGAAGTAGCATTTGCAGCCCGCCGCCTGACCGGCTGCAACGTCCCTCCACCGGTCCCCGACCAGGGAGCTCGAGGCCAGGTCGATCCCCAGTTCGGCGGCCGCGTCCACCAGCATGCCGGGCCGCGGCTTGCGACACGCGCAGTTGTCGCTCTCGACATGGACGCATACCCTGATGCTGTCGATCGCGAGGTCGCGCATCAGCCGCGAGTGCATTTCGGCGAGCACTTCGGGGCGCTGCTTGCCCGTCGAGATGTCGGGCTGGTTCGTGACCACCACGTTGAGGAACCCGGCGACCCGCAGGCGCAGCAGGGCATCGCGCACGCCGGGCAGGAGTTCGAACTCCTCCAGCGTCACCGGCGCAAAAGGCTTGCCGCCGCGAACCAGCGAACGGTTAATGACTCCGTCGCGATCCAGGAATACGGCTTGCCGCAAGTGAAGGCCCGCCCCCGGCTACCACTTGGTGGCGATCTGCTGCAGTGCCGGGTGCGAGACGAGGCAGTGCCAGACGACGGCATGGAATGCCTCCGTGTGGGGGGTGATGCGCGCAGCATCGACGGTCGGCACCACCACGACGCAATCGCCCACCTGCTTGGTATACCCGCCGTCGCGGCCGACCACGCCGAACACCTTCATGCCCCGCGCCTTGGCCTCCTTGAGCCCCGCGACGATGTTGGCGCTGACGTTCTTCTCGAGGTTGCCGCCGCCGACCGAGAACACGAACACCGCATCGTCCTTGTCGCCCTTGCTCACCTTCAGCCACGCTGCGAAGACCGTTTCCCAGCCCTCGTCGTTGGTGCGCGCGGTGAGCTCGGAGACGTTGTCGGTGGGTGCGTAGGCCTCGATGCCGCACAGCTTGCGGAAGTCGTTGACCGCATGGCCGCAGTTGCCGGCGCTGCCGCCCACGCCGATGAAGAACAGCCGCCCCCCGCGCTCGCGCAATGCGGCGAGCTCGGCCGCCATCTTTTCGACCGCGGCAAGGTCGATGCCCTGCGCAACTTTTACGACTTCCTGGAAATACGTCTGTGCATGCATGGTTGGCCGATCCGGCAAGGGGTTAAAAAAGCCAAATATTATAAACCAACGCTGCAAGACGTCCCCGGGCGCCGGGTGGTACATTCGGCCTGAAGGACACCCCGAGGAGGACACCCATGAAGCAGGCCAACGACCACCCGGCCGAGTTCCGCCACATCGACGACATGGCCTGGGAGACGCTGCGCTTTCCCGGCCAGCACAGCAAGATGCTGTTCCACCCGCGACCGGGAAACCCCACCGAGCCCAACGCCGGCTTCGTGCGCTACGAAGCGGGGGCGCACCACCCGTTGCACCGGCACGACTTCGCCCAGGTCTGGTACGTGCTGGAAGGCACCTTCAAGATCGGCGAGCGGACTGTCGGCCCGGGTACGATGATCCGCTATCCCGACCCGCACTTCGAGGCCGACCTGTCGACCGACACCGGGGGGCTGATGCTCTTCGTGCAGTACCAGGGACCCACGACCGGCAAGGGCCCGATCTACGACGGCCGCTTCAACATGGAGCAGAGGAAGGCCCTGTCGGAGGAAAACCTCCAGGTCTAGCCGGGCCCGGCGCGCCGGCCGGTCAGGACAATTCGCTTTCCAGGCAGTAGCCGGCGGCGGCATCCTCACCGAGCGCCTTCACGAGCCACGGCATCGCTTCCTGCAACAGCCCCGGCAGGGTCCAGGGCGGGTTGAGGACGAACAGTCCGCTGCCGTACAGCCCGTATCCGTCCGCCGAAGGCGCCTTCACCGTCAGTGCCACGTGCAGCCAGTCCCTGCGCTGCAGGCGCTTGAGCGCCTCGGGGAACTGCTGCGACTCGCGCCGCTGCACGACGGGGTACCAAAGCACATACACACCGGTCGCGAACCGCTGCAGGGCATCGGCAAGGCACTCGCGCGCACGCGCGTAGTCGTGCTTGTCCTCGTAGGACGGGTCGACCAGCACCAGTCCCCGCCGCGAAAGCGGCGGAAGGACCGATTTCAGGCCGTCGAAACCGTCGCCCGCCTGGACCATCACACGCGGGCTGTCCTTCGCATAGGCCGCGGCCAGCGTTCGGCTCTCGGTGCCGTGCAGCTCGAACAGGCGCATGCGGTCCTGCTCGCGCATCAGGCGCATCGCGATCTGCGACGAACCGGGATAGGCCTGCAGCCGGCCGCCGGGATTGATCGCCCGCACCAGGGCGACATACGGTTCGAGCAGGGCCGGCAGGTCCTTGCGCTCCCACAACCGCCCGATGCCCGTCTGGTACTCCGCGTTCTTCTGCGCCCATGCCTCGTCGAGCGCATAGCCCCGCGGCACCCGCGTGGGTGTCGACATACAGGTAAGGCTTGTCCTTGCGGCACAGGTAGTCGAGCAGGTGAACCAGCACCGCATGCTTCAGGACATCCGCATGGTTGCCGGCATGGAAGGCATGCCGGTAGCTCAGCATCGCTTCAGGCGCGGCGCGCGACGAGCACCGCGTTCGAGCCGCCGAACGCGAAGGAATTCGACATCACGGCATCGAGCGCCACGCCGGTCCGCGCGGCGTTGGGCACGTAGTCGAGGTCGCACTCGGGATCGGGCACACGCAGGTTCGCCGTCGGCGGGAGCGAACCGCTGTGCAGCGCAAGGACGGAGGCGATGAATTCGACCGCGCCCGTCGCGCCCATCAGGTGGCCGTGCATCGACTTGGTCGAACTCACGGCGAGGGCCCGCGCATGGGGGCCGAACACTTCCTTGATCGACTCGGTCTCGCTGACGTCGCCTGCGAGCGTCGCGGTGCCATGCGCATTGATGTAGCCGATGCCCTCGGGCGGCAGCCCGGCATCGGCCAGCGCCATGCGCATCGCCGCGGCCTGCCCTTCCCGCGCCGGCTTGGTCAGGTGGCTCGCGTCGCTGGACGCGCCGTAGCCGGCGAGCCGCGCGTAGATCCGCGCTCCGCGCGCGCGGGCATGCTCCTCGGACTCCAGCACCACGATCCCGGCGCCCTCCCCGAGAACCAGGCCCGTGCGGTCCTTCGAAAAGGGCCGGCACGACACGGACGGGTCCACGGGGTCCTCGGTGGCGAGGGTGCGCAGGGCCTCCCAGGCCCGGATCGTGCCTATGTTCAGCAGCGCTTCGGCGCCGCCGGCCACGGCCATGTCCACGTACCCGTGCCTGATGGCGCGGAAGGCTTCGCCGATCGCGATCGAGGAGGACGAGCAGGCGGTGGAGTACGTGAGGCTGGGACCGCGCAACGCGTAGTCGATCGAGATGTGCGCGGCGGCGGCGTTGTTCATCACCCGGATCACCGTGTACGGCGGCAAGCGGTCCTTGCCGGCCGTGAAGAGGTCCGCGTACGCGGCCTCCGTGGTGTTGGTCCCGCCGACGCTGGTGCCGACATAGACCCCGGTCCTCGCCTTGCGCGGGTCGTCGGCCGCGATCCCCGCATCGGCAAGCGCCTCCCGCGCCGCGGCCAGCGCGAACTGGCTGAACCGGTCGATCAGGGCGAGCTTGGGCTTGGCGAAAAACGCCGCTGCATCGAAGTCGACCTCGCCCCCGATTTTCGAGGTCAGCCGCGGGGCGAACTCCGAGGTGAGGCGGCGGATGCCGGACTGGCCGGCGAGCAGGTTGGCGAAGAACGCCTCACGGCCGATGCCTACCGGGGTGACGACCCCGAGGCCCGATACGACGACCGTCCTCAAGACACCTCGGGCGCCTTGGCGAGCACCAGCGCATCGACCATGTCGGCGATGTCCTTGAGGGTGCTGACCGAAAGCCCGGTACTGTCTACGCTGATCTTGAACTCGTCCTCGATCTTGAACAGGCACTCCATGATCGTGAGCGAGTCCACACCGAGCTCCTGCAACGGCCGCGCGGGATCGAGTTCCGCCGGGTCGACGTCGAGTTCGGCCGCGATGATCTTCTGGACGGTCTGCAGGGTGTTCATGTCGTATGCGCCGGAACGTTCACTAGCGTTACAAAGCAGCCATTCTACATCTCTTCAGCGAGCGCCCGAGGGGTCAGAAAATCGCAAGCCACCGCGCAGTTAAAATGACTTAACGCATCTCATATCCAGATTGCATCCCATGGCACCATGCTTGGAGAAAGCCCCTGATGAATGACAAGTCCGCGCTTCAAATCGAGTCCGTTTCGCGCACCTCCGTATCGACGATGGGCGACGCCGCGACGCTCGTCCTGAACACCGCGGACGGCGGGGAAATCCCCCTTCGCCTGCCCTTCGAGGTCGTGTCCGACGCGATGGCGGCGCTGGTGCATGCCCAGCGCATGCTCGTGCTGAAGCGCCAGGCGCTCGGCGCGGGCGAAACCCCGAACCTGATCCACGTGGCCTCCGTCAAGGCCAGGGACCTCCCCGACCGGCAACTCCACCTGCAGGTGGTCGCGGAAAGCGGGATCTCTTTCCATTTCCATGTTTCGACCCGGATGGCCGAACTCATGGCCTCGGCGCTGGCCGACTGGCTCGCGCAAAACGACCTCGGTCCAGAATCGAAGGTATGACCTGCGTCAATCTCGCGGACACGCGCCGACCACCCTCGCGCCGGAGACCCTGCTCGCCTATGGCTTGGGCAGGAATGCCTTGTCCACCTCGATGCGGTAGCCATTCGCGAGACGATTGGTCTCGTTCGCCAGGCCCACTACGGCAAGCAGCTCGCCGAGCATCGCATCGGTCATCCCTTTGCTGCGCGCGGAGGCCGTATGGGAGTAGGTGCAGTACTCGCAATTGTTGGTCGCGCTGACCGCGACGTAGATCATTTCCTTCACCAGGGGGTCGAGCGCGCCCGGCGCCATCACCTGCCTCACGTTGTCCCACATGCGGCGCAGGTTGGCCGGGTCATGCGCGAGCACCTTCCAGAAGTTGTTGACCCAGTCCGTGCCGCGCGCCCGCATGATCTCGTCGTAGACGGCTTTCACTTCGGGCGGCGCATCGGCGTATTCGACCATCGGTACGAGAGCCATGGGAGTCCTCCAAATGAAAACACCGGCGAGTGCCGGTGTCTGGGATCTGGTCGGGGCGAGAGGATTTGAACCTCCGACCACCTGCACCCCATGCAGGTACGCTACCAGGCTGCGCTACGCCCCGAGGGCGCGGATTATAGCAGAGGGTGCCCCCTCCTACTGCAGAGTCGGCTGGTCCGGCCCGGAGGACAGCGAATCGAGCACCTCGCGCAATTCGCGCCGCAACTCGGCTACGTCGATTTTCGAAGCGGCGGCGGCAACGCCGCCGTTGCTCCTGGCCTCGGCACGTTCCGCGGCTTCGGCGCGGGCGGCCTCGCGGCCCTGCGAATAGACGTCGTCCAGGCGGTTGCGGGCGCCACTGATGGTGAAGCCTTCCTCGTAGAGGAGTTCGCGGATGCGGCGGATGAGGAGCACCTCGTGGTGCTGGTAGTAGCGCCGGTTGCCCCGCCGCTTGACGGGCTTCAACTGCGTGAATTCCTGCTCCCAATAGCGCAGGACGTGCGGCTTCACTCCGCACAGTTCGCTGACCTCACCGATGGTGAAGTAGCGCTTCGCCGGGATCGGCGGGAGGTCAGCCTTCTTGCGGCTCGGATCCATCACGCGACTTTTCGACCATCGCTTTCAATTTCTGGCTGGCATGAAAAGTGACGACCCGCCGGGCGCTGATGGGGATCTCTTCGCCCGTCTTGGGGTTGCGGCCGGGCCGCTGCGGCTTGTCGCGCAGCTGGAAGTTACCGAAGCCGGAGAGCTTGACGCTTTCCCCGCGCTCCAGCGCACCCCGGATCTCCTCGAAAAAGGCTTCGACCATGTCCTTGGCCTCGCGCTTGTTCAGGCCGACCTTCTCGAACAGCAGGTCGGCGAGTTCCGCCTTGGTCAAAGTCATCACTGCTCCCTGATTTCTTCTTTAAGAACGGAGGGTTGCGTCGAAACGCCGGCCCAGCAACGCGACCATCTGGGCGATGGCCGAATCGGCTTCCGCATCTGTTAGTGTTTTCTGAGTATCTTGCATAACTATCCGGAACGCAAGGCTTTTTCGGCCAGCGGGCAGGTTTTTTCCCTGGTAGAGGTCGAACAGCCGCACCGACCGGACGATGGCGGGTTTTTCGGCCAGGATGGCGTCCAGGAGGGCCTGGACGGGGAGTGCCGCGTCGACCAGCACCGCCAAGTCTCGGACCACCGGCGGGAAGCGGGAGGGCTGCTCCGGTCGGGGAACCGGCACCTGCTGGAAGCTCGCCGCGTCCAGTTCGAATACCACCACGGGCTGGGCGAGTTCGAATTTCGCCTGCCAGCGGGGATGGAGTTCCCCCACCCAACCGGCAGGCAGGCCATCCAGCAGCACCCTGGCCGAGCGGCCGGGATGCAGGGCCGGATGGGCCTCGGCCTCGAACCGTGCCGCGCGCGGCCAGGCCAGCGCCTCCACATCGGCCTTGAGGTCGAAGAAATCCACCGTTCGCGCCGGGATGCCCCACTGTTCGTCGTCGGCGGGCCCGTACGCGGCGGCGGAGATCATCATGGGCTGGCGCAGGCCGGCCACCGCGAGGTCCCCGTCCTTCACCGACGGGTCGCGGAGGAATGCAAGGCCGACCTCGAAGACCCGCACCCGTGATTGCTTCCTCGACGCGTTGTAGCGGATGTTCTCGACCAGGCCGCCGAGCAGCGTGCTGCGCATCACCGACTGGTGGCTTGCGATCGGGTTCAACAGGCGGATGGGTTCGGCGTTGCCGGCGAGGTCGGCCTCCCAGCCGGCGTCGACGAAGCTGAAATTCACCACCTCCTGGAAATCCCGCCCGGCAAGCTGCGCGCGCAGCGCATGCAGCGAACGGCTCGCCTCGGGCTCGGCGCGCATCGCGGCCGGGGCCGAGGGCGGGTTCGCCGGGATCCGCTCGAAGCCGTAGACCCGGGCGATTTCCTCGATCAGGTCTTCCTCGATCTCGATGTCGAAGCGGTAGGACGGCGGCGTGACGGTGAACGCATCCGCGCTGCGCACGAAGGGCAGTGCCAGGCGCGTGAAGATGTCGGCCATCTCGTCGGCAGATACCGGCACCCCGATGACCTTCTGCGCGCGCGCGATCCGCATCGTCACGGGCTTGCGCTCGGGCAGCTTGCTGACGAGGTCCACGGCCGGGCCGGGTTCGCCGCCGCAGATCTCCAGCACGAGCCGCGTCGCGCGCTCGATGCCCGCAATGTTGTTGTCGAAGTCCACGCCGCGCTCGAAGCGGTGCGAGGCGTCCGAGGAGAAGTTGTAGCGACGCGAACGCCCGGCGATGGCCGACGGGAAGAAGAACGCCGACTCGAGGAAGATGTTGGTGGTGTCGAGCCCCGCCTTGGTCGAGTCCCCGCCCATGATGCCGGCCAGGCCGATCGGGCCGGAACCGTCGGCGATGCAGAGGACCTTGCCGTCAACGTCGACGACCTGCTCGTTGAGGAGCTTCAGCTTCTCGCCCGCCCGGCCCCAGCGCACATCGATTGCGCCCGACAGCTTGTCCTGGTCGTAGACGTGCAGCGGGCGGCCCAGCTCGAGCATCACGTAATTGGTGACGTCGACCAGGGCGGAAATCGAGCGCTGCCCGGCGCGCTCGAGGCGCTGCTTCATCCAGTCCGGCGTCGGCGCCATGGCGTTGACGTTGCGGATCACGCGCCCGGCAAAGCGTCCGCAACCATCCGCGTCGGTGATGCCGAACGCGACTTTCGCGTCCGTCTTCGCCGCGACGGGCGTGACGTCGGGCGGCAGGAGCTTTGCGCGCGTCAGTGCCGCTACTTCGCGCGCAACGCCCAGCACCGACAGGCAATCGGCCTTGTTCGGCGTCAGCTTGATCTCGAACACATGGTCGTCGAGCTGGAGCAGGCTGCGCACATCCCCGCCCGCTGCGGCCGCGGGATCGAGCTCGAGCAGGCCGCTGTGGTCTTCCGACATGCCGAGTTCGCGCGCCGAGCAGAGCATCCCCTGGCTTTCGACGCCGCGCATTTTCGCGGCCTTGATCTCGAGGCCGGGCAGCTTGGCGCCGATCATGGCGAGCGGCGCCTTCATCCCCGCGCGCACATTCGGCGCGCCGCAGACGATCTGCAGGGGCTCGCCCTTGCCGACGTTCACGCAGCAGAGCGAGAGCTTGTCCGCGTTCGGGTGCTTGGCGACGCTGAGCACTTCGCCCACGACAATGCCGCTGAACGGAGGCGCCACGGGCGTGCAGGATTCGACCTCGAGTCCCGACATCGTGAGCAGGTGCGCCAGCTCGTCCGTCGTCATCGACGGGTTCACGAGGGTGCGGAGCCAGCTTTCGGGGATCAGCATGCTAGAACTGCTTCAGGAAACGAAGGTCGCCGTCGAAGAACAGGCGCAGGTCGTCGATGCCATAGCGCAGCATCGTCAGCCGCTCGAGGCCCGAGCCGAAGGCGAATCCGATGTAACGCTCCGGATCCAGCCCGAAATTGCGCACCACGGTCGGATGGACCTGCCCCGACCCGGAAATCTCCAGCCAGCGCCCCTTGAACGGGCCGTCGGCGAACTGCATGTCGATCTCGGCCGAGGGCTCCGTGAACGGGAAATAGGACGGCCGGAAGCGCACCTGCAACGCGTCGGTCTCGAAAAAGCGGCGCAGGAAATCCGTGTACACCCCCTTCAGGTCCGCGAAGCTGATGTGCTCGTCGATCCACAGTCCCTCCACCTGGTGGAACATCGGCGAGTGCGTCGCATCGGAATCGACGCGGTAGGTGCGCCCCGGCGAAATCACCTTGATCGGAGGCTTGTGCATGCGCGCGTAGCGCACCTGCATGGGACTCGTGTGCGTGCGCAGCAGCAGCTGCAGGCCGGACGAATCCTTCCCGTCGACGTAGAAGGTGTCCTGCATCGAGCGCGCCGGATGGTTCTCCGGGTTGTTGAGCGAGGTGAAATTGTGCCAGTCGGTCTCGATCTCGGGTCCGTCGGCCACGTCGAAGCCGATCGAGCGGAAGATCTCTTCGCACCGCTGCCAGGTGCGCATCACCGGGTGGATGCCGCCCTGCCCGCGCCCGCGGCCGGGCAGCGAGACGTCGAGCGCCTCTTCGGCCAGGCGCGCCTGCATCTTCGCGTCGGCCAGCGCGGCACGCCGCGCATCGAGCGCGGCCTCGAGCTTTTCCTTCGCGACGTTGATCGCGGCGCCCGCGGCCTTCCTCTCCTCCGGCGCGAGCTTGCCCAGCGCCTTCAGCAACGCGGTCAGCTCGCCGGTCTTGCCGAGGTAACCCGCTTTGGCGTCTTCAAGCGCCGACGGCTCGGCCGCGGCGGAAAACTCCGCCAGGGCCCGGGCAACGATATCGTCGAGGTTTTGCATCTGCAGAAATGAAAAGCGAGGGGCTAGCCCTCGCTTTTCTTCGCGTCCCTTCTATCCGCTCAGGCGGCCAGGCTGGCCTTGACCTGCCCTGCGATCTTCGCGAACGCGACCTTGTCCATCACCGCGATGTCCGCGAGTACCTTGCGGTCGATCTCGATGTTGGCTTTCTTCAGGCCGTTCATGAACCGGCTGTAGGGGATCCCGTGCGAGCGGGCCGCCGCGTTGATGCGGGCGATCCACAGCGCGCGGAACGTGCGCTTCTTGTTGCGGCGGTCGCGGTAGGCGTACTGCCCCGCCTTCATCACCGCTTCCTTGGCGATGCGGAATACGTTCTTCCTGCGGCCGCGGAACCCCTTGGCGAGGTCGAGGACCTTCTTGTGGCGCGCGTGCGCCGTTACTCCACGCTTGACTCTTGGCATTTGTCCTCTCCTTTACGCGTACGGCATCATGGCCTTGACGGCGACCATGTTGCTCTCGTGGACCGCGGTACCGCCACGCAGGTGGCGTTTGCGCTTGGTCGACTTCTTCGTAAGGATGTGGCGCAGGTTGGCGCTGCCCCGCTTGATGCTGCCGGACCCGCGCACCTTGAACCGCTTCGAGGCGCTTTTCTTCGTCTTCATCTTGGGCATGACTGCTCCCGATCTTTTTTAACATGACGCCAGGTGGCCCGCTGCGCGAGCGCTTGATACCCGGTGGTCACTTCTTTCCGCGGATGCTGCCTGCGGCTACTGCTTGAAACGTCACTGCTTCAGGCCGCGGCGGGCTTCTGTGCCTCGGCCTTGTCGGCCGACCCTGCTTCCGCCGCCGGTTTCTTCGGCTTGGGCGGGGGGGCGACCTTCAGTTCCTTCTTCTTCGGCCCCAGCACCATCACCATCTGGCGGCCTTCCATCCTGGGAAAGTTCTCGACCACGCCGTACGGCTCGAGGTCGGCCTTCACACGTTCCAGCAACCTGACGCCGAACTCCTGGTGCGCCATCTCGCGGCCCCGGAAGCGCAGCGTGATCTTCGTCTTGTCGCCTTCCTCGAGGAACCGGATCAGGTTCCTCAGCTTGATCTTGTAGTCGCCATCGTCGGTGCCGGGGCGGAACTTCACCTCCTTCACCTGGATCTGCTTCTGCTTCAGCTTCGCTTCGTGCGCCTTCTTCTGCTCGCGGTACTTGAACTTGCCGAAGTCCATGAGCTTGCAGACGGGCGGGACCGCCATCGGGGCGATCTCCACGAGGTCGATTTCCTTTTCCTCCGCCAGCCGCATGGCCTCCGTGATGGAGACGATGCCGAGCTGCTCGCCCTCTTCCCCTACGAGACGAATCTCGGGGGCGGTGATCTGGGCATTGAGACGCTGAGCCTTGCTGTCGAGTGCGATGAGTGCAAACTCCTTTCATGGCGGCACCTTGCCGGTCGCCGCGCTGACCGTGCGCAACCCCTTGGTCGCGCTAAAAAATCAGGCCGTGCTTTGCGCTTTTGCCTCCGCCTGGAGGCGAGCGACAAAGGCCTCGAGCGGCATGGCCCCGAGGTCTTCACCGCCGCGCGTACGCACGGCCACTGTCCCAGCCTGCTTTTCCTTGTCTCCCACCACCACCTGGTAGGGGAGCTTTTGCAAGCTATGTTCTCGTATTTTATAGGAAATTTTTTCGTTCCGCAAATCCGCTGCGGCCCGCCACCCGGCCGCCCGCAGGGACGCGGCCACCTGCCCGGCATAATCGGCCTGGTGCTCGGAAATGTTCATGACCACTACCTGTTCCGGGGCCAGCCAGAGCGGGAAGGCCCCGGCGAAGTTCTCGATCAGGATGCCCAGGAAGCGTTCCATGGAACCGACGATGGCGCGGTGGAGCATGACCGGGACGTGCCGCGCGTTGTCCTCGCCCACGTATTCCGCGCCCAGCCGCTCAGGCATGAAGAAATCCACCTGCATGGTGCCGCACTGCCAGACCCGGCCGATCGCGTCCTTGAGCGAGTACTCGATCTTCGGGCCGTAAAAGGCCCCGTCCCCGGGCGACACCTGGAACTCGATGCCGGACCGGCGCAGTGACTCCATCAGGGCGGCCTCGGCCTTGTCCCAGAGTTCGTCCCCGCCTATGCGCTTGGCCGGACGGGTCGCCACCTTGTAGATGACCTCGGTGAAGCCGAAATCCCGGTAAACCTTCTGCAGCAGCGCGGTGAACGCCTCGCACTCGGACAGGATGTCGTTCTCGGTGCAGAAGATATGCCCGTCGTCCTGCACGAAGCCGCGGACCCGCATCAGGCCGTGCAGCGCGCCCGACGGTTCGTTGCGGTGGCAGGAGCCGAATTCACCCAGCCTGTACGGCAGGTCTCGGTAACTCTTCACGCCCTGGTTGAAGACCTGGATATGGCCCGGGCAGTTCATCGGCTTGACCGCATAGTCGCGGTTCTCCGACGAGGTCGTGAACATGTTGTCGCGGTAGTTTTCCCAGTGTCCGGTGCGCTCCCACAGGCTGCGGTCGAGGATCTGCGGGCAACGCACTTCCTGGTAGCCGTTCTCGCGGTACACGCGGCGCATGTACTGCTCGACCACCTGCCAGACCGACCAGCCCTTGGGGTGCCAGAACACGAGGCCCGGGGCCTCCTCCTGCATGTGGAACAGGTCGAGTTGCCTGCCGAGGCGCCGATGGTCGCGCTTCTCGGCCTCCTCGAGCATCTTGAGGTAGGCCTCCTGGTCTTCCTTTTTCGCCCAGGCGGTGCCGTAGATGCGCTGGAGCATCTCGTTCTTGGAGTCGCCGCGCCAGTAGGCACCGGCCACGCGCATCAGCTTGAATACCTTCAGCTTCCCGGTGGAGGGCACGTGCGGCCCGCGGCACAGGTCGATGAAGTCGCCCTGCCCGTACAGCGAGATCGGCTGGTCGGAGGGAATCGAGGCGATGATTTCCGCCTTGTAGGCCTCGCCCTGCTTCCTGAAGAACGCCACTGCCGCGTCGCGCGGCATCTCCGAGCGCGCAACCGGCAGGTCGCGCTTCGCGATCTCCCCCATGCGCTTCTCGATCGCGACGAGGTCCTCGGGCGTGAACGGGCGCTTGTAGGCGAAGTCGTAGTAAAAGCCGTTCTCGATCACCGGGCCGATCGTGACCTGCGCTTCAGGGAACAATTCCTTTACGGCGTGCGCGAGCAGGTGCGCGGTCGAATGGCGCAGCACCTCGAGACCCTCGGCGTCACGGTCGGTGATGATCGCGAGGTCGGCATCGGCCTCGATGCGAAAGCTCGTGTCCACGACCTTGCCGCCGACGCGGCCGGCAAGCGCCGCCTTGGCGAGGCCCGGGCCGATCGACTGCGCGACCTCGGCCACCGTGACAGGCGCGGGGAAGCTCTTGACCGATCCGTCGGGGAGGCGAATGTCTGGCATGTGTAAACGAAAAACGCGGCCAGGCCGCGCTTTCAGGGTGCTAGTGTTGGTAGGCGCGATTGGACTCGAACCAACGACCCCCACCATGTCAAGGTGGTGCTCTAACCAGCTGAGCTACGCGCCTGGGGTTTTCCTGCAACTCCACCCGGAGACAACTTCCGGGGGGCGGATTTTACCCCGATCCTGGTGTTTCCCTCAACGTGCATCACATAAATGTCATCCCGGCAGGCTAGCGTGACAGAATTTCGCACCCGGATTGCCCTGACGGAGCCCCCGCTTTGGACCTGATCCTCTGGCGCCACGCCGAAGCCGAAGAAAGCCTGCCCGACATGGCGAGGAAGCTCACGCCTCGCGGCCAGAAGCACGCGGCCCGCGTCGCCGAATGGCTGCACCAGCGCCTGCCGTCGAAATTCGTGGTGCTCGCAAGCCCGGCCGAGCGCACGCGCCAGACCGCCGTCGCGCTGGGCGTGCCTTTCAAGACCGTCGCCGCGCTCGCACCGGGCGCTTCGGTGGCCGCGGTCCTCGCTGCCGCGGAATGGCCCGACCGCAAGGGCGCGGTGATCCTCGTCGGGCACCAGCCGGACCTCGGCCGCGTCGCCGCGGAACTGATCTCCGGCGAGTCCGCCGACTGGACGATCAAGAAAGGCGGGGTCTGGTGGCTGACGAACCGGGTAAGGAACGACGAGGCGCAGGTGGTGGTGCGCGCCGTGATGGCGCCGGACCTGCTCTAGCTAGCCGACGTCCTTTGCCAGCTGGGCCGCGCGGCGGTCGGTAACGGCGCTCACCTGCAGCTTCATGCCCACGGCCTTCCATGCTTCGCTTTCCGCCTCGAACGCCGCGCCGGTCAGCGGGTTGTCGTCGAGCCAGGACTGCGGCACCTCGAGGGTGAACCCGCCGGCGTCGCCTGATATGCGCAGCGGCGGCAGGGGCGCGTCCGTGCGGCTGCGCATCAGCAGCGCGGCCAGCCGCAGCGCGAACACCAGCAGCCAGTCGGTGCCCTCGAGCCCGGCGTCCTGGACCTTGCCGAGCTTGCCGCGGTGCGCGAGCACGAGCCGCGCGAGGCGCTGCTGCTCCATGCGCGAAAACCCGGGCATGTCCGCGTTCGACAGCACGTAGGCCGAATGCTTGTGGTACTGCGCATGGGCGATCGACAGCCCCACTTCGGACAGCCGCGCGGCCCAGTCGAGCACGAGGCGGTCGGGATCGTCGTCCTCGCCCCGCGGGACGAACGAATCGTAGAGCCTCAGCGCGAACGCCTGCACGCGCTCCGCCTGCGCGGTGTCCACGTGGTAGCGGCGCACGAACTGGCTCACCGTCGCCTCACGCATGTCGCGGTGCTCGACGCGCCCGAGCAGGTCGTAGAGCACGCCCTGGCGCAGCGCGCCGTCGGAGACTTTCATCGAATCGATGCCGAGCTCGCGGAACACGGCCATCATGATGGCCAGGCCGCCAGGCAGCACCGGCGCGCGGTCGGCCCGCAGGCCCGGCATGCTGTCCGGCTCGGCCCGCTCCAGCTTGATCAGCTGGCTGCGCAGCCGGTCCAGCCCTTCCTGCGTGATCGCGCCCCCCTCGGCGAACCCGTTCAGCGCGAGCAGGTCGGACAGGGCCTTGGCGGTCCCCGAGGAGCCCACGGCCTCCTGCCACCCCGCCGCGCGGTACTCCTTGACGATGCTCGCGAGCTCCTGCCGCGCCGCGAGTTCGGCGGCCTTGAAGCGCTGCTTGTCCATGCGCCCGTCGGGAAAATATTTCAGGCTGAAGCTCACGCAGCCCATGTACAGGCTTTCGGTGAGCTTCGGCTCGAGCCCCTCGCCGATGATCAGTTCGGTGGATCCGCCGCCGATGTCCACGACCAGCCGCCGCTGGCTGCCCGCAGGGAGCGAATGCGCCACACCGACGTAGATGAGGCGTGCCTCCTCGCGGCCGGCGATCACCTCGATGGGGAACCCGAGCGCGTCGCGCGCGTCGCGCAGGAACTGCGGCGCGTTTTTCGCGACGCGCAGCGTATTGGTGCCGACCGCGCGCACCGCCTGCCTGGGGAACCCGCGCAGGCGTTCACCGAACTTGGCCAGCGCCTCGAGCGCGCGCACCTGCGTCGCACGGTCGATCCGCTTCTCGGCGGTGAGCCCCCCGCCGAGGCGCACGGCCTCGCGCAGCGAATCCAGAGGGTAGATCTGCCCGTCGACCACCCGGCCGATGGCGAGGTGGAAGCTGTTGGAACCGAGGTCGATCGCGGCGAGGAGGTCGTGGCGGGGCATCGTCGCGACGTTAGCACCCCCCACCGAGACAGGCAACGAAACTAGGCGGCGGCTGGTGGACGCGGGTCGGAGGCGTGGCGCACGTCGCGGCCCTCGACCGCGTAAATCACCTGCTCGGCGATGTTCTTCGCGTGGTCGCCGATGCGCTCGAGCGACTTCGCGACGAACAGGATGTCGAGCGCCGCCGAGATCGTGCGCGGGTCCTCGATCATGAAGGTGATCAACTGGCGCAGCACGCCGCGAAACGCGTCGTCGACCTCGAGGTCGCGGTGCGCGACCCCGGCCGCGCCCTGGATTTCCAGCCGATCGAGCGCGCCGAGCGAAGTCCTCAGCATCCCGATCGCCATCTGCGCGATGCGCCGGATCTCGACGTAGCGCGGCAGCATGGGCGCTCCGCCCGAGAAGATCCGCCGGGCCTGCAACGCGATCTTCTTCGCCTCGTCGCCCACCCTTTCCAGGTGCGTGGTGACCTTGATGATCGCCATCAGCATGCGCAGGTCCCGGGCCGTGGGCTGGCGGCGGGCGATGATCTGCCCGACCAGCGCGTCGATCTCCATCTCCAGGGCGTTCACCTGCACCTCGTGCTGCAGGATCTGCCCGATCAGCGCCTCGGACCCGCTGCCCAGCGATTCGATCGCATCCACGACCTGGCGCTCCACCCGGGCGCCGAGCTGCAGCACCCGCTCGTGGGCCAGGGCCAGCTGCTGCTCGTAATCCGTCGAGGTATGCGGCGTGTCGATCAAGGCAAAATCCGGGTGGCCGGTTGATTTGCCTCAAACATAGCCCCGGAATGTGACACTAGGATGGCAATGGAGGGTTGTCACATATTCTTAATACATCCGATCTAGACTGCGCCTTTACCGGAACTCCGGACATGAAGCGTTCCCCGCCCCACGCCCACTTCCTCAACCGCGAGCTCGGCTTCCTCGAGTTCAACCGGCGCGTGCTGGCCCAGGCGGCGGACGAGGGCGTGCCGCTGCTGGAGCGGCTGCGGTTCCTGTGTATCGTTTCGTCCAACCTCGACGAGTTCGTCGAGATCCGCGTGGCGGGCCTGAAGGAGCAGATCAAGCTCGACGTCCACGAGACCGGGCCCGACGGCAAGGATCCTGCGGAGGTCCACGCGCTGGTCATCGCCGGCGTGCGTTCGCTCGTCGAGGCGCAGTACCGGCTGCTGAACGAGGTGCTGCTGCCCAAGCTGGCCGGGGAAGGCATCCGCTTCCGGCGCCGGGCCGACTGGACCGCCGCCCAGAAGCTGTGGATCCGCGAGTACTTCTTCCGCGAACTGCTGCCGGTACTCACGCCGATCGGCCTCGACCCCGCGCACCCCTTCCCCAAGGTCCTCAACAAGAGCCTCAATTTCGCCGTCGAACTGGACGGGCGCGACGCGTTCGGCCGCAGTTCCGGCGCGGCCATCGTGCAGGCGCCGCGCGCGCTGCCCCGCCTGATCCGGCTGCCGCGCGAGGTCGCGGGCGAGGGCTACGACTTCGTATTCCTCTCCTCGATCCTGCACGGCCACGTGGGCGAGCTGTTCTCGGGCATGAACGTGCTCGGCTGCTACCAGTTCCGCGTGACGCGCAACTCCGACCTCTTCGTCGACGAGGAAGAGGTCACCAACATGCGCATCGCGCTGCAGGGCGAACTGCTGCACCGCCACTTCGGCGACGCCGTGCGGCTCGAGGTCGCCGACAGCTGCTCGGAGCGCATGATCGAGTTCCTGCTGCAGCAGTTCGGCCTCACGCCGGACGACCTCTTCCGCGTCGAAGGCCCGGTGAACCTCTACCGGCTGCGCGAGGTGCCCGACCAGGTCGAGCGGCCCGACCTCAAGTACCCGCCTTTCCAGCCCGGCCTGCCCGCGGCGCTCGAGGACAAGACCGACCTCTTCGAGGTGCTCGCCAGGCAGGACGTGCTGCTGCACCACCCCTACCAGTCGTTCACGCCGGTCATCAACTTCATCCGCACCGCCGCGACCGACCCGCAGGTCATTGCGATCAAGCAGACGGTCTATCGCACCGGCACCGACAGCGAGCTGATGGAGATCCTCATCGACGCGGCGCGCCTCGGCAAGGAAGTCACCGTGGTCGTCGAGCTGATGGCGCGCTTCGACGAGGAGGCCAACCTGAACTGGGCGGCGCGGCTGGAGGAGGTCGGCGCGCACGTGGTCTACGGCGTGGTCGGCCACAAGACCCACGCCAAGATGGCCCTGATCGTGCGCCGGGAGGAGAACGCCGAGGGCCTGCGCAGCCTGAAGAGGTACGTGCACCTCGCGACCGGCAACTACCACCCCCGCACCGCGCGCCTCTATACCGACTTCGGGCTGATGACGGCGAACGAGGAGATCTGCGCCGACGCGAACGACGTCTTCCAGCAGCTGACGGGCCTCGGCCGCGCGGGCAAGCTCCGCCACGTATGGCAGTCGCCGTTCAGCCTGCACAAGAAAGTCGTCGCCGCGATCAGGAACGAAGCGCGCATCGCCGCCGAGGGCAAGCCCGCGCACATCGTCGCCAAGATGAACTCGCTGCTCGAGCCCGTCATCATCGAGGAGCTGTACGCCGCCTCGCAGGCCGGAGTGAAGATCGACCTGCTCGTGCGCGGCGTCTGCGGCCTCAAGCCCGGCATCGCGGGGCTGTCGGAGAACATCCGCGTGCGCTCGATCGTCGGGCGCTTCCTCGAGCACTCGCGCATCTTCCACTTCTCCAACGAAGGCGCCGACGACACCTACCTCGCCAGCGCCGACTGGATGGACCGCAACTTCTTCCGCAGGATCGAGCTGTGCTTCCCGATCCTCGATCCCGCGCTCAAGCGCCGCGCGATCCGCGAGGGGCTGCTGCCCTACCTCGCCGACAACTGCCAGGCCTGGGAGATGGATTCCGACGGCGGCTACTCGCGCGTGAAGCCACGCCGCGGGCGCCGGCGCGCGGCGCAGGAAGAGCTGCTCTACACGCTCGCCACGCCTTCATGAATCTCAAGGATTTGTTCCAGAAAACCCTCTACAGGAGCCGGTTTCCCGTCATATGAAGTTCCTGTTTTGACAAATTCATCGCGCCGGGCATTCCCGCCGCCGACAGCAGGACCGATTCGAGCCGGCACACCACGCGGTCCCAGCCCAGGCCGAGCGCGACCTCGCGCGCGCGCCCGCCCATCGCACGCGCATGGCGCGGCACCGCGGCCAGCGCCGCCGAGTGGCTTGCGAACCCGCCGGCCTCCCCGTTCGGCACCAGCAGTCCGTCACAGCCATTGCGGATGTGCAGGGCCGCGGCGCCATAATCGAACGCAACGACGGCGAGGCCGCTGGCCATGGCCTCAAGCGTCACGTTGCCGAAGGTCTCGGTCAGGCTCGGGAACAGAAACACGTCGGCCGAGGCGAAGTGCGTCGCGAGATCCTCGCCCGAGCGTGTGCCGGCGAACACCGCGTACGGGCACCGGCGAGCCAGCGCCTCGCGCGCGGGCCCGTCGCCCACGACCACGCAGCGGGCGCCGGGCGCGGCGCGACGGAATGCGTCGAATGCGTCGGCAAGCACGTCGAGGTTCTTCTCGGGCGCCAGCCGGCCGACATGGATCGCCACCGGGTCCTGCGGCGATGCACCCCAATCGCCGCGCAGCGCTTCGCTGCGGCGGCTCGGGTCGAAACGCGCGGTGTCCACCCCCCGTGCGATGACCTCGACATTGCGAAAGCCCGCCCCGGCCAGCACCGCGCGCATCGCCTCGGTGGGCACCAGCGTGAAAAGTGTACGGTTGTGGAACTTGCGAAGGTACCCGAGGATGGGTTTCTTCAGCCAGCCTATGCCGTAGTGCCGGCTGTAGGCGTGGAAGTTGGTGCGGAAATCTGACACCACGGGGATTCCCAGGACGCGTGCGGCCTGCAGTGCGGACCAGCCGAGCGGCCCCTCGGTCACGACGTGCACCACGTCCGGCCGGCGCAGCGTCCACAGGCGCTTCAGCATGCGCCTGGCGGGAAGCCCCATCCTGAGGTCGGGGTAGCGTGGGATCGGCAGGCCGCGCGTGAGCGCCTCTTCCAGCCCGGCGTTGCGGCCCGGCAGGTCGGCGCGGCCCTGCCGCGGCCGGACCAGGTGGATCTCGTGACCGAGACGGCGCAGGCCCTCGACGAACTGCGCCGCCGAGGAGGCCACCCCGTTGATCTCCGGCGGGTAGGTCTCGGTCACCACCGCGACGCGAAGGGACCGCCGCGTCACCGGCAGTTGCTCCACGAGGATCGGGGGCAGGTCGCTCTGCACGCCGGCAAGGATGGCGCCCTTGTGCGAAACGCCGGTGACAGCCGCGTGACCGATTCGTGTCGGGCGCCGTCTCCAATCCGTAACGCGATCCTCGACGAACTGTCACGCAGGGTTCGTACCTTGCGGGCTTCAGGCGCGCCGGCGCCCGTGTCCACGAGGGGATCCCGATGAAAGAGCTGCTCCGCACCCTGGAAATCCAGCGCTGGGACGACCATCGCTACTACCATCACAGCCGCATCAACCAGTCGCTGCACTTCGTCAGCGCCGCGAGTTTCCTGTCGGCCTACGCGCTGCTGTTCTCGAACCCCGCGCTGGCCGCGCTGATCGGCTGGCTGGTGTCGATGACCACGCGCCAGGCCGGGCACTTCTTCTTCGAACCCAAGGGCTACGACGTGGTGAACCGCGCCACCCACGAATACAAGGAGGAGATCAAGGTCGGCTACAACCTGCGCCGCAAAGCCGTTCTGCTCGGGATCTGGGCCGCCTCGCCGCTCGCACTGCTCGCCGACCCGACGCTGTTCGGCCTGTTCGAGGCGCACACGGGATTTGCCGGGTTCGCCAGCAACGTGGGGCTGATGTGGCTGGCGCTGGGCGTCGGTGGCGTGCTGGTCCGCACGGTCCACCTGTTCTTCATCCGCGACGTGAAGACCGGCGTGGCCTGGATGTTCAAGATCCTGACCGATCCCTTCCACGACCTGAAGCTCTACTACAAGTCGCCGTTCCACCTCATGCGCGGCCAGTTCATCGACCCGATGGGCCACGCGCACCGCGACTGATCAGGCGAATTTCTGCCGGATCATCTCGCGCAGGATGCCGCGGCCGATCGAGCGGTTGGTGAGCGCGGCATCCGCCCACCACCAGCCGTCGTTCTTCATCGCATGCCCCGCCGCGACGAATTTCTCCAGCACCGCGTCGAAGTCCGCCTCCGTGTAGTTGAGGCTGAAGATCAGCCGCCCGGTCCCCACCCAGCTCAGCGCGATGCCTTGCGCGCGGAGGTAATACTGGAGCATCCAGTTGTAGCGCGAAGGCTGCGTGTAGCAGACGGTCCAGATCGAGGACAAATTCGCCGCCTGCACCGGCAGCCCCTCGGCCGCCATGCGCTCGTTGAACTTCCGGGTGCGCGCATCCCACAGTTCGTCCAAGCCCGCGTATGCCGAGCGGCCCGCATCGGTCTCGAGATGCTCCAGGAATACCTGCATCGCGGCCATCACGTAGGGATGGGAATTGAACGTGCCGCGCGCGAAGCACACGTCGGCCGGCCGGTCGGGCCTGAAGCGCGCCATGTAGCGGTGCGGACCGCACACCGCGCCGACCGGGAACCCGCCGCCGAGCGTCTTGCCGTAGGTGACGAGGTCGGCACGCACGCCGAAGTATTCCTGTGCACCGCCCATCGCAATGCGGAAGCCGACGAACACTTCGTCGAAAATCAGCACGATGCCGCGCTCGGTACAGACCTCCCGCAGGCGATTCAGCCATGCCGCGTAGGCGATCCGGTCGAAGTGAGCGCTGCGCGAGCTGTTGACGAGCGAGCCGTCCCCCGGGGCATTCGAGTTGGGGTGCAAAGCCTGCAGCGGATTGACCAGCACGCAGGCGATATCGCGCCGGCGGCGCAGCACCCTCAGCGTCCTTTCCTCCATCTCGGCGAGCGTGTAGGTGTCGCGCGCCGGGAGGGGGTTGCCTATGCCCGGCTGCACGTCGCCCCACCACCCGTGATAGGCGCCGCAGAATCTCACGACGTGCGTGCGGCCGGTGTGGTAACGCGCGAGCCTCACCGCCTGCATGACGGCCTCGGTGCCCGACATGTGGAAGGAAACTTCCTCGTGGCCGGAGAGTTCCCTCAGGCGCCGCACGTTGTAGGCCACCGCGGGGTGGTAGGCGCCGAGCACCGGCCCGAGCGACGCGGCCCGCGCGGCGCCCTCGGCCATGCAGCGCTTGTAGAAGTCGTAGCCGAACACGTTCACGCCGTACGAACCGGCCAGGTCGTGGAAGCGGTTGCCGTCGAGGTCGGTCACGCATACGCCGTCGGACGACTGCAGGAAGGATCCGGCGTCGAGGTGGGCGCGCACGTAGCGGCTGTACTGGAAAGGGACGCGATATGCGCCGGTGAACTGCAGGTCGGACAGCCCCTCCCGGGCGCCGGCCGAGACCTTCGCCGTCGCGGCGAACCGCGACCGGAAGGTGTCCGACAGCCGCGCAAAGCCGCAGTAGCGCAGGGCCGCCACGTCGGGCGGCGCGCCGTCGGAATCGAAGAAGCGGCCGGCATCGTACTCGTAGTGGGGCACGAAGCGGGCAAGGAGCCTGCTCACGCGCGCATGCCCGGCAAGCGAGCGGTGCTTGGCCCGCGACAGTTCGAATCTCGATTCCAGCCTGGGGAGCACGGCGGCCAGGGCAGCCGTGCCGGCGACTATGTACGCGAGGGCGGTATCCATGCCCGCTGTTTACCCGACTAGCATTACCGCAAGGTGACCATGCGCTCCGCACTCTCCCGCTTCCTGCAGCAGGAAGACCTGAACTTCCTCCTCACCAACCGCATCCCCCGGCGGGCGCTGACGCTCTTCATGGGCTGGTTCAGCCGGATCGAGCAGCCGCTCGTGCGCGACCTGTCGATCGCGGTCTGGCGCTGGTTCGGCGACCTCGACCTCTCGGAAGCGCGGAAGGCGCAGTTCCGCAGCATGCACGAGTGCTTCATCCGCGAGCTCAAGCCCGGCGCGCGCCCGGTCGACCCCGACCCGGCGGTCCTCACCAGTCCCTGCGACGCAATCGTCGGCGCGTGCGGGCGCGTGGAGGACGGCCTGCTGTTCCAGGCCAAGGGTTTTCCCTACCGGCTCGGGGACCTGCTCTGCGATCCCGCCCTGGAGGCACTGTACGGCAACGGCACCTACGCCACGCTGCGCCTGCGCTCGAACATGTATCACCGGTTCCACGCGCCCTACGACAGCCATGTTCACCGCATTACCTACATTTCGGGCGACACCTGGAACGTCAACCCGATCGCGCTGAAGCGCGTCGAGCGGCTGTTCTGCCGCAACGAACGTGCGGTCGTGCGCACCGAGCTGGCGGGCTCAGACCACGTGGTGACCCTGGTGCCGGTGGCCGCGATCCTCGTCGCCAGCATCCGGCTGCATTTTGCCGATGTGCTGCTGCACCTTCGCTACCGCGGTCCCAACCGGATCAATTGCGACGCACGCCTTGCCCGCGGCGAGGAGATGGGATGGTTCGAGCACGGCTCCACGATCATCGTGTTCGCGCCCGCCGGGTTCGCGCTGTGCGAAGGCGTGGCCGAGGGCGCCGTTCTGCGCATGGGCGTCCCGCTCATGCTGCTGCCCGGGCGCTGACTGCTCCCAGTGGACGAGTTCGATGCGCCCGTCCATGTGCTCCAGCACCGCCGAGCAGCTGTCCACCCAGTCGCCGCAGTTGACGTAGCGCACGCCACCGATGTCCTTCACGACCGCGCTGTGGATGTGGCCGCAGATCACGCCATCCATGCCGCGCTGGCCCGCATGGTGCGCGACCGAGGCCTCGAAGCCGTAGATGAAATCGAGCGCCCCCTTGACCTTCCTCTTGGCGTAGCCGGCGAGCGACCAGTAGCCCGGGATGCCGAGCTTGCGCCGCGCCCACGACAGCAGGATGTTGACCCGCACAAGCGCCGTGTAGGACAGGTCGCCGAGTTCCGCCAGCCAACGGTGGTAGCGCGTGATCTGGTCGAACTCGTCGCCGTGGATGAGGAGGTATCGCCGTCCGTCGGCCCCGACGTGCACCGCCTCGCGCACCACCTGGATGCCGCCGAACGCGCTGCCCGCGTATTCGCGCAGGGACTCGTCGTGGTTGCCCGGCACGAACGTGACGTGCACGCCGTGGCGCGCGCGCTTGAGGATCTTCTGCACGAACGTGTTGTGCAGTTCCGGCCAGTGGATCTCGCGCGACAGCGCCCAGAAGTCGACGATGTCGCCGAGCAGGTAGATGCGCTCGGTCTCGTGGAGGCGCAGGAACTCGAGCAGGTGCCCGGCCTGGCAGGCGCGCGTGCCGAGGTGGATGTCGGACAGGAAGATCGAGCGCACGCGCAGAGCGCCCGGCGCGTTCCGCTCTGCCGCGTCAGCGTCCGGGCTTTCTGCCGACATAGACGTAGTAAGGGGCCTTCAGTCCCGGCAGGTAGGGCACCGGCGCGAGCCGCTCCTCGCAATGCACGGGCTCGGTGCGCCGCAGGAGTTCCGGCAGGTGGTCCGGATTCAGGCGAACCCCGTCGTGCCCGAACCAGCGCGGCCAGAGCCGGCGCGCGAGCCACCCGTGGTGCCTCCGGCCGGGGACCGGGTCGTCGCCCGAGACGTAGAAGTCCACCACGCCGATCACGCCGCCCGGCCGCAGCATCCGGATCGCGTTGTTCAGCGCGCGCCGCCAGTCGGGGATCATGGTGAGCGAATACGAGAAGTACACGCAATCCACGCCGTACTTCCCGGCCCACGGCGGCCGGTAGGTGGTGGCGTCGGCCTGCACGGCCCCGGTGATGCCCGGCAGCCTTGCGAACCGCTGCCGCGCCTGATCGAGCAGCGCAGGGCACAGGTCGACGAGTTCGAACCTGCGCAGCGAGGCGAGCCGCGCACCGAGGAACTCCGCGGTGCGGCCGGTGCCGCCGCCGAGTTCCACGACCGTATGCCCGGGCTGCGGATCGAGCCTCGCCATCAGTTCGCGGCGCCCGTGCAACAGCCTTTCGCGGAAAAGGTCGTAGTGCTCCGCCTGCGGCGCGTAGAAGCGCTCCAGCCGTTCGGCGTGGCTGCCGGCGTGCCCCTGCCCGCGCATCAGGTGCAGCAGCACGCGGCCGTCGCGCGCGAGCGTCATGCCGGCACCTCCGCGATGTGAAATCCCGCATAGGTGTGCACGCGGTCGAGAGGCTGCAGCGCCATCGCGAGGCCGTCCTCGAAGCGCAGCAGTTCGCGCAGCGGCCGCCCTTCCAGCCTGAGGCCGTCGAGGTACGCCGGACGCCGGTGCGCACTGCGCAGGATGATGCGCGCCCCGGGCCCAGCCTTCCCCAGGATTGCCTGCCATTCCTCGTGCAGCGCGTCCGGGAGGTACGAGCTCATCCAGTCCATGTGATCAAGCAGCACGAAGCGCGTGATCGGGCCGTCGCTCGCGCGAAGGAACTCGGTCACCGTGCAGGTATGCACTTCGATGCGGTCGGCGAGGCCCGCCTTGAGCGCGGCGAAGTTGCCGGGCTTCAAGTACTCGGGGCAGCATGACTCGCCGTAACGACCGCGGAGGTACAGGGTCCAGAAGTAGTTCGAATGGATCGGCAGGTCGCGGAAGACGTACTCGATCGCCTCGCGGACGAAGCCGGCCACGCCGTGCTCATGCTGCCGTTCGACTTCCCGCTTCTGCGGGCCGGGCACGCCGAGCAGGCTCATGGTCACGCTGCGCGACAGCACCCAGTTGAGGCCGCGGCCCCACAGGTGCGGCTGCACCTGTACGTCGTAGATGTCCCGCTGCTCGGCCAGCGTGCGCGCCTCGAGCAGCGCCCCCACGCCCCGGCGCAGGGCCGGCCGCAGCGCGAGGTACCCGCGAAAGCCGCGCGCCGCGACGCCCGACAGCCCATGGAAGTAGAAGCTCGACCCGGGGTCCGGGTCGTTGAACCAGCGGATCCTGCGGTCCCAGTAGTCGCGCGCGAAGCCGGACAGGTCCGCGCGCAGCGCGCTTCGGTACAGGCGCTCGGCGCCGGCATGGCGCCCCTCGCCGAACAGCCGGAAGAAATCCCCGAACTCGAGCCGCCGGATCCCGGCCAGCTTCAGCTCAAGCAGCGCCGATTGCCGCGGGTTGGCGTCGACCGCATGCACCCTCTCGACACCGGTAAGCGCATAGTCGAGCGCGTTGCACCCGGCGCTGGTGATGACGAGCACCCGGTCCGAGGACCCCAGCTCCAGCGCCCTGCGGTCCACGGCGGGATCTTCCCAGCAGGTGTTGTAGACCAGCGACCGCGCGTATAGCGCATCGAAAACCTTCCGGTCCAGACGATCCAGCAGGCCCTGCCCCCGGCGCGTGCCCGCGGGCCGCGCCATCCTCGCCAGCCATCTGTCGTCGACTCGATCCATGTGCATGCGTCCTCGGGATTGGGTTCGCGTCGAACTCTAGGCAGCGCGGATTACGCCGGAGTGACACGCGGATGAAACCTTGGCGACAAGGCGCCGCAGCAAAGCACCGTGATACATTGCGCCCCCATGGAAAGCCCGCACAAAGGCAAGACCGGCCTGCGCCGCCTGATCAACGCGACGGGCTATTCGCTTGCCGGCTTCGTCGAGGCCACGCGCAACGAGGACGCCTTCCGGCAGGAACTGGTGCTGGCGGCCGTGATGGTGCCGCTAGGCGTCTGGCTCGGGCCCGGCGGCACGGCCAAGGCGCTGCTGGTCGGCAGCGTGCTGCTGGTGCTGGTGGTCGAGCTCCTCAACTCGGCGATCGAAGCCACGGTGGACAGGATCTCGCTTGAGGATCACCGCCTCGCCAAGCGCGCGAAGGACATCGGCAGCGCGGCCGTGATGCTGTCGCTGGTGAACGTCGCCGCGGTCTGGCTGCTGGTGCTGCTCGGCTGATTCACGCAGGCTTCACGCTTCCGTCACGCAGGCTTCATATCCGGCGCGCAGCCTGTGCCCCATGCAAGCGCCCCTTGCCCTGAAGCACACCGTGGCCCGCCTCCGGCACTGGGACCTGCGGGTCTGCGTGTCCTTCAACCGCATGATCCGCGTGCGCCCCCTTCTCCAGGCGTTTCGCGCGGTGAGCTGGCTGGGCAACGGGATCTTCTGGTACGCACTGATGCTGGCGATGCTGCTCGCCGACCCGGCCGGGGCACCGGTCCCCGTGCTCCGCATGGCGCTCACCGGGCTCGCATGCACCCTCGTGTACACGCTCCTCAAGCGCGGGACGCTGCGGCCCAGGCCCTACCAGGTGCACCAGCACGTCGCCGCGGGCGCCCAGCCGCTCGACCAGTTCAGCTTCCCCTCCGGTCACACGCTGCACGCGGTGGCCTTCACGCTGGTCGCCTGCGCCTACACCCCGCAGCTGGCCGTCCTGCTGGTGCCCTTCACGCTGCTGGTCGCGGCGTCCCGGCTGGTGCTGGGCCTGCACTACCCGAGCGACGTGCTGGCGGGCGCGGCGCTTGGGGCACTGGTCGCAATGCTCTCCTTGGGGCCATGATTCTTTAAGATATATTTCACAAAGTCCACGGCTGGAGCGGCTCACAGGGTGGTTCTGATTCATGTTTTGATATATTCATTGCCACTGGGAAGGCGCAGGACTCGAGAACCTTGAGGTAGTGCGCAAGCTGCGGCGTCTCCTTGCGGGGCGTCTTGGCGAGATCGTCCCAGCGCCGCAGCAGCACCGCTTCAGCGGCGTGCGGCTGGGCGATGAACTTCTCCGCCTCGGCCGGCTTGAAAGGGCCGCCCTGCAGCTCCAGGCTGTGCTTCGAAGCGGGCGACAGTGTGTCCCAGTAGCCGCGCTCGGTGGCGCACAGCCAGCGCTTCGCGTCCACATGCAGCTTGACCGGGTCGAGTACCGCGTCGGGAAACGACTCGCGCAGGAAGGGCAGCGCGAAATACTGGTGCACGTCGTCGACGTCGTCGCGCATGCCGGACTTCGGCGCGGCGAGCAGGTGCCCCAGGTCGTGCAGCAGGCACGCGCTCACCAGCTCCGGGCCGGCGCCCGCCTCCTCCGCCAGCTGCGCGCACTGCAGCGCGTGCTCCAGCTGGCTCACGGCCTCGCGGCCGTACATTTCGCGGCCGCGGCATTCGAACAGCCCGGCGATTTCGTTGACGTCGAGGGCCATGCGGCCTCCTAGATGAGCGCCTGGCGGATGCGCGCCGAGGCGAGGTCGATCAGCGTGACCGTGACCGCGATGATGATCATCACCGCGCAGGTCTGGGAATAGTAGAAGCCGCGGATGATCTCCCACAGGATGACGCCGATGCCGCCCGCGCCGACCATGCCGACGACCGAAGCCGAACGGATGTTCGACTCGAACCGGTAGAGCGTGTAGGAGATCCACAGCGGCAGCACCTGCGGCAGCACGCCGTAGGCGATTTCCTCGAAGGCGTTGGCGCCGGTCGAGCGAATGCCTTCCACGGGTTGCGGGTCGATGGCTTCCACGGCCTCGGCGAACAGCTTGGCGAGGGTCCCGGTGGTGTGCACCCAGAGCGCCAGCACGCCGGCGAACGGCCCGAGGCCGACGGCAACCACGAACAGCATCGCGAACACCATCTCGTTGATGGCCCGCGATGCGTCCATCAGGCGGCGCACCGGCTGGTAGACCCACCACGGCACGAGGTTCGACGAGGAGGCGAGGCCGAAGGGGACCGCGGTGACCACGGCGAGCGCCGTGCCCCACAGCGCGATCTGCAGCGTCACCACCATCTCCGCGAGGTACGTCCGCCACTGCCGGAAGTCCGGCGGGAAGAAGTCCGCCGCGTAGGTCGCCATGTTGCCGGAGTCCCGCAACAGGTCGAGCGGCCGCATGTCCGCCCCCTTCCAGGACGCCGCCAGCAGCGCGAGCACCACGCCCCAGCCCACCAGCGACAGCAGGCCGCGCCGGTCCGGGGCCGGGCCCGGCGGCAGGACTTCCCCGGCGACGGCCGCCACGCTCGCCCCTTACTTCTGCGCGAGTTGCTGGTTCAGGTCGGCGAGCCTGCGGTTGATCTCCGCGAGCTTCGCCTGCTTTTCCGCCGGCGCCATCGCCGCGTCCGCCTCGAGCTTCGTCTTCTCGCGGAACAGCTCCAGCTGGCGGATCGGGATCAGCTGGCGGTTGGAGGATTCCTTGAACATCGAGAGCTTGGAGAGCTTCATCAGGTTGTCCTTCTCGGCCTGCCCGCCCTGGCCGTAGGTGGTGAAGAACGACTTCACCTTCGCCTTCACGGCTTCCGGCAGGTCCTTCTTGATCACCAGCGGGTCGAGCGGGATCAGCGGCGAGGTCCAGATCACGCGCAGGTCCTTGAACTTCGCGGGGAAGCGCTCCTGGATTTTCTCGAGGTTCTCGGTGTTGTTGGTGGCCACGTCGACCTGCCGGTTGGCCACCGCGAGGGCGTTCGTCTCGTGGTTGGCGCTGCGCACGACCTTGAAGATCGACTTGGCGTCGACGTTGTTCATCGCGAACACGTAGTAGCTCGGCACGAGGAAGCCCGAGGTGGAGTTGGGGTCGCCGTTGCCGAAGGACAGCGCCTTCGCGTTCTTCAGCATGTCCTCGACCGACTTCAGCGGGCTGTCGCGGTGCACGAGCAGCACGGACTTGTAGCCCTGGGTGCCGTCGGCGTTCACCATCTGCGCGAACACCTCGCCGCCCGCGCGGTCGACCGCCTCCATCGCGGACTTGTTGCCGAACCAGGCCACGTGCACCTTGTTGAAACGCATGCCCTCGATGATGCCGCCGTAGTCCGGCGAGAAGAACGCGTTCACCTTCATGCCGGTCTTCCTCGCCATGTCCTCGAGGATCGGCTGCCAGTCCTGCTTGAGGTTCTGCGAGGACTCGGTGGAGATGATGCCGAAGTTGAGTTCCTTCGGCTCCTGTGCCGCCGCCGGAACCGCCACGAAAGCGGCGGCGAATGCGAGGCTCGTTGCCAGTGTCCTGATCATTGCAAGGCTCCTTGGTCTGTTCGTCCTGGGAAATTCAAAGTCCGGCCACGGCTTCGGCCTGCAGGCGCTGGCGCGCGACCGCCGGGAGGGGTTTGTCTTCGAGCGTGGAAATGTGGTCCGGCAGCGACAGTATCTCGTCGGCCTCCGCACCGTAGAGGTCGCGCAGCAGCGCCGGCGTCAGCGCGGCCGACGGGCCGTCGTATACGACCCGGCCGCGATGCAGCGCCACGGTGCGCGGGCAGTATTTCATCGCCACGTTGACCTGGTGGAGCGACACCACGACCGTGCAGCCGTCCTCGCGGTTGATGCGCGCGAGGATCTCCATCACGCGCCGCGACGATTCCGGGTCGAGCGAGGCGATGGGCTCGTCGGCCAGCACCACGCGGGCACCCTGCACCAGCGTGCGCGCGATGGCCGCCCGCTGCTGCTGCCCGCCGGATAGGGTCGAGGCGCGCTGGTGGCAGCACTCTGGGATGCCGACCCGGCGCAGCGCTTCGCGTCCGCAGGCGCGTTCCCTTTCGCCGAACCAGCCCGACAGGCTGCGCCAAGCGGGCAGGCGGTGGACTGCGCCGGCCATTACGTTCACCAGCACCGGCAGCCTCCCGACGAGGTTGAACTGCTGGAACACGAAGCCGATGCCGGCGCGCACCTCGCGCACGTTCCTCGCGATGCGCCCGCCCGCCTGCACCGGCCGGCCGGAGATCTCGATGCGGCTTTCGGTGCCGGCGTCCGCGACGGCAAGCCCCGCGACGTGGCGCAGCAACGTCGACTTGCCCGAGCCGGAAGCGCCGATCAGCGCCACCATCTCGCCCGGCATCACCGTGAGGTCCAGCGCCTGGAGGGCCTGGCGGCCCCCCGGGAAGGTCTTGGAGAGCGCGCGGACCCGGATTGCCGGCACCGGTTCGGGGGATGCACTCATACGATCCTGCGCCCTTCGCGCCAGACGGCCTTCACCACGGGCTGGCGCTTGCCGCCGAGGCCTTCCACCACCCGCACCTGCACGAGGTCGGCGCGCTTGCCCGGCGCGATCTCGCCGCGATCCACGAGGCCCACCGACAGCGCCGGGTTGCGGCTGACGCTCGCCACCGCCTGCGGGACGGTCCAGCCGGCCTCGTCGACCAGCCGGAATGCCGCCATCAGGAGGCTGATCGGCACGTAGTCGGAGGACAGCGTATGCAGCAGCCCCTCGCGGGCGAGGTCGAGCGCCGCCACGTTGCCCGAATGCGAGCCGCCGCGCACGACGT
Source organism: Burkholderiales bacterium (assembly GCA_965279075.1). Taxonomy (GTDB): domain Bacteria; phylum Pseudomonadota; class Gammaproteobacteria; order Burkholderiales; family SG8-39; genus SZAS-79. The sequence goes on along the minus strand of CBDIHI010000012.1, from coordinate 1,010,190 downwards.
TCGGCGCCCCCATCACGACCGACATCCCGCGCTCGCAGGCGCTGCGCGCCGCGACCACGCTGGTGGGGAATTCGGAAATCGTCGCGCCCTCGGCGTGCGCCTCCTCGACGTGCTCGACACGCGTGTCGTCGTGGCTCGCGAGCACGATACCGTGGCGCCTCGCGTACTCCACGAAATGCCGGCGGTACGGGATGGCGTAGCGCTCCTGGAGCGCCCTCGCCCCCGCCACCTGCCGGTCGAACTTCTCGTCCGACCAGCCCTTCTTGCCCGTGTAGTAGACCCGCGCCTGCTCGATGTTCTCCCACTGCCGCTGTCCCGGCGTGTGGTCCATCAACGAGATCAGCCCGACGCGCGGGTCGCCCTCGAACGGCTCGAACAGTTCCACCGTGTTCGGCGCCGCGAGCTCGCAGCGCACATGCAGCCGGTGGTCGGCCCGCAGCAAGTCCTCCGCGGCGGCGCGCTCGATGGTGTCGATGACCTCGCCCCAGCCCTGTCCGCGCAGCGCATCCTCGTCCGCGTCGCCCACGCCGAGCGAGTCGTATACGGTCGTGATCCCGGAGGCGGCCACCTCGGCGTCGTGTGCGAGCAGCGCCGGCAGCGTGGCCCAGCGCACTTTGGGGCGCGGCATCAGGTGGCGCTCGAAATTGTCGGTGTGCAGTTCGACCAGCCCGGGCAGCAGGAAGTCGCCCTCGAGGTCGGCGGCATTCGGGACGGACGTGCCGCCGGCGTCCAACGCCGCGATCGACCCGCCGGCTACTGCCAGCGTGCCCTGCACCACCTCGCCGCCCAGCACCAGCCGGGCGCTCTTGAACACCAGTTCACCGTTCATAGCGGCCTTGTCATGTTCACCACGTGCGTGGCGACGGCGTCGCGGACACGGGCATCGTGGAATATCCCGACGATCGCGGCGCCCCGGGCACGGGCCTCGTTGATGAGGCTGACGACCGTGACGCGGTTGTCCGCGTCCAGCGACGCCGTGGGCTCGTCGAGCAGCAGGATCGGGCGGGGCTTCACCAGGCTGCGGGCGATGTTGATCCGCTGCTGCTCGCCCCCCGAAAAGGTCGCGGGCGGCACGTACCAGAGGCGCTGCGGGATGCGCAGGCGCAGCAGCAGGTTCTTGGCCTCGCGCTGCGCCTCGCGAATCTTCTCGGCGTCCTCGCCTGCGTCCTCGGCGAGCGGCTCGGCGACGATGTCGAGCGCCGGCACGCGCGGGATGGCGCGCAGGAACTGGCTGACGTAGCCCAGCGCGTCGCGGCGCAGGCCCAGCAGCTCGCGGGGTGACGCGGCGCCGAGTTCCACGCGCCCCTCGCCGTGGCTGACGTGCACGGTCCCGGCATCGGCCCGGTAGTTCGCGTACAGGCATTTCAGCAAGGTGCTCTTCCCGGAGCCCGAGGGCCCGTCGAGGACGACGCACTCGCCGGGCATGACTTCGAGCCCGATGCCCTCCAGCACGGGCAGTTCCGCGCCGCCCTGGTTGTGGAGGACGAATTTCTTGGACAGGTCCTTCACGCTGATGGCGGCCCGCCTTTGCGTCTGCGTCATGGCTGCAGCACCGAGGACACGAGCAGTTGCGTGTAGGGGTGCCGCGGGTCGTCCAGCACCTGGTCGGTGAGCCCGGTCTCGACCACGCGGCCTGCCTTCATCACCATCATCCTATGCGCAAGCAGCCGCGCGACCGCGAGGTCGTGGGTCACGATCACGGCGGCGAGCGAGTATTTCCGCGTCAGCGAACGCAGGAGGTCGAGGAGCTTCGCCTGCACCGAGACGTCGAGGCCCGAGGTCGGCTCGTCCATGAACACGAGCCGCGGCCGCGTGACGAGGTTCCGCGCGATCTGCAGGCGCTGGCGCATGCCGCCGGAGAACGTGCGCGGCGAGTCGTCGATGCGCTGCGCGTCCATCTCCACCCGTGACAACCACCCGGCCGCCTCCTCGCGGATGCGGCCGTAGTGGCGCTCGCCCAGCGCCATCAGCCGCTCGCCGACGTTCGCCCCGGCCGAGACGTCCATCCTCAGGCCCTCGGCGGCGTCCTGGTGCACGTAGCCCCAGTCGGTGCGCGAAAGCAGCCTGCGCGCGGCCTCGGACATCGCGTGCACGTCGACCACGCCTTCGTGGCGCGTCAGGAACTCCACGCGGCCCGCGTCGGGCTTGATTCGCGCCGACACGCAGTTGAGCAGCGTCGTCTTGCCCGATCCGGATTCACCGACCACGGCAAGCACTTCGCCGGGCCAGAGCTCGAAGGACACGTCCTCCACCGCGACGCGCGCGCCGTAGCGCTTGGCGAGGCCGCTTGCGCGGAGGATGGGGAGATCACTCATGCGCGGGGACGCGGCTGCGGCAGAAGTCCGTGTCGGAGCACACGTACATGCGGCCGCCGCGGTCGTCGGTGATGACCTCGTCGAGGAAGCTCTCCCGCGAGCCGCACAGCGCGCAGGGCTGCTCCCAGCGCTGGACTTCGAAGGGGTGATCATCGAAGGCGAGGCTTTCGACCTTCGTGTACGGCGGCACAGCGTAGATGCGCTTCTCGCGCCCCGCGCCGAACAACTGCAGCGCCGGGTTCATGTGCAGCTTCGGGTTGTCGAACTTCGGGATCGGCGAAGGCGCCATCAGGTAGCGCCCGTCCACCATCACGGGGTAGTCGTAGGTCGTCGCGATGTGCCCGTAGCGCGCGATGTCCTCGTAGAGCTTCACGTGCATGAGACCGTACTCGGCGAGGCCGTGCATCGCGCGCGTCTCGGCCTCGCGCGGCTCCAGCTTCTGCAGCGGCTCGGGCAGGGGCACCTGGTAGACGATCACCTGCCCCTCGGCCAGCGGCGCCTCCGGGATCCGGTGGCGCGTCTGGATCAGCGTCGCCTCCCGCGTGCGCTCCGTCGTGGCCACACCCGTGGTGCGCTGGAAGAACCGGCGGATGTTGACCGCGTTGACGGTGTCGTCCGCGCCCTGATCGATGACCTTGAGCACGTCGCCCGGGCCGATGACCGAAGCCGTGACCTGGATGCCGCCGGTGCCCCAGCCGTAAGGCAGGGGCATCTCGCGCGAGCCGAACGGCACCTGGTAGCCGGGAATCGCGACGGCCTTGAGGATCGCGCGGCGGATCATGCGCTTGGTGCGCTCATCCAGGTAGCCGAAATTGAAGTGCGGGTCACGCTCCACCGCAACCGGCAGGTCGTTCGCGTTCATGCGGCCTCCTTGTCGCCGGCCGCGGCCGTGCCGGCCCGCATCCTGCGCACCAGCTCCAGCTCGGCCTGGAAATCCACGTAATGGGGGAGCTTCAGGTGCTGCACGAAGCCCGAGGCCTCGAGGTTGTCCGAATGGGACAGCACGAACTCCTGCATCTGAGCGGGCGCCTTCGCGTCCTCGCCGAGCTCGGCGGCGCGCAGTGCCCGGTCCACCAGCGCCATCGCCATGGCCTTCCTCTCGGCATGCCCGAAGGCAAGGCCGTAGCCGCGCGTGAACTGCGGCGGCTCGGTCTTCGAGCCGGCGAACTGGTTCACCATCTGGCATTCGGTGACGGCGATCTCGCCGATCACGACCGGGAAGCCGAGTTCCTCCGGCTCGAGTTCGACTTCCAACAGGCCGTAGCGGATCTCGCCCGCGAACGGGTGCGAGTTCGCGTAGCCGCGCTGCGTCGAGTAGCCCATCGCGAGGAGGAAACCTTCGTCGCCGCGCGCAAGGTTCTGCAGCCGCGTGGCGCGGTCCGCAGGGAAGGACACGGGTTCACGGGTCAGGTCTGACGGATCCGGGTCGCCCTCGGCCGGCAGGTGAAGCTCGAGCAGCCCCTCCTGCCCCAGCAGGTCCGTCACGCGGGGCGCGCGCTCAGCCGGAACGGCCGCTCCCTGTGCAGCGACGGGTGCTTCGCCTGCGGCCTCGAGCGAGAAGTCGAGCAGGCGCTGCGTGTAGTCGTAGGTCGGCCCCAGCACCTGCCCGCCGGGCAGGTCCTTGAAGGTCGCGGACACGCGCCGCCACAGCCGCATCGCGCCGGTGTCAATCGGGTGCGTGTAACCCAGGCGCGGCAGCGTCGCCCGGTAGGCGCGCAACAGGAAGATCGCCTCGACCAGGTCGCCTGCGGCCTGCTTGATCGCCAGCGCCGCGAGGTCGGGGTCGTACACCGAGCCTTCGGTCATCACGCGGTCGACCGAGAGGCGCAACTGCTCGCGGATCTGGGCCACCGAAAGTTCCGGCACCGACGCGTCGCCGCGCCGCGCCTCGGCGAGCAGGCCATACGAATTGAGGATCGCGCGCTCCCCGCCCTTGACCGCGACGTACACCTCAGGCCTCCACGCGCGTCGTGCGCGGCAGGCCCGCAATGCGCGCGCCGCTGGCGAAGAAGAGGTCCACGCCGCATGGGAACCCCTGCCGGTTGCGTGCCCACTGCGCGACGAATCCTGCGCCCAACCCTCCTACGGCGAGGCAGCGCGTGCCGCGGATGCCCGGCCCGGACAACGTCCAGCCGGTACCCGCTTCGAGCGATGGCACTTGGACGACGAGCGTGGCCGAGCGGTCGGGATAGGACTCGCTTCCCGCGGGGAACAGGTCGAGCGCGGGCAGTTCGGCCGGCGAGGCCACCAGCGCGAAATCCGCCGCCCCTGGGTCCGCGCAGGGAACACAGCCGGTATGGAAGCGGAAGAAGTCGCCAGCGTCCCCGCCTTCGAGCGCGGGGGACACCCAGAGGCGCGTGTCCTGGTCGAGCAGCGCCAGCAGCAGCGCACAGGCGCCCGCATGCACGCCGGCGGGCGCGCTGGCGCAGGGCACCACCTCCACCAGCCGACCGGGATGGGCAAGCGCATCGAGCGAATCGCGGAACACCGCCTGGCTCGCGGCTGCGGGATCGGCGAACCCCGCGCTGATGCGCGAAAGGTCGAAGCCCGCGTTCACCCGGCCTCCCGCGCCACGGTGAAGAACTCCACGCGCGTGGCCTGCGCGCGGCGCTCCATGCTCTCGGCCCGGGTCGCAAGCGCGCGTTCCGCCGGTTCCAGCAAGGCCGCACGCGCAGCCGTGGCGTGTGCCTGCGATTGCAGCAGCGCATCCGCGAGCGCGGCCAGTTCCGACTTGCGGTGCGAGCGCCCCTGCACGTAGGCCACGCCCGCCTCGCCGCTTTCGAGCCGCAGCGCGCAGCGCGTCACGGTCATCTCGCCGAAATTGAAGCGCTCGCCGCTGCCCCCGGCCCTCGCGCGCACCATCGCGAGGCCCGTCTCCGGCCGGCGCAGCCATTCGTAGCGGGGCGCCGCAAGCGTGGAGATTCCCGCTTCGAGGAGGGCAACGTCGGCGCGTGCCAGCACGCCGATCCACCTCTGGCGTTCGGCGCGGGAGGGACCATCAACGGCGTGCAATTCATCGGGGGCAGTCTGGTTCACGCCCCGGATACTATGGACCTCCCGTGAAGGTTTCGTGACCGCGGGATGACCGGCGCGTTACACCCCGCAAATAAAACGGGCCGCAGCGCGGCCCGTCCGGTGACTTCGGGTTACTGGAGTCCCTAGTCCCTGTACCCCTCGACCTCGATGAAGAGCTTCACCTCGTCGCCGACGGCCGGCACGCCGTACTTCATGCCGAAGTCGGTGCGCTTGAACACGCCCGAGGCGTTGCCGCCGCACATGGGCTTCTTGCTCATCGGGTTGTCCTTGCAGACCCAGCGATCGACCTTCAGCGCGAGCGGCTTGGTGACGCCAAGAAGCGTCAGCTGGCCGTCGATTTCGGAGGGGTTGTCGCCGGCGAACTTCACGTTCGTCGACTTGAAGGTCATGGTCGGGAATTCCTGCACGTTGAAGAAGTCCGCCGCGCGCAGGTGCTCGTCGCGGGCGCGCGGGCGGCTGCCGCGCACGTTGTCGCCGGTGTCGATCGATGCGGTCTCCACGACCAGCTCGATGCTCGCCTTCTTGGCCGCGCGGTCGATCATGAACTTGCCCGTGGTCTTGCCGAACCGGCCCCACATGGTCGACACGCCGAGGTGGTCGACGGCGAAGTGCGGGTAGGTGTGGGTCGGGTCGAGCGTGTAGTTCTCGGGGCTGGCGTGCGCGGCGAGCGGCATTGCAAGCGCGAGGGCGCAGAGGAGGGTCTTCTTCATGGTTTCGCTTACCTTGTGAGGGTGGGAACGGGACTTACATCAAGCCGTCAGCCGGGAACGCCCCGGCTGGACTGCCATACGAGGTAACACGCGGCGGCGGCGGGTATTCCGGCGAGCAGCGAACCGAGGATCGCCTCGCCCCAGACGGGCAATCGCGCCGGCAAAGGGATGCGGGCGGCCAGGGGGACCAGCGCAAGGGCGGGCAACGCAGTCCACGGCAGTTCGGCCAGCAGGAAGGCGCCGCCGGCGACCAGGCCGAGCGTGGCGCCGAAAGCCAGGGTCAGCGTAGCCCCCGCCACGACGGTCCTGCCGCGCAGCATCTGCACCAGCAGGAACCCGCCGCAGGCCGCGCCCACGGCCATGCCGTACTGACCGAAGGATGCGGAAGCCGCGAATATCGAGGCGATCCCCGTGCCCATGCCCAGCATCAGGCCCGCCGCGCCGGCGCGGACCGGCGCATCGCGCAGCGCGTGGCTGGTGGCGGCAAGCCACGCGACCAGCGCCACGGCGCCGCCGCCGAGCATCAGCGCGTCCCTCATGGGTTTTTGCGCAAGGACCGTCCAGAACACCCACGCCGTGGCGGCGCCGAACAACACGCCGAAGACGATGCCCGAGGCGCGCGTAGGCCTGAAGGCGAGGTCGGCGCATACGCCGATGCCCGCCGCGACGAGGCTGACGAGGACGATCTTGCGGGTCACGGTGAGCGGCGAGAAGCTGAATCCCCCCACCAGCCAGACCGTCACGCCGAACCCGGCCACTGCGGCGAGGCCGGCGAGGCGCACCGGCGCGAACAGCGCCGCGATCGCGAGGCCCGCGAGGAAAGGCGCGATCCCGCCCTGGAAAAGGGGATGGTCGAGGAAAGCCTGCATCGATGACTCCTGGTGGTTGGCTTCAGCCGCGCGAGACGCGCAGCACGCCGGCGACGTCCTTGACCACGGACTGCGCGCGGCGCAACTGGTCGAGGTCGGCCACGTCGCACGTGAAGCGCATGTAGGCGAGGTCCTGCTTGGACTGCGTGTTCACAGCGGTCACGTTGATCTTCTCGCGCGCCAGCGCCTCGCCGACGTCGCGCAGGAGCCCCTGCCGGTCGGACGCCACCACCACCATGTCGACCGAGAACGCGCCGACGTTCTTCGCGCCCCAGTCCGCGTCGATGACCCTTTCGGGGTGCCGGTCGGCGAGGTTGTGGAAGCTCGGGCAGTCGTCGCGATGGATCGACACGCCGCGGCCGCGCGTGACGAACCCGCGGATCGCGTCGGGCGGCACGGGCTTGCAGCAGCGCGCAAGCTGGGTCAACAGGTGGTCGATGCCCACCACGAGGATGCCGCTTTCGCCGCCGCCGGACTTGGGCTTCCTCACCGCCGGGCCGTCCGGCTGCGCCGGCGCGGGCGGCGCCTCGCCTTTCACCAGCGTGCGCAGGGCGACCTGGATCTGGCGCAGGTTGACTTCGTCCCTCGCCACTGCGGCGAACAGGTCGTCGGGCTTGGGGAATCCGAGCGTCGCGGCCAGCGTGTCGAGCTTGGCGCGGCCCTCGCCTTCGCGGTTCATCTCGCGCTCGACGATCGCGCGGCCGGAAGCCACCGTATCCGCGAGCGCCTGCGTGTTGAACCACTGGCGCACCTTCTGGCGCGCGCGGTGGCTCTTGAGGTACCCGAGCTCGGCGTTCAGCCAGTCGCGCGAAGGCCCGCCGACCTTGGCGGAGACGATCTCCACCCGCTGGCCGTTGGACAGCGGCTTGTCGAGCGGCACCATGTGCCCGTCGACCTTGGCGCCGCGGCAGCGATGGCCGAGGTCCGTGTGCAGCGCGTAGGCGAAATCCACCGCCGTCGAGCCGGAGGGCAGGTCCACGACCTTGCCCTGCGGCGTCATCACGTAGACCGTGTCGTCGAGCGCCGCGTGCTTGAAGCGCTCCACCCACTCGGCGGAGTCGGCGACCTCGTCGCGCCACGCGAGCAGCTGCCGCAGCCAGGCGATCTTGTCGTCGAACGCGTCAATCGACTGTGACCCCGGACGTGACCCGGGCTGCGACCCGGCCTTCGGCCCGGTGCTCGCCTCCTTGTAGCGCCAATGCGCCGCCACGCCGAACTCCGCGTGCTGGTGCATCTCCTGGGTGCGGATCTGCACCTCCAGCGCCCGCCCGTCCGGGCCGATCACCGCCGTGTGCAGGCTGCGATACAGGTTGGCCTTGGGCCGCGAGATGTAGTCGTCGAACTCCTGCGGGATCGGCGTCCACAGGTTGTGCACGATGCCGAGCACCGCGTAGCAATCCTTGAGCGACTCGACGATCACGCGCACCGCGCGCACGTCGTAGACCTCGGAGAAGGCCAGGTCCTTCGCCTTCATCTTGTTGTAGATGGAGAAGATGTGCTTGGGCCGGCCCTGGATCTCCCCGCGGATCCCCGCTGCGTCGAGCTCGCGCGCGAGCTGCGAGGTGACCGTGCCGATGAAGCCCTCGCGCTCGACACGCTTCTCGTCGAGCATTCTCGCGATGCGCTTGTAGCCCTCGGCGTCGAGGAAGCGCAACGAAAGGTCCTCGATCTCCCACTTCAGCTGCCACATGCCCAGGCGGTTCGCGAGCGGCGCGTAGATGTCGAGCGACTCCTGCGCGTAGCCTTCCCGCTCCGGGCCCGGGTTCTTCGCGAAGTAGCGCATGGTCTGCGTGCGGCTGGCGAGCCGGATCAGCACGACGCGGATGTCCTCCACCATCGCGAGGACCATCTTGCGCAGCACTTCGGACTGCTTCTCCTGCTCCTCGTCCTGGGGCTTGCCCCCGGCGCGGCCCGGGCGCGTGGAGACGCGCAGCTGGTAGAGCTTCTCCACGCCCGCGGCGAGGCTGGCGATCTCGGCGCCGAAGGTCTCGCGCAGCAACTCGGGCTTGGCGAGGTACTTGGGCGCGGCGAACAGGATCCCGGAAGCGCGCGACGGCGCGTCCATGCCGATCGCGGCAAGGCTGGCGGCGAGGCCCAGCGCGTGCGGCCAGACCTGCTCGCCTGTGGACAGCGTGTGTCCCGCGTACAGCGGTTCGGCGAACTCGAGCGCGCGCGCGAGCACCTCGCGATCGGCCTGCGCGAGGTCGCGGCCGAGCTTGCCGAGCAGCGCGGCGCGCTCGCCCTCATCACCGGCCGGATGCAGTTGGACCACTGAAACCATGCCCCGATTTTATCCCCAAGTGCATAATGCGCCCTCACTCGATCGCAGCCTCCCCGCCTTGCAGCCTAGCGTCCACCCGGCCGCCCGCCTCGCCACTTCGGCGCCATTCCTCCTGGTGCTGGCCGCCCTGTTTTGGGGCGGCCACTGGGTCGTGGCGCGCGCGGTCATCACCGAGTCCACGCCGTTCGCGCTGTCGTTCTGGCGCTGGGTCGTCGCGGCGGCGTTCTTCGCGCCGTTCGCGCTGCCGCGCGTGGTTGCCGACTGGCCCAGGCTGCGCGCGCAGTGGAAGCCGATCGTGCTGCTCAGCCTGACCAGCACGGGGCTCTACAACGGCATAGGCTATGTCGGCGTGCAGCACACCACCGCGACCAACGCGCTGCTGATCCAGTCGGTGATGCCGGCGATGATTCCCCTCTTCGGCTTCCTGCTGGTGCGCGACCGGATCGGCCCGGCCGCCATCGCCGGCGTGGCGCTCTCCTGCTCGGGCGTGCTCGCGATCGCCTCGAAGCTCGACCTGCACTCCCTGCTTTCCCTGCAACTCAACCAAGGCGACCTCTGGCTGCTCGCCAACTCCTCGATGTGGGCCCTGTACACGGTCTGCCTGCGCTGGAAGCCGTTGGACCTGCACCCGTTCAGCTTCCTGTTCGCGAGCATGTGCCTGGGTGTGCTGCAACTCGTCCCGTTCTACGCGTTCGAACTGGCGGCCGGCGGCGGCGTGAAGGTCGGCACGCAGGCGGTGATGGGCATCCTCTATCTCGGCGTCTTCCCGGCCCTGATCAACTACCTGATGTGGAACCGCGCGGTGGGCGAGATCGGCGCCGCGCGCGCCGGGCCCTACCTGTACCTGGTGCCGGTGTTCGGGATCGGGATGGCGTTCGTGTTCCTCGGGGAAAGGTTGTTCGTCTATCACTTCGCCGGGGTCGCCCTGATTTTCGCAGGCATCTGGCTCGCCTCGCGGGACAAGCCCGGGACCGCCTGAAATGGGCTGGCTGCGCGACTGGAAAAGGCGGCGCGTACTCGCAAAGCACGCCGTGGACGCTGCCTTGTGGTCCCGCGTCACAGGGTCGCTCCCCTTCATCGCCCGGCTTTCACCCGCCGAGGCCCAGCGCCTCAAGGACCTCGCCGTGCTGTTCCTCGCCGAAAAGGAGCTCCTGCCGTTGCGCGGCGTGTCGCTCGACGACGCCGACCGGCTGTCGATTTCGATCCAGGCCTGCCTGCCCATCCTCGAACTCGGCCTCGACTGGTACGCGGGCTGGGTCGGCGTCCTCGTCTACCCCGGGGACTTCCGTGTGCGCAAGGAAGAACTGGATGAGGACGGCGTGCTGCACGAATGGGACGACGAGCTCGCCGGCGAGGCCTGGCAGGGCGGGCCGGTGATCCTGTCGTGGCAGGCCGTGGGCGAGGCCGGGCGCGTGGCCGAGGGCGGCGCGAACGTCGTGCTCCATGAGTTCGCGCACAAGCTCGACATGGCCAACGGCGAGGCCGATGGCGTACCGCCGCTGCATGCGGGCATGGACGTAGCCCTCTGGCGCGCGGTGCTGGAAGAGGCCTACGCCGGGTTCTGCGATGCGGTGGATCGGGACGTGGACACCTGGCTCGACCCTTATGCTTCCGAAGCACCCGCGGAATTCTTTGCCGTCGCGAGCGAGGCGTTCTTCGAGGCGCCGGAGGAATTGAAGCGGCGCTATCCGGACCTGTACGGGCAGTTCGTGCTGTTCTACAGGCAGGACCCGGCGGCGAGGCCCGCGAAATGAAGACGCTGCTCATCGTCTACCACACGCGCGGGGTGAAGACGGCGCAGATGGCGGAGGCGGTGGCGAAGGGGGCCTCCGGCGAGGAAGGCGTGAAAGTGCGCCTCCTGCGCTGCGCGGACGCGGGGCCGCAGGACGTGCTTGAGGCAGACGCGCTCGTCTTCGGCACGCCCGAGAACTTCGGCTACATGTCCGGGATGATGAAGGACTTCCTTGAGCGGGTCTTCTACGAGTGCGAAGGCAAGGTTGCCGGCAGGCCGTGGGCGTTGCTCGTTTCCGCCGGGCAGGACGGTGCCGGCGCGATCGCGTCGGTGGAGAGGATCGTGACGGGGCTCAGGCTGAAGAAAGTCTGCGAGCCTATCCTCGCGCTGAAGGAGGTCACGCCGGAAATACTCGCCCAGTGCGAAGAGCTGGGGGCGGCGCTGGCGGCGGGGATTGTGTTCGGGGTGTACTGATCCACCCCTTAAAAGTCATTCTTTTTTTTCACGAAACCCGCTACAGGACTGCACTTCCTGCCAGTCTTGTAGTTTTTTCTGACAACACCATCATATTCTGATGCGGATAAATCGACTCTGACCCCGATTATTCCGCCGCGGGCGGCGGAGAGCCGCCCATCCCCCGCACAGGCTTGGCGATCCACACCATCGCGGACAGGAAAACGAACAACACCCCGGAGAGCCAGAAGAGGTCGATGGTGCCCATCATGCGGGCCTGCTGGTCGATCAGGTGCTCCACCTGCGCCAGCGCCTGTTCGGCGCTCAGGCCCGCCGAGCGCAGCGCCTCGAGCGCCGACACGGACTGCGGGTCGTAGGGCGTGACGTGCTCTACCAGTTGCGCGCGGTGCAGCGCGGTGCGGTCGTCCCACAGCGTGACGCCGGCCGAGGCGCCGAACGCGCCGAAGGTGAAGCGCATGAAGTTGTTGAGCCCGGTGGCGGCTGGGATCCGCTCCTTGGGCAGGCCCGAGAGGGCGAGCGCGGTCAGGGGCAGGAAGAACATCACGTTCGCCGCGCCCTGCAAAAAGGTCGGCAGCGCGATGGTCCACACGTCGGCGTCGAGCGCGAACCTGGCGCGCATCCACGAAACGATGCCGAACACGATGAACCCGCCGCAGGCGATCGCGCGCACGTCGCGGGTCTGTATGCTGCGCCCGATGAAGGGCGCGAGCACCATCGCCAGCAGCCCGAACGGGATCATCATCAGCCCGGCCCAGGTCTGCGTGTAGCCCATCAGCGTCTGCAGCCACAGCGGCAGGATCACCGAGGTGCCGAAGAACACCGCATAGCCGACCGACAGCGTCAGCGTCGCGCTCCAGTAGTTGCGCACGGAGAAGAGGCGCACGTCGACGATCGGGTGCTCGTTGTCCAGGAGTTCCCAGGCAAGGAAGGTGATGAACCCCGTCGCAGCCACGCAGCCGAGGACGATGATCTCGCCCGAGTTGAACCAGTCGAGCTCCTTGCCCTTGTCGAGCATGATCTGCAGCGACGCCACCCAGACGACCAGCAGCACGAGGCCGATCACGTCCACGGGGACGATGCGTGTCGGCGTCTCGCGGGTGCGGTAGATCTGCCAGGTGACGCCGGCCGCCAGCAGCCCCACCGGGATGTTGATGTAGAAGATCCACGGCCACGAGGCCTCCTCCGAGATCCATCCGCCGATCAGCGGCCCGGTGATCGGCGCGACCAGCGCCGTCATCGACCACAGCGCGAGCGCGAACCCGGCCCGCTCGCGCGGAAACGTGGCGAGCAGCAGGGCCTGCGACAGCGGCACCATCGGCCCCGCCACCAGCCCCTGCAGCACGCGGCAGGCGATCAGCGACTCGATGTTGGGCGCCAGCGCGCACAGCCACGAGGCCAGCGTGAAGAGCAGGATCGAAGTGACGATCAGGCGCACCTGCCCGAAGCGCGTGGTCAGCCAGCCGGTGAGCGGCATCGCGATCGCGTTCGCGACCGCGTAGGAGGTGATGATCCAGGTGCCCTGCGTGGGGCTGACGCCGAGGTCGCCCGCGATGGTCGGGATCGACACGTTGGCCACGGTCACGTCGAGGACCGTCATGAAGGTGGCGCCCGACAGTACGATCGCGCCGACCATGCGTTCCACCCCCTCCAGCGGGGGCATGGCCGCAGGCGCGCCGGCCCCGGCTGCCGCGGAACTCATCTGCCGAGGTTCGCCGCGATGATCGCCTGCACGCGCGCGTCGGCGTCCTCCGCGGGTTTTGCGAGCGCGGCGGGCGCCCAGGCCGGGTTCGCGCGCGGCGCCGCGGCCAGCTGCGCACCCCCCGTATCGCGGATCTCCACGTCGACGTGCATCGAAAGGCCCACCAGCAGCGGGTGTGCGGCGAGTTGCCCGGGGTCGAGTTCTATCCTCACCGGCAGGCGCTGCACGACCTTGATCCAGTTGCCGGTCGCGTTCTGCGGCGGCAGCAACGCGAACGCGCCGCCGGTGCCTGCCGCAAGCCCCGCGACGCGCCCGCTGTATTCGATCCGGTTGCCATACAGGTCGGCCGAGAGCTTCACGGGCTGGCCGATGCGCATGTCGCGCAGCTGGACCTCCTTGAAGTTGGCGTCGACCCAGACTTTCTCGAGCGGTACGACCGCCATCAATGCCGCGCCCGGCGCGACGCGCTGGCCGGCCTGCACCGTGCGGCGTGCGACGAAGCCCGCGACCGGCGCGACGATCTCGGTCCTCTGCATCGCGAGGAAAGCCTCGCGCACGCGCGCCGCCGCGGCCGCGACGCCGGGATGCTTCGCCACCTGGGTCCCCTCCGTGCGCACGCGGTTCGTCACGAGGTCCTCGCGCGCGGCGGACAGCGCGGCACGCGCGGCATCGACGGCGTTCTTCGCATGCTCGACGTCCTCCTTCGAGACCGCGCCGGTGGCGGCCAGCGGCACGCGCCGCGCGAGGTCCTCCTCGGCCTTCGCCAGTTCGCTCGCACGCTGCGCCTGCAGCGCCTCGAGCGCGGCGTTCCGCGCGTAATAGGTCCGCACCTCGCGCACCGACTGCGCGAGGTGCGCCTCGGCCTGCGCCAGCGCCACCTGCGCGTCGGCCGGGTCGAGCTTCACCAGCACCTGCCCCGCCTTCACGCGGTCGGTGTCGTCGGCGCCGATCGCCACCACCGTGCCGGCGACCTGCGGCGTGACCTGCACGACGTGACCCGCCACGTAGGCGTTGTCCGTGCTCTCGTGCCAGCGGCCGTTCGTGATCCACCATGCCGCCCAGCCCGCGCCCGCCAGCACGAACACCAGCGCAAGCAGGACCAGCGCGCCGCGGCGCCGCCGCCTAATTGCCATGGTTGCCACCCTTCCCGGTAACGTCGTATCCCCCGCCCAGCGCGCGCACGAGGCCCACCTGCGCGAGCATCGCCTGCGCGCCGAGGTCCGCTTCGACCCGCTGCAGGCCGAACAGCGGCGCCTCGGCATCGAGCACTTCAAGGTAGCCGGCGATCCCGGCGCGGTAGCGCTCGAGGGCCAGCGTATGGCTGCGGCCGGTGGCCGCGTAGGCCTGCGCCCGCTCGGCGCGCTCCGCCTCGACCTGCCGGCGCACCTGCACCTGGTCTGCGACCTCGCGCACCGCCTCCAGCAACAGTTCGTTGTAGCGTTCCACCGCGAGGTCGTACTCCGCCTCGCGGCCGCGCAGGCCCGCCTGCAGGCCACCCGCGGAGAACAGCGGCAGCCGCACGGCGGGCCCCGCGCCGGCGACCATGCTGCCGGCGGCGAGCAGGCGATCGAGACCGAGCGACGCGGCGCCCGCGAAGGCAATGAGGTTCACGTTCGGCAGGAAGCGCTTCTTCGCGACCTCGATTTCGCCTGCGGCGGATTCCACGCGCCAACGCGCCGCGGCGAGGTCGGGCCGGCGGCCGAGCAGGTCAAGCGGCAGGTCGGGCGGAAGGCTCGCGGCCGCCGCGGCCCGCGCGGCGGCCGGCGCGACCGCGAGGCCACGGTCCGGTCCCTTGCCGGTCAGCGACCCGAGCTGGTCGCGCGCCAGCGCGATCGTCGCGTCGACCTGCGCAAGCTGGGCCCTCAGTGCCGGCGGCGCGGCCTCGGCGCGACTCAGCACCGCCTCGGTGTCGAGCCCCGCCGCGACGCGCTGCTTCACCAGCGCAACGCGCCGCGCGGCCTGCGCCAGTTCGCGCACGCTGATCGCGCGCTGGGCGAATGCCGCCTGCAACTGGAAGTACGCGCGCGCCACTGCCGAGGACAGCGCGAGGCGCGCAGCCTGTTCGTCCGCGGCCACGGACGCCTGCATGGCCCGCGCCGCGGCGATGGCCGCGTCGTTGCGGTTGGCGTAGTCGAGCTCGTAGCTGAAATCGATCGCGAGGCGCGTCGTCGTGCGCGTGGTGCCGGCCACCGGCGGCGGCACCGTCCCGCTCAGGCTGAATCGCTGGCGCGTCAGGTCGAACCCGCCGGTGATGCCGGGCGAGGAATTCGCCAGCACGGCATCGACGAGCGCGCCGGCCTGCGCGAGCCGCGCCCTGGCGATGCGCAAGGTCGGGTGGCCCGCGAGCGACTCCTCCACCAGCGCATCGAGCTGGGCGTCGCCGAAAGCGGCCCACCAGCGCACCGCGGGCCAGCCGCCTTCGGGCGTGCCGGCAAGCACTTTCGATGCGGCGACCGTGGCCGGGTCGACTGCGCGGGCTTCGGGCGTGGCGCGCTCCACCGGCGAAACGCAGCCCGCTAGCACGCAGGCGAACGCGACCGGAAGACCCGCCCTAACGCGCATTGGCGAGCATCCGGCCGAGGAATCCCTGCAACTGGTCTAGCTCCGTGCGGCTGAACCCGCGCAGCAGGGCGTTGAGCGCCTTCGCCGCGACCGCGGGCAGCCGCTCCGTGAGCTTGCGTCCCTTGGGCGTCAATTCGAGCAGGATCGCCCGGCGGTCGGCCTCGTCGCGCACGCGGCGCAGCAGGCCCTTGGCCACGAGCCGGTCCACCATGCGTGTCATCGAACCGGTGTCGTAGCTGTAGTCGCGCGCGATGTCGGCGGCGCGGTTGCCCCGGCCGTGGGCGATGTAGATCAGGATCGCGCCCTGCGCCGACGAGATCCCCCAGGGCGCGACCTCGCGGTCGACCGCCGCGAACACTTCCGCGCGCAGCCGCGTGATCTGGAACCCCACGCTGTCCTCGACGCGGTAGGTTTCCGCGCGGTAGAGCCCCATGCCGATCACCCGATTGACTGCCGAGGCAGCAAATTGCCTGCCTGGGCAGCTAATGTCAAGGCCGGGCTAGCGGATGCCCGGGGGCGGAGGGGGCGGGTTGCCCGGGGGCGGCGGGGGGATGGCGGCGGGTTGCTGCGGTGCAGGCACGGGGGCGCGGTAGGATTCGAAGCGGCCGGCGACCGGGACCCTGTTGCCGCGGGCGTACATGCACTGCTGGTAGGCGAAGTCGTAGCGCTGCTGCAGCGCGTAGCCCGAGTACTGCCCGGAGCCGGATCCGGCAAGCGCCCCGGCCATCAGGCCTACGCCCGCTCCCGCACCCGCTCCGCGCCCACCGCCGATCAGCGCGCCCGCCGTTGCGCCGACGGCGGCGCCCACGGCACCGCTCTTCACTGTGTCGTTCGTCGCCGCGTCGTTCGGCGACCCGCCGCCGATCTGCGAGCTGGCGTACTGACGGCATTCGAAGTCGTTGGCCCTGAACTCGTCAAAGCTCTTGCCCGTGCCGGGCAGCACGAGCACGCCGGGGCCGCTGGGCAGCGTGGTGCACGCGCCGAGAGTCAGGATCGCGACGAAACCTGCGGAAATGCGCAGGGGCGTTTTCATTCGGGTTCAGCCCGGTGGTTGCGGCGCGACTTTCTGCCAGCCGCCGGGGCATTGGTCCACCTGCGGGTAATAGCCCTGGGCCCCGGCGCAGTAGTACCACCATGCCGAAGGCGCCGGCTGGGGCGCCGCATCGGGCGCGGGGAGCGCCTGCTCGATGTACACCGGCGGCTGCGCAGGCGCCACGACCACCGGGGGGTAGTAGTAGGGCGCGTAGTAGTAGGGTCGGTAGTAGTACGGGTAGAAAGGCGCGCCCACATAGAAGCCCAGGCTCACGCGCGGCCCGTGCCCATGGCCCCGGTGGTGCTGCGCGAACGCGGATCCGCTCGCAAGCGCGCCCACGACGAGCGCGCCTGCCAGCGCTGCGATTCGTACCCGGCCGATGAATTTTCGATCCATGCTTCACACTAGCAAGGATCGCCGCCCCCGGAGGGGACGTTTGGTAACAAAGTGTTTCGGCTGTTACATGACAGGCGTGTCAGGCCCGCGGTTCAGGACAACAGGAAGTCCCTGACGATCGCGATCTGGTCGGCATGCATCAGCGTCGGCGCGTGGCCTACGCCGGCGATTTCCACGACCTTCGCCTTCGGGCCGCGCGTGGCCATCTGCTCGCAGGTGTCCCTGCGCAGCAGGTCCGACAACTCGCCGCGCACGACCAGCATCGGGCCGCGGATGGCGTCGTAGAACGGCCAGAGTTCCAGGTCGCCCTCGGGCATCTGGTGCTTGAAGGGCTCGGCGAGGCCCGGGTCGTAGTGCATCTTGTAGCGCCCGTCGGGCTGCTTTCTCACGACGACCTCGGTGAGGAAGCGCCATTCCTCGTCGGTATGCGGGCCGAAATTCGCGCTTACGGCACGCACGTATTGCAAGGCGGCGGCGAAATCCGGGAACACCGGCGCGGCACCCACATAGGTCGCGATCCGCTCGAGCGACACCTTGGTCACGACGGGCCCGGCGTCGTTCAGCACCAGTTTCCTGACAGGCGTGTTGGGTTGCGCGGCGAGGCCCATGCCGATCAGGCCGCCCATCGAGGTGCCCACCCAGTCGACCTTTTCCACGTCCAGCCTCGCGACCAGCGTCACCATATCCGAGACGTATTGCGGGATCGCATAGAGCATCGGGTCGGCAAGCCAGTCCGAGTGCCCGCGTCCGGCCACGTCGGGACACACCACCCGGTAGCGGTCCGCCATCGCGGCGG
The DNA here is from genome assembly GCA_965279075.1 of Burkholderiales bacterium. Lineage (GTDB taxonomy): Bacteria > Pseudomonadota > Gammaproteobacteria > Burkholderiales > SG8-39 > SZAS-79. The sequence continues at coordinate 992,287 of CBDIHI010000012.1, read as the reverse complement.
CAAAATTATCGAAATCCCGCGAACAGCGCGTCAGGCCGTGCGCGCAGACGAGGACGTTGCCGTTCGAGGCATCGCCCCACTCGAGGTAGGCGATCCGGTGCAGCCCCCGGGGGGAAATGCATTGCACGCTGCGTTGTCTGGGTTCCATGGCCGCATTATAGGCGGGGATCATTGCGATCCCTCCAGTAGCGGGGCGAGGCCGCGCGCTCGCCTTGCGCGACCATGCCGCCCGCGGCAAGCCGGACCTCGACAGCGCCGTCAAAGTCGGTGCGCATGACCCGGGCGCCCGCGCCGGCGTAGCGCCCGAGCACATCGGCGCGCGGATGGCCGAAGCGGTTGCGGTACCCGGCGGCCACCACCACCAGCCGCGGTTGCACGGCCGCCAGGAATGGCTCCGTCGAAGACGTACGGCTGCCGTGATGCGGTGCAAGCAGCGCGTCGGCGCGCAGGCCCGCGCCCTCCCGCGCCACCAGCAGCGCCTCGGCCGCCTTTTCGATGTCGCCGGTCAGCAGCATCGCGCCGTGCGCAGTCGAGACCCTCAGCACGCAGCTGCGGTTGTTGATGCGCAGGGACGCATCGGCGTAGTCGGCCCGCGAAGGGTGCAGCACCTCGAAGTCCACGCCGTCCCACACCCAGCGGTCGCCCCGCACGCACGGCCGGCGATGGGCGGCGGCCTGTGCGACTTCTCCCCCGGGATCGAGCGAGGACAGGAACTCGCCCACGTCGGCCAGTTGCAGCACGGACAACGCTCCGCCGCTGTGGTCGATGTCGTTGTGGGTCACCACCATCGCATCGAGTCGCAGCGACCCGGTGGCGCGCAGGTAGGGTGCGATGATGCGCTCGCCGCTGTCGGCGTCCGCGCCGTAGGCCGGACCCGCGTCATACAGCAACGTGTGCCCCGCAGTGCGCACGACGACCGCGAGTCCCTGCCCCACGTCCAGAGTCGTGACCCAGGCTTCGCCCGGCGGCGGCCGGGGCGGCGCCACCACCAGGGCCGGCAGGAACAGCACGAGCCCGACCCAGCGCGCCGGCACACCGCGCGGCGCGAGCAGCCAAAGGACGCCGGCCATGGCGAGCACGACCGACCACGCCGGCGGCACCGCCTGCTGCCAGGCCGCGACCGGCAGCGTGTCGCACCATTCGAGGAACACCATCAGCCAGCCGGCAAGCAGGTCCGCCAGGCGCAGCAGCGCATCCAACGGCACCAGCGCGCACACAAGCGCGAGCGGCGTGATGATCGCGCTGACCGCGGGAATGGCGATCGCGTTCGCGAGCGGCCCGACCACCGAGACCTGCCCGAACAGCAGCAGCGCGGCGGGCGCGAGCCCCACCGTGATCGCCCACTGGATGCGCGCCCACTGCGCGAACCAGGGGTCCCTGCCGGTCCAGCCGTGCGCGACGTAGAAAATCAGCGCCACTGCGCCGAACGACAGCCAGAATCCCGGCGCGAGCACGGCCCACGGGTCGACCAGCAGCACCGCGAGCAGCGCGAGCGCGAGCACCCTGACGGGCGACGAGATCCGCCCTGACCAGAGTGCGGCCGCCACCGCGCCGACCATGAAGAAGGTGCGCTGCGCAGGGACGCCGAAGCCCGCCAGCAGGGTGTAGGCGAGTGCCGCCAGCGTCGCGGCGACCGCGGCGGCCTTGCGCGCGGGGAGCTTGAGGGCGAGCGACGGGCGGCGCCGCCAGCCGAAAGACACCAGCGCGGCCACGAGGCTCGAGACCAGCGTCACGTGCAGCCCGGAAATGGACATCAGGTGGGTGACGCCGGTGCGGCTGAACAGGCGCCAGTCCTCCGGGTCGATCGCGCGCTGGTCGCCGACCACCAGCGCCACCAGCACGCCGGCCGTGGGCGAGTCGCCGAGCACGGAGAGGAACCTCGCGCGCACGCTTTCCCGCGCCTGCTCGATACGGTCGGATACGGAATGGCGCGCGCCGACCCTGCGCGGGTCGCTGCGCTGCCGGACATACCCGGTCGCGCCGATGCCGCGCTCCATCAGCCAGGCTTCGTAGTCGAAGCCGTGCGGGTTCACGCCGCCGTGAGGGCGCTTCAGCCGCACGGAGAAGAACCACCGCTCGCCGGGATGCACCGCATACGGGTCGTCCAGCGCGGCGGGCGATTCGTCGGCGGCCTGGGCTAGCGCCTGCTGCGGCGCGCTGCGGTACCAGGACAACAGCAGTTTGCGCGGGAAGGGCTCCTTCACGCCCTCCACCGCCTCCACGTCGAACTCGAACCGCACGCTGCGCTCGCCCACCGCCGGCAGGCTCGCCACCACGCCGGTCACCGCGAGGTCGCGCCCTTCGAGCCCGGGCGCGAGCCTCCCTTCCGCGCGCACATGGGCCCATCCCGCCGCCCAGGCGAACCCGGCGAGGAAGGCCGCGATGGCAACGGCAGGGGCGCGCAATGGCCTGAAGTACGCCAGCGCGGTGCCGGGCGCGAGGATCACCGCCCAGAAGGGCGGCGAGGCCAGGCCCGGCAGCACCGCCTGCTGCTGCAGCCACCAAACACCAGCCGCAAACGCAATGATCGCTGCGGTCATTGGGGGAGCCGCGTAAAATCGGGACACTCCTACAAACGCCGCCGGAGGACATGGGATGACACCGGGATGAAAGCCCGCCGTCAGCGTGCCCGCCGGCCGGACGATGCCGCGCAAATTCTTCCGCCGTTACCTGCCCAGCCACGAATCGATCCGCGCACACCGCTGGCTCGGGCCGTTCGGCGGTTTCCTGCACCACCCCAACCTGTGGCACCTGAACCGCCACTCGGTCGCGGGCGGCGTGGCGGTGGGCCTGTTCGCGGGCCTGGTCCCGGGGCCGCTGCAGATGCTGGCCGCGGCGCTCATCGCGGTGCCGCTGCACGTCAACCTGCCGGTTGCGGTGCTCGTGACGCTCTACACGAACCCGCTCACGATCGTGCCGTTGTACCTGCTCGCCTATGCCTACGGCAGCCTGCTGCTCGGTGCGAACGGGCGGCCCGCCGAGATCCGGGCCTTCGAGATGAATTGGCTGGACATGAACGGCTCGCTCCAGGCGTTCGCCGAGTGGGCGCTGTCGCTCGGGCCGGCGCTGGGCGTGGGCCTGGTTGCGCTTGCCCTGACGCTCGCGGCCGCGGGGTACTTCGCCGTGCAGCTCGCATGGCGCGTGCACGTGGTGCTCGCCTGGCGCGCCCGCGCCGCGCGCAGGAAGGAGGCCTAGGCCCGTGACCCGCCTGCAGCCCACCAGCCTTCCGGTCCGCTTCTACATGGCGTTCCGCAACCCCTTCCTGCTGTTCCTGATCGTGCTGGTGATCGGCTCGACCGGGTTCTGGGTCATCTCCGAATACAAGGCCTCGCCACTCGACTGCATCTACATGACCTTCATCACGGTGGCGACCATCGGCTTCGGCGAGACGATCGACCTCACGCACAGTCCCGGCGGGCGCGTGTTCCTGATGTTCATCGCCACGGTCGGCATCGCGAACGTCACCTACGCCACGTCCAAGCTCACCGCCTTCATCCTCGAAGGCGACCTCAACGAAGCCCTCAGGAGGCGACGCATGCAGGACCGCATCGACAAGTTGAAGCAGCACTACATCATCTGCGGCGTCGGGCGGGTCGGCACCAACGTCGCCCACGAGATGCACGTGACCGAGCGGCCGTTCGTCGCCGTCGAGGACGCGCAGGCCGCGATCGAGTTCTTCCACGAGAAATACCCGAAGACGCTGGTGCTGCACGGCGACAGCTCGGACGACGACATCCTGCGCCGCGCGGGAATCGAGCGCGCCGCCGGCCTCTTCGCGGTCACCGGCGACGACGGCAAGAACCTGCTGATCACGCTGTCGGCCAAGCAGCTCAACCCCGCCTTGCGCGTGGTGGCGCGCTGCCACGAGGTGCGCAACATCGACAAGCTCAAGCGCGTCGGGGCGGATGCGATCGTCTCGCCGGACTTCACCGGCGGCATGCGCATCGCCTCGAGCATGGTGCGGCCCGCGGTCGTGAGCTTCCTGGACGAGATGCTGCGCTCGGACAACCGGCTGCGCGTCGAGGAGGTGCACATTCCCGAAAACTTCGAGCGGCGTGCGCTCGGCGAAGTCATCGGGCCCTCGCCGGACTACATCCTGCTGGCGGTCAGGGCGGGCGAGGAGTGGCAGTTCAACCCGTCCGCCGACCACCGCATCGGGCCCGGCTCGACGCTGGTGGTGATGGTCAATCCCGAAGGCCGCGGGGCCCTCGAGAAACTCGTCGCGGGCTGACCTACTCCGGCGGGATGGGCCGGGCGGTGGTGGTGAAGGCGATCGAGCGTCCCGCCGGCAGGTTGGCGTGGAACCCCTCGACGATCGGCGGGCTCGCCGGCGCATCGGATTTCCACACGATGACGAAATTGGCCCCGGAACCCCCGGTGTCGTCGCTGCGCGGGATGAACAGCTCGAACGTGGCCATCGGCGCGACCGTGCGCGGCGCGGCCACGTACTCCCTCAGGCGCTTGCCATCGGTGTCGTAGTACTGCGCGGAGGAGACGCGGATCGGGCGCGCCGGATCGGTGTTGCGGATGCTGACCGACACCGACACCAGCGCCTTGGCGGGCTCGCCGCGGCTGTCGAGGTCGCCGTGCCAGACATGGGAGTAGATCGGCAGGTACAGGGTCTGCCCCGTCGAGCGGCCGGCCGGTACCTGCGCCGCCGCCTGCGCGGCGCAGAAGGTCAGCGCGGCGAAAACCGCATACTTCGCCAGTTTCATAGCCGGGACTCCTGGTAGTCGAGCTCCTCCTCGAGCTCATGCATGACGTCGTCGCTGATGTGGTTCTCCTGCCAGACCCGGATGAGCTCCGCGCGCTCCGCGCGGATCGCGGCGATGCGCATGCGCCGCGCCTGCCCGGCTTCCTCGGCATCCGCGGCCGGCCCCTCGCCCGCCAGCGCCAGGCGCTCGGAGAACTCGGCATGCACGCGTGCCACGACCTGCGGCGAGGCCTGTTCCTCGGCGGCGATGCGCGCAACGGCGGCGAGCGCGGCGCGGCCCATGTCGGCGCGCGCGATCCGCTCCTCCTCGGCGACACTCGAGTCGGAGGTCAGCTTCAGCCGGCGGATCAGGGGCGCGAGCGTGAGGCCCTGGCCCACCAGCGTCACGAAGATCACCGCAAAGGTCAGGAACACGATCAGGTCCCGGTGGGGGAAGGGCGCGCCGCTCTGCACCGTCACCGGCAGCGCCAGCGCCGCGGCGAGCGAGACGATGCCGCGCATGCCGCACCAGCTTTCGATGAACAACTCCCGGCTGGGGGGCGCAGGCTCGCGCTCCCTGATCCTGCGCGAGAGCATCCGCGGCAGCCACGACGCAGGGTAGACCCACAGGATGCGCACCAGCACCGCGACGCCGCTGACCGCGACCGACCATACCGCGAGCTCGAGTCCGCTATACGCCGACAACCGCGGGACGATCTGCGAGAGCTGCATGCCGATCAGCATGAAGATCAGGCTGTTCAGCAGGAACACGAGGATGTTCCAGACCGAGCGCGCGAGGATGCGCATCTCGGCCGAGACCATCTTGGGCGCGAAGCGCCCGCGGAACAGCCCGGCCGCCACCACCGCGAGGACGCCGGAGGTGTGCACGTGCTCGGCGATGATGTAGGCGACGAAGGGCACCGACATCGACACCAGCACCTCGATGAAGGGGTCGCCCAGGTAGGGATGGACGCGGATGAAGAGCCAGCTCAGGGCCATGCCTATCGCCACGCCGCCCAGCGCCACCACGCCGAACTGCACGGTCGCGTCGGCGAGCGAAAACGCGCCGGTCAGCACCGCGGCCACCGCGAACTTGTAGATCACGAGGCCCGACGCGTCGTTGACCAGGCTCTCCCCCTCCAGCACCGTGACGATGCGGCGCGGCATGTTCATGGAGGACAGGATCGCCGTCGCCGCCACCGCGTCGGGCGGGGAGACGATCGCGCCGAACGCGAACGCCGCGGCCCAGGGCAGCTCCGGGACGAGGAACTTGAGCGTCGCGCCCACCGCGAGCGTGGTGACGATCACCAGGCCGATCGCGAGCATGCCGATCGGCCGCAGGTTGGCCTTGAAATCACGCCACGAGGTGAGCAGCGCGGCCTGGTAGAGGATCGGGGGCAGCACGATCACGAGCAGCAGCTGCGGGTCGAACTCGAGCGGCGGCAGGCCCGGAACGAACCCCACGGCGCCGCCGCCGATGACCAGTGCGATCGGGTACGGCAGCCGCGCGCGGCGCGCAAGCCAGCCCAGCACCACCGAGCACAACAACAGGAACACCAGGACCGAAAGGAACTCCACTACCCCCCCTCCTTTTCTTCAGGCTGCAGCCGGCCGCCTTCCAGCCGCAGTACCCGCATCGCCTTGGCCGCGAGGGCGAGGTCGTGCGTGACGATCACGAAGGCCGTGCCGTTGGATTCGGACAGCTTCACCATGGTATCGAACACCGCGTCCGAAGTCGCGGTGTCGAGGTTGCCGGTGGGCTCGTCGGCGAGAACGCAGGCCGGGCGCGTGACGAGGGCCCGCGCGAAAGCGGCCCGCTGGCGCTCGCCGCCCGAGAGTTCTCCCGGCAGGTGCGCGGTGCGAGACCCGAGGCCCACCTCCTCCAGCACCTCGCGCGCCCGCGCCAGCGCCGCGCCGCGCTCCATCCGGCGGATCAGCAGCGGCATGGCGACGTTCTCGAGCGCGGTGAACTCCATCAGCAGGTGATGGAACTGGTAGACGAAGCCGAGCGTCGCGTTCCTGAAGTGGCCGCGTTCGGCCTCGCCCAGGGCGGAAAGGTCCCGGCCCTGCACGCGCACGGTGCCGGACGAAGGCGCGTCGAGGCCGCCGAGCAGGTGCAGCAGCGTGCTCTTGCCCGAGCCGGACTTGCCGATGATCGCGATGCGCTCGCCCGCCCGGACCTCCAGGTCGACACCGGAGAGCACGGTCACGTTCAGCGGGCCCGAAGCATAGGTTTTCGAAAGTCCTTCGCAGGCCAGCACCGCGTCACTCATAGCGCAGCGCCTCCGCCGGGTTCACGCGCGAGGCGCGCCAGCTGGGGTAGAGCGTCGCGACCAGCGAGATCACGAGCGACACCGTGCAGATCACGATCACGTCCGCCCACTGGACGTCGGAGGGCAGGTCGCTGATGTAGTAGACGTCCTTCGACAGGAACTGCACGCTGAAGAGGCGTTCCAGCGCCGGCACGACCACGTCGATGTTGAACGCGAGCAGCACCCCCCCGAGCCCGCCGACCAGCGTGCCGATCACGCCGATCAGCACCCCCTGCACGACGAAGATCTGCAGGATCCCGCCGGGCGACGCGCCGAGCGTCCTCAGGATCGCGATGTCGGCCTGCTTGTCGGTCACCGCCATCACGAGCGTGGAGACGATGTTGAACGCCGCCACCGCCACGATCAGCAACAGGATGATGAACATCACGCGCTTCTCGATCTCCACCGCGCGGAAGAAATTCGCGTGGCTGCGGGTCCAGTCGGTGGCGTAGACGTTGCTGTCGAACTTCACCATGACCTCGCGCGCGACCGTGCGGGCCGCGTACAGGTCGTCGAGTTTCAGGCGCACGCCCGACACCGTGTCCCCCATCTGGAACAGGCGCTGCGCGTCCTCCAGGTGGATCAGCGCGAGGCCGGAGTCGTACTCGAACATGCCGACCTCGAAGATGCCCACCACCGTGAACTGCTTGAGCCGCGGGATCACCCCCGCGGGGGTCACCTGCCCCTGCGGCGCGATCAGCACGAGCTTCTCCCCGTTCAGCACGCCTAGGGCCCGCGCGAGTTCCGCGCCCAGCACGATGCCGAACTCGCCGGGTCGCAACGCATCGAGCCGGCCGGCCTTCATGTGCGAGCCGATGTCCGCGACCTTGTCCTCGAGGTCCGGAATCACGCCGCGCACCACGGAGCCGCGCACCGCCTGGCCGAAGGACAGCAGCCCCTGCGCGTTCACGAAAGGGGCGGTGCCGGTGACGCGCGGGTGGGCCGCTGCAATCTTCGACACCGCCTGCCAGTCGGCCAGCTTGTTGTTGGCGCCGGAGAGCTGCACGTGCGAGGCCACGCCGAGGATGCGCGTGCGCAGCTCCTTCTGAAAGCCGTTCATCACCGACAGCACGACGATCAGCGCCGCCACGCCCAGGCCGATGCCCGCCATCGAGATCAGCGAGATGAAGGAGATGAAGTGGTTGCGGCGCTTGGCGCGGGTGTAGCGCAGGCCGACCAGCAATTCGTAGCGCAAGGCGTTCCCAGGAGAGCCGGGGCGTTCGCCCCCGGAAGACCGCGCGAGGATACTACAATCGCGCTCATGGACACCGGATCCCAAGCCCTCCTTTCAAGCCTCATCCGCAGCCAGCGCGTCGCGGCGCTGGGCACCCTTCGGCAGGGCGCCCCGCTCGTCTCGATGGTCCTCTACACGGCCGCGGCGGACCTGTCCGCCTTCCACGTGCACGTGAGCCGGCTCGCCTGGCACACGCAGGACATGTTGGCGGACGCGCGCGTGTCGCTGTCGATCGCCGCGACCGACGACGGGGCGCGCAACCCGCAGGTGCTGGAGCGCGTCAGCGTGCGTGGCGAGGCGCTGCCGCTCGCCAACGGCACGCCCGAAGCCGGCGTGCTCAAGGGGCAGTGGCTGGCGCGGTTTCCCGATTCGGCGATCAATTTCGAGCTGGCGGACTTCCAGTTCTTCAGGATCGTCCCGCGCGACGCGCGCTTCGTCGCCGGGTTCGGGCGGATCCACGACCTTTCGGCCGAGGCGCTAATCGCCGTAACGATGAATGGCAACAATACGGCCTGAAATCGGCTCCTGGCGCGGACCTTTCTCAAAAGTTGTCAGTATTGGGCTTTCCCGCGTTACAAAATTCCGGGTGGAAGAACCGGGGCTGCTGCGAGTTAAGTTTAGAAAACTTTAACTGCATCAAAGTGGTGTAAAGTGGTGCATACCCCATGGAGGCACCGACATGGCACGAAAGTCGACGGCAAAACACACCCCAAAGACCACCCGAGCGTCAGTAAGTTTTCCGCCTAGTGTCTATGACGACCTGCTAAAGCTTGCGGCTGAAAAGAAAGTCTCCATCGCGTGGGTCGTACGGGAAGCCACGGAGAAATATGTCGCGGAGCATGTGGAAACGATAGATCGCCCAAAGCAGGGGCCCCGCTAATGGTTAAGGCGGGCAAGAAGCGCAAAACTCCGGTTTCGTACCAGCGCTCGACTAGAGCACGAAAGCTCACTGCTCGAGAGCCGAATATTCCAGGCAGCCCCATATATCGGACCAAGCTTGGAAGCTCCTATGCTTTGGATTCAAAGTTAGTCCTCGGCGGACTGGATGAATCAAGTGTGGACCTGGTTATGACCTCCCCCCCCTACGCACTGCATTTTAAGAAGGAGTATGGGAACGTCGAGAAGGGAGACTACGTGGATTGGTTCCTTCCCTTTGCCAAGGAGATCCATCGGGCGCTAAAGCCTGAAGGAAGCTTTGTACTGAACATTGGAGGGAGTTACAACCGTGGCACTCCGACCCGTTCTCTCTACCATTTCAAACTCTTGATCGCGCTGGTGGAAGAGGCGGGCTTTCACCTTGCCCAAGAGTGTTTTTGGTACAACCCGGCAAAACTGCCGGCACCCGCTGAATGGGTCACGGTACGCAGACAGCGTGTCAAAGATTCAATCGAGTATGTATGGTGGCTCTCCAAGACCGCATGGCCGAAGGCCGACAATCGAAATGTGCTCGTTCCCTATAGCCCTGACATGGAAAGACTCATTAAACGGGGCTACAAAGCCAAAGTACGCCCATCCGGACACAACATCACGAACAAGTTTCAAGCAGATCGCGGAGGCGCCATCCCTTCGAACGTGGTCGAACGAGGAAATAACGAGAGCAATTCAGAGTACTTCAAAGCTTGCCGTGAAGCCGGGCTCAAGGTTCATCCCGCACGATTTCCAGCTGCGCTCCCGGAATTCTTTATCAATTTGTGCACGAACCCGGGAGATTTGGTTGTAGATCCATTTGCCGGAAGCAACACTACGGGATATGTTGCGGAATCGTTGGGACGAAAATGGATTTCTTCGGAAATCAACGAAGAGTATGTGAGATCAAGCGAACTTAGATTCTCGGCAAAGGGAGACGGCAGTGACAAAAAAGGAACTCGTCGGAATTCTCAAACGTCTTTACCCCTCGAGCCCTTGGCCTAAGCCATTTAACCTCCTCCAAGGATCCCTACTCCTCGGGGCAGGAGAAAATGCCCCTGAAGCAGCCAGGCAGGTGGGCACAACAGCGTCACATCTTCGTGCGTTTCATTCAACGAAGAACGTATTGGGCGCTTTATTTGGCCCCGTCGCCCCCGATGAGGAAGGACGAAAAGCCGCGAGACAGATACTTGGCAACCTAATAGTTGGAAGATGCGCGGAGGTTGTATTCGAGAATCTTTACAAAGAGCACATGCACACGACAGAGCTCGAACTCCGTGACTTGCGCGAAAGCCGCTCGGATACCGACTACCGCCTCTACAACGGAAGGGGGCGTCCAGTGTATCGCGTGAACATAAAATTTCATGGTTCCCTGTTTCGACGAGCGCCCGAGATGGTCAATCTAGAGCCAGAGGATTGCTTCGCACTGGCCACCTACAAAATTCACGGCGCGCTGCAGAAGCAACACTCGGACGAACTTCCCTATATCTTCGTGATCGTCAGCGTCCCGGACCTGAAGGCCGAGTCGATAGGCGCAGAGGTGCCAGAAGATTTGCAGGACTTTGTCTCGCGAGTGTCGGTGAGCAAGAAGATTCCAAAGAAGCGGGATATTGAAGACCGCATCGTAGAAATGCTCGAGCAAGAAGGTCATCCCGCCTACAAGAGCACCCGCACCCGAATTTCAGAAGCGCGTTGGTTCGTGCTCGGAGCAAGGAAAGCGGACAAACTCCTGCGGGAGCTACTTTTCGAGCGGGTATTTGCCTTGAGAATGCGCAATTTCTCCCGTCAGTTCCGGCAGGCTGAACTCGATATGCATTTCTCCCTTTCGAAGGACCTAACACCTCTTACGACGTACCTTCAATCTCTCAGGGACCATGGTTATCCGCGCGTTACGACTCTGCTGGAACGCGGAGACTACTGAGAGTGGCCGCACCTTATATTTTCGGAATCGATTTCACCAGTGCCCCAAAGCGGGACAAGCCGATAGTCCTTGCGAGTTGTGTCTATCTCTCTAACGAGATTCGATTGACGCATTTCGAAGAATTTCGCGACTGGCCCGCATTTGAGTACTGGTTAGGTTGCCCGGGACCATGGATTGCGGGGTTCGACTTTCCCTTTGGCCTCCCCCGCAGTTTCGTTCAGAAGTCCGGATACGGCCATACGTGGTCCGATCTCGTTTCGAACATTCCAAAGCGTGGAAAGGAATTATTTTCTGCGAATGCAATGGCCGCGTTCCTCGCCGCTCACGTTACTGAAGACAAGCATCGCAAGACGGATCTCAAGTCCAAGTCTCATAGCCCGTTGAAGACTCGGACGAATCCGCCCGTCGGACTAATGTTCTATGAAGGCGCCTGGCGCCTGCATAACAGCGACATCTGCATCCCGCAACTGCGTGAGACGAACAGCGGAAAGATTGCTCTTGAAGCATATCCAGGACTTCTAGCAATGCGTCTAGGGGAACGTCTATACAAGAATGACTCTACGGCGACATCGGCAAAGAGAATTGCCGCACGCGGACGCCTCATCGCATTGCTAGAGTCCCCCATTGGCGAAGCTTGCGGTTGGATTCCGAAGCCGATGCGATTCGACAATGACGTTCGTGAGCATCTACTCCGCCCTTCCGGCGACTGGCTAGACGCAGCATTTTGTGCGGTTCAGGCGGTCTGGGCCTACGAGCGTCGTTTGACGGGCTTCGGACTTCCTAAAGGAATTGACCCAGTTGAAGGCTGGATCGTTAGCGCATGACAATCGCATTTTTCAAGGGTCTCGCCTTCGGATTCTTGCTCGCTGCCACCGTCGGACCCATGTGGGTTCTTTGCTTTCGCCGGACGCTCGCCCACGGTCGGCTATTCGGCTTCATCTCGGGAATGGGAGTAGCTACGGCGGACGCGATCTACGGCTGCGTTGCCGCTTTCGGCCTGACCGCCGTCTCCGGGTTCCTGCTCGCGCAGAAATTCTGGCTGTCGGCGATCGGCGGCGCATTCCTCTGCTGGCTCGGCACGAAGACCCTGATGTCGCATCCGGGCGACCGGCCGGCGGATGTGCCCGCCGGCAGCCTCGCGGCGGCCTACACCTCAACACTCGCGCTGACGTTGACCAACCCGGCCACGATCCTCGCTTTCGTCGCGATCTTCGCCGGCCTCGGCCTCGCCTCGAGCGCCAGCTACGCCGAAGCCGCGCTGGTCGTGCTCGGCGTGGTGATCGGCTCGGCGGCGTGGTGGGTGGCGCTCGCGCTGGGCGCGGGGTGGCTCAGGAAGCGCGCCGGGCCGCGCCTGCTGCGCGCGATCAACGTGGTCGCAGGCGTGTCCATCCTCGCGTTCGGCGTTGTCCAGCTGGGGTCGCTCGCGGTATAGTCGGCACTGGACATTTATCCACCCCCCGCCGGGTTTGCCCCCATGACCATCGTTCGCCTGTTCGCCGCCGCATTTGTCGCGCTCGCCGCCTTCCAAGCCCCGGCCCAGCCCTACCCCAACAAGGCGGTCAAGATCATCGTGCCCTTCCCGCCCGCGGGGGCGACCGACGTGGTCACGCGCTTCATCGGCCAGAAGCTGGGCGAGCGCTGGGGCCAGTCGGTTGTCATCGAGAACCGTCCCGGCGCGGGCGGCGCGATCGGCTCGGACCTGGTGGCGAAGGCCCCGGCCGACGGCTACGCGCTGCTGATGGCGACCAGCAGCACGCATTCGATCAACCCCACGCTGACGAAGACCCCCTACGACCCGATCAGGGATTTCGCGGCGATCATCCATGTCGCGGACGTGCCCAACGTCCTCGTGGTCAGCCCCGCGCTGCCCGCGAAGAACATCAGGGAACTCGTCGCGCTGGCGAGATCCAGGCCCGGCCAGCTCAATTTCGCCTCCAGCGGCAACGGCACGATCGTCCACCTCAACGCCGAGCTGTTCAAGATGATCGCCGGCGTGGACATGCAGCACATCCCCTACAAGGGCACGGCGCTGGCCACGCCCGACCTCGCCAGCGGGCAGATTTCGATGATGTTCGACAGCCTGGCCAGCGTGATGCCCAACATCCGCTCGGGCCGCGCCCGGCCGCTCGCGATCAACGCGAAGGGGCGCTCGCCGCTGCTGCCGGACGTCCCGACGTTCTCGGAGGCCGGCATGCCCGCGTTCGACCGCTACACGTGGTTCGGCATGTTCGCCCCCGCCGGGACCCCGAAGGAGATCGTCGCCAGGGTGCACGACGACGTCGCCGCGCTGCTGCAGGCCCCCGACCTGCTGGAGAAGTTCGCTTCCGTGGGCGCCGAAGCGGCGGGCGGCACGCAGGAGCAGTTCACCGCCCGCATCCTGGCCGACACGGCCCGCTGGGCCCAGGTCATCAAGGCGGCCAGGGTCAAGATCGAGTAGCGGTGAGGCTGCAAGGCGCAATCCTCGGGTCACCCCTCGCGATCGTCGACCTCGAGACGACGGGCGCGCACCCGGTCCACGACCGCATCACCGAGATCGCGGTGATCGAGGTCGAGGAGGGCGAGGTCCGCGCCGAGTGGAACACGCTGGTCAACCCGGGCACCTCCATCCCACCCGCGATCCAGGCGCTGACCGGCATCACCAACGCGATGGTCGCCGATGCGCCCTCCTTCGCCGAGCTCGCCGCCGGTCTCTACGAGCGGCTCGAGGGACGCATCGTGGTCGCGCACAATGCCCGCTTCGACTACGGGTTCCTCAAGCAGGCGTTCGAACGGCTCGGCCTGCGCTACAACGCGCGCACGCTCTGCACCGTGCGGCTGTCCCGCAAGCTGTTTCCCGGGCACGCGCGCCACAACCTCGATTCGGTGATGAGCCGGCACGGCATCGTGTGCGAGGTCCGCCACCGCGCGCTGGGCGACGCGCAGGTACTGTGGGAATTCCTCGGCGCAGCCACGCGCGAGTGCGGGGCCGACGCGGTGGCCGAAGCGGCGAAGACGATCGCGAAACAGGCCACGCTGCCGCCCGCGATCGACCGCGCGGTCATCGACGCGATCCCCGACCTGCCCGGCGTATACCTCTTTTATGGCGAGGCCGGCGCGCCGTTGTACGTGGGCAAGAGCATAGGGCTTCGCACACGCATCCTTTCGCACTTCGCCGACGACGTGCGGTCGTCCCGCGAGGCGCAGATGGCGCGCGAAGTCCGCACCATCGAGACGATCCGCACCTGCGGCGAGCTCGGCGCGCTGCTGAAGGAAGCCGAACTCGTCAAGACGCTGTTGCCGGTGTTCAACCGCCAGCTGCGGCGCGTGAGCGGGCTGTCCACCTTCGTGTTCGAACCCCACCGCGATCCGGCCCATGCGCTGCGGCTCGCCGGCGGCGAGGAGATCGAAAGCGGCAGCCTGCCTTTCATGCACGGGCTGTTCCGCACCAAGCGCGCCGCGGTCGATGCCCTGCGCGAGCTCGCCGACGAGCACGGCCTGTGCCTGCAGACGCTCGGGTACGAGAAATCGCAGCGCGCGACGCAGCCCAACCGCGCGTGCTTCCGCCACCAGGTCGGCAAGTGCGCTGGACTGTGCGCCGGCAAGGAACCGGTGCTCGCGCACCATGCCCGCGTCGCCGCCGCGCTCGCCCGCCTCAAAGTGCTGGCCTGGCCCTACCGCGGCCCGATCGGCCTGGTGGAAAAGGACCCTGAACGCGACGCGACCGACATCCATGTCGTCAGCAACTGGTGCTACTTCGGCACCGCGCGCACCGAAGACGAGCTCGCCGCGCTCCTGGAGAGCCCGCCGCGCGGGCGCTTCGACGTCGACCAGTACAAGATCCTCGTCAAGTACGTGAACGGCAGATCCAGGATGAAGGTCGTCGAGCTGCCGCCATTCCGGCAGCGCGGGGACGCTGCGTTCGAGCCGGACCCGCTGTGCACTGCGAGCTGATCGTCCCCGGGCTGCTGCCTGCGGGCGCGGACGCGGCGGCGGCCCTCGCCGGGCTGCGCCTGCCCGCGCTGGAGTTGCTGCTCGCTCGCGGGCGGCGAACGTCCGATGCTTCGGCGTCGCTCGAGTCCTGGCTCATGGAGGCCTTCGAAGGCGACGGCGATGAAGAGATCCCCGCCGGCGCGCTGACGTTCGCGGCGTCGGGCGGTGCGGCGGGCGACGCGGCCTGGATGCGCGCCGACCCCGCCCACCTGAAGCTCAACCGCGACGAACTCGTGCTGGTGCCGGCCTCGGCATTCGGCGTGCAGGCCGCGGAAGCGCAAGCCCTGTGCGAAACGCTCAACGCGCATTTTTCGCGCGAGCTCACGTTCTTCCCGATCGGCGGCGAGCGCTGGTGCGTACGGATCGACGGTGGTGCCGCGGATGGCCTGCGCACGAAGACCCCGGCGGAAGTCGCGGGCCACGACATCAATCGCCACCTGCCTTCGGGAGAAGGCGCCATGCGCTGGCACGGGCGGCTGAACGAAATCCAGATGCTGTTGCACGAGCACCCGGTGAACGAGGCGCGGGAAGCGCGCGGCGAGCCGGCCGTCAACAGCGTGTGGCTGTGGGGCGCGGGGCCGATGCCGGCGGACCTCGCAGCGCCGTTCCAGTCGGTCACCGCCGACGATGCGCTGGCGCTGGGGCTCGCGGCGGCTGCGGGGCTCAGGCATCGTCCGCTGCCCGCGAATGCCTCTGCCTGGCTCGAGCGCTTGCCAGAGGACGGCAGGCAACTGCTCGTCCTCGATAGCCTGCGCCTGCCGCTCGCCCTCGGCGACTTCGAGGGCTGGCAGTCGCGGATCGAGGCCTTGGAGAAGGACTGGTTTGCGCCGCTGGTCGAATCCCTCAAGTCGGGGCGCATCGGCATGCTCACCGTGCTGGTGCCTGACGGCGGCGAGTTGCGCGCGTTCGAGGCGGTACGCCAGGACCTGCGCAAGTTCTGGCGGCGGCCGAAGCCGCTCGCGGTGTATTTGCATGCTGCTTGATATCTCATTGAACGGTCACGATTTCTGTCAACCGCGCGCATTGAGGCTGCGTTCGGCGCTGATGGCTGGAAAAAGGACACCCCTCTCAACCGAATCGGTCGAGCCCTTGATCCTGCGTATCCGTGGGCGCCGTGTAATGCTCGATTCCGATCTCGCGCGCTTGTACGGTGTAACCACTTTTCGCTTTAACGAAGCCTTCAAGCGAAGCAAGCGCAGGTTTCCAGACGATTTCGTATTCCGCCTCACCTCGATGGAGTTCTCCAACTTGAGATCGCAGCTTGCGATATCAAGATCACAGGACGTAGAAAGTCCGGGGGAAAAAAGCCCGAGGTCGCAAACTGCGACTCCGAAGCCGCCCAAGCCCGCACCGCAATCCTGGGGAGGACGGCGCACGCCGCCCTGGGCCTTTACCGAGCATGGCGCCTTGATGGCTGCTTCCATACTGCGCAGCGATCACGCTATTCAAATGAGCGTGTACGTGATCCGCGCATTCGTTCGCATGCGCGAGCAGATCGCGACCAACTCCGTGATACTCAAGCGGCTCGCCGAAATAGACGGCACGCTCCTCGAACACGATTCCGCCTTGCGCGATGTCTATCGCAAACTGCTCCCGTTGCTCGAGCCTGCGCCCGAGCCGATCAAGCGCCGGATCGGCTTTATAGGATGACCATCCTCACCCGCCCCTACGCCGAGCACGACCGCCTCGCCCTCGTCCGCTCGGGCATGCACCCGGTGCTCGCGCGCGTGTACGCCGCCCGCAGGATCCGCTCGGTCGCCGAACTGGAAACCGACCCCGCGCGCCTGCTCGCGCCGAACCTGCTGCTGCACGCGGGCGACGCGGCCAAACTGCTTGCCGACACGATCGACGCGGGCCGCAGGATCCTTATCGTCGCGGACTACGACTGCGACGGCGCCACCGCCTGCGCGGTGGGCATCCGCGCACTGCGGGCCTTCGGCGCCAAGGTGGAGTACCTCGTACCCAACCGCTTCGAGCTCGGCTACGGGCTATCGCCGGAGCTCGTCGAACTCGCGGCGAAGATGTCGCCGGACCTGATCGTCACGGTGGACAACGGCATCGCGAGCGTCGAGGGCGTGGCGCGCGCCAACGCGCTCGGCATTGCGACGCTGATCACCGACCACCACCTGCCCGGCGCGGAGCTGCCCGCCGCGGCCTGCATCGTGAACCCGAACCAGCCGGGCTGCGCGTTCCCGAGCAAGAGCATCGCAGGCGTCGGCGTGATGTTCTACGTGATGCTCGCGCTGCGCGCCGAGTTGCGCAGGCGCGGCGCATTCAAGAACACGGAAGAACCCAACCTTTCCGCCCTCACCGACCTCGTCGCGCTCGGCACGGTGGCCGACGTGGTCGGGCTGGACGCCAACAACCGCATCCTCGTCGGCCATGGCCTGAAGCGCCTGCGCGAAGGCAGGGGCAAGGCCGGGCTCAATGCGCTGATGCGCATCGGCGGCCGCGACCCGCGCCAGGCGAACGCGTTCGACTTCGGCTTCATCATGGGCCCGCGCCTCAACGCCGCCGGGCGGCTCTCCGACATGGGCCTCGGCATCGAGTGCCTTGTCACCGACGACGCCGGGCGTGCGGCCAACTGCGCGCAGCAGCTGGACCAATTGAACAAGGAAAGGCGGACGATCGAAGGCGGCATGCTCGAGGAGGCGCTGGCCGCCGTGACGGAACTGCCGGACACGCCGGGCGCCGGCGTCACGCTCTACCACGAGGCCTGGCACCAGGGCGTGGTCGGGATCCTCGCCTCGCGCATCAAGGACAAATTGCATCGCCCGGTGATCGCGTTCGCGAAAGCGACCGAGGGCGGCATCGCGGGAATGCTGCGGGGCTCCGGCCGCTCGATCTCCGGCCTGCACCTGCGCGACTGCCTCGACCTCGTGTCGAAGCGCGAGGCGGGCCTGATCCTGCGCTTCGGCGGCCACTCGCAGGCGGCGGGCCTGACGATTCGCGAGGCGGACCTCGCGCGCTTCACCACCGCCTTCGAGGCGGCCGCCGGGGAGATGATCGCCCCCGCGGCGCTGCAACGCACGGTGGAGACCGACGGCGAACTCGACATCGCATATTTCACGCTGGAAGTCGCGCAGATGATGGAGGCGCAGATCTGGGGCCAAGGCTTTCCCCAGCCGGTGTTCTGCGATACATTCGACGTCGTTTCGCAGCGCGTGGTCGGCGGCAAGCACACCAAGCTGCGGCTCGTCCGGGACGGGCGCGGCATCGAGGCGATCCGCTTCAACGCCCTCGAATCGCTGCCCCCCAGGATCCGCGCCGCCTACCGCCTCTCCATCAACGAGTACAACGGGCTGAAAAGCGTGCAGGTCAACGTCGAGCACGCCGAACCCGCCCCCTGATCCCCTTTCGCCACCCCGTCCCGAGCCTCCCCCACATGGTCCTGCAACTGTCCCACCAGATCGCCCCCGCCTTCGTCGCGCGCCTCGCCTGCGTCCTCTCCGGCTGGCTCTTCATGGCCGCCGCGGTCGCGCAGCAGATCAACGCCGGGCCGTACGTGCCTTCGCCGCAAAGCGTGGTGGCCGACATGCTGAAGATCGCCGGCATCGGGCCCGCCGACTTCGTGATCGACCTCGGCTCGGGCGACGGCAGGATCGTGCTGACCGCCGCCAAGGTCTACGGCGCGCGCGGGTTCGGCGTGGAGATCCAGGACAATCTCGTGGTGCTGTCCAACGAGGCGGCGAAGAACGAAGGCCTGGCCGACCGCGTGAAATTCCTGAAACAGGACCTGTTCAAGACCGACATCTCGCAGGCCACGGTGCTCACGATGTACCTGCTGCCCAACACGGTGAACATGCTTTCCGACAAGCTGCAGGCGGAGCTGAAGCCCGGCACGCGGATCCTGTCCCACGACTACGGCCTGTCGGGCTGGATTCCCGAGGAAACCAAGGTCTTCGACCTGCAGGACAAGATCAAGATCAGCGGCGTGACCACGACGATCATCTACCTTTATGTCGTGCCGGCGAAAGTCGGCGGCGCGTGGGCCGTGAAAGTCCCTGCACCCGTGTCGAAGCAGCCGATCAGCTTCGAGCTGACGCAGCAGATGCAGAAGATCGGCGGCATGGCGAAGGTCGGGGGCCGCGAGGTCCCGGTCGAGAACGCGAAGCTCGTCGGCGAGAAGATCTCGTTCTCGCTGCCGGTCGAGCGCGGCAAGCCGCTGCAGTTCTCGGGCACCGTGAAGGGCGGCGCGATCGAAGGCACGGTCGAGGCCGGCGGCGCGCGTGCGCCCTTCAGCGCGGCGCCCGCGGGAAAATAGCCTCCACCCACCGCCGATGACCAAGGACACCCATGACCAGGACCACGCTCGCCCTTTTAACGCTGCTGCTCGCGGCCGGCTGCGCCTCGACTCCCGCCGTGTCGACTAAGGACGCCGTACGCGACCTCGCGCCCTCCGGGAAGATCCGCGCCGCGATCAACTACGGGAACCCCGTGCTCGCGGCCTACAACGCGACCAGCGGCGCGGTCAGCGGCGTGTCGGTGGACCTCGCGCGGGAGCTCGCGAAGCGCCTCGGCGTGGGGATCGAATTCATCCCCTACCCGGCCGCCGGCCGCGTGGTCGAGGCCGCGAAGACGAAGAGCTGGGATATCGCCTTCGTCGCGATCGACCCGCTGCGCGCGCAGGACATCGCCTACAGCCCGCCGTACGTCGTGATCGAGGGGGCCTACATGGTGAAGACCGGCTCGCCGATCCGCTCGAACGGCGAGGTCGACAAGGCCGGCGTGCGCGTGGCCGTGGGCAAGGGCAGCGCGTACGACCTCTACCTCACGCGCGAACTGAAGGCGGCGCAGATCGTCCGCACGCCGACTTCAGGCGGCGTGGTGGATTACTTCCTCGGCGAAAAGCTCGAAGTCGCCGCCGGCGTGCGCCAGCAGCTCGAGATGGATGCGAAGCGCGTGACCGGGGTGCGCGTGCTCGACGGCCGCTTCATGGTGATCAACCAGGCGATGGGCACGCTCAGGGAACGCGAGGCGGGGGCGAAGTACCTCTCCGCGTTCATCGAGGAGATGAAGTCCTCCGGGTACGTCGCGGCGGCGCTGAAGCGGCACAGGGTAGAGGGCGCCGCGGTCGCACCGCCGGGGCGCTAGCCGGGGCCACGCTCCGGCGACCCGCCGCTGGCGACGCGGAACTGCTCCAGCCGGGCGTGGTACTCCGCGGAGTCGCCGTACTCGAGGAAGCGCGCATAGTGCCCGTGGGTGCCCAGGATTTTGCGCGCATGCTTGATCGGGCAGAAGTACTGCTCGGTGCGGGCGAAAATCTCGGTCGCATAGCCGATCAGCCCGTTGGCGTAGGCGCAGTACTCGCAGTGAAAGCGCTCGATCAAGTTGAGGTACCCGAGATGGTGCCGATCGAACACGATGTAGTCGCCGCGCCTCACCTTCGCAATGCCGTAGACCGGGAAGCAGCTCAGCTGGTAGAAAGTGACCAGCAGGTCGAAGATCGCGATCGGGATCGCCATGCCGTAGATGACGGGCCCGGTCAGCAGGTTCTGTGGCCGGTCGGTCGTCAGCCAGCGGTAGAAGCCGCGCTTCAGCTTAAGGTGCGCCTCGCGGATGCCCTGCTCCCACTCGATGCGCTTGCCGCGCAGCTTGAATTCGATCCGCGTCTCGCGCTCGTGCAGCGCCGCACGCAGCTCGTCTTCCAGCGTGTTGATCTGGCCCAGCAGGTCTCGGATGCGGGTGTCCATGGGCGGCGGGGTCCTGTTGGGGTTGGCCCCGAGTATGGCCCAACCCGCCCGGTTCAGGCCGTCCCGAGGTCCAGCCCCATGAACCTCGCCCCAGGCACCGGGTTGTGCGTGTAGGGCGGGATGTCGCGGAAGCCGAACGCTTCGTACATCGCCTGCGCGCTCCTCATGTCTGGGAGCGTGTCGAGCACGATCCGCGCCGCGCCCGCCGCCTTCGCGTCGTCGATCACCCTGCGGGCGAGGACCCGTCCATGGCCCTTGCCGCGAAAAGCCGGGCGCACGTAGAGGCGCTTCATTTCGGCCGTCGCCGCGTCGAGCCTGCGCAGGGCGATGCAGCAGGCGGATTGCCCCCCGTCGAGGCCTAGGTACAGCCTGCCGCCCGGCTGCGCATAGTCCCCCGGCAGCGCCGCCAGCTCCTCTTCGAAACCCTGGAAGCACAGGTTTACGCCCAGGGACTGCTGGTACTCGCGGAACAGCGCGCGGATCGTCCCGATGTCCTCTGCGGAGACCGCCTGGGCGAGGGCGAGGCCCATGGGCGCGGTCAGGCGGTCCCGCGCAGCTTCGCGAACGCGTCGCGGCGGTCGTTCACGATTTCGTAGACCTGCTCCCAGTTCTCCGCCCGCGGCGTGGCGATGCCCTTGTTCGTGCTGTTCGCGAAGCAGATCGTGAACAGGCCCTTGCCCCGCAGCGTCTCGATGTTCTCGGTCGCGTCGTCGATGTAGATGTCGGCGCCGACCTGTTCCTTGGCCTTCATGAAGCACAGGTCCCAGTAGGGAATCCCGTGCTCGTCCAGCCAGTCGATCGTCTGGCTCACTGCCGTGTTGTGGAAATAGTGGATGAACAGGCGGTGCGTGATGATCCGCACCCTCACCCCCTCGTCGGACAGTTGCCGCAGCGTCCGCCGAGCGCCGGGAATCATCGGCGAAGTCTTGAAGAGGTTGCGCTGCGTGACCGCGAAGCGGTGCAGGCTCTCGTACTGCTCGCGGTCCGTCACGCCCCACTCCGCCAGGCCGTAGGAGACCTCGGCGGGGAGTTCCCCCACCGGCCGTTCGAACCACTCCGCCGCGATCTCGCGCATGCGGCCATAGAAGTCCGAACACACGCCGTCGAGGTCCACGCCGAGGATCAGGCCGCTGTTGCTCATATTTTTCCTTGCCCCTTTATGTTCGCCGGTTAGGCCACTTCGAGCAACGCTCCCGGGTTCCTCTGCGCAATCAGCAATAGCGTGCGGGCCGCGCCGGACGGCGCCCGCCGGCCCTGCTCCCATTCCTGCAGCGTTCGCACCGACACGCCGAGGAGCTCAGCGAAGCGCGATTGCGACAGGCCGGTCTTTTCGCGAACCGAAGCCACGGACGGGACGTTGATTACGCGGCCGTGCTCGCCGCGCTTGATTTCGCCGATGCCTTCGAGGATCTCCTCGCCGATGTTGCGCCTGGCTTTAGCCATCGATTTCCTCCTTGATCCTGCGAAGGATGTGGGCAGGGATGCTTTCCTCTTCGTTCTTCGCGTAGATCGTCAACATCCAGATGACCCCTTCCCGGGTCTTGGCATAGTAGATCACTCGTATCCCGCCCCGCTTGCCTCGCCCCGGCTGTGACCACCGCATCTTGCGCACGCCGCCGGAACCCGGAACGAGCGCGCCTTGTTCCGGAATCTCGATCAGGGCGCGCTGCAGCAAGGCGTATTCGTCGTCCGTCAGGTAATCCGCACGGAGCCGGGAGAACAGCTTCGTTTCAATGAAGCTGAACATGCAAGAAGTATACGTCAATGACGGATGTCGTCAAGGAGCCGATTCCGATTGACCACTACTCTTTCCGATGCCGATACCAATGAAAAATCGCGCGGCCGCCACTATCAAGACCGCGACAGCCGGCCACACAAAATAGGGCGAAAGCGATATGACAAAGAAGCCGGCACCTCCGCCGGGGATCATCGACGCCAGGACTCGCGCTGTGCAATAAAGAAGAATCACCGCTGCGCCCAGCCCGAACAAGCCGCCACTTCGGTACCGCGAAGGAACTCGTCGGACCACGCCGTTGCGATGCAGCAGATAACTGGCCAGAATGAAATAGGGCAAGTACGTAAGAACATAGGCGAGCGCCAAGTACACAGCCGGTGGATGCAGCCGAAAGTGAGGGCCGTGCATGCCGCCAAGCAGAGTTCCGGCGACATATGAGCCAACCGGCAAAAAGGTCCCAACCAAGAGCGCAAGTCCGGCGGCAACCAAGGATGGGTAGAACACTGCCGGCGGACTTTCCTGCTCAGGGCCGCTTGGGATCGGACTCCAACCTCCCGATTGCCCGAAACTCGCCCCGCAGTTCGCACACCCGGCGGCATCCAAGGTGACTGGAGATCTGCAATTCGGGCAAACATGCGAATACGGCTCTTCGGTACGCGTGGGTTTGCTCATCTGCACGCTCGACAATGGTCATTTGGTCGGTTTGACTATGAAGCAGGCTTACATCCTCGAATAGAGGCCAAGCAAAGTTGACTTAATCACAAATTTCTTAAATAGGCAAAACATTGGCATTGGATGCACGCCCGCGAAGTTCCTTCCTGAATCTTGCCAATCCCTTCCAAAAATCAACTTCTTAGCTCCCATCCACCCCACCTGTATAATCCGCCCCTCCCCGCCAGACACAAGACAAGAGCACCATGGAAGCCGAACGCATCAACCAGCTCGCATCCCTCCTTTCCGACCTCGAAGCTCGTTCGGCCGAGCTGCGGAGGTATCTTTGACTTCGATGCCAAGCAACAACGCCTGGAAGAAGTCGCCCGCCAGCTCGAGGACCCCGCGGTCTGGAACGACCAGAAGCGCGCCCAGGAGCTGGGCCGCGAAAAGAAGACCCTCGACGCGATCGTCGACAGCCTGACGAAAATCGCCTCGGGCGTGGCGGACTCGCGCGAGCTCTTCGACATGTCCAGGGAGGAGAACGACGACGAGACCCTCGTCAGCGTCGAATCGGACGTAAAGGGCATCGAGAAGAACGTATCGCGTATGGAATTCCAGCGCATGTTCAACAACCCCATGGACCCGGCAAGCTGTTTCGTCGACATCCAGGCGGGCTCGGGCGGCACGGAGGCGCAGGACTGGGCCTCGATGCTCGAGCGCATGTACCTGCGCTTCTGCGAGAAGCGCGGTTTCAACATCGAGATCCTCGAGCAGTCCGACGGCGAGGTCGCGGGCATCAAGGGCGCGACGTTGAAGGTCTCCGGCGAATACGCCTACGGCACGCTGAGGACGGAAACCGGCGTGCACCGGCTGGTCAGGAAGTCCCCGTTCGACTCGAACGCGCGCCGCCACACCTCGTTCGCCAGCGTCTTCGTCTATCCCGAGGTCGACGAGTCGATCGAGGTGGAGATCAACCCAGCGGATCTCCGCATCGACACCTACCGGGCCTCGGGCGCGGGCGGACAGCACATCAACAAGACGGACTCCGCCGTGCGGATCACGCACCTGCCGACCAACATCGTCGTGCAGTGCCAGAACGACCGCTCGCAGCACCGCAACCGCGCCGAGGCGATGGCGATGCTGAAGTCGCGCCTCTACGAGCTGGAGCTGAGGAAGCGCCAGGCCGAGCAGGATAAATTGGAAGACTCCAAGACCGACATCGGCTGGGGCCACCAGATCCGGTCCTACGTGCTCGACCAGTCGCGCATCAAGGATCTCCGCACCGGCGTGGAGATCGGCAACACCCAGGGCGTCTTGGACGGCGACCTGGACGACTTCATCACCGCCAGCCTGAAGCAGGGGGTTTGACCATGAGCGACGACAAAGGGGCGGTGCAGGGCGAGCCGCAGGACGAGAACAAGATCATCGCCGAGCGCCGCGAGAAGCTGGCCAGGCTCCGCGAGGCCGGCGGCGTGTTCCCCAACGACTTCCGGCGCATCCACGCGATGACCGCGCTGACGGCGGAGTTCGGCGCGCTGGACAAACCCGCGCTCGAAGGGATGAAGCCCGCGGCCACGGTCGCAGGCCGCATGGTGCTCAAGCGCGTGATGGGCAAGGCGAGCTTCGCCACCCTGCAGGACGGCTCCGGCCGTATCCAGATCTACGTGACCAACGACGTGACGGGCGAGGCCGTGCACGACGCCTTCAAGCACTGGGACCTCGGCGACATCCTCGGCGTGTCCGGCACGCTGTTCAAGACCAACAAGGGCGAGCTCACGGTGCAGGCTTCGCAGCTGCGCCTGCTGACAAAGGCGCTGCGCCCGCTCCCCGAGAAGTTCCACGGCCTCTCCGACCAGGAGGTGCGCTACCGCCAGCGCTACGTCGACCTGATCGTGAACGAAGGCTCGCGCAAGGTCTTCGTCGAGCGCTCGAAGATCGTGCAGTCGATCCGCGAGTCGATGGTGACCGAGGGTTTCCTCGAGGTCGAGACGCCGATGATGCATTCGATTCCCGGCGGCGCCGCGGCGCGCCCCTTCAAGACGCACCACAACGCCCTCGACATGGAGCTGTTCCTGCGCATCGCGCCGGAGCTGTACCTCAAGCGGCTCGTGGTCGGCGGCATGGAGCGCGTGTTCGAGATCAACCGCAACTTCAGGAACGAGGGCATGTCCACGCGGCACAACCCCGAGTTCACGATGATGGAAATGTACTGCGCCTACGAGACGGTCGAGTACATGATGGAGCTCACCGAAAGGATCGTTCGCAACGCGGCGCGAACTGCGCTGGGCACCGAACAGGTCACCTACCAAGGTACCGCGATCGACCTCGGCAAGCCCTTCGCGCGGCTGCCGATCCCCGAGGCGATCCGCAAACACGACCCGCAGAGCGCGACAGCCGACCTGCGCGACCGCAAGTTCCTGGAGGCCCGCGTGAAACAGCTCGGCGGCGCGGTCGAAGGCCACCACGGCTGGGGCTCGCTGCAGCTGATGCTGTTCGAAGCCGTGGCGGAGAAGCACCTGCAGCAGCCGACCTTCGTCACCGAATACCCGGCGGAAGTCTCGCCGCTCGCGCGCCGCGCCGACCGCGACCCGGAACTCGTCGACCGCTTCGAGCTCTTCATCGACGCGAAGGAAATGGCCAACGGGTTCTCGGAGCTGAACGACCCCGAGGACCAGGCCGCGCGCTTCCTCGAGCAGGCGCAGAAGAAGGACGCGGGCGACCAGGAGGCGATGTTTTTCGATGCCGACTATATCCGCGCGCTTGAGTACGGCCTTCCCCCCACCGCGGGCGCGGGCATAGGCGTGGACCGCCTCGTGATGATCCTCACGGACAGCCCCTCGATCCGTGACGTAATCCTCTTTCCGCAGATGCGGCCGGAGAGTTAGCAACACTTCGTAACAATTGGTCACTTCCCCCGGGCAGGCACCCGGGTAGCCTTGGCGTCGAAATCCAGTCGCTCAAGGAGAACGCCATGGAAGCTACGACCACGAATACCGCTGCTGCACGTACCGGCCTGCATCCGCTCGTCGCCTCTGCCGCCGTCGCCGTAATCATCGCCTCGGGCGTAGGCGTCGCCGCGATGACCGGACTGCTGTCGAAAGGCTCGGCGCAGCAGGCCCAATCGCAGGTGGTTGCCGCACCGGTGACGGCCCCTGCCCCTGCGCCCCAGCCCGTTGCAGCAGCCGCCCCAGAACCGGCCCCGGTCGCCAAGCCCGTGGCCAAGGCCGTGCCGAAGCCCAAGCCGATCGTGCATCAAGCGGCAAGCCTGCCGCCTGCGCCGCAACCCGAGCCGGTGCAGGTCGCGCAGGTGCCCGCGCCGGGCACCTACCCGGCCGTGCCGCCCGATTATCGTCCGGCGCAGCCTCCGGCACCCGTTGCTGCCGCCCGGCAGGCCTGCATCGACTGCGGGGTCGTCGAGTCGATGCGTGAGGTCGAGCAGAAGGGCCAGGGCACGGGCCTCGGCGCCGTGGCCGGCGGCATCGGCGGCCTGATCCTCGGCCACCAGGTCGGGGGCGGCGCTGGCAACAAGATCGCCACCGTGCTCGGCGCGGCGGGCGGCGCCTATGCCGGCCACCAGATCGAGAAGAACGCGCGCGGCACCAAGGCCTACGAGGTCGGCGTGCGCATGGAGGACGGCAGCTACCGCACGATCTCAATGGCCTCGGCGCCGACCTGGCGCGCGGGTGACCATGTGCGCGTGGTCAACGGGGCGCTGCAGTCGGACGTGCGCTAAACTGGGTGGATGGAACTCTACTGGCTGCAGGACTTCCTCGCCCTCGTCCGTACAGGCAACTTCTCGAAAGCCGCCACGGAAAGGCACGTCACCCAGTCCGCCTTCAGCCGCCGCATCCAGGCGCTTGAGGACTGGGTCGGCGCGCCCCTGTTCGACCGCAGCAGCCACCCGGTCGAACTGACCGCGCCCGGCCAGCAGTTGCTGCCGATCGCGGTGGGGAGCGTCGAACCGCTGCTGGATTTTCGTGCGTCGATGCGAGCGAACGCGACCGACTCCGCGCCTACAGTTTCGTTCCTGATGCCCACGCCGTGCTCGGCGGGGATCTTCCCCGCGCTGCTCGCCCGGCTCAACCGCGAGATCGGTCCCATCGTCGGCCGTGGCTCGGTCAAGCGCATCGACGAGGTCGCGGAACGCTACGTGGCCGGAGAGGCCGACCTGGCGCTGTCCTATCGCCACCCGTCGCTCCCCCGTCCGGTGGGCTTCGCCGACCTGGAGGCGATCGAGATCGGCGACGAGCCGATGATCCCGGTCTGTGCGCCTTCGCGCCGAGGCATGCCCGGCTACATCCTGCCGGTGATCCCCGGCTCGCCGCTGGTGTACCTGCCCTACGGCCGCTCGTCCTTCATCGGTCGCGCGGTCGACGACGAAGTTTCCGCGCGCGTGTCCGAAGTGCGTCCGCAGAAGCTCTTCGACGACCCGCTGATCTTCGTGCTCAAGGAACTCGCGCTGCAGGGCCTCGGCGTGGCGTGGCTGCCGCGCTCGACAATCGAGCGCAACCTCGGCGACGGCAGCCTCACGCGCGTGGGCGGCCTCGACTGGGACATCCCGTTTACCGTCGAACTGCTGCGCCGGAAGAAGCGCCTGTCGGATGCGGCGGAGTCTGTGTGGTCGCTGCTTGCGGCAGGAAAGGTGATGGCCGGGACGCCTGCTGTGGAGCGGCCCGTGCTGCGCTCGGCCACCCCTGCGGCCGCACATCGCCCGGTTCGAGCCCGCGGGTGATGAACACCACCCGGCTTCCTTCGCCGGGTGAGGCAAGGAAATCCGGCGGCGCGACGATGTGCTGGATCGCGTGCACTGCCACCGCATGCGGGTCCTCCTGCACGGAGACGATGCCCTTGACCCGCAGCAGCCTCGCCCCGTAAGTGTCGGCGAGGCCCTGCAGCCACCAGCCGATCGCTGCGAGCGGCTCGCGCGTATCCCACTCCAGGACGAATGAAGTCACGGCCTCGTCGTGCGCGGCATGCAGCGCGTCGGCGGATACCAGGCGCCCCTCCGCCGAAGACGCGGGCGCGAACCATGCGGCCTCCGCTGCCCCGCGCTGGGCGCGGACTAGCTCCGCGTGGTGGTTGAGCCCGGCGAGCCGCGCCTCCAAAGCCGCAAGCGCCGCCGGATCGGCCCCCTCGGCTTTCGTGACGACCAACCGGTCGGCGAGCAGCGCCTGCCGCCAAGCCGTGCCTTCTTCGGCCAGCGCCGCGTCCCCCAGCGACGCATCGACGACCGTCACCACCGCATCCAGCCGGTAGCGGCCCGCCAGCGCGGGCGACTCGGCGAAGAGCTGCAGGATGGGGCCAGGCTCGGCCAGGCCGCTGGTCTCGATGACGATGCGCCGGAAGGCGGGAATCTCGCCGTGGGCGACGCTGCGCTCGAGGCGCATCAGCGCCTCAGCGAGGTCCGCGCGCACTTGGCAGCACACACAACCGCCCGGCAGCAGCACCACATCCTCGCTGGAGGACTCGATCAGCGCATGGTCGATGCCGACCGCACCGAACTCGTTGACGATGACCGCCGCGTCGCGGATCGCGCCGAACTTCAGCGCGGCATTCAGCAGCGTGGTCTTGCCGGCGCCGAGGGCCCCCGTCAGTATCGTGACGGGCCTGGCCATCAGGCCAGGCGCTTGACTATGAGGTCCAGCGCGGCGCCCACTGCGGCGAGCCTGACGCCGTCACGGTCTCCGGGGAACACGTGGCGTTCGACCAGCGTGGGCGCGCCGGGCTTCGCTGCGGCGATGTAGCAGGTGCCCACGGGATTCCTCTCGTTGCCGCCGCCGGGGCCTGCGTAGCCGGTGACCGCCACCGCGACGCCGGCGCCCGAGTTCTTCAGTGCGCCTTCGGCCAGGCCCTGCGTGACTTCGGCGCTGACGGCCCCGTGCGCCTTCGAAACCTCTTCCGCGACGCCCAGGCCCGTGGCCTTGGCGGAGTCGTGATAGAGCACGAAGCCGCGCTCGAAGATCTTGGATGCGCCCGACACCGAGGTCAGGCATCCGGACACGAGACCGGCGGTGCAGGTCTCGGCGGTGGCGATGCGGACGTTGGCGGCCTTGGCGGCGTCGAGCGCGCGCGCAGCTTTCTCGAGCAGGTCTTTGGGGAACACGGGAACCTCTACAGGGTGTTGGTAAAGGCGCGCCCGGCCTTCATGACGAGCTTGAGGCGCGCACGTTCTTCGAGGATACGGATGTCGGCCAGCGGATCCCCGTCGACCACCAGCACGTCGGCGTAGCGCCCGGCCTCGAGCACGCCCACGTCGCTGCGGCCGATGCACTCGGCGGCGCGGCTGGTTGCGGCGACCAGCGCCTCCATCGGGCTCATGCCCAGCCACTCAACCATGAAGCGGAACTCGACGAGGTTCTCGCCCACCAGCAGCCGGTGCGACTGGTCGGTGCCGAATGCGACTCTGACCCCCTTTTTGATCGCGTGCTTCCACAGCGGGATCTGCTTCTGCATGCGCTCGTAGATTTCGACTTCCTTGACCGACTCGTTGGCGAGCTGCTGCTTGTCCCAGGCGGTGTTCTTCTTGCGGTGCTCGAGCGACAGCGGCACCAGCGCGAGGGTGGGCACCCACCAGGTGCCGGACTTCAGCATCGTGTCGGCGCACTGCTCATCGATGAACCAGCCGTGCTCGAGCGAATGGATGCCGGCGCCGAGCGCGGTGCGGATGCCGTCCACGCCCTCGGCATGCACGGCGACGAACTTCCTGCGCATCGCCGCCTCCGTGACGGCGACGCGGATCTCCTCGGCCGTGAACTGCGGCTCGTCCCACGAATCGGTCACCGAAGTGATTCCCCCGGTGGCGCAGATCTTGATGAAGTCCGCGCCCGCCATGAGGATGTGGCGGACCAGCCGCCGCACTTCATCGACGCCGTCGGCGACGGGGCTCGGCAGCCAGGCGCGCTTCTGCACGCGCAGCCCCGCCGGCACCCAGGCGTCGCCATGGCCGCCGGTCTGCGACACCATCGCGATTGCGATCAGCAGCCGCGGACCATCGATGTAGCCCTCGTTGATGGCCTCGCGGAACCCCGCGTCCGCGCCGCCCATGTCGCGCGCGGTGGTCACGCCGCAGGCAAGCGTCTCTCTCAGCACCGAAGTCGAGCGCAGCACGTTGTAGGTCGGCGCGTTAAGGAGGTGCTGGCGCATGTCGCGCGCGCGATAGGTGCCGTGCACATGGCAGTCGATGATGCCGGGCAGTACCGTGCGGCCGGCGGCGTCGAGCACCTGGGCGCCCTTGGGGACCGCGACCGAAGCGCCTGCGGCGACGATGCGCTCGCCGTCGATGACGACGGTCGCGTTCTTCACGGGGTCGCGCCCGCTGCCGTCGATCAGGGTACCGCCGGTGATTGCAGTGAGTGCCACTAGTCCTCCAGGTCCACGAAAACGTTTTTCACTTCGGTGTACAGCGCCAGCGCATGCATGCCGAGCTCACGCCCGAGGCCGGACTTCTTGTAGCCGCCGAACGGCGCGAAGTAACCATAGCGACTGGCGCTGCCGTGCGAGTTTACGCTCACCATGCCGGTACGCAGCGCGCGCGCGACGCGCAGGCCGCGTGAAAGATTGCGCGTCCACACCGACCCGTTGAGGCCGTAGGGGCTGTCGTTCGCCATATTCACCGCCTCGGCTTCCGAGTCGAACGGGATCACGACCACGACGGGCCCGAAGATCTCCTCCTGTGCCACGCGCATCGAGTTCTTCGCGCCGGAAAGGATCGTCGGCGCGTAGTAAGCGCCGTCGGGCAGGCCTTCGGGCCGGCCGCCGCCGGTGACGAGCGTGCAGCCCTCCTTCCTGCCCAGCTCGACGTAGCCGTTGACCGAGTTCCACTGCGACTTCGACACCAGCGGGCCGATCTCGGTCGCCGGGTCCATGGGATCCCCCACGCGCGCGGCCGTGGCCGAGGCGCTGAAGGCCGCTGTGAATTCCTCCGCGGCGGACCTCTCGACGAACACCCGCGTGCGCGCGGAGCAACTCTGTCCCGCATTGCCGAAGCCCGCCTTGACCGCCTGGCCGGCGGCCTTCGCGATATCCGCGTCCGCGAAGATGATGTTCGGACTCTTGCCGCCGAGCTCGAGCGTCACGCGCTTCATGTCGTCCGCGCCGAGCTTCAGCAGCTTCGCGCCGGTGGTCGTCTCGCCGGTGAACGAGATCTTGTCGATGCCTGGATGCGTGGCGATCCTCTCGCCGAGCGCCGCGCCCGGGCCGGGCAGGATGTTCAGCACGCCCGGCGGCAGGCCGGCCGCCAACGCGATCTCGCCGAGCATCAGCGCCGTCAGCGGCGTGTAACTCGCGGGCTTGAGGACGACCGTGCAGCCGGCGGCCAGCGCGGGCGCCACCTTCCAGGCCGCGGCGAGGAAGGGGAAGTTCCACGGCGTGATTGAGGCGACCACGCCGAGCGGCTCGCGCAGCGTGAAGTCGAGCACGTTCGAGCCCATCGGGATCGTGTCGCCGAAGAACTTGTCCATCGCACCGGCGTAGTACTCGAACACGTTGGCGGCACTCTCGACTTCGTTCATCGAATTCGAGATGGTCTTGCCACCGTTGCGTGTCTCGACCTCCGCGATGCGGGCCGCGTCCTTGCGGATGCCGTCGGCGATCCTGCGCAGGAACTTGCCGCGTGCGAACGGCTGCATGCCGGACCACTTGCCCTCGTCGAAGGCACGCCGCGCGGCGGCCACGGCGCGGTCGACGTCCGCCACGCCGGCCTTGGAGACGTTCGCGTAAGTGGAGAAATCGATCGGGCTGGCGGTGGCGAAGGTCTCGCCGGAGGCGGAGGGGACGAACTTTCCGTCGATCAGCAGCTGCGTTTCGGGTTTCATGCGGGCATCCTAGCCGAACAGCCTCTCGCAATGGGCAGGCAGCTGCGAGAGGCAGGTGAGGTGGATATCGACGTCGGGATCGACCGAGGTCGCCTTCGGCGCGATCCACGCGGTATGCAGGCCGAGCGCCTTGGCGCCCTTGACGTCGTTGCGCAGGTCGTCGCCCACCATCAGCGTCTTTCCGGGGGGCGCGGGCAGCGCGGCCAGTGCGGGCGCGTAGCAGTCGGCATGCGGCTTCATCCAGCCGGTGTCGGAGGACACGACGACCTTCTCGAAATGGCGCAGCAGCCCGAAGCGCTCGAGGGACCACCCCACGACCGGGCCGTGCGGGTAGTTGGAGACCACGCCCAGCCGGTACGAGCGGGCAAGCGTCTCGACGACTTCGCCCGCGTAGTCGAGCAGCAGCGTGCCCTTGGTGACCTCGCGACCGAGCGCGTCCGACATGCGGCGCAATGCGGTGGCGTCGGGAATGGCATCGACGCCCGCCAGCCTGAGCGCCAGCGCGAAGCGGTCGTCGAAGCTGTGCTCGCGCTGCGTCTCTTTCGAGGCCGCGATCTGCGTGCGACAGGCCGCGTGGTAGTACTCGATGAACATCCCGACCGGCAGTTGCGCGCAGTCTCGGCCGAGTTCGGGGCAGATGCCCGTGTCGTACACCGCCTCGACGCAGGCGAGGTGCTTGTCGGGGTCGTGGATCATGCCGGGGACCCACATCAGGGTCTCGCCCCAGTCGAACAGCACGACCGGGCGGGGATCCACGCCAGAATCGATCCTGTCGGCCATCAGGCCGCGGCCGCCATCGCCTCGTCGACGAGCGCCTTCGCTGCGGCCGCCTGGTCCGGCGCGCCGTAGACGGCGCGGCCGACCACGCCGTAGACGCTGCAGCCGTTGGCCGCGCGCACGAGGTCGCCGATGTTGCCGCCCAGCGGCCCGATGCCGGGCACCACGAACACGGGATTGCGCAGTTTCGACTTCAGGCGCGCCGAATGGTGGCTGAGCTTCGCGGTGGTGTTGCCGGGGACCACGAAATGGTTGGCGCCGACCTCGACCGACTTGTCGATGATGCGTTCCAGCGCGTCGTCGGCGACATAGCCGCCGCCGCTGATGTTGTAGTCGGGAAAAGGCAGGTCGCCGCCGACCAGCGGCAGGATGCCCTGCTTGAGCGACTCGCCGACGAAGCCTTCCACGGCGCGCGGCCCCGCGAGCGGGAAGAGGATCAGGCCGTCGACCTTTGCCTCCGCGCACAGCGCCGTGAACTTGGCGGCCATGTCGAACACGTCCGGACCGGCCTTCTGGTGGTCGTAGAGCAGCGGCAGGTCGGTGTGGCTGCGCAGCTGGCGCACGGCTTCGGCGAGGCCGAGGTTCAGCGCCATCGTCATGCCGAGCTTGTACCCGACCACGCCCTCGACGCCGGTGGTCAGGTCGATCGTGCGCTTGCACTCGTCCACCGTCCCCGCGTCGAGCGCGACGATGATGCCGTGCCTGGTGCGGAAGCGCACGGTACGCGCCATCAGCCTGCAGCCTTGAGTCGGTTGATGGTGCGGATCGCGCTCGGCTTGATGTCCTTGACGTCGAGGCTTATGTCCACGGCCTTGACGGTGTGGGTGAGATCCCCCACCGAGATCACGTCCACGCCGGTCTCGGCGATCGCGACCACGGTGGATTCGTTCACGCCGCCGGAGGCCTCGGTGATCGCGCGCTTGTTGACGAGCTTGAGGCCCTCCCGCATCTCGTCGAGGTCCATGTTGTCGAACATGATGATCTCGACGCCGCAATCGAGCGCTTCCTGGACCATCGCTAGCGTCTCGCACTCGACCTCGATCTTGAACGTGTGCTGCGCGCGCGAGCGCAGGATCTCGATCGCGTTCCTGATGTTGCCGGCGATCTTGATGTGGTTGTCCTTCACCAGCACGCAGTTCGACAGGTTGAAGATGTGGTTGTGCGCGCCGCCGACGCGCACCGCGTACTTCTGCACCATGCGCAGCCCCGGCCAGCCCTTGCGGGTGTCGGTCAGGCGAACCTTGGTGTGCTTGACGAGGTTCACGTACTTGCGCGTCTTGGTGGCGATTCCGGAGAGTTGCTGCACCCAGTCCAGCGCCGCGCGCTCGATCATGAAGAAGGCCGAGGCCTTGGCGCGGATCTTGAGGAGCACGGTGCCGGGGGCGATCTCGGCGCCCTCTTCCACGCAATGCTCGACCACGGCCTCGGGGTCGATCAGCTTGATCGTCTCGTCCGCGAACAGCAGCCCGCAGGCCACCCCGTGGCCCTTGGCGTAGATCTGCCCGGTCTGGACCGGATCCTCGTCCCAGACGAGGAAGCCCCCGGTGGTATCCCCGGCATTGAGTTCCTCCCGCAGGCCCTGCTCGACCAGCGGGCGGATCATGAATCGGTTCAGGCGCATGGCTTATCCCCTCATTGATTTCAGGCCGCCAGTGTACGGCCCCCACGCATGCGGGACCGTTTCTATTCCAATCCGGAATATGCGGAATAACCCTTTGCGCACATGGCCGCCGGCAGGCGCGCGAGTGTCACAGGGGCCGGGGAATGGGTCTACATTAGGCTCCCGCGCGCGACGACGTTCCGGAATCGAGATACCAGCCGGCTGCGCGGCCCAAGAAGAACAAGTTCCGAGACAGAAGCACACCGCAACCAGACCTGGGAGAACCCTCGTGGCACGCCTGACAATCAATGGTAAAGCAGTCAACTTCGACGTCGATCCGGCCACGTCCGCGCGTCGTTCAACCGCAAGATCGGCCAGATCGACCTGTCGTGCGCCCAGTGCCACGACCAGAACTGGGGCCGGCGCCTGGCCGGCAACCTGATCCCCCAGGCCCACCCCAACGGCTACCCGATCTACCGGCTGGAATGGCAGGGCCTGGGGTCGCTGCAGCGGCGGTTACGGAATTGCATGACCGGGATGCGCGCGGAGCCGTATGATTACGGCTCCAACGAGTCGGTAGAACTCGAGTACTACCTGATGTGGCGCGCGCGGGGCATGAAGCTCGAGACCCCCGCGGTGCGCCCCTGAAGCCTAATCAAATGGGGATGCCGGCATGCCATACAACGTCATCGCGATCGCGAGGACCCTCAGCGCGGGCGGCGAGTCCATCGGGCGGATGCTCGCCGGAGACTTCGGCATGCGCTACGTCGACAACGAGATCATCGACCAGGCCGCCGCGCAGGCGGGCGTGACCGAACGCGAGATCGCCCAGATCGAGAACGAGACGCGCAAGAGCCTCATCGAGCGCATCTTCGAGAGCTTCGCCCCGGCCGGCGCCACCGCCGCCACGCCGGCCATGGAGGCGCTCAGCCGCACCCCCGGGTACGAGCAGGTCATCATCGACGTGATCCACCAGACCGCGAAGACCGGCAATGCCGTGATCGTCGCGCACGGCGCCGCGATCGCGCTGGCGGGCAGGAAGGACGTGCTGCGCATCTTCGTCACCGCCTCGCCCGAGACGCGCGTGGCGCGCCTGATGGCGCTCGGCCGCGGCAAGACCACCGCAATGAACCTCGTCGAGGAGTCGGACCGCGACCGGGCCGACTTCCTGCGCCGCTTCTACCAGGTGGAGGCCGAGTCCCCGACGCACTACGACCTGGTCATCAACACCGACCACCTCAGCGCGGACGAGGCGGCGAGCCTCGTCCGCAACCTTGCCGCGCAGGGGCGCCCATGATGAAGCCGGGGATCGGATTGCGCGCCGCCCTGCTGGCCTGCGCCGCCCTGCTCGCCGCCTGTGCAACCACGCCCGCGCCGGTGTCGAACGAGCGCATTGCCGGGATCCTCGCCAGTCCGGACCGGCGCCCCGCCGACCGCACCAACGACGTCAGGCGCAAGCCCGCCGAGCTGCTGGCCGTCGTGGCCCCGCGCCCCGGCATTTTCGTGCTCGACCTCGTCGGGGCGAACACCGCGCGAAGATGAACCGCGCGGTGTTCGCCGCGCTGAAGAGCGGCGGGACCTACGTCGTCGCCGACCATTCCGGGCGGCCCGGCACCGGCGCATCGGAAGTCGGCACCCTGCACCGGATCGAGGAGTCGTTCCTGCGCAGCGAAATCGAGGCCGCCGGGTTCAGGCTCGCCGGGGAGGGCAATTTCCTGCGCAACCCGACGGATCCGAGGGACAGGAACACGCCCGAGCCGCCGATGCCCAAAGACGAGTTCGTGCTGAAGTTCGTCAAGCCCTGACGAGTTCATCGCGCGGCTGATACAGCGGGGAAATGTACTGGTATCGGTACAATTTTGGCTGGAAATCGGCTGCTGGCAGGGGGTTTGTGAAAAATTCCTCTTAATTCTGTTTGGATTGCCAGCGATCCGGGCCACTCCGCCACATCCCTGACCGGCCGGCCCACTGCGAAACTGGGCTGCAATCCCCATGCAACACCCCGCCCCTTGGCCTAAAGTAGCAGTCGACACGTTGTAGTCGAAATAACGAGCGGCGCAGCCGCCACCCAAACGAGACGAGGGATACCATGATCCGAAAACTACTGCCCTGGGCCGCGACCCTGTTGCTCGCCTGCCCGCAGGCCACATTCGCACAACCGGACACCGTCCGCATCATCCACGGCTCGAACGCCGGCGCGCCACAAGACGTGATGCTGCGCATCCTCGCCGACGAAATGACCAAGGCGGCCGGCAAGCCGGTGATAGTGGAACCCCGCCCGGGCGCCTCCGGGCAGATCGCGATGGGCGTGCTGAAGCAGTCGCCGGCGGACGGCACCACGATTTTCTCCGATGGCACCGGCATCACCTCGATCCTGCAGCTGCCGGGCCACCTGCATGAGTGGACCGACTTCGAGCCGCTGTACCGGATCCAGCTCGACCCTTTCGCGCTGTACGCCAACCCTAAGCGTTACCCGGACCTGAAGGCGCTGCTGAAGGACATGCGCGCGAAGCCCGAGGCGGTGCGGGTAGGTGGATATGCCATCGGCGGGCCGTTCCAGATCGTCCTCATGCTGATAGCGCAGAAGGAGAAAGCGTCGTTCACGTGGATCCCCTACGACAGCGGGTCCAAGGCAATCACCGCCGTCATGGGCGACCACATGGAAGCGGCGATGAGCAACATCAGCGTCTACGCGTCCTTCAAGGAGAAGATGGTGGTGCTCGCGCACACGGGTGAATCGCGCTTCGAACAGTTTCCCGAGGTGCCCACCCTCAAGGAGCAGGGGATCGACATCGTCCGCTACCACTGGCGCGGAATGGTGATGAGGAAGGGCACGCCGGAGCCGGTCATGGAACGAGCCTACGCGCTGGTCCGCGCCGGCGTGAAATCGGCGCGCTTCCAGGCCTACCTGAAGGACAGCGCCACCCTCGACGGGACAATGAGCCGCGCAGCCATGGCCGAGATGCTCGCCGAGCAGGCGCGCGGCGACACCGCCGTGCTGAAGCAGCTCAAGCTGGTCCAATAGGAGGAAAGCCATGGCCATCCGGATTGCACGCACGCACGGGCCGCTGGGCGCCGAAGTCGAAGGCGCCGACCTGTCCCGCCCGCTCGACGCCGCGACGCTGAAAGGCATCGCCGACGCCTGGCTGCAGCACCAGGTGCTGGTGTTCCGCGGCCAGTCGCTTGACGATCCGGCGCTGGTCGCCTTCAGCGCCCGGTTCGGCAAGCTCGAGAAGGCGCCGATCGCCGAGAAGGCCGTGGGAGTGGTCCACGTGCCCAGGCTGCCCGAGGTCACGGTCGTGTCGAACGTGGTCGAAGGCGGCGTGCCGCTGGGCGCGTTGGGCGACGGCGAGCTTTCGTGGCACAGCGACATGACCTACCTCCCCACCCCGCCGCCGGCCAGCATCCTGTACGGGGTCGAAGTTCCTCCGGTGGGCGCGGACACCTGGTTCAACAACATGTACCTCGCCTATGAGAAGCTGCCGGCCGCGACCAAGGCCCGCATCGCCGGGCTGCGCTCGAACCACACCTCGAGCTACACGAGCGCCGGCACCCTGCGCAAGGGCTATGACGACGTCACTGACGTAACGAAGGCCCCGGGCACGCTGCACCCGGTCGTCATCGAGCATCCCCAGACTCACCGCAAGGCGCTCTACCTCGGCCGGCGGCAGCACGGCTACATCGAGGGCATGCCCCTGGCCGAAAGCGAAATGCTGCTCGAGGAGCTGTGGACACACGCGACGCAGGACGAGTTCGCGTTCGCGCACAAGTGGAAGCGTGGCGACGTCGTGATGTGGGACAACCGCTGCGTGATGCACCGGCGCGACGCCTTCGACCCGCAGGTACGGCGCATCCTCCACCGCACGCAACTTCTCAGCTTCGAAGTCCGTTGAGCGGGCCGGTGGCGGCGATCGACGAGGTCGTGCTGCACGACCTGCACATGCCGCTCGTCGAGCCTTACCCGAGCGCGATCGCAACGATCGTGGCGCTGGAGACACTCGTGGTCGAGGTGCGCACGCGCGACGGCCGGCAAGGTTTCGGCGAGGCCGCCATCGTCGAGGGCTATACCCACGAGACGCGCGAAGGCGGCTGGCAGTTCTGCCGCGAGCAAGCGGTGCGTGCCCTCGGGCGCCCCGCTGACGAGGTCAAAGCCGGCCTGCTCGCCCACCGCGAGAAGAACTCGCACGCCGTAGCCTCGATCGTGTCGGCCATCGAGATGGCGGAAGGGCACGCGCTGATCGCGCCGCCGGCCACCGCACTGCGTGTCCCGCTGCTCGCGCCCATCAATTCGAAGCAGGAGCCCGCCATCGCCGCCGAGATCGAAAAGCGGCTCGAAGCCGGATTCCTGACGCTCAAGGTCAAGGTCGGTTTCGACGTGGCGGCGGACCTCGCGCGCGTCCGCTGCATACAGCGGCTGGTGCAAGGCCGCGCAAAGCTGCGGCTCGACGGCAACCAGGGTTACTCGCAGGCGCAGGCGCTGGAATTCGTCACGGGCCTGTCGCCCGAAGGCATCGAACTGTTCGAACAACCCTGCGGCGACCGCAACTGGGACGCCGCCGCGGCTGTGGCGCGCGTCGCGACTGTGCCCATGATGCTCGACGAGTCGATCTACGTGACCACCGACATCGACCGGGCCGCGGCGCTGAAAGCGGCGGCCTACATCAAACTGAAGCTCGTGAAGGCCGGCTGCATCGACGCCCTGTGCGCAGACCTGGAGCGGGTCACGGCGCACGGCATGCGCCGGGTGCTGGGCAACGGCGTGGCGGGTGAAATCGGCTGCTGGATGGAGGCCTGCGTGGCGCACAAGTACATCGACAACGCCGGCGAACTGAACGGGTACCTGAAGCCCGTCGACCGCCTGTTCGAGGAACCGCTCGGCTTCGCGGACGGGTGCGTTGCGATCCCCGCGGGCTACGCGCCTCGCCTCGACCGCAAGGCCCTCGCGCGCTTTGCCGTGCGCTCAGAAAGGTTTGCAGCGAAGAGCGTGGCGACATGAAGGTCGACCTCGACGGCCGCGTTGCGCTGGTCACCGGCGGGAGCAAGGGCATAGGCCGCACCACTGCGCTCGCGATGGCGCGCTCGGGCGCGAAGCTCGCGCTCTGCGCACGCGGGCAGGCGGGCCTCGACGAGGCCGCCGCGGAGATCCGCGCGCTGGGCGCCGACGTGCTCGCCGTGCGGGCGGATGTCACCCGGCCCGAAGAGATCCGCCGCTTCGTCGATGCCGCCGCTGTGCGCTTCGGGCGCATCGACATCCTGCTGAACAACGCGGTGAGCTCGGGGCAGAACACGTTCGCGGCGCTGTCGGACGAGGACTGGCAGCACCACCTCGACGTCAAACTGATGGGCTACGTGCGCTGCGCCCGCGAGGCGATGCCCCACATGAAGAAGGCGGGCGGGGGGCGCATCGTCAACGTCGCCGGAATGACTGCGCGCATCGTCAGCGAATTCCGCATGACCAACGGCGTGGTCAACGCGGCGGTGACGAACTTCACCAAGCACCTCGCCGAGCAGGCCGGCAAGGACGGCATCACCGTCAACGCGATCCACCCCGGCTACACGTGGACGCCCCGGCTGGAAACCGCACTCGTGCGCTGGGCAGAGCTGGAAGGGCGCACGCTGGAGGACGTCACCGCGCTGCGGCTGAAGGAGATCCCGATCGGCCGCTTCATCCAGCCGGAGGACATCGCGAGCCTGGTCCTCTTCCTGTGCTCGGACGCGGCGTCCGCGATCACGGGGCAGGCGATCGCGGTGGACGGCGGCTCCGGGCGCTCTATTCCCTACTGAGCCTCCCCGTGGTCCCCAACGCCACGCCACCGATGACGAGCGCAAGCGCCGCCCACACCGCAAGCCCCGGCGATTCGCCCAGCGCAACGATCGCCGCGAGGATCCCGACCACCGGCGCGCCGAGCAGCCCGAGCGACACGGTCCCCGCCGGCAGGCCACGCCCCGCCATCGCGATCGCCCAATAGGGGATCGTCGAGCCGAGCACCGCGGTGGCGGCGAGGAGCAGCAACAATCGCGCGTCCCACTGCACAACGGGCCAGGGTTCCAGCGCCACTGCGAGGGCGAACAGGATGGCGGTGGCGAGGAAAGTCTCCCAGGGCAGCAGTTGGAACGGCGTGGACGCCCACTTGTGCCCGCGGACGTGCAGGATGCTCGCGGCCCAGCACAGCGCGGCGAGCATCAGCGCGCCGTGGCCGAGTACCGAGTTGCGGTCGCCCCAGTCGAAGGCGAAGGGGTTGAAGAGTACCGCGAGGCCGAGCATGCCGAGCGCCAGCCCTGCAACGCGCCGCAACGTCAGCCGCTCGCCGAGCACCAAGGCGGCCACGGGCATCACCCAAAGCGGCGTCGTGTAGGCGAGCACCACCGAGCGTCCCACCGGCACGAGTTGCAGCCCGATCGAGGCCAGCACGGCGAATCCCGTCATGTGCAGGAGCGCGATGCTGACCAGCACGGGCAGGTCGGCGCGTGGTGGCGGGACGAGCTTGCCGCGCGGCGCCGAGGCGAGCACGAGGACACCCGCGGCGAGCGCCGAGCGCAGCGCCGCCATCCACAGCGGCCCCATGGCCTCCAACACCAGCTTGTTGATCGGCCAGGTGAGTCCCCAGCTGACGACCGCGACGAAGAGGAAGGCGAAGCCCTGCCGGGCCGACGGCGCGGCGCTCCCCATGTCAGCCCGGGCTCAGAACTTGTCCGGCTGCGTGGACGGCTCGACCTTCCTGACCGCATCCAGCTCTGCACCCGCCTCGAACACGCGCATCACCGTCGGGTAGGCCGACAGGTCGCAGTTGTAGCGCTGCGCGTTGAACACCTGCGGGACCAGGCACACGTCGGCCATGGTGAACTGCGCGCCCAGGCAGAACCGGCCGGTGCGCTTCTCGCCGACGAGGAAGGCCTCGAGGCTCCTGAAGCCTTCGGCCACCCAGTGCGAATACCACTCCCCATCGACCTTGGCGGCCTCCATGCCCTGCGCCTTCAGGTACTTCAGCACGCGCACGTTGTTCAGCGGGTGCATCTCGCAGCCGATGATCTGCGAGACGGCGCGCACATACCACTTCTCGACCGGGTCTTTCGGCATCAGCGCAGGCTCGGGGTAAATGTCGTCGAGGTACTCGATCATCGCCATCGACTGCGTGAACACCCGCCCCGCCTCGTCGACCATCGCCGGCACGAGGTGCTGCGGATTCTTCGCGAGGTAGTCCGGGGCGTGGTGCTCCATCTTGGGCAGGCTGACGAAGCGCGGCTCGTAGGCGATGCCCTTGTACGCAAACGCGATCCTCAACCGGAACGAGGTCGAGGACCGGAAGAACGTATAAAGCTCCATCTAGGCCGCGGCCTTCTTGCTCGCCGCATCCAGGATCGCCTGCGGCGTGGCCGACACGACCTTGGCGTACTTGGGCACGAAGCCGGTGCCCTTGATCATGCCGACGAAGGCGGGCTTGAGCTCGGTGGCGAGGATCTTGCGGATGCGCGCGTGCTCGACGATGTCCTTCCACTCGCCGATCAGCCAGAAGTGCGTCGGGTCGTCCACGTCCTGGCACATCGCGCCGTCCTTGGCCTGGGCGGAGGATTCGTGCATGGGGTTCTTGCCGCCGTAGTCGAACTCGTTGAAGAGGCGGATGAACTCGTCGATGTTCTCCTTCTCGACGTAGAAGTCGTAGATGTGCAGGTAGTTGCCGAGTTCTGCGATGGCTTTCATGGTCTTCTCCTTTAGGATTTGATGCCGAACAGGGTCTTGAGCCAGCGCCAGAAGAGGCTGCCGGCGCTGATGTTCATCTCTTTCGCGACCACGGGCGCAGCGCCCGCGGGCGCGCCCAACCGCGCGTTCAGGTTGGCCGCGAAATCCGCCACCATCGTCTTGACGAACTCCTTGACGAGCCCGCCGCGCGAGAACTGCGCGAGCGGCCCCTGCAGGCTGTAGTCGATCGCCACCGCCACCCGGGTACGGCCGCTGCCTGCATCGGACAACTGGTAGCTGATGTCGCCGCGCGCGCGCGAACCCGAAAGGCTGTCGGTGCCGTTGCCGCGGATCGCGCCACGCTTGGCCGCCTCGTCGCGCTCAAGCGAAGCCGAACCGCCGAACGAAGCCTTCATGGGGCCGAACTTGGTGTTGATCTTCCCCTTGAGCGAGGTCGGCGTGTGCTCGCTGATCTCGGCGCCGGGGAGGCACCCCGCCACCGCGGGCATGTCGCCGAAGATCTCCCAGACTTTCGCCAGCGGATGGTCGACGGTGAATTCGTCCTCGATCACCGTGCCGCCCTTGGCAGCGGCGGCCGGCGCGGCAGGAGCGGCCGGCGCGGGCGCCGCGGCAGGGACGGCGGCGGCCGCGAACGGCACGAATGCGGCCGGTGCCGCGGCGCTGGCCGGCTCGATCGCCGGGTCGTTCGCCACGCGGCGCAGCTCAAGCACGCTGAGGATCGCACGCACGATTCCGCGGTAGCCCGTGCAACGGCACAGGTTGCCCGACATCTCCACGCGCACGCGGGCCTCGTCGGCATCGGGCACGCGCAGCACGAGGTCGCGCGCGGCGATCAGCATGCCGGGCGTGCAGAAGCCGCACTGCAGGGCGTGCTCGCGGTTGAACGCGGCGCGCAACTGCGCCATGGCCTGGTCCTCGCCAAAGCCTTCGATGGTGCGTACCTCGCGGCCTTCGCAGGCCACGGCGTAGGCGATGCAGGAGCGCGACGGCACGCCGTCGATCAGCACCGTGCAGGCGCCGCAGACGCCATGCTCGCAGCCAAGGTGGGTGCCGGTGAGGCGCTGGTCCTCGCGCAGGAAGTCGCCGAGGTGCGT
Source organism: Burkholderiales bacterium (assembly GCA_965279075.1). Lineage (GTDB taxonomy): Bacteria > Pseudomonadota > Gammaproteobacteria > Burkholderiales > SG8-39 > SZAS-79. Next base: position 949,187 of record CBDIHI010000012.1, on the reverse strand, counting down.
CCTCGGCTCGGCGTGCGACTGGACTTTCTCGCCGTTGACGATGAGGGAGACGGGTTGCATTACTGGAATCCTTTTTGCACTGCGCGCCGCACGGCGGTGATGTTCAGCCGGCGGTGGACGGGGTCTAGGTCGGGAACAGCGGATTCGAGGGCCGCGCTGACTGCGGTCTCGCTTGCGGCCAGGGACCCTCGCTGGGCAAGGTCGGCGGCGAGCGCCGGCAGGGGTTTCGGCGCGCCGTTGAGCGCGCCCACCCAGAGCCGCGCCAACTTGCGTTCCGGGTCGAGCAGCATCGCGGCGCTGGCCTCGGGAAACTCGCCGGTCTTGCGGCAGAACTTCCAGTAGCCCCAGCGCGCGGACGCCGAGAGCTTGGGCACCTCGACCGCAACGATGATCTCGTCCTCGGCAAGCACGGTGGCGAAGGCGCCGGTCATGAAGGCATCGGCCGGCACGCTGCGCTCGCCCGCGGGCCCAGTGATGAAGATCGTCGCCGCCAGCGTGGGCAATGCGAGGGGCCAGTCGGCCGCCGGGTCGGCATGCGCGAGGCTGCCGCCGATGGTCCCGCGGTTGCGGATCGTGCGGTAGGCGATGCCGCGCGCGACTTCGGACACCACCGTGCAGCCCGGCATCTTCGCGTCCTCGATGGCCGAGTGCGTGACCGCGCCGCCGATGCGCCAGGACGTGCCCTTGTCCTCGATCATGCGCATCGCGTCCAGCCGCGACACGTCGACGAGCAGCTTGGGCCGCGCCAGGCGCAGGTTCAGCATCGGCCCGAGCGACTGGCCGCCGCCGAGCGGCTTGCCCTCGCCAGCGGACCCGGCCAGGGATTTCACCGCGCCCGCCACGTCGGCGGGCTTGAGGTATTCAAAAGCAGCGGCTTTCATGCAGCCTCCCGTTTCGGTGCGGTCTGTTGTCTGGCGCGCTCGATCTCCTCGAGCACGCGGTGCGGCGTGAGCGGCGTCTTGCTGACCTCGACGCCGGTGGCGCGCAGCGCGTCGTTCACCGCGTTGAAGATCACGGCCGGCGGCGCGATCGCGCCGCCCTCGCCCATGCCCTTGATGCCGTACATCGTATAGGGCGAAGGCGTCTCCATGTGGTAGATGCGCATGTTGGGGATCTCGGTCGGCCCGGGCAGCAGGTAGTCCGCGAGCGTGGACGCATTGGGCTGGCCGTTGGCGTCGTACTGGATCTCCTCGTACATCGCGGTGCCTATGCCCTGCGCAACGCCGCCGAGGGTCTGGCCTTCGACGACCATCGGGTTGACGAGCGTCCCGCAGTCCTCGGCGATCACGTAGTCGAGGATCTCGACCTGTCCCGTTTCCGTGTCGACGGCCACCGCGACCGCGTGCGAGGCGTAGCTGAAGGCCCCCGTGTCGCGGTCCGGCTTGTAGCTGACGCTGACCTCCAGCCCGCGGCGGTCGACGTCGAGCGGCGCGCGGTCGGGACGCAGGTACCAGACGCTGCAGATCTCCTTCAGGTCCACGCTTTTGCCGTCGGGCCCGACGACGCCCTTTTGCTTGTCGAACCGGGCGTCGGCCTCCTTGCACCCGAGGAGGAACGCGCCGATCTTGACGATGCGCGGGATCAGTTCCGCGCAGGCCTTGAGCGTCGCGCCGCCGGCCATGACGATCGAGCGCGAGGCGTACGTCCCCGTGGAGTACGGCGTGGTGCCGGTGTCGCCGTGCGTGATCTTCACGCGGGAGACGTCGATGCCGAGGATTTCGTTCGCAAGCTGCGCGAACGTTGTCTCCATGCCCTGCCCGTGCGAATGCACGCCGACGCGCACTTCCAGTCCGCCGTCGGGCGTGAGCTTAACGGCCGACTGGTCGTAACCGGGCACCAGCGGAAGGCCCCAGGTGGCGAACACGCTGGTGCCGTGCGCCGACTGCTCGCAGTAGCTCGCGTAGCCGATGCCGATCTTGCGCCCGTCGGGCTCGCCCTTCTTCTGCCGCTCGAGCCACTTGGCGTGGTCGAACTTCTCGCGCGCAAGCGCAAGGCACGAAGGATAGTCGCCGCTGTCGTAGTGCTTCTTGACGACGTTGTCATAGGGCATCTGCTCCGGGCGCACGAGGTTCTCCATGCGTACCTCGTAAGGATCGCGGTCGACGGCTCGGGCCAGCGCGTCCATCAGCAGTTCCATTGCGAAGCACACGCCAGTGCGCGCGACGCCCCGGTACGGCATGAAGCCGGGCTTGTTCGTCGCCACGCAGTAGGTCTTGCAGCGATAGCCCTGGAAATCGTACGGCCCCGGCAGGTTGCCGGTGGCCTGGCCGGGTTCCAGCCCGATCGTGAACGGCCAGTTCGAGTACGCGCCGCCGTCGATGGTGATCTCGGCGTCGAGCGCCAGCAACCGGCCCTTGTCGTCCGCGTAGCCGGTGAGCCGGTAGCGGTGCTGGCGCGCGTTGGCGCCGGACACGAGGTGTTCCCTGCGGTCCTCGATCCAGCGGAAGGGCTTCCTGTATTTAAGCGCGAGCCACGCCACCGCGAGTTCCTCGGGGTGCACGATGACCTTGTAGCCGAAGCCACCGCCGACGTCCGGGGCGATGATGCGCACCTGCCCCTCCTCGATGCCGAGGAACTGGGCGATGCCGGTGCGCACGATGTGCGGGGTCTGGGTCGAGTAGTACATGACGAGCTGGTCGGCGCGCTCGTCCCAGTGCGCCACGACCGCCTTGCCCTCCATCGGCACCATGGCCTGGCGGGACAGTTCCACCTCGCGCTTCACGACCACCGTGGCCTTCTTCGAGAGCGCGTCGAAGCCGTTGTCGACCGACAGCGTCAGGAACAGGTTGTCGTCCCAGTCCTCGTGGACGCGGTTGGCCTTCTCGAACCGCGCAGTGTCGGAGTCGACGAGCGCCGGCAGTTCCTCGATGTCGAGCTCGACCTGCTCGCACAGGTCCTCGGCCTCGGCCCGGGTCTTCGCCACGCACATGACTACGGGCTCACCGACGAAGCGGACCTTGCCCGAGGCCAGCGGCGGCTGGCCGGAGACCTTGTAACTCGGCAGCGTGGACGGGGCCACGATGTCCTTCGCCTCGGCGAGGTCTGCGCGGACGAACACTCGCCCCTCCGAGCCCGCGGGCTTCTTGATGCCGCGGATGCGGCCGTGCGCCACGGGGCTGCGAAGGAAGGCCACTTCGCGCTGGCCGGGCAGCACCATGTCGGAAACGTACTGGCCCTTGCCGTGCAGGTGGCGGGAATCTTCCTTGCGCGGGACGCGCGCGCCTATGCCCTGGCCGGGCTTGCCGTGCTCTTCGCTCATGGTGCTTTCTCCAGTGGTGCCGCTGCGCTCACTGTCCTATGCATGGCGCAGCCCATGCAAACCCGAATAATCAGACGCGGATGGCGACTTCCAGCCATCCAGCAAGGCGGGCGGGAGGTCGTAGACTTCCACGCCCAGCGGCCGGCAGACCTCGAGCGGGTCGACCGCCCCCGGCCCCCAGATCGGCACGGACATGTCCCCGTGCGAGCAGGTCGAGATGGCGCACAACAGGTCGATCTCGGCAAAGAACTCGAAATAGTCGCCCTTCTTGCCCGGGCACGGCTTGACGAAGTACTGGTTGCGCTCCTTGGTGAGCCCTGTCACCTGGAAAACGTTCAGCACGTCGTGCACGTCGTATTCGCCAAGGTGGTATCCCGCGATCGCGCGCACGAGGTTGGAGTGGCAGCACACGTCCAGTTCCTCGCCGGTGAGCAGCTTGTGGATGTAGGGATCGCATCGCGTACCCAGCAGGTCATGGCAGCCGGCGCCATCGGCGTCGAACCCATACTTCACGGTGTCCGCGGTCACGGTGGCCATCGGACGCAGGAAGGGCAGCACCGACCAGAACCGGTCGCCGACCTGCATGTGCGCCCCGTGGAGCTGCTTGGTGCGGGACGCCCAGAATTTCTCGCGCGGGTTGGCGTGGTTCCAGAGGTTCAGGTCGACGACCTGCGGGCCCTCGACCAATACGAGGCGGCACACCTGGCCGGCACGCATGGACCAGGCGCGGCCGGAACGAATGGGGACGATGAAACTTTCCGCCAGCGTGCGGCCCGCGACCTCGCGCGAGATCGGACCGTAGACCGACGGATCCACCGACAGCGGCGAGCCACTCTTGGGTTCGTACAGGGGCTTGGGCATTCGGCTTGCCTCCTTGGAAGACTGCTTAAGCACCACCGGCCGCGGTTGCGCCGCGGCCGGCAGGATCTACAAACGAAGGGCGCGGGGTCAGCCGAACTTGACCAGGCTCCTTACGCGCATGAAGTCGTACTCGGAAACATGCATGTAGGGGAGAATTTCCTTGCGGAACTTCATCACCGATGTCCAGACTTCCTTGGAGTCCGCATCCTTGCCGGCTTCGGCCTCGCACACCTTGTAGGCGGTTTCCGCGATCTGGCGGATCGCATCGTCCGGGATCTGGCGCACCTGCACCTTCAGCTCACCCACCATCTGGTTGAACGACGTGGCGTTCTTGGCCCACATCTCGTCGATGTTTGCCTTCATCGCCACCGCCGCACCGGCTTTCACGATCTCCTGCTCGGTCGGGGTCAGCGAGGCCCAGGCCTTCTGGTTGATGAAGATGTCGTAGGGGCCCGAGGGCTCCAGCCAGCCCGGCCAGTAGTAGAACTTCGCCACCTTGTGCAGTCCGAACGAAAGGTCGTTCAGCGGTCCGACGAATTCGATCGCGTCGATCGCACCCGATTGCATGGCCTGGGGCACTTCTCCCAGCGGCATCGATACCGGCGTTCCGCCCATGGCCTGCAGCACCTTGGCCCCGAGGCCGCCAACCCGCATCTTCAGGCCCTTGTAGTCGCCGACGGTCTTGATTTCCTTGTTGTACCAGCCGGCGGGTTGCACCGGCGTCTGGCCGCCGAGGAAGAACTTGACCCCGAGCTTGGCATACAGCTTTTCCGCCAGCGCGTTTCCGCCGCCATGCGCGTACCACGCGTTCTGTTCCTGGCAGGTCAGGCCGAAGGGGAGCGTACCCAGGAAATTCACCGCAGGCAGCTGGCCGGCCCAGTAGGTGACGTACCCGTAGCCCATCTGGAACGTGCCGTTCGCGACGGCTTCCATGGTCTGGAACGGCGGCACGATTTCGCCGGCGCTGTAGACCTTGATCGAAAGCGATCCGCCGCTGGCCTTGGTGACGTAGTCGGCGAATGCGTTGCCGCCCACGGCCAGGCCCGGGGAAGTCTTGGCCCAGGTCTGCTGCAAGCGCCATTCCTTCTTGCCCTGGGAGAAGGCGGGGGCCGATCCGGCGGCGAGAATGGTGGCAAGACCTCCCCCACCGGCGATTTTCAGTGCTTTGCGTCGATCCATTTTGAATCTCCTTATGACGATTGATGCGTTACGGGGGAAAAGCTCGCGAGACAACGTTCCGGTTGCTGCAAACGGCTACTGCAAAATCCTGGGCAGCCACGTCGCCACGGACGGAAAGACCCACAACGCGGCCACCAACACCAGCTGCAGGAGGATGAAGGGCACCACCCCCCGGTAAATGCTGAACACGGGCAGGTCACGCGCGACACCCTGAAGGTAGAAGATCGCATATCCGAAGGGCGGCGTCAGGTAGCTGGTCTGCAGGACCACGCCCATCATCACGGCAAGCCAGATCGGGTCCACCTCGAGCTTGAGCAACACCGGGCCGAAGATCGGCACCACGATGAATATGATCTCGAAGGTGTCGACGAAGAACCCGAGCACGAACATCAGCAGCAATACCGCAAGGGTCGCGCCGAATTTCCCTCCCGGCAATGCCGTGAGCACGTCTTCGGCCACCTTTTCGCCCCCCAGCCCGCGGAACACCAGCGTGAACACCGCGGCCCCGACCAGGATGGTGAAGATCATCGTGCTCATCTTGAGCGCTCCCTGGCTGGCCTGCCGCAGGTTCTCGAGCGTCGTCTGGCGGCGCAAGGCGGCGAGCACCAGAGCGCCGACTGCCCCGACCGCGGCCGATTCGGTCGCGGTGGCCACCCCGGCGAGAATCGAACCGAGCACGGCAACGATAAGTACCAGGGGCGGGATGAGCACCGAGAAGATGCGCCTCTTGAAGGTCCGCTGCTCCTCGGCATTCATGGTGATGGCCGGGCAGCGCTCGGGGTGGCGCATCGCGACGATGAACAACCACAGCAGGTACAACCCCACGAGGACGAGGCCCGGCACGATCGCGGCGACGAAAATCTCCACGACCGTGACCGGCGTGGCGGCATAGTTCCCCTTCGCGGCCTGCACCTGGGCATTCGCGTTCTGCAGGAAGGTGCCCACGAGGATCAGCACCGTCGACGGCGGCAGGAGCTGTGCGAGGGTGCCGGAGGCCGTGATGATGCCGCTGGTGAGCTTCTGGTCGTAGCCCGCGCGCATCATTGCCGGATAAGAAATCAGGCCCATGGTCACGACGACCGCGCCGACGATCCCGGTCGACGCCGCCAGGAGCGCGCCGACGATCACCACCGAGTACCCCAGGCCGCCCGGATAGCGGCCGAACGCCTGCCCCATGGTCATCAGGAGGTCTTCGGCGATGCGCGACCTTTCCAGCACCATTCCCATGAAGATGAACAGCGGGATCGAGATCAGCACGTCGCTCGTCATCGCATCGTATGTGCGCCCGACCAGCCCGGCCAGCAGGGGCGTGTCGAACACGCCGAACGCCATCCCGGCGCCGGCAAAGAGGAGCGAGGCGCCCCCGAGTGTGAACGCAACCGGGAATCCCAGCATCAGGAACGCGAACAATCCCACGAACATCAGGATGGCGAGCACCTCGCCCAGGACGGCGTTATCCATGCGCAGCTCCCGGACGCCCGGCACCGTTGCGCACCGCGATGACCAGCACGCAGCGCGCGGCCATCGCCAGCCCCTGGACGATCAGCAGCACGCAGAACACCACGATGAACGACTTGAGGGCGTAGGCGAACTGCAGGCCGTCGGCGCTCGGCGAGCGCTCCATCAGCCGCCACGAACGCTGCACCACCGGCCAGCTCCACCACAGCATCAGGCCGATCATCGGCATCAGGAAGAGGAACACGCCGATCAGGTCGAGCCACGCCCTAGTGCGAAGCGAGAGCCGCTTGTAAACCAGGTCGACCCGAACGTGTCCGTTCTCCTTGAGCACCCAGGCTGCGGCGACGGTGAAGGCCGCGCCGTGGAGCCAGATGTAGACTTCCTGCAGCCACGGATACCCGATCCCGAACAGGTAGCGCAGGAAAACCACCGAAAACGACACCGCCACCACAGGAAGCATCAGCCAGGACACGGTCCTGCCGAGCCAGTCGTTCACGCGATCCACTGTATCTGCAAAAGCCTGCAGCACTTTCATGTCATGTCGCCTTAAGGTCGGTGGTGGCAATGTACTTCTGCTCGCGGAAGTCGCCGGACAGCACCGGCTCGTAGCGCGGCGGCGCGTCGCCTGCGCATCCCGGGATGCACTCGATCTTCGCGTCGTAGTTGGGGTGGTGGAAAAAGGCGATCGACATGCGGCTCGAGGCCTGCGCCATCTCGCGCGGCGGGTTCAGCACCCGGTGGGTGTTGGAGACCCAGCGGTCGTTGGTCCAGCGCATCAGCAAGTCGCCGATGTTACAGACGAATCGGTACTTGTCGGTCGCGACGTCGACCCAGTTTCCCGAACGTGTCAGCACCTGCAGGCCGGGCGCGGACTCGCCCGACAGGATCGTGAGCATGCCGTAGTCGGTGTGGGACCCGGCACGCAACTGCCCCTCGGCCGGCGGGTTGTCCTGGCGAGGGTAGTAATTGATCCGCGCGGCGGTGATGTGGCGGTCGATCTTGTCGTCGAAGTAGGCCTCCGGCAGGTCGAGCGCCAGCGCCGAGATGCGGCACAGGGTGACCGAAAGGGACTCCATCGCGCGGTAGTAGGCGTCGCCCGCGGCAGCGAGGCCCACAGGGCGCTCCGGCCAGACATTGGCGAAAAAATGCTTCGCCCCCTGTTCGCCCCTGTAGTACGAATCCGCGGGAACCTCCGGGCGGCCGAAGTGGTAGTACTCCTTGAGGTCCGGTGGGGTCTTCAGTTCATTGCCTGCCGCCAGCGCTTCGAAGCCCACAGCCTTGTAGCCGCGCGGGAAGTCCGGCCGCGGCGGCGCGACGCGCTGCTTTTCCTCGAGCGGGAGGTCGAAGAACGCGTGCGCTTCGGCGTACAGCGCGTCCATCGTGGCGCTCGGCACGCCGTGGCCCTCGATCGCGAAGAAACCGATCTGCTCGGCCGCCTCGCGGATTGCCGCCGGCACGGCTGCGCGGCCCGCCGGCGTGCCGGCGAGGAAGGGTGCGATGTCGATGACGGGGACGCGGTCCATGTTAGTCTTTATCCACCTATTCTCTAGCAACGAGCATGCCCAGATGAAGCTCAAAGACAGGATCGCATTGGTCACCGGCGCCGGCAACGGCATCGGCAAGGCGATCGCCACCGCCCTTGGGCGCGAAGGCGCCAGGATCATCGTCGCCGACCTCGACAACGCCGAGGGCGCCGCCGCGGAGCTGGCCGCGGCCGGCATCGAAGCGCACGGCGTGCGCGCCGACATCACGAGCGAAGCGGACGTGGCGCGGATGGCCGAACTCGCCCGCGGGCTCGGCGGCCTCGACATCCTCGTCAACAACGCGGCGATCTTCTCCACGCTGGTGCCCAAGCCCCTCGAGCAGATCAGCGCGGCGGAATGGCGCCGCGTCATGGACGTGAACACGCTCGGCGTGTTCCTCGTCACGAAGGGCATGCTGCCGCTGCTGCGCAAATCCCCCGCCGCGCGCGTCGTCAACCTGTGCTCGGGTGTGGCCTTCAAGGGCAACCCGCTGTACCTGCATTACGTCGCCAGCAAGGGTGCGATCCTCTCCATGACCCGCGCGCTCGCCCGCGAACTCGGCCCGGACAAGGTGCTGGTCAACGCGATCGCCCCCGGCTTCACGCTCTCGGAAAACGTCGAGAACAACCCCGCGCTGATGGAGAAGGTGCGCGGCCTGTCGATCGCCGGCCGCGCGATCGCGCGCGACATGTACCCGGACGACCTCGTCGGCGCGGCGGTGTTCTTCGCCGGGCCGGACTCCGCCTTCATCACCGGCCAGACGCTGGTGATCGACGGCGGCTCGTACTTCCACTGAACCCCGGCGCAATCCGCCATGGCCCGCCCGAAACCCGAACGAGACGCCGCCCGCGACGAGCCGCGCCTGCCCCTGTGGTCCCGTCCCGGCTATCTCGTGCGCAGGCTGCATCAGATCAATTACGCCCTTTGGCTGGAAGAACTGGGGCATGCCAACATGACCCCGGTGCAGTACGGCATCCTCACCGCGCTTTCGATCCGCGGCGAGCAGGACCAGACCACGCTCGCTGACGAGGTGGGCATCGACCGCACCAACGTGGCCGAGGTGCTCTCGCGCCTGGAAGCCCGCAAGCTCGTGCGCCGCAAGGAAAACCCGGCCGACCGGCGCGCGCGGCTCGCTTCGCTGACGGCGAAAGGGCGCGCGCTGATGACGAGCCTCTTCCCCGCCATGCAGCGCTCGCAGGACCGCCTGCTCGCGCCCCTCACGCAGAAGGAACGAGACCTGTTCATGACCACGCTCGTGCGGCTGATCGAGGCGAACAATGAGGTAGGCAGGGCCACGTTGCGCTCGGATTAGGGATGCGATTCAGACCGGGTACACGAGGTCGTTGGCGATGAGCGTCGTGTCGTACACGCACTGGCGCTCGCGGATCAGCAGCCGCCCGCCCTGGCGCACGAACGTGTCGTAATAGCGCCCGGACTGGTGGATCGTGGTCGGGCCGTCGACCAGGGTCTGCAACAGCAGGTAATTGGCCTGGGCCTTGATCTGGTCGCCATCGACCGCCACGATCCTCACGTTGCTCGTCAGGTGCTGCATGTAGCGCGGCGCGAACATCTGCGTGTGCGTGATGGCGAAGGCGCGGTCGCGGATCATGCCGCGTCCTTCCGCATAGACGAGCCCCACCCGCAGGCCGGCGTCCGCGTTCTCCCTCGCGGTCACGCGATAGAGCGCTTCCTCGGCGAAGAACCCGATCCACTCGTCAAGGGCCGCGCGATCTAGCACGTTGCAGTACTCGGTGTGGAATTCCTCGACCTCGAAGCGCAGCTCGCGCACGGTTTTCGGGTCGGGTGCCTTCATGTCGAAGCCGGCGTACATGGTTACAACCCCATCTCGGTTCGGTAGTACTTGTACATGCCGCGGATCGCGGCCTCGTCGATCACCGAGTTCGTGCTGCCGGTGGTGTCCCCGCCGAGCTTCAGGACGCCGCTGCCGGACGAGGAGCGGCGCACGCCTTCCTGCAGGAACTTGATCGCCTCGTTGTCCTCCAGCCCTAGGAAGCCCGAGGGTCCCATCAGGTTGCCCTGGCGCAAGCGGTGGCGCGTCATTTCTTCGGTGTCGCCCTCGTAGCCGAACATGGTCCACAGCATGATCTGGCTGTGCGGGCCGTTCGGGACGATGTGGCGGATGCCGAGCGTGTTGAGCTCGCGCTGCACGATGAAGTTAGGCCAGATCGTCTGCATCGTCACCGACCAGGGCGAGTCGAACTCGCGCACGTACTCGAGGAAACGCCCGTCCTCGAGCTTGAAGTCCTCCCGGTAGGCGCGCATCTCCTTCTTGGTCGAGTCGTCGAGCGCGGCGGCGACGTTGTCGGGCTTGGCCGAGGCGAGCGTGCCGTGGCGGCCCTTCGGGTCGGAGATCATGCCGTTCTTGCTGCCCGCCACCATCAGCCCGAAAGTGACGAGGAAGGAATGCAGCAAGGTCGCGTGGTACGGGTCCTTCAGGTTCTCGTGGTAGAGCTTCCAGTTGCCCGGCAGCTCGTTCCTGTAGTAGCCGAGGATCTTGAGCTTCCTGCCCTTGAACACGACGTCGAAGTCCTTCTGGATCTCCGGCGTCAGGTACTCCTCGATCGGCTCGATGTCGTCCGCGAACGAGGCGAACACGACGCCGTGCAGCGTCGTGACCTTGAGTTTTCGAAGGTTGTGGTCCGAATTGCGGAAGTCCTTCGGCATTCCGCCACCCTCGCCCTTCACGCCGCGCTTGAAGGGAATGCCCTGCAGGTTGCCGGTCATGTCGTACGACCAGCTGTGGTACGGGCACACGAGTTCTTTCGCGTTACCGAGGTGCTGGCGGCAAAACTCCACGCCACGGTGCGCGCAGCGGTTCTCGAACACGTGGATCGAGCCGTCGGTGTTGCGCGCAACCACCACCGGCGTCGGGCCGGCGAACGAGCGCTTGTAGTCGCCCGGGTTGGGTATCTCGGCCTCGAGCGCCACGAAATTCCACGTGCGGCCGTGGAAGATTCGCTCCACTTCCCGCTCGTAGATCTCGGGGCTGGTGTAGATCCAGTCCGGGATCGCGGTCAGGCCCTCGGCGGGCCACTTGAACTCGAACCCCGGCGCGTGAGGCTGTTCCTTCGCGAAGGCGCCGGTCTGGCCGATGACGGTGTTTGCGCTGAACATGGGGACTCCTGTGTCCGGTGGTGCTTTTAAGCGGCCGCCCCGACCTGGGCGGGACGGGCGGCGAGGTCCTTCAGCTTCGCGGCCGGATCGGCCAGTGTGCGCGCATCGACGCCTTGGCGCGACTCGATCAGCTTGCGCGCGAAGCGGATGTCGCCGCCGGCGTTGAAGGCCGTCGCGCAGACGAGCCGGTTGCCCGTCAACGAGAACGCGACTGCCTTCCCGGTGGCGGGATCGCCACGCCACACGGTCTGCGCGCCCGCCTCGGCCATGCCTGCCATCTGGATGTTGACGCCGTGCTGGTCCGACCAGAACCACGGGACCTCCGCGTACGCAACCGGCGTGCCGATGCAGTTCTTCGCCACGGCGATGGCCTGGTTCTGCGCGTTCTGCCAGGACTCCAGCCGCACGCGCCGCCCCAGCAGGGGGTTGAAGTGGCTGGTGACGTCGCCCGCGGCCCAAAGGCCATCGACGCTGGTGCGACCGTACTGGTCGGTCACCACGCCGTCCGCGGAATCCGCGCCCGCGGCCTCCGCGAGCTCGGTGTTCGGGATGATGCCGATGCCGATGACAACGACGTCCGCGGGAAGCTCGGTGCCGTCGGCCAGGACCACCGCCGTGACGCGATCCCTGCCTTGCAGCGCGGACACCGCCGCGCCAAGGCGAACGTCGACGCCGCGCGAGCGGTGCAACGCTTCAACCGCCGAGGCGATGTCGGCCGGCAGCGCGCGCTCGAGCAGCATCGGCTGCCTCTCGACCACGGTCACCTCCAGGCCGTGCTTGGCCGCGGAGGACGCCACTTCAAGCCCGATGAAGCCGCCGCCGATGACGACCATGCGCCGGCCCGGCTGCAGGTCCTTCGCGAGGCGCTTCGCGTCCGCGATGGTCCGCAGGTAGTGCACGCCGGCGAGCGTGTCGTCGACACCGATCAGCGGCCGCACGCGGCTGCCGGTGGCGAGGATCAGTTGCGCATACTCGATGCGGCGCCCGTCCGAGAACAGCACGCTGCGGCTGGCGGGGGCGATCGCCTCGGCGCGCACCCCGGTGACGAGCTCGACGGCCTTCTCCTGCCAGGCGCCGCGCGGGTGGATGAGGGTGGACTCGACCGTCTCGCTGCCGAGGAGCACGCCCTTGGAGAGCGCCGGGCGCTCGTAAGGCGGCTCGGGCTCGTCGCCCACCAGCGTGACGGGGCCGGCGAACCCGGCGGCGCGCAGCGCCTCGGCCGCGCGCCCTCCGGCCTGGCCGGCGCCGATGATGAGGATGCGGTCGGAATCGGCCACGCGCGAACCTAGTCGGCCAGCTCGATCATGACCTTCCCTTCCTCGACCTTGAGGGGGTAGACCTTGATCGGCTCGGTGACCGGCGCGCAGGTCGCCTTGCCGGTCGTGAGCTCGAAGCGCCCCTGGTGCAGCGGGCACTCGATGCATCCGTCCTCGACGTAGCCGTCGGACAGGTGCGCGTACTGGTGCGTGCAGATGTCGTGGACCGCGTGCAGCGCGCCGCCTGCCCGCACGATCGCTATCGGTACTTCGCCGACCTTCACGCCCAGCGCTTCGTCATCGCCTATCGCGTCCGCGTCCGCCACCGCATGCCAGCCCATTTCGCCCCCGGTTCCCGGGCCTGGAAAGGCGGCCCGGAATATTACTCAGTGTACCCCGCAATTGGTTCAGTGTAGCTCGCTGCGCGCGAGTGTCAAGGCCGCGCCGTTGCGGTGCACAATCCGTGCCGATGCACCAGGAGTGCGCGGGCTTAGAAGCGCAGCGCGATGAGTCCGGCGAGCACGCTGGCGGTTGCGAAGACACGCCGGCCGGTGAATTTTTCGCCCAGAAAAAACGCCCCGATCAGCGCGACGAAGATCACCGAGGTCTCGCGCAGCGTCGCCACCAGCGCGACCGGCGCCTTGGTCATCGCCCACAGCGCGACCGCGTAGGAGCCGGTCGTGCAGACCGCGCCCACGGCCATGCGCCGCCAATTGGCGGCAAGGTAGCGCGGCACCTCGCGGCCGCGGCGCAGGCCGCCGTAGACGTACAGCGCCGCGCCGTTGCCGGCGAAGAACCACAGCGTGTAGGCCACCGGGCTGCCCGAGGCGCGCGCGCCCTTCGCGTCGATCAGCGTGTAGGCCGCAATCACCGCCGCGTTGCCGAGCGCGAACGCCAATGCCTTGCGAAAGGCCGCCGGGTCCTTTGCGCGGACAATGGCGAAGCTGAGGATCCCCGCGCAGATGAAGATCACGCCCGCCGTCTGCGGCAAGGTCAGCACCTCCCCGAAGGCCGCCGCGCCGGCCAGTGCGACCATGACCGGGCCGCCGCCGCGCATCACCGGGTACGTGAACGAGATGTCGCCCCACTTGTACGCCCCGGCCAGCAGCACGAAGTAGACGATGTGCACGAGGATCGAGGCGACCAGCCAGGGCAGAGCCTCGACCGACGGCAGCGGCAGGAAGGGCGCTACGGCGAGCCCCGCAAGGCCCGCGCCCGTGGCGATGGCCACGGTGTCGAGCTGCTTGTCGGCGCTCGATTTCAGCATCGTGTTCCAGCCGGCGTGCAGCAGCGCCCCGCCGAGCACGGCCAGCGTGACCGGCAGGGAGATTCCCGTGGCGATGGCGTCCATTGCGCCGAAGTGTAGCGTCCCGGAGGCTTCCCGCGAGACAATGCGGGCAGGCCCAGCCCATGTCCGCCCTCGACCGCAACCCCTCAATGAAGGGGATCATCCTGATCATCGCCGCCATCGGCGTGTTCTCGGTGATGGACACGACCGCGAAATACCTCTCCCAGTTCTACCCGGTGCCGGGCATCGTCTGGGCGCGCTACGCGATCAATTTCGCGATCATCTCGGCCTACCTCGCCTACAAGGGGCGCTTCGCCGCGTGGCGCTCGAAGCGCCCGGTGATCCAGGTCGCGCGCGGGTTCCTGCTCGTGACGGCCACGTTGCTCTATTTCACTTCGCTGTCGGTCCTGCCGATCGCGGAAGCCGCCGGCATCGGCTTCGTGCTGCCGCTCTTCGTCGCGGCGCTCGCCGTGCCCATCCTCAAGGAAAGGCTCGAGATGGCGCGCCTCATCGCGATCCTGGTGGGCCTCGCGGGTGCGCTGATCATCGTGCGCCCCGGCAGCGGGGTATTCACGTGGTACGCCCTGCTGCCGGTCGGGATGGCCCTGTGCAACGCGTTCTACCAGGTCATGACGCGCATGGTCGCCGGCGTGGACAGCCCCTGGACCACGCTCTTCTGGGGCGCGCTGATGGGCACGCTGGTGATGTCGGCGGTGGCGCCCTTCTTCTGGGTCATGCCGCACGACCCCTGGCACTGGGCGCTGCTGCTGATGATGGGGTTCCTCGCCACCATCGGGCACCTCGCGCTGATCCGCGCTTTCGACTACGCGGGCGCGACCACGCTCGCGCCGCTGGTCTACACGCAGCTCATCTGGGTGATGCTGCTCGGCTGGATCGTGTTCGGCGACTTCCCCGACGGGTGGTCGCTGGTGGGCATGGCGATCATCGTCGCTTCGGGGCTCTATATCGTGAACCGGCAGCGGCTGACGGCGCGGCGCTAGTCCCTGCCCAGCATGAACGAGAAGCTCGCCCCGCCGCCTTCTGTCGAGCGCGCCTCGATGCTTCCGCCATGCCGCTCGACGATCAGCTTTACGATCGCCAGGCCGATGCCCGTGCCCTCGAACTCGCGCTCGGTGTGCAACCGCTCGAAGGGCTTGAACAGCTTGTCGACGTAGGCCATGTCGAACCCCACACCGTTGTCGCTGACGACGTAACGCCCTCCCGCGGCACGGACCTCGACGCGCGGTGCCGGGACGTTCGCCGAATATTTCAGCGCGTTGCCGACGAGGTTCAGCAGCACCTGCTTGAGAAGCGTCGCGTTGCCCAGCGCGGGCGGCAACGGTCCCACCTCGATCTTCGAGCCCGGCCACGAAGGCGCCAGTTCGTCGGCCACCTCCTGCGCGAGGCGACCCATGTCGACCGCGACCTTATTGAGCTCCACGCGCGTGTACCTCCCGAGCGCAAGCAGCGCATCGATCAGGCTGCCCATGCGGCGGCCGTTCGCATCGATGACGCCGAGGTAGCGCCGGGCTTCGGAGGAGAGCTTCGGGCCCTCCTGTTCAAGCAGGAGCTTGGAAAATCCGGTGACGGCGCGCAGCGGTGCGCGCAGGTCGTGCGAGACCGAGTAGGAGAATGATTCGAGCTCCCGGTTGCTCGCCTCGAGCTGCGCCGTGCGCTCAGCCACGCGGCGCTCGAGGTCGACGTTGAGGGCGCGCAGCGCCTCTTCGGCGCGCTTCGCATCCGTAATTTCCACGCCCCAGCTGATGATGCTGCCGTCGGGCAGCACCTGGTCGTCCACCAGCAGCCAGCGTCCGTCCTGGCGGCGGCGCTCGACCGGTCCGCGGGGCGCGCGCCGGTACGACATCCTTTCCGCGACCCAGGCGTCCTCGCGGCCCTCGGCGTCCGGGAACAGGCCCAGCCGGATGCCCGCACGCAGGTGCTCGTCGTAGCCACGGCCGGGCGCAAGATACTCCGCCACCTGGGCGTTGAATTCGAGCATCCTCCGGTTGGCGAGGACGATGCGATCCTCCGCGTCGGTGAGGCAGATCATCTCGCCGAGGTTTTCGAGGGCCTGTCGCAAGAGTTCCTCGGCCTTCTTGATGTCGGTGACGTCGAGCGCGAAATGGACCATGCCGCCATCGGGCAGGCGCTGGTCCGTGACCTTCAGCCAGGTCCCCTCCTGCCGCTTGACATCGATCTGCCCGCCGATCCGGCGCCGCTCCAGGCGCGCCGCCAGCCAGGCTTCCTCCCGGCCGATGGCTTCGGGGAAATTGCCGAGGGCGATGCCGGCGCGCAGGTGGTCCTCGTAAAGGTGTCCGGGCTCCACTAGGTGCGTGTTGCCATTCAGCTCGCGGAACACCCGGTTCGCCATGACGATCCTGTCGTCGGCGTCGGTGATGGCGATCGATTCGCCGAGGTACTCGATCGCGAGCCGCAGCCTCTCGTCGGCATCGCGTGCCTGCTGCTCGGCTTCGATGCGCTGGGTGACGTCGGTCGCCACCCCCCGGTAACCGATGAATGCTCCCGCCGCGTCGAACACGGGCTCGCCCGCCACGCTGACATAGTGGATCACGCCATCGGCGGACCTGCGCCTGAGGATCACATCGCGGAAAGACTGCCGCGCCTCGAGCGCCGCCCGGTGCTCCTCCCAGCCCTGCCCGACGATCTCGGTGCCGGGCAGTTCCCAGCGACGGCGCCCGACATGGTCAAGCGCAGTGATCCCCCCAAATCCGTGCTCCCCGCCGGACGTCGATACGAAACGCAGTTCCGAATCCTGCTCCCAGAACCAGTCGGAGGACAGCCGGGACAGGCTGTGGAACCGGGCCTCGCTCTCGCGAAGCTCCTGCAGTCGGCTGCGGTAGGCGCGGACGAAGTAGTGGATCAGCACCGCTGTAAGGGCGAACACCATCGCCGGGATGATCCAGCGCACCGCCGGGATCATCGGGGGCGACGCAACCAGCAGGCCGGACTGCTCCAGCAGGGCGACGCCGAGCACGGCGACCGAGGACAGGACCGCGACCACGATGGCGGCTCGCGTGCTCAGAAGCCAGCCCGCGAGCAGGATCATCAGCGGGTACATCTGCGCTATCGCCGCCTGCGCCCCGCCCAGCGCAAATGTGGCAAGCGTGGTCAACCCCCAGATGCCTGCGCCGAGGAACAGGAAAGCCGCCTTGACCCGGCCCTGGACGAAGATGAGCGCCGACGCCACGGCCACCAACCCGAATGCGAGCGCAATGCCAGCGCGGACCTGCTGGTGCTGCGCAAACAGCAAGAGCGCGGCCGAGAGCAGCAGGGACCCGGCCAGCACGAACGCGATGGTGAACCGCAGGAAGGCGACCGTGGGCTCCCAGTAGGCCGGGTCTTCGGGTGCTTCGCTGTTCGGCGCGGGCGGCCCGCGCTCGGACAAATTTGCCATGGGGTGCGGATGCGCGCCTAGCGCGCGTTCACCTGCGTCTTGGCGAAGCCCGCCGTCTGCTTGTAGCGGGCGGCGATCGCCTCGAGCTCGGCTTGCGGGATCACGTCGTGGATGTCTTTGAAGCCGTCGGGGGCGCGCTCCTCGGCCAGCTGCATGACCTGGTCCGGACCGTTGCCCCGGTTGGCGAGGATGATCCTGCCCGTCGCCTCACGCCTTTCGGCCTCGTACCGGACGAGCGCCTCTTCGACGCCGGATTCGCCCGCCAGCGCTTCCGCGAGGCTCTCGGTGTCTAGGATGGCCTGTGCGGCACCGTTCGAGCCGATCGGGTACATCGGGTGGGCCGCATCGCCAAGCAGCGTGACCCGGCCGTGCGACCAGCGGGGCAACGGGTCGCGGTCGCACATCGGGTACTCGTAAGCCGGGCCCCCATTGGCGATCAGCGCCGGGACGTCGAGCCAGTCCCACTTCCAGCCCTCGAACGGGCCGGCGAAGACCGACTTGTCGACCTTGCGCGCCCAGTCCTGTCGCGGCGGGGTGTCCCCGGGCACGGCGAGTTCCATGATCCAGTTGGTGAGGTTGTTGCCAGTGTCCTCGAAGACTTTACGCGAAATCGGGTACACCACGGCCTTCTGGCTGGCATGGCCGGCCTGCATCATGCTGCGCCCTGTCAGGAAAGGCGGCGCGACGCAGGTCCCGCGCCACAGGATGCGCCCCGAGTACTTGGGCGGGCCCTCGTCGGGGAAGAAAGCGGCACGCACGAACGAATGGATGCCGTCGGCCGCGACAACGAGGTCGGCTTCGACCCCGGCGACCTCCTCCCCGGTGCGCCGGTTCTCGAACACGGCCGTGGCCGGCGCGCCGGCCGAGCCGGTGTCGAAGCGCTTGATCGCATGTCCGGCACGCACCCTGCCCGAACCCAGGCGCGCGACCGCGTGGCGATACAGGAGCATGTGCAGCTCTCCGCGGTGGATCGACACCTGCGGGTAGTCGTAGCCGGCGGCGATGCCGCGGGGCTCGCGCCAGATGGCCTGGCCGTGGCGGTTGAAGAACGCGAGTTCGGCGGTCTCGATGCCGGTGGCGAGCAGTTCCTCCTGCAGGCCCAGCGCCGCGAGGATCTTCACGCTGTGCGGCAGCAGGTTGATGCCCACGCCAAGCGGCTCGATATTCTCGACGGCCTCGAACACCATGCAGTCGATGCCACGCTTGTCGCACTGCAGGGCCAATGCGAGGCCGCCGATGCCGCCGCCGACGATGGCGACGCGGGTCCGGAGCTTTTCCATGGCTTTGGATTATTCCAAAAACAGAATTGAAACTCCCTTAAGATCGGCCACAGCAGCCAATCTCAGGAATAAAAGCTCGACTTTCAGGCAGGGATGGGCCGCCCGGTGATCGGGTATTTCGGGTCCGAAAAGCCCGGCGTGGACGGGTGCCCGGAGGCCACCAGGCCATCGATGAGCGCCTCGTCTTCCGCGTTGAAGGCGTGCTTCAGCGCGCCCGCGTATTCCGTCCACTGCTCCAGCGTACGCGGCCCGGCAAGCACGGAGCTCACTAGCCCGTTGTGCAGCACCCAGTTCAGCGCGAACTGCCCGCCGGTCATGCCGCGCTTCTCGGCGTGTGCCTTGATCTCCTGCGCCATGAGCATCGATTCCTCGCGGAACTCGGTCTGCATCATGCGCGTGTCCTTGCGCCCGGCGCGCGAGCCTTCGGGCGGCGCGGCCCCCGGCTGGTACTTGCCGGTCAGCACGCCGCGGGCGAGCGGAGAATACGGCACCACGCCAAGGCCGAATGCGCTACAGGCGGGCAGCACCTCGACCTCGGGCATGCGGTTCATCGCGTTGTAATAGGGCTGGCAGACGACGGGCCGCGGCACGCCAAGCGTGTCGCACAGCAGCGCGACCTGCGCGATGCGCCAGCCGCGGAAGTTCGACAACCCGAAGTAGCGCATCTTGCCGGCGCGGATGAGGTCGCCCACCGCCATCAGCGACTCTTCCAGCGGCGTGCGCGGGTCGTCGATGTGGAAGTAGTAGATGTCGACGTGGTCCATGCCGAGGCGCGAGAGCGACGCGTCGAGCGCACTTATCAGGTGCCGCCGCGACAGGTCCTGGTGGTCGGGCTCGGGCCGGCCGGTGTTGCCGCATTTGCTCGCTACGATCCAGTTGTTCCGGTCGGACTTGATGAGCCTGCCGAGCATGGATTCCGACTTGCCGCCGGCGTACTGGTTGGCGGTATCGACGAAGTTGACGCCGGCCTCACGAGCGGCGTCGACGATGCGTGTCGCCTCGGCTTGGTCGGTCCGGTCGCCGAACATCATCGTGCCGAGGCAGATCTCGCTGACGTGCAGGCCGCTGGCCCCGAGCTGGCGGGTCTTCATGTCACATCCGTTCGAAGATCGCGGCGATCCCCTGCCCGCCGCCTATGCACATCGTGACCAGCGCGTACCGGCCCTGGACGCGCTCGAGCTCATAAAGCGCCTTGACGGTGAGGACCGCGCCGGTGGCGCCGATGGGATGGCCGAGGGCCACCGCGCCGCCATTGGGGTTGACCTTCGCCGGGTCGAGGCCGAGGTCGCGCGTCACTGCCATCGCCTGCACGGCGAACGCCTCGTTCGACTCGATCACGTCCATGTCGGCAGGCTTGAGCCCGGCCTTCTCGAACAGGCGCTTCACGGCCGGGATGGGACCGAGTCCCATGACTTCCGGGTCGACGCCGGCGTGCGCGTAGGCGACGAGCCGGGCCATGGGCTTCGCGCCCGCCTTCTTCGCGGCGCCGGCTTCCATCATGACTATCGCGGCACCCGCGTCATTCAGGCCCGAGGCGTTGCCGGCGGTGACCGTGCCGTCCTTCTTGAAGACGGTCTTCAGTTTCTGCATGTCCTCGATCATCACGCCCGGGCGCACGTGCTCGTCGGTCGTGTACATGACCGGACCCTTCTTCGACTTCAGCTCGATGCCCACGACCTGGCTGCCGAAGTAGCCCTTGGCGTGCGCGTTGGCCGCGCGCCGGTGGCTTTCCATCGAGTAGGCGTCCTGCTCCTCGCGCGTGATTCCGTAGCGCGCGGCGATGTTCTCGGCGGTCACGCCCATGTGGCCGTGGCCGAACGGGTCATGCAGCGCGCCGGTCATTGCGTCGACCACCGAGCCGTCGCCCATCCTCTGGCCCCAGCGGCCTGCGGGCAGGAAGTAGGCCGCGCGGCTCATGCTCTCGGCGCCACCGCCCACGACGACGTCGGTGTCGCCCAGCAGGATGTGCTGGGCCGCCGAGACGATGGCCTGCAGGCCGCTGCCGCACAGGCGGTTTACGGTGAGGCAAGGCGTGCCGACCGGCAGGCCGGCGTCGATCGCCGCGACGCGCGACAGGTACATGTCGCGCGCCTCGCCGTGGATCACGCCGCCGAGCACGACGTGGCCGATCGAGGCCGGGTCGACCTTCGAACGTGCGACCGCTTCCCTGATCGCGATCGAGCCGAGCTGCGTCGCCGGCAGGTCCTTCAGCGAACCGCCGTAATCGCCTATGCCCGTGCGGGCGCCGGAAACAACCACCACTTCGCGAGTGCTCATGCCAATCTCCCTGTCAGGTCGTGCGCATCGGATTTCTCGATGACGACGTCGGCGAAATCGCCGGGTTTCAAACTGGCGCCGTCGCGGATCCGCACGACGCCGTCGATCTCGGGGGCGTCGGCCGCGCTCCGTCCCACGGCCCCCCTGCGGTCCGCCTCATCGACCAGAACGCGAAGAGTCCTGCCGACCTTCGCCTTCAGCCGCGCCTTGCTGATCTTTGCCTGCTTCTGCATGAAGCGGGCCTGCCGCTCCTGTCGCACTTCGTCGGGCACCGGGTCGGGCAGGTCGTTGGCCTTCGCGCCCTCCACCGGCGAATACGCGAAGCACCCCACGCGGTCGAGCTGCGCCTCATCGAGGAACGCGAGCAGTTCCTCGAACTCGGCTTCCGTCTCGCCGGGGAAGCCCGCGATGAACGTGCTGCGGATCGTGATGTCCGGGCAGATCGCGCGCCACGACCGGATACGCTCCAGCGTGTCCTCGGCGTTGGCCGGTCGCTTCATCAGCTTGAGGATGCGTTTGCTCGCGTGCTGGAAGGGCACGTCGAGGTAAGGAAGGATCCTGCCCTCGGCCATCAGCGGGATGACTTCGTCGACGCTGGGATAAGGGTAGACGTAATGCAGGCGCACCCAGACGCCGAGCTGGCCGAGCGCCTCGCAGAGCGAGGTCATCTTCGTCTTGACCGGGCGGCCCTGCCAGAATCCGGTGCGGTACTTCACGTCGACGCCGTAGGCGCTGGTGTCCTGCGAGATCACCAGCAGTTCCTTCACGCCCGCTTTCACCAGGTTTTCGGCTTCCTGCATCACGTCGCCGATGGGGCGTGACACGAGGTCGCCGCGCATCGACGGGATGATGCAGAACGTGCAGCGGTGGTTGCAGCCCTCCGAGATCTTCAGGTAGGCGTAGTGCCGCGGGGTCAGCCGGATGCCCTGCGGCGGCACGAGGTCGGTGTAGGGGTCGTGGAGCTTTGGCAGGTGCTTGTGCACCGCCTTCATGACGCCCTCGGTGTCGTGCGGGCCGGTGACGGCGAGCACGGAGGGATGCGCGGACTGCACGACGCCGTCCTTCGCGCCGAGGCACCCGGTGACGATGACCTTGCCGTTCTCGGCCAGCGCCTCGCCGATCGCGTCGAGCGACTCCTCGACGGCCGAGTCGATGAAGCCGCAGGTGTTCACCACGACGAGGTCGGCGCCGTCGTAGCTCGGCGCGATCGCATAACCCTCGGCCCGCAGCTGCGTGAGGATGCGCTCCGAGTCGACCAGCGCCTTGGGGCAGCCCAGCGAGACGAACCCGACCCGGGGGACGGGCTTCCCGGCCGCCTTGCCGGCCCTGGTCCCGGCCATCAGGACTTCTTGTCGGGGGATCCCTGTTCGGGCTTGGTCCCGGGCGGGAATCCGGGGAAGTTGAACCCGGTGAACATGTTGCGCGACTGGCTGGTCATCTGCTCCTGCAACTGCGCGAACATCTTCTGGCTCTGGTCCATGTAGGTCTGCATCAGGCCCTGCATGGCCGGCCCCTGCATGCTCATGAACTGCGTCCACATCTCGGTGGGCACCTTGGCGCCGTCGCCGTAGAGCTTGTTCGACTGTTCCTGCAGCGACTTCTGCATGTCCTGGAAGGCGCCGATGCTCTTCTCGAGATAGCCGCCCATCATGCCCTGCATGGCGTTGCCGTAGGTGCGGATCATCTGCGACAGTGCATCCGAAGTGAACATCGGCGCCCCGCCCGACTCCTCCTCGAGGATGATCTGCAGCAGGATCTGGCGCGTCAGGTCCTCGCCGGTCTTCGCGTCCACCGCCTGGAACTCCTCCTGCTTCAGCACCATCTGCTTCACGTCGACCAGCGTGATGTAGCTCGACGTCTTGGTGTCGTACAGCCTGCGGTTCGGGTACTTCTTGATCAGTCGGACCTGGTTTTCCATGCTCGCTTGCTCCTTGGACTGCATCAGTACATGTGTTGGCCGCCGTTGATCGAAATGTTGGCGCCGGTGACGAACGCCGCCTCTTCCGAGCACAGGTAGATGATGAGGCCCGCGACCTCGTCGGGCTTGCCCAGGCGCCCCAGGGGGATCTGCGGCAGGATCTTGGAGTCGAGGATCTCCTTGGGGATCGCGGTCACCATCTTGGTGCCGATGTAGCCCGGGGAAATCGTGTTGATCGTGACCCCCTTGCGGGCCACCTCGAGCGCCAGCGCCTTGGTGAAGCCGTGGATGCCGGCCTTGGCCGCCGAGTAGTTGGTCTGCCCGAAGGCCCCCTTCTGGCCGTTGACCGAGGACACGTTGATGACGCGGCCCCAGCTCCTCTCGACCATGCCGTCCATGACCTGCTTGGTCATGTTGAAGCAGGAGTCGAGGTTGGTGTGCATCACCGCGTCCCAGTCGGCCTTCGACATCTTCTTGAAGGTCATGTCGCGCGTGATGCCGGCGTTGTTGACGAGAATGTCGATGGCGCCGATCTCCTTCTGGATCATCGCGACCTTGGCCGCGGCGTCGTCGAAGTCGGCCACGTCCACCGGGTAGGCGCCGAAGGCATAGCCGCGACCCTTCATCTCGTCGATCCAGCCCTTCCACTTCGTGTTCGACGGCGAGTACGTCACCACCACCTTGTAGCCGGCGTCGGCCATCTTGGTCGAGATCGACTCTCCCAGGCCGCCCATGCCCCCCGTCACCACCGCAATCTTCTGCTGCGCCATTTATTGTCTCCTGAAAACCTGCCCGGTCGGCTGTAACCGCCCCTACACCATGTACATCCCGCCATTGATGGCGATGTTCGCGCCCGTAATATACCCGGCTTCCTCGGAGGTCAGGAAGGCCACCAGCGCGGCGATTTCGGCCGGCTGCGCGAGGCGACCGATCGGGATTCCGGCCACCAGCTTGTCCAGCACGTCCTTGCGGATCGACTTGACCATGTCGGTCTCCACGTAGCCCGGGGACACGGAGTTGACCGTGACGCCCTTCCTGATCACTTCCTGTGCCAGTGCCTTGGCGAAGCCATGCACGCCCGCCTTGGCCGCCGAGTAGTTGGCCTGGCCGAACTGTCCCTTCTGCCCGTTGACCGAGGACATGTTGACGATCCGGCCCCAGCCGCGCTCGGTCATGCCGTCGATCACGCCCTTGGTGACGTTGAACACGCTGTTCAGGTTGGAGTTGATGACCCCCATCCATTCGGACAGCGCCATCTTCTTCAGCATGTTGTCCCGGACGATCCCGGCGTTGTTGACGAGGATGTCGACCGGCCCGACTTCGGCCTCGATCCCCTTCACCATCGCCGCGGCCGAGTCGAAGTCGGACACGTCGCCCTCGGCGGCATGCACCTCGAACCCGTCCTTCCTCATCTGCGCGAGCCACTCGTCCTTCTGGGGATACCCCGGAAGACAGTTGGCCACCACCACGTTACCGTTCGACTTCGCGAGCTTCCTGCACACCGCGGTCCCGATTCCACCCATTCCGCCGGTGACGAGCGCTACCCGACGCGTCATGCCCTCTCCACCGCCAGCGCCACGCCCATGCCACCGCCGATGCACAGCGAGGCCAGCCCCTTCTTCGCGTCGCGTTTCTGCATCTCGTGCAACAGCGTCACCAGGATGCGGCATCCCGACGCGCCGATCGGGTGGCCGAGCGCGATCGCCCCGCCGTTCACGTTGACCTTCGAGGTGTCCCAGCCCATCTGCCGGTTGACGGCGATCGCCTGGGCGGCGAAAGCCTCGTTGATCTCCATGAGGTCGAGGTCCTTCGGCTCCCAGCCGGCGCGCGCAAGGCAGCGCTTCGATGCGGGCACCGGGCCCATCCCCATGAACTTCGGGTCCACGCCGGCCGACGAGAACGCCTTGATCTTTGCGAGGGGCCTGAGGCCGAGTTCCTTCGCCTTGCGCGCCGAGGTCAGCATCACAACGGCCGCGCCGTCGTTGATGCCGGAGGCGTTGCCGGCGGTCACCGTGCCGTCCTTCTTGAACGCGGGCTTGAGGCCGCCGAGCGATTCCGCCGTGGTTCCGGCGCGCGGGTACTCGTCCGTGTTGAAAACCACGGGGCCCTTGCGCGAAGGGACCTCGACCGCCGCGATCTCGTCGTTGAAGCGGCCGGCCTTCATCGCCGCCTCGGCCTTCTGCTGGCTCGCCGCAGCGAATTCGTCCTGCTCGGCCCGCGTCACCGCGTATTCGGCCGCGACGTTCTCTGCGGTGACCCCCATGTGGTACTGGTTGTAGACGTCCCACAGGCCGTCGACGATCATCGTGTCGATCATCTTGGCGTCGCCCATGCGAAAGCCATCGCGCGAGCCGGGCAGCACGTGGTTGGACATGCTCATCGACTCCTGTCCGCCGGCGATCACGAAGTCCGAATCGCCATTGAGGATGGCCTGCGCGCCGAGCATGGCCGCCTTGAGGCCCGAGCCGCAGACCTTGTTGATGGTCATCGCGGGGATCATGTGCGGCAGGCCCGCCTTGATCGCCGCCTGGCGCGCGGCGTTCTGGCCGACGCCGGCCGTGAGCACCTGCCCGAGGATGACCTCGGAGACGAGGTCGGCCTTGACGCCGCTCTTGGCAAGCAGCTCCCTGATGACGATCGCGCCGAGGTCCGATGCGGAAACCTTGGCCAGCGAGCCGCTGAACTTCCCGATGGCGGTGCGCACCGCACCGACGATGACGACTTCTTCCATGGCGATTCTCCTGCGAGCCTGTGAGTTGGACTGCTTTACGAGTTGAATTTCTCTTTGACGTAGCGGCCGGGGGCGGGCTCGATCGCCGCGTACCGCTTGCTTCCGGGGAGTTTCTTCGCCTTCCTCTCGCCGCCCTTGAAGGCGGAAAGCCATCCTGACCACTGCGGCCACCAACTGCCGGGGTGCTCTTCGGCCGACGCGAACCACTGCTCGGGGTCGGCAGGGTATACCGCCTTGCGGCCCGCCCAGTGGCTGCGCTTGCCCTTCGAGGCCGGGTTGACGACCCCGGCGATGTGGCCGCTGGCCGCCAGCACGAACCGGGTGTCGCCGCCGAGCAGGTTCACCGAGCGGTAGGCGCTGCGCCACGGGACAATGTGGTCCTCGCGCGAGGCCAGCACGAAGGAGGGCAACCCGATCGCGCCGAGGTCGACCGGTAAACCACAATTCACCAGCGCCCCCGGCTCGCGCAGGCGGTTCTCGAGGTAAGTGTTCCTCAGGTACCAGCAGTACATCGGACCCGGCAGGTTGGTGCTGTCGGCGTTCCAGTAGAGCAGGTCGAACGCCACCGGCGATTCGCCCTTGAGGTAGTTGCTGACCACGTACGGCCAGATCAGGTCGTTGGCGCGCAGCGCCGAGAACACGAATGCGAGCTCCGACCCGGACAGGATGCCGCCCCCGCCTATGGTCTGTTCGCGCAACTGCGCGCTCGGCTCGTCGACCAGCACGCCGATCTGCCCGGTGTCGGAGAAATCGAGCATGGTGGTGAGATAGGTTGCGCTCGCCACGAGATCCTCGCCCTTCGCCTTCATCACGGCGAGCGTCGCCCCGAGCAGCGTGCCGCCGACGCAGAAGCCCAGCGCGTTGACCTGGTCCGAGCCCGCGACCTCCCGCGCGACCAGCAACGCCTGCATGACGCCCTTCTCGACGTAGTCGTCCCAGGTGAGGTGGCCGAGGTCCGCCTTGACGTTGCGCCACGAGACCATGAACACGGTATGCCCCTCGGCCACCGCATACGCTACGAAGGAGTTCTCCGGCTGCAGGTCGAGGATGTAGAACTTGTTGATGCACGGCGGCACCATGACCAGAGGACGCTTGCCCACGGTCGCGGTCGACGGCGCGTACTGGATCAACTGGATCAGTTCATTCTCGTACACCACCGAGCCCGGTGTGGTCGCCAGGTTGCGGCCCACTTCGAACGCCGACTCGTCGGTCTGGCTGATGTGGCCCTTCCCCGCATCGGCGATCAGGTTCGCGAGGCCCCGGGTCAGGCTTTCGCCCTTGGTTTCGATGGCCTTCTTCAGCGCTTCGGGATTGGTGGCCGGGAAGTTGGCCGGGCAGCCCGCGTCCACGAGCTGCTTCATCGCGAAGCGCAGGCGGTCCTTGGCGTGCGGCTCGGCCTGCACCGATTCCACCAGTTCGCTGAAGTATCCCGACGCGAGCAGGTAGGATTGCCGCAGGTAATCGTAGTAGGGGTTGTCGCGCCACTCGGCCGCGGCGAAACGCTTGTCGCCCTTGTCGGGGGCCGCCGCAGGCGAGGGTCCGCCCGCCTCGCGCCCGAGCACGCCCATCCACAGGCCCGCCTGCCGCTGTGCGTAGTCGGCCTGCAACTGCGCGAGGCGCGCCGGGTCGATGGGGAAGGCAGCAGCCAACGCAGCCGGGTTCGGGCCCAGGGGCGAACCGCCGGCGGAACCCGCGACGAGCCCCATCCAGCCCTGGCCCATGGCGCTGCCCGCCTTCATGATCGATGCGATCAGGGCGTCCGGCGAATCGAACTGGTTGTCCACGTCCCCGCTCTGTCTGTGAGCGCCCCGGAACGGGGCGCCGCCGTTGTGTGTGCCCGGAAACCGGGCACGGAGAAACAGGCGGCGATTCTGCGCCGCACCATAGACGCGGTCAACCCCGGGTCAGGCCCCGCCCCCGAAGACGAGCCGGGCGAGGGCGATCGACCCCACGCCCAGGGAAATCAGCACCACCTGGGAGAACGTGGAACGCAGCTCCGTACGTTTGTGAAGCCCGGGAATCAGGTCCGCGACCGCCACGTAGATCATGCTCGCCGCAACGATGCCGAGCAGCACCGGCACCGCGCCGGAAAAAGACTGCAGCGCAAAGTAGCCGATCACGCCGCCCGCGATGGATGCCACCGACGACACCATGTTCAGCACGAGCGCCTTCGCCTTCGAGTAGCCCGAGTGAAGCAGGATCAGGAAGTCGCCGACCTCCTGGGGAATCTCGTGCGCGACGATCGCGATCGCGGTGATGACGCCGAGCTGCGTGCTCTCGAGGAAGGCCGCCGCGATCAGGATCCCGTCGATGAAGTTGTGCACCGTGTCGCCGACGAGGATCAGCATGCCGGAGCGCCCGTGGTCATGCGGCTCGGCGTGGTGGTCGTGGGCCTCGCAGTCCTCGGTGTGGCAATGGCGCCAGAGCACCAGCTTCTCGAGGATGAAGAACACGAAGATGCCGGCGAGGATGGTGGCCGCCGCCGCATGAGCTTCCATGCGTTCGAAGGCATGCGGGATGACCTCGAGGAAGGCCGCGCCGAGCAGCGCGCCGATGGCATACGAAACGAGCATCGGCACCCAGCTCGCGCGCACCGTCAGCGCGAACGCCGCCGCCAGGCCGACCGACAACAGTCCGCCCGCCAAGCAGGCTGCAACGATCCAAGCCAGCGTCATGCCCAAGGTCCCCCGGAAAGGGGGGCGATTATACGCGCCAGATGCAGGCCGCCATGCGCTGCATGGCGGCGTCGCGTCGAAACGAGAAAAAGCGCTCCGGCTCCGAGTGTGTGCAAAAGTCGCCCCCGTAGACGGCGCCGACCCCGCACGCCGCAAGCCTCTGGCGCGCGATCGAATACAGGTCGAGGAGCCAATGGCCGGGCCGGGTCGGCACGAAGGCGCCAGCCGCTGCGGCATCCCGCGCGACGAAGGCGTCCCTCACCTCCCCGCCCACCTCGTAGGCCCGCGGCCCGATCGCCGGGCCCAGCCAGGCCTGCAGGCCTGCGCCCGGGACCCGCATCTCATCCACGGTTTTCTCGATGACGCCCGCGCAAAGGCCGCGCCACCCGGCGTGCGCGGCGCCGACCACGCTGCCATCGCGCGCCGCGAGCAGTACCGGCATGCAGTCGGCGGCCATCACCGTGCAGACCACGCCGCGCGCATTCGTGCTGGACGCGTCCGCTTCGGGCGGCGCATCGGCGCGTACCGCGCCCGCATCCACGACCACGGTCCCATGCACCTGCTTCAACCAAGCGGGATTTGCGGGCAACATCGCGCGGAGCCTGTCGCGAGCGGCGGGATCCTTCACGTCGCCGAGCGCACGCGTCGTCACCACCGCGCGCACCCCCGGCGGCACGGGCCAGTCGGGATGGAGGACTTCAGGCTGCATCTGCTTTGCGAAAACCCTCGAGCAAGCGCTTGAAATCGGCCGGCATCGCCGACTCCCACAGCCTGCGACGCCCGGTGCGGGGATGCACCAGTTCGAGCCGCGCCGCGTGCAGTGCCTGGCGCCCGAAGTCCCCGAGCGGCTGCGACCTTGCGCCGCGGCGATAGACCGGGTCTCCCACCAGCGGGTGGCCGATCGACTGCAGGTGCACGCGGATCTGGTGGGTGCGCCCGCTCTCGAGCTTGCAGGCGAGCAGCGTCGCGCCGGGCAGGCGCTCCAATATCTCGTACGCGGTGCGGGCCGGCTTGCCGCGGTCGGTCACCGCCATGCGGGTGCGGCTCCGCGCGTCGCGGCCGATCGGCGCGTCGATCACCCCCTTGGCCGCGCGCACGCTGCCCCAGGCGAGCGCAGTGTAGGTGCGGCCCATCGTGCGCGCCTGCAACTGGCGCACGAGGCTGGTCTGCGCGGTCAGCGTTTTCGCCACCACCAGGAGCCCGCTGGTGTCCTTGTCCAGCCGGTGCACGATGCCGGCGCGAGGCACGCCTGCAAGCGCCGGCGCATGGGCCAGCAGCGCATTCATCAGGGTCAGGTCCGGGTTGCCGGCGCCGGGATGCACCACGAGCCCTGCGGGCTTGTCGAGCACGAGGATTTCCGCATCCTCGTAGACAATGTCGAGCGGCATCGCCTGCGCGAGCGGCGAATCGCCCGCGACCGCGGGGGGCGACAGGACGACCAGTTCCCCGCCTTCGACCGCCCGCTTGCCTTCGGGCGAACCGCCGTCGACCTTGAGGGCGCCCTCCTTCAGCCAGGCCTGCAGTCGGCTGCGCGAATACTGCGGGAACAGCCGCGCGAGCGCCTGGTCCAGCCGCAGTCCGGCGCTTTCCGCGGGGATCGCGGCGCGAACCTCCCCGATGGCAGCCTGCGGGGATCCGGCGAGGGGACGGGCGGTATAATCCGGAGTGCTAACCGAAGAGGTTCTGGCCATGCGCCCTAGTGTACTTCCCCGCCTGCCAAGTGACGCAATTGGTGGCGCGCTGCGCGTCGCACTGCGCGCCGTCCTGCTCGCGGTCGTCCTGCTCGGCGCGGGATGCGGCGGGCTGAACGACAAGAAAGACGAAACCGTGGGCTGGTCGGCCAACAAGCTCTACGGCGAGGCCAAGGACGCGATCTCCTCCAAGGACTGGGACAAAGCGGTGAAGTACCTCGAGAAGCTCGAGGCCCGCTACCCCTACGGGCGCTTCGCCCAGCAGGCGCAGATCGAGATCGCCTATTGCTACTACAGGCAGAACGAGCGGGCCTCCGCGATCGCCGCGGCCGACCGCTTCATCAAGTTGCACCCCAACCACCCCAACGTCGACTACGTCTACTACCTTAAGGGGCTGGTCAACTTCAACGAGGACTCGGGGATCTTCGCCCGCTTCTCCAGCCAGGACATGACCGAGCGGGACCCCAAGGGCGCGCGCGAAGCGTTCAACACCTTCAAGGACCTGGTCACGCGCTTCCCCGAATCAAAGTACTCGCCCGACGCTGCGGCGCGCATGAAGTACCTGGTGAACGCGCTCGCCCAGAACGAGGTCCACGTCGCGCGCTACTACATGAAGAGGAACGGCTACGTAGCCGCCGCCAACCGC
Source organism: Burkholderiales bacterium (assembly GCA_965279075.1). GTDB lineage: Bacteria > Pseudomonadota > Gammaproteobacteria > Burkholderiales > SG8-39 > SZAS-79. The sequence continues at coordinate 918,595 of CBDIHI010000012.1, read as the reverse complement.
GCGCAGTTCGCGGTGCAGAACTACCCGCAGGCGCCTGCGATCGAGGAGGCGGTGTTCATCATGGTGAAGGCCTACGACGCGCTCGGCCTGGTCGAGTTGCGTGACGGCGCGGACAAGGTGATGCGCACCAACTTCCCCCAAAGCAAGTACCTCACCGGGAAAGGCCTGAAGAAGGACGTGGCCTGGTGGCGGCTCTGGGATCCTGACTGGTAAGCCGGTTCAGGCGGTGCCGCCCACCGTCAGGCCGTCGATGCGCAGCGTCGGCTGGCCCACCCCCACGGGCACGCTCTGCCCGTCCTTGCCGCAGGTGCCCACGCCCGAGTCGAGCGCCATGTCGTTGCCTATCATCTTCACGCGCGTCAGCGCGTCCGGGCCGTTGCCGATCAGCGTCGCGCCCTTGACCGGGTAAGTCACCTTCCCGTCCTCGATCATGTAGGCCTCGGAGGCCGAGAACACGAACTTGCCGTTGGTGATATCGACCTGGCCGCCGCCGAAGTTCACGGCGTAGAGTCCCTTCTTCACCGAGCGCACGATCTCCTGTGGGTCGTGCGAGCCGCCAAGCATGTAGGTGTTGGTCATGCGCGGCATGGTCACGTGCGCGAACGATTCGCGCCTGCCGTTGCCGGTCACCGGCATCTTCATCAGCCGCGCGTTCAGGGTGTCCTGGATGTAGCCGCGCAGGACTCCGTCTTCAATCAGCACTGTGCGCTGCGAAGGGTTGCCTTCGTCGTCTACCGACAGCGAGCCGCGCCGGCCGGGGATCGTGCCGTCATCGACCACGGTCACCCCGGGCGCGGCGACCCGCTCGCCGATGCGCCCGGAGAAGGCCGAACTGCCCTTGCGGTTGAAGTCTCCCTCCAGCCCGTGCCCGATCGCCTCGTGCAGCAGGATCCCCGGCCAGCCGGGTCCGAGCACCACGGTCATCGTTCCAGCGGGCGCAGCCTTCGCCGAAAGGTTGGTCACCGCCTGGTGCACCGCCTTCGCGGCGAAGTCGGCGAGCAGCGCGTCGGTGAAATATTCGTAGCCGGTGCGGCCGCCGCCGCCGGAGGAGCCGGATTCGCGCCGGCCGCCCTCCTCGACGATGACCTGCACCGACAGGCGCACCAGCGGCCGCACGTCGGCGGCTGTCACGCCGTCCGACCTCGCCACCAGCACGACTTCGTATTCACCGCCCAGGTTGGCCATGACCTGGGTGACGCGCGGATCGAGGGCGCGGCACATCTTTTCGAGCTTCTCCAGCATCCCGACCTTCGCGGTCGAGGGCAGCGAACCGATCGGGTCGACCGGGCGGTAGAGCTGCGGCTGGCCGCCGCGCGCGGCGACCTTCGCCTTCTTCCCGCTGCCGGCGCGCCCGATCGCCCGGGTGGCGCGCGCCGCGTCCTGCAGCGCGTCGAAGCTGATGTCGTCCGAGTACGCGAACGCCGTCTTCTCGCCGGAGATCGCGCGCACGCCCACGCCCTGCTCGATGTTGAAGCTGCCCGACTTCACGATGCCTTCCTCGAGGCTCCAGCCTTCGGAACGCGTGTACTGGAAGTAGAGGTCCGCGTAGTCGATGCGGTGCTCGGCGAGCGCACCGAACACCTGCCCGAGCCGCTGGATATCGAGGTCGTAGGGCGCGAGAAGCGACGCCTGCGCGGTTGCGAGCAGGCTTTCCTGGGCGGGCGAGGCTTCGATGGTCTTGGTCATTTGATCCTGCGGTTATCGAGGGCCGGGAGCGAACCGCGGACCCCGGCGATGCGTGCAAAGTCGATGTCGGCGATCACCACCGCCTCGCCTTCGGCGTGTTCGGCCACCACTTCCCCCCACGGGTCGACGATCATCGTGTGGCCATGGGTGCGCCGGCCGTTGGGATGGGTCCCGCCCTGCGCAGGTGCGACCACATAGCACAGGTTCTCTACCGCGCGCGCGCGAAGCAGCACTTCCCAGTGCGCTCGTCCCGTCGTCGCCGTGAATGCCGAAGGGACGAACCACATGTCGATCGGCGATTCGCTGCGATACAACTCCGGGAAGCGGACATCATAGCAAACGGAGAGGCCCAGCCTCCCGTAGGGGCTTTCGACCGTTACCGGCGTGTCACCGGGCTGCATGGTGCGTGTCTCGTCGTAGTCCTCGGCACCCTGCCGGAAGGAGAACAGGTGGATCTTGTCGTAGCGCGCGACTCGCCGGCCGGCGTCGTCGTACACGAAGCAGGCGCTGCGCACACGCCCCGGGTCGCTTGAAGCGATCGGCATCGTGCCGCCCACGAGCCATATGCCGTGCCTGCGGGCCGCGTCGGCGAGGAAGGCCTGGATCGGCCCGCCACCGCCCGCATCCTGCGCATCGGCCTCACTCACCTTCACCTTGTCCGTCTCGTGCCTGCCGAGGATGCAGAAGTACTCGGGCAACGCAACCAGCTTCGCGCCCTGCGCGGCGGCCTGTGCGACCAGCCTCCCGGCCGCCTCGATATTGGCGGCGACTTCCGGCGCGGACACCATCTGTATCGCGGCGACTTTCACGGGCGCCTTCAACGCAGCTTCTCCCCTGTCTCCAGCATTGGCTCCACCGGAACGACGCCGACCTTCTCGACCTTGGGGTCGGCCCACTTCCCGGTGATCGAGTACTCGAAAGCAAAGATATTGCCGATCGGGTTCTTCATCAGCCGCTGCGCGATGAAAGTCGCCACGCCGACCACCGGGTTGACCAGCCCCACGAGCGTGGAGGCGCTGTCGCCCAAAGCCGGTACCACGCGCACGCGCAGGTTCTGTGTTTCAGCCGCGAGGTCGGCGTCGCCCGCTATATCCACCTCGGCCGCCGGCCCGCGCATCTTGAAGTCAGCGGTGCTGATGACGCCCTTGTCGATGTGCAGCGCGCTGGTGATGCGGTCGAACGCGAAGCCCTTGGAGAACACGTCGCGGAAGTCGAGCGCTATCCGCCGCGGCAGCATCTGCAGGCTCATCAGCGACACGAGCTTGCCTATGCCAGGCTCGATCTCGAGGAACTGGCCGTTGTCGGCCTCGAACGACATTTCGCCGGCGAGCGAGGGGTAGTGGATGTTGAGCGGGTCCCCCGACCAGGTGAGCGCGCCGGCAAGCTTCGCAGTGCCGCCCTTCACGCTGTCGGGCGTGCCGACGCGGTCGAGGTACTTGCCGCCGTCGTTCACGCCCAGCGTGAAGTCGATCGAGGTGCGCGACTTGTCGCCCGTGATCCAGAGCCCCTTCGCTACGAGTGCTGCCTCGGGATTCACGTTGGCGATCTTCTCGATTCGCCAGTTGCGGCCTTCCGGCTGGGCCACCACCTCGACGCGACCGAGCTGCTTGCCGCGGTAGTTGAAGCGCTCGGCGACGAGGTCCACCGCGGGAAGCTCGCCCGAGCCCCCGGGCTTCGCGCCCGGCGTGTCCGGCGGTGGCGTGAAGTGCTTCAGGCGCGCGGTGAGCTTGCCGCGGCCTTCGGTGGTGTAGGTCAGGTCCCCCGCCATTTCCGTCGCCGCGATATTCGCCTGCCAGCTGCGCGCGTCGGCCCCGGCCCGCATGGTGACGCCGCTGAGCCGCTTGCCGAACGCGTCCAGCGTGCCGAGTTTGAGGTCGAACGTGGACGAGGTCGGCGGCGCGTTCGCGGCGGGCGGGCCGCCGCCGTCTGCAGTGGCGATGAACGGCAGCCAGGCATCCAGGTTGAGCCCCTGCAGCGAGCCCGCGAGCATCAACCCGTTCCGGTCCGGCAGACGGCTCGCCTGGTTGAGGCCCACGCCCACGCGCTGCATGACCATCGCATCGCCTTCCTTCCTGCGCTGGAACTCGGCGCCCAGGAACTTCGCCACCGTCACGCTGATGCGGTCGCCGCCCTGGACCGGCACGATCTCGACCCGCAGCGGCATCGGCTCCTGCGCAGCCTTGGCAAGGGGCGCCGGCAGGGCGCTCGCGACGCCGACCATCTGCGTCTCGAACGTGATCCGCGCATCTCCGCCGTCCGCAGCCTGCACCGTCGCCGTGTACGGGGCTCCGCCCGACAGGCTGCTGCGCCACGGATGGTCGAATACGGCGCGCAATCCCGCCACCGTCGCGTCACCGCGTGCGGTAACCAGCACGCCGCCCTCGGGGCGCGTGCCGCCGCTGACCGCCACCTGCCCGCCGAACAGGGTGCCGCGCACGTCGCGGATCGCAAGCGCGCTTTCCGTGAACTCGACGCGGCCCGTGGCGCGCTCGACCTGCGGCAGGCGCGGGTCGACGAGGAGGTTGTTGGCCGCGAACTGGTACTGCCCGGCGATCTTCGTCTTCGCGAGATCGTTCAGGGGCAGGTCCAGCTTCAGCTTCAGCTGCCCCCGACCTGTAGCCTGCATCGCGTCGGTAAAGCCGGAGATCATCCGCTTCACGGGACTCTGCTGCGTATAGCGGAGGAAATCCGCGGTCGGCCCGTCCGCCTGCCCGCCGATCTGGACCACCCCCGCCTTCAGGTTCGGGATGCTCACGCGCACCGCGGACAGTGCGGCGCCGAAGATATTCCCCTTGCGACCGACGAACTCCGCGCGGTCGCGCTCGAACAGCAGGTCGGCCTCGATGCCTTCGATGCGCGGCCAGCCCTGCGCGTAGTCGAGCACGCCCCTGTGGACCCTGGCGGTGACCTGGAACTGCCCCTTGGACGGATCGACGAAGGGAAAGTCGCGCAGGTCCCCGCGCAGCCTCAGGCGCACGTCGTCCGAACTGCCCGAGACGATCGCCGCGTCGAGCCAGCCGCGCAGGCCCGCGCTCAGGACCAGCGGCATGTAGCGCGGCGCCTGCTTCGCGTCGGCGCGCGAGAACTGGGTCGACAGGTCGATGACGCCGGGTCCCTGCCCGTTCCAGGCGTAGGTCCCGAACGCCGTTCCCGCGAGGTCGGCATTGGCGAACGCGAGGTTGGTCAGCCGGAAGTCCAGCCGCGGTGCGGCGCCGTCGGCCGGCTTGGTCGACTCCCAGCTCACCTGTCCCGAGAGCGAATCGAGTTTCGTGCGCGGGTCGCTGAACAGGCGCGGAAGGTCGACCCGGGACTCCTTCGACGCGAGTTGCAGGCTGCCCCTGGCTTCGCTCGCCTCGAGGGACCCGGTCAGTCCCGCGAACCCCGGGATCTGGCCCCAGGGATTCATCGCGAGGCCCGCGAAGCGCGCGCGCGCCGCGAACGATACTGGATGAGGCAGTTCGCCTTTCCAGTTGAATTGCGTGTCGGCAAGGCTGCCTTGCGGCGCGAGGTCGGCGAGCAGCTTCCTGACGTCGTCGGGCAACGGCAGCGAGCCCGCGACGCGCGCGAGCGGCGCGAACTCGAGCATGCTCGCCGAAAACGTCCCCTGCATGGGCAGCCCCGCCGGGCGGTCGACCGCGAGGCGAAGCGTCGTGGGCTGGATCCCCGGTCCCTGGCCGTCCCTGAAGCGCAGGTCGCGTGTGCCGAGTTCGAAGCCGGCCGGGGTCGTGCGCCCGGAAAGCCGGCCCTGCAGGCTGGGCAGTTGCAGCGGGGGCAGGTCCGGCCCGAGCTGGGCCACGACGTTGGCGAGTGCAAGGTCGGCCGCGACGCGGCGCAGCTTGCCTTCGGCCAGGGTCGCCCAGACGCGCACCGCGCCTTCGCCACTGCGCACGTCCACCGGGTAATCGAGCCAGGCCCGCCATGCGGCGAGGTCGGTATTGCCAACCTCGGCAAATATACGGCCGTTCCAGGCCGCCGGCAGCGTCACGCTCCGCCCGACCAGCTCGGCACGCACCTCTACCGAAGTGCCGAGTTCGCGGGGCGGGTTCGCCGAGAAACCCGCTGCGTGCACGTCGCCGTCGTTCTCGAGCCGGAAGTTCAGGTTCGACAGCTTCAGCGGCGCCGCGCCGCGCAATTCGTCCACCCATTCGACTTCGGCGTTGCGCACCACGATCTCGCGCTGGCCGAGGACCCAGTCGGTCAGCCTGCCGTCGCCCTGGCTGCCGGCGTCAACGAGGATCCCTGCCACCGTGATGCGGCCCTGCGGATCGCGCTTCACCGCGAGCTTCAGGTCGTCGACCTCGAAGGAGTGCAGGCGCAGGTCGAGGAACAGCACCGAACGCCATGCGATCACGTTCACCACGCTCGGCAGCAGCAGCGCCTCGGCCCCGCGCGAATCCGAAATGCGCACGTTGACGAGCTCGAGCTGGGGGCGCAGTCCGCGCCAGTCGGCGCTGATGCGCTCGACCGTCACCGGGAGCCCGACCGCGCGAGTGACCGCGGCGACGATGTCCTCGCGGTATCTCTCGACGTTGGGCAACACCCAGTAGCGCAGCGTGAGGAACGCGGTGGCCAGGACGAAGAACACCGCCCACAGCAGCACCTCGCACGACCTCAGGAAAATGCGGACGGCAACCACGGCGTGGCGCACGGCCTTCATCGCGTCTGTGCCCGGCTGCGTTTGCATGGTACTGCGCGTGCCCCTATAGTTGCGTTGACATTTTAGCGGTAAATGCCCGTCCCAATTCGGATTTTTGCCTATGAACCAGGCTGCCGGCACGCTCTCCGCACACCTTCGCAGTTCGCGTTTCGCGATGCGCCTGATGCAGGCGCGGCCCGGCCTCGCCGTCGAGTTGGACGCGTGCGGCGAGCGTCCGTTCACCCGTGCCGAAATCGATGCGGCGCTCGCAGCGATTTCTCCCGGAGACGAAGACGCGGCCAAGCGCGCAATGCGGCAGTTGCGCCAGAGGGTGCTGCTGCGCGTGATGGCTCGCGATCTCGCGGGGCTCGCCCCGCTCGCGCAAGCCTGCGCGGCCATGAGCGACCTGGCCGAGGCGTCGATCGCGGCTGCGCAGGCCTGGGCCGGGGCGGCCCTGCGCGCGCAGTTCGGCACACCGCGTGCGCCGGACGGCAGGGAACTCGAGCTCATCGTCGTCGGCATGGGCAAGCTCGGCGGCAGGGAGCTCAACGTCTCGTCGGACATAGATCTCGTGTTCGTCTATCCCGAGGAGGGCGAGACGGACGGCCGCAATCCCGCGGGCGCGGTCGGGCTTCGTACGCTGAGCGCGCACGAGTACTTCGTGCGTCTGGGCCGGAAGTTGATCGCGCTGCTGAGCGAGCAGACGGGCGACGGGTTCGTGTTCCGCGTCGACATGCGGCTGAGGCCGGACGGCGAGGCGGGCCCCCTGGCTATCAGCCTCGACGCGCTGGAGAACTACTTCGTCGCCCATGGCCGCGAATGGGAGCGCTACGCGTGGATCAAGGCGCGAGCCCTGACGGGAACACGGCACGCCGAGCTCGAAGCCGTGCGCAAGCCCTTCGTGTTCCGCAAGTACCTCGACTACGCCACTCTCGCCGCCATGCGCGCGCTGCACGCGGAGGTGCGTCGCGAGGTTGCGCGGCGCGACCTCGCGGACCACATCAAGCTTGGGCCCGGCGGCATCCGCGAAATCGAGTTCGTCGCGCAGGCCCTGCAACTGATCCGTGGCGGGCGCGACCCGGCGCTCGCGGTGCGCCCCACGCTGGAGGTGCTGCCGCGCCTGGCCGAGAAGCGCGCCCTGCCTGAAGCCGCGGCCGAAGTCCTCTGCACCGCCTACGTTTTCCTCCGTAACCTGGAGCACCGCCTGCAGTACCTCGACGACGCGCAGACCCACCAGCTGCCCTCGGACGACGCCGACAGGGCGCTGGTTGCCGGGATGTGCGGCTACCCGGACTGGGATACCTGCGCCGCGAAGATCACGGAGGTACGCGACGCGGTAGCAGCCCAGTTCAGCGCCGTGTTCGCGCAGAACCAGGAGGCGTCCCCGGCGCAGGACGCGGTCTGGCAGGACGACCTTCTGGAGATCGCGCGCGCGCTCGCGGAACGCGGGTATCGCGACCCCGGGGCAACCGCCGCGCGGCTGCACGCGATGCGCGCCAGCCAGAAGTACCGGGCGCTGCCGAACGACTCGCGCCGCCGGGTGGATGCGCTGGTCCCGCAACTCGCTGCCGCAGCCCTGCACACCCCCCGACCGGACGACACGCTCGCGCGCGGGCTCGGCCTGATCGAAGCCATCGCGCGCCGCGCCTCGTACCTCGCGCTGCTCGGCGAGCACCGTGAGGCCCTCGACCGGGTCACCCGGTTGATCGGCGCGGCCAGCTGGGCGGCGGATTTCATCACGCGCCACCCGCTGTTGCTGGACGAACTCCTCGACGACCGGCTGCTGTACGCCGAGCCCGACTGGCCGGGCTTCTCACGCGACCTCGAGCGCCAGGTCGCGGCCGCCGACGGCGACACGGAACGCCAGATGAACGTGCTGCGCGAGGCGCACCAGTCACAGGTGTTCCGCCTGCTCGCGCAGGACCTCGCGGGCCTCGTGAGCGTCGAGAAGCTCGCCGACCACCTTTCGCTGCTGGCCGACATCCTGCTCGGTCAGACGCTCGCGCTGTGCTGGTCGCAGTTGCGCGGCCGGCACAGCGAGGACGCGCCGCGCTTCGCGGTCGTCGCCTACGGAAAGCTCGGCGGCAAGGAGCTGGGATACGCCTCCGACCTCGACATCATCTTCATCTACGACGACGACGCGCCGGGCGCGCCGGAGGCCTACGCGCGGCTCGCGCAACGCCTGAACAACTGGCTGACGAGCCGCACTTCGGCCGGGCAGCTGTTCGACACCGACCTGAGGCTGCGGCCGAGCGGCGCGAGCGGCCTCCTTGTCTCGTCCATCATGGGATTCACTCGCTACCAGGAGGAAGACGCGTGGGTCTGGGAGCACCAGGCCCTCACGCGGGCGCGCTACTGCGCCGGGGACGCCTCGGTGGGTCGCGCTTTCGAGGCGGTGCGCGAGCAGGTGCTGAGGCGCCGGCGCGACCCGGCCGCGCTGGCAGTCGAGGTCCTCGCCATGCGCGAGAAAATCCATGCAGCACACCCCAACGACGGCACGCTCTTCGACGTCAAGCACGACCGCGGGGGGATGATCGACATCGAATTCATCGTCCAGTACCTGGTGCTGGCGCATGCGCAGCGGCACGCGGAACTGGTGGCGAACCTCGGCAACATCGCGCTGCTGCAGATCGCGGCCGGACTCGAGCTGGTTCCGGATGCGCTCGCCGAACGGGCGCGCGAGGCCTATCGCGAGTTCCGCAGGATGCAGCACGCGCTGCGGTTGAACGGTGCGCAATACGCGCGCGTCGAAAAAACCCTCGCCGCGAAGCACGTCGAAGCCGTCACGTGCTTGTGGGACACGGTGTTCGCGAGCGGTGCGGACGCGCCTTGAGCGGCCGGGATCTACCTGCTCAGGAAGCTGATGTCCCCGTAGTGGCAACGCGCGGCCTGGCCGGTATTGTCCGCGTCGGTCATGACCCCGACCGAGACGATCTCGCCAGGCTCCTCGTCGAACGCGCGGCGATAGTCGGCCCGTACGTCGCGGCGGAAGTTCCTCCACTGCCCGACCTGCCCCTCGCCGCTGTCGACCACCAGCATCTGGATGCGATCGGTATGCGGATTGGGCAACAACGTACCCACCGGCAGCATGTTGGACACCACGTACATCAGTGTCGCATACGGGATCTCGCGGCCGCTGATGGCCTTGGCGAGGCGCATCTTGCCGCGCTCGACCACGTCGAGGTTCTGCGGGTCGCCGTGGAACGAAATCACCAGCCGCGCGGGCGAGTCCTCGGCGTGGGCCAGGCGCTTGTCGGCACCCGGGATGAGGTTCTTCACCTGCCAGCGCCATGACACCGTGGGATGGCGTTGCGGGTCGATGCGGATCCTGCGGAACAGGCCCGAAGCCGAAGCCTCGGCGTTCGCCTCCAGCGCCACGCCCTCGCCCGTGTCCACGAGCGAGTACTGTGTCAGCGGCTTCGAAGGCAGGATGATGTACGGCTGCCAGTAGTCCGGCAACGGCGTGCGCGCGACCTTCCTGGAGAACCGTCCCACCTCGACGACGGAGCCGTGGGCCGCCGGCGCCTCGGGCGGCCGTCCGGGCGCGACGGGCGCAGGCGCGCAGCCGGCGAGCGATGCGAGGATCGCGACGGCGCCGAGCGCGGCACGGAAGTGGTGTGCGGGCATGGATATCGCGCTGTATCTCAAGGGCTGTCTCACGGTCTGGGCGTCGCTTTCGTCTCCGAGTCCGCTAAAATACCATTTTCAAGCAGAAACTGGAGCTCCACCATGTCGATGGCCGACCGCGACGGATACATCTGGTACGACGGCAAGCTCGTGCCATGGCGTTCCGCCACCACCCACGTGCTGACCCACTCGCTCCACTACGGCCTCGCCGTGTTCGAGGGCGTGCGGGCGTACAAGACGGTCGACGGCACGGCGATCTACCGGGTGCGCGAACACACCGAGCGGCTGCTGGCCTCGGCCCACATCTACATGATGAAGATCCCCTACTCGGCCGAGCAACTGATCGAGGCCCAGAAGGAGGTCGTGCGCGCCAACAAGCTCGAGTCCTGCTACCTGCGCCCGATCGCGTTTTACGGGTCGGAGAAGATGGGCGTGTCGCCCAAGGGCGCGAGCGTCCACGTCGCCATCGCCGCCTGGCCGTGGGGCGCCTACCTCGGCGCGGACGGGCTTGAAAAGGGCATCCGCGTGAAGACTTCGTCCTTCGCGCGCCACCACGTGAACGTATCGATGTGCCGCGCGAAGTACTCGGGCACTTACGCGAACTCGATCCTCGCCAACCAGGAGGCCATCGACCACGGCTACGACGAGGGCCTGCTGCTCGACGTCGACGGGTTCGTCGCCGAGGGCGCCGGCGAGAACATCTTCATGGTGAAGAACGGGAAGATCTACGAGCCCGAGCTGACCAGCGCGTTGATGGGCATCACCCGCGACAGCGTGATCCAGCTCGCCGCCGAGCGCGGCTACACCGTGACTGCCCGGCGCATCACCCGCGACGACCTGTACATCGCCGACGAGCTGTTCTTCACCGGCACTGCGGCCGAGGTCACGCCGATCCGCGAGGTCGACGGCCGCCAGATCGGCGCAGGCAAGCGCGGCCCGGTCACGGCCGCGCTGCAGAAGGCGTTCTTCAACCTGGTCCAGGGCAAGGACAGGAAGCACAAGGACTGGCTCACGCCGGTCAAGGCAGGCAAGCCCGCCGCCAGGAAACCCGCGAAGAAGAAGTAGCAGCCATGGCCGACGCGCGCGAAATCGAAGTCACGGAGCAGGACCTGCCGCTGCACTGCCCGATGCCGTCGGCGCCGCTGTGGAGCCGGCACCCGCGCGTGTTCCTTGACGTGGCGAAGGCCGGCCATGCGCTCTGCCCGTATTGCGGCACGCAGTACGTCTTCAAGGGAGTGGCCCCGAAGGGCCATTGAGGGGTGCCGCCCCCCGGGGGCGCAGCCCCGCCCCGAGTCCTCGTCGTAGCGCCAAACTGGATCGGCGACGCGCTGATGGCGCAGCCGATGATGGCGCGGTTGCTGGAAATGCGCCCCGACCTCGCCATCGACGTGCTGGCCCCGGGTTGGGTGCTGCCGGTGCTGCAGCGCATGCCCGAAGTCAGCGAAGCGATCGAAAGCCCGTTCGGGCACGGCGACCTGCGGCTGCGCGAGCGCTGGCGGCTCGGCCGCAGGCTCGCCTCGCGCGGGTATGCCAAGGCGGTCGTGCTGCCCAATACGCTGAAGAGCGCGCTGGTGCCGTTCTTCGCCGACATCCCGCTGCGGGCCGGCTACGTAGGCGAGACGCGTTACGGGCTGCTGAACCTCGTCCATAAGCTCGACCGGAAAGCCCCCCCTCCGATGGTCGAGCGCTACCTCGCCCTCGCCGGCAAGCCGGGCGACCCGCTGCCGGCGGCGCCGCAAACACGCCTGTTGGCATCGGACGTCAACCTCGCGCGCGCACTGGAAAGGTTGGGCCTCGCCGCGCCATCCGAAACGAACCCCGTCGCCGTGCTGTGCCCCGGTGCCGAGTACGGCCCGGCAAAGCGCTGGCCCGCAGGGCACTACGCCGAACTCGCCGCGGGCCTCGCCGCCGAGGGGCTGTCGGTGTGGCTGATGGGCGCGGCGGGAGATTCGGCGGCGGCCGAGGCGATACTCGCGTTGCAGCCCGGATGCGCGACCAACCTCTGCGGCAGGACTGACCTCGCGAGCGCAATCGACCTGCTCGCTGCGGCACAGGTGATCGTCAGCAATGATTCGGGCCTGATGCACGTAGCTGCGGCGCTCGATCGGCCGCTGGTCGCGATATTCGGCTCCTCGAGCCCGAACCACACCCCGCCTCGTTCGCCGTCGGCGCGCGTGCAGTACCTGGCGCTGGATTGCAGCCCGTGCTTCGCGCGCGAATGCCCGTTGGGGCATTTCCGATGCATGCGCGACATCACCCCGGCAAGGGTCCTGGCCGAGGCGCTCGCCGCCGCGGGCCGGCCTCGCTAGAATCCGCCGCACCATGCGCCAATCCGCCTTCCCCACCCCACAGGACGCCGAGAACGCGTTTTACGACGCGCTGGAGCGCGCCGACCTGGACGCGATGATGGCGGTATGGGCCGAGGACGAGGAGATCGTCTGCGTGCACCCCACGGGCCCGCGCCTCGCCGGCCACGAACAGGTGCGCGAGAGCTGGAGGCAGATCTTTTCCGGCGGGGGCGGCGTCAGGATCCACGTCACGCAACTGGTCGCCACCCAGGCCATGATGGTCGCGGTCCACAGCCTGCACGAGAACGCCCCGGCGCCCGAAGGCCAGCGCACCGGGGCCAGCGTCGTCGCGACCAACGTCTACCTGCGTACGGCAGCGGGATGGCGGATGATCGTGCACCACGCCTCGCATGCGCCCGGCCAGCCGCGGGCCGCGCGCGCAGAGGCGCCCCCGAAACTCCTGCACTGACCCTGCCGCATTGGCCGCCTACGCCGCGCCCGCCTGGCTCCCCGGGGGGCACGCCCAGACGATCTATCCCGCGCTGAAGCGCCCGCCCGCGGTCGCCTTCGAACGCGAGCGCTGGGCGACGCCCGACGGGGATTTCATCGACCTCGACTGGGCCGGCCCGCGCGGCGCGACGCGATTGCTGGTGCTGTTCCACGGGCTCGAAGGCAGTTCGCGCAGCCACTATGCGCGCGCGATCGCCGGCCGCGCGGCGGAACTCGGCTGGCGCTGCGTGGTGCCTCACTTTCGCGGCTGCTCGGGCGAGCCCAACCGCCTGCCGCGCGCGTACCACTCGGGCGACTCCGGGGAAATCGACTGGATCATGAAGCGCCTGGGCGGCGCCGGGGTGTCACAGGAGATTCACGCCTGCGGCGTATCCCTGGGGGGCAACGCGCTGCTGAAATGGCTGGGCGAGCAAGGTGGCGCGGCCTCGCGCATCGTCGAGCGGGCCGCGGCAGTCTCCGCGCCCTTCGACCTCGCTGCCGCGGGCCACTCGCTCGGGCGCGGCTTCAACATGGTGTACACGCGGATGTTCCTCGGCACGCTGAAGAGGAAAGCCGCCGCCAAGCTCGATGCGTTCCCCGGCAGTTTCGACGGCGCGGCGATGCGCGCATCGACCACGCTCTACGATTTCGACAACGCCGTGACCGCCCCGTTGCACGGCTTTCGCAACACGGACGACTACTGGCGGCGCGCCTCGAGCTGGCCGGTGATGCCGGGCATCGCCGTCCCCACGCTGGTGCTGAACGCAAGGAACGACCCGTTCCTGCCCGCGCATGCGCTCGAGCGCGCGCGCGCGGCTTCAAAGCACGTAACATTGGAATTTCCCGAGCACGGCGGCCATGTCGGATTCTGCTCGGGCCCCTTTCCAGGGCGCCACGGCTGGCTCGCGGCGCGCCTCTTCAGACACTTGGACGAACCGAACCCATGACCCTGGTCCCCGCAGAAATCTTCCGCGCCTACGACATCCGCGGCATCGTAGGGGCGTCGCTCACGCCGACGGTGGTGCGCGCCATCGGCCAGGCCCTCGGCACGCTGGCCCTGGAGGCGGGCGGGACCGCGATTGCGATCGGCCGCGACGGCCGGCTGTCCGGCCCGTCGCTGTCGGCGGCGCTGGCCGAGGGGATCGCCGCGAGCGGCGCGAACGTCATCGACGTGGGCATGGTGCCCACGCCGGTCACGTACTTCGCCGCCTACCACCTCGACTGCGGCAGCGCCGTGATGCTCACCGGCAGCCATAACCCGCCCGACTACAACGGCATCAAGATGGTCATCGCGGGCACCACGCTGTCTGGCGATGCGATCCAGGCGCTGCGCGCGCGTATCGAATCCGGGAAGGTCGCGAGCGGCGCCGGAAAGATCGAGCGCCGAAGCGTGTCGGATGCCTACCTCGCGCGCATCACGGGCGACGTGAAGATCGCGCGGCCGATGAAGATCGCGATCGACTGCGGCAACGGCGTCACGGGGGAACTCGCGCCGCGGCTCTTCCGGATGCTCGGGTGCGAATTAACGGCGCTCTATTCCGAGATCGACGGGACCTTCCCCAACCACCATCCGGACCCTTCGCAACCGAAGAACCTCGCGGATCTCATCGAAACGCTGAAGTCCACCGAGGCGGAACTCGGCCTTGCGTTCGACGGCGACGGCGACCGGCTCGGCGTGGTGACCAAGGACGGGAAGATCATCTACCCGGACCGGCAGCTGATGCTGTACGCGAAGGACGTGCTGTCGCGCAACCCGGGCGCGACGGTCATCTACGACGTGAAATGCACGCGCAACCTCGGCCCCTGGATCGAGGCGCACGGCGGCGTGCCGCTGATCTGGAAGACCGGCCACTCCTTCGTCAAGGGCAAGCTCAAGGAAACCGGCGCCCCGCTGGCGGGCGAGATGTCAGGCCACACCTTCTTCAAGGAGCGCTGGTACGGCTTCGACGACGCACTCTACGTCGGCGCGCGGCTGCTCGAGATCGTGTCGCGCGAAAAGGACGCGAGCGAAGTGCTGAACGCGCTGCCCGATTCACCTTCGACGCCGGAACTGAACTGGAAGCTCGCCGAGGGCGAGCCCCACGCGCTGATCGAGAAGCTGCAGGCGGCCGCGCCGTTCCCGAACGCCGGGCGCATCCTCGCGATCGACGGCGTGAGGGCGGAGTACAAGGACGGGTTCGGCCTTGCGCGCGCATCGAACACGACGCCGGTGATCGTGTTGCGCTTCGAGGCGGACACCGCGGAAGCGCTGGCGAGGATCCAGGCCGAATTCAGGGCCGCGCTGCAGCCCCTCAAGCCGGGGATGCCGCTGCCGTTCTGAGTTCCCGCCGGTAGCGGTTGAGTTCCTGCAGCGTCTTGATCGGCCGCCCGAAGAGCTTCGACAGGTTCAGCAGGATCATGTCGATGACCTTCTTCTCCCACTCCTTGTCGAAGCGGATCTGGCTGTCGAGCCAGTGCTCGAGCCACCCCGGGTCGGGAAGCTTGGACTGCACGGTGTCTTCCGGATACATCGACTGGTTCACGTGCAGGTTGGTCGGGTGCAAGGGCTTGGACGAACGCCCGGCCGAGGCCATCAGCAGGCCGATCTTCGCGAACGCGGCCTTCACATCGTCGCCGCCGTTGGCCAGCGCCTTCTTCATGTAGCGCAGGTACGCGCCGCCGTGGCGCGCCTCGTCGTGCGAAATGAGGCCGTAGATCTTCTTGATGACCGGCTCGGTGTGCCATTCGGCCGCGCAGCGGTACCAGTGGTTCAGGCGGATCTCGCCGCAGAAATGCATCATCAGCGTCTCGAGCGGCGGCGCCGGGTCGAACTGGAAGCGCACCGCGTGCAACTCCGCCTCGGTCGGCGCCAGGTCGGGGCGGAAGCGCTTCAGGTATTCGATCAGGGCGAGCGAGTGCTTCTGCTCTTCGAAGAACCATACCGACATGAACGCGCAGAAATCGCTGTCGTCACGGTTGTCGCGCAGGAACATCTCGGTGGCCGGCAGCGCCGCCCACTCGGTGATCGCGTTGAACTTGATCGTGAGCGCCTGCTCGTCGGACAGCTTCGAGGCGTCGAACGACGCCCACGGGACATCGTGGTCGAGGTTCCAGCGCACCCGCTCGAGCGCCTTGAACAGTTCGGGGTAGAGCATCTTGTCGGCCATGTCAGCATTCTACCCGCCGCAGGAGGCGGGGACTCCGGTTGCGGCGCGCCATTCGGAAACTGCGGGGCCGATATCGCCCAGCCCGCCCAGGCGCAGGACGTTCCCGGGCAGGCGCCGGGCCTGCGCCGCGCCCGCCCCCCCACACCAGAGCGCCACCTGGGGGGGAAGCAGGGAGCGCAGCAGGGCCATGTTGTCAGACAGCGGGCCGGCCGGGAAATTCCCGCTGAAGGACAGGGCGACGACATCCACCGACTTGGCCGCCGCGGCCGCGACCACGTCCCCGGGTGGGGTCTGCACCCCGAGCGGCACACACTCGGCGCCTTCGAGGGTAAACATCGCCTCGGCCATGAGCATGCCCAGGCCATGCTGCTCCGAAGGCAGCGTGGTGAGCAGGACGCGCGGCGCGCCCCCAGGGTTAGCGCCCTGCGCAATTGCGCTTCGCAATATCCCCTGCAGGATTTCGGTGAACAGGTGCTCCTCGAACACGCGCAGTTCGCCCCTCATCCACGCCTCGCCGACCAGGGCGGCGAGCGGAGCCGCAGTCTCGGTCACGAAACGGCGCAAGCCGTCGCGCATCAGGGCCTGCGAAAGTTCTCGGCGCAACTCCGCCGTCTGGTGGGTCGTCAGCAGGTAGATCGCAAGGTCCTGCGAAGCGCTCCGCCCCGACTGAGGCTCATCCGCGGACAGCGCCTTCAGGTCCTCGATCGGCAACCCCAGCAGGCGCCCGGGCCGCATCCCGCGATCGATCAGGCGTCTCACCACCCTCAGCTTGTGGACATCCACATCCGAATACTCTCGCTCGCCATGCTGGTTGCGAGGCGGGTTCGGGAAGCCATAGCGCCTTTCCCAGACACGAAGCTGGTCCTTGGACAGGCCGGTCTCGCGTTCAACATCGGCGATGGTCAGGGCTTGGGGGCGCAGAAGGACCTCTTTGTCTAGGACAATATATTGACTAATTCTGATTTAAGGAAGATTATCCCACTTTAATTAATTTTTGACTAGGACAAATGAGTATCAACCTACTGGTCGCCGGACTGATGATAACGGCATCTTTGGTGCTTCCCGGATTGGCCAATGCGGCGCCGGCAGGCTGCCCGCCCCTGCTTGACCGAACGCTGGCCTCGATCAACGACCAGCCACGGACCCTGTGCGAGTACTCCGGCAAGGTGGTGCTGATCGTGAACACCGCCAGCCAGTGCGGCTTCACGCCGCAGTACGAAGGCCTGGAGGCCCTGTACCGGAAGTACCGCGCCAGGGGCCTGGTCGTGATCGGTTTCCCGTCGAACGACTTCGGCGGGCAGGAACCGGGTTCCAACCGGCAGATCGCCGAATTCTGCGTGAACCAGTACGCGATCGCGTTCCCGATGTTCGCGAAGATCGTCGTGCGCGGCCCCGGCGCGAACCCGCTTTACGCCGAACTGGCACGCGCCACCGGCGCGCCACCGCAATGGAATTTCCACAAGTACCTGGTGGGCCGCGACGGCAAAGTGGCCGGCAACTTCGAATCGGGCGTCGAACCGGGCGACCCACGCCTGTCCAGCGCCATCGAAAAGCTGCTGTCCGCGCGTTAGCCGCACCCGGCGCTACGGCGCGCAACTGCCCCATAACCAACTTCAGGAGCATTCATTGAACGCCCCAGACCGCATCTTCATCGCCGACGTTCAGGCCAGCGCAGACTCACGCAACATGGCCATCGACGACGTCGGCATCAAGGGCCTCAAATACCCGATCGTCATCGCCGGTCGCGCGGGCGAGGTTCAGCACACCGTGGCGGACATCGACCTTGCCGTGTCGCTCGCGCCTGAAATCAAGGGCACGCACATGTCCCGTTTCGTTGAGTTGATCGACGCATGGAAAGCGCCGCTCGACGCCGGCAGCCTGGCCTCCCTGGCCGGTTCGATGACCGCGCGCCTCGGCGCCGCGAGCGGCTCCATAGTGCTGCGCTTCCCGTACTTCATCCGCAAGACCGCA
Organism: Burkholderiales bacterium; assembly: GCA_965279075.1. Taxonomy (GTDB): domain Bacteria; phylum Pseudomonadota; class Gammaproteobacteria; order Burkholderiales; family SG8-39; genus SZAS-79. Next base: position 900,752 of record CBDIHI010000012.1, on the reverse strand, counting down.
CCGGTCTCGGGGGTGCAGTCGCTGCTCGACTATCAGGCCCGCGCCCGGGTCACGCACGGGCCGGCGGGCACCCGGGTCGCGCTGACGCTCGTCGCGCCCGTCACGAGCCTGTGCCCGTGTTCCAAGGAGATTTCCGACTACGGCGCCCACAACCAGCGCTCGCACGTCACCATCGAGGCGGAAGCTGCCGGAACCTTCGGATTCGAGGACCTCGCCCGGATCGCCGAGGAGGGCGCCTCCTGCGAAATCTACGGCCTGCTCAAGCGCACGGACGAGAAATACGTGACCGAGCGCGCCTACGACAACCCTAAGTTCGTCGAGGACCTGGTGCGCGACATCGCGCTCGCACTCGACGCGCACCCGGCCATAGGGGCCTACGTGGTCGAGGCCGAGAATTTTGAATCCATCCACAACCATTCCGCGTATGCACGGATAGCGCGCCGCAAGTAGCGGCGCACTCCGGATATGGGTAGGCGCATGCGAATTGCAATCGTAGGTTCGGGCATCTCGGGGCTGTCCACCGCCTGGATGCTGGCCCGCCGGCACGACGTGACGCTGTTCGAGTCCGATGCGCGGCTGGGTGGCCACACCCACACGGTCGACGTGACACTCGAGGGACGCACGCACGGGGTGGACACGGGCTTCCTCGTGTTCAACGAGGCCACCTACCCGAACCTCGTGCCGATGCTCGACATGCTCGGCGTGCCGAAGGCGCCGAGCGAGATGACCTTCAGCCTGGCCCTGGAGGATCCGGCGATCGAGTGGGCGGGGACCAGCATCGCGAGCCTTTTCGCGCAGCGCGCCAACCTGCTGCGCCCCGCGTTCCTGCGCATGCTGCGCGACGTGCTCCGCTTCAACCGCGAGGCGGCTGCAATCGCCGCGCGACACGACGCGGGCCAGGCGGCCGCCACGATCGGCGCTTTCCTGGCCGAGGGACGCTACAGCGCCGAGTTCCGGGACTGGTACCTGATGCCGATGGCCGCGGCAATCTGGTCATGCCCCACACGCGCGATGCTCGATTTCCCTTTCGCACCGTTCGTGCGCTTCTTCCGCAACCACGGGCTGCTGAAACTGGCGGACCGGCCGCAGTGGTACACGGTGCCGGGAGGGGCGCGGCAGTATGTGGAGAAACTCGCCGCGAGCCTGTCGGACGTGCGCCTCGCCACGCCCGTGCTTGCCGCACGCCGCATCACCGGCGGCGTGCAAGTGGCAAGCGGGACACCCGGAAGCACACGCAACGAGCATTTCGACGCGCTGGTGCTCGGCTGCCACAGCGACCAGGCACTGCGCATCCTGGGCGACGACGCGAGCGCCGCAGAGCGGTCGATCCTCGGTGCGGTCCCCTACCAGCGCAATCGCGCGCTTCTCCATACGGACGCGTCGCTGCTGCCCGCCAACCGGCGCGTATGGTCGGCCTGGAACTACGCCGCCGGGCGCGACTCGCCGGACGGTCGGCCGGTCAGCGTGCACTACCTCATCAACAAGCTCCAGCCGCTGCCGTTCAAGCGGCCGGTGGTCGTCACGCTGAATCCGTTCCGCGAGCCTCGAACCGGGACCGTGATCGGCGAGTACGAGTACGACCATCCGGTGTTCGCCGCGGGGTCGGAGGCCGCGCAGGCGCGCCTGCCCACGATCCAGGGCGGGCGCCGTACCTGGTTCTGCGGCGCATGGACGCGCTACGGCTTCCACGAGGATGGCCTCGCTTCCGCGGTGTCGGTCGCTGCGGGCTTCGGGATCGAGCCGCCATGGGCCGCCCCGGGGGTTGCCTGCCCCCTGAAGCAGGCCGCCTGAGCATGGCATCGGAGCTCCTTGCCGGGACGGTAATGCACCGCAGGCTCCGCCCGGTCGCGCACCGCTTCGCCTACCGGGTGTTCTGCCTGCGGCTGCAGCTGACCGCGCTCGAATCCGCGCCCAACGCGCTGTTCTCGCTCAACCGCTTCAACCTCATGAGCTTCCATTTTGCCGACCATGGCGCGCGCGACGGAACGCACCCCCTCGTTTGGATCCGGGCGCTCCTGTGGCGTGAAGGCCTGCATGCCGCCGATGGCGAGGTCTGGCTGCAATGCTTCCCGCGCGTGCTGGGTTACGTGTTCAACCCGGTCAGCTTCTGGTTCTGCCACGGAAGCGACGGCTCGCTGCGGGCGGTGCTTGCCGAAGTCAGCAACACGTTCGGCGAACACCATGCCTACCTGCTCGCGCGGCCCGACGGCGGCCCGATCGGCGACGACGAGGCCCTGGAGGCCCGCAAGGCGTTCCATGTGTCGCCCTTCTTCCCGACCGAGGGCAGCTACGCGTTCCGCTTCTCGGAACGCGACGGCCGGAGCCTCGCCCGCATCGACTACCGCGACGGGGCCGGCCCGCTCCTGTTGACGTCCATTTCCGGCAGGCCGCGGCCGCTCGGTGCCGGCACTGTCCTGCTCGCCGCGACCACCCACCCGCTGATGACGCTGCTCGTCGTGGCGCGCATCCACTGGCAGGCGCTGCGCCTGTGGGCAAAGCGCGTTCCCTTCTTCACCAAACCCTCGCCTCCCCAGGAGGACATCTCCCGATGAATTCGACCACCCTGGGCGCCAAGGGCGCCACCGCCACCCCACGCAAACGCGCCCCCCTCGCGTCGCGGCTCGCGCTGCGCTTCCTTGAGCGCATCGATACCGGTCGCCTGCACGTCGAACTGCCGAACGGTGCGCGCCTGGCGTTCGGCCCGGGCGGGGCCGAGGCAGAAATCGTGTTCCACGACTGGGCCGCCTTCGGCAGGATCCTGCGCGACGGCGACATCGGGTTCGCCGAGGGTTACCTGGACCAGGTGTGGCACACGCCCGACCTGCCGGCGCTGCTGTGCCTCCTCGCCTCGAACCGCAAGGCGCTGGACGCCCCGTTGTACGGCAGCCTCATTGGCCGCCTGATGCACCGGATCGCGCATGTACTGCGCTCGAACACGCGCGCAGGCAGTCGCCGCAACATCGCCGCGCACTACGACCTCGGCAACGACTTTTACGCGCTGTGGCTCGACCCGGGCATGGCCTACTCCAGCGCGCTGTTCGATTCGCCCACGCAATCCCTCGAGGCCGCACAGCATGCAAAGTACCGGCGCATCCTCGACCGGCTCGCCCCCGCGCCGGACACTCGCATCCTCGAGATCGGCAGCGGCTGGGGCGGGTTCGCCGAGATGGCCGCCGCCGAGCAGTGCCATGTCACCGGCCTCACGTTGTCGCGCGCGCAGCTGGACTACGCCCGGGCCCGGCTCGCCACCGCCGGCTACGGCGACCGTACGGCGATCGAGTTCCGCGACTATCGCGACGCAACCGGCACGTACGACGCGGTCGTTTCGATCGAGATGTTCGAGGCGGTGGGGGAGCGTTGGTGGCCCGCCTACTTCGGCAAGCTCGCCTCGTCGCTCGTGCCCGGAGGCAAGGCCGTCATCCAGGCGATCGTCATCGACGACGCACTGTTCGAACGCTACCGCAAGGGCAGCGATTTCATCCAGCAGTACATCTTCCCCGGCGGCATGCTGGCCTGCCCTTCGCGCATGCGCGCTCTCGCGGACGAAGCCGGATTCGAGGTCGAGGACGAGTTCGCATTCGGGCCGGACTACGGCCGGACGCTTTGCGCATGGCGCACGCAATTCCACGCCCGTGCCGACGCCGTGCGTGCGCTCGGGTTCGACGAGCGCTTCATGCGCATGTGGGAGTTCTACTTCGCCTATTGCATGGCCGGGTTCTCGAGCGGCTCGACGGACGTAGTGCAGTACACGCTCGTCAAGAGATGATCCGCACAACCCTCTGCGCGCTCGCTCTGCTCTGCCTTGCGGGCGTGGAGCAGTCTCACGCCCGCGATTCGCTGCCGGCCGCCCTGTCTGCGGAGGCGCCGGGGCTCACCCGGCGCGGCACCGGTACCTACCGATGGATGGGGCTCGAGGTGTACATCGCCACGCTGTGGACGGGCAGGGCGCCCGTGAATTTCGAACGGCCCCTTGCCTTGTCACTGCGCTACGCGCGCAGCCTCAGGGGTTCCGCCATCGCAGAACGCTCGGCGCAGGAGATCGAGCGGCTGGCGCTCGCGACGCCCGAACAGCTTGACGCCTGGCGCCGGGCCATGGCCGGCCTCTTCCCGGACGTCGTCCAGGGCACGACGCTTACCGGGCTGCTGATGCCCGAGCGCGGTGCCCGCTTCTTCCGTGACGGCGAACCCTTGGGAGAAATCGCCGACCCGGCCTTCGCACGCGCGTTCTTCTCGATCTGGCTGCACCCCAATACCGCCGCGCCCGCGCTGCGCGCGGCGCTGCTCGGGGACGGCTGATGGGCCACGCCCGGGCCGCCGGCGGGCTGGATGCGCGCGCACTCGCCGCTTACGGCTTTCTCGCCCTGCCACTCGCCACCGCCGCGCTGCCCATGTACGTCCACTTGCCAAGCCTCTACGGAGGGTCGCTTGGCATGGACCTGGCGGTGCTGGGCGCAGTGCTGCTCTGCGCCCGGCTGGCCGACGCGTTCGTCGACCCACTGCTCGGTGCGCTGAACGACCGGCTACGGCGCCCGGGCCTCCTCGCGGCGCTGGGGATCGCACTGCTCACCGCCGGTCTGCTGATGGCGCTCAATCCACCGCGCGACGGTACCGCGCTGTGGCCGTGGCTGTCCGCCGCGCTCGTGCCGGTGTACCTCGGCTACAGCCTTGCCTCGGTGAGCTACCTGGCATGGGGTTCGCTGCTGGGCGAGACGGCACATGAGCGTACCAAGGTGACGGCAGTTCGCGAGGCGTTCGGGCTGGCCGGCGTCGTCTCCGCGAGCGTGCTACCGCTAATGCTCGCCACGGAAATGGCCGATGGGCTCGCGCGCTTCAGTTTCGCGCTCGTGCCCGTGGCTCTCTTCGGCGTGGTGCTGCTGGTGACACTCGCTCCCCGGCCGGCCATTGCGCCACGTGCGCCTCGTTTCGACCTCGCCGCAATGCTTGCCCCGCTTGCAGGTCACAGGTTCAAGACGTTGCTCGCGGTGTTCGTCATGAATGGCATTGCCAGCGCGCTACCCGCTACGCTCGTGCTGTTCTTCGTCGACGACGTGCTGCGTGCCCGCGAGTCCGCAGGCCTGTTCCTCGCGCTGTACTTCGTGGCCGGCGCGGCCAGTCTGCCCTGCTGGGTCGCGCTGTCGCGCCGGGCAGGCAAGCCGACGGCCTGGCTCGCGGCCATGCTCCTTGCGATCGTCGCGTTCTGCGGCGCCTTTGCGCTGGGCGAGGGAGACCTGGCTGCGTTCGGCGTGATCTGCGTGCTCTCGGGCCTGGCGCTCGGCGCCGACCTCGCCCTGCCCCCCGCGATGCTGGCCGACACGATCCGCGACGCAGGACACGAGGCGCGCGCGGGGTCGTACTTCGGTTTGTGGACGTTCGCCACCAAGCTGAGCCTCGCGCTCGCGGCCGGGCTCGCACTGCCGCTGCTGGCCCATTTCGGCTACGAGCCGGGGAATCCGGGCACGGTTCGTCCCCTTGCCTACGCCTACTGCCTGCTGCCCTGCCTTCTCAAGCTAGCCGCCGCCGGCGCGCTGTGGACAGGTATCGGCCTGCGCCACCGACCCGAAGGAGCCGCCCCATGATCCGCCGCCTGCTTGCCCTCGTCGCCGCCACGTTGTGCGCGCCGCTGCTCTCCGGCTGCACCTCCATCGGCCCGGAAGCCTACGTGGCCGAGAAGCCGGCGCTCGACCTGTTCCGCTACTTCGACGGCACGGTTGACGGCTGGGGATTCTTCGCCGACCGCTCGGGCCGCGTGGTCAAGCGCTTCACCGTTGCGATCCGCGGTCGCGCAGAGGGCGACCGTCTCACCCTCGACGAGGACTTCAGCTATTCGGACGGCACGCGCTCGAAGCGGACCTGGGTCATCGCGCGGGTCGGGCCGGGCCGCTATTCGGGCACTGCTGGCGATGTCGTTGGCGTCGCCGAGGGCGCCTCGGGCGGCAATGCGCTGCGCTGGACGTACGTGTTGGCCCTCGACGTCGACGGCAGGACCTATCATGTCGACTTCGACGACTGGATGTACCTCCAGGACGAGGCGGTAATGTTGAACCGCTCGACGATGAGCAAGTTCGGCTTTCGCCTCGGAGAATTGTCCCTATCGTTCCGGAAGCGCCCCTGATGCCTCTGCTGCGCCCGCTGAATCCGCCCGTCGCCTCCTTCAAGGGCCTGCGCGTCTGGGTCGTCGGCGCCTCGACCGGTATCGGCGCGGCAACTGCGAGGCGGCTTCTTTCCGAGGGGGCCACCGTTGCCGTATCGTCGCGATCGCACGACGCGCTTGCGGCCGCCTTTCATGGCAGGGCCAGGGTAGTGGCGCTGGACGTCACCGATGCGGCTGCACTCCGGGCTGCGGCTGAGGAGCTGGCCGCGGCCTGGGGCGGCATCGACCTGGTGCTGGCGGTGGCAGGCACCTACCAGGCTATGCGCGCATGGGAGATCGACCTAGCCCAGACCGATCGCATCATCGACGTCAACCTGCGCGGCGTGCTCAACCTCTTCGCCGCAGTGCAGCCCGTGCTGGTGAAGCAGGGCTCGGGGGGCTTCGGCATCGTCGCGAGCGTGGCCGGCTACGGCGGCCTTCCGAACAGCCTTGCCTACGGCGCGACCAAGGCGGCCTGCATCAACCTCGCGCAGTCGCTGTACCTCGACCTCGCCGCCCGCGGCGTCGCGGTGTACCTGGTCACGCCCGGTTTCGTCGAGACGCCGCTGACCGCGAAGAACACCTTCCCCATGCCCTTCCTGATCGGCGCCGATGAGGCCGCGGACCGGATCGTAACGGGGATCGCGCGCGGCGACTTTGAGATCCACTTCCCGCGCGCCTTCTCGCTGTTGCTGAAGGCCGTCAACCTGCTGCCGCACCGCCTCTACTTCTGGTGCGTGCGCAAGTTCACCAGGATGTGAGGCGGACATGATGAACCTCGAGCGCATGGCCGCCTACTTCGAATCGCTGACGCCGGAGACCGCGCAGCACATCGGCGCCTTCTACGCCGCGGACGCCTGGTTCAAGGACCCTTTCAACGAAGTGCGCGGCACGGAAGCGATCAGCCGGATATTCACGCACATGTTCGAGCAGGTGAGCGAACCGAGGTTCAGGGTGGTCGACCGCGTGCGCACGGACGACGGCGCCTTCCTGACCTGGGAATTCACGTTCCGCTTCAGGCCTGAAGCGCCGCTCCAGATGGTGCGCGGCGCAAGCCACCTGCGTTTCGATGCCTCGGGCAAGGTCGCCTACCACCGCGACTACTGGGATGCGGCAGGGGAACTCTACGAAAAGCTGCCCTTACTCGGGCCGGTCCTGCGGATGCTGCGGCGGCGCCTCTCGGCCGGCGGCTGATCAGCCTTCGCGCGAGTGCAGCGCGATGCGGTTGCCTTCGGGATCCACCACGATCGCCCGCCATCCCATGCCGCCGATCGAATGCCGCCCCTTCACGATGCGGCCGTCGAAACGATCGACCTCCTCGAGCGCCTCCGCCAGCCGGCCCTCGCAATTCAGGTAGATCAACGGACCGTGCATCGAGGGCTGGTGGTCTTCCTCGGAATAGGGGAACAGGCACACGCCGACCTCGCCCGTCCCCTGCGGCACGAGCCCGATCGACAGGGTCGGGAACTCTTCCTTCTTCAGCGACAGGTCGAGCACGGCGGAATAGAACCGCATTGCACGGTTCAAATTCTTGACGGGAATATCCACCCAGACGATCGCATTGGCCATGGCGAACTAGTGTATCAGGCGCCGAAATCCGGCCCGATCAGGTCCAGCCGATCGGTCACCACGCAGTCCACACCCCATCCGAGGAGCTTCGCCGCTTCCTTCGGGTCGTTGACCGTCCAGCACAGCACGGCGTAGCCGGCCGCATGGATCTCGGCTGCCAGCGGCCCCGTCAGCTCCTTGTAGTTGCAATGCAGGGCGACGCAGCCCAGCCGCTCCATGCGCGCCTTCCAGTCGCCCGGGATCCGGCTCACGAGCATGCCGCGGGGAAGCGCAGGAGCCACCTCTTTCGCGGCAGCGAGCGCCTCGACGGAAAAGGACGAGAGCACCGGCGGCAGGGCGGCGCCACGCCAGAGGTCGAGCGTAAGCTGCGCGACCACCCGGCCGGTCTGGACTTCAAACCCCTTGGCGGGCTTGATCTCGACGTTGGCCCACACCCCGAGTTCGCGGCACAGCGCCGCCGACTCGACGAAAGTCGACACCTTCTCGCCGCGGAAACGCTCGCTGTGCCACGCACCCGCGTCGAGCGTGACGATCTCGGCATAGGACTTGGCCGGCACCCCGCCCCTGCCCGAGGTCGTCCGGTCCAGCGTCTCGTCATGGATCAGCAATGGCGTGCCGTCGCCGGCGAGCATCACGTCTAATTCCACGCCCTTGAAGCCGAGGGACGCGCCGTGGCGGATCGCGCCGAGGGTGTTCTCCGGGGCGAGCGTGCCGCCACCGCGGTGGGCGACTACGCGGGGGTAGGGCCAGCGTGCGTTCGGCGATGCGCTCACGGTCTCAGTCAATCCGCTTGCCGGTCGCCGTGTCGAAAAAGTGCTCGTTGGCCGGGTCGAAGCGCAGGGGCAGATCGCCTTCCCGAACCGGGGTGGCAGCGGGCAGCCTCACGATGATGCGGACCCCGTTCACGGTCCCGTGGGCGAGCGTATCCGCGCCCAACGGCTCGATCACGTCGATGGCAGCGGTGAGCTTCGCGTCGGCAGGCGAACACGGCTCAAGGTGCTCCGGACGCACGCCTTGCAACACCGCGCGCCCACCCCGCTCGGCCGGGATCAGGTTCATCGGTGGCGAGCCGATGAAGGACGCGACGAAGGTACTCGCGGGCTTCGCATACACGTCGAGCGGCGCGCCGATCTGCTCGGCCCGCCCGCCGTTCATGACGATCATGCGGTTGGCGAGCGTCATCGCCTCGATCTGGTCATGGGTCACGTAGAGGCTGGTGGTGGAGAGACGCCTGTGCAGCGCCTGCAGTTCCGCGCGCATCTGCACCCGGAGCTTCGCGTCCAGGTTCGACAACGGTTCGTCGAACAGGAACACGGAAGGCTCCCGAACGATGGCCCTCCCCATGGCAACCCGCTGGCGCTGGCCGCCCGACAACTGGCGCGGCGTGCGCCCGAGCAGCGCGCCGAGCTCGAGGATTCCCGCCGCGCGCTGTACGCGCGATTCGATGTCGGCAGCCGCAAACCCGCGGATCTTGAGGCCATAGGCCATGTTCTCGCGCACCGACATGTGCGGGTACAGTGCGTAGTTCTGGAACACCATCGCGATGTCGCGGTCCTTCGGTTCCAGCCGGTTCACCACCCGGTCCCCGATCACGACTTCGCCGCCGGTGATCGCCTCCAGCCCGGCCACCATGCGCAGCAGCGTGGACTTGCCGCAGCCCGAGGGCCCGACCATGACCACGAACTCGCCGTCGGCGACGTCGACCGAGACGCCATGGATGACCTGGAGGTCACCGTAGGATTTGCGCACGTCGCGCAAGCACACCTTTGCCATTATTTCTCCGTCTCGACGAGGCCCTTCACGAACCATTTCTGCATCAGCACCACGACCAGCGCCGGTGGGAGCAGCGCGAGGATGGCCGTTGCCATGACCAGGTGCCACTCGTTGGCGGCGTCGCTGCCCACGATCATGCGCTTGATCCCGATCACCGTCGTGTACATGGATTCATCGCTGGTGATCAGCAGCGGCCACAGGTACTGGTTCCAGCCGTAGATGAACTGGATCACGAAGAGGGCCGCGATGCTGGTCTTCGACAGCGGCAGCACCACGTCGAAGAAGAATCGCATGGGCCCGGCGCCGTCGATGCGCGCCGCCTCGGCGAGCTCTTCGGGAATGGTCAGGAAGAACTGGCGGAACAGGAACGTGGCGGTGGCCGAGGCGATCAGCGGGATCGTCAGGCCCGCGTACGAGTTGAGCATGCCGAGGTCGGACACCACCTTGAAGGTCGGGATGATGCGCACCTCGACCGGCAGCATCAGCGTGACGAAGATCATCCAGAAGAAGAAGTTGCGCAGCGGGAAGCGGAAATACACGATCGCGAAGGAGGCGATGATCGAGATCGAGATCTTTCCCACCGCGATCATCAGCGCCATGATGAGGCTGTTGGTCATCATCGTGGCCACCGGCGCGGCTGACCCGGTGTTCGTTCCTGCCCGCAGCACCTGCGAGTAGTTCGCGAAGAGCTGGTCGCCCGGCAGCAGGGGCATCGGCGCCTGGAGGATCTGCTCAAGCGTGAGGGTCGAGGCGACGAAGGTCACGTACAGGGGGAACGCGACCGCGATGACCCCGAGGATCAGCGTGGCGTGCGAGACGAACGTCAGCCACGGGCGGTTCTCTACCATCGGCGAGCCCCCATCAGTAGTTGACCTTGCGCTCGACGAAGCGGAATTGGACGACGGTAAGCGCGATCACGATGAACATCAGGATCACGGACTGCGCCGACGAGCCGCCGAGGTCCGCAGACTTCACGCCGTCGTGGTAGACCTTGTAGACAAGGATCTGCGTCGCTTGGGCCGGGCCGCCCTGGGTGGTCGCGTCGATCACGCCAAAGGTGTCGAAGAAAGCATAGACGATGTTCACCACCAGCAGGAAAAACGTAGTTGGGGACAGCAACGGGAAGACGATGGTCCTGAAGCGGTGCATTGGCCCGGCACCGTCGATAGCCGCTGCCTCGATAAGCGACTTCGGAATCGACTGCAGCCCGGCCAGGAAGAACAGGAAGTTGTAGCTGATCTGCTTCCATACCGAGGCGATGACCACCAGCAGCATCGCCTGGTCGCCCTTGATGATCCAGTTCCAGTCGATTCCCCAGCCCTTCAGCACATAAGTAATGATGCCGATCGAGGGTGCGAAGAGGAACGCCCAAAGTACCCCCGCAATCGCCGGCGCCACCGCATAGGGCCAGATCAGCAGCGTCTTATAGGCCAGCGCCCCGCGCAGCACGCGGTCGGCCATCGTGGCAAGGACCAGCGAGATCGCCAGCCCGAAGAAGGCCACCAGCACGCTGAACAGCGCCGTGACCTTGAACGAGTCGATGTAGTGGGAGTCGCTGAACAGTTCGACGAAGTTCTGGAACCCGACAAACTCGGTGTTCAGGCCGAAAGCGTCCTGCAGCTGGAAAGAGAACCACACTGCCTGGAAAGCAGGCAGGAAGAAGAACACCACGGTCACCACGATCTGCGGCGCGAGCAGCGCATACGGCAGCCAGGCCGAGGCGAATACGACGCGCTTTTCCATGTGGATCTGCTCCGACGGTTACGCGTTCGGGGGGCGATATGAAGGAGGGGAGGCGGCGCCCCCCTCCTTTCCCGCGTCAGCCCTTGTTGGCCGCCTGGAACTTCCTCAGGATTTCGTTGCCGCGCCTTACGGCGTCGTTGAGGCCCGTCTTCGCGTCCTTCTTGCCCGCGAAGATCGCCTCCATCTCCTCCTCGATCACCTCGCGGCCCTGCACGAAGTTGCCGAAGCGCAGGCCCTTCGAGTTGGCCGTCGGCGCCTTGTTGGTGAGTTCCTTCACCGCCATGTCCGCCCCGGGGTTCTTGTCGTAGAAGCCGGACTTGCGCGTCATCTCGTAGGACGCCATCGTGATCGGCACGTATCCCGTCGCGGTGTGCCAGTCCATCTGCACTTCGGGCTTGGCGAGGTAGGCGAGGAACTTGGCCACGCCCTTGTACTCGGCCGGCTTCTTGCCCCCCATGACCCACAGCGAGGCGCCGCCGATGATCGAGTTCTGCGGTGCACCAGCCACGTCGTCATGGTAGGGGATGAAGTTCACGGACCAGCCGAACTTGGCGGCCTTCTTGATGCCGGCCTGTGCCCCGGCGCTGCCGGTGAACATCGCGCACTCGCCGCTCGAGAACTTGGCGTCGCCCTGGTTGGTGCGGCCCGCGTAGGTGAACCAGCCCTTCTTGGCGAAGTCGGCCAGCATCGCGATATGCCGCACGTGGAGCGGTGAATTGATGCTGAACACGGCATCGTTTCCCGCCATGCCGTTCTGCTTGGTGCCGATCGGCACGTTATGCCAGGCGCTGAAGTTCTCGATGTGCGTCCAGGACGGCCAGCTGGTCGTGTACACGCACGCCTGGCCCGAAGCCTTGAGCTTGCCGGCGGCGATCGCGAATTCGGTCCACGTCGTCGGCGCCTTCTCCGGGTCCATCCCGGCCTTCTTGAACGCATCCTTGTTGATGTAGAACAGGACCGTTGAACTGTTGAAGGGAAAGGACAGCATCTCGCCCTTGGTGTTGGTGTAGTAGCCCGATACGGCCGGCAGGTAGCCTTTCGGATCAAACGGCTCCTTCGCGTCGCCCATGACCTTGGCGACCGGCACGATGGCGCCCTTGGCGCCCATCATCGTCGCTGTCCCGACCTCGAATACCTGGAGGAGATGGGGCGCACCGCCGGCCCTGAACGCGGCGATCGCAGCCGTCATCGACTCCGGGTAGGAGCCCTTGAAGACGGGATTTACCTTGTACTCTTTCTGGCTGGTGTTGAAACCGGCGGCCAGTTCGTTCAGCTTCTCGCCGAGCGCCCCGCCCATCGAGTGCCACCACTGGATTTCGGTCTGTGCATGGGCGCTGCCCGCAAACAGGCCGGCGGACGCCAGAACCGCGGCTAAGATATTGATACGCATGAGAATCTCCTCGTTGGTGAATGCTTGTGTGCGGGCAAGTCTACGCTCGCCTCATTTCGGAAATACTACAGAATTATTTCTTCGCCGGCGCGGGCTTCGCGGCAGGCTTGCCCGGATGCGCGGCCGCCCGGGCCCCTGCCCGGTTGGCCGCCTCGAACTGGCGCAGCAGCACGTTGCCCCGCTCGGCGGCGGCGTCCAGCGCCTGCTTGGGGGTGGTCTGGAGCGACCACACCTTCTCCAGTTCCTCGTCGATGACCGCGCGGATCTGCGGGAAGAACCCCAGCCGGATGCCCTTGGAATCGCTGGTCGGGTTCTTCAGCAGCAGCTGCCGGATCGCGATCTCGTGCCCGGGATTCTTCTCGTAGAAGCCCTGCTTCTTCGTCAACTCGTAGGCCGCGATCGTGGTCGGCACGTAGCCGGTCTTCTGGTGCCACTCGGCCTGCACCTCCGGCTTCGTGAGGTAGGCCATGAACTTCGCCACGCCCTGGTACTCTGCCTTCTTGTGGCCGGCCATGACCCAAAGGCCGCCGCCGCCGATCAGCGTGTTCTGCGGGGCGCCCTTCACGTCATCGTAGTACGGCAGCTGCGCCACGCCGAAATCGAACTTCGCTGCCTCGCGCAGTTCCGCGTAGGTCGACGAGGACGCCGTCAGGATCGAGCAGGCGCCCCGCGTGAAGCGCACTTCCGCCTCATCCCGCCGCCCCGTATAGGTGAAGTACTCGGCCTTCACCCACGAGGCGAGAGTCGAGATGTGACGCATCATCAGGTGGGTGTTGAACACCAGTTTCGTGTCGAGCCCGCCCATGCCGTTGCCTTTGGTGGCGAATTCCTGGTTGTGCCAGGCGCTCGTGTTCTCGAGCAGCACCCACGATTGCCACGAGGTCACGTACCCGCACGGCATCTGGGCCTTGTACTTCAGTTCGCCGAGCACGGGCACCATCTCGTACCAGGTCTTCGGCGGCTTGTCGGGATCGAGCCCGGCGGCGCGGAACGCGTCCTTGTTGTAGAACATCACCGGCGTCGAGGTATTGAAGGGCAGCGCTTCCAGGTGCCCCTGCGCGTCGGAGAAATAGCTCGCCACCGCGGGCACGAAGGCCTTCGAGTCCAGGCGCTCGCCCGCCTCGGCCATCACCTGCCACACCGGCCTCACCGAATTGTGCGCGGCCATCATGTTCGCCGTGCCGAGTTCGTAGATCTGGACGATGTGCGGCGCCGTGCCGCCGCGACGCGCGATGAAGGCCGCCGCCATGGTCTCATCGTAGTTGCCCTTGTACGCCGTCGAAACGACGTACTCCTTCTGCGAAGCGTTGAACTGCTTGGCGATCGCTTCCACCTGGTCGCCGAGCGGGCCGGCCATGGCGTGCCAGAAAACGACTTCGGTGGGAGCTGCGCAGACCGGAACACTGACGAACGCGCTGAAGAGTGCTGCAAGGGCAAGTCTGGCAAGGCGCAAAGGTATTCCTCCTGTCGAAGCGCGGCGAAGTATATCGTGCGGCCCGGGGTCGGGCGCGCGACAGGGCCCTGCCGATGTTGCGTTGCGATGGCGCTATCATTGGCCGCATGAATCTCCCGGCCTCCGATCCCGCAGACCTCTCCGCCGCTGAACTGTGCTCGGCTTTCGCTTCGCATGCGCTTTCGCCGGTGGAGGTCGCACGCGCGGCACTTTCGCGCATCGAACGGTGCGAACCGAAACTGAACGCGATGTTCATCGTCCAGGCGGAGGCCGCGCTTGCGGCGGCGCAAGCCTCCGGGGCCCGCTGGCTCGCCGGCACGCCGCTTTCCCCGCTCGACGGCGTGCCGGTCACGATCAAGGAAAACATATATACGCGGGGCGATCCCGCACCCATCGGCACCGCAGCGAACGCAGGCCTGCCGCCAGCTGCGGAGGACGCGCCGCCCGCGGCGCGTGTGCGCGAGGCCGGCTGCGTGATCCTCGGCAAGACCACGATGCCCGACTACGGCATGCTGTCCTCGGGGTTGTCGTCCATCCACGGCGTCACGCGCAACCCCTGGCGCCCCGACCGCAACACCTCGGGTTCGAGCTCGGGCGCGGGCGCCGCGGCCGCCGCGGGCTACGCGCCGCTGAACCTCGGCACCGACATCGGCGGCTCCGTGCGCCTGCCTGCGACGCACTGCGGCATCTTCGCCCTCAAGCCCAGCCTGGGGCGCGTGCCGGTGTACCCGCCCTACCTCGGCCGCGTGACCGGGCCGATGACGCGCACGGTGCGCGACGCTGCGCTGCTGATGAACGTGCTGAGCAGGCCCGATGAGCGCGATTTCATGAACCTGCCCTACGAGGCGCGCGACTATACGGCCGGCCTCGAGAGCCTCGACGCGAGGGGCCTGCGCATCGGGTTCCTCCCGGACATGAAGACCGGGCTGCCGGTACATCCCGAAGTGCGCGCCGCCGCGGCAGCCGCCGCGAAAGCCCTCGCCTCGGCTGGCGCGGTCGTCGAGGAAATGGGTTCGTTCCTGAGCGCGGACATGCTCGAAGGCATGTGCCGATTCTTCGAGGCCCGTTCCAACAACGACTACCTCGCGCTGCCCGCAGAAAGGCAGCGCAAGGTCCTGCCCTTCGTCGCCGAATGGTGCACCTGGCGCGCCGGGTCCTTTTCGGGCCGCGACGTGATCGTCGCCTATGGGCAGGTCATGGCGATGCGCGAGGCGGCGGTGAAAGCCTGCGCCCCCTACGACTTCGTGCTCTCTCCGACCTCGCCGATCCTGCCCTACGAGGCGGAACTCGCCTGCCCCGGCAACGACCCGCGCAACGCGCTGCCCCACATCGCATTCACGGTGGCCTACAACATGTCCGAGCAGCCGGCCGCCTCGCTCAACTGGACGGCAAGCCGAGACGGCCTGCCGATCGGCGTGCAGGTCGCCGGCCGCCGCTTCGACGACGCGGGCGTGCTACGCCTCGCGCGCCTGCTGGAAACGCTGCGCCCCGCCCAGTTGCCCTGGCCAGTGCCGGCATGAGGCTCGCCACCGCGCTGTTTGCGCTCGTGCTCGCGGCGGGCAACGCCTGGGGCCAGGCCAGGGTCATCCGCATCGCCCCGCAATCCAACCTCACCGTTCTCGACCCGCACTTCACGACGGCGACGGTCACGCGCACGCATGGCTACATGGTCTACGACACCCTCTTCGGCACCGATGCGAACAACCGCATCCAGCCGCAGATGGTCGAGAAGTGGTCTGCCAGCGCCGACCGCAAGGCGTGGACATTCACGCTGCGGCCGGGCCTCGAGTTCCATGACGGCCAGCCGGTGACGAGCGAAGACGTGGTCGCCTCGCTCGAACGCTGGGCGAAGAAGGACACGCTCGGCCAGCGCCTCGCGGCGGCGACCGAGCGCTGGGAAGTGGTGGACGCGCACACCTTCAGGCTGCTGCTGAAGGAACCCTTCGGCATGGTGCTGGAGGCGCTCGGCAAGGTCGGCGCCAACGTGCCTTTCATCCTGCCCAAGCGCATCGCGGTCACGCCTGCGGACCGGCAGATCGAAGACGCCACCGGTAGCGGTCCCTACATCTTCAAGCGCGACGAATGGAAGCCCGGCAGCCTCGCCGTGTACGTGAAGAATCCGAAATACAAACCGCGTGCCGAGCCCCCTTCAGGCACCGCCGGCGGCAAGCGCGTGTTCGTCGACCGGGTGGAGTGGCAGATCCTGCGCGACGCGCAAACGCAGGTGAACGCGCTGGTGGCCGGCGAAATCGACCTCGTCGAGCAGCCCGCGCACGAGCACTACCCGGCGCTGCGCGCCAACAAGGACATCACGGTCCACGACAACCGGTCAGGCGCCCAGGTGGTGCTCCGGTTCAACCACCTGCACCCGCCGTTGAACGACCCTCGCATCCGCCGCGCCGCGCTGGTGGCGCTCTCGCCCGAGCCCTTCCTCAAGGCCCAGTACGTGTCGAAAGACCTGTATCGCCTCTGCGCTTCGCTTTACACCTGCGGCATGCCGTACGAGACGAGCGCCGGCATGGAAGGGCTCCTGCGCGGCGACATCAAGCGCGCCCGGGCGCTGCTGAAGGAGGCCAATTACGACGGCAGGCCCATCGTCATTCTCCAACCCACCGACCTCGCCACCATCGCCAAGCTGCCCGCGGTGGCCGCCCAGCAGTTGCGCCAGGCCGGCTTCAAGGTCGACCTGCTCGCGATGGACTGGAACGCCCTGCTGTCGCGCCGCGCAAAGCGCGAGGCGCCCACGCAGGGTGGCTGGAGCATCTTCATGACCACGCTGAACGGCCTCGACGTGGCGAACCCGGCGGTCAACCTGCCGATGAACGCCTCCTGTGAGAAAGCCTGGCCGGGCTGGCCCTGCGACCCGGCGCTGGAAAGGCTGAGGGACGGTTTCCTGCATGCGGCTTCCGATGCGGACCGGAAGAAAGCGGCCGACGCCGCGCAGGTGCGAGCGCTGGAGGTCGGCACCCATGCCGCGCTGGGCGAGTATTTCCAGCCCGTGGCGACACGCAAGGACATCACGGGGCTGCTAAACGCGCCGGTCTACGTGTACTGGAACCTGGACCGGAAGTAGGCCTCAATTGCTGCCACTTCTCTCATCACCATGGCTCAAATAGCCCCTCTCCTGCCCGATTGCTGTCACCGTTGACCTACAGGGGCGGCCAGTATTACCATGGTAGTACCCGACCCTGGAGGAGATTCTTCCATGCCTGCCGTAACGCTGAAACTCCCGGAAGAACTGAAAGCGCGGATCAACAGCCTCGCGGCCGCCAGCGGTAAATCGCCGCATGCGTTCATGGTCGATGCCCTGACCGCGCAGATCGGGCGGGAGGAGAATCGCGGCGCGTTCGTCGCATCTGCACTCGAAGCGCGACAGCAGGTCGCTACCTATGGCCAGGTCATGGAGGCTGCGGATGTCCACACGTGGCTGCTTGCCCGCGCCGCAGGCGGAAAGCCCGCGCGCCCCCGGTCCCGGAAGCTGATCAAGTAGCCGCGTGTCGCGGCTCACCTACTCGCCGCAGGCACTCGTCGACCTGGCGCGGTTGCAGGAATTCCTAGCTGCACATGATCCCGACACTGCGCTCGCAGCCGCCCAGTCCATCGTGCATGGGGTCCTTGTGCTGGAACGGCATCCGCTGATCGGCCGCCCGGCCGAGGACGGGATGCGGGAACTGGTCATTTCCCGGGGACGTACCGGCTATGTGGCCTTGTATGACTACCTCGCGCCAATCGATACGGTGGTGATCCTTGCGCTGCGCCACCAGCGCGAAGCCGGCTACGAATAGCGCCTAGAGCGCCCGCAGCTTCGCCCTGAGCCCCGCCGGCGCCACGGCCACCAACGCCGCCCGCTCCGAGCGCGTCAGGAACAGCGGCGAAAGCTCGGGAACCCGAGGTAACCGGTAACCCAGCCGCGTCGTCCCCTCGATCTCCAGCCCTGCCTCGCGCAAACGGGCCACGTCGCGGTACACGGTGCTCTTGGACGCACCCGTCGCCTCGCCCAGGGAAACGGCCGTATGCAGTCCGCCATCGACAAGCATCCGGTAGAGCATGGCGAGCCGCACGGGGCGCGGGCCATTGCTTCCACTATCTTCTTCGGATGACATGCTGGAGCCGGCCTCTGGTCGTATTGCTTCCAATTTAACTTGCCAGGTCCGGAAACGGAAGCCCCGCCCTTGCGGCGCCGCAAAACGTGGTCTATCGTGCACCCACAACAAGCACTCCAAGGGGGTTTGCCATGCAGGGTCTCAGGTTTGCCGCGCTGCTGTGCGCGCTCCTCGCGTCCGCCACCGCCACCGCCCAGGACAAGGTCCTGCGCACGGTCCCGCACTCCAACCTCGCGGTGCTCGACCCGATCTGGACTACTGCCTACATGAGCCGCAACCACGGCTACATGATCTACGACACGCTCTTCGGCACCGACGAGAAGAGCCAGATCAAGCCGCAGATGGTGGAATCGTGGACCGAGTCCCCCGACCACCGCCTCTGGACCTTCAAGCTGCGCAAGGGCCTCGAGTTCCACGACGGCAAGCCCGTCACCGGAGAGGACGTCGTCGCGTCGATCTCCCGCTGGTCGAAGCGCGACACGATGGGCCAGGTGCTGGCCGGGTTCATCGAGCGCATGGACGCCCCGGCGCCCGACACCTTCCGGATGTTCCTGAAGGAACCCTGCGGCTTCGTGCTGGAGGCGCTGGGCAAGCCCTCGTCGAACGTGCCGTTCATCATGCCCAAGCGGGTCGCCGACACCGACCCGTTCAAGCAGATCGAGGAACACATCGGCTCCGGCCCCTACGTGTTCAAGCGCGACGAGTTCAAGCCGGGGGCGATCGCGGTCTACACGAAATTCGCGAAGTACGTGCCGCGCAAGGAACCGTCTTCCGGCACCACGGGCGGCAAGAACGTCTACGTCGACCGCGTCGAGTGGATCCTCGCGCTGCGCGACGCGCAGACCCAGGTGATCGCGCTGCAAAAGGGCGAGATCGACATGATCGAGCGCGTGCCCTTCGAGCAGATCGTGCCGCTGCGCGCGGACAAGACGGTGTCCCTGGTCGTCAAGGACCCGATCGGCTTCCAGTACATCGGCCGCTTCAACCACCTGCACCCGCCCTTCAACAACCCGAAGATCCGCCGCGCGGCGATCGCCGCGTTCGACCAGGAGGCCTTCCTGAAGGCGCAGATCGGCGTGAAGGACCTCTACAAGACCTGCGCCTCGATGTACACCTGCGGCACCACCTACGCCACCACCGCCGGCAGCGAGATTCAGTCGAAGTCGAACATGCGCAAGGCCCAGGCGCTGGTGAAGGAGTCGGGCTACGACGGCATGACCGTGCTGATCATCAAGCCCACCGACATCGCCACCATCAACAAGCTGCCCGACGTCGCGGCGCAACTGCTGCGACAGGCGGGCTTCAAGGTTGAAGTGCAGGCCATGGACTGGCAGACCATGGTCGCCCGGCGCGCGAAGAAGGATGCGCCGGACAAGGGCGGCTGGAACCTCTTCTTCACCGCCGTGGTGGCCCCGGATACCTGGAACCCGATCGCCAACTTCGGGCTCTCGGGCGCCTGCGACAAGGCCTGGTTCGGCTGGTCCTGTGACGAGAAGCTCGAGCAGATCCGTGCCCGGTTCGCGCGCTCCACCGACGAGGCCGAGAAGAAGAAGCTCGCCGCCGAACTGCAGATGCGCGGCTTCGAGATCGGCACGCACGCACCGGTCGGCGAATACGTGGCGCCCTCCGCCGTGCGCAAGGGGATCTCGGGCCTCGTGATCGGCCCGGGCGACTTCTACTGGGGCATCCGCAAGAACTGACCGTGGGCTGAATCCAGCAGGGGCGCCGCGCGGGGTTGCTGCGCCCGTGCCCATGGGCTATCTTGGCAGCGCACAAACCCTACGGGAGTCAGCCCATGTCGTTCTCACGCAAACTCGCCGCAGCGGCGGCCCTCGCGGCCTTCGCGGGCACGCTGACCTTCCCCGCGGGCGCCCTCGCCCAGGACAAGGTGCTGCGGATCGTCCCGCACTCGAACCTTGCGATCCTCGACCCGATCTGGACCACCGCCTACATGAGCCGCAACCACGGCTACATGATCTACGACACGCTGTTCGGCACCGACGAGAAGAACCAGATCAAGCCGCAGATGGTGGAGTCCTGGACCGAATCCCCCGACCACCGCCTGTGGACTTTCAAGTTGAGGAAGGGCCTCGAGTTCCACGACGGCAAGCCGGTGACCAGCGAAGACGTGGTCGCGTCGATCAGCCGCTGGGGCAAGCGTGACTCGATGGGCACGGCGCTGATGACCTTCGTCGACCGCATGGACACGCCGGCGCCAGACACCTTCCGCATCTTCCTGCGCGAGGCCTGCGGGTTCCTCCTCGATGCGCTCGGCAAGCCGTCGTCGAACGTGCTGTTCATCATGCCCAAGAGGATCGCCGACACCGACGCCTTCAAGCAGATCGAGGAGCACATCGGCTCGGGCCCCTATGTCTTCAAGCGCGACGAGTTCAAGCCCGGCGACAAGGCGATCTACCTGAAGAACACCAAGTACGTGCCGCGCAAGGAGCCGCCGTCGGGTTCGGCCGGCGGCAAGAACGTCTACGTGGACCGCGTCGAGTGGAACCTCGCCCTGCGCGACCCTCAGGCGCAGGCGAATGCACTCATCAACGGCGAGGTCGACATCATCGAGGCGCCGGCTTTCGAAAGCGTCGACTCGCTGAAGAAGGCCACCAACGTGCAGATATTGACCCCGGCGCCGGCCGGCCTGCAGTACATGGCGCGCTTCAACCACCTGCACAAGCCTTTCGACAACCCGGCCGTGCGCCGCGCTGCGCTCGCCGCGTTCTCGCAGGAGCCTTTCCTCAAGGCCCAGGTGGGCCTGAAGGAGTACTACCGCACCTGCCCCTCGATGTTCACCTGCGGCACGCCGTACGGCAGCCCGGCCGGCAGCGACATTCAGTCCAAGTCGAACATGAGGAAGGCACAGGAGTTGCTCAAGGCCTCCGGCTACGATGGCACGCCGGTCGTCTTGATGAAACCCACCGACCTCGCCTCGATCCAGAAGCTCCCCGATGTCGCCGCACAGCTGTTGCGCCAGGCGGGCTTCAAGGTGGACCTGCAGGCCATGGACTGGCAGACGCTCGTGGGACGGCGCTCGAAGAAAGACGCCCCGGACAAGGGCGGCTGGCACATGTTTCTGACCGCCTGGCAGGCGCATGACATCTGGAACCCGATCGCCAACGCGGCGATGGACGCGCGCGGGGAAAAGTCCGGCTGGTTCGGCTGGGCGAGCGACGACAAGCTGAACGATCTGCGCGCCCAGTTCATGCGCGAAACCGACGACGCCAGGAAGAAGAAGCTCGCCGACGCGGTGCAGACGCGGGCTTTCGAGATCGCCACGCACGCGCCGCTGGGCGAGTACGTGCAGCCGGTCGCGGCGCGCAAGAACATCAGCGGGTTCTTCGTCACCAACGGCAACCTCTATTGGAACCTGAAGAAGAACTGATCGCGCGCAGCGAATCGACGGCTCCGGCCTCCACCGGGGCCGTTTTCGTCTAGACATGTACAAATTCCTCGCCCGCAGGCTGCTGTCCACGATCCCGGTGCTCGCGATCGTGGCGGTGCTCGTGTTCCTGATGCTGAGGCTCACGCCGGGCGACCCGGCGGCGATCCTCGCGGGGGACGCGGCCAACACCGAGCAGATCGCGAAGATCCGCGAAGGCCTCGGCCTCGACCGGCCGCTCCCGGTGCAGTTCGGACTGTGGGCGAAGAGCATCCTTTCGGGGGACCTCGGCGAGTCCTTCTACTTCAAGATGAAGGTCACGGACCTCATCGGCCAGCGGCTGGAGGCGACGGTGTCCCTCGCCACGCTGACCATCCTCATCGCGGTGCTGACCTCGGTGCCGCTCGGCGTGCTCGCGGCCTGGCGCTTCGGCGGCTGGTTCGACCGCATGCTTATGGGCTTTTCGGTGATGGGATTTTCGGTGCCGGTGTTCGTCCTCGCCTACATCCTGATCTGGATCGTGTCGCTCAAGCTCGGCTGGCTGCCGGTGCAGGGTTACAAGCCCATATCGGAAGGCCTGTGGCCCTTCCTCAGGCACCTGATCCTGCCTTCGATCACGCTCTCGGTGATCTACATCGCGCTGATCGCGCGGGTCACGCGCGCCTCGGTGCTCGAGGCGCTCGGCGAGGACTACATCCGCACCGCGCGAGCCAAGGGCCTGCCCGAGTCGCGTGTGCTGATCCGGCATGCGCTCGCGAACGCGGCGGTGCCGATCGTCACGGTCATCGGCATCGGCATCGCGTTGCTGATCGGCGGCGTCGTGGTAACCGAGTCGGTCTACGCGATTCCCGGCCTCGGGCGTCTCACGGTGGACGCGGTGCTGGCGCGCGACTTCCCCACCATCCAGGGCGTGATCCTGTTCTTCTCGGTGGTCTACGTCGTGATCAACCTGCTGGTCGACCTGTCGTACGTGTTCTTCGACCCGCGCATCCGCTACTGAATACGATACCTGGCGATGGACACCCACAGCGAAGCCCTCTCCACCGAATCGGCCGCGGTCATCCGCCAGGAGGACGCGTGGACGCGCCTGCGCCGCAGCTGGTCGGTGCGGCTCGGCGGCGGCGTGCTGGTGGCGCTGGTGCTCGTGGCGCTGGCCGCGCCGTGGCTGGGCACAGTGGACCCGACACTGTTCGACGCGGGCAGCCGCGACCTGACCCCGGGACAGGCCGGCGAGATCACCACGCTCGACGGCGACACGATCAAGCACACCTTCATCCTGGGCTCGGACAGCTTCGGGCGCGACATCTACAGCCGCGTGCTGTACGGCACGCGCGTATCGCTCATCGTCGGCGCCTTTTCCGCGGTCGTGGCGCTGGCGTTCGGCATCCTGCTCGGGCTCGTGTCGGGCTACCTGCGCTGGCTGGACGGGCCGCTGATGCGCGTAATGGACGGCGTGATGGCGATCCCGGCGATCCTGATCGCGATCGCGCTGGTGGCGATGTGGCGGGCGAGCCTGCTGTCCGTAATCGTCGCGATCGCCATCCCCGAGATCCCGCGCGTGACGCGGCTGGTGAGGTCGCTCGTGCTGACGATCCGCGAAGAGCCCTACGTCGAGGCGGCGGTGTCGCTCGGCACGCCCACCTGGAAGATCATGTGGAGCCACATCCTGCCGAACACGGTCGCCCCGCTGCTGGTGCAGGGCACTTACATCTGCGCGGCCGGCATCCTTGTGGAAGCGATCCTGTCCTTCCTCGGCGTGGGCCTGCCGCCCGACATCCCGACCTGGGGCAACATCATGGCCGAGGGGCGCGTGCAGTTCGTGAGCTACCCCCACAACGTGTTCTTCCCCGGCGTGATGCTCGCCGCGACGGTGCTCGCCGTGAACATCCTCGGCGACGGCCTGCGCGACACCCTCGACCCGAAGATGGCGCGCAGGGGATGAG
This sequence comes from Burkholderiales bacterium, assembly GCA_965279075.1. GTDB lineage: Bacteria > Pseudomonadota > Gammaproteobacteria > Burkholderiales > SG8-39 > SZAS-79. The sequence goes on along the minus strand of CBDIHI010000012.1, from coordinate 877,263 downwards.
CGAGAGCCGCGAACGGCCGGCGCGGACCGGCCCCGTGCTCGAAGTCCGCGGCCTGTCGATCGCGCTCCCTGGCGGCGGCGACCGCAGCCTCGCGGTCTCCGACGTCTCGTTCACGGTGAACCGCGGCGAGATCGTCTGCCTGGTCGGCGAGTCGGGATCGGGCAAGTCGGTGATCGCGCAATCGGTGATGGGCCTGCTGCCGCGCTCGCTGCCGGTGGCCGGCGGCACGATCCTGCTGGAGGGGGAGGACATCACGCATGCGCCGCTGTCGCGGCTGCGTGCGTTGCGCGCCACCCGGATGTCGATGGTGTTCCAGGAGCCGATGACGGCGCTGAATCCGGTGATGACCTGCGGAGAGCAGATTGACGAGGTGCTCGGCGAGCACACGCGACTCTCGCCCTCCGAGCGCCGCGCGAAGATCCTCGCCACGATCCGCGAGGTGAGCCTGCCGGAACCCGAGCGCATCTACGCGTCCTACCCGCATCAACTCTCCGGCGGCCAGCGCCAGAGGATCGTGATCGCGATGGCGCTGATCCTCGACCCCGCGCTGATCATCGCGGACGAGCCGACCACGGCGCTGGACGTGACCACCCAGGCGCAGATCCTGCAGCTGATCCGCGACCTGCAGGCGCGCCACGGCACCGGCGTGCTCTTCATCACGCACGATTTCGGCGTGGTGGCCGAGATCGCGCAGCGGGTCGCGGTGCTGAGGCTGGGGGAACTGGTCGAGTTCGGCGACCGGGACGCGGTGCTCAAGACCCCGCGGCACGACTATACGAAGATGCTGATCCGCGCGGTGCCCACGCTCGCGCCGGTGGGCCGCGCAGCCGACGCCTCCGCCCCGGTGGTGCTCGAACTGAAGAACCTCTCCAAGACCTACATCGACCGGGGCTGGCTCGCCAAGCGCCGCGAGGTGCATGCCGCCGCCGGCGTGAACCTCGAGATCCGTCGCGGCCAGACGCTTGGCATCGTGGGCGAGTCCGGGTCGGGAAAATCCACGGTGGCGCGCTGTGTGGTGCGCCTGATCGACCCGACCGGCGGCGAGGTGCTGCTAAAGGGCGAGGACATCGCAACCCTTTCGGCCTCGCAGCTGCGGCCGCTGCGCCGGAAGGTGCAGATCGTGTTCCAGGACCCCTACCGTTCGCTCAACCCGCGCCGCAAGGTCGGGGACGCGATCATCGAAGGCCCGCTCAACTACGGCCTGCCGCGCAGCGAGGCCGTCGAGCGCGCCCGCAAGCTCATGGAACTCGTGCGCATGGACCCGTCGTCGCTGGAACGCTACCCGCACCAGTTCTCCGGCGGCCAGCGGCAACGGATCTGCATCGCGCGGGCGCTGGCGATGGAGCCCGAACTGCTGATCGCGGACGAAGCCGTCTCGGCGCTCGACGTCTCGGTGCAGGCGCAGGTGCTGGGCCTGCTCGAGGAGATCCGCGGGCGCCTCGACCTCGCCATGCTTTTCATCACCCACGACCTCAGGGTCGCTGCGCAAATCTGCGACCACGTGGCGGTCATGTCGCAGGGACGTGTGGTTGAATACGGCCCCGCGGCGGAAGTGTTCCTCCAGCCCCGGCACGAGTACACCCGCGCGCTGTTCGCCGCGGCGCCGGGACGCAATTTCGCCTTTTCGACGGAAAGCCAGTAATGCGCATCGCCATCGGCGGTTTCCAGCACGAAACCAACACCTTCGCGCCCTCCAAGGCGACCTACGCCAATTTCGAGCGCGCCAAGGGCTGGCCTGGCCTGCAGCGCGGCGGGGAGATGCTCGAGACCATGGTGGCGAGGAACCTGCCGATCGCGGGATTCATCGAGCAGATGAAGGGCACGCGCCACCAGCTCGTGCCCACCGCGTGGGCTGCGGCCGAGCCTTCCGCACACGTCACCGAGGACGCGTTCGAGCGCATCGCCGCGATGATCGTCGACGGCATCCGCGATGCGCGGCCCGACGCCGTGTACCTTGACCTGCACGGCGCGATGGTCACCGAGCACCTCGACGACGGCGAGGGCGAGATCCTGGCGCGCGTGCGCCGGACGGTCGGCGCGGACGTACCCGTGATGGCGAGCCTCGACCTGCATGCCAACGTGACGCAGAAAATGGTCGAGTGCGCCGATGCGCTGGTCGGCTATCGCACCTATCCGCACGTCGACATGGCCGACACCGGCGGCCGTACGGCCTTCCTGCTCGGCCAGCGGCTCGACGGCATGGCACGCCCGCACGCCGCAATGCGCCGCATCCCCTTCCTGATCCCGCTCTCGGCGCAGTGCACCGACCTCGAGCCTTCGAAAGCGCTGTACGGCGAACTCGCGGGCATGGAGTCGGGCGACGTGCCCACGGTCTCGTTCACGCCCGGGTTCCCGGCCGCCGACTTTCCCGAATGCGGCCCCGTGGTCCTCGCCTACGGCACCAGCGCCGGCGCGGCCGCGGCCACCGCGGATGCCCTTGCCCGCCGGATCGAGGCCATCGAGTCCGATTTCGATGCGCCGGTCTACGCGGCCGACGAGGCCGTGAAGCGCGCCATTGCCATCGCCGCGCGCGCCTCGCGCCCGGTGGTCATCGCAGATACGCAGGACAACCCCGGCGCGGGCGGCGACTCGGACACCACGGGCATGCTGCGCGCGCTGCTCGCCAACAACGTCCAGCGGGCCGCGCTCGGCGTCATGGTCGACCCGGCGGCGGCCGAGGCGGCCCACCGTGCAGGGATCGGCGGCCTCGTCGAACTGTCTCTCGGCGGCAAGTCCGGCATCCCGGGCGACGCGCCGCTGCGCGCCCGGTTCCGGGTGGACGCACTTTCGGACGGCAAGCTCCATTGCAAGGGCCCGTTCTACCGCGGTGCCCGGATGGAGCTCGGCCTGTCGGCGTGCCTCGCGATCGAAGGCGTGAAGATTGTCCTCGCGAGCAAGAAGACCCAGCTCGCCGACCAGGAACTCTACCGGTTCGTCGGCATCGAGCCCACCGCGCAGGCCATCCTCGTCAACAAGAGCTCGGTGCACTTCCGTGCCGACTTCGCGCCGATCGCCGAACAGATCCTCGTGGCCAAGGCGCCGGGGCCGATGATCGCGGACCCCAGCGAATTCGCATGGAAGCGGCTTGCCCGCGGCCTGCGGCTCAAACCGAACGGGCGGCCGTTTTGAGCGTCGCCCCTGTCAATGACGCACTCGACGCGAACGCCATTGGCTCGGGCCTCGCCATGCAGGGCATTTCACTCCCCGTGGAGGTCCTCGCGAGCTGCGGCTCGACCAACACCGAGCTCCTCGGGCCCGACGGCGAAGACTTCCCGGTACTGCTGCTGGCGGAAGAGCAGACCGCGGGCCGCGGGCGGCGCGGGCGGCGCTGGCATGCAAGTCCCGGCGCCGCGCTGATGTTTTCGTTGCGCTGGCCGCTGCCGGCCGGCGTGGGCGGGCTCGCAGGCCTGTCCCTCGCGGCCGGGGTGGCGATAGCACAGGCGCTCCGCGCCCTCGGCGCCGCCGGCATCGCACTGAAATGGCCCAACGACCTCCTCGCGTCCGCCGACCGGGGCGGCGGCAAGCTCGGCGGGATCCTCGTCGAGACCCGCTCGAAAGCCGGCCGCACCACGGCCGTCATCGGGGTCGGCCTCAATTGCCGGCGCATGCCCGGGCTCGACACGCGCCTCAAGCGCGCGATCGCGTCGCTCGACGAGGCCTTCGACGTCCTTCCCCCGCGCAACGCGATCGCTTCGGGTGTCGCAGGGGAACTGGTGCGGGCTTTGCACTCGTTCGAAACGGACGGCTTCATCGCCTTCAAGGACGCATGGGAGTCCATGCATGCGCACCAGGGCGCATTGCTCAAGGTGCGCACCACGGGAGGCCATGTCTTCGCCGGGATCGCCGACGGGATCGCGCCCGACGGCGGCCTGCTGCTGCGCAACCGCCGCGGCGTGCGATCCATCCACAGTGGAACGGTCGTGCGCGGGGCCGCTTCTCGGGACAGCGCGGCATGATCCTCGCCATCGACGCGGGCAACTCGCGGGTCAAGTGGGGCTGGCACGACGGCAAGGGCTGGACCAGCCTCGCCACCGTCTCGCTGATCGAGTTCGCGGCGGCGAACCACGACATCAACCCGTTCGCCGCCACGCACGCGGACCCGTCCAAGATCATCGTTTCCAACGTTGCGGGCGATGCGGCCCACCAGCTGATCGTCAACTGGACCAGCATCTTCGAGGCCGAGACCCACTGGCTGCACGGCGAGTCCGAGCGCTGCGGCGTGCGCAGCGGCTATGAGGAGCCGGGGCAGCTCGGCCCCGACCGCTGGGCGGCCCTGGTGGCGGCGCGCTCGCTGCACACGGGCGCCTGCCTCGTCGTCAACTCCGGCACCGCGACGACCATCGACACACTCACCGCCGACGGGCTCTTCGAGGGCGGGCTGATCCTGCCCGGGGTCGACCTGATGCGGTTCGTCCTGCACGAGCACACAGGGCGCCTCCCCCTCCAGGAAGGGCGTTTCCGGGATGCGCCGCGCAATACGATCGACGCGATCGAATCCGGCTGCTGGCACGCCCAGGCTGGCGCGGTCGAGCGCATGGCCCGCCGACTCGGCCCGGACGCGCTTTGCATCGTCAGCGGGGGCGCCGGGCGCGTCCTCATGGAGCAGCTCGGCAGCGTGCGCTGCCGCTACGTCGATAACCTCGTGCTCGAGGGCCTGGCGAGGATCGCCAACTCGTGAGGACCGTGTTCCTGCTGCTGGTGCTCGCCAACCTCGCGTTTTTCGCTTGGGTGAACCTCGTCGCCGAGCTCGACACGCAATCCGATCCCCGCCCGCTCGCCCGGCAGATCGCCCCCGAGAAGCTGCGCATCCTCCCCGTCGCCGCCAAGCCCGCGCCGCCCAAGCCCGCCGCAGAGCCTTCGCCCGCCAAAACGGCCTGCCTGGAGTGGGGCGGCCTCCCGCCGTCCGACGCAGAGCGCGCAGCCGAGGCCCTCGCCCCGCTCGCGCTGGGCAACCGGCTCTCGCAACGCCAGGTGGAGGACAACGCCGGCTGGTGGGTGTTCATCACGCCCCGCGCCACGCGGCAGGACGCGCAGAAAAAGGCCGGCGAGCTGAAGGCGCTCGGCATCGACGAGTACTTCATCGTGCAGGAAGAGGGGCCGATGCGATTCGCCGTTTCGCTTGGCGTGTTCAAGACCGAGGCGGCCGCGAACAGCCGGCTCGAGGCGCTGCGCGCCAAGGGCGTGAAGACTGCGCAGGTCGGCGCGCGCGAAGCCTCGCTGCAGAAGACCTGGTTCCAGGTGCGCCCCGCCGACGAGGCCCTCGCCGCGAAGCTGCGCGAGGTGGCGCAGCCTTTCAGCGGGACCGAAGTGCGGGAGTGCCCGGCCGCGGGGGGCTGAACCCGACCGGCGGCAGGGCGGGGGCCTACCGGCCGAGGTCGTTGATGGCGTCCACCACCATCGCGGTGCCGATCGCGATCATCAGGATGTCGCCCGCCACGCGGACGTACTTGTAGCCCCTTGGCGGCACGCCGAGCTGTATCACGAGCGGCGCAGGCACTTCGTAGTAGATCACCTCGCGCGGCAGGGGACGGCCCATTTCCCATTTCTTCGCCTGCCCCGGGGGCATGCAGCCGTTGTTCTTCTTGGCAAGGCCGGGCGGACAGCGGCGGCCGGACTGGAACTCCCCGCCGTAATACTCGCGAACCGCGACGCGGTGCGAATCGCCGAACTGCTCCCGCTTGGATTCGGATCGCCCCTTCCCTTCATGGCCACTATCGCGGTCCCGGTCGCCCTTTGCGCCTTGGCCCCCGCCCTTTGCGCCGTGGCCCCCGCCCTTTTCGCCCGCCCACGAGGGCTTGTCGGCCCAAACGGGTCCGCTGGCCAGTGTGCAGGCAAGCGCAAAACCCAACGCCCGCCCGGCCAGGGAAATATTCATCTTCATAGTCGCCTCCTAAGTGGAATGTTACCCCCTCGGGAAGTCTATTGACTCCGGGGGCGCAGGTCTGTGCGATACCTCACAGACGGCCCGATTCGGACGCCGCGATACCCCGCACCTATCCGATCGGGTAGGTCCCCCCGCCTGGCAGGTGCTCGGCCACGACCGCCAGCAGCCGGTCGGCTCGCACAGGCTTGGTGATATAGCCGACCGCGCCGAGCTGCTGGCCGCGGTCGAACTCGTCCATCGAGGTCAGGAAGATCACCGGGATCGGGGGCAGCGACCGGTCCGATTTGAGCGCTTCGACGAACTGGTAGCCGTCCATGTGCGGCATGTTCACGTCAGTGATGATCAGATCCGGCGGGTTCTTCAGCACCGCATAGCCGGCCTCGATGCCGTCCGAGGCGGTACTGACCACGTAGCCCGCCGAGGACAGGTGCAGGCGCAGGAGCTCGCGCAGGCTCTGATCGTCGTCGACCACCAGGATGGACTTAGGCATCGGACTGTGCGCGGACCCTGGAAAAGGGGTGGTGCCGGGGAGAGGAGTCGAACCTCCGACCTTCGCATTACGAATGCGCTGCTCTACCAACTGAGCTACACCGGCCCGGATGAAGCTTGGGGACGAATTATAGTCCGCCGGCGGGTTCCCCGCCATCCGGCCCCGGCGTGAACCAGATCTCGCTTCCGAGGCGCCGGGCAACCGTTCGTTCCCACCGTTCGTTCCTTCAATCCCACCGTCCTTCGACGCAATTGGCACCAACACCGGCTGGACCGTGACGGTCGTCGGTTCGGGCGAGGCGGTCCAGACCCGCGCCCCGCGGATCGCGCCCGGTAGCGGCGGAAACGCGCATGAAGACCGAGGATTCTGTCGGGGCCTGCTGCGTGAAGAAATGCAACCCGAGCTACGACCTGAAGAGCGACATCCGACCCATGCGCTGTGTTGACACCAAGCCCATGCCGGCACGACCGGACAAGCCCGTGCCCCTCGAGCCTGGCGCCCAGGCGGCTAGCCGTTCGGGGCGACCAGCACCCGTGGCAGGGAGAAAACCACGTCCTCCTCGATGCCCGGCAGCGAAGTGACTCGCCGGGCACCGAGTTCCCCGAGGCGCGCAATGACCGCCTCCACGAGCACCTCCGGCGCGGAAGCCCCGGCGGTCACGCCGATCCGCTGTTTGCCGGCGAGCCACTCCGGCCGCAGCTCGCCCGCGTTGTCGACCATGTAGGCCTCCGTCCCGCGGCTTTGCGCCACCTCGCGCAGTCGGTTGGAGTTGGAGCTGTTCGGCGACCCCACGACGATGACGAGGTCGCATTGCGGCGCCATGAACTTGACCGCGTCCTGCCGGTTCTGCGTGGCGTAGCAGATGTCGTCCTTCTTCGGGCCGAGGATCGCGGGAAAGCGCTCGCGCAGCGCGGCGACGATCAACTGCGCGTCGTCGACCGACAGCGTTGTCTGCGTGACATAGGCCAGGCGGTCCGGATCGCCGACCTGCAGCGCGGTGACATCCCCGAGCGTCTCCACCAGGTGCATGCCCGACTCCGCCTGGCCCATCGTGCCTTCGGCCTCGGGATGGCCACGGTGGCCGATCATCACGATCTCCATGCCGTTCTTGAGCAGCTTGGCGACCTGCACATGGACCTTGGTGACCAGCGGGCAGGTCGCGTCGAATACGTTCAGCCCGCGCGACTCGGCCTCGCGGCGCACCTCCTGCGCCACACCGTGCGCGCTGAAGATCACCGTGCTGCCGGAAGGGACCTCGGCCAGTTCCTCGACGAACACCGCGCCTTTTTCGCGCAGGTCGGCGACGACGAACTTGTTGTGCACGATCTCGTGGCGCACGTAGATCGGGCGGCCGTACTGGGCGAGCGCCCGCTCGACGATCTCGATGGCGCGCTCCACGCCCGCGCAGAAGCCGCGCGGATTCGCCAGCAGCACTTCGGATTCGGTTTCGGTGGTCGTATTCACGCGGCTATGGTGCCATGTTTGGGTTGGTTGGTGGCCGGTTGGGCCCTACAGGATGGCGATGACCTGGACCTCGAACCGGATGGGCCGCCCCGCCAGCGGATGGTTGAAGTCCACCAGCGCCTCGCCTTCCCCGAGCGACTTGACCAGGCCCGCGAGCCGCGCGCCGTCCGGCGCCGAGAACTCGATCACCTGCCCGGGCTCCACGGCCAGGCTGTCGGGAAAGGCGTCGGCCGGTACACGCTGGAGCAACTCATCGCGGTACCCGCCGAAGGCCTCCTCGGGCGCGAGCATGAATACCCTCGGCCCGCCGCTTTCGACGCCGACCAGGCAACGTTCAAGCGTCGGCGCGAGTTCCCCGCTGCCCAGCACCAGCGTGGCCGGGTTGCCGCCGAAGGTCGAGAGCACCTCCGCATGCGGCGAATCGGCAAGCGATATGCGGTAATGCAGCGTCAGGTGGCTGCCGGGGCCGACGGTCGTCACGCGCCCTCCTTCGCCGGCTCCCGCGCCATGAAGCTTTCGACGATCAGGATCCCCGCACCTACGGTGATCGCGGAATCGGCAACGTTGAATGCGGGATAGCTCCAGCCGTACGCATGGAATAGCAGGAAATCCACCACCTGCCCATAGGCCACGCGGTCGACCAGATTGCCCACCGCGCCCCCGAGGATCAGCGTGAGGCCGGCATCCAGCAGCCGGCGCGAAGGATTGCGCCACAGCATGACCGAGACGATGACGATGGCGACGAGCGACACACCGACCAGCACCGGGCGCTGCCAGCCGCCGGCCGCCGCGAGAAAACTGAAGGCCGCCCCCTTGTTGAACACCAGGACCAGGTCGAAGAACGGCGTCACGGCAAGCGCCTCGCCCGGCTTGAAAGCGGCAAGGATCGCGAGCTTGGTCGCCTGGTCGGCGAGTACGATGGCCACCGCCACGGCCAGCCAGGGGGCGATGCGCCGCACTTTGCCGGGCATCAGGCGAACCGGCGCGTCTCGTCCGCGCCGGACAGGTTGCCGGCGCAGCGGCCGCAGATCGTCGGGTGTTCCGCGACCGACCCGACGTCCGGGCGGAAATGCCAGCAACGCTCGCATTTCGCATGCACGCTGGGTACGACTTCGACTCGGGCGGCCCCATCGCCGTGCACGCGGGCCGCGGAGGTCAGCAGCACGAAGCGCAGGTCTTCCCCGAAGCTCGCGAGGAACGCGGCGCCTTCCGTGTCGGCATGGAAATCCACTTCGGCCGCAAGCGACGAGCCGATCCTGCCGGCGGTACGCAGCTCCTCCAGCTGGCGCCGCACGTCGGCGCGGATTGCACGCATCTTCTCCCAGCGCGCCAGCAGTGCGGGCGCCCCGGCCACGGCGGGCAGCACGTGCAGCGTCTGGAAGAAAACGCTGTCGTCCTTCTTCCCGTTGAACACGGCCCACAGTTCCTCGGCCGTGAACGACAGGATCGGCGCCATCAGGCGCACGAGGCTCGAGGTGATGTGCCAGAGCGTGGTCTGCGCCGAGCGGCGGGCGTGCGACGCGGGCGCGGCCGTGTACAGCCGGTCCTTGAGGATGTCCAGGTAGAACGCGCCGAGGTCCTCCGAGCAGAAGGTCTGCAGCCTTTGCGCGACCAGGTGGAACTGGTAGCGCGCATAGTCTGCGGCCATCTCCTCCTGCAGCTTCGCGGTCAGCGCGAGCGCATAGCGGTCGACCTCGACCAGCTCGCCGACCGGCACCGCGTCCTTCGCGATGTCGAAGTCGGACGTGTTGGCCAGCAGGAACCGCAGCGTGTTGCGGATGCGGCGATAGCCTTCGACGACGCGTTTGAGGATCTCGTTGGAGATCGACAGCTCACCCGAGTAGTCGGTGCTCGCGACCCAGAGCCTGAGAATCTCCGCCCCAAGCGTGCCGGAGACCTCCTGCGGCACGACCGTGTTGCCCTTGGACTTGGACATCTTCTTGCCTTCGCCGTCGACCGCGAAGCCATGCGTGAGCAGGCCCTTGTAGGGCGGCACGCCGTTCATCATGCACGACACGAGCAGGGACGAATGGAACCAGCCCCGGTGCTGGTCCGAACCTTCGAGGTAGAGGTCGGCGGGGAAGGTGCTTTCGCTCGCGTGCGAATGCTTCAGCACCGTGAAATGTGTCGACCCCGAATCGAACCAGACGTCGAGCGTGTCACGGCTCTTCTCGTACATCGCGGCGTCCGCGCCGAGCATCCCGTTGGCGTCGACGTGCTGCCAGGCCTCGATACCCTCCTTCTCAACGAGCTTCGCGACCTGCTCGAGCAGCTCGAGCGTGCGCGGGTGCAACCGGCCGGTCTCCTTGTGGATGAAGAACGGCATGGGCACGCCCCACTGGCGCTGGCGCGAAAGCGTCCAGTCCGGGCGGTTGGCGATCATGCCGTGAAGCCGCGCCTGGCCCCACGACGGGAAGAACTGCGTGTTCTCCACGCCGCGCAGCGCCGTGGCGCGCAGCGGCTCGGCCGGCGTCGCGCCGTTCCAGCCCGGCACCTTTTCCATGCCCGCGAACCACTGGATGGTCGCGCGCAGGATCACCGGCGTCTTGTGGCGCCAGCAGTGCATGTAGCTGTGGACGTAGGATTCGCTCGCGAACAGTGTCCCGCGCTCGCGCATCTCCTCGACAATTTTCGGGTTCGCCTTCCAGATCATGAGGCCGCCGAACAGCGGCAGCGTGGAGGCGTACTTCCCGTCGCCCATCACCGGCGTGAGGATCTGGTCGTCCTTGAGGCCGTTGCGGCGGCAGGAGTCGAAGTCCTCCACGCCGTAGGCCGGGGCCGAATGGACGATGCCGGTGCCGGTGTCGAGCGTGACGTAGTCGCCGAGGTAGACCGGCGAGGTGCGGTCGTAGAACGGGTGGCGGAACGCGATGTGGTCCAGCGCCGCGCCCTTGCAGGAGGCGATCCGCGTGCCGGTGAGCTGGTAGCGCGCAAGGCACTTGTCCTGCAGCTCGGCGGCAAGGATCAGCAATCCCTTTTCCGTATCGACGAGGACATACTCGAAATCCGGGTGGACGTTCAGGGCCTGGTTGGCCGGCAGCGTCCAGGGCGTGGTGGTCCAGATCACGATGTGCCCGGGCTTGTCCGGCAGCTTCGGCAGCCCGAAGGCCTTCGCCAGCTTGACGTGCTCGGCGAACGCGAAGCCCACATCCACCGCGAGGTCCTTCCTGTCCTCGTACTCGACCTCGGCCTCGGCCAGCGCCGAGCCGCAGTCGAAGCACCAGTTCACCGGCTTCAGGCCGCGGAACACGTAGCCCTTCTCGAGCAGCATGCCGAGCGTGCGGATTTCGTCGGCTTCGTTGCCTGGCGCCATCGTGAGGTAGGGATTGTCCCAGTCGCCGAGCACGCCGAGGCGCTGGAAGTCCTTCTTCTGGCGTTCGACCTGCTCGGCCGCATAGGTGCGGCACAGGCGCAGCGTTTCGGCAGTGGACAGGTTGCGCCCATGCACCTTCTCGATCTGCGCCTCGATCGGCATGCCGTGGCAGTCCCAGCCGGGCACGTAGGGCGCGTCGAACCCCGCGAGGAGCTTGGACTTGACTATGGTGTCCTTGAGGATCTTGTTGACCGCGTGGCCGATGTGGATGTCGCCGTTGGCGTAGGGCGGGCCGTCGTGCAGCACGAAGCGCGGCCGGCCTTTTGCGACCTGGCGCAGGCGTTTGTACAGGCCCTTGTCCTGCCATTCCTTCACCCAGAGCGGCTCGCGCCTGGCAAGGTCGCCCTTCATCGGGAACGGCGTGTCGGGCAGGTTCAGCGTTTTCTTGTAATCAGCCATGGCTCTTCGCAGCAAAATAGTCCCGGGCGTTCGCCGCATCGCGCGCGATCGCGTTCTTGAGCGCGCCGAGGTCGGGATACTTCTCCTCGTCGCGCAACTTGTGCAGAAACCTCACTTCGATCCGCCGGCCGTACAGGTCGCCGGCGAAGTCGAAAAGGTGCGCCTCCAGCAGCGGCACCGCGCCATCCTTCACCGTCGGCCGTACGCCTATGCTCGCCACCGCCGGCCACGGGCGGGCCCCGGACTGCGGCACGCCCAGCACCTCGACCACGAAAATACCCGCGAGCGGCGGCTTGTGCGGCAGCCGGATGTTGGCCGTCGCGAAACCCAGTTCACGCCCGAGCTTGTCGCCATGCGCCACGCGCCCGGCGATCGCGTAATCGCGCCCGAGCAGCGCGCCCGCACCCTCGAGGTCGCCGCGCTCCAGCGCAGCGCGCACGCCCGAACTTGAGATGCGCACGCCCCCGTTCGTCACCTCGGGCATGGCCTCCAGGCCGAAGCCGCTGCCTGCGCCGGCCGCCTCGAGCAGCGCGAAATCCCCCGCGCGCTTTGCGCCGAAGCGGAAGTCCCTCCCCACCAGCAACCAGGCGCAGCGCAGCCCCTTCACCAGGACGTCGTCGATGAACCGTTCAGGCGGCTGGGAGGAGAACTTCGCATCGAACCGCGCCACGTGCACGCGGTCCACGCCCGCATCGCGCAGCACGTCGAGCTTGGACGCCAGCCGGGTGAGCCGGGCCGGCGCCGCCTGCGGGGTAAAGAACTCCCTCGGATGCGGCTCGAACGTCAGCACGCAGGAGGGAACCCCCAGTTCGGCCGCCTTGGCCTTCATCCGATCGAGCATGGCCCTGTGGCCGCGATGCACGCCGTCGAAATTGCCGACCGTCACCGCCAGCCGGCCCGCGGGGGCGGCCGCCGACGGCGGGAAATGTCCATGCGTGACGAGCATGCCTGAGCGCAGTAAAATGATGAATTATAGCGGATTTCACCTCTCCCCCGCCCTTGTCCAGAGGAGGAAACGGCGTGAAAACTCTCGAAGACCAGATGTCGTTCTATGCGGCCTATCATCAGGACACGCGCAACAAGCTGACCCACTTCGTCGGCGTGCCCGCGATCATCGTCGCAATCCTCGCCGTGCTTGCCTGGGCCCGGGCCGACCTTGGCGGCACCCAGGTCAGTGCCGCGATGGCGGTAACCACCCTGCTCCTCGCCTATTACCTTGCACTCGACGCCCTGCTCGGCCTTGCAATGATCGCCGTGTTCGCCGGCCTGCTCGGGGCGGGCGAGTCGATCGCCGCCCTCCCGATGCGCGAGGCCGCCGCGTGGATCCTCCCGCTCTTCGTCGGAGGCTGGATCGTGCAGTTGCTCGGCCACGTCTTCGAGGGCCGCAAGCCCGCGCTGGCGGACAACCTGTTCCAGGTGTTCGTCGCGCCGATCTTCCTTTGCGCGGAGGTGTTCTTCCTGCTCGGGTACAAGCCGGCGCTGCATGCCGCCGTGCAGAGGCGTGCGCTGCAGATGCGCGCAGAGGCGGGCATCGGGGCCGCACAGCCGGGCTGAACCGCGGCCGGTCAGTTCAGTCGCGCGCAGAGCGCAGTGAGCTCGACCACTTTCGCCCGGACCTCGTCGGCGTCGGGCGCGTCGGGTTCGCGCTCGAGATAAGCGCTGAAATCCCGCAGCGCCGCGCGAAACGCCTCCATGCCCCGGTACACGTCGCCGCGGTCACGCAGTTCGCCGTGCGCGTCGGGCGCGACCACGATCATCCGGTTGATGACGTCCAGCAGCCTTTGCGCGTTGGCCTTTTCGCGGTAGATGTTCTTCAGGTTGCGCAGCACCCTCGCCAGCACCTGGCGCGACCCGGCCGGCTCGAGGAACTGGTCGAGCGGCAACTCGGCCGCCACATCCGCAGCGCTGCGCAACCCGGCGCTGCGGCTGCCCGCGATCACCCTTCGCAGCAACGCGCGCAATTCCTGCTCCGACATCGGCGCGCCGCCCGAATACGGGTCGAGCACCAGCGCGCTGCCGCGCAGCGACAGCCGCACCAGGAAATGCCCCGGGAAGGACACGCCCACCAGCGGCAGCCCGATCTTGCGGCCGACCTCCATGTACAGGATGCACAGCGAGATCGGGATCCCGCGGCGCCGGTCGATCACCTCGTTGAGGTAGCTGTTGCGCGGGTCGTAGTAATCGTCGGCGTTGCCGTGAAAGCCCAGGTCGTCGAACAGGAACTGGTTCAACGCGATCACCTTCTGCTCGGCATCCGCGTCCGGCGGCAGGCGGCCGCGCAATCGCGCCGCCATCCGCTCGATCTCGGCCAGGTAGCGGTTTACGTCGAGGCCCGGGTACGCGTCCGCAGCGATCAGCAGGCAGGCCTCGGCGAGGCTGTAGCGGGCCTCGTCGCCGGCCAGCAGTTCGGCAAATCGGTCGCTGTCGGCCATCGCCCTACTCCACGCCCCTGCGTGCGAAATCCCGCACCCGGAAGCCGAGGGCGGCAAGGCACGCGCCGTAGACCACGAGGCCCAGCAGCACTAGCCCGCCGAGCGCGGGCAGGCGCAGCGTCCAGGCCGCGCCGAACCACCATTGCGCGGTCCCCATCGCGAACCCGAGGGCCGCCGCCATTGCCGCTACCGAGACCGCCACCTTAAGCGCGAACAGTCCCCAGCCGGGTTCCGGCGTGTAGATGCGGTGCTGCCGCAGTTTCGCGTAGAGGAGCGCGGCGTTGAGGCACGCACCCAGGCCGATCGCGAGCGCAAGGCCCGCGTGCTTCAGGGGCCACACGAAGGCGAGGTTCATCAGCTGCGTCGCGACCAGGGTGAACACGCCGATCTTCACCGGCGTGAGCACGTTCTGCCGCGCATAGAACCCAGGTGCGAGGATCTTCACGAGGATCATGCCGACCAGGCCGACGCTGTAGGCGACCAGCGCCTGGCGCGTCATCCATGCGTCGGCCTCGGAGAACCGCCCGTAGTGAAAGAGCGAAGCGATCAGCGGGATCGCCAGCACCGCCAGCGCCGCCGCGGCCGGCAGGGCCAGCAGCAGCGTCAGGCGCAGGCCCCAGTCGAGCAGCTTCGAATACTCCTGCGGGTTCTGGTCGGCGTGGTACTTCGACAGCGTGGGCAGCAGGATCGTGCCGAGCGCCACGCCCAGCATCCCCGCCGGGAACTCCATCAGCCGGTCGGCGTAGTACAGCCAGGACACGCTGCCGGTGACGAGGAAAGAGGCGAAGATCGTGTTGATGACCAGCGAGATCTGGCTGATCGACACGCCGAACAGCGCGGGCAGCATCAGCTTGAGGACCCTGCCGACACCGGGGTGGCGGAAATCCGGCCGCCAGCGCGGCAGGAGGCCGATCCGCGCGAGGAAAGGCGCCTGAAGGGCGAGCTGCAGCGCCCCGCCAGCGAACACCGCCCACGCCAGCACCTTCACCGGGGGATCGAAATAGGGGGCGCAGAAGGCCGCCCCGACGATCAGCGAGACGTTCAGCAGCACCGGCGTGAAGGCCGGCACCGCGAACCGGTTGTGGGTATTGAGGATCCCGGCCGAAAACGCCACCAGGGAGATGAAGAAAAGGTAGGGGAAGGTAACCCGCAGCATCTCGACGGTCAGGTCGAACTTGCCCGGCTCGGCGGCAAAGCCCGGCGCCGAGAGGTAGACGATCAGCGGCGCAAGCGCGATGCCCAGGGCCGTCACGACGACGAGCGCGAGGCTCAGCACGCTGGCCACGCAGTCGACCAGCTCGCGGGTCTCCTGCGGGGTCTGGCGGTTCTTGTATTCCGACAGGATGGGCACGAACGCCTGCGAAAACGCCCCTTCCGCGAACATCCGGCGCAGCAGGTTGGGGAGCCTGAAAGCGACGAAAAAAGCGTCTGTCGCCATCCCCGCGCCGAAGGCCCGGGCGATGATCGCGTCCCGGACGTAGCCGAGGATCCTGGACAGCAGCGTCATGCTGCTGACCGTGGCCAGCGCGCGCAGCAGGTTCATGCCGCCGGGGGCCGTTTCCGGGGGGGCGGAAATGCCTTGCCCGCCCGGGGCTTAACCGCTAGAATGCGCCCCTTTTCCGACACCGGTCCGAACCCATGGCCAACACTGCCTCCTCGCGCAAAAGCGCCCGCACTTCCGAAATCCGCCGCAAGCGCAACGCGAGCATGTCCTCGACCATGCGTACTGCGATCAAGGGCGTCAAGAAAGCCGTCTCGTCCGGCGACAAGGCTGCGGCCGTGGCCGCCCTGACGGCTTCGATGAGCAAGATCGACCGCACGGCCGCCAAGGGCGTGATTCACCGCAACGCCGCCGCTCGCCACAAGTCGCGCCTGGCCCACGCCGTCAAGGCGCTCGAGAAGTAGGCGCAGGGGGCCCGGGCCCCTTCCGCTTCGCGGGGCCTTCCCGCATTCCCGGGGTGACGCGTCGGGCAGACTAAGCATTGCCGCCGGCGCCGCGCCCCAGTTCCGCAAGCTTCGTCCGCTCGGGTGGACGCCCGGGACGCACCTTCAGCTCGTTGTCCTTCGCGAAACTCAGCAGGAATCGGTAGGCCATCGGCTCAACTTCCTCGAGCCGCATGTCGACCACCACGCAACGGATGCCGTTGGAGGTGATCGGGTGGACATAGGGCGAATACGCCAGGTGCTGGTCGGTGCCGAAGGCCGCCATCACGCCGCACAGGCGTTCCGCCCAGTCGCTCGGGCGAAACACCTGCCCTTCCTCGGTGGTGCCCTGGATGACGAACTCGACGGGGATGTCGGGCATGGCGTGGAACCGCGGGGGGAGTAGCCGAAATTATACTGTGATAGCATCCTTTAAACGGCGGCCCGGCCCGCCGTTTTTGCTTTTGGAGACCACTGCCATGTCCCATGTAATGAACACCTACGCGCGCCTTCCCGTGGCCTTCGTCCGTGGCGAAGGCGTGTGGCTGTGGGACGAATCCGGCAAGAAGTACCTCGACGGCCTCGCCGGCATCGCCGTCAACACGCTCGGCTACGGCCACCCGAAGCTCGTGAAAGCGCTCACCGCGCGCATCGCGAGCGGCGTCATCCATACCTCGAACCTTTTCCAGATCCCGGACCAGGAAGCCGCCGCGGACCGCATCGCCGAAATCACCGGCCTCGACGAGGTGTTCTTCTGCAACTCGGGCTGCGAGGCCAACGAGGCGGCGATCAAGGTCGCGCGCCTGTACGGCCACAAGCGCGGGATCGAGCGCCCCGAAATCATCGTCTTCGAAAAGGCCTTCCACGGCCGCACGCTTGCGACGCTGTCCGCGACCGGCAGCAGGAAAGTGCAGGCGGGCTTCGAGCCGCTGGTCGGCGGGTTCGTGCGCGTGCCGCTGAACGACCTCGAAGCGGTGAAGTCCATCGCCGCGCACAACAAGAACGTGGTCGCCGTGATGATCGAGCCGATCCAGGGCGAGGGCGGCATCAACGTGCCGCGCATGGAGTACCTGCGCGGGCTCAAGGACATCTGCGACAGGAACGAGTGGCTGTTCATCGCCGACGAGGTGCAGTGCGGCCTCGGGCGCACCGGCCAGTGGTTCGTGTACCAGCACGCCGGCATCTCGCCTGATGTCGTTCCGCTGGCCAAGGGCCTCGGCAGCGGCGTCGCCGTGGGGGCCTGCGTCACCGGCAACCGCGCCAGGGGAATATTCAGCCCCGGCAAGCACGGCTCCACGTTCGGCGGGAACCCGCTCGCGTGCACCGGCGTCGTCGCCACCCTCGACGTGATGAAAGAAGAGAAGCTCCTCGACAACGCCACGAAGGTCGGGCGCGTGATCCGCGACGGCCTCACGCAGGCGCTCTCCGGCACCCACGGCTTCGTCGAGGCGCGGGGCCTGGGCATGATGATCGGCGTCGAGCTCGACCGCCCCTGCGGCGACATAGTGACGATGGCCCTCGAGGCCGGGCTCGTGCTCAACGTGACGGCCGACAGCGTGATCCGCCTCGTGCCCCCGCTCGTCATGAGCGAGGCCGAAGGGCGCCAGCTCGTCGGCCTGCTCGCGCCGGTGATCAAGGCTTTCCTCGCGCAGCCCGTGGCCGTGGCGCCCGTCGCCAAGGCCGGATGAGCCCGCCGAAGATGCCGCAGAACGCCCCCATCAGGCACTTCCTGCAGTTCAGGGACCTGTCGAGCGAGGAATTGCACCACCTCTTCGCCCGCACCCGCTGGATCAAGGAGAAGTTCAAGCGCTACGAGCGCTTCTGGCCGCTCGAGGACCGCACGCTCGTGATGATCTTCGAGAAGCAGTCGACGCGCACCCGCCTGTCCTTCGAGGCCGGCATGCACCAGCTCGGCGGCGCGGCGATCTTCCTGTCGACGCGCGATTCGCAGCTCGGCCGCGGCGAGCCCGTGGAGGACGCCGCGCAGGTGATTTCGCGCATGTGCGACCTCGTGATGATCCGCACTTTCGAGCAGGACATCGTGGAGCGGTTCGCCTCCAACTCGCGCGTGCCGGTGATCAACGGCCTCACCAACGAGTACCACCCCTGCCAGATCCTCGCCGACATCTATACCTACATCGAGCAGCGCGGCGACATCCGCGGCAAGACCGTGGCCTGGATCGGCGACTCGAACAACGTATGCAACACCTGGCTGCAGGCCGCGGAGGTGCTCGACTTCAACGTGCACGTGTCCACGCCGCCGGGGTACGAAGTCGAGGCCGAGCGCGCCAACCTCTACGGCACCGGCCACTACGAGGAGTTCGCCGACCCCATGGACGCCGCCCGCGGCGCGGACCTCGTCACCACGGACGTCTGGACGAGCATGGGGTTCGAGGCCGAGAATGAGGCGCGCAAGAAGGACTTCGGAGACTGGCAGGTGGACGCCGACATGATGAAAATCGCCGCGAAGGACGCCGTGTTCATGCACTGCCTGCCGGCGCACCGGGGCGAGGAAGTCGCCGCCGAGGTCATCGACGGTCCGCAGAGCGTGGTCTGGGACGAGGCGGAGAACCGCCTGCACTCGCAGAAGGCGCTGATGGAATTCTTGTTACAGGGAAAAGTGAAACCGTAATGGCAAAGAAAAGCAACAGCGTCAGCAAGGTCGTCCTCGCCTATTCGGGCGGCCTCGACACCTCCGTCATCCTCAAGTGGCTGCAGGACGTCTACAAGTGCGAAGTCGTGACCTTCACCGCCGACATCGGCCAGGGCGAGGAAGTCGCCCCGGCACGCGCCAAGGCGCTTCTGATGGGCATCAAGCGCGAGAACATCTTCATCGAGGACCTGCGCGAGGAGTTCGTGCGCGACTTCGTGTTCCCGATGTTCCGCGCCAACACGCTGTACGAGGGCGAGTACCTGCTCGGCACCTCGATCGCGCGGCCGCTGATCGCCAAGCGCATGGTGGAGATCGCGAAAAAGGTGAAGGCCGACGCGATCTCGCACGGCGCCACCGGCAAGGGCAACGACCAGGTGAGGTTCGAGCTCGGTGCCTACGCACTGATGCCCAACGTCAAGGTGATCGCCCCCTGGCGCGAGTGGGACCTGCTGTCGCGCGAGAAGCTGCTCGCCTACGCCGACAAGCACGGCATCCCGGTCGATTTCAAGAAGCGCAAGGGCGGCGGCGCCCCGTACTCGATGGACGCCAACCTCCTGCACATCTCCTACGAAGGCGGCATCCTCGAGGACCCGAACTTCGCGCCCGAGGACTCGATGTGGCGCCTGACTGTCTCCCCGGAAAAGGCGCCGGACAAGCCCGAGGTGGTCGAACTGACGTTTGCGCGCGGCGACATCGTCGCGATCAACGGCAGGAAGCTTTCGCCGGCCGGCGTGCTGACCGAGCTGAACCGCATGGGCGGCAAGCACGGCATCGGCCGCCTCGACCTCGTCGAAAACCGCTATGTGGGCATGAAGTCCCGCGGCTGCTACGAGACGCCCGGCGGCACGATCATGTGGAAGGCACACCGTGCCATGGAATCCATCACCATGGACCGCGAGGTGCTGGCGCTCAAGGATGACCTGATGCCGCGCTATGCGCGCCTCATCTACAACGGCTACTGGTTCAGCCCGGAGCGCAAGCTCCTGCAGGTGCTGATCGACGACTCGCAGAAGACCGTGAACGGCAAGGTGCGCATCAAGCTCTACAAGGGCACGATGATGGTGGTCGGCCGCGAGTCGAAATCGGATTCCCTCTTCGACATGAAGATCTCGACCTTCGACGACGACGGCGGCGCCTACAACCAGGCCGATGCGGGCGGCTTCATCAAGCTGAACGCGCTGCGGTTGCGCATCGCCGCGAACCTGCGCACGAAGGCCGGGAAGAAGTAGCCATGGCCGGGCGCCTCGCCGCGCGACTCCTCATTTGCGCGGCGCTCGGCTGCAGCGCGGGCGCGGGCGCGGCGCCCTTCGCCGTGCAGCTCGGCCCGGACCGGCTGGTGGTGGACACCCCGGCCGGGTTCTCGGATACCGCGGGCTTCGGCTCCCCCCGCCTGACCGACTTCGCCGAGACCCTCGCCGATGCGAGCAACCGGGTGCTTGTATTCGCGCTCGCCGATTCCGACGCGCGTCGCTTCGGCGCCGGCGACCAGCTGGAGCTGCGCCGCTACCTGCTGGCGGTCACGCCGCGCGCGACCGAACGCGAACGCCTCAGCCCCACGCAGTTCGCCACGCTCGTGCAGACCGCCTCGCGCAACCTGGGCAGCCCGCCGGAAGGCGTCACCGATTTCATAAAGTACCTGCGTACCCGCCCGCCGGAGCAGGCGCACCTGCTGCAGGACCTGAAGCGCGAGCCGCATCTGCTGAGCGTGGTGCAGGGAACAATGGTCCCGCAGCGTGGACGCTGGGTCGACGGCGAGCCGCTCTTCCGGCTCTCGTCGATGACGCTCGCGCTGATCGGCGGCAAGGCCGTCTACCTGTCGGCCTTCTCCGCTTTCGACGGCCCCGCCGACATTGCGTGGATGAAGACCGTCTCCGAGCGCTGGCTCGAGGACCTGCAGCGCCTCAACACCCGTTAGCCTACCCCGCCGAGGTCCGGTTACCTGCCCTCCCGGCGCCTGTACTCCGACCAGAGTCCTATGGCCGCCACCACGAACGGCAGGATCAGCAGGAAGGCGAACGACCGGTCGAGCCCGGCAAACCACTCCCCCCATAGTCCGAGGTCGAATACTTCGGACACCTGGCCCGGGAACCCGCGAAAGCACGCGACCGCCACCAGCGTCGGCGGCAAAGCCGCCACGAACAGGCCGAAGGCGTTGATCGACTGGTCCTCGAAATGGTCCTTCAGGATCGCAAACCCGGCCGGGTTGGGCGCGTTGGCGATCACGGTCAGTCCCCCGCCCGCCACCGCCCCCGCTACCAGGGAGTACTTGTACTCGTCGGACAAGCCTTCCACCAGCGAACCGAGATAGGTGAGCGCGGCATTGTCCGTGATCGCGGTCAGGGCGGTCGCCCCGTAGAACAGGGTGGACTCGTCCATCCTGGAGAGGACTTCCTGCAGCCACCAGCTCTGCTGCCCCCCCAGCACCACGAGTCCGGCGAGGAAGAACGCGACCATCAGTCCCTCGCGCAGCATCAGGCGGTCGTGGTGGCGGCGATACGCCTCGGCAAACCCGAGGAACAGCAGGAACAGGCCCATGAACGCTTCGGCAACGTGGTTGGTGAACACCACGCCGGCCAGCAGCGCCACGTTCAGCGCCACGAACATCAACGGAACGCGCCCACCCGCGCCCTGGACCGGCGGGACGGCGCGCGCAAGCAATTCCCGGCGAAAGAGGAAAGTCAGCACAAACGCATTCACGAACACCGCGATCGCCGCCTTGGCGCCGAAGGTCGACAGCATGAACGCGGAGGTCCATTCCCATTTCGCCGCCACCATGAGGACGGGCGGCGCGGCGAAGTTCGTCAGCACGCCGCCTATCGAGACGTTGACGAACAACACGCCCAGGGTGGCGTACTTGAGCCGGCTGGATGCGCCCGTGGCGAAGATGCGCTCGCGCAGCATCAGCGCGGCAAGGGTCATCGCGGCAGGCTCGGTGATCAGCGAACCGAGGAGCGGCACGAGCGAGAGGCTGAGGAAATAGCCGGCCACGGCCGGATGCGCCGGAACGGCCCGGCAGAGCACCCCCACGCCATCCGACGCCAGTTGCATGATGGGACGGCTCGCGGCGATGACCATGATGACGAACACGAACATCGGTTCGACGAACTTCTGGCTGTCCAGGTACGCCGACGCCGCCCCCCAGCCGAATGCGACCGCCATGAAGGCCAGCAGCACGAACGCCCACAGGCCGAACACGGTTTCGACCTCGCCCAGCAGGTGCCACAGCCCGGCATGTGCCGTCCGCGTGTGGGCGAGGTGCTCGAAGTAGCGGGTCGAGAAGGTGTGCAGCACCGCCAGCGCAAACAGGACTGCGCCGACGATTTCCAAGGTTTCGATGTGGGTAGCCATGTGGCCAAGTTACGCGGGCCGGCAGATCGGCGATATCCGGGTCACCGCGTAAGTGAAAACACGTACTTGCATGCGCCCCCGGCACGCCCCAAGATGGAGTGGCGATGAAGATCCTCCGAACCCTGCGGGATGCGGCCGTGTTCGCGCCCTGTTACATCGCGCTGGACTGGACCAGCTACATCGACCCGGTCGGGCCGTTCAACATCACCCCCTGGAACCCGCAGGCCGCCCTGGCCGTGGTCTGGATGATGCTGGGTGGCCTTGTCCATGCACCGGCGGTCCTCGCCACGATCCTGCTTGCGGATGTGCTCGTGCGGCATGTGCCCGGCGGGCACCTGATCACGCTGCTGACCGCATGCGTGCTGGCCGGCGGGTACGCGTCCATTGCCTGGGCCCTGAAAGCCCAGCTCAGCGACACCGGGCTGCGCTCCACGCGGCAGCTCACCGTATTTGCGGCGATCGTGGTGGCCGGCACCGGGCTGGTCGGCGGCGGGTTCATCGGCATCCTGGGTGTCGCGGGACTGCTGGGGGAGACGCCATTCCTGAACGCCTGGATGCGCTTCTGGATCGGGGATGCGGTGGGCATCCTCGTGACCGCACCACTGCTTTTTGCGGCCGCGGACGACACGCGCCGGTCCGCGCTCCTCTCGCTCGCGCGGCGACCGGAGGCACTGCTCCAGGCGGCAGTGCTGGCTGGGACCATCTGGCTGATCTTCGAAGGGATCGGCACCGACCCCTCGCGGCAGTTCTACCTGCTCTTCCTGCCCCTCATCTGGATCGCGGTCCGGTTCGGCATGAACGGCGCCATCCTGGCCATCGCGATCGTCCAGATGGGCGTGGTGATCGGCATCCACGCAGAGGGCGGATTCTCGCTTCCCGTTGTCGAGCTGCAGGCGCTGCTGGCTGCGCTCACGCTGACCGGGCTCTACCTGGGGGTCATGGTCGACCAGCGCCAGTACGCGGAACAAGGACTGCGGGAGACACTACGGCTCGCTGCGGCCGGCGAAATGGCCGGTGCGATCGCGCACGAGGTCAACCAGCCGCTCACTGCGGTGACCAACTACGGGCGTGCGGCCCAGATACTGCTCGACAGGCACCCGCCAGCGGCACCCCAGCTGGCCGACGTGATCGCGAAGATCCTCGCCGAGGCGGATCGCGCCTCCGAGGTCGTGCGCAGGCTGCGCGACTTCTTCCGGGCAGGGACCACGCGCCTCGAGGTGGTCGAGGTCAGCCATTTCGTGGCTGCGGCGCGGCGCATTGCGGAGCAGGCGAAGGATGGCGGCGTGGTGCGATTCGAAATCGACGCTGCACCCTCGCTGCCGCCGCTCCTCGTCGACCGCCTGCAGATCGAAGTGGTGTTGCGCAACCTGATCACGAACGCGTTCGAAGCGGTCGCCGCACAGCACTCTCCCCGCGGACTGGTCAGCGTCAGGGTCGAACGCCTGGACGACCTCAACCTGAGGATCGTGATCGCCGACGACGGGCCGGGGATCCCGGCCTCCGACAGGGCCGGCCTGTTCGAACCTTTCGTGTCCGGCAAGCCCATGGGCATGGGGCTGGGCCTCGCGGTCAGCCGAGCGATCGTCCATGCCCACGGCGGTTCGCTGGAAGCAGCGCACACATCCCACGGCGAGTTCCACCTGGTGCTGCCATGCGCTCAGAAGGCCTGACCGTCTTCATCGTCGAGGACGACGCCTCGGTGCGTGACTCCATCGCGCTCATGCTCGGGCTGACAGGCTATCGCACGGCCCCGTTCGCGGACGCCGAGGCCTTCCTCGAAGCCTGGCGCGACGACTGGGCAGGGTGCGTGATCGCGGACCTGAGGCTGCCGGGCAGGACCGGCGTGGAACTGCAGAAGGAAATGCGGCTGCGCGGCGCAGCCCTTCCGTTCATCATCATTACGGCGCACGGGGACGTGCCGACGGCACGTGCCGCATTTCGCGCCCAGGCGATCGATTTCCTCGAGAAGCCCTTCGACAACGGCCAGTTGTGCGCGGCGATAGAAACCGCCTTCGGTGTCGAGCAGCGCAGGCTCAGGTCACATGACCGGCGGCGCGCCGATGCCGGAAAGCTTGCCCGCCTGACCATCCGCGAACGCGAGGTCCTCGATCATGTCGCAAAGGGACTGCATGCAAAGGAGATTGCGGCGGCCCTCGGCATCAGCCCGCGCACCGTGGAAGTGCACAAGACCCGGCTGATGGAAAAACTCGGCGCGAGGAACGTTGCGGAACTGGTGCGATTCGCACTCGCCGCCGCAACGCCCGGCGACGACAAGGCTTAGGCGGTTCCTCCAACGCCGGTACCGCAGGCCGGCTTGGGGGATGCACGTCACTCGATCGTGATCTTCGCCTTCTTCACGATCGCGGCATATTTCTCGACGTCCTTGCGCCAGATCGCGTCGAACTCCTCGAGACCCATCGGCCGCGGCTCCAACCCGCGCGACAGCATCTGTTCGGCGACCTTCGGGTCCCTCAGCGCCTTGACGAACTCCACATTCAGGGTCCGCAGGACGTCCTTGGGGGTGGCCGCCGGGGCGAACATGCCGAACCAGGCCAGGACCTCGAACCCCGACAGGCCGGATTCGTTCAGGGTGGGCACTTCGGGCAGCGCGCTCGAACGCGTCATGGACGTCACGGCGATCGCGCGCAGGCGCCCGCCCTTGACGTTCGGTACGGCGGCCGAGATGTTCTCGAACAGGACCTGCACTTCCCCGCCGAGTACGGCCGCCATCGAAGGGCCGCTCCCCTTGTACGGTACATGCAGCATGTCGATGCCGGCCGCATCCTTGAACATCTCGCCGGAGATGTGCACGGAGGTGCCCGATCCGGGCGAGGAAAAGTTCAGCTTGCCCGGGTTCGCCTTGCCGTACGCGATCAGCTCCTTCACGTTGTTCACCGGCAGCGACGGGTTCACGGCAATGATGTTGGCGGTCGCGCCGAGCATGGTGATGGCGGAGAAATCCTTGAGCACGTCGTAGGGCAGCTTCTTGAACAGGCTGGGCTGGATTCCGTGCGTGGAACTGGGCCCGAGCACCAGCGTGTAGCCATCGGGCGCAGCCTTGGCGACCTGGTCGGAACCGATCTGCCCGTTTGCGCCGGGCTTGGTCTCGATGACGATCTTCCAGCCCGCGTTGTCCATCATCTTCTGCGCGACCACGCGGCCGACGAAGTCGGACGTGCCGCCCGGCGCGAAGGGGCTGATGATCGTGATGACCTTGGTCGGGAACTGCTGCGCGTGGGCGGCGGTGCCTGCCGCCGCAATCATCAGGGCTACGAGCTTCGTCGATATTTTCATGGCCTCTCCCTCTTTTGCAGAACGAATCCGCTGTTGATTCAATAGTGGCGTGTCGCCTACTATCGGTCAAGCAAGCCACGTACCATCCGCCCCCGCCTCCCAACCCTTTCGCGCAGCACCCCCCGGCACCGATGAGCACCCATCCCCTGACGCCGCTGATGCGGCCCGGCTCCATCGCCGTGCTTGGCGCCTCGCCGCGCCCCAACACGCTGGGGAACAACGCCGTGGCGAACCTGCAGCGCTTCGGCTATGCGGGCAGCATCTACCCCGTGCACCCGAGCGCACCGGAGGTCGCAGGTCTCAGGGCCTATGCAAATCTTGCATCGCTCCCGGGGGCGCCGGACTGCGCGGTGGTGGCGCTGTCTTCCAACAAGGTCATCGCGACGCTCGAGGAAGCCGCCGGGCGCGGCGTGCGTGCCGCCGTCGTGTTCGCGAGCGGCTTCGCCGAGACCGACGACGCCGGCCGCGCGCTGCAGGAGGACCTCGAGGCGCTTTGCAGGCGCACGGGCCTCGTCATCTGCGGGCCGAACTGCCTCGGCCTCGTCAATGTCACGGGCCGCACTTCGCTTTACAGTTCCTCCGTGCCCGAGGGCCTGCGCGCCGGCGGGCTCGCGGTGGTCTCGCATTCGGGCTCGGGCTGCATAGCGCTGTCGACGCTCGGCCGCTTCGGAATGTCCTACATGGTGTCCGCGGGCAACGCGGCGGTCGTCGACATGGCCGAGTACCTCGAATACCTCGCGACCGACGATTCGACCCGGGTCGCCGCGCTCTTCATGGAGCAGATGCGCGACCCGGCGCGCTTCGCGAAGGCGATGGCCGCGATGCACGCCGCCGGCAAGCCGGTGATCGCGTTGAAAGTGGGCAAGTCCTCCAAGGGCGCCGCCGCGTCGGCGGCGCATACCGGGTCGCTCGCCGGTTCCGGCGAGGCTTATGCGGATTTCTTCCGCGCCAACGGCGTGATCGGCGTCGACGACCTCGACGAGATGGCCGAGAGCATCGCGCTGATGCTCGCGGTGAGGAAACTCCCGCGCGGAGACGGCCTCGGCATGATCTCGGTCAGCGGCGGCGAGACTGCGATGCTCTGCGACGTGGCGGACCGCACCGGCGTGAAGTTGCCAGACCCCGTCGAGGAGACCAAGGCCCGGTTGCGGACCGCACTGCCCGGCTTCGGCACCGCGTCCAACCCGCTGGACGCCACCGGCAACGCCGTCTACGACGTTTCGGTCTACGAGGCGTGCATGGACGCGCTCGCCTCCGATCCCGGAATCGCGCTGGTGGCCGTCGCGCAGGACTGCTCGCCGGGCCTGTCCAAGCTCGGCTCGGGCAACTACCGGCGCATCGCCGAGAAAGTCGCCGCCGTGTCGCAGCGGCTCGACAAGCCGGTCGCCTTCTTCAACCCCACCGCGGGCGGCTTGCATCCGTACGTGATTGAGCCGTTCGAAAACACCGATGTCGCCGTCATGCAGGGGACGCGCGCGAGCCTGCTCGCCATCCGCCGCCTGTTCGACTACGCGCAGGCCATGCGCTCCACGGCGCGGCCGGCCTCTGCCCCGGCCGTGCCCGATCCGGCGTGGCGCGCGCGCCTCCAGTCCGGTGAACCCTTCACCGAGCGCGAGGGCAAGCAGTTCCTCGCGGCGCACGGCATCCCGGTCACGCGCGAATCCCTTGCCACCACCGAGGCCGAAGCCGTGGCCGCAGCGGCCGCCCTCGGCTACCCCGTGGTGCTCAAGGTCGAGTCGGCGGAGATCTCGCACAAAACCGAGGTCGGCGGCGTCAGGGTCGGACTCGCCGATGCCGGAGCCGTAGCGGCCGCGTACCGCGAGATCCTCGCCTCGGTCAAGCAGAAAGCCCCGAAGGCCTCCGTGGCAGGCATCGTCGTGCAGGAGATGGTCTCCGGCGGCGTCGAGATGATCGCGGGCGCTTCGCACTGCGCGCCGTTCGGCATGGGCATCGTTACGGGTACCGGCGGCGTGCTGGTCGAGCTCGTCAAGGACGCGGCGCTGGCCCTGGCGCCGGTCGACCGCGAACGCGCACTGGAACTCATCGCCTCCACGAAAGCGCACAAGCTGCTCGCGGGCTTTCGCGGCGCGGCGAGCGCCGATATCGACGCGTTCGCCGGCGTGCTGGTCGCCCTGTCGGGCATCGCCACCGCCTACGGCGAGCTGATCGAAGCAATCGACCTCAACCCCGTGTCGGTTCTTCCCGCCGGACGCGGCGTACGCGTCCTCGACGCGCTGATCATTCCCAAGAAGCCTTCCCACTGAAAGGATCCCTCATGGCTGCTTACTCCACCCTTACCCTCGAGCGCGAAGGCATCGTCGCGATCATCACGCTGAACCGCCCGGAGAAGATGAACTCGCTCTCCGACCAGTTGCTCGCCGACGTGCGCGGCGCCTTCGCCGAACTGGAGCCCGACGAGTCGGTGCGCGCGGTGATCATCACCGGCAATGGCAAGGCGTTCAGCGCCGGCTTCGACATCACCCCGCGCGAGAAGCCCCGCACCACCGTGCAGGACTGGCGCGACCACGCCAAGGACGGCAACGAGACCTGGCTGAAGATCTGGAAGTCGCGCCTGCCCGTGGTGGCGGCGATCAACGGGTATTGCCTCGGCGGGGGCTGCGACCTGTCGATGACCTGCGACTACACCGTCGCGGCCGACACGGCGCAGTTCGGCGAGCCGGAGATCGAGTTCTGCTCCGCCCCGCCCTTCCTGATCATGCCCTGGGTGGTAGGCATGAAGCACACCAAGGAACTGCTGCTGCTGGGCGAACGCGTGAGCGCCCAGGAGGCGCACCGCATGGGGATCGTGAACCGCGTGGTCCCGGCCGCCGACCTGATGGCGGAGGCGAGGAAGATCGCGCTGCGCATGGGGCGCCTGCCGGCCATCGCGATGAAGCAGAACAAGGAGGCGATCAACCGCGCCTACGACATGCGCGGGCTGATGGCCAACATCGACTACGGCCAGGAGATGTTCTGCCTGACCTCCATGGCCCCCTCCCCCGAGGGCGCGGCGTTCCGCAAGGTGGCGAAGGAACAGGGCCTCAAGGCTGCGATCAAGTGGCGCGACGAGCAGTTCAAGTGAGGGGCTAGAATACGCCCTTGCCCGAAGCGGAAAGGAATGCCATGCCCTCGTTCGACATCGTCTCCGAACCGAACAAGCAGGAAGTGAAGAACGCGATCGAGCAGGCCAACAAGGAAGTCTCGACGCGCTTCGACTTCAAGGGCACCGATGCGCGCTTCGAACTGAAGGAGCTCGAGATCACGGCCTACGCCGACAGTGAGGCCAGGCTCGACCAGGTGCTCGAGGTCATGCGCCTCAAGCTCGCCAAGCGGGGCGTGGACATCCGCTACCTGGAGATGAACGACCCGGAAAAGATCGGCGGCGAGCGGGTAAAGCGGGTGATCGCGGTCAAGACCGGCGTGCCCACCGAAAAGGCCAAGGCCATCGCCAAGCTCATCAAGGAAGCGAAGATCAAGGTCACCACCAGCATCCAGGGCGACGCGCTGCGGGTTCAGGGATCCAAGAAGGACGACCTGCAGGCGGCCATCCAGCTGGTGCGCGCCAAGGTCGAGGACCTCCCCCTGCAGTTCAATAATTTCAGGGATTAGGTTTACAAACCCGAGGCTTGGAGCCGCTCTCCGGGCAGTTGGCGTACCTGTACCGGTACACTACCCTGCGGCTGCCCCGCTGCTATCCCTTGGCCAGCCCCATGATCCAGCGGTCGTAGAGCCGGTCGGCGACGTGGTGCAGGTTGGTCAGGCGCAGCTCGATGTCGGCCTCCATCTGTCCGGGCTTCTGCACCCCCGGGCTGTCGGAGGCCTCGATCTCGTCGCGCCCGCCGGTGTACCAGGACCGGATCAGTTCGGCGGTCATCTCGACGTGGCATTGCAGCCCGAGGTTCCTGCCGATTACGAACGCCTGATTCTCGCAGAGGGCCGAAGAGGCCACGCGCGTCGCGCCCGGCGGGATCGAGAAGGTCTCGCCGTGCCAGTGGAAGGAGGCGAACGGCTCTACGCCGCCGAACCACTCCCGCGCCAGTTCATTGTCGGCGATCCTCACCTCGCCCCAGCCGATCTCCTTCGCGGGCGTCGGGCCGACCTTGCCGCCCAGCGCCTTGGACATCAGCTGTCCGCCGAGGCAGTGGCCGATCAGGGGCACGTCCTTCCTGACCGCCTCGCGGATGAGTTCCAGCAGCGGCGGGATCCACGGCAGCGGGTCGTTCACGCTCATCGGCCCGCCCATGAACGCGATGCCCGCGAAGTCGCGCACGTTCTTCGGCACGGGCTCGCCGTCGTCCATCGCGATCAGCTTCCAGGGCAGGGCTTTGCGCTCGAGGTATGTGGCAAAATATCCCGGGCCTTCGCTGCGGGCATGCCTGAAGATGGCGATCGGTTTCATGCGGGTTCTCGATGTGATGCAGCCTGCCGATTGTAAGTGGGCCGCCGCCGCTTTGCTCGCCCTGACGCTCGGCCTTCCTGCAATGGCCCCCGCGGCCGACATCGGCGTGATCGGCGTTTTCCCCGGCAAGGGCGCGGTGCTCGTCGTGGGCGGCGGCGCCCCGCAGAGCGTGCGCATCGGCCAGAAGGCGGGCGGCGTGACGCTGGTCTCGGTCGACAAGGCCGGCGCCGTGGTCGACGACGCGGGCCGGCGCAGGACCATCGCGCTGGGCCAGCACATCACCGGAGGCGAAGCGCCTTCCGGCCGCGCGCCGCAGGTCATCCTCTCGGCCGATGGCCGCGGGCAGTTCCTTGCGGAAGCAAGCGTGAACGGCTCGGCGATGCGTTTCATGGTCGATACCGGCGCGACCATGGTGTCGATCCCGGGCAACGATGCGCGGCGCCTCGGGATCGATTTCGCCAAGGGCCAGAAGGGCGTGGCGCAGACCGCCAACGGCCCGGCGCCGGCTTACCGCATCAAGCTCGACAGCGTGAAGGTCGGCGAGATCGAGCTGCTCAACGTGGATGCGATCGTGCTCGACGGCGGCGGCCTGACCCAGCCGCTGCTCGGCATGAGCTTCCTGAACCGCGTGGAGATGCGCCGCGACGGCGACCGGATGACGCTGGTGAGGCGGTTCTAGGAGCGCTTGTCGCGCTCGCTAGGCGCGCTTGTCGCGCTCGATCAACGCGTACGCCGAATGGTTGTGGATGGACTCGAAGTTCTCCGACTCCACCACGTAGGCGTCGATGCGGTCGTCCAGGTTCATCACCGCGGCCACGTCCCTCACCATGTCCTCGACGAACTTGGGATTGTCGTAGGCGCGCTCGGTGACGAACTTCTCGTCGGGGCGCTTGAGCAGGCCGTACAGCTCGCACGAGGCCTGCTTCTCGACCACGGCGACGATCTCCTCGATCCAGACGAAGTCGTTGGTCGTGGCCGTCACGGTGACGTGCGAACGCTGGTTGTGCGCGCCGTAGTCGGAGATCTCCTTCGAGCACGGGCACAGGCTCGTGACCGGCACCAGCACCTTCATCGAAAAAACGGGCTTGCCGTTGCGGATCTCGCCGGCGAACGTGACCTCGTAGTCCATGAGACTGCGCACGCCGGAGACCGGCGCGGCCTTGTCGATGAAGTAAGGGAAGGTCATCTCGATGCGGCCGTCCTGCGCCTCGAGCTTCTCGACCATCTCCTTCAGCATGACCTGGAAGGACTTGACCGTGATTTCGCGCTCGTGGGCGTTGAGGATCGCGACGAAGCGCGACATGTGGGTGCCCTTGAAATGCTGGGGCAGCCGCACGTACATGTTGAACATGGCGATGGTGTGCTGCACGCCGCCGCCCTGCTCCTGGATCTTCACCGGATGGCGGATCGCCTTGATGCCGACCTTGTCGATCGCGAGCCGACGGGTGTCGGCCGAGCTCTGGACGTCGGGAATGGTGCTCGGGTCTCTTGAGTTCATGTTCACAAGTATAACATCCGACTAGATTACTCGGATATTATCCCCCGGATCGATTTCACTATTCCGGCCGCATCCAGCCCCAAGGACGCCAGCAGCCGGACCGGGTCGCCATGGTCAATAAACCGGTCAGGCAGGCCAAGCAGCAACACCATGTTGGCCACTTTAATGGAAGCGAGCACTTCGCATACGGCGCCTCCAGCTCCGCCGAGGACGGCGTGCTCCTCCACTGTGACGAGCAGGTCGTGCTCGGCGGCCAGCGACCGGATAAGGTCGGTATCCAGCGGCTTCACGAACCGCATGTTGGCCACTGTCGCGTCGAGGATCCCGCCCGCCTCGAGCGCCGGCCCGAGCATCGAACCGAAGGCGAGGATCGCCACTTTGCTGCCGCGGCGCCGGACCTCGCCCTTGCCCACCGGGAGCCCGGTCAAGGGCCGGTCGAGCGCCGCCCCCGGCCCGTTGCCGCGCGGGTAACGCACGGCCGACGGCCCCGGCAGGTTCAGGCCGGTGGCCAGCATCTGCCGGCACTCGTCCTCGTCGGAGGGCGCCATGACGGTCATGTTGGGGATGCAGCGCAGGAACGCATAATCGAATGCGCCGTTGTGCGTGGCGCCGTCGCCGCCGACGATGCCGCCGCGGTCGAGCGCGAACACCACCGGCAGGCCCTGGATCGCCACGTCGTGGATCAGCTGGTCGTAGCCACGCTGCAGGAAGGTCGAGTAGATCGCCACCACCGGCCGCAGCCCCTCGCAGGCGAGGCCGGCGGCGAAGGTGACCGCGTGCTGCTCGGCGATGCCTACGTCGAAGTACCGCTCGGGGTAGGCCTGCGAGAACTTCACCATGCCCGAGCCCTCGCGCATCGCGGGCGTGATCGCCACCATGCGCGGTTCCTTCGCCGCGACCTCGCACAGCCAGTCGCCGAACACCTGGCTGTAGGTGGGTTTCGCGCCCGAGGTTTTCTTGATGCCCTCGGCCGGGTTGAACTTGCCCGGGCCGTGGTACAGCACAGGGTCGTCCTCGGCGAGCTTGTAGCCCTGGCCCTTGCGCGTGATCACGTGCAGGAACTGCGGACCTTTGAGCTTCCTGATGTTGGCCAGCGTCGGCAGCAGCGCATCGAGGTCATGGCCGTCGATCGGGCCGATGTAGTTGAAGCCGAACTCTTCGAAGAGGGTCGACGGCGTCACCATGCCCTTGACGTGCTCTTCGGCGCGCTTGGCGAGCTCCCACATCGCCGGCAGGCGCTTCAGCACGTGTTCGCTGTAGCGCTTCGCGGTGTCGTACATGCGCCCGGACATCAGGCGGGCGAGGTGGTTGGTGAGCGCGCCGACCGGCGGCGAGATCGACATCTCGTTGTCGTTCAGCACCACGAGCAGGTTCACGTCCATCGTGCCGGCGTTGTTCATCGCCTCGAAGGCCATGCCGGCGGACATCGCGCCGTCGCCGATCACGGCGATCGCGTGGCGGCCCTCGCCCTTCAGCTTCGCCGCCGCCGCCATGCCGAGCGCAGCAGAGATGGACGTCGAGGAGTGCGCCGTGCCGAAGGTGTCGTACACGGACTCGTCGCGCTTGGGGAACCCCGACAGCCCGTCGGTCTGGCGCAGCGTCGACATCCTTTCGCGCCGCCCGGTGAGGATCTTGTGCGGGTAGGTCTGGTGGCCGACGTCCCAGACGATGCGGTCCTCGGGCGTGTTGAAAACGTAGTGCAGAGCAATCGACAGCTCGACCGTGCCGAGGTTGGAAGACAGGTGCCCGCCGGTCTTGGAGACGGAATCGAGCACGTAGGCGCGCAGCTCGTCCGCGAGCTGGCCGAGGCCCTTGCGGTCGAGCTTGCGCAGCTCGGCGGGATCGTTGACCGTCTTCAGCAGCTCGTACATGGCGGGATTGTAGTCTCCGGGGGCCGCCGCGCCCGCAACCGTGCCTGCCTCGCCGCCACGCGCGCCCCCCAGGCCGCCCGGGATCCCCGTGACCGCGGCCATCTCAGAAATTCCTCAGCACGATGAAATCGGCCAGTTGCGACAGGCGCGATGCGCGCTCGCCGAACGGCGCAAGGGCTGCCTGCGCCTGCAGGCGCAAGTCCTCGGCGAACTCCTTCGCCCGCGCGAGGCCCATGGCCGACACGTAGGTCGCCTTGCCCTGGATCGCGTCCTTGCCGGCGGTCTTGCCGAGCGTCGCGGTGCTCGCGTCCACGTCGAGCACGTCGTCCACCACCTGGAACGCGAGGCCCACGCACTTGGCGTAGCGGTCGAGGTTCCCCGCGGCGGCCGCATCCAGCGGCGCGCCGCAATGCGCGCCGAGCACCACCGCCGCGCGGATCAGCGCGCCAGTCTTGTGGATGTGCATGAATTCCAGTTCCGGCAAGGCCAGCGGCTTGCCGGTGGAGGCAAGGTCGATCGCCTGCCCGCCGGCCATGCCGCGCGAGCCCGACGCCAGGGCGAGCGCCTTCACCATCTCGAGCTGCGCGGCGGGCGAGTCGGCGAGCCTCGCGTCCGAAAGCAGCTGGAAGGCGAGCGACTGCAGCGCGTCCCCTGCCAGCAGCGCGGTGGCCTGGTCGAACTCGACATGCACCGTGGGCTTGCCCCGGCGCAGGATGTCGTCGTCCATGCACGGCATGTCGTCATGCACGAGCGAGTAGGCGTGGATCAGCTCGACGGCGGCCCCCGCGACCTCTAGCCTGTCGGGCCCGGCCCCGGTCAGTTCGCCGGCCGCGAAGCACAGCAACGGCCGCACGCGCTTGCCGCCTTCGAGCACCGCGTAGCGCATGGATGCGTGCAGTCGCGCAGGTACGGCGTGCGCGGCGGGCAGCAGGCGGGCAAGCGAAGACTCCATGCGCGCCTGCACTTCGCCCATCCATGCCGCGAAGTCCGGTGCCCTTTCAGGCGTGTCAGTCGTCACCGGAGTCCGGGGCCTGCGCGGAGGACAGGGACTTCAGCACCTCACCCTCCAGCACCTTGACCTGCTGCTGCGCCGATTCGAGCCGGTCCTGGCAAAAGCGCGCGAGCTCCAGCCCCCGCTTGTGGGCGGCGAGGGATTCCTCGAGCGACAAATCGCCGCCTTCCATGCGGCCGACGAGCTTCTCGAGCTCGTCGAGTGCGCGCTCAAAAGTGAGGCCGTCGGGAATGAGTTTCGATTCGTCAGGGGAACCCTGACGCGGGGCGCGAACCATAGGGACGAACCTTAGCCGACCGCCCATCCCCGGTCAATCTGCCGATGGGCTAAAATCCGCGGTCCAGCAAGTCCTGCAACTCACCAGCATCGTCCTTCGAATCAGGGGGAACCGCATCATGTCCGACATCGCGAGCCTCGGCCGCCTGAAGCCATCGAGCGCCCAGCTGCCGGTCTCCTGGTACTTCGACCCGGAAATCTTCGCCCTCGAGAAGAAGCTGCTGTTCGACGCCGGGCCGAACTACGCCGGGCACGAGCTCATGGTGCCGAACCCCGGCGACTACCGCAGCCTCGAGTGGATGGACCACGCGAAGGTGCTGGTGCGCAATGCAGGCGGGATCGAACTGCTTTCGAACGTCTGCCGCCACCGGCAGGCCATCATGCTGGAGGGCAGCGGCAACAGCGAGAACATCGTCTGCCCCCTGCACCGCTGGACCTACGACATGAAAGGCGCGCTGCTCGGCGCCCCGCACTTCCCCGAGAACCCCGCCGTGCGGCTCAAGTCGTCGCCGCTCGCCAACTGGAAGGGCATGCTGTTCGCCGGCCCGCGCGACCCGGCCAGGGACCTCGCTGGGCTGTCGCTCGCGGGCGATTTCGACTTCTCCGGCTACGTGCTCGACCGCGTGCGGATCGACGACTACGCGATCAACTGGAAGACCTTCATCGAGGTCTACCTCGAGGTCTACCACGTCGACCCGTTCCACCCGGGCCTCGGGAATTTCACCGACTGCAACAACTTCCGGCTCGAGTCGGGCGACAACTTCTCGCTGCAGGTCGTCGCCGCCAAGGCCGGGCTGGGCCGCGCGGGCACGCCGGTCTACCGGCGCTGGCACGAGGCCTGCCTCAAGTACCTCGACGGCAGGGAGCCCAGGCACGGCGCGCTGTGGCTCACCTATTTCCCGGGCTTCATGCTCGAGTGGTACCCCAACGTGCTGGTCGTTTCGCAGGTGATCCCGCGCTCGCCCACGCTCACCACCAACATCGTCGAGTTCTACTACCCCGAGGACATCGCGCTGTTCGAACGGGAGTTCGTCGAGGCCGAGCAGGCGGCCTACGTGGAGACCGCCATCGAGGACGGCGAGATATGCACGCGCATGGACCGCGGCCGCAAGGCGCTGTACGAGCAGGGCATCAGCGAGACCGGGCCGTACCAGTCGCCGATGGAGGACGCGCTGGTGCACTTCCATGAGTACCTCAGGCGCGAACTCGGGCGTCCTGCATAGCTGCAACGCGGTAAAATTGCGGCATGGCCTACCGCACACTCATCGACACAGCAACGCTCGCCAAGAACATCGGCGACCCCGAATGGCGCATCTTCGACGTGCGCCACGACCTCATGAACCACGAGATCGGCCGGCAGCAGTACGCCGAAGGCCACCTCTCCGGCGCGACCTTCGTGCCGCTCGAAACCGACCTCTCGGGCGAGAAGACCGCTACCAGCGGCCGTCATCCGCTGCCCGACGCCGACGATTTCATGGCGAAGCTCGGCGAATGGGGCGTCCGGCCCGGCCAGCAGGTCGTGGTCTACGACGCCTCGAACGGCACGTACGCCGGGCGGCTGTGGTGGATGATGCGCTGGATGGGGCACTACAGCGTCGCGGTGCTCGACGGCGGCATCACCAAGTGGGAAAAGGAAGGCCGCCCGCTGACGGCCGAAGTGCCGCATTTCGCGCCGACGAGCTACAAGGGCGCCCCGCGCACCATGCACGTGGACGTCGAGTTTGTTCAGGCGAATCTCGGCAAGTCCGAGGTTACCGTGCTCGACGCGCGCGCTTCGGGACGATACGCAGGCCAGGGCGAGACCATCGACCCGGTCGGCGGCCACATCCCGGGTGCACTGAACCGGCCATTTACCGAGAACCTCAACAAGGACGGCACCTACAAGGCGCCCGAGGTGCTCGCGAAAGAGTTCGCCGCGCTGCTCGGCAACCGCTCGCCCAAGCAGATCGTGCACCAGTGCGGCTCGGGCGTCTCGGCCTGCCACAACATCCTCGCTATGGAGATCGCCGGACTTGCGGGTTCCCGGCTGTATCCGGGCTCGTGGAGCGAGTGGTGCCGCGATCCGAAGCGGCCCGTGGCTACGGGAAGCGAGCCTTAAGCCACTCCGACAACTTCGCGAACACGTCTTCGCGAACCTCTTTCTTCGACAGCACGAGGTCGTGCAGGCCTCCCGGGAACTGCTGCACCATCACGTCCTTCCCGATTCCCGGCGCCCATTTCGCGATGTCGCGCCAGCCGAGCACGATGTCCGCCTTGTCCGAATGCATCGCGAGCACCGGGCAGGCGATCGACAGCCCGGCGTGGACCTTCGAGTGCGCGGCCAGCGCAGCGCCCACCCAGCCGAAGTACACCGGGAAGCCTTCGAGGGGCTTCAGCTTCAGGTCGAAGTCCCATTCACCCTCGAAGTCCTTGTGCAGGCTTGCCACGTATTCGCGCCTCAGTCCCTTGGGGTCTTTCATGAAAGGCATGAAGATTCCCGTCGCCGCGGCCATGCCGAGCTTGAAGCGGTCGGCGGTCTTCACGTAGAAATCGAAGAACGGGCTGTTCAGCCAGAGCGCGGCGATCGCGTCCTTCCTTTCGCCGTGGTCGGCGTACAGGGAGGTGATCAGCCCGCCAGTCGAATGCCCCGCGAGCAGCAGAGGGCCACCGATTTCGTCTTTGATCAACTGGATCGCGCGCGTGATGTCCGGGAAGTATTCGTCGATCCGCTTGCAGAAGCAGGGGTGCTGCGCGGGCAGCTGCGAACGGCCGTGCTTTCTCAGGTCCACCGCATAGAACGACCAGCCCTCGGCCTCGAAGCGCTCCGCCATGTGCGCCTGGAAGAAATAGTCGACGAAACCGTGGACGTACAGCACCGCGCGCTTGTGCTTCGCCAGGCCGGCTTTGCGCACCAGCGTGGCCACGACCGGGCCGTCGTAGTCGGGCGGGAAGTCGAAGGTGGTGGATTCGTAGCCGGGGAGGAGCTTGTCCGGACTCCACACTGTCGTACCTGGTTCTGGTGCCATCTGCAGGGGTTCCGTTCGTGCGTTTCAAGTGATACGATGTGTATCTAATGTACGGAGTATACACATCATGCGAACGAACATCGTCATCGACGACAAGCTCATGAAGGAAACACTTCGCGCCACCGGCCTCAAGACAAAGCGGGAGGCGGTTGAACTCGGGCTTCGCACCCTGCTCCGGCTCGGTCAGCAGGGACAGACGCGCCAGTTGCGGGGCAAGCTTGCCTGGGAGGGCGACCTCGACGCGATGCGGACCGACAAGTGATCCTGGTCGACTCCAGCGTCTGGATCGATTACCTCCGTGGTGTCTCTACGCCCCAGTCTGACAAGCTGGATTCCCTGCTGGGGACGGAGCCCCTCGCCATTGGCGACCTTATCCTGGCCGAAGTCCTGCAGGGATTCACAAGCGAGCGGGATTTCAACCAGGCTCGAAGGACGCTGGATGTTTTCAAACACGTTGAGCTTGGAGGGAAGGATACTGCCGTCCAGGCCGCGAAGAATTTCCGGGCGCTCCGCGCGCTCGGCATCACCGTGCGAAAAACGATTGATACGATCATCGCAACGCGGTGCATCGAGAGCGGATACACGTTGCTGCATTCGGACCGGGATTTCGATGCCTTCCAGATGCATCTTGGGTTGCGGGTTGTTGACCTTGCGCCCTAGCCGTTCCCCTCCACAAGCCCATCAAGACAGCATGATGGATGCAAAGCTCGTGCACATGCCTTACAAGGTCGGCCGCCCGACACCATGGCCGGCGCGTACAGCTGTTCTATTCGACCATCGCCGGGGCCCTGTCCGCGATCAAGTTCAGCAAGGTGCACCAGCTTGCCGCGTCGACCGGGGTGCGGTCTAAGCCACAACCAGACGTGCCGACGATAGACGAGGCTGGCGGGAGACTTCGGCGATGTACGGAGTTTGGGCCCCCGCGCGGACGCCACAAGCCGAGGTTGCCCGGCTAAATACCGGGATAGTAAAGCCGCGGCGCCATTCCGTATTTGCGCAGAAACTGGAGGAGCGTGGGCTGGATGCGCTTACGCCGGGCAAGATGGATGCTTATTTAAGGCGCAGTTGCCGAAGTGGGGGAAGTCGGCGTAGGAGTCGGAGACTAAGGAGGAATGACTGCGCTTCTAGCCTTAAAGGACGTAGACATGAACCAACCCTCTCGAATTGCCTGAGTCACGCCGGTCATCACGCCAGTCATTACATTCAGTGCGGAATCGCGAAGCTGCTCATAAAGTCTCGCCTCTATTCCGGAACGAGTTGCACCGTGCGCTATGTTATTTCGCAACCCAAGCAATCTACTAATTTCTGGCTCATAGGCTACGAATTGGTCATGTGGCAGCCCAAGGCGATACAGATTCTTACGCAAGACAATTGGCTTGAGATTTGATTCCATATCAATCGCATCATCCGGTATAGAAACTACCCTATTCATCAAGACATACGCTCGCTCAATAAATTCACGATCGCGAGCAAAACGATGAAGCTTCGTATCATCGGGAAGCTCATTGTTAAACTCCTTCGCCTTTCTAGTCCCGTCCCGCAGCATCATAAATACATCATGCAACGATGCGGCCGCCACGCCAGAACTGGCATCCTTGCATTCGATGCCGACAGAGTTGACGGCAGACACGTACAAAGTTAGTGCAAATTTGCAAAATCCTTCAAAGTTCGAATACAAAAGCAATATGAGCGCCCTTCTAAACTTTTCTTGATCTTGAGTGTTCTCCAACATCGCGCATTGATTCTGAAAAAAGCGGATCTCGTCAATCCTCCATTGAATTTCCTCCTCGAGCTGGGCACGAAATTCTTCCGCGTTCACGCGTACCCCCCTTTTTCGAGTTCAGAGGCCACAAACCCTATGCGCTCCGCCAATGGCCCAGGACTATTCTTGCCGCCGCCCTTCGTAAGTTCAATAAACGCGGAATTAAGCTTTATTTCGCGAAAAAAAACGCCCGCCTTTGCACGTCCAGCATCACTTTCCACATCAAATTTCTCAAGAAAACCCTGAATTCCAATCGTGAAAGCCTCGTAGTGATAGATCCCAAAGCCACGAATCAAATCGGACGCCGAAGAATTCGCCCTACTGAACGCTCGATCGCCCAACGCACCTGCGAGAATAGAAAAAGATCTCTCAAATATCTTTCGCTCTGCAACATAGTCAAACGGCATGGGGTCTTCCGGATCCGAAACGCGCTCCATATATTCGGTAAGAAAATCGCCCACGTCATGCGAAAATTGTTGCCTCCAATTCTTAAGCGCGAAAAATCTTAGGATTAACTCTTTATCGTACGCGCCCAACATTTGCTCATCAGATATTGTCGAAATACATTTCTTAAAATCTGCATTTTCCTCAGCCAACGCATTTATGAAATCGTTAAACTTTGGATCTAACAGTCGAATCGTGCAATTTCTCAACTGCTGTGACGTCAATGCTTCACCACCGGTGTTAAGCCGTTTAAACATGTGATATTTAAATTTTGGATTGCTTCCCTTTCGAATCACTTCCACGCGCACAAAGGATCTTTTTATTTTTATTTGAAGGGCGACTCCTAAATCATTAAATGTCTTTCCATTCAAATGATTCACGATATCGCAATCCTGCAGCACCAAAAACGCACCAGCACCCACTGGCGGTCTCAAATGTGGCGCCTCCAACATTCCGCGAAAATGTAGATAAGAAGAAAGGCGCTGCAATCCGTCAATTAGCAGCTTCCGCCCATCCTCTTCCTCCACCACATAGATCGGCGGTACAGGCATTTCCAAAAGCAGAGACTCAATGAATCGCGATCTTGCACCTTCAGACCATCGAAACAATCGCTGATAGTCTGGGGAAATATCAAGTTCTTTTGTAGAAACCATATCCGCGAGCTCATTAAAGGAAATGTCGAGGCTCTGCGTATGTACGTTTTTGAGTTGTGAATCGACCTCTGAAATGAGATCGATTATCTTTGCCCCCCCGGTTTCATCAACCATAGCCCCCCCCTAAGACGCTTGCGCAAAGCAAAGCACGCTTTCATTGTTCTTTCGCGTGCGCATGTACTCTCTAGCCTTCGAATTCACTCGAACCATTGAACGGACAGCATGAAAGTCGTCGCGACGACGAACCTCCAAGCCCACTGATTCCGCCATCTCACAAGTAATTTGACTTACATCGTTATAGACATTCTTGTAGTAAGAATCTTGGACAACTAGGACACACTTTCCATCTTTCTTTAGCACGCGTCCAATTTCGGACATCGCTTTAAACAGTGATGCGTAATATTGGAGATGACTCTTTAAGTAGTAACTGTGTGAGGCCTTGGAAGGATGCATTCTTACGCGATCCAAGAATTCCAAGCATGTCTTGCCCCATTGAGAATCCTCTTCCTTGTAAGCCGCGGGGACAGTGGAGGTTCCCATCAAGGATCTACGCAGTGAATCAAACTGCGCCTCGTCACATCGAACTATCGCCAACTCAATAGCGGTGGCAACTGCATAGTCAATTCTGGTGCAGTAAGGTGGAGACGAGAGGATCACGTCTGCGGAGGCGCGCTCTAAGTCCATCTTTTCTGCACTCCCAACCAAAATCCTCGCGTCTGCGCCATCATCTACAGTCGCCGGCCGATCTCGTAAGAGAAACTTTTCCAATACCCCCGCTTCGCTAAAAAACAATTGATGAATTACAAGGCGCGACGGTCTTTTTCTATGTCTACTCGACTCCGGCAACTTAGTCCAAGTCGGATTGGAAGGAATGAATTCGGAAAGTAGTCGCCTAGTAACTTTAAAGAGCACAACGTAGAAAAACGCCGCTAGCGAAGACAAAGCGCCGACATGGCTTGCGGTCAATAGCGGGGTATATCCCTCGTGCGAAATTAGGGTCCTATTAATCTCTTCCTCAAGCCTTCGAATACTCTCGACACTGTCCGGCATCAACCACTTAGATAGAGGATCGTTTTCGATGGCTGTAAAATTTCTCGCCTTCGATTGTTCGAGCAGAGACTGTGCGAGCGGGAGGAGACTTGCCCGATCCTGAGCGGCGATTAGTGACGCTTTAGCAACCACTACCATTACTGGATTCAAATCAAACCCTATCGATTTGAATCCAGAATAAAAAGCAGAATGAGTGGTTGTTCCGCTCCCGTTCCAAGGATCAAGCACCAGTTGTCCAGGCTCGATCTCCAAAGACTTAAGAAGGGAATCAGTGAACTGTGTTGAATATCCAGCGTAGTAGGGAAATAGGCTTGCATCAACCGCATTGGAGGCAGCGTATCTCTTCGGATTAATGATAACCGCAGATTTAAACTTGCGATCCTTAAATTCAATATCTGGTGCAGGTTGAATCTGACCGCTCACTGAAAGTTCGGTCTGCACTACTTATCCCCTTTAATTTTCTTGTTCTTTTTATAGAATTCAAAATATTCGATCAACTTAAAATGCCTTCGTTCTATCTGATACTTTTCCCCAGGGGCACTGCTAAGTAGGCTTTCAAATGAATAGAGCTCTCGATTAGTGCGATCAATGCCCGCCTTTGCTTCGTCCTTAAGGCGATTCCATAGCTTGGCAATAAACTCTCTAAATTGCTTGCGCTCGCTCGTCGTTGAGTCCTCCTTCATCAGAACCTCAGAGAAAAATAAAAATATTGACAACACGTACGACCTATTCTTCAACTGCTTAGCGTGGCCCCCAAAGCACTCTTCTAGTCCGTCTAAAACTTCAAGAATCTCCTTCGATATCTCATTGAAAGTCACCAAATCTGCACCCTTTGGATGCTCATACTCTTTGAAAAAATACATAAGATCTTCGTAGCGAGTTCTGGAAAATGTTCCTAGCTTCCCTCTAGAGAACGCGTTTATACAAATTTGAGCTGCCAGCGTTTCCTTCGCAAATCTACGGGATTGAATACCGATTGATTTTATGAACTTGTTTGCTGACAGCTTCTTAAACACGAACTCCTTCATTTGCCCAACCGAGGCATTTAACTTTTCGCCTGTGATTAGAAGAAGGCCTAACTGCAATCTGACAAACAATTCTCGAAGGTAATCCTCCCCCGCGTCGTCCAGGACCGTGATTTGCAACGGGTATGTGGAGACGAGTTTCTTTTTTGCTAACGGAAAATCTAAGAATTTCTTTTGCTTTCCCTCAATCTCAACTGAGTATTCGTTATCTAAAAACTCCCATATCGCCCAAAGCCGCTGTTGACCGTCAACAACTTCATACGCGCCATCTGCAGTTTGATTAAAATAGAGCTTCGGAATATCGATGTCGTGAAGTATCGAATCGATCAACAGACGCTTTTTCTCGATTGGCCACAAATTAGGCTGTCGCTGATACTCCGGAAATGAGATGCGAGCCCTTTCCTTGTATACCTTTTCCAAAGACCAGTTTTCGACTTTACGGTTCATGCGAGCTCTCCCACAATTTCGGCCAGCACAGGGTCCATTGCTGTTCCGGTCAACTCCTCTCGATTGGCATGGTGTTGGATCTTTTCCTTAAGCCAAAATGCAAATACATTCCGCATCTCTACATCGAAGGTTGATTCTTCTTCCTTGTATTCGGCCAACCGACCTTCGGTTAGAAATTTCACTGGAATCACGTTCTTTAGATATGTACATTCCTTTTGAACGGAATCTCCATAGCTAGGCGGCAAGATCAGCTCGACGCGAAATGCGCTTCCCTTGTACAACTCTCTGTGTCTTTGCGCATTGAAGATCAAAGAAAGGACATTCCAATCATTTGGAGTTAACGAAGAGCCGATGACTCGCAATACATCACAACGCTTTGCCAGGAGTTCGTATGCGATCCCCATCATCTTGTTAAATGGATAGTTCTTGGACTCCTTTAAGACAGTCGGTGGGATCCATACGGTCTCCGGCGCGTATTTTTCGCCCGCTTTCAATTGATTTACCTTGATCGGTACAGACAGTTTCCAAGTGAAGGAGCCATGCAGCTGAAGAATGGGCGGTACAGTCTCACTAGTAGCTGCTGTAAACACATCCGAAACGAACGGAAATCCGAGATTGACTGAGCCGAATACTCGCTGGGATGCAACTTGGAACAATCCATCGTGATTTGTAGTGAGCACGCCTGAAAGCGTCTCTGTCTCACTCGAGAACTTCGTATCACTATGCAACTTGAACAGGCCGATGGCTAGAGTGGGCTGATCGATCACTCTGGAATCAACCAGACTCTTGAGAATTTCAGAGAAGTAGTGCTTGCGCATACTTTCGGCCAAGCGACCGAGCCTGTGCGATCCGCTCGCCGTCAGTAGGCTAATCAACTTCTCTATATCTACGCTATGGTCCTGTCCAAGAAATTGACGCCATTTCGTATCGAGATTTCTCAGAATCCGAGTCGATACTCCTTCGCCAATATCAT
The DNA here is from genome assembly GCA_965279075.1 of Burkholderiales bacterium. Taxonomy (GTDB): domain Bacteria; phylum Pseudomonadota; class Gammaproteobacteria; order Burkholderiales; family SG8-39; genus SZAS-79. The sequence goes on along the minus strand of CBDIHI010000012.1, from coordinate 833,588 downwards.
TGGCTTTCATTAGCAGGTTGATAGGGCGCGCGCCAATGTAGTCGGCTTCCGCTTGAGTCGCACCGGCCCCGATCAGATAGACAATCTGCTTCTGCTTTTGTGTTTTCTTGATAGCCACCCAGACCCACCTCGGATTCCAAAAACAAACCATTTGACACGTTTTCGCATCTTAGTGGCTTCCGCCCTCACACGTCAGATTGTCTCCAAATTTCCTGAATTAAGAATATTTTCCTTAGCCACCCTTCCGCCCCAACGCCCACCCCACATGCTCCCGCACCAGCGCAGACGGATGATCCGCCCGCGCCTTCAAAGCCGCGACAATCGCCTCGCCCTTCCCCGCATTCCCCAGTCCCACCGCGAGGTTCCTCAGCCACCTTTCATATCCAATACGACGGATCGCCGACCCCGCCATGCGCGTATCGAACTCCGCCTCGCTCCACCCGAACAGTTCAACCAGGCTCGCCGCGTCCAACCCGTTGCGAACCGCGAAGTCCGGCTCCCCCGTCACCTGCGCAAAACTGTTCCACGGGCACGCCAGCTGGCAATCGTCGCAACCATAGACACGGTTACCGATCAGAGGCCGCAGTTCCACGGGAATCGATCCCTTCAGTTCTATCGTCAAATACGAAATGCACCGCCGCGCATCGAGGCTGTACGGCCCGACGATCGCCTGCGTCGGGCACACCGCGATGCATTTCGTGCACGTGCCGCAATGGTTCCCCGTCGGCGCATCCACCGGCAGCGGCAGGTCGGTATAGATCTCGCCCAGGAAAAAATACGACCCCGCCTCGCGCGTCAGCAGCAGGGTGTGCTTGCCGCGCCAGCCGAGGCCGGCCTTGGTCGCGAGCTCGACTTCCATGACCGGCGCCGAATCGGTGAACACGCGGTAGCCGAACGCCCCCACTTCACCCTCGATCCTGTCGGCCAGTTGCTGCATCCGGCGGCGCAATACCTTGTGGTAGTCCCGGCCCCGCGCATACCGAGCGATGTACGCATGCTCCCCGTCGGCAAGCTCCGCCCAGCCGTCGCCGTCCTGCGGCAGGTAGTTCATGCGGCACGCGATCACGCGCAGCGTCCCCGGCACGAGTTCGGCCGGCCGCGTCCGGGCCGAGCCATGGCGTGCCATATAATCCATCTCGCCGTGCCACCCGCGCGCAAGCCACTCCGCGAGGCGGGTTTCGGCGGACGAAAGATCCGTGTCGGTGATCCCCACGCCCTGGAAACCCAGCTCGCGTCCCCAGGCCTTGACGGAAAGCGCAAGGCTTGCGAAATCGCGTTGTCGTGGGGCCGGGGCGGTGGTCATCGCCCCATATTAGCGTGAGAGGAAGAGCATGAGCAGCACAGCGCAGAACCTGCCCGTCCTCGTCGCCGGCGGCGGCATCGGCGGCATCGCCGCGGCGCTCGCCCTCACTCGCCAGGGCTTCCGGGTCAAGGTCCTCGAGCAGGCCGCCGAACTCGGCGAGATCGGCGCCGGCATCCAGCTCGGCCCCAACGCCTTCCACGCCTTCGATGCGCTGGGCGTGGGCGAGAGGGCGCGCAGCCGCGCCGTCTACACCGACTACATGGTGATGCACGACGCACTGGACGAATACCAGGTCGGCCGGATCCCGACCGGCGAGGCCTTCCTCAAGCGCTTCGGCAATCCGTATGCCGTCATCCACCGCGTCGACGTGCACATGTCGCTGCTCGAGGGCGCGCAGGAAACCGGCAGGATCGAGATCGCGACGTCGATGCGCGCCGAGCGGGTCGAGCAGGACGCAAACGGCGTCACGGTGTACGACCAGCACGGCAAGGCGCACAAGGGGCTCGCACTCATCGGCGCCGACGGTGTCAAGTCGGCTGTCCGCGCCCAGTACGTCAACGACCCGGCGCGCGTCACCGGCCACGTGGTGTATCGCGCGGTCGTCGACAAGAAGGATTTCCCCGCGGACCTGCAATGGAACGCGGCCAGCATCTGGGTCGGGCCCAACTGCCACCTCGTCCACTACCCGTTGCGCGGCGGCGAGCAGTACAACGTGGTCGTGACTTTCCACAGCCGGCAGCAGGAGGAATGGGGCGTCACCGACGGCAGCAAGGAGGAAGTGCAGAGCTACTTCCAGGGCATCTGCGCGAAGGCGCGCCAGCTGATCGACCTGCCCAAATCCTGGAAGCGCTGGGCCACCGCTGACCGCGAGCCGATCGGCCGCTGGTCGTTCGAGCGGGTCACGTTGCTCGGCGATGCCGCGCACCCGACGACGCAGTACATGGCGCAGGGCGCCTGCATGGCGCTGGAGGATGCGGTGACGCTGGGCGAGGCGCTGCGCGTGCACGACAACGATTTCGTGAAGGCCTTCGACCTGTACCAGCGCGCGCGCGTGGCGCGCACCGCGCGCATCGTGCTCTCCGGGCGCGAGATGGGCCGGATCTACCACGCCAAGGGCGTGGAACGCATGATCCGCAATGACCTCTGGCGCGGCCGCGCCCCCGAGCGCTTCTACGACGCCATGGAGTGGCTCTATGGCTGGAACGTGGGCAACTGCCTGTCGGCCGCACCGCACTACACCCCCGCATGAACCCGCCCGCCCTGCGGCTTCCCCTCGCCTCGGAGGACGCCACGCTCGCCCTGGGCGCGGCCCTGGCCAGGGGCGCGCTTCCCGGCCGCGTGCTGTTCCTCTCGGGCGACCTCGGCGCGGGCAAAACGACCCTGGTGCGGGGGCTGCTGCGGGCCCTGGGCTGGACCGGACGGGTCAAAAGCCCTACCTACGCGCTGGTTGAACTTTATGCACTTTCTCGGTTAAACTTGTATCACTTTGATTTTTATCGGTTCAAGGACCGCGAGGAATGGGTGAGCTCGGGTTTCCGGGAGCACTTCAACCCGGAGTCTTTGTGCATCGTCGAATGGCCGGAGATGGCCGAGGGACTCCTGTCCCCGCCCGACCTTCACGTCACGCTGGAAATCGCCGAGCCGGGTCGCCGGGCGGGCTTCGCCGCGCATTCGCAGGCGGGGCGCGAATGGCGGCAGTCGGCCTTGGCTTCCTTGCTGCGCTCGTAGCGTTCACTGCGTTCGCCGCCGACCAGATCGTCGCCACGCGGATCTGGCCCGCGCCCGACTACACCCGCGTCACGCTCGAATCGAAGAACGAGATCCGCTACACGCTGTTCGCGGTCAACAACCCCGAACGCCTGGTGCTCGACCTCGAGGGCATCGAGATGAGTGCGGTGCTCGCCGACCTCAACAACAAGGTCACCCCGTCCGACCCGTACATCGAAAAGCTGCGCGTGGCCGTGAACCGCCCCGGAGTGACGCGCCTGGTGCTCGACCTCAAGGCCATGGTGAAGGCGCAGGCGTTCACCATCAAGCCGGTCGCCGACTACGGGCACCGGTTGGTGCTCGACATCTATCCCGCCGTGCCTACGGACCCCCTGCTCGCGCTCCTGCAGGACGAGGCGGCGAAAAAATCCAGTGCTCCTGCACAGCCTTCCGCGACCGCCGAGGCTGCGCCGGCGCAGGCAGCCTCCCCGCCCTCCACGCTGCCCGGCAAGGACAAGGTCGCACGCCTCGCCACCATCGTGATCGACCCCGGCCACGGCGGCGAGGACCCGGGCGCGCGCGGACGCGGCGGCAGCCACGAGAAAGACGTCACGCTCACCATCGCCAAGCGCCTCAAGGCGCTGATCGAGCAGGAACCGGGCCTTCGCGTGGTGATGACGCGCGACTCCGACTTCTACCTGCCGCTGGCGGCGCGCGTCGAGAAGGCGCGCAAGGTCAAGGCCGACCTGTTCGTGTCGATCCATGCCGACGCGTTCGTGAAGCCGCACGCGCGAGGCTCGTCCGTGTTCGCGCTGTCTGAAAAGCGGGCCACGTCGGAAGCCGCGCGCTGGCTTGCCAAGAAGGAAAACGACGCCGACCTGATCGGCGGCGTGAACCTCGACGTGAAGGACAAATACCTCGCGCAGACCCTGCTAGACCTGTCGCAGACCGCCACCATCAGCGACAGCCTGAAGCTAGGCAGCCACGTGCTGTCGGAACTCGGCGCAATCAACACGCTGCACAAGCCCCGCGTAGAGCAGGCGAGCTTCGCGGTACTGAAGTCGCCCGACGTGCCGTCGATCCTCGTCGAGACCGCCTTCATCAGCAACCCCGAGGAGGAGCGGCGCCTGAACGACGAGGCCTACCAGGACAAGCTCGCCCGCGCGATCCTGAACGGCATCAAGCGCTACTTCGCTAAGAACCCGCCGCGGCCGCAGTCCCCGCTGGCGCGGAACTGACTACTGCGGAGGAGGTACGGGGGAACCGCAGGTTCACCTGTACCTAGCGCTGGTACTCGGCGACCTCCACCAGGTTGCCGTCGGGATCGCGGAAGTACACCGAGCGGATCGGCCCCAGCGCCCCGCGCCGCTGCACGGGCCCAGCCTCGATCTCCACCGACTCCCTCTCCAGGTGCGCGATCACCTCGTCCAGCGGCACCGAGGCGATCAGGCAGAAGTCCCCCGAACCGAACGTCGGCATGCGCGCCTTGGTGGGCGTCTCGGTGGCGCGGTCCTGCAGGTTGATCTTCTGGCGGCCGAACAGCAGCGCGTGGCGCGGCTGGCCCTCGGGCCCGCGGAAGAACTCGCGTTCAAATCCCAGGACGCGCTCGTAGAACTGCGTGGTCGCCTCGATGTCGGCCACCGTCAGCACGAGGTGATCGACGCGGTCGATCATGCAGGGTGTGGGCATTTCTTCTCCTTGGGTTCGGGTTTCAATCCTCGTGCCCGGGCAGGCGCAGCGCCTGCGCCCACGCCCGGCGCTTCTGTTCGAAATCCAGCGCCGCATGCGCGGGGCTGGTCGAGGGCAGGCGCAGGCTTTCCAACTTCCGCGCCGCGCCGGGCAGCGTCGGCAGCACATGCCGACGATAGGCAGCCTCGGCCTTCGCGCCGTTGAAGAGCAGCCTGCGGATGCCGGGATGCCCGCCGAGAAATGTGGCGAAGTCGTTGGCCACGATCGAATCCTCTTCGATGGCCGAGTCCAGGCTGCCCTCTCGCACGCAGGACTCGAGGACGTCCCAGACGGCGATACCGTTGGCCTCGAGTACGCGCGTGCGCTCAGGGTAGGGCAGGTCCGGGCCGGCGCCGCATACGGCGCCCATGATCTTCCAGAACAGGTTCTGCCGGTGCGCGTAGTACTGCCCTGCCGCGAGCGACGCGACCCCCGGCATGCTGCCGAGGATCAGGACGCGCGCGCGCGGGCCCTCAAGGGGCGGAAAGCTGCGAACGCGCCGCACGCCGCGCCTTCACGTACTCAAACACCATCGGCATCAGCGACAGCCCGATGATCCCGAAGATGACCAGGGTCAGGTTCTTCTTCACGAACGGCAGGTTGCCGAAGAAGTACCCCAGCATCGTGAGCGACACCACCCACAGCAGCGCGCCCCCGATGCAGAAGGCGATGTAGCGCGCGTAAGGCATGCGGCCCACGCCCGCGACGAAAGGCGCGAACGTGCGCACGAAAGGCATGAAGCGGGCGATCACGATGGTCTTGCCGCCGTGCTTTTCGTAGAAGGCGTGCGTGCGGTCGAGGTGCGCGCGGTTGAAGAACCTCGAGTTCTCCCAGCGGAACACGCGCGGCCCGATCCACCGCCCGGCCCAGTAGTTGGTGTTGTCCCCGAGGAGCGCCGCCGACACCAGCAGCACGATCACAAGCTCGATCGACAGGCCGCCCGTCGCGGCCAGCGCGCCGACCACGAACAGCAGCGAATCCCCCGGCAGGAAAGGGGTGACGACGAACCCCGTCTCGCAGAAGACGATCATGAAGAGCAGCGCATAGACCCAGGTCCCGTACTGCGCGAGGAAGGCGGCGAGGTGCCGGTCGAGGTGGACCAGAAAGTCCCATGCGAAGGCGAGGAGTTCCATGCCCGGATTGTAACGGCCCCAAGCTATACTGCATGAATGAGTGCAATACAGGCCCCGATCAAAGTCCTGCCTGATCTCCTGATCAGCCAGATCGCGGCGGGCGAAGTGGTCGAGCGGCCCGCCTCCGTGCTGAAGGAACTGCTCGAGAACAGCCTCGACTCGGGCGCCACCGACATCCAGGTGCTGCTCGAGTCGGGCGGCATCGCGCGCATCCAGGTGGAGGACAACGGCGGCGGCATCGCGGGCGACGAGTTCACGCTCGCGCTGGCACGGCATGCCACGAGCAAGATCCGTTCGCTCGACGACCTCGAGGCCGTGGGATCCCTCGGGTTTCGCGGCGAGGCGCTCGCCTCGATCGCCTCGGTCGCGCGCGTCACGCTGACCTCCCGCACCGGCGGCTCGCAGCACGCGCACATGCTGAGTTCGGAGGGCCCGGTGACCGGCGCGGTCGAGCCCGCCGCGCGCCAGCCCGGCACGACGGTCAGCGTCGCGGACCTGTATTTCAACACCCCCGCGCGGCGCAAGTTCCTGCGCACGGAGGCGACCGAGTTCGGCCACTGCGAGGGCGTGTTCCACCGGATAGCGCTGGCGCGGCCCGATGTCGCGTTCCTCCTGAAGCACAACGGCCGGGTCGGCGCGCACTATCGCGTGCAGACCGTGGGCGAGCGGGTTGCCGCGATCCTCGGCAAGGAATTCTCCGCCGCGAGCCTGCCCGTGGAGGCGGAGGCCGGCACGCTCGCGTTGCGCGGATTCGCGGGTGCCCCGCAGGCGGCGCGCAGCCGCGCGGACCAGCAGTACTTCTTCGTCAACGGCCGCTATGTGCGCGACCGCCTGCTGTCGCACGCGGTGCGCGAAGCCTACTCGGACGTGCTGCACGGCGACCGCCAGCCCGCCTATGCGCTGTTCCTCGAACTCGACCCGCGCGGCGTGGACGTCAACGTGCACCCGGCCAAGACCGAGGTGCGCTTCCGCGACTCGCGCGCGATCCACCAGTTCGTGTTCCACGCGGTGAAACGGGCGCTGTCGCCCGCGGCAGGACAGGCCCCGGTCGCCTACGCGCAGGTCGGTGCACCCCTGCAGGCGAACGACCGCGCGATCGCACCGCGGCCCGCCTATGCACCTTACCAGCCGGGCCTTGGCGTCGAGCAGCCGGTGACGGCGTACCAGTCGATGTTCGCGAACGTGATCGCGGAGAACCGCCCTGCCGCCACGGGCTTCGCCACGCCCGCGCCGTCGCCCGCGACCCTGCCGCACGCTTCTCGTCCCGACGCGCCGCCGCTCGGATACGCGCTCGCGCAACTGCACGGCGTCTACATCCTCGCGCAGAACGAGGCGGGGCTCGTGCTCGTCGACATGCACGCGGCGCACGAGCGGATCGTCTACGAGAAGATGCGCCGCTCGCTTGATGCCGGCGTGCTGCAACGGCAGGCGCTGCTGGTGCCGGCCATGTTCCAGGCGGATTCGATTGAAGTCGCTACCGCCGAGGAACAGCAATCGGCGCTCGACACCCTGGGCTTCGAGATCGGCGTCGCCTCGCCCACCACGCTGGCCGTGCGCGCCGTGCCGGCGTCCCTTGCCGGCGGCGACCTGCCCGCGCTCGCGCGCAGCGTGCTGGCCGACCTGCGCGAGTTCGGCGCGACGGAGGCGCTCGCCACGCGCCGGGACGAGTTGCTTTCCACGATGGCCTGCCACGCCGCGGTGCGCGCCAACCGCACACTCACGGCGCCGGAGATGAACGCGCTGCTGCGCGAGATGGAAGAGACCGAGCGCTCCGGCAGCTGCAACCACGGCCGGCCCACGTGGTACCAGCTCTCGATGGCCGACCTCGACCGCCTGTTCCTGCGTGGCCGCTAGCCGCGGCGCGGGCCGCGCCTTCGCCCTGCTGGGCCCGACCGCGAGCGGCAAGTCGCGGCTCGCGATGCGCCTGGCCGAACGCTTCCCGCTCGAGATCGTCAGCGTCGACTCGGGCCAGGTCTACCGCGGCATGGACATCGGCACCGCCAAGCCCTCCGCAGCGGAACGCGCCGCCGTCCCGCACCACCTGGTCGACCTCGTCGACCCGACGCAGAGCTATTCCGCCGGGCGCTTTCGCGCGGATGCGATCGCGGCCGTCGAGGGGATCCTCGCGCGCGGCAGGGTTCCGCTCCTGGTCGGCGGCACGATGCTTTACTACCGCTCGCTGGTGCAGGGCATGGACGACCTGCCGGCCGCCGATCCGGCGATCCGCGCCGCGCTGGATGCGGAGGCCGCCACCCGGGGCTGGCCCGCGCTGCACATGGAGCTTGCCCGGGTGGACCCGCCCACCGCGGCCCGGCTGTCGCCCAACGACGCGCAGCGCATCCAGCGCGCGCTGGAAGTGTTCCGCGCGACCGGGAAACCGCTCTCTTCGATGCACACCGCGCCGCGCGCCGCGCTGCCGTTCGGGCTCGATGCGTATGCCCTTGTGCCGCCCGACCGCGCAGTGCTCCACCGGAGGATTGCCGAGCGCTTCGATGCGATGCTGTCCGCGGGACTCGTAGCGGAAGTCGAGTCGCTCCGCAGGCGCCACGCCCTCAATGCATCGCTGCCCGCGATGCGCTGCGTCGGCTACCGGCAGGCCTGGGACCACCTCGAAGGCCGGGGCGACGCAAAGTCCCTGCGCGAAAAGGGGGTCATAGCCACGCGCCAGCTGGCCAAGCGGCAGCTGACCTGGCTGAGGAGCCTTCCCGATATCGAAACACTGGACCCGGATTCGCTGGTTTCCATGGACACTATCGCGTCGAACCTTTCGGACAGGAGCCCCCGATGAAACCGTCCCTGCGCAGCGCCCTCGCCTGCATCCTTCTCGCAGCCACCGGCGCCCTCGCCGCCCCGTTCCCGGAAAAGCCCATCCGCGTGGTCGTGCCCTGGCCCGCGGGCGGGCCGTCCGACAACCTCGCGCGCATCGTGACCGGCCGGCTCGGCGAGCAGCTCGGCCAGACGATCGTGGTCGACAACCGCGTCGGCGCGAGCGGCGTGATCGGTGCCGAATACGTGGCCAAGGCTGCGCCCGACGGCTACACGCTGCTGTGGGTCATCAGCAATCACACGACCAACCACCTGCTGTTCAAGGTCAGCTACGACCCGGTGAAGGATTTCGCGCCGGTGTCGATGGTGGCGAAGACTTCGTACATGCTGGTGGTCAACGCCGCGTCACCCGCCACCACGCTGAAGGCGTTCGTGGATTCAGTGAAGGCCCAGCCCGGCAAGGTGTCGTACGCCTCGGCCGGCAACGGCACGCTGCAGCACCTCGGCATGGAGACCTTCAAGGGCGCGGCCGGGCTCGATATGGTGCACATCCCCTACAAGGGCAGCGCCCCGGCCATCGCGGACCTGCTCGGCGGGCAGGTGCCCGTGACCTTCGAGGCGACCTCGGCCATCGCGAGCGCAGTCCGCTCGGGCCGCGTGCGGCCGCTGGGCGTGGCGTCCCTGAAGCGCCTCGCGCTGTTCCCCGACCTGCCCACCATCGCGGAGTCCGGCTATCCCGGCTTCGAGATCACCGGCTTCACCGGGGCGGTCGCGCCCGCGGGCACGCCTGTGGATGTCGTCGCAAAGCTCAATGCCGAAATCAACAAGGCCATTTCGAACCCGGGGACGCGCGAGAAAATGGTGACGCTGGGCGTGGAGCCGACCGGGTCCACCGCGCCCGAGTTCGGCAGCTACATCCAGTCGCAGATCCCGCGCTTCGCGAAGATCCTCAAGGACTCCGGCGCGAAGGTCGACTAACCCGCCTGCAGGTGCCCCAGCAGCGCCTCCATACCAAGGACGTAGGAGCGCACGCCGAAGCCGGCCACCATCCCCACGCCGGTCTCGGCGAGGATCGAGCGGATGCCGCGCTTCTCGATGTTGCTCATGTGCACCTCCACGTACGGGAAGGGGATCGCCCGCAGGCAATCCCGCAGCGCATACCCCGCGAAGAGGAAGGCGGCGGGGTTCATGAGCAGGCCGTCCACCTCCTCGTCGACGGCGCGGTAGAGCCGGGAGATCGCCTCGGCCTCGCTGTGGGTGTAGAAGATGTCGAGCTCATAGTTGTTGTCCTTCGCGTGCTTCATCAGCATCGCGTCCAGCTCGGCCGCCGTGGTGGTGCCGTAGATCTCGGGCTGGCGCTTGCCGAGGTAGCTCATGTTGGGGCCCTGGATCAGCAGGATCTTCGGCATGGTGTGTTTCCTTCTCAGGTTTCGTTCGGGATCAGGGCCGACAGTTGAGGGGATCGAAGGTCCGATTATCCACCCTGCAATCCAGTAGACTGGCGCCCCATGAATCCCGACCCAGCAGCATTCGTCCGAGTTACCGGCCTGTCGAAGACCTATGCCACCGGCTTCAAGGCCCTCGACGACGTCAACCTGGAGATCCGGCGCGGCGAGATCCTCGCCCTGCTCGGGCCCAACGGCGCGGGCAAGACGACCCTCATCAGCGTCATCTGCGGGATCGTCACGCCGGGTACCGGCACGGTCAGCGTCGACGGCCACGACATCATCGCCGACTACCGCGTGACGCGCGCCATGATCGGCCTCGTGCCGCAGGAACTGACCACCGACGCGTTCGAGACGGTCTGGGACACGGTGTCGTTCAGCCGCGGGCTGTTCGGCCGGGCGCCGGACCCCGCGCTCATCGAGAAGATCCTGCGCGACCTCACGCTGTGGGACAAACGCAACAACCGCATCAAGGAGCTCTCCGGCGGCATGAAGCGCCGGGTGATGATCGCGAAGGCGCTGTCCCACGAGCCGACGGTCCTCTTCCTCGACGAGCCCACCGCGGGCGTCGACGTGGAGTTGAGGAAGGACATGTGGGGCCTCGTCAACGCGCTGCGCGAGAAGGGCGTCACCATCATCCTGACCACCCATTACATCGAGGAAGCCGAGGCCATCGCCGACCGCATCGGCGTCATCAACAAGGGCCGCATCGTGCTGGTCGAGGACAAGGCCGCGCTGATGCAGAAGCTCGGCACCAAGCAGCTGATCATGGAACTGCAGGCGCCCCTCGCCGAGGTGCCGGCCTCGCTGGCGGCCTACGGGCTAGAGCTGTCCGCGAGGGGCCTGCGGCTGACCTACACTTACGACGCGAAGGGCGAGTCCACGGGCATCTCCGAACTGCTCGCCGAACTTGCCCACGCGGGCATCCAGTTCACCGACCTCAAGACCGAGCAGAGCTCGCTCGAGGACATCTTCGTCACCCTCGTGAAGGCGCCCGCATGAACTTCCATGCCGTCAAGGCGATCTACAGGTTCGAGATGGCGCGCACCTGGCGCACGCTGTTCCAGAGCATCGTCTCGCCGGTCATTTCCACGTCGCTCTACTTCGTGGTGTTCGGGTCGGCCATCGGCTCGCGCATCCCGGAGATCGAGGGCGTGGCCTACGGCTCGTTCATCGTGCCGGGCCTGATCATGCTGTCCCTGCTCACCCAGAGCGTGTCGAACGCGTCGTTCGGCATCTTCTTCCCCAAGTTCACCGGGACGATCTACGAGCTGCTGTCGGCGCCGCTGTCGTTCGTGGAAATCACCCTGGGGTACGTCGGCGCGGCCGCGACCAAGTCGATCCTGCTCGGCCTCATCATCCTCGCCACCGCAAGCCTGTTCGTTCCGCTCAGCATCGCGCACCCCTTCTGGATGCTGACGGTGCTGGTGCTGACCGCGGTCACCTTCAGCCTGTTCGGCTTCATCATCGGCGTCTGGGCGGACAACTTCGAGAAGCTGCAGATCATCCCGCTGCTGGTCATCACGCCGCTGGTGTTCCTCGGGGGGAGCTTCTACTCGGTCAACATGCTGCCGCCGTTCTGGCAGTCGGTGTCGCTGGCGAATCCCGTCCTGTACCTTGTGAGCGGATTTCGCTGGAGCTTCTACGAGCTGGCCGACGTGGGCGTGGGGACCAGCGCGGCGATGATCGCGTTCTTCCTTTTCGCCTGCCTCGCGGCGGTGTGGTGGATCTTCAAGACGGGGTACCACGTCAAGAACTGACGATCCGGCTAGCTTCGCGGCTCCAGGTTCCTGACCCGCAAACCCGCGATGGTGAAGCCGCCGTCCACCGCGATCGTCTGGCCCGTGACGTAGCTCGCGTCGTCCGAGGCGAGGAACGCGGCGACCGACGCAATCTCTTCCGGCTCGCCGATCCGCCCCAGCGGCACGGCCCGCAGCCAGGCCTGGCTGCGCTCCTCGTTGTGCTGCTTGCGGATGCGCGGCGTGTCGATGGGACCGGGCGCGATCGAATTCACCCGGATGCCGGACTGCGCGAGGTCCACGGCCATCACGCGCGTCATCGCGTCGATGCCGCCTTTGGAAGCCGCATACGCCGATCGACCGGTGCTGCCGAGCAGGCTCGAGTGCGACGACACGTTCACGATCGCGCCGCGGCCGAGTTTCACCATCTCGCGCGCCACCTCCTGCGCGCACATGAACGTGCCCTTCACGTTCACGTCCAGCATGCTGTCCAGCATCTCGAGCGGGGTCTCGAGGAAATGCTTCTGCGAGCCGATGCCTGCGTTGTTGACCAGGATCTCCGCCGGGCCGAAGGTCTTGAGGGTGAAGGCGAGCATCGCCTGGATGTCCTTGAGGTTGCTGATGTCGGCACGGCACGCCGCGGCTTTCCCGCCCGCCGCGACGATCTCCGCGCACACGGCGTGCGCATTGGCCACGTCCTTGTCGGCAACCAAGACCGTGGCGCCTTCCTTCGCGAAGCGGATCGCGGTCGCTGCGCCGATGCCGTCGCCGCCGCCGGTGATGATGGCAACCTTGCCTGAAAGTCTTTCGGTCATGGGGGTTGCCTCAATTGCTACTTCTCTATGTATGTGACCTTTCCCGGTTCAATGTCCGAAATCAACTCCAGCAGTTTGGGTACGAGCGGCTGAAGGTCAGACAGGCGGTTTGAAATTGCGCGAAATACAACAACCGCAATTGCAAACCTGGGGAGATGCTGCTGGAAGGAAAGATTGCGGTCGACTGTCAGGAAGACATCAAATTCCTTCTCGGCCAGCGCAAGCAATGCCCCGTTCTTGATCGTGGCCCAGCCCATTTCGTGTGCGGTCCTGACTTGATGACCGGCAATATCGCGGGCCAGCCGCCGATCGACGCACTCGTCCAGCAGAATTCTCAAGATGTCGTGGCTACCAGACGATCCTTGGCTTGCTCGAGAAAATCAACCACCTGCGTACGGCTAACCGTGGGAAAGCCCGCCAGGAACTCGTCGATGGAGTCACCGGCTTGAAGATAGTCGAGCAGCGTCTGGACAGGTACCCGCGTTCCGGAGAATACCGGTGTGCCGCCCATGACATCCGGATCACGCGAAATGGATAAATCTTCCATCCGGTCAGCCTACTCCTAGTGCCACCCGGCGCGCAACCCAGCGAGCGGAGGCGGATTGGGAATATGACTACGGATGCCCGGTCAGTCCTTGCTCTCCGTGACTCGCATATCCTTCACCAGTAGCTTCGGTCCGGAATACTTGAGAATGGACTGGATCTCGGCAAGCTTCACCGTGTGCCCAGCCGGCGTAGGCGTGATGCGCGCGCACTTGCCTTCCACCCGTACTTCGACCCGCATCCCCGGTGTCAACCCGAGTGCTTTCCTGACCGCAACGGGAAGGAGGATCTGACCTTCTTTCGAGACGAGCACGATGCCCACAGAGGACCCCGGAAGGCTTTTCGGTTGAGTACTCTATCAAGAATTATTCATGGGAGCGATCCTGCTTGTCCGGATACGCGTTTCCGACCGGAAGTGGGCAATCGCCCAGTCGCGGATCATGCGAAACTTTTACTGACCAGTGCGCAGATTGCGGAGGCCTAGCCGAGATTCGCCTCCGCAAGCGCAGCGCGTAACTCAGCGTCGTGATATTTACGTGATAAAGCGGATGAGCCGTAACAATGGCGAGTGCACCAAAAGACTCAATAACGGGCACCGCGAACGGAGCAGCGCGCTTAGTCGCGACCCAAACCGCTCGTGGACGTAGTACTTTTAAGCGCTTTGCTAGAGTGGCCGCTCCGGCTCGAAGCTGCCTGTCGTTGACTTTGATCGCATTGCTCTTACCGAGAGGCTCCGGCACCATATTCATGCAAGCAAAACGGTTGAAAAAATCGAGCCGCGACTCTTCTGGCTCAGCGCAGGCCCGATGCAGGCGCGAGAACGTCCGGTCCATACCGCCTTCCGCCCACGCCAGAACGTCGCCATGCTGCGTTGCGCTGGGTTCACCGTAGGTCGACTCGAGGAGCAGGAGCACACGCCCACAGGCGGCATAGCGCTGACCCATCCAAGCGTTCACGATCATGCCGTCATCCTGTCAAAGGTCGGTGCGAACCGTTGTTCAAGCAGAATGCGCATCGTAGTCATATAGCCAAGCACTCTGACGCAGCGGATCGCCCTTGGCGAACCCCGCATCCCGTGCCTTCTGCTCCGGCCCGTCGGGCAGGTGGTTCTGCACCTCCCGCCCACGGCTCATGAGTTGCACCTTGCCGGCCCTCGGCAAGCGCACGCCCTGGTAGCGCATCAGCGCTTCTTGCACAGAGACCGGATCAACGCCCGCCAGGCACCCCGCCAGCGCCTCAGCATCCTCCACCGCCTGCGCCGCGCCCTGGCCGAAGAAAGGCAGCATCGCGTGCGCGGCATCGCCCAGCAGCGCCACGCGCCCGTTCACCCACTGCGACAGCGGCTCCCGGTCGTAGAGCGCCCAGCGCTTGGTGTCGGTGGCCGAGGCGATCAACTGCGCCACGCGCGGATCCCAGCCTTCGAACTCCCGCGCCAGGTCCTCCACGCGGCCCTCGCTGTTCCACGATTCCGTCCGCCACTCGCCGGCCGGCGCCATGGCGACGACGTTGACGTAACGCCCGGCCGAGATCGGGTAGTGGACGAAGTGGTGCCCCGGCCCGAGCCAGAGGGTCTGCACCGGCCGCAGAGCCATCTCCGGCGCCGCGGCGGCCGGCACGAGGCAGCGGAACGCGCACAGGCCGGAGAAACGCGGCTCGTGCTGCGCGTCCGCGACAGGGACAACAAAGGGACGGAGCGTGGAATGAATACCGTCGGCGGCAATGACCGCATCCGCCCGAACAGTGGTGCGCCGCCCGGCGCGGCTCTCCAAGGCGATCGACACGCCCTGCCCGTCCTGCTCCACCCCCACGCAACGCTGGTCGAGGACCAGCGCGTCCGCAGGCAAGGCCTCGCGAAACATCGCGTGCAGGTCCGCCCGGTGCGCCACAAAGCAGTCCGCGTCGTACAACTCACGGCACGCCGCCCCCATCGGCTGTACCGAAAGCACCCGCCCGTCCTGCCAGCGGCGGAACTCCCACGCGGCCTCCAGCCGGACGGCGAAAGCTTCGAGCCTCCCGGCCAGCCCCAGCCGGACGAGCGGCCGCACCATGTTCGGGGAGACGACGATCCCGGCGCCGACCTCGCGCAGTTCGGAAGACTGTTCGTAGACCGTGGCGTCCACGCCCGCCCGCCTGAGGAACAGCGCGGCGGCGAGCCCGCCGAGTCCGCCCCCGACGATCGCGACGCGCAGGCTCATGTTGTCAGAATTGCAACGATAACTGCCGTATAGGCCGCCACAGCCATGGGCTTTGCCTGGCTAAAGTTCGACTTTATGCAGTAAAGGTCTGCAGCAGGTAGCGCTTGTCGCGCGCGAACACCTGCGGGTCGAGCGCGTCGAGCTTCACCCGGCCACGACGCGCGGCGAACTCGTCGCCGAAGAGGTAGCCCAGGACCGGGTGCTTCATGAAGTAGCGCTCGGCGGCGAAATCCACCATCGGCAGCGCGATGCGCGAGGACCACGCATGGAAGAACGCGAGCGACGGCGTGGTGTTGTCGGTGACGTCGATCTCCTCGGAGAGCGTGAACCCGTTCTTCGCCACCGCGTCGCGGAAAGCCTGCATCGGGTGGCCCGAGCGGTTGTAGGCCGGGATGCGGGTGCGGTAGTAGTCGATGATGACCCACTTGCCGCCGGGCTTGAGGACCGCCTTGACGTTCTTCACGCCGACTTCCAGCGGCACGTTGTGGAAGGACTCCGAGCAGATCACCACGTCGAACCTGCCGCCGTGTTGTCCCATGTCGAGCGACTCGAAGCCGCTGACGATGACGGGCATCCCCGGCTGGGACTTCTCGATGTGCGCGGCATGCCCCGGGTTGGGCGTGAGGCCGGTGGGCTCGGTGCCGGCGGCCTTCAGCATCGCGAGCAGCCCGCCGGTGCCGCAGCCCAGGTCCAGCACCTTCTGCCCCGGCGCCACGCGCGCCACGAGCAACTCGGCATAGGCGCGCATCGCCGCCTTCAGCGAATGAAAACTCACCTTTTCCGGGTCGTCCGGGATCGGGTCGAAATACCCCGCGTGCAGGAAGTCGTTGCGGAAGATCTCGGTGTAGAGGTCCAGCTCCGGGTCGACGCTGCCGTCGACCCGGGCCTGCCTGACTTTCGCGACGTGGTCCAGCAGCGCCGGTACGTTGAAGAGACGCTTGACTGCCGTCCAGGCGATGCTGCTCACTCGATTCGGCCTCCCCGTTATTCGGGCTGGATGCCGGCTTCGCGCAGGATGCGCTTGTAGTCCTCGTACTGCTCCTTCGTGAACGTCCCCAGGTCCTCGGGCGTCGACGGGTTCAGGATGAACGCCTGCTTGTCCATCGCGGCCATCACGTCGGGCCGCTTCATTGCCGCGACGAACTCCTTGTTCAGCCGCTCGACGATGTCCTTCGGCATCTTCGCCGGGCCGTACAGCGCGGCCCACGACAGGATCGAGAACTTGGGCATGCCGGCTTCGGCGATCGTGGGCACGTCCGGCAGGATCGGCGAACGCTGCTTGAGGGAGGTCACCACTGCGCGAAGCTTGCCGTCCTTGACGTGCGCGAGGCCCGTGGTCGGCGTGGCGAAGATCAACTGCACGCGGCCGGCGATCAGGTCGGTGATCGCCGCGGGCTCGCCCTTGTAGGGGACGTGCAGCATCTGGATCCCGGCGAGCGCGCTGAACTGCGCGAACGAGACGATGCCCGTCGTGTTGCCGGTGGCGTAGGCGAGCTTGCCGGGGTTGGCCTTGGCGTACGCGATCAGTTCGCCGAGCGTCTTCTGCGGCAGGCCGGCGTTCGCGAAAAGGAAGAACGTGTAGCGGCCCACGTCCGTGATCGGCGTGAAGTCGGCGACCGGGTCGTAGGGCGGGACTTTCCTCATTGCGGGCGCCACCGCCATCGGGCTGTTGGTGGCGAGCAGCAGCGTGTAACCGTCCGGCGCGGCCTTGGCCGTCTCGGCTCCGGCGATCGATCCGTCGGCGCCGGCCTTGTTCTCGACCACCACCGTCTGGCCGATCGCGGTCGACACCGACTGCCCGAGGATCCGAGCGACCGTGTCGGTCGCGGAGCCCGCGGGGAAGGGCACGATCAGCTTGATCGGCTTGTTGGGGTACTGCGCGGCGGCCATCGCGGACACCGCACCGAGCGAAAAAGCCGCCAGGACACGCATGTATTTCAACGACATTCCCATGAAGTCTCCTCCTTTTAGTTGTGCGCGGATTATAGAATGGGTTTCGCTCTGGAGGCAGCATGGAAATAGGAATCATTGGACTGGGCCGCATGGGCTCGAACATGGCGCGCCGCCTTGCCCGCGGGGGCGTGCGCGTGGTCGCCTGGGACCGGGAAAAGGCCCGTTGCGCCGAACTGGCGAACGAACCCGGCGTGGAATGCGCCGACGGCCTGGCCGACCTCGCGGTGCTGCTGACCGGCGAGCGCGTCGTCCTCGTCATGCTTCCCGCCGGGGACGCGACGCGGGATGCCTTCGCCCACCTGATGCCGCTGCTCTCGAACGGCGACACCCTGGTGGACGGCGGCAACTCGTACTACAAGGATTCCATGGGCCGGGCGCTGGAGCTTTCGCAGCGGGGCTTTCGCTTCGTCGACGCCGGTGTCTCGGGCGGCGTCCACGGCCTCGCCAACGGCTACTGCCTGATGCTGGGCGGCACGCCGAAGGCCATCGAGCGCTTCGAGCCCTACGCGCGCATCCTCGCGCCGGGTCCCGAGACCGGGTGGCTGCACTGCGGGCCGAGCGGCGCCGGGCATTTTTCCAAGATGATCCACAACGGCATCGAGTACGGGATGATGCAGGCCTTCGGCGAGGGCTTCGCGCTGCTGGCCGGCCGCAAGGAATTCGACATCGACCTCGCGCGCCTCGCCGAGACCTGGCGCCACGGCAGCGTGGTGCGCTCGTGGCTGCTCGACCTTACTACCGAAGTGCTCGCCGAGGACGAAAACCTCGCGGCGATCGCGCCGGTGGTGGCGGATTCCGGGGAGGGCCGCTGGACGGCGCTCGAATCGATCGAGCAGGGCACCCCGGCCCCGGTGATCACGATGGCACTGATGAGCCGCTTCTCCAGCCAGGGCCGCTCGGACTTCGCGAGGAAGCTCCTCGCGATGATGCGCGCGAAGTTCGGCGGTCACCCGGTGACCCGGCAGAGATGATCGTCGTGGTCATGGGCGTGTCGGGCGCCGGCAAGACCACCGTCGGCGCGGCGCTCGCCGCGGAGAAAGGCTGGGATTTCCTCGACGCCGACGACTTCCACCCACCCGCGAATGTCGCGAAGATGGCGGCCGACACGCCGCTCACGGACGCAGACCGCTGGCCGTGGCTCGAACGGCTCAACACCGAACTCCGCCTGCGCGACGCCGCAGGCGCGAGCGCCGTGCTCGCCTGCTCCGCGCTCAAGCAGGCCTACCGGACGCAATTGATGGCCGGGCTGCAGGCGGCCCGGCTGGTGTTCCTGAACGGATCCTTCGACGCCATCCTCACGCGCATGGAAACACGCCGGCACAAGTACATGCCGGCCTCCCTCCTGCGCAGCCAGTTCGACACGCTCGAGCCTCCCGCAGACGCGCTGGAGGTCGACGCCACGCTCCCGGTCCCCGACGCGGTGCGCGGGATCGCGCAGGCGCTCTAGGAAAGGTCGACCGCGTATTCCTTCAGCGCGTCGAGCGACACGTACTCGAGCGTCTTCGCATGCGTGCCCGCGAGCTTCACCGGCGGCGCCATGCCGTCGGCGAGCGCCTCCTTCCAGCGCTCGGCGCACAGGCACCAGCAGTCGCCGGGCCTGAGGCCCGCGAACCCATAGGCCGGCATCGGCGTGGAGAGGTCGTTGCCGCGCGAGCGTGAGTACTCCAGGAACTCGGCCGTGACGCGCACGCACACCGAATGCACGCCAAGGTCGTCCGGCCCGGTGTCGCAGCAGCCGTTGCGGTAGAAGCCGGTCATCGGGCGGCTGCTGCACGCCTCGATCGGTTCGCCGAACACGTTCAGCTGGCTGGGCATCGGGGAACTCCTTTGATGGTGGATGGGTTCATTCGCCGCGCGCGACGCCTTCGCGCCGCGGGTCCGCGCCGCCGCGCCAGCCGCCCGGGATCCGTTCGATCACGTGCAGGCCGCTGGTCTGGGCGGAAAAGTTGAGCGTGTGGCCGCGCTTCTCGAGGGCCTCGGCGAGGTCCTCGAAAGCCGTGCCACGTTCGATGACGGTGGGCCCGTAAGCCGCGCCGAAATTGGGCAGCGACACGGCGGCCTGCGCATCGAGCCCCCAGTCGAGCAGGCCGACCAGGGCCTTGGCCACGTAGTTGATGATCGCCGGCCCGCCGGGGGAGCCCGCAACCAGTTGCAGGCGTCCGTCGCGGTCGAATACGAAGGTCGGCGCCATCGAGCTGCGCGGGCGTTTGCCCGGCTCCACGCGGTTGGCCGCGGGACGCCCCTCCTGCTCGGGCGAGAATGCGAAGTCGGTCATCTGGTTGTTGAGCAGGAACCCGCGCACCATGATGCGGCTGCCGAACTGGTTCTCGATCGTCGTCGTCATGGCCACCGCGTTGCCTGCAGCGTCGACGATGGAGATGTGGCTCGTGCCCGCGAGTTCCGTCTCGGGCACATCCGCGAGCGCCAGCGCGCCCCGCGGCCGGCCGGCCCGCGCGGGACCCATGGCGCGCTCGCCGATCAGCCTTGCGCGCGCATCGAGGTAGGCCGGGTCGAGCAGGCCCCCGATGGGCTGCGGCACGAACGCCGGGTCGGCGATATAGCGCAGGCGGTCTGCATAGGCGAGGCGCCCCGCTTCGGCAAAGAGGTGCAGCGCGAGTTCGGAGCCCGGCGCCGCGCCGCCGAACCCGGCGCGCTCCAGGAGGCCGAGCAGTTCCAGCACGGTTACGCCGCCCGAACTGGGCGGCCCCATGCCGCACACGCGCCTGCCCCGGTACGCGCCGCATACGGGCTCGCGCTCCACGGCGGCATAGCGAGCGAGGTCGTCCTCCGTGAGGTCGCCGGGGCGCCTGTGGCCACGAACGGCCGCAACGATGCCGGCCGCGACCGGACCATGATAGAAGGCGTCGGCCCCCGATTCAGCGATGGCGGCCAGCGTTCTTGCGTACGCCGCGTTGACGATGCGCGCACCCGCCGCAAGCGGCTTGCCATCGGGTGCGTAGTACAGCGCCCGCGCCGCAGGGTCGTCCGGCAGGTAACGTTCGCGGGCGAGCAGCAGGCCGAGCCTGCGCGGCATCGGGAAACCGTCCTGCGCGAGGGCAATCGCGGGTTGGAAGAGGCGCGCCCAGGGCAGCCGGCCGTGGCGGCGGTGCGCGAGTTCGAGTGCGCGAAGCGCGCCCGGCGTGCCGACCGCAAGGCCGCTCGCGATCGCCTCGTAGCGGTCCATCGGGCGCCCCAGCGAGTCGGCGAAGCGCAGCGGCCTGGCGGCCGCCGGCGCGGTCTCGCGCCCGTCGTAACTCTTCACCGCGCGCGCAGTCTCGTCCCAGTGCAGCAGGAACAGGCCGCCGCCGATCCCGGAGGACTGCGGCTCGACCAGCCCGAGGACCATCTGCACCGCGATCGCTGCGTCCACCGCGCTGCCGCCCTCGCGCAGGACCGCGACCCCCGCTTCGACCGCCATCGGGTTCGCCGCGACGACCATGAAGCGCGAGGAAACGACGGCCCGCTTTGCTTCGTAGCCGGTGTCCCCCTCTGGATTCAGGAGGCCCTGCGCAAGCGAAACGCACGGGGCGAGGGCCAGCAGCAGGTGGAGCAACGACCTCATCGACGCATTATCCACAATGCGATGCCGCCCGAGGCCAGGCCGAGCGAAGCGACGACCAGCGCGGGGCCGAACCCGCCGAGCCACGCGACCATGTAGCCGGCGAACGGCGGCCCGGCCAGCTGGCCGAGGCCGAAGGACGCGGTCAACGCACCCATCAGCGGCGCGGCGGCGAAATGCCTCGCGTCCGCCATCAGGCGCGCCTCGCGCAGCGTCAGCATCGTGATCGCGACGAACGGCACGCCGAGCAACAGGCTGCCCGCGGCGAGTCCAGCGGCGTTGGGCAGGACCACCGGGAGCGCCACGCCGAGCCCCTCGAGCAGGAAGCAGGTCACCAGCGCGAATCGTAACTGTGCGTCGCCTACCCGCCCGGCCAGCAGGCTGCCGGCGAACCCGGCCGCGCCGAAGAGAGGCCAGAACGCGCCGGACAGGACCGTGCCGCCAAGGAGGTCGCGCGCGATGACCGGCAGGAACGTGCCGGGGATGATGTAGCCGAACCCGTAGAGGCCATACGCGACGATCAGCGTCCACGCACGCGCGTCCCACGTGCCGCCGCCGTCGGCCGCGCGACGTTGCGGGGCATGCGCGACACCGTGCTCCGACACGCGCGCAAACGCGGGCCAGACCGCGGCGCTCGCCACGAGCGCGGCCATGCCGAAGGCCACCCAGATCGCCGCCGACCCGAGCCCCGTCGCGGACAACGCGACGCAGGCGAGGCCCGTCAGCGCGATCCCCGCCCCCACGCCGCTGAACACGAAGCCGAACAACCGCGTCGCGCCGTGCATGGCGAGGCCCTCGAGCGTGAGCGCGGACGCGTACACCAGCACCATTGCGCTGGCGACACCGCTCGCGAAGCGCAATACCCACCACTCCGCGAACCCGTGCACGAGGCCGACGGCCAGCGTCAGCCCCCCGGTCGCGACCAGGCCGCCGCGCACCATCGCATGCGGCGCCGCCCGCAGCCAGACGGTTGCCAGCGCGCCGAGCAGGTAGCCGAGGTAGTTGGAGAACGCCAGCCAGCTGCCGCCGGTGAGCGTGAGCCCGGCGTCGGCCTGCATCAGCGGCAGCAGCGGCGTGAACGCGAACCGCCCGATGCCCATCGCGACCGCGAGGGCCACGCAGCCGCACAGGGCCAAATAAAAAGGGCGGCTCACCGAGCCGCCCTTCCCGTCGTCCACCACCGTGTGCTTAGAGCAGCGGAACCAGCAGCAGCGCCACGATGTTGATGATCTTGATCAGCGGGTTGATCGCGGGCCCGGCGGTGTCCTTGTAGGGATCGCCCACCGTGTCGCCGGTCACCGCGGCCTTGTGCGCCTCGGAACCCTTGCCGCCGAAATTGCCTTCCTCGATGTACTTCTTGGCGTTGTCCCACGCGCCGCCACCCGTGCACATCGAGATCGCGACGAAGAGGCCCGTCACGATCGTGCCCATCAGCATGCCGCCGATCGCCATGCGCGCCGCTTCCGCACCCATCAGCAGGCGCATCACGACGGCCAACACCACCGGGGTCAGCACCGGCAGCAGCGAGGGGATCATCATTTCCTTGATCGCGGCCTTGGTCAGCATGTCGACCGCCGTGCCGTACTCGGGTTTGGCGGTGCCTTCCATGATGCCGGCGATTTCCTTGAACTGGCGGCGCACTTCCACCACCACCGAGCCCGCGGCGCGGCCCACGGCTTCCATCGCCATCGCACCGAACAGGAACGGGATCAGGCCGCCGACGAACAGGCCGATGATCACGGCCGGCTCCGACAGGCTGAACGCAGTCGTCTTGCCGGCGTGGTCCAGGGCGTGCGTGAAGTCGGCGAACAGGACCAGTGCGGCGAGGCCGGCCGAACCGATCGCGTAGCCCTTGGTCACGGCCTTGGTGGTGTTGCCCACGGCGTCCAGCGGGTCGGTCACGGCACGCACCGACTCGGGGAGCTTGGACATCTCGGCGATGCCGCCGGCGTTGTCGGTGATCGGGCCGTAGGCGTCGAGCGCAACGATGATGCCTGCCATCGAGAGCATCGAGGTCGCGGCGATCGCGATCCCGTACAGGCCGCCGAGCGTGTAGGAGGCGTAGATCGCGATGCAGACGCACAGCACCGGCCAGGCGGTGGAGCGCATCGACACGGCGATGCCGGCGATGATGTTCGTGCCATGCCCGGTGGTCGAGGCCTCGGCGACGTAGCGGACCGGGTAGTACTCGGTGCCGGTGTAGTACTCGGTGATCCAGACCAGCGCGCCGGTCAGCACCAGGCCCACCACCGCCGACAGGTACAGCTTCATCACGCCGCCCTGCGCCGCGTACTCGGTGCCGCCGAACACCCAGGCGGTCAGCGGGTAGAAGGCGATCAGCGCGAGCACGCCGGCGACGATCAGGCCGCGGTACAGCGCGTTCATGATCTTGGAGCCTTCCTTGTGCTTGACCATGTAGCAGCCGATGATCGAGGCGACGATCGAGAAGCCGCCGAGCACGAGCGGGTAGAGGACGGCCTGCGTCTCGGCGCCCTTCACCATCAGCGCGCCGAGGAGCATCGTGGCGATCAGCGTGACCGCGTAGGTCTCGAACAGGTCCGCCGCCATGCCGGCGCAGTCGCCGACGTTGTCGCCGACGTTGTCCGCGATCACTGCGGGGTTGCGCGGGTCGTCTTCCGGGATGCCGGCTTCGACCTTGCCCACCAGGTCGGCGCCGACGTCGGCGCCCTTGGTGAAGATGCCGCCGCCAAGGCGCGCGAAGATCGAGATCAGCGAGGAGCCGAACGCGAGGCCGATGAGCGGCTGCAGGACGGTGTGCAGGTCGACGGTCTTGCCCAGGCCGTGCGGCGCGGAGTTCATCAGTACCGCGTAAAAACCCGCCACGCCGAGGAGCCCCAGGCCCACGACCAGCATGCCGGTGATGGCACCGCCGCGGAAGGCCACGTTCAGCGCCGCGTCTATGCCCTGCGTGGCCGCCTGCGCGGTGCGCACGTTGGCGCGCACAGAGACGTTCATGCCGATGTAGCCGGCCGCGCCCGAAAGGATCGCGCCCAGCGCGAAGCCCACGGCGGTGGACCAGCCCAGGCCCGGCACGAAGCCGATGACCAGGAACAGGACGACGCCGGCCACGGCGATCGTCGTGTACTGGCGGTTCAGGTAGGCCTTGGCGCCCTGCTGGATGGCCGCCGCGATCTCCTGCATGCGCTCATTGCCCGCGGGCAGCGAGACGATCCACTTGGCGGAGATTGCGCCGTACCCGATGGCGATGGCCGCGCAAACGAGCGCGAAGACGATCTGTTCCATACCTAAGTCCCCTTTTTTCTGACGTATGCGCGGGCTGGGAGGCCCGCAGGAAAGTCAGGGATTCTAGCAGGGAATCAGACTGTTGGGCTACCCCAGCGCGGCGAAAGCCCGTGCCTTGATCGCATCCACGGCGCCTACGCCGGAGATCATCCGGTACTTCGGCGCGGCGGCGTCGCCGGCGTTGGACCACTTCGTGTAGTAGTCCACGAGGGCCTTGGTCTGCGAGTGGTAGACCTCGAGGCGCTTCTTGACGGTTTCCTCGCTGTCGTCCGCGCGCTGGACCAGCGGCTCGCCCGTGACGTCATCCTTGCCTTCGGCCTTCGGCGGGTTGAACTTGAGGTGGTAGGTGCGGCCCGAGGCGAGGTGCACACGCCGGCCGCTCATGCGCAGCACGATGTCCTCGTCCGGCACGTCGATCTCGAGCACGTAGTCGAGCGCCACGCCGGCCGCCTTCATCGCGTCGGCCTGCGGGATGGTGCGCGGGAAGCCGTCGAACAGGTAGCCGTTGGCGCAGTCCTTGTCCTTCAGCCTCTCCTGCACCAGGCCGATGATGATGTCGTCCGACACCAGCGCCCCGGAGTCCATCACTTTCTTCGCCGCGAGGCCGAGCGGCGTGCCGGCCTTGACCGCGGCGCGCAGCATGTCGCCAGTGGAGATCTGCGGGATGCCGAATTTCCCCTTGATGAACGTGGCCTGGGTTCCCTTGCCGGCGCCCGGCGGGCCGAGCAGTATGAGTCGCATCCGTTCCTCCCTGAATCAACCGTATCGTTATTGTTGTTTGGTTATCGCGAGCCAGCCCCGAGTTTACGCACTTTCTCGAGATCCTCGGGCGTGTCTACCCCGGGCGGCGCGGCGGTTTCGCTGATTGCGACCGCGATCCTGTAGCCGTGCCACAGCACGCGCAACTGCTCCAGCGCCTCGAACCCCTCCAGCGGGCTGGGGGCGAGGCCCGAATATTTCGCGAGGAACCCTGCGCGATAGCCGTAGATCCCTATGTGGCGGTAGCAGGGCAGCCCTGCGGGCGCATCCCCGCGGCCGCCCGCCCAGGCGTCGCGCGCATAGGGGATGGGCGCGCGGCTGAAGTACAGCGCCCGGCCGCGGGCATCGAGAACGACTTTCACTACGTTCGGGTTGAACACCTCATTCGCATCGCGGATCGGGTGGCAGGCGGTGGACACCACGGCGTCTTCGGCCCGGGCCAGCGCCTCGGCCACCTGTCCCACGAGGACGGGATCGATCAGGGGCTCGTCTCCCTGCACGTTCACGACGACCTCGTCGCCATCGAGGCCCAGGCTGGCCACCGCCTCGGCGATGCGGTCCGTGCCCGTGGCGTGGTCGGCACGCGTGGCGAGCGGCTCGATGCCGTGCGTCCGCACGGCATCGGCGATCCGCTCGTCGTCGGTGGCGACATACACCGCTTTCGCCCCGCTCAGGACGGCCCTTTCCGCGACCCGCACCACCATCGGCTTGCCGGAGATGTCGGCCAGCGCCTTGCCTGGGAACCGGCTGGACGCGTAGCGGGCCGGGATCACGACCGTGAAAGCGGTCACGCGACCTCTTCCAGCGGATCGAGCTTGCGCGCGTCCTCCTCGAGCATCACGGGGATGTCGTCGCGGATCGGGAATGCGAGGCGGTCGGCCTTGCAGACGAGTTCCTTCGCCTCGCGCCTGTGCACGAGCGGGCCCTTGCAGATCGGGCAGACGAGGATTTCAAGCAGCTTGGGGTCCACCGGCGGTCCTTGTGGAAAGTTTTTCCCGGATGAGCAAACCCAGTGCGGGATCGGGTTCCGCGTCCACCGGCAGCATCCAGAACCGCGGCTGGGCGAAACGCGCACATTTTACCGCGTCCTTCTCGGTCATCACGACCGGCAGGTCGTCACCGAACTCGAGGTCCGCGGCAGCGAACGCGTGGTGGTCGGGAAAGCCGTGAGCCACCACCTCGAGTCCGAGCGCCTCCAGGTGGCGGAAGAAGCGCTGCGGGTCGCCGATGCCGGCGACCGCATGCACACGCTTCGAGCCGAGCGCCGCGGCTTCCGCACCGGCGCCGCCCCCGGCCAGGCGCACGAACCGGTCCCCGCGCAGGCGCATTGCGAGGCCGGCGATGGCCGATGAGCCGTTGCACACCACCGCATCGACCGACGCCAGGCGCGACGCGGGTTCGCGCAGCGGACCCGCGGGAAACAGCTGGCCATTGCCCAGGCCGCGCGCGTCGACGACGGCGATCTCGAAGTCGCGCGCAAGCCGGTAGTGCTGCAAGCCGTCGTCGAGGACCAGCACGTCGCATTCGGGATGGTGGGTGCGCAGGCCCCGGCATGCGGCAACGCGATCCGCGCCCACCCACACCGGGCACCCGGCCCTGCGTGCGAGCAGCAACGGCTCGTCACCGACCAGTGCCGGATCCGCGGCGATCCCCACCTCGACCGGCGGTTCGCGCAGTGCGGCGAGCCGCCCGCCATACCCACGGCTGACGATGCCGGGCCGCCAGCCCTGCGCCGCGAGGGCCTGCGCCACCCAGAGCACAAGGGGCGTCTTCCCGCTGCCGCCCGCCGTGATGTTGCCCACCACCACGACGGGGATGCCGATGCGCTCGGTACGCAGCACACCGATGCGGTAGAGCGCCCGGCGCGCCGCCACGGCGACGGAGAAGGCAAACGACAAGGCCACCAGCGGCCAGGCCGGGGCGCCGGGGCCGTACCAGTGCTTGGCGAGGGATTCGAAGGCGATGGCGGCTGGACCCAGTTGCGAGCCGGGCGCCCGGCTACTTCGCGGTGGCCTGCGTGGTGAACGTGATCTGTGCGTACCCCGCCACCCGCGCGGCCTCCATGACGCGCACCACCGACTGGTGCGAGGCGAGCGCGTCGGCGCTGATCACGATGACGGGGTCCTTGCGCTCGCCGCCGGCGCGGCGCAGGTCGTTGGCGAGCGCCGCGATCGTGGAGAACGAGGACGGCGCCCTGTCGATCACGTACTGCCCCGTGGCGTTCACGAGCACCGCGATCTCGTTGGGGCGCTCGAGCTGCTTCTCGGCGTCCGCGGTCGGCAGGTTGATCTGCAGCTCGGTGTACTTCGAATAGGTGGTGGTGATCATCAGGAAGATCAGGATCACCATCATCACGTCGATCAGGGGGACCAGGTTGATCTCCGGCTCCTCCCTGGTGCGGCCCGGGCGGAACCTCATTTCGCCGGCTTGCCCTGGTAGTCGGACCGCTCGCCGTGCACGATGTCGACGAGCTTGGCCGCGGAGCGTTCCATGTCGACCACGAACCCGTCGACCTTGGCGCGGAAGTGGCGGTAGAAGATGATCGAGGGGACCGCGATGCCGATGCCGAACGCCGTGTTGTAGAGCGCGATCGAGATGCCCTGCGCCAGTTGCTGCGGGTTGGTGCCGGTGGGGCCCTGCGAACCGAAGATCTCGATCATGCCGATCACCGTGCCGAAGAGGCCCAGCAGCGGCGCGGCCGACGCGATCGTGCCGAGCGTGGTGAGGAAACGCTCGAGGTCGTGGGCCGCGCTGCCGCCGGCTTCCTCGATCGCCTCCTTCATGACCTCACGCGGGCTCTGCACGTTGCGCAGTCCCGCGGAGAGCACCTGGCCCAGCGGCGAATCCTTGGCGAGCTTGTCGAGCACGTCGGGCGTCACGCCCTGCCGCTGGTACACCGTCACGACCTGCTCGAGCAGCGCGGGCGGCACGATCTTGATGGCGCGCAGGCTCAGGGACCGCTCGATGATCAGCGCGACCGCGATGATCGAGGCCAGCAGGAGCGGGTAGATCGGCCAGCCTGCGGCCTGGATGATGGCGAACAAATCGACTCTCCTAGCGGTTGCGCGCAACGCTGCGTCGACCGCGAACCATAAACGACACCGGGGCCGGCATCAGGCGCGCACTTTAGCCAAACGCCCGACCGCAGGCAACTTGTTGCGCCGCACTGCGCGCCGTACTTCGGGTGACCACGAAGTGTCGCATCCTGCCGGTCCCTGATGCACGCCAATGGTTCACACGGGGCTTCGTTCCGGCAGGCAAATTGCGGGCCAAGACTGTTATCCACAAAAGCTGTGGATAAGTTTGTGGATTGTCCTTGAACAGTTCGGTTTTCGCCTGCCAAACACGCGCTCCGAGTCGGTATGATTAAAATTTCATCAACCCTTTTCCATTTATAAACATGGCTTTGTGCAAAAGAATCGGGCTCCGCGGCGAACCACGCCAAGACCCGGACAGAATCGGCCCCCGATGTGGATTAGTATGCCCCCGCAGCCCCTGAAAACCCCTTGAATTTTCCCGGAAAACCGCCTCCCCGCCCGTGCGCGCCCTCCCCGAAAAAGGCCTGTTCGACGCGCCTGTGATCAGCGTGTCGGAGCTGAACCGCAGCGTGCGCGACACGCTTGAGCGTCGCTTCCCGCTGGGCTGGGTGTCCGGCGAGATCTCCAACTTCAAGCGCTACGACTCGGGCCATTGCTACTTCACGCTGAAGGACGCGGGCGCACAGGTCCGCTGCGTGATGTTCCGCGGTCGCGCGCAGACCCTCGACTGGCAGCCGAAGGAGGGCCTGCAGGTCGAGGTGCGGGCGCTCGTGACGCTGTACGAGCCGCGCGGCGATTTCCAGCTGAACGTGGAAACCATGCGCCGCGCCGGCCTCGGCCCGCTCTACGAGAAATTCCTGCGCCTGAAGGAAAAGCTCGAAAAGGAAGGGCTGTTCGATGCGGCCGCGAAGCGCGCGATCCCCGCGTTCCCGAAGACTGTGGGAGTGATCACTTCGCTGGCAGCCGCGGCGTTGCGCGACGTCCTGACCACGCTGAAGCGCCGCAACCCCTCGATCGAAGTCATCGTCTATCCCGTGCCGGTGCAGGGCGAAGGCGCGGCCGATCGCATCGCCGCAATGCTCGCCACGGCAAGCCGGCGCAATGAATGCGACGTGCTCCTGCTCGCGCGCGGCGGCGGCTCGATCGAGGACCTGTGGCAGTTCAACGAGGAGGCGGTTGCGCGCGCGATCCGCGCATCGATCATTCCCGTGGTCTCCGGCATCGGTCACGAAACCGACTTCACCATCGCCGATTTCGCCGCCGACCTGCGCGCGCCCACGCCGACCGCTGCGGCCGAAAGCGTGAGCCCCGACCGCGACGCCCTCTTCCACCGCCTTGCCGAACTCGTCGGGCGGGGCTCACGCGCCGCGATGCGCGGGCTCGACACCGAGGTCCAGCGCGTGGACAGCCTCGCGCGCCGCCTGGTGCATCCCCGCGCGAGGCTTGCGGCCAGCGGACGCCTCCTCGGGCAGGTCGTGGCGCGCCTGCTCGCGGCCCGGCCCGACATCGCAGGACTCGACCGGGAGCGCGCCGAACTGGCGCGCCGCCTCGCCTTCGCGATGCGCCAGAACCTCGGGCGCTCCGCCCAGACGCTGGAGCGCCTCGGCGCGAGCCTCGCGAGCCTCGACCCTACGGCGGTGCTCGGGCGCGGCTACAGCCTGACCCGCAACGCAAGGGGCGAAGTCGTTCGCGATGCGTCCACGCTCGCCGAAGGGGAACTGCTGACCAGCACGTTTGCACGCGGCTGGGCGTCGAGCGAAGTGAAGAAGCGCGGCGACTGAAGTGAAGCACCGGCGGCTATAATCTGCGCCCTTCCCGAGGACTCCCCGCCATGGGCCACCGACTGTCCAAGATCTATACGCGCACCGGAGACGCCGGCGACACCGGCCTCGGTGACGGCTCGCGCGTCCCCAAGGAAAGCGCCCGCATCCGCGCGCTCGGCGACATCGACGAACTGAACTCCACGCTCGGCCTCCTGCTCGCCGAGGACCTGCCTGGGGAAATCCGCGACGCGCTGGAAGGCGTCCAGCACGACCTCTTCGACCTCGGCGGGGAGATCTCGATTCCCGGACGGCAGGCGATCGGCGACACGCACGTGAAGCGCCTCGAGGACCTGCTCGACGCCTTCAACGCAAACCTGCCGCCGCTGAAGGAGTTCATCCTTCCGGGCGGATCGCGCGCCGCGGCCTGCGCGCACCTCGTGCGCACTGTGTGCAGGCGCGCCGAGCGCAGCCTCGTGGCGTTGGGGCGCGTGGAGGCCGTCAGCGAGCGGTCGCGGCAGTACCTGAACCGCCTGTCCGACCTCGCGTTCGTCGTGGCTCGCCTCGCCAACCGGCATGCGGGGCGCGGCGACGTGCTCTGGCAACCGGGTCGCAGCACGAAGTAACCGGTCACCGATTCATGCATGCGAATCCAATCAAAGCCCTCCTCGCCCTCGTCGCTGTCTGCCTGTCCTGCGCGTCCGCCCACGCGCAGGATCGCGCCGAAGCACTCTTCAATCTTGCGACCTTTTCCGCGCAGGCCGATCGCGAGGTGGCCAACGACACGCTAACCGCCGTGATGGCCGCGGACGCGGAAGGCACGGACCCGGCCCAGCTCGCCGACAACGTGAATCGCACGATGCGCGAAGCGCTGAAGGTTGCGCAGGGCTACCGCAGCGTGAAGGCGCGCTCGCTCAACTACCAGACGCTGCCGGTCTACGACAAGGCGAGGATCGTGCGCTGGCGGGTGCGCCAGGAACTGCGCCTCGAAAGCCAGGACTTCGCGCAGGCCACCGAACTGGTCGGCAAATTGCAATCCTCGATGCAGGTGGCCAGCCTGTCGGCGGGGCTCTCGGCCGAGGCGCGCAGGCAGGCGGAGAACGGCCTGATCGCCGAGGCGATCACCGCCTTCCACGAACGGGCCGCGATCGTCCGCGACGCGCAGAAAGCCAAGGGCTACCGCGTGAAGGAACTCCAGGTGGGCACCGGCGGCGTCCAGCCGCGCTACTACGCCACCGCCCGGTCCGCGACTGCCCTGGCCTCGGTCGCGCCGCCCGCAGTGGAGCCGGGATCGTCCGTGCTGCAAGTCACCGTCAGCGGCACCGTCCAGCTGCAATAGCGTCCGCGCAGGGCGCGCCGCACCCTGCCCCCGCTGCATATACCCTCCTGCACGTACAATAGCGCCTGGCCTTCGCCCGCAGGATCCCCCGATGCCCGGCAAGTTCTCGTCCATCAAGGCGCTCGTCTTCGACGTGTTCGGCACGGTCGTCGACTGGCGCGGCTCGATCATCCGCGAGGTGCGTGCCCTCGCCCGCGCGAAGAAGCTCGACCTCGACCCCGAGGCGTTTGCCGACGCCTGGCGCGCCGGCTACCAGCCGGCCATGGCGAAGGTGCGCTCGGGGGAGCTTGGCTGGACCAAGATCGACGCCCTGCACCGCATGATCCTCGACGACCTGCTGAAGCGCTTTGGCGTGCGCGGCCTGAAGGAGGCCGAGATCGACCACCTGAACCGCGTGTGGCACCGGCTCGCGCCCTGGCCCGACGCCCGCGCGGGCCTCAAGGCGCTGAAGAAGCACCGCACGATCTGCACCTTGTCCAACGGTAACGTCTCACTGCTGGCCGACATGGCAAAGCACGGCGGCCTGCCCTGGGACTGCATCTTCTCGGGGGAGAACTTCCACCACTACAAGCCGGACCCGGAGACCTACCTCGGCGCCTGCGAGTTGCTGTCCCTGCCCCCCGCGCAGGTGATGATGGTTGCCGCGCACAAGAACGACCTGTTTGCGGCGAAGGCCGCGGGCCTCGCTACCGCGTTCGTGCGCAGGCCGCTGGAGCATGGCCCCGGCGTGAAGAAGGACCTGAAGGCCGAGGCCGCGTTCGAAATCAACGCTGACGACTTCCTCCACCTCGCCAAGCGGCTCGGGCCTTGAGCAGCATCGACGAGCCGCTGCGCCACCGCCTGATGATCGTCGACGACGAGGAGTCGACGCGGCTCCTCCTCGCGCGCATCCTCACCACCGACATGGACGTCGAAGTCACGCTCGCGGGCACCTGCGAGCAGGCCGTGCGCCTGGGCGGCAATTTCGCCTACGACGCGATCCTGCTGGACCTGATGATGCCCGGCATCGGCGGCTTCGGCGTGCTGAAGGCGTTGCGTGCGAACTCGGCGAACATGGCGACGCCTATCATCATCGTGTCGCTGCTCTCGGAGCCCGACACCGTCTCCCGCTGCATGCAGGCCGGGGCCAGCGCCTACATGGTGAAGCCGGTCGAGAGGAATTCGCTCGTCGCCACCGTGAAGGCGCAGATCGCGGCCCGCGGGCAACCGAATCCCTGACCCTCCAGAAGGCCCCCCGCACCATGGCAGACATCCGCATCTACAACCCTGAAACGCTCGGCGCGCCGCTCGGCCAGTACTCGCACGTGGCCCGCGTCAAGGCCGCGGAGACGCTCTACATCGCCGGCATGCTGGCGCCGGGCGACGATTTCGACGCACAGTGCAGCGGCGTGTTCCGCAGCGTGGAGGCCGCGCTGAAGTCGGCGGGCGCGGGATGGGGAAACGTCGCGCAATTCACGACCTACCTCGTGCACTCCCAGGACATCCCGAAGTTCATGGCCTGGCGGCTGCGCGAATTCCCGAAGATGTTCCCCGACGGAAAGTACCCGCCGAACACGCTGCTGATCGTCGATCGCCTCGTGCAGGAGCAGTTCCTGGTCGAGGTGCAGACCATCGCTGCGCTCTGAATCCTGAGGATTCGTTTCAGGAAGTCCAAGCCTGTGGCCGCTCTCCGGGAAGTCGGCATGCCGGTTAAGGCAAGCCGGATTCAGTCCGGCTTGGCGCCCGAGGCCTTGACCAGCCGCGCGTAAAGCGCCTTCTCCGACTCGACGAAGGCCGTGAAGGCCTCGGGCGTGCGCACCGACGGCGTCTCCGACCCCATCGTGCGCAGCCGCTCCTTCGTGTCCGCCGAGTCGAGCGCCTTGACGATCTCCGCCGACAGCCGCCCCACCACCTCGGGCGGCGTCTTCGCCGGCGCCATGATCCCCCACCAGGTCGTCATGTCGAAGCCCTTGAGCCCCGATTCGTCCAGCGTGGGCAGCTCGGGCAGGAAGTCCGTGCGCTTCTTCGTGGTGACGGCCAGCGCCCGCACCTTGCCCGCCTTGATGTTGGGGAGCGAACTTGCAAGGTTGTCGAACATCAGCTGCAACCGCCCGGCCAGCAGGTCGAGGACCGCGGGGGCGGAGCTTTTGTAGGGGATGTGGACCATGAAGGTCCCGGTCATCTGCTTGAAGAGCTCCCCGGCGAGGTGCCCGGTCGAACCGGTCGAGCCCGAGCCGAAGTCCAGCTGCCCGGGCCTGGACTTCGCCAGCGCAATCAAGCCGGCCACGTTCTTCGCCGGGAGGTCGTTGTTGACGATCAGCACGTTCGGCACCTGCACCACCAGCGCCACGTGCCTGAAGTCCCTGATCGCGTCGTACGGCAGCCCCTGCATCAGCGCGGGGTTGATCGCGTGCGTGGCAATCGCGCCCATCAGCAGCGTATAGCCGTCGGGGGCGCTCTTGGCCACGTAGTCCGCGGCGATGACTCCGCCCGCGCCGGGCTTCAGCTCCACCACGACCGGCTGGCCGAGGGCTTCCTGCAGCTTCTGGGCGACGACCCGCGAGGACAGGTCCACCGGCCCTCCCGGGTACGGGCAAATGATCCTGACCGGCTTGGCGGGCCAGCCCTGGGCGGCCGCGCCCGCACTGAACAGTGCGGCGGCCAGTACCGCGGCGATTCTCTTCATGGTTTCCCCCTCCGGAAAGGCAAAGGGCGCACCGAGGCGCGCCCTTTGCGTAACGCTTCAGCCTGCCTAGTCTTCCACGAACGCTTCTTCGCGCTTCTTGCGGATGTTGGGCAGCAACAGGATGATCAGCAGCAGGATCGACGCGATCAGGAAACCCGCGCTGATGGGCTTGGTGAAGAACACGATCGGGTCGCCGCGCGACAGCAGCATCGCGCGCCGCAGGTTCTCCTCCATCAGGGGCCCGAGGATGAAGCCGAGCAGCAGCGGCGCCGGCTCGCACGCGAGCTTGACGAAAGTGTAGCCCAGCAGGCCGAACAGCATCATCATCAGCACGTCGAACGGGTTGTTCGAGAGGCTGTACACGCCGATCGCCATGAACACGAGGATCGAGGGGTAGAGGATGCGGTAGGGCACCGTCAGCAGCTTGATCCACAGGCCGATCATCGGCAGGTTCAGCACCACGAGCATCAGGTTGCCGACCCACATCGAGGCGATCATGCCCCAGAAGAGCTGCGGCTTCTCGGTCATCACCTGCGGGCCCGGGGCGATGCCCTGGATCATCATCGCGCCGATCATCAGCGCCATCACCGCGTTGGACGGGATGCCGAGCGTGAGCAACGGGATGAACGAGGTCTGCGCGCCGGCGTTGTTCGCCGCCTCCGGGGCCGCGACGCCTTCGATCGCGCCCTTGCCGAACTCGTGCCCGTACTTGGAGACCTTCTTCTCCAGCGTATAGGCGCCGAACGACGCCAGCAACGCGCCGCCGCCCGGCAGGATGCCCAGCGCCGAGCCGAGGAAGGTGCCGCGCAGGATCGGCTTCCACATCCGCTTCCAGTCTTCCTTGGTCGGGAACATGTTGGTCACCTTGTTGGTGAACACCTCCCGCTCGTCCTTGAGTTCCAGGTTGGCGATGATCTCCGCCGTACCGAAGAGACCCATCGCGACCGTCACGAAGCCGATGCCGTCGGCGAGTTCCGAGATGCCGAAGGCGAAGCGCAGCACGCCCGAGTTCACGTCCGTGCCGACCAGCCCCAGGAGCAGGCCCAGGATGACCATCGCGACCGCCTTGATGACCGAGCCGTGCGCGAGCACGACCGCCGCCACGAGGCCCAGCACCATCAGCGAGAAGTACTCCGAGGGGCCGAACTTCAGGGCGACTTCGGCGAGCGGAGGCGCGAACATCGCCACGATCAGCGTGGCCACGCAGCCGGCGAAGAACGACCCGATCGCCGCGGTGGCGAGCGCGACGCCCGCCCTGCCGTTGCGGGCCATCTGGTAGCCGTCCAGGCAGGTGACCACCGAGGAGGATTCGCCGGGCAGGTTGACCAGGATCGCCGAGGTGGAGCCGCCGTACTGCGCGCCGTAGTAGATGCCGGCAAGCATGATCAGCGCCGTGATCGGCGACAGGCTGAAGGTCACCGGAAGCAGCATCGCGATGGTGGCCACCGGGCCGATGCCGGGGAGCACGCCGATCAGCGTGCCGAGGATGACGCCGACCAGGCAGTACATCAGGTTGATCGGCGTGAGCGCCACGCCGAAGCCGAGCGCCAGGTTGCTGAAGAGACTCATTTCCATGGTGTTCCCCTCAGTCCATGAATGCCGGCCAGAGCGGGAAGGGCAGCGTGAGCCCCTTCACGAACACCAGCACGGAGAAGATGATCAGAACGACTGTGAGGATCGAGACTTCCTTGGCCTTGAACTCATGCCCGCCGAATGCGGAGACGAAGACCATCACGACTAGCGCGAGCACGAACCCGATCGGCTTGAGCAGGTAGCCGAACAGCAGCAGCGCAAGCGAAATGAAGAAGATCGGCTTGAAGGAGAGCCTGGGAACCGGATCGCCCTTGATGAGCAGGGACTGGAAGAACACGATGCCACCGAGTACCGCCATGATCCCGCCGAGCACCGTCGGGAAGTAAGCGGGACCCATGCGGACCGCGCTGCCCATCTGGTAGTTGCGCGCGACGATCATAAAGAACAACCCGAAGCCTATGAACATCAGGCCTGCCCAGAAATCCTTGGGGCTTTTGATTTTCATGTCTCTCCTCCAAAAACAGAACGCCTCGGTCGAATGTCCTCCTGTGACCGGGCCCGGCGAAAAACGCGTCGAAGTGTATCACGGTGTGTAATGGCGTCTTCCCTAATGCGCGGTTCGAATAGAAGGGGTCTGCCTGTCCCTTTTGTAAGGCGCGAAACGAGCATTTGTCATAGGGGACCGCACGGAGCTGGTGCGCGTCTGCGCCCCGATTGTGCATTGCGTCCGGCTTCGCTCAGGTCGCTAGTCGACCCTCGCGCCCGAGGCCTTGACGACCTTCGCCATCCGTTCGAAGTCGGCGCGCAGCAGGCGGCCGAAGTCGTCGCTCGACAGGGCCTGCGGCTCGATGCCCTGCTTGGCGAGGCGGTCGAGGACCACCGGGTCGCGGAGCAATTTCCCCATCGCCGCATTGACCTGTTCGACGACGGGCCTGGGGATGCCGGCCGGGCCGAGCAGGCCGAACCAGGAGTCGAACGCGTAGCCCGGCAGCCCGCTCTCGGCGATCGAGGGGATCTCGGGGAGGAACTTGGAGCGGCTGGCCGAGGTCACCCCGACCAGCCTGACGCGCGCATCCTTGACGTAGGGGATCGCGCCGATGTTGGCCGCGATCACCGCCTGCGCCCGCCCCACCAGAACTTCGTTCACCGCCTCGCCGGTGGCCTTGAACGGCACGTGCACGAGGTCGAGCCCGGCCAGCCCGTTGAAGTAGGCCATCGAAAGGTGCGTCGCGCTGCCGTTGCCGGCGGTCGCGTAGTTCATCTTGCCGGGGTTGGCCTTCGCGTAGCGGATGAACTCGGCCACGTTCTTCGCCGGCACCTGCGCGTTGATGATCAGCACGTAGCTCGCGTTGCCGATGTGCGCCAACGCCGTGAAGTCCTTGATCGGATCGTACGGCAGCTTGGCATAGAGCGAGCCGTTGATCGTGTGGCTCGCGGCCGACAGGATCATCGTGGTGCCGTCGGGCGCCCCCTTCGCCACCTGCGAGGTGCCGATGGTGCCGCCCGCGCCGGGCCGGTTCTCGACGATGACGTTCGAGCCGAGGGCCTGTCCGAGCTCGTTGCTGATCGCGCGCGCGAGGATGTCCTGCACCCCGCCCGCGGCGAAGGGGACCACGACGTGCACGACCTTGCCGGCGGGGATCTGGGCGAGCGAATACGTGGCGGACAGCGCCAGGGCAAAACCGGCGGCGAGGATGCGTGCGTAGCGTTTCATGGGGATGCTCCGGGAGGGGAAGTACAGGTGCCCGGATGATATACGTCCCGGATCGTGGCGGGCCGCGACAGCAGACCCGATGCACGCAGCCTTGCCACGTCTTCGGGACGATCCACGTCCCACAGCGTGCGCAGGTCCCGCGAGCGCCATCCCAGCGAACCGAGGCGTTCGCGGGTTTGCGCCATCACCGAAGCGGTGCTCCATTCGACGCCCTCGAAGAGTGCGGCCGAGACGCGGCGCAACCCGATGAGGGGATAGCCGCCGTCTTCCGCCGGCGCGATCACCGCATCGCTTGCGTGCAGCATGCGCGCCGCCCGGCGAAGGTCGCCCGGCATCAGCGACGGGCAGTCGCTGCCGATCAGGATCACGCGCCGGTAACGGCGCAGCGCGGTCCGAAACGCATGGAACATCCGCTCGCCGACGTCGCCCCGCGACTGCGCGGCGAGCCGTATGCCATTGCGACGCGCGAGGTGGCGCAGGAACCCGTGGCTCGCCGGCGACCCGTGCAGTTCCACCGGGCCGCACCCGGCCGCCCGGGCCGTCGCGACCGCACGCACGAGGAGCCTCGCGTGCAGGCGCGCCGCACCCGCATCGCCCAGCAGCGGTGCGAGGCGTGTCTTGACCCGGCCCGCCTGCGGCGCCTTGCCGAACACGATCACGAGCGTGGCCGGGCCGCGCATGGTCAGCTGCCTCGATAGATGCGGGCGAGCCGTCGCGGATCCGCGCCGAGGAAGTACATCAGCCGCAGCCGCCACATCAGCAGGATCGTGGCCGCCACCCCGTTCCTTTCCCAGCGGCGTCCCGAGGTGTCCACGCGCGCCGCCAGGCACGCCGGCGGCCCGACGCGCTTGAGCCGGGCCGAAAGGGCGACGTCCTCCATCAGCGCGATCCCGGGGAAACCACCCGCGGCCAGGAAAGCGGTGCGCGTAGCGAACATCGCCTGGTCCCCCGTCGCGATGCCGGTCAGGCGCGAGCGCAGGTTCATCATGCAGCCGACCATCGCGAGGGCCGGATGCTCGCCCGTGATCCGCACATCGAAACGACCCCAGGCATGCTCCGCCAAAGCGCGCCCGACCAGCCGGTCCGCATCTTCCGGGAGCCGGGTGTCCGCATGCAGGAACAGGAACGCGTCCCCCGAGGCGGCCTCGGCGCCGCAGTTCATCTGGACGGCGCGACCCCGCGGGGCCTGCAGTACACGGTCCGCATGCGGTCCCGCGAGCGCCATGGTTGCATCGGAGCTGCCGCCATCGACCACGACCACTTCGTGCCCGCGTTCCCGGAACGGCCGGAGCGCGACCAGCGCGCCTTCGATGCCCGCGGCCTCGTCCAGTACCGGGAGGATGACCGAGATGCGCATTTTCCGTCCCTGCCCCCGCCTAGGGCTGCGCGTCGTTGAGGCGCCAGTCGTATTCGAGGAAGGCAAGCGGCGCCCTGCCCGCGGCCACGGCGGCCTGCGCCTCCGCCGTGTCCGCAAGGACCTTCGAGTAGCGGGCGAAATACTGTTCGCGCACGCCGAAGTCCTCCTTGTACCAGTCGAAGAGCTTCGACACCTCCAGCCGGCCGCCGGCGTAGCGGTTGCGGCTGCGGTCGGACAGGAACCTCACCGCCTGCTCCTCCAGCTGGGCGGCAATGCGGGTCGCCAGATATGGTTCCTCCCTGAGCATCGGGCAGCCGATCGAGGCGCAGTTCAGCGCGAAATGCAGGCGCGGCTCGTCATAGTCCCCCGGCTTCCTGAGCATCCCGTGCTCCAGGCCGTCGAGCGACTGCTCGCGCCCGAGCAGCCGGAAGAAGCGGTCCTTCCACGGGTTGCCGAACACGGTGCCGAAATCGCGGATGGACTTGAGGCCGGGATACCGCGTGAGGACTTTCTCGACGGTGTAGGCGTTGTAGGCGTTGACGAGGAACGCCATGCGCTGCTCCTTCGACCAGGCGCCGAACTCGGCCTCGCCCACCGCCGATACGGCGTCGAGGTAGGCCTTCAGCGCCACGCGGTCCGCTGTGAAGCCCGCGTAGCGGACCGCGGACGCTTTCCCTCCGGGCGCCACCACCACATGCCTGGCGAGGAGCGCGCCCCAGGCCTTGTGCGAATGGTCGAATGCCTGTGCGCAGGCGCCGGCGGAGGCCGCGAACAGGGCCAGCGCGGCGAGCCACCGCAGGCTGTTCAGCCCCGGCGCCATGCGTGGTATTTCTCCACCCACCGCAGCAGGCCCTGGGGCGCATGCGCCTTCTTCCAGACTCCGGCCGCGTACTTGTTCGCCTCCGCCATCGTCGGGTAGATGTGGATCGTGCCGAGGACCTTGTTCAGTCCCAGGCCGTGCCGCATCGCGATGACGAACTCGGCGACCACGTCGCCCGCATGCTCGCCCACGATGGTCGCACCGAGGATGCGGTCGCTTCCGGGCGCCGTCAGCACCTTGACGAAGCCGTGCGCCTCGCCGTCGGCGATCGCGCGGTCGAGGTCGTCGATGCCGTAGGTGGAAACCTCGTGGGGGACGCCCTTTTCCTTTGCCTCCGTCTCGCTCAGGCCGACCCGCGCGACCTCCGGGTCTGTGAAGGTCGCCCACGGGATCACCGAATAGTCGGCGCGGAACCTGCGGAACACGCCGAACAGCGCGTTCACCGAGGCATACCAGGCCTGGTGCGAGGCGACATGCGTGAACTGGTAGGGTCCCGCCACGTCGCCGCACGCGTAAATGTTCGGGTAGAGGGTCTGCAGGAACTCGTTGGTCTCTATGGTCTTCGCCGGCGACACCGGGATGCCCAGTTCTTCCAGCCCGTACCCGGTGGTGCGCGGGGCGCGGCCGAGCGCCACCAGCACGGCGTCGAACTCGATGCGCACCTCACCGGCACCGCCTTCGCACACGAGGACCTTCCTCCCGCCCTCCGACAGGAACCGCTGCGCCTTGTGCCCGGTCAGTACCTCGACGCCTTCCGCACGGAACCTCGCCTCGACGAGCGCCGAGACCTCCGGGTCTTCGCGCGCCATCAGGCGCGGCAGCATCTCGACCTGCGTGACCCGGCTGCCGAACCGCGCGAAGGCTTGCGCCAGCTCGCAGCCGATCGGGCCTCCGCCGAGCACCACGAGCCGCGCCGGCAGTTCGCGCAGGCCCCACAGGGTGTCGGACGTGAGGAAGCCGGCCTCGGCGAGGCCCGGGATCGGCGGCACGAACGGCGCAGCCCCGGCGGCGATGACGATCGAGCGGGTGGTCAGCGTGCGCTTCGCTCCGTCCGCACCCGTCACCTCCACCGCCCACGGCGAGACGATCTTCGCTTCGCCCGCCATGCACTCGACGCCCATCTGCGTGAACCTCTCGACCGAATCGTGCGGCTCGACCTCCTTCACCACGCGCTGCACGCGCTCCATCACCTCGGCGAAATCGAATTCCGCGGTCGCGCTCCGCAGGCCGTACTCCTTCGCGCGCCGCATCTGCGCCAGCACGCGCGCGGTCTTGATCAGCGCCTTGGAGGGCACGCAGCCGGTGTTGAGGCAGTCGCCGCCCATCTGGTGCTTCTCTACCAGCGTCACCTTCGCCTTCACCACGGCCGCGATCAGGGCCGCGACGAGGCCGCCCGAGCCCGCGCCGATCACCACCATGTTGCGGTCGAACCGCGGCGGCTTTTCCCAGCCCGCATAGGCCTTGCGTGCGCGGCCGAACGCAAGGACGCGGCTCGCGACCAGCGGGAACACCCCGAGCAGCACGAAGGCGCCGACGAGGCCGGGTGAGAGGATGCCGGACACCGACTGCAGCTGCGCGAGCTGGGTTCCGGCGTTCACGTAGACCAGCGTCCCGGCGAGCATGCCGAGCTGGCTCACCCACGCGTACGTCCACGTCCTGAGCGACGTCAGCCCCATCGCGAGGTTGATGACGAAGAACGGAACCACCGGGATCAGGCGCAGCGTGAAGAGGTACATCGCCCCTTCCTTCGCGACCCCCTCGTTGATCGAGCGAAGCTGCCGGCCGAACCTCTTCTGCACCCAGTCGCGCAGCAGCAGGCGTGAGGCGAGGAACGCCAGCGTCGCGCCCACTGTCGAGGCGAACGACACGAGGACCGTGCCCCAGCCCAGGCCGAAGACCGCCCCCGCGGCGAGGGTCAGGATCGTGGCCCCCGGCAGCGACAGCGCAGTGACGGCCACATAAGCCGCGAAAAAGCCCAGCGCGACCTGGCGCGGGTTCGACGCGTACCACTGGTCGATCGCCGCCTGTTGCGACTTGAGGTAGTCGAAGCCGAAATACCGGTGCCCGCCAAGCGCGAAGAACGCCGCCACGGCAACCACGATCCCCGCCAGCGCCAGGAGCTTGGCCTTGCCCATCTAGACTGCGCAGGCGTGAGACGCCGGCGCCGCGGCCCGCATCGCCTGGGCCGGCGCATACGCGGGTCCTTCGCAGATCCGCCGAAAATAGGACTGGTGCGCATCCGACCCGGGGGGCCATTGCGCGAGGAAGCGTCGCTCCCAGGCTTGCGTGTCGTACTCGACCCGCACCGCGTGCACGTGAACGCCGCCGGCATGCACCCCGTACAGGACCTTGCCGCCGGGCGGGCGGACCGAGATGCGCGTCACGATGCCGTAGCGCGTGCCATGGAAATTGGGCATGCCTGCGGCACCGTTGTTGGCGACCACCGCTTCGCCGCCGGCCGTGTCGACAACCTGAAGCACCGGCAGGCAGGTGTGGCTGCTCGCGATCACGCCCAAGTCCGCCGCGTCGAAGTCCGAACGCGCGGCGGCCAGGCCCTCCGGCGTGGCGAGCGCTTCCTGCGAGTACGCCCAGCCCGCCAGCGACCCCGCGTCGCCATGCACGATGCCCACGCGCGTCGTCCCTACCCGGGCCACGGCCCACATCGGCAACGCGCCGAGCCGGGCGGTCAGCGCCGTTTCGGCAAGCGCGGTATCACGCAGCCTCTCCAGGATCCGGTTGGAACGTGCGACCTCCGCATCGCCAACCCAGTCGGGATAGCCGCAGCCGCAGCCTGCACCCTGCGCCGGAGCGGCGAGCTCGGTCTCGACGTTGCCGCGGATCGCGGCATGCCCGAGGACCGCCTCGTTGAGTCGACGGTAGTCCGCCGGGTCGATGTCGAACCAGTTGAAGTCGCCGTTGAAGACCAGCTTCGCGCCCGGTTCGCGCGCGACGAGCCCGAGCAGCGCATCGAGCGCCTCGGGATTTCCGTAGAGGCCGCCGGCGACATAGAGCGTATCCGCCTCGATCGAGGGCGCGGCGCGCAATGCCCCCGCGCCGTATCGGTACGCAATGGGGCAGGCCCGCCCGGGGCCTTCAGCCATCGAGCGCGCCGCCGCAGGAGGACCCCTGCCCGGCGGTGCAGCCGTAGCAGTGGTCGCGCACCGCGATCGGGTTGCCCTGCAGGTCGCGGCCGATGAGGTCCGACAGGTACGGCCGGGACTTGCCCTCGACCACGAGCGGCAGGCCGAGCATCTGGTTGAAGTCGCAATCGTAGACGCGCCCCTGCCAGTCGACCGAGAGCAGCGTGCGGCACATGACCCCTTCGAGGTTCTCGTCGCGGTGCGCGCCCTTGAGCAGCGTCATGTAGTCGTTGAACTGGCCCTTCGAGACGAGCGTGCTGCCGAAGCGCTGGATCGGCATGTTGGCGAGCGTGTACAGCCGGTTGAACACGATGCCGAACTTGCCGCCCAGCTCCCGCTTGTAGTCCGCCTCGAGGGACGCCTGCCCGGGCGGCAGCGATGGCCCCTGCGGGTTGTAGACGAGGTTAAGCTCGAGGCCGCTGCCCGGCGCGCCGTAGCCGAGCGAATTCAGCCTCTGCAGGCCGGCGATGCTTCTCTCGTAGACGCCTGCGCCCCGCTGCCGGTCCACGAGTTCTTCTGTGTAACACGGCATCGAGGCGGTGACCTCGACGCGCTGCGAGGCGAGGAACCCGGCGAGATCCTCCTGGCCCGGCTCCTCGAGGATGGTGAGGTTGCAGCGGTCGATGACGCGCGCGCCGAGTTCCCGTGCGCCGGTGACGAGATCCCTGAAGTGCGGGTTCAGCTCGGGCGCGCCGCCGGTGAGGTCCAGCGCCCGGATACCCGCCACGCCGATGAAGGCGAGCACGTCCGTGATGGTCTCCCGCG
Organism: Burkholderiales bacterium; assembly: GCA_965279075.1. GTDB lineage: Bacteria > Pseudomonadota > Gammaproteobacteria > Burkholderiales > SG8-39 > SZAS-79. The sequence continues at coordinate 790,548 of CBDIHI010000012.1, read as the reverse complement.
ACATCAGCTCGGTGCGCGAGGGCCCCGCGTTGACGTGACAGTGCAGGCAGCTCTGGTTGCACTTGTAGCCGAGGTTGGCCTGGAGGGTCTCAAGGCGCCCCCGGCGCAGTTCGGGGAACCCGTATCGTCGCATCAACGGCAGCGTAGCGTGCACTGTGTGGTCCTGTGTGGTGTGGCGTCCGCCTTTCGTCGCTTCGCGGTCGCCTTTCCTTACAGACGGCTCAGGTCGGCGGCCAGACGGTGCCGCGCTGCTTCTGCTCGTCGAGCACCTCGACCAGCCGGGTGCTCGTTGCCCGCAGGCGCTGGGACAGCATCAGCACGAACTCCATCAGGATCTTGGCGCCCAGCATCGGCTGCTCGACGATGGTGCGCGCGAGGTTCTCCCGGTCGAGCACCGCGATCATGGTCGGCTGGTCCGCGATGCAGGTCGCGAAGCGCGCCTCGCCGTCGATCATCGACATTTCGCCGAGCGTCTTGCCGGCATCCACGACGGCGATCAGCTGCTGGGTGTTCCAGCGGTCGCGCTTGAGCACTTCGACGCGGCCCTCGATGATCATCAGCATGAAATCCCCGCCCTCGCCCTCGCGGATGATCTCCACGCCCTGCGGGCACATGTAGATGTCCATGAAGTGCGACAGCAGGCGAACCTCGGCGTGGGAGAAGTTCTCCAGCAGGTTGCACTTCGGGATCAGCGCATGGATCTGCCCGGAGAACTTGGTCGCGTCGCCCAGGTAGTCGAGATGCGCTAGCTGCTGTGGTCGGTCGGCCATGGCTCGGGAAGCATTACTCTCTTGGGGCCATTCTAGCCGATCAAGAGCACCACGGTGGCGAGCCAGCCGGCCGCGGACGCGAGCAGCCACGGGTCGCGTACGAGCTCGGTCGAGGGATCCCCGCCGCCGCCCCGGTGACGCAGCAGGAACAGGTACCGGCCGGTTCCCACGAGCACGAACGGCACGGTCGGCACGAGGTCCGTGCCGTGCTGGGCCAGCGTACCGGGGGAGACGCTGTACAGGACGTAGGCCGCGAGCATCGCGGCCGCGCACGCGAACACTGCGCGGTCCAGGAAAGCTTCGCTGTAGGCCTCCAGAACGGGGCGATGCCGGCCCGCGTCCCCCGCGAGCCGGCCGAGCTCGGCGCGGCGCTTGGCGAAGCCGAGGAACAGCGTGAGGAGGAAGCCGCAGGCGAAGAGCCAGCGCGACGGCTCGATGCCGATGCCGAGCGTCCCCGCCAGGATCCGCAGCATGAAGCCCGCGGCGATGATGGCCACGTCGACCACCGGCAGGCGCTTCAGGCCGAGCGAGTAACCCAGGTTGAGGAGCGCGTACACGGAGAGGATCACGGCCACCAGCGGCCCCGCCCACAGCCCGAGCGCAAGCCCCGCCGCCGCCAGCAAGGCGCCGAATGCGATGCCCTCGCGCAGGCCGATCGCGCCGCTCGCCACCGGCCGGGCGCGCTTGTCGGGATGCTCGCGGTCGCGTTCCCGGTCGAAGCAGTCGTTCATCGCGTAGACGCCGCTGGACATCAGGCAGAACGCCGCGGTCGCGGCGAGCGCCGACCACAGCATCCCGGGCTCGTCGATCGCATGGCCGAACAGCAGGCCGGTCAGCACGAACCCGTTCTTCACCCATTGCCGCGGCCGGGCGAGCTCCAGGCAGGCGGCGATCCTCAACGCGGCGCCCGCCCGGGGAAGTACTTGTCGCAGAAGTAGCAGCCGCCGACCGGCAGCGCCGCGGGGACCCGGTACCAGCGCTCGAGCACCTTCTTCAGCACCCCCTCGCGATAGGCCGCGTAGTCGAACCCCCGCCCAAGGACGAGATGGACCGTGGTTCCGGACACCTCGACCTGGCGGAACTCGACCGACCGGAAGTACGGCCGGTAATCCTGTGCCGGGGGCGGGTCGCGCCGCACGACCATGATGTCCCTGCCGTCGAAACGGCGCACGTCGGTGACGATGTCGTCGTGCCGCGCGTGCGAAGTGCCGGCGCCAAACACGAAGTAGTAACGGCCGGCGTAGTAGGACAGGATCGAGGACAGCGTGTAGTTGTCGGTGGCGGGCACGAACGCCTTGTAGGGTTCGAGCCTGGCCACCAGCTCGGGCGTGCGGAACTGCAACACCAGCCGCGAATACAGCCGGTTCGATTTCCAGGCCTCTAGCGGCACTGAAGCCAGCACCCCGGCCACCACCACGTGCAGCAGCGCGAGGGCCGCGAAGAGGCGCACGCAGCCCCTCAGCCTTTGCGCCGGCAGCGCGATGGCGAGCGTGAGCACCAGCAGCGGCACGAACGACAGCAGCCAGTGCAGCCCGATCTTCTTCAGCGGCGAGAGCAGCGCGAACACCGCGAACGGCACCAGCCAGGCGAACAGCAGCGCGCGTGCCCCGTTGTCGTCGAGCGATGCGCGGACGGCCGCGCGCTCGCGCCATGCGACCCACAGCAGCGGCCCAGCGAGGTAGGCCATCGCCGCGAGGAACAAGAGCGGGTTGACCCAGCCGAAACCCGAACCCTCGTGCCGGTTGATCGCATTGAACATCACGTTCGACCAGCAGGCCTCGTAGTTCCAGTAGAGGTTCAGGAGACCCGCGGGCAGCGCCGCGAGAAAAGCGAGGCCCACGCCCGGCCAGCCGCTGCCGGGCCCGCGGCGGAGCACCGCCCATGCGAGCATGCCCAGTCCGAGCAGCACCGCAAAGTACTTCGACAGGAACGCGAGGCCGAGGCAGGTGCCCGCGAGCAGGAAGCCGGCCGCGACGTCGCGCGAGGCGGCGCGCGCGAACAGCACGATCGCCGCGAAGGAAAACAGCACCAGCGGGGTGTCCGTGGTGATCAGCACGTTCCACACGTTCATCGGCACGAGCAGGACCAGCGTCCCGGCGAGGTCGGCCTCGGCCGCGCCGCGCCCGAACCAGCGCCTGAGCGACCAGCGCGCGCCGAACGCGAGCGCCACCGGCAACAGCAGGGCCGGCAGCCTCAGCGCCCATTCGGCGGTGGACAGCGGCGCGAGCAGCGCGAGCAGCCAGCCCACCATCGGCGGGTGGTCGTAGTAGCCGATGTCCGGTTGCAGCCCCCAGACGAGGAAGTAGGCCTCGTCGCCGGTGAAGGGGACTGCGACGGCAAGCCACGCCCGGAACAGCAGCGTTGTCGCAAGGGCCCAGAGGAACCAGCGGCGCGCCTGACGTTCGGCGTCGCTCAAGACGCTCCCCGGACGAGCAGCGACACCCCTGCAACGACCAGCACCGCGTAGACGGCACTCACCACCCGGGCGGCGGGGATCACCGCATGCAGGCGATTGCCGACGTAATAGCCGGCGAGCATGGCCGGGATCAGGAAGGCGACGCAGGCGAGCAGCCCGTCCTGCGTCAGCAGCCCGGCAATGCCGAAGAGCACGACCCGCACCAGCGCCGAGAACATGATCATCGAGGCATTGGTGGCGCGCAGCTCGTTCTTGTCCCGGATGCGCCCGGTGAAGTACATCGCGAACAGCACCCCGCCCGTGCCGAACAGGGCCGACAGCGCGCCGCCCGCCAGCCCGATGGGGCCGCTCCACGCGCGTCCCATCACCACCGGCACGCCGCGGCGAATGAAGCCGTAGGCGGCATAGGCGAGGACGAACACGCCCAGCCCGAGCAGCAGCGAAGTGTCGGCGACCTTGATGAGCAGCGTGAGCCCGAGAGCCATGCCGGCGAGGATGAAAGGCACCAGCCAGGTCAGCTCGTCGTAGCGGATCCCCTTGCGCAGGCGGGCGCCGAGCATGGCGGTGGCCGACAGGTCGAGCAGCATCATCAGCGGGACCGCGAACTTGAGCGGCAGCACCAGCGCGAGCAGGGGCACCGCGACGACCGTCGACCCGAAGCCGGTCAGTCCGAAGATGACATAGGCGCCGGTGACGATCAGCACCGCGATGGCGAAGGTTTCGACGGGCAGGTTCATGCTGCCCGCGAGGCTACCAGCTTCAGGCCTTCCCCAGCTTGCGGCGCGCCTGCACGGCCCCGGCCAGCAGGTCCAGCATCCGGGTCGTGTCGTCCCAGCCGAGGCAGGCGTCGGTGATGCTCTGGCCATGGACCAGGGGCTTTCCCGGCACCAGGTCCTGGCGCCCTTCGACGAGGTTGGACTCGGCCATGATGCCGACGACGCGGCGCTCGCCCGCGGCGATCTGTCCGGCGACGTCGTTGGCGACATTCATCTGCTTCTTGTAGTCCTTCGAGCTGTTGGCGTGCGAGAAGTCCACCATCAGCCGCTCGGGGAGCTTCGCCTTGGCCAGTTCCTGGCAGGCGGCCTGCACGCTGGCGGCGTCGAAATTGGGCGCCTTGCCGCCCCTCAGGATGATGTGGCAGTCGTCGTTGCCGCGCGTCTCCACGATCGCCACCTGGCCGGTCTTGTGGACGGACAGGAAATGATGCTTCTGGCGCGCCGCGAGGATCGCGTCGACGGCGATCCTGACGTTGCCGTCGGTGCCGTTCTTGAATCCGACCGCGGCCGACAGCCCGGAGGCGAGCTCGCGGTGGACCTGGGACTCCGTCGTGCGCGCGCCGATCGCGCCCCACGACACCAGGTCGCCGATGTACTGCGGGGAGATCACGTCGAGGAACTCGCACCCGGCCGGCACGCCGGCCTGGTTGATGCGCACCAGCAGGTCCCGCGCGATGCGCAGGCCCTCGTTGATGCGGAAGCTCCCGTTCATGTACGGGTCGTTGATGAGGCCCTTCCAGCCCACCGTGGTGCGCGGCTTCTCGAAATACACGCGCATGATCACATCCAGGTCGCCGGCGTGGCGCTCGCGCTCGGCGCGCAGCTTCTGCGCGTAGGCGACCGCGGCGGCCGGGTCGTGGATCGAGCACGGCCCGACGATCACGATCAGGCGGTCGGAGCGACCCGCGAGGATCTCGCGCACGCTGCGGCGAGTGTCCGAGATCAGCGCCTCGACCGGCGTGTCCTGGATCGGGAAGAACCGGATCAGGTGCTCGGGCGGCGGGAGCGGGACGATGTTCTCGATGCGCTCGTCGTCGGTGAGCGAGGTCTTGTCGGCGGGCACGGCGCCCAGGTAGCTGTCTACGGGTGTGGTCATGGTCGGGCCTTGAAAAACAAAAAACCGCCGGGCATCTCTGCGCAGGCGGTTCGTCGGGGGGAAAACTTTCGGGTGAGCTTAGCCGATCCCCTTCGCCGCCAGGCGGAAGAAAAAGTGGAAGAACGCATAGAACCGGTAGCTCATGGGTCCGGATTCAAGCACGAAGGCCCGGGGTTTGGCAAATCGGGGTTCCGTGCTGGCACTCAACGGCGCCGACTGCCAGCGACCTCAAGGTCATCCCGCCGCGGACGATAGACGTTATGTGGCCTGAGTATTGCTACACCGAAACCACCATGCTAGGTTTTGCGCAGCGCGTTGTTCCCGTCGCACAAACGAAGGAGAAAACAACATGTCGGCAACCGTCGCCAGTCCCGCCCCGGTGCTACCCATCGCCGGATTCAAGGACGTCTACCACGTCAACAGCGTGGACAAGGCACTGCAGGAGCTCCCGCCCGGCGCTAACGAAGCCCTCCGCGCCCTCTACGAGAAGATGCTCAAGCTCGGCGGCCAGCGCTTCACCGTGAAGCCCTCGGCGATGCCCGCGATGGACGAACTCTTCGACGAGTTGCCCAACTTTTCCGAAGTCCTCGAGGACATCAGGAAGCAACTCGCGCTGTGCATCGACTCGGCCGACTCGATCGAGCTGCCGCCGATGCTGCTGCTCGGGGACCCCGGCATAGGCAAGACCCACTTCGCGCGGCGGATCTCCCAGCTCATGGGCACCGGCTACGGCTTCGTGCCCATGAGCTCGCTCACCGCCGGCTGGGTGCTGTCGGGCGCATCCTCACAATGGAAGAACGCCAAGCCCGGCAAGGTCTTCGACACCTTCGTGAACGGCGACTACGCCAACCCGGTCATGGTGATCGACGAGATCGACAAGGCCTCGGGCGACGGACAGTACGACCCGCTCGGTTCGCTCTACGAGCTGCTCGAGTGCGGGACGGCCACGCGCTTCGTCGACGAGTTCGTCGAGATCCCCATCGACGCCTCAGGCGCCGTGTGGTTCGCCACCGCGAACGACGCCTCGCGCATCCCGGAACCGATCCTCAACCGCATGAACGTCTACGAGATCGAGCCGCCGGACGTCGAGGGCGCGGCACGGATCGCGACCGCCATCTACCGCGAAATCCGCGGCGGTCACGACTGGGGCAGGGCGTTCCCCGAGGTGCCGTCGGGGCTGGTGCTGGAAAAGCTCGCGACCTTCGGGCCCCGCGAGATGCGCCGCGTGATCCAGGCCGGGTTCGGCAACGCCAAGCTGGCCGGCCGCGCGGAGGTCACGCCCGAGGACGTGCAGGACAGCCGGGCGGCGAAGAGGCAGCGGATCGGTTTCTGACGCCGCGGGCGGGGCGCTCCGCCGCGAGGTTCAGAGCTTCTGCTCTACCCACGACTTCACCGAGTCCAGCGCGCTGCCGAGTTTCGATGGGTCGGTCCCGCCGGCCTGCGCCATGTCGGGGCGTCCGCCGCCCTTGCCGCCCACCTGCTGTGCGACGAAATTGACCAGTTCGCCCGCCTTGACCCTGCCGGTGAGGTCGGCGGTGACGCCCGCGATCAGCGATACCTTCCCGTCAGCAGAGGACCCCAGCACGATCGCGGCGGACTTGAGCTTGTCCTTCAGCTTGTCCATGGTCTCGCGCAGCGCCTTCGCGTCGGCGCCCTCGAGCGTCGCTGCGAGCACTTTGGCGCCCTTGACGTCGATCGCACTGGAGGCGAGGTCGTCGCCCTGCGAAGAGGCCACTTTCGACTTGAGCTTGGACAACTCCCTTTCGAGCGTCTTCACGTTGTCGAGGATCTGCGCGATGCGCGCAGTGAGTTCGTGCGGCGTTGACTTGACCGAGGCAGCGGCCTCGGCGAGACGGGCCTCCTGCGACTGGACATGGGCGAGCGCCCCCTCGCCGGTCACGGCCTCAACCCGCCGGATGCCGGCCGCGACGCCCGACTCGGACACGATCTTGAACAGGCCGATGTCGCCGGTGCGCTTCACGTGGGTGCCGCCGCAGAGTTCGGTCGAGAACGCGCCCATCCCGATCACGCGCACCTCGTCGCCGTACTTCTCGCCGAAGAGCGCCATCGCGCCGGCCTTGATGGCGTCGTCGTATTTCATCACGCGTGCCGAGACCTCGGCGTTGGCGCGGATCTCGCAGTTCACGAGTTCCTCCACCTTGCGCATCTGCGCGTCGGTCATCGGCTCGTTGTGGGAGAAGTCGAAGCGCGTCTTCTGCCCATCCACCAGCGAACCTTTCTGCTGCACGTGGTTGCCGAGCACCGTGCGCAGGGCCGCGTGCATCAGGTGGGTCGCGGAGTGGTTCCACGCGGCCCGGGCCCGCGCGGCCGTGTCGACCTGCGCGTTCACTTCGTCTCCGACCCTGAGGGCACCGGCCTTGACCGTGCCATGGTGACCGAACACCTCGGGCTGGATCTTCTGCGTGTCCTCGACCGTGAATGTGGCGCCCGCCGACGACATTTCGCCGCGGTCGCCGACCTGGCCGCCCGACTCCGCATAGAACGGCGTCCTGTCGAGCACGACCACACCCGTGTCGCCGGCCGCGAGGCCATCGACCTGCGTGCCGTCGCGATAGAGCGCGATCACCTTGCCCTTCAACGCCAGCGATTCGTAACCGTGGAACTCGGTCTTGTTGCCCGAGTAGTCGAGCCCCGCGCTCATCGAGAACTTGGAGGCGGACCGGGCGCGCTCGCGCTGCGCCTCCATCGCCGCCTCGAACCCGGCGAAGTCGATCTGGATGCCGCGCTCGCGGCAGATGTCCGCGGTAAGGTCCACCGGGAACCCGAAGGTATCGTAGAGCTTGAACGCCGTTTCGCCGTCAAGCATCGGCGACTCGCCGGCCAGCGCGCCCTCGAGCACACCCATGCCGTGCTCCAGCGTCTCGGCGAAGCGCTCCTCCTCGGTCTTCAGGACCTGGGCCACGCGATCCTTGATCGCCGTCAGTTCCGGGTAGGCCGCGCCCATGACGCGGTCTAGGTCGGCCACCAGCTTGTGGAAGAAAGGCTTCTTCTGCCCGAGCTTGTATCCGTGGCGGATGGCGCGGCGGACGATGCGGCGCAGCACGTACCCGCGGCCTTCGCTGCCGGGAATCACGCCGTCGACGATCAGGAACGAGCAGGCGCGGATGTGGTCCGCGATCACGTTGAGCGAGGGGCTTTTCAGGTCGGTCGCGCCCGTCTCGCGGGCCGCGGCGCGGATCAGTTCCTGGAACAGGTCGATCTCGTAGTTCGAGTGCACGCCCTGCAGCACCGCGGCAACACGCTCGAGGCCCATGCCGGTGTCGACCGAGGGCTTGGGCAGGGGGTGCATCACACCCTTCTCGTCCCGGTTGAACTGCATGAACACCAGGTTCCAGATCTCGATGTACCGGTCGCCGTCCGCATCCGGGGACCCCGGCGGACCGCCCGCGACCTCGGGGCCGTGGTCGTAGAAGATTTCGCTGCACGGGCCGCAGGGGCCGGTGTCAGCCATCTGCCAGAAGTTGTCGGACTGGAATTTCTGCCCGCCCGGCTTGTCGCCGATGCGCACGATGCGCTCCTTGGGCACGCCGATGTCGTTGGCCCAGATGTCATAGGCCTCGTCGTCGGTGTGGTACACGGTGACCCAGAGCTTGTCCTTGGGCAGCTTGTAGACGCCGGTCAGCAGGTTCCAGGCGAACGGAATCGCGTCCTTCTTGAAGTAATCGCCGAAGGAGAAGTTGCCAAGCATCTCGAAGAACGTGTGATGGCGCGCCGTGTAGCCGACGTTCTCGAGGTCGTTGTGCTTGCCGCCGGCGCGCACGCTGCGCTGCGAGGTCGTGGCACGCGAATACGCACGCTTGTCCTTGCCGAGGAACACGTCCTTGAACTGCACCATGCCCGAGTTGACGAACAGCAGCGTCGGGTCGTTGCCCGGCACAAGCGAACTCGACGCGACGATCGTGTGGCCCTTGGACTTGAAATACTCGAGGAAGCTCGAGCGGATGTCTGCGCTTTTCATCGGGATGCGGCCGGAAACAGGGGAATCCTCCGATTGTAAAGGAAAGGCCGCGCGGGTCGTCACCCGCGCGGGGAAAGGGTCACGGCGCCCTGCCGCCGGAACCCGGGCCTGGCCGGGGTGCGGCTCAGGAAGTCAGCCTGCCGTACTTGAGCAGCCGCGAGCGCACGCCGTGCTGCGTGCGCTGGTGCTCGAGCGAAAGTTCGGCGATCGCGCGGCCCGCGTCGAAGCCCGCGAGCAGCGTACGGTCCTCGTCCTCGGTCCACGGCGCGCCGGTTTTCGCCGGCAGGCTTTCGCGGCGACGCTCGGTGCGCTCACGTTGCTCGAGCGCCTGCGCGGCCACGAACAGCGCGCGCACGGTCTGCGGGCGCTGGTACGGGCTTTCGGCTGCGAAGACCTCGCCGGTGTCGGGATCGACGCCGTTCGCGAGCGAACGTACCACTTCGAGTGCTTGTACCTGGTTCATCCGTATTCACCTCTTTTCCCTGTGTGGAAAGAGATGAACGCGCGGCAAGCGAAGGCGGATGACGCTATTCCGGATCTTCTTTTCCTGATTGGGCAATAACCTTGCGAATGGTGTCGCCGGAGAACCCGCGCGACGCGAGGAATCGCATCTGCTTGGCTCGCTCGGCCGGCGTGGCGCCGGGTTCGCGGAACTTGCGCCTCCAGATGTCCTTCGCGCGCTCGACTTCGGTGACTTTCGCCTCGTCCGCGACCCGGTCGATGGTTTCGCCGGCCACACCCCTGGCACGCAGGTCCTGGCGGATGCGGGACGCGCCGAACTTGCGCGCAAGAACGTGCGCGCGCGCCTCGGCCATGCGGTCCTCGGAGAGGAACTTCTTCTGCACCAGCTCGCCGAGCAGCGACTCGACGGCCTCATGCGATTCGGCGTGGGGTCCGAGCTTTTTCGCAAGCTCGGCGCGGCTGTGCTCGCGGCGCATCAGCAGCCGCAACGCGCGCGCCTTCAACTCCTTGGGAGTGTCCGGCCCGCGCTCCGCTTCGGTTCCACAAGCCTGCGTCCCGCCGGCTTCCGCGGGATCGTCCACCGCTTACCCGCGCTTGCGGCTCGAGACGGACACGACCACGTCGTCCGCGGGCGCCTCGCCTTCCTCGTTGGCGGCCACCGGCGCCTCGATCCGGCCGGCGGCGATGCCCGCGGCATTGCGGATCTTGGCCTCGATCTCCATCGCGAGCTCGGGCTTTTCCTTGAGGTATTCGCGGGCGTTGTCCTTGCCCTGCCCCAGGCGGTCGCCGTTGTAGCCGTACCAGGCGCCGGTCTTCTCGACGATCTTGTGCAGCACGCCGAGCTCGAGGATCTCGCCTTCGCGCGAGATGCCCTCGCCGTAGAGGATGTCGAACTCGGCCTGGCGGAACGGCGGCGCGACCTTGTTCTTGACGACCTTGACGCGGGTCTCTGAGCCGATGACCTCGTCGCCCTTCTTGATGGCGCCGATGCGACGGATGTCGAGGCGGCACGAGGCGTAGAACTTGAGCGCGTTGCCGCCGGTGGTGGTCTCGGGATTGCCGAACATCACGCCTATCTTCATGCGGATCTGGTTGATGAAGATCACCAGCGTGTTGGTGCGCTTGATGTTGGCGGTGAGCTTGCGCAGCGCCTGGCTCATGAGGCGCGCCTGCAGGCCCATCTGCGGCTCGCCCATCTCGCCCTCGATCTCGGCCTTGGGCGTGAGCGCGGCGACGGAGTCGACCACGATCACGTCCACGGCGCCGGAGCGCACCAGCATGTCGGCGATTTCAAGCGCCTGTTCGCCGGTGTCCGGCTGGCTGATCAGCAGCTCGTCGATGTTCACGCCGAGCTTTTGCGCGTACTGCGGGTCGAGCGCGTTCTCCGCGTCGATGAAGGCGGCGGACCCGCCGAGCTTCTGCATCTCGGCGATGACCTGCAGCGTCAGCGTGGTCTTGCCCGAGGATTCCGGCCCGTAGATCTCGACCACCCGGCCGCGCGGCAGGCCGCCGACGCCGAGCGCGAGGTCGAGGCCGAGCGACCCGGTGGACACCACCTGGATGTCCTGCATCGCCGAGGCGTCCATGCGCATGATGGATCCCTTGCCGAACTGCTTCTCGATCTGGGACAGGGCGGCGGTAAGGGCTTTGGCTTTGTTGTCGTCCATTTTTAGTGCTCCTTCTTCTGTGCCGTCAGCATCAAATGGCGGGCTGCCTTTGCTTACCGGGCGCCCGGGCTAACACCGGGTACTGTATAAACGTGCAGTAATTGTAGCCGTTGACCGGAACGCTCCGCAAGTGGCTCATGCAGTGAGCCCGGAGCCCGCGGAAGAGGCCTGGGAGCCGGGGTGTAGAATCGCCCCTTTCCTCAATCCAGACAACTGCTTGGAGAATCTCTGATGGCGAAGATCGCTTTCCTCGGCCTGGGCGTCATGGGCTACCCGATGGCCGGCCACCTGCTCAAGAAAGGCGGTCACGAGGTCACCGTCTATAACCGTAACGCGGCAAAGTCCGCCCAGTGGACGAAGGAATTCGGCGGCAAGTCCGCCCCCACCCCCAGGGAAGCCGCCACGGGTGCGGATTTCGTGATGATGTGCGTGGGCAACGACGACGACGTTCGCTCAGTGGCCTACGGCGACGGCGGTGCGCTTGCCGGCATGAAGAAGGGGACGATCCTCGTCGACCACACCACGGCCTCGGCCATCCTTGCGCGCGAACTCCACGCCAGGGGCAAGGAAAAGGGCATCGACTTCATCGACGCCCCGGTCTCCGGCGGCCAGGCCGGCGCGGTCAACGGCCAGCTCGGCATCATGTGCGGCGGCGAGGACGCCGTGTTCGGCAGGGTCAAGGCTGTCCTCGACATCTACGCCAAGAGCTGCGTGCTGATCGGCGCGCCCGGCGCCGGCCAGCTCACCAAGATGGTCAACCAGATCGCGATCGCGGGCCTGCTGCAGGGACTGTCCGAGGCGATGAACTTCGGCAAGAAGGCCGGGCTCGACATGGAGAAGGTCGTGGCCGTGATCTCCAAGGGCGCCGCGGGCTCGTGGCAGATGGAGAACCGCTGGAAGGCCATGGACGAGGTGAAGTTCGACGGCTTCGGTTTCGCGGTCGACTGGATGAGGAAGGACCTCGGCATCTGCCTGGAAGAGGCCAAGAAGAACGGCGCGCGCCTGCCGTCCACGGCGATGATCGACCAGTTCTACGCGCAGGTGCAGGCGCGCGGCGGCGCGCGGTGGGATACGTGCTCGCTGATGCACCTGCTCGCGAAGGACTGAGCAGCGAACTGGGCACGCTCCCGCACGCATGGCTGGGCGCGCTCGATCCCGCGGCGCGCGCGGCCCTTTCGCGCGCCGAGGCGCACGTCGCGGCGCGCGAGTCGGCGGGCGTGGAGGTCTACCCGTCGCCTGCGCTGCGCTACCGTGCCCTGGACCTCGTCGCCCCTGAAAGGCTGCGCGTCCTGGTCCTCGGGCAGGACCCGTATCACGGTGCCGGCCAGGCGATGGGGCTCGCCTTCTCGGTTCCCCCCGGCCTGCGCGTGCCGCCGTCGCTGCGCAACATCTACAAGGAGCTCACCGCCGACCTCGGGCTCCCCGCCCCGCCCCACGGCGACCTCACCGCATGGGCCGGACAGGGCGTGCTGCTGCTGAACACTTCGCTCAGCGTCGAGGAAGGACAGGCAGGGTCGCATGCGAAGGTGGGCTGGGAAACGGTAACCGACGCGCTGATCGCGGCCGCCTCCGCGCGCGCGCCGCACGCGGTGTTCATGCTGTGGGGCAACCACGCCCGTGCGAAGGCTCCGCTTGTCGATGCCTCGCGCCACCTCGTGCTCGAAGCCGCACACCCGTCCCCGTTGTCGGCGCGGAAGTTCCTGGGATGCCGGCACTTTTCGAAGGCGAATGCGTTTCTCGCCGGGCACGGCCTGGGCACTGTCCAATGGGAAATACGGTAAGGCGGCTTTGCGCCGGTGGCCTGCTGTTCGCGCTGGCCCTCACGGCGGTAGCGCAATCCGCAGGAGAACCTCCCATCCGGATACTGCGCAGCCTCGTCACCGAGGGCGCCCCCGCACCGGCGTCGCATTCGATGCGCCTCACGCTCGCCGTCCTCGCCGGGACGGGCTGGGAACCGGCGGCCGTCCTAGATGCCGCGCGTGATGCAGCGGGCATCCTCGCGCAATGCGCTGTCCGCACCGAAGCGATCGAACTCCTCGAAGTCGAAGCGCCGCCCCCCTATCGCTCGCTTTACACCCCGCTTTCGCGGGAAATGGCCCGGCGCCTTGCACCCGCGCGGCCCGCGGTGTTCTTCGTCGCCGACACGCGCCACCGTCCTGCCTTCGACGCCGAAGCCTTCGGCCGCGGCAACAGCCGCACGCGCCCGGAGATGACCGACACGGTCTGGATCGCGGCCGGCACGCGCGACCTGCCGGTCGTGATCGCGCACGAGCTGGTGCACGTGCTTGCCGACTCCGGCGCGCACTCGCCCCTGGCGGGGAACCTGATGGGAGAGGAAACGCTCCCGGGCGGCACCGCGCTCACCCGGGAACAGTGCGACGCGATCGTCGCACGCGGCGCGGCGAACGGCCTGTTGCGGCCGTTGCCCCGCTAGGGCCGCTTACAGCTCGCGGATCTCGACCTTGCGGAAGCGGATCGTGCCGCCCGCCGATTGCAGCGCGAACGGCCCGCTGCGGAACTTGGCCCCGGTCTTGTCCACCGTCGTCTGCCCGTTCAGGTACACGGTCAGGCGGTCGCCGCGCGCCGTGATCTCGTAGAAGTTCCAGCGGTTCGCCATTTTCGGGTAGGGCTGGGCGACCGCGGCGAAATCGACGATGGCCCCCGTGCCGTAGGTCGGGTCCGGGCGCTTGTCCCAGATGTTGACCTCGTACGAGGTCGCCGCGCCGACCTTCCCCGGATCCTGGCAGCGGATGAATATCCCGCTGTTGGCGGTGTCGTCGCCCCAGAATTCGGCGCGGATCTCGAAATCGGTATACGACTTCGGCGACACAAGGTACCCGCCTTCGCCGCCCTTGCCCTGCAGAGTGCCCTCGAAGACGCTCCAGTTGCCCTTGCCGAGCTGGCGCCAGTCCACGGGGACGCGGATGCCGTCCACGACGGTCACCCACTCCTTGGACTCCAGCGTGGCGCAGCCTGCGAGCCCGGCCCCGGCAACCGCCAGGCCCATGCCCATGAAACGACGTCTTGTGGTCATTGTCTTCTCCCTAGTTCGAATGGTCATGCCGTATCCGCGCCCTTCACTTCAGCTCCGCGGCACCCTCCACCTGCGCCTTGAAATTCTTCAGCACATCCAGGCTCGCCCGCTTGCCGGCCAGCCCGAAGTTCCCCTTGAACTCCTCAAACTCCGCCGCGCCGCGGCCGAGCACCTGGTTCCTGTAGACCGTCTTGCCCGCGCCGTCCTGCACCTCGTAGGCCATGGTGATGTAGAACGCGGTGGGCGGCCAGGTGAATATGCTGGAAGAGCTCGAGCCGGTCGTGATCTTCGGCACGAACACGTACTCGATCCCGGCGCTGGCCGGTGCGCTTCTTTCCGCCGCCGACCGCCACAGTGTCACCCGCGAGTAGATCGACGATAGTGCCTGGAAGATGCCGGACTCGAGCTCCCGGTAGGGGAAGTAGCGGATCGAGTCGCCACCGCCCCCCGGGGTGGTGACCTCCATGTCGCGGTCGGCGCCGGAAATGACGTAGGCGACGCTCGCATTCACCGGCACCTTGGATTCTGTCAGCGAGGACGTGTCCGGTGTGATCGAAATCGGGTGGGCGCACGCCCCGAGCAGGAGGACGAGTCCGGCAGAAGCGAGACGCAGCAGGATCCCGGGCATGGCGTGCCTACCGCAGCGCGTTGATGAAGTCGGGATCGGCGTAAAGCGAGCCGAGGAACTTCGCCACCAGTTCCGGATAGGCCCTCACGCCGTTGGGAATCGCGATCGCGCCGGCAAAGCCGGATTCGAAGGTGTACCGGGTGTACTTCACTTTGTCGAAGCGGACCGCGCCGCCCCGTTTCACCACGACCCTGCACTCGATCTCGCCATAGCCCTCCGACAGGTTGCCGATGCTCACGTCGTTCTTCGTGACCGTGCCGCCGATCTCGACGCTGGACTTGTCGTCGAGGAGTTTCGCGGCCTGCAGCTCGGACTTCAGCGATTCCTCGAGATAGGTCGTGAACTTGCCGCCGTACGGCGAAGTCATCGATGAGGCCCTGAGCGTGATCGCGTCGTTCGCCTGCCCCGCGACGAGCCGGGGTTCGAGCACGCCGACGCGAACCCTGCCTGCCCCGGAATCCCTCAACTTCTGGATGTTTTCGACGGCCGGGTTGTAGTTCGGCGCCATCTGCGCGCAACCGCTGGCGAGCAGCAGGGCAAGGCCCGCGAGCGCAAGCCTGGATTTGAGTGCCATATGTCTTCTCCCCTGAATGAGCCGGATGCGGCCGCCGCCACGGTGTTGCCCCCGGGTCCCGCCGGCCACGTGAGGAGTGTATCGCAATGTTTCGCGCGGCAACCGCATCGGCTTTCATCGCCGTCAGGTAGGATGGCGCGCCGCTTCAGTCCGCCCGGATGCCGCGCTCCCTGATGATGCGACTCCATCGCTCGGTCTCGCGTTTCAGGTGGGCGGCGAGGTCCTCCGGGGTGCCCCCCACCGGCTCAGCCCCGATCGCGTCGAATCGCTGCAGCGTCTCGGGCAGCTTCAGCGCGCGCAGCATCTCCGCGTTCAGGCGCTCGACGACCGGGCGCGGCGTCTTCGCCGGGACGAAGGTCGCAAACCAGGGAGACAGGTCGTACCCCGGCAACCCTGCCTCGGCGATCGTGGGCAGGTCAGGCAGGGTGCGCGAACGCTTCGCGGTGGTCACGGCATAGGCGCGGAGCTTCCCGCCCTTCACGTGCGGGAGGGCCGATGTGATGCTGTCGAACATCAACTGCACCTGGCCGCCGACCAGGTCCGTCACCGCGGGGCCACTGCCCTTGTAGGGCACGTGCACCATGTCCACCTTCGCCATGGATGCGAACAGTTCGCCTGCGAGGTGGATGGACGTGCCGTTCCCGGCCGAAGCATAGGTCAGCGATCCAGGCCGGGCGCGCGCAAGCTCGATCACCTCGCGCACCGTCTTCGCCGGAAGCGACGGGTGGGACACCAGCATGTTGGGGACTACCGCCAGCAGCGATACCGGCTCGAAGTCCCGTTGCGGGTCGAAGGTCATCTTCGGGTACATGCTCGGATTCACGGCCTGGCCGATGGATACGATCATCAACGTGTGACCATCCGGCGCGGACCGCGCAACGACCTCCGAGCCGATGTTCCCTCCGGCGCCGGGGCGGTTCTCGATCAGGACCGGCTGGCCCATGGACGCAGACATCCGCTCGCCCAGCGTGCGCGCGATCACGTCCATCGCGCCCCCGGGCGGGAACGGCACGACCCAGTGCACCGCCTTCGAGGGGTAAGGCGTGGGCGCCTGCGCAAGCGCGTTGCCTGCTGCCAGCGCGCATGCCAGCAGGCACGCACGTCCCAGGGTTGCCGCGGCCCTCACCGGTTGGGCCCTTCGCGGCGCAGGCGCGTCTCGATCTCCCGCAGCCGCACGTAGTTCGCGCGCCCGAGGCGCCCGACCGGCCGGGTCTCGACCTTCTCCAGCAGGTCGACCCGGTGGTCTTCGGCCCCCTTGCGGCCGACATAGACGCCCTCGTCGATGTGCGAATGCACGACGCTGCCCATGATCCATTTGTTCATGCCGGCATCGACGATGTCGTAGAGCTTGCACTCGTATGCCACGGGCGCGCCAACGACGCGCGGCGGCCTGACCACCGTGCTGGGGCCCTCGGCCAGGCCCGCGAAACGGAACTCGCTCTCTCCCGGCGGCAGGTCGGCGGCGGTCTGCACCATCTGGTCCATCAGCGCCTCCGGCACGATGCTGACGACGAACTCGCCGTTGGCCTTGATGTTCGCGTAGGTGTCCTTCGGGACCACGCTGCCGTCGCTGTGGTTGTCGCCGCGCGGCCCGCAGCTGAAGCCGAGGATCGGCGGCCACGGGCACACCACGTTGAAGAAGCTGAACGGGGCGATGTTCGTCGCCCCGTCGTCGGACACGGTGGACACCCAGGCGATCGGCCGCGGCACGATCGAGTCGCGCAGCAGGAAATACATCTCGGTCGGCTGGAAGGCGGAGGTGGGCAGCGAAATCGTCATCAATGAAGTCCTGACAGTGGGGAGCGGTACCGGAATTTTAACGGTGCGCAGATGTATCATGGCCCAGGTTCACTGATCGACTGCGGGCACTCCATGAACAGCAACGTCTCCCTCGCCGTCTTCGCCAAGCGCGATTGCCCGACCTGCCAGCTGGTCGAACCGGTCATCGTCGACCTCGCAAAGCGCATCGGCAAGGTCGACGTCTACTCGCAGGACGATCCTGCGTTTCCCGAAAGCATCGCGGGCGTGATCGACGATCGCGAACTCGCTCACTCATTTGGCGCGCAGGTCGAGATCGTCCCGACATTGATTCGCTACGAGGACGGCGTCGAGACCGCGCGCACCTACGGCTGGGACACCGCCGAATGGCGTCGCGTCAGCGGCATCGCGGACCTCGGGACCGGCCTGCCCGGGATGCGCCCCGGCTGCGGTTCGAAAAGCGTCGAGCCCGGCCTCGCCGAGTACCTGCAGGTCCGATTCGGCGACCCGGGCATACGCTCGCGCAGGGTCGAGTTCGGCGAATACGACGATCCCGTCGAAGCCTGCTTCGAGCGCGGCTGGACCGACGGCCTGCCGGTCGTGCCGCCCACCGACGTGCGCGTCCTGCGCATGCTGCAGGGCACGCGTCGCGGCGCCGACGAAATCGTCGGCCGCATCCCGCCCAACCTCGCCGAGTGCACGGTCGAGAAAGTCGCGATCAACGCGGTGATGGCCGGCTGCAAGCCCGAGTACATGCCGGTGCTGCTCGCCGCGATCGAAGCGGCGCTCGAGCCCGAGTTCACGCTGCACGGCCTCCTTGCGACGACTTATTTTTCGGGTCCGATCATCATCGTCAACGGCCCGGTGGCGAAGCGCATCGGCATGAACTCCGGCCTCAACGCGCTGGGCCAGGGCAACCGAGCCAACGCGACCCTGGGGCGTGCGCTGCAGCTGATCGTGCGCAACGTCGGCGGCGGGAGGCCGGGTGAGGCCGACCGCGCAACGCTCGGCGGCCCGGGCAAGTACACGTTCTGCTTCGCCGAGGACGAATCCGACCCAGGCTGGGAGCCGTTGTCGGTGGCACGCGGATTCGCGCGCGGCGCCTCCACGGTCACGCTGTTCCAGGGCGAGGGCGTGCAGGGCTTCGTCGACCAGAAGTCGCGAACCCCGGAAGACCTCGCGCGTTCGCTCGCGATGGGCCTCAACGCCATCGGCCACCCGAAGCTCGCGCAGATGCAGCGCGCGATCCTCGTGCTGTCCCCCGAGCATTACGCGATCTTCGCGGAGGGTGGCTGGGGCCGGAAGGAAATCCATGCCGCCATCAACGCTGCAACCGCGCGTCCGGGCAGCGACCTCCTCGCGGGCGCGCACGGCGTGGGCGAAGGCCTGCCCGCCGCTCTCGCCACGGGGTCGGTGCAGAAATTCTTCGAGGACGGCCTGATGATCGTGCGGGCCGGCGGCCCCGCGGGCCTGTTCTCCGCGATCCTGCCGGGCTGGATCGCCGGCCGCAACCGATTCGAACTGCAACCCGTCACCAAGGAGGTGAAGCCATGAACGGCATGAACTGGATGCGCGACCCTACGCCCGAGACCTCGCCCCTCAAGCGCGCGCGCCTCGCGCCGCCCGCTTCGCTCGACGGCAAGACCGTGGCCCTGTTCGACATCGGCAAGACGCGCACCAAGGAATTCCTCGACCGCGTGGAGCTGCGCCTGCGCGAGAAGAACATCGCGACCATGCGGGTGGGCAAGCCTACCAACGCCAAGATCGCCACCCCGGAGATCCTGCAGAAGGTCACCGACGAAGCCGACGTGGTGCTCATCGCGCTCTCGGACTGAGGGTCCTGCACGTCGTGCAGTCTGCACGACCTCATGAATCTCGATTCGCGCGGCATCCCCGGCGTGAACATCGTCACCACTGGCTTCACCGACGCGGTGGCTGCGCATTCGACGGCGCTCGGCTTCGAGCCGGCCGTCGTGTTCGTTCCCCACCCGATACAGAACCGGACGGCGGAGGAACTCGACCGGCTGGCGGATGTAGCGGTTGAGGAGGCGCTTAAAAAATTGACTACGCGGAATGAAGAATAGCCGCGAAACCAAACGGCACGCCCACCGCCGAACCAATCAATCTGACCAAAAAATGCCCAATCTAAGCAACTCTTCTCTTCGCTACCAGTAGAGACGTTAGCTCGCAATCTTTCCTGGATTCTTGCGCCTTGACCGGTCGGGAATTACACAAAGCATACTTCAGCCTATTCCTTACACGATCTGGCACATTGCCCGCGGCGCTCTAGGTAGTCAACACATGGAGCTCCCAATGGCCTTAAAAGGCGAAACAGTCACAGCCTGAGCCCCAGAATCCCGGTTTCCTGGCAAATGGAGAACAGGCGTGCCCGACAGCGTGGCGGTGCACCACCGGTTGGCCGCGAGGGCCGAGCGGCGAGCCGTAGCCGCCGAATTTTGCGATCGGTGACCAATTAGGTAACACCGGTGGCAATGACGGCGCGAGAGGAGTGAATTCCGCTGCGCCGTAAACCACCTTGCCACCCAGCAGGGTGAGCACGGATTCCAGGCGCGGTATGCCCTCTTCGGCGATCGAGAAGTAGTCTTCGGTTAGCACGCTCAGGTCGGCGAGCTGCCCCGGGATGATCGCCCCTTTTTTGTTCTGCTCGTTTGAGAACCAGCTGCTGCCCACGGTGTAGAGCCTTAGCGCTTCCATTCGGCTGAGGCGGTTCTCCTCCGGATACAGTGGCAGGCCGCCGACAGTGCGGCCTGAGACAAGCCAATACAGCGACACCCAGGGGTTGTAGCTCGCGACGCGCGTAGCGTCCGTTCCTGCGCCGACAGGAATGCCCATCTTCAGCATCTGGGCTACCGGTGGCGTGCGTTCGGCCGCACGTGCTCCATAGCGTTGCACGAAGTACTCGCCTTGGAATGCCATGCGGTGCTGGACAGCGATGCCGCCGCCAAGCGCCCGGATACGCTCGAGGCTGCGATCCGAAACCGTCTCCGCGTGGTCGAAGAACCAGTTCAGCCCGTTCAAGGGAGCTTCGCGGTCCACAGCCTCAAAGACGTCGAGGAAGCGCGCGATCGACTCGTCGTAGGTCGCATGAAGGCGAAACGGCCAGCGGTTCTTCGCGAGAACCATTACTACGTGCTTCAACTCCGCTTCTAGTACTTCCGGGAGGTCGGGCCGCGGCTCAAGAAAATCCTCGAAGTCGGCGGCGGAGAACACCAGCATTTCGCCCGCGCCGTTCATGCGCAGAAAATCGTCACCCTGGCCGGGCGCAGTCATCTTTGCCCAGCGGATGAAATCATCTTTCTCTTGCTTCGGACGCTGCGTGAAAAGATTGTAGGCGATGCGCAGCGTCATCTCGCCACGCCGGTGCAACTCGGTGATGACCGAGTAGTCCTCGGGATAGTTCTGGAAACCGCCGCCTGCGTCTATAACGCTGGTCACGCCAAGTCGGTTGAGCTCGCGCATGAAATAGCGCGTCGAGTTCATTTGCTGCTCGGGTGGCAACTTAGGACCCTTCGCCAACGTGGCATACAGTATGTTGGCGTTCGGCCGCGCGATGAGCAGGCCCGTAGGAGTGCCACTCTTGTCGCGCTGGATCTCGCCGCCGGGAGGGTTCGGCGTGTCGCGCGTGTAGCCCACAGCGCGCAGCGCGGCGCCGTTCAGCAGCGCCTGCGCATACAGATGAAGTATGAAGACAGGCGTATCGGGCGCTGCGGCATTGATTTCCTCCAACGTCGGCAGTCGGCGCTCGGCGAACTGAAACTCTGACCAGCCGCCGACAACCCGCACCCACTGCCCCGAGGGCGTCCGCCGCGCCTGTTCACGCAGCATGCGCAGCGCGTCAGCGAGTGAAGGAACGCCGTCCCAGCGCAGTTCCATGTTGTAGTTGAGCCCGCCGCGGATCACGTGCAGGTGCGAGTCGTTCAGCCCCGGGATCGCCGTGCGCCCGCCGAGATCGATGACTTTGGTCCGCTCGCCTCTGTGCGCAAAGATGTCCTCGTCGCTGCCGGCCGCGATGAAAAGACCATCCTTTACAGCAACGGCCCGGACGAACGCCCGCTTCTCGTCTTGGGTGGCGAACTTGCCGTTCGTGAGAATCAGGTCCGCAAAGCCGTTCATTTAAACAACCAAGCTTTCAACAGGCGGGTGAGGTTCGGCATGATCAGCCAAGTGAGGGCAATCACGATCAGAGCGGTGACAATCACGTTGGTAAGCAAAGGGTGCCATCCGGGCAGCAAGAATGTGCCAAGCGGTGGCAAGGCCGACGTAAGCGGATAGGCACCTATGAAGGTCGCCACCGCCATCTTGTAGCGCGGAGGCGGCCCTACATGCGGCTGCCCGGGCAGCGTGAACCAGCCCGCGAGTCCGCCCAGTTCCTTGATGTGGGGCTCTTCCTCAGTAAAGGCCCGCAGCCTGCGCATCCACTCCCCATAGCCCGAAGAGCGCTTGAAAGCCTCGCGTGCGGACTGATCGGCGAAGCGGTCGACGACGGTGTATTCGCGCGATTCGCCTGGATCGGGCCGGATTACGTGGATGCCGAGATTGCCAGGAGAGGCCAGCGCGAAGGCGATGAACTCCCGCATCGAGGTTTCGAAACCCGCCTCCGAACCCGTCTTAACACGTCTGCGGACGACGACCGTTATGGGACCGCCCGCCGGTTCGACAGAATCGAACCCTTGCACCGGCGTTTGCGTGTCGATCGGCTGCTCCACGCTCCTCACGCGTGCGCAGCCTCGGGAATCTTGTAATCCGGAAACTTCGTCGCCGGCGCACCATGCACCATGGTGTAGGCGTACTCGACGCCGGCCCCGTAGGCGCCGCAATGGGTCTTCACGATATCCATAACTGCGTCGTAGGTGCCCTTGTGGGCCCAGTCGCGCTGCCATTCGAGCATCACCGACAGCGCGGTGACCGGCTTGGCGCCCGCCTGGATCACGCGCTGCATAGCGTTGCGGTGCGAAAGGTCGCTCACGTCGCCGCAGCAATCCTCGACCACGTAGACCTCATAGCCGTCGTGGATCGCCTGCACCGTGGGGAGCGCGACACAGGTCTCGGTCCACAGGCCTGCCAGTACGATCTTCTTGCGGCCGGTCTTTTTCACCGCGGCGACGAAGTTCTCGTCGTCCCAGGAATTCATGGTCGAGCGCTCGATCGGCGTCTGGCCGGCGAAAATAGCCTGGACCTGTGGCCACATAAAGCCGCTGAACCCCTTGCTCTCGACAGTAGACAGCACCACCGGCACGTCGAACACGCGCGCCGACTTGGTCAACACCAGGTTGTTGTTAATGATGCTCTGGCGATCGAAGTTGGCGACACCGAACAGCATCTGCGGCTGCAGGTCGATGATCGCGACCATGCAGTTGTCGGGGGTGAGCAGGCCCTTTTCGCTCAGTTTTGGACGGGTCATGTGGTTCTCCTTTGGGTGGAAATCAGCGTCCGGGCGCGTCGCCCCTGCGGCTCGCCTCGAACAGGAACCAGGTGCGCTTCTCGGCTTCGTCGATCCACACTTCCAAAAAGCTCGCGGTCGCGATGTCGCCGTGCTCGTCGCAGACCGCGTGCGCCGCACGCAGGTGCGCCGCGAGTCTCTGGTTGTCCTCGCGCAGCTCGGCCAGCATGTCGAGCGGCGAGACATAGTCCGCATCGTTGTCCAGCACGCGCTGTAGCTTCGCAATGTGTCCGATAGAACGCAGCGTCGAGCCGCCCACCTTTCGCACACGCTCGGCGACGACGTCGGTAACGGCGTAGATCTGATCGGCCTGCTCGTCCAGCAGTTCGTGGTAGTCGCGGAAATGCGGCCCGGAGACGTGCCAGTGGAAGTTCTTGGTCTTGAACCAGAGCGCGTAGAGGTCGGCGAGCAGCAGGTTGAGCGCGCCCGATAGGTCCCGCGTTGCCGCGGCGCCGAGGCTGGTCGGCGTGTTGATGGGCGCTTTGCGCAGAGCCCGGGCGGATTCCGACTTCATGTCGTTTCTCCCTTGTCCAATGCGGGCATTCTGTCCGCGGCGTGGGTCGCGCCCATGACGGGAATGCGCCAATTCGTGTCAATCGTCATCGGTCACCGGCCATCGCGTAGGAACGCCGTGATGTAGTGGGCGGACAATTCCGGATACTGGTGCTGCGGCCCATGCCCGGACTCCGGCAGCACAATGAACTGGCCGCGTGGGATGCGTCCGATGAGCGGATACCAGTTGGCGGCGGGAACGCTGGGGTCGTTGTCCCCGCAAAGAACCAAGATCGGGATGCGAGTCTTAGTGAGCGCCTCTCGGCGGCCTGCGACATCCTCGCGCACACCGTCGGCTACCTTGAGGTAAGCCTGGATCTCTGGCAGCGCCGAGGGGATTCGAGTAGCCACGCCCGGCCGCGCATAAATGCGCTCATGGGACTTGCGAGCCGCCTCGCGGCTCACCTCCGACTTCGGCTCGAAGAACAGGATCTCTTCATCGGCGAGATCGTTGACAGGTTTGAGTGCGCGCTCGAGCCAGGACGGCTGAATCGGCGCGTTGCTGCGGCCCGGAGGCGCGCTGCCAACGATGATAGCGTGTGAAACGAGTTCGGGGTGATGGAGCAACGTCGCCTGCGCCACGAGGCCGCCCCAAGACCAGCCGAGGATCGCGATTTTCTTTAGTCCAAGCGCCTCCGAAAGATCATTCACAAGCGCCGCCACATCGCGCATGTCGCCAGGCAGCGCCCCTGAGGAGTAGCCGATCCCGGGATAGTCGAAGGTGATAACCCGGTGCGTCTTTGCGAGCTGGTCCAAGAACAATGGATCCCAAGTGTCCAGTGTGCCGCGCATGCGGGTGGCAAGCAGCAGAGAGCTGCCCTCGCCGATCGTCCGGAATGCGATCTTTGCGCCCTGTACTTCAACGTACTGCGTGCGCGCTTTTGCCGCCGTCTGCGCCGCCGCGCGGCCGCCGAACAGTACTGTCATTGCGATCATGCAAGCCAGGATTCCCGTGACTGACACATGGCGAAAAGCGTTCATGTTGGTTTCCCCCATTCCCTTGGTTGATGGCTAAAGCCGGATCATGGGCAGAGGGTTAAGCGGGTGTCGCACGAAGCGCCGCATCGCGAGCCGGACCAGGCACATGTGAAAACCCGCGTTCGGAAATGCCGAGAACACTTCTACCAAGAAGCTGCGCGGCAGCCCGAAAGTGATGCCTCGCGAAACATCCACCCAGTCGGCCTTGCGAAATGTTTCTACCAATCCGTCCGGATTCGATTGAACTCGCGTGATCTTGTGATGCTGCTGAATCATTTCCGCGATCTCCTGCGCCCACTCTCCTTTACCGTTCCTGTCGAGATGGACTCGCACCAGTTTCTCGGACGGGGCCAGGTAATCAAAGCTGCCGTCCGTCCAAATGCCGAGATCGTGAAAGGCGGCGGCAAGCACGATCTTCTGCGTCGACGCCGGATCCTCTCTCCGCAACGCCGTGCAGAAATTGACGACGCGATAGGCGTGGTTCCGGTACCCGGCGAAGTCTTTGCCAAGTTCGGCTGCATGGAAACCGAGGACTTCGTCGAGCAGAGGCACCTCTGTTTGGAGCCTGTACGTCGGCACATCCCCTCCGATCGCCATGCCATGCCGAGCGCTACGGGAGGCGCGCTTCAATCCAGCCCTTGATGTCCGCCATGACCGTCTCCCTTCCGAAGTCGTTCAGCAGGTCGTGAAAGTGCCCCTCGTAAAGCTTCAGCTTTTTGTCCTTCGAACCTGCCGTGTCATAGAAGAGCTGGCTGCCGCCCGGCTTCGTGACCTTGTCCGCGGTGCCGTGGAGAATGAATACGGGCAGCTTGATGAGCGGGAACTCGCGCTTGAGCCGCTCGTCGGCGCGCACCAGTTCGGCCACCGTCCGGGTGGGCTGGACCTCGTGCGCGATGAGCGGGTCGTCGAGCATGGACTGCACGGCGCGAGGATCGCGGGAGAAATCCTGCGTTTTCAGGTCCAGGACATGCGCATGCGGCGCGACGTGGCTCAGGCCCTTGAGTACCGCGAGCGCGAAGTCGGGCGCGTAGACCTGGAAGGCGAAACTCTCGCAGATCAGTCCGGCCAGTTCGGCCTGGTGCTCCAGCGCGTAGGTCGATGAGACCACTCCGCCAGCGCTGTGACCGAGCAAGAACAACGGCAAGCCTTGCTCCCGGGACTTCGCTAGCCTGATAAGAGCATCCAAGTCGTTCAGGTAGTCGTCAAGCTTCTCGATGTAGAAGCGCTCGCCGTCAGACTTGCCGCGGCCGCGCAGATCCAGCGCGTATACCGCCAGCCCGCTCTCGACCAGCTGTTCCGCCGCCCAGCCGTAGTAGCCGCTGTGGGACTTGACGCCGTGGCAGATGGCGACGACGCCGCGCGCCTTGCCCTCGGGACGCCACGACCGCACGAAAATGCTCATGCCGTCCGCCGATTTTATTTTTTCCTCGTGTTGCATCACCTGCGCCAACGCCTGCGTCATGACTGTCTCCTTGATGGAAGGAACTTACGACTTGAGGAACGCGAGTAGGTCTGCGTTCAGCTGGTCCTTGCTGGTATCGCCCAGGCTGTGCGAGCCGCCCTTGTAGATCTTGAGCTGCGCGCCTTTGACCAGCTTCGAGGACAGCATGGCGGCGGCGCCGATCGGCACGATCTGGTCGTCGTCGCCGTGGATGATCAGCGTTGGCATGTCGAATTTCCTGAGGTCCCCGGTGAAATCCGTTTCCGAGAACGCCTTGATGCAGTCGTAGCCGTTCTTGTGGCCGCACATCATGCCCTGCAGCCACCAGGTCTGGATGATCCCCTGCGACACCTTGACGCCCGGGCGGTTGAAGCCGAAGAACGGACCGCTCGCAATATCGAGGAAAAACTGCGCCCGGTCGGCGAGATAGGCCTTCCGGAAACCGTCGAACACTTCGATCGGCAGGCCGCCGGGATTGGACGGCGTTTTCACCATGATCGGCGGCACCGCGCCCATCAGCACGGCCTTGGCGACACGCTTGCTGCCGTGGCGGCCGATGTAGCGTGCGACTTCGCCACCACCGGTGGAGTGGCCGATCAGCGTGGCGCCCTTGACGTCGAGCGCGTTGAGCAGTTCCGCTAGGTCATCGGCATAGGTGTCCATGTTGTTGCCGTCCCACGGCTGGCTAGAGCGGCCGTGGCCACGCCGGTCGTGGGCGATGCAGCGGTAGCCGTTGGAGGCGAGGAAGAACATCTGTGCCTCCCAGGCATCCGAACTGAGCGGCCAACCGTGGCTGAACACCACCGGCTGCCCCTTACCCCAGTCCTTGAAATAGATGGTCGTGCCGTCTTTGGTGGTGATGGTGCTCATGGTTCGGGTCTCCCTGTGCTGGTCGGCGGAGGTTGCGGCGATCGCGCCCCTGGGCGCTGCTGCGGTAGCGGCCGCGAGGCCGGCAGCGGCTGCCAGTCCGGCGCCGCCCGCAAGAACGTTTCGACGAGATGCGTTGACGGTCATGATTGAACTCCCATTGTTTGTGTCCGCACATGCAGTGTCGGCCGCGCGCATATCCCGCGCGTGTCGCACGGGCGATGCTTTATGTCAGGAGAATTCCGTCTGTTGCGGCCGCAACTGCCGGACCGCCATCAGCTGGACTGAAAGCCGATGCGCGCGTGGGTCCCGTCGCAGAACGGCTTGGCATTGCTCCCGCCACAGCGGCAAAGGCGCGCCTGCTTCACGCGCGCGACGACGCGCCCGGAGCCTGCGGTGATTTCGAGGTTGCCGCGCAACTGCAGCGGACCGTCGGTTTCCGGATCTATCGCCAGCGGGCCATCGCGCACGGCGAGCATTTCGGTCTGCCCGATGGCGGGCTCGCCGCTCGCGGCAAAACCGGCGGCCTGGTGAGAGCCGTCGCAATACGGCTTGTTCTTAGACGCGCCGCAGCGGCAAAGCGTGGCGCGGAAATGCGCCGGCCGGCCCTCCAGCCAGAGGTCGGCGCGCACGGCATAAGGTCCCGCTTCGCGCAACGCAATGAGGTTGACGGGCGGCGCAGTTTCATCGGGCCCGCCGTCCTTACGCCGGTAACGGATCGCCCCGGACGGACAGACGTTCGCGACGCGCATCAGCACTTCGGCATGGACAGCGTCCGGATGGATCCAGGGCCCCTTCACGTTGGCGAGGAAGACCGTCGGAGCATCGGTGACACAGTGGCGCGAATGGATGCATTTCCTGCCGTCATAGATCAATGTCAGGCGTTTGCTCTCGATTTCGTCCAAGCCATCGACCGTGACAGGTACCGGCGCAGCCTGCGCTGACAATGGAGCCGCGGTTGGTTGCACGGTCGAAGCGGCCTCAAAGCCGCGAGTCGCGCGCCGCAGGAGATCGGCCAGCACCCCGGCGGCGGCAATGCTGCGCACATCGCCCGCCTCCGCCAGCAAATCGGCTGCAGCATCCAGTTCACGGATGCGCTCGACAAAAAAACGTTCCGCGGCAACACCCGGCGGCAGCGGCGCCGCGTCCCGAAGCGCGGAAAAGGACATGCCCGCGTTGCAATGCGGGTTGGACGGCCCCGCCGGCAAGCGGGCGGCGCGCTCCGCCAGGTGTGTGACGGCGCGCATAAGGCCGAGCGCGAGATCCACCGACAGCGCTTTCCCCGGCCGCGTCGCCGGAACTGCATACGAGTACGCGATCAGGCGCAGCATCAGTGCGTAGCAGGCATTGGCGAGGTCAACCGTCGTAGCCGCGTCCGCGTCTTCCAGCCAGACACGCTTCCCGAGCACGACCGAGCGCCGGAGAACCGGATTCACCGCGGCCGGAAAGGCAGGCTCGAAAGCCGGGTTGGCCGACTTGAGTTCGCGATATTCCGCCCGTATGGCGAGGAAGCGCTGGAAATGCGACTGCTCGGAATCCGCCGGCGCGCCTTCGCCCTGCTCGACGATCGCACGGAACGAAGCCTGCGCAGTTTTCTCGCACACGACCCGCTGCGCGCCCGAGAGACTGGTCTCTGTCTGGGAAAGTTGCAGCGCCGGATCCCCGCAGAACGCGCTGGCCTCACCTAGGCGCGCCACGAAGCGGTACAGGCTGTCGCCGAGCGACGCATAAAATGAGCCCACCGTTTCATAGTCCATCGGCATCGGCGTCAACATTGCCCGCGGGTACGCACGCTTGAAAAGATACTCCGGCGCGAAGCCCTCACCTTCGGCCTCTGCCGACCCCTCCGGCCGCTCCAGGTAAATGAAATGCTGCAGCACGCTCTCGCCGAACGGCGCGAGCTTCACCACCACCCCCGCGGGCAGGCCGCCTGGATCGAGCGGGAAGTTGCCGCGCCCGAAACGCGGCGAGCCGCCAAGCGCCGAGGTGATGTTCCAAACTGCTACCAGGTGCCCCATCTCGTCGATCGCGACGCGCAGGATCGCCAGCCGCCAGCGCGCCACCACGACTGACTCGCCAGCGGACAGCCCCTCGCCTTCTCCGCTACGCAGGCTGAAGGCCGCGTAGAGGTAGGTGCACATCAGGTTGTGTTCGAGCTCCGCAGCTTCGTAGAGCTGGTGCAGCAGCTGTTCGCGGCCCGGCGGCGGCGCCTCGACGGCTTGCTCCGTCACCGGCGCATCACGGATTCGACGGCTTGCGCCAGGTGCTTCAAGCCGGAGGACACGTCGCAGAGCTTGCCGCTGCGGAAGAACGTCGGCGTCGCGCGCACGCCGCCGCGGTTCGCGCCGCCGATCTTTCCCTGCGCCCCCGCTGCCACGGCGGCCAGCGCGGCACCGAACGCAGGCGGATAGACCTCTTCGCGCGGAAAATGACCGAACTCCGCGGGCAGACGCCCTGCGTGCTTTTCGGGCAGACGTCTCACCGCGCGTGCCGACTGCTTGCAGTTCGGACACTCGAAATCGCCATACTCGGCGAGAGTCGCTGGCGCGTGCGCGCCGCCTAGGACATGGTCGGCGGCCGTCACAGGAACGGCGAGCTCGAATGGATGAAGATGGTTCATGGTGACAATCTCCATTAAGAGACCAGCGTGGCCTCCAGCACAATATCCGCCTTAAGAAGTTTTGAAACCGGACAACCCGCCTTGGCTTTTGACGCAATCCGCTCAAGGTTCGCCTGGTCGGTACCGGGAATCGCAGCGCGCAGTGAAAGTTCCACTGTCGTGATGAAGAAGGCGCTGTCCTTCTGCTCCAGTGTGACCTTGGCTGAGGTTTCCATCTGCGTCGCAATCAAACCCTCTTCGCCCAGCATCAGGGTCAACGCCATGGTGAAGCAGGCGGCGTGCGCGGCGGCAATCAACTCTTCGGGGTTACTCCCCGGCACCCCCTCGAATCGGCTGGCGAAGCCGTAGGGATAGGCATTCAGCGCGCCGCTCTGCGTCGAGATCGTTCCCCGGCCGTCCTTCAGCCCGCTTCGCCATTGCGCGGAACCACGCCGGACGACCTTCACGATGTCCTTCTCACTTAGCGGCCCGAAGGGCGGCGAGCAGATCCTTCGTCGCTAGGATCGCGTGCGCGTAAGTTGGCCCGTTGATCTCGTGCGCGGCGTGCATCGCCTCGGTGGAAAACGCCGCCGTGGCGTCTCGCACCAGCGTTACGTGGTAGCTGAGCTCCATGGCGAACTTCGCGGTGGATTCGATGCAGGTATTGGCGAGCAATCCGATGATCACCAGCCGATCGATGCCGTGCTGCTTCAATCGAAGGTCGAGATCGGTGTTGGAAAATCCGCTGGAGGACCAGTGCTCTTTCACCACAACGTCCCCGGGTTTCGGCACGAAATCCGGATGCCATTCGCCGCCCCAACTTCCCTCGGCGAACACCTGAAACTTATGCCCGCCCAGCTGGTAGGGCGTCGGATGCTTCCAGCCCTCGAAATCGGTCGGCCGCGCGCGATGATGCGGAACGTAGAAGACGCGAATGCCGGCGGCACGGGCGGCAGCCACGATCTCCTTCATGTGTGCGACCGTGCCCACCGCATCGGCCACAGCCTTGGCGCGGCCATTCAGCTTGCCGCCTTCGCTGAGAAAATCGTTGTAAGGATCCACCAGCAGCAGGCCGGTACGGTCGTTCGGGTAGGTGCCTGTGGTCATCGTTTGCCTGTGGTCATCGTTTGCCTGTGGTCATCGTTTGCCTGTGGTCATCGTTTGCCTGTGGTCATCGTTTGCCTCTGATGACCCCGACGATCCGCCCCCACGGAGTCCCAAGTGTGTCGCGGCGCGCCAGCGG
This sequence comes from Burkholderiales bacterium, assembly GCA_965279075.1. GTDB lineage: Bacteria > Pseudomonadota > Gammaproteobacteria > Burkholderiales > SG8-39 > SZAS-79. The sequence goes on along the minus strand of CBDIHI010000012.1, from coordinate 760,247 downwards.
CGTGTCAGCTGACGCAGAACGTCCGTGCCGTCGCTACGCCTGCAGCACGCGCGCCAGGCTCAGCGCCAATTCGCGCGCCGACAGCGGCTTCTTCAGTACCACGTCGGCGCCGGCGTTGTAGGCGCGCGTCACTACCGCGCTACCGAGATAGCCGCTCACCAGCAGGATCGGCATGCCGCGGCGGATACCCCGCACCTCGCGGATCAGCGCGGAGCCGGACAGGCCCGGCATGCGCTCGTCGGTGATGAGGACATCGTACGATCTCGGGTCCGCGCGAAACGCGGCCAGCGCCTCGCGGCTCGAGGTGAATGGCACCGGCACGTAGCCGAGGTCCTCGAGCGTCCTGGTTGCCAGGCGGACCAGCGGCTCCTCGTCGTCCACGACCAGCACGCGCTGGAAATTTCCGTGCGGCACCTCGGCTGGCTCGTCCTGCGGCTGGGCGGCCACATCCCCGCTGCGCGGCAGGTAGACGGCAAATATGCTGCCCTCCATCTGCGCCGTGCGAATGTCGATCGCGCCGCCCACGTCCGTCACGATCCCGTGCACCAGCGACAGCCCAAGGCCGGTGCCGACCCCCACCTCCTTCGTGGTGAAGAACGGATCGAAAATGCGCTCGATGATCTTTGCCGAGATTCCGCTTCCTTCGTCGGCGACCTGCAGCAGGAGGTAGTCCCCTGGCGCCACGGTGCCGGTCGTGGTAGTGCGTGGCTGATCCAGCCGCAGCGCCGCCAGCGACACACGCAGGGTGCCGCCACGCTCCATGGACTGGATCCCGTTCGTTGCCAGATTCATCACCACCTGGTGCACCTGGGTCGGGTCGCCCCGCATCGCCGCGCGTCCCGCGAGCAGTTCGGTCTCGATGGCGATGCCCTGCGGTATGCCTGCCGACAGCAGATCGACGCATTCAATGACCACGCGTTCAACATGCACGTCCACGCGCTCACCGACGCCGCTGCGGCTGAATGCGAGAATGCGCTCGACGAGCGCCCGGCCGCGCTCCCCCGCGGCGGTGATGCTTTCGAGGTCACGGCGTAGCCGACTGCCCTTGGGCGCGCCCCGCAGCGCCATCTCGCCGTAGCCGAGGATGGCGCCGAGAATGTTGTTGAAATCGTGCGCGATGCCGCCCGCCAGCGTGCCCATGGACTCCATACGCTGCGCCTGGCGCAGCTGCTGCTCCAGGCGGCGCATTCCCTCTTCGGCTTCGTGGCGGTCGGTGACGTCAAGCATGAAGCCGATCAATCGCTGCGGCCGGCCCGCGGCATCGAAGATCATCCGGCCCTTGGCCTGCAGCCAACGCACAATGCCGCCCGTATGCATGACGCGGTACTCTGCGGCGACGTCGCCGGTTTCGTTGGCGCGCAGCACCGCATCCCGCACCAACGGCCAGTCTTCCGGTAGGATCAGCGCCTTCCAGCCTTTGAAGCTGCCGTCGTAGCTGCCCGGCTTCAGGCCGTACATGACCTCCAGGTCCGGGGACCAGCGATTCTCGCCTTCCGCGGTGTCGATGTGCCAATCGAAGGCTACGGCGCGCGCCGCTTTCTGCGCCAGGTCGAGCATCTCCTGGCGCGAATGCAGTTCGGCCTCGATGCGCTTGCGATCCGTAATGTTTCGTCCTACCCCCTCGTAGCCTAGGAAGCGCCCGTGGTTGTCAAAAACTGGCGCTCCGCTCTCGCTCAGGTACACCGTCTCTCCAGCGTCGTTCCGGCGCGAATACTCGAAGTCGCGGAACGGCTGGTGCGCCGCGAGCACCGCTCTGTGTTCCTCCCACGTGCTGGAGAGCGGCGTGATCGTCAATTCCCATCGCGCTCTGCCGATCGAGGCCGACGCGGCGTAGCCCATCTTGGCCGGCGCCTCCTCCGAGAAGTGCGTAAAACGTAAGTTCTCATCCTGCCGCCAGAACCAGTCGGAGGACAGCCCGGTCAAGGTGCGGAAGCGCGCCTCACCCTCGCGCAAGGCCTCCGCGACAAGCTTGGCCTCGGTGATGTCGGCCACCATGCCGGTCCGTCGCCGTGCGCGACCCTCAGCGTCGCGCGTCACCTTGCCGCGGGTCCTCAGCCAGCGCAATTCTCCAGAGGGCCGCAGGATGCGGTACTCGAACTCGTGGCGCTCGGCCCCCCCTGCTGCTTCGGCGGCGCGGATCGCCGAACGGTAGACCTCTGCATCGTCACCGTAGAAGTGGAAGTCCTTCAGGTATTCGCTGTGCTTCAGCGAACGCGTTCCCGGGGGGAAACCATACATCACGTTCAGGCGTTCCGAAGAGAAGAGCTCGTCAGTATCAACGTTGACGTCGAAGTGCCCTTCCTCAGTAGCCTCCAACGTAAGGGCGTAGCGCTGTTCGCTCTTTCGAAGTGCGTCGGCGGCGAGTTTGCGCTCAGTGATATCCGTCACGACACCAACGAGTTCCGTCACTTTGCCTTCGGCATCCAGCCAGGGCCGACCGGCCGAATGCAAATGGCGAATTGTCCCGTCTCGGCGCACGACCCGGAAATGAGCTGAGTACTCGGTCTTGGCCTCGATCGCCTTCGCCCGCGCCGCCTTCACTGCCGCGACGTCCTCTGAATGAATCCGTCTCCAAAGGGTCTCCGCCGAAGGCAGCCCCAGTTCGGGATCACAATCGAACAGGTCGTAGGTCGTGGGCGACCAATGGACCTGTCTCGCTTCCCGCACACCGTACGCGAAGCTCCCAGCATGGCCAACACGCAGCGCTTCCTCCAGATAGGTCTCGCTGCGCCGCATCGCTCCCTCGATCGTCTTGCGCTCGGTGATGTCGGTGATCGCCCCGCTCAGCTGCGCGACTACACCCGCTTCATCCAGCGAGCACATGGCTCTGAAGCTGAGCCAACGAACCTCGCCGCGCAACAGAATGCGGACTTCCATCTCAAAACGCCCGATGCCATGGGCAAGGTATCGGCGCAGCGCCTGAACCCAGACAACACGGTCTTCGGGATGAAACGGAAACCGCTCGGCCCACTCGGTACGGTTCGCGAAGTTCGTGCCCGGCGGAAATCCGCAGATCTCGAGCGCCCGGGGCGAAGCGTAGAACTGGTCGGTGGCAAGGATCCAATTGGTGTGCCCGTCGCCTGCCGCTTCCATCGCCAGCGCATAGCGTTGTTCGGAGATCAGCAGCGCTTCTTCCGCCTGCTTTCGTTCCGTGACATCGAGGGTGGAACCCGTCCAGCGCACGACCTCGCCCGCCGGGTTTCGCGTGCACAATCCAGTCAAGTGAATCCAGCGCGTCTCGCCATTGCGCAGCAACCGCATCTCGATCTCGAAGCGCGCGGTTCTGCCAGCGAAATGCTCGGTGGCAGCCTGCTTCCACTTGGGACGATCTTCCGGATGGAACGGGAAGCGCGTGAGAAAGTCCGCCCGGCCGGCGAACGCCGTGTCCGGCGGGAAGCCGTATATCTCAAGCAGCCGGGGCGAAGTGTAAAACGTGTCCGTGGCGACGACCCAGTCCCAGAATCCCTCTTTGCTTGCGGTCGAGGCAAGTTCATAGCGGGTCTCGGACTCGGTTAGGGATTTGTTGAGTTTGCACAGGTCCGAAAAATGCCTGCGATGAATCGACCAGCCGATGCCGAGGCCAAGCGCAAGTATGACGGCCATGGCACTTGCGATACCGATCCAAAACCGTTCGACTAGCGACTCGAATCGAACACTTTCGCGGCCGACCAGCAAGCGAAAACCGTCTGGCAGCCGCAACTGCGACGCGACCACCCGCATGGCAGCGCCGCCGCCGACCTCGACAACGACGCCATAGGTTCCGGGCGCGTCCGGCACCTGCGAAGGCCATGCCGGAAGATTGCCCGCCAGACGCGCCTTCGATGAGTCTGTAAGCAGCAGGATTTCTCCGGCAGGCAAACCCGCAGAGCGGGCGGCGACGAATGCAATCAGGCCGTCACGCCCTGTCTTCTCGTAAGCGACTGCGAATGCGTGCAGATCCTCGTCTTGCACATAGGCGCGAAACGTCGACAGATTGTCGCGCCAGCCATACCACAGGGGGATCGCCATCATCGCGAGCGCCAGCAGACTGAGGGCGACAACACTCAGGGCCAGCCTGGTTGCGGGCAGCCGCGGCATGCGCATCACCGCAACGACTCGCGAACTGCGTCCAGCAACTCTTCGCGCGTGAAGGGCTTGGGCACGACGTTGCGCACGCCGAGATGGCGCGCTGCCCCTGGCGATTCGCCCAGTCCGCGCCGGAAACGGGCAGAGAGCGCGAGAATGGGGGCCTGGTGAACGTCGATCAGGGACCGGATCTGCGCCTGCGCGCCGACGGGATTGGGCACATTGGCGATCACCAGACATGGCTCGCCCTCCGTGCGGGGCGCGTCGAACGCCCCGGCGACGGTGCGATACCCAGCTTCAGTGAGCCAGCGCTCCAGCAATTTTCGAATGAGATCGTCCGTTTCGACGACGAGAATATATCCTTTCCTGTGCACCCTAACTCCCGCCCAGACTTCGCCAGAATACCGGCATGCGTTTGGCCGACGCGCATGGCCTTGTAAGTTCTGTGTAAGATATCCTCTTGGTCGGCGCCGTACTGTGACCGCCCTGTGACCAATTGCGACAACTGACACATAGCGCCCCCTGAGATACATTTCCTTGCAATTCGGTGTCCCCAAGGTGCTTTGTATGCTCAAAGGAGAACAGGCTGTGGGTCGATCAACGGAGGCGACAGGCGCGCCAGTGTCGAGCACGCACGTGCTTGCGATCGACGACGACCCGTCGGTGCGCCAGATGATCTCCGACTACCTCGACGACAACGACATTCGCGTCACCACGCTTGGCGGCGGGCGAGAGATCGAAGAAGTGATGGCACGCGAAACCATCGACTTGGTGATCCTCGATCTGAAGTTGCCGGGCGAGGACGGCATGCATATCGCACGCCGCCTCCGCGAAAACTCCGACATCCCCATCATCATGCTCACCGGGCGCAAGGATGAGGCCGACCGAGTCATGGGCCTAGAACTAGGTGCCGACGACTACCTGACCAAGCCGTTTTCGCCGCGCGAACTGCTGGCACGCATCCGCGCGTTGCTGCGCCGCGCACGTGCGCAGGAAACGGTAGCAGATGGATTGGCGAAGATCCGGGCCTACCGCTTCGCAGGCTGGGAACTGAGCGTGCGCTTGCGGCGGCTAACCACGCCCAAGGGCGAGACGGTCGCGCTCACCAATAGCGAATTCAACCTGTTGGCCGCATTCCTAGCCTCGCCGCGGCGGGTGCTGTCACGTGAGCAATTGCTCGACCTGTCACGACTACACAACGACGAGGTCTATGATCGCTCCATCGACGTGCAGGTCGGCAGGCTGCGCAAGAAGATCGAGCCGACAAAGGAGAGGGAAAAACTCATTCGTACCGAACGTGGAGTCGGCTATGTCTTCACGGCGCCGGTGGAAGTCGTCCGCTAGCTGCTACAGTGCTGTCGCCGATATGGGTTCAAATATGGGTAGACTGGCGCCCTGAAAATTGACTACTAGACCCATCAGGACATTAAGGGACTTGACTGGCGGAAGAGAGTGGGAGTCGAACCCACTCAGGACCATCAGATGGCCCACACCGGGTTTGAAGTCCGGCCGCCCCACCGGGAGCGATTCCCTTCCTTTGGTTCGACAGCGCCTGCAGTTTATCGCAGGCGCGACAAGACTGACTTCGCGGCAGCGACCCCTTCCGCAGCCGCCTGGGTAAGCAGTCCCCCATAGCCGGAGCGCACTGCGCCTGCGGCGTAGAGGCCGGGTACGGCCGTCTGCATCGACTCCTCCGTCACGAGGCACCCCGCGTCATCGCGCTCGATACCAGCCGGCGCAAAGCCGCAGGCCGGTTCGAGGCCGATGTACGCAAAAAACCCCGTGCATGCGATCTCGCCGCCCGCGCCCGCTTCAATCACGCGCACACCACGCACGGCATCCTCGCCCAGCACTTCCTCGACCGTGGTGCGCCAATGCACCTGGATGCCCGGACACTCGGCCACCTTGTCCACGAAATGCCCTTGTGCCCTGAACGTCTCCCCCCGGTGCACGAGATGCACCGTCCTCGCGAATTCCGCCAGCACCAGCGCTTCCTGCAGCGCCGAATCGCCGCCGCCCACGACCACCACCTCCTGGTCCTGGTAGAACGGCCCGTCGCAGTCGGCGCAATGCGAGACGCCCATGTCCTCGAGCGCCGCCTCGCCGGGGACGCCGAGGCGCCTGAGCTTCGCGCCCGAAGCGATGATGACCGCACGCGCGCGATGCGTGCCAGCGTCGCTCGTGACCGCGAACGCTTCGCCCTCCCGCGCGATTGCGCTCACCGCCGCCGCGACGTTCTCGGCGCCGGCCTTGCGCGCGTCCTGCATCAGGGTCGCGGCGAGGTCCACACCCGATCCCTCGAACCCGCCATCGAGTTCGTTGACGTTGGTGACGAGTCCGCCGAACAGCAGCGCTTCCATCATCGCCACCGACAACCCGTCCTGCGCGCACTGCTTCGCGGCGGAAAGGCCCGCGATTCCCGTGCCGATGACGATCACGTCGTGGAGTTTGGACATTCCTGTTCCGCCTGGGTTGAGTTCATGGATCCGGCGCCGCGCCGAGCACCGGCACGTAGTCCTTGTGCAGCACGCGCACGTCGCCGATGCGCCGCGTGATCCCGAGCCGGTCGAAGGCCTCGAGGATCAGGATCGCGCGCGTGCGGCCGATGTCGGTGTGGTCGCGCACCTGGGCCGCGCTGAACTTCCCGCCGGGCAGCGCCTGTGCCACTCGCACCGCGACAGCCGCGAACTGCGCGAGCGTGCCGCGCCAGTAGAACCGGTCCGCCGTCACCTTGACGAGTTCGCCGGTCTTCGCCTTGCGGTGGAGGAAGTCCTTCAGCGCCGCATCCCGGATCGAAACCGCGGCCGAAAGCTCGGCGAGCGTCAGCCCGTTGAAGCCTGCCGCGTGCAACGCGGGCCGGACCTTGTCCCACATCGCCGCGTCGGCGGGATTGTCGGTCGCCACGTGCCTCGGCAGGCGCGCGAGTGACCCCGACACCTCCAGCTTCTTCGCGTCGGCCAGCAATCGCAGAAGCGCCGTGAAAGTCGCGGCCGCAAGCTGCGGGGCGCAGAGTTTCCTCAGCGCCGCCACTTCCATCCCGAGGGCCTGCGGCGATTCGGCGTGGAACCGCGTGAGCGCCGCGAGCACGCCCTCGTTCGCGGCCGCGACGGCTTCTTTCGGAAGCACGATCTGCGGATCCTTGCCGATCACCGCGTAACCACCCTGCCCGGCCAGTGTCGCGAGCGAGGGTTCATCGAGGTTGAAGATCCGCCCGAACCATCCGAGGTCCACGCCCGCGGGCGTGCAGGCCTGCAGCGCCGCGAGCGCCTGCGAGGGATCGCCCAGGGCCAGGGCTTCCAGCTGCGCCTTGCGGACCTCGGCCCTGGCGCGCTGCGGCTTCGGCGTCGGGTCGATCACGGTGCCGCCGCCGACCGTGCGCAGCGCCGACTGGTCGCGCACGATGAAGCGGTCGCCGTTCAATGCGGACACCGGCTTGTCCGTCACAAGCCTCACCAATGCCGATTCGCCCGGGGCCACCGAGCCGCCGCGCCGGATGGAGATCCTCGCCGTCACGTCGCCAGCACCGAGGTGGAGGTGCACCGGTGTCCAGTGGCGTATGGGACGCGCCTCGGAGGCGAGCACATGGATGCGCGCATCGAGCCGCTGGGTCGGGGCGTGCAGCGCGGGCGCCACCGCCCAGTCGCCGCGCTCGACCTGCGCCACCTCCACGCCGGAGAGATTCAGCGCACAGCGCTCGCCGGCCTTCGCGCCCGCTGCCGGCTTGCCGTCCTTCTGCAGCCCGCGCACGCGCACTTCGATACCGGCCGGGGACAACAGCACCTTGTCACCCGCCGCGACCGCCCCGTTGAACACTGTCCCCGTGACCACGGTGCCGCTGCCCGGCACGCTGAACGCGCGATCGATCGCGTAGCGGAACTGCCGGCCCTGCTGCCCTTCGCGCACGTGCGCCCCGGCCGCAGCTGCGAGGATCCCGCGCAACGCCTCCATGCCCGTGCCGGTCACCGCCGAAACCGGCAGCACCTCGATGCCGGTGAGTCCCGTGGGCTCGAGCAGCGCCTTCACGCTCTCCGCGACCTCCGCCACCCGCTCGGGTGCCACGCGGTCGGCCTTCGTGATCACCGCGACGCCGCGCTTCACGGCCAGCAGTTCGACGATGTTCAGGTGCTCGACCGTCTGCGGCATCACGCCGTCGTCGGCGGCGACGATGAGCATCACGAAGTCGATCCCGCAGACGCCGGCCAGCATGTTGCGCACGAACCGCTCGTGGCCGGGTACGTCGACGAACCCGACCGTGAGGTTGTCCTTCGGCGTCTTCCAGTAGGCGAAACCGAGGTCGATCGAGATGCCGCGCGCCTTCTCCTCGGGCAGGCGGTCGGTATCCACGCCCGTCAGCGCGCGCACGAGCGTGGTCTTGCCGTGGTCGATGTGCCCTGCGGTAGCTACGATCATGCGGCTACGATCATGTGAGGCGGAGCCGTCCGATCTGCGCGACGAAGCCCGCCTCGTCCTCGAGGCAGCGCAGGTCGAGGATCAACTCGCCCTCGTTGATGCGGCCCACCACCGGGACCGGCAGCGCACGGAAGGCGCGCGCCAGCGCGTCGGCCGCCCCGCGACGCGCAGCCGCAGGCTTCAGCGCCAGGCCCGCGCTCGGCAGGGTCTCCACGGGCAGCGCGCCGCTGCCGATCTGGCTTGCGCAGTCGACCACGCGCACTTCGGCGCGACCGTCGAGGGCCCGGGCTACGATGGGCAGGACGCGTTCCGCAAGGTCCCGGATCGCCGCCTGCGGCCGCGCGAGCAGGCGTATCGTCGGCAGCTCGGCGGCCAGCCGATCCGGGCGCGAGTACAGCCGCAGCGTCGCCTCCAGCGCGGCGAGCCTCACCTTGTCGAGGCGCAGCGCCCGCTTCATCGGGTTCCTGCGGATCTTCGCGACGAGTTCCTTCCTGCCGACGATCATCCCGCACTGCGGCCCGCCGAGCAGCTTGTCGCCGCTGAAGGTGACGATGTCGGCGCCGCTGGCAATCGCTTCCCTGGGCGTGGGTTCGTGCGGCAGGCCGAAGTCTTCCAGGTCGACGAGCATCCCGCAGCCCAGGTCGTTGATCAGCGGCACGCCGTGGCCGTGGGCGATGGCCGCAAGTTCCGCTTCGGGCACCGATGCAGTGAAGCCCTGGATCGTATAGTTGCTGGTGTGGACCTTCATGACCGCGCCGGTGGCCTTGCCGAGCGCCCCCGTGAAGTCCTTCGGATGCGTGCGGTTCGTCGTGCCCACCTCGACCAGCTTGCAGCCGGCGCTCGCCATGATGTCGGGGATCCGGAACGAGCCGCCGATCTCTACCAGCTCGCCGCGCGAGACGAGGACTTCCTTCCGCTTCGCGAGCGCATGCAGCGCGAGGAACACGGCGGCCGCGTTGTTGTTGACGACGAGGGCCGCCTCCGCCCCCGTCAGGCGGGTGAGCCAGGCTTCGACGTGGCTGTCGCGCTCACCGCGCGCCGCGCCTTCGATCTCGTATTCGAGGTTGACCGGGCGGGCCATCGCGCCGGTGGCGGCGTCGATTGCGGCCTGCGGATACAGCGCCCGGCCGAGGTTGGTGTGGAGCACGGTGCCGGTGAGGTTGAAGACCGGACGCAGCGATGGCCGCAACTGCGCATCGATCCGGGCCGCGCACTCGGCGACGATATCCGCGTCGTCGGTCGGGGTGGCGGCACCCGAGGCCAGCGCCGCGCGCTTCTCGGCGAGCACCCTCCGCACCGCCTCGACCAGCATGGGCCGCCCATAACGCGCCTCGGCCGCCAGCCCCCCCGGCGAAACGAGCAGCCGGTCGACCGAAGGCAGGGCGCTCAGTCCGCCTTTGCGCCCGACTCCTTGATCACCTTGCCCCATTTGGCGGTTTCCGATTTGATGTACGCGCCGAAGTCCTCCGGCGTGCTGCTGGCCAGTTCCGCCCCTAGGGTAACAAAGCGGGCCCCGACTTCGGGCTGCGCGATGATGCGCACGATCTCGGCGTTCAGCTTCGCGACGATCTCCTTCGGCGTACCCGTAGGGGCGAGGAACCCCGCCCAGCCGACCGTCTCGAAGCCCGGGTAGCCGGACTCCGCGATCGTCACCAGCTCCGGTGCGGCCAGCGACCTCTGCAGGCTGCCCACGGCGAGGACCTTGAGGCGCCCGGCCTTGGCGTGCGGCAGGATCAGCGGCCCGGTTTCGAACATCAGGCCGAGCTGCCCGGCCAGCAGGTCCGTCACGGCGGGCGGCGAGCCCTTGTACGGCACGTGGACCATGGTCACGCCGGTCACGCTCTTGAAGAGTTCGGAGGACAGGTGGTTGCTGGCGCCGTTGCCGGCCGAGCCGAAGTTCACCTTTCCCGGGTTGGCCTTCAGGTAAGTCACCAGCTCTTTCACCGAGGTCGCGGGGACGGAGGGGTGGACCACGAGGAAGAACGGCACCTTCAGCGCGAGCGAGATCGGCGTGAAGTCCCTGACCGGGTCATAGGGGAGCTTCGCGTACATGCCCGGGTTCACCGCGAGGCTGCCGGACGACCCCATGAACAGCGTGTAGCCGTCGTTCGGCGACTTGGCCGCCAGCTCCGAGCCTATGATGCTTGCCGCGCCGGGCTTGTTCTCGACGAAGAACTGCTGGCCGAGCGACTCCGACAGCTTCTGCGAAACGGCGCGCGCGGCCTGGTCGGTGGCCTGCCCGGGCGGGAAGGCGACGATGACCTTGACCGGGCGGTTCGGGTAGCCCGCCTGCGCCATCGCCTGCGTGTGGATGCCAAGGGTCGCGATGCACAACAGCACTGCCCGGGCGAAAGCTTTCCGCATGACCGTCTCCTTGTCCGCCTCTGATCGGGCGCTTTCATTCTGACATGACGCCCATGCACGAACGCCCCTGTTTCGCTGCGAACCGGTGGCCCCCCCGGCCACCGCGATGGCCTAGACTGCGCGCATGAAAAAAATCCTCGACGGCATCGTCGTGCTGGACCTGACGCGGTTCTTCTCGGGCCCGCAGTGCACGCTGTTCCTCGCCGGCATGGGCGCTGAGGTCATCAAGGTCGACGACCCGAAGGGCGGCGACCCGATCGCGTTCGCCCCGCCCTACGACGGTCCCAACGGCATCAGCCTGAAGAAGCAGACGCCTCAGGACATGGGCCTCGCCTACCTCAAGCGCCAGCGCGGCAAGAAGTCGGTCACGCTGGACCTGAAGTCCGATGCGGGAAAGAAGATATTCTTCGACATGGTCGCCAAGGCCGATGTGGTCGTGGAGAACTTCCGCGCGGGCGTCGCGCAACGGCTCGGCATCGACTACCCGGCGCTGAAGGCCGCCAATCCCTCCATCATCTACTGCGCGCTGACCGGCTACGGCTCGACCGGCCCGGCGAAGGACGACAAGGCCTACGACCTGATGGTGCAGGCCGCCACCGGCCTGATGAGCATGACCGGCCAGCCCGGCGAACCGCCGGTGAAGACCGCCTCGGCGCTGTCCGACGCGGTCGCAGGCTCGTTCGCATCCCAAGGCATCCTCGCCGCGCTGCTGCACCGCGAGCGCACGGGCGAAGGCCAGGCCATCGACGTGGCGATGGCGGATTGCCTCTTCTCGCTGATCTTCGACGAGCCGATCGACTGCTATGCCGGGCTCGGCCTCGCTTCGCGGCAGGGCAACCGGATCATGCGGTTCTCGCCGTTCAACGTGTACGCCGCGCGCGACGGCTGGGTCGCCCTGGGCGCGGCCACACACGCCGAGTGGCTCGACCTGCTCGAGGCCATGGGACGCGCTGACCTCAAGGCCGACGCGAACATGATGGACATAGGCTGGCGGATCGTGAACAACGACCAGGTCGACGCGGTCGTCACCCAGTGGACGCAAACGAAGACCAAGGACGAGATCGTCGCGGCGCTGTCCACGGCGAGCGTCGCCTGCAGCCCTGTGCGCTCCACCGACGAAGTCATGCGCTGGGAGCAGTTCATGCAACGCGAGATGATCGTGCCGCTCGTGAACCCGCTGACCGGCGCAACGGCGGGCGCCTCCGGACCCGGCTTCCCGATCAAGTTCAGCGCCACGCCGGCCGGTTACGACACGCCCTCGCCGGTGCCCGGCGCGCACAGCGAGGAGGTGTTCGCACGGTTTGCGAACCTGTCCCCGGCCGAGGTCCAAAAGCTTCGAAACGAGGGGGTAATATGAGCAGGACGATCCGGTTCACCAACGTGGGACTCCCATGACCAGCACTGCCGCGCTTGCCAGCGCCGCCCTCGAAGTCGGCGACGCGTTCGAGGCCAACGAACTCTTCCAGCAGAACGGCTGGACCGACGGCCTGCCCATCGTGCCGCCGACCGCGGCCGGCGTGGAGAAATTCCTCGCCGCGGGCAAGCTCAAGGCGGACGACACCATTGGCGTCGAGCCGGTGCGCCGCCGCCGCATCACCGCCGAGAAAGCCGCCATCGCGGCACTCATGGCCGGGTGCCTGCCGGAGTACATGCCGGTGGTGGTCGCGATCATCAAGGCCATGTGCAAGCCGGAGTTCGGCCTGCACGGCGCCACGGCGAGCACCGGCGGCAGCGCGCCGTTCATCGTCGTGAACGGCCCGATCCGGAACGCGCTTTCCATGAACAGCACGCACAACATCCTCGCCAACGCGAGCCGCGCCAACGCGACGATCGGCCGCAGCATCCGGCTGCTCCTCATCAACGTGCTCGGCGGCGTGCCGGGGCAGCTCGACCGCTCCACGCTCGGCCACCCGGGCAAGTTCACGTTCTGCATAGCTGAAGACGAGGAGAACACCACCTGGCTGCCGCTCGCGCAGGAGCGCGGCATCCCCGCGGGGACCTCGTCCATCACGGTGATGGCGGTGGAGTCGCCGCACCAGATCATGAACGAGTGGACGCACGACCCGAAGGAGATCTGCGACACCTACGCCGCGGCGATGCGCAGCAACATGCTCACCTACTCGATCTGGGAAGGCCCCTACGCGATCGTGATCCCCAGGCAGCACAGGGACATCTTCGCCGAATCGAGCTGGACCAAGGCGAACATCCGCGAATACGTGTACGAGGTCGCGCGGGTGAAGCGCGGCGACTGGCGCACGGTCGGCAAAGCGGCCGTCGCGGGACGCAAGAACGAAGAGCAGGTCTACCGGGCACTGCGCACGCCGGATGACCTGCTCGTGGTGGCGGCAGGCGGCCCCGCGGGCGGTTTCGCCGCGATCCTGCCACCCTGGTACGGCAAGAAATCGCTGGCGATCACGCAGGCGATCGAAGCGTAATTCCGGAACTCAGAGGAGAAGCACACATGACACTCATGGTATTGGACCCCCGCCAGACCGCCGAAGGCGAGGCGCTGCGCCTCGCCCCGGCCCTGCCCTCGCTCGAAGGCTGCGTGGTCGGCATGATCGACAACGCCAAGATCGGCACCGAGCGCCTGTTCGACTTCATCGAGGAGATCATGCGCAAGGACTACGGCGTGCGCGAGTTCATCCGCCGCAGGAAGCCCGACGCGACGCGGCCCGTGCCGCCGCAGATGCTCGCCGAGATGAGCGGGGCCGACGCGGTCCTGGCATCGACAGGCGACTGAGGCAGTTGCTCGTCGTGCAGTCTGCACGACGCCATCGCAGCAGAACGGCTGGGCATCCCGGCCGTGGCCATCATCACGGACCGTTTCGTGAGGAGCGCCGAAGTCGTGGGTGAGCTGAACGGCCTGCCGGGCTACCCGTTCGCGGTCATCGGCCACCCGGTCGCCAACAACAATGACGAAGTGCTGCGCGAAAAGGCGCGGATCGCGGTGGACAGCATCGTGCCGCTGCTGATGAAGCGGGCCGCGCAGTAGCGGGACAGCAGCGGGACAGTAGCGGGGGCCGGGTCAGCAGGCCCCGGCCGCGCGCAGGTTCGCGCGCGCGGCCGCGTCGTATCCCAGCCGCTCGAGGATCGCGTCGGTGTGCTCGCCGGGCGCGCTCAGCGTGAACCCGGGCCGGCCGGGCTCCTCGCGGAACCTGATCGGCGTGGACAGGGTATCGATTCCGTCCGGGCCCTTGACGATCATGCCCCGGTCGCGCAGCGCGGCGGAATGCCAGGCCTCGCGCAGGTCGAGCACCGGCGCATAGCACACGCGCTTGTCCGCGAGCCACGCGTCCCACTCGTCGCGGGTTTTCGTGGCGAAGGTCTCCGCCAGGAACAGCCTCGCGGGCGCCTGCGCCTCGCCGGCCGGCTTCCTGCACACCTCGATAAGGTCGGGCCGCCCGAGCGCGTTCAACAGGTTCTCGACGAAATTCATCTCCGAGCCGGACAGCACGAGGTACTGGTCGTCCTTCGTGCGGTAGACGTTGTAGAACGCCGAGCCGCCGTACAGCCGCTCGCTTTCGAGGTCCGGCGCGCGGTCCCCGCTCACCACCGTATCCAGCACATGGGGCGTCCACGACATCAGCGCGTCGAGCATCGCCGCGTCGATGAAGTCGCCCTGCCCGGTCTTCTCGCGCCGATAGAGGGCCATCATGACCGCGATCAGCGCGGTCGAGGCAAGCGCAATGTCAGCGGTCGGCAGCGTCGGCATCGCCGGCGGCTGGCCCCCGGTGCGGCTCAGGCTCAGCGCGCCGGTCATGGCCTGCGCGCCCATGTCGTGCGAGGGGCGCTGGGCGAGCGGCCCGTCCTGCCCGAACGCGGACAGCGAGCAGTACACGATGCGCGGCGCGCGCGCCTTCACCGCATCGTAGCCGAGGCCGAGCCGGCCCATGACGCCGGGACTGAACGAGTCGATGAGCACGTCGCATTGTTCCGCGAGCTTCATGAAGACCTCGCGGCCCGCGTCGCTCTTCAGGTTCAGCGTCATCGAGAGCTTGCCGCGCTGCGTATTGCGGAAATACGCGGTGAACCCCTTCACCGGCTTGCCCAGGCGCCGGGTCGGCTCGCCCTCGCGGCTTTCGATCTTGATCACCTCCGCGCCCTGGTCGGCGAGCATGAGGCTCATCCACGGGCCGGGGAGGAAGCGGGACAGGTCGAGTACGCGGAGGCCTTCGAGTTTCACGGGAGTCCTGGCTTGGGTGGGGTGTCAGGGGAGGTGCACGAAGCGCGCGGCGAGCTTGCGGGCGAGCGGCGCGAGGAAATAGATCACCGGCACGGCGACCACATAGGCGATCAGGAAGGACTTCGCCCACTGGTAAAGGAAATCCGCCCGCGGCCCGATGTTCACGAGCGTCACGACGAAGGTCATCAGGAACACCATCATCACGCCCATCAGCAGGGAAAAGACGAGGTGGAAACGGTTCGGCGGGAGTTTTTTCATTCCCCTATTGTACCGGTACCGGTACGCAAACTGGCCTGCGGGCGGCTCCAGCCTTGGACTTTTCGAAACAATTCCCGCCAATTCATGCCGCCGCCCCGGCGATCGCGGCCAGCAGCGCGCGCCGCTCGGCGGCCGGCGCGAACAGGCCCCGGCGCGCGCGCACCGCGTCCTTCAGCGCCCGGTAGAACGCCCGGTCCGCCGCCGCCCGGCCGACCAGCCGCGCGAGGCGGCGCTCATCCCCCAGCGGGAAAAAGCCCCGGTAGCCGGCGCCCAGCATGCCGACGTTGCCCGACACTTTCGAGGCGAGCACGGGCACGCCGATCCGGGCGGCCTCGCAGATCACGTTAGCCCCGCCTTCCATGACCGAGCTGACCACCAGCAGGTGGCTCTGCGCCATCGCCTTGAGCGCCTCCCCGTGCGGCCGGCCGCCGGCCCAGCGGTAGCGCGGCTCGCGGGCCGCCCACCCCGCCGCCGTATCGGCCATCTCGTCCGACAGCGCGGTACCGACCTGGACGACCTCGATGCGCGGACCGGGGGGGAGGTGCGCGAGCGCGGCCACGGCGCGGAACGGGTCCTTCTCCGGCCTCAGGTTGCCCACCACGATCACGCGGAAGCGGTCCTTCGGCGGGCGATGCGCGAGGCGCGTGTCCGAAGACTGGAACACCACGCTCGTCTTGGCGCGCAGGGGCCGCGCGAGCTGCGCGAGCCCTGCCGGTTGAAGAACGATGAGCCGCGTGGCGAGCGCAAGCGAGCGCTTCGCCTCGGCGGAAGTCCCGATGTCCCGGTAAAGGTCAGTGCCCGTGAGCGCTACAATCAGCGGCCTGTCCGGATGTGCACGATGAAACGCCTCGACCGAAACCGCGCTTTTTCTCGCATGCAGTGCCACCAGCACGTCCCCGGTGCCGCGCTCCCACGCTTCTTTCACGGCCACGCGGTGGCCGGCCTCGCGCAGGAAAGCCGCCCACCGCGCGGCCGTGTGCTGGTTGCCGGTGCGGCGCGCCGTGCCCTGCGGCATCACGATCGAGATCTTCATGACCAAGGATGCTAGCACCCTCGCCTCCGAGCTGATCGCTTCGCGCGCACGGCTCGCCTGCATCACCGCGGACCTCGACGGCGAGCGCCTGCTCGGGCCGAAGCTTCGGATCGTCAACCCGCCGCTGTGGGAGCTCGGGCACGTCGCGTGGTTCCAGGAATTCTGGTGCCTGCGTGACGGCGCCGGCGGCCTCCCGCGCGAATCGATCCTGCGCGGTGCCGAAGCGCTCTACGACTCGGCGAAGGTTGCGCACGACACCCGCTGGACGCTGCCGTTGCCGACGCTGGAAGCGACACGCAGGTACCAGTCGGACGTGCTCGGGCTCTTGCTGCAGCGGCTCGCGAAGGAGCCCGGCAACGAGAGCCTGCGGTATTTCGCGCAACTGTCCGTGTTCCACGAGGACATGCACGCCGAGGCCTTCCATTACACGCGCCAGACGCTTGGCTACCCCGACCCTTTTCCCGGCCCCGCGTCGCATCCGGCCCCCTCCCCCGCACTCGGAGACGCGGAGTTCCCCGGCGGCTCATTCCCGCTCGGTGCGCGGCCGGGCGACGGGTTCGTGTTCGACAACGAGAAGTGGGCGCACGAAGTCCGCGTCGCGCCGTTCGCGATCGCCCGCACGGTGGTGACGAACGCCGAGTACGCGACCTTCGTCGATGCGGGCGGTTACCGCAGGCGCGCGTTCTGGGACGAGGACGGATGGGCGTGGCGCGCCTCGGCCGGCCTCGAGGCGCCGCGCTACTGGTCTAAGGCCGGCCCGGGCTGGGTGCAGCGCCGCTTCGACGACGAGGAACCCCTGCCTCCCGGGCACCCGGTGATCCATGTGAACTGGCACGAGGCCGAAGCGTATTGCCGCTTCGCCGGCCGCCGCCTGCCGAGCGAGGCCGAATGGGAATACGCCGCGACCTCTTTCGAAAACGGATCCGCGCCAGGGCTGCACCTAACGACGGGCGCCGTATGGGAATGGACCGCAAGCACGTTCACGCCCTACCCCGGCTTCGTGATCGACCCCTACAAGGAGTACTCGCAACCCTGGTTCGGCACTCACAAGGTTTTGCGCGGCGGCAGCTTTGCCACGCCGCGCGGGCTCCTGCGCGCCACCTTTCGCAACTTCTACGCGCCCGACCGGGGCGACATCTTTGCCGGATTTCGCACCTGCGCGGCACATTCAGCGTGTAACCCCTACTCAGAAGCGGGTTTCTAGGGTCGCAAAGGTGGAACAATGTTGGCTCCCCGTGCCGTTGAAAGGGATGCACTTGCTCCAGCGCTGGTCGATCCGCTCGCAGTTGCTCGCGCTCGCGCTGGCCGCCATCGTCCCGCTGGCGGCCGCGGGCGTTTACGGCATCGTAGACACGGCCAACGAAGCGCTGGCGCGGGCCAACCGCGACACCCTCCGCATGGCCGCCGCCACCGCCGCAGAAATCGAGA
The DNA here is from genome assembly GCA_965279075.1 of Burkholderiales bacterium. Taxonomy (GTDB): domain Bacteria; phylum Pseudomonadota; class Gammaproteobacteria; order Burkholderiales; family SG8-39; genus SZAS-79. Next base: position 742,503 of record CBDIHI010000012.1, on the reverse strand, counting down.
CTTTCTTTCGCGAAACCGAGCGCACACTCGGGACCCTGGCGCAGCGACCGCTGGTCCGCGCGCTCGACCCGCAGCGGTGCGATCCGATTCTGCGCGAAATACCGATCCTGTTTCCGGCGCTGAAGTTCCCCGACCTGAACGCTATCGGCATCCGTGACGTAGCCGGCACCATGGTGTGCTCGATCGTCAAGGACCCGGCCCCGACCCAGGTGGTACGGCAGTCGCCCGCCTTTCAGAAAGCGATCCGCGGCAAGGGGTTCGACGTCAGCACCGCCTTCGTGAGCCCGATCACGAAACGCTGGATTTCGATTTCCGCCTATCCCATCAAGGACCAGGGCGAGCAGACCGGCGGCCTCATCTTTCTGCGTCTAGACCTGCGGGAGTTGCAGGACAAGGTGATCGGCCGGCCGCGGGAAGGCGCCGTGGTGGGCGTGTTCGACCGCGAAGGACGCTACCTGATGCGCTGGCCCGACCCCGAAAAATGGATCGGCACGCAAGTGAACAACCTGAGCATCATCAAGAACTACGCGGTCTCCGGCTCCGAGGGAACCGAGCGGTTGCGCGGGGGCGACGGCGTAGACCGGATCTACGCCTTCCACCCTGTGGCAGGAACGGGATGGCTGGTGGCCTCCGGCGTTCCGGAAGCCAGCGTCTTCGCGCCTTACCGGGCGCGTCTCGTCCAGGGTGTCGTCCTGGGTGCGGTGGCGTTGCTGCTTGCGGTGGGCCTGGCATTGCGGATGAGCGCGTCGATTGCCCGGCCCATCCGCGACCTCGTGGAGACCGCCAGGAAGATCGCTGGCGGTGAAGTCGACGCGCGCGCGCCCACCGGTGGCCCCCCGGAGCTGGCCGCGGTGGGACTAGAGCTCAATCGCATGCTCGACGCGCGCAACGCCGCCGAGTCCGAGCTTTGGGAAAGCAGGGCCCGCTACCAGGGCATCGTAGATTCGGCCGAGGACGCGATCGTCAGCAAGAAGCTGGACGGCACGATCCTGAGCTGGAATCCAGGTGCGGCGCGCCTGTTCGGGTACGAGGCCGATGAAATCGTCGGCAGGAACGTGTTGCAGATAATCCCCCCTGACAGGCAGAACGAGGAAACGCTGATCATCGAGCGCCTGCTGCGTGGCGAGCGCGTGAAGAATTTCGAGTCCAGGCGCCTGAGAAAGGACGGCACCCAGATCGACGTATCGCTCACAATATCTCCGATCCGGGACGAGGCTGGTCGGATCATCGGGGCATCGAAGATTGCGCGCGACATAACGCCCCGGATCGAAGCCGAAAGGCTCATGAAGCGCAAATCCGATTTCTACACCGCGCTTTCGGCGACCAACCAGGCGATCGTGCGCATGCACGAACCCGAGGAGCTCTATGCCGAGATCTGCCGGATCTGCGTGGAGAACGGCGGCGCGACGATGGCGTTCATCGCACTGGTGGAAGACGGGCACGCTGTGCCCAAGGCATGGTCCGGCTTGATCGACGGCTACCTGCCCGGCATCCTGATCCCCCTGTCGTACGACACGCCCGAGGCGCAGGGACCGATCGCGACCTCGCTGCGCACCGGCCGCCCCTACATTTGCAACGACATCTACGCCGACCCGAAGACGGCGCCCTGGCGCGAACGCGCCTCGCGCATCGGCTCGCTGGGAACCGCCGCCCTGCCCTTCCGCCGCGGCAACGAAATCGTCGGCGTGCTCAGCCTTCACGTGCAGGAAAGGGGCTTCTTTATCCCCGCGCTGGTCGAGTTGCTCGAGGAAATGGCAACCGACCTGTCGTTCGGGCTCGACAACTTCGATCGCGAACAGGCGCAGGCCGAGGCGATGCGGCAGGAACAGCTGGCCTCCAAGCGCTTCAGGGCGATCTTCGACGCCTCGCCCCTCGCGACCTGCATCGTGCGCGTCTCGGACGCGAGGATCGTCGCGGTGAACCCGGCCTACTGCACGCGGTTCGAGCGTTCGTCCGGCGAACTGCTCGGCCGCACCGCACTAGAATTGGACATCTGGGCCGATCCCGCCGACCGGCAGCGCATGATCGAGCGCCTGGGGTCTGAGCAGCACGTCCGTGAGTTTCCGACGCAGGTCCGCACCGGGACCGGCCGCCTGCTCGACACCCTGGTCAACGTGGAACGGGTCGAATTCCTGGACGAGCCCTGCATGATGATCCAGAACATGGACATCACCGAGATGAAGCAGGCCGAGGTCATGCTTCGCAACATGAACGTCATGCTGGAGCGCCGCGTGGCCGAGCGCACCGCCGAGCTCGAGGCCGCCAACCGCGAGCTCGACAGCTTCGGGCGCACGATCGCGCACGACCTGCGCGCGCCGCTGCGCTCGATCTCGCGCTTCAACGAGGCGCTGCGCCGCTCGCTGACCGAGGACGCCGCCAGCCTAAGCCACTTCGAGCGCATCGCGAAGAACGTGACCCGCATGGACCAGATGCTCACCGACCTGCTGGACTTCGCGCGCTCGGGCCGCGCGGCAATCGCGGAAAGCCCCCTCGACATGCGGGCGCTCGCCGCCACGGTCGCGGAGGACCTGTGCGGCGACGCGTCGCGGCGGCCCGAGTTCGCCTGCGCGGACCTGCCCGAAGCGAAGGGCGACCCGGCGCTGCTGCGCCAGGTCTGGGCGAACCTGATCTCCAACGCGGTCAAGTATTCTTCGAAGACCGCGCAGCCGCGCATCGAAATCGGCGCACGCAAAGGCAAGGACGAAGTCGAGTACTACGTGCGCGACAACGGCTGCGGTTTCGACCCGGCCTACTCGGACAAGCTCTTCGAGGTGTTCCAGCGCCTGCATTCCGAATCGGAGTACGAGGGCAACGGCATCGGCCTTGCGATCGTGCACAGGATCGTGGAACGGCACGGCGGCAGGGTCTCGGCAAGCTCGAAGCCGGGCGAAGGCGCCGAATTCAGGTTCACCCTGCCCGTGCGAAACAACGCCTGACCCGCACCTCTCGAGTGTGACAAAAGTCACGCTTGCGCCCGCAGTACCCTCGCCGCGCGAGGAACCCTACAGACAATCCGGTTGAATCCTGTGCCCGTGATGGAACAATGGGTTTTTATATTGTCATCTTTGGAACAGATTGCAGAACCGACACGGATTGTCGATCCGCACACAGCTGCTCGGCCTCGCGCTCGCGGCGATGCTGCCCATGGCCGCCCTCGTCGCATATGACATCGTCGAAGCGGCGAACGCGTCGCTCGAGCGGGCGAATCGCGACACGATGCAGATCGCGACCGCGGCCGCGGCCGACGTCGACACGTTCGCGCGCGAGACCGAGCGCGCCCTGGCTGCGCTTGCCGCACGGCCGAAGGTGCGCACGCTCGACCCACAGCGCTGCGACCCGATCCTGCGCGAAGTGCCGGCGGTGTTCCCTGCGCTGAAGTTTCCCGACTTCAACACCGTCGGCATCCGCGACACCTCCGGGAACATGATCTGCTCGATCATCGCCGATCCCGTTCCCGCCGACGTGGTGCGGCGATCGCCGGCGTTCAAGAGGGCGGTGAGCAAGGCGCGCTTCGACATCAGCGACGCGTTCCTCAGCCCGGTGAGCAAGCGCTGGATCGCGATGTCGGCCCATCCGGTGCATTCCGACGGCGGCACGCGCACGGGGCTGATCTTCCTGCGCCTCGACCTGCGGGAACTGCAGGACCACGTGCTGAGCGTCCCGCCCGGCGACGTCGCGGTGGCGGTGTTCGACCGCGAGGGCCGCTACCTGATGCGCTGGCCGGACCCCGACCGGTGGATAGGCCGGCCCGCCGGCAATGCGCAGGCCATGAAGGCGCGCGCGCTGAAAGGACTCCCCGGATTCGAACGAATGCGGGGCTCCGACGGGATCGAGCGGATCTATGCCTTCCATCCCGTGGCACGCACGGGCTGGATGGTGGGCGCCGGCGTACCGGCGGACGCGGTAGTCGCCCCCTACCGGGCGCGCCTGTGGCAGGGGGCCGCGCTCGGACTGGTCGCGCTAGCGCTCGCGGCCGCGCTGGCCCTCCGGATCGGGTCGGCCATTGCGCGCCCGGTCCGCGCGCTGGCACGGACCGCCGAGCGCATCGCTGGGGGGGACCGCGGCGCACGGGCCCCGGGAGGCGGCCCCCCCGAGGTTGCGCTGGTCGCAGGCGAATTCAACCGCATGCTGGACGCGCAGGCCGTCGCCGAACGGCTCGCCCGGCGCCAGTCCGACTTCTATGCAGCGCTGTCGCAGACCAACCAGGCCATCGTCCGGATGCACGACCCGGACCAGCTCTACGAGGAGATCTGCCGCATCTGCGTCGAGTTCGGCCATTCGCGGCTCGCGTTCATCGCGCTGGTCGACGGCGAACGCTTCATGCCGGTCGCGTGGGCAGGCGAGCACGGAGGATTCCTTGACGGCATCGTGGGCGCAATCCAAACGACCGACCCCGGCAGCAGTGGCCCGATCGCGACGGCGCTGCGCACGGGCGAGCACTATGTCAGCAACGATTTCCTCGGCGACCCCCGCACCGAGCCCTGGCGGGAACGCGCCAGCGTCATCGGCACCCGGGCGACGGCCGCTTTTCCCTTCAGCCGCGGCGGGAAGGTCGCCGGCGCGCTCAGCCTGCACGTGACCGACAAGGACTTCTTCAACACGCCACTCGTTGCGCTGCTCGACGAAATGGCCGGCGACCTGTCCTTCGGGCTGGACAACTACGACCGCGGGGTGGCCCAGGACCTGGCGCAGCAGGAGGTACGCGCGGCCTACGAGCGATTCAGGAAGATCTTCCATGCCGCGCCCATGCCGATGTCGATCTCCCTGCACGCGGACGGCACCTTAACCGACGTGAACGACGCCTATTGCCGCTGGTTCGGAGCGCCGCGTGAAGACATCATCGGAGCCACTTCGCTCGGCCTGGGCATCTGGCTGCACCCCGAAGAGCGCCCTGCGTTCAAGGACAAGCTCGATTCCGGGCTGGGAGTGCACGATTCCGAGCACCGGTTTCGCATCCGCTCGGGTGAGGTCCGCGACGCACTGGTGAACGCGGAGATGATCGAGTTCCTCGGGGCACCGCAGGCGCTCGTGATCATCACCGACCTGACCGAGAGGAAACGCGCCGAGCAGATGGCCCTCGACCTCAACGCAACGCTCGAGCGGCGGGTCGCCGAACGCACTTCGGCGCTGGAGGCGGCGAACCGGGAACTGGACAGCTTCGGCCGCACCATCGCCCACGACCTGCGCGCGCCGCTGCGCTCGATTTCCCGTTTCAACGAACTGCTGCGCCAGGCGGCGCCGGGCGAAGCCGCCATCCCGGCCTACGCCGGGCGGATTGCAAAGAACGTCGCGCGCATGGACACCATGCTCACGGACCTCCTCAACTTCGCCCGGTTCGGGCGGGCCACGCTGGCCGCAGCGCCGATCGACATGAACGCGCTGGTCGCCTCGGTCGCCGAGGATCTCGCCGCGGAAGCGCCGCAGCGGCCGGAGATCGTCGTCAGCGACCTGCCGGGCGCTTCGGGCGACGCGTCACTGCTGCGCCAGGTCTGGGCGAACCTGATCTCCAACGCGGTCAAGTATTCTTCGAAGACCGCGCAGCCGCGCATCGAGATCGGCGCGCGCAAGGGGAAGGACGAAGTCGAGTACTACGTGCGCGACAACGGCTGCGGCTTCGATCCGGCCTACTCGGACAAGCTCTTCGAAGTCTTCCAGCGCCTGCACTCCGAGTCGGAGTACGAGGGCAACGGCATCGGCCTGGCGATCGTGCACCGCATCGTCGAGCGCCACGGGGGGCGTGTGTTCGCGAGCTCCAAGCCCGGCGAGGGCGCCGAATTCGGATTCACCCTGCCAACGAACGACGCCCCTTGATGTACCGGTACCGGAACAAAATTTCCTTGGAACCGGCCACTGGCGCGGGGTTTCCGAAAAATTCCTTCGAATTCAGGATTTCCGGTGCTTCTGGATGCGCGCCTCGAGCGCGCGCAGCAGCACGTCGATCGCCACGCCCACGAGGCCGATCGCGATCATGCCGCTCATGACCGTCGAGGTGCTGATGTTGCTCTGGCCCTTGACCATCAGGTAGCCGATGCCGCTCGAGGCGACGATCAGCTCCGCGCCCACCAGCGACTGCCAGCCCAGGCCCGCGCTGATCCTCAGGCCCGCGACGATCGAGGGTACGGAAGCGGGCAGCAGCACCTCGGTGATCATCCGCAGGTTGCCCGCGCCCAGCGTGCGCGCCGCCTCGATGAAGCGCGGCTCGACGTACTTGGCGCCGCGGTAGGCGTTGATCACGCAGGGCGGGAAGGCGCCGCTGAAGATGATCAGCACCGGCCCGCCGATGCCGGTGCCGAACCACAACGCGGCGAACGGCACCCACGCGATCGGCGCGACAAAGCGCAGTGCGTCGAACAACGGCCCCACGATCGCGTCCATCCACCTGAACCATCCCATCAGCAGCCCCAGCGGGATGCCGACCAGCACCGCGAGGCCGAACCCCATGCCGAACCGCCCCATGCTCGACCACAGGTGCTGCTGCAGCGTATAGCCGACGAAGGGCTTTTGCGTGAGCGACACGAACTGCTCGACCACCGCCCAGGGCGTGGGCAGGAACTGCGCCTGCACGAGACCACTCAGCGCGATCAGCGTCCAGAGGCCGAAGAACCCGGCGAAGCCGGCCAGGGAGAGCAGCGCCAGCCGCCCGGGAGGCAGCCCCTGCGCGGCCGCCGTCACGCGCGCCTCCACGGCATGACGCGGACCTCGAGCCTGCCCAGGCCCCAGGTCATCACCCCGCCCGCCACGGCGACGCCCGCCATGCCGACGAGGATCATCGCCGGGAAGATGTCGAGCGAGCCCTGCGACAGCACGCGGCCCAGGCCCGCCAGCGCCCCGATCAGTTCACCTGCCACCAGCGTGGTCCAGCAGGCCTGCAGGGACAACCGCAGGCCGGTGAAGATCATCGGCAATGCGCCGGGCACGAGGACTTCCCTCACCAGCATCCAGCGCGTGACCCCGAGCATGCGCGAGGCCTCGACGAGGTGCGGCTCGATGGTGCGCACGCCCGCGTAGCTGTTGATCACCGAGGGCACGAACGCGGCGAACCAGATCACCAGCACCTTGGCGCCGTCCCCGAGCCCGAGCCACACGATGGCAAGGGGGATCCACGCCAGCGGCGGGATCGGCCGGATCAGCAGGAACGCCGGGTTCGCCAGCGCCTCCACCGTGCGGCTCCACCCCATCGCGAGGCCCAGCGGCACACCCACCGCGACCGCGGCGACAAAGCCCATGAGCACAAGTTTCACGCTGTGCAGGATGTGCTCGTGGAGCTTGGCGTCGGCGTAGCCCGTGAGGGTGATCTGGCGCAACGCGTCCCAGACTTCGGCCGGCGTGGGGAACCGCGCCGGGCTGATGAAGCCCGTGAGGGTCGTCGCGACGTACCAGAGCGCAAGCGCCCCCGCGAACACCGCGGCCGCCATGGCCGCGGCGCCCATGGGGGACGCCTTACGCGTGCTGCCCTGCATCGTCCCGGCCGGCTCAGTTGGCCTTGTTGGCGAACTCTTTGAGCTTCGGGTCGCGATCGATCATGCGCAGGTACTCGTCGCTGATGTACTTGCCCGCAGCCGGCACCTCGGCAAACGTCCCGGAGGCCTTCATGAACTCGCCGATCTTGGTCAGCCACCCGTCGACTTCGGAGGCGCCGCCCGCGGGCCGGTTCATGATCTTCATCTGCCCGGCGAGGTCGTACACGGGGCGCGTGTCGAACTCCTTCTTCATCGAGGCGTCCGAGATGATCACGCCGCCCTGCTCGTAGAACTTCTTCATCATCGCGAGCGACTCTGCGCGGTGGGCGAGCGACCATTTCTGCGCGCGGATGTAGATCGCGAGGAACTTCGCCACGTTCTGCGGCTGCTCCTTCGCGTAGTCGGCGCGCACGATCAGCGCGCCCGGCACGATCGCGCCGGCGTCCCTGCCCGAGCAGATCAGCTTCGCGCCGGCCTTCTCTTCCAGCGTGTAGATGTTCGGGGCCCACAGGCCGCCGAGGTCGGCGTTGTTCGACGACATTGCCGAGATGATCTCGGCCTGGCCCATGCTTTTGATAGTGACGTCGGACTTCTTGAGCCCGGCCTTGGCGAGGCACGACTGCACGGCGTAGTCGCCGGTGGAGTTGGCCGTCAGCACGATGGTCTGGCCCTTCATCGAAGCCGGGTTCTTCATGAACGCGTCGGCCTTCGCGCTGGTGGCGAGCAGCGCGTTGCCGAACGACTCGTCGTTGGTGATGCCGACGGTCATCAGGTTGTAGCGTGCCGCGCCGAGCACCGCCGGTACCGAGCCCGTGCCGCCGACGTCCCACGACTTGGAGGCCGAGGCCGCGATCTGCGGCACGCCGGCCGGGAAGGTGCTGAAGGTCGGCTTCAGGCCGAGTTCCGCCCACCAGCCTTTCTCGGTGGCGATGTGGAAGGGCAGCGCCCAGTACAGCGCCGGCTGGTAGCTGACCTTGATCTCGACGGGCGCTTGCGCCGCGACCCGGCCGGCGGAAAATGCGAATGCCGCGCCGATCGCGCCGGCAACGACGATGCTTGTCAGGCTCTTCTTCATGGTGGTCTCCTCTGGTAGTGCGGTTGTCTTGTTATGGTTTTCAATGATCGCCGGGCTGCTGCTGCTCGCGCAGGAGCCGCCAGATCGAAGTCCTCAGGTGCACGAACGAGGCCTGGTCCATCACGTCCTCGACGCGTTCGAGCGCATCCCAGCGCTCCGCCTTGCGCACAGTCGCCACGTCGATCACGTCGGCGATGCGCCCCGGGCGGCGGGTCATGACAACCACGCGGTCGGCCAGGTACACGGCCTCCTCCACGGCGTGCGTGATGAACAGCACCGTGCGCGGGTTGACGCGCGAGAGGCGCACGAGTTCCTCCTGCATGACCACGCGGGTCTGCGCGTCCAGCGCGCCGAACGGCTCGTCCATGAGCAGCACGCCCGGGTCCAGCACGTAGCTGCGCGCGATCGCGACGCGCTGCTGCATGCCACCGGAGAGCTGGTGCGGGTAGGCCGATTCGTAGCCCTGCAGTCCCATGAGTTCAAGCTGCGACTCGATCTTCGACCTGCGTTCGGCCTCCGGCATGCCCTTGCTTCGCAACCCGAACTCGATGTTCTGCCAGACCGTCTTCCAGGGAAACAGCGCGAACTGCTGGAACACCACTGCGCGATCCGGGCCGGGTTCGCGCACCACGGCGCCACCCACCGAGACCGTCCCGGCACTCGGGAACTCCAGCCCCGCGGCCATGCGCAGGCACGTGGTCTTGCCGCAGCCCGAAGGCCCGACGATGGCGACGAACTCGCGGTCCTTTACTTCGAAGCTCACGGCGTCGAGCGTAAGGAAGTCCTTCCCGTCGCGCTGGAAGGTGCGGCTCACCTTGTCGAAGACGATGTTGCTCACGGCAGGAGCACCACCTTGGCGGACGCCGTGCGGCCTTCGTGCAGGTCGCGGAACGCGGCCGCGCCTTCGGACAACGGCCGTTCCTCCACCCACGCGAGGTCGCCGAATGCGCCTTCGTGGAGCGCGAGCGCCGCGGCGCGCAGGTCCGCGGTCGAATAAGTGTAGGTGCCGATCAGCGTGATTTCGGCCAGCGTGAGTTTTCGCATGTCGATCTCGCTCGCCCAGTCCATCAGGCCGATGTGCATGACCACGCCGCCGGGCTTCACCGCCGCGAGCGCCGAATTGCGCGTCGCCTTGCCGCCCACCGCGTCGATCACGAGGTCCATGCTGTTGTCCGCGGGGGCGTTCGCAGCACCTGACTGCAACGGGTCGTAGGTGGCCACCGATGCCGCCTTTTCAAGCGAGGCGCGTCTCAGGCCGTTGGTCTCCGACACAGTCACGTGGCGCACGCCGTAGCTCTTCAGCAGCAGCGCGGTCAGCATGCCGATCGCGCCGCCGCCCAGCACCAGCACGCGGCATTCGGGCAGCGGCCGCACCAGCGCGCGGATCGCCACGTTGATCGCGTGCACCGCCGTGGCGGCGGGTTCCGTCAGCGCGGCGGCGCGCACGGACATGTCCTGCGGGATGTCGATCACGCTCGCCGCCGCGGTCGTCACGCGTTCGGCGAAGCCCCCGGCGCGGGTCATGCCTATCATCGTGCGGTTCGCGCACAGGTTGTCGCGTCCCTGCTTGCAGTACTCGCAGTAACCGCAGGTGATCAACGGGTTGACCGTCACGCGCCGGCCCTTGCCCGGCCCTTCGAGGATGCGGCCGGCAAGTTCGTGGCCGAGGATCAGCGGCGGGTTCCGGCGCGGGTCGTGGCCGTGGTAGGCGTGCATGTCCGAGCCGCAGATGCCCACGGCGTCGACTTCGATCAGCACGTCGCCCGCGCCGAACTGCGGCTCGGGCTCATCGCGGTAGGTGACTTCGTTGGGCTTGGTGTAGACGAGGGCTTTCATCTAGTTCGCCTTGACTTCGGCATCGCGCACGACGGACGGCCACTTCGCCAGTTCCGACCGCAGGAGGGCGTCCAGTTCCTGCGGGGATCCGCCGACAGCTTCATCCCCATACGCCGCCAGCCGCTCGCGAAATGTGCCGGACGTGACCACTTTCGTGATCACGCCGCTGAGCTTGTCGATGGCAGCGGGAGGTGTTCCGGCGGGTGCGAACACGCCGAACCAGGGGCTGGCTTCATACCCCTTGAGTCCTGATTCCCCGAACGTGGGCAGATCGGGAAAACTCGCGGAGCGCTTGGTGCCCGTCGTCGCGATTGCCCGCACCTTCCCGGATTTGATGAAAGGCAGCACCACGGGGATATGGTTGATCGAAAACCCCACTTCCCCGGATGCCAGTGCGACTCCGGCCTGGCTGCCGCCGGCATAAGGCACATGGACGAACTTCCCCCCGACGGCCCGCCGGAACAGTTCCGCCGCGAGGTGCGGATAGGTGCCGGATCCGTTGCTCGCATAGTTCAGGCGATCCCCCTGGGTTTTCGCCAACGCAAGGAATTCGCCCATTGTGGAAACGACCGACCCGGAGGGCAGGACCAGGACGAGGGGCCCGGTCGAAACCTGGCTGACGGGCGCGAAGCTCCGTTCCGGGGTATAGGCGAGGTTCGGGTAAAGCAGGGGGGAGAAGACGTGCGTGGCCGCCCCGCCCAACAGCAAGGTCCGCCCGTCCGGAGCGGCCTTGGCAACGGCTGTCGCGCCGATCGTGCCGCCTGCGCCGGGACGATTCTCGACGATGACCCGCGCCCCCATTGCCGACGACATCCCGTCGGCAAGCAGCCGGCCTACGACGTCCACGACGCCGCCCGGGGGGAACGGCACGATGATGCTTACCGGCTTGTCGGACTGCGCGTTGGCCGTCCCCATCGCAAACGCAAGCACGTGCGCCAACAGCATCGCCTTGCAGAATTGAACGCCGCGCTTCGTGCCATCGAACTTCGCCCTGATACTCGAATTCATGTTCGCGCCTCCTCCTGGTGGAAATACATGTCCGTGCCCGGTGCCGGCTACAGCACCATCCCCGGCTGGGGCTTGCGCGACGAGACCATCCGCGACCGTAGCGACGTCCGCATCGACCAGACGAGCAGCTTCTGCACGAGCTCGTCCCTGACCCCCGCATGCTCGCGGGAGCCCCACAGGTTCCTGGTCTCACCCGGATCGGCATGGAGGTCGTACAACTCGCCGTCCGGCTCGCCGAGGTAGTAGGCGAGTTTCCAGTCGCTGTCGCGCTGCATGACGATATATTCGGCCGCGGTCTGGATATGGTCCCGGGCAAGCTCCGCATACGCTGCGTCGCGGACCTTGTGCGCATCGCCTTTCAATACGGGCCAGAGGCTGGTGGACTCCCAGTTCTCCGGCACCGGCACCCCGGCCGCCTCGAGGATGGTTGGGGCCACGTCCATCAGCTGTACGAGGCTGTCGTTGCGCAGGCCGGCACGAATGTGCTTCGGGGACCACATCAGCAGCGGGACCCGCTCGACCGTGTCGTACATGGTCCATTTCTGGATGTGGCCATGGTCACCGAGCGCATCCGCGTGGTCCGAGGTGAAGATCACGATCGCATTGTCCAGGTAGCCCCTGCGCTCGAGGGTCTGCATGATCTCGCCCAGCTTCTCGTCGATCATCGTCACGTTCGCCGCATAGTGGCGACGCACGCGCAGGAGGTCCTCACGCGAGGGCCGGTGCTGCCAGGCGATCGAATCGAAGTTGTTGCGGATCATGTTGCTGCGCAGTTCGCGCTGTGCGCGGGGCTGGCGCGCCTCTTCCTCCGCGGTGAAGTCGGGTACCGGGATGTCCGCGTTCTCGTAGCGCTTCAGGTGCGCCGCGGTTGGGTCGTAAGGCGGATGCGGCCCGGGGAATCCGATCTGCAGGAACAGGGGATTGGTCGCCTTGCGCTCTTCGAGCCACCAGAGGACGTGGTCGCCGATGAAATTGTCCGAATGGAGCGCGTCCGGGAGATCCCACGCGAACGCCCCCAGCGCCTTCTTGTACCCCTCAAGATCCGCCTTCGAGCGGGTATAGCGCGACGGCTTCACGAGCTTGTGGGCGTGAAGCGCCTTGTCCCATTCGTCGTAGAAAGCCCGGTCCGCCTCGTCGAGGAACAGCGGGCGGTCCTTGTTCTCGACGACGAAGCGCTGGTGGAATCCGCCGAGGTGGTCATAGGGGTTGATGTGCATCTTGCCGATGCTTGCGCAGTGATACCCGGCGCTCGCCAGCCACTGCACCCACGAGGGTTGCCAGGCCTGGAAGTTCTTGAATACCCCGGCGGCGTGGGGATACATCCCGGTGAAGAGGCTCGCGCGGGACGCGACGCACACGGGAGACGTGACGAAGCAGTTGGTGAACGCGGCGCCCTCGCGCACCAGCCGGTCCAGGTTCGGCGTATGCATCCAGCCTGCGCCCAGTGCATTGATGGTGTCGGCGCGCTGCTGGTCCGTGATGATCAGGATGATGTTCGGTTGTGCGTTCATGGTCGCCTTTCTGCCAGTGTCATCCTGCGGAAAACCCGCCGTCGACGAAGATCGTCTGGCCGGTCACGTAGTCGGAAGCCCGGCCGGCGAGGTACAGCGCCGTGCCGTGCAGGTCGGCTAGCGCCCCGTTCCTGCCGATGAAGGTCTTGTCGGCGTTGGCCTGCCACTTCTGCGGGTCGTTGACCACGGGCGCGGTGAGCGCAGTGGGAAAGAACCCCGGCGCGATCGCGTTGGCGTTCACGCCGTGGCGCGACCAGGCTTCGGCCTGCGCGCGCGTGAGCTGCATGATCCCGCCCTTGGTCGCCCCGTACGGCGCGCCGTTGGCGAATGCGCGCACCGACTGCAGCGAGGCGATGTTGATGATGCGGCCCCAGGCCTTGTCGATCATCGCCGGGACGAGCTTCTGCGATAGGAAGAAAGGCGCGTCGAGGTTCAGCTTCACCGTGGAATCCCAGTCGGCCTCAGTCACCTCGGCCATGGGCTTCCTGGGATTGATCCCCGCGGCGTTGACGAGGATGTCCGGTGCACCGAAGGACTTCGGGGCCGCGGCGGCGCAGGCGGACAGCGCCTCGCGGTCCGCCAGGTCGCAGGCCAGCACGGCCGCCCTGCCGCCGGCCGCCTCGATCTCGCGCCGGGCCTCCTCGAGCGGGGCCGCGCGGCGCGCGACCAGCACGACCGCGGCACCGGCGTCGGCAAGCGCAAGCGCGATTTCGCGGCCGATGCCGGAGTTCGCACCGGTCACCAGGGCCACGCGGCCGGACAGGCCGAACAGGTCTTCGAGCTTCATCGGGCCCCGCGCTTCAGGCCTTGACCTGCTCGCCGCGGTCGAACTTCTCGCCGGGGAAATACTTGTCCATGCGGTCGTCCGCCGTGCGCGCGTGCGCTTCCATGCCCTCGAGGCGCGAGATGCGCGCGGTGACCTGCGCGATCTCGCGGTTGGCCTCGCGCGTCATGCGCTGCCAGGTGAGCGTCTTCATGAACTTGTGCACCGAGAGCCCGCCCGAGTAGCGCGCCGCACCCTTGGTCGGCAGGATGTGGTTGGGGCCGGAGGTCTTGTCGCCGTAGGCCACCGTGGTCTCCTCGCCGAGGAACAACGACCCGTAGCAGGTCAGCCGCGCGAGCCACCAGTCGAGGTCGCGCGCGTGCACTTCGAGGTGCTCGGACGCGTACTTGTCGGACACCACGGCAACCTCCTCGCGCGTGTCGCAGAGGATCACCTCGCCGTAGTCGCGCCAGGCCGCGCCCGCCGCGTCGCGCGCCGTGGGGGGAAGCTTCGCGACGTATTCCGGCACGAGCTGCATGACCTTTTCCGCCAAGGGGCGCGAGGTCGTGAACAGCCACGCCGGCGATTCGTGCCCGTGCTCGGCCTGCCCGACGAGGTCGGAGGCGACGATCGCCGGGTCGGCGGAATCGTCGGCGATGACCGCCACTTCCGAAGGTCCTGCGAATACGTCGATGCCGACCTTGCCGAACAGCATGCGCTTGGCCTCGGCGACGAACTTGTTGCCGGGGCCGACGATGATGTCCGCGGGCTTGCCGGTAAAGAGGCCGTAGGCCAGCGTCGCGATGGCCTGCACGCCACCCAGCGTCATGACGATGTCGGCGCCCGCGACTTTCATCGCGTACAGCACCTGCGGGTGGATGCCCTCGCCCTTGTAAGGCGTGGAGCACGCGATCACGGTCGGTACGCCGGCCGCCTTGGCGGTGGCCACGCTCATGTAGGCCGAAGCGATGTGCGCGTAACGCCCGGTGGGCACGTAGCACCCGGCGACGTTGACCGGCACGAGGCGCTGCCCGGCCGTGAGCCCCGGCGCGACTTCGGTGGAGAACTCGCGCACGGAATCTCGCTGCGCCAGCGCGAAGCGGCGCACGCGCTCGGTGGCGAACTCGATGTCGCGCTTGATGCCCTCGGCCATGCCGCGAGTGCGGCGGTCGATCTCCTCCGGGCCGACGACGATCTCGCCGCCCCACTGGTCGAGCTTCAGTGCGTATTCGCGCACCGCCGCCTCGCCGCGGGATTCGATGGCGGCGAGCATCTCCTCCACGACCTTGCGGGCGTTGCCGGTTTCGGTTTCCGGCGTCTTGCCGGCTTTCTTCAGGGTGACGGTGGCCATGCCTGCCTCGGGTGGGATTGGGCTGAAATGAAAGCGCTTTCAAAAAGAGTAGTGCGGTATCCCCATGCTTGTCAATTTGCAGCGCAGCAATCTAATGAGAGCGCTTCCACGGTGCTATCCTCACACCATGCCGAAGAAAGCTTCAGCCCGCCTGGACGATGTCGCGCGCTCCGCCGGTGTATCGCTGTCCACCGCTTCGCGCGCCTTGTCCGAGCCCGACCTGGTCCATCCGGAGACGCGCGGGAAGGTGCAGCGCGCCGTGGAGATGCTGGGCTACGTGCCCCATGGCGCCGCGCGTGCGCTGGCTTCGCGCCGCTCGCGCACCTTCGGCGCGGTGGTGCCCACGCTGGACAACCCGATCTTCGCCAGCTCCACGCAGGCGCTCCAGCGCACGCTGTCCGCGGCCGGCTACACGCTGCTGCTCGCCAGCCACGAATACGACCCGCAGGCCGAACTCGCCGTGACGCGCACGCTGGTCGAGCGCGGCGTGGACGGCCTCGTGCTGGTCGGCAGCGACCACTCGCCGGAGCTCGCGCAGTTCCTCGCCCAGTCGAACGTCCCCTGCGAATTCACCTGGACGCTGGATCCGGGCGGGCACCGACACTGCACCGGGTTCTCCAACCGCATGGCCTCGATCCGCATGGCGCAGCACCTCGTGGACCTCGGCCACCGGGAGATCTCCGTGCTGTCGGGTTACACCGCCAACAACGACCGTGCCAGGGAAAGGGTGGCCGGCGTACGCGAGTGCCTCGCCGCGCACGGGCTCGCGTTGCCGGAGGCGCGCATCGTAGAGACGGCGTTCTCGGTGGCCTGCGGGCGCGCCGCGCTGCGCGGCCTGCTGGAGGCGGACGCTTCGATCACCGCCGCAATCTGCGGCAACGACATCCTCGCGCTCGGCGCCCTGCTCGAGTGCGCCTCGCGGGGGCTCGCAGTGCCTAAGGATTTTCGGTCGGGGGCTTCGACGACATCGAGCTCGCGGCCGAGGTCTCGCCCTCGCTCACCACCCTGCGGATCCCGACCGCGCTGATCGGCGCGCGCGCGGGCGTTCGCCTGCTTGCGCGCCTTGCCGGCGAGGAAATGCCCATGTGCGAGGAAGTCCCGGTGGAGCTGGTGGTGCGCGAAAGCACGGGCCCGGCGCCCGGCAAGCGCTAGGCGGCGGAGGCCAGCCTGACCGGGATCCGCCGCGCCCCGAAAGGCTTGCCGAACGTCTGGTAGCGCCCGGCGAGCTGCGCGCCGCAGTGCGTGCAGCCGCCCGTGTCCGTGAGGTCGTACGCGGAGATCTCGTACCAGTCACGCACGATCACCACGTTTTCGCACGCGGGGCAGTAGGTGCTGCCGCCCGCCTGGTCGTGCACGTTGCCGGTGTAGACGTAGTCCAGCCCGGCGAGGCGCCCGATCTCACGCGCGCGCGCGAGCGTCGCCGGGGGCGTGGCGGGCACATCGGTCATGCGGTAGTCGGGGTGGAAGGCCGAGAAGTGCAGCGGCACGCCTCGGCCGAGGTGGTTCCTGATCCAGCGGCACATCGCCTCGAGCTCGGCGTCGGAATCGTTCTTCCCCGGGATCAGCAGCGTGGTGATCTCCACCCAGACGTCCGTTTCCTTCACGAGGTACTCGAGCGTCTCGAGCACCGGCGCGAGGTGCGATCCGGTCTCCTTGAAGTAGAACTGCTCGGTGAACGCCTTGAGGTCGACGTTGGCCGCGTCGATCTTCGAGTAGAACTCGCGCCGCGGGTCTGCGTGGATATAACCCGCCGTGACCGCCACCGTCTTCACGCCGCGCGCATGGCAGGCGTCGGCCACGTCCATCGCGTACTCGGCGAAGATCACCGGGTCGTTGTAGGTGAAGGCGACGCTCCTGCAGCCCAGCTCCACCGCGGCCTTGGCGATGGTGTCCGGCGTGGCCTCGGCCTGGAGCGTGTCCATCTCGCGCGACTTGGAGATGTCCCAGTTCTGGCAGAACTTGCAGGCGAGGTTGCAGCCCGCCGTACCGAACGACAGCACGCTGGTGCCCGGGTAGAACTGGTTCAGCGGCTTCTTCTCGATCGGGTCGACGCAAAAACCCGAGGACCGGTTGTAGGTCGTCAGCACGATCGCGTTGCCTTCGCGCTGGCGCACGAAGCAGGCGCCGCGCTGCCCGTCGTTCAGCCTGCAGTCGCGCGGGCACAGGTCGCACTGGATGCGGCCGTCCGGCGTCGCGTGCCACCAGCGGGCGGGATGGTTCACGGGCGTGTCCTCATTGCGTCGGCAGGTCCGACTGCTTCCACTTGATCACACGGTAGCGCAGCACCCGGCAGCGCCCGGTGCGGAAGTCCGCCGGAAGGCCCGCCTTCTGCTTGAGGTGCGCGATGAACTCGCGCTTGCCCGGGATCGACTCCCACACCTGCGGCAGGAAGGTGCCGCGGCGCCCGGGCGCTTCGAGGATCAGGCCGTCCTCGCCTTCCACCACCTGCGCCAGCAGGTCGTCCTCGTCGGCGAAGCGGATCGGCTTGGGCGCCGAGAGCATCGATACTTCGGTCTGCGTCACGGCCCACTCGGCCGCCGTCATCGGTTTGAAGCGCGGGTCGCTGAACGCCGCGGACTGCGCGTTGGAGATCACGTCCACGCCGAGCGGCCGGCTCGGCGCGAGGCTGCCGATGCAGCCGCGCAGCCGCCCGTCCTGCGTCAGCGTGACGAAGGTGCAACCCGGCCGCTGGAGCCAGGCCGCGCCGTCGCCCCGCGGCGCTTCGCGCGACTCGAGCCTGGAGGCGATCGAGGCGCGCGCGAGGCCGAGCAGAGTGCGACCGGCCTCCTCCCGCGTGACGCTGCCGGGCTCGTCCAGCGCGAAGGCCGAGTAGCCCACCACGCGGTCGCGCCCGCCCGCGGTATCGCCCGAGTTGCACGCAGCGAGGCGCCGGATCGAAAGGCCCCTGGCCCGCGCGAGGCCGAGCAGGCCGTTCAGGGGTGTCGCGCCGCAGGCCTGCTCGTGGTTCAGGCCGCCCTCGAGCCGCGCGATGCGTTCCACCGTCTCGCCGTCGATCCTGCGCGCCTCGTCGTAGGAGTGGTAGTGCGACAGGTCCGTGCTGATGACGACCAGCGTCTCGGGCCCGCCCCAGAGCTTGTCCAGCACTTCGGCCACCTGCTCCGGCGTGGCGGCGCCGACCGCCAGCGGCACGAGCGAGAATTCGCCGAGCACGCGTTGCAGGAACGGGAGCTGCACTTCGAGTGAATGCTCCATCGCGTGGGCCGGCGCGCTGGTCACCACCTGCGGCAGGCCGGAGATCGCGCGCACGGCCTCCTTGTCCACCGGGATGCTGCCCAGCGGAGTGGTGAACGCATCCACGCCGGGCAGCGCCAGCCCGCGCACCGCGACGCGATGGACGGGGCCGAGCAGCACGACGCGCTTCACGATGCCGCGCCCCGGGGCGAGCTCGTCGTAGGCATGGGCCGCCGCCTGCCCGGAATAGATGTAGCCGGCGTGCGGCACCACCAGCACCTTGGGATGGCCGAAACGGACCGCGAAGGTCTCGACGCCTTCGAGCAGCTCGTCGACCTCGCCGCGCAACGCGACGGGATCGGCCGGGTAGAACGTGCCTGCGACGGCGGGGGGGCGGATCGTGCTCATGGCGGCCATATGCGGGCTGTGAAGGGGCTTTTCTAGCCCTCCCGGGCCGCCGCCGTCAAGGGAATCGGCGGCGCGCTCAGGAATGCGTGATCGCGTCGTGCCGGTCGGGCCGTTCGAGGTGGGGAATGCAGTTGAAGCTCACCAGCCGCATCGAACGCGGGCTGACGAAGATCTCGCAGAACGCGGAGTTGCGGAACTGCAGGTTCAGTTCGATGGCCGCTTGCGCCGGCGCCTGCAGCATCCCGGCCACGCCGCGGCTGATCGCGCCGCCGGAACTGGCCGCGAGCACGCTGGCGTCGGCCGGCAGCCCCTCGCAGGCCGCGCGCATGGCGGCGGCCACCCGCTCGCCGAACTCGCGCCAGGTCTCGGGCAGCGGGCCGGGGAGTTTCTCCTCGGACCAGTCGAGCAGCGCCGCCTTGATCGTCCGGTAGAACTCGCGCACGTCGCCCCTGGCGCGTTCCTTTTCCCAGCCCTCGCCGTGGTAGGCGCGGTACAGCGCATCGCCCGAGTACTCGTTCCAGCCCGGGTGCTCGACGGCGGGCATCGGGGCGCCCGAAGGCATCGACGCCCCCATTGCGTCGAGCACGGTGCGCGCGGTCTGGCGCTGGCGCTCGAGCGTGCCGCACACCGCGCGCGAGAAGACGATGCCGCGCGCGGCGAAGTGCTCGCCCAGCCACGCCGCCTGGCGGTAGCCCAGTTCGGAGAGCTGGTCGTAGTTCGCGGCCTTGAACGAGGCCTGCCCGTGGCGCACGAGGTAGAGGGTGGTCATGCTCCGTCCTGCTCCTTTTAATTTTCCCAAACAGGAAACAAAATAATCCCGGAAGCCGCTCCTGCCTTAGGTTCCATGAAATAAAAGTTCAACTTTTATGCTGCATCCGGTGCAGTCGCCAGGTCGCCAGCGGCCCCAGCACCGCCCCCGCGCCGAGCGTGGTCCAGGCCACGCCCCAGGCAAACGCATCGCTCGAACCGCGCCCGCCGCCGGCCCAGTCGAGCGCCGCGCCGAACACCACCGGGCTCAGCACGCCGGCGCCGAAGCCGATGACCGAGCGTACCGCGTAGGCCACGCCGACCATGTGCGGCGGCACGCTCTCGGCCAGCACCGTGGAATGGGTCGCCGAATCGGCGATCGCCGCGAGATTGTAGACGGCGGCGGCGGCGAACAGCAGCACGACCGGCAGCGCGATCATCCAGCCGATCGAGAACGACAGCGCGAGGCTGAGCGTGCTCCAGAAGAGGATCGCGCGGGTGCGGCCCCAGCGGTCGGCCATCGCGCCGCCGGCGAGGCTCCCGCCGATGTTCGCCACGTAGGTCAGCGCGGAGAGCGCGAGGCCCACCCCGGCGGCCTCGGCCGGGCCCGTGCCGTGCAGCACCAGCGCCGCGGTCATGAAGGCGGGCAGCCAGGCCCACATGCCGAGCAGTTCCCAGTTGTGGGCGGTGTAGGCCCAGACCGAAAGCATGCCCTTGCGGTTGGCGAGTACCGCCGGGACGGACGCGAACACCGAGTGCCCCGCCGGGCGCGGATGCACCGTGTTCGGCGTACCGCGCAGCGCGGCCATGCCCACCAGCCAGGACGCGAAGGGCGCCACCGCCACGACCGCGAGCGCACCGCGCCAGTCGGTGGCCTTCAGCGCAAGGCCGGCGAGGCCGAGGCACAGCGCGTATCCCGCGCTCGAGGCCGCGATCATCAGCCCCATGCCCCGGGCGCGGCGCTCGCGCGACACGTTGTCGCCGACCAGCGCGAGCACCGGCGTGTAGCTGCCGCCCTGGCACAGCCCGGTCAGCGCGTGCAGCCAGCAGGCGGACTGGAAATCGTCGGCGAACAGCACGAACAGGATCGGGCTCGCCCACGCCGCGATGCCGGTGACCAGGTAGGCGCGCTTCGCGCCGTAGTGGTCGGCGATGAAGCCGACGATGAAGAGCGAGGTCAGGTAGCCGAGGTGGAAGGAGGACTGGATCATGCCGGCTTCCTTGCCGGACAGTCCCCACTCCGCCTGGGTCAGGGGCAGCACCGCCGAGTAGGCCACGAACCAGGTGGCCGACAGCACCCGCGCCACGCAAAGGGCCGCCAGCCACCTGCCGGAGCCCGCGGCCAGGGCCAACTAGCCGCGCGTCCCGTCGTCGAGGAGGTCGACGAGCCCCTGCAGCGCGTGGACCACGGCGCGGGCGCGCACGGCCTCGCGGTCGCCGTCGAAGCGCCGCGTGACCGAGCGCGGCAGGGCTTCCCCGCTGCGCGCCCAGGCGAAGCACACCGTTCCGACGGGCTTCTCGCGCGAACCGCCGCCGGGCCCCGCGATGCCCGTGACCGACACCGACACCGTGCCGGGGCTCGCGGCCAGCGCGCCGAGCGCCATCTCGCGCGCGGTCTCCTCGCTCACGGCGCCGTGGGCCTCGAGCGTCGCGGGCGAGACCCTCAGCATCTGCTGCTTGGCCTCGTTCGAATAGGTGATGAACCCGCGGTCGAACCATTCGGAGCTGCCGGCGATCCCGGTGATGGCCGCGGCCACGCCGCCGCCGGTGCAGGACTCGGCGGTGACCAGGGTCTCGCCCTTGGCCTTGAGGAGCCGGCCGACGACGGTTGCGAGTTCGACGGGTGTCTGCGTTGCCATGGCCGGGCCCTCAGAACCAGAGTCGCTTGATGATCGCCAGCGCGAGCAGCGTGTACCCCGCGGCGAGGATGTCGTCGAACATCACCCCGAAGCCGCCTTTCATGCGTTTTTCCAGTTCGCGGATCGGCGAGGGCTTCACCACGTCGAAGGCCCTGAAGAGGAAGAACGCGGCTGCCTGCCAGTACGGGTCGTCGGGCGCGACCTGGAGGATCAGCAGGAAGGCGACGACCTCGTCCCAGCACATGCCGCCGTGGTCGGAAATGCCGAGCGCGCGGCCGGTGATGTCGCAGGCCCAGCAGCCGAGCGCGAACAGTGCGGCGATGATCGCGAACGTCTCCCACGCCGAGTAGTGCGGCCCGATCAGCCAGTAGACCGGGAAGCCGACGAGCGTGCCGACCGTGCCGGGCGCGAAGCGCGACAGCCCGGCGCCGAACCCGAACGCGATGAAATGCGCCGGGTGGCTGAAGACGAACTTCGCATCGGGGCGCAGGATCATCATGGGGTGAAGTGGTCGAATCCCGCGGCCGGCGGCATGACGTTACCAACCGCGTCGAGGAGCGTGAGTTTCGCCTCGCCCTTCTGCACGAAGCCGATCCGCGAGAGTGCAAGACCCAGTTCCGGCACAAGCGCCTCGATGTCCGCGCGACGCGACTGCGGCGCGGTGAACACGAGCTCGTAGTCGTCGCCACCGGACAGCACGCAGTTGCGCTCGAGGTCCGCGTCCCCCACCCGGGCGAACGCCGCCGGTCGGGGGATCGCCGCGTAGTGCACCAGCGCGCCCGCCGAGGAACGCTCCAGCACATGCGCCAGGTCTCCCGCCAGCCCGTCGGACACGTCGATGGCCGAGGTCGCCAGGCCGCGCAGACGCTCACCCAGCGCGACGCGCGGCTGGGGCTGGTCGAGCCGCGCAAGCATTCCGGCGGTGTCCGCGCCGGCAAGCGACACCCGGCCGAAGCGGTGCGCGAGCCCCAGCGCCGCGCCGCCGAGTTCGCCCGACACCCAGATGTCGTCGCCGGGCAGCGCGCCTGCGCGGTAGAGCGCAAGGCCCGCCGGCACCTCGCCCATGATCGTGACCGAGATGTTGAGCGGGCCGCGCGTGGTGTCGCCGCCCACCAGCGCGACTTCATGCCGGTCGGCGAGCGCGAAAAACCCCGCGGAAAATTTATCCAGCCACGCGTCGTCGGCCTGCGGCAGCGCGAGCGCCAGCGTGACCCAGCGAGGCGCTGCGCCCATCGCCGCCATGTCGGAGAGGTTGACGGCGAGGCACTTGTGGCCGAGCAGGAAGGGGTCGGTGCCGGCGGAGAAGTGGCGGCCCTCGACCAGCATGTCGGTGGACACCGCGACCTCCATGCCCTGTGCCGGGCGCAGCAGCGCGCAGTCGTCGCCGATGCCGAGTTCCACGCCGGGCGCCGGGGGGCGGCCCGCGCCCGCGCCATGCGCCTCGCGGTCGAAGTACCGCCTGATCAGGCCGAACTCGGAGAGCACGCCGGATAGCGCTAGGCGAGCGGCTCGGCGGCCGGGGGCACCGGCGCGGCCGCGCCACGCCGCGCGCCCTCGAACTCGGCCGGGCGCAGCTTCGCGGAGAGCTTCTCGAGCACGCCGTTGACGAACTTGTAGCCGTCGGTGCCGCCGAAGCTCTTGCCGAGCTCGATCGCCTCGTTGACGATGACCTTGAAGGGCGTATGCAGCTGCACGGCGAGCTCGAACGTGCCGATGTAGAGGACCGCGCGCTCCACCGGCGAGAGCGAAGCGAAGCTGCGGTCGAGGAAGGGGCTGATCAGGGCCTCGAGTTCGCCCGCGCGCTCGACCACGCCGTGCGCGATGGTCTCGGCGAGGGCGGCATCCGCGCGCTCGAAGCCTTCGTAGCCCTTCATCTGCTCGACGACCTCGCGGGCGCTGCCGTGCGCCATCTGCCAGGCGTAGAGGGCCTGCAGCGCGAACTCGCGCGAGCGGCGGCGCGCGGATTTGGCCGGTGCCGCACCGGGCTGGGCAGGCGGGCGCTTCGCGCTCATCTGGCCGTCCCGGCGATGCCGCGCTTCAGGCAGGCCATCTCGACGGCCACGCGCGCGGCTTCCGCGCCCTTGCCCATGCGCGCCTCGGTCTGCGCCTCGTTCTCGGTGGTGAGGATGCCGTTGGCTATCGGGATCCCGGTCTCGAGCTGGACATCCATGAGCCCGCGCGAGGATTCGTTCGACACGATCTCGAAGTGGTAGGTCTCGCCGCGGATGATGACGCCGAGCGCGACCAGCGCGTCGAACCGGCCGCTCTGCGCGAGCCATTGCAGCGCGACGGGAATTTCCAGGGCGCCGGGCACGTGCACCGCCTCGACGTCGCCGACCGCCACGCCCAGCGCTGCGAGCTCGGCGCGCGCACCGGCAAGCAGGCGCTCGCAGTAGCCTTCGTTGAACTTGCCGACGACGATGGCGACGCGCAGGCCCGCCCCGCCGAGGCCCGCTGCGGCGGAACCCGCTGTACCCACCTCAGGCCCCGCGCTTGGGCAGGTCGGCGTAGCCGATGACTTCGAGGCCGAAGCCGGCCATGCTCGGCATCTTGCGCGGCGCGGCGAGCAGGCGCATGCGCCCTACGCCCACGTCGCGCAGGATCTGCGCGCCGATGCCGTAGGTGCGCAGGTCCGCGCTGCGATCCGAGCGGCGCGAGGCGCGCGCGTCGGGCGAGTCGTCCAGCAGCCGCGCCTCGAGCGCGTCGTCCGACTGCGAGCAGTTCAGCAGCACCATCACGCCGCTGCCGTTGGCCGCGATCGCGGCGAGCGCTTCGCTCACGCCCCACGAATGCGGCCCCATGCCGGTCTCGAGCAGGTCGACCACCGAGAGCGGCTCGTGCACGCGCACCAGCGTCTCGGCCTGCGCGCTGACATCTCCCCGCAAGAGGACGAGGTGGCTCGAGCCGGTGGGCTTGTCGCGATAGGCGATGAGCCTGAAGCGCCCGTGGGCCGTCTCGATCTCGCGCTCGGCGACACGGCGCACGAAGGACTCGTTCGCGCTGCGGTAGTGGATCAGGTCGGCGATCGTGCCGATCTTGAGTTTGTGATGCGCCGCGAACTCGACCAGGTCGGGCAGGCGCGCCATCGTCCCGTCTTCCTTGAGGATCTCGCAGATCACCGACGCCGGGGTGAGGCCCGCGAGCGCGGCCAGGTCGCAGCCGGCCTCGGTGTGGCCCGCGCGCACCAGCACGCCGCCGGGCTGCGCCATGATCGGGAAGATGTGCCCGGGCTGCACGATGTCGGAAGGCTTCGCGTCCTTAGCGACCGCGACCTGCACGGTGCGCGCGCGGTCGTGCGCCGAGATGCCGGTGGTCACGCCCTCGGCCGCCTCGATCGAGGCGGTGAAATTGGTGCCCATCGAAGACTGGTTGTCGCGCACCATGGGCTGGATGGCGAGCTGGCGGCAGCGCTCCCCTGTGAGCGTGAGGCAGATCAGGCCGCGCGCGTGGCGGGCCATGAAGTTGATCGCCTCGGGCGTCACGTGCTCGGCCGCGACGACGATGTCGCCCTCGTTTTCGCGGTCTTCCTCGTCGACGAGCACGACCATGCGGCCGGCTTTGATCTCGGCGACGATCTCGGTGACTGGACTGATGGCTGTGGCTTCGCGCCGCATGGGAAACCCCGCTGGAGTAGCGCCCGATTATACCGCTGGGGGGGAAAGCTCAAACGAAACGGGGCGCACTGCGCCCCGTTTCGACCGCCGCATGACGCTGGATCAGCCGGCCTTCGGCTCCGTCGCCGCGGGCGCGGCCGCGGGTGCCGGGGCTGCGGCCACGGGCGCGAGGATCTCGCCCGCCGCTTCGGCAGCGGCGCGGCCGCCGAGCTTTTCCTTGATGCGCGCGGACTTGCCCGAGCGCTGGCGCAGGTAGTAGAGCTTGGCGCGGCTCACGTCGCCGCGGCGCTTGATCTCGATCGACGCGATGATCGGCGAGTGGGTCTGGAACGTGCGCTCCACGCCTTCGCCCGACGAGATCTTGCGCACGATGAACGAGGAGTTGATGCCGCGGTTCTTCTTCGCGACCACCACGCCTTCGAACGCCTGCACGCGCTTACGCTCGCCTTCGACGACCTTGACGCTCACGATGACCGTGTCGCCGGGGACGAAATCGGGGATGGTCTTGCCGATCCGGGCGATTTCTTCCTGCTCGAGTTTCTGGATCAGATTCATGTTCAGCTCCGTTGCACCTTGGTTATTTCCCTGCTTCCCGCCGGAACTCCTCCAGCAGGACCCTTTCCTCTTCCGTCAGCTTGCGTTCCGCAAACAGATCGGGCCTTCTCATCCACGTCCGCGCGAGCGACTGCTTCAGTCGCCAGCGCCGGATCAGTTCATGGTGCCCCGACATCAGCACCTCCGGTACCGCCTGCCCCGACCACTGCTCCGGCCGCGTGTACTGCGGGCAGTCCAGCAGTCCCGCGGCGAAAGATTCCTCGACCGCCGACTGGCCGTCGCCCAATGCGCCGGGCAGCTGCCTCACCACCGCGTCGATCAGCACCATCGCGGCCAGTTCGCCGCCCGACAGCACGTAGTCCCCGACCGACACTTCCTCATCGACACACCTCAAAACAAGCCGCTCGTCGATGCCCTCGTACCGCCCGCAGAGCAGCGTCACCGCCGGCTCCGCCGCCAGGCTCATCACTTTCGCGTGATCGAGCCTTGCGCCCTGCGGCGACAGGTACACCACCCTGCCGCCCCCCGCTGCCTTCGCAGCGGCTATCGCCTTCTCCAGCGGCTCGGCCAGCATCACCATGCCGGGGCCGCCGCCATACGGACGATCATCGATCGTCCGGTAGTTGTCCGTCGTGAAATCCCTGGGGTTCCACGTTTGAAACCGCCAGAGACCCGTCTCCAGCGCCCTGCGCGTGATGCCGCTGTGCGTCACCGCCGCGAACATCTCCGGGAACAGCGTGATCGCATCGAACCGGATCACTTGCTCACCAATCCCGCATCACCAGTCTGCCTCCCACTCCACTTCGATCCGCCGCGCCTTCATGTCGACGCCCTTCACCACGGTCCAGGGGATCAACCGCTTCACCCCGCCCGCCGCGTCGAACGCATCGATCACGTCCTGCGCGCCGTTCGAGAACATCTCCTTCACTTCGCCCAGGGCCTCGCCCCGGGTATTCACCACCGCCAGCCCCACCAGGTCGGACCAGTAGTAGCTGCCGTCTTCCGGCTCGGGCAGGGTCTCGCGCGGTACCGCGACCTCGCAGCCCTTGAGCTTCAATGCCTCGTCGCGATCGGCCAGCCCCTCCAGTTGCGCCACCACCTGCGTGACATGCAACCGCGACTCGATCACCCGGTACTCTTTCCAGTCCCCTTCGCGGCCCACCAGCCAGGTCTTGTAGGCGGTGAGCGTTTCCGGGTCCTCGGTGTAGGGGTCGACCCGCACCCCGCCACGCACGCCCCACGAGCCGAAGATCCGGCCCATGGTCACGGTTTTCGAGGTCAGGCTGCTTTGGCCGGCGAAGTGTTGGATACGACGCCGCGCGTGAACTGCTTGACCAGGCGCGTCACGGTGGGCGAGAGCTGCGCGCCCACGCCTTTCCAGTGCTTCACACGGTCCACGTCGACGCGCAGCGCCTCGCGGCCGGCGGGCGCCTTGGGGTCGTAGAAACCGACGCGCTCGATGAAGCGGCCGTCACGCGGGTCGCGCGAGTCGGCGACCACCATGTTGTAGAAGGGCCGGTGCTTGGCGCCACCGCGGGCCAGACGAATAACAACCATTGGGAACTCCAGGTTCGTCGCAAACGAAAGGCGCGGATTATACGCAGCTTTTTGGCATGGCCGCCAGCTTTTTGGGGCCTAAAAGCTAAGTGGCTATTGACACAAAGTTACAAGTGAATAAGCATCCCGTCATGCCCACCATCCGCATCACCCAGGATGTCTTCGAAGGACTCCAGAAGCTGGCCGAACCTCTGGTCGACACGCCCAACGCGGTAGTACGCAGACTTTTGATCGAGAAGGGAATTCTGAAGGGAATCCCGCAGAAAGCGATGGCCCCGCTGCCACAGCCTGCGCCTGAGAGAGCACTCACTCCGGATCTGACCCCTCAGCAGGATTACGAGCAGTTCCTGCTGGTCACGCTGGCCCAGGACTTCGGCGGACGAGGCGACAAGCGCAGCGTCACGCAGGCCGTGGTCCGGAAGATGGTGAAGCAAGGGTTCATCGGGCCCGCCGAACTCGAGCTCGTCGCAACCGGCGAGACGCGAGCGGAGAACACGATCACCTGGGGCCGTAACGCGCTGAAGAACCGGGGGCTGGTCGCGCGCGGCTCGCGGCGCGGGACCTGGGAACTGACCGAAGCGGGACGCGAGGCCGCGGCGGAACTGGAACTGCCGAAACCGCGCAGGCGTTAGCGTCCCGGGAGCATGCCCTTCATGGACCGCATCATCTTGGCCATGCCGCCCTTCTGCATCTGCTTCATCATCTTCTGCATCTGCTCGAACTGCTTGAGCAGGCGGTTGACCTCCTGCACCTGGACACCCGCGCCGGCCGCGATGCGGCGCTTGCGCGATGCCTTCAGCAGGTCGGGATAGGCGCGTTCCTTCGGCGTCATCGAGTTGATGATCCCCTCGATGCGGCGGATCTGCTTGTCGTCCTGCAGCTGAGCGGGGTTGACCTGCCCGGCGAGCTGCGCGGGCAGCTTGTCGAGCAATGCCGACATGCCGCCCATCTTGCGCATCTGCGTGATCTGGCCCTTGAAATCCTCGAGGTCGAAGCCCTTGCCCTTCCTCAGCTTGTCGGCGAGCTCCATCGCCGCTTCCTGGTCGACGCCCTTCCTCGCCTCCTCGACGAGCGAGACGATGTCGCCCATGCCGAGGATCCGGCTCGCCATGCGCTCGGGATGGAAGGGCTCGAGCGCGGCGAGCTTCTCGCCCACGCCGACGAACTTGACCGGCTTGCCGGTGACATGGCGCACCGACAGCGCCGCGCCGCCGCGCGCGTCGCCGTCGAGCTTGGTGAGCACGATGCCGGTGATCGGCAGCGCCTCGCTGAAGGCCTTCGCCACGTTGACCGCATCCTGGCCCTGCATCGCGTCGACCACGAACAGCGTCTCGACGGGCTTCAGCTGCGCGTGCAGCGCCGCGATCTCCTGCATCATCGCTTCGTCGATCGCCAGGCGTCCCGCCGTATCGACGATCAGCACGTCGTGGTAGTGGGTCTTCGCGAACTCGACCGCGTCGCGCGCGATTGCCGACGGCTTGTCGCCCACGCCCGAAGGGAAGAAGTCCGCCTCGACCTGCGCGGCCACCGCCTTCAGCTGGTCGATCGCCGCGGGCCGGTAGACGTCGCACGAGACGACGAGGACTTTCTTCTTCTGCTCGCGCAGATATTTCGCCAGCTTGCCGGTCGTCGTGGTCTTGCCCGAGCCCTGCAGGCCCGCCATCAGGATCACGGCGGGCGGCGTGGTCGCGAAATCGAGCGGGACGTTCGCCTCGCCCATCAGGTGGGTCAGCTCGCGATGCACCACGCCGACCAGCGCCTGTCCCGGCGACAGGCTTCCGATGACCTCCTGGCCGAGCGCCTTGTCCTTCACCGCGGCGACGAAGTCCCTCACCACCGGCAGCGCGACGTCGGCCTCGAGCAACGCCATGCGCACTTCGCGCAGCGCCTCCTGCACGTTGGCTTCGGTCAGGCGCGCCTCGCCGCGAATCGTCTTTACGATGCGCGCAAGGCGGTTGGTCAGGTTGTCGAGCATGGTGTGGGCGCGCGCAGGGAGCGCGTCGTCGATGCGAGGCGCTCTGGTAGACTGGTCGGATGCCGGACATTGTACTTCACCTCGCCGTCAGCGCCCTGTACGGCGGGCTGGCGCTGCACTTCTGGGCAACGCGCTGGCGCGCCCGCAAGGACGCCGGCAGCGGCATGCAGGCCTGGGAGCGCGCCGCGCTGCTCGCGCCCCTCGCGCTGCACGGCTGGCTGCTCTACCAGGACCTCATCGCGCCCGAGCAGCTGCGCTTCGGCTTCGGCCAGGCGCTGTCGGTGATGCTGCTGCTGGGCGTCTCGATCTACTGGGTGGAGAGCCTCTTCTACAACCTCGACGGCATGCAGCCGCTGGTGCTGCCGCTCGCCGCGCTCGCCGCCCCGCTGCCCGCGGCGTTCCCCGGCATGGCGGTCGCGCACGCCGCCTCGATCGAGTTCAGGCTGCACCTGATCCTCGGCATGGCGGCCTACAGCGTGTTCACGATCGCGATGCTCCATGCGCTGCTGATGGCGCTGGCGGAAAGGTCCCTGCACAAGGTGCGCAAGTCCGCGGAGGCGCTCGGCGGCGCGCTGGCCGGGCCGCTCGCGGGCCTGCCGCCGCTGCTGACGCTGGAGCGGCTGCTGTTCCGCATGATCGCGCTTGCCTTCGTGCTGCTCACCCTCACGCTCGCGACCGGTGCGGTGTTCTCCGAATCGCTCTTCGGGCGTGCGCTGCGCTTCGACCACAAGACGCTGTTCGCCCTGTTCTCGTGGCTGTGCTTCGCGGTGCTGCTGCTTGGACGCTACGCCTACGGCTGGCGCGGGCGGATGGCGCTGCGCTTCACGCTGCTGGGCTTCGTGATGCTGCTGCTCGCCTACGTCGGCAGCCGCTTCGTGCTCGAAGTCGTGCTCGGCCGCGTCTAGCCCCGCCGTGGACTCGATCCCCTTAAGCTGGCAGTTCGGCGCGCTCGGCGTGCTGCTGGTGATCTCGGCGTTCTTCTCTATCGCCGAGACGAGCATGATGGCGCTCAACCGCTACCGCCTCAAGCACCTCGTCGGCCTGGGGCACGGCGGCGCCCGGCGCGCATCGGTGCTGCTCGCGCAGACGCACCGGCTGCTCGGCGTGATCCTCCTGTGCAACAACCTCGTCAACGCGGCGGCCGCCACGCTGGTTTCGGTCATCACGATCCAGCTGTTCGGCGACGACCAGATCGCGCTCATGATCGGCACCCTTCTGGTGACCTTCCTGATCCTGGTGTTCTCGGAGATCACGCCGAAGGTGATCGGCGCGGCCTACGCCGAGCGCGTCGCGCTGCCGATGGCCTACGTGCTGGGCCCGCTGCTGAAGCTCTTCTCGCCGGTGGTCTGGTTCGTCAACGTGTTCGTGGCGGGCCTGCTCGCGCTGTTGCGCATCGACCCGTCCAGGGGCAACGAGCCGCAGCAGCTCTCGACCGACGAGATCCGCACGCTGGTGCTCGAGTCGGGGCAGTTCATGCCGAAGAAGCACCGCTCGATCCTCGTCAACCTGTTCGACCTGGGCAGCATCACGGTGCAGGACATCATGCTGCCGCGCTCCAAGATCGAGTCGATCACGCTCGAGGAAGACATGGAGGACGTGGCCCGCGAGCTTGCCACCTCGTACCACATGCGCCTGCCCGTGTTCCGCAACCGCGAGGGCGACCTCGTCGGCGTGCTCCACCTGAGGAAGGTCCTCGGCCTGCTGCACTCGGGCGTCCTCACCCGCGAGTCGATCGAGGAACTCACCGACGAACCCTACTTCGTACCGGCCTCGACAGGCGTGCTCGCGCAGCTGCAGTACTTCCAGGAGAACTCCGAGCACATCGCGCTGGTGGTCGACGAGTACGGCGAACTGATGGGCCTCGTCACGGTCGAGGACATCATCGAGGAAATCATCGGCAAGTTCACCACGTCGATGCCGAGCGCCTCGGGCGCGCTTCGCTGGGACGCCGCCGGGTCCGCGATGGCCGACGGGGCGATGCCGGTGAGGGAACTGAACCGCGCGCTGGGGCTCAGCCTCCCGGTCGACGGGCCGAAGACGCTCAACGGCCTCATCCTCGAGCATCTCCAGGACATCCCGGAAGCGGACGTGAGCATCCGTATCGGCGAGGTCGCGATGGAGATCCTGCACACGCAGGGACGCGCGGTGAAATCGGTGCGCCTCTTCAGGCCGCCGGAGCCCGACCCGGACCTGCTCCCGGAGTCCTAGGACCGCGCCCCCGATCGGCCCTGTTCCCGGTCGATTTCCGGGGCCCAAAGTCCAATCGCCTCAGGCTGTTATGCGTGGAACTTGAGTCTTTACAAAAATCCCTGCTCAGGGCATTATCGCCGCGCGTGATGCTTGTCACGGTGCCGCCCTGCGCAACGGGTCTATGCTGCGGGGTCAGGCTCCGTGCTGTGCAGCGCCCCGGGCGGCGGAGAACCGCAGCGGACCGCAAGAACAGGTGAGGACGGACCATGGCGACAGCAGCGGCAAAGGACAAGGGCCCGAAGGAGGTCACTTACCAGTGGGAAGGTAAGGACAAGGCCGGCAAGGTCGTCCGCGGCGACTTGAAGGCCTCGGGCGAGAACGTCGTCAAGGCCACGCTGCGCCGCCAGGGCGTGATGGTCACCAAGGTCAAGAAGCAGAAGATGGGCGGCGGCGGCAGCGTCTCCGAGAAGGACGTGACGCTCTTCTCGCGCCAGCTCGCCACGATGATGAAGGCCGGCGTGCCGCTGCTGCAGGCGTTCGACATCGTCGGCAAGGGCGCCTCCAACCCCGCGGTCATGAAGCTGCTGATGGACGTGAAAATGGAAGTCGAGACGGGCTCCCCGCTCGCCGCGGCCTTCCGCAAGTACCCGCAGTATTTCGACCCCCTGTTCTGCAACCTGGTGGCCGCAGGCGAGCAGGCCGGCATCCTGGAGACGCTCCTCGACCGCCTCGCGACCTACAAGGAAAAGACGCTCGCGATCAAGTCGAAGATCAAGTCCGCGCTCTTCTACCCCGTGGCGATCATCGTCGTCGCCTTCGTCATCACCGCGGTGATCATGATCTTCGTGATCCCCGCGTTCAAGACCGTGTTCGCGAACTTCGGCGCGGACCTGCCGGCGCCCACGCTGGTCGTGCTGGCGATCTCGGAGTTCTTCGTCCAGTTCTGGTACCTCATCTTCGGCATCGCGGGCGGCGGGATATACGGCTTTCTTGTGCTGTGGAAGAAATCGCTGGCGGTGCAGATCTTCATGGACCGGCTGGCGCTCAAGGTGCCGGTGTTCGGCGAGCTGATCCGCAAGGCCACCGTCGCGCGCTGGACGCGCACGTGCTCGACGATGTTCGCCGCAGGCGTGCCGCTGGTCGAGGCGCTCGACTCGGTGGGCGGCGCATCGGGCAACTGGGTCTACCTGAACGCCACGCGGCAGATCCAGGGCGAGGTCTCCACCGGCACGGCGCTGACCGTCGCGATGGTGAACGCCAAGGTGTTCCCGAACATGGTGCTGCAGATGGTGTCGATCGGCGAGGAGACCGGCGCACTGGATTCGATGCTCAGCAAGGTCGCGGACTTCTACGAGGCCGAGGTGGACGACGCGGTGGACGCGCTCTCCTCCCTGATGGAACCGATGATCATGGTGGTGCTGGGCGTGCTGATCGGCGGCATGGTCATCGCGATGTACCTGCCGATCTTCAAAATGGGCCAGGCTGTCTGATGCGGGAAGCATGGCCGAACTCGCCTGGCTGAGCCAGGCTTCGGTTTTCCCGTGGGTGGCACTGGCGTTCGGGCTGTGCATCGGCTCGTTCCTGAACGTCGTCGTCCACAGGTTGCCGCGCATCATGGAGCGCGCGTGGCTCTCCGACATCCCCGCGATCCTCGAGGAATCGAAGCAGGTCGCGGACCCCGCTGAGGCGAAGAAACTCGCCGGCCTCGTTCGCGCCCAGGTCGCGCACCTCGAGGCGCAGCCGCTCGGCCTCGCGACGCCGAGGTCGCGCTGCCCCGCCTGCGGGCACGCGATCAGTGCACTCGAGAACATTCCCCTCCTCAGCTACGCGGTGCTGCGCGGCCGCTGCAAGGGCTGCGGGACGCGCATCAGCCCGCGCTACCCGGCCGTCGAGCTGCTCGCAGGCCTGGGCGCCTTCGCATCGGCAAGCCACTTCGGCTTCGGCCTCGCCGCCCTCGGTGCGGCAGTGTTCATCTGGTGCACGCTCGCGCTGGCGCTGATCGACCAGGAGACGGGACTGCTGCCCGACGACATTACCCTGCCGCTGCTCTGGGCGGGCCTGCTGCTCGGTCTCGCGGGAACCTTCGTGCCGCTGGCCGAGTCGGTCATCGGCGCCGTGGCCGGGTACCTATCGCTGTGGGTCGTCTACATGGTGTTCAAGCTGGTGACCGGCAAGGAGGGCATGGGCTACGGCGACTTCAAGATGAACGCGGCGGTCGGCGCCTTCCTCGGCTGGAAGGTGCTGCCCCTCGTGATCCTGTTGTCCTCGGTCGTCGGGACGGTGTTCGGCGTGGCGCAGATGTTCGCTGCGCGGCGCGGCTGGGCCTGGGACTTCAAGTTCCACTTCGGGCCCTACCTCGCCATGGCCGGGATCGTCGCGATGTTCTGGGGACGCCAGATCATGGATTGGTATCTGCGCTAGCGATGGGAACTTCGAACGCGCCCTGCGTGATCGGGCTCACCGGCGGGATCGGGAGCGGCAAGAGCGCCGCCGCGGACCTCTTCGCATCGCTGGGCGCGGCCGTGGTGGACACCGACGTGATCGCCCATGAGCTCACGCGGCCCGGCGGCGCGGCCATACCCGAAGTCCGGCGCCTGTTCGGCGACGCCTGCATCGCGGCCGACGGCTCGATGGACCGGAAAAAGGTGAGGGACCTCGTGTTTTCCGACCCCTCGGCCAAGGCGCGCCTCGAGGGCCTGCTGCACCCGATGATCCGGGCCGAATCGCAGCGCCGCATCGCCGCCGCCGCCGCCCCGTATGTCGTCCATGTGGTGCCGCTGCTGGTGGAATCCCCCGATTACCGCAACCGGGTCCGGCGCGTGGTCGTCGTCGACTGTACGGAGGCCGTGCAGGTCGAGCGGGTAATGAGGCGCAGCGGCCTTTCGGACGGGGAAGTGCGCCGCATCATCGCCGCGCAGGTTTCCCGTGCGACCCGGCTCGCAGCCGCCGACGACGTGATCGACAACAGCGGCCCGCTGGCCGCGCTGGAGCCCCAGGTACGGGCGCTGCATGGGCGGTATCTGGCGCTCGCCGCCGGGAGCGTGGCGGCGTGAGCGGCAGCGGACCTCAAATGGAAGATTGCCTCCCCGCGGCAATTGCTTCAAAATTCAACGAATTTCCGCTTCCCCGGGGCGCGAGCCACGGGCTGTCAACGGCGCGGTCGTGATCACCTACGAGTACCCGCTCAACGAACGCATCCGGACGCTCCTGCGCCTGGAGGACCTGTTCGAACGCTCGGGCCACTTCATCCGCAAGCCCGATCCGAAAGCGGCAGACCACCACGTCGCGCTGCTCACGCTGTTCGAGATCATGGAAGTCGCGGGCCGCGCCGACCTCAAGTCCGACCTGCTGCAGGAACTCGAGCGCCAGAAGCAGGTGCTGCGCGCGTACCGCAACAACCCCGAGATCTCCGAGGACGCGCTGAACCAGGTGCTCGCCGACATGGAGCAGGCCTCGACGGCGCTCTTCGGCATGACGGGCCGCATCGGCCAGTACCTGCGCGAGAACGAATGGCTGATGTCGATCAAGCAGCGCACCGGCATCCCCGGCGGCGCCTGCCAGTTCGACCTGCCCTCGTACCACTACTGGCTGCACAAGGCGCCTGAAGAGCGCGGGCAGCAGCTCCTCGACTGGACCAGCCCGCTGTACCCGCTGCGCGACGGCTCGGCCATCATCCTCAGGATCCTGCGCGAGTCGGGCAAGCCCGCCGAATTCGTCGCGCCGCAGGGCACCTACCAGCAGATGCTCGGCGGCAAGACCGCGCAGATGATGCGCGTGCGGCTCGACGACTCGCTCACCTGCGTGCCGGAGATGAGCGCGAACAAGTACGTGCTGAACATCCGCTTCCTCACCCAGGGCGGAGAGGACCCGCGCCCGCGCACGGCCGACTGCGACATCGGGTTCGAGCTGACCTTTTGCAACCTGTAGATGAGCGCAACCCTCAGGCTGCTGGCGATCGACGATTCGGCCGCCGACATCGAACTGACCCTCCTCGCCCTCCAACGGCAGGGCTACAAGGTGGAGCATTCCGCCGTGGACTCGGCCTCCGGCCTCCTGTCGGCGCTCCTGGGTGGGCCGTGGGATGTGATCCTGTGCGACCAATCCATGCCCGGGTTCAGCGCGGCGGCAGCGCTTTCGCTTGCGAGGGAACTACGCCCCGACGTGCCGTTCATCGTCGTTTCAGGCGAGATCAGCCTTAACCTGGCCGTATCGCTCATCCGCGCGGGCGCGCGCGACTTCGTCAGGAAAGATGAACTGGCGAGGCTCGGACCGGTGATCGAGCGCGAACTCCTCGATGCGAGGTCCCGGCGTGAACGAGCGATCGCCGAGGCCCACCTGCAGGAGAGTCGTGACCTCTTCCAGGCCATCGTGGAGAACGTGGGCGATCTTGTCGCGGTGCTCGACGACAAAGGCCGGCGGATCTACAACAATCCGTCCTATGGGCCGCTGTTTCGCGAGGAGGATATCCGGGCCGGGTCGAACTCCTTCCTTGAGGTCCACCCCGACGATCGCGAGCGGCTCAACGAGGTGTTCCGGCGAACCGTGGCAACGGGCACGGGCGAACGCGCGGAGTTCAGGTTCGTCCTCAAGGACGGGAACATCCGCCACATGGAGTCCGACGGCCGTGCGATCCGCGGCGCGGACGGCAGGGTTTCCAAGGTGGTCGTCGTTTCACGAGATATCACTGCGCTCAAGACGCTCGAAGCCGAACTGCGCGAACTGGCCGCAATGGACCCGCTTACCGGCCTGCCCAACCGGCGCCACTTCCTGTCACGGCTCGAGCAGGAATCGGCCCGCATCAACAGATTGCAGGGGCACCGCGCCGCGGTACTCATGCTCGACTCCGACCATTTCAAGCGCATAAATGACGCCTACGGCCACGCCGCAGGAGACCAGGTCCTTGCACACATAGCCAGGCTGCTGAGCCGCGAACTGCGCAAAGTGGACGTTGCGGGGCGCATCGGAGGTGAAGAGTTCGCCATCATCCTGCCGGGCGCCGATCTCGTTTCAGCCGAAGCGTTCGCCGAACGCCTGCGCATGAGGATCGCATCGAACCCATCCAGCCAGGGCGGCACCGTGCTTCCCATGACCGTCAGCATCGGGGTGGCGGGTATGGATGCCGCGGACGCGATGGCGGCGGACGCACTGGCAAGGGCCGACCGGGCGCTCTACCGTGCGAAGGCACAGGGACGCAACAGGGTGGTCGTCGACGGATGAGCGCCGCACGCCCCCGTACCGTCCCCTGCCCCCGCTGCGGTCGGCAAGTGGCCTGGAGCGGGGACAACAGGTTCCGCCCGTTCTGCGGCGAGCGCTGCAAGATGATCGACCTGGGCCAGTGGGCGACCGAATCCTATCGTGTCCCGCAGGCCGGGGATCCCGATCCTGGCGAGGAGAATCCGCAATCGGCGGACCGCAGCTGAATTTCCATTTAAGGAAAATAAACCGCCGTGAAAGCCGCTCCAGACCTGAACAATCAAGTAATAAAGTTCAGGATTGTCGCGAAACCCAGGCACCGGACAGCACCGCGATTCCGTGCGCGCCGGCGTCGCAGGCGGCAT
The DNA here is from genome assembly GCA_965279075.1 of Burkholderiales bacterium. GTDB lineage: Bacteria > Pseudomonadota > Gammaproteobacteria > Burkholderiales > SG8-39 > SZAS-79. Next base: position 705,844 of record CBDIHI010000012.1, on the reverse strand, counting down.
CCAGGTCGCCCATCCCCAGCCCACCGATCGCATACACCGGCAGGGTCGTGCCCCGCGCAAGGCGCGCGAACCCTTCCCACCCCATCACCGGCGCGCCGGGATGCGACTGCGTGGGTTTCACCGGGCCGACCAACGCGAAGTCCAGCCCGAGCTTCATCGCCTGCGCGAGTTCGGCTGAGTCATGGCATGAGGCGGCAGCCAGCAAGCCGTCCGGCCGTGCGTCGATCTTCATCAATGCATTCGAGGTGAGGTGCACGCCGTCGGCCCCCGCCGCGCGCGCCAGCGCCTCGTCGGCGTTGACCATCACCTTCGCCCCGTGGGAATGCGCGAGGGCGCACACCTTTTTCGCCAGCGCGAGCAGGGCTACGCGCGAAAGGTCTTTTTCGCGCAACTGCACCAGCCTGAGCCCGCCCCGCAGGCGTGCTTCGAGCCTGGCAAGGAAGGCCGCCTCACCCAGCGCATGAGCCGCGCTCACTGCGTACTCCGCAGGCAGCGCGAGCGAGGCCAGGATCGGCGCGTTCGCCGGCAGCATGGGCTCGACCATCGGCGCGTCGATGCGCTGCCAGGCGAGCGACTGGCCCTCCCTCGGGTGCGGCTCGCCGGACCAGCCGGTGACGCGGAAGAAACTGAGCCGCACGGTGGCGTGCTCGTAGGTGAACACGCGCGTAATCCAGGGCGAGGCGCGGGTCACGTCGATGCCGAGTTCCTCGTGCAGTTCGCGGGCGAGGGCCCGCTCCGGCGGTTCGCCGGCCTCGACCTTGCCTCCGGGGAACTCCCACCAGCCCGCGTAGACCTTGCCTTCGGGGCGCTTCGCCAGCAGGAAGGCGCCGTCGGCGCGCAGGATCACCGCCGCGACGACCTCGACGGCCACGCTATTTCTTTTTCTTCGCCGGGGCGGCGCCGACGTGGCGGCCCGCCCAGTCGCGCGCGAACTGGAACGCGATGCGGCCCGAGCGCGAACCGCGCAGCAGCGCCCATTGCAGCACCTCCTCGCGCGCGGCCTCGACCTCCTTCGGGCCGCAGCCGAAGTGCCGCATCCAGTGCGCGGCGATCGCGATGTACTCGTCCTGGTCGAACGGGTAGAACGAGACCCACATGCCGAAGCGCTCCGACAGCGAGATCTTCTCCTCCACGGTCTCGCCGGGATGGATCTCGTCGCCGATGTACTTGGTGTCGAGGTTCTCCTGCATGTACTCCGGCATCAGGTGGCGCCGGTTGGAGGTCGCGTAGATCAGCAGGTTGTCCGAGGTCGTGGAGATCGAGCCGTCGAGCGCCACCTTGAGCGCCTTGTAGCCCGGCTCGGCCTCCTCGAAGGACAGGTCGTCGCAGAACAGCATGAAGCGCTCGGGGCGCGCGGCGATCGCGTCGACTATCGAGGGCAGGTCGACGAGGTCGGACTTGTCGACCTCGATCAGGCGCAGGCCGTCCTTCGAATACTTGTTGAGCAGGCCCTTGATCATCGAGGACTTGCCCGTGCCGCGCGCGCCGGTGAGCAGCACGTTGTTGGCGGGCCGGCCGGCGACGAACTGGCGGGTGTTCTGCTCGACCTTCGCAATCTGCGCGCCGATGCCCTGCAGGTCCGCGAGGCGGATCCTGTGCACATGGTGGACCGCGTCGAGCCAGCCGCGGGCGGCCAGGCCCGAGCCCTTCCTCCAGCGGAACGCGATCGCCTTCCAGTCGGTCGGCGGGGGGGCCGGGGGCAGCAGCCCCTCGACCCGCTGCAGCAGCGAGTCGAAGCGCGCCAGCACGTCGGCGAGGTCGGGTTTGGCGGCCATCAGGTCCGGTACTCGGCGTTGATCTTGACGTAATCGAAGGAAAAGTCGCAGGTCCAGAGCGTAGCTTCCGCGAGCCCGCGATTCAGCACCACGCGCACCGTGATCTCGGGCTGCTTCATCACCGCGTTGCCGTCTTCCTCGCGGTAGGCGGGATTGCGCCCGCCCTTGGCCGCTACCAGCACGTCACCCAGGTACAGGTCCACGCGCGAGGTGTCGAGATCGTCGACTCCGGCATAGCCGATCGCGGCCAGGATGCGGCCGAGGTTGGGGTCGGAGGCGAAGAAGGCCGTCTTCACGAGGGGCGAATGCGCGATCGCGTAGCCGACCTTGCGGCATTCGGCGCGGTCGCGCCCGCCTTCGACCTTGACGGTGATGAACTTGGTGGCGCCTTCGCCGTCACGCACGATCGCCTGGGCGAGTTGCACGGAGACGTCGCGCACTGCGGCACGCAGCGCGGCGTAGCCCGAAGCCGCCTTGCTGCCCACCGTCACGCCCGAGGCTCCCGTGGCGACCAGGATGAAGGAGTCGTTGGTCGAGGTGTCGCCGTCGACGGTGATCGAGTTGAAGGATTCGTCCGCGACTTCCTGCAGCAGCTCCTGCAGCAGGCCGGCCGGCACGCCTGCATCGGTCGCAACATACCCGAGCATGGTGGCCATGTCCGGGTGGATCATGCCCGAGCCCTTGGCAATGCCGGTCACCGTGACTGCCTTCCCGTCTATGGTGACCCTGCGCGACGCGCCCTTGGCGACGATGTCCGTGGTCATGATGGCCTCGGCCGCGCTCGCCCAATTCGTCGGCGCAAGGTCCGCCTTTGCCGCCGGAAGTCCCGCGACGACGCGATCGGCCGGCAGCGGCTCCATGATGACGCCCGTGGAAAACGGCAGCACTTCCTCGATCGAGCAGCCGACGACCCCGGCCGCGGCCGCGCAGACTTCAAGGGCACGCTTGAGGCCGTCATCGCCGGTGCCGGCGTTCGCGTTGCCGGTGTTGACCACCAGCGCGCGCGGCGCCTTGCCCGAGGCCAGGTGCTTCTTGCAGAGGAGGACAGGCGCGGCGCAGAAACGGTTCAGCGTAAACACGCCGGCGACAGTCGCGCCGGGCGCGAGGCGCACCAGCAGCACATCCTTGCGGCCGGGCTTGCGCACGCCGGCCATTGCGATGCCGAGCTCGACGCCGGCGACGGGGAACAGCTGCTCCGGCGCGGGAGGCTGGAGGTTGACGGGCATGCGGGGTTCCTTGTCGGAGGGGTGTTACGCGAGCTTCCCGTGGCACTGCTTGTACTTCTTGCCCGATCCGCAAGGGCAGGGATCGTTGCGGCCGACCTTGCCGGTGTAGCGCACGAAGGGCTGCTGGGGCTTTTCCTCGGGCGGCGGCACGAACGCAGCCTCGACCGGCTCGTCGGAGGCCGCGCTCATGGGCTCAGCGTGCTGGTAACTGACGTTCTCGAGCGCGGGCGGCGCGTCCGGGACCTCGATCGCGGCCTCCGATCGGATCTGGACGGCGACCAGCGTGCGGGTGACCTCGAGCTTGACCGACTCGATCAGCGCGCCGAACAGCTCGAACGCCTCGCGCTTGTATTCCTGCTTGGGGTTCTTCTGCGCGTACCCGCGCAGGTGGATGCCCTGGCGCAGGTGGTCGAGCGCCGCGAGGTGCTCGCGCCAGTGCGAGTCGAGGATCTGCAGCATCACGTAGCGCTCGTAGTTGCGGTACGACTCTTCCGCGCCGGGGGGGACCTTGGCCGCGTAGGACTCGTCGGCCTTCCCCACGATCCGCTCGACCAGCGCCTCGTCGCCGAGGTCGGGCTCCTTTTCCAGCCATTCCCGGACCGGCAGGTGCAGCTGCAGGTCGGCGGCGAGCGCCTTTTCCAGGCCCGGGACGTCCCACTGCTCCTCGACGCTGTCGGCCGGCACGTGCAGGCGGAAGATGTCCTTCACCACGCCGGCGCGCAGATCGGCGATCCGCTCGGACACGTCCTTCGAGTCCATCAGCTCGTTGCGCAGCTGGTAGATGGTGCGGCGCTGGTCGTTCGAGACGTCGTCGTACTCGAGCAGTTGCTTCCTGATATCGAAGTTGCGCGCCTCGACCTTGCGCTGGGCACTCTCTATCGAGTTGGTGACCATACGGTGCTCGATCGCCTCGCCCTCGGGCATCTTCAGCATCACCATGATCTTGTTGATGCGCTCGCCCGCGAAGATCCTGAGCAGCGGGTCTTCCAGCGAAAGGTAGAAGCGCGACGACCCCGGGTCGCCCTGGCGGCCGGAGCGGCCGCGCAGCTGATTATCGACCCGGCGCGACTCGTGCCGCTCCGTGCCGATGATGTGCAGGCCGCCCTCGCGGATCACGAGGTCGTGCAGCTGCTGCCACTCGCTCTTCAGGGTCTCGACCTGGCGCGACTTCTCCGCCGCGTCCAGCTTCTCGTCGGCTTCGATCAGCTCGCATTGCTTCTCGACGTTGCCGCCGAGCACGATGTCGGTGCCGCGACCCGCCATGTTGGTGGCGATCGTGACCATCTTCGGGCGGCCCGCCTGCGCGATGATCTGCGCCTCGCGCTCGTGCTGCTTGGCGTTCAGCACCTGGTGCGGCAGGTCGTCCTTCTTCAGCATGCCCGCCAGCAGTTCGGAGCTCTCGATCGAGGTCGTGCCCACCAGCACGGGCTGGCCGCGGGTGTGGCAGTCGCGGATGTCCTCGATGATCGCGGCGTATTTTTCCTTGTTGGTGCGGAACACCTGGTCCAGCCGGTCCGCGCGGATCATCGGCCGGTGCGTCGGCACCACGATGGTCTCCAGGCCGTAGATCTCCTGGAACTCGTAGGCCTCGGTGTCGGCCGTGCCGGTCATGCCCGACAGGCGCGAGTACATGCGGAAATAGTTCTGGAACGTGATCGACGCGAGCGTCTGGTTCTCCGACTGGATCGGCACGTTCTCCTTCGACTCGACGGCCTGGTGCAGGCCGTCGGACCAGCGGCGCCCCTGCATCAGGCGGCCGGTGAACTCGTCGACGATGATGACCTCGCTGTTCTGCACGACGTACTGCTGGTCGCGGTGGAACAGGTGATGCGCGCGCAGCGACGCATACAGGTGGTGCACGAGGTTGATGAAAGTCGGCTCGTACAGGCTGGCGCCTTCGGGCAGCATGCCGACGCGCGTCAGGATCTCCTCGGCGTGGGCGTGACCCGCCTCGGAGAGCAGGATCTGGTGGTTCTTCTCGTCGACCCAGAAGTCGCCTTCCCCCTCCTCCTCCTTCTGCCGGGTCAGCAGCGGGGCGACCTCGTTCATGCGGTGGTAGAGCTCGGTCCGGTCCTCGGCCTGGCCGGAGATGATGAGCGGCGTGCGCGCCTCGTCGATCAGGATCGAGTCCACCTCGTCGACGATCGCGAAGTGAAGCCCCCGCTGGTAGCGCTCCTCGACGTGCATCGCCATGTTGTCGCGCAGGTAGTCGAAGCCGAACTCGTTGTTGGTGCCGTAGGTGATGTCCGCGGCATAGGCGGTACGCTTCCTCTCGGCGTCGAGCTGGGACAGGTTCACGCCCACCGTCAGGCCGAGGACGCTGTACAGCCGGCCCATCCACTCGGCGTCGCGCTGCGCCAGGTAGTCGTTCACGGTGACGACGTGCACCCCCTTGCCGGCGATCGCGTTCAGGTACGCGGGCAGCGTGGACATCAGCGTCTTGCCCTCACCCGTGCGCATCTCGGCGATCTTGCCGGCGTGCAGCACCATGCCGCCCAGCAGCTGGACGTCGAAATGGCGCATCTTGAGGGACCGCACGCCCGCCTCGCGGACCACGGCGAAGGCCTCCGGGAGCAGTTCGTCCAGGGTTTCCCCCGCGACATGGCGCTTCCTGAACTCGTCGGTCTTCGCGCACAGCGCCTCGTCGGACAGCGCCTTCATGGCCGGCTCGAGCGCGTTGATGCGCTCCACGCTGCGACCGAAAACCTTGAGCAGGCGCTGGTTGCGGCTGCCGAATATCTTGGTGAGGATGTTGGTGATCATGCGTGCCGGGGTAGGCTGCGGGAAACGCAGCGGGGGACAGGCCGAACTGGGGCCGTTCCGAAAAAAATCAAGATTTTAGCATGGCACCCGACCCTGGATCGGGGTCGGGACCGGGCCGCGCCGTCAGCGGCGGGCCGAGGCCACGGTAGCGGCAGGGGGCGTCGACGGGGTGCCCGAGGCAAACAGGAACCGCGCCGGATTCTGTGCGGCGCCCTTGAAGCGGACCTCGAAATGCAGGTGCGGCCCGGTGGACCGGCCGGTGGTGCCGACCTCGGCGATCTTGCGGCCGCGCTGGATGATGTCGCCCTCCTTCACGTACATCTTCGAGGTGTGGGCATAGCGCGTGACCAGGTCGTTGCCGTGGTCGACGTCGATCATGTTGCCGTACTGCGGGTGCCAGCCGGCGAACTGCACGACACCGCCGGCCGCGGCAACGATCGTGGTGCCGACGTCGGCGAGGAAATCCATGCCCTCGTGCATCGCGTGCTGCCCGGTGAACGGGTCGATGCGCATGCCGAAGCTCGATGCGTTGTAACTGCCGTTCACGGGCAGCATGGTCGGCAGCAGCTTCTTCTTCACCGCCTGCTCGAACATCTGCGCCTCCAGCACGCCGAGCAGGTCGGTGCGGTTCTCCATCTGGCGCGAAAGGGTCGACAGCTTCTGGTTGAACTCCTGCATCGAAAGGCTCTGGCCCGGGTAGGAAACGGACTGCGCGCCGCCAAGGCCCGGTGCTTCGTTCAGGCGGAATTCCTGGGGCTTGATGCCGGCAACGGTGGAGAGCCTTTCACCCAGGGCGTCGAGCCGGGTCAGCTGGGCCTGCATCTCTCCGAGCTTCACGGCCATGGCGTTCAGGTTCTGCGTGACGAACTCGCGGGCCTTCTGGGTCTCGCCCTGCTGGGCGGCCAGGACGACGTCCTGCAGGAAGGGGATCTTGACGTCTATGGCGATGCGCAGCGTCAGCGCATACAGCCCGATCGTCAGGCCGGTCAGCGTCACCAGCCCGAGCATCGCGGTCGCGAGCAGGTGGCGGGTGGTCAAGGTGACCGTCTTCGCCCTCGCCAACCGGTCAGAGATTACAATAATCTGCAACGAACCCTCCTCCGAACGGACCCATGCCAGCCCTCAAGATCAATCGTTACCTTGCGGCCGAGGGCGATTTCCAGCCTGTCATGCAGAAAGCGCGAGAAATCGAGGCGCTCACGACCCTGCTGGAAGGTTTCCTGCCCCCTGAACTGGCTCCGCTGGCGCGCGTGGCCAACTTCAAGGAGGGCAAACTCGTCATACATGCCGCCAACGGGCCGGCGGCAGCCAAGCTGAAACTCTTGTCGGAAAGCCTGGGGGTTTACCTCACGAAACAGCGGACGCAGGTTAATTCAGTTTCCGTGAGGGTGCAACCGGGCGGAGCCGGGACGCCGGTTATTGCACCGCAAAAAAACGCCCGGATGAGCGCTGCAGCGCTTCAGGAACTATCCGCCCTTTATACCCGACTAAGAGACTCGGAATTCCGCAAGGCGTTGAAAATACTACTTGATCGGCACAACGTCAAACCATGACCAGCAGGCGCTCGAAGAACAGCAGGGCAAGGAATCCGAGTGCGACGACCAGCCCGAACTGAAATATCCGCCAGGCAGCCCGGAGGTATTTGCGGTTGCCGGTGAAGACCCAGCTCATGACCGTCACGCCGATGGCGATCGCGACCAGCAGGATGAGGATTCTGAGGACGAGCACCGGGCCCGCCGGGCGTCAGGCGAACTGGCGCACGAGGCCGGCGACGCCGGCCGGGGCTTCCTCGGCCTTTTCGAACGTCACCACGTCCCAGGCGTCGGGCTGGGCGATCAGTTCGCGCAGCAGCCGGTTGTTCAGTGCGTGCCCGGACTTGTGGGCGCTGAACGAGGTGAGCATGGGCTTGCCCATCAGGTACAGGTCGCCGATCGCGTCGAGCACCTTGTGGCGGATGAACTCGTCGCCGAAGCGCAGGCCTTCTGCGTTCAGCACGCGGTATTCGTCCAGCACCACGGCGTTGTCGAGGCCCCCGCCCAGTGCGAGGCCGTCCTCGCGCAACTGCTCCACGTCCTGCATGAAACCGAAGGTGCGCGCACGCGCGATCTCCTTGAGGTAGGAGGTCTCGGCGAAATCGATCTCCACCGACTGGTTGCTCTTGTCGATCACCGGGTGGTTGAAGACGATGGAGAAGGCCAGCCTGTAGCCCTCGTACGGGTCGAGCCGCGCCCACTTGTCGCCTTCGGCGACTTCGACGCGCCGTTTCACCCGGATGAACCGCTTGGGTGCCGGCTGCTCCTCGATGCCGGCGGCCTGGATCAGGAACGCGAACGGCGCGGCGCTGCCGTCCATGATCGGCACCTCGGGCCCGTCCAGGTCGATGAAAACGTTGTCGACGCCCAGGCCGGCCAGCGCCGACATCAGGTGCTCGACGGTATAGACCTTGGCCTCGCCGTTGACGAGGCAGGAGGAAAGGCGCGTTTCGCCGACCGAACCGGCCAGCGCCGGGATGTCGACCACGGGGTCGAGGTCGATACGGCGGAACACCACTCCCGTATCCGGCTGCGCCGGGCGCAGCACCATGCGGACCTTCCGGCCGGTGTGCAGGCCGACACCGGTGGCGCTGGTAAGCGCCTTCAGGGTACGTTGGCGAAGCATGGGTCGGAATCCGGTGTCTTGGGTGTGCGGGAAACGCAGTCCGCGAATTATAAGTACCTGTTTAAGCAAGAAGTGTAGCAGGATTGTAATCATGCTGCAAAGCAACAACCAAACCGGAACCCGACCCGCCCGGCAAGGTCGAAGGTCGGGTTCCGTGGGCGGGCAGTCAGTCGGCCTGCTTCCTCAGGAAGGCGGGGATGTCGTATTTGTCGACCCCGCTGTTGGCCAGCGCCTCGGCCTGCCGCGCGCGGTTGCTGCGCATCACCGCCGGCATTTCGAGCTCGCCGTAGTTGATGCCGCTGCCCGCGGCCATCACCGGCTGGTTGTCGGTGCCGGTCTTCAGCGCCGGCACGAGCTGCGGCTTGGTCTGGCGCTGGGCGGCCGCCGAACCGAGGCCGGTCGCGACCACGGTCACGCGCAGGTTGTCTTCCATCGCCGGGTCGTAGACCGCCCCGAAGATGATCGTCGCGTCGTCCGCGGCGAAGCTGCGCACCGTGTTCATGACCGCCTTCACCTCGCCGTGCTTCAGGCTCTCGCGGGTCGCGGTGATGTTCACCAGCACGCCGCGGGCGCCCGACAGCGTGACGCCTTCGAGCAGCGGGCTCGCGATCGCCTGCTCGGCCGCGATCCGCGCGCGGTCCATGCCCGACATCTGCGCCGAACCCATCATCGCCATGCCCTGCTCGGACATCACCGTGCGCACGTCCTGGAAGTCGACGTTCACCAGGCCTTCGCGGTTGATGATCTCGGAGATCCCCGCGACGGCGTTGTTCAGCACGTCGTCGGCGGCCCGGAACGCCTCGTCCATCGTGACGTCCTCGCCGAGCACTTCCTCGAGCTTGTCGTTGAGGATCACGATCAGCGCGTCGACGTGCTGGCCGAGTTCGTCGATGCCCGCCTCGGCGAGGCGCATGCGCTTGGTGCCCTCGAACGAGAACGGCTTGGTCACCACCGCCACCGTGAGGATCCCCATCTCGCGCGCGACCTCGGCCACGACCGGCGCCGCGCCGGTGCCCGTGCCGCCGCCCATGCCGGCGGTGATGAACACCATGTGCGCGCCTTCGAGCGACTCGGTGAGCAGTTCACGCTCGGCGAGCGCGACGGCGCGCGCCTCCTCGGGCTTGGCGCCCGCGCCGAGGCCCGACTGCCCGATCTGGATCTGGTTGCGGGCCTGGTTGCGCGCGAGGACCTGCGCGTCGGTGTTGACGGCGATGAACTCCACTCCCTCGACGCCCTTGCCGATCATGTGGTTGACGGCGTTGCCGCCGGCGCCGCCGACGCCCACCACCTTGATCACGGGCCCGCTGCCCTGGCTGTCTACGATTTCGAACATTTTTGTTTTCTCCTTGCCGGTTGGACTGACTGCTTGAAAAACATGGGACGACGAAAATCAGAAATTGCGCTGGAACCACTCGCGCATCCGCGCGAGCACCGCCTTGAACGACCCGCCCTGGCGCATCACCTGCCCCTGCTGGACCTGGGATGCGCCCTCGAGCAGCAGGCCCATCGCGGTCGCGTAGCGCGGATTGCGCACCACGTCCTGCAGGCCGCCCGAGTACACGGGCAGGCCGATGCGGACAGGCATGTGGAAGATCTCCTCGCCGAGCTCGACCATGCCCTGCATGGTGGCCGAGCCGCCGGTGAGCACGACGCCCGAGGACAGCAGCTCCTCGAACCCGGACTCGCGCAGCACCTTCTGCACCAGGGTGAACAGTTCCTCGACGCGCGGCTCGATCACCTCCGCGAGCGTCTGGCGCGACATCATCCGCGGGGCCCTCTCGCCGATGCCCGGCACGTCGACCATCTCGTTCGGGTCGGCGAGCTGGCGCAGGGACACGCCGTGGCGGATCTTGATCGCCTCCGCGTCGGGCGTCGGCGTGCGCAGCGCCATCGCGATGTCGTTGGTGATCTGGTCGCCCGCGATGGGAATCACCGCGGTATGGCGGATCGCGCCGTGCGTGAAGATCGCGATGTCGGTGGTGCCGCCGCCGATGTCGACGAGGCAGACGCCGAGGTCCATCTCGTCCTCCGACAGCACCGCGCGCGACGAGGCGAGCGGCTGCAGGATCAGGTCGTTGACCTCCAGTCCGCAGCGGCGCACGCACTTCACGATGTTCTGCGCCGACGACACCGCGCCGGTCACGATGTGCACCTTCACCTCCAGCCGCACGCCGGACATGCCGATCGGCTCGCGCACGTCCTCCTGCCCGTCGATGATGTATTCCTGCCGCAGCACGTGCAGGATCTGCTGGTCGGTCGGGATGTTCACCGCGCGCGCGGTCTCGATCACGCGCTCCACGTCCATCGCGGTGACCTCGCGGTCCTTGATCGCGACCATGCCGGTCGAATTGAAGCTCTTGATGTGGCTGCCGGCGATGCCGGTGAAGACCGAGGCGATCTTGCGGTCGGCCATCAGCTCGGCCTCTTCCAGCGCGCGCTGGATCGCGCTCACCGTCGACTCGATGTTGACCACCACGCCCTTCTTCAGGCCCTTGGACTCGTGGCTGCCCATGCCGAGGACTTCCAGGCTCCCGTCGGGCATGACCTCGGCGACCAGCGCCACCACCTTGGAGGTGCCGATGTCCAGACCGACGATGAGCTCCTTCGTTTCCTTTGCCATGGTGTCCTGTCAGCCCTTCGCTTTTTGCGCGCCCGCGCGCTCGAGGTCGGGCACTCGCAGGGAAAATCCGTTCGGGTAACGCAGGTCGACGTACTCGTGCCGGCGCGCGAGGCGCCCGAGTGTCTGCGGGTACGCCGCCACGAAGCGCACCAGGCGCGCTTCGGCCTGGTCGTTGGCGAGGTCGCGTCCCAGCTCGATCGACAGGCCGTTCGCGAGGCGCAGCTGCCAGGCGAAGCGCGGCGTGAGGATCACCCGCTCGAGGGCGCTGCCGAGCGGCGCAAGCAGCTCCGAGTAGCGCCTGTACCTGCGCGTCACCTCGCCCTCGGTGCTGACCGGGCCCGCGAACATCGGCAGCGAGGCTTCCGACTGTGCGCCGAAGCGCTCGCCGAACGTGTTGACGAGGCCGACGTCGCCCCAGCGGGCCAGCGCCACGTGCTCCTCGAGCGCGACCTCGATACGATCCGGCCACACGCGGCGCACGTCGACGCGACGCACCCACGGCAACTGCTCCAGCCCGCCGCGGATCGCGGCGAGGTCCGCCGCGAAGAAGTTGCCCGCCACCCGCCCGCGCGTCGCGCCCTCCAGCTCGTCGCGCGTGGTGTGGGCGAGTTCGCCCAGCACGGTGACTTCGCGCAGCGGGAAGAGCGGCGAGTTCAGCAGCGCCTGCGTGGCGGCGAAGCCGAACATCGTCAGCGCGAGGCCGATGAGGCCGTTGGCGAGCATGTTCAGCAGGCGCGGGTTATCCCACATGGGCGCCCTCCAGGACCTTCACGCACAGGTCTTCGTAGGCGATCCCGACCTGGCGCGCGGCCATCGGCACGAGCGAGTGGCCGGTCATCCCGGGCGAGGTGTTCACCTCGAGCAGGTGCGGGTTGCCGGCGCGGTCCAGCATCAGGTCGACGCGGCCCCAGCCCGAGCAGCCGACGAGGCGAAACGCGCGCAGCGCGAGCGACTGCAGGTCCTTTTCCTGCGCAGCCGGCAGGCCGCACGGGCAGTGGTATCGGGTGTCGTCGGAGAAGTACTTGTTCTGGTAGTCGTAATTGCCCTGCGGCGCCTCGATGCGGATCAGCGGCAGCGCGGTCTCGCCGAGGATGCTGGCGGTGTACTCGGGCCCATCGATGAACTGCTCGGCAAGGGCCAGGTCGTGGAACTTCTTCGCGGCGAGTTCGTAGGCCGCCGGCAATTGGGATGCGTCCGTCACCTTGGTGAGGCCAAGCGTCGAGCCCTCGTTCGCGGGTTTCACGATCAGCGGCAGGCCGAGGTCCTTCGCGACCGAGGTCCAGTCGTCGTCCGCCGCGAGCATCCGGTAGCGCGGCGTCGGCAGGCCGTTGGCGAGCCAGACCATCTTCGTGCGCCACTTGTCCATCGCGATCGCCGAGCCGAGCACGCCGCTGCCGGTGTAGGGGATCCCGAGCACTTCGAGCGCGCCCTGCAGCGTGCCGTCCTCGCCGCCGCGCCCGTGCAAGGCGATGAAGCAGCGCGCGAACCCCTCGCGCCGGAGTTCCGCGAGGTCCCTCTCGGCGGGGTCGAAGGCATGCGCGTCCACGCCTTTCGAGCGCAGGGCCTTCAGCACGCCACCGCCGCTCATCAGCGAGATTTCGCGCTCGGAGGAACGCCCGCCCATCAGCACCGCGACCTTGCCGAAATTCATGCGGCCTCCCCGAGGATGCGCACTTCGGGGTGCAGGTCCACGCCGGTCTTTTCCTTCACAGTCGCGCGCACCGAGTCGATGAGCCACTCGATGTCGGAGGCACGCGCGGCCCCCTTGGGATTGACGATGAAGTTGGCGTGCTTCTCCGACACGCGCGCCCCGCCGCGCCCGAAACCCTTGAGTCCGCAGGCCTCGATCAAGCGCGCTGCATAGTCGCCAGGCGGGTTGCGGAACACGCTGCCGGCATTGGGCAGCGACAACGGCTGCGCAGCGATGCGCTTCGAAAGCAGGTCCTTGATGCGCGCCCGGGAGACTTCGCCGTCGCCCGCCGGCAGGCGGAAGTACGCGCCGGTGAACCACTCGTCGCGACCGATCGCGGCGCCCTTCAGTTCGCAGCTGCGGTAGCCGACCTCGAAGTCCCCGGCCGGCCGGACCCTGACGGTGCCGGCGCGGTCGATGGTCTCGGCGCTCGCGACGATGTCCCAGGTCTCGGACCCGTAGCAACCCGCATTCATCGCCAGCGCCCCGCCGACGCTACCGGGGATCCCGGCGAGGAATTCGGCGTTCGCGAGATCGTGCATCGCCGCGAAGCGCGCAACTTTCGGGCTCGCGACGCCGGCTTCCGCGTACAGGAGGTCGTCCACCATCGCGGGCCGTTTGGCCGCCGCATGGGTCAGCACCACCGTGCCCCTGAACCCTCCATCACGGACGAGGGCATTGCTGCCGAGGCCGATGAAGGCGACCGGCTCCGAGGCCGGGAGCCTGCGCAGGAATCCGGCGAGGTCGTCACGGTCGGCCGCCGTGTAGACGCGGGCCGCGGGGCCGCCCGCGCGCCAGCTGACATGCCTCGCCATCGGCTCGTCGAGCTTCAGCTCGCCGCGCAATCCGGCAAGTTCGAGTCCCGCGATGTGCCGTGTCTCGGACATGTCCATGTCGCTCACGCTTCTCCCGCGGCCAGCTGCGGGGCGACGTTGCCGATCGAACCCGCACCCATCGCCACCACCACGTCGCCGTCACGCGCGACGCGGCGGATCGCATCGGGCATCTGCGCGATCTCGTCGACGAAGACCGGCTCGACCTTGCCGGCGACGCGCACCCCGCGCACCAGCGCGCGCCCGTCGGCAGCGACGATCGGCGGCTCGCCCGCCGCGTACACCTCGGCCAGTACCACGGCATCGGCGGTGGAAATCACCCGAACGAAGTCCTCGAACAGGTCGCGCGTGCGGGTGTAGCGATGCGGCTGGAAGGCGAGCACCAGCCTGCGGCCGGGAAACGCGCCGCGCGCCGCTGCGAGGGTGGCCGCCATCTCCGCCGGGTGGTGGCCGTAGTCGTCGACCAGCGTGAAGCTGCCCCCGCCGGCCAGCGGGATCTCGCCGTAGCGCTGGAAGCGCCGGCCCACGCCGCGGAACTCGGACAAGGCTTTCTGGATGGCGGCATCGGCCACGCCGAGTTCAGTCGCCACTGCGACGGCGGCCAGCGCGTTCTGCACGTTGTGGCGTCCGGGCAGGTTCAGCGTCACGTCGAGCGCAGGGGCAGACTCCCGCAGCACCGTGAAGCGCATCGCGCCGTTGGCATGCTCGATCGCCGTGGCGCGCACCATCGCGTCCTCGCCCAGGCCGTAGGACACCACGGGCTTGGTCACGAACGGCAGGATCTCGCGCACGTTCGCGTCGTCGGTGCACAGGATCGCGCTGCCGTAGAAAGGCAGGTTCTGCAGGAACTGGATGAACGCCTGCTTCAGCCGCGCGAAGTCGTGCTGGTAGGTGTCCATGTGGTCGGCGTCGATGTTGGTGACCACCGCGACCACGGGTTGCAGGTGCAGGAACGAGGCGTCCGACTCGTCGGCTTCCACCACGATGAAGTCGCCCGCGCCGAGGCGCGCATTCGAAGCGGCGCTGGTCAGGCGGCCACCGATCACGAAGGTCGGGTCGAGGCCGCCCTCGGCGAGGACGCTCGCGATCAGGCTGGTGGTGGTGGTCTTGCCGTGCGTGCCGGCGATCGCGACGCCTTGCTTGAGCCGCATCAGCTCGGCGAGCATCAGCGCGCGCGGCACCACGGGGATGCGTCTGGCGCGCGCGGCGATGACTTCCGGGTTGTCGCCTTTCACTGCCGTGGACACCACTACCGCGTCGGCGCCGGCGACGTTGTCGGCCGCATGCGCGAGCTTCACCGCCACGCCGAGGCCCTCGAGCCGCCGCGTGGCCGCATTCCCCGACAGGTCCGAACCGCTCACCTCGTAGCCCAGGTTGACGAGGACCTCCGCGATCCCGCTCATGCCGGAGCCGCCGATGCCGACGAAATGGATGCGCCGGACCTTGTGCTTCATGCCCGCGCCCCTCCCGCCATCGCTATGCACGCCTCGGCGACGAGCCGCGTCGCCTCGGGCTTGCCCAGCGCGCGCGCCTTCTCCGCCATCGCGAGGAGTTTCTCCCGGTCCAGGGTGCGGATCAGTTCCGCGAGGCGGCCGGGGTTCATGTCCGCCTGCTGGATCAGCAGCGCCGCGCCGCTGTCGGCCAGGAACCTCGCGTTCGCGGTCTGGTGATCGTCCACGGCGAACGGGAAGGGCACGAGCAGGCTCGGCATGCCGGCCGCCGCAAGCTCGGACACGGTCAGTGCACCCGCCCGGCAGATCACGAGGTCGGCCTGCGCGTACCTGGCAGCCATGTCGTCAATGAAGGGCAACAACTCGCCGTCGACACCGGCCGCGGCGTATTCCGCCCGCAGGGCTTCGAGGTTCTTCTCGCCGGCCTGGTGCACGACGCTCGGCCGTTCCGCCGCGGGGATCAGCGCGAGCGCGCCGGGCACCGCCTTGTTCAGCGCCTGGGCGCCGAGGCTCCCGCCGACGACGAGCACCTTGAGGGGGCCTGCTCGCCCCGCATACCGCGCCGCAGGCTCCGGCAACGCGGATATCTCGGCACGCACCGGGTTCCCGGTCCACTGCGCCGCCTTCAGCGCGCCCGGAAACGCGGCCATCACGCGGTCCGCAACCCTGGCAAGGACCCGGTTGGTGAGGCCGGCTACCGCGTTCTGCTCGTGAACCGCGAGCGGCTTGTTGAGCAACGAAGCCATCATGCCGCCCGGGAAGGCCACGTAGCCCCCCATGCCGAGCACCACGTCGGGGCGCAGCGCAAAGATCGCGCGCGCGCTTTGCCAGAACGCAACGAGCAGGCTGACCGGCAGCATGAGCTTGGCCGCCAGCCCCTTGCCGCGCAGCGCGCTTGCGCGGATCCACGCCATTTCGTATCCGTGCGCCGGTACCAGCCTCGCTTCCATGCCCGCGCGCGAGCCCATCCACACCACGCGCCAGCCCAGCGCGCGCATGAAGTCGGCCACGGCAAGACCCGGGAACACGTGCCCGCCGGTGCCGCCCGCCATGATCATGATCGTCCTCATGCGGGCAGGCCCCGCGCCAGCTGGCGGCTTTCCCAGTCGATGCGCAGGAGGATCGCAAGCGCCACGCAATTCACCACGAGGCCGGAGCCGCCGAAGCTCATCAGCGGCAGCGTGAGGCCCTTGGTCGGCAGCAGCCCGGTGTTCACGCCCATGTTGATGAGCGTCTGGAAGCCGATCCAGATGCCGATGCCCTGCGCCGCCAGCGCCGCGAAGTGCCGCTCCTGCAGCGCCGCCTGGCGGCCGATCGCGAACGCCCGGAACACCAGCCAGACGAAGAGGCCCATCACCGCGGCCACGCCGACGAACCCCAGCTCCTCGGCGATTACCGCGAGCAGGAAGTCGGTGTGCGCCTCCGGCAGGTAATGCAGCTTCTCGACGCTCGCGCCGAGGCCCACGCCGAACCATTCGCCGCGGCCGAACGCGATCAGCGCATGCGAGAGCTGGTAGCCCTTGCCATACGCGTCCGACCACGGGTCCATGAAGCCGAAGATCCGCTGCATTCGATAGGGAGAAGACAACACCAGCGCCGCGAAGCCGACCGTGAGCATGCCGACCAGCGCGACGAAGTGACGGCCGTTCATGCCGCCGAGGAAGAGGATGCCGAAGGTCGTCACCGCGACCACCACCAGCGCGCCGAAGTCCGGCTCGCGCAGCAGCAGCCAGGACACGCCCAGCATGACGCCCAGCATGGGCAGCAGGCCCTTCTGGAAGCTCTTCATCACGGCGTGCTTCCTGACCGTGTAGTCCGCGGCATAGAGCACCGCGGCGAGCTTCATCAGCTCGGAGGGCTGCAGGTTGAAGACGACGAGGTTGAGCCAGCGGCGCGCGCCGTTGACCTCGCGCCCGAGGCCCGGGACCAGCACGGCCACCAACAGCACCATCCCGGCGAGGAAGAACCACGGCGCGCCCTTCTGCCACACCTTCACCGGCACCATGAAGGTCAGCGTCGCGGCGAACAGCGCCATCGCGAGGAAGATGCCCTGGCGCACGAGGAAGTACGCCGAGTTGTTGCCCGTGAAACGGCTCGACTCGGCCGTGGCGATGGAGGACGAATAGACCATCACGAGGCCGATGGACACGAGCAGGAACGCGGCCCACGCGAGGGACCGGTCGTACTCGGCGGAGGGCGCGCGCTGCGCGAACACATAGCTAGCCACGGCCCGCCTCCAGCGCCCTCGCCGCCGCGGCAAAGGCGTCGCCGCGGTGCTTGTAATCGCGGAACATGTCGAAGCTCGCGCACGCGGGCGACAGCAGCACGGCCTCCCCGGCGCGCGCCTGCCGCGCGGCGGAGGCCACCGCGGCCTCCAGGCTGGCACAGCGCTCCACCGGCACGCCGCTCGCGGCGATCGCGGCTTCGATTCGGCCGGCGTCCTCGCCGATCAGCAGCACGCGCCGCGCGAACTCCGCCACGGGCTGCGCCAATGGCGCGAAGTCCTGCCCCTTGCCGACGCCGCCGGCGATCAGCAACACGGGACGCGCAAGGCCCTTCAACGCGGCGATCGTCGCGCCCACGTTGGTGCCCTTGGAGTCGTCGTAGTAATCGACGCCGCGCACGGCGGCCACTTTCTCCAGCCGGTGCGGCAGGCCGCGGAAAGTCACGACCGCGGCGGACAAAGCGGCGAGGGACGCCCCGGCCGCGCGCGCAAGCGCCATCGCCGCCATGACGTTGGCGGTGTTGTGCCAGCCGTGGAGCGGAAGCACGTCTACGGCCGCCAGCGCCGTACTTCCCTGCGCGACCCATTGCGCCCCGTTCATCGGGATGCAGCCGAACTCCCCGTCGTTGGCCGGCACACCCAACCCGAAGGTGAGGCTGCTGCGACCGGCCCCCGCCATCGCCAGCGAAGCCGGGTCGTCGCGATTGAGCACCTGCACCCCCGCACCCCGGAATATCCTCGCCTTGGCCGCGCCGTACGCGGTCAGCGACGGGTAGCGGTCGAGGTGGTCCTCGGTGAGGTTGAGCATGGCCGCTGCATCGGGCGCGAGCGACCACGTGGTCTCGAGCTGGTAGCTGGACAGTTCCAGCACCCAGGCGGCCGGCAACTTGCCGGCGTCGAGCCTCGCGCGCAGCGCGTCGAGCGCTGGCGGCGCGATGTTGCCCGCGACTTCGGCGTCGATCCCGGCGCCGCGCAGGAGGTGCCCGCATAGCGAGGTCACCGTCGTCTTGCCGTTGGTGCCGGTGATGGCGAGCACCTTGCCGCGGCCGTACCGCGCGAGGCCCCAGGCGAAGAGTTCGATGTCGCCGCACACCGGGATGCCGAGGGCCAGCGCATCGCGCACGACGGCCTCCTCCAGCGAAAGGCCCGGGCTCACGCAGACCAGGTCCACGCCTTCGAGCAGGCGCGGCGAGAAGGCGCCGCAGACCGCGTCGGCCGAGGGTTGCGCCGCCCTCAGCGCCGCGAGCCGCGGCGGTGCGGCGCGGGTGTCGGCAACGCGCACCGTGCCGCCCTCGCGTGCCACCCAGTTCGCCACCGACAGGCCGGAGTCGCCCAGGCCGAGCACGAGCACGCGCCGGCCGGCGAGCGCCATGGGCTGCGGCTGCGGGAGGGTGGCGAAGGCCGGCTCGAGCATCGTCATGGTCACCTGAGCTTCAGCGTCGACAGGCCGAACAGCACCAGCATCATCGTGATGATCCAGAACCGCACCACGACCTGCGATTCCTTCCAGCCCTCGAGCTCGTAATGGTGGTGCAGCGGCGCCATCCGGAAGATGCGCTTGCCCCCCGAGACCTTGAAATACACGACCTGGATCATCACGGACAGCGTCTCGGCGACGAACACCCCGCCCATGATGAACAGCACGATCTCCTGGCGGACGATCACGGCGATCGTGCCGAGCGCCGCGCCGAGCGCGAGCGCGCCCACGTCACCCATGAAGACTTCCGCCGGGTAGGCGTTGAACCAGAGGAAACCCAGGCCCGCGCCGGCCAGCGCGCCGCAGAACACGATCAGTTCGCCGGCACCGGGAATGTAGGGCAGGCCGAGGTACTTCGAGAATACCGAATGGCCGGCGACGTAGGCGAAGATCCCCAGGCCGCTGCCGACCATCACCGTTGGCATGATCGCCAGGCCGTCGAGCCCGTCGGTCAGGTTGACCGCATTGGAGGTCCCGACGATCACGCAGTAGGTCAGCACGATGAACCCGAAGGTGCCGAGCGGGTAGGCCACGTGCTTGAAGAACGGCACGATCAGCTCGTTGAGCGCGGGCATGCTGCCGGCGTTCCAGGCGAGGTAGCACGCGGCGCCCAGCCCGATCACCGACTGCCAGAAGAACTTCGACCTCGCCGACAGTCCCTTCGGGTTGCGGTACACGACCTTGCGATAGTCGTCGACCCAGCCCACCGCGCCGAACGCGACCGTCACCAGCAGCACGACCCAGAGGAAGCGGTTGCCGAGGTCGCCCCACAGCAGCGTCGTGAAGCCGATCGACAGCAGGATCAGGGCGCCGCCCATGGTCGGGGTGCCCGCCTTGGTCAGGTGCGACTTGGGACCGTCGTCGCGCACCGACTGGCCGATCTTGTACGCGGTGAGCTTCCTGATCACCAGCGGCCCGAGGATCAGCGAGATCGCCAGCGCCGTCAGGCAGGCCAGCACCGCCCGCAGCGTGATGTAGTTGAAGACGTTGAACAGGCGCACGTCCTTGGCGAGCCACTGGGCGAGTTCGAGCAGCATCAGTGCGCTTCCACAGGGGTGCCGATGAGCGCGGCGACGGCGCGTTCCATGCGCATGAAGCGCGATCCCTTCACCAGCACCGTCGTGGCCGGCCCGCGCACGCGCTCGAGCGCTTCCATGAGGTCATCGAGGGTCGCGAAGTGGCGCGCCTCGTGGCCGAACGCGGCCACCGTGTGCGCGGTCGATTCGCCGAGCGCCAGCACGCTCGAGATGCCGCGCTCGCGCGCGTACCGGCCGATCTCGGCGTGGAAGTCGGGCCCCTCGTCGCCGACCTCGCCCATGTCCCCGAGCACGAGCACGGTGCGCCCGGACGTGGCGGCGAGCACGTCGATCGCTGCGCGCACCGAATCAGGGTTGGCGTTGTAGCTGTCGTCGATCACGGTCATGCCTTCCGGGGTGTGCTTGACCTGCAGCCGCCCGGCGTAGGGGCGGAACGCCGTGAGGCCGGCGGATATTGCTTCGATCCCGATGCCGGCCGCGTGTGCGCTCGCCGCCGCGGCCAGGGCGTTCATGACGTTGTGCACGCCGGGAATCGCGAGCGTGGCCACCGCCTCGCCGTCCGGGCAGGTGATGCGCACCGAGGAAGACAGGGGTTTGAGCTGGTAGCGTCCCGTGACGGCGGCGCCACGGTCGAGCGCGAAGTCGACCACGCGCCGGCCGGGCGCCGCCGCGCGGAACGTCGCCGCATGCGCATCGTCGGCGTTGACCACGGCTACGCCGTCCTCGGGCAGCGCGCGGAACACGGCCGAATTCTCCTCCGCCACCTCCTCGACCGAGCCCATGAATTCCAGGTGCTCGCGCTGCGCGTTGGTGACCACAGCCACGGTCGGGCGCGCGATCTGGGCGAGGTAGGCGATCTCGCCCTTGTGGTTCATGCCCAGCTCGATCGCGCACCACCGGTGCTGCGCGCGCATCCGCAGCAGCGTCAGCGGCAGCCCGATGTCGTTGTTGAGGTTGCCGGCGGTGGCGAGCACGGCGGCGTCTCCCGCAGCCGAACGCAGGATGCTGGCGATCATTTCCTTCGTGGTCGTCTTGCCGTTCGACCCGGCGATGCCGATCATGACCGGCGCGAACTGCGCGCGCCAGTGCTGCGCGAGGCGCCCGAGGGCGAAGCGCGTGTCGTCGACGACGATCAGGGGCAGCATGACGCCCGCAGTGTCGAAGCGCGCGTCCACCATCGCGGCCGCCGCGCCTGCGCGCCCGACCGCGGCGACGAAGGCATGGCCGTCGAACCGCTCGCCGCGCAGCGCGACGAAGAGGTCGCCCTTGCCGATCGAGCGACTGTCGGTGGACACGCCGGTGAACTCGGCGTCCGGCCCGTGGCTCGCGCCGTACAGCACGGCGGCGGCCTGCGCGACGCGCATCATGCCTGCCCCCACGCGGCCAGCGCCTGCAGTGCGACGGCCTGGTCGGAGAAGGGCTGGCGCCGGCCGGCGATTTCCTGGTAGGTCTCGTGGCCCTTGCCCGCGACCAGCACGACGTCGCCCACGCGCGCGCCGCGGATGGCGGCGACGATGGCCCTGGCACGGTCCGGTTCGACCGCATGCGCGACGCTCACGCCCGCGCGGATCGCTTCGATGATCGCGGCCGGGTCCTCGCTGCGCGGGTTGTCCGAGGTCAGCACGATTCCGTCGGCCATGCGGGAGGCCGCCTCGCCCATGCGCGCACGCTTGGCCGCGTCGCGGTCGCCACCGGCGCCGAACACGACCGATAGATTCCCGCCGCCGGCGTCGGCCACCGGGCGCAGCGCGTTCAGCACCTTCTCGAGCGCGTCGGGCGTGTGCGCGTAGTCGATCACGACCAGCGGTCGCCCCGCGCCGCCGAGCCGCTGCATACGGCCGGGCACGTCGGGCAGGCCGGACACCGAAGCGAGCGCCGCGTCGATGTCCAGCCCCCGCGCGAGCAGGCAGCCGATCACGCCGAGCACGTTGGACACGTTGAAGCGCCCGAGCTGGCGCAGCGTCACTTCCCGATCCCCCCAGCTGGTGGCGAGCGTGAGGCCGGTGGAGTCCGCGCCGATACTGATGTCGCGCGCGGCGACCCAGGCGCCGACGCAGCCCGGGACGATGCCTTCGGCCGAAAGGCTGTAGCCGATCAGCGACAGGCCGCGGTCGGCGAGCTTCTGCGCGAGGCGCACACCGGCCACGTCGTCCAGGTTCAGCACCGCGTGCCGGAGCGTGTCGAAGTCGAACAGCCTCGCCTTCGCCGCGGCATAGGCTTCCATCGTGCCGTGGTAGTCGAGGTGGTCGTGGGTCAGGTTGGTGAACAGCGCGCAGTCGAAAGCGACGCCGTTCACGCGACCCTGCTCGAGCCCGTGCGAAGAGGCCTCCATCGCGACCGCCTGCGCGCCCTCCTCGAGGAATTCAGCCAGC
This sequence comes from Burkholderiales bacterium, assembly GCA_965279075.1. GTDB lineage: Bacteria > Pseudomonadota > Gammaproteobacteria > Burkholderiales > SG8-39 > SZAS-79. The sequence goes on along the minus strand of CBDIHI010000012.1, from coordinate 683,718 downwards.
AGCCGGTGGAGCTCCAGCGCGTCGGGCGTGGTGTTGCCGAGGTCGGCCGTGCTCCCGCCGTAGGTCGCGCCCAGCGTGCCGATCACGCCCGCACGCTCGCCGTTCCTTTCGAGCGCGGCCGCGATCCACTGCGCGCAGGAGGTCTTGCCGTTGGTGCCGGTGACCCCGCACATCCACATCGATTCGGAGGGCCGGCCGTAGTACTCGCTCGCGAGGCGCCCGGCCTCGCCCTTGAGCCCGCGCACCGCGACGTTGGGCACCTCCCAGGCCGGGTCCCAGCCGAACCCTTCGGATTCCCACACCACCGCCGCAGCGCCGCGCGCGAGCGCATCCGGGATGTGGCGCCGGCCGTCGCTCGACTCGCCCGGATAGGCGAAGAAAGCGACGCCGGGCGCGACGCGCCGGCTGTCGGAGACGAGCCGCTCGATCATCGCTCCCTGCTGCGCCAGTGCGCCGAATACGTCCACTCGCCCATTCCTTCGAAAGGTTCCCCCAGCCCGTCCCAGCAGCCGCTCAGCACGCCCTTGGTGGACCAGACCGCCTCCACCAGGGCCAGCACGATCGAACGCATCAGGTGCCCTCCTTGATTTCGTCGCCCTCGCCGGGCAGTTCCACCGGTTGCATCGGCGCGTCGGGCGGCACGCCCAGGCTGCGCAACGCGCCCTGCATGACCTGCGCGAACACGGGCGCCGCAACCGCGCCGCCGTAGTACTGCCCGTTGGAGGGCTCGTCGATCATCACGGCGATGACGAGCCTGGGGTTGGACGCAGGCGCGAATCCCGCGAACGAGGAGATGTACTTCTTCGCCGCGTAGCCGCCGTTCTCCTGCTTGTGCGCGGTGCCTGTCTTGCCGGCGACCCGGTACCCCATTATCCGCGCGCGCGGTGCGGTGCCACCCGGCTGGACCGCCATCTCGAGCATGGCGCGCACCGCCTGCGCGGTCTCGGCGGAGATCACGCGCTTGCCGGTGGCCGGCATGTCGGCCTTCACCAGCGTGAGCGGCACCAGTTCGCCGTCCCGCGCGAAGATGCTGTAGGCGCGCGCGAGCTGGATCAGCGACACCGAAATGCCGTGCCCGTAGGACATCGTCGCCTGCTCGATCGGCCGCCAGGTCTTCCAGTCGCGCACCTTGCCGTGCGCCTCGCCGGGAAAACCAAGCGAGGGCTGCGTGCCGAAGCCGACCCGCTTGAACATGTCCCACATGTCCTCTCTCGGGATGCCGAGCGCGATCTTCGCGGCGCCGACGTTGGAGGACTTCTGGATCACCTGCGCGACCGACAGCGCGCCTTCCGCGTGCGCGTCGTGGATCGTGAAGTTCGCGATAGTCAGCTTGCCGGGCGCGGTCTGGATCATGCTGTCCGGCCGCACACGGCCCTCGTCCACGGCCAGCGCGACCGTGAAGGGCTTCAGCGTCGAGCCGGGCTCGAAGGTGTCGGTCATCACGCGGTTGCGCAGCTGCGCGCCGGTGAGCTTGCCGCGGTTGTTCGGGTTGTAGGACGGCATGTTGGCAAGGGCCAGCACCTCGCCCGTGCGCACGTCGAGCACGACGATGGCCCCGGCCTTCGCCTTGTAGGACTCGACCGCCGCCTTCAGCGCGCCGAAGGCGATGTTCTGGATCTTGCCGTCCACCGACAGCGTCAGGTCCTTGCCGTCCTGCGCGGCGCGGATCGACTCGAGGTCCTCGACGATCGCGCCGCGGCGGTCCTTGATGACGCGCCGGCTGCCGGCCTTGCCGGCGAGCGAGGACTGGAACGCGAGTTCGATCCCCTCCTGCCCCTCGTCGCCCACGCCGGTGAACCCGATCACGTGCGCCATGCCGTCCCCGCCCGGGTAGTAGCGGCGGTACTCGCGCTGCGAGAACACGCCGGGGATGCCGAGCTCGGCGACCTTCTCGGCCTGCTCGGGCGGGATCTGGCGCTTGAGGTAGACGAAATCGCGCGTGGTATCGGCGAGCTTCCTTTCCAGCTCGGCGGATTCGATGCCCACCGTGGCGGCGAGGGCTTTAAGCTGCGCCGCGGAGGCCTTCACCTCTTCGGGAATCGCCCAGATGGACCTGACCGGCGTGGAGATCGCCACCGCTTCACCGTTGCGGTCGAGGATCCGCCCGCGCGTGGCGGGGACCTCGAGCACGCGCGAGAACCGCGACTCGCCCTTCATCTGCAGGAAGTCCGTATTCACCGCCTGCAGGTACACCGCCCGGCCGGCCAGCACGCCGAACGCGGCAACGAGCGCGAACAGCACGAAGCGCGCGCGCCACACCGGCAGCCGCATGTGGATGGGCGCGGCGGCGACGCTCACTTCGCGGCCCCGGCCGATGCGGCGGGATTCACCAGGCGCACGCGGCGCGGATCCGGGGCGCGCATCGCGAGCGCGCCCGTGGCGATCTTCTCGACGCGCGAATGCAGGCCCCAGGTGCTGGCCTCGAGCTGCAGCTGGCCGTATTCGATGTCGAGGTTGCGGGCGCGCTCCTGCTCGCGCTCGAGTTCCGAGAAGAGCTTCCTCGCCTTGTGCTGGGACGTGACCAGCCCCAGCGAGCAGGCCACCAGCACGGCGAGCAGCGCGAGGCTCAGTTTCGCCACGGGGCTTCGGTCCTCTCCGCAATGCGCAGCGTGGCGCTCCGCGAGCGCGGGTTGGCGCGCACTTCCCCCGTGGACGCCTTGATCGCGCGCCCCACGGGCATGAGCAACGGTTGCGGCAGCTGGTCGGCGCGCAGCGGCAGGTCGCGCGGCAGGTCGGCCGCGCCGGCGTCGCGGATGAACCGCTTGGCGATGCGGTCCTCGAGCGAATGGAAGCTGATGACCGCCAGGCGCCCGCCGGGCACGAGCCGCGACGCGGCGATCGGCAGGCTCAGCGACACTTCCTCAAGCTCCCGATTGATGAAAATCCGTAGAGCCTGGAAGGTGCGCGTCGCCGGATCCTGCCCGGCCTCGCGTGTGCGGACCGCTTCACCCACGAGATGGGCAAGCTGCCGCGTGCGCCCGAGAGGCTCGGTTGCCCTAGCAGCAACAATCGCCGCTGCAATCTGTTTAGCAAACCGTTCTTCGCCATAGTCCTTGATCACCTCCCTGATGTCGGACTCATTCGCCCGGGCCAGCCACTCCGCCGCGGATTCCCCGCGTGTCGGATCCATGCGCATGTCGAGGGGCCCGTCCATCCGGAACGAGAATCCGCGCGACGCTTCGTCCAGCTGCGGCGAAGAGACGCCCAGGTCGAACAACGCGCCATGCAGCTGCGCCACGCCAAGCGCATCGAGCACCCCGCCCAGTTCCGAGAAATGCGCATGCGTGATCGAGAAGCGCGGGTCGGCGATCCGCCGCCCCTCTTCGATCGCTTCCGGGTCCCGGTCGAGCGCGACGAGCCGCCCCTGCGGGCCGAGCGCAGCGAGGATCGCGCGGCTGTGCCCGCCGCGACCGAAGGTCGCGTCGAGGTAGGTCCCGTCCGCGCGGATCGCGAGCGCGGCGACCGCTTCGGAGAGGAGGACCGGCCTGTGTTCGGCCATCGGCGTCGGGGTGGGAATCTCTCGCCGCGCTCACAGCGAGAAATTCTCCATGCCGGGGGGTGGCGTGTTGCCGGAAGGCGCAAGCGCCTCGGCCTGCTTGGCGGTCCACAGGCCGTGGTCCCAGAGCTCGAAGTAGCGGCCCTGGCCGATCATCATCAGCTCGCGCTCGAGCCGGGCATGCATGCGCAACGCCGGCGACACCAGGATGCGGCCCGATGCGTCGGGCGAGACGTGCTCCTCGAAACCCAGGAGGAGGCGCTTCCACCAGCTCGTTTTGGGGTTGAACGCGGAGAACTGCTCAACTTCGGCGCGCTTGGGCTCCCAGTCGGCCTTCGGGTACACGAGCACGCACCCGTCCGGGTGAGCGGTGAGCACCAGTTCGCCGCCGCCGGAGGTCAGCGCATCCCGGTGGCGCGTGGGGAGGGCGAGCCGCCCCTTCGCGTCCAGCGTGATGACCGTTGCGCCGTGAAATGTCCCAGCCATTTTCTTTTTCCCCGGCGAATCGCCCATGGTTGGCAAGGATTCGCCCTTTTTTTCCACCTTTTCCCACTTTATGCGAAGGAAAACGCTCGGTCAAGCGTTTTCTCTCGTTCCAACAAGGACTTAGGATCGCTTTCCACAGCTAAATCTAGAATTATTTAGTCATTTATAATCAATACATTAAAAATTTATCCCAAAGTAACTTCTCACGACCTGCGAATTTTCGATCCCTACCAGCGAGACGACGCCGGGAAAAACCGTGGACAGCCTCTAAAATCGCGCAATGATCAATAAAATCGTTCCCTCCCTCGAAGCGGCCGTCGCCGACATCCCCGACGGCTCCACCATCCTCATCGGCGGGTTCGGCGGCGCCGGCATGCCCTCGGCGCTGATGGCCGCGCTGATCGCGCAAGGCGCGAGAAACCTCACGGTGGTCAACAACAACGCCGGCAACGGCGACACCGGGCTCGCCGCGCTGATCGCGGCGAAGCAGGTGAGGAAGATCATCTGCTCCTTCCCGCGCCAGGCCGACTCGTGGCATTTCGACAAGGCGTACCGCTCGGGCGAGCTCGAACTGGAGCTGGTGCCGCAGGGCACGCTCGCCGAGCGCATCCGCGCCGCGGGCGCGGGCATCGGCGGGTTCTTCACGCCGACCGCCCACGGCACGCTGCTCGCCGAGGGCAAGGAGACGCGGCGCATCAACGACCGCGACTACGTGCTCGAGCAGCCAATCCACGCCGACTACGCCCTGATCAAGGCCGACCGCGGCGACCGCTGGGGCAACCTCACCTATCGCATGACCGCGCGCAACTTCGGTCCCATCATGGCGAGCGCTGCGAAGTGCACCATCGCGCAGGTCCGCGAAACCGTCGAACTCGGCCAGCTCGACCCGGAAGCGGTCGTCACGCCGGGCATCTACGTGAAGCGCGTCGTCAAAACCGGAGCGGCCAAGTGAACAGCAGCGTGAAGAAGATGGACCGCAACCAGATCGCGGCTCGAGTCGCGCGCGACATCCCCGAGGGCGCCTACGTGAACCTCGGCATCGGCCTGCCCACGCTGGTGGCCAACCACATCCCTCAGGGACGCGAGGTGCTCCTGCACAGCGAGAACGGCGTGCTCGGCATCGGCCCGAAGCCCGCGCCCGGCGCCGAGGACGAGGACCTCGTCAACGCGGGCAAGGAGCCCGTGACGCTGCTGCCCGGCGGCTCGTTCTTCCACCACGCCGACTCGTTCGGCATGATCCGCGGGCAGCACCTCGACTTCTGCGTGCTCGGCGCCTTCCAGGTGTCCGTGGCGGGCGACATCGCCAACTGGCACACCGGCGCGCCGGACGCGATCCCCGCCGTCGGCGGCGCGATGGACCTCGCGGTGGGCGCGAAGAACGTGCTGGTGATGATGGAACACCTCACCAAGTCGGGCGAAAGCAAGGTCGTCGAGCGCTGCACCTACCCGCTGACCGGGGCGCGCTGCGTGACGCGGATCTACACGGACCTCGCCGTGATCGACGTGAAGGCCGATGGCCTGCACGTCGTCGACATGGTGGAGGGGCTCGAGTTCGAGGACCTGCAGCGCCTCAGCGGCGTGCCGCTGAAGCGCCCCTGACGCGCCGGGGCCGCGACCTGCGGCCTTGCCCGCAGCCTTACTGCGGCTTGATGCCCGCGGCCTTCACCACCCTGGCGTAGTCGGCCATCTCGCTGCGCACGAAGCGCGCGAACTCCTCCGGCGCCATGTCCATCGGGTCGTTGCCGAGGCTGGCGAGCTTTTCGCGCACGACGGGATCGGTCAGCGCGCGTCGCACGTCCGCAGAAATGCGGTTGACGACGTCGGCCGGCGTGCCGGCGGGCGCCCAGACGCCGAACCAGAGCGGCGAGTCCGCGTTCGCGACGCCCGCCTCGCCCGTCGTAGGCACGTCGGGCAGCTGAGAATTCCTCTTTGCGCTGCTGACCGCCAGCGGCCGGAGCTTGCCGCTCCTGATGTTCGCCATCGCCGCCGAGATCGGCGCCCAGTAGCAGTCGACCGAGCCGCCCATCAGGGCCGTGATGACCTCGGGCGTGCCCTTGAAAGGCACCTGCGTGACCGTCATGCCGGCCGACGCGATGAATTTCTCCGTCGAAAGGTGCGTGCCGCTGCCGATGCCCGCGTGGCCGAAGTTGATCGCCCCGGGCTTCGCCTTCGCCGCAGCGACGAGGTCCGCCACGGACTTTATCGGCGACGCGCCCGAAACCACGAGCACGTTCGGCTGCACGGCCAGCGGCACGATGTCGATGAAATCCTTCGTCGTGTCGTACGGGAGCTTGGCGAACATGGCCGGGTTGACCGAGTGCGCGCCCGAGTTGATCAGCAGCGTGTAGCCGTCCGGCGCCGCGCGCGCGACCAGCGCCGAGCCGATCGACCCGCCGGCGCCGGCGCGGTTCTCGGCCACCACCGGCTGGCCCCAGTACTCGGACACCTTCTGCATGACGACCCGGCCGACGATGTCGGTCGAGCTGCCCGGCGTGAAAGAGATGATCGCGTGCACGGGCTTGTTCGGGTACCCCTGCGCGCACGCCTGGCCGGCGGCCAGGGCGACCGTCGCCGCGCACGCCGCCAGCATTGCCTTCGATGCGTATGTCATTTTATTTTCCTCCTCCTGTGACCAGTTCGATGCGGCGCCGGATGCGCGCTGCGGCTTCCCCGTCTCCCGCCGCCGCCGCCCGTTGCGCCTGTACGCCGAGCCATGCCAGCAACGGCCGGCGCCATCCGTTGGCCGAGGCGGTGTCGACCGCGGCAGCCATGGCGGCGGGCGTGATCCGCCCGGCGCGCATCATCGCGCCGGCGGCCACCAGGCGGGAAAAGGGCTCCTCGGGCAGCACCCCGGCCGTCCCCGCCACCACGGCGCGGTGCTGCGCCGGCAACGCTGCGGCATCCAGCGCCTGCCACTCGCCGGACAGGAACGCCGCATACGCGCGCTCCGGCGCCCCCGCATCGGCCGCCAGCGCGGCGAACCCCGGACAGGCGTCGAATTCCAGGCTCGCCACGCGGGCGGCGCAGCGCACGAGCTCCGCGCGCGCAACGAGGTCGGCCCGGCCGGTGGCGGTGAGGTCCGAGCGCGCGCGCGCGAACTCGGCTTCCGCCACCCGCGTGTTCCCGCCAAGGTAGGCGGCCTCGAAATTGCGCAGCGAGGCGAGCGAGTTCACCTGCCAGTCCGGCGCGGCCGGCCCGCCCGCGCACGCGGCAAGGAGCAGGCCGGCCCCGAGCGCCGCCGCGAGCCTCATGGCAGCTTCAGCTCGGTGTCGCGGGCGAAGGGCCACTTGCGGTTGATCTCGGCGATCAGCGCCGAAACCTTGCGCAGGCTCGCCTCGACCTCGGCCCGCAGCGTGGAGAGGTCCTCGGTCGCCACGCGCGCATTGGCGCTGATCTTCTGCGCGTCGGCGAGCACCGAGTCGGCCTTCTTGAGGCTCTCGCGGACGTCGCCGAGCACGCCATTCAGCTGGGACACGGCCTTTTGCGTCTCGTCCAGCATGCCGTCCTTGCCGAACACGCGCTGGTCGGTCTTGGCGAGCGTCTGGTCGAGCCGCGCCGTGACACCGGTGACGGAATCGAGCAGCCTGTTGGCGCGGTCGATCGCGGCGATCACCTTCTGCGCGTTGGCGTCGCCGCCTAACGCTGCCGACAACGCGCCATAGCGCCCGGCGAGGCGGTCGGTTGCGGTGCGCACGTTGCCGAGGCTCGCGTTGAGGCTCGAATCCGGGGCGGTAATCGCCTGCAGGTTCTCGAGCAGCGCCTTCATCGCCGAGAGGAGCTTGGGCAGTTCCTCGGTCGCGTCGCCGCGCAGCACGGCGCGCACCGCGCCGTCAGCGAGCGGCGCGTCGTCCAGCACCCCCGTCACCGCGCGGATGCGCACGCCACCGACCAGCGCCTTCTCGATGATGAACACGCTCGAGGCGCGCAGCCAGCGGGCGTCCTTCTTCGGCACCTCGATGCTGATGCGCACCTTGGCGTCGTCGCCGAGCTCGATGCGCCGGACCCGCCCGATCGCGAACCCCGCGAACGTCAGCGGCATGCCCACCGTCACGCCCTCGGAGTCGTCCGTGACCAGCACGACGCGCCGCGTGCTCTCGAACGTGCCGCGCGCGTACAGCACGTAGGCTACGAACGCCACCGACAGCACCAGCGTCAGCGCGAGCAGCATCGCCACCTTGAACTCCAGGTGCCGGATCGGCAGCGACGTGGTGGTCTCGGAGGCGGGGCCGGGTTCCGGTGCGGGCGGCGTTGGCATGGCGGGGATTATATGTACTTGAGCGCGAGGGACGCACCCTCGATCAGGGCGAGCGTGAGGAACAGCCGCACCATGCCCGAGAGCACCGCGATCGGCGCGAAGCGTATCTCGCGCGGCACCTCGAGGCTCGCCGTGATCGGGATGATCGCCACGGCGACGCCGAAGGCCAGCGCCTTGAGGCCCAGCCCGATGGTGATGTGCAGGTCGAATACCTGCCCGATGACGTCCGTGTAGTCCTCCACCCCGCCCGAGGACAGGCCGTACATCGCGAAATAGGCGAGCACCAGCGCAAGGGCCCCGCCGATCACGGTCAACGCCACCACCGACACGGCGCTGCCCATCACGCGCGGCACGAGTTCGTGGCGCATCGGGTCGGCGCCGGCGCGCTGCATGGCCTCGAGGTCGCCGCGGATGTGCATCAGCGCGACCTCGGTGTTGATCGCGGCGCCCGAGCGCAGCGCGACGAACAGCGCCACGAACACCGGGACGAGTTCGAGCACCAGCACGCGCACGACGATATTCAACGCGTACTCCGCGAGACCGTAGGCTCCCGCGGCCAGCACCACGATGCTGATCACCATGTAGCTGAGGATCGAGCACACCAGCAGGAACCCGGGCAGGATCTGCCAGGCCGTGTAGTAGATCTGGCGGGCCATCAGGCCGCCGGTGGCGCGGTCGTAGGCCGAAGGCGAGGCCGCCACCACAATGGCCGTGGCGCCAAAATGCAGCACGCGCCACCAGCCGGCGAGCCACGCCACGAAGGCGTTGCCTGGGCTTGCGCGCGCGGGCGTGTCCGGGGGCGGGGGCATGCGCGGATCATACCCCGCAAGGCTTAGAATGCCGGTTCCTGGACAGAGGAGCACACGTGAGCAACAAGCCCGCCGCGAAAAAGAAGCCCGAAGACCTCCGCAGCCACCGCTGGTTCGGCGTGAACGACCTGCGCTCGTTCGGCCACCGTTCGCGCACAGCGCAGATGGGCTACGACCGCACGGACTACGCGGGCAAGCCGGTGATCGCGATCATCAACACCTGGTCCGACATCAACCACTGCCATACGCACTTCAAGCAGCGCGTGGAGGAAGTGAAGCGCGGCGTGTGGCAGGCGGGGGGCTTCCCGCTCGAGATGCCGGCGATGGCGCTGGCCGAGACGATGCAGAAGCCCACCACGATGATGTACCGCAACTTCCTCGCGATGGAGACCGAGGAACTGCTGCGGTCCTACCCCGCCGACGGCGCGGTGATCATGGGCGGCTGCGACAAGACCACCCCCGCGCTGATCATGGGCGCGACCAGCATGAACCTGCCGACGATCTACCTGCCGGCCGGGCCGATGCTGAACTCGCACTGGCGCGACCAGACGCTGGGCTCGGGCTCGGACACCTGGAAGTACTGGGACGAGCTGCGCGCCGGACGCATCACGCAGGGCGACTGGAACGACATCGAGGACACCATCGCCCGTTCGCCCGGAACCTGCATGACCATGGGCACGGCCGCCACGATGATGTCGCTGGCCGAGGTGCTCGGCTTCTGCCTGCCGGGCTATTCGTCGATCCCCGCGCCGGACTCCAACCACGCGCGCATGGCGACGCTCACGGGAAAACGCATCGTCGAGATGGTGTGGGACGACCTGAAACCCCGCGACATCCTCTCCAAGGGATCGTTCGACAACGCCATCACCACGCTGATGGCGATGGGCGGCTCGACCAACGCCATTGTCCACCTCGTCGCGATGGCCGGCCGCGCAGGGCTGCCGTTCCCGCTCGAGCGCTACAACGAGATCTCGGCGAAGACCCCGGTGATCGCCAACGTCCGCCCCTCGGGCAGCACCTACCTGATGGAGGACTTCTTTTATGCGGGCGGCCTGCGCGCGCTGCTGAACCAACTGCGCGACCTGCTGGACCTCTCGGCGAAAACCGTCAACGGGAAGACCCTGGGCGAGAACATCGAAGGCGCCAAGGTCTGGAACGCGGACGTGATCCTGCCACGCGACAAGCCGCTCAAGGCCTCGGGCGGGATCGTGATGCTGCGCGGCAACCTCGCCCCAGACGGCGCGGTGATCAAGACCAGCGCGGCCGACCCGAAACTGATGCAGCACACCGGCCGCGCCGTGGTGTTCGAGGACTACAACGACATGTCGGCCCGCATCGACACCGACGAGCTCGACGTAGACGCCACCTGCGTGCTGGTGCTGAAGAACGCGGGGCCGCTCGGCGGCCCGGGTTTTCCCGAGTGGGGCATGCTGCCAATGCCGAGGAAACTCATCAAGCAGGGAGTGAAGGACATGGTGCGGCTCTCGGACGGCCGCATGAGCGGCACCAGCTACGGCACTTGCATCCTGCACGTCGCGCCCGAAGCCTACGTGGGCGGGCCGCTGGCCCTCGTGCGGAACGGCGACCTGATCGAGCTCAACGTCGAGAAACGTGAACTCAACCTCAAGGTCCCCGAGGCGGAACTGGCCAGGCGCAGGGCCGCCTGGGTGCGCCCGCCGATCAAGTACGAGCGCGGCTACGGCGCGATCTTCTCGCGCCACATCAAGCAGGCCAACGAGGGCTGCGACTTCGACTTTCTCGAAGGTACGGCCCCGATCCCTGACCCGGAGATCCACTGAGATGAAGATCACAGGCGCCTGCCACTGCGGCAGGATCACCTACGAAGCCGAGATCGACCCCGCCACCGTCAGCATCTGCCATTGCACGGATTGCCAGATCTTCTCAGGATCGGCCTTCCGCACTTCGGCCCCCATCAGGAAGGAAGCGTTCCGCCTCAACGGCACGCCGAAGGTCTACGTGAAGACAGCCGAGAGCGGCAACAAGCGGGCGCAGGCCTTCTGCCCGGACTGCGGCACGCACCTCTACGCGACCACGCCCGAGAACCCGCAGGTGTACGGCATCCGGACGAACACCGCCCGCGAGCGCGCGCAGTTGCCGCCGCAGAAGCAGATCTGGTGCGATTCGGCGCAGGCCTGGGCCATGGACCTCGGGAAGATACCTAAGTCGCCGCGCCAGCCCGGCTAGGGAAAGTCGAACTTCGTCCTGGCAGACCCGGCTCCTGTAGCCGGTTTCAGGGGTGTTGGCGTACTTAATCCAACAACACTACCCGGGCAGCGGGATCCACTCCGTCTCGCCCGGGATCGCGCCCATGCGCTGCGCGGCCCAGTCGGCCTTGGCCACCTCGATGCGCTCCTTGCTCGAGGACACGAAGTTCCACCACATGTGGCGGTGGCCGTCGAGCGGCTCGCCGCCGATCACGACGTAGCGCGCGCCCTCCGGCGCGACGAGGCGCACCGCCGAACCCGGCTCGAACACGGCGAGCGTCTGCGGCTCGATGACGGTATCGCCCGCGGCCAGCCGCCCGTCCACGCTGTAGACCGCCCGCTCGACAGCCTCCGTGCCGAGCTCGAGCACCCCGCCCGGCGCAGCCTGCACGTCGAGGTACAGCGTCGGCCGGAAAGTCTTCACCGGTGAGGTCGCACCGAACGCGCTGCCGATCAACACGCGCACCTTCACGCCGCCCGAAGGCACCTCGGGGATGTCCCGCGCAGGTGTGTGGACGAAGGCCGGCTCCACCTCTTCGCTCTCCAGCGGCAGCGCGGCCCACAGCTGCAGGCCGTGGTTCGTATAGGGGCGCGCGGCGAGGTCTTCCGGGCGGCGCTCCGAATGCACGATGCCGCGCCCGGCCGTCATCCAGTTGATCGCACCGGGCTCGATCCTCTGCGTCACGCCCAGGGTGTCGCGGTGGACGATCGCGCCTTCGAACAGGTAGGTCACGGTCGCGAGGCCGATGTGCGGGTGCGGGCGCACGTCGTGGTTGTCGGCCGGCTGCACCGTGAGCGGCCCGAAATGGTCGAAGAACACGAAGGGCCCGACGGCCTGCCGGCCCATCGCGGGCAGCAGGCGGCGCACCCGCATGCCGCCGCCGAGGTCGCGCAGGTGCGGTTTCAGGAGCAGGGGCGCCGTCATCGCCGCCTCATCCCGCCGGCGCGAGCGTGGTGGTGATCTCGGTGGTGACCTCGGTCATCAGCTTGTGGATCGGGCACTTGCCGGCCACGCGCAGAAGTTCCTGGCGCTGGGCCTCGGTCAGGTTGCCGGTCACCGTCAGCTCGGCGCTGAGGCGGTAGGTACCCGAGCGCTCGGCGCTGTTGTCGCGCTCCACCGTCACCTCGATGTTCTCGACCGGGATGCCTTTCTTGTTCGCGTACCAGAGCACGGTCAGCGCCTTGCACGCCCCGAGCGCGGAGTCGTAGAGGTCGTGCGGGTCGGGGCCCGAGCCCTCGCCGCCTTCCGCGACGGTCGCGTCGGTGGCGAGGTTGTTCCGTCCGACATGGATCTCGTGCCGCATCGGCGCGGCCATGTCGCGCACTATCCGGACTGTCATTGCGTCTCCTCCAGCATGGGGTGGTCCACGATTAAACGCCCTTGGCGGCGCGCTTGGCAATGGCGATAGACTACGCGCTGGCAACCCTGATCGGCACACGCGATGGGCTGGGAGAAGGAAGTCGAGGCATTGCGCGAACGCCAGCGCCTGGCCAGGCAGATGGGCGGCCCGGAGCGCGTCGAGCGCCAGCACGCGGGCGGCAAGCTCACCGTACGCGAGCGCGTCGACCAGCTGCTCGACCCGGGCTCTTTCATCGAGGTCGGCAGCATCGCGGGCAAGTCGAGCTACGACGAGGCCGGCAACCTGGTGTCCCTGACGCCCGCGAGCCTCGTGATCGGCCGCGGAAAAATCGAAGGCCGCAACGTGGTGGTGGCCGGCGACGACTTCACGATCCGCGGCGGCACCAACGAAGGCAGCATCCGCGACAAGCTCACGCGCGTGGAGACCATGGCGCGCGACCTGCGGCTACCGCTCGTGCGCCTCGTCGACGGCTCGGGCGGCGGCGGCTCGGCCGGCATGATGGACAAGGACGGCCACTCGCGCGTGCCGGGGTACCTTGGCTGGGACCTCGTGACCGCCAACCTGAACACGGTGCCTGTGGTCGGCATGGCGCTCGGCTCGACCGCGGGCCTCGGCTCGGCGCGCGTCTGCGCGAGCCACTACTCGGTCATGGTGAAGGACACGTCCCAGTTGTTCGTCGCCGGCCCGCCGGTGGTGAACCGGCTCGGCGCGCACCAGTTCGAAAAGAACGAGCTCGGCGGCAGCCAGATCCACACGCGCAACGGCGCGATCGACGACGAGGCCGACAGCGAGGCGGACGCGTTCGCCCGCGCGCGCAGGTTCCTCTCCTACCTGCCGCCCTCGGTGCACGAGCTTGCGCCGCGCACGGCCGGCAGCGACACGGCCAATCGCAGCGTCGACTGGCTGATCGACGCAATCCCGCGCGAGGACCGCAAGGTCTACAAGATGCGCCCGATCGTCGAGGCGGTCGTGGACGAAGGCAGCTTTTTCGAGATCGGCCGGTACTGGGGCCGCGGCGTGATCACCGGGTTCGCCCGGCTCGACGGCTGGCCGGTGGCGCTGATGGCGAGCGACCCGATGCATTACGGCGGCGCGTGGACGGCCGACGCTTCGCGCAAGGTCGCCCGCTTCACGCAGCTCGCGCAGCTCTTCCACCTGCCGGTCGTGCACCTCGCGGACATTCCGGGCTTCCTCGTCGGGCTGGACGCGGAGAAGACCGCGACGATCCGCTACGGGGTCGCCGCGCTGACCGCCATCCAGCAGACCACGGTGCCATGGTGCTCGGTGATCGTGAGGAAGGCCTACGGCGTGGCGGCCGCAGGACACGCAAACCAGTCGCGCTACTCGGTGCGCTACTGCTGGCCCTCGATGCGCGCCGGGTCGCTGCCGCTCGAAGGCGGCATCGAAGCGGCCTTCAGGAAGGAGATCGAGGCCGCGCCCGACCCGCAGGCGAAGCTCGCCGAACTGCGCGAAAGGCTGCAGCGCCTCGGCTCGCCGCTGCGCACGGTCGAAGCCTTCGCCTACGACGAGATGATCGACCCTCGCGAGACGCGCGCGCTGCTGTGCGAATTCGCGAACCTCGTCGCGCCGCTGCGCGAGCCCGGCCGATCCACCTTCGGATACTTCCCCCTATGAGCCCCGTGAAAATCCACACCGATGTCGCCGGCACCGTATGGAAAATCCTCGCCGAGCCGGGCGCGCAGCTCGCCGCCGGGGACGCGATCCTCATCATGGAATCGATGAAGATGGAGATCCCGGTCGAGGCACCGCGCGCAGGGCGGCTCGCCGAGGTGCGGGTGGCCGCGGGCGACGTGCTGGGCGAAGGCGAGGTGGTGGCGATCCTGGAGACCTAGCCGGGCGCCGGAAAGGTAGAATTCCGCCCGCAGTCACAACCAGCCGGGCGCCGCCGGATCAGACCAGGCGCAACGGCCCAGACCCCCCCCGGAGGAGACACCATGTTCTATCGTATTGCAGCAGCCCTTTCCCTCGCGCTCGCCGCTGGCGCGGCCTCGGCGCAGGCCTTCCCGTCCAAGCCCATCCGAATCGTCGTGCCCTTCGCCGCGGGCGGCACCTCGGACATCCTCGCGCGCGCGATCGGCCCGAAGATCACCGAGGCCTGGGGCCAGCCGGTGGTGGTCGAGAACAAGACCGGGGCCAACGGCAACGTCGGCGCCGAGTTCGTCGTGCGCTCCTCTCCCGACGGCTACACGATGCTGCTGTCGGACGTGGGGGCGCTTGCGATCAACCCGAGTGTCTACCCGAACATGCCCTACGACCCGGTGAAGGATTTCTCGCCGATCATCATGGTGTCCTACTCGCCCCACGTGCTCGCCGTGCACCCTTCGGTGCCCGCAGCGAACATCAAGGAACTGGTGGCTTATGCCAAGGCCAACCCCGGCAAGCTGAACTTCGCGAACTCGGGCACCGGCGGCGCGCCGCACCTCGCCGGCGTGGAATTCGCCCAGCGCACCGGCATCCAGTGGGCGTACATCCCCTACAAGGGCGGCTCGCAGGCCGTCACGGACGTCGTCGCCGGCCAGTCGAACGTGCTCTTCAACGGCATGCTCGCCACCTACCCGGCCGTCAAGGGCGGGCGCCTGCGCGGCATCGCGGTGTCGAGCGCCGAGCGCGTGCCTTCGGCGCCGGAGCTGCCGACGGTCGCCGAGTCCGGCCTACCCGGCTTCGTGACCGGCTCCTACCAGGGCCTGCTCGCCGCCGCCGGCACGCCGCGCGAGGTCGTCGCCAAGCTCAACACCGAGCTGACCCGCATCCTCAACACGCAGGACATGAAGGACATGCTCGCCAAGCAGGGCACCGAGGTGCGCGCCGGCACGCCGGAGGCGCTCGGCACGTTCATCGCCGGCGAGAAGGCGCGCTGGGCGAAGGTCGTCAAAGAAGCCGGCATCAAGGCCGACTGATCTGGATTGTCTGACATTTCTTTCCGGAGGCCGGCCGCTGGGGCCGTCCTCCGGGTGGTTGATATGCCATTTTGGAAAATAAAAGGAACTGAATGGACCTCCCGCAGAACCCCTTCAAGCGCGCCCTCAAGGCCGGCAAGATCCAGATCGGCCTGTGGTCGAGCCTGTCTTCCAACTACACCGTCGAGGTGATCGCCGGGGCGGGGTTCGACTGGCTGCTGCTCGACCAGGAGCATTCGCCGAACGACCTGGAGAGCGTGCTCACGCAGTTGCAGGCCGCCGCCGCGTACAAGAGCCATCCTGTAGTGCGGGTGCCCTGGAACGACATGGTGACGATCAAGCGCATGCTCGACGCGGGTGCGCAGTCCCTGCTGATCCCCTACGTCTGCACGCCCGAGGAGGCGAAAGCCGCGGTGTCCTACACCCGCTACCCGCCGGCCGGCGTGCGCGGCGTGGCCGGCACCACGCGCGCCACGCATTTCGGGCGGGTCAAGGACTACGGCAAGCGCGCGCACGAGGAAATCTGCGTGCTCGTCCAGGTCGAAACCGAGGAAGCGATGCAGAACATCGAGGCGATCTGCGCGGTGGACGGCGTGGACGGCGTGTTCATCGGCCCGGCCGACCTGCACGCCTCGATGGGCTACATCGGCGAGACCTCGAACCCGAAGGTCCTGCCGCTGATCGAGGACGCGATGCGGCGCATCCGCAAGTCCGGCAAGGCGGCCGGGTACCTGACGCCCCTCGAGGCCGACGCTCGCCGCATGATCGCGGCGGGCACCAATTTCTGCGCCGTGGGCGCGGACGTGGGCATCCTCGCGCGCGGCGCCGAGGCCCTCTGCGCGAAATTCAAATCCTGAAAGGGCAAGCCATGAAACCGGACATCATCATCGTCGCCAAGCTCCACCAGCCGACCCAGGAGATCCTCGAGAAGGAGTTCACCGCGCACCGGCTGTACGAGGCCACCGACCGCGCCGCCTTCCTCGCGGCGCTCGCACCCAAAGTCAGGGCCGTCGCCAGCGGCGGCCCCGGCGTCAACGCGGCCATGATGGCCGCGCTGCCCAACCTCAAGCTGGTCTCGCATTTCGGCGTCGGCTACGACTCGGTCGACGTCGACGCGGCGAAAAAGCACGGCATCCGCGTGACCAACACGCCCGACGTGCTGAACGACTGCGTGGCCGACACGGCCATGGCGCTGACGCTGAACGTGATGCGCAAGTTCCCTCAGGCGGAAGGGTATCTCCGCTCGGGCTACTGGGCGGCGCGCGGCGGGTACCCGCTGACGACCTCGCTGGGCGGCAAGACCATGGGCATCGTGGGGCTCGGGCGCATCGGCGAGGCGATCGCGAAGCGCGCCATGGCCTGCGGAATGAAGATCGCTTACCACAACCGCAACAAGAAGCCGGTGGCCTACCCCTACCACGCCGATCCCGTGTCGCTGGCGAAAGCCTCCGACGTGCTGATGATCGTGACGCCGGGCGGCGCCGAGACGAAGAACCTCGTCAACGCGAAGGTGCTCGACGCGCTCGGGCCCAAGGGCTACCTGGTGAACATCGCGCGCGGCTCGGTCGTCGACGAGCCGGTCCTGCTCAAGTACCTGCAGGAAGGCAGGATCGCCGGCGCGGGCCTCGACGTGTTCGTCGGGGAGCCGAAAGTACCGGCGGGGTTCTACGCGCTGGACAACGCGGTGCTCTTCCCGCACGTGGGCAGCGCCACGCACGAGACGCGATTCGCGATGGGCATGGTGCAGGTCGATAACCTGCGCGCTTTCTTTGCGGGCAAGCCGCTGCTCACGGCCGTGGTGTAAGGCCTCCGGGGGGCGCGATGCCCCCCCGCGCGGATCGCTAGAACTTCAGCGCCCGCTGCATTGCCGGGCGGGCCGCCATCTCGGCGGCCCAGCGGTCCACGTTCGGCATGCCTACGCAGAGCCCCGGCACCACCTGCTTGGCGCGCGCGACCACCGCGTACAGCGCGAAGTCGGCAATCGTCACTTCCTTGCCCGCGGCATGGCGGCGCACCGCGAACGTCCGGTCCCAGACGCTGAGGTATTCCCGCCAGCGGTTCTCGAACATCTCCGCGGTGGGACGGTGCGGGTCCTTGGAGCGGATGATGCCGAAGATCGTGCCGAGCATCGGCGCCATGTCGGTCGCGGCGCTCATCAGCGCCTGCGAAAAAGCGGGCCGCAGCGCGGGGTCGGTCGGGATGTACTTTCCGACTTTTTCGGCGCAGTACACGAGGATCGCCATCGATTGCGAAAGCGTGACCTTCTTGCCCCCGGGGCCGTCGTGGTCGACGATCACCGGGATCTGCCCGTTGGGGTTCAACGCGAGGTAGGCGGCGGTCTTGTTGTCGCCCTTGGCGAGGTCGACAGGGTGGAAGGTGTATTCGAGCCCACACTCCTCGAGGGCGATCCGGGCGCGCATCCCGTTGGAAGTGCCGGCGGCATACAGGTCGATCATGGTCTCTCCGTGTCGTACAGCGGTTAGGCGGAAGCGGAACCCATCTGGCTCTGGAGGTAATTCTGCAACCCGACCCTGCCGATGAGTTCGATCTGCGTCTCGAGCCAGTCGATGTGCTCCTCCTCGGACTCGAGGATCTCCTCGAAAAGCTCCCTCGATACGTAGTCGCCGACCGACTCGCAGTGCGCGATCGCGGCCTTGAGGTCAGGGTGCGCGATGCGCTCGAGCTTGAGGTCGCAGGCGAGCGCCTCGGGCACGTCCTCGCCGATCAGCAGCTTGCCGAGGTCCTGCAGGTTGGGCAGGCCCTCGAGGAACAGGATGCGCGAGATCAGCCGGTCGGCGTGCTTCATCTCGTCGATCGACTCGTGCTTCTCGTGGTCCTCGAGCTTCTTCAGGCCCCAGTTGCCGTACATGCGGGCATGCAGGAAATACTGGTTGATCGCGGTGAGCTCGTTATAGAGCACCTTGTTCAGGTGCTGGATGACCTTCTTGTCGCCCTTCATGGCTGCCGCTCCCGTATCCGGTGATGGTGAAAGTCTAGCATCGCGCGGGTTCGGCTAGACTGCGCCGATGTCCCCGACCATGAAGCCCAGGCTGCGGCTGCTGGCGCTATGCGCGGTGGCGGGAGCCCTGCTTCCTGCCTGCGCGCCGGCATGGCTTTCTCCGCACGAGCGCAGCCATCCGCTGGCCGGGCGCATCGTCGATGCCCGGACGGGCGCCGCGGTGACCCGCGACGAACTCCAGCGGCGCGCCGCCGCCGCGCGCTGGGTGCTGCTTGGCGAGGCGCACGACAACGCCGACCACCACCGTCTGCAAGCCGAAGTGGTCTCTGCGCTGCTGCGCGCCGGGCGCGCGCCGGCTCTCGCGATGGAACAGTTCGACCGCGAGCGCCAGGCGGCGCTGGATGCCGCCCGCTCCAGGGGCGAAAGCGATCCCGAGCGTATCGCCGATGCGGGCGCGTTCGACCGCAAGGGATGGCGCTGGCCGGACTACCGGCCGCTGGTCGGGATCGCCACAGCCAACGGGTTGCCGCTCCTCGCGGCCAACCTGTCGCGCGAGGACGCGCGGGCGCTGGTGAAATCCGGCAAGCCCGCGCCCGGGCTCGCCCCTTTGGCAGGCGATGCGCGCGCTTCGCTCGAGCAGGACATCGTCGACGGCCATTGCGGGCTGCGGCCCCCGGCCGCGATGCTCGGCGGGATGGTCGAGGCGCAGCGTGCGCGCGATGCGCAGATGGCCGCGGCGATGCTGGCCGCAGGCGAACGGGGTGCCGTGCTGATCGCCGGGGCCGGCCATGCGCGCCGCGATCGCGGCGTGCCTGCCTACCT
Organism: Burkholderiales bacterium; assembly: GCA_965279075.1. GTDB lineage: Bacteria > Pseudomonadota > Gammaproteobacteria > Burkholderiales > SG8-39 > SZAS-79. The sequence continues at coordinate 664,387 of CBDIHI010000012.1, read as the reverse complement.
GCCTGTGGAGGAACGCTCGCGCACGCTGGTCATCGCGTTCGTCGAAGTCGAGGCGGGAATCGACGCGCCGACAGCGAGGCTGGGCACTCTCTACGACCTGGTGTGGTACACGCCCCGGGCCGAGCGGAAGGACCCCTGCAAGGACCTGCGCCTGCCGGGCTAGCCGGCGCGGCGTTCGCTGCGCCCCGCGCCCTGCCCCTGGCGCGAGACCCTGACCGGGGCCGGCCGGGCTTCCTGGAGGATTGCCGCAGCGGACTCGCGGCAACGACCGCATCCGGCCCCCACCCCAAGCGAGCATTCGAGGTCCCGCAGGGAGCACGCGCCCTCGGCAGCGCACTCGCGGATCGCCCGGTCGGTCACACCATTGCAGATGCAGATATACATACGAATCATTATCATTCAAAACATGTGACTCAGGCAAATACACAAAATTGTCAGCGCCTACTATCAATATGGCTTAATGAAAACGGGAATAATTGAAACATTGACTTACTAAATGATAACAATTATCGTTATTAAATGAATCAGCAACCCGACCCCATCCCCGACCGCAAGCACCCTTCTTCCGAAGTGGAAGTACAACGCATTTCCAGCGTATCCCTGCTCGGTCCCCGCCAGGAACTGGTGATCGTCCACAACGGGCGCGACTACCGGCTGCGCCTCACGCAGAACGGCAAGCTGATCCTGACTGCATAGGCCCCGGCCCCTGCCTCGCCCCTGACCATGACCACGCCCCCTTCCTCGCGCTACGTGCCCTATGGCGCCGGCGCCCCGGCCGCCCCGCGGCGCGCCGGCGTGGCGGTCGCGGTCGGGCTGCACGTCCTCGCAGTCGCGGCGCTGCTCAGCTTCGAGCCGGCGCGCACGGCGCTCTTTGCCGCCGCGCCGATCATGGTCGACCTGCTCGCCCCGCCCGCACCCGAGCCGAAACTCGAGAAGCCGACCGAACTGCCCAAACCCAAGCCCGTTTCGAAAGCCCCTGCCAGGCCAGCCGAGCCGCAGCCTGTGCTGACCGTGGCCTCGGACGCGCCATCGCCAGTGGCCGCGCCACTACAACCTCCCACGCCCGCCCCGGCGCCGGCCGATGCGTCGCCCGCGGCGGCGGCTGCGCCAAAGCCCGCGCTGCCGCTCATCCCGCCCGTCTTCAACGCCGATTACCTGGACAACCCCGCGCCCGCGTACCCCTCGCTGTCGCGCCGCAGCGGCGAACAGGGGCGCGTGATGCTTCGCGTGCTCGTCAGTGCCGTCGGCCGCGCCGACGACGCGCAGGTGCGCACCTCCAGCGGCTCCGCGCGGCTCGACGAAGCGGCGCGTTCGACCGTGCTGCGCTGGAAATTCGTCCCGGCCAGGCGCGGCGACGAAGCCGTCCCGGCGTGGGTGCTGATCCCGATTACTTTCCGACTCGAAGGCTGACCGACATGGAACCCGCACAAACCCTGGGATTCGCGAATTTCCTCGCGCAGACCGACCTCCTCGCCCGCGTGTTGCTCGCGGTGCTGCTTGCGATGTCCGTCGCCACATGGGCGCTCATCGTCACCAAGGCGATGGCGCTCTACACGGAAAGGAAGAAGAGCGCGCGCTTCCTCGCGATGTTCTGGGACGCGCCTTCGCTCGCCGCGGTCGAGCAGCACATCGGCGCGCGCCACCCGGAGGAGCCCTTCTCGCACCTCGCCAAGCACGCGCTGGCGGTCTCGCACCACATGGTCCGACCCGGCACCCGCAGGCTCGGCGAGGCCGGCTCGGACTCGGAGCTGCTGACCCGTGCGATGCGCCGCGTGATCGACGAGGACACCGCCCGGCTGGAGTCCGGACTCACGGTGCTCGCCTCGGTGGGTTCCACCGCCCCGTTCGTCGGGCTTTTCGGCACGGTCTGGGGGGTCTACCACGCGCTGATCGGCATCGGCCTGTCGGGGCAGGGCACGCTCGACAAGGTGGCGGGCCCGGTCGGCGAGGCGCTGATCATGACCGCGCTCGGCCTCGCGGTCGCGATCCCCGCGGTGCTCGCCTACAACGCATTCGTGCGCTCCAACCGGCTCACGCTCGCCCGCCTCGACGCGTTCGCGCACGACCTCTATGCGGTGCTCACCACCGGGGCCCATGTGGGCGACCCGGCCACGGTGGTGCCGATCAAGCCCGCCACGGCGGGCCCGGTCGCCAGGGCGGGGGCCTGAGCATGGCGTTCGGCGGCTTCAACCAGGGCTCGCAGGCCGCGCCGATGGCGGAGATCAACATGATCCCGCTGATCGACGTGATGCTGGTGCTGCTGGTGATCTTCATCATCACCGCGCCGCTGCTCACGCATGCCGTCAAGATCGACCTGCCCAAGGCGACGAGCAGCCCGAACGTCGCCGCACCCCGGGTGGTGCAGGTCGCGATCAACGACAAGGGCCACGTGTACTGGAACGGCGAACCGCTCGATCGCTCCGGATGGCGTTCCCGGATGGACGCCGCAGGCACGGAGAAACCTCAGCCGGAAATCCGTATCCGCGCCGACGCGGCCGCCGCCTACGGCAAGGTCGCGGTCGTGCTCGCCGACGCTTCGAAAGCCGGGTTGACCCGGATCGGATTCGTCTCCACCCCGGAGGAACGCTGAACCATGGGATCCATGCTTGTCGTCACGCTTCGTGAAGGAATCGAGGCCTTTCTGATCGTCGCGCTTGCCGCGACCTATCTCAGGAAAACGGGCCGCTCGGCACTGCTGCCCGCCGTATGGTGGGGCGCCGGCGTGGCCGGCATGCTCTCGATCCTGCTCGGTGCCTTTCTTGCGGGCACCGTCGTCACGCCGTTCTGGGAGGGTGTGCTCGCCTTCGTCGCGGCGGTGCTCGTCGTATCCATGGTGGTGTTGATGATGAGCGCAGGCCGGCACATGGGGGCCGAGATCGGGCAGCGCATCGAAACCGCCGTGCGCAGGCACGGCACCGGAGCGTGGCTCGGGATCTTCGGCTTCACGGTGCTGATGATCACCCGTGAAGGCATGGAGATGGCGTTCATCACGGTGGCCGTGGCGCAGAACGAGGGTTCCACCGGCATGGTCGCCGGCGCACTGTCGGGCGCATTGCTCGCGGCGCTGGTGTCGGGCGCCTGGGTGCGCTGGGGCCACAGGGTGAACCTCGGCCTGTTCTTCCAGGTGACCTCCATCTTCCTGTTCATCTTCGCGGCGCAGCTCGTGCTCTATTCCTTCCACGAATTCACCGAGGCCGGCGCCATTCCGGGCATCGACAACGCGAAGTGGCACCTCGCGACCGAGGAATGGGCCGAGGGCGAAATCGGCCAGTGGATCACCGCGTCGATGGTGATCCTGCCGCTCGCGTGGCTGGCCTGGCGGCGCTTCGCCGACGCTGCGCTGGGCCGCGCCCCGGTCGCCGGTCGCCGGGGGTAAAGAGGAAAATCCGAAAGATTCAAACCTGGAACCCCGCGCCAGGCGCGGCCTCCCTGTCAATTGATGTATCGAAACCAGTACAAGCACAGCCAGCGACCGCCAGCCATGCCAACCACAGGAGCATTACCATGGCTGTCTCGCGAAATCTCGGGTTCATCCTGTCCGGCCTAGCGGTCGGCGCCCTCCCTTCCCTCGCCCAGGCCCAGGCCCAGGCAGCCGAGCAGATCCTCCCGGAGGTCCGGGTCAAAGCCAGCACCCAGTCAGGGGATGGCTACAACCCGCCCACGACCTCCAGCGGGACCAAGATAGAGGCACCGCTGCGGGACATCCCGCAGACCATCAACGTCGTCCCGCAGGAAGTGCTGCGCGACACCGGCGCACGCTCGATGCAGGACGCGCTGCGCATGATCCCCGGCGTCGGCCTGTCGCATGGCGACGGGCAGCGCGACCAGATCACCATCCGCGGATTCACCGCGATCGCCGACCAGTTCATCGACGGCCTGCGCGACGATGCGCTCTACTTCCGGGATCTGTCCAACATAGAGCGCGTGGAGGTCATCAAGGGGCCTGCGTCCGTCCTCTACGGCCGCGGCTCGTCCGGCGGCCTCATCAACCGGGTCACGAAGAAGCCTGGCCCGGATATGGGCGAAGCGGTGTTCAGCGCCGGCAGCTTCAGCGCGCGGCGCGCCGAATTCGACTTCGGCAAAGCCGCGGGCGCGGACGGTCCGGCCTTCCGCGTGACCGGCGCGATAGAGGACTCCGGCAGCTATCGCAGCCAGCAGTTCCTCAAACGCGAGAACATCGCACCTTCGATCCAGTTCGGGTCCGCGTCCGGCACCGGCGTACTGCTGCAGGCGGAACACACGGTCGACCGCCGCGTGACGGATTTCGGGATCCCGTCCTTCCGCGGGCGCCCGGTGGACGTCCATGCGTCGACCTACTATGGCGCTGCGAACGCAGCCCAGGTCGACTATTCCCAATCCCAGGTGGACGCGCTCGCCGGGACGCTTACTCACCGCTTCAACGACAGCTGGTCGGTGCGCAACGCTTTCCGCAATTACAGCTACACGCTCGACCGGAACAACACGCTGACCGGGTCGGTCAACGAGGCGGCGCAAACGGTGACGCTCAACCGCACCAACCTGCGCCGGCAGGAGGACGGCTTCTTCAACCAGACCGAGTTCGTGCAGAAGCTGAACACCGGGTCGGTGGGCCATAAGATCCTTTACGGCATGGAGCTCGGCCGCCAGACCAAGGACCAGCGCAACGTCTCGGCCAACGCCGTGGCCACCGTTTCGCTTTTCAACCCGGTGCTACCCGTGCTTCCCCTGACCATCAATGCCGCGCCTTCGACCGACAACACCGGCGTATTCACCACCACGAGCTTCTACGTGCAGGACATGGTGGAGTTGTCGGGGAACTGGAAGGCACTGGTCGGGGCCCGTTATGACACGTTCGAACAGTCCACCATACAGCGGCGCGCCGGGCAGTCCGGGCTCGCCCGCACGGACCGCGAATGGAGCCCGCGCGCCGGCCTGGTCTGGCAGCCTTCGCTCAGCCAGTCTTACTACGCCTCGTGGAGCCAGTCCTTCCAGCCCTCCGGGGAGGCGTTCGCACTTGCCGCAAACAACGCCCAACTCGAGCCGGAAAAGACCACCAACCACGAGGTCGGCGCGAAGATCGACTTCTTCGACGGCCTCGCCTCGCTCACCACGTCGCTGTTCCGCCTCGAGCGGACGAACATCAAGGTGACCGACCCGACCACCAACACGCTGATCCCGGTCGGCACGCAACGTACCGAGGGCCTGGAACTGACGTTCGGCGGGCAGTTGCCCGGCGGCTGGCAGGTCTATTCGGGATATGCCCACCTGAACGGACGCATTACGCAGTCGGTGGCGGTGGACAGCGGCCAGGCTGTCCGCGGCAAGCGCCCGACGCTCACGCCCGGTAACACACTGAACCTTTGGCTCGCGAAGAGCCTGCCAGGCGGATTCCTCGTCGGCGCCGGCGCGAACTACGTCGACGACCGTTTCGCGAACCCGGGTAACACGGTTACGCTACCAGCCCACACCACGCTTGACGCAGTCGCGGCCTATCGCACCAAGGCCTACGACCTGCAGTTGAACCTCTACAACCTGACCGACCGCAAGTACATCGTCGCAGGCCACGGTACCAACGCCAACCTGAACCTGCCGGGCGCCCCGCGCAGCGCGCTGCTCACCCTCCGCGTCCGGTTCTGAGGCAGCGCCATGGGTACACTATCGGCGGCGGCGCGGCTCACGCGCCGCGCGCGGTTCCTGCGGGCTCTGCGCAAGGCGCACGCCTGGATCGGCTTGTGGGGCGCGACGCTCGGGCTGCTTTTCGGCATCACCGGCTTCTTGCTCAATCACCGCGCGGTGGTGAAGATTCCCGCCGCGCACTTCGAGCGCAGCACCGTCCACGTCGCACTCCCAGCCCCCCCCCCGGCGACGCCGCACGCGATGGCCGAGTGGCTGGTCATCGAACTGGGCTTGCCTGAAAGAAGCATCCGCACCACAACAGAGCGCGCACAGGTTGTGACCTGGAATGACCGACAGGTGGCGGTACCGGAAAAATGGTCGATCAGCCTCGATGGGACGCGCGACCTGGCGCGTGCCGAGTTCTACGCCGGCAATCGCTTCGTCAAAGTCGAGCGCCTGCACGGCAACTGGTTTGCCGCGCTGTCCAACTACCACAAGGGAGTTGGCGCAAGCGTTGCCTGGGTCCTCCTGGCCGATGCAGTGGCCGGCAGCCTCGTACTGCTGTCCCTGAGCGGGATCGCAATGTGGAGCCTGCTCTACCCCTTGCGCAAGCTCGCGGCCGGGGTCGCCCTCGCAGGACTGGCGCTGGCAGCGCTTTTCGGTTTCAGTATGCTCTGATCCCGGGATAAACGGGGTTCCTGTCGCGGGCATGCTGCTAGACTGGGGTCTCCTTGGAGGAGGAGACACAATGAAAACCACCCTGCGCATCACCGTTGCAGCCGTACTGCTCGCCGCATGCCCGTTCGCGCAAGCCCAGGCCTGGCCGAACAAACCCATCAAGTACATCGTCCCGTTCGCCGCGGGCGGCACCACCGACATCCTCGGGCGCATGGTCGGCGCGAAGCTCGCCGAGGCGCTCGGCCAGCCGGTCGTCGTGGAGAACCGCCCGGGTTCGGGCGGGTCGCTCGGCGTCGAGCTCCTGGCGAGGAGCGCGCCGGACGGCTACACGTTCGGCGGCGGGACGATCAGTTCCCACGCCATCAACGTGTCGCTGTACTCGAAGCTTCCCTACGACCCGATCAAGGACTTCACGCCGATCACGATGCTGGCGACGCTGCCCAACATGCTGATCGTGCACCCGAGCCTCGGTGCGAACACCGTGGCCGAACTGATCGCGGTGCTGAAGGCGAACCCGAACAAGTACTCGTTCGGCTCTGCCGGCAACGGCACTTCGCAGCACATGTCCGGCGAACTCTTCAAGACCATCACCGGCGTGTCGATGCAGCACATCCCGTACAAGGGCAGCGGCCCGATGATCCCGGACCTGCTCGCCGGCACGATCTCGATGAGCTTCGAGAACATGACCACCGCCTGGCCGCCCGCCAAGGGCGGCAAGCTGAAAGCGCTCGCCGTGACCACTGCGAAGCGCTCGTTCGTCGCGCCCGACGTGCCGACGATGCAGGAATCAGGACTCGCCGGCTACGAAATCAGCTCGTGGCAGGCGATGTTCGCGCCCGCCGGCCTTCCGAAGGACATCCACATGCGCGTCTACACCGAGGTCGCCAAGGCGCTCAGGTCGCCGGAGATCGTGAAGCGCCTGCAGGAACTGGGGCTGGATGCCGGCGGCATGCCGCCGGACGAGCTCGCGGCGTTGATCAAGGAAGACATCCCGAAGCTCGGGAAAATCGTGCGCGACTCCGGGGCGAAGATCGACTAGCCCTTGCTGAAGGGGGGCGGTACGCCGTCCTCCATCAGCGCCTTCAGGTTGCGCACGTGGCCGAGGTCTCCGTTGGCGTTGAACAGGCCGGTCAGCACGACCACCATCAGGCGCGACAGGTACGGCATCTTCGAATGCTCGAGGTCGATCGTGTGCGTGAGCACGGTCGTGTCCTCGTCGGCATGCAGTTCATAGGTTTCGAGGATCCAGCCGCCGGGCTTGAGGTCGCCGCCCGTGGTCCGGCACGCGAGCCGCTCGTTCGGCGCGAATTCGACCAGCTCAGCATCCGCAAGCTGGGTCTTCTTCTTCCTCAGGCGGTAGGCGAGGCGGCAGCGCCAACCGAGGGCCGGCGCATCCGGGAGGAAGGGGATGACCTCCTCGATCTTCGGGTTCCACGCCACCCAGCCGCGGGGTTCGGACACCCACTTCCAGACGATCTCCGGCGGAGCCATGATGCGCGCGCGGCCGGTCGTGACCTGCCACTTCATCGAGGCAGCACTACGCCGGGTATCCCGCCGGCGCCGCCTCGGCCGGGTCGAAGTCGAGCTCCACCTTCGCGCCGTTGGGGTCGTTGAAGAACAGCTGCCAGGTGCCGTAGCCGGGGAGCTTGCGCAGCTCGTAGGCGATGCCCTTCGCCTTGAGCTTCGACACCGCCCCGGGCAGGTCCTGCGCCGTGAAAGCCATGTGGTCGAGGACGCCCTTGACGAGCTCCCTCTTGTCGCGCCCGGCGATCACGTGAAGGATCGCTTCGCTGCCACCCTTGGCGTACAGCCACGCGCCGGGAAACTTGAAGGGCGGCCGCGCCCCGGGGGAAAACTCGAGGTGCTCGTTGTAGAACGCGATCGTCGCATCGAGGCTGTCGGTGAGGATCGTGAAATGGTTCATGCCGGATACGGCCATGGCGGTCTCCTGTGTCCGGTCGCTACGCTTTGCCGGCCGGGGCGCCGCCGCCGGGCGCGGGCTTCACGCGCTCGAGCACCGTCATCGCCGATGCGATCAGCGTGGTCATGTCGCCCATGTTGCCCGGCACGATCAGCGTGTTGTTGGTGCGCGCGAGCTGGGCGAATGCGTTGACATACTGCTCGGCCACCTTGAGGTTCGCCGCATTCATGCCGCCCTGCCCGTTCATCGCCTCGGCAACGGCGTTGATGGCCGCGGCGTTGGCTTCCGCGATGAGCCGGATGCGCGTGGCCTCGCCCTGCGCGCGGTTGATCGCGGCCTGCTTGTCGCCTTCTGATTTCAGCACCGCGGCCTGTTTCTCGCCGTCGGCGATGTTGATCTCCTGCTGGCGCTCGCCCTCGGACTTGGCGATCAGCGCGCGCTTTTCGCGCTCCGCGGTGATCTGCTGCTGCATGCTCCGCAATATGGCCTCGGGCGGCGTCAGGCTCTTGATCTCGTAGCGCAGCACCTTGATCCCCCAGTTGCGCCCTGCTTCGTCCAGCGCCGCGACGATCTGGCGGTTGATCTCGTCGCGCGACTCGAACGTCTTGTCCAGTTCCATCTTGCCGATCTCGCTGCGCAAGGTCGTCTGCGCGAGCTGCACGATAGCCATGATGTAGTTGGAGGACCCGTATGAGGCCAGGCGCGGGTCCATGACCTGGTAATAGATCACACCATCGACGCCGAGCTGGGTGTTGTCGCGCGTGATGCAGACCTGCTCGGGCACGTCGAGCGGTACCTCCTTCAGGCTGTGCGTGTAGGCCACCCGCTCGAAGAAGGGGATGATCAGGTTGAGTCCGGGCTGCAGGATCTCGCTGAACTTGCCGAGGCGCTCCACCACCCAGGCCTGCTGCTGCGGCACGATCCTGACGCCCTCGATCACGAAGACCACGATGATCGCGATGAGGAAGATCCACACCGCGAAAGCGCGCGTTTCCGGGATCGTGGCGGCGATCACGGTGACGATGACTGCGCCGATCAGTTTTGCGAACATGCTGCCTCCTTTTCTTGCCCGGCTCAGGCCGGGCGTTGCCTGCTGACCTTGAGAGAGTGTCCCTCTATGTGCAGCACATAGAGCAGCGCGCCGGAGGCGAGGTCTCCCTCGCCTTCTATGTGCGCGTCCCACGAGGCGCCGCGGTAGCGCACCCGGGCGAGGCCCCCGCCCTGGTCGATCCAGTTCTCGAAGTTCGCCGGCTGGCCGGCATCCACGCTCGCCATCTGCTCCTTCGAATTCCTGGCGTGGTGGACATGCACGCCGTAGCACCCCGCCGAAGCCACCGCCACCGCGACGATGGCCTGCACCTCGAAGCCCTGCCCGAACCACGCCACGGCCGCCGCGCCGAACGCGGCCAGCCCCAGCATCAGCAGGTAGAAAGTGCCGCTGAGCAGTTCGACGACGACGAGGCCGAAACCGATCAGCAGCCAGAGGAGATAGGGTTGCATGGCGGGCGTAGTTTCGCTTGCCCCGGGGTCTTGCGCAACCGGCACGGGGCTTGCAGCCGCTAGAATGCCGGCCATGGAAAACATTCATGTCGAATCCGCCGAAGCCGGGTATCGCATCGCTTCCGGCCTGCACAGGGAACGCGCGACCGCCGGCTGGACGCCCGTCGGCCGCAAGATCGGCTTCACGAACCGCACGATCTGGCCCCGCTACGGCGTCTACCAGCCGATCTTCGGCTACGTCTACGACCGTACGCTCATCGAGGCGACCGGCGGGACCGCCACGGTCAGCCTTGCCGGCCTCGCGCAGCCGCGCATCGAGCCCGAGATCTGCTTCGGCCTCAGGGCCTCGCCGCCGCGCTCGAAGGAACCTGCCGACATCCTGCGCGCGATCGAATGGGTGGCGCACTCGATCGAGATCGTCCAGTGCGCGCACCCGGACTGGAAGATCCAGGTCGGCGACGCCACCGCCGCCAATGGCCTGCACGGGTTCCTGGTCGTCGGACGCAAGGTGCCGATCGGCGAGTTCAAGTACGCGGCCACGCGGCTGCCCAACCTCAAGGTGGTCCTCAGGCACGGCGACACCGTCGTCGACCGCGGCATGGGCGCGAACGTGCTCGACAGCCCGCTGCTGGCGCTGGCCCACCTCGTTGAAGTGCTCGCGGGGCAGGCCGACTTTCCGCAGCTCGCGGCGGGCGAAATCATCAGCACCGGTACCATGACCGACGCGGCGCCGGTCGAGCCGGGCCAGGCCTGGTCCACCGAGTTCGCGGGCAACGAACTCGACGGCCTGACGGTGCGCTTTGGGTAACCCGGCGGCGCTGCCCCTCCAGGGGATCACCGTCGTCGCGCTCGAGCAGGTGATCGCGGCACCGTTCGCCACGCGCCAGCTCGCCGAGCTCGGCGCGCGCGTCATCAAGGTCGAGCGGCCCGGCGTCGGCGACGCCTCGCGCGGCTACGACACCACGGTCAAGGGATTGTCGTCCCACTTCGTCTGGGTCAACCGCTCGAAGGAAAGCCTCTCGCTCGACGCGAAGCACCCCGAGGCTAAGAAGATCCTCGCCAGGCTCGTCGCTGACGCCGACGTCTTCGTGCAGAACCTTGCGCCTGGGGCTGCAGCGAGATTGGGTCTTGGCGCCGAAGAGCTGCGCGCAAGGCACCCGCGCCTCGTCTGGTGCGGCATCTCCGGCTACGGCGAGAACGGGCCCTACAGCGCGAAGCGCGCCTACGACCTGCTCGTGCAGTGCGAGACCGGCATGCTGTCGGTCACCGGCACTGAAGAACAACCCTCCAAGGCCGGCATCCCGATCGCCGACATCGCCGCCGGCATGTACGCGTTCTCCGGCATCCTCGCGGCGCTCTATCGCCGGATGGCGACCAACGAAGGCGCGACGCTCGACATCTCGATGTTCGAGTCGCTCGGCGAGTGGCTCGGGTTTCCGGCGTACTTCACGTCCTACGGCGGCAAGGCGCCCCCGCGCACCGGCGCCTACCACGCGACGATCGTGCCTTACGGCCCGTTCAAGGCGGGCGACGGCAGGACCGTGTTCCTCGGCATCCAGAACGAACGCGAGTTCGCGCGCTTCTGCGAGCAGGTGCTCGGCCAGCCAGGCCTGCCGAAGGACCCACGCTACGCCTCGGCCAGCCTGAGGAACGAGCACCGCACGGAAATGAATGCGCTGATCGAAGGCGTCTTCGCCGGCCTGACTGCCGTGCAGGTCGTCGAGAAGCTCGAGGTCGCCGGCATCGCCAACGCGCGCCTCAATACCATGCAGGAGTTCTGGGACCACCCGCAGCTGGAAGCGCGCAACCGCTGGCGCAAAGTCGGCTCACCCGCCGGGCCGCTCGACGCGATGATGCCGCCGCTCAACATCGCGGGCATGGAGCCCGCCATGGGCGCGCTGCCGGGCGTCGGTGAGCACACGCGCTCGATCCTTGCCGGGCTGGGGTACGACGATGCGGCGATCGAAGGACTGAAGGCCGAAGGGGCGATCTAGGTTACCCGCCGCACGCCGGCAGCATCAGTGCCTGCAGCACATCGCCCGTGGAGCGGTTCTGCACGAAAGCGGCAACGCCCGACTGTCTGGGGTTCGCATTGGGCAGCAGCGGCAGGGAGCGCTTCTCGCTGACTTTGAGGCCCGCGTCGAACTCGATCGGCCCGATCCACTCGCGCACCACGTAGTCGTGAGGCAGGGTCTTGCCCTTGTTCTCGCCTGCGGCGACCTGGCTGGTGAGCTTGTTCTCGAAGGCGGCCAGGTAGACGGCGGCGTCCTTGCGCTCCGCTGCGGCGAGCAGTTCGGCCGACAGCGTCACGTCGGCGCTGGCCTTGCCCATCGCGCCCAGCACCAGGGACAGCTTGGCGCGCGGTGGCTGGCTGTTCGCCTTCTCGACGGCGCTGGCGAAATCGCCCGTCCCCCAACGGCGGAAATCCTGCCCCTGCAACAGCACCTGCGGCGTGTAGATGATCTTCGCGCGCTTCAGTTCGGCGGCACGGCGCTGCCGGGTCGCGAACTCCCGCTTGGCGTAAGGGTCTTTCCAGCCGATGTAATCCCAGTAGTCCACGTGTAGCGCCAGAGGCACCACCTTGTCCGGCGTGTAGCCCTGCGACTGGAGCGACGACAACCACCGGTCGGCCGGCGGGCAGCTGTCGCAGCCCTCGGACGTGTACAACTCCACGAGCACCGCCGTGCGCGGGCCGCTCTGCGCGGTGCACAGGGCTGCGTTGGCCGGAAGGGCGAGGCTGGTGCCGAGAAGGGCAAGGATCACTGTTCGGAAGGCTGGCATGGCGGTCTCCGCAGGGAGCGTTTCACAATGTACTGCGCTTGGTCGCCCGGGGGGCCGGAAAGCTTACGCCCCGGGGCTTACAATGTCTGCCTCCCGTGTCCCCCATCCCGCTCCTCCTCGTATCGCTCGCCTGGAACTACGGCCTGGGCATGACCTATGTGGTCGTGCCGCTGTACGCGCATTCGCAGGGGCTGTCCGGGGTGGAGATCGGCACGCTGTTCTCGATCCCGACCATCGCCCAGGTGGTGTTCAACCTGGTCGGCGGCGCCTACACAGACCGCATCGGCGGGCGCAAGATCATGCTCGGCTCGTGCGTGCTGCTGGCGCTGGGCGCGGTCGAATTCGTCTTCGCGCAGGGCTTCTGGGCGCTTTGCGCGGGACAGGTGCTGTTCGTGCTGGCACGCGCGGCCTTCTGGCCGGCGACCTGGTCGCTGGCGAGCGAACTGCCCGGCCAGCGGAGCACACAGCTCGGGCGGCTCAATGCGATCACCAACGTCGGCCAGATCGTGGGCACCGTGGCGGCCGGCTTCATCCTCGCAATGGCGGGCTTCACCACCACCTTCCTCACGCTCGCCGCGATGGGCGCGGCCGCCTTCGTGGCGGGCCTGCCCTCGCAGCAGTTGCCGAGGAAACCCGCCGAGCCGGGGCGCAGCGTGTTCGCCAACTACATGCCGCTCTTCAGGCGCCCGGTGATCTGGTATTGCGTGATCTGCGCCTACCTGTCGGCGCTGCCGTTTTCGCTGTCGATGTCGTTCTACCCCCTGCTGCTGAAGGACTTCGGCTACGACTCCGAGGCCTCCGGCATCCTGATCGCGGTGCGCGCGATCGGCTCGATCGCGGCGGGCCTGGTCGCTGCGCGCTTCGTGAAGACCGGCGCGACCAGCCTTTCGCCGGTGGTGGCGGGCTTCTCGGTCGCGCTCGCCGTGGGGCTCATGCCGGCGATCAACAATTCGCTGGTGATCGGCTTCCTGATGCTGGTCGTGGGACTTGGCTCCGGCATCATGACGCTCTACTTCCAGATCACCATGAGCGACTACACGGGCCAGGCCGAGCGCGGCTCGGCGCTTGCGCTCGGCGGCCTGGGCTGGGGGTTCTCGCACCTGTCCACGCCGCTCGCGATGGGATACCTGTCCGACCACATCGGCCTCGTGCCGGGCTTCTACGTGCTCGGCGGGTTCGCCCTCGCATGGACGGCGATGATCGCGATGCTGCGGCCCTGGGCATTCGCAAAGGCCCCTCACCCGGGATGAACCGATGAAACTTTCCGTGCTCGACCAGTCCCCGATCATCAGCGGCCACACGCCGCGCGAAGCGATCGAGGAAACCCTGAAGCTCGCCCGCGCGGCCGAGGCGCTGGGCTACTCGCGTTACTGGCTCGCCGAACACCACGCGATCGGCGCCCTCGCCGACCCGTGCCCCGAAATCCTGCTCGCGCGCCTTGGCGCCGAGACGAAGACGATACGCATCGGCACGGGCGGCGTCCTGCTGCCCTACTACAGCCCGTTCAAGGTGGCCGAGACTTTCCGCATGCTCGAGGCCCTGTACCCGGGACGTATCGACCTCGGCATCGGCCGAGCGCCCGGCGGCGACGGCCGCACTGCGCGCGCGGTCGGCGGCGGCACGTTCCCGGACGCCGAGCGCTTCCCCGAGCAGGTCTGGGAACTCGTCGGCCACCTCGACGGCACGCTGCCGGACGACCACCCGCACAAGAAAGTGCGCGCCATGCCCGAAGTGCCGACCTCGCCCGAGGTCTGGCTGCTCGGCTCGAGTGACTACAGCGGGCTGCTCTCCGCACAGCTGGGCCTGCGCTTCGCGTTCGCTCACTTCATCAACGCGCACGGCGGCGACGCCGTCATGCGTGCCTACCGCGAGCGCTTCCAGGCCTCGCCGCGCGAGTCCGCGCCGCACACGATCACCTGCGTGTTCGTGATCTGCGCGGAATCGGACGCGAAGGCCGAGAAGCTCGCGCGCGCGATCGACCTCAGGCGACTGCACATGGCACAGGGGATCGATTCGCCCGTGCCTACGCTCGAGGAAGCGGAGAGGCACCGCTTCTCCCCGCAGGAGCGCGCCTATGTGGAGAGCCAGCGGCCGCGCGCAGTGATCGGCGGGCCGCAGAAGTGCCGCGACGAATTGACGGCGCTCGCGGAGCGCTATACGGCAGATGAACTAATGGTGCTGACCATTACGGGGGACTACGCTTCGCGGCTGGCCTCGTACGAGATGCTGGCGGGGGCGTTCGGGCTCAGCAGCCGCTCCTAGCCTTTTCGATAGAGTTCACGATAGCCATGCACCGGGCACGGTCCTCCGCGGCCCTGGCAGCAGCGGCATCCCCGGATTGAACGCTTTTCGCCGCGCCTCTTCTTGCAAAAGCCTCCTCTTCCTGACGGATGATCTCGTCGATCTCGGCTTTGGAGCGCGGCCTCCCGCCCTGAAAGGAAGGCAGGTATTCCAGCGCTTTCGCGCGAGCGGCTCGCCTCGCAGCCACTGCGGCATCCTTTCCGGCGGCCGCGGAGCGTTGCTCGGCGGCTGCCTTTTCGGCGGCAGCACGCTCCGCGGCCAGCTTGTCTGCCGCGGCCTTGTCCGTTGAGGCCTTGTCTGCTTCCGCCTTGTCGGCGGCAGCCTTGGCAGCCGCTTCTGCAGCCGCGGCACGCTGTTCCGCGGCGGCAGCCGCCGCGGACGCCTTGGCCACCGCCGCATCGGCCGCAGCCTTCGCTGCGGCGATTTCCGCAGCGGCCTTGGCGGCCGCCTCCTGCTCCGCCTTGCTCGCGCCCGGCTTCGCCACTGGCGCAGCCGGGGGAGCCGTCCTTGCAATTTCGGCCTTCGGCTTGTCGGCCTTCTTCTTTTCCTCCGCAACCGGCGCGGGCTGCGGCGCAGGGGGTTGCGCAACATCCAGCTTCGGCTCGGCCTTGGGCGGCAGCGGATCCGGGGCAGCCGCTTTGGCGGGTGCGGCGGTTGGCGCGATTGGCGCAGCCACTTCTGGAGTCGCCTTGGGTTGCATCACGAAGTAAGCGGCCCCCGCACCCGCCACGACCAACGCCGCAATCCCGGCAGGGATGGCCATCGAAGTTTTCTTCGCTGGTTGGACGTGCGCCGCCGGCTCGGGTGCAGCCGCGGGCCTAGGCGCCACAGGGGAAGGCGGTGCCGGGGCGCGCTGCACCGGCGCGGCGGCGGCCTTCCTAGCCTCTTCTGCTTCGCGCCGCGCTGCCGCCTCCGCCTCGGCCTCCCGCTTGAGTTGCGCCGCCTTCTGCACCTGCGCCTCGAGTCGCGCCTTCTCCTCCGCTGCTCGCCGTGCCGCCTCCTCCGCCTCGCGCCGGGCACGGGCTTCCTCTTCGAGCGCGCGCTTGAGGTTCTCGCTTTCCTCGGCCGCGGCCCCGGCTGCGCGCCTCAACCGCTCGACCTTGCGCTGCGCAAGCTCGGAATACACGCCCGCCGGAAACTTCGCGATGTAGAGCTCGATGTCGTCGATGTGGTCAGAGTCCTTGATCGAGCGCCAGAATTCGAGCTCGACGTCGGTCGTCGAGGGCTCCGCCTGCACCGGAGCGGGCGCTTCGGCACGCGTAGGCATGTCGGCAGAACTGATCTTGCGCGTGCTGTCGTCGTCGGGAACCTCCGCAGGCCGCTCCTGCCGCAGCAGGCGCTCGAGCGCCTGCGAGAAGTCCTTCGCCGTCTGGTAGCGAGCGTCCGGGTTCTTGGCCAGCGCCTTCGCAATCACGCGGTCGTACGCAGGCGAGACCGTGGGCACCAGGGACGACGGCGTGGCTGGTTCGTCGTGGATGATCTTGCGCGCGAGCGTGTACGCCCCGCCGCCCTGGAAGGGCTTCTGGCCGGTGAGGAACTGGTAGAGGATCACGCCGGCCGAAAAAATATCCGTGCGGCGGTCGACCACCTGGCCCTGCACCTGCTCGGGCGACATGTAGGCGGGCGTACCAACCATCGCGCCGACCTGCGTCGCGTCCTGCCCGTCGGAGACGCGCGCCACGCCGAAATCCGCGAGCTTCGCCTGGCCGTCCTTGTCGACCATCAGGTTGGCCGGCTTGATGTCCCGGTGCACGATGCCCGCGTTGTGCGCGAGGTCGAGCGCCGCCAGCAGCTGCGTCATCAAACGCGTGACGTCCTCGAGCTCGAACGCTTCGTTGCCGTCGAAGAACGCGCTCAGCTCGGTGCCCTCGACGAATTCCATCACGAGGTACGAAAGGCCCTCCTCGACGCCGAAGTCGTAGACCTGCACGATGTTGGGATGGCTCAGCCTCGCCGCCGCGCGCGCCTCGCGCGAGAAGCGCATCGCGAAATCGCGCGCCACCTCGGGGTCGCCCGTCGCGCCCTGCAGGATGGTCTTGATCGCCACGCGACGGTTGAGGTTGGGGTCGAACCCCTCGTACACGACGCCCATCGCGCCGCGTCCGAGGGTCTGGCGGATTTCGTACCGCCCCAGCTTCGAGGGTTCTGCCATTGCCGCCGCCTTCAAGAAAGTATGCGCCGCCGAGGGTTGCGACAACGCAAGTTTGCCGCAACCTGCAAGAAACGTGCAAGGAGAGAGGTATATCGCCTTGCGTTGCCGTACAATCCCGCCCGGGAGTCGGCTAGACAGCCGCTGGGCGAGGGGGCAACCCCGGACCTGGAGGAAAGTCCGGGCTCCGCAGAGCAGGATGCCGGCTAACGGCCGGGCACCGTGAGGTGACGAACAGGGCCACAGAGACGAGTCCCGCCAGGGCGCAAGTTCGGGCGGGGGTGAAACGCGGCAACCTCCATCCGGAGCAACACCAAATAGGCAAGCGCCTGAGGCCGGCTCGGCCAAGCTTGCGGGTAGGTGGCTAGAACCGTGAAGTAATTCACGGTCCAGAGGAATGGCTGTTGCGGGGCGGGGCCTTCACGGGTCCTTCCTCGACAGAACCCGGCTTACCGGCCGGCTCCCTTTTACCTAAATTGACCCGGCTGCGGGACAGCGCGATAAAACCCCCTTGCGCCGCCGGGGTAGCAGGTTGATAATTTTTCACCGCACCCCTAGGGCGGCCCACGAGGGCCGTCACCCGATGATGCAGCACCGGCTCAACCAGAACGACGTTACCAACAGTGTCAACGTCGAAAGCGCTCCGCAGGTCCGCGATGCCGTGCTGGACCTTTACGCGCAGCGCTATCCGGGCGAGGATTTTTCGCTGCTGGCCAAGGCCTTCGACGACGTGCACGCGCTGTTCGAGGGGCGCTATCCGGGGTTCCTCGCCTGCGATACGCTTTACCACGACATCCGCCACACGCTCGACATGACGCTGGCCACCGCCCGCCTCATCGACGGGCACGAGCGCATCTGCGCGCCGCAGGACAAGCTCGGCGCGCGCCGCGCCGCGCTGGGCGTGATCATCGCGCTGCTGCACGACTCGGGCTACATGAAGCGCGCCTCGGAGTCGCACGTCGAGAACGGCGCGATCTTCACCAAGGTCCACGTGTCCCGCAGCGCCGACTTCCTCGCGAGCTACCTGCCAAAGGTCGGGTTCGGCGAGGAGGCCATCCTCGGCTCGCGCATCGTGCATTTCACCGGCTACGAGATGAACATCGAGGACATCGACGTGGCCGACCCGAAGGACCGCCTGCTCGGCTGCATGGTCGGCACCGCGGACCTGATCGGGCAGATGTCGGACCGGCTGTACCTGGAGAAATGCCGCGACTTCCTGTACCAGGAATTCGTCTACGGCCGCGTGGCCCGCGAGACGCTGCCCGACGGCAAGGAAATCGTCCGTTACTCGTCGCCGCAGGACCTCATCATCAAGACGCCCGGCTTTTACGAGTACGTCGCCCGCACCCGCATCCGCGAGAAGCTCGACGGCGTGGACCACTTCGCAGCCGCTCACTTCGACGGCCCGAACCTCTACAACGAGGCGATCGAGGGCAACTTCGCGCACCTGCGCGAACTGCTCGAGACCGCTGACTTTAACCGGCTCCGCCGGCTCTGCTACTCCCTGTCCTCGCCCGTCCGCCGGGCCGCATAGGCCCCTTCCCTGCAGCGCAACATGACGCGCCAAGCTGGTGCGCCGTGCCGCGTTCGTGCACCGCTGCAACGGCCGATGCTGCAATGCGATATACGCTTTCCGCTATGAAGTCGGGCTGGCACGGCGGTTGCTGCCTGTGATCCAGGGACAGCTTACGAAGCCGACAGGCCATGAATACCGCGCAACTGCTGAAGCGCATCACGACGAACGCGCCGGGCGAAATCGCCGAGCCCGAGGCTTGCGAACTGTTTTCGGCCCTGCTCGACGGCGGCTTGCCTGAACTGGAACTCGGCGCACTTCTCACGGCCCTCGCCGTGCGCGATATCTCCGCGGAGATGCTGTCCGGGTTCTACCGCGCAGCGCGCGGGCGCATCAAGCGCCTTGCGCCGCCCTCCACCGCGCGACTCGCGTTGCGCCCGCTGGTCATCCCGAGCTACAGCGGTGCGCTCGACCACCCCAACCTGATGCCGCTGCTTGCACTGCTCGCCAGCCACTTCAGCGTGCCGGTCGTCGTGCACGGGCCGCTCGAGGGGCATGGGCGCATCGCCAGCGTATCGATCTTCCGCGAACTGGGCGTACTGCCAAGCGCGACCCTCAAGGACGCCGAAGCCAGGCTTGCCGAGGGTCGCATCGCCTACGTGCCCACCGGCCTCGTTGCGCCGGCGCTGATGCAGCTGCTCGCGCTGCGCAGCCGCCTCGGGTTCGAGAACTGCGCCCACGCGATTGCAGGGCTGATCGACCCGTTCGACGGGCTGGGACTGAAGTTGATGCCCACGGACGACGACCTGCAGTCGGAGAAAGTCGGCAGCGTTCTGCTGGCGCACGGCGATTGCGCCCTGCTCTTCCGCGGGGCGGAAGGCGAGGCGTATGCCGATCCGCTGCGGCGCCCGGCCATCGAGTACTTCAATGACGGCGCGCACCAGACCCTGTTCGAGGCCGAGCCGGCGTCGGCGTTGCCGGGCAGGAGCTCGAGGCTGCCGGAACACGCCGACGCGAAGAGCACGGCGCGCTGGATCAGTGACGCGCTGTCGGGAAAGGAACCGCTCCCACCGCCGATCACCAACCTGCTGGCCTGCTGCCTGTTCGGGACCGGCTACACCGACGACTTCAACCAGGCCAAGGCGATCGTGGCCGTACGCACGCACAGCCTAGCCGCGGCCTGAGGCCCCCCCGCGGCATCCCTGTCGCTACCTCCCGTACAGCACGCTAGGCAGCCACATGCCGATGGCGGGGAACTGGTACAGCAGGAATACGGCGAACACCTGGATCGCCATGAACGGCATCATGCCCGCAAAAATCTGGTTCAGCGTCACGTGCCGCGGCGCGACACCCTTCAGGTAGAACGCAGCCATCGCCACCGGCGGCGACAGGAACGCGGTCTGCAGGTTCAGCGCGACCAGCAGGCCGAAGAACAACGGATCGATGCCGAACTTGGGCAGCAGCGGGATGAAGATCGGCATGAAGATGACGATGATCTCCGTCCACTCCAAGGGCCAGCCGAGCAGGAAGATAATCACCTGCGCGAGCACAAGGAACTGCACGGGCGTGAGGCCAAGGGAAAGCACCCAGTGCTCGATGATCTCCTGGCCGCCGAGCAGCGCGAAAGAGGCGGAAAAGATGCTCGACCCCACGAACAGCCAGCACACCATCGCGGAAGTCTTGGCGGTCAGGAACGCGGATTCGCGCACGACACCGAGATTCAGGCGTCCGTAGGCGGCTGCGAGCAGCAACCCGCCGAGCGCGCCAGCCGCCGCCGCCTCCGAAGGCGTCGCCAACCCGAACACGATCGAGCCAAGCACCGCCACGATCAGCATCGCCAGGGGGAAGAACGACCCCAGCAGCATCTTGAAGATCTCGAGACGCGCGAAACTGAAGATCCGGTAGAACACAGCGACCGCGAGCGCGCCCAGGGCGAGCGCAATCCAGTATCCGATCGGCGCGGGCAGGCGCTCGGCCGCAGCCGCCGCAGGCCCGGGCGTACGCTCGAGCTCGACCTTCGGTGCCGGCTTCGCGGCCGGCTCCGCCTGCGCCGGGGCTGCCGGTTCAGCCTCCTTCTCTGCGGGTGGCTCCTTGAGGCCATTCTCGGGCTCGGCTTCCGGTTCGGCCAGGCCGCCGCTGTCGGACGAGGCCTGGGCGGCATCGCCTCCGGCTATGCCCATGGCCTGGATCCCCGTGGTGTCGACCTGCGCCGCGGGGCTCGTGAACACGTAGTACATGGTGCCCATGAATACAACGAAGGTCAGCAGGGGCAGGAGCGTGATGCCGAACTGACCGAGGATCGTTCCCCTAGGCAGGGCGGGATCCGCACGGCCGCGCAGCGCCGCGGCGAGGGAGGTGAGCGCACGCGGGCCGGTGCTGCGCTCAAGCGACTCGGCGACCGGCGGAAGCGCAACCCTGCGGTCTTCCTCGGACAGCGGCGGCATCAACGAAGGCTTGATCTTCGCGAGCACGATCACGTAGCCGACGTACAGCGTGGCGAGCATGATCCCGGGGAAGAACGCCCCGGCATAGAGCTGCACCACCGAGACGCCGGCAGTGGCGCCGTAGACGATCAGCAGTACCGACGGCGGGATCAGGATGCCCAGGCACCCGCCTGCGGTGATCGCGCCGGCGGAGACCTGGATGTTGTACCCGGAACGCAGCATCGCGGGGAGCGCGAGCAGGCCCATCAACGTGACCACCGCGCCGACGATGCCGGTGGCGGTCGCGAAGATGGCGCAGGTGACGATGGTCGCCACGGCGAGCGATCCCGGCACCCGGGCCATGGCGAGGTGCAGGCTCTTGAACAACCTCTCGATCAGGTTGGCCCGCTCGACCAGGTAACCCATGAACACGAACAGCGGGATCGCGATCAGCACGTCGTTGGACATGACCGCGTAGGCCCTCTGCACCATCAGGTCGAGGATGTTCTTGGTATCGTACTTGTAGGCGAACCAGCCGAACAGCATGCCCATGCCCATCAGCGTGAACGCCGTCGGGAAGCCGAGCATGATCGCGACCACGACGAGGCCGAGCATCAGCAGGCCGAGGTGGCCGTTGGTGATCGTCTCGGCCTGGATGAGCATGAATGCGCAGCCCGCCAGAAGCAGGCCCATCAGCGTGAACCCGAACCAGAGCTCCTTCCTCATCGCGCGCCCCCCTTGCCGACGACGAGCTCGTCCAGCTTCTCGATGTCCTCATCCTTGACGTGGACCATCTCCTTCAGCTTGTCCACGTCGACCTCCTCTACGTCCTCCTCCCGGGAGGGCCACGCGCCCTGCCGGATGCAGACCACGCAGCGCACGATCTCGACCAGCCCCTGCAGCAGCAGGATCACGCCCGCGAACGGGATCACCATCTTGAAGGGGTAGACCGGCGGGCCGTCTGCCGTGACGTTCGAGTGCTCGTTGATCGCAAGGCTTTCCGAGGCGTAGTAGTAACCGGCCCAGGCCAGCGCCACCACGCCCGGAATGAAGAACAGGAAGTACAGCGCCAGGTCGATCGTCGCCTGCGTGCGCGGCGTGAAGAACCCGTACAGCACGTCGCCCCTGACGTGCCCGTTCTTCGACAGGGTGTACGCGCCCGCCATCATGAACATCGTGCCGTACATCATCGTCATCGCGTCGAAGGCCCACGCATGCGGATTGTCGAGCACGTAGCGGGAGAAGACCTCCCAGGAAACGAACATCGTCAACGCCACGATCAGCCAGGAGAACGCCTGGCCGATCCAGGTGCTCAGGCGATCGACGAACAGCAGCAGTTTTTGCATGTCAGCGGTAACCTTGCCTGAAACTTGCATCCGGGTGTCCCCGGAAACAAAACAGCCATCCGGCTCGCACCGGATGGCTGGCTTGGAGTGCCAAGAATTACTTCTTCGCGGCCGGCTTGGCGCCGAAGTAGTGGTTGTAGGCCATGCGCCGGTTCACGACGGTGTCCATTTCCCACTTCACTGCGCGCTCGGCGAACTTCTTCTGCGAAGCGACGATCTCCTTGAACAGGTCGTTGCCGGCCTCCTTCTTCGCGGCGGCCTGGTCGTAGGCCGTGAGCTGGCGCTGCAGCAGCGAGTCCGGGGTCTTGTAGAACTTGACCTTGTCCTTGGTCTGCAGTTCGACGTAGTCCTTGGAGTAGCGGTCAACCGCTTTCCACGACATGTCCTGCGAGGCCGCTTCGACTGCGTTCTCGATGATCGCCTTCATCTTGGCCGGCAGGGAATCGAACTTGCCCTTGTTGAACATGATCTCGAACTGCTCGGCGTTCTGGTGGTAGCTCTGCAGCATGCACACCTTGGAAACGTCCGCGAAGCCGAGGAGCCGGTCCGACGAGGCATTGTTGAACTCGGCCGCGTCGAGCAGGCCCCGGTCCATCGCCGGGACGATCTCGCCGCCCGGCAGCGCGTTGACCGCGGCGCCCAGGCCCGTGAATACGTCGATCGAGATGCCCACCGTGCGGAACTTGAGGCCCTTGAAGTCCTCGGCCTTGGTGATCGGCTTCTTGAACCAGCCCAGCGGCTGGGTCGGCATCGGGCCGTAGGGGAACGAAACCACGTTCGCGCCGATCGAGCCGTACAGCTTCGTAAGGAGTTCCTTGCCGCCGCCGTACTTGTGCCACGACAGCAGCATGTTCGCGTCCATGCCGAAGGCCGGGCCCGAACCCCACAGCGCCAGCGCGTTCTGCTTGCCGTAGTGGTACACCAGCACGCCGTGGCCGCCGTCGAGCGTGCCCTTGGAGACCGCGTCGAGCAGGCCGAAGGCCGGCACCACCGCGCCCGCGGGCAGCACTTCGATCTTCAGGTCGCCGCCGGTCATGTCGTTGACCTTCTTGGCGAAGTCGAGCGCGTACTCGTGGAAGATATCTTTTGCGGGCCACGTCGACTGCCAGCGCATGCTGATCGGGCCGGCCTGGCCCTTGGCGATCATCGGGAAGCCGAGCGTGGCGGCGCCGGCGGTCGCTGCGGCAGCGCCCGTCAGGAACTTGCGGCGGGTCGAAACCGGGTTGTCTTGCTTGGACATGTTGTCTGTCTCCTGTCTGGGATTTATATGCCGGGCTGTTGGCCGCCCATGGGCTGAGGATAGAGCCCGGCGATTCTAACCCCCGGTCGCGGGGGCCGCAATCCCGGCGGGTGCGCCGGTGTGAGGTACTGCCTGCGGCGCCTGCGCCTTGTGGCGCTCGTTCGGATGCCAGCCGAGCACGGCCAGCAGCACCAGGAATCCCGCCACGTAGGCCACCGCGACGAACCAGCCGTGCCTCAGCCATTGCCCTACGGATTTCGCCTCGGGATACATGTTGGACAGCGCCACCCCGGCGCTCGAGCCGAACCAGATCATCGACCCGCCGAACCCTACCGCGTAGGCGAGGAATCCCCAGTCGTAGCCGCCCTGCTTCAGCGCAAGCGCGGTAAGCGGAATGTTGTCGAACACCGCCGAGACGAACCCGAGCCCGAACGCCGTCTGCCAGGACGCGACCGGGAGCTTTTCCACCGGCATCATCGAGGCGCACAGGATGAGCGACAGCAGGAACACGCTGCCCTTGAAGGCCCCCGGCAGCAGCTTCCAGTCGGGCTGGCGCCAGACCGCGGCGACGAGGATCGCTGCCCATACGCCCACACCGATGAATGGGAAGGCGTCGGACAGGTGGCGGTACTCGACGTTGACGAGGACGTTGACCCCGATGGCGGTCAGGAGGATAAAGACGACAATCGCGACCCTGGCCCAGTCGGTGGTGATTCCGGCGGGCGCATCCTTCGAGATCGGCGAGTGGCGCTGCTGCAGCCGGGCGGCGGGAATCCCGAAGATCACGAGCGCCACGCCCGCCGCAATGAAGGCCTCGACCACGTCGAAGGGACTGACCCCGTCGATCCACATCATCGTCGTGGTCGTGTCTCCGACCACGCTGCCGGATCCGCCGGCGTTCGACGCGGCGACGATGGCCGCGAGGTAGCCGATGTGCACCTTGCCGCGGAACACCGTGCCGGCGATCGTCCCGCCGATGATCGCCGCGGCGATGTTGTCCAGGAACGACGACAGCACGAATATCATCACCAGCAGCACGAACCCGCCTTTCCAGTCGTTCGGCAGGAAGCGCGGCAGGATCGCCGGGATGCGGCTCTCCTCGAAGTGGTTGGACAGGAGCGCGAACCCGAGCAGCAGCAGCAGCAGGTTCGAGAGGATCACCCACTCGTGCAGCAGGTGCATGCCGAGGCCCGCCAGCCCCGCCCCGTCCTTGAAGCCGGTGAACCCGAGCTTGTAGAGTGCAATGATCGCGAGCCCGCTCAGCGCGACCCCCAGGGTATGGTGGTGGAAAAGGGCCACCCCGGCGAGCGTGAGCGCGAACAGGATTAAGTCCACCGGCACGCCGAACATCGCGGCGGCGGCGGCGACGAGCATCGCGCCGCCGAACAATCCCCGCTCGTGCGCAACGAAACGCACCAACAACTTCAACTTCGCGCTCAAGTCCACCTCCTATGGCTTCGGGATTATAGGGGCGAACCACTGAATGCTGCGCACTACCCCCTAGTCCGCGCCCCGAGGCTCGCCCCATCGCAAGCAAGAACGGCGCACCACATCGGCTAGCGAGCCGGTCGCAGAGAACTCCCCCCGCAGCCACGTGGCATCGGACCGGTTCTCGCGCACGGACCTGGCGAGTTCGGACAGCGGCTGCAGGCTCTCCAGCAACTTGGCCTGCGGCGTGAGGGAAGCGATCGTCTGCAGGATATCCTCCCCGATCTGCCGCTTGCGCCTGTCGAACGGGTCGACCATCGAACCGTGGAACCCGAAGCGCGCGGCCTCGAACCGGTTATAGCTGTTCACCATGTAGATCGCGGTCAGCGGCTGCCTTGCGCGATCTTCGAGGACCTTCTTGGCCAATGCCTGCGCATAGGCCGCAAGCTGCGCCGCGCGCGCGACGTTCAGGGGCGTATCGCAAACGCGGATTTCGACCGTCCCGTACTCGGGCTTGGGCCGGATGTCCCAGTAGAAGTCCTTCATGCTCTCGACGATCCCGAGGCTGCGCATCGTCTCGTAGTACTCATTGAAGGCGTCCCAGCCGAGTACGAAGGGCATGTGCCCGGCCAGCGGAAAAGCGTTCACCGCAGTAAGCCTGGAAGACTGGAACGAGGTGTCCTCCCCCTGGTAATAGGGCGATGCGGCCGACAGCGCGATGAAATGCGGGACATAGCGGGTCAGCATGTGCACGAGGTACACGGCGTCGTCACCGTTCGGGCAGCCGATGTGGATATGCTGGCCGAAGACCGTGAACTGCTTCGCGAGGTAGCCATAGCGTTCAAGCACCTGCTTGAACCTTTCGGTGGGAAACACGCGCCGGTCCGCCCAGTTGTGGAATGGGTGCGCCCCGCCTCCGGAAACGCCCGTATTCAGTACGCCGGCCTCTTCGACCACGGCGGAGCGCAGGCTCTCCAGTTCGCCGGCCAGGGACGCATGGCGGAGATGAATCCCGCTGTTCAGCTCGATCATGCTTTCCGTGATCTCGGGCTTGACCGCGCCCGGCAGCTTGCGCTTCTCGAGCCGCGCCAGCAGGTCGGCCGCGTCGTGCGCGAGGTCCTGGTCATGGGAGCGCACCAGTTGGAGCTCAAGTTCGACGCCGACGCTGAGATCGGCCGAAGGAGTGAAGACGGTTGTGCCCATGGCTTCAGCTCCTGTTCGCTGCGGGATCGGTTTCGCCCGCGCGCCGAAGCGCGAACTGGGTGCCGAGCGGACCGAGAAGTTCCAGGATTGCGACGGCAGAGAGCACGATGGAGGATAGCTCGGCGCCGAACGCGGGATACAGGGCGGCGGTATCGTTCACCATCACGACCGCCAGCCCGGACATCGGGAGCAGGCCGACGCTCAGCAGTCCCGCGCCACCGGGACGCAAACCGGACAGGCGGCCGAAGGCGAGAATCGCCAGCGCCTTGCCGAGGAAGCGTGCGACGACGAATGCCGCCACCACCCCTGCCACCGTGCCCAGGGCGTTGAAGTGAAGGCTGGCGCCGGTCAGCACGAACAGGATGACGAAAAACAATTGTCCGCCGTGCCCGAACTGCAACGGCATCAGGGCATGCCTCCGGTCGAGGTTGCGCGCAAGCAAGCCGAACGCGATCAGCGTAACGACCACCGGCAGGTTCAGGCTGCGGGCCACGCCCACCGCCGTGACGATGAAGGCGACGAGGAGGATGAACTGGCGGTCTTCCCGCTTGCCGATCCAGCGGGCGGCGCCCAGGAGGAGGATGCAGCCGGCCAACCCCGCAAGGAACGAACCAGACAGCAGGTACAGCGGGTGCAGCACTGCGGCCGGCCAGCTGACCGAATGCTCCATGTGCAGGAATGGAAGTATGAGGGTCACCGCCACATACGCAAACGCGCTGTTTACCGCCGTGAAGAGCAGCAGCCGTTCGGTGATCTGCCCTGCGGCACGCTGCTCGTGGGCCACCATCATGACAACGGCCGGGGAAGTTGCCGTGCCGACCGCCGCCGCCGTGGCCGCCAGCACAGGCGGAAAGCCGAACCACAGCAGCGTCGCATGGATCGCCCAGAAGCAGAACAGGCTCTCGGCAAGCGCGACGACGGCAAGCCAGCGATTGCG
Source organism: Burkholderiales bacterium (assembly GCA_965279075.1). Classification (GTDB taxonomy): domain Bacteria; phylum Pseudomonadota; class Gammaproteobacteria; order Burkholderiales; family SG8-39; genus SZAS-79. The sequence continues at coordinate 637,372 of CBDIHI010000012.1, read as the reverse complement.
TTTCAGCCAGGCGAAATCCAACCGGAATCCCAGCTCGAACACGATCAGGCCGAGCGAAAGGTCGATCAGGATCCGGGCGTCGGCGAGCGTTGCGCCATCGACCAGACCGCTGGCCTGTGGGCCGAGGCCGATGCCAACGAGCACGTAGCCGGTGATCCGCGGCAGGGAAAGGTAGCGGTGCACCAGCTCGCCGCCAACCAGGCCGGCCAGCAACAGCGCCCCGAACAGGATGGCCGGGCCCGAGGCCAAAGGAAACGCGGGCAGGACCTCGAGGCTCATAGCGCAAACCCCTTGCGTGCGGCGGCCAGAAACTGGTCGAGGATCGGCGTGCAGTCGAGCAGGCCGGGATCCGTCGCGGCATGGAATTCGGGATGCCACTGGATGCCAAACACGTAATTCGGGCCCGCCATGCGAATTGCTTCGACGACCCGGTCCGGTTCGGACCACGCTTCCACCGCGAGGTCGCGGCCCAGGCCCTTCACTGATTGATGGTGGATTGAATTCACGCGCGCCTCTGCGATATCCCGATAGAGCGCCGCCAGCCCCGATCCGGGCTCGAAGCTGAGGGAATGAACGTGCTTGTCGTAGGCATCGGTCACGTGGGCCTGGGCCTCGGGAAGCTGGGACGCCAGGTCCTGATAGAGCGATCCCCCGAATGCGACGTTGATGATCTGCGCGCCACGGCACACGCCGAGCACCGGCTTGCCCGCCTCGACGAACTCGTGCAACAACTCGATTTCGTAGACGTCGCGCAGCCGGTCGCCTTCCCACGCCTTGTCGAGCGGGGTCTCCCCGTAGCTGAACGGGCTCACGTCGGCTCCCCCCTGCAGCACCAGGCCGTCGAGATGCGATGCGTAGTCGGCGAGGCGGACGTTGCTGCGGGTAAGCAGCCCCTCCTTGTCCACGGTGGGAATCATGAACACCAGCACGTTGCGCGACATGACCCAGTGGGCGATCGACTGCTCGAGGTAATGCAGTGTGCGGCCCGGAAAACCCGTAGCTTCAGGCTCGGGGTGAAAAATCCGCGCAGAAACGCCGATCTTCAGCGTCTGCGGGCCACGCGCAAGCGCGCGCCAGGCGCCCTTGAAATCGGGCTTGATCACGAGGCACCTCCCGGTACATGCGTGGTTGCGCGAAGCCGGTCGCTCGTGACCGGCAGGAACTGTTTCTATGGCGCAGGGCGCGCCGGTTCTTATTGCTTAGTCAGACCTTCGTAAGCAATAAAAGTTCCTGTTCAATATCAGCCACTTGAAAAATAAAGCCCGTCGCAGTGTGGCCCTCCGGGATGCTCAGGCCTTCAGGGCAGTCAGCACCTCGTCCAGCATTTTCTTGGCGTCCCCGAACAGCATCCGGTTGTTCTCCTTGTAGAAGAGCGGGTTGTCCACGCCCGCGTAACCGGAGGCCATGCTGCGCTTCATCACGATGGAGGTCCGTGCCTTCCAGACTTCGAGCACCGGCATGCCGGCGATCGGGCTCGTCGGGTCGTCCTGCGCGGCCGGGTTCACGATGTCGTTCGCGCCGATTACCATCGCGACGTCGGTGTCGGGGAAGTCCTCGTTGATCTCGTCCATTTCCATGACGATGTCATAGGGGACTTTGGCTTCGGCCAGCAGTACGTTCATGTGGCCGGGCATCCGTCCCGCGACGGGATGGATGCCGAAGCGCACGTTGACGCCTTTTTCGCGCAGGTGCTTCGTGATTTCGAAGACTGTGTGCTGCGCCTGTGCGACCGCCATGCCGTACCCCGGCACGATGATGACGCTCTTGGCATCGCGCAGCAGCTCCGCGGTCTCCACGCCACTTACCGCGGTCACTTCGCCCGCGGGTTGCGCCGCGCCTCCCGCCGGCGCGGGCGTGCCGCCGCCGGTACCGAACCCGCCCGCGATCACGCTGATGAAGTGGCGGTTCATCGCCTTGCACATGATGTACGAGAGGATCGCGCCGGAGGACCCGACCAGAGCTCCGGTCACGATCAGCAGGTCGTTCGACAGCATGAAGCCGGTCGCCGCGGCCGCCCAGCCCGAATAACTGTTCAGCATCGATACCACGACCGGCATGTCCGCGCCGCCGATCGCCATCACCATGTGGATACCGAAGAGGAGCGCGATCAGCGTCATCACGAGCAGCGGCACCATGCCCTGGGGCACCGTGTGCGCACCGAGGAACACCTTGCCCACCGCGACCACGATCAGGAGGCCGGCGAGGTTCAGCCAGTGCCGCCCGGGCAGCAACAGCGGCTTGCCGCCGATTTTTCCCGAGAGCTTGCCGAATGCGATGACCGACCCTGAGAACGTCACTGCGCCGATGAGGATGCCGATGTAGATCTCGCTCTCGTGGATGGTCTTCTCTACGCCGCTGAAGCTGGCCGAGGCCGACGGGTCGATGTAGCTCGCGAACCCCACCAGCATCGCGGCGAGGCCCACCAGGCTGTGCATCAGCGCGACGAGCTCGGGCATCTGCGTCATCTGCACCGTGCGCGCTGCGTACAGGCCGATGCTTCCGCCCACCGCCATCGCGCCCATGATCCAGCCGATGCCGGATGGCGAAACGCGCGGCCCGAACACCGTCGCCACCACCGCGAGGGCCATCCCGATCATGCCGTAGAGGTTGCCGCGCCGCGAGGTCTCGGGGTTCGACAGCCCACCCAGGCTCAGGATGAACAGGATCGTCGCCCCGATATAGGAGACCGTTGCCATTCCTTCGGACATTTTTCGTCTCCCCTTACTTGCGGAACATCGCCAGCATGCGCTGGGTGACGGCGAAACCGCCGAACATGTTGACGGTGGTCAGCACGATCGCCGCCACCGCCAGCCAGCGGATCCAGCCTTCGGTGCTGATGCCGTCGCCTGGCGGCGCGATCTGCACGAGGGCCCCGATCGCGATGATGCTGCTGATCGCGTTGGTCACGCTCATCAGCGGCGTGTGCAGCGCGGGCGTGACGTTCCACACCACCATGTAGCCGACGAAGCAGGCCAGCGCGAACACGGTCAGGTGCGCGAGGAACGCGGGCGGGGCGTTGACGCCGACCAGGCAGAACACCACCACGCCCACCGCAAACACGATCGCCGTGCTCCTGGCCGAGGCGGGCTCGCCGCCCTTGCCGTGGCCATGCGATTTCGCCGGCGCGGCGACAGGCTTCGCGGCGCCGGCCTGCGGCCCGGCCGGCACCTTGGGCGCGGGGGGCGGCCAGGTGACTTCCCCGTTCCTGATTACGGTCAGGCCGCGGATGGCGGCATCGTCCATGTTGACGTTGATGACCCCGTCCTTGGTCTTGCACAGTTCCTCGGTGAGGCGGAACAGGTTGGTCGCGTACAGGGTCGACGACTGCTTCGCCAGCCGGCTCGTCAGGTCGGTGTAGCCGACGATGGTCACGCCGTGCCTGACCACCGCCTTGCCCGGCTCGGTCAGCTCGCAGTTGCCGCCCCGCTCGGCCGCCATGTCCACGATCACGCTGCCCGGCCTCATCGATTTCACCATCTCGGCGGTGATGAGCCTGGGCGCGGGCTTGCCGGGGATCAGCGCGGTGGTGATGATGATGTCGACTTCCCTTGCCTGCCTGGCGTACATATCGCGCTGGGCCTGCTGGAAGCCCTCGCTCATCACCTTGGCATAGCCGCCGCCGCCGGACCCCTCTTCCTCATAGTCGACCTTCACGAACTCGCCGCCCAGCGACGCCACCTGGTCGGCCACTTCGGCACGCGTGTCGTTGGCGCGTACGATCGCGCCAAGACCGGCTGCAGTGCCGATCGCCGCCAGGCCGGCAACGCCGGCGCCGGCGATGAAGACCTTGGCCGGCGGCACCTTGCCCGCCGCGGTGATCTGGCCGTTGAAAAAACGGCCGAAGGCGTTGGCGGCCTCGATGACGGCGCGGTAGCCGGCGACACCGGCCTGGGAGGTCAGCGCGTCCATTTTCTGTGCGCGGGAGAGGGTGCGCGGCAGCGAGTCGATGGCGAGCACAGTCACCTTGCGCGCGGCGAGCTGCTGCATCAGTTCGGGGTTCTGCGCCGGCCAGATGAAGGTGACCAGGGTCTGCCCCTCGCGCAACAGGCCGACTTCCTCGGCGGTCGGCACGCTTACCTTGAAGACGATGTCGGACATCGCGCAGAGTTTCGCGGCGCCCTCCACGACCTCGGCGCCCGCGGCGCGGTAGGTGTCGTCGCTGAAATTGGCCGCGTCGCCCGCGCCGGACTCGACGGCCACCTTGAAGCCCAGCTTGATGAGCTTCTCGACGACTTCGGGCACGGTCGCTACGCGCCGTTCTCCCTCAATCGTCTCTTTCGGGACCCCTATGACCTGAGGCATGACTTCCCCCTTTTGAATGCTTCGATTCGTTACCGGATGCCCGATTGTACGGGTTCCCCGCCGGACACCGCTAAGTCTTGCGGGAGGCCCGCCCCATCCACCCGAACCGGCGCTCGCCGAGTTCGAAGGCGCCTTGCACGACGAGCGCGAGCGCCGCGGCCGGCAGGGCCCCCGAGATCAGCGTCGCGCTGTCGTTCAATGCGAGGCCCGAGGCGATGCGTTCTCCGTACCCGCCGGCACCGATGAAGGCGGCGATCGTCGCCGTGCCGACGTTGATCACCGCGGAAGTCTTGATCCCGGCGAGGATCGAAGGCAGCGCGAGCGGCACCTCGACCAGCGCGAGTCCCTGTCGGGAAGTGAGCCCCAGCGCCATCGCCGCCTGGCGCAAGCCGGTGCCGATGCCTGTGATCCCGGTGTGGGTGTTCCGGACGATGGGCAGGAGCGCGTACAGGAACAATGCCGTCACCGCGGGCAGCGTGCCGATCGCGCCCAATGCGGCGATCAGGAAAGCGAACAGGGCGAGCGAGGGGATGGTCTGCACCACACCCGCCGCGCCGAGGATCCATTGCGCGGCGCGCGGCCATTTCGCCGCTGCGATGCCGAGCGGGACACCCGCCGCGATGCTGGCGGCGAGCGAACCGAATACCAGCATCAGGTGCTGCCCGGTCAGGCGCCAGAAGTCCGGCCCGAACAGCAGGACGAGGAAATCCCGGCGCGCCGGCTTCCTGGATGCGTCCTCCACAGGCGCCAGCGCGGCCGCCTCGGCGAAGCTGCGGCCTTCGAGTTCGGCCGCCGCGTTCATGCGGATCATGCGCCGCTCCGAAATGCCGCCTTCGAGCGCGGCGAGGGACTTCCACGCACCCGGGAACCGTGCCGGCACGTCGAGGCGATGGAGCAGCACCGCGTCGTAGCGCGGGAAGTACCTGCGGTCGTCCTCCAGCACGCGCAGCGCGTAGCGCTCTATCTTGGCGTCCGTCGTGTAGACGTCCATCAGGTCGACCTTGCCGGCCGCCACGGCCTCGTACGCGAGGCCGTGGTCGAGCCCGCCCGGCGCCGGGAACGGCAGGCCGTAGGCGGCCTTCAGCCCCGGCCAGCCGTCGGCCCGGCCGATGAACTCCTGCGAGAGTCCGAGCTTCAGGCCCGGATGGCGCAGCAGGTCCGACAACGCGCGGATGCCGAGTGCCTGCGCGCGATCCTCCCTCATCGCCAGCGCATAGCCGTTGCTGAACCCCAGCGGGACTGCCGCGCCGAGCCCGTGCGGGGCAAGCGCCCCATTCAGCCGCGCGAGGTCGAACGCGCCGTCGAGCTTCAGGATCTCGCGCGCGATTGTTCCGGTGTATTCCGGATACAGGTCGATCGAGCCGGCCTTGAGGGCCGCGAACACGATGCCGGTATTGCCGAGGCCCTGGCGGTGCACCGCATCGCCCGCCGCGCGCACGATAAGTTCGCCGAGGATGTAGGACTCCGTGAAGCGCTTGGAACCGACCTTCAGCGGCTCGCCGGAAGCCAGCGATGCGCAGCAGGCCAGCAGCAGCGCCAGTGCCGTGCGCAAATGCCGCGTCATGCCGGGTCCGCCGCGACTGCCGCCGGTCCGATGAACTGCAGCGCGGCCAGATTCGCGTACAGCCCGCCTTCCCGCATCAATACGGCATGCGTGCCCTCGGCCACGATCCCCCCGCGGTCGAGCACGAGGATGCGGTCGGCATGCTGCACGGTGGCGAAACGATGCGCGATCACCAGCGTCGTACGGCCCCGCTCGAGTGCCTCGAGCGCCTCCTGGACCATGCGTTCGCTCGCGGCGTCGAGCGAGCTGGTCGCTTCGTCCAGCAGCAGGATCGGCCGGTCGGCCAGCAGCGCGCGCGCGATCGACAGCCGCTGGCGCTGCCCGCCCGACAAGGTCACCCCCCGTTCGCCCAGCTGCGTATCGAAACCCTGCGGCAGGCGCTCGACGAACTCGAGCGCGAAGGCCTGCTCGCAGGCGTCACGCACCTCGGCCACGCTGGCGCCCGGCCGGCCGTAGCGGACGTTCTCCAGCACGCTCGCCGCGAAAATCACCGGCTCCTGCGGGACGACTGCGATGGCGCTGCGCAGCGCATGCAGGTCGAGCGTGCGGATGTCCACGCCGTCGATGCGCACCGCGCCCGACTGCGGATCGTAGAAGCGCAGCAACAGGGACAGCACGGTCGACTTGCCCGCGCCCGACGGGCCGACCAGGGCGACGCGCTCTCCGGGCGCAATGCGCATGCTGAAACGCTCCAGCGCCGGCTGCCCCGGCCGCGACGGATAGGCAAAGCCCACCGCGTCGAACTCGACGCCGCCCGCACCGCCTTGCGCAAGGACCGCAGGCTGCGCGGGCGCCCTGATGGCCGGCTCCATCGCGAGCAGTTCGACCAACCGCTCGGCCGCGCCGGCGGCACGCTGCAGGTCGGACAGCACCTCCGAGATCGCAGCCACGGCCCCGGCGGCGATCGCGCTGTAGAAGATGAACGCGGACAGGTCGCCCGCCGACAGGCGTCCCGCCAGCACGTCGTGGCCGCCTTTCCACAGGATCGCGCCGACGCCGCCGAACACGACCAGCATCACCAGCCCCACCAGCATCGCCGACTGGCCGATCCGCCGCACGCCTGCCGCACAGGTCGCCTCGACGTGCGCGGCGAACTCCCTGCGCGTCGCCACCTCGTGCACGTAGGCCTGCACCGTGCGGACCTCGTGCAGCGCCTCGTCGACGAACGCGCTGACGTCGGCCACCCGGTCCTGGCTTGCGCGCGAAGCGCGGCGCACCCGCCGGCCGATGGCCACCACCGGCAGCACGATCAGCGGCACCAGCGCGACCACGACCAGCGTCAGGCGGGCGTTGGTGTAGAGGAGCAGGCCGAGCGCGCCGGCCAGCAGCAGCAGGTTGCGCAGCGCAAGCGAGAAACCGTAACCCACCACCGCCTGCAGCAGCGTGGTGTCGTTGGTCAGGCGCGAGATCACCTCGCCCGTGCGCACCGTCTCGAAGTAACCCGGCGGGAAGCGGAGGATATGGTCGAACACCGCGCGGCGGATGTCGGCGATCACCCGCTCGCCGGTGGTGAGCATCAGGAAGAACCGGGCGTAGGTGGCGAGCGCAAGCAGCGTCGCCAGGCCGAGCACCGCGAAGAGGGCCCGGTCGAGCACTTCGGGGCTCGCCGCGGCGAACCCCGCGTCGATCACGTAGCGCAACCCCTGCCCGAGGGCGAGCACGCAGGCCGCAGCCACCAAGAGCGCGCCCACAGCCGCCGCGATGCGCGGGCGGTACGGCGCGAGGAACCGCGCCAGGCGCAGGAACTGGGAGAGGTCGCGGCTGCCGGGGCGGTCGGGCAGGCGGTCATTGAACACGGACATGGCCGCCCACTCTACCGCAGCGCGCGGCGCGGGGTTTGTTCGATTGCCTTGCCTATCGCCCGTAGAAACGGTAGTTGTTGCGGCCGACTTCCTTGGCGCGGTACATCGCGACGTCGGCGTTGCGCAGCAGCGTCTCGCCGTCGCCAGCGTCCGAAGGGAACAGGCTGATGCCGATGCTCGCCCCGATGCTGAAGGCCTCGCCGTCGACATGGATCTCCGGCGCGAGCGTGCGCAGGATCTTCTCCGCCACTACCGCGCAGTCGGCATCCAGCGCAAGCCCGGGCATCACGATGACGAATTCGTCGCCGCCCTGGCGCGCAAGCGTGTCGGCCCTCCTCACGCAGGAGGCCAGCCGGTGTGCGATCTCACGCAGCACCGAGTCGCCCGCCTTGTGCCCGAGCGAGTCGTTGACCGACTTGAAATGGTCGAGGTCGATGGCCATCACGGCCAGGCGCGCATCGCGCCGCTGCGCGGAGAACACCGCCTGGCGCAGGCGGTCGTCGAGCAGGCGCCGGTTCGGCAGGCCCGTGAGGGTGTCGTGGTAGGCGAGGTAGCGCACCTCCTCCTCCTGGCGCTTCCTCTCGGTGACGTCCTGCGACACGCCGATCACGCGCTCGGGGCTGCCGTCGGCGGCGCGCACAACCTTGCCGCGCGCCGCAATCCAGCGCGCCTGCCCTTCGCGCCCGACGATGCGGAACTCGCAGAAATGGGTCTCGCCCGTCGCGATCGTCCGTTCGCAGGCGGTCTCGTACCTCTCTCGGTCGTCCGGGTGGATCAGCGCACGGAAGTCGGGGTGCCGGCCGTCGCGCCCGGGCTGCGTGCCGAGCAACCCCCCGGGGTCGCGCCCCCACGTGAACGGCTCGCCTTCGCGCATGCCCCATTCCCAGTAGTAGAGGTCGGCGGCGTCGACCGCGAGGCGCAGGCGCTCCACGCTTTCGTAAAGCGCCGCAGTCGCGGCTTTGACCTCCGTGACGTCACGGGCGGTGCCGGTGGCGCCCACGATCGCTCCGCCCGCGTTGCGCAGCGGGATCGCGTTGTAGGAAAGGTCGACCGTCGTGCCGTCGCGCCGCACGTGGCGCGTCTCGTAGTTGTGCAGCGCCTCGCCCTCGAACACCCTGCGGAACACCACGCGGTCGCGTTCGCGGACCTCGCGCACGACTGAGGCATGGAAGGGCTGGCCGAGCATTTCCGTCGCCTCGCCGCCCCAGATTCGCCTCACCGCGACCCCGTTGAGGTAGGTCCAGCACCCGGCGAGGTCGAGAGACCAGATGAGGTCGTTCGATGTCTCCACCAGGTTACGGTACATCTCCTCGCTCGCTCGCAGCGCACGCTCGGCCGCGCGCCGCTCCTGGGCGTCGGTGAAGGCGAAAATCGCCGAGGCCCCGGGGTCGGCGCTGTCGACCGCCCGGCCGAGGCTGCGGCACCACACCGGCGACCCGTCCTTGCGTGCGAGGCGGACGTCGTCTTCGATGATGCCGCCGCTGCGCAGGCACTCGTAGGCGTCGTTGCCCACCGCCTCCCACGACCTGTCCGTGGCGAAGATCGTACGTGTCGGCCGCCCGACAAGCTCGCCCGGACCGTAACCCAGCATCAGTTCGAGCCGGCGGTTGCAGCGCACGATCGCGCGGCTCTCGACGAACGCGATCCCGACGGGCAGCACGTCGAAGAGCAGGTCCTCCTCGGCCAGCACCGCGTGGTAGGCGGCCTCGGCGCGCTTCACTTCGGAGATGTCCGTGACGACAACCACGATCCCGCCCATGCGCGTGCGCACCGCCTTGCCTTGCATCCAGCGCCCGTCCCGGGTGCGGAACTGGCGCATGCCGCCGCCGGAAAGGTGGCGCTGCATGCGCTGCCGGATCCAGCCTTCACGGTCCTGCGCCTGCTCTTCGGGAACGACTTCGGCAACGTCGAACGCCGCTTCGGCGATCGTCCGGAAGGGCGTGCCGGCGAGCGCATCGGGCGAGCGCCCCGGCGCGTACAGCGCGGCGTACTCGGCGTTGCAGGCCACCAGGCGGTCCTCGCCGTCGTAGACCGCGATGCCGTCGGGCGCGCTCTCGATGGCGTCGCTCAGCCGGCTTTCGCTCTCGGCGAGCTCCCGGGCGAGAGCCTCGTTCTCGAGCTTCATGCGCAGGGACGACTCGACGCTGCCGCGCACCTGCGAATAGACGAGGTAGAGGATGGCCGAGAAGATCAGCAGCATCCCCGCCATCGCCTGGTACGCCGCGTCCGGCCGGGTGCCCAGAATCCCGATCGAAGCCAGCAACGGCAGCGCGGAAAACGCGATGAACGACATGCGGCTCGCCGCGTACAGGCCCGCCGCGCCGATCAGCGCGCCACCACCCACGAAAATGATCGCAACCTGCCCGATCAGGGTCGCGTCGGCGAAGAGCACCAGAGGCGCCACGCTCCAGACGGCCCCTGACGCGAGCGCCCCGAGCGCGAAGCGCCGCTCCCAGGTGAACGGGTCCGCCTCCCCGCCGCGCAGGTACCCGCGCTGGATCGCGAACCGCGCCGCCGTCGCCGCCAGCGCGGTGGCAATCCACGCCGCCAGCGGGACCGCCGTCGCGGCGTCCCACAGCACGAGCGCAAGCATGCACACATAGACCGGCGAGGCCACGTAGAGCGGCACCGCCGTGCGGAAAAGGTGCGCGATGCGCGCCCGGTCGAAGTCTGAGTGATCCATGCCCTGCCTTACTCCGTTCGACATTCCACGGCGAACACAATTTCCGGACTTTTATTCCAGAACACCGCGCCAGGAGCCGCTCAAACGGCGATCCTTATACCGTTTCGTGTATAGGCCTGGAGGCGGGAACGTGGCCGGACAGATGCGCATCCAGCAGTTCCACCCAGTGGCGCACCGGCGTCGCGGTGCCCGACTGCAGGTGGGCAAGGCAGCCGATGTTGGCGGTGGCGATCGCCGCGGGCGCCCCGGCCTCCAGCGCCGCGAGCTTGTTGGCGCGCAACCGCTTCGACAACTCCGGCTGCAGGATCGAGTAGGTGCCCGCGGACCCGCAGCACAGGTGCGCATCCGCGACAGTGAGCGCCTCGAACCCGGCCGCCGCGAGCGCCGCTTCGGCGCCGCCACGGACCTGCTGGCCGTGCTGCAGGCTGCAAGGGGAATGGATGGCCACTTTGCGCGCCGCTGCGGGAAGCCCGGCGAGCGCCGCCGCCAGTTGCCCGCCTTCCGCCGCGACCACCTCGGACAGGTCGCGCGTCAGCGCCGACACGCGGGCGGCCCTTGACGCGTAGGCCGGGTCGTTGCGCAACAGGTGGCCGTACTCCTTCACGCTGGAGCCGCAACCGCTTGCAGTCATCACGATCGCCTCGATCCCTGCCTCGACGTGCGGCCACCAGGCGTCCACCAGCGCGCGCATGTCCTCCTTGCCTTCGTCCTGCCGGTTGAGGTGGAAGCGCACGGCGCCGCAGCAGCCCGCACCGGGCGCCTCGAGGAGCGAAATCCCCAGGCGGTCGAGCACCCGGGCGGCCGACGCATTGATCGAAGGCGCGATCGACGGCTGCACGCAACCGGCCAGCACCAGCATCCTGCGCGCGTGGCGGGGCGCAGGCCACTCGCCTGCGGGCGCGGCCGGCGGGGGCACCTTGTCGCGCAGCACGGCGGGCAGCAGCGGGCGCAGGGCACGGCCCAGTGCCAGCAGCCCGCCGAACAGCTTCGCGTTCGGCAGCACGGCACAGAGGGCGGCGCGCTGCAGCGCGTCGAACCCGCTGCGCGGGACGCGCTCTTCGACCACCTTGCGGCCGATGTCCGCGAGGCGCCCGTACTCCACGCCCGAGGGACAGGTGGTCTCGCACGCGCGGCAGGTCAGGCACCAGTCGAGGTGGAGCCGCGTCTGCCGGGTGACTTCGGCGCCCTCCAGCGCCTGCTTGACGAGGTAGATGCGCCCGCGCGGGCTGTCGAGCTCGTCGCCCAGCAACTGGTAGGTCGGGCAGGTCGCCGTGCAGAATCCGCAGTGCACGCACTTGCGCAGGATGGCGTCGGCTTCGCGCCCCTCGGGCGTGTCGCGGATGAAATCGGCCAGGCTGGTCTGCATGGGGTCGGTGTCTCTGTCGTGTGGAGGGCGGGCGGCGTTGCGGCTATAGTGCGGCGGAACAGACTCGGAACCCTCGGGGCCCCCGCGCCATGCGCCGCCGGAACTGGACCGTCATCCTTACGCTCGCCATTGCCGCCGGCTTCGCCGTGTACGGCGTCTTGGGTGCTTTCGTCGCGCCGTTCATCGCGATCGCGGGATACGCCTTCGTCGACTGGCGCGCGGGCAAGCGCACGCGCCCGAGCGACGAGGAACGATTCGCCGCCTTCCTGCAGGCGGCTGGGGAAACACCCGGCAAGCCGGTCATGCCGGAGCCTCGGACCGAAGCTCCCGAAACAGCGAAGCCCTCCGGCCTAACCCGGCCGGTCATGGCCTCGAAATCGCTCTCGCTCGCGGTACGCAGCGGCGACCTGACGCTGGCCATCGCGCTGCTGCACGAATACTCGGCGCTGCGCCATGAAATGGCGATCGATGCCGCGACCTGGAACAAGGTCGGCACGGCGTTGCTGGAGCGGCAGGCTTTCGCCGACGCCGCCTGGGCGCTGCACGCCGCAGCCGTGGCCCTGGGGGATACGACGGCCGCGCAGAAGCGCCTCGCCGAAGTCGCCGGCCTGGCGGCCGCCGCAGGCGCCGAGCCGGTGGCGCGCGGGTTGTACCTGTCGCTCGTGGGCCGGTACCCCGATTCGGCGCTGGCCAGTTTCGCCCATGCGCGCGCCGAGGCCCTGCACAAGCGGATAGCAGGCGCGTCCTGATCCGTCGCGAGTGCGCGCATCACCATTCCGGGTACATCCGGCCGCGGTTGAAGATTCCGGCCGGGTCGAATACGGCCTTTACGTTGCGGTGCAGGCGCGCTGCCACCGGATCGAGCGGCGTGAACACCCCGGCGGACTTGTCGCCGCCGCGAAACAGCGTCGCGTGACCGCCGACCGCCTTGGCCGCCCGACGCACCGCGGACGCATCGGCGTCGGTCTTCCACCAGCGCAACGCGCCGCCCCATTCGACCAGTTGCTCGAACAGCGATCCGCCGGCCGGCGCGATGGGCGGTATCGTCGACGGCACCGATACGCGCCACAACGGCCCCGATGATGAAGCGAAGAATGGCGCCGTGTGGTTCCTCAATCCCTGCCAGTACGCATCGGCCTGCGATGGCTCGACGCGTTCGCCGCCAAGAGACGCACACGCGGAGTGGACCGCGGCCTCCGCGCCTTCCAGCCTTACCGCAAGCGCGCCTGCCTCCCACGCGCTCGCACTCACGGGAATCGGCCGGCCGCCCCAGTCGTTGAGGCGCCGGATCGCCCCGGCCTCGTCGACGGCGAACCGCAGCGTGGCGACCGCCACCGGCATCGGCAGTACTTTCAGGGACACCTCGAGGATCGCGCCGAGCGTGCCCATGGACCCGGTCGCCAGCCGCGACACGTCGTAGCCCGCCACGTTCTTCATGACCTGCCCGCCGAAGCGCATCGCCCCGCCACTGGCGTCCATCAGCGTGCAGCCGAGCACGTAGTCGCGCGCAGCCCCGTAATAGAGGCCGTTGGCGGCGCGGCGCGGGCCGGCGAGCCCTGCCGCTACGCACCCGCCCAGCGTGGCGCCGGGGCCGAAGTGGGGCGGCTCGAACGGGAGCATCTGCCGGTTGGCGGCCAGCGCCGCCTCGAACTCGGCAAGCGGCGTGCCGCAGCGGGCGGTGGCCACCAGTTCGCTGGGCTCATAGCTGGTGATGCCGGCGTATTCGCGCAGGTCGAGGACGTCGCCCGACAGCGGCCCGCCGTAGAAATCCTTGGTGCCGCCACCGCGCAGGCGCAGGCCCGTGCCCGCAGCCGCCGCCGCGCGTACCCGCTCCGCAATCCGGTCGAAGGCTGCCTGCATCTCAGAACCGCGGCAGGTCGGGGAAGGGCAGCTGGCCGCCGCGCACGTGCATGCGGCCGTACTCCGCGCAGCGATGCAGCGTCGGGATGTTCTTGCCCGGGTTGAGCAGGCCGTGCGGGTCGAACGCGCGCTTCAACGCAAGGAAGAGTTCGATCTCCTTCGTGCCGAACTGCACGCACATCTGGTTGATCTTCTCGATGCCGACGCCGTGCTCGCCGGTGATGGTCCCGCCGACCTCGACGCACTTCTCGAGCACCTCGCCGGCGAAAGCCTCGGTGCGATGCAGCTGTTCCGGGTCGTTGGCGTCGTAGAGGATCAGCGGATGCAGGTTGCCGTCGCCCGCATGAAACACGTTCGGGCAGCGCAGGCCGTATTTCTTCTCCATCTGCGCGATGAAGCCGAGCATCTCGCCCAGGCGCTTCTTGGGGATCGTCCCGTCCATGCAATAGTAGTCGGGCGAGATGCGGCCGACCGCCGGGAACGCGGCCTTGCGCCCGGCCCAGAACCTGAGGCGCTGCGCCTCGCTCTCCGAGACGCGCAACTGCGTTGCGCCGGAGCGGGAGAGCACCGCCTTCATGCGGCCGATCTCCTCCTCGACCTCCTCCGGCGTGCCGTCGGATTCGCACAGCAGGATCGCCGCCGCGTCGAGGTCGTAGCCCGCATGCACGAACTCCTCGACCGCGTGCGTCGCCGGCCGGTCCATCATCTCGAGCCCCGCCGGGATGATACCGGCGGCGATCATGTCGGCCACCGCGTTGCCGGCGGTCTCGACCTGCGCAAACGACGCCATGATCACGCGCGCCACCTCGGGCCTGGGCACCAGCTTCACCGTCGCCTCGACCGTCACCGCGAGCATGCCCTCCGACCCGATCGCGAACGCCAGCAGGTCGTAGCCGGGCGAATCGAGGGCATCCGAGCCGAACTCCACCGGATCGCCCTCGACCGTGTAGCCGCGCACGCGCAGCACGTTGTGGACCGTCAGGCCGTACTTGAGGCAATGCAGGCCGCCGGAGTTCTCGGCGATGTTGCCGCCTATCGTGCAGGCGATCTGGCTGGAAGGATCGGGGGCGTAATAGAGCTTGTGGGTCGCGGCCGCTTCCGAGATCGCCGCGTTGCGCACGCCCGGCTGCACGAGCGCCGTGCGCGCATGCGGGTCGATCGACAGGATGCGGTTGAACTTGGCCATGCCGAGCAGCACGCCCTCGGCCGAGGGCAGCGCCCCGCCTGAAAGGCCCGTGCCTGCGCCGCGCGGCACCACCGGCACGCGCATCGCATGGCAGGTCCGGAGCACCTGCGCCACCTGCGCCTCGGTCTCGGGCAGCGCGACCACCATGGGAAGTTGCCGGTAGGCCGACAATCCGTCGCACTCGAAGGGCCGGGTTTCCTCCTCGCGATGGAGCACCGCGTGCGCCGGCATGAACGCGCGCAGCGCCGCGACCACCTCGCGCTGCCGTGCGGGATCGATGCGGGGGTGGTCCTTGTCGAAGGGGTCTTCGGCGCCCATTCAGGCTTCCAGGTAGGGGGCGGCCCAGGCGAGGCCGGACAGCGTGTCCTTGGCGGGATTGTACTCACAGCCCACCGCTCCTTCGTAGCCCAGCCGGTCGATCTCCGCGAGCAGGAAGCCGAAGTTGAGCTCGCCGGTACCCGGCTCGTGGCGCGCGGGCACGTCGGCGATCTGGATGTGGCCGATGCGCGGCAGCAGGCGCGCCATCGTCATCGCGAGGTCCCCCTCCATGATCTGCATGTGGAACAGGTCGTACTGGATGAATGCGTTGTCCGCGCCCACCTCGTCGAGGATCGCGACCGCCTGCGCCGAGCCGTTGAGGAAAAACCCCGGCACGGTGCGCGTGTTGATCGGCTCGATCACCAGCGTAAGACCCGCCGTGCCGAGCTCTCGCGCGGCGAAGCGCAGGTTATCGACGAAGGTGCGGTGATAGCGCTCCGGCGGCGCCCCCT
The DNA here is from genome assembly GCA_965279075.1 of Burkholderiales bacterium. Taxonomy (GTDB): domain Bacteria; phylum Pseudomonadota; class Gammaproteobacteria; order Burkholderiales; family SG8-39; genus SZAS-79. Next base: position 621,839 of record CBDIHI010000012.1, on the reverse strand, counting down.
CCGGCACCACCCCTGCCAGGCAGTTCAGCTTCGGGCAGCCGGCCGCAAGCGCGTACGCGACCGCGCGCCCGACGCCTTCGCGGAACTCCTCCACGCGCTCGGGAAGGCACGCGATGCCGCGGTCCCCCTTCGCCGCGTTGCCGGACGGAATGTTGTGCAGGACCACTCCGACGCCGGCGTCGCGCGCGCGCGCCGCGACTACATCCTTGTCGAAGTCGTACGGGAACTGGTACTCGACATGGCGGAAACCCGCTTTCGCCGCCGCCTCAAAACGATCGGGGAAAGCTTGCTCGGTGAACAGCATCGACAGGTTGGCGGCGAGGGTCGGCATGCGGCGCGCGCGACGGGTCGCGCATCGTCTGAATTCGGGGTGCTGCTAAGATACTCGAAAACATGCGGGCCTTCCCGCCCGAACCCGGACAGTGGCGCCCTCCCCCCTCCTGCTTCGCCTGTTCCCCTTCCTCGCGTGGCTGCCGAAGATCAGCGGCTCTACGCTGCGCGTGGACGCGCTCGCCGGGATCACCGTGGCGCTGGTCGCGATCCCGCAGTCGCTCGCCTACGCGCAGCTCGCCGGATTGCCGCCCTTCTACGGACTCTACGCCGCATTGGTGCCGACCGTGATCGGCGCCCTGTACGGGTCCTCCGCGCAGCTCTCTACCGGGCCGGTGGCGCTGACTTCGCTGCTGACGGCCGCGAGCATCGCGAGCATCGCGGCTGCAGGGTCGCCCCAGTACATTGCGTGCGCGGTGGTGGTCGCCCTGCTCTCGGGCCTGTTCCAGTTCGCGTTCGGCGTGATGCGCCTGGGAGTGTTGATGAACCTGCTGTCGCACCCGGTGCTGATGGGGTTCGTCAACGCGGCCGCGATACTCATCACGCTGTCGCAGATCCCCACGCTGGTGGGGGCGGCCTCGCCGGGGACAGGCCATATCGTGACCGACGCCTGGTACGTGGTGGCCGATGCGCAGCATGCGCACCCGCGCTCGTTCATGTTCGGCATCGCCGCGCTGGCGATGCTGGTCGCGTTCCGACGGTACGCCCCGAAGTGGCCCGGTGTCCTGGTCACGGCGGCGCTGCTGACGTTCGCGAGCTACGCGTCGGGTTACGGCGACACCGGTGGGCGCATCGTCGGCGACATTCCCGAAGGCCTGCCCGCCTTTGCGCTGCCGGCGTTCGACTGGGACACCTGGGTGAAGCTGCTGCCCGCAGCTTTCGTCGTGGCGGTGATCAGCTTCATGGAGGCGATGTCGAGCGCCAAGATCGCCGCAATCAAGACGGCGTCGCGCTGGGACGAGAACCAGGAACTGATAGGGCAGGGCCTCGCTAAGGTCGCCGCCGCGCTGTCGCAGACCATGCCGGTCAGCGGGTCGTTTTCGCGCTCGGCGCTGAACCTCGCGGCCAATGCTCGGACCGCCGTCTCCTCGATCGTCTGCGCGTGCTGCGTGTTGCTTACCGTGCTCTTCTTCACGCCTCTGCTGAAATACCTGCCGCAGCCTGTGCTCGCCGCGATCATCATCATGGCGCTCACCAACCTCATCAACCTGCGCAGCCTGCGCAATGCCTGGCGCGCGGGCCGCGACGACGCCATCGCGGCAGGCGTCACCTTTGCCGCCACGCTCGCGTTCGCCCCGCAGATTCAGAACGGCATCTTCGCAGGCATCCTGGTTTCGCTCGGCCTGTTCATCTACAGCCGTATGCGGCCCAGCATGGCGGTGGTCGTGCCGGGGCCGTCAGGCCCGGGGGGGGAACCGGGCGCCGCGGCATTGCCGCCTGCGCTGCGCGACAAAGTCGGTATCGTGCGCTTCGACGCCTCGCTGGTGTTCGTCAACGTCTCGTACTTCGAGAACGCGGTTCTGAAGCTGGAACAAGACTGCGCGGGCCTGCGCTGCGTGCTCGTATCCTGCCGCGCGATCAATGACCTCGATGCCTCAGGGGTCGAAATGCTGTCGTCGCTGGTCGAGGGCCTCGGCAAGAAGGGCATCGTGCTGGTTTTCAGCGCGGTCAAACCCCACGTGCGCGCCGTACTCGAGCGCACAGGGCTTGCAGACCGGATCGGGGCGGGGAATTTCCATGCCAGCGAAGCCGAGGCGCTGCGCGCGCTCGAGGCGGAGGCCGCCGCGGCCGGACGCCCGGCGGGAGGATAGGCCGTCGCGGGTGCCGAATTCCCGCATTGTCAGCGGCAGGCGAGTTCCCCTAGAATCCGCCCTCTGTCCCGCAATTCCCCAACACCGAGGCCCAGAATGGAACACACACTCCCGCAGCTGCCCTACGCCATGGATGCGCTCGCGCCGCACATCTCCAAGGAAACCTTCGAATTCCACTACGGCAAGCACCACCAGGCCTACGTGACGAACCTGAACAACCTGATCAAGGGCGGAGAATTCGAGAACGCCAGCCTCGAGGACATCATCAGGAAGTCCTCGGCCGGCATCTTCAACAACGCCGCGCAGGTCTGGAACCACACCTTCTTCTGGAGCAGCATGAAGCCGGCCGGCGGCGGCAAGCCCTCGGGCGGGCTTGCGGCGGCGATCGACAAGAAATTCGGTTCCTACGATGCGTTCAAGGAAGCCTTCACCAAGAGCGCCGTGGGCAACTTCGGCTCCGGCTGGACCTGGCTCGTCAAGAAGGCCGACGGGTCGGTGGACATCGTGAACACCTCGAACGCCGCCACCCCGCTGACCGGCGCGGACAAGCCGCTGGTCACGATCGACGTGTGGGAACACGCGTACTACATCGACTTCCGCAATGCGCGCCCCAAATTCGTCGAGACCTACCTGAACAGCCTGGTGAACTGGGACTTCGCAGCCAAGAATTTCGGCTGAAAGCGAGGCCTTGCAGGCAGCACCGTCGACCCCCGCCCCGCGCGGGGGTTATTGTTTGGAGGAGGACACCATGAAGAACCCGCTCGACTCGCTCACCGGCACCGCGATCTGCGGCGTGCTGCTCACGATCGTCCTGTACGCGATCGCGCGCTTGGCGCTGGGAGGCTGAAATGGACTACGTCCCCGCGCTTTCCCGCTGGCTCCACCTGATGGCAGGCGTCATGTGGCTGGGCCTGCTCTACTACTTCAATGTCGTGCAGGCCCAGGCGATGAAGGACGCCCAGGCCGACGGGACCGCGGCCGGGATCGGCAAGCACGTCGCGCCGCGCGCACTGTTCTGGTTCCGCTGGGCCGCCGTGCTGACCTGGCTCTCGGGGGCCGCACTGCTCGGGAAGCACTTCGTCGCCGCGTTCACGCTGCAGCCCGCCTACCTGCCGATCGGGATCGGCGCCTGGCTGGGAACGCTCATGCTCTTCAACGTGTGGGCGCTGATCTGGCCCAACCAGAAGAAAGCGCTCGGCCTGGTACCCGCAACCGAGGACGAGAAGGCTCGAGCGAGACGCACGGCCTTTATCGTGTCCCGCGCAAACCTCGTGCTGTCCTTCCCCCTGCTCTTCTTCATGGCCGCCGGCCCCCACTCGGCGGTGTTCTTCGGCCGCTGATCCCGCATGGGCGCACGCCGCAACTGGCCGGTCGCCGGCGCCCTCGCCGCGGCGGCGCTGTTCGGGGCGAGCACGCCCGCGGCCAAGGCGCTGGGCGTCGACATCGCTCCGTTCGCGCTGGCGGGACTGCTCTACGCCGGCAGCGGCCTCGGCCTGGCGGCCTGGCTCCTCGTGCGGCGCATGGCAGGCCGCAGTGTGCCGCTGGGCATCGTGAAAGCCGACCTGCCCTGGCTGGCCGGCGCCGTCCTCGCCGGCGGCGTGGCCGCGCCCGCGATGCTGATGTTCGGCCTCGCGCGCACGCAGGCCACGACGGCCTCGTTGCTGCTCAACCTGGAGGGCGTCTTCACCGCGCTGATCGCATGGTTCGTGTTCCGCGAGAATTTCGACCGGCGGATCGCCACCGGCATGGCGCTCATCGTCGCAGGCGGTGCACTGCTGTCCATTGGGCAGGGAGAGGTCGGTCGAATCGACGGAGCGGCACTGCTGGTGACCGGCGCCTGCCTCTTCTGGGCCATCGACAACAACCTGACGCGGAAGATCTCCGCGGGCGATGCTCTGTCCATCGCGGCGCTCAAGGGATGTGTCGCGGGCGTCGCCAACCTCGCGATCGCCGGGGCGACCGGCGCATCGCTCCCGTCGGCGCCGGCGTCGCTCGCGGCCATGGGCGTCGGGTTCGCCGGCTTCGGCTTGAGCCTGGTGCTGTTCGTCGTCTCGCTCCGTGACCTGGGTGCCGCCCGGACCAGCGCCTACTTCTCCATTGCGCCGTTCGTGGGCATCACGCTGGCGATCGTCGCGCTGGGGGAACCCGCGGGCGCGCTCTTCTGGGCGGCCGCGGCGCTGATGGCGCTTGGCGTCTGGCTGCATGTGAGCGAGCGGCATGAGCACCCGCACGCGCATGAATCGATGGAGCATGCACACCGCCACGCCCACGACGAGCACCATCGTCACGAGCATGACTTCGACTGGGACGGGACGGAACCTCACTTGCACCCGCACCGGCATGCACCGATGGCGCACAGCCACCCGCACTACCCGGACATCCACCACCGCCACGTCCACTGACGGGCCGAGCGGGAGTTACCTGGGCTTGACCTTCTCGAGGCCGCGCAGCTTTGCCCCTGGCTTCAGCCCCTTGGAGGCGAACCAGCCGACGTTCATCTCGAGGGCATAGCGGACCGGCTTCTTCGCACAGTGCGAGTCCTCGGTCTGCGGCTTCATGTCCTCGACGTTGACGATCGAGCCGTCGTCGGCGAGATAGGCGACCGACAGCGGGATCAGCGTGTTCTTCATCCACATGCACTGGATGCCGGGCTCGTCGAAGATGAACAGCATCCCCTCGTTGGCGCCCATCGACGGGCGGTGCATGAGGCCCTGCATCCGGGTGACGAAGTTATCGGCCACCTCGGCGCGGATCAGGTGCATGCCCGCCGTCAGTTCGGTGCGCGGCAGCTGCTGCGCCAGGACCAGGGCCGGCAGCAGGGCGAGGCAGGCCAGGATCGTTAGCTTGCGCATGGCGCTTATGGGGCTCCAAAAGAAAAAAGGCAGGGGAAACATACCCTGCCTTTCATCCGAACTGAAGAGAAATTACTTCTTCTTCTCTTCCTTCTTTTCCATCTTCTTGTCGTCCTTCTTCATGTCGCCTTTCTTTTCCATCTTCTTGTCGTCCTTCTGCGCGCCGGCGTGCGAGGCGGCAACGGCGGTGAAGCTCACGGAGGCGAACATGGCGGCGATAACGATCGACAGCAGCTTTTGCATTTTGTAATCCTTAGCAGGGTTGTTGGTTTAAATCGGCGGGCGAACCCGCCAAGTCCAGATAACGCGCTTGGCTTCCCTCGGTTGACAGCAGTGCGTCAGACGCCTGCCGCTTCCTTGGTGCACGTTTTATTATTTAAAATCAATGCTTTGGAAGAATTCTCGAAAATTACTTCTTCTTCTCTTGCTTGGTTTCGACTTTCTTGCCGTCCTTGGTGGTCACGGCCTTGCCATCCTTCGACTTCACTTCGCCCTTCTTGTCGTCGGCGGCCAGCGCGCTGAAGCTGACAGCCGCGAACATGCCGGCAACGATCAGGGAAAGAATCTTTTTCATGGCGATCTCCTCGTTAGTTGGGTAAAGGGTGCGGCGTAACGAGTCGGTCGCGCCTCGCGGGCCCAGCCTGCGGCCGTTCGGCTTTCTTGTGGACCGGTTTTCCGGCCTCTCTCCCGTCTTGCCTCCCATGTGGGCGAACCCACGTACCCATTCTATGTCAGAGGGAATGGGTTTAACAATAGTGATAACCTGTTGTTTTGACTGTTCGGTTTCATGTCCCTCCGCCCCTTCCGGCTGGCCCTCGCCGGCTTACTCTGCAGCGTTCTCCCGGCCCTGGCCGCCCCGTACACGCCTTCGAGCGACAGCCAGGTGCTGGAGAGGCTGCCGATCAAGCCGGCGGACCCGGTCGCCCGCGAATTGCGCGGGTTGCGCGCCGGGCTTGCCGCCAATCCCAAAGACCCCGCCCTGGCCGAAGCTCTGGCCGACCGCTACTTCGACCTATCCATGGCCGAGGGGGATCCGCGCTACATCGGTTACGCAGAAGCGGCCCTGCGCCCTTGGGGAACCGGGAACGCCATCCCGCCTGCGCTGCGCCTCGTGCGCGCGAAACTGCGCCAGTACAGGCACGACTTCGCGGGCGCGCTTGCGGACCTTGCGATCGTGGTGGATGCAGACCGCGCGAATGTCGAGGCGCATTCCTGGCGCGCGGCGATTTTCATGGTGCAGGCGAAGTACCCGGAAGCCCGGGCCGAATGCGAAGCCCTTGCACCGCACGCGAGCGATCTGTTCGCTGCAGGCTGCATCGCCTACGTGGACGCCACAACCGGGAAAGTGAAAGCCGCTTACGAGCGCCTGCTGGCCGCGCTGCGCCGCAGCCCGGGCGCTACGCCGGACTCGAAGCTGTGGAACCTGACCCGCCTGGCCGAAATGGCACGCAGGCTCGGTGAACCGAAGCTTGCAGAAGGGCATTTCCGTGAAGCCCTGGCGCTGGGCGTCACGGACAATTTCCTGCTCGCCGCATTCGGCGACTTCCTGCTCGACCAGAACCGCCCCGGCGAGGTCGCCGCCCTGCTGAAGGACTGGGCGCGAGCAGACACGCTGCTCCTGCGCCTGGCGCTTGCCGACAAGGCCCTCGGCGCCCCGACGGCCGCGCAGCGCATCCAGGCCCTGGACGACCGGTTCTCGGAGGCCGGGATGCGGGGGGAGCAGTTGCACCTGCAGGAAGAGGCGCGGTTCCGCCTGTACCTGAAAGGCGACCCGGCCGGCGCAGTCAGGCTCGCCGCCGAAAACTGGAAAACCCAGCGCGAGCCGCGTGACGCCGCGATCCTCCTCGAGGCCGCGCTTGCCGCGAAGGACCGCGCCACGGCGCAACCCGCGCTCGACTGGCTGGAGCAGTCCGGCTACGAGGACACGGCGCTGCACCGCGTCGCGGCCGGCGTGAGGGCTCTGGTGAAATGAAGGCCCTGCTTTGCGCCTTGTTCGCGGCCGCGCTGGCGTTCGCCGCACCCTCCGCCCGCGCGCACAAGCCCAGCGACAGCTACCTCGCGATCGTCGCGGCCGAAAGCGGCCTCGCCGGCCAGTGGGACATCGCTCTGCGCGACCTCGATTTTGCCCTCGGCCTCGACGAAAACGGCGATGGCGAGGTCACCTGGGGCGAACTGCGCGCGAAGCACGCGGACATCTCCGCGTACGCACTGGCGAGGCTCGCGGTGTCGGCGGACGGCGAGCGCTGCGCGCTGGCACCCACGGCGCACCTCGTGGACGAGCACAGCGACGGCGCGTATGCGGTGATGCGCTTTTCGATCGCCTGCCCGAGGGGACCCGCACCCAAGGCAATCGAGGTCGACTACACCCTGTTCTTCGACCTCGATCCCTCGCACCGCGGGCTGCTGCGCGTCAGTCACGTGGACGGCACCCTCACCGCCATCCTCGGTCCCGAGCGGCCCAGGCAGTCGTTCAAGCTCGCGGCCACCTCGCGGCTGGGGCAGTTCCTCGACTACGGCCGCGAGGGCGTCTGGCACATCCTGATCGGCTTCGACCACATCCTTTTCCTGGTGTCGCTGCTTCTGCCGGCGGTGTTCGTCTTCAGGGGCCGGGGCTGGGAACCGGCCGGGCGCTTCGCGCCGGTGTTCTGGGATGTGCTGCGGATCGTCACCGCGTTCACGCTGGCGCACTCGATCACGCTGAGCCTCGCCGCGCTGTCGGTGATCTCGTTGCCCTCGCGCCTCGTCGAATCGACGATCGCGCTGTCCGTGGTGCTGGCCGCGCTGAACAACCTGTGGCCGGTGGTCGCAGGGCGGCGCTGGGCGGTGGCGTTCGGGTTCGGTCTGGTCCACGGGTTCGGCTTCGCCAGCGTGCTGGCCGACCTCGGCCTGCCGCGCGATGCCCTAGCGCTTGCACTGGTTGGGTTCAACCTCGGCGTGGAGACGGGGCAGCTGGCGATCGTCGGTCTGTTCCTGCCGGTGGCCTACGCCCTGCGCCGCACGCCGGTGTACCGGCGTATCATTTTCGCCGGCGGTTCCGCGCTGATCGCGCTGGTTGCCGCGGTCTGGCTTGCCGAGCGTGCGTTCGTGCTGAAACTGATGCCGCTCTAGGGGCACGGAAGACCCGGCCCCGAACTCTTATATAATATATCTTTTCCTCCTCCCTCCCACCTCACCGGGGTTCCCGCACCATGACCACCACACTCGACCTGCTGAAGATCGCCCAGGAAGAACAGAACGGCGACCTGTTCAAGATGCTCGACGGCATCTACAAACGCTCCAAGGCGCAGCCGCGCGGACTTTCGGATGCGATCATCTGGGAAGGCGGCAACGCCGCCGGCGGCGTGAAGCCCGTCGCGCACGCGTTCACCGACATGTTCGCGCTGAACGGCACGCTGATGGCGCTGGACGTCCTCGGGCTGCCCTTCCTCGGCGTGCCGATGATGGCCCAGTTCCGCCACGACACGAAGCTCGCGTCGCTGGACTGGTTCGGCAAGCTCGACTACACCTCGCTGAAGTGGTCAACGGCCGGCGACTTCATGGTCAACGAAGGCGGCAAGAAGGTCGTCGTCGCAGGCAAGTCGGCCAATGCGCCGCTGCGCACCGCCGCAGGCGTCTACTGCAACGTGCGCCCATACGGCACGATCACCAGCATCCGCTTCATGCCCGGCCTGCCCTACTCGCAGGACAAGAAGAAGTTCGGCGTCGACCCGGCCACCGGCGTGATCCACTCGGAGATGAACACCCCGGGCATCCGCATGTGCTACGCCGTGCGCCTGTTCCTGAAGATGGTCCACGACACCAGGCAGATCGGCCGCGTCGCCACCAAGCCCACCCAGGCGCAGGAGGACACCGTCAATGCGGGCATCGTGCGCTGGATGCTCAAAGGCACCAAGTTCGAGCTCAAGCGCAAGTACTCGGTCGACGCGTACGAGGAGCAGAAGGAGAAGGTCGACGCCATCGTCGCGCTGCTGCCGAAGGACTTCAAGGCGGGCATGGAGAACTGGTCCGGCGACATCTACGAACACATCTCCGACACCAACTTCGGCCTGCTGCTGCACGACATGATCCAGCAGAAGGGCGCGATCGTGTACGCGACCGACCTCGACGGCGACCGCCTGACCGACCTGATGGCCGACGCGCCCGACGTGCTTCGCGCGTGGGGCCAGATGGTGCTCGACAAGGTGAAGCCCGGCACAGACATGAACAAGGTCTGGGCCGACATGGGCTTCACGATGAAGAACGGCAAGGACATGACCAGCGTGATGTACCGCATGGTCGGCGAGCCGATCTACGAACAGACGCTCGGCTCGGCCGACGCCATGCTGCTGCGCCTGCTGGCGGGCGACGAGACGGAAGGCGGCACCAAGCAGCCCTACGACCCGCGCATCCACTTCGTGCTGATCAACGAGGCCTACAAGGCGGCCAACCCCGGCAACCAGGAACTGGCCAAGTGGCTCGACGACCAGCTCGCGGTGTTCGACACGGTCTATGGCGGCAAGCGCCCGAAGTACCTCGACGGCTACAAGCAGCTCAAGGCGGCGATCAAGCCCTGGGGCACCAAGTAGCCCCCTCGGCGAAAGCAGCACAAAAAAAAGCCGCCCTCGGGCGGCTTTTTCATTGGAATTGGGTTCCGGCTAGGCTTTCTGGATGTTCGAAGCCTGTTTGCCTTTCGGGCCCTGCACCACGTCGAAGGAGACCTTCTGGCCTTCCTTGAGGGACTTGAAGCCCTGCATGTTGATCGCCGAGAAGTGCGCGAAGAGGTCTTCGCTGCCGTCGTCCGGGGTGATGAAGCCAAAGCCTTTGGCGTCGTTGAACCACTTGACGGTGCCTGTTGCCATAGTTGGTGCTTCCTTTGCTTGGTTAGCGAGTATCCGGGCACGGGCCCGGGCCATGCCTGAACTTCACAGCCCCGCCGCCCTTCCCCATGGCGTCACAGTCAGCCAGAATCCAAACACAGGCGCCTTTTACCGCGCCCGAGCGCCGCTCGTCAAGAGCGTGCCGGGCACCGCGTATCCCCTTGTCCGGGAGTGTAAACCCGCTCTTGATTTGCGCGGGATCGCGCCGATATTACATTGCGCTGCCCCTGCACATTGATTAGGATGAAGCGGTTGGGGTTCATCCTGAATCCGTGCGGGGAACCGTGGCCGGGCCGGCGTGTCCGACAGGAGCATGGCGGCGCGGGACACGGGCAGACGGCACTATGGCGCAGTTCAAGGACGACACAGTACTCAAGACGGCGAAAGCGAGAACCAAGCCGCCGCCCATGTTCAAGGTTATGCTGCTGAACGACGATTACACCCCGATGGAGTTCGTGGTGCTGGTGCTGCAGAAATTCTTCGACATGTCGCGCGAGCGGGCCACGCAGGTCATGCTTGCGGTTCATCGCGAAGGGATGGGCGTCTGCGGCGTGTATCCTAAGGACATTGCCGCGACCAAGGTCCAGCAGGTCGCGGGTTATGCGAGAAAACACCAGCATCCGCTGCAGTGCGTGATGGAGGAAACGTAGATGATTGCCCAGGAACTCGAAGTCAGCCTCCACATGGCGTTCGTCGAGGCGCGCCAGAAGCGCCACGAGTTCATCACCGTCGAACACCTGCTGCTCGCGCTCCTGGACAACCCCACGGCGGCCGAGGTGCTGCGCGCCTGCGGCGCCAACCTCGACGAGTTGAGAAAGCAGCTCTCGCAGCACATCGCGGAGCAGACGCCGCGGATCGGCACGGAGCGCGAGGTCGACACACAGCCGACGCTCGGGTTCCAGCGCGTGATCCAGCGCGCGATCCTGCACGTGCAGTCCTCGGGCAAGAAGGAAGTCACCGGCGCCAACGTGCTGGTCGCGATCTTCGGCGAAAAGGATTCCCACGCGGTCTACTTCCTGCAGCAGCAGGGGATCACGCGGCTCGACGTGGTGAACTACATCTCCCACGGCATCACCAAGACGCCGCAGGCCCAGGCGGCCAAGACCGAGCAGGAAGCCGAGCAGGAGGGCCAGGCCGACGCGGCCAACAGCCCGCTCGACAACTACACGCAGAACCTCAACGCGCAGGCGCTTGCCGGCAAGATCGACCCGCTGATCGGCCGCGACAAGGAACTCGAGCGCGTCATCCAGACCCTGTGCCGCCGGCGCAAGAACAACCCGCTGCTGGTCGGCGAGGCCGGCGTGGGCAAGACGGCGATCGCCGAGGGCCTCGCCCGCCGCATCGTCGAGAACAACGTCCCCGAGCTGCTGGAAAAGAGCACGGTGTACTCGCTCGACATGGGCGCGCTGCTGGCCGGCACCAAGTACCGCGGCGACTTCGAGCAGCGCCTCAAGGCGGTGCTCAAGCAACTGGCGGACAACCCGCACGCGATCCTCTTCATCGACGAGATCCACACGGTGATCGGCGCGGGCGCCGCCTCGGGTGGCACGCTCGACGCGTCCAACCTGCTCAAGCCCGTGCTGTCCAACGGCACGCTCAAGTGCATCGGCGCGACCACCTACACCGAGTACCGCGGCGTGTTCGAAAAGGACCACGCCCTGTCGCGCCGCTTCCAGAAAGTCGACGTCAACGAGCCTTCGGTCGAGGAAACGGTCGAGATCCTCAAGGGCCTCAAGTCCCGCTTCGAGGCGCACCACGGCGTGAAGTACACCGCCACGGCGCTGACCACGGCGGCCGAGCTTTCGGCCCGCCACATCAACGACCGCCACCTGCCGGACAAGGCGATCGACGTGATCGACGAGGCCGGGGCGGCGCAGCGCATCCAGCCCAAGTCCAAGCAGAAGAAGGTCATCGGCAAGACCGAGATCGAGGACATCATCGCCAAGATCGCGCGCATCCCACCGCGCAGCGTCTCGGTCGACGATCGCAGCGCGCTGGCCAAGCTCGAGCGCGACCTGAAGGCCGTGGTGTTCGGCCAGGACAAGGCGATCGACGCGCTCGCGAGCGCGATCAAGATGGCCCGCTCCGGCCTCGGCAACCCGCAGAAGCCGATCGGCAGCTTCCTCTTCAGCGGCCCCACCGGCGTCGGCAAGACCGAGGTCGCGCGCCAGCTGGCGTACTGCCTGGGCATCGAGCTGATCCGCTTCGACATGTCCGAGTACATGGAGCGGCACGCGGTGTCGCGCCTGATCGGCGCCCCTCCCGGGTACGTCGGCTTCGAGCAGGGCGGCCTGCTGACCGAGCAGATCACCAAGAAGCCCTACTCCGTGCTGCTGCTGGACGAGATCGAGAAAGCCCACCCGGACGTCTTCAACATCCTTCTGCAGGTGATGGACCACGGCACGCTGACCGACAATAACGGCCGCAAGGCGGACTTCCGCAACGTTGTCATCGTCATGACGACCAACGCGGGTGCCGAGGCACTGTCCAGGAACACGATGGGCTTCACCTCCAGCAAGGAGGCCGGCGACGAGATGGAGGCGATCAAGCGCCTGTTCACGCCGGAGTTCCGCAACCGGCTGGACGCGACGATCTCCTTCGGGGCCCTGGACCACGACATCATCATGCGCGTGGTGGACAAGTTCCTGATGCAGCTCGAGGAGCAGCTCCACGAGAAGAAGGTCGAGGCGAGCTTCACGCCGAAGCTGAAGGAGCACCTCGGCAAGAAGGGCTTCGACCCGCTGATGGGCGCCCGCCCGATGGCACGCCTGATCCAGGATACGATCCGGCGCGCGCTCGCCGACGAGCTGCTGTTCGGCAAGCTCGCCAGCGGCGGCAAGGTCACGATCGACGTCGACGACGCAGACAAGGTCGTGCTGCGCTTCGAGGAAGAGCCGGCGATCGTCGTCTGACGGGGATCCACCCCGGAAAACCGCGGCGTGCCGCGGTTTTTTTTCGCCTTTCCGCAGCGCGCCTTGACACCGCGCTTTGCGGCGTCGGACACTCGCCCCAGCCGGGCTTCGAGACCCGGGACCCTCCGGAGGATTCCCCCATGATGAAAAGCCTAGCGGCCCTGGCCCTCGCGAGCGCATGCACAAGCGCGGCGGCACAGGATGCCGACCCCCACTTCGGCCGCAACCTCGCCGCGCCGTGCGCGGTCTGCCACGGCACCAACGGATCGAATGCAGGCGGCCTGCCCAACCTCGCCGGGCAGCCGAAGGACTACATCGCAAAACAATTGCGCGACTTCCGCGACGGCAAGCGCCCCGCGACCATCATGCACCAGATCTCCAAGGGCTATACCGAGCCCCAGATCGATGCGCTCGCGGCGTTCTTCGCCGCGCAGAAAGCCAAATAAGGGGCCGCCATGGACAAGACTTTCACGAGGCGCGACCTCCTCAAGCTCGCCGGCGCGAGTGCGGTGCTCGCGGGCTGCGCGAGCACTCCCGAAATGAAGAAGCCCATCGCCCGCGTCATCGTCGTCGGCGGCGGCTACGGCGGGGCCACCGCGGCGCGCTACATCCGCGCGTGGGGCGGCGGCGCGATCGAGGTTTTCCTGATCGAACGCAACACCCAGTTCGTCTCCTGCCCCCTGTCCAACCTCGTGCTCGGCGGATCGCGCCGCATCGAGGACCTGACCATGGGCTACGGCAAGCTGCGGGACGAGGGCGTGGTCGTCCTGCACGACGAGGTCGTCGGCATCGACCCCGGCAAGAAGAAGATCTCGCTGAAGAAGATCGCGGACCTGAATTACGACCGGCTGGTGGTGTCTCCCGGCATCGACTTCATGCACGACCAGATCGCCGGCTACGACGCCGAGGCGCAGAAGACGGTGCTGCACGCGTGGAAGGCGGGGCCCGAGACAGTCGCCCTCAGGAAGCAGCTCGAGGCGATGAAGGACGGCGGCGTGGTACTGCTGTCGATCCCCAAGGCCCCCTACCGTTGCCCGCCCGGGCCGTACGAGCGCATCTCGCAGATCGCGTTCTACCTGAAGCGGGCCAAGCCCAGGTCGAAGATACTGGTCCTCGACGCCAACGAGGACATCGTCTCCAAGAAAGGCCTCTTCCTCGCCGCCTGGAACGACCTCTACAAGGGCCTGGTGGAGTACAAGCCCAACCACGAGGTCAAGGAAGTCGCGGCTAAGACCTCCAGCGTCAAGACCGACTTCGACACCTTCAGGGCGGACGTGCTGAACGTGATCCCGCCCCAGCGCGCAGGCAACATCGCTGCGCAGGCCAAGCTCATCACCAGCAACAACCGCTGGTGCGACGTCGACTGGCTGACGATGGAATCCAGGGCCGCCCCCGGCATCCACGTGCTCGGCGACGCCACGCTGTCGGCCGCGGCGATGCCGAAGTCCGCGAGCATGGCGAACAACCACGGCAAGATCGCGGCCGCAGCCATCGTCGCACGGCTCACCGGGCAGCCGGTCAACCCGCAGCCGGTGATCGCCAACACCTGCTACAGCTACGTGAGCGACAAGGAGGCCATGCACGTGACCTCGGTGCATCGCTACGACACGGAGAAGAAGACGCTGCTGCCGGTGGCGGGGGCCGGGGGACTCTCGGCCCAGCGCAACGAGCTTGAAAAGGGCTACGCGGACGCCTGGGCCAGGAACATCTGGGCCGACACCCTGGGCTAGGCCTTGCCCGTGCTCCCGAACCCGCCGGCGCCCCGCGCGCTGGCGGTGAAGTCCTCGACCACGTTCCACTCCACCTGCGCCACCGGCACGACCACGAGCTGCGCGATCCGCTCCAGCGGGTTGACGGTGAAGGCGGCCTGGCCGCGGTTCCAGAGGGAAATGAAGATCTGCCCCTGGTAGTCCGAGTCGATCAGGCCGGTGAGGTTGCCGAGCACGATGCCGTGCTTCGCCCCGAGGCCGGAGCGCGGCAGGATGATCGCAGCGTATCCCGGGTCGCCGATGTGGATCGCGATGCCGGCCGGCACCAGGTGGCTGTCCCCCGGCTGCAGCACCAGCGGCGCTTCCAGGCAGGCGCGCAGGTCGAGGCCCGCTGCGCCGGGAGTGCCGTACGCGGGCAGGTTGCCCTTGAGGCGGGCGTCGAGGACCTTTACGTCGAGCCGCCGCACGCTTATCGGGTCCCGCCGCGCTTCCCGCTCGGCAGCATCTGCGCGACGTGCGCGACGAGCTTCCTGGCCTGGTCGATCTTGGAGCCGCGCCCCAGCAGGTGCTCGCCCTTTGCGTCGAACAGCGTGATTTCGTTGTCGTCTGCGCCGAGCGCGTGCTGCGCGAGGTTGGCGGCGAGCAGCGGGATGTTCTTCTTTGCGCGCTTTTCCATCGCATGCGCGGCGAGTTTCTCGGTCTCGGCCGCAAACCCCACGCAGAACGGCGGCTTCGGGAGCTTCGCCACGTAGCCGAGGATGTCCGGGTTCTCGACCAGCTCGAGCGTCATGCCCTTCCTGCCGTCCTTCTTGATCTTCTGCCCCGCCTGGCGGGCGACCCGGTAGTCGGCGACCGCGGCGACGGAGATGAACACGTCGGCGGAAGCCACCGCCTTCTTCACCGCGTCGAACATCTGCTGCGCGGTCTGCACGCCAATGCGCGCCACGCCTGCAGGAGCGGTCAGCGCCGTCGGCCCGCTGACCAGCGTCACCTCGGCCCCGGCCTGGCGCGCGGCGCGCGCGACGGCATAGCCCATCTTGCCCGAGCTGTGGTTGGTGATGCCGCGCACCGGGTCGATCGGCTCGACCGTCGGCCCGGCCGTGACGAGGACCCTGCGGCCTGCGAGCAGCTTGGGCTGGAAGAAGGCCTCGATCTCCTCGAAGATCTCCTCGGGCTCGTGCATGCGCCCCATGCCGGTCTCCCCGCAGGCCTGGTCGCCTGCATCGGGGCCTGCGAACAGCACCCCGTCCTTGCGCAGTTGCGCGACATTGCGCTGCGTGGCGGGGTTGTCCCACATCTGCCGGTTCATCGCGGGCGCGACCATCAGCGGGCAGTCGCGCGCGAGGCAAGTGGTGGAAAGCAGGTCGTCGGCGGCACCCTGCACGACCTTGGCCATGAAGTTCGCCGAAGCCGGCGCAACCACGATCAGGTCGCGGTCGCGCGACAGCTCGATGTGGCCCATGTTGTCCGGGATGCGCGCATCCCACAGGTCGGTCCAGGCCGCCTGACCGGACAGGGCCTGCATCGTGACCGGGGTGATGAAACGGCACGCGCTTTCGGTCATCGCCACGCGCACGTCGTAGCCCGCCTTGACCAGCAGGCGCACGAGCAGCGCCGACTTGTACGCGGCGATGCCGCCAGTCAGTCCGAGGAGTATGCGTTTCTGCGGTGTCATCCTGCTCTGCCCGGGCGCGTTTACAGGGGAGGGGCATTCTACGGGAAAGCTTTCGGCATGGCGATTTCACACTGGCCGGCCGCCGAGCGGCCACGCGAGCGGCTGCTGGCACTGGGCGCCGGCGTACTGTCGGACGCGGAACTGGTCGCGCTGTTCCTGCGCACCGGCATCCGCGGCAAGAGCGCGGTCGAACTCGCGCGGGACATGCTCGCCCGCTTCGGCGGGCTGGGCGGGTTGCTGGCCGCGGACCAGGCCGCGTTGCGCACGGTCAAGGGCCTCGGCAGCGCCAAGCTCGCGCAACTCGCCGCGATCCTCGAAATGACGCGCCGGTCGCTCGGCGAGGAGATGCGCAGCCGCAGCGCCCTCACCTCACCGCAGGCCGTACGGGACTACCTGCGCCTCACGCTCGGCGGGCGCGAGCATGAAGTATTTGTGGTCATTTTCCTTGACGCCCAGCACCGCGTGCTCTCGGCCGACGAGCTCTTTCGTGGCACGCTTACGCAGACCAGCGTCTATCCGCGCGAAATCGTGAAAGCGGCGCTCAAGGCCAATGCGGCGGCAGTCATCTTCGCCCACAACCATCCATCCGGTGTCGCCGAACCCAGCCAGGCCGACGAGTTGCTGACCCGCCAGCTGAAGGAGGCTCTGGCCATGGTGGACGTAAAGGTGCTGGACCACTTCATCGTCGCGGGTCGGGCGACGCTGTCGTTCGCGGAGAGGGGACTGCTCTAGTACTTGTTTTCCTTCGGCTGCTCGTCCACGTCGATGGTGCGATAGTTGCTGCCGCCGACCGACGCAGGCTGCGCCACCGCCTTGGCAAGCAGCGCTGCGATCTCGGGCCGGCTGCGCTCGTTCGCCACGTCCTCGGCCGTGAGGCCTTCGCGATTCTTCGCCTTCGGGTCGGCGGTCCGCCCAAGGACCAGCTTCACCATCGCCATGTTCCCGGAATCGGCCGCGGCATGCAGCGGCCGGTTGCCCTTCAGGTCGGCGATGTTGGGGTCGGCACCGCGCTCGAGCAGAAGCGCACCCGCGGGCGCGTTGCCTGACAGCGCTGCCCAATGCAGGGGCGTCTCGCCCTCGTCGTTGCGGGCCTTCGGGTCCGCCCCCGCCAGGAGCAGGAAGGCGACCATGGCCGGGTCGGAATGCATGGCGGCGAGATGCAGCACAGTCTCGCCGCTGCTCGATCGCGCGCGCAGGTTGGCGCCGGCCTTGAGGATGGACTGTGCCAGTTCCTTCATGCCTTTCTCGACCGCCCGGTGCAGCACGGTCTCGCCCGAAGGATTGCGGGCGTCCAGGTTGGGCTTCGCCTGCAGCAGCAGGCCTTCGGCCACCAGTTCCTTGCCTTGCTCGATGGCGAGGAACAAACGCTCCTCGGCCGTTCCCTGTGCACCGGCGGACGTTGCCACGACCAGAAGGAAGCCCGCAATGAGTTGCCTCACGCTCAACGCCCCTCCAGCGTGGCAGCCAGCACTTCCGCGAGATGCAGGGTCTTGCGCCCGCCGGCCTGCTCGATCTGCTCGCGGCACGAGAATCCGTTCGACACGATCACCGTGTCTTGCGCCGCCGCGCGCACTTTCGGCATCAGCACGCTCTCGGAGATCTTCTGCGACGCCTCATAGTGCTCGGGCTTGAAGCCGAACGAGCCCGCCATGCCGCAGCAGCCCGAATCGGGCGCCTCGACCTCGTACCCGGCCGCCGCCAGCATCTTCAGCTCGGACTGCATGCCGAGCACCGCCTTCTGGTGGCAATGCCCGTGAAGCAGGGCCCTGGGGCGCGAGCCGTCCGCGCGCGCCGGCGCCTGCGGGGGCCGCCAGTCTATGCGATCCAGGTATTCGGCCAGCGTGAACGTCTGGCTGGCCAGGCGCTCGGCGCGCTCGTCGCCGGGAAAGAGCTTGCCGAGCTCGTCGCGGAACACCGCCACGCAACTCGGCTCCAGGCCGACCACGGGCGCACCGCTGTAGATGTGCGTGCCCAGCGCGCCGAGGATCCGTTCAAGCGCAACCTTCGCCTCGTCGAGCAGCCCGAAATCATAGTACGGACGCCCGCAGCAGAGCCGCTCGGGCGGCAGCGTCACGCGGCATCCCGCGGCTTCGAGCACCTCGACCGCCGCGAGCGCCGTTTCCGGGCGGAAGAAGTTGCTGAACGTGTCGGCCCACAGGATCACCGGCTCACCGCGGCGCACTGCCCGCGCCTGCGCGGGGTCGCGGCGCGACAGGTGCAGGTCGTTGAACCGCTCGCGGAAGGTCTCGGTCGCAAAGGCGGGCAGCGTGCGCTGCTGCGCGATCCCGCTGACGCCCTTGGCGAGCGGCGCGAACAACGCGGACTGCGTAAAGAAATTCGCGATCCGCGGGAATTTCGCCGCCAGCGGCGCCCACGCCCCGATGCGGCCCATGGACCAGGCCTGCCTCGGGCGGCTGCGCCCTTCGTAGTAGTGCGACAGGAACTCCGCCTTGTAGGTGGCCATGTCGGTGTGCGTGGGGCAGTCGCTCTTGCAACCCTTGCACGCGAGGCACCAGTCGAGCGCCTCCTTCACTTCCTCGCTCTTCCAGCCGTCCTTGATGACCTCGCCCTGCAGCATCTCGAACAGCAGCCGCGCGCGCCCGCGGGTGGAATACCGCTCCTCGCCGGTGGCGCGATAGCTCGGGCACATGGTGCCACCCGAAGCCGCACGGCACTTGCCCATGCCTACGCAATGCTCCGTCGCGCGCGTAAACCCGTCGCCCACGTCGCTCTTGAACGTGAACTTCGTGGCAAGCGTCACCGGCTTGTAGGCCGGCCCCATGCGCAGGTTCTCGTGCGCGGCGTTCACAGGCCCCTGCGCGTTGACGAGCTTTCCCGGGTTCATGCGGTTCTCCGGGTCCCAGAGCGCCTTGAACTCGCGGAACGCGCCCATCAGTTCCTTGCCGTACATGGCCGGCAGGAACTCAGCCTTCGCCTGCCCGTCGCCGTGCTCGCCGGACAGCGACCCGCCGTACTTGACCACGAGGTCCGCCGCGCGCCGCAGGAACTCGCGCCATTGCGCGATCCCCTCGACGCTGCGCAGGTCGTAGGTGATCCGCGCATGGATGCAGCCGTCGCCGAAGTGGCCGTAGAGCGAAGTCCGGTAGCCGCAAGAATCGACCAGCGCCTGGAACTCGCGCAGGTAGTCGCCGAGGCGCAGCGGGTCGACCGCCGCATCTTCCCATCCGACGACGGGGTCGGGACCCCGGTCGGATTCATTTGCCCCCAGCGCCAGTGCCGTGGCCGAAGCCCCGGTCTCGCGGATGGTCCACATGCGTTCGATCGTCGGCTTGTCCTCCAGCAGCCACGTGCTGGGCTTCGGGCTGAGCGCGGCCACCGCATCCACGAGGCGATTCGCCTGGGCGACCGCCGCGTCCTTCGTGTCGGCGCCGAACTCCACCATCAGCCAGGCCGTGCCCTCGGGCAGGAGCCCGATATCGTCGAGCTTGAGGCGCCGCTCGCGCAGGCCGCCGATGATTTTCTCGTCCAGCCCCTCGCAGGCGATCGGCCCGTGCTCCAGGATCACCGGCACGATGTCGCCCGCGGCGTAGATGTCCGGGAACCCAAGGATCAGCACTACGCGGGCGGCCGGGTTTTTCACCAGCTTCGTCTTCGCCTGCAGCGTGACGGCGCAGGTGCCCTCGGACCCGACCAGTGCTCGCGCGACGTTGAAGCCGTTCTCCGGCAGCAGCTGGTCGAGGTTGTAGCCCGACACGCGGCGCTTGATCTTAGGGAATTTCGCGCGGATGAGATCCGCGTACTTGTCGCGCAGCGCGCGCAAACCTGCGTAAATCTCGCCCTGCCGGCCACCGCGCGCGATGATCGCCTCGAGTTCAGATTCGCTCGTCGGGCCCGCCCAGAACCGCGCGCCGTCGTAGGTGACGACCTCAAGCGCCTCGATGTTCTCGACGGTCTTGCCGGCCATCACCGAATGCGCGCCGCAGGAGTTGTTGCCGATCATGCCGCCCAGTGTGCAACGGCTGTGGGTGGCGGGGTCGGGCCCGAACGTCAGGCCGTGCTTTTCCGCCGCACCCTTCAGCTTGTCGCACACCGTGCCCGGCTGCACCAGCGCCGTGCGGGCCGCCGGATCGACCGAGACAACATTGCCCATGTGCTTGGAAAAATCGATCACCACCGCTACGTTCACGCACTGGCCGCACTGCGAAGTCCCGCCGCCGCGCGGCAGCAGCGGCGCGCCGTAGTCGCGGCAGATGCGCAGCGCCGCGAGCACGTCTTCGGCCGTCTTCGGCAGCACGACCCCGATCGGGATCTGGCGGTAGTTGGAAGCGTCGGCGCTATAGACCGCGCGACTGCCCGCGTCGAAGCGGACTTCGCCGGAGATCGCCGCGGCCAATGCGGCGGCGAGGGCGCCGGCCTGGCCGGCCTCGAACCGGGGATTCAAGTGGGGAGTCGAAACAGCAGCGCTCATGGAGGCCGCATTTTAGCCGATGGCGCACCTCAACCCGTGAGCGTCGCCGGGTCGATCTCCTCGATCAGGGGTGGCAGCGGGCATTCGAGCACCGCGCCGATCAGGCGCATCAGTTCCGACTCCATCAGGCGGATCGTGCCGTCGGCCGAGACGATCGCGAACAGGGCCTTCACCAGCACCGCCTTCGCGAGCGGCGCCACGGCGATGAGGTTGGAGAGCGCGTCACCCGCCCCGCTGAGCGAAAACTCCCCCTTCGGCATCAAGCGCGCGTCCGCCATGCCCGCGACCGCCGCGCCCGCGGCGAAGGCCTCTTCCACCTCCCGGTCCGGCGCCGGGTCAGCCCCGGGCCTGCGCCCGGCGTAGGCGACGAGCGACATGACCAGGATCGCATCGGGGCGCAATGCCGCGAGCGTCTTCGTCTTCACCGAACCGGGCTTCGGCCTCGGCGCGAGCTGCGTCTTCACCAGCGTCAGCACCACGAATTCGTGCAGGGACACCCTGCGGTCTGCATGGATGACCGCCTCAAGCGCGGCGACCACCGTACCCTTGTCGTCCTCGGTCGCGGCTTTCAGCGCGGGCAGGCAGAGGTCGATCAGCATCAGGTCGAATCCGCGCCCGAGCCGGGCGAGCACCGGGGCGAGCGCTTGCGCCTGATCGGCGAGCGCCCCGCAGCCCAGGGCTCGCACCGCCGCGACCTGGCCTTCGAGCACCTCCTGCTTCGGCGCGAGGAGCGAGGCCACCAGCACCGCAGTAGCGCCCTGCGGCCCGTTCATCGCGGACCGCAGCTCGGGCGTCAGGCGCGAGATCAGCCGCGCCGCGTAGTCGACCTTGCCGGCGTCGAGCGTGCCGACGAGCTTGGCGCTCTCTCCGGCGGAACGTCCCCACGCCGCGCCGGTATCGCTCGCGCGCTGCCCGTCGTGCGCGGGCGCGCCGGCGAACCCGGACACCGGAGCGAAGCCCGTGCCGGCTTGCGCGGCGGGTGCGGGGTCGCGCGCTTGGCGGTAGCGGCTCGCCTGGAACCCGGGCCGCACCCGCCGGATGCGCTCGTTGAGCGGGGGGTGCGTGTCGAACAGGCCCGACGCCCAGACCTGGATGCCCTGCCCGAAGAACATGTGGCTCATGTCCTCGGCGTATCGGTTCGCTATCAGTGCGCCGCGGCCGGAGGCACCAATCTGGTCCAGCGCGCCGGCGATGCCGTCGGGGTTGCGCGTGAACTGCACCGAGGACGCATCGGCGAGGAACTCGCGCTGGCGCGATACCGCCGCCTTGATCAGCCGCGCGAAGAACATGCCGATGTAGCCGATCAGGAACAGCGCGAGCCCCACCAGGAAGATCTGCAGCATGCCCTTGTCGTCGTCCCTGCTGCGGTTGCTGTTCCGGTTGCTGTTGACCCGCATCAGGAAGCTGCCAACGCTCCCTATGAAGACGATGCCCGCCAGCACGCCGATCATCTTGATGTTCAGCCACATGTCGCCGTTGAGGATATGGCTGAACTCGTGGCCCACGACGCCCTGGAGTTCGTCGCGGCTCAGGGTTTCGAGCGTACCCCGCGTGACGGCGATCACCGCATTGCTGACGTCATAACCGGCCGCGAAAGCATTGATCCCCTGCTCTTCGTCCATCACGTAGACCCTGGGCACGCGCACGCCCGAGGCGATCGCCATTTCCTCGACCACGTTGAGCAGCCGCCGCTCCAGCGGGTCGGTCGTGTTTCCCGGGATCGCTCTCGCACGCACCATCTCGGCGACCGCGCTGCCGCCTTCGCGGAGCTGGAAGATCTGGACGAGGCTGGCGCCGGCGATCACGGCTACGGTCACGGCCGCACCCCCGAGGTAGACGATCCGGGGCACGGCGGACATCAATTGAACGTTCAGGACGTCCCCGCCCAACACGCCGATGTAGGCCACCCCGAGCACCAGGTCGACGGCCACCACGACCCCCGCGACCGCAAGGAGGTACAAGCCCACCATGACGCGCGTGTTCCTGCGCGCCGCGTCCTGGTGCTGGAAGAAATCCATGGGGACGCCGGTCCCGTGCGTGGATCCGGCGCCGCTAGAACTTGACCTTCACCGCCTGCCGTTCCTCGGCGCTCTCGGTCGCCTGCAGCAGCTCGGCGGCCTTGAACTGGAAGAACCCGGCGAAGATGACGTCGGGGAAGCTCTCGCGGCTGGTGTTGTACTCGGTCACGGCGTCGTTGTAGGCCTGGCGCGCAAACGACACCTTGTTCTCGGTGCTGGTGAGCTCCTCCTGCAGCGAGAGCATGTTCTGGTTGGCCTTCAGGTCGGGATAGGCCTCGGCCAGCGCAAACATCCTGCCCATCGCTCCCGAGAGTCCCGCTTCCGCCGTTGCAAGCGCGCGCACTGCCTCGCCGTCGGCAGGATCCGCCGCAGCCTTCTGCGCTGCCGACGCTGCGCCGTTGCGCGCCGCGATCACGGCCTCCAGCGTACCCTTCTCGTGCGCCATGTAGCCCTTGGCGACCTCGACCAGGTTGGGGATCAGGTCGTAGCGTCGCTTGAGCTGCACGTCGATCTGCGCGAACGCATTCTTGAACCTATTGCGCAGCGCGACCAGGCCGTTGTAGATCGACATCGCCCAGAAGGCCGCCCCGATGACAACCGCCAGAAAGATCCAGCCTCCCGTGCTCATGGTCCGTCCCTTATCGCGTTGGGGGTATGTACCTACTATACCATCGGGATTTAGCCCAGCGTCCGATCCCCTGCCGTGACCAGATTGATCCCCGCGGAGCGCCACGAGTGGCCGGCGCTGGCCGCGTCCTTCGCGTACTTCTTCTGCCTGCTGGCCGGCTACTACATCCTGCGGCCGGTGCGCGACACGATGGCCGTCACCATCGGCGCGAAGGACCTGCCTTTGCTGTTCACCGCGATTTTCGTCGCGATGCTCATGCTGGTGCCGCTGTACGGCTGGCTCTGCGCGAAGCTCCCCCGGGCGCGCCTGTTGCCCCTGCTGTACGCGTTTTTCGCACTGAACCTCGCGGGCTTCTGCGTGGCGATGGAGGGCGGCGTGCCCGCCGCGCGCATCGCGCCGGTGTTCTTCGTCTGGGTCAGCGTCTACAACCTGTTCGTCGTTTCGGTGTTCTGGAGCTTCATGGCCGACCTCTGGACCAGTGCACAGGCCGAGCGCCTGTACGGCGCCATCGCGGCCGGCGGCAGCCTCGGCGCGATCGCGGGCCCGGCGCTCACCTCGCTCGCGGCAAGGGCGCTCGGTACCGCGAACCTGCTGCTGGTCTCGGCGGCATTGCTCTGCGCGGCGATCGGCTGCATCCACTTTCTCGCCCGCCGGGCGCGCCTCCATCCACGCACCGACCGGCCGGAAGAAGACCCGGAAAAGCCGGTGGGCGGCTCGGTGCTGGCCGGCATCCGGGCCGTCGCCGCCTCGCGCTACCTGCTCGGTGTGTGCGCGTGGCTGCTGTGCTACTCGCTGCTCTCGACCACGCTGTACTTCCAGCAGGTGGAAATCGTCGGCCGCGAGATCGCGGATCCCGCAGAGCGCACGCAGCTCTTCTCCACCGTCGACCTCGTCGTCAACGGCCTCACGCTGCTCACGCAGGTGCTGCTGTTCCCCCGCCTCGTCGCCGGGCTCGGGGTCGGGTGGCTGCTCGCGCTGATGCCGCTCCTGTCGGTGGCCGGGTTCTTCGCGCTCGGCGCGATACCCACGCTCGCCGTGCTCATCGTGTTCGGCATCACCCGCCGCGCCGGCGAATTCGCGATCTCCAAGCCCGCGCGCGAGACCCTGTTCACGGTCGTTCCGCGCGAGGACAAGTACAAGGCCAAGTCCTTCATCGACACGGTGGCTTACCGGGGCGGCGACACCGCCGCGGGATGGGTGTTCGGCGCGCTGCGCTCGCTTGGCCTGTCCCTGCCCGCCATCTCGTACGCGATGGTGCCGGTGGCGCTGGCGTGGACGGCGGTGAGCCTCTACCTCGGCAGGAAGCATGCCGCGCTCCGCGACCACTCCCGCGATGGGCGGGACGGTGGCGGGGCCGGGTAGCTAGAATGGTTCCATGGACCCGACAAGACGCCGTGCCCTCCTCGGCCTCGCCGGCCTGCCGTTGCTGGCGGCCATGAAGCCCGCCCCCGCGATCACGGCCGGCGGGCTGATCGAGCGCGCGATCCCCGCGAGCGGCGAGCTGCTGCCCGTGATCGGCATCGGCACCTGGCAGACCTTCGACGTGGGCGCCGACGTCGGCGCGCGCGCGCCGCTCGCCGACGTCATAAACCGGTTCGCCACCGCAGGCGGGCGCGTGATCGACAGCTCGCCGATGTACGGCTCGGCCGAGTCCGTCACCGGCGACCTCGTGGCCGGCGCGGGCCTCGCGGGCAAGCTCTTCCTTGCGACCAAGGTCTGGACCAGCGGCCGGGACGCGGGCATCCGCCAGATGGAGACCTCGTTCAAGCGGCTGCGCACGGCGCGCATGGACCTGATGCAGGTCCACAACCTCGTCGACGCAGCCGTGCACACGAAGACACTCGCAGACTGGAAGGCGAAGGGGCGTGTCAGGTACGTCGGCATCACCCACTACGCCCGCTCGGCCTATGCCGACGTGGAACGGGTCCTCAGGAACGGCGGGGTCGACTTCCTGCAGATCAACTATTCGCTCGCCGAAAAAGATTCACAGGAGCGCCTGCTGCCGCTGGCGCGCGACATGAAGGTCGCGGTCATCGCCAACCGGCCTTTCGCGGAAGGCGCGATGTTCCGCCAGGTGCGCGGCAAGCCGCTGCCCGGCTGGGCGCAGGAGGTCGGCGCGGCGAGCTGGGCGCAGTTCTTCCTGAAGTGGATCGTTTCCCATCCCGCCGTGACCTGCGCCATTCCCGGCACCGGCAACCCGGAACACATGGCCGACAACCTCGCCGCCGGCACCGGCGCGCTGCCAGACGCCGCACTGCGCGCGAGAATGTCCGCCTATTTCGAGTCCCTATGAATCGCCTCGCCACCGCACTCCTCGTCGCACTCGCGCTAGCCGGGCCCGCAGCCGCGGCCGACCAGCCCCAACCCGAGGGCGTCGACGTCAGGAAGAGCCGGCTGCTTCTGCTGCCCAAGTCCACCGTGGAGAATTCCGCCGGCCAGCAGTACGCCCAGCTTATGCGTTCGGCCGCGCAGCAGGGCGCGCTGAACAACGACCGCAGGCAGGTCGAGCGCCTGCGGGAGATCGCGAGGAAGCTGATCCCCCCGGCCGCGCGCTTCAACGCCGACGCGCAGCGCTGGCGCTGGGAGGTGAACCTGCTCAGCTCGAAGCAGGTGAACGCCTTCTGCATGCCGGGCGGCAAGATCGCGTTCTACACGGGCATCATCAGCGCGCTGCAGCTCACCGACGACGAGGTCGCGGTGATCATGGGGCACGAGGTCGCGCATGCATTGCTCGAGCACGGCCGCGCGCGCATGTCCGAGCAGGTGCTGAAGAACGTCGGCGTGAGCGTGGCGGCGGCGCTGCTGAACCTCGGCCAGATGTCGACCTCGATGCTCGCCCAGGCCGCGGACCTCGCCGTCACGCTGCCTTTCTCGCGCCAGCACGAGACCGACGCCGACCTCGTCGGGATGGAACTCGCCGCGCGGGCCGGCTACGACCCGCGCGCCGCGGCCAACGTATGGCGCAAGATGTCCCGGCTCGGCGCCCAGTCCGGCAACAAGCAGCCGCCGCAGTTCCTCTCGACGCACCCGGCACACGCCACGCGCATCAGGGAAATCGAGGCCAACCTGCCGAAGGTGCTGCCGCTCTACGAGGCGGCCCGCACGCAGGGGGAAACCCGGTAGAATCGTTTCGTTCCGATCCATGGGGGTACACATGAAACGTCAGCTCATAGCACTGGCAGCGGGCCTCGCGGTGGCGTCGTCCGCACTCGCCGCCGACAAGCTCAAGATCGGCTTCATCAGCACGCTGTCCGGCCCCAGCGCCGCGCTCGGCATCGATATCCGTGACGGCTTCAACCTCGCGATCAAGCTGAACGGCGGCAAGCTGGGCGGCCTGCCGGTCGACATGCAGGTGGGCGACGACCAGTTCAAGCCGGAAGTGGGCAAGCAGCTGGCGGAAAAGTACGTGCGGCTCGACAAGGTCGACGTGCTCACCGGCATCGTGTTCTCCAACATCATGCTCGCGGCGGTCCCCGAGGCGTTCAACGCCAAGGTGCCCTACATCAGCCCCAACGCGGCGCCCTCGCCGCTCGCCGGCAAGCAGTGCAACCCGTGGTTCTTCGTCACCTCGTGGCCGAACGACGCCTACCACGAAGCCATGGGCAAGCACGCCACAGACAAGGGCTACAAGAACACCTACCTGATCGCGCCGAACTACCAGGCAGGCAAGGATTCGCTGGCCGGGTTCAAGCGCTACTACAAGGGAAAGATCGCGGACGAGGTCTACACCAAGCTCGGCCAGCTGGACTATTCGGCCGAACTCGCCCAGGTCAGGGCCGCGAAGCCCGATGCCCTCTACATCTTCCTGCCCGGGGGCATGGGCATCAACTTCATCAAGCAGTTCGTCGGCGCGGGACTGTCGAAGGACATCCAGCTGATGACGCCGGGCTTCGGCTCCGACCAGGACGTGATCCGCCCGGTGGGCGAGGCGATGCTGGGACTGTTCGACACCGCCCACTGGGCGCTGGACCTCGATACGCCGGTCAACAGGAAGTTCGTCGCCGAGTTCGAGAAGGAGTACAAGCGCCTGCCGGCCATGTTCGCGGCGCAGGCCTTCGATTCCGCGCTGATGATCGACGCGGCGGTGAAGAGCCTCAAGGGCAAGGTCGAGGACAAGGAAGCGCTGAGGAAGGCGTTGAAGACCGCGAAGTTCGAGTCCACGCACGGCCCCTTCAAGCTGAACACCAACCAGTACCCGATCCAGAACTACTACCTGCGCGTGGTCGGCAAGGACGGCCAGGGGCGCATCGTGAACAAGACGCTCGCCACGGTCTTCAAGGACCACGGCGACGCCTACGTCCAAGACTGCCCGATGAAGTAGCGCCGGGAAAGTCGTCCTGGATGGGCGGGGCCTCGGTCCCGCCCTTTTCATTTAAGCCATGTCCGCCATCCTGATCCTCGAGCAGTCGCTGAACGGTCTGCAGTTCGGCCTGATGCTGTTCCTGCTCGCCGCCGGCCTCACGCTGGTGTTCGGCATCATGGACATGATCAACCTCGCGCACGGGTCGCTGTACATGGTCGGCGCGTTCTTAGCGGCGACGCTGACGCAGGCCACCGGCTCGTTCACGCTCGGCGTGCTGCTCGCGATCCCGGCCACCGCCCTGGTCGGGATGGCGCTCGAGGTCTCCGTGCTGAGGACCCTCTATGCGCGCGACCACCTGTCGCAGGTGCTCGCGACCTTCGCGCTGATCCTGATCATCAACGAAGTCGTTCGCATGATCTGGGGCTCGGACCTGCCGCTCAACGCGCCCGCCGCCCTTTCCGGGCCGGTGCAGTTGCTGCCCGGCATGCCGTACTCGGCGTACCGGCTGCTGATCATAGGCGTGGGCTTCGCGGTGGCGGCGCTGCTCTACCTCGTGGTCACCAGGACGCGCATCGGCATGCTGGTGCGCGCCGGCGCGTCCAACCGCGAGATGGCGATGGCGATGGGCGTCGACATCAATCGCCTGTTCACGCTGGTGTTCGGGTTCGGCGCGGCGCTCTGCGCGATCGCGGGCGCGATGCTGGGCCCTCTGCTCGCCGTGCAGGTCGGCATGGGCGAGAGCATCCTGATCCTCGCCTTCGTCGTGATCGTGATCGGCGGCATCGGCTCGATCCGCGGCGCACTCGTCGGATCGATCCTCGTCGGCATGGTCGACACGGTGGGGCGGGCGTTCATCCCGCACCTCCTGCGCGAGTTCATCTCGCCCGCGTTCGCCGGCGCGATCGGCCCGGCGCTCGCCTCGATCCTGATCTACGTGCTGATGGCCGCGGTGCTGTTCTGGCGCCCGCAGGGCCTCTTCCCGGCGCGGGGCTAGGCGATGCGGACCCGCGCCTTCGCGCTTGCCCTGCTGCTCCTCGCGATCGCGTTTCCCTTCGCGATGCAGGCGATCGGGCAGGTGTATTACGTCACCATGGCGAGCCGGATCCTAGTCTATGCGCTGGCGGCGACCAGCCTGAACCTGATCCTCGGCTACGGCGGCATGATCTCGTTCGGCCACGCGGCCTTCGTCGGCGCGGGCGCGTACACGGCCTCGGTCATGATCACCGAAGGCGTGACCAGCGCGTGGGTCGGCTGGCCGCTCGCGATGGCGATCTCCGCGCTGCTGGCCCTCGCCATCGGTGCGATCTCGCTCAGGACCCGCGGGGTCTACTTCATCATGATCACGCTGGCCTTCGCGCAAATGATCTACTACCTCACCGTATCGATGAAGGCCTATGGCGGCGACGAGGGCCTCAACCTCGCACAGCGCGCGACGCCGGGCTTCGGCCTCGACCTGAAGGACGACATGAATTTCTACTATGTCGTCCTCGGCATCCTTGCGGCCTCGCTATACCTCATCTCGCGCCTCGTCAGTGCGCGCTTCGGGCGCGTGATCGAGGCCATCCGCGAGAACGAGTCCCGCATGGAGGCCATCGGCTACCCGGTCCTGCGCTACAAACTCACCGCGTTCGTGATCGCCGGGGCGCTGGGGGGCCTTGCCGGCGCGCTGCTCGCCAACCAGAACAGCTACGTGAACCCCGGCATCCTGCACTGGACCGAGTCGGGCAAGCTGATGATCATGGTCATCCTCGGCGGCGTGGGGCACCTCTACGGCGGGCTCTTCGGCGCGATCGGCCTGCTCGGGCTGGAAGAGGTGCTCGCCAACCACAAGATCGCCTGGCTCGCCGCGCTGTACCCCAATTACCAGCAGCACTCCCTGCTCGGCGTCGGCGTCGCGATGCTCGCCGTGGTGCTGTACGCACCCAGGGGGATTGCGGGGATGGTCTCGCGCCGGGGGGAAAGGCCATGACCGGGCCCCTGCTGAAAGTCGAGGGACTCGAGAAGCGCTTCGGCGGCATCGTCGCCACCGACAGCGTGAGGCTGGAGGTCGCGCGGGGCGAAGTGCACGCGCTGATCGGCCCGAACGGCGCCGGCAAGACCACGCTGATCGCGCAACTCTCCGGCAGCCTCGCACCGGACGCGGGCCGAATCGTGTTCGCGGGCGCGGACATCACCCGCCTGCCGCAGCACGACCGGGTGCGGGCAGGCCTCGCGCGCAGCTACCAGATCACCAGCATCTTCAGGAAATTCAGCGTCCGGGACAACCTTGCGCTCGCCGTCCAGGCGCGCAGCGGGTCCAGTTTCGCGTTCTGGCGCCCGGTGGCGGGCGAGAACGCGCTGGCCGCGGAAGCGGCGGGGATCGCCGCGCGGGTCGGCCTCGGGGAGCGCCTCGACGCCCCGGCTGGCAGCCTCGCGCACGCCGAGCAGCGTTCGCTGGAAGTGGGCCTCGCGCTGGCCACGAACGCGCGGCTCCTGCTGCTCGACGAGCCCATGGCCGGGATGGGCCCGGACGAGTCGCAGCGCATGATCGAGCTGGTGGAGCGCCTGCGCGGGGAAGTCACCGTGCTGCTGGTCGAACACGACATGGACGCGGTGTTCCGCCTCGCCGACCGAATCTCGGTCCTCGTGAACGGCGCCATCATCGCCACCGGCACGCCCGGCGAGATCCGCGCGAACGCGGACGTAAGGCGGGCCTACCTCGGCGACGAGCTGGGCGACGAGGTTGCCGCGTGAGCGAGGTCCTGCTCAGGGTCTCGGGGCTGGAGACCGCCTACGGCCAGAGCCAGGTGCTGTTCGGCATCGATCTCGAGATCCGCGCGGGCGAGGTCGCCACGCTGCTCGGGCGCAACGGCATGGGAAAGACCACGACGCTGCGCTCGGTCATGGGCCTTACGCCGGCCCGGGGCGGCACCATCGAGTTCCGCGGCACATGCATCGAACGCATGGCGCCGGACAGGATCGCGCGCGCCGGCATCGCACTCGTCCCCGAGGGGCGGCAGATCTTCCCCAACCTGACCGTGCACGAGAACCTCGCCGCATTCGCGGCCAACCGCAGTTCCAACAAAGCCCCTTGGACTGTCGAGAAGGTATTCAGTCTTTTTCCTCGCCTCGCGGAGCGCTCCGGCAACATGGGCAACCAGCTCTCCGGCGGCGAGCAGCAGATGCTCGCGATCGGCCGCGCTCTGGTGACCAACCCTTACCTCATAATCCTCGACGAAGCCACCGAAGGACTGGCACCGCTGATCCGGGAGGAGATCTGGCTATGCCTCTCAGCGCTGCGCGCCGCAGGCCAGACCATCCTCGTCGTGGACAAGTACGTCGAGCGGCTGATACGCCTCGCCGACCGGCATACGATCGTCGAGCGCGGCCGCGTGGCCTGGCGGGGTACCTCGCCCGAGCTCGACGCCGACCACGGGCTCTGGCACCGCTACCTAGGGGTTTAGGCGCCCCTCCTAAAGCAACCTGCTGAACGTCCCCCCGCGCGAAATCGAAAACATGAGCGGCCCCGGCCGACCGGTCACCCGACGCACCATTCCCGGCAGCAAACGTACCAATAGAGACGCCACATCCGGCCCGTTCAAACTACCGCCGGTCAGAACGAAACCCCGCAATCCCGCGGCCTGGTACGCGTACCGCTCCAGCGGATTGCGCCGAATGTTCTGATCCTTGGTAATCAGTACCCAGCCGCGCCGGCCGACTTCGGGAATCCACTCGGTGTCGGGGGCCGCCTGATCGAAGTGGTCGATATGTACTTCGACATTGGCGCCCTCCGCGCGAAGCGCTTCGGCGACTACGTACCGCCCGATCTGGTAGTCGAGGAAAAAGGTCAGCGATGCGAGCCGCGCGGCGTCACGCCGCGTGGAGCTCGAAGCGGATGGCATTCTGGATCGCGTCCGGCGCGGCGTTGTAGTCGCGTGCGAGCATCTCGATCGATTCGCCCGCCGCAAGGCGCTCTGCAACGATCGCGGTGCGTACACCCACGCCCTCCAGGACCGGGCGCCCGAATGACAGCTTCGAATCAATGATCACGTCTGCGCCCTTCGGAAGAGCCTTCGGCGCTGGAAACAGCACAAGCTTCTCCGGAACGCCCTTAGGGTCACGCCGTACGAGTTTCAGTCGATCGAGGATTACGTCGCGCAGCTGGATCTGTCCTTCCTGGGTAGCCCCGATCAGGGCGCCGTATTTCTCGACGAACAGGTCTATGCCGTCGGTGGTGAACTGCTCTTCGGCCAGTGGCCGGCGCGAGTGGAAAGAGCGCCGCAGATATTCAATCGCCTTGCGCACCTTGCCCAGCGCGATGCCATGCTCGCGGCGAATGCCCGCCAGCACGAACGCTTCGGTCAGGTTGATGAAGGAGAGTTGCCGATCCTTGCTGTCGGCAATCTCGATCACCGGCTGGAAGCGCTTCGGGTGCCCATCGGCCGCGCGATAGCCTTGGCCGAGAAGCCAGGCGCGCAGGGTCGATTTGGGCAGCCGGAGGAAGCCTGCGGCCTCGGCCACACCGTAGGCCGGCAGTTCCCGCAGGTCCTTCTGGGTGATGACGGACTTCGACATGGGGCACCTCCTGAACGCGAGGCGAAGTTTAACCCGTCACACCGGTCGAGACAAACCCCGCCGACCGCCGGCTCGAGCACCGCTACCTCGGGGTCTAGGCACCTTAATTCGTAACTTTCCGTTCGGAAACCCCATTGCTGGAGCCGCTCTCCGGCCAATTGGTGTATCGTTACCGGTACATCCCCGTCCCAGGAGCCCCCATGGCCGCCGATCCCGTCCTCGCAATGCGCAAGCAACTCCTTTCCGCTGTGCGCGCCCGACTGAAGCATTACGACATGAACAAGACGCAGCTCGCCGAGGAACTGGGCCTCTCGCGCGCGCGCCTGCACCAGTTGCAGACCGGCAGCGTGCAGGCGTTCAGCCTCGAGGCGCTGGTTCGCGTCGCGCAGGACATCGACCTGACGGTGCGCCTGACGGTCACCCGGCCCTACGCACAGGACTAGCACCACCGCGGGGCCGCGAGCCCCCCGGCGGTGCGTGTTACAACCCGTAACCTTTCCCTGCGGCGGGCAGGGATTTTCTCAACGTACAATTCCCGCTGCCTGCCCCCGCCGCCCGCCTGACCGGATCCCCCATGCCCCCACGATCCCAGCATTGCGATCGCTTCCGCCTCTTTGCCGTCGCCGCCTTCGCAGCCCTCGCCGCCTCATGCGGAAAAGGCAGTCCCGACACGGCCCCCAAGCCGCCGCCCGCCGTGCAGGCGAGGATCGTCGAGGTGCAACCGCAGAAGGTCCCGGTGCGCCTGGACCTCGTCGGCCAGGTAGAAGGCTCCAAGGAGGTCGAGGTCCGCGCGCGCGTGTCCGGCATCCTGCTGAAGCGCCTGTATTCCGAGGGCGAGGTCGTCCCCGCGGGCAAGCCGCTGTTCCAGATCGACCCGGCGCCGTTCGAGATCGCGCTGGCGCAGGCGCGCGCCCAGCTCGCGCAGGAACGCGCCCGCAACGAGCAGGCGAAGCGCGAGTCGGGTCGCCTGCAGGCGCTGGCCGCCGAGAGGGCCATCAGCCGGAAGGAATATGACGACGCCACCTCGACCGCGAAGCTGTCCGACGCGACGCTGCAGGCGGCCGAGGCGAACGTGAAGCAGGCCGAGCTGAACCTCTCGTACACGCTCGTCACCGCGCCCGTGGCCGGTGCGACCGGCCGCGCGAACCGCTCCGAGGGCAGCCTGATCTCCACGGGGACCGACAGCCTGCTGACCAGCCTCTACCAGGTCGACCCGATCTGGGTGCGCTTCAGCCTGTCGGAATCCGACCTCGCCAGGCTTCCCGGCGGGCGCCTTGCACGGGGTGCGGGCACCGACCTGAAGCTCGTGCTGCCCGACGGCAAGCCCTACGACGGCAAGGGACGCCTCAACTTCACGTCCACCCAGATCGACCCGAAGCTCGCGACGCAGCAGCTGCGCGCCGAGTTCGACAACCCGCGCCAGGTCCTGCTGCCCGGCCAGTTCGTGCGTGTGCAGCTGGTCGCGGGCGAGCGCGACAACGCGTTCCTCGTGCCGCAGCCCGCGGTGCTGCAGACGGAGAAGGGGTCGCTGGTCTTCGTCGTCGACGGCGAAGGCAAGGCCGCGCTGCGCCCGGTGCAACTGGGCGAATGGGTGGGGTCGGACTGGCTGGTTCTCGGCGGACTCAAGGCGGGCGACCGGGTCATCGCCGACAACCTGCTGAAGATTCGCCCCGGCTCGCCGGTGACCGCCGCGCCGCCCCCCGGGGCCGCGAAGGCCGCGGCCCCGGCCCCCTCCGGCAAGTAGGGGCCCGCGCATGTCCCGCTTCTTCATCAGCCGGCCGATCTTCGCCGCGGTCATCTCGATCGTCATCACGCTGGCCGGGCTGGTCGCCTCGCAGGTACTGCCGGTCGCGCAGTATCCGGAGATCGCGCCGCCCACGGTCACCATCACCGCCAGCTACCCCGGCGCGAGCGCCGAAACGCTGGCGCGCACGGTGGCCGCGCCGATCGAGGAGCAGCTCTCCGGCGTCGAAGGCCTGCTCTACTTCAACTCGTCCTCCGCCTCCAACGGCACGCTGACGATCACCGGCACATTCGAGGTCGGCACCGACGTGAACAACGCGGTGATCCAGGTCAACAACCGCGTGCAGGTCGCGCTTCCGCGCCTGCCCGACGAGGTGCGGCGCACCGGGGTCGTGGTGCAGAAGCGCTCGAACGACATCCTGATGGCCGTCGCCGTCACCTCCACCGACCCGCGCTACGACACGCTGTTCCTGTCGAACTACATCACGGTCAACGTGCTCGACATCCTGCGCCGCGTGCCCGGCGTGGCCGACGCGACCATCTTCGGCGCGCGCGACTACTCGATGCGCGTGTGGCTCAGGCCCGACCGCATGGCCCAGCTCGGCGTGACCACCACGGACGTGGCCGCCGCCATCCGCGCGCAGAACGCCCAGTACGCCGCCGGCAAGGTGGGCGCCGAGCCCGCGCCCGCGGACCAGGCGCTGGTCTACACGGTCACCGCCCAGGGGCGGATGGTCGAGCCGGAGGAGTTCGGCAACATCATCCTGCGCTCGACGGGCCCCGGCGGCGTGCTGCGCCTCAAGGACGTTGCGCGCCTGGAACTCGGCGCGCAGACCTACGACCAGTTCGTGACCGTGAACGGCAAGCCCGCCATCGGCACCGCGATCTTCCTGCAGTCCGGCGCGAACGCCCTCAAGGTCGCCGAGGCCGTCAGGAAAACCATGGACGAGCTGTCGAGGAACCTCCCCCAGGGGGTCACCTACTTCGTCCCGTTCGACACCACGCGCTTCGTGGTCGCCTCCATCAACGAGGTGATCCACACGCTGCTGATCGCGGCGGCGCTCGTGCTGCTGGTCGTGTTCGTCTTCCTGCAGAGCTGGCGCGCGACGCTGATCCCCACCATCGCCGTGCCGGTGTCGCTGATCGGCGCGTTCGCCGGCCTCTACGCCTTCGGGTACTCGATCAACACCCTGACGCTCTTCGCCATGGTCCTCGCAATCGGCATCGTCGTGGACGACGCCATCGTCGTGCTGGAGAACGTCGAGCGCCTGATGGCCGAGCGCGGCCTTGCGCCGCTGGACGCCGCGATCGAGGCGATGCGGGAAGTGTCCGGCGCCGTCGTGGCGATCGTGCTCGTGCTGTGTGCGGTGTTCGTCCCGGTGGCCTTCCTCGGCGGCATCGCCGGGCGGCTCTACCAGCAGTTCGCCGTGACGGTGGCGATCTCGGTGGTGATCTCCGGCATCGTCGCGCTGACGCTGACCCCCGCGCTCTGCGCGCTGCTGCTGAAGCCCGCGCACAAGGAGTCCGCGGTGTTCCGCCCGTTCAACCGCGGCTTCGCGGCGCTGTCGGCCCTGTACCTCGGGGCGGTGCGATTCGTGCTCCGGCACGCGGTGGTCTCGCTGCTGGTGTTCGCCGGCGTGCTCGGCGGCACCGCGTGGCTGCTGCGCTCGATCCCGGGCAGCTTCGTGCCTTCGGAGGACATGGGCTTCCTGTACGGCGCGATGGTGCTGCCGGACGGCGCGACGCTGGGGCGCACGGGCCGCTTCGGCGCCGGCGTGCAGGCGGCCCTGGCGGAGAACCCTTCGGTCGAGCACGTGTTCTCGATCAGCGGCTTCGACCTGATCGGCGGCGGCAACAAGACCAACGCCGGCACGATGTTCGTGACCCTCAAGCCCTGGGATGAGCGTCCGATCACGTCGTACGACCTGATCGCCTACGGCGCGCAGAAGACCGGCCCGATGCGCGACGGACTCGCGCTGCTCTTCAACCCGCCTCCGATCCGGGGCCTGGGCACGGCCGCAGGCTTCGAGGCCTACGTGCAGAACCGTGTCGACGGCGACCCGAAGAAACTCGCGGCCGTGCTGCAGGACTTCAGCGCCGAGTTGCGCAAGGACCCGCAGCTCACCGGCATCAACAGCTTCTTCCGGCCGACGGTGCCGCAGCTCTTCGTCGAAGTCGACCGCGAGAAGGCGCTGGCACTCGGCATCCCGGTCAACGACGTGTTCGACGCGCTGCAGGGCACGATGGGGTCGCTCTACGTCAACGACTTCAACAAGTTCGGGCGGACCTTCCGCGTGCAGATCCAGGCCGACGCGGCATACCGCCTCAAGCCCGAGGACCTCGGCGCGGTCTACATGCGTTCGGCCGCCAGCGGCGAGATGCTGCCGCTGAAGAGCCTGCTGAAGATCAAGAGCAGCGTCGGCGCCGAGCAGCTCGACCGCTTCAACGGATTCGTGGCCGCCAAGCTCCTCGGCAACGGGGCGCCGGGCGTCAGTTCCGGGCAGGCCATTGCCGCGGTGGAGGCGGCGGCCGCCAAGGCGCTGCCCCCGGGCTATGCGCTGGAGTGGGCAGGGCAGGCGTTCCAGGAAAGGCGCGTGGGGAAGGCCTCCACGTTCGCGTTCGGCTTCGCGCTGGTCATGGTGTTCCTGATCCTCGCCGCGCAGTACGAGCGCTGGTCGCTGCCGCTGGCGGTGCTGCTGTCGGTGCCGTTCGCCGTGCTCGGCGCGCTCATCGCCGTGCTGCTGCGGGGCATGAGCAACGACATCTACTTCCAGATCGGCCTCGTCACGCTGATAGGACTTGCCGCCAAGAACGCGATCCTGATCGTCGAGTTCGCCGCGCAGAAGCAGGCCGAGGGCATGAGTTCGCTCGACGCCGCGATCGAAGCCGCGCGGCTGCGCTTCCGGCCCATCGTGATGACGTCCCTCGCCTTCGTGCTCGGCGTGGTGCCGCTGGTGGTCGCCACCGGCGCGGGTGCCGCCGCGCGCCGCTCCATGGGCACCGGCGTGTTCGGCGGCATGCTTGCGGCGACCTTCGTCGCGACGCTGTTCGTGCCGCTGTTCTTCGTGCTGCTGTCGCGGGCGAGGAAGCGGCCATGAAGCTGCGCGCACTCCTCCTCGGCCTCACGCTGCTTGCCGGCTGCGCGCCGGTCGGCCCCGACTACCAGCGCCCGTCCTACGAACTGCCGCAAGCCTATCCGGGCACCGCATCCACGCCCGGGGCCCAGCTTCGCGCCGACTGGTGGACGCTCTTCGGCGATGCGAAGCTCGACGAGTACGTGGCCCTCGCCCTCGCGCGGAACAGCGACATCCGCCTCGCCGTCGCCCGCATCGAGGAGGCCGACGCCAACCTGCGCGAGGCCGAGGCAAGCTTCCTGCCGCAGGTCGACCTCAATGCCGTGCCGACGCGTTCGCGCATCAGCTCCACGCAGGCCACGCCGCTCCCCGGGACGGTGCCTCCAGTACGCAACAACGTACGCCTGACCGCATCGACCTCGTTCGAACTGGATTTCTGGGGCCGGCTGCGGCGCGGCGTGGAGGCCGTGCGCGCGCAAGCGCTCGCCACGCGCTACGCGAAGGACGTGGTCGCGCTTTCGCTGGCGGGACTGACCGCGCAGGCCTACTTCTCGGTGCGGTCGCTGGACGCGCAGATCGTCGCGACGCGGCAGTCCCTCGCGACGCGGGAAGAAGCGCTCGAGTACGTGCGGAAGCGCGCGCGCGGCGGCATCGCCTCCGACCTCGACCTCTCGCAGGCCGTCAACGCGCGCGCCGACAGCGCAGCCCAATTGAAGGACCTGCTGCGCCAGCGGTCGCTTGCCGAGCACCAGCTCGGCACCCTGACCGGCAAGCTCGACCTCGGTGTCGGGACAGGCGACCTTCTCTCGCTGCCGGTGCCCCCGCTGCCGCCCGCCGGCCTGCCCTCCGCGCTGATCGAGCGGCGCCCGGATATCCGCCAGGCCGAGCAGGCGCTGGTCTCGGCCAACGCGCTGATCGGCGTGGCGCGCGCCGCCATGCTGCCGACGATTTCCCTTACGGGCTCGGACGGTTGGGAAAGCAAGGCGCTGTCTTCCTTGATCCAGGGCAGCAGCAACATCTGGTCGCTCGGCTTCGCGCTCAACCTGCCGCTCTTCGACTGGGGGCGGCTGGAGGCGCGCAAGGACGCCTCGGTCGCACGCGAGCGCCAGGCCGTTGCGGGCTACCAGAAGTCGATCGAAACGGGATTTCGCGAGGTGTCCGACGCGCTCAGCAACGCCGAACAGACGACCGCCGCCGAGGCCGACTACCAGTCGCGCGTCGAGGCCTCGCGGCGCACGCTGCGACTCGCCCGGCTGCGCTACGAAGCCGGCTACTCGGCCTACCTCGAGGTGCTCGACGCGCAGCGCACCGCCAACGATGCCGAGCTCGCCTTCATCCGCAACCGGCAGGCCCGGCTCGCGGCGAGCGTGGACCTGATGAAGGCCCTGGGCGGGGGATGGTCGGCGGAGACTCCTGGAAAACCCTGATTTCGGAACTTTCGTTCCGGAAACTCCAGGGCTGGGGCGGATGAGCGGGTAGTTTATGTACCGATAAAAGTACATTTCCGCCGACAACCGAGCCATTCCGGATCCATCCAAGGAAACGGTCGCGCCTGCTTATCCTTGATCGGCGCCACCGGCCCGGTATGATCGCCAGCGCCCCCTTTGTCACGACTCCCGCCCCATGGCTCTGAGCAGCCATGATGCATGAACCCCTCACCTGCAGAATCCGCCTCGCATGAAGGAAGCCCAGCACACCGAGTGGAAGGAATCTTGGCGCGACGAATACCTGAAATGGATCTCGGGCTTCGCCAACGCCGAGGGCGGTGTGCTGGTGATCGGCAGGAACGACACGGGCAAGGCGGTAGGCTTCGGGGATGCTAGGAAGCTGCTTGTCGATCTGCCGAACAAGGTCCGGGATGTGCTCGGCATTCTGGTGAAGGTGAATCTCAAGGTCGAGGCGGGGAAGGATCTGGTCGAAATCGTGGTGGATCCGTACCCCTACCCGGTGAGCTACAAGGGCGAGTACCACGTGCGCAGCGGCAGCACGAAACAGGAACTCAAAGGTGCGTCGCTCGATCGGTTCCTGCTCAGCAAGCTGGGTAAGCGCTGGGATGGCATGCCGGTACCCAAGGTTGCGGTGGGAGACCTCAACGGGTCCTTGCTCAGTCAATTCCGCGAGCGGGCCGCGAAGAGCAAGCGCCTGACGGCGGAAATCCTCAAGGAGGACGATGCGCAGTTGGTCGACAAGCTGCACCTGGTCGATGGCGCCTACCTGAAGCGCGCGGCGGTATTGCTGTTTCATGCCGACCCGGAGAAGTACGTTACGGGTGCTTACGTGAAGATCGGGTTCTTCAAAAACGATGGCGAGCTGCTCTATCACGACGAGATCCACGGTGGCCTTTTTGCGCAGGCGGATAAGGCGCTGGACCTCCTTCTGACCAAGTACCTCAGGGCAGGGATTGGTTACAAGGGCGTGCAGAGGACCGAAACCTATCCGGTCCCCGAGGAGGCGCTGCGCGAAGCGCTCCTCAACGCCATCGCCCATAAGGACTACGGCAGTGGGATTCCGATCCAGATCAGCGTCTACGACGACCATCTCGTGATCTGGAACAACGGCAGGTTGCAGGAGGGCTGGACGGTGGAGACACTCACGGGAAAGCACGCTTCCCAACCGCCGAACCCCGATATTGCCAATGCGTTTTTCCGCGCCGGAATGATCGAATCCTGGGGGCTCGGGATCGAGAAGATGCGCGCGGCCTGCCGCAGCCAGGGCGTCCCGATCCCCAAGCTCAGGGAAGAGCGGCAGGGGCTCTGGGTCGAATTCGCCTTCCGGAAGTCGGAGAAAACTACCCCAGAAACTACCCAAGAAACTACCCAAGAAACTACCCAAGAAAAGGTCCTCGCCCTGCTGAAATCCCAGCCTTCGATAACTCGCAAGGAGATGGCCCAAAGGCTGGGCATCAGCGCGGACGGCATCAAGTATCACCTGGCCAAGCTGAAATCCGCCGGGAAAATCCGGCACGTTGGACCAACCAAAGCTGGTCACTGGGAGGTCAAGTAAAGATAGTTCGCCGGCCATTTACAGATAGTTGATTGCACCAAAAATCATGGAAGCCTGTCTCCAAATACGAACCAAGGAACCCTAGATGCTCATCCTCCACCACGCCTGGAAATCCAGCGCGTCACGCCGCGTGCGCCTGTGTCTCGAAGAAAAGGGCCTGGCCTACGAGGGCCACGTGGTGGACCTCGCGAAGATGGAGCACCACTCGCCCGAATACCTGAAGATCAACCCGAACGGCGTGATCCCGGCGCTGATCCATGACGGCCGTCCGTTGTACGAGAGCGGCACGATCTGCGAATACCTCGACGAAGTGTTTCCCGAGCCGCCGCTCAGCCCCGACAACGCTTACGAGCGCGCGGCCATGCGCAACTGGGTCCGTCACGTGGACGAGCGCATCCACAACCTGATCGTCTTCAACTGGCGCCACCAGCTGCAGAAGGTGGCCGAGAAATGGACCGACGCGGAACTGGCCGAGCACCTGAAGAAGATCCCCAGCAAGGAAAGGCAGGAGGCCTGGCTGCGGGTCGCGCGCCGGCCGTACACCGAGGAAGAGCGCGCCGCTGCGCGCGCCAAGCTGGTGGAACTGCTGGGCCGCATGGAATCGACTCTGGAAAAAACCCCCTGGCTTGCCGGGCAGCGCTACACGATCGCCGACATCGCGGTGGTCCCGTTCGTGAAACGCATCGACGAGGAAATCGCACCGGATCATGTGACGGAAGGCACCCACCCCCGGGTCGCGCAGTGGTGGGCTTCCATCCAGGCGCGGCCCGCCTATGCCCGCGCCAACATCGGGCCTTTCGCCGGCGACTGACTTTCCTCACCCCCGCGTGCTAATCTCAAGGCGGTCAGTGGAGGGGTGCCGTGTTCCTGATCTGGGGAGAGCAGAACACCGAAAAGAAACTGGGCTACGTCGCGGAGTACTGCGCGACGTGCCGGGACGTTCGCACCGTGAAGATCCTGCGCGTGGGCCGGGTGAGCCACCTGTACTACGTCCCGCTCGGCGAGGGGCGCCTCCTCGGCTACGACGGCGTCTGCCGCAAGTGTGAGCTGCGCTTCGGCGTGGAAATCACCGACTACCCCGCCTTCGAGCAGGACAAGGACTCCGAGCTGGTCGCCCTGGTCAGGAAGACCAACCCCAAGCTCCTCGCCGGCAACGACGCCGCGGTCGCCGCCTGGCGGCGCATGACCGCGGTTCGCGAACCGTTCGTCCGCTACAACACGAACCTGCTGCAGCGCTACATCGGCCGCACGCGCTTCGACCTCCACTCGGGCCTCGCGCTGGCCGGCGCCTTCCTCGGCCCGTTCGTGCTGGGCTTCATCCTGAGCTTCCTGCCGCTGCCCAAGTCGGCGGACGGGTGGATCGGCCTCGCCGTGCTCGCGATCTTCTTCGGCGGCCTCATCGCGACGAGCCGGCTGCTGAACTCGGCCCCACGGCGCCATTTCCGCACGCACCTCGAGGGGGCGATGCTCGAGGACGTGCGCCGCACCAAGCCCACGCGGGAGGAACTCGTCGAATGCCTGGCGGGCCTGCGTGAGCACGGCTACCCGATCGCTGGAGCCCTGTCCGAGGAGCGCGTGCTGGAGTGCGCAGCGTCGACCCACGGCAGGCCCGTGGCGGTGCGGCCCGTACCGCCGGCGACCGCGCCCGCGTCCGCGGTGGCGCCGAAGCAGACGCTGGTCCTCAGCCACGACGGCAAGGACTACCGCTTCTCGCCGGGCGTGTCGGGGATCGCCATCGGCCGCTCGAAGGAGAACGCGATCCCGCTGGGCTCCAAGTTCGTGTCGCGCTCGCACGTGCAGGTTGCCTGGCCCACGGGCGGCGCGCCGCGGCTGAAGAACCTCAGCCGCACGGGAACATCGCTCAAGCCCGACGGTGCGGCGAGCGGCATGAAATGCGTCGAGGAAATCGAACTCCGCGGCAGCGGCAGCATCGGCCTGAACGAGGTCTACGCCGATGCCGAGGCCAACGGCGACGTGCTGCGCTATCAGGTGGTCGCCGCGGCCTGAGCCGCTCCGAAAGCCCGCCCGGCCGGATCAGCGCTCCCCTTCCAGTTCGCGTATCGCGTCGACGACTGCCTGCGGCGCCTCGCGCGAAAGGAAATGCCCCACCACCGGGATCACCTTCCGGTCGAACCGCGGGCCGAACCTGCGCCACGCGCCTTCCGACAGCGCTGCCGGCACCACCTCGTCGCACGCCCCGTGCAGCACGACGGAGGGCACCCCTATCGCCGGCTGCGTCGCGAGCCGGGCCTCGATGTCGTCATAGGCCGGGTCGCCCGGCGCATTGCCGTAGCGGTGTCGGTACGACTGGATCGTGACGTCGACGAAATCTGGGTTGTCGAAACTGTCCGCGGTAGCCTCGAAGGTCGCGTCGTCGAAGACCCAGTTCGGCGACCACTGCCGCCAAAGCAGGCGCGCGATGTCGCGCCGGTTCGCGGCGAGGCCCGCTCGGCCGCGCCCGGTATGGAAGTACCACTGGTACCAGTAGCGATGCTCCTGCAGCGGGTCCGCCGGACTGATCGATGCCGGGATGTCCTGGATCGCATAGCCGTTGACTGTCACAAGCCCGCGCACACGCTCCGGCCATAGCGCGGCCACCACGCAGGCCGCGCGACCGCCCCAGTCATATCCCGCGAGCAGAGCGCGATCGATCCCCAGGACGTCGAGGAAATCGCGCACGTCGGCGCCGAGCGCGCCCTGCTGGCCGGAGCGCGGGGTCTTCGGGTCGAGGAAGCGCGTCGGCCCGAATCCGCGCAGCCACGGCACCAGCACCCGATGGCCCGCGGCGGCCAGTTCTCGCGCGACCTCGTCCCAGTCGTGGACGTCCGAGGGCCAACCGTGCAGCAGGACCACGGGCGGCCCGTCGGCCGGACCGCTTTCGAGATACGCGATCTCGAGGACGCTGGTGCGTACCGTGCGGACCGCGCTCATGCCTCAGCCGTCCAGGAAAGCCGCGATCCCGGGATCGCGCCGCAACGCTTCGAGGTCGCCATCCGACGGCAACTGCGGCTTGTCGCGCTCGTTGTTCACCATGCACAGGAACCCGAGCGACTCGCCCGGCGCGGGGCGGAACTGGTGCCAGGCGAGCGAAGGGATGCTGACGAGGTCGTTCTGCCCGATGTCGTAAACCCCGTCGCCCACGAGCACCCGTCCCCGCCCGCGCAGGACCAGCACCGCATGGGCGTGCTCATGGCGCTCGAGCGTCGAGTAGCCGCCCGGGCTCACCTCGAAATAGCGCAGCTGCGCGGCGATCGCGGGATCCCCGAACAGGACCTGCCGGGTCACGTCCTTGTAGGGAACCGAGCCGTCGGCCTTGTAGCGCATCACATCGACGTCCTGCCAGCGGAAATCGCCGCCGGGCGCGAAGGGGCGGACGGGCTTGAAGCTCATCCCGCTGCGCCCGCTTTGGCACCGGCCGCAGCGACGGCCTGTACGAACTCGCGCGTGCGCTCGGGCAGCGCAGCCCCGGCGCGCAACAGCGAACCGCCGATCAGCAGCATCGAATCCACGCCGCAGAACTTCACCAGCTCTTCGACCCGGTCCACGCTCATGCCCCCGGCGGGCACCGGCAGGCAGGGACGCACGCCCGGCCACGGCGCCCTTGCAGCCTCGGCGATCGAAGCGCATTCGGCCTGGGAGTACGCAAAGCGCCCCGCGTAGTGCGCGTAGATCGTGGCATCCGCGCCGAGCAAACGGAAAAGCTTGCCGAGGATGAAGGCCGGCGCGACGCGCACCGTGCCCGCATACGAAGGGTGCGCGAGCACCGGCACCTGCAGGTGATCCGCGACCAGTTCCTGGAACACGGGAATGCCGACCAGGCCCGGCGCAACCAACGCGGCGCCGACGCCTTCCTCGCGCAGGATCTTCGCGCGTGAGTAGAGTGCCTTGGGCGAACCGACGAGGCTGGGCGCGTACAGCGCCGTGCGCCCGGTCTCCTGCGCCGCGCGGCGGACCGCCTGCTGGCAGGCCGCGACGCGTTCCGCGAACGGCGAGTAATGCTGGTCGGCGATGCCGTGGTCATCCTTGATGATGTCGACGCCGGCTTTTGCGAAAACGTAGCAGATGCGGGCGAGTTCCCCGACCGGCAGGCCCTGGGGTTTGAGCGCGGTGCAGGTCAGCGGCCGGCCCTGCGCGCCCGTGAGCAGGCGCAGTCCCTCGATGCCGAAGCGCGGACCGCCGCTGGCCTTGACGAGCGCTTCTGGCAGGTCGGCGTCGAGCAGTTCCACATGCGCGTGCATCGAACTGTTGCCGAACAGCATGTTGAGCGTCTGTGCGACGTCGGCGCCCGTCGTATCGACGGAGAGGGCGATGCGGGCCTGGTACAGGCCTTCCCCCGCCGGGTCGACGGAGAGCACGCGCCCGACGATGCGCTCGCGCACGGCCTCGTCGAAGATCGCGTCCAGCGGCACTTCGACGCTCTGCTCGAGCGCGATCGCGGCGGCGGCCTCTGCGGCGAACGCGGCGCTCGCAGTGCGAATACGGTAGCGGACCTCGAAGCGCAGGTCGGAAAGCGTGGCGCCCGGGGCGGGGCTTGCAGGGGCGTTCATGAGGGGCGGAAGTATGCGGCAGCGCCCCGCCCGGAGGCAAACCGCACCGCCCGGGGACCCGTGCGAAGGTGCGCCAGCGAACGGACTGCCACCGGCCACCGCACGACACTGTCCCCATTCCAGGAGGATAGAAAATGAAAACCCGCCACACCCTGCGCAAGCTCGTCATCGCAGCCCTGTTCAGCGCGACGGGGACCGCTTTCGCTCAAATCAACGTCAACATCAGCCTGGCGCCACCCGCGCCGCAGTACGAAGCCGTGCCGGCGATGCAACCCGGATACGCATGGGCGCCGGGCTACTGGGCCTGGTCCGGCGAACGCCATGTCTGGGTCCGTGGCCGCCCGATCATGCAGCGCACCGGGTACCGCTGGGAACCCGACCGCTGGGAGAAGCGCGACAGCGGCTACTACCGGCATGCGGGCCGCTGGGAACACGACGAAGGCTACAAGCCGAAGAAAGCGAAGAAGGACAAGC
This sequence comes from Burkholderiales bacterium, assembly GCA_965279075.1. GTDB lineage: Bacteria > Pseudomonadota > Gammaproteobacteria > Burkholderiales > SG8-39 > SZAS-79. The sequence continues at coordinate 576,921 of CBDIHI010000012.1, read as the reverse complement.
ACGAACACGGTGACAAGGGCCGGCACGGAGGGAAGGGCGGCAAGCACGAGGGATAGCGCGCCTGAATTACGGACTTTTGTCCAGGAACCTCGAGCCCTGGAGCCGATGAGCGGTCAATTCGTGTATCGGTATCGGTACACTTACGGCATCGTCCACCGCCGCTGCAGCACCCGGAACACGAGGAGCGTCACGGGAATCGCAAGCCATAATCCCATCGCCAACCAGAGCGGCGCCTCGGGCCTGCCGGTCGTGTCGAGCACCCACCCGGCCAGCGGCGGGATGACCGACAGGCCGACGAAGTAGACGGTCGAGGAAACCGCGAACCCGGCGTTGCGGCTGGCGGGCCTCAGCACCTCGGAGGGCAACGCCATGATCCCACCGGTGCAGCCTCCGCGCAGCAGCCCGAACAGCAGGATCCAGGCGAGCGCCGGGCCGGCCTGCGGCAGCATGAAGCAGGCGAGCGCCGCGCCCAGCGCGCCGCCGGTGATGAAGGTGTTCGTGCGACCGGTGCGGTCGGTGAGCACGCCGCCCAGGGGCACGGAGCCCAGGGCCACGATGGCCGACAGGCTGACGAGGAACCCCGCCTGCGCAACGCCCATGCCGCGCGCGATCAGCAGCACCGGCGCGAAGCTCATGAAAAGGACGTAGCCCGAGGCGAACAGCATGCGCATCAGCGAGGCAAGGCAGGCGAGCACGAACTCGTGCAGGTCGAGTTGCAGCCCGGCCCGCCGGGCGCCCGGGTGCCCGCCTCCCGCGGCCGGCGGGTCGCGATAGACCGCCAGCACGATGGCGAGGGCCGCCCCGATGAGCGCGGCGCTCGCCAGCATTGCGGCCTGCCATGAACTCACCGCCGCGATACCCGAGAGCAGCCCAGTGGCCATCCCGATGCCGAGGCCGAAGCTCGCGGCATTGATCGCCATCGCGGTGGAGATCTCGCGGCCGGCGAACCAGTCGGTCACGACTTTCAGCCCCTGCGTGGTCAGCACGGCCGCGCCGCTGCCGCCCACGAGGCGCGCGACGACCATCACCGCATACGACTCTGTCGCGGCGAACAGCAGCGACGATACGAGCATCAGCGACAGCGCGATCGCCATCGCCCGCCGGTCGCCGAGGCGCGCGGCGAGCATCCCGCCGGGCATCGCGAGGAACACCCCGGGCAGCATGAAGAGCCCGGTCAGCGTGCCGATCTCGGCGTACGAGAGCCCGACGCGCGCGACCAGCAGCGGCGCCAGCGCCTGCACGCTCTGGACCTGCATGGCCGCGGCCAGGCCCACCAGGAACATCAGGGCCAGCACGCCCCAGCGGTTGGAGTGCACCCCTACAGGCGCTCGTCCGGCGGGGCGATCTCGGTGACGAGGTCGCGGATCAGCGCCTTGTTCGGGAGCGGCTCGACCAGCATCTCGCGGCCCTCGAGTCGCGCGGTGCAGGCGTACACGGTCTTGCCGTCCAGGGCGACCATGCATTCCTTGCAGGTGTTCGCGGTGGTGCACGAATAGCGGATCGCCAGGGACGCGTCCTTGTGCGCGCGGATCCAGCGCAGCCCGTCGAGCACCGACTGGCCCGGCTCGAAGGGGACTTCGTGCACCTCGTGGCGGGCGGGCTCGCCCGCCGCGCCACGCCTGATCCTGAGGAGTGCGACCTGGCTCATGCGATCACCTGGTTTTTCTGCCATGCGGGGTCCATGCCGGGGTAATCCTCGCGCTGGTGGGCGCCGCGGCTCTCGGTGCGCGAAAGCGCCGAACGCGCGACGTGCCCGGCCACGTCCAGCATAACCGAGAGGTCGATCCAGTCCGCCAGCGCAGTGTCGTAGGCAGTGCCGGCCGGCGGCTTCATCGCCGGGAGTTCGCGCATCATCGCATCGATGCGCCCGATCGCGCGCTCGAGGCCCGCCCCGGTCCGGAACGGGCCGACGTCCTTCTGCATCAGCGCCTGCAGCTCCACTATCATCGCGGCGGGATTGGCGCGCGGGTTCGTGGCGCCGCGGGTGAGCCGGTCGACCGCCGCGGCGAACGCGGGCTCCGCGGCACGGGAGGCCCCGCTCGCCGCCGCGTGTTCCGCGGCACTCCTGCCGGCCCGCCTGCCGAACACCAGCGCCTCCGTGATCGCATTGCCGGACAGCCGGTTCGCGCCGTTGGCACCGCCCACCGCCTCGCCCGCGACATACAGGCCGGGCACGCGCGTCGCCATCGAGGTGTCGGCCCGCACGCCGCCCATGTGGTAGTGCGCGATCGGCGCGACCTCGACCGCCTGCTTCTTCAGGTCGATCCCGTTCTTGGCGAGGCGGTCGATGACGGGCCCGCCCGCCGCGCGCAGCTGGGCCTCGGTGCAATGCTCGAAGGACAGCCAGGCCCCGCCGTGCGGCGAGCCGCGCCCGGCCTCGACTTCCTTCACGATGGCGTAGGTGGCCAGGTCGCGCGTGACCACGTACCTGCCCTCGTCCGTCGCGCCGTACTTGTGCACGAACTCCTCGCGAGCGCCGTTCAGCAGGCGCCCGCCGAGCTTGTAGCGGAACGGGTCCCACATGATCGGGTCCATGCCGATCAGTCGCGGCGCGAGGTGGCCGATCGGGAAGAACTGCACGAACTCCATGTCGATGAGTTCCGCGCCTGCCGCGTGGCACAGCGCGTAGCCGTCGCCGCCCATGTTGGCCGAGGCGCTGTTGCGTTGGTAGAGCCGCGTCAGGCCGCCGGTCGCGACGATGGTGGACGCGGCGGCGATGGTGACCGGCGCCCCGGTCGGCAAGTGCAGCGCGACGGCGCCGACACACTCGCCGTCCTTCACCACCAGTTCCGTCACCAGCAAATCGCCGACGCGCCGGATGTCCGGCGTGCGGATCAGGCGCGTGCGCAGCGTCTTGGCGACCGCAGGGCCGGTGTTGAGGAAATCGACGTACACGCAGCGCGGTCGGTCATGGCCCGGTGCATGGGCCTGTTTCATATGCCCCCCTTCCCTTGCCCAGCCCACGCCCCACCCGTCCATCTCGCGGATCACCTCCGGCCCTTCCTCGCACAGCAGCCGCGCCAGCGCCGGGTCGCACAGGCCCCGGCCGGCGGCCAGCGTGTCGGCGAGGTGATGCTCCCAGTGGTCGGGCTCCTGCTCGCCCATTGCGACCGCCACGGTCATCTGCGCCATGATGGTCGCGCCGCCGCGCCCGATCAGGCTCCGGTCGGCGAGTATGACTTTCGCCCCGCCGCGCTTGGCTTCGAGGGCCGCGTACATGCCGGCGCCGCCCGCGCCGACGACCAGGACGTCCGTGGAAAGGTGCATGAGTTCGTAGTCCATAGCTGATCTGTCAGGCCGGCGGGGTGCCGCCGCGCTGTTGCAGGAAACGGGCCGGCGCATAGGGCTTCGGATCCCGTATCGGCGCACGCCCCAGAATTATGTCAGCACAAAGCCGCCCGATCGGCGGCGGATTGGGATGCGGACGCGGCTGAGCTTCGCTGGATGGCATGGACGGCATGCGTCGATGTTGGGGGGAGTGCCGCAGCGAAGCAAGAGCCCGCGCCCCTTGTTTCGCCACGCAATCATTGCTTGCATATGGGATGAATCCGATGGGGCTCGCCCACGATGCGCCGTCAGGGTGGCCGGGAGACTCCCTTGCAAATGCAACCAATGCGGCGTAGCTTCGCCGCATGGCTGCGTTCGAGCTCGAAAAGCACGTGTTCTTCTGGCTGACCCAGGTGATCGCCGGGCGCGACCGGCGGCTCGCCGAGGCGCTGGATATCCACGGCCTGCGCGCGCCCGAGTGGCGCGTGCTCGCGTCGCTGCATGCACGGCAGCGCTGCTCGATGAGCGAACTGGCCGAACTCGCCTCGATCGACCGCTCGACGCTGACCCGCACGGTGGACCGGATGCAGGAGGCCGGCTGGCTCACCCGCCTGTCGGACGCCGACGACATGCGTGTGACCCGGCTCGCGCCCACGGCCGCCGGGGAGAGGCTTTTTGCGCGCATCTGGCCGGCCGTGGATGAACTCAACCGCGCAGCCCTTGCGGGACTGCCGGACGGCGCCCCCGAACTGCTGCGCTGGACGCTGGAACAGATGCACCGCAACCTCGATTCGCAGAGTGCCGGCATGCCGCGGCCGGCTGCGCATCCCTGATTTCCCCCTGACCGCACAACGGAGACCCTGATGCACGATCGCAATCCGCCCATTTCCAAGCTGGTCGAGCCCGACCGCGTGCACAAGTCGGTCTACACCGACGAGCAGTTGTTCGAGCTCGAGATGGAGCGCATCCACGAGCGCGTCTGGGTCTATTGCGGCCACGAGACGCAGGTGAAGAAGCCCGGCGATTACTACACCGTCCAGATCGGCCGCCAGCCCATGGTCATGGTGAGGGGCGCCGACGGCAGCGTGAACGTCCTCTACAACCGCTGCCCGCACCGCGGCGTGATGCTCTGCGGCGACCGGCACGGCAACACCGGCGACGCCTTCCGTTGCTCGTACCACGCGTGGACCTTCCACCACGACGGCAAGCTGAAGAACATCCCGATGATGGAATCGGGCTACAAGGGCACCCGCTGGAACCGCGACAATCCCGACATCAACATGAAACCGGCCGCCCGGGTCGAGAACTACCGCGGCTTCGTGTTCGCCAGCCTCGCCGAGGAAGGCCCGTCGCTCGTGGAGTTCCTCGGGCCGGCGAAGATCGCCTTCGACGACATCTGCGACCGCGCGCCGGCGGGCGTGGTCGAGGTCGTGCCCACGTGCTTCCGGGTCATCCAGAATTCCAACTGGAAGATCTTCCTCGAGAACCAGCTCGACGCGCTGCACCCGTCGGTCACGCACCAGTCCACCGGGCGCGCCGCGCGCGACGTCGAGGTCGAGCTCGAGAAGAAGACCGGGCATGCGCCGCTCGCCTACCACATGCTGTCGGCCTTCTCGACCGTGACGATCGACAAGTGGGACAACTTCCAGACGATCAACTACCCGTACGGCCACTGCATCCTGACCGGCTACATGGGCCTGCGCCCGCAGGACCCGGACACGCTGGCCTACGAGAAGACGCTGGTGAAGGCCTATGGCGAGAAGAAGAAGGAGGAGATCCTGACGACCAACATCCACCACGTCCTGCTCTACCCGGGGCTGTCGGTGCAGTCGCCGCTGCAGCAGCTGCGCGCGGTGCGGCCGCTGGGCGTCAACAAGACGCTGACCGAGATCTGGCACTTCCGCCTGAAGGGCGCGCCCGAGCCGATCTACCGCCGGGCGCTGGCGTACTACAACCTGGTCAACTCCCCCGCCACGCTGATCAACGCGGACGACCTCGAGAATTTCTGGAAAGCCCAGACGGGCCTCGCATCGGACGGCGGCGAATGGGTGAGTTTCGCGCGGCACCACGGCCGCGACATCGAGAAGAACGGCGCGCTCGAGACGGCCGAGGGCATGGGCACGTCGGAGGCACCGATGCGCAACCAGATGAAGGCGTGGGCCGAATTCATGGCGAACGCATAAGGGACAACGGACATGGCAAAGACACCGATGAAGAAAACTTCGAAAAAGCCCGTGGCGAAGAAGGCAGCGGCGAAAAAAAGCGGCAAGACCGTCGCAAGGAAGGCGCCCGCGAAAGCCGGCGGCCACGCCACCCAGCACGCTGTCGAGCAGTTCCTCTACCAGCAGGCCGAGATCCTCGACGCGAAGCGCTGGCAGGACTACATCGACCTGTTCACGGCGGACGGCGTCTACTGGATGCCCGCCGACCCGGCGGACAAGCACTGGGACGGGATCCCCTCGATCTTCGCCGAGGACAAGAACCTCATGACGGTGCGGATGAAGCGCGTGCTGCACCCGGACGCGTGGTCGCAGCGTCCGCTGTGGAACACCAACCATGTGGTCGGCAACGTGATCGTCGAGCGTGAGTCGCCCAACGGCGACGTAATCGTGCGTTCGCGCTTCCACATGATGGAACTGCGCCGCGACACCGCGCGCCACTTCGCCGGCAGCTACGTGCACCAGCTGAAGAACACCCCCGGTGGCTACCGGATCAAGGCGCAGCGCGTCGACATGACGAACGCGCAGGCGGCGTTCGACTACGTGCTGCAGGTCTGGGTCTAGCTACTTCTTTCCGGCAAGGTCTTTCGAGGCGGGCAACGAGGCCGCCTCCCAGCCTCCGCCCAGCGCCTTGACCAGGAGCACGCTCGCCGTCACGCGGCGGGCGAGCAGGTCAGCGGCGGTGCGCTGGTTCGAAAGCGCGGTGGCCTGCGCGGTCACCACCTGAAGGTAGGTGGTGATGCCTGCCTTGTACTGGTTGAGGGAATACTCCAGCACCAGCTGCGCGGCCTTAACGGCCTCGGCCTGTACCGCGGCCTCCTCTTCCAGGATGCGTAGCGCCGCGAGGTTGTCCTCCACCTCCTGGAAGCCGGTCAGCACCGCCTGGCGGTAGTTCGCGACGCTCGCTTCGAACGCTGCGCGCGCCTGGTCGCTGGCGGCCCGGCGCCGGCCGCCGTCGAAGATCGTCTCGGCCAGCGCCGGGCCGATCGACCAGAAGCGGCTCGGCAGCGTGAACCACTGCGAGGACTGCGCCGTCTGGAACCCGTAGGCCGCGCTCAGCGTGGTGGTGGGGAACCACGCGGCCTTCGCCACGCCGACCTGGGCGTTCGCCGCGGCCACCCTGCGCTCGGCGGCGGCGATGTCGGGCCGGCGCTCGAGCAGGTCCGCAGGCAGGCCGGCGGGCACCGGCGGCGGCACAGCGGAGAGTGACGCAGCCGGCATCGAGAACACGCCCGGTGGCTTGCCCAGCAGCACGGCGATCGCATGCTCGAGCTGCGCGCGCTGCACGCCAAGGTCGATCAGCTGGGCCTGCGTGGACTTCAGCTGCGCCTCGGCCTGTGCGACGTCGACGCGCGCGACCACACCGCTCTTGTAGCGGTTGGTGGTGAGTTCAAGCGACCGCGCGTAGGCCGCGACCGTGCTCGCGAGGAGCGCCTTCTGCGCATCCACCGCGCGCAGCTGGAAGTAGTTCTGCGCGAGCTGCGCGCGGATGCTCAGGCGCGCGGTCTCGAGGTCTGCGGCGCTCGCCTGCGCCGTCGCCTCGCCCGCCTCGACCGAGCGCCGCACGCGGCCCCACAGGTCGATCTCCCACGAGGCGTTGACCGGCATCGACCAGATCGTGCGCTTGGTGGTCGCGACACCCGTCACCGGGCCGGTGGTGGACGACGGGCGCGAGCGGGTCTCGGACAGACCCACCGTCGCCGTCGGGTACCACGCGGCGCGCGCGCTGTCGGCGAGGGCCACGGACTGGCGGAACTGGGCCTCGGCCGCCGCGAGCGTCTGGTTCGAGACGTCCACCTCCGCGAGCAGGCGATCGAGCTGCGGGTCGCCGAACGCCGCCCACCACCGGCCGCGGCTCTCGTGGTCGCGCGGCTGCGCGGGCTGCCAGGCGAAGTTCTCCTTGTAGGCCGCCGGCACCTCGGCGGCGGGCTTCACGTAGTCGGGGCCCACCGTGCAACCGGCGACCAGCACCGCAAGCAGTGAAAGGACTGTGGGGGTCGTCTTCATGCGGGTTGTCCTCCGGGCGCCGCGCGGCGCGCGCTCCATTTCCAGTGACGCCCGGCCCAGAGCCGGAAGCGGTCGAGGTAAAGGTAGACCACCGGCGTCGTGTAAAGCGTAAGCAACTGGCTGAACACGAGGCCGCCGACGATGGCGATCCCCAGGGGCTTGCGCAGTTCCGCCCCTTCGCCCAGGCCGACGGCGAGCGGCACCGCGCCAAGCAGCGCCGCCATGGTCGTCATCATGATCGGCCGGAAGCGCAGCACGCAGGCCTTGTAGATGGCGGCTTCCGGCGTGAGGCCCTCGTTCCTTTCGGCGTCGATGGCGAAATCGATCATCATGATCGCGTTCTTCTTGACGATTCCGATCAGCAGGATCACGCCGATGAACGCGATGATGCTGAGTTCGGTGCCGAAGGCGAGCAGCGCGAGCAGCGCGCCCACGCCGGCCGAAGGCAGCGTCGAGAGGATCGTGACCGGGTGCACGACGCTCTCGTAGAGGATGCCGAGCACGATGTATAGCGTGACCAGCGCAGCGAGGATCAGCCAGGGCTGGTTCTCGAGCGATTTCTGGAAGGCCCGCGCAGTGCCCTGGAAGGTGCCGTGCACGGTGGTGGGCACGCCGATGTCGTCCATGGCCTGCCGGACCGCCGCCGTCGCCTCGGAAAGAGACACGCCTTCGGGCAGGTTGAACGAGATCGTCGACGCGGCGAACTGGCCCTGGTGGTTCACCGCCAGCGGCGTGCTGGTGGGCCCGTAGGAACTGAACGCCGAAAGCGGCACCTGAACGCCGCCCGTGCCGCTGACGTGGACGTGCTTCAGCGTGTCCGGGCTCTGCCAGAACTCGGGCGCGGCCTCCATCACCACCCGGTACTGGTTCAGGGGGTTGTAGATGGTCGACACGATGCGCTGGCCGAACACGTCGTTCAGCGTGGAGTCGACCATGCGCATGGTGACCCCGAGCCGGGCCGCGGTGTCGCGATCGATGACGAGTGAAGTCTGCTGGCCCTTGTCCTCCTGGTCGGTGTTCACGTCGACGAGCTCGGGCAGTTGCCCCAGGGCCCGCCGCACGCGCGGTTCCCAGCGGCGCAACTCCTCGAGGTCGTCCGCCTGCAGCGTGAACTGGTACTGGGCATTCGCGGCGCGGCCGCCGACGCGGATGTCCTGCACCGGCACGAGGAACAGACTCGCCCCCGGCTCCTGGAACAGCTTCGCGCGCAGCCTGCCCACCACCTGGTCGGCGGACAGCTTGCGCTCCTTCAGGGGCTTGAGCGTGACGAACATGAAGGCGCGGTTGCGCTGCCCTCCCCCGGTGAATGCGACCACGGTGTCCACGGCCGGGTCGGCCCTCACGATCTCGACGAAAGTCGACACCTTGCCGCGCATGGCCTGGAACGAAATCCCCTGGTCGGCCTGGATGCTGCCGACCAGCCGGCCGGTGTCCTGCTGGGGGAAGAACCCCTTCGGCACCACCGAATACAGGTAGAAGTTCAGGCCGATCGCGCCGGCGAGCAGCACCATCATGAAGCGGCTGTGGCGCAGCGCCCAGGAGAGCGTCACCTCGTAACCGCGCCGCATCCAGGCGAAAAAACGCTCGCTGACCCGATACAGGCGCCCGTGCGGCGTCGCGCCTTCGGGCTTGAGCAGCCGGGCGCACATCATCGGCGTGGTCGTGAGCGACACCAGCAGGCTGATCAGGATCGAAACCGATAGCACCACCGCGAACTCGCGGAAGAGCCTCCCGACGATGCCGCCCATCAGCAGGATCGGGATGAACACGGCGATCAGCGAAAGGCTCATCGACAGCACCGTGAAGCCCACCTCGCGCGAGCCCAGCAACGCGGCCTTCATCGGCGGCATGCCCTCCTCGATCCTGCGCGAGATGTTCTCCAGCACGACGATCGCGTCGTCAACGACGAATCCGGTCGCGATCGTCAGCGCCATCAGCGACAGGTTGTTCAGGCTGAACCCGCAGAGGTGCATCACCGCGAAGGTGCCGACCAGGGACACCGGCACGGCCACCGCCGGGATCAGCGTGGCCCGCCAGTTGCGCAGAAACAGGAACACCACGAGGATCACGAGGCCCATCGAGATCGCCAGCGAGCGCTCGACTTCGCGCAGCGAAGCGCGGATCGTCGGCGTGCGGTCGAGCGCGACCTCAAGGTCGATCGCGCTGGGGATCGAGGCGCGCAGCACCGGCAGGATCGCGCGCACCCGGTCCACCGTCTCGATGATGTTGGCGTTCGGCTGGCGGTTCAGGATCAGCAGCACCGAGGGCTTGCCGTTGGCGGACCCCGCGTTCCTCAGGTCCTGCACGGAATCCACCACCTCGCCCACGTCGGACAGGCGCACCGCGCTGCCGTTGCGATACGCCACCACCACCGGCATATAGTCGGCCGCCTTCTTGGCCTGGTCGTTGGCGAGGATCTGCCAGTAGCGCGCGTCGTCCTCCACCGCCCCCTTGGGGCGGTTCGCGTTGGTCGCCACGATGGCGGTTCGAACGTCCTCCAGCCCGATGCCGTACTTGTAGAGCGTCGCCGGGTTCAGTTCCACCCTGACCGCAGGCAGCGAAGATCCGCCCACGGTCACCTGCCCTATGCCCTTCAGCTGGGAGAGCTTCTGCGCGAGGATCGTCGAGGCCGCGTCGTACATCTGCCCCTGCGTCAACGATTCGGAGGTCATCGACAGGATCATGATCGGCGCGTCGGCCGGGTTGACCTTGCGGTAGGTCGGGTTGCTCGGCAGGCCGGAGGGCAGCAGCGTGCGGGCGGCGTTGATCGCCGCCTGCACGTCGTTGGCCGCGCCGTCGATGTCCCGGCTGAGGTCGAACTGCAGCGTGATCCGGGTCGAGCCGAGCGAACTGGAGGACGTGATCTCCGTGATCCCCGCGATCCGCCCGAGCGAGCGTTCCAGGGGCGTCGCCACCGAAGAGGCCATCGTCTCGGGGCTCGCGCCCGGCAGGGACGCCGACACCGAAATCGTCGGGAAGTCCACCTGCGGCAGCGGCGAGACCGGCAGGAAGCCGAACGACAGCGCGCCGGCCAGCGCGATGCCGAGCGTGAGCAGGGTGGTGGCGACGGGCCTTTCGATGAAGGGCTGGGAGAGGTTCATGCGGCTGCCCCCCCGACAGCGCCGAAGACGGAAAACCCCTCTCCTGCTTTTGTGAAATTAACGCTCGCGCGATACGCGCGAGCAAAGAATTTCACAAAAGCAGGAGACTGTAGAAATTCAAAATCATGAAGGCTCATGCAACGTCCCCCGCGGCCTTCGCCGCCGCCCGGCCCCGCTTGGTGAACCGGTCGAACCACAGGTAGATGACCGGCGTGGTGAACAGCGTCAGCACCTGGCTGAGCAGCAGACCGCCGACCATCGTGACGCCGAGCGGGTGGCGCAGTTCGGAGCCCACGCCGTTGCCGAGCATCAGCGGGAGCGCGGCGAGCAGCGCGGCCATGGTGGTCATCAGGATCGGGCGGAAGCGCAGCAGGCACGCCTGCCGGATCGCGTCGCGCGGGGCCTTGCCCTCGCGCCGCTCGGCGTCGAGCGCGAAGTCGATCATCATGATGGCGTTCTTCTTGACGATGCCGATCAGCAGGATGATGCCGATGATGGCGATGATGCCGAGGTCGTTCCTCGAGACGATCAGCGCGAGCAGCGCGCCGACACCGGCCGAGGGCAGCGTGGAGAGGATCGTGACTGGGTGGATGTAGCTCTCGTAGAGCACGCCCAGCACGATGTACATGGTGACGATGGCGGCGAGGATCAGCAGCAGGGTGTTGTCCAGGGACGCCTGGAACGCAAGCGCCGCGCCCTGGAAGCGCGTCTGCACGGAGAGCGGCATCGCGATTTCCTTCTCGGCCGCGCGGATCGCGTCGACGGCCTCGCCCAGGGACGCACCGGGCGCAAGGTTGAACGAGATGGTGGCCGAAGGGAACTGGCCGAGGTGGCTGATCTGCAGTTGGGTGGGCTTCTCGATGACGCGCGCCACGGCCGAGAGCTTGACCTGCTGGCCGTTCGACGAACCGATGTGGATACCCTCCAGCGCGGCGGGCCCGATGCGGAACTCGGGCGCGACTTCCAGCACCACGCGGTACTGGCTGGTCTGCGTGAAGATCGTGGAGATGAGCCGCTGGCCGAAAGCGTTGTAGAGCGCGTTGTCGATCGAGGCGGCCGTGACGCCGAGCCGCCCCGCGGTGACGCGGTCGATTTCGATATAGGCCTGCAGCCCTTCGTCCTGCACGTCGCTGACCACGTCGGCGAGCTGCGGCAGCCCGCGCAGCTTCTCGACCAGGCGCGGCACCCACAGGCCGAGCTCCGCGGGATCGGCGTCTTCCACGCTGAACTGGTACTGCGTGCGGCTGACGCTGTCCTCGATGGTGAGGTCCTGCACCGGCTGCATGTAGAGGACGATGCCCTCGACCTTCGCCAGGCGCTGTTGCAGCCGGCGGATGACCTCGACCGCATGCACCCGGCGTTCCTCCAGGGGCTTGAGGTTGATGAGGATCCTGCCGCTGTTCAGCGTGGCGTTTACGCCGTCGACGCCGATGAACGACGAGAGGCTCGCGACGGCCGGGTCCTCGAGCACCACGCGGGCCACGGCCTGCTGGCGCTCGGCCATCGCGGGGAAGGAGATGGACTGCGACGCTTCGGTGACGCCCTGGATGACGCCGGTGTCCTGCAGCGGGAAGAACCCCTTGGGCACGAACGCGTACAGGACCACGGTCAGCGCGAGCGTGCCGGCGGCCACCAGCAGTGTCGCCGCCTGCCGGTCGAGGACCCAGTCGAGCATGCGCGCATAGCGAGCGATGACCGCGTCGAAGAAACGCCCGCTGGCGAGATAGAAGCGGCCCTGCTCGGACGCGGGCTTGTGGCGCAGCAGGCGGGCGCACATCATCGGCGTGAGCGTGAGCGAGACCACCGCGGAGATCAGGATCGCCACCGCCAGCGTGATCGCGAACTCGCGGAACAGCCGCCCCACCACGTCGCCCATGAAGAGCAGCGGGATCAGCACCGCGATCAGCGACACGGTGAGCGAGATGATCGTGAACCCGATCTGCTCCGACCCCTTCAGCGCGGCCTCCAGCGGGGACATCGGCGGCTCGCCGTCGGCGCCCTCGATGTAGCGCGACACGTTCTCGATCATTACGATGGCGTCGTCGACCACGAATCCGGTGGCGATGGTGAGCGCCATCAGGGTGAGGTTGTTGATGCTGAAGCCGGCGAGGTACATCACGCCGAAGGTGCCCACCAGCGACAGCGGCACCGCCACGCTGGGGATCACCGTCGCCGCGGCGCTGCGCAGGAAGAGGAATATCACCAGCACCACCAGGGCGACCGCGAGCACCAGCTCGATCTTCACGTCCCGCACCGAGGCCCGGATGGTGACGGTGCGGTCGGTCAGCATCTGGATGTCGACCGAGCCCGGCAGCGTCGCCTGAAGCTGCGGCATCAGCTTCTTGATGCTGTCGACGACCTCGATCACGTTCGCGCCGGGCTGGCGCTGGATGTTGACGATCACGGCGGCGGTGTCGTTCGCCCAGGCCGCGAGGCGGGTGTTCTCGGCGTCGTCGACGGTGTCGGCCACGTCCGAGAGCCGGATCGGCCGCCCGTTCTGGAACGAGATGACGAGGTTGCGGTACTCGTCGGCGGATTTCAGCTGGTCGTTGGCGTCGATGGTCGAGGCGCGCGTGGGGCCGTCGAAGCTGCCCTTGGCCTGGTTGACGTTGGCGCTGGCGATCGCGGTGCGCACGTCGTCCAGCGACAGCCCGTACGCGGCAAGGGCCTTGGGGTTGGCCTGGATGCGCACGGCGGGCCGCTGGCCCCCGCCTATGCTGACGAGCCCGACGCCCGGCAACTGCGAAATCTTCTGCGCGACGCGCGTGTCGACCAGGTTCTGGACCTTGGGCAGCGGCACCGTCTTCGAGGTCACTGCCAGAGTGATGATCGGCGCGTCGGCCGGGTTCACCTTGCTGTAGATCGGCGGCACGGGCAGGTCGGAGGGCAGCAGGTTGCTGGCGGCATTGATCGCGGCCTGCACCTCCTGCTCGGCGACGTCGAGCTTGAGGTCGAGCGAGAACTGCAGCGTGATGACCGAGGCTCCGCCGGAACTGGTGGAGGACATCTGGTTCAGCCCCGGCATCTGGCCGAACTGGCGCTCCAGCGGCGCCGTGACCGAGGATGTCATCACGTCAGGACTCGCGCCGGGGTACAGCGTGACCACCTGGATGGTGGGATAGTCGACCTCGGGCAGCGCGGAGATAGGCAATACGCGGTAGGCGACGAGGCCCGCCAGCAGTATCGCGACCATGAAAAGCGAGGTCGCGACCGGCCGCAGGATGAAGAGGCGTGACGGGTTCATCGGGGGCGCCCGGCCCTACTTCGCGCCGCCGGCCTCGCGCTGCTGGCGCAGCTCGCGCATCTTCTGCTTGCGCGCGTCCTCCGGAAGTTTCCGGATCTCCTCGCCGAACTCGCCGCGGTCGATGCGCGCGTTGACCTCCGCCCAGCGCCGGGCGCGCTCCTCGGGCGACAGGTTCTGGAAACCTCCTCCCCCGCCGCCGCCCGCGGACGGTGCCTGCGCAGGCGCGGCGTCGCTCCCGCCCTTTGCGGCAGCGGCCTCGCCGCCGGGCGACTTGCGCCCGCCCTTGCGTTCGCCGGCGCCCGCCGCATCGCCGCCTTTGCGGGCGGCGCTCTTGGCGGCCGCGGCCTCGCGGGCTGTCACGTCGACCCGCGCGCCCTCGCGCAGCTTGTCGGCGCCGTCGACGACCACGGCCTCGCCGGCCACAAGGCCGGACTCGATGGAGACGACTTCGCCCTGTGCCGGCCCGAGCTTCACCTTGCGCACGGACACGGTGCCCTCGCCACCGACGACGTAGACGAACGTGCCCGGCGTGCCGCGCTGCACGGCGGAAACCGGCACCAGCACCGCATCACGCTTCACGTCGACCAGCATCCGCACGTTGGCGAACTGGCTGGGGAAGAGTGCGTAGTCCGCGTTCGGGAACTGCGCCTTCAGCTTGACCGTGCCGGTGGCCGGGTCGATCACGTTGTCGGCGGTCAGCAGCGTCCCCGTGGCGAGCTTCGCCCGGTCGGCGCGATCGTACGCTTCCACGGCCAGCTTCTCCCCGGCGCGAAGCTTGGCCATCACGGGCGGGAGGCTGTCCTCGGGGATCGTGAACACCACCGAAATCGGCTGCAGTTGCGCGATCACGACGAGGCCGGTGGCGTCGCCCGCGCGCACGATGTTGCCGGGGTCGACCTGGCGCAGGCCCAGCCGGCCGCCGATCGGCGCGGTGACCCTGGCGTACATGAGCTGGAGCTTCGCGGTGTCGATCGCGGCCTGGTCGATCTTCACCGTGGCCTCGTACTGGCGCACCAGTGCTTCCTGCGTGTCTACCTGCTGCTTCGCGATCGAGTCCTGCTGCTGGAGGACGCGATAGCGCTCGAGGTCGACCAGCGCGTTCTTAAGGAGCGCCTGGTCGCGCGCCATCTGCCCCTCGGCGGTGGCGAGCTGCACCTGGAAGGGACGCGGATCGAGTTCCGCGAGCACGTCACCCGCGCGCACCACCTGCCCTTCCGTGAAGAGCACCCGCATCAACTGCCCGTCCACGCGGCTCCTCACCGCCACGGTCGCCAGCGGCGTGACCGAGCCCAGGCCCGACAGGTAGACGTTCACGTCGCCCGTGCGCGCGGGACTCGCGACCACGGGCACCGGGCGGTCACCGAAGCGACCCTTGCCCTTGGCGGCCTTGCCCGCGCCACCGGCCTGCGGAGCCCCCTGCGGCGCATGGTAGAAATAATAGTAGGCGCCGCCGCAGGCTGCGGCCGCGAGGGCCAGGAAGACCCACACCCAGGCGCGGCGCAGGAATGACGGTTTTGCGGACAGGTTGGATGCGGGAGGGGTCATTGTTTTTTTACGCGACGGCGAAAGGCCGGGGGCGACAGGTCTTTATAGCCGCTCGTGCACCAAGAGGGCAATCCCGCCGTGTAACACTTTGTAGACTTTGTAGTGCCCGCGCAGCAAGTAGAATGCGGTCATGAGCCTTCGCAGCGCCTTCGCCTTCCTCCTCGCCGCGGTTGCGGCTGGTGCCGCGCCCCCCACGTTCGCGCAGGGCTACCCGTCGAAGCCGATCCGCCTGATCGTCGTCTATCCCCCGGGCGGCACCAGCGACGCCATGGCGCGTCCGATCGCGGACAAACTCGCGGCCCAGCTCGGCCAGCAGGTGATCGTGGAGAACAAGGGCGGCGCCGGCGGCGCCATCGGCATGGACGCGATGGCGAAATCGGCCCCCGACGGTTACACGCTGGCGGTGTCCGCGATCAGCCCGCTGACCCTGCTGCCGCACGTGGGCAAGGTCCCCTACGACCCGATGAAGGACATCGCCCCCGTCGCGAGCATCATGTACTCGCCCGTTTACATGCTGGCTACGACAGCGTTCACCGGCAAGGATTTTCCCGAGGCCATCGCCCAGGCGAAAGCGCGGCCCGGCGCGCTGCGCCTCGCGACTTCCGGCATCGCCACGGTGGGCCACCTGATGCTCGAGCAGGTCAAGCTCGCCGCGGGCGTGGACATCACCCACGTTCCCTACAAGGGCGGCGGGCAGGTCGTCACCGATGCCGCCGGCGCGCAATTCGAGCTGTTCACCTCCAACCCGAGCCCGGGCGTCAACAACCTCGTCGCGCAGGGCCGCCTTCGCGTGCTTGCGGTCGCCGCGCCGCAGCGCCTTGCAGCGATGCCGGCCGTGCCGACGCTGGCCGAGCTCGGCTACCCCGACGCGAACCTGACCTCGCAGTTCGGCGTATTCGCGCCCGCACGCACCCCCGACGTGGTGGTGCGGCGGCTGAACGCGGAAATCAACAAGGCGCTCGCCGCGCCCGATATCGCGGAGCGGCTGGTGAAGCTCGACAACATCCCATTGCCCGCCGGCGTCGAGCAGTTCGCCGCCACGGTGCGGAGCGAGTTCGAATCCAACGCGCGCATCGTCGCCAAGGCCCGGATCCGGGTCGACTGATCCCCCACCCCAGGAGTTCTGCATGACCCGCATGAAGTTCGCCCCGACCCTCCTTTGCGCACTGCTCGGCGCCGGCGCCGCGAACGCCGGCGAACTCGCCACCGACCAGCAGAAAACCTTCTACGCGCTCGGCGTGGCGGTCAGCCGCTCGCTCGGCGACTTCGCCCTCACCGAGGCCGAGCTCGAGATCGTGAGGCAGGGCATCGCCGACGGCGTGCTGAAGAAGCCGCTCAAGGTCGATATGCAGACCTACGGGCCGAAGATCCAGCCGCTGGCCGAAGCGCGCGCCTCGGCCGGCGCCGAGAAGGAAAAGGCCTCGGGCGCCGCGTTCCTCGCCAAGGCCGCCGCCGAAGCCGGCGCGAAGAAGACCGCATCCGGCGCGATCGTGAAGCCGATCAAGGAGGGCGCGGGCGCGAGCCCGACCGCCGCGAGCACGGTGAAGGTCCACTATCACGGCACGCTGCCCGACGGCACGGTGTTCGACAGCTCGGTGAAGCGCGGCGAGCCCGCCACGTTCCCGCTCTCGGGCGTGATCAAGTGCTGGACCGAGGGCGTGCAGCAGATCAAGGTCGGCGGCAAGAGCCGGCTGACCTGCCCCTCCAGCCTCGCCTACGGCGACCGCGGCTCGCCGCCGACCATCAAGCCGGGCGCGACGCTGGTGTTCGAGGTCGAGCTGCTCGAGATCGTCAAGTAGCCACGATGTCCCGGCCGATCTCCGCGATCGTCCGGGTCCCGCAGAGCTGCATGTTCCGGTGCAGCTCGTCGGCGAGGATGTCGAGGGCCCGCATTGCGCCGGGCTCTCCACCCGCCGAAGCTCCGTAGAGGGTAGGCCGCCCCGCGCACACCGCCTGCGCGCCGAGTGCACGCGCCTTGATCATGTCGGCGCCGCGTCGCACGCCGCCGTCGAGCAACACCGGGACCTTCGATCCCACGGCGGCGACCATCGAGGGCAGCGTGTCCAGCGTCGCAAGCGAACCGTCGAGCTGGCGGCCGCCGTGGTTGGAGATCCAGATGCCGTCCGCCCCCAGGGCCACGATGCGCTCGGCGTCGTCGGCCCGCGCCACGCCTTTCACGATGAGCTTTCCTTTCCACAGGTCACGCAGGCGCTGCAGGCCGGTGTAGTCGAAGGCGGAATCGAGGTTCTGGCCGACGGACGACGAGATCGACACCAAGGTCTCGCTCTTCTTGTGGTCGAAGCCGCGCAGGTTCTCCAGCGTAGGCAAGCCGCCGTTGGCTAGGATGCGCAGCGCCCAGCCGGGCTTGGTAAAGGCCTCCAGCACTTGCGCCAAGCCCGGCCGGAACGGCTGCGTGAAGCGGTTGTAGGCGTCGCGCTCACGCTTGCCGCCGACCGGCAGGTCGACCGTCACCACCAGCGCCTCGTAGCCGGCGGCACGCGCGCGCTCCATCAATCCGTCGGTGAAATCCCGGTCATAGAGGATGTAAAGCTGGAACCAGCGGCGCCCGCTGCCGTTGGCCTCGGCCACGGCCTCGATGGTCGCCGTGGACGTCGTGGACAGCGTGTAGGGGATGCCGTGGCGCGCGGCGGCCCGCGCGATCGCCACGTCGGCGCCGGGCCAGCCAATGCCGATGCCGCCGGTGGGCGCGATGACGAGCGGCATCTTCGACGGGCCGCCGAGGATCTCGCACGACATGTCGATTTTCGACACGTCGCGCAGCACGTGGGGCGCGAGGCGCGTCCTTTCGTAGGCAGCGCGGTTGTCGCGCAGCGCGATCTCGTCCTCCGCCCCGCCGTCGAAGAAATCGAAGATGGCCCTGGGCAGGCGTCGCTTGGCGGCAAGGCGCAGGTCGCCGATGTTCACGGCGTCTGAAATGTTGGGCATGGGCGGGTTCCGGACAGGGCGCGGGGCGCGTAACGGCCCAGTTTACCCTGCGTCTATAATTGCGCCTTCGTCCCAAGGAGACAAATAAAACCATGAAAACCCGATTCCTCGCCGTCGCGCTGGTCGCGGCACTTGCGGTTCCTGCCGCGGCCTTCGCCCAGGCCTACCCGTCCAAGTCGATCCGGCTGATCTGCCCGTTCCCGCCCGCGGGCGCGGTGGACATCGCATCGCGTGCCATCGCCAACGAACTGCAGAAGATCCTCGGCCAGCCGGTCACGGTGGAAAACCGCCCGGGTGCGGGCGGCAACCTCGGCGGCGAGATGGCGGCCAAGTCGGCGCCCGACGGATACACCCTGTTCATGACCACGAGCGGCATCCAGGCGATCAACCCGGCGCTGTACTCGAAAATGAACTACGACCCCAACAAGGACCTGGTTCCCGTGGCGCCCCTGGTGTCGCTCAACAACGTGCTCGTGCTCCACCCGTCCGTGCCGGGCGCCTCGGTCCGCGACGTGATCGCCCTGGCCAAGGCCAGCCCGGGCAAGATCACCTATGCCTCGTCCGGCAACGGCACGTCGATCCATATGTCCGGGGAACTGTTCAAGCACATGACCGGCGTGGACATCCTGCACATCCCCTACAAGGGAAGCGGCCCGGCCGTGGCCGACCTGATCGGGGGGCAGGTGAACATGATGTTCGACAACATCCCGTCCTCGCTGCCGCACATCAAGGCCGGGAAACTCAAGGCGCTCGCCACCACCGGCGCCCGCCGCGACCCCGCGCTGCCGGACCTGCCCACCATCGCCGAGGCCGGCGTCGCAGGCTACGAATCGGGCGTGTGGTTCGGCATCGCCGTGCCAGCGGGAACACCTAAGGACATCGTCAACAAACTCAACGCCGAAACGGTGCGCGGCGCGAAGGCGCCCGATTTCGTCAAGCGCATGACCGACCTGGGCTACCTGATCATCCCCGGGACGGCGGACCAGATGGCCGATATGGTCAAGGCCGAGATCGCCCGCTGGACGCCGGTCGTGAAAGCCTCCGGCGCCAAGGTCGACTGAGCATGAACGCTGCCTTCATCGGGATCGGCATCATGGGCTTGCGCCAGGCCGCGAACGTGCTGGCGGGCGGGTTCCCGCTCGCCGCATATTCGCGCTCGGCGGCAAAGGCGGACCCGCTGGTGGCCAAGGGCGCGCGCCGCGCCGCCAGCGTCGCAGACGCCTGCAAGGGCAGCGACGCGATCATCACCATGGTCAGCGCCCCGCCGGACGTGGAGGAAGTCTATTTCGGCAAGGGCGGGATCCTCGAGTCGGCCGGGCCCGGCGCGCTGCTGATCGACATGACCACCTCCAGCCCGAAGCTTGCGGAACGCATCCATGCGGCGGCGAAAGCCAAGGGCCTGCGCGCGATCGACGCCCCGGTGACGGGCGGCGAGCAGGGCGCGGCCGAGGGCACGCTCACGATCATGTGCGGCGGCGACAAGGCGGACTTCGACGCCGCGCAGCCGCTGCTCTCGAAAATGGGCAAGACCATCGTCCATTTCGGCGCCGCGGGCCAGGGCCAGCGGGCCAAGCTCGTCAACCAGGTGATCGTCTCGCAGAACGTGCTGTCGGCGATCGAGGGGCTGTTCTTCTCGCGCAAGGCGGGCCTCGACGGCGAGACCATGCTGGCGACGCTGCAGACCGGCACCGCGGATTCGAAGGCGCTGCGGATCCAGGCGGCGAAAGCCTTCCGCGGCGACTTCACGCCGGGCTTCTACCCGAAGCACCTGGTGAAGGACATCACGCTCGCGATCGACGAGGCCGACTCGCTCGGCATCGACCTGCGCGGCCTGAAGAACACCCGCGCCCGCTGGCTCGAGTTGCTCTACAAGCACCCCGAGGCGCAGGCCATCCAGGACCTCGCGCGCCTCTACATGTAGTCCCACCGGACATTTCCCCTTGAACACGTTCGCACGCACTGCCACCCTCGCCCTAGCCGCACTCGCATTCGCCGCGCCCTCGCAGGCGCAGGACTTCCCCGCCAAACCCATCCGCTTCATCGTGCCGCTGACGCCGGGCTCGGGCGCCGACATCGCCGGCCGCATCATCGGCAAGTACATGGGCGACGCCTGGAAGCAGTCCGTCGTGGTCGAGAACCGCCCCGGCGCCGGGGGGATCATCGGCACGCAGGCGGTGGTGAAGGCCGACGCGGACGGCTACACGCTGCTGGTGCAATCCTCCTCGCACGCGGCCAACCCGGCGATCTACAAGAGCCTGCCGTACGACCCGTTGAAGGACCTCGTCGACGTGGCGATCCTCGGCATGACGCCGTACGTGATGGTCACCTCGCCCACCGGCCCGTACAAGAGCCTGAAGGCGCTGGTCGACGCGGCCAAGGCGAAGCCCGGCGACATCCCGTTCGCCTCGGCCGGGATCGGCAGCTCGACCCACCTCGCGGCCGAGTACGTCGCCGACCTCGCGGGCCTCAAGATGCTGCACATCCCCTTCAAGGGCTCGCCCGACGCGATCCAGGACACGCTTGCGGGACGCACTTCGTTCTACATGGCACCGATCAACGCCGCGGTGAACCTCGTGAAGGAAGGCAAGCTCGCCGCGCTCGGCGTCTCCACCAGGACCCGCGCGGACGTGCTGCCCAACGTGCCGCCGCTCGCGGAGCAGGGCGTGCCCGACTACAACATGACGCTGTGGTTCGGCATGTGGGCCCCCACCGGCACGCCTGTCGCGATCGTGCAGAAGCTCAATGCCCAGGTCACCGCCATCGTGCAGGTCCCCGAGGTGAAGGAGCAGTTCGCCAAGCTCGGCATCCTGCCGGTGCCGATGAAGCCCGAGGAATTCGCGAAGTTCGTCCGTGACGAAATCGGCGTGTACCGCCGGATCGTCAAGCAGGCCGGCATCCAGCCCCAGTAACCCGCAGTACCACTTACCGCAAAGAGTCGATCCCATGCCCGCACAGCAGCGCATCACCGGC
Source organism: Burkholderiales bacterium (assembly GCA_965279075.1). Taxonomy (GTDB): domain Bacteria; phylum Pseudomonadota; class Gammaproteobacteria; order Burkholderiales; family SG8-39; genus SZAS-79. The sequence continues at coordinate 555,622 of CBDIHI010000012.1, read as the reverse complement.
GTCCTGTCGCCCGTCGTCACCCCGTTCAGGAAGGACCTGTCGCCCGATGTCGACCGGTTCGTGCGCCATTGCAAGTGGCTGCTCGGCCACGGCTGCTCGGGCCTCGCGGTGTTCGGCACCAACAGCGAGGCGAACTCGCTCTCGGTGGAGGAGAAGCTCGAACTGCTCGAGGCCCTCGTGAAGGGCGGCGTGGACCCGGCGCAGTTGATGCCCGGCACCGGCGCCTGCGCGCTGCCCGACTCGGTGAGGATGACGGCCGCGGCCGTGAAGCTGGGCTGCGGTGGCGTGCTGATGCTGCCGCCGTTCTACTACAAGGGCGTGTCGGACGAAGGCCTGTACCGCAACTTCGCCGAGATCATCGAGCGCGTCGGCGACGACCGCCTGCGCCTGTACCTGTACCACATCCCGCCGGTCTCGAACGTGCCCATCACGCTCAACCTGATCGAGAAGCTGCTTTCGAAGTACCCCGGCATCGTCGCCGGCGCGAAGGACTCCTCGGGAGACTGGTCGAACACCAAGGCGATGCTCGACGCGTTCGCCAAGGGCGGTTTCGACGTATTCGCCGGCAGCGAGGTGTTCCTGCTCGACAACATGAGGAACGGCGGCAAGGGTTGCATCACCGCCACCGGCAACGTGAACCCCGCCGCCATCGACAACGTGTACCGCAACTGGCGCGGGCCGGAGGCCGACAAGCTGCAGGCCGGCATCACGGCCACCCGCAACATCGTGCAGAAGGTGCCGATGATCCCGGCCCTCAAGGCGATCATCGCCCACTTCGGCAACGACCCGCAGTGGAAGACGGTACGCCCGCCGCTCACCGGGCTGAGCGCCGCGCACGAGGCCCAGGTCATCACCGACCTGAAGGCCGCCGGCTTCTCGATGCCCGGACTGTAGGACGGGACCGGTGCGCACCGCGCTGATCACCGGTGCGGGGCGCGGCATCGGCCTTGCCACGACGAAGGCCTTCCTCGCCGCCGGCTGGCGGGTGCTGGCGCTCGACAAGGACTTCGGTCCGTTCGACGCCGAAGGGAGCCTCAAACGCGAGGTCGAACGCGTACTTTTCGACCTCACCGACCTCGCCGGCATCCCGGCCCTCGTGGCCACGCTGGGCAGGATCGACACGCTCGTCAACAACGCCGGCGTCCTCTACTGCGAGCCCTACGACGCGATCCCCGAGGCTCACAAACGCGAAATCCTGGCCGTTAACCTGGAGGCACCCGTGGCGCTGATCACCGCGCTGGCGCCGCAAATGGCCGAAAGGAAGGGAGGACGCATCGTGAACGTCGGATCCGTGGCCGCATTCACCGGTCACCCGGACCTCTGGTACGGCATCACCAAGGCCGGCCTGCTGAACCTGACCAAGAGCTGGGCGACCCGGCTCGGGCCGCAGGGCGTGCTGGTCAACGCCGTGGCCCCTGGGCCCACGCACACCGACATGTACGAACAGCTGCCGCAGTCCCGCAAGGACATGGTCACCCGCAGCGCCTACTCCGCGCGGGCCGCCCGGCCCGACGAAGTGGCCCAGGCCATCCTGTGGCTGGGCAGCGCCTCGCCCGAGTATGTGAACGGCACCACGCTGGACTGCAACAACGGGTCATATCCAAGATAATTCAGTAAGTTGCAATACATCCCCGGTCTTTACGGAGTTTTGCAGTTTGTCCAGTTACAATGCCGCAGAATAGCGCTCGCATCCACCCGGGCTCAAAGGCCGTCCTTGATATCCATGAACGAGATTCGAATCCGCACCATCGCTGTCGCGCTCGCCTTGGGCCTGTCCGCCGGGCTCGCCGCGCCGTCCGCGCACGCCGAGACCGAAGCCTCGAACGTCGAGCTCGTGGCGATGATGGGCGGCCGGATCATAGGCGCGGCCAGGGCCTGCAGCATCAACGCCGAGCGCGTGCGCAGGACCTCCGAAAGGCTGGTCGGGATCGTGAACTCGAAGGCCGGCTCGAACGCCGAGAAAAAGTCGGCGCTGGCCTACTTCGAGCAGGCGCAGTCCGTCGGCGCCGAGCAGATCCGCTCCGAGCGATCCCGCTGCAACGAGGTCCACGTCGATTTCAGCGAGATCGAGGTCAGGCTCGGCCGCGCCCCGGCGGCCGAGGAGCGGGTCGTGGCCAAGCGCGGCGTGCCGCCGCTGGGCGCGCTCAAGCCCGAAGTCACCGTCACCAGGTAGCGACCCGGCGGCGCCCGCCGCACCCTCCGGCCGGTAGAATGCCCCTGGTTTCACCGGGGAGACAAAGACAATGAAAACAAGCGTCGGATTGCGCATAGCAATCGGTTGCGTGCTGGCCTGCGTGCAGGCCGTGGCTTTCGCGCAGGCCTGGCCTGCCAAGACCGTCCGCATCATCGTGCCGTTCTCGCCGGGCGGCATCGCGGACAACAGCGCGCGCGTCGTCGCGGACCGCCTCGGTGCGCGACTCGGCCAGACGGTCGTGGTCGAGAACCGTCCCGGCGCCGCCGGCAACATCGGCGCCGAGGCGGTGGCCAGGAGCGCGCCGGACGGATACACGCTGCTGCTCGGCTACGACGGGACCATCGTCGTCAACCCGCACGTGTACTCGAAGACCGGATTCGACGTGCTGCGCGATTTCGCGCCGGTCACCAAGCTCGGCGACGCGGGCGTGATCGTGGTCGCGCACCCTTCGGTGCCGGCGAAGGACCTGCGCGAACTGATCGCGCTGGCGAAAGCCAAGCCCGGCACCTTCACCTACGGGTCCGCAGGCACCGGCAGCAGCGCGCACCTCGCTTGCGAGATGCTCAGCCAGCTCACCGGTGCGGGCCTGATCCACGTGCCTTACAAGGGCGGCGGGCAAGCGATCGCCGACGCGGTGGGCGGCCAGATCCCTCTCGCCTGTACCGCGGTGGCGGGCGCGAACCAGTTCATGAAGTCGGGTCGCCTGAAGGGCCTGGGCCTGTCCAGCGCGACGCGCGCCGCCGGCGCCCCGGACGTGCCGACCTTCATCGAAAGCGGCCTGCCGGGCTTCGTCGTCGACTCCTGGGTCGGGATCCTCGCGCCGGCGAACACGCCGCGCGCCATCGTCGAGCGCCTGCAAGCCGAAATCGCGGCCGTACTGCAGATGCCCGAGGTGAAGGAACGCTACTCGGTGCTCGGCATCGACCCAGTGGGCAACAAGCCCGACGAGTACGCCGCGCAGATCCGCGCCGACCTCGCGCGCTGGGGCCCGGTCGTGAAGCAGGCCAATATCCGGATCGAGTAGCGCATGCAGAACCTCCGCAGCCTGCTGGCCTCGGGCGAGTTCATCCTCGCTCCCGGCGTGTACGAGATGATGTCCGCGCGCATCGCCGACCGCATGGGCTTCAAGGCCCTGTACATGACCGGCTACGGCGTGTCCCTCTCCCACCTGGGCCTCGCGGATGCGGGACTGGTGACCTACCGCGACATGGTGGACCGCGCGCGCACGATCGCCGGAGGGATCACGAAGCCGCTGATCGCGGACGCGGACACGGGCTTCGGCGGCCTGATCAACATCCGTGAGACCGTGCGCGGCTACGAGGCCGCTGGCGTCCAGGCGATGCAGATCGAGGACCAGGAGATGCCGAAGAAGTGCGGCCACACGCCGAACCGGCGCGTGGTGCCGCTGAAGGACATGCTGAGGCGCATCGAGGTCGCGCTGGACGCGCGCCGCAGCAAGGACTTCCTCGTCATCGCACGCACCGACGCACGCACGGCGCACGGCATCGACGAGGCGATCGCCCGCGGCAGGGCCTTCGCCGAGGCCGGCGCGGACATCGTGTTCGTGGAGTCGCCCGAGTCGGAGGACGAGTTCCGGAAGGTCGGTGACGCCCTGCGCGGCAAGGCCTGGCTGCTCGCGAACATGGTGCCGAGCGGCCGATCGCCGGAAATCGCCAGGGAGACGCTGGCATCGTTCGGTTTCTCGATCGCGATTTATCCCAGTGCGGGCATGGCTGCAGCGTGCGCGGCGCTCGAAGGCGCCTACAGCCACCTCGGGAAGACGGGCGTCACGGCAGGCAGCCCCGTGCCTGTGTGGGACATGAACCAGATGCACGACCTCGCCGGGTTTCCCGACGTATGGGCGTTCGAAAAGAAATACACGGAGACCTGACCTTGGGACACACCCTGTTTGAGAAGATCTGGAACGAGCACGTGGTCGCCGACCTCGGCGGCGGCGCGAGCCTCCTGCATGTCGACCGGCACTACCTGCACGAGCTGTGCATCAGCCGCGGGTTCCCGACGCTGCACGAAAGAAACCTTCCCGTGCGCAACCCGGACCTCACCTTCGCATCGCCCGACCACGTGATTTCCTCCGCGCCCGGCCGCACCGGCGGCGCGTTCCCGTGGTCGATCAAGGTCATGGACACGATGCGGATCGAGACGGCGAAGGCCGGGATCCGCCTGTTCGACATCGACCAGGACGGCCAGGGGATCCTGCACGTCATGGGCCCGGAACTGGGCCTCACGCTGCCCGGCACCACCGTGATCTGCGGCGACAGCCACACCTGCACCAACGGCGCGCTGGGTGCGCTGGCCTTCGGCATCGGCATCAGCGAGGTGGTGCACATCCTCGCCACCCAGACGCTGGTGCAGAGGAAGCCGAAGACGATGCGCGCCAGCATCGAGGGCGCGATGCCGCGGGGCGTGTACTCCAAGGACCTGATCCTCGCCCTGATCGGCAAGATCGGCGCGGCGGGCGGCGCCGGCCACGCCGTCGAATACGCCGGCAGCGCGGTAAGGGCGCTCGACATCGAGGCGCGCATGACGCTGTGCAACCTGTCCATCGAGCTGGGCGCCAAGATCGGCATGGTCGGCCCGGACGAGAAGACCTACGCCTATGTGAAGGGGCGGCGCTTTGCGCCCTCCGGCGCGCAGTTCGACGCGGCGGTCGCGCACTGGAAATCAATGGCCACCGACGCGGACGCGAAGTTCGATGCCGAGGTGTCGCTCGACGCCTCCAACCTCGCGCCGCAGATCACCTGGGGCACCAGCCCCGAGGACGTGATCGGCGTGGACGGCACCATCCCCGCGCCCAGCCACGTGTCGAAGTCCGACGCGCTGGCCTACATGGGCCTCGCGGCCGGCGACCGCATCGCCGGCACGAAGGTCGACCGGGTGTTCGTCGGCTCATGCACCAACTCGCGGATTTCGGACCTGCGCATCGCGGCCGAAATCGCCCGTGGCCGCAAGGTCGCGAAGCACGTCGAGGCCTGGATCGTCCCGGGTTCGGTCGGCGTGAAGAAGGAGGCCGAAGCGGAGGGTCTGCACGAGGTGTTCCTCGCAGCGGGCTTCCAGTGGCGCGAGCCCGGCTGCTCGATGTGCGTGGGCGTGAACGAGGAATGGGCTGCTCCCAAGGCCCGCTGCGTGTCCACGTCGAATCGCAACTTCGTCGGCCGCCAGGGCCCCGAGGTCCGCACCCACCTCGCGAGCCCGGCGATGGCCGCCGCGGCCGCCATCGCCGGCGAGATCGCCGACGTCCGCGCCTTCATGAGCTGACCATGGAAAAATTCTCCTCCCTCACGGCGGTCGCCGCCTACTACCCCCGCGCCAACGTCGACACCGACCTCATCATCCGCGTCGAGCGCTGCGCCAAGGTCGAGAAGAAGGGCCTCGGCAAGTACGCCTTCGAGATGGCGCGGTTCCTCGCCGACGGCAGCGACAATCCTGAGTTCCCGCTGAACAACGGGCCGTTCCGGCAGGCGCAGATCCTCGTCGGCAACATCAACTTCGGCTGCGGGAGCTCCCGCGAGATGGCGGTCTGGGCGATCGCCGGCATGGGCATCCGCTGCGTGATCGCGCCCTCGTTCGGCGAGATCTTCTTCGGCAACTGCTTCCAGAACGGGCTCCTGCCGGTGATCCTGCCGCAGGACGCGGTGGAGTCGATCGGCCGGTCCCTCGCCGCCGACCCGGCGAACGCGAAGCTTACGGTGGACCTCGCGCGTCAGGTGGTCGTGGACACTGCGGGCCGCGAACACGCCTTCGCCATCGAGCCGCTGAGGAAAAAAGCGTTGCTGGAAGGCCTCGACGAGATCGGCCTCACGCGCCTGCGCGAGGCCGAGATCGCCGCATTCCAGCAAAAGGACCGGACGAAACGGCCCTGGGTTTACATCTGAATTCAGGACATTTACTTCAGGAAGTCCGCTCCTGTAGCCAGCCTCCGGGTAGTTTGCAAATTCAAGTTCGAAGTGCGACATCCTGATTGAGCAGAGAGAGGTGAGGATGTGCACGGGTGTACCTTTCTCGATGACGAGTCTAGGAAGGAGCACTCAATGCGTTATGCACACCTCACCCCAACGGAACGCTACCAGATTGCGCTGGGGTTACAAGCGAAGCTGAGTGCCCGGCAGATCGGTCGCAAGCTGGGCCGGCATCACGCGACGATCAGCCGGGAGATTGATAGGGGTTCTCATGGCAAGCGTGGATACCTGGCCGAAGAAGCACAGTTTGCTGCCGAGCGGCGAGCTCGCCGCTCGGCAGCAAACCATCCGACGAAGTCCGGGGCGCTACTGCGCTGTGTGCGCGGACTGATCCGTCTGGACTGGTCCCCGGAGCAGGTGCAGGGATACCTGAGACGTTTCGATCAGCCCCCGATCAGCATCCCGACGCTGTACGCGCACGTACGCCGGGACCGGGCGCTCGGTGGGCAGCTCCACGAGCACCTGCGCTACGGCCGGCGTACGCGCCCGTGGGGCAAGCGCAACACGGGCAGCATCCCCGCGGACCGGCCGAGCATCCGCAGCCGTCCCGATCACGTTAAGCAGCGCCTGATTTGCGGGGATTGGGAAGGCGACACCTTCATGGGTCGCCAAGGCAGTCCTCACCGCAAGCTGTGCCTGGTAGAACGGCGCAGCCGCTATATGTGCCTGCTCACACCGTTCGGTGGCCTGAGCCTGTCGCAGAAGGTTGCGCGCACGACCATCGCCGCGTTACGCGATCTGCCCAAACGCTCGATCACCTTCGACAACGGGTCGGAATTCTCGCTCTACAAGACGATCGAAGACGGCCTCAAATGCAAAGCCTACTTCGCCGATCCCGGCCGTCCGGGGCAGAGAGGAACCTGCGAGAACACCATCGGACTGGTGCGCCAGTACATCCCGAAAGGCACCAGCGGAATCCATCTGACCAGGGCACAGGTTAAGGGCATCCAGGACAAGCTCAACAACCGACCCCGAAAGTGCCTGGGATTCAAAACCCCGGCTGAGGTACTCTTGCAAGCAAATCCACCTGTCGCGCTTCGAACTTGAATGCGCAAGTTGACGTACCGATACCGGTACACTACCCTCAGGAAAGGCCCAGCCACCACCCGCACGGGCCCGCGGTCGCGCAGCCGGGCTCGAACCGCCATGCGGCCGGCGCAGGCGAGTCGTCCCAGAGCAGGGTGTGCATTTCCAGTTCGCGTGTCTCGCCACTCCCCGACCAACGCCCGGCCACCGCGGTGAAGAAGCCGCGCAGTGCGTACGGTTCGTCCCAGGCGGCTCCGGCGGCGACCGGTTGCATATGGCCACGGCCTCCCGGGGCCATCAGGTTCAGGTCGCGCGTCGGCCCGCCCAGCAACCGGCAGCCGGGCGCCGCGCCGCCGTCGAAGCGCAGCGGGGCATCGCCGACGAGCACCAGGCGCTCACCCTCTGCGAATGAAAGCGCGACGCCGGCGCCGGTGAGCACCGCGAACCAGCGCTCAATCCCGGGAAAGGCGGAGAACGGGCCGTCCGCGCCGATGTCGGCCATGCTGACGCGCAGGGCCCAATCGGGTCCCGGCGGCCACGCGAGCAACTCGCGCGTCTGCCCGCCGCCGTTCCTCCAGGGCTGCGGCGGGACGTCGCCTGCCCGGACGACCCTGACCGTCAGCGGGCCTGCTCCTGCGCCTTGGGGGCGCGGTTGCGCTCGAGCTGGGCGTCGACGAGCGCCACCACTTCGTCGAGCACCGCCGATTTCATTCCCTTTTGCGCGGCCACCGTCCGGACGAGGCGATCGACGCGCTCGATGTTCGGCGCACCGCCGAACAGCGCCCGGGCGGCCGAAGACGGGTTGGCGAGGCCCTGCGCCGCCGCCGCGTACTTCTCGAACGGCACGAGGTCCTTCTCGTCGGCGCCGAGCGACACGCAGAGCTTCACGACCCAGTTGAACACCTCCTTCGAGGCGGCGAGATCGGAATGCACAGCGTCCTTGATCGGGCGCATGCCGTCCTTGGTGATGCAGCGGTAGTTCCCGGCAATCAGCATGGCCCACTTGGCCAGCGGCACGAACACCGAATCGTGTACCTTGAGCTTCACCGGCAGTTCGATCTTCTCCGTCCCGGTGTCGAAGCGCACCGCCTCCACGTCGGCGGCGATGCCGCGCAGCATCGCGGTGTGGGCGTCCGAGACGAAGCGAGCCGACTTGAAGTTGGTCGGCAGGCGAACCTGCAGAACGTTGACCTTCTCCTCCGGCGGGCGGAAGGCCTGCGGGTCCGGGCTGCACAGCGTCATCGTCGCCGGGTCGAAGCTGTCCCATACTTCCGGGCCCGCGTAGCACTCACGGCAGGCTTTCATGTCGATGCCGGGCACGCGCGCGAGATAGGGCAGCGGGGGCATGTTCATGATCGACATGCACGGCACGCGCGACTTCGCCACCGCATCGAGCAACTCCCGCACGCCGGGAGAGCGGTACTGCGGCTCCTGCATGGCGAGCACGACCAGGTCGAAATCCGCGGGGTTGGCGGATTTCGGGCCGCCCGCAGTGAGCTTGCCGGGCGCCTTGCGCGAATCGAGCTGAACGAGGCCCTCGCGGCCCTTGATCGGCATGCGCACGATGGCGCCTTCGGTGTTGAACAGGTCCGCTTCGGCGGGCAGGCAGATGAGCTTGACGTTGTGCCCGGCGAGCAGGAGCTTGATGCCGAGGAGCGACCCGTAGGAGGCCCCCATGATGAGGATGTTGCGCGGCGTGCCCATGAACTTGTCTCCAGCTGTTTTAGTGGTTGTGCTTCCATGCTATGCAATGCGCTCCCACGATGCAATGCGCAGTCCGCATATGCATCTGCGGACTGCGGCACCGCAGCAGGGGAACGCAGCTTCTTGCGGCTATCGGATCCGGTAGATCGCGTCGTCGAAGTTGCCGCGCGACACGGAAAGCGCGGCACGCTTGCCGGTGGAGATCGAGGACAGCATCGCCTTGTCGGCGCCCTGCTCCCAGAGGACCTTGTAGACCTCGCGGGCCTCGCGGTTCTTGTTGAGGATCGTGTCCTTCGACTCGGAGACCGGCTTGCCGTAGCGCGTCTTGAGGTAGGCGGCCAGGGCCTCCAGGTTCACCACGTCGACCCGGATGTCGAACCCCTGCACCACGTCGGCCTTGAGGTAGAGGGTGACGCGCGCCTCGACGCCGCCGAACGGCACCTTGGCGTCGTCGCAACGCCGGTCGGCCGCGTCGGACTTCCATTCGAGCGGCTTGCAGCGGATGCCCGGGAAGGCCTTCTTGACGGCGAGCTCGTTGTCGCCGAGTTTCACGCCGTTGGCATCGAAGGCGGCAAGCGCGACGGCCGGCGTGAGGAGCAGTGGTAGCAGGAGGGTCAGGATGCGGTTCATTTCCTCAATTCCTTGTGGCGGAAGCACTCCGCGACGTGGTCGTTCACCATGCCGGTGGCCTGCATGAACGCGTACATGATGGTCGTGCCGACGAACTTGAATCCACGCGCCTTCAGGTCCTTGGACAAGGCATCGGACACTTCGGTTCGCGCCGGAACGTCGCCCCTCGCCTTCCTGTTGCCCTGCAGTGGCTTGCCGCCCGTATGGGCCCACAGGTACTTCGCAAAGGTGCCGAACTCCTGCTGAACGGCAAGGAAGGCCTTCGCGTTGACCACGGCCGCCTCGATCTTGGCGCGATTGCGGATGATGCCCGCATCGAGCATCAGCGCATCCTTCTTCTTCTCGCCGTAACGGGCGACCTTTTCCGGGTCGAAGCCGTCGAACACCTTGCGGTAGTGCTCGCGCTTCTTAAGCACCGTGTCCCAGGACAGCCCGGCCTGCGCGCCCTCCAGGATCAGGAACTCGAACAGGACCCGGTCGTCGCGCACGGGCACGCCCCACTCGCGGTCGTGGTACTCGACGGCCAGCGGGTTCGAAGGCCAGCTGCAGCGCTTCTTGTCAGGCGACGGCGACATTGCGCGCGAACCCGCCGTTGAGGTCGAGGATGCGCTCGCGCCACGCTGCGACCGGGTCGTCCCCCGCGAGCAGGGCCTGCGGGCTCATGACGCGCGCCCACTGGAACACCGAGAAGACTACGTAGTCGGCGTAGGCCGGTGCGACCCCGCAAACGAAGGGCTGGCGCTTGAGCGCGGCGCGCAGCGGATCCAGCGCGCGGCCGAACCGCTCGACGCCCTTTTCGCGGCCGGCGATCGTGTCCTCCAGCTTCGCCTTCAGGATGGTTTCCATCATCCCCCGGAAGTAGTCGCGGTCCACCGGGTCGATGCGCTCGAAGATGTCGGCGACGATCACCGGCAGCATCGCGGGCACCAGCGTGCGGTCGGCCCAGACATTGAAGGTGTGGCACAGGCCCTGGCCGATCGGCCCGCCGAAGAGCGAAGGCCCCTGCGGATAGGTCACCTCGAGGTATTCGGCGATTTTCCAGGAGTCCCGCACGACGGTGTCCCCGTCCCGGATGACGGGCACGGTCTTGCCGCCGGAGAAGGCGATCGCCGCCTTGTCCGACATCGGCACCGGGTGCGACTCGAATGCCAGCCCCTTGTGCGCGAGCGCCATGCGGGTACGCCATGAGAACAGGCTGTAGTGCCGGTCCGTGGTGCCTTTGAGTTCGTAGAGGGTGATCATGCCTGCGCTTCGTCCCGGCCAAATGGAACATTTTACGCGTGCAACCAACGGCCTACCGGACAAGGTTCGCGCCTTGTCGTCACGCGGCGACATGAAAACTGCAAGGGCTTCAACGACCTTCGTCACCGGTGCGCCCGGGCCGTCGCCACTGCCCGACAATATTTCCCGCACGAAATCTCCCAGCCTGCCTGCCCTGACCAGGCAATCCCTTGTTCCGGAAAGGAAAGCCTGTACTGGCACGGCGGTTGCACTAACCAAGCTGCAGGGCCACATACCGAGGTCCCGCAAATTGAAATGCGGTGGTCGGAACCCGCAGGCGGCGGGTTCCGGGGAGAAGCCATGAAAAAGAAAACCAACATATCGACCGCTATGCGCCGGGGCGCCTTGCTTGCGGCCATCGCAATCGCGCTTTCCGGCTGCGAGCCGATGGCGCTGACCGCGTTCGGGGTCGGCGCCTCGGCGGGCGTGCAGCACACGCTGGGCGGAGTGACCTACCGGACATTCACGGTACCGGCTCCCAGGGTGAAGGCGGCGGCGCTCACCGCCCTGGGCCGAATGGGCATCAAGGTCGACTCCACGGAAAAGCTGGAAGGCGGCGAGCTGATCAAGGCCAGCACCGCAGAACGGAAGATCGAGCTCGAGGTCGAGCGGATCAGCGTCAACACCACCCGCCTGCGGGCCGTCGCCAAGCAACCGGGGCTGTTCTACGACAGCGCGACCGCAACCGAAATCATCCTGCAAACCGAAAAGATTCTGGGCAACACCTGAAAAGGAGAACAGCGATGAAGACTAAGACCAGTCCCATGTGCATCCCCTTGGCCGTCATGCTGTGCGCGGCCTGTCCGGCATTCGCAGACGATGCCGCCACCGTGACCGCCGGGGCGGTCGAATCGCAGGCTCGCCACCTCGATCGCGATGTCGTCGGGCAGGGCCCGGCGCGCGTCGAGCGCCGGGTCGGTGCCGACTTCACTGACTGGGCCGGCTCCAGCACGAATGCCAGCTCACTGGTGGACGGCCTGCGCACGGGCAAGGCGATCACTCTCATATCGGGGACGGAGTCGACCACGTTCGTCCCGCCCACCCGGCCCATGGGCTACGGCAACACCTACATATCGCTGGCCTTGGCCAAAGCGCAGCTTGCCGCTCAAGGCATTACCTCGCCGACGCCATTGCAGTTGCAGGCGGCCCTAATGGGCAACCCCGCCAACGGTACGAGGGGCGTGCTGGCATTGCGTAGCGAAGGCAAGGGCTGGGGCCGGATCGCTCAGGCCTACGACCTCAAGCTCGGCCCAGTGATGTCCGGACTGAAAGCCGCGCATGAAAGCCTCAACCCCTCCCAAACGACTACCCCGTCCTGGACCCGCTCCGCCGCGCGGACAACAAGCGGCCTCGGCCGGTCCGGGGCGTCGCAAGGCATCGTTACCGCAGGCGGAACGCCGGCTGCGGTTTCGGGCGGGAAAGGACTGGTCACGGCCGGTAGCGCCCCGGCGGCCGCCACGCCTGCTTCCGTCGGGCACCGCGGAATCATGACCGCGAGCGGCGGCATGCCCGACACCTCGAACGGGCAGGGACGCGGGCATTTCCGCTGATCGCCCGGGCCACTGCTTTTTCCCATCCCCACGAAAAGGACAACAACAATGCCCATGACTCCCACCTATCTCCTCATCGCGCGCTGCCTGATCCTGAGCATCGCCTTCGCAAGCCTGCCGGTACGCTTAGCAAATGCCGGGATGGTCACCACGGACCAGGTGCTCGCCAGCCGCGCGAACGCCGGGCAGGCGGCCAACGGCACGAGCCGCGAGCGCGTGGAGGCCTTCCTCGCGCGCACGGAAGTCCGCGCCGAGATGGAAAAGAACGGCGTCGACCCGTCCGCGGCAAGCGCACGGGTGGCGGCGCTTTCAGACGCGGAAGTCGACGCCCTCGCAGGCAAGCTCGACACGCTGCCCGCGGGCGGCGACTTCGGCGGGATCGTCGGCGCGGCCGTGTTCATCTTCCTCGTGCTCCTCATTACCGACCTGCTCGGACTGACGAAGGTGTTCAGCTTCACCCGATCGATCAAGTGACCCTCCTCCCCGCTTGGTCGTTCCGGCGTGGGCCCCGCCGCTGTCTAGCGGCGGGGCTTTTCTCCCTGCTGATGGCTGGTTGCGCCACGCCACAATTGCAGCAGATCTCTGATCACCCTCCCGCGGGCCTTGCGCCACGCGCGGCCGTGGCGGGCGTGCCGTTCCTTCCCCAGGAGGACTACCAATGCGGCCCCGCTGCGCTCGCAATGGTCCTCGCTGCAGGTGGTGCTTCGGTCAGCGTGCAGGACCTGGTGCCGCAGGTCTGGCTCCCGGGCCGCAAAGGCAGCCTGCAGGTCGAGATGCTCTCTGCGGCCCGCCGCCAGGGGGCGCTTGTACTCGAACTGAAGCCGCGCCTCGAAGACCTGCTCAGGGAACTCTCCGCCGGCCATCCGGTGATCGTCCTGCAGAACCTCGGCCTGGACTGGGCCCCGGTGTGGCACTACGCGGTGGCGATCGGCTACGACCTGCCGGCAGGGCGGATCGTGCTGCATACCGGACGGGCCCGTGAAGAGGGGCTCCCGCTTTCGACTTTCGAGCACACGTGGGCGCGCAGCGGCCGCTGGGCAATGCTTGCGCTGCGCCCGGGCGATTTGCCCGCGTCGGCGACCGAGGATGCCTACGTCCTCGCCGCCGCGAGGCTCGAGTCGGCCGGTCAGCCTGGGCCTGCACGCGCGGCCTACGCGGCAGCCCTGGAAAAGTGGCCGGGCTCGCTGGCGGCGCATATCGGGCTGGGCAATGCCGCCTATGCGTCAGGCGATCTCGCAGCCGCCACTAAGGCGTTCCGGCGCGCGCGCGACGCGCATCCGGGGTCCGTGGCCGCCCTGAACAACCTGGCACAGGCGCTGTACGAGCTGGGCTCGGCCGGCGAGGCGCAGGCCGCAGCACAGCGCGCGGTCGCGCTGGGCGGGCCGCTGCATGCCGCGGCCCTGCAAACGCTCGCAACCATCGAGGCGCACGCGACGCCACTGGACCCGGCCCTGCAGGGCCATTGAGGATCCGCGCGCCTCGAAGGGCGATCGCCGTTGCGCCTTCCGACCGCCGCATTGCAACTCCCGGAATCCCCAACATGCAGATACGTCCGCATTCCCACGGCCTCATGGCCAGCCTCAGGCACATCCTGTCCCATGGAGCGATTACGCTGCTCGCCGTGGTGATCGCCTTTGCCCTGCCTTCCGCCGCGCGCTACATCCTCTATGACTGGTGGCCGCTGATGGAGCAGGACCCGAACCTGCTGCTCGCCAGCGAAGTCGGACTCGCCTCGGTGCTCGTGCTTCTCTTCAACCTCGCGAAGGTCGCCTGGGACGGGCGCCACAAGGTCGCGATGGCACGCCTCGCTTCGCTGGTGCATGCCCGCCACGCACGCAAAGGCTGGCTGGCCCGCTGGCGCGAGCGCTCGCTGGTCCGCAGGTTGCCGGCGGCGCGCGACGCCTACATCCTCACCCAGACCGGGTACGACACGCTGGTCGCGCCATCAAGCGCGCTGCGCAGCGTGCTGGCCACCGCCTACGAGATCCGCGTGATGATGGTGAACCCGATCGGCGAGGGCCTGCGCAAGCGGGTGGAGTCGCTTTCGCGCGAAATCACGCTGCTGTCCTTCCACGGCGAGATCGAGGCCAGCATCGCGTTCCTCGCGGAGCTGCGCAAGCTCGGCAAGAAGATCGCGCTGAAGTTCTACGACGAGGAGCCGTTCTGGAAGCTGGTCGTCCTGGGCGAGCACGTCTGGGTCCAGCACTGCCACTCGGGGTTCGAGGTCAGCCAGCAGCCCGAGTACGTCTTCGCGCTGGACCAGGACAACCCGCGCATGGGGTTCTTCGTCCCCTTCTACATGCACTTCCTGAACCTGTGGAACGACGCCCGCCACCCGGAGTACGACTTCGACAGCAACGAGCTAGTCTACAGGGACGGTGCGGGCAACGAGCAGAAGCGCTCTCCGCTGGGCGTGCCGATCAGCGGCGCGCTTCCGGCGTCGTCATGAGGTGCCCTTCACTTCGTGCGACGCGGGCCGCTGCGCAATCCTGCCGGCGGCCCAGTCCGCCCGGTCCTGCACGGCGAGGCGATACGCCTGGTCCCGGCCCGAGAGGTAGGGCCTGGGCCACGATTGGCCCATGTGCTGGTACCAGGCCGAAGCGTGCAGCGTGAAATAGGGGTCGGACAGGTGCGGCCGGGCCAGCGCGACGAGGTCGGCGCGCCCCGAGACCACGATGGTATTGACCTGGTCGGCATTGACGATGTTGCCCACCGCCATGGTGGCGATGCCGACTTCGTTGCGGATCTTGTCGGAGAACGGCAGCTGGTACATGCGACCGTAGACCGGCTTCTGGTCGGCGACGACCTGCCCCGTGGACACGTCGATCAGGTCCGCGCCCGCAGCCTTGAACATGCGCGCCAGCGCGAGCAGGTCGTCCTCGGACAGCCCGCCCGGCGCCCAGTCGGTGGCCGAGACGCGCACCGACATCGGCTTGTCCGCCGGCCACGCGACCCGCATCGCCCGGAAGACCTCCAGCGGGAAGCGCGCGCGGTTCTCGATCGAACCTCCGTACTCGTCGGTACGCAGGTTGGTCAGGGGCGAGATGAACGACGACAGCAGGTAGCCGTGCGCGGCGTGCATCTCGAGCATGTCGAAGCCGGCCTCATGGCCGTACTGCGTGGAGCGAACGAAGTCGGCGACGATCTTGTCCATGTCGGCCCGGGTCAGCGCACGCGGCGGGTGCGAGTCCGGCGCGTAGGGCAGCGGCGAGGGCGCGACCAGCTCCCAGTTGCCCGACTCCAGCGGGTGGTCCATGCGCTCCCAGCCGAGCTGCGTCGAGCCCTTGCGGCCGGCGTGGCCGAGTTGCAGGCAGAGCTTCGCCTTCGATTGGGCGTGGCAGAACCCGACGATCCGCTTCCAAGCGTCGCGCTGCGCCTCGTTCCAGAGGCCCGTGCAGCCGGGGGTGATGCGCGCCTCGGGAGAAGGGCAGGTCATCTCGACGAACACCAGCCCCGCCCCACCGATCGCGCGGCTGCCGAGATGCACCAGGTGCCAGTCTCCCGGCATCCCGTCCTCGGCCATGTACTGGTCCATGGGCGAGACGACTACGCGGTTCTCAAGCGTCATGCCACGCAGGCGGAACGGCAGGAACATCGGCGGCGGCGGGTTCGAGGTGTCGACGTCGAATCCCTGCGCCTTCACCTTCCCCGCGAACCACTTCGTCACGTCCCCGAGGAACCGCGGGTCACGCAAGCCCACGTTCTCGTAGGTGATCTGCTTGGAGCGCGACATCACGCCGAACGCGAACTGCAGCGGGTCCATGCCCCAGTAGCGCGGCATGTTCTCGAACCAGGCGAGCGACACGTCGGCCGCGTGCTGGGTCTTCTCGACATCCTCGCGACGCTGCGCGTCGTAACGGGCGAGCGCCGGCCTGACCTCGCCCTCCTTCCTGAACGCCTCGAAGAGCGCGATGGCGTCTTCCATCGCAAGCTTGGTTCCCGAGCCGATCGAGAAGTGCGCCGTGGCTTTGGCGTCGCCCACCAGCACTACGTTATCCATGACCCAGGTGGCGTTGCGGATCGTCGGGAAGTTGCGCCAGAGGGACCGGTTGGCGATCAGCCTGTGGCCGGCCAGTTCCTCCGCGAAGACCCCCTCGATGGTCGCGAGCATCGCGGGCTCGTCCATGGCCGCGAAGCCGAAGCTATCCCAGGTGTCCGCACCGGTCTCGATGACCCATGTGGAGGCGCCTTTCTCGTACTGGTAGCAGTGCGCGAGCACGATGCCGTGCGGCGTCTCGCGGAAGAAATACTTGAACGCGTCCATCGGCCGGGTGGAGCCGAGCCACGTGAACTTGTTGGGGCGCAGGTCGACGCTGGGCCGGAAGTGGTCCTTGTGCGATTCGCGCACCCTGGAATTGATGCCGTCGGCCGCCACGATCAGGTCGGAATCGGGGAAATCCTCCACGCCGCCGACTTCCTTCTGGAACACGAGCTTCACGCCGAGTTCCGTCGCACGCTCCTGCAGCAGCCGCAGCAGCGTCATCCGCGAGCACCCGCAGAATCCGTTGCCGGCGCAGCGGATCGTCTCGCCCTTGTAGACCACGTCCACGTCGCCCCAGTAGGCGAACGCGCGCCGGATCGCCTCGTAGGACGGCTCGTCGTAGTCGCGGAACGCGCCCAGCGTCTCGTCCGAGAACACCACGCCGAAGCCGAACGTGTCGTCGGGGCGGTTGCGCTCATGGACCGTGATGTCCCAATCCGGCCAGGCCTTCTTCGCCAGAACCGCAAAGTACAGGCCGCCCGGGCCGCCGCCGATGATCGTGGCTTTCATGTCAGTCCCCTAGGCGGGCACCACCGCCATCGCTTCGATCTCGAGGCGCGCGGCGTCTTCCACCAGCGCACCCACCTGTACCACCGCCATCGTGGGGTAGTTGCGGCCCATCAGCTCGCGGTAGGCAGCACCGACCTCCGCGATGGCACCGAGGTACTCCTGCTTGTCCACGACGTACCACGTCAGTTTCACGAGGTGCTCGGGGCCGCCTTTCGCCTCGGCCAGCACCTCGAGGATGTTCTTCAGCGCCTGGCGGAACTGGCCGCCGAAGCCCTTCTCCTCGAATTCGCACTGCCCGTTCCAGCCGATCTGCCCGGCGATGAACACGAGGCGCCCGCCCTGCGTGGCGATGCCGTTCGAATAGCCCCTGGGCCGGGCCCAGCCCGGAGGTTGCAATACCTGCATCATGGTGTGGTCCTCAGTTTGAAACGCTGCAGCTTGCCGGTCTCGGTGCGCGGCAGCGCATCGACGAATTCGACGGCACGGGGATACTTGTAAGGCGCGATGGCGTTCTTCACGTGGTCCTGGAGCATCTTCGCCACCGCTTCGGTCTTCTGGTAGCCGGGTTTCAGGACGACCCAGGCTTTCACGAGCTGCCCGCGCTCCTCGTCGGGCACCCCCACGACGCCGCATTCGGCCACCGCCTCGTGGGCAAGCAACGCACCCTCGACCTCCGGGCCGGCGATGTTGTAGCCGGCCGAGATGATCATGTCGTCGGTGCGCGCCTGGTAGAAGAAGTAGCCGTCCTTGTCCATCGAATAGGCGTCGCCCGTGACGTTCCACCCGTGCTGCACATAGGTCTTCTGCCTGTCGTCGGCGAGGTAACGGCAGCCCGTCGGGCCTTTCACCGCGAGCCGGCCGACGACACCGGGCGGGCAGGGTCGGCCCTTGGGATCGAGCACCGCCGCCGTGTAGCCGGGGATCGCGTAGCCGGTCGCACCACGGCGCGCCGTTTCGGGGGTATGGGAGATGAAGATGTGGATCATCTCCGTGGCGCCGATCCCGTCGATGATCTCGATACCGGTCGCGTTCCTGAAGAGCTGCCGCGTTGCGTCAGGCAGCGCCTCGCCGGCCGACACGCACTTCTTCAGGGACCGGATGTCGTGGTTCTTCGCAAGTTGCGCCATCTGGCGGTAGAACGTGGGCGCGGTGCAGCAGACGGTGGCCTTGAATCTCCGGACCGCCTCGAGCAGGCTGTCCGGCGTGAGACGCTCGAGCAGCACGGTGGAGGCGCCGAAGCGCAGCGGGAAGCACAGCATCCCGCCGAGGCCGAACGTGAACGCGAGCGGCGGCGTGCCGCAGAAGACGTCGTCTTTCGAGGGTTTCAGGCAGGAGCGCGGGAAGAGGTCGCACATGGCAATCACGTCGCGGTGAAAATGGACGGTCCCCTTGGGCGTGCCGGTAGTGCCGGACGTGAATGCAATCAGCGCGGGGTCCTCTGCGGCGGTGTCCACGTTATCGAACGTGCCCGGCCTTGCCTTGCACAGGTTCTCGAGCGACGCCGGAGCGTCGTCGTACCAGTACTTCACCTTGGCAAGCGTCGGGCAGCCGGGCAGTGCCGCCTCGAGTTCGGCATCCAGGCGCTTGTCGCACAACGCGTGAGTCACTTGCGCCTTCGCGACGATCTCGGTCAGTTCCTTGGCCCGCAACAGCGGCATCGTCCCCACCACGATGCCGCCCGCCTTGAAAACGCCGAACCAGCAGGCGGCCATCATCGGGTTGTTGGGGCCGCGCAATAGCACGCGGTTGCCTGGCTTCAGGCCCATGTCCTCGACCAGCACGCCCGCGATGCGGTTCGCCTGCGCGAGCAACTCGCCGTAGGTGCAGTGCCCGTCCGCCGCCCGGATCGAAATTCGATCGCGCCAGCCGCGCGCCAACGCGCCGTCGAGCAGCTCGACGGCGCAGTTCATGCGACCGGGATACTGCAGTTCCGGCAGGTCGAACCTCAGTTCCGGCCAGTCCTTACGCGACGGCAGCCGGTCGAGGGCGAAGGTGTCGACGTGTGCGGTGCGGTATGACTTGCGGTGCGCCTTCGTTCCCATGCCTGCCCTCCTTACCCGTCCTTCAGCAGTTCGCGTGCGATGATGACTTTCTGTACTTCAGTCGCGCCTTCGTAGATCCGCAGCGCCCGGACCTCGCGGTACAGCCGCTCCACCGGGTGGTTGCGCTTCACGCCGAGCCCGCCAAAGATCTGCACGGCGGCATCGATCACCTGCTGCGCGGTCTCGGTGGCGTGCATCTTGGCCATGGCGGCCTCCCTGGTGACGCGGCGTTTCTGGACATCGCGCGCCCAGGCCGCGCGGTAGGTCAGCAGCGCCCCGGCCTCGACGCCAGTGGCCATGTCGGCGAGCTTCGCCTGCGTCATCTGGAAATCCGCGAGCGCATGGCCGAACATCTTCCTGTCACGTGCGCGGCCAAGCGCCTCGTCGAGCGCCCGGCGCGCGAACCCCAGCGCGGCTGCCGCCACGGTGGTGCGGAAAACATCGAGGTTGCGCATCGCAAGCTTGAAGCCTTCTCCCTCCCGGCCAAGCAAATTCCCGGCCGGGACACGGCAGTTGTCGAACCGCAGGGTCGCCATGGGGTGTGGCGCGATGATGTCTATGCGTTCCGCGGCCGACAGGCCCGGGGTGTCCGCGTCGACGACGATCGCGGAGATCCCCTTGGTGCCGGGCACGTCGCCACTGCGTGCGAAGACGACGTAGAAATCCGCGATCCCCCCGTTGGAGATCCAGGTCTTGGCGCCGTCCAGCACCCAGTGCGCGCCGTCGCGGCGCGCTGTCGTCGTCAGCGCCCCGGCGTCCGACCCCGCGTCGGGCTCGGACAACGCAAGCGCGGCGATGGCCGTACCCGCCGCTACGCGAGGCAGGTAACGCTTCCTCAGGGTCTCGTCGCCCTCCAGCGCGATCGGACCGCTGCCCAGGCCCTGCATGACGAAGGCGAAATCGGCGAGGCCCGCGTGGTAGGCAAGCGTCTCGCGCAACAAAGCGATCGAGCGCACGTCGAACTCGGCCCCGCCCGGCGCGCAATACCTCAGGTATCCCGCGCGGCCGAGGTCGCCGACCATGCGCCGGCACACGGCATCCGCGTCGTCGCCGTGCGCGTAGTCGAGCCCCGCAACCCAGGCATCGGCCTCGCGGGCGAGCGCCATATGACGCGGCTCGAAGAACGGCCATTCGAAGTGCGCGAAGCGATCCATGCCCATGCCGGGTTCCCTCAATCGCCTTCGAACACGGGCTTCTTCTTCGCGACGAACGCGTTGTAGGCCCGGTGAAAGTCCTGCGTCTGCATGCAGATTGCCTGCGCCTGCGCCTCCATCTCGATGGCTTCGTCGATGCCGACGGCCCATTCCTGCTGCAGCATCTTCTTGGTCATGCCGTGCGCGAAGGTCGGGCCGGCGGCGAGCGATTGCGCGGTCTCCAGGGCGCGGGCGAGGACTGCGTCCGACGCAGCCAGCGCGTTGAAGAACCCCCAGGCCAGCCCTTCCTCTCCGGACATCGAGCGGCCGGAATAGAGGAGTTCGGAAGCGCGCCCCTGGCCGATGACACGGGGCAGCATTGCGCAGGCACCCATGTCGCAGCCAGCCAGGCCGACGCGCGTGAACAGGAACGCGACCTTGGCCGCAGGCGTTCCGTAGCGCAGGTCCGAGAACAGCGCGATCATCGCGCCCGCCCCGGCGCATACGCCGTCTACCGCGCTGATGACCGGCTGCGGGCAGGCGCGCATGGACTTGATGAGGTCGCCCGTCATCCGGGTAAAGTCCATCAGCTCCGGCATCGCCATCTTCGTCAACGGCCCGATGATCTCGTGCACGTCCCCGCCCGAGCAGAAATTCCCGCCCGCGCCTGTGACCACCACGGCCTTGACGTCGCGCGCGTACTGGAGCTTGCGGAAGAAGTCGCGCAGTTCGGCGTAGGAGTCGAAGGTCAGCGGATTCTTCTTGTCCGGGCGGTCGATCGTGATCACGCCGACGCCGCCTTCGACCCGCCAGCTGAAATGCTCAGGCCGGTGCCCGGCCAGATCGGTGCGCATGTTCTTCATTCGCTGCTCCTCGGCTCGGCGCCACCGGCGCCGGTGGTTGACAGGGTGTGGTGCTTGACCTTCGCAAGCAGCGACATGAGGTCCTGGTGCTCGCGCTTGGTGAGTCCCGAGAGGAGGCCCACGACCCAGTTTTCGTGCTCAGCCGCCATCTCGGCGAAGGCCCTGGCCCCGGCGCGCGTAAGCCGGATGCGGAACGCGCGCCGGTCCGCGGGCTCAGGGAGGCGCTCGACGAGGCCCTCCTTCGCCAGCTGGTCGGTAATTCCCGTGACGTTGCCCCCGGTCACCATCATGCGGCGGGAGAGCTCGTTCATCTTGAGCCCCTCCGGGTGGCGCTCGAGCTGGGACATCAGGTCGAAGCGCGGCAGGGTGGTCGAAAACCGCTGCCGCAGCTCGTTGCGGATGTGCCGCTCGATCATCTGCGTGCAGGTCAGCATCCGCAGCCACAGGCGCAACCCGCGGTGGTCGTCGGGACGGGCGGCGGTCTCGCGGTCGGAAGCGTGCGGACCGGGGGGCGGAGGAGAGGTACGTAGCATGCCTTGGGCCTCGATACTTTCGATATGAATAGAATAGGCTTAAAGCATATTGGCAGGCCAAGGCCCCGTTGTCACGCTGCGCCGCACCGGGCCGGGACCGCGCCGCACTGCGCTATAGTCTCGGCTATGAAAATTCGAACCCTCGCCATCCTCCTCGCACTGCCGCTGGCGTTGTCCCTGGGCGCCGCCCAGGCCCAGCTCAAGGCCCCGACAAAATCCAAGCCGAAAGACCCCTTGGGAAGCGGCTTGGGCCTCAAGCCTTCGGAAACGGTCGTCGCCCCGGCTGCGGAAGAAAAGGGACCGACGCTGGAGGGCGTGGTGCAGGACATCGCCGATTGCGTGCTGGCCGGCCTGCCCCAGGACTGGACACTCGCCCAAATCGAGGTCACCGAACTCGGCCGCGACGGCAAGCAACGGGAGTTCGAGGCGAAGTATTCCTACCGGGGCGCGGACGGCAAGGGTGCGGTATTCACGCCCTGCGACCTGCGCGCGCCTGCGATGAACGTCTACAAGCTGAATGCGGCGCTGGAACCGGACAAGCGCAACTGGACCCGTGCGACGCTGTTGCTCTCGAAAGACGGCAAGTTCGAGTTGCAGTACGACTATCCGAAGAAGGAAGAAGAGGCCACACCCGCCCCTGTGCCTGCCGATCCCGCCCCGGCCCCGGCCCGCAATGACGGGAAGAAGAAATAACCGGGAAACCGCCTTCAGGCCCTGCGCAGGAAGTCGAAGTCGCAGCCGTCCTCGGCCTGCATCACGTGGTCCATGTAGAGC
Source organism: Burkholderiales bacterium (assembly GCA_965279075.1). Classification (GTDB taxonomy): domain Bacteria; phylum Pseudomonadota; class Gammaproteobacteria; order Burkholderiales; family SG8-39; genus SZAS-79. The sequence continues at coordinate 533,144 of CBDIHI010000012.1, read as the reverse complement.
TTGGCGTAGCCGCGCTTAGGCGCTTCCACGGGGGGCTTCCACGCCGTGCGGCGCGCGGCCAGTTCGGCTTCCGGCACCATGAGTTCGATGCGACGATCTTTCACCGAGAGCCGGATCCGGTCTCCGTTGCGTACGAGGGCAAGCGGGCCGCCGACCGCCGCCTCCGGGGACACATGCAGCACGATCGTACCGAACGCGGTGCCGCTCATCCTGGCGTCCGAGATCCGCACCATGTCCTTGAGGCCTGCGCGCGCGAGTTTCTGCGGGATGGGCAGGTAGCCTGATTCGGGCATCGCGTAGCCGCTCTTCGGGCCGGCGTTCTGCAGGACGAGGAAGTCGTCCGGCTTCACGTCCAGCTCCGGCGTGTCGATCCTCGCCGCCAGGTCGTCCAGCGACGTGAAGACCACCGCGCGCCCCTCGCGCTCGAACAGCGTGGGATCGGCCGCGGACCTCTTCAGGATGGCGCCGTTGGGCGCGAGCGAGCCGAACAGCGCGACCAGCCCGCCTTCCTTCTGGTAGGGGTCCGCGAAAGTGCGCACCACCGAGCGGTCGACCCAGCCGGGCTCATTGTCGAGGCGTTGCCCCAGCGTTTCGCCCGTGATGGTCATGCAGTCCAGGTGCAGCAGCGGCCGCAGCTCGCGCAGCACCGCGCCGAGACCGCCGGCGGAATACAAGTCGGACATGTAATGCTGCCCCGTGGGCTTCAGGTCGACCAGTACCGGCGTGGTGTCGGACAGGACGTTCAGCCGGTTCAGGTCGACCTTGACCCCCACCCGGCCGGCGATCGCCGTAAGGTGGACGATCGCGTTGGTCGAGCCGCCGATCGCGAGCAGTATCCGCAGGGCATTCTCGATCGATTTTTCGGTGATGATCTCCGAAGGCCGGATCGGGTTGCGCGCCAGCTCCACGGCGCGCCGGCCGCTTGCTTCCGCGGCGCGCAGGCGGTCGGCATGCACCGCAGGAATCGCCGCGGTGCCCGGCAGGGCCATGCCCAGGGCTTCGGCGATCGAGGCCATGGTCGAGGCCGTGCCCATCACCGCGCAGGATCCGGCGGTCGCCGCGAGGTTGCCCTCGATCTCGTCGATCCCCTCCTTGTCCACCTTGCCGGCCCGGTGCATGCCCCAGAACCTGCGGCAGTCGGTGCAGGCGCCGAGCCGCTCGCCGCGGAACATGTTCGGCATCATCGGCCCGACGATCTGCTGGATGGCAGGAACGTCCGCGGAAGCCGCGCCCATCAACTGCGCGGGAATCGTCTTGTCGCAGCCGCCGACCAGCACGACCGCGTCCATCGGCTGGGCGCGGACCATCTCCTCGGTGTCCATCGCCATCATGTTCCGGAACATCATCGAGGTCGGGTTGAGGAACACCTCGCCGAGGGACACGGTGGGAAAGGCAAGTGGCAGCCCGCCGGCGGCGAGCACACCGCGCTTGATGGCCTCGATCTGCTCGGGCACGTTGCGATGGCAGTTGTTGAAGCCGCTGGAGGTGTCCGCGATGCCTACCACCGGCCGGGAGAGCATCTCGCCCGAATAACCCATGCTCTTGGCAAACGAACGCCGCAGGTAAAGGGAGAAATCGGCGTCGCCGTAGTTCGTAAGGCCGCGGGCCAGGCCGTGCTTGGGGGTTTCGCTCATGGTGCGCCCATTCTAGCGGAGTGCACCGCGCCGGCGCATCCGCAATCGAGCCCATGTTCAAACCTAGGGTGGACAACCCGGGACCGCCCGAATAGTCTTGGCGCCTCGATGGAAACACTCTCCCGGCTCTACGGAAGGTTGCTCGAAGTGCTTGCGTACTTCGCGTGCGCGGTGCTGTTCGTGATGATGCTGATGATCTGCGCGGATGTCCTGCTGCGCAACGTCCGGCTGGTCCCGGCGCTCCCGGGCCTGCCCTGGTCGAACGAACTGACCGAGAACATGCTGTACCTGATCACGATGTTCTCGGCGCCTTATTTGCTGCGGCAGGGCCAGCACATCCGGGTGGACATCCTGTTGAGGATGATCCCGCGCCAGGCCGCGTGGGTATGCGAGTGGATCACGGACGGTCTCGCATTTGCTTGCTGTATCGCACTGGCCGTCTACGGCACGCGCGCCACGCTCGCAAGCTACGACTCCGGCGCCATGACCATCAAGACCCTGGTTACGCCTGAATGGTGGTTCCTCGCGCCGCTGCCGGTGGCGTTCCTGCTCCTCGCCGTCGAAGTGCTGTTCCGCGTGCGCCGCCTGTGGCTCGGGCCGCGCGCGCCGCGCGAAGACGCGGTTTCGGCCTCCTGAGCGCCATGACCTGGCAGATCGCGGCGTGGATCCTCCTTGGCGGTTCGACCGTGCTGCTGTTCCTCGGCCTGCCGGTCGCCTTCACTTTCCTCGTCATCAACCTCGCCGGGGCGATGCTCTGGCTGGGGGGCGAACCAGGCCTGGTGCAGCTCGCCCGCAACAGCGTGCAGTCGGTCACCAGCTTTTCGCTCACGCCCATCCCGCTGTTCGTGCTGATGGGAGAGGTGCTGTTCCACACAGGCCTCGCGGTCAAGGTGATCGACGGCATCGAGCGCATGATCAGCCAGGTGCCGGGTCGCCTTGCGGTCGTCGCAGTCGTGGCAGGAACCGTGTTCTCCGCCATATCGGGCTCGACGATCGCGACCACGGCGATGCTCGGCAGCCTGATGGTGCCGGTGATGCTGTCGCGCGGCTACCACCCGACCATGGCGACGGGCCCGATCATGGCGATCGGCGCGGTGGACATGCTGATCCCCCCTTCCGCCCTCACGGTACTGCTCGGCAGCCTGTCGGGGATCTCGATCTCCAAGCTGCTGGTCGGCGGCGTCGTGCCCGGCCTGATCCTGTCGACGATGTTCGTCTTCTACATCATCATGCGCGTGAAGCTCGACCCGGAGCTCGCGCCACCCTCCGAGCTTGTGGAGTACAGCGGCTGGGAAAAACTGCGTCCGTTCCTTCAGTACGTGCTGCCGCTGGTGTCGATATTCGTGATCGTCATCGCGTCGATGTCGGCTGGCTGGGCGACGCCCACCGAGTCGGCCGCCATCGGGGCCTTCGCGACCGTACTGCTGGCCATGGCCTACCGCGCGCTGACCGTGTCCAAGATGGTCGCAGCGCTGCGCGGTACGGTCGGTATTTCCGGCATGATCTTGTTCATCATCGTGGGCGCGACCACGTTCTCGCAGATTCTCAGCTTCTCCGGCGCGAGCAGCGGCCTGGTGGCGCTGATCACCGGGCAGGGCCTGCCACCGATGGCCGTCATCGCAGGAATGATGCTGGTACTGATTTTCCTCGGCATCTTCGTCGACCAGGTAAGCATGATGCTGATCACGCTGCCGATCTTCATGCCGGTCGTGCAGGCCTTCGGCGTGGACCAGGTCTGGTTCGGTGTAATGTTCCTGATCTGCATGCAGCTCGGACTGTTGCTGCCGCCCCATGGCCTGCTGCTGATGACCATGAAGGGCGTTTCGCCCCCGCAGGTTAGGATGAGCCATATCTTCCAGGCGGTGGTGCCGTACGTGGCGATGAGCATCCTGGTGCTCGCGCTGGTGTTTTTCGTTCCTGCGGTGGCCGTGTGGCTGCCCAGGGTACTCGGATGAGGGACTAGGCGATGGAACGCTCGTTCAAAGAGGAAGTCGGCAAGCTCCAGCTCGGCGACGGGGAGGTCTTTCACGGCGAGGGCATCCTCGCCGTGACCAAGGCCCTGCTCCAATCCGGCGTCGCCTATGTCGGCGGCTACCAGGGCGCCCCCGTGTCCCACATGATGGACGTGCTGAACGATGCGCGCGACATCATGGACGACCTCGGCGTCCACATCGAGACCAACGCCTCGGAAGCCGGCGCGGCGGCCATGCTCAGCGCATCGATCAACTATCCGGTGCGCGGCTGCGTGACTTTCAAGTCGATCGTCGGAACCAACGTTGCGTCGGACGCGCTGTCCAACCTCGCCTCCGCCGGCGTCAAGGGCGGCGCCGTCATCGTACTGGGCGAGGACTACGGCGAAGGCGCGTCCATCATCCAGGAAAGGAGCCACGCCTTCGCAATGAAGTCGCAGATGTGGCTGCTGGACCCGCGTCCCAACCTGCCGATGATCGTCGATTCGGTGGAGAAGGCCTTCCAGCTGTCCGAAGCGTCCAACACGCCGGTGCTGCTCGAGTTGCGCATCCGCGCCTGCCACGTGCAAGGCACGTTCGTGACCAAGGCGAATCGCGCTGCACCGGTCTCGCGCAAGCACGTGATGGAGAACCCGGACTTCGACTACAGCCGCATCTGCCTGCCGCCGGCAACCTACGCCCAGGAAAAGCACAAGATCGACGTACGATGGCCCGCCGCGGTGAAATTCATCCGCGACAACAGTCTTAACGAGACCTTTCCGGGTGACGCCGACGATGTCGGCATCGTCTGCCAGGGTGGCATGTACAACGTGACGATCCGGTCGCTGCAGCAGCTGGGCCTCGCCGACGCATTCGGCGAATCGCGCATCCCGATCTACTGCATGAACGTGACCTACCCGATGATCCCTGAGGAGGTTTCCGGATTCTGCGCAGGCAAGCGCGCGGTGCTGATCGTCGAGGAAGGACAGCCCGCCTACATCGAGGATGCGGTGCACGCGATCCTGCGCCGCGCCGACAACACCACTACCAAGCTCTACGGCAAGGCGGGGGACAACCAGCATGCCGGCGCCATGCAGCATGAAACGCGGGTGCTGCCGCTCGCTGGCGAATACACCGGCGAGGTCGTCCTTGCCGGCATGGCGCGGTTCGTCGGCCGCGCCGAGCCCCGCGGCATCGACGCGGCCAATGCCCTGCAGAAGTTCGAAGCCCTCGTCGCGCCGAAGAAGAAGGCGCTGGAGTTGCTCGGTGGACCCGTACCCTTCCGCCCGCCCGGCTTCTGCGTCGGCTGCCCGGAGCGCCCGGTGTTCTCCGCAATGAAGATGGTGGAACGCGACCTCGGCGCCTACCACGTGTCAGCGGATATCGGCTGCCACACGTTCTCGACGCTGCCGCCGTTCAACATCGGCCACACCGTGCTGGGCTATGGCCTGGGCATGGCCTCGAATTCGGCCGTCAACACGATGTTCGGCCGGCGCACCGTGACGATCATGGGCGATGGCGGGTTCTGGCACAACGGGCTGACTTCCGGCATTGCGAACACCGTGTTCAACAAGGACGACGGCATCCTCGTCATCATGAAGAACGGCTACAGTTCCGCGACCGGTACGCAGGAACTGCCCTCCAGCCCCCAGCATAGCGACCACAAGTCCGAAGACATGGGCATCGAGCGCACGCTGACGGGCCTGGGCGTGGGCTGGATGAAGACCGTGGACAACTACAAGGTCGGCGAGGTCACGAAGACGCTGAAGGAGGCGATGACTTCGGACTACAAGGGACTCAAGGTGATCATCGCCGAGAGTGAATGCCAGCTCGAAAAGCAGAGAAAGCTTCGGCCGGTCAACGCCGCAAAACTCACCTCCGGGGAGCGGCTGGTGCGCGTCAAGTACGGCGTGGACGAGGACACCTGCACGGGCGACCACTCGTGCATCCGGATCTCGGGCTGCCCCACGTTGACGATCAAGGACAACCCGGACCCGCTGCGCCGCGACCCTGTCGCCACGGTAATCGACGGCTGCGTCGGCTGCGGCCTGTGCGGCGAGAACGCGCACGCGGCGGTGCTGTGCCCGTCGTTCTACCGGGCGGAAGTCGTGCAGAACCCGACGGTGTGGGATCGCTTCCTCACCAAGGTGCGGGCGGCGATCCTGTCGCTCTTCATGCCGAAGCCGGCGGGCCAGTCATGAGTGCACTGCCCGACCGCTCGGTGTCAATCCTGATCGCCGCCCTCGGGGGCGAAGGCGGCGGCGTGCTGGCCGACTGGCTGGTGGAGGCGGCGACGCAAAGCGGTCTGCCGGTGCAGGCCACGTCGATTCCCGGCGTCGCGCAGCGCACCGGCGCGACCACCTACTACGTCGAGATCTTCCCGGCCAGGCGCGAAGTGCTGGGCGGGCGCGAACCGGTCATGTCGCTCACCCCGAACCCGGGCAACGTCGACATCATGGTCGCCTCCGAGTTCATGGAGGCCGGCCGGGCGATGCAGAACGGCTACGTCACGCCCGACCGCACCGTGCTGATCGCCTCCTCGCACCGCATCTATTCCACGGTCGAGAAGATGCACATGGGCGACGGCCGCTTCGACTCGGAAAAGGTCTACGAGGCGGCGAAGTCCCTGGCTCGGCTCGCAGTACTCTTCGACATGCGGGAAATAGCACAGGCCAACGGCACGGTGATCAACGCCGTGCTGTTCGGGGCGATGGCGGGCTCGGGCGCGCTGCCGGTGGCGCGGGAGGCCTGCGAAGGGGCCATCCGTACGGCGGGCCGAGGCGCCGAAGCTTCGCTGCGAGGCTTCGCCGCCGGATTCGACCTCGCTGCGAAATCGGTGCCCCCGGCGCCGGCCATCGCCAAACCCGTGACCGACGTGGTCGCCCTCGGCGAGGCACGGCTCCTTGACTACCAGGGGCCCGCGTACGTCGACCTGTATCGCGAGCGCCTGAAGCCGTTCCTCCCGCTCGACACGAAGCTCGCCCAGGAAACCGCGCGGAACCTCGCGCTCTGGATGAGCTTCGAAGACATCATCCGGGTCGCCGACCTGAAGACGCGCCCCGCCCGATTCGAGCGGGTGCGGAGCGAATCCCGTGCGAAGGAAGGCGAACCCCTGGTGATCGTCGACTACCTCAAGCCCGGCGTCGAGGAGTTCGCCTCGCTCCTGCCCCCGTCGCTGGGCCACCGGCTCATGGCGTGGGCAGAGAAGAATGGCAAGATGAACGCCTACAACGTCGGCATGCATATCAGGACGACCAGCGTCGTCGGCTTCCTCCTCGTGCGGTCGCTTGCCTGGCTGAAGCCCTGGCGGCCGCATTCGTTCAGGTACGCCCTTGAGCAGCAGCACATCGAGGCTTGGCTCGCGCGGGTCCGCGAAGCAGCGGCGCGCGACACCGCGCTGGCGCTCGAAATCGTTGATTGCGCGCGCCTGGTGAAGGGCTACAGCGACACCCACCGCAGGGGCCTCGCGAATTTCCTCACGCTGATGGACGCGCTCGTGGACAACCCGCCCACCTCGAACCCCCGTGAACAGGCGATAGCCATCGCCAAGGCCCGCGAGGCGGCATTGGCCGACCCCGAAGGCAAGGCGCTTTCGGGCACGCTCGGCATGCCGACGACTAACGGTAAACCCGTGTTTTGGCTAGCGAAATCGCCCTGAGAGGCGCGGATTTCCATCCCCCTTCGAGGGGCCCTTTGCTAGAATCGGCTTCCAGTGCAGTGCGAGGAGACGATCATGCAGTCAGCGGCAAAGGCCCAGGCGCAACCGCCCGTCGCGGACGGTTCGCGGGCGGAGTTCTACTCGCGCCTGGACAAGGACAACCTCACCGCCCTGTGGGAAGTCCTGCATGCTCTGGTGCCGCCGACGCCGCAAACGGGATGCGTGCCCGCGCTCTGGAAATACAAGGACATCCGGCCGTTCATCCTTGAGTCGGGCCGTCTGATCACTGCGGCCGAGGCCATCCGCCGCGTACTGATCCTGGAGAACCCGGGCATGCGTGGGCAGTCCTGCATCACGCGCAGCCTGTATTGCGGCCTGCAACTGATCCTGCCCGGCGAGGTCGCGCCCAGCCACCGGCACACGCAGTCGGCGCTGCGCTTCATCGTCGAGGGTTCGGGCGCCTACACGGCAGTGGACGGCGAGCGCACGACGATGCGTCCCGGCGACTTCATCATCACCCCCTCGTGGACCTGGCACGACCATGGCAACCCGGGCAATGAGCCCGTGGTCTGGATGGACGGCCTCGACATCCAGATCCTGCAGCTCTTCGGCGCGCAGTTCATGGAAACCTCTCCCGAGGCGGAACAGCCCGTAACGAAGAAGGAAGGCGACTCCTCCGTGCGCTACGGCAACAATATGGTCCCGCTGGGACCCGTGCCCACGTCGAAAACCTCGCCCATCTTCAACTACCCCTATGAGCGCAGCCGCGCGACGCTCGACGGGCTGTCGCGCAACCAGGACCCGGACACCTGCCACGGCTGGAAGATGCAGTTCACGAACCCCCTGACCGGCGGGTTCGCGATGCCGACCATAGGCGCGTTCATCCAGCTGCTTCCGCGCGGCTTCAAGTCCGCGCCCTGCCGTTCGACGGACGGCACCATTTACTCGGTGGCCGAAGGTACCGGCAGCGTGCGCATCGGCAAGGAGTCCTTCACTTTCGAACCGCGGGACACGTTCGTCGTGCCCTCGTGGCAGCCGGTCAGCTTCGACGCCGGCTCGGACGCCGTGCTGTTTTCCTATTCGGACCGGCCCGCCCAGGTCGCCCTTGGCCTGTTCAGAGAATCCCGGGGCTGACCCCGACCCACGGACCACACCATGAGCAATAGCGCCTTCTACAGCCGCGAGTACAACAACCGCGTGCTGTTCCCCAACCATCCAGAGGTGATGGCCCGCTGGACCGAAAAGTCCGCGCGCACGCGTGCATCGATGGTCTGCTACCTCGACCGCCAGTACGGCGAGAGCCCCGGCGAGATGCTCGACATCTTCCCGGCGCGCAAGGGCGACGGCACCTGCATGATGTTCATCCACGGCGGCTTCTGGCGCGCGATGGACAAGCAGGACTTCTCGTTCCTTGCCCCCGCCTGGGTGGATGCGGGCGTATCGATCGTCGCGGTGAACTACGACCTGTGCCCGAAGGTCAGCGTCGAGGAAATCGTGAAGCAGATGCTGCGGGCCTCCGGGTGGCTGTGGAAGCACGCCGAAGACTATGGCATGGACCAGGACCGGCTGTATGTGGCAGGCCATTCCGCCGGCGCGCACCTGAGCGCGATGATGATGGCCGCGCTCTGGCCGGTCTACGACAAGGAGTTGCCGCGCGACCTGTACAAGGGAGCGCTGGCGGTTAGCGGGGTCTACGACATGCGGCCTATCGTGCAGGTCGACTGGCTGAACCCGGTCCTCGGGCTCGACGAGGCCTCCGCACTCAAGGTATCCCCCGCGTTCCTGCCGCCGGCGACACGGGCCCCGGTGGTCACCGCGGTCGGCGGGCTGGAGAGCTCGGAATTCAAGCGCCAGAACGCCCTGCTTGCGGCGCGCTGGAAATCCGCGGTCTCGGCCGACATCCCCATGCCGGGTACGGACCACTTCACGGTCCTCGACGAGTTGTGCAACCAGGCGAGTCCGCTGTTCACGGGGACCCGCAAGATGATGAAGCTCGACCGATGAGCCACTTGTCGGAGTACCTCGCCGGCGGCGAGTTCGTAGACAGCGAGCATCCGGCGGTGGCCGCCTTTGCGGCGGAGCACGCCCGTGGTCAAGGCGACCTGGAGCGCGGCGTATCTCTCTACTACGCGGTGCGCGACCACATCCGCTACAACCCTTTCCTGGACTTCTCGCAGGACTCGGCGTTCCGCGCCAGCGACTGCATCACCTCCGGCGAGGGTTTCTGCATCGGCAAGGCCGCGCTGCTTACGGCCGTCGCGCGAGCCGCTGGAATCCCCGCGCGGATCGGGTTCGCCGACGTTAAGAACCACCTCGCCACGCCGCGGCTGCTCGAGTTCATGGGCCGCGACGAGTTCGTCTATCACGGCTTCGCCGAGTTGCTCCTCGACGGCGCCTGGGTCAAGGCCACCCCGGCGTTCAACCTCGCGATGTGCGAGAAATTTCGCGTGAAGCCGCTGGAATTCGACGGGCGCAACGATTCGATCTTCCATCCCTACGACGCTGACGACCGGCGCCACATGGAGTACCTGCGCGACCGGGGCTCGTTCGCCGACGTCCCGGTCAGCGAGATCCGCGCCACCTTCCGCGAGTATTACCCGCGGCTCTACGCGCTGCGCGGCGAGGCCTCCAGGGAAACCTTTGTCTAGCCTGCCCGGCGTGGACCCGCGCCGGATCCTGCTTGAGAGCTTTCGGGCTGCGGTGGCCGCTGCGGATCCGCTCGCCATAGTGCCTGGCCACCTCCCCGCGCCGCCCTCGGGCAGGACGCTGGTGATCGGTGCCGGCAAGGCCGCAGCCTCCATGGCTGCTGCCGTCGAACGCCACTGGCCTGCGGATGCGAATTTGTCGGGCCTCGTCATCACGCGTTATGCGCACAGCCTGCCCACGAAGCGCATCCGCGTGGTCGAAGCAGGGCACCCGGTGCCGGACGAAAGCGGCGAGGCGGCGGCCCGCGAGATCCTCGCATTGGCCAGCGCACTCGGCCCTGATGACCTGCTGCTGGCCCTGGTCTCCGGTGGGGGCTCGAGCCTGCTTTCTCTCCCCACGGGCGATGTCGGCATGGCCGACCTGAAAGACGTAACGCGGCGGTTGCTGATGTGCGGCGCCCCGATCCAGGAGATCAACACCGTAAGGAAGCACCTGTCGTCGATCCAGGGCGGAAGGCTGGCGGCCGCATGCCGGGCGCGGATCCTCGCCTTGGTGGTCTCGGACGTTACGGGGGACGATCCCACCCATATCGCTTCGGGCCCCTGCGCACCGGATCCAACGACTTACGGCGACGCCTTGGATATCCTCGCGCGCTACGGTGTAGAGCCACCGGCGAGCGTGGTGCGCCACCTCGAGCGCGGATTGCGCGGCGAAGTTGCGGAGACCCCAAAACCGGGCGATCCGGCGTTCGCCCACTCGGAGAATCGCGTCATTGCCACGGCGCATCGCTCGCTGGAGGCCGCAGGCGAGGTCTTTCGCGCGGCAGGCATCACGCCAGTGATCCTGGGCGACTCGATTACTGGTGAGGCGAGCGAAGTCGGCAAGGTGATGGCCGCTCTCGCCCGGGAGGTTCGCACCTACGGTGCGCCGTTCAAGCCGCCAGTGGCGCTGATCTCCGGCGGGGAGTGCACGGTCACCGTCCGAGCACAAGGACGCGGCGGCCGCTGCAGCGAATTCCTGCTTTCTGTAGGTGTGGAACTCGCCGGAATGGATGCCGTGCATGCCATTGCGGCCGATACGGACGGCATCGACGGGTCAGAGGACAACGCTGGCGCCCTGCTCAGCCCGGACTCCCTCGCCCGTGCCACCGCGCGTCGCAGCAACGCGAAGAAGCTGCTTGCGCAGAACGACGCGTGGGGATTCTTCGCCTCGATCGGAGACCTCGTGGTGACGGGGCCGACCCTGACGAACGTCAACGACTACCGGGCGCTGCTGGTGCTCTAGCTGCCCGCCAGCCTGGCTAGAGCGGTGCCGGACGGTCCCCGGCGTAACCCTGGAACCCGTCGAAGCCGAGCGCTGCGAGTTGGTCCAGGACTTCGGGATCCTCAACGTTGCTCGCGATCAGCCGTATTTCTAGCGGGCGCACGATACGGATCAGGGACTCGACCAGGAAGCGCAGGTCCCCGTCGGACGCAATGCCGCGCGAATAGCTCTCGGTGAGCTTTACATACTCTGGCAGCAGGCGGTGCGCCACGCGCAGCGAGGCGCCCGAAAGCTCGAAGCCGTCCAGCGCGAACCGGGCGCCCTTCGAGCGCACGTCCGCGGCGAATCCCGCCACGAGTTCAAGGTGGTGTACCGCGGCGTACCCACCGACTTCGAAGACGATCCGCCGCGCGATCCCGGGCGCCTGCGCCAGCCGCTCCGCCAGCGCCGAACGGAATCCGCCGTCCGCGAGGCTCTGCGCGGAGATGTTCACCGCAATTTCGCCATCCGGTGCGCCTTCGGCCGGCAGGAGGTGCCAAAGCTTGTCGAGCACTGCGCGATCTATCAGCGGCAGCAGGTGATGGCGGCTCGCCGCAGGTACGAAGGCTACGGCAGCCACGGTCCGGCCATCGGATTCACGCAGGCGCGACATGACCTCGGCATGCATCACCGTACGTGCGGGCAGCGAAAAGACTTTCTGGGCGAACAGCACCAACCCGTCGGTGGCGAGTGCATTCTCGATGCGCTGGCGCCACTCCTCCACAGTGCGCGACTCACTCGCATCCTCGACCATCGGCTTGACTACGCTGGCGCCGTCGCCACGTTGCACGGCTTCCGCCAGTGCTTGTCCGGCCCGACGCTCCAGGTCGAACCAGGTCGGATGTTGCGCGTCGAAATGCACGAGCCCGGCGGCCACCGATACGCCTGCGGGTACTGACTGCTCTCGCGCGAGCGCGGCGAACCGGCTGCAGACGGCCTCGCCCCAGGACCGGGCGCCCGCAAGGTCGCGATTGGGGAGGAGTGCGGCGAATGACGCGCCCTGCCAGCGGCCCACGATGGGCGGATCCCCGTCGCCCGGCGCCGCCACGACTTCGCCGAGTTGCTGCACCAGTTCGTCGCCCTTTGCGCTGCCCAGCGCCCGGTTGACCTCCTCCAGCCCGGCCATCGCGACGAACGCGAGCGCGCCAGAGGAGATCTCGGTCCCTTCGGAAAGCAGGCTCTGGACATGCTGGATCAGGCCACGCCTGTTCAAAGTGCCTGTCAGGTGGTCCTCGAAGGCCTGCTGGTAGAGTCGGTCGGCACGGTTGGACTCTTCGGCGATCGCGTCACGCAGCTTTAGGGAGAGGTCGTTCATGGCCGCCCCGACCCGCTGCAGTTCGCGAGTGCCGGCCTGCAGGCGCACCTCGCCGAACTCCCGGCGCGCGATCGCGAGCGCAGCCTGTTCGATGGCATCCAGCGGACGGAGGATGCCCTGCAGGAAGCGACGCACGGCGTACAGTGCAAGCGCGAACAGGACCGCCAGCCACGCCAGCGTCTCGAGGACGGTGTGCCAGAGCTGGGCGTAGGCGAATCGAGGGTGGACTACGACCAGCACGCGCCCCAGTTGGCGCCAGCCGGAGCTCACCAGCGCCTCCCCGGTGGGCGCATCGAAAGGCAGCAGCCGCATCAACGTCCCGGGAACCTCGTCGGGCACGCTGCCGAGTTCCCTGGCGACCAGGGTCCGCCCATCCACGCCGAGCAGCCTGATCGAGGCGAAATGACCCCGGTCAAACACTGGGTTGATGAAGGTCTCCGCCAGCGCCGGATCGGGACCTTTCATGGCCTGGCCGATCGAAAGCGCGAGTGAAGTGGCTGTCTCCTGCGCGTGAGCCTCGAGCTGCTGCTGGAGGTACCTGCGCGCGTTCTGCACGTAGATCGATTCGATTCCCAGCGCCAGCAGCGCGAACACAATCGAAAGCCCGATCAGCAGCTGGCGGCCGAGAGTCACAGGCGCGCCTCGGCTTCGAGCTTCTGCTGCAGGTCGCGCCATGCGCGAATCTGCAGGGGGTTCGCCTTGCGGGAGTCCCGCACAAGGACCACGTCTTCATCGTTGAAGCTGTAGACGGGGACAAGGTCCTCGCGCTCCGAGGCCGGCCGCACCCGGTCGTCGAGATTGTCGAGGATCAGGGGCTCTCCTCCCGGTTCGGCGTAATATGCGAGCACCATGTGCGCTTGGTTCAGCCTCACTGCCTTTACGTAGGTGATCCGAAGCCGTTCGACCGGCACGCCAAACTCCTTCAGCAGGAAGTACTTGGCGATCGAATAGTCTTCGCAGTCGCCCCCGTTGCTGGCGACGGTCTCCGCAGGCGTGGCCCAGTAGTCTTCCGCGCCCCAATGGGATGCATCCGTGAGGAATGGTATCCGGTTGAAGAACGAGTTGACAGCCTGCAGCGCCTCGATTTCCGCCCCCGGTGACCGTAGCAGGCGCGCCACCCGCGGCGACGTCCTCTGGCTGCGGGAAAAATCGCCCCACGACGCGACCCGCTCCCTGACCGAGGCGCCGAACTGGCGGGCATAGGCGGCGATCAGTCCGGGAGTGGCGCGCGAGGTGAATCCGAGATCGGCGGCGGCGCCTGCGACGAATCCCGCCGCGACCAGCGCTACGGTCGCTAGTCCTCGAGCAGGGAGCCGCCGGGAGAAGGTGCCCCGGGCGAATCGGTCAAAAGGCGGATTCGGCATCCTCTTTGGTCCACGACTACGGCGACGCGAACGAAGGTCCGCCCTCAAGTATAGGAACGGTTATCGGACGGCAGGAAGCGAAATTGAACCGCAGGCGGCTGCTGAAAAAAAAAAGGCCGGGACAAGCCCGGCCTTTTTGCGTGCGGCACCAAAGCAGCCCGTTACGCGGCTGCCTTCTCCGCAGGCTTGGGCTCTGCCGGCTGCTCGGGCTGGTCCATCAGCATGACCAGCGCCATCGGGGCGTTGTCGCCCTTGCGGAAGCCGTTCTTGAGGATGCTGAGGTACCCTCCGTTGCGCTTGGCGTAGCGCGGGCCGAGCTCGTCGAAAAGCTTGCCCACGATCTCGCGGTCGCGCAGGCGGTTGAACGCCAGCCTGCGGTTGGCGAGCGTCGGCGCCTTGCCGAGCGTGATGAGCGGCTCGACGATCCGGCGCAGTTCCTTTGCCTTCGGGAGCGTGGTGTTGATGGTCTCGTGGCGCAGCACCGAAACCGCCATGTTGCGGAACATGGCGAGCCGGTGGCTCGAGGTGCGGTTGAGTTTTCTGAGTCCGTGGCCGTGGCGCATGGCTTATCCCTTTGTGTCCTAGTTCCTGCCGTGCTCGAGGCCGGCAGGCGGCCAGTTCTCGAGCTTCATGCCGAGCGTCAGTCCGCGCGAGGCAAGGACTTCCTTGATCTCGTTGAGCGACTTGCGGCCCAGATTCGGCGTCTTCAGCAGCTCGGTTTCCGTGCGCTGGATGAGGTCGCCGATGTAATAGATGTTCTCGGCCTTGAGGCAGTTGGCCGAACGCACCGTCAGTTCGAGGTCGTCCACCGGGCGCAGCAGGATAGGGTCGACCTGCGGCGACTTCGGCATCTCGGTCGGCATCGCAGTGCCTTCGAGCTGAGCGAACACCGAAAGCTGGTCAACCAGGATGCGCGCTGCGTAGCGGATCGACTCCTCGGGCTCGATCGCACCGTTGGTTTCGATATCGATGACCAGCTTGTCGAGGTCGGTGCGCTGCTCCACGCGGGCCGACTCGACGAGGTACGACACGCGGCGGACCGGGCTGAACGATGCGTCGAGGATGACGCGGCCGATGCCCTTGGTCTCTTCCGGCAGGTAACGCATGTTGCCCGGCACGTAGCCGCGGCCCATCTCGACCTTGATCTGCATCTCGAGCTTGCCGCCGGCCGTAAGGTGCGCGATGACGTGCTCGGGGTTGACGATCTCGACGTCGTGCTGCTCCTCGATGTCGGCGGCCGTCACCGGACCCTCGCCCTTCTTCTTGAGCGTTAGGATGGCTTCCTGGCGATTGTGCAGGCGCAGGACAACACCTTTCAGGTTAAGGAGGATGTCGACCACGTCCTCGCGAACGCCGTCCAGCGTCGAATACTCGTGTACGACGCCAACGATCTGCACCTCGGTCGGCGCGTAGCCGGGCATCGAGGACAGCAGTACGCGGCGCAGCGCGTTACCAAGCGTGTGGCCGTAGCCGCGCTCGAACGGCTCCATCGTCACCTTGGCATGGTACGGGGAAAGGTTCTGCACATCTACGATGCGCGGCTTCAGAAATCCGGTCTGCGGCATATTTGCGATCCTGACCTGTAAGTAAAACGCGCGGCCCGAAACCCGGGCCACGGCTGATTGCGGTTACTGCGCTGCGTTACTTCGAATAAAGCTCGACCACCAGGCTTTCGTTGATCGAGGCGGGAAGCTCCGAACGCTGCGGCAGGTTCTTGAAGGTGCCTTTCAGCGCCTTGGCGTCGACTTCCAGCCACTCCGGCACTCCGCGGCTCTCGGTCGCCTCGGCCGCCGCCTTGATCCGCAGCTGATCCTTGGCCGGGCCTGCGACTTCCACCACGTCACCGGGCTTCACGAAGTACGAGGGGATGTTCACCCGCTTCGCATTCACGAGGATGCCGTTGTGGCGCACGATCTGGCGTGACTCCGAACGCGAGGCGCCGAAACCCATGCGGAAGACCACCGTATCCAGGCGCGACTCGAGAAGCTGGAGCAGGTTCTCGCCAGTGATACCTTTCTTGCGATCGGCCTCGGCGTAGATCTTGCGGAACTGGCGTTCGAGGATGCCGTAGATGCGGCGCATTTTCTGCTTCTCACGCAGCTGCTTGCCGTAGTCGGACAGGCGCATGCCGCTCTTCTGGCCGTGCTGGCCGGGGGCGTACGCGCGGCGTTCGATAGCGCACTTGTCGGTGAAGCATTTCTCGCCCTTCAGGAAGAGCTTCTCGCCTTCCCGGCGGCACTGACGGCACTTCGCGTCGAGGTTCCTTGCCATGATTTCTCCTTGACCTTAGACGCGGCGTTTCTTGGGCGCGCGACAGCCGTTGTGGGGCACCGGCGTGACGTCCGCGATGCTGCTGATCTTCATGCCGATGGCGTTCAGCGCGCGCACGGCCGATTCACGCCCGGGGCCGGGACCCTTGATACGCACTTCGATATTCTTCACGCCGCACTCCTGCGCCGCGCGGCCCGCGCGCTCGGCAGCGATCTGTGCCGCAAAGGGCGTTGACTTGCGCGAACCCTTGAAGCCCGCGTTGCCCGAGGTTGCCCACGACAGGGCGTTGCCCTGCCGGTCGGTGATCGTGATGATGGTATTGTTGAACGACGCATGCACGTGGGCGATGCCCTCGGCGACGTTCTTCTTCACCTTCTTGCGTGCCCGCGCGGCGGACTGGATCTGCTGCTGGTTTGGGATCTTGGCCATGTGTTTCCTAGAGATTCGTTACCGGGCGATCAGCCCTTGCTCGGCGCCGCTTTTCCGGCGATGGCAGCCTTGCGCGGCCCCTTGCGGGTGCGAGCGTTCGTGCGCGTGCGCTGCCCGCGGACGGGCAGGCCCTTGCGGTGCCGCAGGCCACGGTAGCAGCCGAGGTCCATCAGCCGCTTGATGCTCATCGACACCTCGCGGCGCAGATCGCCTTCGACGGTGAATTTAGCCACGGCCTCGCGCAAGCGGTCGACTTCGGCGTCCGCCAGGTCCTTCATCTTGCGCGTGCCGATGATGCCGGCAGCCTTGCAGATGGCCTGTGCACGAGCGTGGCCAATGCCGAAAATCGCGGTCAGCGCAACGTCGGCATGCTGGTGGTTGGGAATGTTTATTCCGGCGATACGAGCCATGGTTACTCCGCGATCCTTTGTGAAGCTAGGTCTGGGGACATCATCAACGGGACAAATGGAAAACCGATGATTATATCCGAAATATCCTGTTTGTTCAACGTATTACCCTTGCCGCTGCTTGTGGCGCGGATCGGTGCAGATGACCCTGACCACGCGCTTGCGGCGGACGATTTTGCACTTGCGGCAGATTTTCTTTACCGAAGCCATCACTTTCATGGTGCTCTCCTGTTACCTACTTCGCGCGGAACACGATACGTGCCCGCGAAAGGTCGTACGGGGTCAGTTCGACCGTGACCTTGTCCCCCGGCAGGATCCGGATGTAATGCATCCGCATCTTCCCGGAAATGTGCCCGAGGACGACGTGCCCGTTCTCCAGCTTGACCCGGAATGTGGCGTTTGGCAGGTTCTCGACAATCTCGCCCGCCATCTGGATCACGTCTTCCTTCGACATAAATTGCTTCGCTTCTCCTTCTAGCGGGCCGTGAGGCCGCCCTTGAAGTTGGCCTTCTTGAGCAGACTTTCGTACTGGTGAGTCATAACGTAGGCCTGGACCTGCGCCATGAAATCCATGGTCACCACCACGATGATCAACAGCGACGTGCCGCCGAAGTAGAAAGGCACGTTCCACTTCAGGATCAGGAACTCGGGCAGCAGGCACACCACCGTCACGTAAATCGCGCCGACCAGCGTGAGCCTAACCAGGATCTTCTCGAGGTAACGGGCGGTCTGGTCGCCAGGCCTGATTCCGGGCACGAATGCGCCGGACTTCTTCAGGTTGTCCGCGGTTTCCTTCGGGTTGTACTGCAATGCCGTGTAGAAGAAGCAGAAGAACACGATCAGCGCGGCGTAGATCATCACGTAAATGGGCTGCCCGGGGGAAAGCGTCGCGGCGACGTCCTTCAGCCAGTTCATGCCCTCCGCCGAGCCAAACCAGCCCAGAAGCGTTGCCGGAAAAAGAATCAGCGAGGAAGCGAAGATCGGCGGGATCACGCCGGCCATGTTGAGCTTGAAGGGCAGGTGCGAGCTCTGCCCGCCGTAGATCTTGTTGCCGACCTGCCGCTTGGCGTAATTGACCAGGATCTTGCGCTGGCCGCGCTCGACGAAGCAGACGAAGGAGGTCACCACCACGACGGCCGCGACAATAAACAGCGCCGTCACGGGGTGCATCGCACCGGTGCGGACCAGTTCAAGCGTGCCTGCGACGGCATTGGGCAAGCCGGCGGCAATGCCCGCAAATATGATGATCGAAATGCCGTTGCCGAGACCGCGCTCGGTGATCTGCTCGCCGAGCCACATGAGGAACATCGTGCCGGTCACCAGGGTCGTCACCGTGGTGACGCGGAACATGAGGCCCGGATCAAGTACCAGGCCCGCCTGCGATTCGAGCGCAATGGATATGCCCGTCGCCTGGAACAGCGCTAGAACCACCGTTCCGTAGCGGGTGTACTGCGTGATCTTGCGGCGGCCGGTCTCGCCTTCCTTGCGCAACTGCTCTAGCTGCGGGCTGACCGCAGTCATCAGTTGCATGATGATCGACGCAGAAATGTACGGCATGATGCCCAGCGCGAAGATCGTGAACCGGGACAGCGCGCCGCCCGAGAACATGTTGAACATGCCGAGAATGCCGCCCTGCTGGCTCTTGAAAAGGTCGGCCAGCACGTTGGGGTCGATACCAGGGACCGGGATGTGCGCGCCCACGCGGAACACGAGCAGCGCCCCAAGAAGGAAGAACAGCCTCTTCTTGAGGTCGCCGTAGCGTCCGGAACGGGCTTGCGGGAGCGCAGCAGCCACGGTGGTGATCAGTCGGCGCCGTTAGGCGGCCGGCTGAGCCTCCTCGAGTTCGATCTTGCCGCCCGCCGCCTCGATAGCTGCGCGCGCGCCCTTGGTCACCTTGATGCCCTTCAGGCTGACTTTCTTCTCCAGCTTGCCGGATAGGATCACTTTCGCACCGAGAGCGTCGCGGCGGATCACGCCGGCAAGTTTGAGCGCGTCGAGGTCGATGTCGGAGATCGGCATCCTTTGCAGGTCGTCGAGGCGAACCTCGGCCGTAAGCCCTTGCGTCGGCGAGGTAAATCCACGCTTGGGCAGGCGACGATGCAGCGGCATCTGGCCGCCTTCGAAGCCGACCTTGTGGAAGCCGCCCGAACGCGACTTCTGGCCCTTGTGCCCGCGGCCGGCGGTCTTGCCCAGGCCCGAACCTATACCGCGGCCGACCCGGCGACGGTTGCGTTTGGCACCCTCTGCCGGTTTCAGATCGTTGAGGCGCATTGCGTTTCTCCGAATCAGTCCACTACCTGGACGAGGTAGTAGACCTTGTTGATCATGCCGCGCACCGACGGGGTGTCTTCGAGTTCCACCGTGTGGTGCATGCGCCGGAGGCCGAGGCCGCGCACCGTGTCACGGTGGCTCTGCTTGCAGCCCGCGGTGCTCTTGACGAGCTTCACCTTGATTCTCTTGTCTGCCATGGCTTCGTTCCTCAGGCCAGAATCTCTTCGACCTTCTTGCCGCGCTTGGCGGCGATCTCGGCCGGTGTGTTCATCGCGAGCAGGCCGTTGAGCGTGGCGCGCACGACGTTGTACGGATTGGTCGAACCGAAGCACTTGGCGAGGACGTTGGTCACGCCCATCACCTCGAACACCGCGCGCATCGGACCGCCGGCAATGATGCCGGTACCGTCCGAGGCGGGCTGCATCAGGACCACGGCCGCGCCGTGGCGCCCGATCACCGCGTGATGCAGCGTACCGCTCTTGAGGCTGATCTTGACCTGCTTCCTGCGGGCTTCGTCCATGGCTTTCTGGACGGCGACCGGCACTTCGCGCGCCTTGCCCTTGCCCATGCCGACCCCGCCGTCGCCGTCACCGACCACGGTGAGCGCCGCAAAACCGAGAATCCGGCCGCCCTTCACCACCTTGGTGACGCGATTGATCGCGATCATCTTCTCGCGCATACCGTCGCCGCGGTCTTCGCTCTGCATCCTGGGTTGCATCTTCGCCATAACTTGTGTTCCTCTGGCTTAGAACTTGAGGCCGCCGGCGCGGGCCGCGTCGGCTAGGGCCTTGACGCGGCCGTGATACCGGTAGCCGCCGCGGTCGAACGCGACCGACTCGATGCCTGCGGCTTTCGCCTTCTCCGCAATGCGCTGGCCCACCACTTCGGCCGCCTTGACGTTTCCGCCATGCTTCAGTTGCGCGCGCACTTCCTTCTCGGCCGTGGACGCGCTCGCCAGGACCGTGGCGCCGTCGCCCGCGGTGATCTGCGCGTAGATGTGGCAATTGGTGCGCGTGACCGTGAGACGGATTGCTTCGATCTCGCGGATCTTTGCGCGGGTCTTGCGCGCCCTGCGCAACCGGGCTGTGTTTTTGTCGAACATGATCGGGCTCCGTTACTTCTTCTTCGTCTCTTTCAAGACGATGGTCTCGTCGGAATAGCGCACGCCCTTGCCCTTGTACGGCTCGGGAGCGCGGTAGGCGCGCACTTCTGCGGCCACCTGGCCGACCTGCTGCTTGTCGACGCCGCTGATCAGGATTTCGGTCTGCGTCGGGGTCGCCACCTTCACGCCCTTGGGCATCTGGTGGACGACAGGGTGCGAGAAGCCGAGCGTCAGGTTGAGCTTGTCGCCCTGTGCCTGAGCGCGGTAACCGACCCCGACCAGCTGGAGCTTCTTCTCCCAGCCCTTGGTCACGCCCACCACCATGTTGGACACCAGCGCGCGCACGGTGCCGAACATCGCCTTGGCATGGCGGGAGTTCCCGAGAACCTTGCACTGCAGGTTCTCGCCTTCCCTGTCGATGCCCACGTTGGGGTCGAGCGGGCGCGCGATGACGCCGAGCGGGCCCTTGACGGAGATCTGGCCGCTGGCGATCGTCAGTTCGACGCCCTTGGGCAGCACAATCGGGTTTTTTCCAATTCGCGACATGGTCTGTTCCTTAGGCCACGATGCAAAGGACTTCGCCGCCGACGCCGCTGGCACGAGCCTTGCCATCCGTCATCACGCCGCGCGAGGTCGAAAGGATGGCGATTCCCAGCCCGTTCATCACCTTGGGCAGGTCGTCGTGACCCTTGTAGACCCGCAGGCCCGGTTTCGAAATGCGCTCTATCTTCTCGATCACGGGGCGGCCGGCGTAGTACTTGAGGCTCACCACGAGTTCGGACTTGCCGTCCTTGTCCCGCTGGGCGTAGTCCTCGATATAGCCTTCGTCCTTCAGGACCTTGGCGATCGACGACTTCAGCTTCGAAGCCGGCATCTTCACTTCAACGTGGCCGACCATCTGCGCATTGCGAATGCGCGTCAGCATGTCGGCGATCGGATCACTCATGCTCATGCGGCTCTCTCCTTACCAGCTGGCCTTGATCACGCCCGGCACTTCGCCGGCCATGATGAAGTCGCGAAGCTTGCTCCTGCCCAGCCCGAATTTTCGGTAGACACCACGCGGGCGACCCGTGATCGAACAGCGGTTGCGCACGCGCACCGGCGAAGCGTTGCGCGGCAGCAACTGGAACTTCACGCGCGCAGCCTCCCGATCCTCGTCGGAGGACTTCTGGTTGTTGATGATCTCGAGAAGCGCGGCGCGCTTCACCTTGAATTTCTTGACGGTTTCGCGGCGCTTCTTGTCGCGGTTGATCAGGGCGAGTTTGGCCATGGCTGGTTACCTCAGGTCCGGAACGGGAAGCGGAACGCAGCCAGCAGGGCACGCGCCTCTTCGTCGGTTTTTGCAGTGGTGGAAATGCTGATGTTCATGCCGCGCAGCGTGTCGACCTTGTCGTAGTCGATCTCGGGGAAGATGATCTGTTCCTTGACGCCCAGGTTGTAGTTGCCGCGGCCGTCAAAAGCACGCCCCGAGATGCCGCGGAAGTCGCGGATGCGGGGGATGGCGATCGTCACCAGGCGGTCGAGGAATTCGTACATCCGCGCGCCGCGCAGCGTGACCATGCAGCCGATCGGCACGCCGGCGCGCAGTTTGAAGGCCGCTATCGACTTGCGCGACTTGGTCACCACCGGCTTCTGGCCGGCGATCTTGATCATGTCGCCCACCGCCGCGTCGAGGATCTTCTTGTCGCTCGTCGCATCGCCCACGCCCATGTTCAGCGTGATCTTCTGGACGCGGGGGACCTGCATGACCGATTTGTACCCGAACTTCTTCATCAGGTCGGGGACGATCTTCTCGCGATAGATCGAATGCAGGCGCGCGTTCTGCGCGCCCTTCGTCGATTGTTGTCCGGCCGATGCCGCCGGGGCTGCTGCTTTCGCCATGTGCGCTCCTTAAGCGTCGACCTGTTCGCCGTTCGACTTGAACACCCGGACCTTGCGTCCGCCCTCGAGGCTCTTGATGCCCACGCGGTCGGCTTTCTGGGTCGCCGGATTGAACAGCGCGACGTTGGAGATGTGGATCGGCAGGTCCTTGTCGACGATGCCGCCGGTGATGCCCTTCATGGGGTTCGGGCGGGTATGCTTCTTCACCCGGTTCACGCCCTCGACGACCACGTGCTCGTCGTCGACGCGACGCAGCACCGCGCCCCGCTTGCCCTTGTCGCGGCCCGTGATGACGATTACCTCGTCGCCTTTCTTGATTCGGTTCATGGTCGGCTCCTTACAGGACTTCCGGCGCCAGCGACACGATCTTCATGAATCGCTCGGTGCGCAGCTCCCTGGTCACCGGCCCGAAGATGCGGGTGCCAATCGGCTCGAATTTTGCGGACAGAAGCACGGCAGCATTGCCGTCGAACTTGATGAGCGATCCGTCTGCGCGGCGCACGCCCTTGGCGGTGCGCACGACGACGGCGTGGTAGATCTCGCCCTTCTTCACGCGACCGCGGGGCGCAGCATCCTTGATGCTCACCTTGATGATGTCGCCGATGCCTGCGTAGCGACGCTTGGACCCGCCGAGCACCTTGATGCACATGACCGCGCGTGCGCCGGTGTTGTCTGCGACGTCCAGAATGGACTGCATCTGAATCATTGGTAGTTCTCCATCCAACTTGTCTGCGTCGCCTACTGGCGGCACAGGCAGTTTTGGATCCCGTCCGGGTCGAATCCGCTACCGGAAGAGTTTCCGGAAGCGGGAAAGCTTTAAATTATAACGTGACTCTGCCCCCGATGCAAGCAGGGCGAAGAAATCAAACTATTTTCGACTTCTCCAGCAGCTTGGTCACCTTCCAGGCCTTGGTCTTCGAGATCGGCCGGCACTCGGAAATCTCAACCAGGTCGCCCTCCTTGAACTCATTGCTCTCGGAGTGAGCGTGGTACTTGCTGGATCGGGTGATGATCTTGCCGATGCGCGGGTGCTTGACCTTGCGCTCGACCAAGACCGTCACGGTCTTCTGCATCTTGTCGCTCACCACGCGCCCGACGAGCGTGCGCTGGTTTTTTTCCGCCGGTGCCGCTTTTCCGGGAGTCGCTTGTACGGTCGTCATTGGGGCGCCTTTTCCTTCAGCACGGTGCGGACGCGAGCGATGTCGCGACGAACCTTCTTCATCTGGCTGGTGTTGGTCAGTTGCTGGGTGGCGAGCTGCATCCGCAGCCCGAATTGCGCCTTGAGCAGGTCATGCAGCTCCTTGGAGAGCTCATCGGTGTTCTTGGCGCGGAGGTCGTTGGATTTCATGGCTTACCCCAACATGCGGTGGACGAATGCGGTCTTGATGGGCAGCTTCGCCGCGGCGAGCGCGAAAGCCTCGCGTGCCAACGGTTCGTCGACGCCGTCCATCTCGTACAGCACCTTGCCGGGCTGAATTTCAGCGACAAAGTACTCCGGGTTGCCCTTGCCGTTGCCCATGCGGACCTCGGCGGGCTTGGTCGAGATCGGCTTGTCCGGGAAAATACGGATCCAGATCCGGCCGCCCCGCTTGATGTGGCGCGTCATGGCACGACGTGCGGCCTCGATCTGCCGCGCGGTAAGCCGGCCGCGGCCGATGGCTTTCAGGCCGTACTCGCCGAAGGACACCTTGTTTCCACGGGTGGCCTTGCCGGTGTTGCGGCCCTTCTGCTGCTTGCGATACTTTGTGCGTGATGGCTGAAGCATTTGTTACTCCTTCTTGCCCTCATCGCCGCCCGATTCGGGGGCGGGGGCTGCGCCTTCCTTGGCCGCAGGTTTGCGGATGCGCTTCACCGTGGTCTTCGGCTTGTCGGCGGCGGTCGCGGGAACAGATGCGCCGCCCTCGCCTTCGCCCTCGGCCTTCTTGGTCGCGGGACGGCGGGTGGCGGGCTTCTTGGCCACGCCATCGCCCTCGGGCTTCACAGCGGCGGTGCGTTTGGCGCCGGGACGCGGGGCCGGCTTTTTTGCCTTCCGCGCTGCCGCCGGATCCTCTGACGCAGGCGTGGCAGACGCAACTGCCGGGGCTTGTGCGTCAGCCTTGGCAACCATGTCGCCCTTGTACACCCAGACCTTGATGCCGATGATCCCGTAGGTGGTCAATGCCTCACTGAAGCCGTAGTCGATGTCGGCGCGCAGGGTATGCAGGGGCACGCGGCCTTCGCGATACCACTCAGTGCGCGAAATTTCGACCCCGTTCAGGCGACCCGCGCTCATGATCTTGATGCCCTGGGCGCCGAGGCGCATCGCGTTCTGCATCGCACGCTTCATCGCGCGGCGGAACATGATCCGCTTCTCGAGCTGTTGCGCGATCGAATCGGAGATCAGCTGCGCGTCTGTCTCGGGCTTCCTGATTTCCTCGATGTTGACGTGCACCTGCTGCACGCCCATCAATTTACGCAGGTCAGCCTTCAGCGCCTCGATTTCCTCGCCCTTCTTGCCGATCACAACGCCCGGGCGGGACGAGAAGATCGTGATGCGCGCGTCCTTGGCAGGGCGCTCGATCAGCACTCGGCCGACTGACGCGTGCTTCAGCTTCTTCTTGAGGAAGGCGCGGACCTTGATGTCTTCCGCGAGCATACCCGTGTAGTTCGCCTTGTTGGCATACCAGCGCGAGCTCCAGTTCTTGTTGACCGCGAGCCGGAAACCGATCGGATGGATTTTCTGTCCCATAAGCGCCTCTTAGTCCCCGACCGTGATGTAAATGTGGCAAGAATGCTTGAGCACGCGGTTGCCGCGGCCCTTCGCACGCGCCTGGAAGCGCTTCAGAAACGCGCCTCGCTCGACGTGAATCGTCTTGACCTTCAGCGCGTCGATATCCGCGCCGTCGTTGTGCTCGGCGTTGGCTATTGCCGACTCGAGCACCTTCTTGATGAGGACAGCGCCTTTTTTCGGGCTGAACGCGAGCACGTTGAGCGCCCTGTCCACCGGCAGGCCGCGAATCTGGTCCGCAACCAGCCGGCCCTTCTGGGCCGAAAGGTGCGCACCGCGCAGGGATGCTTTGGTTTCCATGAGTGCTCCTTACTTCTTCGGCGCCGCCGTAGGCGTGCCGGAAGTCTTCTTGTCGGCCGAGTGGCCCTTGAAAGTCCGCGTCAGCGCGAACTCGCCAAGCTTGTGGCCGACCATGTTTTCCGTGACGAACACGGGGATATGCTGCTTGCCGTTATGCACGGCGATCGTCAGTCCCACGAAATCGGGGACGATCGTCGAACGGCGGGACCAGGTCTTGATGGGCCGCTTGTCGTTGGTGCCGCGGATTGCATCGACCTTGTCGAGCAGGTGGTGGTCCACGAAGGGACCTTTCTTTATTGAACGCGCCATTTTTTTCCTCGCGCCTGGTTATGAACGGCGGCGGTCGCGGACGATCATGCCCGTGGTCCGCTTGTTGCGCCGAGTCTTGTAACCCTTGGTCTGCGTGCCCCAGGGGGAAACCGGGGGTCGCCCGGAGGAAGTACGTCCTTCGCCGCCACCGTGCGGGTGGTCGATCGGGTTCATCGCCACGCCGCGCACCGTCGGGCGAATGCCCCGCCAGCGCTTCGCACCCGCCTTGCCGATGGAGCGCAGGTTGTGCTCTTCGTTGCCGACCTCACCGATGGTCGCGCGGCAATCGACGTGCACCTTGCGGATTTCGCCGGAACGCAGCCTGAGCTGCGCGTAACTTCCTTCACGCGCGAGCAACTGCGCGCTGGCACCGGCGGAACGGGCGATCTGCGCGCCCTTGCCGGGCAGCATCTCGATGCAATGGATCGTCGTGCCGACGGGGATATTGCGCAGCGGCAGCGCATTGCCCGGCTTGATCGGCGCTTCCGGACCGGAGACCAGCTGCGTATCCGCGCCCACGCCCTTGGGGGCGATGATGTAGCGACGCTCCCCGTCTGCGTACAGCAGGAGGGCCAGATTGGCACTGCGGTTCGGATCGTATTCGAGCCTTTCGACTTTCGCAGTGACCCCGTCCTTGCCGCGCTTGAAGTCGACAATCCGGTAATGCTGCTTGTGGCCGCCGCCCTGGTGGCGCATCGTGATGCGGCCATGGTTGTTGCGGCCCGCCTTCTTGCTCTGGGGAAGCAGCAACGGGGCGTGCGGTGCACCTTTGTGCAGGTCGGGGCTGACGACCTTGACCAGCGAACGGCGCCCCGGCGATGTGGGTTTGACCTTGATGAGTGCCATGGCTTACTCCAGCGCTCCGAAGTTGATTTCCTGCCCGGGTGCGAGGCACACGTAGGCCTTTTTCCAGCTGCGGCGCTTGCCCATGTGGCGGCCGAAACGCTTTTCCTTGCCCTTGACGTTCAGGACCTGCACCGACTCGACCTTGACCTTGAAGAGCAGTTCGACGGCAGCCTTGATCTCGGGCTTGCTCGCCGCATCGGCGACCCGGAACACGACCTGCTCATGCTTGTCCGCCACCAGCGTGCTTTTTTCGGAGACGATCGG
The DNA here is from genome assembly GCA_965279075.1 of Burkholderiales bacterium. GTDB lineage: Bacteria > Pseudomonadota > Gammaproteobacteria > Burkholderiales > SG8-39 > SZAS-79. The sequence goes on along the minus strand of CBDIHI010000012.1, from coordinate 506,429 downwards.
TGCCAGCACCACGTTCATCAGGTGCTCGGGACTGTACTTTTTCGGGGCGCTCATTTGAACATCTCCTCGAATTTTGCGACCGCTTTCTTGGTCAGCAGCACGTTCGGGAAGTGGACCAGCGAAACCGGGTCCGCGTAGCGCGCTTCGAGAACTTCGACATTGATCAGGTTGCGAGACGACAGGTACAGGTTCTCGTCGAACTCGTCCGTGATCACCAGCAGCTTGTCGAAGCCCATGGACTTGACCTTCTGCGCGAGCAGCTTCGTCTTGGGCGCATCGAGCTTGAACTCGTCGACCACACGCAGGCGGTCTTCACGCACGAGCTGCGAAATCAGCGAGGCCATGCCCGCACGGAACATCTTGCGGTTGACCTTGTGCGAGAAATTCTCGTCCGGGCTGGAGGCGAAGATCTTGCCGCCGCCGCGCCACAACGGGCTCGAGGCCATCCCCGCGCGAGCGCGGCCGGTGCCCTTCTGCCGCCAGGGCTTGCGCGTCGACTTGGCGATCTCGCTGCGCTCTTTCTGCTTGCGCGTGCCCATCCGCGCGTTCGCCTGGTAGGCGATCACGATCTGGTGCACGAGATCCTGGTTGAATTCGCGGCCGAACACCTCGTCGGGCGCATTGAGGGTCGCCGACGACGCGCCCTTCTCGTTGATTAGTTTGAGTTCCATGACGTCCCTTTAGCCCTTGACCGCCGGGCGCACGACAACATCGCGCCCTTTGGAGCCGGGCACGGCGCCCTTGATCATCAGCAGACCCCGTGCCTCATCGACGCGCAGAATCTCCAGGTTCTGGGTAGTGCGCTTCACGTTGCCCAGTTGCCCCGGCATGCGCTTGCCCGGGAACACGCGGCCCGGATCCTGCGCCTGTCCCGTGGAACCGGGCTTGCGCGTGGAACGCGAATTGCCGTGCGTCTCGCGGTTGGACGAGAAGTGATGGCGCTTGATGACGCCCGCGAATCCCTTGCCTTGGGTGACACCCGTGATGTCGACCATCTGCCCCGGCTTGAACATCTCCATGCCCATCTTCCCGCCGACCTTGAGGCTGGCGAGTTCTTCTGGCTTGGCGCGGAATTCCTTGAGAATGTGCCCCGCTTCCACGCCCGCTTTCGCGAGGTGACCGGCGAGGGGTTTGCCGACGCGGCTGGCGCGGCGCTTGCCGAACGTGACCTGGACGGCGGAATAGCCATCCTTGTCCGGCGACTTGATCTGCGTGATCCGGTTGTCGGACACGTCGAGCACCGTCACCGGGAGGGTGTCGCCCTCGTCCGTGAAGATGCGCGTCATGCCGACCTTACGGCCGACGAGTCCAATTGTCATGACTTACCTCTTGTTTGTAACCCGGAATCTCTCCGGGCGCCGGCTGCAATTGGCCGGCACTTCACTTAGTGTTGCGTACCGAGACTTCTGCTTCTGAATCCTGCTTTACTGAACCTTGATCTCTACGTCGACGCCCGCGGGAAGATCGAGCTTCATCAGCGCGTCCACCGTCTTGTCGGTCGGGTCGATGATATCCATCAACCGGAGGTGCGTACGGATCTCTAGCTGGTCGCGCGAGGTCTTGTTCACATGCGGGCTGCGCAGCAGGTCGAACCGCTGCTTGCGTGTGGGCAGCGGCACCGGGCCGCGCACGACCGCGCCCGTGCGCTTCGCCGTATCGACGATCTCGAGCGCCGACTGGTCGATCAGCCGGTAGTCGAACGCCTTGAGGCGGATGCGGATGCGTTGGCTTTGCATATTTTACCTGCGGGGCTCTCACCCCGTCCTGTTTTCGAGCGGGGGATATCCCCCGCCCATCTGGGTTTACTCGATCACCTTGGCGACGACGCCTGCGCCGACGGTCTTGCCGCCTTCGCGGATCGCGAAGCGCAGGCCCTGCTCCATCGCGATCGGCGCAATCAGCGTCACCACCATCTTGATGTTGTCCCCGGGCATCACCATCTCCGTGCCCGCCGGCAGCACCACCGCGCCCGTCACGTCCGTCGTCCTGAAGTAGAACTGCGGACGGTAATTGTTGAAGAACGGCGTATGCCTCCCGCCCTCTTCCTTCGACAGCACGTACACCTCGCACTCGAACTTCGTGTGCGGCATGATCGAACCGGGCTTGGCCAGCACCTGCCCCCTCTCCACTTCCTCTCGCTTCGTGCCGCGCAGCAGCACCCCAAGGTTGTCCCCCGCCTGGCCTTGGTCCAGCAGCTTCCTGAACATCTCCACGCCCGTGCACACCGTCTTCAGCGTCGCCTTCAGACCCACGATCTCGATCTCGTCGCCGATCTTCACGATCCCGCGCTCAACCCGCCCCGTCACCACCGTCCCACGACCCGAGATCGAGAACACGTCCTCCACCGGCATCAGGAACGCCCCGTCGATCGCACGCTCCGGCGTCGGAATGTAGGAGTCCAGCGCGTCGGCCAGCTTCATGATCGCCCCTTCGCCCATGTCGCTCGTATCCCCCTCCAGCGCCTTCAGCGCCGAACCGATCACGATCGGCGTCGTGTCCCCCGGGAATTCGTACTTCGACAGCAGCTCCCGCACCTCCATCTCGACGAGCTCCAGCAGCTCCGCATCGTCGACCATGTCGGCCTTGTTCATGAACACCACGATGTACGGAACACCCACCTGGCGCGCCAGCAGGATGTGCTCGCGCGTCTGCGGCATCGGGCCGTCCGCCGCCGACACCACCAGGATCGCGCCGTCCATCTGCGCCGCCCCCGTGATCATGTTCTTGATGTAGTCCGCGTGACCCGGGCAGTCCACGTGCGCGTAGTGCCGCTTCGAAGTCTCGTACTCCACGTGCGCCGTGTTGATCGTGATCCCGCGCGCCTTCTCCTCCGGCGCCGCATCGATCTGGTCGTACGCCTTCGCCTCGCCGCCAAACTTCTTCGACAGCACCGTCGTGATCGCCGCCGTCAGCGTGGTCTTCCCATGGTCCACGTGACCAATCGTCCCTACGTTCACGTGCGGCTTCGTACGTTCGAATTTGCCTTTTGCCATGATGCTTTTCTCTATGTCGGTTGTTGGTTACTTCTTGCTGCTGATGATCGCTTCGGCGACGCTCTTCGGCGCCTCGGCGTAATGCTTGAATTCCATCGTGTAGGTCGCGCGACCCTGCGTCAGCGAACGCAGCGTCGTCGAATACCCGAACATCTCGGCGAGGGGCACCTCGCCCTTGATCGCCTTGCCGCTGGGCAGGTCGTCCATGCCCTGGATCACGCCGCGGCGGGAGGAGAGGTCGCCCATCACGTCGCCCATCTTTTCTTCCGGCGTCTCGATCTCGACCGCCATGATCGGCTCGAGCAGGACCGGGGAGGCGGCCTTCATGCCATCCTTGAACGCGAAGATCGCGGCCATCTTGAAAGCATTCTCGTTCGAGTCGACCTCGTGGAATGAGCCGTCGAACAGCGTGACTTTCGCGTCGACAACCGGGAAGCCCGCAAGCACGCCGTCTAGCAGGGCCTCGCTTACGCCCTTCTGGACTGCCGGGATGAACTCGCGAGGCACCGAGCCGCCCTTGATCGCTTCGACGAACTCGAAGCCCTTGCCGGCAACGTTCGGCTCGAGCTTGAGCCACACGTGGCCGTACTGGCCGTGGCCGCCTGACTGCTTGACGAACTTGCCTTCCTGCTCAATGGCTTTCCTGAACGTCTCGCGGTAGGCGACCTGGGGCTTGCCCACCGTTGCCTCGACGCCGAATTCGCGCCGCATGCGGTCCACTATGATCTCGAGGTGGAGCTCACCCATGCCGGAGATGATCGTCTGGCCGGATTCCTCGTCGGTGTGCACGCGGAACGAGGGATCCTCCTGCGCTAGGCGGTTCAACGCCACACCCATCTTTTCCTGGTCGACCTGGGTCTTCGGCTCGACGGCCTGCGAAATCACGGGCTCCGGGAACACCATCTTCTCGAGGGCGATCACCTTGTTGATGTCGCAGATCGTCTCGCCGGTGGTCACGTCCTTCATGCCGACCGCCGCCGCGATGTCGCCGGCGCGGACTTCCTTGATCTCGTCGCGTTGGTTGGCGTGCATCTGAAGCAGGCGTCCGATGCGCTCCTTCCTGCCGCGGATCGACGTGAATACGGTGTCGCCCGATTTCAGCACACCGGAATAAACGCGGATGAACGTGAGCTGGCCGACATGCGGGTCGTTCGCGATCTTGAACGCAAGGCCCGCAAACGGCTGGTCGTCCCCGGCGGGCCGCGTCTCCGGCAGGCCGCGATCGTTCTCGCCCTTGACAGGAGGGATGTCGACCGGGGAGGGCAGGTACTCGACGACCGCGTCCAGCATCGCCTGAACACCCTTGTTCTTGAAGGCCGAGCCGCACAGCACCGGGACGATCTCGTTGTTGATCGTGCGGATGCGCAGGCCCTGCTTGATCTCCTCGACCGACAGTTCGCCGGATTCGAGGTATTTGTTCATCAGCGCCTCGTTCGCCTCGGCGGCCGTCTCGACCATCCGCTCGCGCCACGCCTTGGCGTCGGAGAGCAGCTCGGCGGGGATCGCACGCTTCTCGAATTTCATGCCCTGGGTCGAATCGTCCCAGTAGATCGCCCTCATCGCGACCAGGTCGATCACGCCGACGAAGTCGTCCTCGGCGCCGATCGGCACCTGGATGGCGACGACGTTTGCCTTGAGGCGCGCCTTCATCTGGTCGTAGACCTTGAAGAAGTTCGCCCCGACGCGGTCCATCTTGTTGACGAACGCGAGGCGCGGCACCCTGTACTTGTTCGCCTGGCGCCAGACCGTCTCGGACTGCGGCTGCACCCCGCCCACCGCGCAGTACACCATGCAGGCGCCGTCCAGCACGCGCATCGAGCGCTCGACCTCGATCGTGAAGTCCACGTGGCCCGGGGTGTCGATGATGTTGATGCGGTGCTCGGGGAAGGACAGGTCCATGCCCTTCCAGAAACAGGTGGTCGCTGCCGACGTTATCGTGATGCCGCGCTCCTGCTCCTGCTCCATCCAGTCCATCGTCGCGGCGCCGTCGTGAACCTCGCCGATCTTGTGGTTCACACCGGTGTAGAACAGGATTCGTTCCGTGGTCGTGGTCTTACCCGCGTCGATATGCGCACTGATGCCGATGTTGCGATAGCGCTCGATTGGGGTTTTGCGTGCCACGGGAATTCCCAGCCTCTTCTCTTAGAACCGGTAGTGCGCGAACGCCTTGTTCGCTTCGGCCATGCGGTGCACTTCGTCGCGCTTCTTCATCGCGCCGCCACGGCCCTCGGCGGCTTCCAGCAGTTCGCCCGCCAGTCGAACGCCCATCGACTTCTCACCGCGCTTCTCGGCAGCCTCGCGGATCCAGCGCATGGCGAGCGCGACGCGACGGACCGGGCGCACTTCGACCGGCACCTGGTAGTTCGCACCGCCGACGCGACGGCTCTTCACCTCGACCATCGGCTTCACGTTCTGCACCGCCTGCGTGAACACCTCGATCGGGTCCTTGCCCGACTTGGTCTTGATCGAGTCGAGGGCGCCGTAGAGGATCCGCTCGGCGACCGACTTCTTGCCGCTGGTCATGATGACGTTGACGAACTTGGCGACATCCGAGTTGTTGAATTTCGGATCCGGCAGGATTTCGCGTTTCGGTACTTCTCTGCGACGTGGCATGGTGGTGTCCTATTCCTGACGTGGCGGCGGTTAAGCCGCCTTGGGGCGCTTCGCGCCGTACTTGGAGCGGCTCTGCTTGCGGTCTTTCACGCCCTGCGTGTCGAGCGAGCCGCGCACGATGTGGTAGCGCACGCCAGGGAGATCCTTGACGCGTCCACCGCGGATCAGGACCACGGAGTGCTCCTGCAGGTTGTGGCCTTCGCCGCCGATGTAACCGATCACTTCGAAGCCGTTGGTAAGGCGCACTTTGGCGACCTTGCGCAGCGCCGAGTTCGGCTTTTTCGGGGTCGTGGTGTAGACACGGGTGCAAACCCCGCGTTTTTGGGGCGATCCGGCGAGCGCAGGCACCTTCGATTTGGAGGGGCTAGCGACGCGCCCTTGGCGCACTAACTGATTGACGGTAGGCATGTTTTTCCGGTTTCCAAAAACAAACCGGGTCGGCGCCTCTGTCGCCATGGATGGCTGACGGGCCGGCCCGGGTGCAAAAAAGAGGCCGGATTATAAAGGGCTTTTCGAGGCAGCGTCAACACTTCCGGCGGACCGGCGCGGACCGGTGGCGCCGGGGCGTCAAAGCGCATCGGGCCCCGCGGGCTAGGGAGCAGGTTCCCGCACGAACCCGAATCGCGCTTCCAGGCCGGCGCCGGAGAGGCGTCCTACGCGAACGAGGTCCCGGCCGAGCCGCAATTGCCCGCTTTCGAGCCCCTCTGCCACCGCGCCCAGGTCCCGGTCGTCCAGGAGACCGAGGCGTCCGTCCTGCGCCATCACAATGAGCGACCCCTCCTGATCCAGCCAGGCTTCGGCTACGGGTCCTGACGCCAACCCGCACTGGTCGAGGAGGTCACTAGCCTCCAGGCGAAATACGTAGGGGGCGTACGCCAGCCCGACAAAGACCCGCTGCGGGCCGTTCTGGAAGTACCAGCAGCCCCGGGGGTCCGCTGCGTAATTGCGCCCAATGAACTGCCGCAGCGCAGCATTTCCTATGGGCTCGTGCACCAGCTTAGCGGAGGTAGGGTCGCCCACCCGCCAGACCCCGCGCCGGTCGAGACGCAGCCAGCCATAGACGTCGGGAACATCCGGCCACTTGGCCATGGCCTTGAGCACAGCATCGTCCATGGGGCCTCTCAGCGGGGCGCGAACGCGCCAGTCTCGATCGGTCTCGGCATCGCAATGCCGAACCCCTGCGCATATCCGACCCACATCTTGCGCAGGTCGTCGATGATTTTTGGCTCCTCAACGCATTCGGCGACGATGCCGATTCCGGTGACCGCGCCCACCTTGACGATCGCCTGCAGCTTGAGCCGGGCCACGGCATTCGCAGAAATCTTGCTCGAAAGGATCGGCTGGCAATACAGCTGCAACTCGTCCTCGTCGAGCGCGCGCCGCAGGCGCACGAGCGGATGCTCCCAGCCGGCAAGGCCCGGGTCCGCTTCGGCAATCGGCTGGTCGGCGTCGGTCATGGGATGTCCTGACTTTGCGTTTTCGGCACTTCCGCAGTCTAATTTAGAACGGTTTCACAGCAATCTACCCACGACCGCCAAGGAGATCCGATGTCCCGGGACGATTTCACCTGCACGCACCGGCTGCGCGTCCGCTGGTCCGAAGTGGACATGCAGAAAATCGTATTCAACGGCAACTACCTGAACTACATCGACGTAGCGATCGCGGAATACTGGCGCGCGATAGGCCTGCCCTACCCCCACGGGTACGTTGACCGGTACGCGAACGACATCTACCTGCGCAAGGCATCGGTCGAGTACCTCGGCTCGGCCCGCTACGACGACCTGCTCGACGTAGCAGTGCGCGTCGCAAAACTCGGCCGCACCAGCATGACGTTCGCCTTCGAGATCCGGCGCGCCGAGCCCGAACCGTCCGAAGCCCCCCTAGTCACTGCGGAACTCGTGTACGTGAACGCCGAGCCGGCGACCATGAAGCCGGCCCCCCTGCCAAGTGCTGTCCGCGAGCTGATCGCGCACTTCGAGCGCCAGGTGCCGCAGGCATGAGCGTCCCGACCCTGTATTGGGAGGACTTCAAGGTGGGCGAAGTCCACGAGATGGGCCGGCATACGTTCACTGCGGAGGAAATCGTAGAGTTCGCGGCACGCTTCGACCCGCAGCCGATCCATGTCGACCCCAAGGCTGCCATGACCACCTTCTACGGCGGGATCATCGCTAGCGGCTGGCACACTTGCTCGGTGGGCATGCGCTTCGCGGTGGACTCCTACATCAACAGCGGGGTGAGCCTGGGTTCGCCGGGCCTCGACAACGTCCGCTGGCACAAGCCCGTCCGGCCGGGGGACACGATCACCTACCGACGCACCACGCTCGCTGCGCGCCCCTCGCAAAGCCGGCCCGGTGTGGGCCTGATGCTGGCGCGCATCGAAGCCGTCAATCAACATGGGGACCTGGTGATGTCCAACGAAGGCTGGGGCCTGTTCGGGCGTCGACCAGGGCAAACTGCAGCGTAACCCGGCGTTACCGCTACTTCAGGTTCTTGAGGTTCATCGCGACCATCGAAAGCTGCATCCCGTAGTCCTTGTGCTCGGGCTTGCCCTCGATCCAGCCGATTGCCCCTATGACGCTGGTCGCGATCCGTGCCGCGGCCATGTCCTCCACGTTGTGGAAGAACGCCACAAGGTCGTGCAATCCGCCGACATGCGCGGACTCGCGGATATGGACCAGCTTGGCGACGATTGCCGCACGATCCATGTTCGTGGGCCAGCGCAGGGTTTCGTACTCGTTGCTCAATTTCGTGCTCCAGGGCGCTCAGGCACATCCCGCGCCAGCCGGAAGAATACCACCGTCGGTTATCTGCCTGTCCAGCCGGGCCAGCAGCCGCTACGCACCATTCCCGTGCAAGCAAAATTCCTTAACTTTTGATTCAAAGAGTCTTTGCCTGGAGCCATTGGGAAGGCGATTCGCTTTCCGGTTCCGGAAAATCCTAGTGCCATCCATCGACCTTCGACAGGCTCATCAGCAGCCGCGCAATCCCATACGCCGCCCAAATGCGGCACCGCACCCAGAACGGCTGCCGCCTCCAGTCCCGCTGGGGCACCGGATGTGCGCGCTCGACGGCCTCGAGGAGGCTGGTACGCAGCGCGGTCGCGAACCGTCCGTCGCGGACGAACAGGTTGGCCTCCCGGGCGAGCAACAGGCTGAAGGGGTCGATGTTCGACGACCCGACGCAGGCCACCACGCCGTCGAATACGGCGACCTTCGCGTGCAGTTCGCTCTCGGCATGCTCGTGGATCTCGATACCCGCGTCGAGGAAAGTGCCGAACAATGCCCGCGATGCATAGTGCATGACCACATGGTCGGTCACCCCCTGGACCAGCAGCACCACGCGCACACCCCGCCGGGCGGCCTCGACCAGCGCCCGCCGAAAGCGCCGCCCGGGCAGGAAGTAGGCCACGGCGATAAGCACCTCGCCCTGCGCCGCGGCGATCTGCTCCAGGTACGCCTTCTCAATGTCGCGCCGGTGGCGGAAATTGTCCCGCACCACGAGCACGGCGCTTTGGGTGCCGCGCGGTTCGCAAACCGGGGCGACCGTTCCGGGCAAGGGCCAGCGACGACGAAAATGCAGCCATGCGAGTCGCTGCCACAGAGCGGCCGCCGCTTGCCAGACGTCGCGGACCAGCGGCCCTTCGACGCGCACGGCGTAGTCGTAGCGAGGTGGCGCCAAACCGTCGGCCTCGAAATCGTCAAGGATGTTGATGCCGCCTACGAACGCGCATTCGGCGTCGACCACGACGATCTTGCGGTGCATGCGCCGCAGCCGGCTGCGACGCAGGGTGAGCGGGCTGATCTTGGGCCGGAACACGAGGACCTGGGCACCGGCCTGCTCGAGCATTTCACGGAAGCGCGGCGCGAAGTCGCGCGCGCCGAAACCATCAACGATGACGTGCACCGCAACGCCGCGCGCCGCCGCGCGTGCCAGTGCGTCGGCCACGAGGCTGCCGGTTTCGTCGTCCGCAAAAATATAGGTCTCGAGAAAGACCTCGCGGCGCGCCGCGTCCAGCGCCTCGACGAGCGCGGGGAAGAACTGCTCCCCGTTCTTCAGCAGGTCGAGCCGGTTACCGGGAACGAACCGCAGCGGCATTTGCGAAATCCAGTTCGGCACTGACCGCGATGTGATCCGACAGCAGCCGCCACGGCGCGCCACGATGGGCCTGCGCGCCGATCACATCGAACCCCCGCACGTAGATCCGGTCCAGGCGCAGAACCGGCAGGATGCTGGGGAAGGTCCGTGCGGGCTTGCCGTTGTGCATCACCGAGACCTCCGCGAGCCCGAGTCGCTGCGACATCGCATACGAGGCCGAGTGCCGCCAGTCGTTGAAGTCGCCCGCCACGATCAGCGGCGACTCGCGCGGCCCGGGCAGATGGCCTGCAAGGGCGTCGAGCTGGCGCCGGCGCCCGCGCTCGTCGAGAGACATGTGCACGCACGCGCAATCGAGCGGTTCGGCGAGGCCCGGCACGGCGATCCGGCAATGCAGCAGGCCGCGCCGCTCGTAGCGGTGGTTGGAGACGTCGTGGTTGTCGGAAGAGACGATCGGGAAGCGCGACAGGATCGCGTTGCCGTGGTGGCCGTGGTCGTACACGGCGTTGCGCCCGTAGGCATGCTGCCAGCCGTCGCCTGCGAGGAACTCGTGCTGCGCCTGCCCCGGCCAGGCGCCGAACCGCAGCGCATTCTTCTCGTGCAGGCCCTGCACTTCCTGGAGGAACACGATGTCGGCCTCGAGCTTCCTCAGTCCGTCGCGCAGCTCGTGGATCACCATGCGCCGGTTGAAGAGGGACAGCCCCTTGTGAATGTTGAGGGTCACGACCCTGAGGCGGGCGCTCATCTCAGGTCCAGGGCGAAGCGCCGCTCGAACAGGTCGGCGTCGTCGAAATGCCGGCGCCCGACGAATGCCGTGGGTTGCCGGCCCCACTGCCGCATCGCCCCCGCGCTGGCAATCCCCATCGGCCAGAAGAGGAAACGCTCCCCCCGCTCAGTGCCCGGAACGATGCCATCCTGCCCGAATACGCTGCGGCTGCCACCCGCCATGCGCGGCAGGGAGCGCAAGTCATCGTACGGGCGAAGCGCATAGCGTGCCAGGCTGTCCGTGCGGTCGAGGTACACACGCTCGACGTAGTGCGTCCGCGAGGCGATACGCACCACCACGTGCTCCCCGTGCGCGGCTGCGCCGAGCGTTTGCGGAACGAATGCCCATTCCACTTCGCCCTCGGGCGCCGGCAGCGGCTGGGCCAGCGGCGTGGGAAAGAACATGTGGTAACAGCCGCAGGGATGGATCGTGTCGTAGACGAGCGGGATGCCCTCGGGCGATAGCGTCACCCGGAACACCACCCCGTCGAGTTTGCCGGCAAGCAGGTCGCCGGGCGACTCCGGAGGCCTTTCCGGAAACCAGATCGTATAGACGAGCTGCATCAGGTTCCTGCCCCCGTAGCGGGTGTACTCGAGCTGGCGATACACGGCGGGATCGGACTGTTCTACCTCTGGCATCGGCCCCCAGCGCCAGCGCAGGGCGCCCGGGCGGTCGTGGTCGCCGGTAGTCTCGACTTCGAAACTCGGTGCGTGCATCGCGAACAGGGCAACGAGGTCCTCCTCCGACGGGTCCGGCACTCGAAGCGGGTTCTCCAGCGCACGCCGGAATACCTCGCGCACCCGCTCACGCGTGTACCTGGGACGCGAGCCCGGTGAGTAGCGCACCACTGTGCCCTGCGAACTCGATGAGAGGTCCCGCTTGAAGGCGGCGCGGGTCTCGGCATAATGCTTCTTCACGCCGGCGGAAAACGGGATCTTCGTCAACGCATACAGGCCGGCTATCCGGTAGCCGGTCAGGTAGTCGTCGGGCACGGAAAGGCGTGACAGGACTGCCTCGCCCGTCGCCGGGTTTTCCATCTCGAAGTCGCGCAATTTCCGCCCGCACTCGCGGGTCTCGCGCACCGCCGCCGGTACGCTGGGCTCGCCCCTGTCCCGCCAGAGCGCCTTGAGGTGGCCCTGCGGGAGGTTGGCGATCTCGTGACTGCGCGCCTGCAGGTCCAGCACGAGCAACTGGTCCACCATGGATCGCAGCGATGGCAGGTCGCGCCTCGCGTCCGCCACCAGCGCAGCCGAGAACCGGTCGGTACGCAGGTACGGAAATCCCGGCACCCGGACGGATTGGGCGTCGCGCACGCCAGCGGCCTCCACCTCGGCGTCAAGCGCCGCATACCATCCCAGGCAGTCGCGTACCGCGCCTTCGGCGGAAGCGCGCCCGCCCTGCAGCGGATCGAAGGACGCACAGCCGGCCAGCGCCGCGAGGAGGACAAGGGCGGCGGGCCGCCACGCTGCCGGGATTGCCGGGGCCATCACTTCCTGTTCGCTTCCTTCTCGCGGGCGCGCCGCTGCGCCTCCCGCCGGTCAATCTCGGTGACCATGCCCGTGAACTGGTCCTGGATGCTCATGCGCATTACCACCTCGCCGAACAGCGGCGGCAGCGACACGTCCGGCGCTATCGTCCCCGTCCACCTCAGCAGGAACTTCCCACTGCCCGGGTCGGGCTCCACCTCGTACCCGCCCTCAAGATGGCGAAGGGTCCCCGCCAGCGCGCGCACGCGGATCGAGGACGGCGGCTTTTCGACCGACTCCAGCGTCACGTCGATCGGGAAGGAGAAGATCAGGAACCGCGCCTCGCCCGACTGCTCGACAATCGCCGACTGGCCGTTGCGGCTGAGGACGCGGCTCTTTTTAAGACCCGGCACGAATTCGGGCAGCCGCTCGTAGTCGGTCAGGGTCGTCCAGATCACCGAGAGGGGCGCGTCGATGGTCGCCCTTGCGCGCACTTCCACGAACGGCCCCTTGCGCGCCGCCTCGACCACGAGATCCTCCGCCGCATGCGCCGGCAGGGCGCAGAGGACAAGGAGCCAGCACGCAAGGCGGGGTAGGTACATCACCCGGCCAGTTTAGCCAATGTCCCCCGGCTTGCGCCGACTTTCGGCCAACATGCTGATCGCGTCGCGGTTGGTCCACGAAAAGCATTTCTCGATCGCCGCCCCCCAGGCAAGCCATTGCCACGCCGTGTGCTCGTCGGGCGCAAGGCGCACCGGTACGGCCTCCGGCACTTCGAGGCTGAACATGTGCTCGTCGTTGTGCGTCGTCCCCGGCTCGAAGCGATCGCGCCACTGCGGATAGATCTCGAAGGTACGCACGACATTCCACCGCACCAGCTTGTCGCGCGGCGCGACGATGCCCGTCTCCTCGAACACTTCGCGCACCGCCGTGTCCTCCAGCGCCTCGCCGCGGTGGTCGATGGAGCCGGTCACCGATTGCCAGTACCCCGGGCGCGCGGCGCGTTCGATCAGCAGTATCTCGAGCGACGGGGTATGGATGACCACCAGCACCGAAACGGGAATCTTGGTGCCCGCCGCCGGGACGCTCACCGCGCGCCCCCCGGCGCCTCTTCGTTGTAGAGACCGGGCAACCCGAGCTTGCGGTCCGGGTCGATGAACACGGCGAAGAACGGCCGCCCGCGCCCGCGCCAATCCTCCGCCACGGACCTGAGGATGTCGCACAGGATGCCGAGGTCGTCGCCCGCCTCCGCGCGTGAAAGCAGGATGACTTGGCCGGTACCCTTGCGCCAAGACAGGTCGGACAGGCAGTCTTCGAGCGCGTCCCAGTTGCCGCCGAACCAGGCCGGGAACGCCAGCGCCTTCGCGATCGCCTCCAGCATCGCCGCCTTGCCGGCGCCGAGCGTCACGGCCGCGACGTCGTGGCCGGCCGCCTTGAGGGCATCGCGGATGTCGTGGTCACGGCCCGCACGGTAGACGCCGGACTTGAGCGGGTCGGAGAGGCGTGCGAGGAGCTTGCTCAAGGGGTCACTCCAGGATCCGGCGGAACGATTGGTAGTGGTCGTCGCTGTAGTAATACTCGCCCGGCTTGCCGGCGACGATGCGCCGTGCGCCCCGGTCGCGGCTGCCGGGTGTCTTCACCGTGTACTCCCGGTAATAGCCCCGCTCACGCTTCGGCAAATGACCCTCGCGATTGCCGAAAATGACGCCGTCCCGTTTGTACGGAAACGGTCCGCCGGCCTTGATGAGCCGCAGCGTCGCGCGTGCCTCCCCAGGCAGTTCTGCGATGCCGACGCCGCCGGATTGCGAGAACGCCGCCGCATGCGCCGCCAGCAACAGCGCGACGACGAGGGCAAGGAGACGCCTCACGCCTTCGGCTTCTCCCTGAGGCGCAGGCCAAGCTCGCGAAGCTGCTTGTCATCGACCGGGCTCGGCGCATGCGTCAACAGGCACTGCGCGCGCTGGGTCTTGGGGAACGCGATGACGTCGCGGATCGAGTCGGCGCCGGTCATCATCGTAACGATTCGGTCGAGGCCGAAAGCGATGCCGCCGTGCGGGGGCGCGCCGAACTGGAGGTTGTCGAGCAGGAAGCCGAACTTCATCTGCGCTTCCTCGTCCGAGATGCCGAGCGCCTTGAACACCTTGGCCTGCACTTCGGCGCGATGGATACGCACCGACCCCCCTCCGATCTCGGAACCGTTCAGCACCATGTCGTAGCCCTTCGAGATCGCCTTGCCCGGATCGGTCGCGAGCAGGTCCTCGTGGCCGTCCTTGGGTGAGGTGAAGGGGTGGTGCATGGCCGACCAGCGCTTTTCCTCCTCGTCGTACTCGAACATGGGGAAATCGACCACCCAGAGCGGGCGCCAGCCTTTCTCGGCATAGCCCTTTTCGTGGCCGAGCTTCACGCGCAGCGCGCCGAGGGCGTCGTTGACCACCTTCGCCTTGTCGGCGCCGAAGAAGATGACGTCGCCGTTTTCCGCACCGGTGCGCTCGAGGACCTGCGCGAGCGTTTCCTTGGTCAGGAACTTGACGATCGGGGACTGCAGGCCCTCCGGAATGTTCGAGGCGTCGTTCACCTTGATGTAGGCGAGGCCCTTGGCGCCGTAGATCGTGACGAACTGCGTGTAGTCGTCGATTTCCTTCCTCGACAGCTCGGCTTTCGGCACGCGCAGCGCGGCGACGCGACCGCCGGCCAGGTCCGCAGCGCCGCGGAACACCTTGAACTCCACCGCCTTCATGATGTCGGTCAGCTCTGTCAGCTCGAGCGGCACGCGCAGGTCGGGCTTGTCCGACCCGTACCGGCCCATGGCCTCGGCCCAGGTCATGCGCGGGAAAGGGTCGGGCAGCACGATGTCCAGGGTCTCCTTGAACATCGCGCGGATCATCTTCTCCATCATCGCCTGGATCTCGGCCTCGCCGAGGAACGAGGTTTCGATGTCGATCTGGGTGAACTCCGGCTGGCGGTCCGCGCGCAGGTCCTCGTCGCGGAAGCACCGCACGATCTGGTAGTAGCGGTCGAAGCCCGCCACCATGAGCAGCTGCTTGAAGATCTGCGGCGACTGCGGAAGCGCGAAGAATTCGCCCGGGTGCACGCGCGAGGGCACCAGGTAGTCGCGCGCGCCCTCGGGGGTCGAGCGCGTCAGCATGGGCGTCTCGATGTCGATGAAGCCAAGGGTATCGAGCGCGCGCCGGACCGCCATCGTGACCTTGTAGCGCAACCGCAGGTTCTTCTGCATCTGGTCGCGGCGCAGGTCGAGCACGCGATACTGCAGCCGCACCTGCTCGGAGAGGTTCTCGTCGTCGAGCTGGAACGGCGGCGTCACCGAGGGGTTCAGCACCTCCACCTCATGGGCGAGGATCTCGACCTCGCCCGAGCGCAGGTTGGGGTTCACCGTGCCCTCGGGACGGCGGCGCACCTTGCCGGTGATCTTCAGGACGAATTCGTTGCGGACGCGGTCGGCCGTGGCGAACGCCTCGGCGCGATCAGGATCGCAAACGACCTGGGCGAGGCCTTCGCGATCGCGCAGGTCGATGAAGATCACGCCGCCGTGGTCGCGGCGGCGGTGCGCCCAACCTGCGAGGGTGACGATCTGGTCGAGATTCGCGGCGGACAGGTCCCCGCAGTAATGGGTGCGCATGGGATCAGGCCTTGCCGTTGGTTGTGCCGTTGGTTGTGCTCTTGCCGTTGCGGGGGTTCTGTCCGGGCGCCACGGTGCCCATCGAGATGATGTATTTGAGTGCCTCGTCGACGCTCATGTCGAGTTCGACCACATCCGAGCGGCGCAGCATGACGAAGTACCCGCCGGTCGGGTTGGGCGTGGTCGGCACATAGACCGAAACGTACTCCCCATCCAGGTGACGGGCCACGTCGCCCCCCGGGGTGCCCGTGAGGAAGGCGATCGTCCACATGCCCTCGTGCGGCCACTTGACGAGCAACGCCTTGCGGAAGGCCTGCCCGCTTGAGGAAAACAGCGTGTCCGACACCTGCTTGACGCTAGAGTAGATCGAGTTCACCACCGGGATGCGGTGCAGGATCTCGTGCCAGAGGTGCACCAGCCGCGCGCCGATGAAGTTGGCCGCGAGCACGCCGGTGACGAGCACTATCGCCACGGTGAGCAGCACGCCCAGCCCTGGCACATGGGCGCCCAGCCAGTTCTCGGTGCGCAGCTGCACAGGGAGCAGCAGCAGCACCTGGTCCAGCGTGGTCACGACGAGGTTCAGCACCCACAGCGTGATCACGAGCGGGATCCAGATCAGCAGGCCGGTGATGAGATATTTCTTCAAGGGAAAGCCGGGAAGGGAAAACGTCAGGACTGGGAGCGAAGGGCCCGGACCAGGAAAGCCCGGACCGGGTCCGAGGAACCGGGCGCGCGGGGCGCCCCCTAGCCCGGGGTGTCCGTCGTGGCGGCCTTGGGCGTGGCCGTACTGCCTTCGGTCGAGACTGAAGCGTCCTTGCCTGCGGTGTCCTTGCCAGCGGGCGTGGACGAAGCCGCGGCTGAGGGCTTCGAGCCGCTCCCCTTGAAGTCGGTCGCGTACCAGCCGCTGCCTTTGAGCTGGAAACCGGCGGCCGAAAGCAGCTTCTTGAAACTCTCCTTGCCGCAGGACGGGCAGACCGTGAGTTGCGGCTCCGACAGCTTCTGCAGGAATTCATCCTGGAAGCCGCAGTCCGAGCAACGGTATTCGTAAATCGGCATCGAAATTCTCCCGCGTCCAAATAGCCGCCCATTATACCTGAGCGAGACGTACATGTCTGATTCTTAGGCAGAATCCTTTATCACCTTGAGCTTGAAGCGAATCTCCGACGCGACGTTGTTGTACTGCCGCAACAGCGCCTCCAGCGATTCGGGTGCCAGCTTGCCGGACTGGACATCGCCGGCATACGGTTCTTCAAGCACATAGGTGGTGTCGACGACCTCGAAATCAACACCGTGATAGAGGGCCAGCGGGGAGTTGGCGGCGCCCATTTCCTGCCAGAGCAGGTTGTTCCTGCGGGAGAAGAGCTGCAGGGTCATCGGCACGACGGGCCTGACGTGGGTCGGGTCGCTGATGAAATTGTCGTGGCGGGGATGAGGCACCGCAATGTGGATCATGCCGCCCGGTTCGCACACCCGGTAAAGCTCCTTCATGACACCGATGAAGGTGTCGCTTGCCGCGCCCAGGTGCTCAAGCACGTGGATCAACTGGATCTCGGAAACGGAATCGTCCGGCCAGGGCCAGGGAAAGGATTCGAGGTCGCAGCGCAGGTCCGCCTCACCGTACTTGTCGACGTTGAGGTACCCGTCCAGCCGGTTCTGGCCGCAGCCCAGGTTCAGCTTGAGTCCCATGCGTTCAGTATGACACCGTGCCCCGGACCGAAAGCGACTCCAGGAAGGCGACCAGGTCCTCGGCTTCGGCCGGTGTCAGCCTAAGCGGCCGCAGGATCTTCTCGC
This sequence comes from Burkholderiales bacterium, assembly GCA_965279075.1. GTDB lineage: Bacteria > Pseudomonadota > Gammaproteobacteria > Burkholderiales > SG8-39 > SZAS-79. The sequence continues at coordinate 489,071 of CBDIHI010000012.1, read as the reverse complement.
CGTCGGCGTGCAGCCGGTCTTCGTTCAGTTCGGAGTAGTGGCGCACCACGTCGCGCAGCGTGGCGAGATGGCCGTTGTGCATGTAGGGCGCGGTCCTGGCGACGTTGCGCAGGCTCGGGACGCGGAACTCGCCCCAGTTACGGTGCTCGAGCGTGACATGACGGGTACCCGTGGCCGTGGCCTGCGCAGGGTCGTCGCTGTACTTGCCGAGCAGGTTGGCGCGGCTGGCCTCGAGCTTCACGATGCCCTCATAGCGGCCCGGGTCGACGCGGCCAGGTGCGGCGAAAAACGGGATGCCGATGTCGCCGAACTCGCCGTTGGTGAAATTGGGGCCGAAATGGCAGACCGAGCACGCCCCCTTGCCGACGAAAATCTTCAGGCCCCGCCGCGCGGCCGCCGGGTAACGGGCCGCCGTCTCGCGATCACCCTGTTCCAGCGCATCGCGGAACTCGTCGAAGGCCGTGGGGGCGCTCACGAGCGTCTCCTGGTAGGCGGCGAGCGCCTTGCCGACATTCACCGTCACCATGTCGTCGTCCCCGGGAGGAGGCTCGCCGAACGCACGCCGGTAGGCATCAGCAAGCCCGGTGTCGCCACGCACCAGTCGGCCGACGTGCGTCGTGCTCGCGGCCATCTCGCGCTTGTCGACGATGGGACGCAGGCTCTGCGACCACAGGCTGTCGGCCGCACCGTCCAATCCGAACCAGCGGTTGAGCCGCGTGTTGACGAGGCCCGGCGTGTTGCGGTCGAGCGTCACGAACCCTTCCCCGCGCGCCTTGCCGTCCGTGAAGAGCAGGTCCGGCACGTGGCACGTGGCACAGGAGGCCCTGCCGTTGCCGGACAGGCGCTGCTCGAAGAACAGCGTGCGGCCGAAAGCGATCGCGTCCGGCCTTCCGGACACCCGGTTGCTCGGGTCCGGCGACCAGGCCATCGGCCAGGGCCCGTGTTGCAGGATACGTGCGGTTTCAGCCGTGGTGAACCCGGTCTCCGGGGCAATCGCCTGGCCGTGCGCCGCAGCCGCAACGCCTGCCGCCAGGCACGCCGCAATCGCCCCTCGTCTCACTCGAGGACGATGGAGTGCTTCAGGCGATCGGTCTTCCCGTCGGACCTCAGGTCGAAGACCAGTTCCCAGCGGCCCGGCATGTGGAACATCAGGCCCTCGGCCTTGTAGCGCCCCCCGTCGAGGAGCACCACCTTCGCCTTGTAGTTCATGCCGTGGCGGTGCTCGGGCATGCTTGCGTCGACCCGCACGGACTCGGGCGCGCGTACGCCGGCCTTCGGGCATACGAACAGTTCGAGCGCGAAGTGGCCGCCGACGGAGACCTTGCCCGGGTCTGCACGGAAGCCGAGCATGTAACGCGGCGATTCGACCCGGGTTCCGCCGGCAGGGCCGCAGGGCTGCGCCGCTGCCGCGAACGGCACGAGCAGGACCGCTGCGAGCGCCGAGCGGATCATTTCTTCGGCATCGGCCCGCCGAAGACCGCCTCGCCGTTCCTGTACGCGATGCGTTCGGCCACGTCCTGCGGCAGGTCCTTCATCCAGGCGCGCGACCAGTTGGCGTGCTCGACGACGTACGGCCAGCGCTCGGGGGTATAGCTGTCGGTGCCAACCATGAAGCGGTCGGGGAACTCGAGGAACACAGCGCGCCATTCCGGGCCGATCTTCCCGCCCGACCCGTGGTCTGTGCGGAACGCGAGGTCGCACCAGAGGTTGCGGTGCTTCTTCAGCATCTCGCGCAGCCGCTCCGGTTGGTCGAAACCGGAATGCGCCCAGAGAATGCGCGCCTCCGGCCATTGCCGGAACAGCCGCTCGATGGCGTCGGCATCCGAGTGCGCGTGCAGCAGCAGTTTGTTCTGCCGGGCCAGCTGCACCATGCGGCGCGGGACGGGCAGGTCAGCGTCGGCGCCGTAGAGGTGGAACTCGCCGATCGCGACATAGCGGTGCCTGGCGAGGCGCTGCTCCATGTAGGTGATCACGCTGTCGTCGCGGAACCATGATGAGATCTCGCCGCGCGAGCGGTATGGACGCAGCGACGGCAGGATCAGGTCCGGCGCCTCGGCGTAGAGCTTCTGGTTGCCGTCATCATTGGAACTCGAAACCACGGCACGGCGCAGGCCCGCCTTGCGCAAAAGCGCAATGGCGTCCTTGGGAGGCACCGATTCCCACGCATCGTGGCTGTAGTGCAGGTGCGCGTCGAAGATCGGCAGTTCCGCCGCAGCCGCGGGAATTGCCACTGCGATGGCGAACAGCAGTCCGGCAGTGTAGGCGCGCATGGCTAGAACGGGATGTCGTCTTCCATGTCGTCGAACTTGCCGGCCGGCTTCTTCGCTCCAGACGGCGCGGGCCGGCCCTCGGGCGGGGGACCCCCGCGGTCCGACGATTCGCCACGGTCTCCGCCCCTGCCGCCACCGTCGCCCATGCCCTGGCGGCCGCCCAGCATCTTCATCAGGTCGCCGCGTATCTCGGTACTGTAGCGATCCTGCCCGTCCTTGTCCTGCCACTTGCGGGTGCGGATGCTGCCCTCGACGTAGACCTGCGATCCCTTCTTGAGATACTCGCCGACCACCTCCGCAGTCCGGCCGAAGAAGGAGATTCGGTGCCACTCGGTGGCCTCCTTCATCTCGCCGCTCGCCTTGTCCTTCCACTTCTCGGTGGTGGCGACGCGGATGTTGGCCACCGCCTCGCCGCTGGGCAGGTAACGCACTTCGGGGTCCGCCCCGAGGTTGCCCACGATAATTGCCTTATTGATCATTCCTGTCTCCCAGAGTATCCAAAACGCCCGATCGAGGTCGGCCTCCGAACGCGTTATGCCGCGTTGGTCTCAACAGTCAACGACCGGGACTTCGATGGGTTGACCGGGCGCATGCCGGCCACCAGGCCCAACCACAGCAGCATCAGTATCACGCCGAGCCCGAACACCGCCCCCGCGCCGTAGTGTTTGGCCATCCAACCGCCGGCCAGCCCACCCGCGAACAATCCCATAGTCTGCGTGGTGTTGTAAACGCCAATCGCACTGCCGCGCGCCCGATCCGGCGCAATGCGCGACACCAGCGAAGGCAGCATCGCCTCGAGCACGTTGAAGGCCGCAAAGAAAAGCAGCAGGAGCACTATCAGGGCCGCCACTCCGTGGGCGAATATCAGCCCCGACTGCACGACCAGCATCAGCGCGACCGCGCCGGCCATCACCGGCTTGGGGCGGTTGCGGCGATCGGCATACATGATGGGAGGGACCATCAGCACGAACGACACAAGTACGACCGGCAGGTACGCCTTCCAATGCTCCGCGAGCGGCAGGCCGGCGTCGATCAGCGCCCCGGGGATCACCACGAACATGGCCATCTGCACCAGGTGCAGCGCAAAGATGCCGAAGTTCAGTCGCGCGAGTTCGGGGTGCGCGAGCACCGAGGAGAGAGATGGCGCAGGAGCCGCATCCTTCGCCACCGCGCGGGGCACGTCGGGAATGGCGCCGAATACGACGGCGAGCCCGCCCAGCGCCATCACGCCGGTCAGCACGAACAGTCCGTCCATGCCGATCCAGTCGTACAGGACCGGCGCCACGACGAGCGAAACCGCGAACGTGAACCCGATTGTCGCGCCGATCATGCCCATGGTCTTGGTGCGGTGCTCCTCCCGCGTCAGGTCGGCGGCCAGCGCGACAACGACGGAGGAGATCGCCCCCGCGCCCTGCAATGTGCGGCCGGCGATCGCCATGTAGATGTCGGTGGCGGACGCGGCGAGGAAACTGCCGAGCGCGAACACTATGAGCCCGAACGCGATCACCGGCTTCCTGCCGAACCGGTCGGAGGCCATGCCGAACGGCAGCTGCAGGAAAGCCTGGGCAAGGCCGTACGCGCCAAGCGCGATCCCGACCAGCGTGAGGTTGTCCCCGCCCGCGAGCTTCGGTGCGTGCACCGCGAAGACCGGCAGGATCAGGAACAGCCCGAGCATGCGCAGACCGAACAGCGACGCCAGGCTGAAGCCTGCGCGCAGTTCCATCGGGGACATCCTGGAGGGCACGGAATCGACCGCGGGGACGGGCGGCATTGCTCGGGGGCGGAGAAAGGGTTTATTGCGGTGCGGGAAAGTCGTTATAGTAGCAGGTTCACTTTTCCGCCCCCGGCCCCCGGCCCGGGGCAAAACGCATTGATGAGCGCCTTCGGCAAGACCGCCCCCCTCCCCGGGTCCAACACCATCCGCATCCGCGGGGCGCGCACGCACAACCTCAAGAACATCAGCCTGGACCTGCCGCGCAACCAGCTGGTGGTGATCACGGGGCTGTCAGGTTCGGGCAAGTCGTCGCTGGCCTTCGACACGCTCTACGCTGAAGGCCAGCGCCGCTACGTCGAATCCCTCTCGGCCTACGCGCGCCAGTTCCTGCAGCTGATGGAGAAGCCCGACGTCGACCTGATCGAGGGACTGTCGCCGGCGATCTCGATCGAGCAGAAGGCGACCAGCCACAACCCGCGCTCCACCGTGGGGACGGTCACCGAGATCCACGATTACCTGCGGTTGCTGTTCGCGAGGGTCGGCACACCCTACTGCCCGGACCACAACCTGCCGTTGCGCGCGCAGTCGGTCTCGCAGATGGTCGATCACGCGCTGTCGCTGCCGCAAGACACGCGGCTGATGATCGTCGCGCCGGTCGTCGCGGGCCGCAAGGGCGAACAGCACGACCTGCTCGACGACCTGCGCGCCCAGGGCTTCACGCGCGTGCGCATCGACGGCAAGGTGCACGAACTCGACGCCGCACCCAAGCTCGCGCGCAACGTCAAGCACACCATCGACGTCGTGATCGACCGCCTGAAGGTGCGCGCGGAAGCCAAGCAGCGCCTCGCGGAATCCTTCGAGACCGCGCTGCGGCACGCCGACGGGCGGGCGCTCGCCGTCGAGATGGACAGCGGCAAGGAACATCTGTTCTCCGCCCGCTTCGCCTGCCCGGTGTGCAGCTATTCGCTGGCCGAGCTGGAGCCGCGCCTGTTCTCCTTCAATAACCCGATGGGCGCCTGCACCACGTGCGACGGGCTGGGCTCGGTCGATTTCTTCGACCCCAAGCGGGTGGTCGCGCACCCGAACATGAGCCTCGCCTCCGGCGCGATCAAGGGCTGGGATCGCAGGAACGGCTTTTACTTCTCGATGCTGGGGTCGCTTGCCAAGCACTACAAGTTCGACATCGAGGCGCCGTGGGAAATGCTCGCGGACGAGATCCAGCACCTCATCCTGTATGGCTCGGGCAAGGAAAAGGTAGCGTTCACTTACCTGACGGAGCGCGGCAGGAGCTCGGTGCGTGAGCACGTCTTCGAAGGCGTGGTGCCCAACCTCGAGCGCCGCTACAAGGAAACCGACTCGGTGGTGGTGAAGGAGGAGCTCGCCAAGTACCGCAATACCCGGGTCTGCCCCGACTGCAACGGCACCCGGCTGCGGCGCGAGGCCCGTCACGTCCGGATCGGCGACCACCCGATCTACGAAATCTCCCACTGGCCGCTCAAGGCCGCGCACACGTTCTTCTCGTCCCTGGACCTGCAGGGCGCGCGCCAGCAGATCGCCGAGCGCATCATCCGCGAGATCGCCAACCGGCTCGCCTTCCTGAACGACGTCGGCCTCGACTACCTGTCGCTCGACCGCTCGGCGGAAACGCTTTCCGGGGGAGAGGCGCAGCGCATCCGGCTCGCTTCGCAGATCGGGTCCGGTCTCACGGGCGTCATGTACGTTCTCGACGAGCCTTCGATCGGCCTGCACCAGCGCGACAACGCGCGGCTGCTCGACACGCTGAAGCGCCTGCGCGACCTAGGCAACACCGTGATCGTCGTCGAGCACGACGAGGACGCCATCCTCGCCGCCGACCACGTGGTCGACATGGGTCCGGGCGCCGGCGAGGCGGGCGGGCGCATCGTCGCCGAAGGCACGCCCGCCGAGATCCTCGCCAACCCCGAGTCGATGACCGGCAAGTACCTCGGCCGCGCGCTGAAGATCGACGTCCCGGGCCTGCGCCACCGGCCGAACAAGAAGATGCTGCGCATCCGCGGCGCGAGCGGCAACAACCTCAAGGCCGCCAACCTCGACCTGCCGGTGGGGCTGTTCGTCTGCGTCACGGGCGTGTCGGGCTCGGGCAAGTCCACGCTCGTCAACGACACGCTGTACGCGGCCGTGGCCCGCCACCTGTACGGCAGTTCGCTCGAGCCGGCGCCGTTCGAATCGATTTCCGGCATCGACCAGTTCGACAAGGTCATCAGCGTCGACCAGAGCCCCATCGGGCGCACCCCGCGTTCCAATCCCGCCACCTACACGGGCCTGTTCACGCCGATCCGGGAACTCTTCGCCGGCGTGCCCGAGGCGCGCACCCGCGGCTATGACGCAGGGCGCTTTTCGTTCAACGTGAAGGGCGGGCGCTGCGAGGCCTGCCAGGGCGACGGCGTACTGAAGGTGGAGATGCATTTCCTGCCGGACATCTACGTGCCCTGCGACGTCTGCCACGGCAAGCGCTACAACCGCGAGACGCTCGAGATCCAGTACAAGGCCCGCACCATCGACGAGGTGCTGCAGATGACGGTGACCGAGGCGCACGGCTTCTTCTCGGCGGTACCCGTAGTCGCGCGAAAACTCCACACACTGCTCGACGTCGGCCTCGGCTACCTGCGCCTCGGGCAGTCCGCAACCACGCTCTCGGGTGGCGAGGCGCAGCGCGTGAAGCTCTCGCTCGAACTGTCCAAGCGGGACACCGGCCGCACGCTCTACATCCTCGACGAGCCCACGACGGGCCTGCACTTCCACGACATCAAGCTGCTGCTCGAGGTGCTGCACCGGCTGCGCGACGCCGGCAACACCGTGGTGGTGATCGAGCACAACCTCGACGTGATCAAGACCGCCGACTGGATCATCGACCTCGGCCCGGAGGGCGGGGACGGCGGCGGCCAGATCCTCGCCGAAGGCACACCCGAGTCGGTGGCCGCCCACCCTGAGAGCTACACCGGCCGGTACCTGCGGCCCATGCTGGAGCTCCCTGCCTCCCGGAAGAAGGCGGCCGCCTAGCAAATCCGGGCACCGCCTTCGGAGTGTGCCCCAATGTTGTGCGGGATCGCCCTTCGTGCTTGAATGAGCATGGTCGCACGATGCAGTGGCACGTTTCCTGCATCGACCGCACATCACAGGATCCACGGGCCCCGGCCCGTTCGACTGAACACAACCTCGGAGTCGCCCAATGAATTTCGGAATGCGCAGTTTCGTTGCCGCATGCGTGGTCGCGGCAACAGCCGGCATCGCACCGGCGCACGCACAGCAAAAGGCGAAGGTACTCAAGTTCATCCCGCAGGCGGACCTGCGTATCCTCGACCCGATCGCGACCACCGCGTACATCACGCGCAACCACGGCTACATGGTGTACGACACGCTGTTCGCGATCGACTCCAAGTTCCAGGTCAAGCCGCAGATGGTCGACAAGTTCGAGCTCAGCAAGGACAAGCTCACCTACACGTTCACGCTGCGCGACGGGCTCAAGTTCCATGACGGCGTGCCGGTGAAATCGGCCGACTGCATCGCGTCAGTCGAGCGCTGGGCCAAGCGCGACGCGCTCGGCCAGAAGCTCGCCGAGGCGACGGAGGCATGGAGCGCGGTCAACGACAAGACCTTCAAGCTGAAGCTGAAGAAGCCCTTCGCGCTGACGCTCGACGCGCTCGCCAAGCCCTCTTCCAACGTGCCGTTCATCATGCCCGAGCGCGTCGCCAAGACCGACGCGTTCAAGAACATCGACGACGCCACCGGCTCGGGCCCGTTCAAGTTCGTGAAGGAGGAGTGGGTCCCGGGCAGCAAGGTGGTCTACGTGAAGAACACCGACTACGTGCCCCGCAAGGAAGCGCCGTCCTGGGCCTCCGGCGGCAAGGTGGCGAAAGTCGACCGCGTCGAGTGGATCTACATCCCCGACTCGGCCACGGCCGCGGCCGCCCTCAACGCGGGCGAAGCCGACATGTGGGAGCAGCTCCCGCCCGACCTGATCCCGCTGCTCTCGAAGAACAAGGACGTGAAGGTCGAGAACATCGACCCGCTCGGCTCGATGGGCGTGCTGCGCTTCAACTTCCTGCATCCGCCGTTCAACAACGAGAAGATGCGCCAGGCCGTGCTGTACGTGCTGAACCAGCCCGACTACGTGCTCGGCATCGCCGGCGACCCGAAGAACGGCAAGCCCTGCTACTCCTACTTCACCTGCGGCACGCCGCTGTCCAACGAGGTCGGCGCCGCCGCGCTGAAGGGCAAGCGCGACCCCGAAAAGGCCAAGGCGCTGATCAAGGAAGCGGGATACAAGGGCGAGAAGGTCGTCATCATCGACGCGACCGACCAGCCTATCGTGCATGCGCAGTCGCTGCTGACCGCGGAAGCGCTGAAGAAAGTCGGCATCAACGTCGAAGTGCAGGCCGGCGACTGGGGCACGCTGATCACCCGCCGCACCTCCAAGGAGCCGGTGGAAAAAGGCGGCTGGTCGATCTTCCATACCTGGCTGGTCGGCCCCGACGTGACCAGCCCTGCGGTCAACTTCGCGGTGCGCGGAACCGGCGAGAAAGGTTGGTTCGGCTGGCCCACCGACGCGAAGCTCGAGGAACTGCGCGAGGCCTGGTTCGCGACCACGGATGCAGCGGCTTCGAAGAAGGCCGCCGAGGCCGTGCAGAAGCGCGCCTACGAGTTCGTGCCCTACGTCCCCACGGCGCAGTTCATCCTGCCGAGCGCGTACCGCACCAACCTGTCCGGCGTGATCATCGCCCCGATGGCCTTGCTCTGGAACATCGAGAAGAAATAGCCCCTCCGTCGCACGCTGTATAGGTGTTCGCTTACGTCCTGCGGAGGCTGTTCGCGACCATCGTCGTCATGGCGGTGGTCGCGTTCTTCGTCTTCTCCCTGCTCTACCTCACGCCCGGCGACCCCGCGGCGGTGATCGCCGGCGATATCGCCAGCGATGACGACATCCGCCGCATTCGCGAGCAACTGGGACTCGACCAGCCCTTCCTTGTACGCTTCGGCGGCTGGGCGCTGGGCCTGCTGCACGGCGACCTGGGGATCTCCATTTTCACCAACCTGCCGGTGACGCGCCTGATCGGGCAACGCATCGAGCCGACGGTCTCGCTGACCCTGTGCGCCTTGCTGGTCTCCGTGTTGGTCGCGGTGCCGCTGGGAGTGATCGCCGCCGCGAAGGCCGGCCGCTGGATCGACCGCGCGGTGATGGCGTTTTCGGTGCTGGGTTTTTCGATCCCGGTGTTCGTGGTCGCCTACATCCTGATGGTGGTGTTCGCGATCGAACTCAAGTGGCTGCCGGTGCAGGGCTATCGCAATTTCAGCGAAGGCTTCTGGCCGTGGCTGCGCCACATGATCCTGCCCAGCGTCGCCCTGGGCACGGTCTACATCGCACTCATCGCCCGGATCACCCGGGCCAGCATGCTCGACGTCCTTGCGCAGGATTACATCCGCACTGCGCAGGCGAAGGGCCTCGCCCCGGTGTCGGTGCTGGCGGGCCACGCGCTCAAGAACGCAGCGATTCCCATCATGACCATCATCGGCATCGGCATCGCGCTGCTGATCAGCGGCGCGATCGTGACCGAGACGGTGTTCGCGATCCCCGGCATCGGCCGGCTGACGGTCGACGCGATCCTGCGCCGCGACTACCCCGTGATCCAGGGCGTGATCCTGCTGTTCTCGGGCATCTACGTGCTGATCAACCTCGCGATCGACCTCAGCTACATGCTGTTCGACCCGCGCATCCGGTACTGACATGGACGCCCCGGTGAAGTCGGTCTCCCCCACCTGGCTACGCTTCAAGGATGCGTTCCGCCGCCACCCGACCGCGATCTTCGGCGGCGTGGTGCTGCTCGCGATGATCCTGGTCGCGGTCTTCGCGCCCTGGCTCGCGAGCGCGGACCCGCAGGCCACGGTGCCGGCGCTGCGCCTGAAGCCCCCCTCCGAACAGTCGCTCTTCGGCACCGACATGCTGGGCCGGGACGTCTACAGCCGCGTGCTGCACGGATCGAGGATCTCGCTCGCCGTGGGGCTGGCGGTCGCGATCCTCAGCACGGGACTCGGCCTCGCCATCGGCCTCGTGACCGGGTACCTGCGCTGGGTGGACGCCATCGTCATGCGCGTCATGGACGGCCTGATGTCGATCCCGCCGGTGCTGCTCGCGATCGCGCTGATGGCGCTGACCAAGGCGAGCGTCGGCAACGTGATCGTCGCGATCACGCTGGCGGAGATCCCCCGCGTGGTGCGCCTCGTGCGCAGCCTCGTGCTGACGCTGCGGGAGCAACCCTACGTGGAGGCCGCGGTTGCCGCCGGCACCAGCCTGCCGAGGATCCTCGTTCGCCACATCCTGCCGAACACCGCCGCGCCGCTGCTGGTGCAGGCCACCTACGTCTGCGCTTCGGCGATGATCACCGAGGCAATCCTGTCCTTCATCGGCGCGGGAACTCCGCCCAACGTCCCAAGCTGGGGCAACATCATGGCGGAGGCCCGCAGCCTGTTCCAGATCGCGGGTTACCTCATCTTCTTCCCGGCGGTGTTCCTTTCGCTCACCGTGCTGGCGGTCAACCTGCTCGGCGACGGCATGCGCGACGCCCTCGACCCGCGCCTCGCGCGACGCATGTGATGGATGCGCCCGTGACCGCCCCGCTGCTCGAGATCGAAGGCCTGAAGACGCACTTCTTCACGCGCGACGGCGTGGTCCGCGCGGTCGACGGGGTTTCCTTTTACGTGAACGCGGGCGAAACCCTCGCGATCGTCGGTGAATCCGGCTGCGGCAAGAGCGTGACCTCGCTTTCCATCCTGCGCCTGATCGCATCGCCCCCGGGCCGCACCGTCGCCGGCAGCATTAGTTTCGAGGGCCGCGACCTGCTGGCCCTTTCGGAAGCCGAGATGCGCGACGTGCGCGGCAACGCGATCTCGATGATCTTCCAGGAGCCGATGACCTCGCTCAACCCGGTGCTGACCATCGGCCGCCAGATCGCCGAGGCGCTCACGCTGCACCGCGGCCTCGACCGCGCTGCGGCGCGCGAGCGCGCAATCGAGATGCTGGCGCTGGTGAACATCCCCGAACCCGGGCGGCGCGTCTCCGAGTACCCGCACCAGCTTTCCGGCGGCATGCGCCAGCGGGTCATGATCGCGATGGCGCTGGCCTGTAACCCGCGGCTGCTGATCGCGGACGAGCCGACGACCGCGCTCGACGTGACGATCCAGGCGCAGATCCTCGACCTCATGCGCGGCCTGAAGGAAAAGACCGGCGCGGCCATCGTGCTGATCACCCACGACCTCGGCGTCGTCGCCGAGATGGCGCAGCGCGTAGTGGTGATGTACGCCGGCCGCAAGGTCGAGGAGGCGCCGGTCGGCGCGCTGTTCGCCAGCCCTCGCCACCCGTACACCCGCGGCCTGCTGCAGTCGATCCCGCGCCTGGGGGAGGCTTCGGCAGGCGCGCGCAAGCGCCTGGCCGAGATTCGCGGCACCGTGCCCTCGATGCGCGAGGCGATTCCCGGTTGCGTGTTCGCGCCCCGCTGCGCGCATGCCACCGACCGCTGCCGCAGCGACTACCCGCCGCTTGAAGACAAGGGCGGCGGCCACACCGTCGCGTGCTGGGAATCGGACCGCATCGTCGCGGAGGGCGCGGCATGAACGCCGCCACGAAAGGCACGACCCTGCTCGAGGTCGACAGGCTCACCAAGCACTACCCGGTCAGGAAGGGCGTCTTCGCCCGCGTCACAGGCAAGGTGCACGCAGTCGACGACGTGAGTTTCAGCATCGCCGAAGGCGAGACGCTCGGCCTCGTCGGAGAATCGGGCTGCGGCAAGTCGACCACCGGCAAGACGATCCTGCGCCTCGTCGACCCGACCAGCGGCACGATCCAGTGGCGCGGCCGCCGGATCGACGCGCTGAACCCGGTCGAAATGCGCCCCTTCCGGCGCGAGCTCCAGGCCGTGTTCCAGGACCCGTATTCATCGCTCAACCCGCGCATGCGCGCGATGGACATCGTCGCCGAGCCGATCCGCAATTTCGAGAACGCAACCGAAACGCAGATCCGCGAGCGCGTCGCGGGTCTCTTCGACAAGGTCGGCCTGCGTCCCGACCAGATGGTGAAGTACCCCTACGAGTTCTCCGGCGGGCAGCGCCAGCGCCTTGGCATCGCGCGCGCGCTCGCGCCCGGGCCGAAGCTGATCGTCTGCGACGAGCCGGTGTCGGCGCTCGACGTGTCGGTGCAGGCGCAGGTCATCAACCTGCTGATGGACCTGCAGCAGGAGCTCGGCCTGTCCTACCTCTTCGTGGCGCACGACCTCGCGGTGGTCGAGCACATCAGCCACCGCGTCGCCGTGATGTACCTCGGGCGCATCGTCGAGCTTACCGACACGCGCTCGCTGTTCACCCGGCCGCAGCACCCGTACACCGAGGCGCTGCTGTCGGCCGTGCCGCTGCCCGACCCGGGCGCGGCCAGGAATCGGATCATCCTCGCGGGCGACGTGCCCAGCCCCATGAACCCCCCGCCCGGCTGCCGGTTCCATACGCGCTGCCCGTATGCGGAAGCACGCTGCAAGGTCGAGGAGCCCGCCACGCAGGAAGTCGCGCCGGGGCATTTCGTCGCCTGCCACCTGCGCACCCCCTCCGGGACAGCGGCATGAACGCGACGGACCTGTGCTACACCGCGCCGAAGAAGCTCGCGCGCCTGATCCGCACCCGCAAGGCGTCGGCCCTGGAAATCATGCACGCCTTCGTCGGGCGCATCGAGCGCCTCAATCCGCAGGTCAACGCGATCGTCACCTTCCTGCCGGAACAGGCACTGGCCGCGGCAAAGCTACTCGACCGGCGCCTGGCGAACCCGCGCACGGCGGCCGGCACGGCGGCCGTTGCGCCGCTGGCCGGCCTGCCGGTCGCGTTCAAGGACATCGTGCCGACGAAAGGCATCCGCACGACCTACGGCTCGCTCGCCTACAAGGACAATGTCCCTGACACGGACAGCGCACTGGTCGAGCGCCTGTGCGCCGCAGGGGCGATCACCATCGGCAAGACCAACACGCCGGAATTCGCCACCGGCTCGCAGACTTTCAACGCAGTGTTCGGTGCGACGCTCAACCCCTACGACCTGACCAAAACCTGCGGTGGGTCCTCCGGTGGCGCGGCGGTTTCGGTCGCCTGCGGGATGCTGCCTTTCGCCGACGGCTCCGACCTGGGCGCGTCGCTGCGCAATCCCGGCAATTTCTGCAACGTGGTGGGATTCAGGCCCACCCCGGGGCGCGTGCCAATGTGGCCCTTCCCCAACGGGTGGGACACGCTATGGTCGGTCGGACCGATCGCGCGCACGGTCGAGGACACCGCCTTCCTGCTGTCGGCGATGGCGGGGCCGGATCCGCGCACGCCGGTCTCGATCGCCGAGCCCGGGCACGTGTTCGCGCGGCCGCTGCGCCGCGACTTCCGCAAGGCGCGGATCGCCTGGAGCCGGGACCTCGGCGGCCTGCCCGTGGACTCGCGCGTGGCTGCGGTCCTCGAAGCGCAGCGCAAGGTCTTCAAGTCGCTCGGCTGCGTCGTCGAGGACGCCGAGCCGGACCTGTCCGGTGCGGACGAGGCCTTCTCCGTGCAGCGCGCGCTCGGCTTCGCCGAGGCCTACGGCGAGCTGCTGAAGACGGAACGTTCGCGCCTCAAGGACACCGTGGTCTGGAACATCGAGGAGGGCCTCAAGCTCGACGCGACGCGCATTGCGCGCGCCGAGTTGCTGCGCACGCAGGTGTTCCACCGCATGCGCACCTTCCTCGACCGCTACGAATTCCTCGTGCTGCCGGTCAACCAGGTGCCGCCCTTCCCCGCCGACCAGCCGTACGTCGACACGATCAACGGCGTGAAACTCGCCAACTACTTCGAGTGGATGAAGACCTGCTACTTCATCAGCGCGACCAGCCACCCGGCGATCTCCGTCCCCGCGGGATTCACGCCCGAGGGCCTGCCCGTAGGCATCCAGATCGTCGGCCGGTATCGCGACGATTTCGGCGTACTGCAGCTTGCACACGCCTTCGAAGCCGCCACCGGTGCCTGGCGGCGCCGGCCGGCCCTCGCCGCCTAACTGACCGAAAGCCTCGGCTCGGTGCCGGGCGCGAGCTCCCAGCGCAGCCTGCGCTTGTGGAATTGCGCGAGGCTGTCGCGGTGCCCGATCGAGACCAGCGTCGCCTGCGGCAGGCGGTCGCGCAGCAACGCGTAGAGGTCCGCCTGCGCCTGCTCGGGCAACGCGGCGCTGGCCTCGTCGAGGAACAGCCAGTCGGGCTTGTTGATCAGCGCGCGGGCGAAGGCAACCCGCTGCTGCTCGCCGCCCGACAGTACCTGGGCCCAGTTCTCCTCCCTGCCGAGGTCCCCGGAAATCCCGCCCAGCCCGGCCGCCTTCAAGGCGTCGGTCACCTCTTCGTCGCCCACGGCCTTGGCCTGTGACGGGTAGGCCACGGCATTCTTCAGGCTCCCGATCGGCAGGTAGGGCTTCTGGGGCAGGAACAGCAGCCGCGCGCCCTTGGGCAGCAGGATGCGCCCCTTCCAGTAAGGCCAGATCCCGGCCAGCGCGCGGAACAGCGTCGACTTGCCCGACCCGGACGGGCCGGTGACGAGCACGTTCTCGCCGGGGGCGAGGCGCAGGCTGGTGTCGCCGAGCAGGGCCTGCCCCTGCGGCAGCGTCAGGGACAGGTGCTCGAGCGTGAGCCCTGCGTCTTCCGCCCCGAGGCGGTCCCCGTCGAGCCGCTCTGCCTCCTCGCGCGCATGGGCGACGGCCTGCCTGAACCCGGTCAGGCGCTCTACGGTCGCTTTCCAGCTGGCGAAGCTTCCGTACGCGCCGATGAACCACGAAAGCGCGCCCTGCACCTGCCCGAACGCGGAGGCGGTCTGGAAGATCGAGCCCAGCGGCGCGCCACCCGAAAAGTAGCGCGGCGCCGAGACCACGAACGGGAAGATGATCGCGAGCTGGCCGTAGAACGAGGTGAACCAGGTGAGCTGCTTTTGCTTCAGCATGATCGACCACCAGTTGGAGATCACGCTGGAGAAGCGGGTGCGGAAATTCGCCAGCTCGCCCGCCTCGCCCGAATACAGCGCCACGCCTTCGCTGTTCTCGCGCAGGCGCACGAGCGAAAACCGGAAATCGGCCTCCGCCTTCTGCCGCGCGAAGTTGAGGGCGATCAGCGGCCGCCCGACCAGGTGCGTCAGCACGGTGCCGGCGATCGCGTATAGCAGCGCGACCCACACCATGTAGCCCGGGATCGTGATCCCGGCGACGTCCAGCGGGCCGGAAATCACCCACAGGATCCCGACGAAGGACACGAGCGTCACGACGGCCGAGAGCAGCCCCAGCGACAGCGTGAGCGTAAGGTCGACAAAGATATTCAGATCATCGGCGATCCGCTGGTCCGGGTTGTCGGTGCCGCGCTCGAGCAGCTGCATGCGGTAGTAGGCCTGCCCCGACAGCCAGTCGGCGAGGTAGGTATCGGTCAGCCACGAGCGCCATTCGATCATCAGCATCTGCTGCAGGTACTGCTTGTAGACCGCCAGCAGGATGAACGTAACCGCAAGGACGGTGAAGCGGCCGAGCTCGAGGTAGAACCCCAGGCGGTCCTTGCCTTCGAAGGTGTCGTAGAAGCTCTTGTTCCAGCTGTTGAACTGGACCTCGACCCACACCAGCGCCAGCGTGAACCCGACCACCGAAGCGAGAAGCACTACCCCGCGGCGGCTTCCCCCGGAGACCCAGTACGGCTTCGCAAGCGACCAGAAGGCGGACCAGAAGGCGGCGTGGGATTGCATGCGGGTCATGGAATTCTCCTAGGGGCGGCGGCCCGGGCGCAGTTTACATAAGTCGTGCAATGGGGCGAGAATGAGTCGAGCCCACGATATGACAGCCAACAAAGTCTTCCGTTTCGCGCCTTCGCCGGACCACAAGGCGAAGCACCTGTTCGTGTTCCTGCACGGCGGTGGCGCCACGCCCGAGTCGATGATCTCGGTCGCCTTCAAGTTCCAGGCGCGCTTCCCGAGCGCCGTGCTGGTCGTCCCGGGCGCGGACGGCTGGGAGGATGCCCCGGAGCCGAAGGTCGCGCTGAACGACGCCAACCGGGTCGAACGGGTAAGCGCGGCGCTGCCCCGGATCGAGGACCTCGTGCGCCGCGAGCAGACGAACTACGGCGTGTCCGCGGAGTGCACCGTGCTGATCGGCTTCTCCCAGGGCGGCACGATGGCGCTGGAGGCGGTGAAGCGCTTTCCCGGGCTCGCCGGCGCAGTCGTCGCGTACTCGGCCCGCTTCGCCCGGCTGCCGCTGGCCGGGACCAGCATCAGCGCGCGGGTGCACCTGGTGCACGGCGAACAGGACGCGATCGTCTCGCGGGTCCACTCCGAGCGCGCCGCGCGCGTGCTCGCCGCGCTGCATGTCCCGGTCACGCTCGACATCGTAGAGGACCTCGGCCACGTGCTCAGCCACCACGCGGTCAGCCTCGGGTCCCTGCGATTGCTGCAGGGTATCTACGAAGGCAGGAAGGCCACGCTGCACTAGCCGCGTCCCCCGACTCGCGCTCCAGCCAGGATCCCCGACCTTGCCGCCGTTCACCCCGCAGAATGGCCGGCAAAGCTGGTTCCAGCTGGTCTTCGACGGCACCAGCGACCTGATGTCGCTCCACCGGGTCGAGCCCGACGGCCGCCTCGTCTTCGAGAACGTCAACCCCAGCCTCAGGGCGTTCCATGCCGCCGCCCGCCCCGGGACGGACGCGACCGACTGGGTGGGCCGCGACCTCGCCGAAGTCATGTCCGGCAGCCTCGGATTCAAGCCCGCGGAGGCGGACAACATCCTCCTTCCCTACCGCGAGGCCGTGCAGACGGGCACCGCCATGCCGGTCTCCCACATTTCCAACGGCCCCGGGCCCACCCGCTACCGGGAAGGGACCATTACGCCCCTGAAGGACCCGTCAGGGCGCGTCACCCACCTCCTCTATCGCGGCGCCGACATAACCGATCGTCGCCACGCCGAGGCGGAGCTCCAGCGCAGCGCAGCCCGGTTCTCTTCGCTGCTGTCCACCAGCCCGGTGCCGATCAGCGTGGTGCGCAAGTCCGACGGCGTGTTCCTTGCCGTCAGCGACTCGTGGGCGAAGACGGTGGGCTATTCGCGCGACGAGGCGGTAGGCCGCTCCGTCGCCGGCCTCGACCTGTGGGCTGCGCCGGGCGAGCGCGAACGGATGTTCGGGCAGCTGCGCGCGGAGCACCCGATCCTGGGATTGGAAACACGCTTCCGGATCAAGTCCGGCGAGGTTCGCACCTTCCTTTTTTCGGCATCGCTGACCTCCTGGAATGACGAGCCGGCGATCATGGCGTTCCCGGTCGACATCGAGGACATCGTGCGTGCCCGAGCGCGCATCGAGGCGTCCGAGGCGCGGCTGCAGGAGGAGCAGCGCCTGTCGCGCTCGATGATGGACAACACGTCCGACCTGATGGCGCTCTACCGGATCGAGGGTGACGACCTCGTGATCGAGCAATGGAACCGCGCGCTGCGCTTCTTCTACGCCAGGCAGGTGCCGCCGGTCGACGTGGATGGCTGGATCGGCCGGCCGGTCCAGGCGTTCCTGCGCGAAGCGAGCGGCCTCGACGAGGACGCCCTCGTCCAACGACTCGTGCCATACCGGCGGGCCGAGAAGACCAGGTTGCCGGTCTCCTACTCCATGACGATCCCGAGCGTGCACGGTCCCCAACACAGCGAATCGCTCGTCGTCCCGCTTACGGATGCCGCGGGCCGCGTCACGCACCTCGTCTACCGCGGCACGGACGTGACCAGCCGCAAGCTCGCCGAAGAGAAGGTGCTGCGCAGCGCCGAGCAGTTCGCAGGCATGTTCAACCTCGTACCCAACGCGCTCGCCATCGTGCGCCGAGACAACGGGCGACTGCTTGCGGTCAACGACGCATGGCAGCGGCTGTTCGGGTGGCCGGGCGCCGCCGCCGTCGGGCGCACCGCTCTCGAACTGGGGCTGTGGGCGAAGCCCTCCGAACGCACGGGGTTCATCGCCGACATCGAGCGTGAGGGGCGGCTGCGACCCTCGCTCAGCCGGCTCAGGACGCGCGAGGGCCGCGAGATGATGTGCCTCTCCTCCGTCGAAATCGTCGAATGGCAGGGTGCGCCAGCGTTGCTCGTGTCCCACCAGGACATCTCCGAACTGGAAGCACTGCGCCGGGAAGCGCTGGCCGACGGCGAGCGTTTCGCCAAGGTGTTCGACCTGTCGCCGACGCCGATCGTCGTGGGCGCCGTCGAGGACGGCCGCTACCTCGCGGTCAACGACGCGTGGCTGCAGCTGCACGGCTACGCGCGCGAGGAACTGGAGGGACAGGGGTCGCTCAGCCTCGGGGTCTGGGCCGAACCCGCGGAGCGGGCCCTCGTCGTCGACATGATCTCGCGCGGCATCGAGGTGCGCCGCCTCCCGGTGCGCTTCCGCAAGAAGTCGGGCGAGGTCTTCGAGACGCTCTATTCCGCGACTTCGGCGGATTGGCGGGGCACGCCGGCGATCATCGCGACGCCGCAGGACGTGACCGAGCTCAGGCGCGCAGCCGACGAAATCCGCCGGCTGAACGAGACGCTCGAGGAGCGGGTACGCCAGCGCACCGCCGAGCTCGAGGCGGCGAACCGTGAACTCGAGTCGTTCTCGTATTCGGTCTCGCACGACCTGCGCGCACCGTTGAGGGCCATGGCGTCGTTCAGCGCGCTGCTCGCCGCGCGGCCGGCCGTGAAGTCGGATGCCGAAGCCACCGGGTACGCCACGCGCGTGAACGCGGCTGCCACGCGCATGGGCGCGGTCGTGGACGCGCTGCTGCAGTTCTCGCGGCTGTCGCGCCAGTCCCTGACCATGCGCCCGGTGGACCTGCGCGCCGAGGTCGATGCCGTCGTCGCCGAGCTCCAGCCGGGCGAACGCCGGGTGCGCTGGGTGATCGGCAGCCTGCCCCAGGTGCGAGGCGACCCCACGCTGCTGCGATTGGTGCTGCAGAACCTGATCGAAAACGCGTTCAAGTACACCGGCACGCGCACCGAAGCGGTGATCGAGGTCGACGCCACCCGCGGGGAATCGGAAACCGCGGTGCGAGTCCGCGACAACGGCGTGGGCTTCGAGATGCAGTACGCCGACAAGATCTTCGGCGTGTTCGAGAGGCTGCACGCGGACGGGGAGTTCGAGGGCACCGGGATCGGCCTCGCCAATGCCAGGCGCATCGTGCAGCGTCACGGCGGGCGGATCTGGTGCGAGTCGGAGCCCGGGCAGGGCGCAACGTTCTTTTTCTCGCTGCCCGATTGATGCCGGCTTAATTCACGAAGATTTGTTTATTAAACACAAGCCCTGGAGCCAGCCCTACGCCAATCAAATTGCCAGTTCAGGCATATTTGAGAATATCTCAAGAACCTCCGGGTTTGCGAGCGCGTCGGTGTGCTTGACCGGCATGCCGTGCACCACCGAGCGCACCGCCAGCTCCACGACCTTGCCGTTCCTGGTGCGCGGGATGTCGGGCACCTGCACGATCCTCGCGGGCACGTGGCGCGGCGTGGTGTGGTCGCGGATCTGCCGGCGGATACGCTCCTCCAGCGCCGCATCGAGCTTCAGCCCGGGGCGCAGCTTCACGAACAGCACAACGCGCGTGTCGGTCGGCTGCGCCGGCGGCCACAGCTGGCCGATGGCCACCGATTCCTCCACGGCGTCGATCTTCTCGACCTGCCCGTAGATCTCGGCCGTGCCGATGCGCACGCCGCCCGGGTTCAGCGTGGCGTCCGAGCGCCCGTAAACGATCATCGTGCCCCGCTCGGTGACCTCGCACCAGTCGCCGTGGCACCACACGTTGGGATAGCGCTCGAAGTAGGACGCCCGATAGCGCGCGCCGTCCGGGTCGCCCCAGAACCCGACCGGCATCGACGGGAAGGGCTTCACGCACACCAGCTCGCCCTTCTCCCCGACCATGGACCGCCCTGCGTCGTCGTACACCCGCACGTCCATGCCGAGGCCCCGGCACTGCAACTCGCCTCGGTAGACTGGCAGGATCGGGCTTGCGTCGGCAAAGCTGGCCATCAGGTCGGTGCCGCCCGAAATGGACGACAGGCAGACGTCCTTCTTGAAATCGCGGTAGACGTAGTCGTAGCTCTCGGGAACCAGCGGCGAGCCGGTGGAGATCACCATCCGGACCGCCTCGAGGTTGTGGGTCTCGCGCGGCTTCAGCCCGCGCTTGGCGACCGCGTCAATGAACTTGGCAGAGGTCCCGTAGTGCGTGAAGCGGCCGGCCTCGCAGAAGTCGAAGGTGATCGCCCCGTCGCGGGCGAAGGGGGAGCCGTCGTACAGCATCACTGCAGCCTCGGCGCCGATCCCCGCGAACAACAGGTTCCACATCACCCAGTTGCAGGTCGTGTAGTAGTAGAAGCGGTCGCCCGGCCGCACGTCGAACTGCAGCTTGTACATCTTGAGGCCGGACAAGAGCGACCCGCCCGCGCCGTGCACGATGCACTTGGGCTTGCCGGTCGTGCCCGAGGTGAAGAGGATGTAGACCGGGTGGTCGAACGGCAGCCGCTCGTACTCGATCCCGCCGGCCTTGTACGGTGCGATCCAGTCGGCGTATCGGCGCGCATTGCGGATCGCGGACACGTCCGGGGTCGCCGCCAGGTTGGGAACCACCACGACCTGCTTCACGCCCGGCAGCTGCGCGACGATGTCCCTCACGCGCGCGATCGAGTCGTGCGCCTTGCCGTTGTACAGGTAGCCGTCGGCGCAGAAGAGCAGCTTCGGTTCCGTCTGCCCGAACCGGTCGAGCACGCCGTCGGTGCCGAAATCCGGCGAGCAGGACGACCAGACGGCGCCCACCGACAGGGCGGCCAGCGCCAGCACGCAGGTCTCGGGCATGTTCGGGATGAAGGCGGCGACGCGGTCGCCGGGCTTCAGGCCCGCGGCGCGCATGGCCTGCGCCGCACGCGAGACCTGGGCGTGCAGTTGCGCATGGGACATCCGCCGGCGGAACCCGGTCTCGTCCCAGAAAACGAGCGCGTCCGCGTCGCCTCCAGCCCCGTCGCCACGGCGCAGCAGGTTCTCGGCGAAATTCAGCCGCGCGTCCGGGAACCACTTCGCGCCGGGCATCCGGTGCCCGTCGACGAGGATGCGCTCGCCCTTCTTCCCGCGCACGCCCGCCCAGTCCCACAGCGCCTCCCAGAACCGCCCGCTGCCGTCGCAGGTCCAGTCGTAAAACTCGGGAAAGGTGTTGAACCGGAGGCGGTAGCGTTGCACGCAATAGCGCGCGAACTGCGTCACCTGCGCGGACTCGATCGCCGCCTGCGAGGGCTCCCACATCTTTTTCGGCGCTGCCATGTCTCCACCCTGATGGGTTGTTTGCGGTCATTATAATTGCCGCATGAACGCACCCGACCCCGCCGCGCCGAGCGGCATCGCCGATTTCTGGGACGCGTCCATCGTCCCGGCCCTCACCGACTACATCCGCATCCCCGCCAAGTCGCCGCACTTCGACCCCGACTGGAAAGCGCACGGTCACATCGATGCCGCGGTCCAGTTCGCGGCGGCCTGGTGCGAATGCAATGCGCTGCCCGGCATGCAGCTGGAGGTCGTGCAACTGCCCGGGCGCACGCCCGTCCTGTATGCGGAAGTCGGCGGCGACGCGCGCGAGACCGTCCTCGTCTACGGGCACCTCGACAAGCAGCCGGAGATGACGGGCTGGCGTGAGGGCCTCGGGCCGTGGACCCCGGTCATCAAGGATGGAAAACTCTACGGCCGTGGCGGCGCCGACGACGGGTACGCGGTGTTCTGCGCGCTCGCCGCGCTGCGTGCCGTCAAGGCCTCCGGCCGGCCCCATGCGCGCATCGCGATGCTGATCGAGTGCTGCGAGGAGAGCGGCAGCTACGACCTGCCCGCCTACCTCGACCTGCTCGAACCGCGCATCGGCGCCCCGGCGCTGGTGCTGGGCCTGGACTCGGGCTGCGGCAACTACGACCAGCTCTGGGGCACGACCTCGCTGCGTGGCCTCGTCAACGGCGTGCTGACGGTCGACGTGCTGACCGAAGGCGTGCATTCCGGCGACGCCAGCGGCGTGGTGCCTTCGAGCTTCCGGATCGCGCGCCAGCTGCTCGAGCGCATCGACGATGCGGGCACCGGCATCGTGCGCGGTGCGGACTTCCATGCGCCGATCCCCGCCGAGCGCGGCGCGCAGGCGAAGAAGGCGGCGGCCGTGCTGGGCGATTCCATCCACGCGAAGTTCCCCTTCGCGGGCGGCACCCGCCCGATGGGCACGGACCTCGCCGAGCTGGTGCTGAACCGCACCTGGCGGCCGATGCTGTCGGTGACCGGCGCGGCCGGCTTGCCGCCGCCGGAAAACGCCGGCAACGTGCTGCGGCCGCAGACCCGGCTGGTGCTGTCCCTGCGCATCCCGCCCACCTTGGAAGGCGAGGCCGCAGCCGTGGCGCTGAAGGCACTGCTCGAAGCCGATCCCCCGTACGGCGCAAAGGTGTCGTTCGACTACGGCCAGTCCGCCACCGGCTGGCATGCCCCCGTCACCGCGCCCTGGCTCGAGGCCGCGATCGACGCGGCGTCGAGCCGCCATTACGGCAGGCCGGCGATGTGGATGGGCGAAGGCGGCACCATCCCCTTCATGGCGATGCTGGGAAAGAAGTTTCCGCAGGCGCAGTTCCTGATCACCGGCGTCCTCGGCCCGCACTCCAACGCGCACGGCCCGAACGAGTTCCTGCACATCGGCTACGCGAAGAAGCTCACGGCCTGCGTGGCCGACATCCTGGCCGCGCACGCAGCGCAGCTGGGTTAGCCCTTCTTCGGCTTCGCCACGGTCGCGAAGTGCGGCCTGGTCAGCACTTCCGGCCGCAGCACTTCGTCGAGTTCCGCTTTCGTCATCAGGCCGCGCGCCAGCACGATGTCCGCGACCCGCCCTCCGGTGGCCAGCGCCTCGCGCGCGACGTCGGTGGCGTTGGCGTAGCCGATGATGGGATTCAGCGCAGTGACCAGGCCGATCGAGCGATTCACCGTCGACTTCAGGTACTCGCGGTTGGCCGTGATGCCCTTCACGCACCGGTCGGCGAGCGTATGGCAGCCCGCGGCGAGGTGCGCGATGCTCTTGAACAGGCTGTGCGCGATCACCGGCTCGAAGGCATTGAGCTGCAGTTGCCCGCCCTCGGCCGCGAAGCTCACGGTGATGTCGTTGCCGATGACCTCGAAGGCGATCTGGTTCACCACCTCCGGGATCACCGGATTGACCTTGCCGGGCATGATGGACGACCCTGCCTGCACCGCCGGCAGGTTGATCTCGCCCAGGCCCGCGCGCGGGCCCGAGGACAGCAGCCGCAGGTCGTTGCAGGTCTTCGAGAGCTTGACCGCGATCCGCTTGAGCACGCCCGAGAGCTGCACGAAGGACCCCGCGTCCTGGGTGGCCTCGACGAGGTTGATTGCCGTGACGAGTTCCATGCCCGCGATGGCCGACAGGTGCCGGCAGACCAGCGGGGCGTAATCCGGGTGGGCGTTGATGCCGGTGCCGATCGCCGTGGCGCCGAGGTTCATCTCGCGCACCAGCGCCGCGGCCTCCTGCAACCGGTCCTCGTCCTCGCCGAGCATGACTGCGTAGGTGCTGAACTCCTGGCCGAGCGTCATCGGCACCGCGTCCTGCAGCTGCGTGCGCCCCATCTTCAGCACGTCGGCGAACTCCGCCGACTTGGCCTCGAACGCCTCACGCAGGTGGCGCATCGCCGCCGCCAGCCGCCGGATACCGAGATTGAGGGCGACCTTGACCGCCGTCGGGTAGACGTCGTTCGTGCTCTGGCCCATGTTCACGTCGTCGAGCGGGTGCAGGTGCCGGTACTCGCCCTTCGCGTGCCCGAGGATCTCCAGCGCCCGGTTGGCGATCACCTCGTTGGCGTTCATGTTGGTCGAGGTGCCCGCTCCGCCCTGGATCACGTCGACCACGAACTCGCGCACCAGCGCCCCGGCCCGGACCTCCTCGCAGGCCTGCACGATGGCGGCGGCCTTGCCCGGTTCAAGCAGGCCCAGCCCGAGGTTGGCCTGGGCGGCGGCCTGCTTGACGCAGGCGAGCGCCGAAACCAGGTCCGGGTAGATCGAAATCGCCGTGCCCGTGATCGGGAAGTTTTCGAGGGCCCTCAGGGTGTGGACCCCGTAGTACGCATCGGCCGGCACGGCGCGGTCGCCGAGCAGGTCATGCTCCATTCGTTCCGGTGCACCCATGGGCGCCTCCTGCACGATGGCCGGGCATGGCGGGGCCCGGCCGACCCGGCTCCCCATCCATTCTAGGCAGGTCCACCCCTTGCTTGACAGCCCCGTGGCCTGTACCCAGAATCGCCGCACCGCAGTACCTCCCCTGTCGTCCGGGGGCCCGCCCCGGTTTCCGGGGACCTTATAAACGCCAAGGAGTCCACATGAAGTTCCCCCGCATCCTCGCAGCCGCCCTCGTCGGCGCCGCCTTCGCAGCTCCCGCCCAGGCCCAGACCATCGACAAGGTGAAGAAGTCCGGCGAAATCACCATGGGTGTGCGCGAGTCGTCGGCCCCGCTGTCCTTCACGCTGGGCGCCGGCCAGTTCACCGGCTACCATGTCGACGTATGCCTTGCCATCATCGACAACATGAAGAAGGCCACCGGCGGCAACATCAAGGTCAACTACATGCCGGTCACCTCGCAGAACCGGATCCCGCTGCTGCAGAACGGCACCGTGGACATCGAGTGCGGCTCCACCACCAACAACGCCGCGCGCCAGAAGGACGTGTCCTTCGGCCTGACCACGTTCGTGACCGAGGTGCGCACCGCGGTAAAAGTCAGTTCCGGCATCACCTCCGTGTCGCAGCTGAACGGCAAGAACCTCGCAACCACGACGGGCACGACCTCGGTGCAGACGCTGAGGAAGCACGAGCGCGCCAACAAGATCGACTTCAAGGAGATCTACGGCAAGGACCATTCCGACTCGTTCCTGCTGCTCGAGACCGGCCGCGCCGACGCGTTTGTCATGGACGACAACATCCTCGCCGGCCTGATCGCCACCGCCAAGAACCCGGCCGACTACAGGATCGTCGGCGAAGTGCTCTCGGTCGAGCCGATCGCGATCATGATCCGCAAGGACGACCCGGCCATGAAGAAGCTGACCGACGACACGATCAGCGCGATGATGAAGTCCGGCGCGCTGGACAAGCTCTACACCAAGTGGTTCCTCTCCCCGATCCCGCCCAAGAACACGAGCGTGAACCTGCCGATGGGCGCCACGCTCAAAACCCTGTTCGCGACCCCGAACGACAAGCCCATGGAAGACTACGCGAAGAAGTAAGCCCTTTCGCGGACCTGACGAAAACGCGCCCTTGGGGCGCGTTTTTTTTTGGCGCTGGATTCCGGCCCGCTTCTTGCTCTACACTTCACCGGGCACCGGGGAGAAAACAACAATGAATTTCCGCTGGGAGTGGGAAGTCTTCCTCCGCGACACGGGCGGGGGCCAGACCTACCTTGAATGGCTGGCCTCGGCCTGGGGCTGGACGCTCGCCGTCGCAGCCTGTTCCTGGGTCGTCGCGTTCGTGCTCGGTTCGGTCGTCGGCACCTTCCGCACCACGCCGAGCCCCTGGCTGGTGCGCATCGGCAACGCCTGGGTAGAGCTCTTCCGCAACATCCCGCTGCTGGTCCAGCTGTTCCTCTGGTATCACGTGGTGCCGGCGATATTTCCCATCCTGAAGGACGTGCCGAGCTTCCTGCTGGTGGTGCTGGCGCTGGGGTTCTTCACCTCCGCCCGGGTGGCCGAGCAGGTGCGCGCGGGCATCCAGTCGCTCTCCAAGGGCCAGCGCTTCGCCGGCCTCGCGATGGGGCTGACCCTGCCCCAGACCTATTTCCACGTACTGCTGCCGATGGCTTTCCGGATCGTCATCCCGCCGCTCACATCGGAGGCGATGAACATCGTCAAGAACTCCTCGGTGGCGTTCGCCGTCAGCGTGGCCGAACTGACCATGTTCGCGATGCAGGCGCAGGAGGAGACCTCGCGCGGCATCGAGGTCTACCTCGCGGTGACCAGCCTCTATATCGTCACCGCCATGACCATCAACCGGCTCATGGCCTGGGTCGAGACCCGGGTGCGGGTGCCGGGCATGATAGGCGGGGGCAAGTGATGGGCAACCTCGACCTGTCGTTCTTCACCTGGGACCTGGTCTCCAAGTTCCTGGTCAAGGGATTCCTGTTCAGCGTCGAGCTGACGCTCGTGGCGATGGTGGGCGGGATCTTCCTCGGGACGGTGCTCGCGCTGATGCGGCTGTCCTCCTACAAGTGGCTGATCTACCCGGCCACGATCTACGTGAACACCATGCGCTCGATCCCGCTGGTCATGGTGATCCTGTGGTTCTTCCTGCTGATCCCGTTCCTCACGGGCCGGCCGCTGGGCGCCGAATGGTCGGCCGTGATCACCTTCACCGCGTTCGAGTCGGCCTACTACTCCGAGATCATGCGCGCGGGCATCCAGTCCGTCTCCCGCGGGCAGGTGTCGGCGGGTTTTGCGATGGGCTTCACGTACGGCCAGAACATGCGCCTGGTTGTGCTTCCGCAAGCCTTCCGCAACATGCTGCCGGTGCTGCTCACGCAGACCATCATCCTGTTCCAGGACACTTCGCTCGTGTACGCGATCGGCGCCTACGACCTGCTCAAGGGCTTCGAGACCGCGGGCAAGAACTTCAACCGGCCGGTCGAGGCGTTCCTGCTCGCCGCCATCGTCTACTTCGTCGTCTGCTACTCCCTCTCCTCGGTGGTGAAGAAGCTGCAGGCGAAGATCGCCATCATCCGATAAAGGCAGGACACCCATGATCTCCATCAAGGACGTGAGCAAGTGGTACGGCAGCTTCCAGGTGCTGACCGACTGCACCACCGAGGTCAAGAAGGGCGAGGTCATCGTCGTCTGCGGGCCCTCCGGCTCCGGCAAGTCGACCCTCATCAAGTGCGTCAACGCGCTTGAGCCCTTCCAGAAGGGCGACATCGTCGTCGACGGCATCTCGGTGGGCGACCCGAAGACCGACCTGCCCAAGCTGCGCGCGCGCGTCGGCATGGTGTTCCAGAACTTCGAGCTGTTCCCGCACCTGACCGTGACCGAGAACCTGACCCTCGCCCAGGTGAAGGTCCTCGGCCGCACCAAGGACGAGGCCACCGTGCGCGGGCTCAAGTACCTCGAGCGCGTGGGCCTGATCGCGCAGAAGGACAAGTTCCCCGGCCAGCTCTCCGGCGGCCAGCAGCAGCGCGTTGCGATCGCGCGGGCGCTGTCGATGGACCCGATCGCGATGCTGTTCGACGAGCCCACCTCGGCGCTCGACCCCGAGATGGTGAACGAGGTGCTCGACGTGATGGTGCAGCTCGCGCAGGAAGGCATGACCATGATGTGCGTGACCCACGAAATGGGGTTCGCCCGCAAGGTCGCCCACCGCGTGATCTTCATGGACGCCGGCAAGATCGTCGAGGACGCCACCAAGGACGACTTCTTCGGCAAGCCGCGCTCCGAGCGCGCGCAGTTGTTCCTGTCGAAGATCCTCCAGCACTAGCGCAGGGGGTACGGGGGAACCCGCGGCCCCCTGTCCCTTCCCTACTCGACGCGGATGTTCAGCTCCTTCACGAGCTTGCCGTACTTCTCGTAGTCGTCGCGCATCAGCCTGCCGAACTGCTCGGCGGTGCCGCCCACCGGCTCCTGCGCGGCCTGGAAATAGCGCTCGCGCACCGTGGCATCCGCCAGCGCCTTGTTGATCTCCACATTCAGCCGCGTGATGATTTCACCCGGCGTGCCGGCCGGCACCAGGACCCCCAGCCACTGCTCGATGACCAGCCCCTTGTAACCCGCCTCCTCGTAGGTGGGCACCTCGGGCAGCGCCGCCGAGCGGGTGCGCGTGGTCTGCGCCAGCAGCTTCAGCTTGCCGGCCTTGTAGTGCGGGATGAGCGGCGACGACCCGAGCGAGCCCAGCGGCACCTGCCCTGCCACCAGGTCCGTGATCGCCTGCCCGCCGCCCTTGTACGGCACGTGCGTGAGCTGGATGGAGGCAAGCTTGGCGAACCACTCCCCGGCCATGTGCTGCTGCGAACCGGCGCCCGAAGTGGCGAAGCCCAGTCCCGGCTTCTGCTTCGCGAGGGCCACCAGTTCCGCAAGCGTATTCACGCCCAGCGAGGGATTCACGGCCATCACCACGGGCTGGCGGGACAGCTGGACCACCGGCAGGAAATCCTTCTGCGTCTGGTAGCCGAGGTTCCTGTAGATATGCGGGTTCGAGGCGACGGCATCGGTCGCGACCAGCACCGTGTATCCGTCCGGCGCGCTCTTCGCGACGAGTTCGGTGCCGATGTTGCCGCCCGCGCCGGCGCGGTTCTCGACCACCACCGACTGGCCGAACGCCTGTGAAAGCTTGTCGGCCACCGGGCGCGTGGCGATGTCGGTGGAACCCCCGGGCGGGAAGGGCACGATGAGGCGCAACGGTCGCGACGGCCAGCCTTGCGCCGAAGCGGCGGTCGAGGCAACGATCGTGGCGAGGGCGATCAGCAGGCTGGGCAGGATTCTCATGCGGTGCTCCGGGGCGGGTGAGGGTTGGGTCGATTGTAGCCGTACAGTTTCCGTTCCTCAGCGCGACGGCGCGATCCTCAGCTGCATCTCCGGCGGGATCGCGTATTCGGGGTAACGCTTGCGGAATTCCGCGAAGCTTTCATCAGCCTCGTTATGGCGGGCCTGCGCCCGCAGCCGCGCGATCGATTCCAGCCAGGCCTCGGGCAATTGCGCCGCCGGCAGGGCGAGGTTCTGCGCCTCCATGCTGCGCTTGGCGCGCTCCGCGGTCGCGAAGCCTGCGGCCGGGGCCGCGCTGCGCTCCGCGCTCGCGAACGGCGCGGGGGCGGGCGCGGGCGCCGATTCCGGTGCAGGCGCAGGTACGGGCACGATCACCGGCGCAGGCCGCGCGGCGGGCTGTGCCGCAAGGGCCGGCTCCGGTCCGGAGGGTTTCGCGTCACGCTTCTGCGGCAGGACGCTCGCCACCGGCGCTTCGGCGACGGGCGGCGGCACCGGCGCCGTCTCGATCCCGGGTCGCTCGTCCGCCACGCGCAACGTGACCGTCACGGACAGCACCAGCACCGCGGCAAGCGAAACGGGCACGGCCCACCGGCGCGCGGGCCGCACGGCGACGCCGCGCTTGGCGGCCTCGAGGATCGCGGCATCGATCGCCGGCGGCGGCGCCTCCTGCGGCAGGCCGCGATAGAGCGCGCCGAGCGCGTCGTCCACGGGCTTGTCCCGTTCATCCATCGGCCAGGGCCTCGCGCAGTTTCGCGGTGGCATAGCGCAGCCTGCTTTTGGCCGACTCCTGGCCGGTGCCGGTGGCCGCCGCGATCTCCGCCACCGACAGGCCGCCCTCCTCGTGCAGCAGGAAGGCCTCGCGCTGAAGCACCGGCAGCGCGGCCAGTGCCGCCAGCAGCCGCACGCCCGATTCGTTGATCTCGGCGCGACGCTCGGGCTGGGTGGAAGGCGGCGCGGGCGGCTCTACCACGCCCTCCTCGTCGAGCGACACGGTTGCGAGTCCCTGCCTGCGCCAGTGGTCGATCATGCGGTTGTGGGCGATCGTGTAGAGCCAGGTGATGAATTTCGATTGCGGCACGTAGCGTGCGCGCGACTCGATGAGCCGGATCCAGACGTCCTGGAAGAGTTCCTCCGCCGCACCGCGATCCTTCACCGTCCGCGTCATGAAGCGGAACAACCCGCCCTTGTGGCGGGCGTACAGGACGGCGAACGCATCGGCATCGCCGCCCTGGTACGCGAGCATCAGTTGTTCATCGGCAACATGGGTGTCCGGCGTCGGCATGCATCGCCAGTGTAGATCAATGCTAGTGCGGCAGCGGCAGGTCCGCCCGCGCCTGCGGGTCCGGCACGAAGCCCGGGAAGGGACGTGGGGCGATGGGCACCGACGGCTCACGGATCACGCCGCGCGCGACGAGGTTGCGATAACTGTCGTAGTAAATCGCGATCGTCTCGGCCGGGGTCCTGCTGGCCCGTTCGAAGCTCGTGTACGTGACCCGCGACTCCTCGATCCGCCCGTGCCCGGTGCCGATGCGCTCTTCGGCCTGCGCGCGTTTGGCGGCCTGCCCGGAGAGCGAGGCGCTTTCCGGCGCCCGGTCCCGGCGCGCGGACTGCGCATCGCTCCCTGCCGCGGCCCCCCCGAAGGGCTGCGGCGCGGCGGCAGGCGGCGCGTAATAGGCCGGCGGCTCGGGCGGCTTCCTCTTGAACAGCGCCACGCCGATGACGCCCACGTTGTCCGGCCGGCCGGTGCGCGCCGCGTAGGAATCGGGAAGCTGCGTGAAGTAGAACGCGGCCACCTGCGCCGTGCTTTTCCTCCATCCGCTGATGTCGAAGCTGCGCCGCGGGGAGAGCACGTAGCCGGTCTGGTCGGGGCTCGCCGTCTCGCCCGAGACGATGTTGACGCCGTCGACCGACATCACCGCCATGACGTCCTCGTTGCGGTTGCGGACCGTGATCTGGTACTCGTTGCCCGGCTTGCCGACCAC
Organism: Burkholderiales bacterium; assembly: GCA_965279075.1. Classification (GTDB taxonomy): domain Bacteria; phylum Pseudomonadota; class Gammaproteobacteria; order Burkholderiales; family SG8-39; genus SZAS-79. Next base: position 458,561 of record CBDIHI010000012.1, on the reverse strand, counting down.
CCAGGCCTTGCCGGCATGCCAGTAGACCTCCAGCCTGCGGTTGTCGGTGCGATCGTGGATCGAGACGTCGGCGAGCCCGCCGACCGCGAGGCACTGTCCGGAGAGGGCCAGCGCAAGCGCCCCGCCGAGGATACTCAAGGCTTTCATGGTTGCGTCCTTTTGGTTGGGTGCGGAAGTCCCGCACCTCCTTGAACGCAACGCCGATCAAAACGGGTTAAACTCCGCGGCCTGTTTTTTGCTTCGCCAGGCAATCACCCTCACCTCTCCCGCACAGCAATGGCCGCCAAAAAAACCATCCCCATCAAGAGTTCCACCCCGAAGAACCAGTACGACTGCCTGAAATGCCCGGGCTACTGCTGCAGCTACCCGCTGATCGAGGTCACCAAGCGCGACATGGAGCGCGTGGCCAAGCACTTCAGCGTGTCCCTGACGGTGGCGAAGAAGAAGTTCTTTCGCTACGACCGCAGCGAGAAGAGCTGGTGCCTGCGCCGCAAGAACGACGAGCACTTCAAGAAGATCTGCCGCTTCTTCGACACCGAGGAGCGCCGCTGCACGATCTACACCGCGCGGCCCGGCGTCTGCCGCGAGTACCCCGGCGAGCCGCACTGCGGGTACTACGATTTCCTGAAGTTCGAGCGCGAGCACCAGCAAGATAAGGATTTCATCGCGACCACGTCGTAAGGCTATTTTTTCGCCTGTGCCTGGGCGCGCAGGGCGGAGAGCGTGGTCGCCGGGGTGATGGCTTCGGGGTCGAGGCGCAGTTCGATCAGCGCCGGCGTGCCGGACGCCATCGCGCGTGCAAAGGCGGGCGCGAATGCTTCCGTCGTGTCCACCATCTCGCCGTGCGCGCCGTAAGCGCGGGCCAGCGCGGCAAAGTCCGGGTTCTTCAGTTCCGTGCCTGACACCCGGGCCGGGTATTCCCGCTCCTGGTGCATCCGGATCGTCCCGTACATGCCGTTGTTCACCACGATCACGATGACGTTGGCGCCGTACTGCATGGCGGTCGCCAGCTCCTGGCCGTTCATCAGGAAATCCCCGTCGCCCGCAAAAGCGATCACGGTGCGGTGCGGCTCGGCGATCTTCGCCGCGATCGCGGCCGGCACCCCGTAACCCATCGAGCCGTTGGTCGGCGCGAGCTGCGTGCGGAAGTCGCGGTACTGGTAGTAGCGGTGCACCCAGGTGGCGAAGTTGCCCGCGCCGTTGCAGATGATCGCGTCGGCCGGCAACGTCTCGCGCAGCCCCTTCACGATGTCGCCGTACTGGAGCTTGCCGGGGAGCGCCTTGGGCTCGATGTAGGCGAGGTAGCTCCTGCGTGCAGCCTCCGTCCCCGCCCGCCACTTCGCGCCATCGAGCTTCAACTGGCCGAGGGCCTCGACGAACTGCGGGTAGCCCGAGTTCACCAGCACCGTGCCCTGGTAGACGCGGCCCAGTTCCTCGGCGCCGGAATGCACGTGGATCAGCGCCTGCTTGGGCACCGGAACGTCGAAGAGCGTGTAGGCGCTGCTCGTCATCTCGCCCAGGCGCGCCCCGACCACCAGCAGCAGGTCGGCGTCCTTGATGCGCTGCGCGAGGTTCGGATCGATGCCGATCCCGACGTGCCCGGCATAGGACGGCGAGCGGTTGTCGAGCAGGTCCTGGCAGCGGAACGACGCGCCGGCCGGGAGGTTGTTCTTTTCGAGGAACGCCTGCATCGCCTGCACCGAATCGCGCGTCCAGCCGAACCCGCCGAGGATCACGAACGGGCGCTCGGCCCCGGCGAGCAGCCGGCCGATCTCCTGCATGTCGGACGCGGCGGGCGAGGCGCGCACGGTCTTGTAGTGCGGCACATCCGCCACCGCCGCCTCGGCGAACAGCATGTCCTCGGGCAGCGCGAGCACGACCGGCCCGGGCCGGCCGGCCATCGCGGTATGGAAGGCGTGGCTCACGTACTCGGGGATCCGCTCGGTGCGGTCGATCTGCGCGACCCACTTCGCCATGGGGCCGTACATGCGGCGGTAGTCGATCTCCTGGAAGGCCTCGCGCTCGACCATTTCGTTGCCGACCTGGCCGATGAACATCACCAGCGGCGTGGAGTCCTGGAACGCCGTGTGCACGCCGATCGAGCCGTTGGTCGCGCCCGGTCCGCGGGTGACGAACAGCACGCCGGGCTTGCCGGTGAGCTTGCCGTACGCGTCGGCCATGTAGGACGCCCCGCCCTCCTGCCGGCAGATGACGAACTTCAGCTTGTCGCGCACGTCGTGGATGCCGTCGAGCACCGGGAGGAAGCTCTCGCCGGGCACGCCGAACGCGAACTCCACGCCGTGGCCGACGAGCGCGTCGGCGAGGATCTTGCCGCCGTGGCGGAGCTTCAGATCGGGCTTCATTCAGGCACCTCTGGTGGCGGACAGCATCTTTTCGAGCCGCGCCTGGAAGAACGGCGCGGGCTTCATGATGCGGGTTTCCTGGGTCTGGATCAGCGGCCGGATCCTGGCCGTGTAGGCCTGCCAGGCCGGGTCGGCCTGCATGGCCGCGCGGCACTTGTCGCGCTGGTTCAGGTCGTCGTAGGCCCACATGTGGACGACAAGGTTCTGCATGCCGACCTCGGTCACGTAGTAGCCGACCATGTGCGGCAGGTGCTTCAGCTGGGTCGGCATGCCGTCGGCTTCGTAGATCCGGAAATACTCGGCCGCCTTGCCGGGGTGGAGCAGGTACATGCGTTCTTCTACGTACATGGTGGTATTTCCCCCGGGTTTTCGGTTCTGCGAGTGGAGCGTGATTATATAATCCGCCCCATGCCCGACACCGACATCAACTCGCTACGCAGAATCCTCCAAGGCAACCGGACGATCGCGGTGGTGGGGCTGTCGGCGAACTGGTTCCGGCCGAGCTACTTCGCGGCCAAGTACATGCTCGAGCACGGCTACCGCGTCATCCCGGTCAACCCGCAGTACACCGAAGTGCTGGGGCAGAAGTGCTACAAGTCGCTGTCCGAGATCCCTGAAAAGGTCGACATCGTCGACTGCTTCCAGAAGAGCGAACGGATCATGCCGCTGGCCGAGGAAGCCATCGCGATCGGGGCGAAGGTGCTGTGGCAGCAGATCGGCGTGACCAACGTGGCTGCGGCCGAAAAAGCCCGCGCCGCCGGGCTCGACGCCGTGATGGATCGGTGCGTGAAAATAGAGCACGGGCGCCTGTTCGGCGGCCTCAACTGGGTAGGGGTGAACACCGGCGTGATCTCCGCGAAGCGGCCGCGCTGGATAGCAACCTGACTTAAGACTTACATATTGACAGTATTGCCTTTTAGCGAAAGCGTGCGCTCATTTATTGCTTCCGGGCCAGGCGTCTGGGGATATCCGTTCATCCAATGCTGGCGCCTGTCGAGGCAGGCAGTTATGCTGTATCAGTCATAGGGGAGTTTTGGCTTCATGTCCAACGCACTGCGTATTTTCGAAGGTCGTTTCGGCCGGGTCGTGCTGAAGGAGTCGCTGTCCGGCCACGAGCCGCACACGCACGCCGAGCACCAGCTGGCGGTCAAGTACGACGGCGCCGACCGCACCTATGTCGTCGAAGGCGAGCGTTCGGTCCTGACCCGCGACGGCATCATGTTCGTCAATGCCGGCCGCACCCACGAGACGCTCTCGAACCCCGGCGAAGCGCCGATCCGCCAGCTGCTCATCAACATCTCGCCCGACTGGCTGACGCAGACCTTCCCTTCGATGTTCCGCGACGCGGCCCATGGCCCCTACCCGCGCACACACGACACGATCACGCCGCACATCCGCAAGGTGGCGGACGCCATGGTGATCGACATGATGAACGACCGGTTCCTGTCGGCCGACCGGCTCGAGTTCATGGTCCAGGAACTGATCCTGTCGATCATCGACAGCTACATCGCCAAGCGGCGCTCGACCTCGCCGATGTGGCGCGGCTCGAAGTTCTCCGATTCGCGCATCCGCCGCGCAATCTCGATCCTGCGCGCCCGCCCGAACAAGGACGTCAACATGGACGACGTCGCGGCGCAGGTGGGGCTGTCGCGCTCGCGCTTCTACGACCTGTTCCAGATGTGCACCGGCCGCTCGCCGCGCGAATACCTCGACATGCTGTGCGTTGAGACCGCCATCACCCGCCTGTCGACCTCCGACACCAAGATCGCCGACGTCTCGGCCGAGCTCGGTTTCTCGGCGCAAAGCAACTTCACGCGCTTCTTCCTGAACCAGGTGGGTGCCTCGCCCTCCCAGTACCGGCGCTTTTCCTCGGTCGGCGCAAACACAGGCTCGGCCCCAGCCCCGGGCGAGCCGCTTCCGCCCTTCGGCGACGACCTGCCCGAACCGGCCAAGTAGTCTCCCCATGGCCGAGCTTGATCCCGCGGCTTTCGCCGCCTGGGTCGGCCGCACCGAAAGCCGCACGGACCGGATCTCCGGGACCACCGCGCAGCTCCTCGCCGCGACGCTCGACCGCCCCATTGCGCCCGATGACGTCCTGCCCCCGCTGTGGCACTGGACGCACTTCGTCCCCACCGCGCCCACTGCGGAAATCGGCACCGACGGCCACCCGAAGCGCGGCGGCTTCCTGCCTCCCATCCCGTTGCCGCGTCGCATGTGGGCGGGCGGCCGGCTCACCTTCCACAGGTCGCTGGCGCTGGGGGAGCAAGCCTCGCGGCGTACGACCATCCGCAACGTCTCGGTGAAGAACGGCAAGAGCGGGACGCTCGTCTTCATGCTGCTCGAGCACGTGGTCGAAAGCGAAGGCGGCCTCGCCGTGACCGAGGAACAGGACATCGTCTACCGGGACGAAGCGAAAGGCCCCGCGCCCGTCCCACCTGAGGCGCCCGGCGGGCCCGACTGGACCGACACGATCCGCCCCGACCCGGTAGTGCTGTTCCGCTACTCGGCGCTGACTTTCAACAGCCACCGGATCCACTACGACCACCCCTATGCCACAGGCGCGGAAGGCTACCCCGGGCTCGTGGTGCACGGGCCGCTGACCGCCACGCTGCTGCTCGAGTCGCTGGCCAGGCGCTCTTCGCGGCCGGTGAAGGCGTTCTCGTTCCGCGGCGTCAGCCCGCTCTTCGACACCGCGCCATTCACGCTGCACGGGCGCATCGAAGGCGACCGGGCCCTGCTCTGGGCGGCGAATCCCGAAGGAAGGCTCGCAATGTCGGCCGAAGCCACCCTCGGCTGACCGGCCCGTCCCGATTCGCACCACTTGGGTGCGGGCGACCGGACACCCTGGCGCGGCCATCGCGCAAGTCCCTGAACAAACACCCATCTTGCCAGTGGCATATGGGTTGCTTAGAGTGGCCAATCGCCCCAAGATCGCGCCATGGCCTCTCCCGTCCAGCACTACGATGAAATGAACCTTTCTCCCGGCACGGGGCGCGGGGTGCGCGAGCACTACCGCCCCCTGGTCGAGTGGCTGGCCGGCATGCCGCCGGAGCGCGTGGCCGAAAAGCGCCGCGAGGCCGACCTCCTTTTCCACCGCGTCGGCATCACCTTCGCGGTCTACGGGGACGAGGCCGGCGCCGAGCGCCTGATCCCTTTCGACACCATCCCGCGCATCATCCCGCTCGCCGAATGGGAGATGCTGGCCAAAGGCCTCAAGCAGCGCGTCACCGCGCTGAACCGGTTCCTGCACGACATCTACCACGAGCGGGAGATACTCAAGGCCGGCGTGATCCCGGCCGCGCAGGTGCTGACCAATGAGGCCTACCAGGTCTCGATGATCGGCCTGGAGCTGCCCAACCGCGTCTACTCGCAGATCTCCGGCATCGACCTGATCCGCCACGAGGACGGCGGCTACTACGTGCTCGAGGACAACCTGCGCACCCCCTCGGGCGTGTCGTACATGCTCGAGAACCGCAAGATGATGATGCGGCTCTTCCCGGAACTCTTCGCCACCCAGTCGGTGCTGCCGGTGGAGCACTACCCGGGGCTGCTGCTCGACACCCTGCGCGCCGCCGCACCGCGCGAGATGCGCGAACCCACCGTCGTCGTGATGACGCCCGGCCAATACAACAGCGCCTACTTCGAGCACGCGTTCCTCGCACAGCAGATGGGTGTCGAGCTGGTGGAAGGCGCGGACCTCTTCGTCAAGGACGGCTACGTCTACATGCGCACCACCGGCGGCCGCCAGCGCGTGGACGTGATCTACCGCCGCGTGGACGATCCCTTCCTCGACCCGCTGGCCTTCCGGCCGGACTCGTTCCTCGGCGTGCCGGGCCTGCTGTCGGTGTACCGCGCCGGCAACGTGGCGCTCGCCAACGCGCTCGGCACGGGCGTGGCCGACGACAAGTCGACCTACCCGTACGTGCCCGACATGATCCGGTTCTACCTGCACGAGGAACCGATCCTGAAGAACGTGCCCACCTGGCAGCTGAAGCAGCCGGACGACCTCGCCCACGTGATGGACAACCTCGCCAAGCTCGTGGTGAAGGAAGTGCAGGGCTCGGGCGGCTACGGCATGCTGATCGGCCCGACCTCGACGAAGAAGGAGATCGAGGCCTTCCGCGCGCGCATCCTCGCCAACCCCGCCAATTACATCGCGCAGCCGACGCTTTCGCTGTCGACCTGCCCGACCTTCGTCGAGCAGGGCATCGCGCCGCGCCACATCGACCTGCGCCCATATGTTCTTTCGGGCAAGGACGTGAAGTTCGTGCCGGGCGGACTGACCCGCGTCGCGCTGAAGGAAGGTTCGCTCGTCGTGAACTCCTCCCAGGGCGGCGGTACGAAAGACACGTGGGTGGTGGAATGAAAAGAACAGGGGGAACACCCCCCCCGTACCCCCCGGTTGCCTTGGGAGAAGCCTGAGAATGCTATCGAGGGTAGCCGACCGGATCTTCTGGATGAGCCGCCAGATGGAGCGCGCCGAGAACATGGCGCGGATCCTCGGCGTGACCTCCAACCTCGTGCTGTTCGGCACCAAGGGCGAGGAGCAGCAGAAGAACCTGCTCGCGCCCCTGTCCATCACCGAGACCGACGCCACCTTCTTCGACCACCACAAGAAGCTCACGCTGCCGGCCCTGCTCGACTTCATGGCGCTCGACGAGAAGAACCCCTCCTCGATCTACTCCTGCCTCAAGTGGGCGCGCGAGAACGCCCACGCCGTGCGCTGGCAGATCACCTCCGAGATGTGGGAGACGCTGAACACCACGTGGATCGAGTTGAAGGGCTTCAAGAGGAATGACATCGTCGGGGCCGACGCCACGCGCTTCTTCGACTGGGTGAAGGACCGCAGCCACCTCTTTCGCGGCGTCACCTACGGCACCATCGTGCGTGGGGAGGCGTTCAACTTCTCGCGCCTCGGCACCTTCCTCGAGCGCGCCGACAACACCGCGCGCATCCTCGACGTGAAGTACCACATCCTGCTGCCGCGGGTGGAGGACGTCGGCGGGGCCCTCGACTACTACCAGTGGGCGGCGCTGCTGCGCTCGGTCTCGGCGTTCGAGACCTACCGCACGCTGTACCGCGACCAGATTTTCCCGATCAAGGTGGCCGAGCTGCTGCTGCTCGAGCAGAAGATGCCGCGGTCCCTCGCAGCATGCTTCGCGCAGGTCAACGAGGCGCTCGCCCGCATCGAAGGCCAGCACGACAAGGGCGCCAAGCGCCTCGCCGGCGAGCTGAACGTGCGGCTCACGCACGCCGACATCGAGGACATCTTCCAGGCCGGGCTGCACGAATACCTCGAGGCGTGCCTGGATGACATCGGCGAACTCGGCAACCGCATCCAGCGCTCGTACCTGGGGACCGTATGAACCTCGACATCGTCCAGGACACCATCTACCGCTACGACGCGCCGGTGCGCTCCTCGACTCAGTACTTCCGCCTCACGCCGCGGGAGTCACCGCGCCACCGGATCCTCGAGTGGCAGGTCCACACCCCGGTGCCCGCCACCCAGACGCGCGACGGCTACGGCAACGTGCTGCACGTGCTGACGCTGGACAAGCCGGTCTCGGAAATACGCGTCCGCGCGCAGGGGGTGGTCGAACTCCTGCCGCCCGGCGGCACGCTATCGACGGATGCAGGAGACGACATGGGCGGCGCCCTGTCGCCGCTGCTGTTCCGCCGCACCACGCCGACCACGCGGGTGGACGAGGCCCTGGCGAAATTCGCCGACCGCCACGGCAAGCGCGCCGGGACGCTGGCGGGCCTGCGCGACCTCGCCGGCGCGATCGAGGACAGGATTCCGCTCAAGTCGGACGAAGGCAGCGGCGCGGCCAGCGCGGCCGAGGCGTTCGCTGGCGGCGTGGTCAGCGTGCGCGACCAGGCCCACGTCTTCATCGCCTGCTGCAGGCACCTCGAAGTGCCGGCGCGCTTCGTCAGCGGCTACCTGCATTCGACCGCCGTGTCGGACGAGGGCCGCATCTTCGCCCACTGCTGGGCCGAGGCCTGGGTCGGCGACCAGTGGCGCGGGTTCGACCTGTCCGCCGCCCGGGGAAAAAGCCAGGGACACCTCGCGCTGGCGATAGGCGCGGACTACCTTGACGCCTGCCCGATCCGCGGCGTGAGGACCGGCGGCGGCATCGAAACCATGGAAGTCTCGGCGAGGATCCGCATCACCGCCTAGCGTCACGTCCGGCCGCGTCCCGGGCTGCTACCATAGCCTAGCCATGACCTACTGCGTCGCCGCTGCCGCCTGGGAAGGCATCGTGTTCGCGTCCGACTCGCGCACCAACGCGGGCGTGGACCAGGTGTCCGTCTTCATTTGGTGAAGTTCGACACGCCGATCAGGGATTTGGCCAAGTGCCTGCTGGTGTCGTTCGACTCGACCATGCGCTCGAACCTTTCGCTCGGGCTGCTGAAGGTTTTTGCCGGGGTGCCGGACGTCAGCTGGGGCTGAACGTCCCTGTACGTCCGGGTCCGCGTCGCCTCAACTGCTCGAAAGGCGTGCGCGCAGCGAGCGCAGGCTGCCGAGGATCAGGCGCCCTATCGAGCTTTCCTCTACGGCCTTGCCCTTCGCCACGGCGGGTTTGTCCACCTTCTGCTTCAGGAGCAGCTTCGGCTGGGCCTTGTACCGCTGGAACTGGGCCATCGCAGCCGTCACGTGCTGCTGCAGGGTGGGCAGCTTGAGGGGCTTGTTGAGGAAGCGGAAGATCTGGGCCTGGTTGATCAACTCGATCACCAGGTCGGAATCGGAGGCCGCCGTCATGGCGATCGTCAGGATCTGCGGATGCTCCCGCTTGAGCATCTTGAACAGCGTCCGGTTGTCCTGCTGGCTGCCTTCGATGTCGGCGATCAGCACGCCAACCGGCTCGTCACGCAGCACGTCGAGCGCGCTGAGCAAGTCGGGCGCATGCAGGATCCTGAAGCTTCCCCCGAACAGGTCGCGCGCCGCAAGGTAGATCTCCCTGTCGTCATCGACGATCAACACTGCCTCGGCGGGCTTGGCGGCATCAACGATCGGGGGCGGCGCGTGCTCCAGGGCCAGGCCGATGCCGGTTGCATCGGCGAGGAGCGTGCGGATTTCCGCGGTGTTCCACGGTTTGTTCGCGAAGCGGTAGACCTCGCCCTCGTTGATCGAACCGATGATCGCCGCGAGGTCGGAATACCCCGTAAGCAGGATGCGAACCGTATTGGGCGAGACCTGCCTCGCGCGGGAGAGCAATTCGGTGCCGGTCATGTTCGGCATGCGTTGGTCGCTCACGAGCACGTGGATATGGCGTTCCTTGAGCATCACCAGCGCCAGTTCGGCGTCGGTCGTGACATGCACGTCATAGGTCTGCTTGAAAAGCAGCTTGAGGGCGGAAAGGATCCGCTCCTCGTCGTCGACGAACAAAACGCTTGGGCGCGCTGCCTTCGCGGCCGCCGATGAACCCGATGGCGCGGGCGTTGAATCGACCTTGCGAGACACTGCGGAAAAGTCGATCTTGCGCAACATCCCCGGCGTGGACGCCGGCCGCGGCGCAGCCGGCGCGAGGGCGGCGAGCGGGACGGTAGCGTCCCCCTCGGGGACACCTTCCCAGACCTCGCCGTCGAACGCCGCATCAAGCGCCAAGGCGAAATCGCGAGCGTTCCGGTACCGGTCGTCCGGATCCCTCGCGAGCGCCGTGAGCAGGACGGCGTCGAACGCGCCGTGCAGTTCGGGATTCACCGCGCTCGGCGCCGCCGGCGTGGTGTTCAGCACGGCGTTCGTCAGGGCGACAATGGTATTGCCACTGAATGGCTTGCGGCCCGTGACGACTTCATATATCGCCACCGCGGAGGAAAAAATATCGGCGCGCAGGTCGGTGGGCTGGCCCTGGAACTGTTCGGGCGACATGTAGCTCGGAGTGCCCAGCACCGTGCCCGACTGGGTCAATCTCGAGGATTCGATTTGCGCAATCCCGAAATCCGATACCTTGACGCGCCAGTCGGGCGTCATCATCAGGTTCGACGGCTTGATGTCGCGGTGCACGACCCCCTGCGCATGGGCGAATTGCAGGGCGCCAAGCACCTGGCTGGCAAGCATGCGCGCCTGCTCGAGAGCGAGAGGGCTGCCCGGAGTGAGATACTCGTTGAGTCCGCGCCCGTCCACGAATTCCATGGCAATGTAGGAGTGTTCGCCGTCGTCGCCGTACTCGTAGACGCTGACGATGTTCGGGTGCAACAAGCGGCCGGCGGCCTGTGCCTCACGCTTGAAGCGCTCAATGAGCGCCGGAGCGTCCTCAGGGGCGAGCATGCGCTTGATGACCGTCTTCAATGCCACCGGCCGCTGGATGATCGGATCCGTGGCGAGGTAGACCACCCCCATGCCACCCCGTCCGAGTTCGCGCTCGACGACGTACTTTCCGATCCGATCCGGGATGCCGGTCATATCTGCCGTCCGTTCAAGCGGCCTGCGCAAGGCGCGTGGACGCGGCCTCGGCCGGCAGCGTGACGACAAATCTCGTCCCGCGTCCAACGACTGAATCGACCTCGATCCGTCCCCCGTGCTCGGCGATGATCTTGTAAGCGATCGACAAGCCCAGGCCCGTGCCCTCGCCGACCTTCTTGGTCGTGAAGAACGGATCGAAGATCTTCGGCAGGACATGGGCCGGAATCCCGCTGCCGTTGTCCTCCACCTCGACGCGTGCCGTGCCTGCCTGCAGCGACGTGCGCAGCGTGATGACCCCTTCGTCCCCCGTCGCCTGTGCGGCGTTGGAGATCAGGTTCAGAAACACCTGGTTGATCTGCGAAGGCGACCCGTTGACGTGCGCATCGGGTGCGAACTCTTTGCGGACGATTTTCGTCTTGACGAGGTTCTTGGCGATGACCAGCGTGCTGTTGAGGCCTTCGTTCAGGTCGAAGCGCGCGGTCTTCGCGCGATCAAGCCGGCTGAAATTCTTGAGGTTGAGAACGATCTCGGAAATCTGGTCGATCCCGTACAGGCCATCCTTCACGAGGCTCGCGAGTTCATCGGCGCCGTGCGAGGTTCCTTCCGGGCCGCACATCTGCCGCACGCGGGCGAACTGCGCCGCCACCGCGTCTTCCGGCGCCTCGCCCGAGCCCAGCAGCTCGAGCAGGCGGCGTGTCTCGTCCACGAATCCCGCCGACTGCGGCAATTGCTCGTCCAGGACCTCCAGCCCGCTTCGGACGTAGGCGAGCGGGGTATTGATCTCGTGGGCCACGCCGGCGATCATCTGGCCTAGCGAAGACATCTTCTCTGACTGGATCAGCGCGCTTTCCGATTCCTTCAGGTGCTTGAGCGCGTCGCCAAGTTCGGCGGTGCGCTCCGTGACTCGGAGCTCGAGTGTCTCGTTGACCGACGCGAGTTCGGCGTTCTTGCGCTGTATCAGCGTATAGCTGTGCACGAGGCGCCATGCCAGCCAGGCCATCAGCGCCAGCAGGATCGAGGAGTATCCGATGAGCAGGGCGCGGTAGAAGTCGGTCGCCTCGAGGACCTGCTGCTTCTCCGCCGCAAGCGTACGCTCCAGCGACACGATACGCTGTTGCGTCGGCAAGGCGGCGATCTCGTTCAGGATCCCGTCCTCGAGCGCCTTCTGCTTTTGCACGCTGCGGAATTTCTCGATCAGTGCAGTCACCGTCGGCGCAACGTCTTGCGGATAGGTCGGAAGCTTGCCGGAAAGGTCTTCCAGGCTCGACTCGATACGCGGCACTGCGGCGGTGTCGCTGAGCAGGTTGTACTTGAGGGTCTCGGTCAGCAGCTCGTTGATGCGCAGGCCGAGCGTGGAAAGCAGTTCCGCCGCCTGCACCCCTTTGGCACCCCTGACCCTGGCCGCCTCATTCTGCAGCTCGCGCAACTGGGCGAGAAATTCCTGGCTCTCGTCGGTGACGAAACGCAAGGACTCCTTTAGGATCCTGTTCTGCTCGCCGAAACGCGTGGTGATGGCCTTCTTTTTCGCAAACACCTCCGCCAGGCCGGCTGCACCTTCGGTTGCCGCCGGCAGGCCGATCTCGGCCGCGGCGACGCCGAGCTTCTGCGTCGAATCGAGCACCCTGTCGGCCGGCGTCTGACCCTTGGCGTAGCTGCGGTTGATCCCGGTCTTCGCTCGCAGCGAATCGACGGTCCACTCCGCGTCCAGCGCCTCGATCTCGCGCAAGCCGGCAATGATCCCGTCTTCCTTCGCGAAATTCGCAGCCTGGGTCTTTGCGTACAGGAACCAAAGCACCCCGGCGAGCGCCGCGACGACACAGAATCCGGCAATGGGACGAATGTGTTTCACAAGGACTCCCTTCTTCTCGCGCTCGAACCGCCGGGAACGGGCCGCTGCGGCCGGCTCCCGACGGGCGGCGGTCAGGACTTGACGTCGCGAGCCGGGGTAGGCGCGCCGGCGGTGAGCTTGCCGCCGATTTTGAGGCACGTGCCCTTGGCGACATAGGACCATTCGTCAGGCGAGTTGTCCGCCTTTGAATAGCCCGCGCAGGCGTGCACCGCATTGGCGCAGGAATTCTTCCCGGCCTTGGAGACGCCGTAGCACTTCTCTTTCCCGCCGGCCTTGTCTTCGGCCGCGTTGGCGTGGGTGACTGTACCCAGCGCGAGGATCCCGGCAACCGCCGAACGAAGGATCAGATTCTGGTTCATGACGTTGGCAATCCTTTTGAGCGTGAATGATCGGAAGGGAATGCGACTTCTGCCGTTTAGTCGGCCCAGGGGGCTGACCCTTACAGGCCCCCGAAAATTCCATCGTGCGACGCACCGGCGGAATGCGAAGACCTGTAAGGTTTACGGGAGATATTCGACAATATTCCTGGAACGAGCGCCCCCCTAGCACGAAGCCTGCCCCGCAATATCCATTTTCCAGGAGCCTTTACACATGAACCGCAACACCGTGATCCACGCTGCGCTGGCCGGGCTGATTGCCGCTGCCGGCGTTGCCGCAACCGCCCACGCCGCCGATGACAAGGGCAAGGAGAAGTGCTACGGCATCGCCAAGGCGGGCCAGAACGACTGCGCCAACGCGTCCGGCACCCACGCTTGCGGCGGCCTGTCCACGGTAGATCTGTCGCCAGAAGAATGGAAGTACACGGCCAAGGGCACTTGCGAAAAGTTGGGCGGCAAGCTCGCGGCCGGGAAAGTGGAAAAGAAGATGCAAAAGAAGTCCTGATCGGACGGCGATGACGACATCGCTGAAGGGCGCCGGCATCGGCCTGCGTGCGAGCCACTGCCGGGACTTCATCGAGCGCTCGCCCCCGGCCGGCTGGCTGGAGGTGCACAGCGAAAACTATTTCGGGGACGGAGGCTATGACCTTTTCGTGCTCGACCGGGTTCGCGAACGCTATCCGGTCAGCCTGCACGGCGTCGGCCTTGCGCTCGGGTCCGCGCCGACGGCGCAGGACCTCGTGCGCCTCGACCACCACCTTGGAAAGTTGAAACGCCTTGTCGACCGCATCCAGCCGGCCGAGGTGTCCGAGCACATGTGCTGGGGCGCACACGGCGGCCGCCAATTCAACGACCTCCTGCCCCTGCCCTACACCCGTGGCGCGCTCGACCACACGGTTGCGCGCGTGCAGCATATGCAGGAGGTGCTTGGCCGCAGGATCCTGATCGAAAACGTGTCGAGCTATGTTGAGTTTCTGGCCGGCGATTATTCCGAAACCGGGTTCCTGCGCGAACTCGCCAGCCGCTCCGGATGCGGTGTCCTCCTGGACGTCAACAATCTCTACGTCAACCAGGTAAACCACGGTACCGACGCGCGCGAGGCCATGGCCGCGCTGTCCCCCGGAAGCGTGGCCGAGATCCACCTGGCTGGTCACGCGACCATGGGCGACGTGCTCATCGACGACCACGGTTCGCCGGTCGCCGACCCCGTATGGCGCCTGTTCGACAGCGCGCTGGAGCTCTTCGGGCCGGTGCCGACACTGATCGAGTGGGACACGGACGTACCGGAACTCGAGGTCCTGCTCGGACAGGCGCGGCTCGCCGCGGCGCGCATGTCGGCGGCCCATGCCTGAATTCGACGATCTTCAGTCCGCCTTTGCCGCGGCGTTGCTCCCACGCGGCGATTTGGCGCAGGCGCTCCCGTTATTCCGCGGCGAACCGGCGCGAGTGGCAAGGGGTCTGGCGATCTACCGGGGCAACGTCCAGGCAAACGCCGCCAAGGCGCTCGCCGCCATCTACCCCGTCGCGGCCCGGATCGCAGGCGAACAATTCTTCGCCGGGCTCGCGCGCGAGTACGCCGCGCGAGTCCCCTCGGTGAGCAGCGACCTGAACGAATACGGCGAGGGGTTCGGCGGCTTTCTGGCAGCGTTCGAGCCCGCGTGGGAGATCCCCTACCTTCCGGATGTCGCGAAGATGGAGTGGCGTGTCCATCGCGCGCACTACGCGGCTGACGTACCTGTTCTGGACCCGGCACGGCTGGCGCAGATCGACGAAGCCGACTATCCGGCGCTACGGGTTGCGCTGCATCCCGCGTGCGCCCTCCTCGTTTCGGAGTGGCCGCTCGCGCGCATTTGGGAAGTACACCAGCCGGAATATTCGGGAGACTTCGACATAGGCCTCCATGCAGGCCACCCCGCGCCTGCACTTGTCTTCCGTCCCGAACTGCGTGTCAAGGTGAGCCCGTTGTCTCCCGGCGGACACGCGTTCCTCGCCAGTGCGCTCGCAGGGGCCACACTCGGGGTTGCGCTCGACACAGCCATGTCCGAAGAGCCCGAATTCATGCTGGGCGCGGCGCTCATGGGCTGGGTCTCCGGACGCGTCGTGGTCGATCTGCGCAAACCGCGACTTCCATAGCGGCCGACCGAATTGTGGCGGTGATTTCGTGCCGGCATGCCCCGAGGAACCACGAAGCGGGTCCGTCCAGACGTCGGCCCGCCGATCAGTAGCACTCCACCTGCACCGTTGACCTGCGCGCCCGCTCGACGAGGTCGGCCATCTCCGCGGGCTTGCCCCCCGGCTGCGCGACCTGGAAGGCCACCGAGTGCGAATCGAGGAAGCTGCCGACGGTGGCGAGGTTGATACCGAAGTTCACGTTCTGCGGGTTGGCCGGCCCGGTGGGCAGCAGGCGCGCGCGCACGATGCCGACGAGGCTGCCGCTGCGGTCGAGGATCGGCCCGCCGCTCGAGCCCGGCTGCACGGTGGCCGAAATCTGGAACGCCGAGGTGTCGTCGTTCAGCCCGCTCAGCGCGTTGACGATGCCAGTGGTCACCACGGTGCCCGAGGACAGCACGCCCTTGAGCGGGTAGCCCAGCGCGACGACCTCCTCGCCGAGCCTGACGTTGCGCCCCGAGCGCAGCCTCACCGCCAGCAGGGTTTGGCCCTCACCGCGCAGCAGCGCGAGGTCGTTGCGCGCGTCCTTCGCAACAACTTTGACCTCGAGGCCCGCCGGCTGGATCCTCACGCGCGCGCAGTTCCGGATCACGTGCTCGTTGGTGACGATGTCGCCGGCGTCGCTCACCACCACGCCGCTGCCGTAGACGCCGGCGCGCGGCGGCCCGCCCGCCCCGCCCGCCGCGGCGATCTGGGTGGTGATGACGCTCACCATGTTGGTCACCGCAACCGTTTTTGACTGCTTCTCGGCCTCGGCGATCTCGGTCGCCGACAGGACCTTAGCCAGGCGCTCCTTGCCGTCCGTGGCGCCCTTGACGGCGTTCGACGAGCCGTTGGCGGGCACTGCCGCGTACCAGGCGTAGGCCAGCACCGGGCTTTTGAGAGCACCGCCGCGCCCGAACTCGTACACGCTGGCGATCCACCCGTAGGCGTCGCTGTTGTTCAGCGCCGCGGCGCGACGCAGCCAGCGCAATGCTTCCCCGCCATCCGGGCTGACGCCGCGCCCGAGGGCGTACATGCGCCCCGCCGAGATCATCGACGCGCTGTTGCCGAGCTCTCCCGACTTCTTGTACCAGTCGAGCGCCTGCAGGTTGTCCTGCGCCATCCCGCCCCGGCCCGCCTCGGTGAACGCGCCGACCCAGCCCATGGCGGCCGCGAACTTCTGGTCGGCCGCCAGCCAGCGCCGTCGCGTCGTCCTTGGAGAATCCGTTGCTGCCGTTGGCGAGCCACACCCCGAGGGCGTTTTGCGCAGCGGCCTCGCCCTTGTCGGCGGCCTGGCGTACCAACTCCGTGCCTTTCGCCACGTCGCGCTCCACCAGGTTGCCGGTGAGGTGCATGGTCCCCAGCATGAACATCGCGCGCCGATTGCCCGCAGCCTGCGAGCGGGTGATGTAATCACGCGCCTTGAGTTCGTCGCGCGACCCGCCGAGACCGCGCATCAGCATCTCGCCCATGTAGACCATGGCCTGGGGGTCGCCGGCCTCCGCCGGGCCGGCGAGTTCCTTGCGGGCGTCGGGATAGCGGGCTCTTCCGAAAGCTTCGACGCCCTCGGGCACGTCGGCGAAAGAGTGGAGGGAACTTGCGAGCAGACACGCCGCCAGCATGCGTCGGACTCGGACCACGAATGCTCCTGACGGTCGGGGGAAAAGCAGCGCCGCCATCATACCCCCGCTACTCCGCCTACCCCTGCACCAACCTCTGCCCGTGCTCGCGCACGGCGTGGAACCCGACCTTCGGCCAGCGCTCCTGCGTGACCTGCAGCACCGGCCGGTTCGGCGCGAGGAACACCGGGTTGCCGTCGATGTCCTTGGCGAGGCGCACCGCCTGGTCGCGCTCGAAGTTGCGGCGCGTGGTGTCGTCGGGGAAGGTCAGCCACAGTGCGATATGGATATCCGCCATGTCGTAGACGGCATCGACCTTGTACTCGGTGGCCAGGCGCGAGGCCACCACCTCGAACTGCAGTTGCCCGACCGCACCCAGCAGCGTGTTGCCGGTGGCGGTCTCCAGCACCTGGATCGCGCCCTCCTCGCCCAGTTCGTGCAGGCCCTTCTGGAGGGGCTTGGCCTTGAACGGATCGCGCGGGCGCGCATAGCGGAACAGCTCCGGCGCGAAGTACGGGATGCCCTTGAAGTTCAGCATCTCCCCCTCGGTCAGCGTGTCGCCGATCTGCAGCTGGCCGTGGTTGTGGATGCCGATGATGTCGCCCGCCACCGCGGTCTCGCTGGCGACACGCTCGTTGGCCATGAACGTCAGCGCGTTCGGGAGTTTCATCTCGCGGCCCGCGCGCGGGTGCTGCACCTTCATGCCGGGCTTGTAGCGCCCCGAGCACACCCGGAAGAAGGCGATCCGGTCGCGGTGCCTCGGGTCCATGTTGGCCTGGATCTTGAACACGAAGCCGCTGAACGGCGCCTCGGCCGGCTCGACCATGCGCGTGCCCGCGTCGCGCGGCTGCGGCGGCGGCGCCCATTCGACCAGCGCCTGCAGGATCTCCTGCACGCCGAAGTTGTTGATGCCCGAGCCGAAGAACACCGGCGTCTGCGTGCCGGCGAGGAACCGCTGCAGGTCGAACGGCACGCTCGCCCCCGACAGCAGCTCGACGTCGGTGCGCAGCTTGACCACCTCCTCGGGGAAGAGCTCGTCGAGCCGCGGGTTGGCGATGCCCTCGACGGTCTCGGTCTCGCCGCCGCGCTTCTCCTCGCCCGGCGTGAACCGCAGCAGCTTGTCCTGCAGCAGGTGGAACACGCCGCGAAAGCCCTTGCCCATGCCCAGCGGCCAGCTGATCGGGGCGCAGTCGATCTTCAGCACCGACTCGATCTCCTCGAGCAGCTCGAAAGGGTCGCGCACTTCGCGATCCATCTTGTTGACGAACGTGATGATCGGCGTGTTGCGCAGGCGGCAGACTTCGAGCAGCTTGATGGTCTGCGCCTCCACGCCCTTGGCAGCGTCGATCACCATCACAGCCGCGTCCACGGCGGTCAGCACGCGGTACGTGTCTTCCGAAAAGTCCTCGTGGCCGGGGGTGTCGAGCAGGTTGATGGTGTGGCCCGCATAGTCGAACTGCATCACCGAGCTGGTCACCGAGATGCCGCGCTGCTTCTCGATCTCCATCCAGTCGGAGGTCGCGTGGCGGGAGCTCTTGCGGGCTTTCACCGTGCCCGCCATCTGGATCGCGCCGCCGAAGAGGAGCAGCTTTTCCGTCAGCGTGGTCTTGCCCGCATCGGGGTGGGACACGATCGCGAAGGTGCGGCGGCGGGCGACGTCGCGCACCAGGTCGGCGGGCAGGGCGGGGCTGTTCATGGGGGAATCGGGGGAAACCGGGCGGCGCGCACAGCGGGATTCGAACGGGCGCGGATTATAGCCGACACCCCCCGTGATACCCTGCCGGCCCGGAGGGTTTTCCGCATGGAACAGTTCGGTTTCGACGCCTACCTGCCGAAGGAAATCGCGGCGCGGGTGCAGGCCGTCGGCGTCGCCAAGGCGCGCCTGCCCTTCCTGCAGACCGCGCTGCTGGGGCTGCTCGCCGGCGCCTTCATCGGTTTGGGCGCGCTCTACTTCACGCTGGTCGCAAGCGACGCCTCGCTCGGCTTCGCAGCCTCCCGCGTGCTCGGCGGGGTGTGCTTCTCGCTCGGCCTGCTGCTGGTCGTGGTGGCGGGAGCGGAACTCTTCACCGGCAACAACCTGCTTGCGATGGCCTGGGCCGACGGGCGGATCACCACCGCCGAACTTCTGCGCAACTGGGCGATCGTCTGCGTGGCCAACTTCGCCGGCGCGGCGGGCCTCGCGGTGCTGGTGTACCTCTCCGGCCACGCCGACCTGAACGGCGGCGCGGTCGGGCAGGCGGCGCTGAAGATCGCCGCCGCCAAGGCCGCCCTGCCGGCCTGGGAGGCGTTCTTCCGCGGCGTGCTCTGCAACATCTTCGTCTGCATGGCGGTCTGGATGGCCATGGCCGGGCGCAGCGTGGTCGACAAGGCCGTCGCGATCGTGTTCCCGATCTCCGCCTTCGTCGCGGCCGGGTTCGAGCACTCGATCGCCAACATGTACTTCTTCCCGCTCGCGCTGCTGCTGAAGGCCGGCGGCACGCCGCTGCCGCCCGGCGCCGAGGCCGTGGACGCGACCGCCATGTTCTCCAACCTGCTCCCGGTCATCGCCGGGAACATCGCCGGGGGCAGCGTGCTCGTCGCCCTCACCTACTGGATGATCTATGTCCGCGGCGCCCCGCGGACATAGGACGGCGCGCTTGGTGCTATAGTTTTCCCGCCCCGGCACCCCGGCGGGCGGGCCCCCATGAGCCCGTTAATATCAGCAATCCAGTATAAGAACAGACACGAGAGCGGCTCCTGTAGCCGGCTTCCGGAAAAAATCTCCAGGATTCGAAGATGGCAGACCGCAAGTTCGGTATCGAAACCCTGTGCCTGCACGCGGGCCAGATCCCCGACGCCGCCACCGGCGCGCGGGCGCTCCCGATCTACCAGACGACCTCCTTCGTGTTCGACTCGGCCGAGCACGCGGCGAGCCTGTTCAACCTGCAGACCTTCGGCAACGTCTACTCGCGCATCTCCAACCCCACGGTGTCGGCGCTGGAGGAGCGGGTGGCGGCCATCGAGAACGGCCGCGCGGGACTCGCCACCGCTTCCGGGCAGGCGGCCGAGGCGGTGGCGATCCTTACGCTCTGCCAGGCCGGCGACCACGTCGTGTCCGCCTCCACGCTGTACGGCGGCTCCTACACGCTGCTCGCAGTGAACCTCGCCAAGCTCGGCATCGAGACCACCTTCGTCGACCCGGACGACCCGGAGAATTTCCGCCGCGCGCTGCGCCCCAACACCAAGCTGGTCTACGCCGAGACGCTCGGCAATCCCCTGATAAATCTCGTCGACATCGAAGCCATCGCCAACATCGCCCACGAGGCCGGCGTGCCGCTGATGATCGACAACACGGTGCCCTCGCCCTACCTGTGCCGGCCGATCGACTTCGGCGCGGACATCGTGGTGCATTCGGCCACCAAGTACATCGGCGGGCACGGCACCACCATGGGCGGCGTGATCGTCGAGTCGGGCAGGTTCAACTGGGACAATGGCAAGTTCCCAGGCATGACCGAGCCCTCGCCCGGCTACCACGGCGTGCGCTTCTACGAGACCTTCGGCGACTTCGGCTACACGATGCGCGCCCGCATGGAGATCATGCGCACCTTCGGCCCGGCGCTGGCGCCGATGGCCGCATGGCAGCTGTTGCAGGGGCTGGAGACGCTGCACGTGCGCATGGAGCGCCACTGCGCCAATACGCTCGCCGTGGCGAAATTCCTGCAGGGCCACCCGCAAGTGGCATGGGTCAACTACCCCGGCCTGCCCGACAACAAGTACCACGCGCTGGCGAAAAAGTACCTGCCCAAGGGCGCGTCCGGGCTGCTGAATTTCGGCGTCAAGGGCGGCGCGAAGGCCGGCGAGAAATTCATCGAGGCCGCCACGTTCATGAGCCACCTCGCCAACATCGGCGACGCGAAGACCCTGATCATCCACCCGGCCTCCACCACCCACCGGCAGATGAGCGAGGAGGAGCAGGTCAAGGCCGGCGTGCTGCCCGACATGGTGCGCCTGTCGGTGGGCCTCGAGACGCTGGACGACATCCTCTGGGACATCGACCAATCGCTTACCGCCGCGGCGAAAGCCTGAGCAGAACCAAAAGGAAACCCACAATGCTGAGCTACCAGGTCATCGAACACGGCAAGCCCCTGCAGCAGGTCTTCACGCAGCCGCCGAAGCCCAAGGGCACCGAAGTCCTCGTGCGCGTCACGCGCTCGGGCGTCTGCCACAGCGACCTGCACATCTGGGACGGCTACTTCGACCTCGGCGGGGGCAAGCGCTTCTACGTGAAGGACCGCGGCTGCGTGCCGCCGTTCACGCTCGGGCACGAGCCCTTCGGCGTGGTGGAGTCCTTCGGCCCAGGCGCGGCCAAGGCCATGCGCGGATTGAAGGCCGGCCAGCGGCGCCTCGTCTACCCGTGGATCGGCTGCGGCAAATGCGCCGTGTGCAAGTCCGGCAAGGACAACTACTGCGTATCGGGCTCGCGGTTCCTCGGCATCAACCTCGCCGGCGCGTACTCGACCCACGTGCTGATCCCGCACCCGCGCTACCTCGTCGACACCGCGGGCGTGGACGACTCGTTCGCGGCCACCCTCGCCTGTTCGGGCCTGACCACCTACAGCGCGATCGCGAAGCTCCCCGAGGCCGGGCCCAAAGACTGGATCGCCGTGGTCGGCTGCGGGGGCCTCGGGCTGGTGGCCATCTCGATCCTCAAGGCGATGGGCGTGAAGAACGTCATCGCCTGCGACGTCGACGAGACCAAGCTCGCCGCGGCGAAGAAGCTCGGCGCGAAGCTCGTCCTCGACACGCGCGGCCCGGACGCGGCGCAGCGCCTCGCCGCGCTCGCCAAGGGCAACCTCGCCGGCGCAATGGACTACGTTGGCATGCCCGCCACGTTCATGACCGCCTACCCGGCCCTGCGCAAGGGCGGGCGTTACGTGCTGTGCGGCCTGTTCGGCGGCGAAGTCACGCTGCCTATGCCGCCGATCGCCCAGCGCGGCATCAGCATCATCGGCTCCTACGTCGGCGACCTGGCCGAGCTCAAGGCGGTCGTGGCGCTGGCGAAAAAGAAGAAGCTGAAGCCCATGCCGGTCGAGACGCGCCCGGCCAGCGAGGTCAACCGCACGTTGAACGAGCTCAAGGACGGGAAGATCCTTGGCCGGGTGGTGCTGGATTTTGAAACTGCACCCGAAAACGCGCCCGCCTGAGGGGGCGGCGGATCCATTCACGCATTTATTCCCCCTATACTTGGCACATGACACCCTACAACTGGAATTTCCCCTACAGCTGGCCGCGCAAGCCCGTCCTCGCCGCCAACGTCGTCGCCACCACGCAGCCGCTCGCCGCACAGGCGGGCTTGCGCATGATGCTCCAGGGCGGCAACGCCGTGGACGCCATCCTCGCCACCGCGATCACGCTGACGCTGGTCGAGCCCGTCTCGAACGGCATCGGCTCCGACCTCTTCGCCATCCTGTGGGACGGCAAGGAACTCCACGGCATCAACTCCTCCGGCCGTTCTCCCGCCGGCTGGACGCCCGAGTATTTCGCCGCGCAATACCCCGGGCAGAAAGAGATGCCCAAGCGCGGCTGGAACACCGTCACGGTGCCGGGCTGCGTCGCCGGCTGGCGCATGCTGTCCGAGCGCTTCGGCAAGCTGCCCTTCGAAAAACTCTTCGAGCCCGCCATCGGCTACGGGCGCAACGGCTTTCTCGTCTCGCCGACCATCGCGCGCCAGTGGGCGATCCAGGCCAAGGAACTGCATTCCCTGCCCGGCTATGCCGAAGCCTTCATGCCCGGCGGCCGCCCGCCCTCGGCCGGCGAGATGTTCCGCTTCCCCGACCACGCCGCGACGCTCGAAAAAATCGCGGCCACGAAGGGCGAGGCGTTCTACCGCGGCGAACTGGCTGAAAAGTTCGAAGCCCACAGCGCGCAGCACGGCGGCATCATGAAAGCCGCCGACCTCGCCGCCCACAAGTCCGACTGGACGCCGCCGATGGAAGTCGGCTACCGCGGCTACACCGTGCACGAGCTGCCGCCCAACGGCCAGGGCATCGTTGCCTTGATCGCCCTGGGGATACTCGAGCAGTTCGACGTCGCGAGCCTGCCCGTCGACTCCGCCGACAGCCTGCACCTGCAGATCGAGGCCACCAAGCTGGCCTTCGCCGATGCGCGCCGCTTCGTGGCCGACATGGACTGGATGGACATCAAGCCCGAGTCCCTGCTGAACAAGGATTACCTCAAGGCCCGCGCGAAGCTCATCGACATGAAGAAGGCGCAGGACTTCGGCCACGGCACCCCGCCCAAGGGCGGCACGGTGTACCTCACCGCGGCCGACGCCGGCGGCATGATGGTCTCGCTGATCCAGTCGAACTACATGGGCTTCGGCTCCGGCATCGTCGTGCCAGGCACCGGCGTGTCGATGCAGAACCGCGGCTCCACCTTCGTGCTCGAGCCCGGCCACCCCAACCGCGTGGCGCCCAAGAAGCGCCCCTACCAGACCATCATCCCGGGGTTCCTCACCAAGGACGGCAAGCCCGTCATGAGCTTCGGCGTCATGGGCGGCACCATGCAGCCGCAGGGGCACCTGCAGGTCGTGGTGCGCATCGCCGACTATAACCAGAACCCGCAGGCCGCCTCCGACGGCCCGCGATTCCGCGTCGTGCAGGGCATGGAGGTCAACGTCGAAGGCGGTTTCGCGCCGACCGTCCTCGAGGAACTCACCCGCCGCGGCCACAAGCTCGCCGAACTGAAGGAAGGCTACATGGACTTCGGCAGCGCGCAGATGATCTGGAAGACCGAAGGCGGCTACGTCGCCGCCAGCGACCCCCGCCGCGACGGCCAGGCCGTCGGCTTCTAGGATTCGCCCATCGCCTTTGAATTTCCCCGATCCAGCGATTTGCATGGCCTGCACGCGCGCCGGCGGCGCGCGCTGAAGGCCATGCAAATCGCTGGAGGCATTTAAAAACACCCGACAAACCGAACACCCGAACACGGAGTCCTGAAAATGCTGAAAGTCTGGGGCCGCGCCAATTCCTCCAACCTGAAGAAGGTCACCTGGCTGTGCGAGGAGATGGGCCTCGCCTACGAGCGCATCGACGCCGGCATGAGCTTCGGCGTGGTGAACACGCCCGAGTACAAGAAGCTGAACCCGAACGCCCTGGTGCCGACGATCGACGACGAGGGTTTCATCCTCTGGGAGTCGAACGCGATCGTGCGCTACCTCGCCGCCAAGCACTCCGCGGGCAAGCTGTGGCCGGCCGACCTCAAGGTGCGCGCCGACGCGGACCGCTGGATGGACTGGTGCACGAGCACGCTGTGGCCGACCTTCCGCCCGGTGTTCTGGAACCTCGTGCGCACGCCCGCCGACAAGCGCAGCCAGAAGGAGATCGACGACGGCGTGCAGAAGACCGGCGAAATGCTCGCCCGCCTCGACGGCTACCTCGCGGGACGCCAGTTCGTCGCCGGCGACGCGCTTACGATCGGCGACATCGCCTTCGGGCCCGTCGTCTACCTCGTCAACAACGTGATGCCCACGCGCCCCAAGCTCGCGAACTACGACGCCTGGTACGCGCGGATCTCCGAGCGGCCCGCCTTCAAGAAGGTCGTCGCGCTGCCGATCGCATAAGGCGCCGGGCGTGCTGCGCGTCTGGGGCCGGGCCAACTCGGTGAACGTGAAGAAGGTGCTGTGGTGCGTGGGCGAACTCGGCCTGCCGTCCGAGCGCATCGACGCGGGCATGGAACACGGCGTGGTCGGCACGCCCGAGTACCAGTCCCTGAACCCGAACGCGCGCGTGCCCACGATCGACGACGACGGTTTCGTGCTGTGGGAATCGAACACGATCGTGCGTTACCTCGCGCTCAAGTACGGCCTCGGCATGCTGTGCCCCGAGGACTATCGGCAACGCGCCGACAGCGACCGCTGGATGGACTGGAGCACGGCGCAGCTGGCGCCCACCTTCCGCGAGGTGTTCTGGGGCATGGTGCGCACTGCGCCTGAGAAGCGCGACCTTCCCTTCATCGAGAAGAACCGCGCCGCGACGGCGAAGACGCTCGACATCGTCGAGACACTGCTTGGCACCCGGGCTTTCGTGGCCGGCGACCGGCTGACGATGGGCGACATCCCGCTTGGCTGCTACGTGCACCTCTGGATGAGCATGCCGATCGAGCGCCCCGCGCACCCGAACCTCGTGGCCTGGCACAAGCGCCTGCTTGCGCGGCCCGCGTTCAACGCCGGCGTCAACACCCCGCTGAGCTGAGGGCGAGCGCCTCGCAGCGCTCTTTCGGCGGCAGTTCGGCCAGCCGCTTCACCGCGGCATAGAAGCGCGGCAGGTCCCCGCCGGCTTCCCCGAGCATCCGCTCGAATCCCGGCACGTATTTCGAGTACGCGCTGATCGAAGCGAGCAGCGCGTTGTCCGGCGCGGTGCCGATGATCCGGTCGTACCCCGCGAACCCGCCCCAGCGCGCCTTCAGGTCCGCGTAGTCGGCGAGGAACCGCGCAAACGCCTCGCGCTTGGCGGCGCGCATCGGCCCGGGCTCGATCGACTGGCCGTAGACCCGGTCCAGCCGCGTCCTGGCGGCCTCGATCAGGGCGACGAATTCGCGCTGCCTCTCGCGCGCGGCGAAGAAGGCCGCCAGGTCCGCCTCCCGTTTCCGCGCGGCCAGCCAGCGCCGCACACCCGCGCGTTCGACGGCCACCGCGAAGGATTCGTTGAACACCGTGTCGCCCTTTACGTAGACCACTTGGTGCGCGAGCTCGTGGAACACGAGGCGCGCAAGCTCCCCCTCGGGGTAGCGGATGAAGGTCGACAGCAGCGGGTCGTCGAACCAGCCCAGCGTCGAGTAGGCCGGGATGCCGCTCACCTGCACGTCGTAGCCCTGCGCGCGCAGCGCATCCGCATGGCGCCGCGCGTCGGCCTCGCCGAAATACCCACGGTAGGTCACGCACCCCGTGAACGGGAAGCACGACTCCAGCGCGCGCGTCGAGAACTCCAGCGCGGCCACCACGTTCCAGACCACGAACGGCCGGCCGAGGTCGGCGTAGCGCCGGTAGCTGCCGTTGTCCGGCAGCCCGAGTTCGGCGCTCGCGTAATCGCGGATCGCGCGCGCGAGGACGAGCCTTGCCTTGAGGTCGGCGGCGGCAGCCGGGTCCCCGAGCACGGCATCGAGCGGCCGAGCGCGGGTGGAAAGCTCGAACTGCCCGCCGATCGCCTGCGAGTAATAGGCCACTGTCTCGCACCCGCCGAGCAGCAGGGACAAGGCCAGCACGGCGACTGCACGCAAGGGCTTACCCATCGTGCGCAAACCGCCCCTGCCTGAGGAAACCCGCCACCTGCGCGACGACACGCGAGGAAAAGATCAGCGCCGTGTGCCCCACCGGAAGCACGATGCGGTCGGCCATGCCCTCGACCGCGGTCTCTTCCAGGCGGACCACCCCGTCGTTCACGCCGGGGAGCCGGCCGAGCACGCGCGCGAGGCCGATCGGCGTGCTGCCCGCGATGACGCCGAGCGGCGCGCCGGCGTGCGCGGGCGGATCCCACTTCGCGATGCGGCCTTCGCGCCACAGCGGTTCGCTTTCGCCCAGCATCCAGCGACCGGGCGCCACGCGCGCGAGGCGCCGCCCTGCCATGCAGCCGCGCGCCGGCGTGCCGATCAGCACGACCGAAGCGACGGCGGGCGCATTGTCCGAGGCGAGCGCGGCCAGCACCGCGAGGCCACCGAGGCTGTGCCCCACGAACCCCACCGGCTCGCCACCCGCCACATCGCGCGCAAACCGCGCGAGGCGCTCGGCATGCGCGGCGAGCGGCTTCGCGCGGCTGGCGTAGTCGAACAGGTGCGTGCGCAAGCCCTGCGCGGCCAGGCGCGAGGCGAGCGGCGACATGACCACCCCGGGCATCCACAGGCCGTGCAGCAGGATGACGTCCTTCGTCATCCCGGGCGGCGCCGCACGAACAGCAGCCACAGCCCGGTCAGCAGCGCAGGCACGCCGAACACGGCATAGGCGCCCGCGTAGCTGCCGCCGAACGAGAGCGCCTGCGAGAAGAGGGGCGGGCTGACCACCACGCCGAAGAAAGTGAAGAACATGCACCCGCCGGTGGCCTCGCCGGTCTTGCCCGGCGGCGCAAGGCGCGCGACCTCGGCGAGGAACACGCCGTTCCAACCCACCGCCGTGGTGCCGAACGCCGTCGCGAAGAGGAACAGCAACCACAGCGGCCACGCAGGGCTCGCCCACAGCGTGGTCAGCGCGCACAGTCCCATGCCCGCGCCGAGCAGCCCGAGCATCGCGCGGCGCGTGAACCACCGGTCGGCGACCAGTCCCCAGGCGATGCGGCCGACCACGCTCGCCGCCTGCGAGGCCGACATCACGAAGCCGGCCAGCACCAGCGACATCGCGAATGTCTCGGTAAGGAACGTGACGAGGTAGGCCACCAGCGTGATCTGCACGCCGCCGAAGACGAACGACACCACGGCCATCTCGGCGATGCGCCGGTCGCGGAACACGAAGCCCAGCGGCGCGAAGGCCGAGCGCAGCGAAATCGGCGCGGAGGCGTTGCGCGGCGTGTCGTAGCGCTCACGGGTCGGCTGGATCGCGAGGGCCCCCGCCATGCAGGCGGCCCCGATCGCAACCGCCGACCAGTGCCAGCCCATGCCGAGGATCATCGTCGGCACGAGGGCGCCGGCAATCGCCCCGCCCAGCGGAACGCCGGTCTGCTTCAGCGAGAACGTGAACGAGATCAGCGAGGCGGGCGTCGCGCGCACGAGGATCTGCGAACTGGCCGGCGTGACGGGCCCGTACCCCAGCCCGACGAGGAATGCGCCCACGGCCACCAGCGGCAGCATCGTGGAGGCCGCGCTGCAGGCGAGGCCCGCCAGGCACAACGCAAGGGCCGCCTGGCTGATGCGGATCGGCCCGTAGCGCGCCACCAGCCCGCCGGCCAGCACCGAGCCGAGCATGCTGCCGATGTAGACGATCGCGATGTAGTACCCGACCCACGCCGCCGGCACGCCGAGGTCGGGGCCCGCCACCGGCGCCATGACGGGCGCGCTGTACACGGCGACCGCCACCAGCGTCTGCACCAGCATCGTGACGGCCAGCGGCAGGCCCAGCGCGCGCCACGACCCGCCGCCCGCCGGTCCCTGCGCCTCAGCCACTGTTGCGCAGTCCCGCCGCGATCCCGTTGATCGTTATCAGCAGTGCGCGCTTCACGCGGTCGTCCGTGTCGCCGCCCCGCAGGCGGCGCAGCAGTTCGACCTGCAGGTGGTTCAGCGGGTCGATGTAGGGGCGGCGGTTGCGGATCGAGCGCGCGAGCGTCGGGTTGCCGGAGAGGAGCTCCCTCGTGCGCTCGATGGAAAACAGGTGGCGCATCGCGAGCGTGCGTTCGGCGTCGATGCGCCCGAGCAGCGCCGTGGCGCGCTTCTGGTCGCGGGCGAGGCGCGCGTAGCGCGACGCGATGCCGAGGTCGGTCTTCGCGAGCAGCATGTCCATGTTCGCGAGCATCACGCGGAAGAACGGCCACCCGGCGTGCATCTCGCGCAGGAGCTTCAGGTTTTTCGTCCGGTTCTTCGACAGGAATGTCTCGACCGCCGTGCCGAACCCGTACCAGCCCGGCAGCATGATGCGCGCGAGCGACCAGCTGAACACCCAGGGGATCGCGCGCAGGTCCTCGATGCGGTCCGAGGCGCGCCGCGCGGCCGGCCGGCTGCCGACGTTCAGCTCGGCGATCTCGCCGATCGGCGTCACGTCGCGGAAGAACTCGTTGAACCCGGGCGTCTCGTAGACCAGCGACCGGTAGGCGGCGAACGACGCAGCGCTGATCTCCTCCATCGCCGCGCGCCACTCGGGGCGCTCGGGCACCGCCTCGCGGCCGCGCAGCACCGTCGCCTCGAAGGTCGCCGCGACCAGCGCCTCCAGGTTGCGCTGGCCGATCTCGGCGTCCGGGTACTTGCTCGCGATCACCTCGCCCTGCTCGGTGATGCGGATCTGCCCGTTCACGCTGCCCGCCGGCTGCGCGAGGATCGCGTCGTAGCTCGGGCCGCCGCCGCGGCCCACGGTGCCGCCGCGCCCGTGGAACAGGCGCAGCTTCACGCCGTGCCGCTCGCACACCGCGGCGAGTTCCAGCGTCGCGCGGTGCAGCTCCCAGTTGGAGGTGACGTAGCCGCCGTCCTTGTTGCTATCCGAATACCCGAGCATCACCTCCTGCAGGTCGCCGCGCCCGGCGACGAGCGCGCGGTACGCGGGCAGGCCGAGCAGCCGGTCGATCATCTGGCCGGCGCGGCGCAGGTCGTCGATGGTCTCGAACAGCGGCGCGATGTTGACGTCCAGCACGGCAGGCCGGTCGGGCCCGTGGCCCGGACGCAGCAATCCCGCCTCGCGCAGCAGCACGGCCGCCTCGAGGATGTCGCTGACCGAGTTGGTGTTGGAGATGATGCAGGTCGGCAACGCGGTGGGGCCGAAGCGCCGGTGCACGCCGGCGGCCGCGTCGAAGATCGCGAGCTCCTTGGCCGCGAGCTCGCCGTAGGCGACGAAGGGCGAGCGCAACAGGCGCGCCGTGCCGAGTTCGGCGAGCAGGAACGCGATCTTCGCCTCCTCGTCGAGGCCCGCGTAGTCCGCTGCCGCGCCGCAGCCGGCGGCGAGCTCGGCCACCACCTGCCCGTGGATCGCGCTGTGCTGGCGCATGTCGAGCGACGCGAGGTGGAACCCGAAAGCCTGCGCCGCGTGGCGCAGGCGCACGAGGCGGCCGTAGACCACGCGCGCGCTGCCATGCGTGCGCAGCGAATCGATCATCGTGTCGAGGTCCTTCACGAAATCCGCGCTCGAGGCATAGGCCTGCGCCTGCGACACAGGGCGGCGCAGCGCTTCGCGGTGGCCGAGCGACCGGCTGGTGGCCGCGAGGCGCGCGTAGACGCCGATCAGCGCGCGGCGGTAGGGCTCGTCGCGCCGCTGGTCGGAGCTGTCCTCCGCGGCGTCCGCCAGGCGCTTGAGTTCGGGCGAGATGTCCACCCGCTGCAGCGACAGGCTCAGCTCCCGCCCGAGTTCGTGCGCCTCTGTGAGGTAGTGGGCGAGCGCGAACGCCGACTGGTTCTCGACCGCGTAGGCCAGCGTCTCGTGCGTGACGAAGGGGTTGCCGTCGCGGTCGCCGCCGATCCAGCTCCCCATGCGCAGCATCTGCGGGGCCGCCAGCCGGCTCCGGTAGCGCGCCTGCAGCTCGGCATCGACCTCCTCGATCAGGCGCGGGATCGCCGCGAGGAAGGTGTAGGTGTAGAAGGACAGCGCGTTGTCGATCTCGTCCTGCACGGTCAGCCGCGCGGCGCGCAGCATGCGCGTCTGCCAGAGGATCAGGATCACGCGCCGCAGCGCCGCCTCGCCTGCGGCGGCTTCGTCGGGCGTGTGGCGCATGCGGTCGCGCTCGTCCAGCAGCCGTGCGATTTCGATGTGCGCGTCGAGGATGCTCTTCCTCTGCACCTCGGTCGGGTGCGCGGTGAGCACCGGCATCACGAGGCCACTTTCGAGGAAGGCCGAGACCTCGGCCGCGGTCACGCCGGCCGACGCGGCGCGCTCCGCGGCCAGCGCGATCGAGCCGTTCTGGGGCTTCGAGCCGGCCAGCCGGTGCGCGCGGCGGCGGCGGATGTGGTGGCGGTCCTCGGCGATGTTGGCCAATTGGGAAAACTGCGTGAAGGCCCGCA
The DNA here is from genome assembly GCA_965279075.1 of Burkholderiales bacterium. GTDB lineage: Bacteria > Pseudomonadota > Gammaproteobacteria > Burkholderiales > SG8-39 > SZAS-79. The sequence continues at coordinate 428,142 of CBDIHI010000012.1, read as the reverse complement.
CAACGGTCATCACGGCATCGGGGTCCAGGGACCGCAGCGTGGAAGCGAGCGAAGCCCCGGCGCGGCGGTCGCCCCCGCGGTGGAACGCCACGGCGGTGGTGCGGATGCGCTCGACGAGGTCGAAGGCCGCCGTGCTTTCCTGCTCGCGCAGCGTGTCGCCGAGCATCCGGCCGAGCAGCCGGATGTCTTCCGAGAGGGGTTGGTCCTTGCCGGCCGGCTTCACTTGGGCTTGCGCCTGTCCCACCCCGGGACCGGCAGCACCGGCTCCGCCGTGCGGTAGGCCAGAGGCCAGACGACTTCGCGCCTGCCCTTCAGGATCTGCACGACGAGCGACTCGGCCTTCACCTGGTGGCCGTCGGGCGCGACCTTGTAGCCGCCGAGGACGGTATCCGTTTCGAGCGCCAGCAGGGCCTCGCGCAGCTTCTCCTGGTCGAGCGACCCGGCCTTCGCCACCGCCGCCTCGATCACCTTGCCCGCGGCCCAGGCGCAGGCCGCGTGGAAGTCCGGCGCAACCTTGTATTTCGCGCGGTAGGCCCTCACGAAGGCGGCGTTGCCGGCCGTAGGCTGCTGCGGCTCGTACGAGGAGAACCCCATCGAGTATTCCGCGTCCATGCCCACCTGCCGGATGAACTCCGGGTCGCTGACGCCGCGGGCCACGAAGACCTTGGGCAGGAAGCCCGCGGCCTTGAAGCCGCGGATGAGGTCGGCGGCGTCGCGCGGGCTGGCCGGCGTGACCAGCACGTCGGGCGAGACCGGCGCGAGCTTCCGCGCAAAAGGCCCGAGGCCGAAGTTCGTGTCGACGGAATAGAACAGCGAGGGCCGCAGCTCGACCTTGTAGGTGGAGGCATCCCGCCTCAACAGCTCCAGCAGCGGCTCCGCGGTCTTTTCGTCGCGTGCCGTCACCATCATCGTCCTCAGCCCGGATTTTTCGGCCAGCTGCAGCAGGCCGAGGACAGCCTTGTCCGACTGCGGCGGCACCTGGAAGAGGTAGCGGTAGACGCGCTTGTGGATCGAGGGCGAGGTGCCGGTCGCGTTCACCATCACGCGGCGGTTGCGTTCGGCGACCGCCGCGCCCATCGAGGTCGCGGCCGAGCCGAACCCGCCGACCAGCAGTTCGGCGCCGTCGTCCTTGACGAGCAGCTCGTAGAGCGAGGTGTTGCGCAGGGCATCGCTCGCGTCGTCATAGAGCCTCAACTCCACCGGGCGGCCCAGCAACCCCCCGGCCGCGTTGACCTCGTCCTGCCACAACAGCAGCGCGTCGCGCATGCCCTTGGCAAGGTCGGCGAGGTAGCCGGTCTGCGAGATCGCGGCTCCGATAAGGACGGGTTTCGCCTGCGCCTGCGCGCCGCACGAGAACGCGAGCGCCGCGAGGAGGGAAAGGATTCGCCGCATCATTCGAACCCGAGGAACTGCGTGAACCCCGCCACCGGCTCGCGCGTCGTGACCAGGCCGTTCTCGATCGCGTCAGGAGCGGCGTAGCCCAGCGACATGCCGCAGACGATCTGCTCGCTGTCGGGGATGGAGAGCTCGGCGCGCACCACCTTGTGCGCGTTCGAGATCGCCGCCTGCGGGCAGGTGTCGAGGCCCTTGGCGCGCGCCGCGAGCATGATGTTCTGCAGGAACATGCCGTAGTCGAGCCAGCTGCCGAGTTCGAGGTCCGCATCCAGCGTGAAGATCAGCCCGACCGGGGCGTCGAAGAACCTGAAGTTGCGGGCGTGCTGGTTCGCCATGCCGGCCTTGTTGTCGCGCGTGAGGCCGAGGATCCCGTACAGGTCCCAGCCCACCTTCCTGCGGCGCGCGAGGTAGGGGTCGCGCCACTTGACCGGGTAGTAGTTGTACGGCGGCTCGAAGCCCTCGTCGCCCTTGCTCGCGTAGGCCTCGACCATCGCGCGGCTCAAGCGATCGCGCACCGCGCCCGAGAGCACGCGGACCTTCCACGGCTGGATGTTGGTGCCCGAGGGCGCGCGGCTCGCCAGCGCGAGGATCTCCTCCACCGTCGCGCGCGGCACGGGGTCCGGGCGAAACGCACGCACGCTGCGCCGGGACAGCATCGCCTCCTCTAAGGTGGATGCGCGCGAACCTGCGGCAAAGGGAAGGGCTCCGAGGGCGGGGTCGGTCAAGGGCGTGCTCCAGTGGCGCGGTGTTTGTGACACAACAGGCGGAACCGCGATAATACCGGCATGGCCTCCCTACCGCAGCCCGTTCCCGTCAGCCCGGCGTTCTTCAAGGACCTCGCGTCCGTCGTCGGCCCGCAACACGTGCTCACCGAGCCCGCCGACGTCGCGAAGTACTACACCGACTGGCGCAAGGTCTTTCCCGGCACCGGCACCGCCGTGGTGCGCCCCGCGAATACCGATGAGGTGTCCCGCGTGGTGGCGCTGTGCGCGCAGCACGGCGTCGCCATCGTCCCCCAGGCCGGCAATACGAGCCTCTGCGGCGGCTCCGTGCCCACCGGCACGCGGCCCGAAGTCGTCGTATCCGTCGCGCGCCTGAACCGCATCCGCTCGATCGACCCGTTGAACGACACGATGACCGTGGACGCCGGCTGCATCCTGCAGACCCTGCAGCAGGCGGCCGACGATGCCGGGCGGCTGTTCCCGCTGTCGCTGGCCGCCGAAGGCAGCTGCCAGATCGGCGGCAACCTATCCACCAACGCGGGCGGCGTGGGCGTGCTTCGCTACGGCAATGCGCGCGACCTCGTACTCGGGCTGGAAGTCGTGCTGCCCGACGGCCGCGTCTGGGAGGGCCTCAAGGCGCTGCGCAAGGACAACACCGGCTACGATCTGAAGCACCTCTTCATGGGCGCCGAAGGCACGCTCGGCATCATCACCGGCGCCGTGCTGAAGCTTTTTCCCAAGCCCTCGGCGCGGGCGACGGCCTGGATCGCGGTCGAGAGCCCGCAGAAGGCGGTCGAGCTGCTCGCCGCGCTGCGCGCGCGCATGGGCGACCGGCTCACCGCGTTCGAACTGATCTCGCGCGTCGTGCTCGACACCGTCATCGCGCACAAGCCCGGCATCCCCGACCCGCTGCCCGGCCGGCACCCTTGGTACGTGCTGTGCGAGATGACCGACGGCGGCGCGCAGGAGGCGCTTACCGCGCGCGCTGAAGGCGCGCTGATGGAATGCACCGAGCAGGGGATCCTGATCGACGTGGCGCTGGCGCAGAGCGGGGCGCAGTCCGATGCGCTGTGGACGATCCGCGAAACCATCCCCGAGGCGCAGTTCACCAACGTGAAGCACGACGTGTCGGTGCCGGTGTCGAGCATCCCGGCGATGATCGGCGACGGCATGGCGGCACTGACGAAGGCGTATCCCGGCTGCGTCGGCTACATCTTCGGGCACATCGGCGACGGCAACCTGCACTACAACATCGGCATGGCCGACGAGACCGGTACGCGCGAGCTGATGAAAAACATCAAGGCCGTGAACGAGATCGTCTACGCCGTCGTCGACCGCCTGGGCGGGTCGATCTCGGCCGAGCATGGCGTCGGGCAGTTGAAGCGCCTCGCCATCAAGCCCCGGAAATCGAAGGTTGAGATGGAGCTGATGCAGCGGGTGAAGGACGCATTGGATCCGCAGGGGATCATGAACCCGGGCAAGGTCCTGTAACGGCCAATACTCACACTTTTCGCCCAAGGTCCGCGCCAGGCGCGGGTTTCCGGGCGAAATGCTGCCATCTGCCTGTATTGGATACGATCGCATTTCGAAGCGCAGGTCTTTGAGGAATGGCAGCGTTCGTCATACATACCCAATACGGTATACTTCCCAATGCCCCGGACTATTCAATCGCCGGAGAAGCTACTCCACTGGATCGGATCGGCCAAGAAGGATTTGCTGACCTTCCCAGAGCAGGTAGTCGACGACTTCGGATATGCGCTTGGCGTGGTGCAGGCAGGCGGAGTCCCGCCTTCGGCAAAACCATGGAAAGGCGAAGGACCGGGCGTGTTCGAGTTGGTGGAGGACCATCGCGGCGACACCTGGCGCGTGGCGTACACGGTGCGGTTTGAGAAAGCGGTCTACGTACTTCACTGCTTTCAGAAGTAGTCCCATTCGGGCGTGCGGACAGCCCGGACGGATGTCGAGTTGATTCATGAGCGCCTTAAAACGGCGCGTGCGGACTACGAGGCGCGTTATGAAGAAGAAGCGTGAGGCGGTGGATGCGGGAAGCGACGATGTCTTCGTCGATCTCGGCTTCGCGGACGCGGGAGAACGCAAACTGCGGGTGCAGCTGGCGATGCGGTTGAACGACCTTATCGCACAGCATCGCCTCACGCAGGCGAAAGTCGCGCCGCTTTTCGGGATTCCCCAGCCACATGTATCGGACCTCAAGAATTACAAGCTGAGCCGATTCTCATCCGAGCGCCTGCTGAGATTCCTCACGCTGCTCGATCACGACGTGGAGATCATCATCCGACCCAAGGCGAAGGGGCGTCCGTCGGGGCTGGTCTCTGTATCGTTGGCATAAGCCGGCCCCTCAGACCTCCACCACCCTCATCCCCAGCGCCCGCGCACTCTCGCCCATCGCCTCGTCGAGGCAGAGGATCCCTTTCGCGCCCAGGCTCTCGGCCATGGCGAGATGCAGCGCATCCCCCGCCCTCAGCTTCAGGGCACCGTCACCCGCCAGTTCGGCAGCCCGGACGAATTCCCCGCGTCCGGGAAGCGCCACGATGCAATGCTTGCGTGCGAACTCACGGGCACGGGTCGTGGCCTGCTTCGCAAGCAGGGCCGCCGCCTGCCCGGTGCGCACCTTGATCGCCGCGGCGGAAGCGAACTCCACCAGAGACCACTCGCTCAGCGCCAGGCGCTCGCCGGAAGATTCGAGCCAGCCGATGACGGCATCGCTCTTCGGCTCGCGAATGAAGACCGGGACCAGTGCACTCGTATCGACGTAGACCATCAGTAGCGCGCGCCGCGGCGCATGTCCCCGACCACCGGCGCCGTCTCGGCCTGCGACGCGAGGAACCGGCGCAGGCGGCGCGACTCGGGCCTGCCGATGGCGCTGCCCTGCGCGGCGAGCACCAGGCGTCCGTCGGGGGAGACCTCCGCGACCAGCGCATCGCCTTCGCGCACGCCGATTTTCAGGGCCGCCTCCGCGGGTAGCCGCACCGCGAGGCTGTTGCCCCACTTGGAAACCGTGAGTTCCATCCGCACGCCTTTCGTCGTCATCGGGTCTCCTTTTGTATCTACGTGTGTCTACATTATCGGGTCGGGCACTCGCCGAGTCAACGGGCGGCCGCCCCCTGCGCCATCGCAATCCTGCGTAGGGCTGTCATCTCAACAAGTGTCTGGACAGCCCGGGGCTACCGTCCTAGCGTGGAACATCAGCATTGCACAGGCGCAACGGCATGGGCGGCGAACCCCTCCTCGCGGCACTCTGGGTCTCCTGCGGCCTCGGCTACGTCGCCTCGGTGCTGCTGTGCTTCAGGCCGCGGCATCGCCCCGCGTCGTTGTCCACGCTGGCGGTCGCGACACTCGCCGGGCTGCTGTCGGTCCTGGTCGCGCCCGACGCCCGCGGGCTGGCCTATTTCGCGCTCGGCGCCGGCGCGGCCTTCCCGCTGTGCGCCCTGCACAACCACCTGCGCACGCTGATCCGTCGGCGGCTCATGCCGTCCAACTACGGGCGCGACGCCCGGGTCACAACGAGCGTGGATCTGATTTCGCCGCCCGACGGGCGAGACCCCTGAAGCACAGGACCTAAGCGCAAGAACTAAGTCACGCTACAGAAGCCAATGGATTTGCCACTCTTCGCAAAATCCCCCCAACATACTAGACTGATAGGAAGTTCAGCCTCGGGGGAGGGCAGCCGCATGAGATCTCATTTGGGGTACCTGTTTGGCACCGTAATCTACGCAGCCGCCTTTTCGGCGCTGGGCCAGAACTCCGACCCGTCATCCGCCCCCCAACCTCTTTTCGACTTGTTCAAGGGGATCGGAAACATTATCGGCAACATCACCTCCCCCAAGGGGAGCGCCCTCAACACACTGGTCGAAAAGAAGGACTTCGAAGAGGCTGCGAAGTACTACGCCGCCGAGCAGGAATACTTTAAGTCACAGGGCGATTCGTTTGACGCGACGCTAAAGGCCATTGCGGATGCGCTCAATGGTAGCCGCAGCAACAAGGTGGATTCAGGGATTCAGGACCTCCGCCGAATTCAGGAATCGATTCCACTCCCCCCATCGGAATGGCGAAAGGCCAAGTCAGCCCTGTCCGAAGCGGAAGTGTCGATACGGGAATACGAGGAGGTTGTATTGCTCCGCAACCCAAAGTATCGAATGGCCTCTGTGGAAGGCCTGGGAGTACTTCTAAGGCAAGTATCCGAGCAACTCCGAGGGTCTGCATCTACGGCTTTTGCAGCCTATGACCTTCTCGTCGGCGAGCCTTTCTTTGAGGCATACCCGGCTTCCATCCCCGCGGGGGAATTTCTGGAGGGAAATTTCCCGATTGTGAAGGCCGCGCTCGAGAAGGCAACATCAGCGCAAATTCTTGCCTTTTACGCAAAATACAAGCGCGCGCTCCGCACCAAAGAGGCTGACCAGATTGGCGCCATGTTCTTCGATCGCTCCCTGCCTGAAAGCTCCTCGCCGTCAACGGCGTTCACCGAGAAAATCAAGGCGCTTGAGCAAGCTCGAACTGCTGGCTTCAATGTCGAACAGCCCAAAGGCTTTCGAATCGCGCTTTTTGAAGTTCAGAACATTGAGGCAAACAGCAAGGGCGCGGCGATTGTCACGCACGACCGCAGGGAGCCCTTCAAAGTGCTGCCGTTCGCCCAGTTTGCTGAGGAGTTGGAGAAGGGTTCCTATGACTACGCCGTCGTCATACAACCCGGAGAGATGGCAGTCGATCGCAAGGTCACGCGAAAGGAGGAGGTTTCCAGTCGTTTCGAAACCGGGATTCGGAAGCTTCCGAATCCAGACTACGATCAGGCCCGCTTGAAGGCATACCAGGCCCAGAACGCCTATTCACAGCAGAGGATCCAGAATTCCTTCAATCAGCAAGGGGGGATTTTCGGCGCCTTGGCGAGGGGTGTATCGGAAGGCATCCTGGCTTCCGCGGCAAGGCAGGCGCAGGAGAACTTTGCCCGTACATCGCCCACCATCGACGAAACGGTTCACCAGGACTACAAATTCAATGTCACCCATGTAGAGACCGCGAAGGCGAGGGACGTCAGGATCTGGCTGGTGGACTTGAACTCCAAGGCGGTAGCGCGAATCGATCAGTCTTGGTCGGACAAGAAATCGTTCCGGATCGTCTACAACGTCCATGAGAAAGATCCTGCCGCTTCGGCACATGGACAGACTTACGACGACGAAAAGGCTCTCGATCGGTACGAAGCATCCTCCGCCGGATTGACATCGTCCTGGGCCTTCACCGGAGTCACCGGTTCGCAATTGAGCTTTGCGCCGTACAGTTCCATTCAGGAGCTTGCGTCGGAAGGCGAGCGGGAAAGCGCTGGGCGCGTGCGAGTCGCGACTGCCGCAACTCTCGCCCGCAGCTCCACGGAAAGCCGCCCCGACGAACGGATGGAAAGCGTCGTTGTCGTCAAGAATCCCAAAGGCGGCCTCGGTTCGGGATTCTATGTTTCGCCCGATCTCGTCCTGACCAACTTTCACGTCGTCGAAGGGGCGCGGATCGCCGAGATCAAGCTTCGCAACGGAACCGAGGCTGTGGGTCGAGTTGTCCATTCGGATCCCGGCCTGGATCTGGCATTGATCCGTGTCACCGACAAGGGGGTGCCCGTGGTCTTTGCGAACAGTCCGCTGGCGGCCGGTTCGACAGTCGAAGCGATAGGACACCCCCAAGGCCTGGAGTTCAGCATCACACGGGGAATCATCAGCGCGGTTCGCAAAATGACGAATCCGCTTGTGCCGGGTTCAAGGGAGATGATGGTTATCCAGACGGACGCTGCAATCAGCCCCGGCAACTCAGGAGGACCACTTTTTTCCGATCGCCAAGTTGTCGGTGTAAATACCCAAAAGCTTGTGAGGCGCGCGGTAGAAGGCATAGGCTTCGCCGTGCACCACTCTGAAATTCAAAGGTTCATGCAGGAGGCACCAAAATAGGAACACGATGCTGAAAGAACTCTGGCCGGATTTGGGGATTCGGCGACTGGTCCTTGCAATAGCCTTTGTCAGTCCAATCGCCTCCTTCGCACAGGCCCCCGCCACCGTGAAGATCGGCAAGGAGACCAAGAAAACCTCCGGGGTCCTCAAGGAAGCCGTGGCCGGCGACGTCGCCTGCTACCTGACTCTCACCGACGAGCGCGGCGCCGAGTTCACCGAAATGGCCGACTTCGACCTATGCGAGCAGCCGAAACTTATCGGCAAGCGCGTGGCGCTCAGGTACTCGATGGTGAAAGTGCTGGCCGAGGAGTGCGGCGGCAACCCGGACTGCAAGAAGACGCAGACCGCGCCGGTCGTCACCAAGGCGACGGTCCGCCCCTGACCCGGGCGTCAAGCCGCAAGCTTCAGCTTCAGGCTCTTGCCCAGCGCGGTTGCCGCCTTGCTGATCGTCGAAAGCGTGACCGACGAATCGTTGGCATCCAGCAAGCGCCGGATCACCGCGCGGCTGGTATGCATCCGGCGGGCCATCTCCGCCTGGCTGACGTCGGCCTTCGCCATCGCCTGCTGGAGTTCCCACGCGAGCACGCGCTTGATTGCGAGCGCGGTCGCCTCCTCGAGGCGCCCCTCCTCGCGGAGGAAGTCCTCGAAGTCGCTGCCAGATCTCTTGTTGGCTTTCTTGCGGGCCACGGCGAATCCTATGGGCTGTCGTGTTTTGGGGTACCTGAATAGCGTATCAAAATAAGTACAGGCGTGGAACCCTGACAAGTCGACTCTTGATTTACAGTACGCACACGGACCCCCATCCGGGTTGAAGGATCAAAGTCGTGACCGCATCGACCACCCTGCGCAAGGACGCCCTCGGCCTCGTCCAGGCGGCCGCCATCGGCGTCGCCGGCACCGCGCCGGCCTACACGATCGCGGTCTCCAGCGCGGCGCTGGTCGCGGCGGTCGGCGCGCTGGCGCCCGCGATGATCCTCTACTGCGGCTTCGCGATGGTCGGGATCACGTTCGCGTTCGCGTACCTCAACCGCGCCCATCCCGACGCGGGCGCGTCCTACGCCTGGGTGGGGCGCGTGCTGCACCCCGACCTCGGGTTCCTCTGCGGCTGGGCGGTGCTGGTGTCGTCGGTGCTGTTCACGGTGTCGGCGACGATCCCCGCCGCGACCGCCACGCTGCAGCTGGCGCGGGTGGCGCCGACGCAAGGCCTCGTCACCGGCGTCGCGGCGGCCTGGATCGTCGCGATCACGCTGCTCGAGGTGCAGGGCATGGGCCTCACGGGCAAGGTGCAGGCCTGGATGACCGGCATCGAACTCGCGGTACTTGGCGTGCTGTCGGTCGCCGCCCTCGCGCGCATGGGCCCGCAGGTGCTCGACCTCGTCACGTGGGGGCGCTTCGCGCCGTCCGCCTTCACGCCCGAAGCCTTCGCCGCCGGCTCGGTCATCGCGGTGTTCTTCTTCTGGGGCTGGGACGTGGCGCTGAACGTCAGCGAGGAGACGCGCGATCCGGGCCGCGTGCCGGGACTCGCCGCGGCGCTGGCGATAGCCGCCGTGGCCATCACCTTCATGGCGCTGGCGCTGGTGACGCTGGCGGTGCTGGGCGAAACGGGCATCCGCGATTCGGGGACGAACCTGCTGTTCGCCGTCGCGGACAAGCTCCTGCCCCGCCCGTGGAGCCGCCTCGCGCTGGTCGCGGTGATGCTGAGCAGCGTGGGCTCGCTGCAGGTGTCACTGCTGCAGTTCGCGCGCACGCTGTACTCGCAGGCGCGCGCGGGCGAGGCGAACGCGCGCTGGTCGAAAGTCCATGCGCGCTGGCAGACGCCGCACCTCGCGACCTGGCTCAACTGCGGGCTGGGACTTGCGTTGCTCGCGCTGTCGCTGGCGTTCGACGGCATCGACGCGATGCTCAAGGCCTCGATCAACGCGATCGGCCTGGAGATCGCTTTCTACTACGGCCTGACGGCGCTGGCCTGCGCGTGGCATTACCGCTGGCGGGCACTGCGATCCCCGCACCTGCTGCTGTTCGCCGTGGCCTGGCCGCTGCTAAGCGCCGCCGCGCTCTGGGGTACGGCCGTGCTCGCCGCGCGCGGCATGGACGGCCCCACGCTCGGGATCGGCCTCGGGGGACTCGCGCTGGGGCTGCTGCCGCTGGCCTTCAGTCCCCGCCGGAATGCCGCTCCGAGCGCGCCTCCTTCCGCACCCAGTCCCTGAAGGCGACGAAGGCCGGCTCGTCCCTGACCGCGTCGCGGAAAGTCAGGAACCACCCCTGCTTCTTGGTCACCGTGAGGTCGAAAGGCATCACGAGGCGCCCCGCCGCGAGGTCGTCCACGATGTAAGGATGCAGGCCGATCGCCACGCCCGCGCCGTCGAGCGCCGCCTGCAGCGCGAATGCGTAGTACTCGAAGACCGAGCGCTTCGCGATCCGCGATTCGTCCAGCTTCGCCTTCGCGAGCCACAGCGACCAGTCGCCCGGCGCGTGGCGGACGTCGAGCAGCGTCGCCTTGTAGAGGTCCTCTGGCGCGGCTACGCGCTTTGCAATGCGAGGACTGCAGACCGGCGAATAGTCGGGCGAGAACAACGACAGCGACGACACCCCGGGCGTCGAGTCGCGCCCCAGCGTGATGCTGCAGGTCCACTCGCCCCGCAGCGGCGCGGCCGCGCCGCCCGTCGTGGTGTGGACCTCGATGCCCGGATGCAGGGCCTGGAAGCGCGCAAGGCGCGGGATCAGCCAGCGCATCGCGAAGGTCGGCCCCACGCCCACCGTCAGCACCGGGCGCGTCGCGGGCCCGGCGACGCGCTGCACGGCCGCCGCGATGCGCTCGAGCGAGGCGGTGAGTTCCGGCAGGAGGAGCCGCCCCTGGTCGGTGAGCGCCAGGGCGTTCGCATGCCGGCCGAAGAGCCGGCACCCGAGCTGCGCCTCGAGCAGCCGCACGCTGCGGCTTACCGCCGCCTGAGTGACGCTGAGCTCGGCCGCGGCGGCGGTGAAGCTGCCGAGGCGCGCGGCGGACTCGAACGCGCGCAGGCCGTTCAGGGACGGCAGGGTGCGCCGCCGTGGTTCCATGCTACCCCCAGTTTTCCTTGGGCTGACCCCTATGATATATCGTTTGTAAGGGCCACTTTATTGCGCGAGGATGCGCTCTCCATGAGCCCCCTCCTCGTCTACGCCATCGTCTCGGTCACCGTCGTGGTGACATCGTTCATCTCGGGCATCCTCGGCATGGCGGGCGGCATGATCCTGATGGGCATCCTGCTCGTGCTGATGCCGGTGCCGGCGGCGATGATGCTGCACGGGAGCACGCAGATGGCCTCCAACGGCTGGCGGGCCTGGCTGTGGCGCGGCGCGATCGACTGGCGCGTGTTCCGCGGCACCGCGTACGGCGCGCTGGCGGTCCTTGCGGCCTTCAGCCTGCTGCAGCTGGTCGCGAGCCGGCCCGTCGTGTACCTGATCCTCGGCCTCACGCCCTTCGTGAGCTTCATCCTGCCGCCAAAGCTCAAGCTCAACGTCGATCGCCGCGGGCACTCGTTCGCGTGCGGGGTCGTGTGCACCGTGCTGTCGCTGCTCTCGGGCGTGTCGGGGCCGCTGCTGGACGTGTTCTTCCTGCCCTCGAAGCTCGACCGCCGCGGCGTGGTCGCGACCAAGGCCGCCTCGCAGACCTTCGCGCACCTCGTCAAGATCGTCTACTTCGGCGCCCTGGTCACCGCGGGACGGGGCACCCTCGAATGGTGGTTCGCGCTGCCGATGATCGCGCTGGCCATGGTCGGCACGACCCTTTCGCGCAAGGTGCTCGAGAGGATGAGCGACCACGACTTCCGCCGCTGGACCCGCTGGACCGTCTCGGCCATCGGGGTGTTCTACCTCGGCAACAGCGCCTGGGCGTTCGCTCGGGGCTAGCTGCGCCGCGGCGCTTCCGTGGGCACCAGCGGCGTCCAGCCGGTCAGCTTGCCGACCTCCGCCTTCACGAAGTTCGACATCGCGACCCGGTCGGCGGTGAGCATCACCATCTTGAAACCCTGGTCGATGTAGCGCTGCGTGTACTTCGAGCTCATGGTGTGCATGGCGGCGATCACGTTGTGCTTCCGGCAGGTTTCCAGCACCTTGTTGACCGTGGCCACGTGCTTCGGGTCGTCGTTGTCCATGACCGGCGGCAGGCCGAGCGCGAGCGCGAGGTCCGTCGGCCCGATGTACACGGCGTCCACGCCCGGCGTCGAGATGATCTCGTCCATCTTCTCTATGCCCTCGGCCGTCTCGATCATGACGATGCAGAGCATCTCGTTGTCGGCGTGCTTCTGGTAGTCCGCGCCGCCGTACAGCGCCGCGCGGTTCGGGCCGTTGCTGCGGATCCCCTTGGGCGGGTAGCGGCAGGCGGCGACGGCGCGCAGCGCCTCCTCGCGGTTGCTGACCATCGGCACGATCACGCCGTAGGCGCCCGCGTCGAGCGCCTTCATGATCATCGAGGGCTCGTTCCAGGGCACCCGCACGATCGGCGTCACCGCGGTGGTCGAGATCGCGGCGAGCATGTTCACCGCATCCGAGTAGTCGACGCAGCCGTGCTGCATGTCGATGCACAGCCAGTCGAGGCCGGTGTGGGCCATCATCTCGGCCGACAGGGCGTGCGGGATCGAAAGGAAGCCGCCGATGGCGGGCTTGCCTTCCTTCCAGAGTTGCTTGACGCGGTTCAGGCGCATTCGGTTCCTCCCAGAGTGGAGGCCGAAGCTTACGCGATCCGGTCGGGCAGCAGCCAAACCGGCACCTGGAACGCCAGTCGCAAACGCTGGAGCATTCCCGGGATTCTTGAAACAATCGTGGCTTGTCCCTGTTCCAGGAATGCGCCATGAACATCACAATCCTCGACGACTACTTCGACACGATCCGCACGCTGCCGTGCTTCGCCAAGCTCGCCGGCCACGAGGTTACGGTCTGGAACGACCACGTGCAGGAGGTCGATGCGCTGGCCGAACGCCTGAAGGACACCGAAATCCTCGTGCTGATCCGCGAACGCACGCACATCCGCGCGCCGCTGATCGCGCGGCTGCCGAAACTGAAGCTGATCAGCCAGCGCAGCGTCTTCCCGCACATCGACATCGACGCCTGCACCGAGCACGGCATCGTCGTGTCCTCCGACCAGCACGCGGGCACGCCGTGCTTCGCCGCGGCCGAGCTGACCTGGGCGCTGGCGATGGCCTCCGCCCGCAGCCTGCCGCAACAGATGAGCGCGCTGCAGTCGGGAAAGTGGCAGATCGGCGTGGGCGACACCCTGCGCGGCAAGACGCTCGGCCTCTACGGCTACGGCCGCATCGCCGTCGAAGTCGCGGGCTACGGCAGGGCTTTCGGCATGCGCGTGGTGGTCTGGGCGCGCGAGGACTCCCGGGCGAAGGCGAAGGCCGACGGCTACGAGGCCGCTGCGTCCAAGGAGGCGTTGTTCGAACAGAGCGACGTGCTGTCGCTCCACATGCGCCTCGTCAAGGACACGCGTGGCATCGTCACCGCCGCCGACCTCGCGCGGATGAAGCCCTCCGCGATCCTCGTCAACACCAGCCGGGCGCCGCTGATCGAGCCGGGCGCGCTGGTCGCCGCATTACGCGCCGGCCGCCCGGGGCGCGCCGCGGTGGACGTGTTCGAGGAAGAGCCGCTGAGGAACGTCGACGACCCGCTGCTGAAGCTGCCCAACGTCGTCGCCACGCCGCACATCGGCTACGTGACCCGCGACGAGTACGAACTCCAGTTCACCGACATCTTCAACCAGGTGGTCGCCTACGCCGCGGGGACGCCGACCAACGTGGTGAACCCGAAGGTGATGGAAAAGCGCAGGCCCTAGGCCGGAACCTTCCCCTCCCGCTTCGCACGCACGGCCGCCTCCAGCACTTCCAGCCGCTTGTCGCGGATGCCGAGGTCGCGCAGGTGCGATACGGTGTCGAAAAGGTAGTCACAGCAGGTGCCCAGCGGCCCCGAGCCCGTGGCCAGCAGTTGCGCGGTTTCGTGCACGTCCAGCCCGCGCACGTAACGCTCGTGCGAACGGTTGGCGGCGAACGTGATCGCGTGCTCGATGCCCTGCGGCGTGCGCGCCGCCACCCACACCGGCCGGTAGGCGCCGGTCAGCATCTCGCGGCGCCACAGCACGTCGAGCTCGGATGCCACCTTGTCGGGCGCGATCCGGTAGGCGACGCCGTGGCAGCTGCCGCCGCGCTCGATCGCCAGCATCAGGCCCGGGCGCTCCGGGCTGCCGCGCCCCGCCTTGGCCCACAGGCAGAACTGGCGGTGGAAGCCGTGCACGTGCGCGGTGCGCCGCTCGGCATAGTGGAAGGCGGGGTTCCAGATGAGCGAGCCGAAACCGAACACCCAGACCCGCTCGGGGTTCGGCGACTGCGCGAGCATCCCCGCGATCTGCAGCGTGCGCTCCTCGTCCGTCATGAACTTCGCCCCCGGGCCGAGCAGCGCCGTCGCGGACGCCCGCAGCGTGCCGTCGAGGATGCTTTCGCGCGTCAGTGTCACCTTGCCCATGTCAATCCGCCCTCAGGCCGGCGCCGTTCCCGGCAGGCGCTGGCACCACCGGAAAAGCAATAACGAGACCAGCGTGAGGAACACCAGCGCCGCGGCGAAGAGGAGCGGCGCGGCGGCCGAGCCGGTCACGTCGTAGGCCCAGCCTGCGACCGGCGGCAGCCCGGCCACGCCGAGGTACCACCACGTGTAGAACAGGCCCAGCCCGGTCGCGCGCGTCTCGGGGCGCAGCACCTCGATCGGCAACGCGGCCATGATGCCCGCCGGCAGGAACACGATCAGGCCGATCATCGAGAAACAGAGCACGTACGCGGTCGAGTAGGGAATCGCCAGCACGGCGAGTCCGCCGATCACGATGGACACCACGATGAACGCGTTCGGCCGCCCCAGGCGCGAGGCGAGCCAGCCACCGAGCGGCAAGCCGACCACGCCCAGCCACGTCGCCAGGCTCGCCACCCGGGCCGCTTCACCGAACTCGATGCCCTGCGAGCGCAGGTACCCGGGCGAAAAGCTGACCGTAATGATCCAGCCGGCGTTCACGAAGGTCCAGGTCATGCCGGCGAAGCTGACCATCAGGAACTCGCGCTTCGACAGGCCGGTGATCGCCGCGCCCGGCACGGCCGTGGCCTGGCCCGGCGGGTTGCGGTAGAGCATCGCGAGCACGACCAACGTCAACGCGCAAAACACGGCCGTGGCGAAAAACACGCCGCGCCAGGACCAGGCGTTCGCCATGCCGGCCTGCGTGACCAGCGCGATGCCGATGCCCACCGGCCAGCCGTTCAGGTACAGCGACATGGCCCAGATCAGTTCGGGCCCCTTGAACCAGTCGGCCAACATCTTGGTCATCAGCACGAACTGCAGCACCACGCCCACACCCGTGATCGTGCGCCCGGCCACCAGCATCGCGTAGGACTCGCCCATCCCGCTGATCGCGCCGCCCACCGTCATCAGCGCGAGGCCTGCAAGCACCATGCGCTTCTCGCCGAAACGCCGGCCGAGCAGCCCGCCGGGCATCGCCAGCACCACGCCCGGCAGCAGGTACAGGCCGATCAGCGTGCCGACCGAGGCATAGTCGATGCCGAATTCGGCCACCAGCTGCGGCGACACCGAGGCCACCGCCTGGAACTGGAAGCCCATCGCGATCCGCGCGAAGGCGAGCACGCCGAGGACCAGCCAGCGCTGCGGGCTGTCCGGCGGCATGGAGGGGGAAGCCATGCGGCAATATACATTGCGCTGCGTCTTGACCCGCGCGGCGATATTCGTAGACTGCACCTGAGTTCCGACCGACCCGATACCCCTCAGCGCACGCCAGCCCGGCGCGCGCTATCGGCCGGTCCCCCTGGAGTACCCCCATGCTGCGCATTTCCCTGCCCACCTTCGGCGCCGCGTTGCTCGCGCTCGCGGGTTTCAGCCTCGCCACCGCCGTCCAGGCCCAGCCGGCCGCCCGTCCCGCCATCCAGACCACCAAGGTCCCCGGCACGGACAACGTCTACGTGTTCAGGAACGGCGGCCACCAGTCCATGTTCATCGTGACCTCCGAGGGTGTGATCGCCACCGACCCCGTCGCCTACGGCCGGCCCACCGGCGGCAAGGCCTACGTGGACGAGATCCGCAAGGTCACCGACAAGCCGATCAAGTACCTCGTCTACAGCCACCACCACTACGACCACATCGCCGGCGGCAAGGCGTTCAAGGACGCCGGCGCCACCGTCGTCGCTCACCACCGCGGCGCCGAGCGCCTGAAGGTCCTCAAAGACCCGCACACCGTGCTGCCCGACGAGACCGTCGGCGACGGCGGCCGCGTGATCCGGCTCGGTGGCACCATCCTCGAGCTTTCCTACCTCGGCCTCAACCACTCCGACTCGACGCTGGTCATGCGCCTGCCGCAGGAGCGCGTGCTGTTCGTCGTCGACACGATTCCCGTCGGCACCGTGCCCGGACGCGGCATGCTCGACTTCCACCCGCTGGAGACCGAGGCGTTCATCGAGAAAGTGCTCGCGCTCGACTGGGCGACGATGATCCCCGGCCACCCCGGGCCCGGGGATCGCCTGGGCACCAAGAAGGACGCGGAAGACCAGCTGCAGCTGCTGCGCGACGCCTCGGCCGAGATGAAGGTCCTCGCCCAGGACGGCAAGTGCTGGGACACCGCCGAGAAGGAGTTCAAGCTGCCGAAGTACGAAAGCTGGCCGGGCTATGCGGCCGGACTGCCTTTCATTGCGCGCAGGTACTGCGGGCTGTGGGGGCGCGGGACCTGATCCGCGGGTAACTGTACCGATACCGGTACATCAACTCCCCGAAGAGCGGCTCCTGGAGCCGTTCTCCGGATTACATTTCGGCGAAATCCTGTGAACCTCAAACAATTCCTGCTTTCCGGCGCGCCGGCGCAGGGCTACTGTGCCTGGATCCCCAGCGACCGGATCAGCGTGCCCCAGCGCTGCGCCTCCTCCTTCAGGAAAGCGGCCATCTGCGCCTGCGACAGGTCGAAGGATTCGTCGCCTGCGTCCACCAGCCGGCTTTGCACGTCGGGCTGCCGGACGATCTCCGTCACCGCCTGCGCGAGCTTGCCCGCCACCGCCGCGGGCGTGCCGGGCGGCGCGACCAGCGCGGTCCACGAGGTGGCGCTGTAGCCGGGGATCACCTCGGAAATCGAAGGTGTTCCCGGCAACTGGGCGTTCCTCTTCGTCGCGGTGACCGCGATCGCGCGCAGCTTGCCCGCCTTGACGTGGCGCAGCGCCGAGCTGAAAGCGAAGAAGGTCAGGTCCACCTGCCCGGCCAGCGTGGCCGCCTGCGATTCGCCGCTACCCTTGTACGGCACGTGGACCATCTTGACGCCGGCCATCGAGCTGAACAGCTCCGCCGCAAGGTGCGGGGCGCTGCCCGCGCCGCTGGAGCCGAAGTTCAGCTTGCCGGGGTTGGCCTTTGCGTAGGCGATCAGTTCCTGCAGCGTGTTGGCCGGGACCTTCGGGTTCACCGCCAGCATGATGTCCTGCTGCGACACCAGCGCGACCGGTACGAACTGCTCCGGGTCGAAGGCGAGCTTCGCATACAGCGCCTTGTTCACCACCAGCGGCCCCGGCTGCGTGAAGAGCAGCGTGTAGCCGTCCGGGGGCGCCCGGAACACTACGTCCGCACCTATGTTGCCCGCCGCGCCCGAGCGGTTCTCCACTGTCACCGGCTGGCCGAAGCGGTCGCGCAGCTTGGCGGCGAGCACGCGTGCGAGCAGGTCCGTGCCGCCGCCCGCGGCAAGCGGCACGATGATATGGATGGGTTTGGCCGGGTACTCCTGGGCGGATGCGGGCATCGCGAACAGCGCGCAGGCCAGGGCCAGCCCTCCGGTGAACAGTTTCATGTCCCCTCTCCTGTTCTGGTTTTGTGCCTGCTATTCTCGCTCACTCCCTCCCAGACCGGCGCGCCCCCGAATGAAACACAGCGAACAGAAGATCCTCACCACCCACGTGGGCAGCCTGCCGCGTCCGCGCGAAATGCTGGGGCCGCTGCACGCCAAGGACTCGGGCGAGCCCTACGACCCCGTGGCGCTGGAAAAGGAAATCACTGCCGCCGTCGCCGCCGCAGTGAAACGGCAGATGGACCTCGGCATCGACATCATCAACGACGGCGAGCACGGCCGGGCGAGCTTCGCGACCTACGCGAACACGCGCATCGGCGGGCTCGAGCGCGTGAAGCGCCCGCCGCGCCACATCGCCCGCCCCACGCGCGACGCCCTCGCCTTCCCGTCCGTGTACGAAGAGATGCGCAAGATGTTCGGCGCGCGCCGCGTGCTGACCGGGCGGCCCGAGGACGTGGTGTCGCTCGTCTGCACCGGGCCGATCACCTACGCAGGGCACGCCGAGGTGCAGGCCGACATCGCGCACCTGAAGGCCGCCACCGCCGGGGTGCCGGCGTCCGAGGTCTTCATCACCGGCATCTCGCCCACCAACCTCGAGATGTATTTCGAGAACCAGTACTACAAGACCGACGAGGAGTACCTGTTCGCGCTGGCCGAGGCCATGCGCGAGGAATACAAGGCCGTGGTGGAGGCCGGGTTCGTGCTTCAGATCGACGACCCCCGGCTGATCACGCACTTCAACCGCGAGCCCGGGCTCACCTACGAGGAGAACCGCAAGTGGATCGAGCAGCGCGTCGAGGCGCTGAACCACTCGCTCAAGGGCATCCCCGAGGACCGGGTGCGCTTCCACACATGCTACAGCATCAATGTCGCGCCGCGCGTGCACGACTTGGAACTCAAGCACTACGTCGACCTGATGCTGAAAGTCCGCGCGCAGGGCTACTCCATCGAGGCCGCCAACCCGCGGCACGAGCACGAGTGGGCGGTGTGGAAGGACGTGAAGCTGCCCGACGACAAGATCCTGATCCCCGGCGTCGTCTCGCATTGCGTCTACCAGGTCGAGCACCCCGAGCTGGTGTCGGAGCGCATCGAGAAGTTCGCCGCCATCGTCGGGCGCGAGCGTGTCATCGCGGGGACCGATTGCGGCTTCGCCACGTCACGGGCGGGGGACGAGATGCACCCGGACGTGGCGTGGGCGAAGCTGCAGGCGCTGGTGGAAGGCGCGAAGATCGCCTCGAAGAGGCTGTGGGCGTAAGGCCGGGCTAGGCCCTTGCGGCGTATACCGCCTGCAGTTCGTCGTGCGTCGTCCAGAACGGGCGCGGCTGCACGCCGTTGAGGATGTCGGCGAGGATGCCCGTGTGGACGTCCCAGCCCGCCGTCACGCCGAGCGCCGTTTCGCGCGGCTTCAGGCGATGGTGGACGATGGTGAGCAGCACGTCTTTCCCCTGCGGCTTCAGCTCGTAGGTCACGTCCGTTTCGTTGTCGCCCCAGATCCACGTGTAGGACAGGACCCGGTTGGTCTCCAGGCGCGTGATCGTGCCGGTGAACGCGTGGACGCCGGTGCCCGGGTGTTTCGCCAGCCCGGCTGTGTCGTTCGGCAGCCTGCTGTTGTCGAATTCGAGGCGCACCTTGCCGCCGACGCGCAGGTCGAATTCGCCCGCGGCCAGCCAGGTGGCGCGCTTGTCGGACTCGGTGAGGTAGTGCCCAGATGCGCTCCACGGGACCGGGGAGCAGGCGCTCCAGCTTCACGGTGCCGGGTTCGATGAAGGTCGAGGGCAGGGTCTTTGCGGCCTGGTTCATTTCTTTCTCCTTGGGGAAGGTTTCTTTGCGGGTGGGTTCTTGGCGGCGGCGATGGCGTCCTCGGCGCGCAGCACGGCTTCGAGCGTGTCGAGCCGCGTATTCCAGAATTCGCGCGTCTGGAGCATCCATTGCGTGAGTTCGTCGAACGGCCCGCGCTGCAGCGACAGGAAGTGGTCGCGGCCCGCGATGCGCCGGCTCACCAGCCCGGCGCGCTCGAGGATGCGGATGTGCTTGGAGACCGAGTTGAGCGAGATGTCGAACGGCTCGGCCACCTCGGTCACCCTCGCCTCGCCGGTAGCGAGGCGCTTGAGGATGCCGCGGCGGGTGTCGTCGGCAAGGGCGATGAGGGTGTCGTCGAGGTCCATGGGCTTATATTAATACATATGGATGAATATTGCAAGCGCATGGCCGGCACGGAACCGATTCCTGAGATGCTCAGCCGTTGATGAGGCCGCGTCCGTAGACCTTCTTCAAGCGCTCGAGAAGCTTTTTTTCCTTCGCGCCCATCGGCTCACTCCGAATCGTCCGCCAATTGTTTTCGTAGTGCCGGAAGGCTTCGCGCGCGGGAACGTGTGTGCGCTCTCGACCTGAATGGAGCAACGAACGCAGCACCGGCGCCTTGGCCAGGTCAACTTGTTCAGCGTCATCGTCCGCGGGCCCTTCGGTACGAAAGGTCTCGGCCAACGCACGCATCAGCGGATGACCCTCGGCCGCCTTGTATTTCTTGAACGGCACATCCGGGACCTCCTGGCAAAGGCCGGCGGCTACGAACTCACGAAGCAGCCTATGGACCTGGCTCGGGTCCACGCCTGCGGCAGCCGCTAGCCCCCGAAGGTGAAATGCCTTCGCGGGAGCTTCGTAAAGGGCCCTCACGAGGCGGAAGCGGGCTGCGCTTCCGCAGAGGGCTTGAATGGGATCGAAAGAGTGCAGCATGTTGACTATTTGACAACGTTATTCGAGGTCTCGTCAATCATGTGTAGAGGCGTTGCCATGCATGCACCAGCTTTGATATTTCGGCAGCTCGTCGGGAGGAAGACAGTCGGCCGACCGGTGTGGGAAGCCGCCCTCGTCAACGAAATCCCGCGGGACCTCATCAGCACGGACATCGGAGCCCAGCAGGTCGTGTCCCGGCTGCACCGATTGCGCTGAAAATGCCCTTGTGACACAATAATATATGTTGTGACACATCAAGGATTGACATGAAAAGCCTCAGCATCCGCGAAGTTCGCAGGGAACTGGCGCAAATCGACGAGCTGGTGTCGCGTGAGGGAGAGGTGGTGGTCACTCGCCACGGCCGGCCGATCGCGCGCCTGCTCCCGCTGGCCGGCAAGCGGCCGATGCCGTCGCATGCGGACTTGCGCGCCAGCATGCCGCGCCTGAAAAAGGGCAGCGAAGCGCACGTTCGCTCGGAGCGGGATGAGCGTTAGTGGGTCCCTATCTGGACACCAGCGCGCTGGCGAAGTGGTATCTCAACGAACCATTCTCCGAGGCGTTCGAGGAATACATCCGGGCACGGCCGGATGCAGCCATCAGCCGCCTGACCGTCGTCGAACTCCGCTGCCTGCTCGCCCGGCGCCGGCGGGCCGGCGAGATCACCAAGGCCATCGAAACGCGCGTCTACGCGGCGTTCGAGAAGGATGTCAATGCGGGATCGTTGCTGGTGCACCCCGTCGCGGACGAGCACATGATCGCGGCGCTGGGAATGATCGAGCGCCTCGGCAGGTACCCGTTGCGGACCCTGGATGCCCTGCATCTCGCGATTGCCCAGGGCATTCATTGCCGGCAACTGGCCACCGCGGACAAGACCATGGCGGATGCGGGAAAGGCGGCGGGGCTGGACGTCGCTAGATTTTTTTAGGGCGCCTGTGTCGCCGACATCCTCATGAACTGGCTGGAGAGCAAGGGACTCTAGACTCTTGTCGCCGCAGGCGTCGGCTCTTCAAATAGATCGAGATAGGCGCCAAATCGGAATATGCGGTTGCGCTGCTTGCCAGTGGTTTCTTTGAGGAGACCGGCCTTTTCGAGCCGTCCGATGACGGCAGACGCGGTGTTGTAGGAGACGCCCAGCTGCTTTTGGCCAGTTTGAATGTCGGTCAGCGGATGACCGAACAGGAACTCGGCGAACTTCAGTTCATTGGCGCCAAGGTCGCTGGCAGTGCGCATTACTCGTTCACGAAACGCAATCACCTTTCCTGCCGTCTCCACGGCATCGAGCGCCGTTTGCTCCACGCCTTTCAGGAAGAACTTGAGCCAGCCTTCCCAATCCCCATTCTTGCGGACGGCCGTGAGCCTGTCGTAATACTCCAGGCGGTTTCCCTTGAGGTAAAGACTGATGTAGAGCAACGGCTGCGAGAGAACACGTCGCTCGTGCAGCAGTAATGCAATTAGGAGCCGCCCCGAATCGGCCATTGCCATCCAGGAAGGGATGGATGGTTTCAAATTGCGCATGCACGAGCGCGCATTCAACGATGACGGGGTAGTGTGGGCGCCCGGGTTGTTCGCGTCTCGCGTGAAGAAATTTCTCCAAATTGCCCAGTGCCTCGTTCATTTGCGGTACCGGCGGCGGCACGAATGCCGCATTCGCAAGGGTCGCCCCCTTTGCGCCTATCCAGTTCTGGGTCGCCCGGAATTCGCCCGGCGCCTTGCCTTCACCCCGGACCCCATGCATCAGCTCGGCGTGAATCTCGCGGAACAACCGTAGGCAGAGCGGCAGTTCTTCAAGTCGCTTGATCCCAAAATTCAGGGCTCGGACGTAGTTGACGACTTCCTCGGTGTCGCGGAGCCGCTTGCCTTCCGCCGGCCCTTCGCCCCCCTCGAACCGAATGACCTCATCCAGCGTGGATTCAATGCCTTCGATCTGCGAGCTGAGCAGTGCTTCTTTGCGTACATACATGCCCACGAAGAGGTCCGGATTGGGCAAATGCGTCGCGACCCCGTCCAGTTTCCCTAGCGCTTGGTCGGCTCGGGAGAGGAGGTCAATGGCCTCCGGGTCGAGAGCCACTGCGGGATCCGGGGGTAAGGGTGCCGGAATGTATGCAAGGTAGCCGGTAGCCTGCGCAGCCGTTTGTCCTGCTCTCGAGTTAAATGGCTCCATATTTCAATAATATATCATTTATTGAAATAATTAGAATTCTTCCCGGGCCTTATTTCATCTCCTCAGCTGGCCAAAAGCGCTTGTCTTGAGTTAATTCAATAAACCATAAAAATATGAAATAAAGGCCGAGTGTAATTCGCGTTATTTCAGCTTTGGTCCCGCAGCGCACGAACGAAGACAGTCAATCTGGCTTTACTTGATAACGCGTTATCAAAGCGATCACGATGTCCGAACAAACGGCTCTACTGACAAATGTCAGCTAATATACTGATAAATGTCATCCGACTAGGAGCGTCGCCATGCCTGAGCTGGCCTTGATATTCCAGAACCTGGGTGGAACGAAGGCCATAGGGACACCGGTGTGGAAATCCACGCTCGACCTGCACCATTCGATCGTGTCCGGCCTGCCGGTGAGGTGCGTCATCGCCTTCAAGGAACACACCGGCCTCAGCAACAAGTACATGTGCCAGGCCCTCGGCGTCAGCGAGAAGACCTTCATCCGCTGGCAGGACGAGCCGGCCAGGCTGCTCGATTCCGTGTTTTCCGACCGCCTCGTCCGCACCGCGAAGGTCCTGGGGTTGGCCGAGGAAGTCCTCGAGGACGGCGACAACGCCATGGAATGGCTCTCCCGGCCGCAGGCCGCCCTCGGCAACGAAATCCCGCAGGACCTCATCAGCACCGACATCGGCGCCCAGCAGGTCGAGGACCTCCTGCTCCAGATGGAACACGGCTACCTGGCCTGATGCTCGTCCACCGGCTGGCGAAAAAGAAGTACGCCTCCGACCCGCTCGGCGGGGCCGGGGGGTTGCTGGTCGGGGGACGGTGGCACCATAGGGGTGTGCGGATCGCCTATTGCGCGCAGTCACTGTCCTTGGCCGCCCTCGAGTTCTTCGTCCACTTCGAGTCGCTCAGCAAGGCCGTTGCGCTTGTGGCGGTGGAGATCGAAGTGCCGGACGGGTTGGTGGCGGACCTGCCTGCTTCTTCGTTGCCTGCGGATTGGGACTCCACGCCGCCGGGGTCGGGCACTGCCCGGATCGGGGCCGAGTGGGTACGGAGCGGGCGGTCCGTCGCGCTACGGGTGCCATCGGTGCTGACTCGCGGGGAGTTCAACGTGCTGGTCAATCCGGCGCATGCGGATTTCAGGCGGGTGCGGGTAAAGAGGATGGTGGATTACAGGTATGACACCAGGATGTGGAAGGCTTAGAGCCCAAAGACACCGAGTAGGAGCCTGATGCTGCTGCCACCGACCATGAAGGCTGTCACAACGATCGCGCCGCTATGATCGACTTAGGCGCGAGCCAAGCAATGTTCCTAGCGAGGTATCGCCAAGAACCGGTTATTCGAACAATTGACTCGGTCATTTACCCAATGAGGGACTATCACGACCACGAACATTTTCATCGGGTCGCGAATGACTGCTCAATCCGCCGAGCGTCTACTACACCGACTCGGACCAGCGCGGCAAGAATTCGGTCTACATCCATTCGAAAGGGATGGTTCTCGCCAAGTAACGCCGTGTCTTGGGCAAGAACATTTTCGAGCCAAACGCATACGCGGCGGCCGATTCCGTAGTCGACCCAGAAACGTGTGTCGTCTGGATAATGATCCACCCATGATTTTGCGGCTGCGACGACGAATGGAAGATGGGTTGGTCTCGGGGAAACTTCGAGAAGATTCATCGCAACGGAAGCGACTGATAGAGACGGCCCATTCCTCGCAAGCCGCTCCAGAACAGGCAAGAACGGTTGGATGCGATCGATCCCTGGCGGTAAAACGTAGCACTTCGCGGGCGCGTACCCATTCTGATTGAAAAACAGCGTGGAAATGGCCGATCCAATGTGCCGCTCTATGGATGGCGACCGGCTGGTCACCATCCACGTCCATCCGTTGCTTTCCATCAAGCGTTCCACCAGCTTGCTTCGAATTGCTACCGCGGCCGTTTCGGTGATTCCGTGCCCGCCGAAATACACGGCGTCAACGCTTCGTACGAAGTCGGCAACGGCATCGAAGAACGGCTCGTCCGGTAACGATACCAATGGTTCGAGCGCAAGCTGCTCGATCGCCGGGAGCGATAGTCCAGTGAGCGCACGCGCCAGGAGATCGAAGTACGCGTTGTTCCACTCCCTAGGTGGGTTGTCGATGTCTTCGTTTTGGTCGAGGCCCGCGCCATTCGCAGCCATCGTCCAAGGGCCGTAGACCCTCGCGATATCGCGCAGCCACGAATGCGTCGAGACGTCGCCTAGGCGATTGGCGCTCCTTAGCCATAGGGCCGCAGCCTGATGGTGGACGTACTCGTCGGGTGGCCTCTTGGCAGGCTCCCGCGATTCGGCGGGGCTGCCCGGGAGCCGAAGGTGTCGGCGCCGCCGAACCTCCTCACCTGGAAAGGCCGGCCATTCGGGCTCCGCTCCTGGCCCACTCAACCATGCCATTTCTGCGTCGACGGCAGCATCAAGCTTCTGGCGCCTCTGATCGCGATCTGAGGAACGCTCCTCATCCGTCGCGTCCCGGTTGCGCCCTCGCTGAATGCACGACGCAAAAGCACATCGAAGCACTGCACGCAGCAGTCGCTCGTCGATGAAAGCGAGCACATCGGCCACGGGGCCGAGTCCATGGGCCGCAGCCGGGTCGCCATGAGCAGCGATCCGCAAAATGCCCTGAATCTGCTCCGGACGTGCGCTCTCCCTGGCCTTGTGGACGGTGCCAACAAACGCCATTGCAACGGAATTGAATCGCAGCCCGTCGCGGAACCTAGGCGCGGGGTCGGTCTCAGCCCCCAAAACTGTGGCGAAAATTCCACGCGCCCATTCAGCTTTCGAGGCTCGCAGTTCCGCATCGCCGTCTCTCATCGCGATCATCGCCGCGGCCACGATTACTTGATCGCGCATGCGTGCTTCGTCCACGCTTCCTTGCGAGTCGGTAGTTGACTGCGCCCATTTCACGGCAGCGGCGGCGAACTCGGGGGACGAGCGAGACGGATCATCGAGCGCAGCGTTAAGCGCAAGCTGCATGTCGGTATCGGCGTTCTTTGGCGCTGATTCCGCCTGCAAGGCCTCCAGGTGCTTCCTCTCCGCTTCTGGCGACAAATACTGACGTACCGATGATGTAGAACCGTCGCGCAAAGTGACGGTGGCGTCCTGCCAGTTGGCAGGATCGAGAAGGTTGAGCGCATACACGACCATCAGGCGTGGGTCTCTCATGGTCGACTTCGGCTCGGGCGGGCCCAGCCGTTCTGCCACTTGCCTCAGCAGTTCCGCAAGCTGTTTCCGCGTCGCGGCTGGTCCGTGAACGGCAATGTTCCCCAGCGGGTATTCGAGCGATACCTTGCGGGATGGGCGCTTCATTAGATCCGCGAGGCTGGCAGTGCCGCTCGGCTCTTTCTGCAGTGCCTTGAGTCCAAAAAAATCCGGATACTCGAATCCGTCGTGTAGTTGTCGCTCCCGATCGAGGCTCAGCAGCTCAGGAGAGGCGAGAAAGGGAATTGCAGAATCCCGCGACTTTGGCCAGTGAGACAGGACGAGATCCACCGCAATCAGCAAGTACGCAGCTGGACTGCCCGCTGGGCCGAGCACGTCAGGAAGAACGGTGTCAAAGCTCTCGCCAGCCTCGATCCGCCGATGCGCCCAGACCTCGAGCGCCATGAGCGCAGAAGTCACGCTGTAGTTGCCGTTCGCGTCCCTCGACCAGTAGTAGGAACGTTGCCAAGGGAAGCTACGCTCGCTGTCGCAAAAGACGACTGTGATCGCATCGGCGCCGGGCTCGCGGCCACCGCTATAGAACGAGACCGCGTGGTCTACGAGCCTCCGGATCAGCGCAAGGCCATGCTGTGGCGAATGCGTCAGTAGATCAAGAAACGGGCCCTGCGACGGCGACACCGGGAGAAAGTCATGATCTACATACTCGAAAGGTTCCTCTCTTTCATCGCGACGCCGCCGGTCCTGTTTGTCAGGCTTCCGAATGAGAGCATTCGCGGTGAGTTCGGCGAGCTCAGCAGGCGCCGCCTGAGCGAGGGTCCCGCGGAACTTCAGGATGCCATGAATGGCGTCTTCACCGCGCCGGCGACTTCCCAAACGCCTGAGGTAGTCCACAGCGAGCTGGGGAGTTCGGCTCGCGAACAACAGAAAGGCGCTTCGGATGTCGGATTCCAGGGACCGCATGCGGTCATAGTCGATCTCACCGCCAAACGGCTCGCGCAGGTCCTTAAGCGTCGCATTGTCACGGGCCGTTTCGATTTCGTTCAGCCATCCGAGGAGCCGCGCCTGGAGCACGGGTGTGAGTGGATCGACACCAAGCACTCCGCCGGACCATGCGATGAAGAGATCGACGGCGTCGGGAATGGCCGCATTCGGCAGCTTGTCGCCAAGACTCAGAATCCAGACAGTCAGGCGATACCACGATGGGCCGCTCGGCACGTGGAGGCTCGTGGGAATCGTGGCCGGATTTATGCCGATTGAGGAAAATAGGCGTGCTGCCGGTTCCGATTCAACGGCGATCACGACACGGATCAGCTCGCGAAGCAGCACTCCACGGCCCGCAAACAGATAGTCAGCCGCTCGCGTCAGCAATTCAGGGCTGACCTCCGATCGGATCAGCGCAAGCAACGCGGCCCGGCGCCAGGAACCGTGCATATCCGCGCCGCTTAGACGTTGGAGCAATGACTCCCACGCTTTACTGTCGCCAGACCGCTCAATCGCCATGCGCGCGGCCAGCTCAACTCCTCGTGCATGAGCCGCTGACGCGGGTCGTGCGAGTGGCAGCTGACCAATCCTCTCCGGTTCAGCGTGCAGAAGACTGCCGATCGCCCATTCCCGCAGGACATCATGTTTGAATGAAACACGATCGCCGCCCAAGTCCCGCAGGGTTTCGCTCGCAATCAGCGCGCTGACGGCATCGGCGGGTTGGTCTTTGATCTCAAGTGGTTCAGCTCGGATCAGCGCCTGTTCTGCCAGCACTCTCAGGACCCTGGCGCGTTCCCGCTGGTTCTCGCCTGGCGCACTATCCGCCGTTTGCCACCAGTGCAGCGCCATGTCGACCTCGCTGCGCGGCATCGATACCGAGACCGCACCTGCTCCTAGGCGGTCCAGACGGAAAAGGTTACGTGCGACGTGACGGGCCGGATGGCTGTCCGCAAGCAGAAAGGCGAGCCCGGGCGCGGCTTGCCGTATCTCCTCGACCTCCGCCGAGTTGGGCTCGCCGATCACGATCGGGTCGACGCAGCCAAGGCGACGTAGTGCTTCGGCCGGCAGCCAGTTGGGCTCATCGATACCAAAATTGCGGCGTGCGGTCGCGATGACGGCGAATCCGGGGACGTTCGAAACCTCCCGAACCAAGTCTACGACTGTTCGACGCTCGTCTTCCTTAAAGAAATCCAGACTATCGATGAACAGTATGGCGGCCCCGTCACCGGCAAGATCAGTCAGTAGCTCACGCGCGTTGCCGTCAAATCCAATCACAGCACGTAGAGCCGTCCATCCCCTCGGAGTCGTCCTATTCGGGCTGAGCACAATGACAGGCGCCTCCATTGCCGTCTGCTCAGCGAGATGCTTGAGCAGACCAGATTTGCCGACGCCTGCGTCTCCACGAATCTCGACATACCGCCCAACGTCCAACGCACCATGGACAGCGCTCACAAGTTCATGGCGCGTCAGCTTCGCACCACCGACCTGATCAGCTATGTCATCCAGTGCGTGGCGCGAAGCTTCGACCAAAGCCGCTCGGGCCGTCGAATAGCGATGCTCCCCGGCGAGACGGAAACCCTGGCTGCTTAGTTCCTGAATCAGATCCCCGCGCTTAAGCTCGCCCCCGCTCGCAGCCGATCTCAAGGCGAGTTCGATTAGGGCAGACCAAAGACCTCCGGCTCGCGCGCCGTCATCGGCGTGTAGTGCGCGAACTGCTCGCTCCCTTGCAAGGTCCTCCGATGCGGAGCCTTGTGCTGTGAAGTCGAATACGAGAATCTGCAGCCTGCGTAGCAACCGCCACACGCTGTTGTCGTCGCTGAGCACGCCTGAGCTCTGAAGGTGCGCTCTGAACGTCCCGACGAACGTGCGCATGTCGTCATTGGCAGAGCCGGGACGATCGATGCGGGCAAAAAATGTAGCGGCGTCATCCAGCTTTCGTGCCCAAGTGAGCACGTCCTGATATGCGCCGTCGATCTTTCGCGAGGTTCGGGCGGCTGCGATGGCCAGCTCATGCCGCGAAGTCCAAAAATCGGCCAGCTGCGAAGCTCGTGCGATCTGCTCGACGACCTTCTGAAATACCTCATCGGACGGAGTGAAGCTGATCGTGCGCTTGACCTGAATCTCCAGCACCGCCGGGCCACCGCGTCCGTCGTGCGCGTGCACAATCACATCATCAAGAGGGTGTCCCTCCTCAGCACGTTGGAGTTTGATCGAATCGATCGTGGTGCCAGGGAGTCCGCGGGGCTCGCTTCCTGTCAGCAGGGCGAGCAGATACGCGGCACCGACTTGTGCCTCGAAGTAACTACCCGCGGGCCCGCTCGCTGCCGGGCTGCTCGCGCTAGCCGCCAAGAAAGCTCCCTCGTATCTTCACATTGGCATTTTCTCATACTGCAACTTGGGGCTCATGGCGAGAAACTGCCGGCCTGTTCTGAATTCCCCGCGGGACACTGTTCTTTTTCCATACATCACTGCTCGACCCCCGCCTGCGTCTGGCAACCGTTGGGCCTCGCAACAAATCAGAGAAGACTCTTCCTAAAAAACCCCACCGCCCTCTCCCAAGACAACTTCGCCGCCGCCTCCTGATACCTCGGCGTCGAATTATTATGAAACCCGTGCTGCGTCCCCGGGTACATGTGCATCTCGTACTTCACCCCGGACGCCTTCAGCGCGCCCTCGTAAACCGGCCACATCCCATTGATCCGTTCGTCGTTCTCCGCGTACTGGATCAGCAAAGGCGCCTTGATCTTCGGCACGGAAGCAGTCTCCGCAGCCGCGCCGTAGTAAGGCACCCCGGCCTGAAGATCCGCACCCATAGTCGCGGCGAGCCAGTTCACCACACCGCCGCCAAAGCAGAACCCGGTAGCACCGAGCTTCCCGTTCGACAGCTTGTGCGCCTTCAGGAACCGGGCACCGTTCAACAGGTCGGTGCGCAGCTTCGACTGCTCCAGCCCGGCCTGCAAAGTCCGCCCGTCGTCGTCGTTCCCCGGATACCCGCCCACGGGAAACAGCCCATCCGCCGCAAAAGCCAAAAACCCGTCCACGGCAGCACGACGGGCAACGTCCTCGATATAAGGATTCAGCCCGCGGTTCTCGTGGATCACCCGCACGCACGGAAAAGGACCTGTACCGGCAGGCTGCACCAGGTACCCGCGCATGGCCCCCGAACTCCCCCCGGGCGACGGATACGTCACATACAAAGCCTTGATCCGCGTGTCCGTGAAAGAAATCGTCTGCGCCTCGGCATACCTCGGCAACAAAGCCTGCGCCATCCACAGCCCGCCCACGATCCCCAGCGCAGCCGCGCGCTCCAGGTCGCGCTGGTAGGCCTTCGACTGCGCAGGCGTGATCGGGTAGCTGACCCCGTCGGCGACGATGTAGCCGACGGCGGCCTCGGGCACTTCGTCGGAAGTCGCGTAGACCAGCGCCCCGAGGAGCAGTCCGACCACGAGGACCACCAGCGCGGCCACATTCAGGCGCGCCCTGAGGACCCGGTTAGGCAGCATCCCGGCGACTATCCAATACTGCCACTTTCAGGCAAATGTCCGCGCCAGGAGCCAGTCTCCAGCCAATATGTTGCCATTAGCCTTTTCTCAGGCATCAAGCTTCACGCGCTCCGCCAGCCCCTTCCACTTGCGAATATCGGCCTCCACCCGCGCACGCATCGCCTCCGAAGTGCTGCCCCCAACCAGGCTCCCCGTGGCGAGCAGCCGCGCACGCACGGCCTCCTGCGCGATCACCGCGCGGACGTCCGCATTCAAGCGCTCGACCACGGAAGCAGGCGTCTTCGCGGGCGCGGCCAGCCCGAGCCACGAATAGACCTCGAACCCGGGCAGGGTCTCCGCAAACGTCGGCACGTCCGGCAACGACTCGATCCGTTGCCGCCCGGTGACGCCGATCGCGCGCACCTTGCCGCCCTTGATCTGCGGCGTGGACACGGCAGGCGCCGCGATCAGCGAATCGAGCCTTCCTGCGATCAGGTCGGTGAACGCACTGCCCTTGAAAGGCACATGCAGCAGGTCGATCCCCGCCGTCACTTTCAGCAGTTCGCCCGTCAGGTGCTGCGTGGTGCGCACGCCGGGCGTGGCGAACGTCAGCTTGCCGGGCCTGGCCTTGGCCGCGTCGATGAGGTCGCGCAGCGTCCTGAAAGGCGACTCCGCGTTCACCATGATGACGAACGGGAACTCGACCACCGTGGTGACGAAAGCGTAGTCGCGCAGGAGGTCGTACGGGAGCTTCGGGTCGGTGGCGGCGTTCACGGTGTCGCCGGCGGTGAGCATCATCAGCGTGTAGCCGTCGGGCTCCTGCGTGGCGACGTAGGCCGTCGCGATGCGCCCGCCCGCGCCGGGCTTGGGCTCGGTGACGATCGCCTGCCCCAGCCGCTCGGTGAGCGCGGGCGAGATGATCCGCGCCACCGTGTCCGGGTTCGAGCCGTTGTCGTAGCCGTGCACGATGCGGACCGGCTTGGAAGGAAAGCCTTGTGCGTTTGCGGCCGTCGTGCCAAGAAGTGAAGCGGCGCCGAGCGCCTGTAACAGTGTTCGCCTGCGAAGGTTCATGCGGTCTCCCTAGAGAAGCTTGTATGCGGTCAGCAGCACCTGGCGCGCCTTGCGCTGGGCCTTGGCGATCGCGATGGTCTTGTTGAGCCAGGAAAGTCCCGGCGCGCCGGTCTCGAAACGCAGCACCGAGCGGAAGAAATACTTGTCCGGGGCGACCTCCTCGCCGCGCCCGAGCGCCGCGAGCACCTCGGGCGGGCCGTGCCGGTAGCCCTGGCTGACCACGCGGATCGCGTCGCCGCCGTCCGTCCTCAGCGCATAGCGCGCGTCCACGTCGAGCACGCCGTCGGTGCGCACGATCTGCCAGTCGTTGCCGCCGGGCAGGACCTCTCCCCGCATCAGCGGCCCCTCGAACGTGCCGCCCAGGATCGCGACGATACGCCGCTCGCCCAGCGGCCCCGGCCCCATGGTCACGATCTCGCCCACGTCGACCTTCAGGTCGCACAGGTATTCGAACTCGAGCATGCCTCCTCCCTCCTTGCGTGCACCCTGCATTCTGTGCGAAAACGCATCGTCATGCCCGCATCGATCCCCACCGCAGCACTCCACGAACTGCTCCCCCCCGGCGGGCGGCCTGCCTCCGCGGCCGACGCCGTGCGCATCGAAGGCGACGACCCCGTGGTGCGCACGCGCTACCGGGTCGGCGCCGCGGGTGCGGCTTCGATCGCGGCCACCGGCGTGGCGGCGGCGGACCTGTGGACGCTGCGCGGCGGGCACGCGCAGGCGGTGTCGGTCGACGTGCGCGCGGCGGCCACGTCGCTGCGCAGCGCGAAGTACCTGACCATCGACGGCAAGCCGATCCCGCCGATCTGGGACGCCTACTCCGGCTTCTACCCCGTGAAAGGCGGCCGCTGGGTCAGCATCCACTGCAACTTCGCCAACCACCGCGAAGCGGCGATGAAAGTGCTGGGCGGCGCCGCGGACCGTAAAGCCGCGGAGGCCGCGAGCCTCGCCTGGGACGGCCTTGCGCTGGAGGACGCGATCCACGCCGCGGGCGGCTGCGCGGGCTACGTGCGCACCGAGGCCGAATGGGCGCAGCACCCGCAGCGCGCTGCGGTCGCGGCGCAACCGCTGCTCGAGATCGTGCGCATCGGCGATGCGCCTCCCGAGCCGATGCCGGCTGCGGCGCGCCCTCTCGCCGGCGTGCGCGTGCTCGACCTCACGCGCGTGCTCGCCGGCCCCACCTGCGCACGCACGCTGGCCGAACACGGCGCGGACGTCCTCAAGCTCACGGCCGCGCACCTGCCCGATTCCGGCCTCGTGGAACTCGACACCGGCATCGGCAAACTCTCCGCGCGCCTCGACCTGCGCGACGAGAAAGGGATCGCTACGCTGCGCGAGCTCGCGCGCACCTGCGACGTGTTCTCGCAGTCGTACCGGCCCGGGTCGCTCGCGGCGCGAGGATTCTCGCCCGAAGCCCTTGCAAAGCAGCGCCCCGGCATCGTCTGCGTGACGCTCTCCGCCTGGGGCACGACCGGGCCGTGGCGCGAGCGGCGCGGCTTCGACAGCATCGTGCAGTGCGTGAGCGGCATGGCGCATGCTTCGACAACGGCCGGCAAGCCTTCGTTGCTGCCGGTGTCGGCGATCGACTACGTCAGCGGCTACCTGATGGCGTACGGCGCGATGCTGGCGCTTGCGCGCCGCGCGCGCGAAGGCGGCAGCTGGCTCGTGCGCGTGTCGCTTGCGCGCACCGGGCAATGGATCGTCGACCGCGGGGTGCTCGCGCCCGCGTCGCTCGAAAGCTTGCCCGAGGACCTGCCGGCCGCTGAGATCGACGCACTGTGCACGGAAGTGGACGCGCCCGACGGCCGCATCCGCCACCTGAAGCCCGTGGTGCAGCTGCCGGACACTCCCGCCTGTTGGGCGCGACCGCCCGTGCCGCTCGGGCACCACGCCGCGGCCTGGCCGGCGTAAGGGCGACGATCACGATGCCGGGCGCGCGGATCAACACCTGCGAGATTCCGCGCGCCGCGCCGCTGCGCGTGTACCGTAAAAAATGTACCGATACCGGTACATCAACTGGCAGGAGAGCGGCTCCTGTCCTTGGGTTTGAAAAACTAATCTCGATAAATTACGGCGCCAGCAGGCTGTTCCGCCGGAAGAATTTCCAGATCACCTCGTTCGCGTCGATGACCGAAGTGCCGGGAACCGGCGGCTTCGCGAAAGTATCCTGCTCGCCGCCCGGCCACCCGTGGCCGGCGCCCGTGAGCTTCCAGTGCAGCACTTCGGCGCCGCACCCGGTGTACGCGAGCAGCGTCGCCGTGTGGCCCTGCCACGCCTTCTTCTCGCGCGCCTCCGGACCTCCGGTGCAGCCGTCAGCCTTCGCCCAGTCGGCGAGGGCCGCCTCGACCGACAGGTGGAGGATCTGCGCCCGCGCCATCGGCAGCGATGGGCCGAGGCCCCCGGCGTACGGCGCGCCCCGGTCGTCGACGCTGTGGATGTGCAGGACCGGCACCCGCCGGGCCGTAGGTGGATGCTCGACGGCGATCACGCCGGCCACGCCGGCGACGGCGGCGATCCGGTCGGACAACTCCGCGCCGAGGCGGTACGCCATCATCGCGCCGTTGGCGATGCCGGTCGCGTAAACGCGCGCGGGGTCGTAGGCCTGGCGCCGCGACAGGTCGAACAGCATGCGCTTCACGTAACCCACGTCGTCGACGTCGTCGAGGGCCGCGCTGCCGCAGCACCCGCCGGCGTTCCAGGTCTGCAGCGTGCCGTCGAGCGGGCCGGTGCCTTCGGGATAGGCGACGAGGAAGCCTTCCTTGTCGGCCAGCGCGTCCATGCGCGAGGCCTTTTGCTGGCCCGCGCCGTGGCCGCCACCGCCATGAAAATTCAGCACCAGCGCGGGCCGCGGGCCCAGCACCTGCGGCACGTGCAGGATGTAGGAGCGCGCCTCCCTGCGGCTGCCGAACGAGATCGCGTGATCCCCCGGCGGCAGCGCGAGAGCCGCCGTGGGCAGGACGGCCAGCAGCGCAAGCAGGCCGCGCCGCACGGCCTCCATCACATCTGGTCCCAGTACTCGGACGGGTCCACCTGCGCGTCGATGAGCGTGAAGCGCCGCGAGGCCACCGCTTCGGCCAACGCCTTGCCGAACGCCTCGATCGTGTCGACCCGCACGCCCTTCGCGCCGAAGCCCTCGGCGATCTTCGCGAAGTCGGGCGAGACGAAGTCGGTCGCGCGCGGCGACATGTTCATCTTCGACTGCTTGAGCTTGATCAGCGCGAGCGCCGCGTCGTTCAGCACGACGACAACAATCGGTAGCTTCCTCTCGGCGGCCAGCGCGAGCTCGCCCTGCGTCATCAGCATGCAGCCGTCGCCGAGCATGGCCACCACGGTGCGCTCGGGGTGCACCAATTGCGCCGCGATCGCCGCAGGCACTGCATAGCCCATGCACCCGAGGCCGTTCGACTGCATCAGCTGGCCGGGCACCCGGCATTGCAGCACGTGGTTGGCGAGGATGCGGTGCGCGCCCACGTCCACGGTCATGACCCAGTCGTCCTTGGCTTGTGCGCTGACGGCATGGAACAGCGCCGCGGGGCTGATGCCCTTGGCCGGAGTCCGCGGCCGCACGATGTGCGCGACCTTGGCGCGCAGGGCGTCGAATCGCGCGGCGGTCCACGCGTTGGCGGCGGCGGACGCCGGGGCCACCTGGCCGAGGATCGCGGGCACATCGCCGAGCGCCTCCTCGCCGACCGGGAAGATGCGGTGGTTCAGCGCGGCCCAGTCGATGCTGATGACCGGCAGCGCCTCGGGCCAGGCGTCGAGCCACGCGTCGCGCAGCTCGATCGGGTCGAAGCCGACCAGCACGATGCAGTCGGCCTCGCGGATGAGTTCCAGGTTCTCCGCGTCGACGACGGGCGACAGGCCCACGCTGCCGAGGCACAGGGGATGGGTATCGCCGCAGATGCCCTTGGCCTTGTAAGTCGTGAAGAACGGCAGCTTCCAGCCCTCGACGAAGCGCGTGAAGGCGGCCGGCGTGTCGCCGATCAGCGCGCCGCGCCCGGCGA
This sequence comes from Burkholderiales bacterium, assembly GCA_965279075.1. Lineage (GTDB taxonomy): Bacteria > Pseudomonadota > Gammaproteobacteria > Burkholderiales > SG8-39 > SZAS-79. Next base: position 392,619 of record CBDIHI010000012.1, on the reverse strand, counting down.
GCGCCAGCGGGCGCTTCGCCTTTGCAAGCTTCGCGGCCAGTGCATGGGCGGCAGTGGCCGACAACGCCGTCGCCGCGCGCGGCACCGGCGTCCTGGTGTCCTCCGCAGTCGCCTCCTCGCGGTTCGCGTCCGAAGGCACGTTTAGGAACACCGGGCCCGCCGGGTAGGCCAGCGCAATGTCGAGCGCCTTGGCGAGCTGCTGGGACGCGCGCCTGGGGTTCAGCGTCTCGGCGTACTTGGTGACCGGCCGGGCCAGCGCGACATGGTCGAACACCTGGTGGTTGTAGATGCCCATCTGCTTCGTGGCCATCTCGCCGCACAGCACCGCGACCGCAGAGCGCTCCTGCATCGCACCCGCGATGCCCGACATCGCGTTCGAGATGCCGGGCCCGAGCGCCGGGATCAGCACCGTGGGCTTTCCGGTGAGCTGGTAGGCGGCATCGGCCATGAACGCGCAGGAGGGCTCGCTCTTGCCCAGCACGAATTCGATGCCGGCCTCCTCGCACGCGCGCACGGTCTCGAGCACGTCGTTGCCGGGGATGCCGAAGGCCCAGCGGGCCCCGTAGGCGCTGAGCGTTGCGGCCAGCTTGTCTGCGACTTTCATTTGGAGAACACCATGGGGAGAATGCGTTTGGAGGCGCCGTCGGCCAGTTCGACTTCGCCCGCGATGCGGCCTTTCTCGACGGTGCCGCGGAAAGAGTAAGGCGCGCCGCGCAGCGTGCCCGAGAAGCGCAGCTGCGTGCCCTCGAGCTTCGCCCCGGCGACGGCGAGTTTCGCGTTGCCGGCCTCGCCTTCGACTTCGACTTCCTGGAAGTTCTGGTCGATCTTCACGCGCCAGTCGCCATCGCGGGCCGGCGCGCGCCACGCGCCGCGCGCGTCGGCCGGCACAACCCACAGGAAGATCGTGCTCTCGTCGCCCTGCGACGGATGCGGCACGGCGAGGCGGATCTTCTCGATGCGGTCGGGCTTCCAACTGGGGAACACGAACGCGTGCGTGACGATGCGCGACCCGGCCTTCAACTTGTCGAGGAAGATCGGCGAGAGCTGCGCCATCAGGCCCGGCAGCAGGTAGACCGTCACGACCGAGGCCTGCGAGAAATCGGCGACGAGCACGTCCTGCACGCGGAATTCCGTGCGGTCCGCCACGCCCGCGGCTCGCGCGCCATCGCGGCTCATTTGCACGAGCTTCGGGTCGAGTTCGAGGCCGAGGCCGCGCGCGCCGAATTTCTTCGCCGCGGTTATCACGATGCGCCCGTCGCCCGAGCCGAGGTCGACGACGTAATCGGCGGGCCCGGTGCGGGCCAGTGCCAGCATCTTCTCGACGACGTCGGACGGCGTGGTGACGAAAGGCGCGGTCACGCCGGTGTCAACCTGCGCGAGCGCCGGTGCGGATGCGGCGAACGGGGCGAGCGCCAGCGCGGCGAACAGGATGCGGAGCTTCATCGGGGAGCGGGAAAGGACGAAGGCCGGATTATCGCTTAACCGGCTCCGCCGCGAGCGCGAGGAGCTTCGCGCGCACGGCGTCGTCGGCCCAGTCGCGCTCGCCCGCGTAGCTGAAGCGCACGCGGCCGTCGGTGCCGATGATGAAGGTGGTGGGCATCAGGCGCACCTTCCATTCGCGGGAGACCTTCGCGTCGCGGTCGAGCAGCACCGGGAAGTCCACCGGCACCTTCTTCAGGAAGGCCTCGATGCGCCCCTCGCCCTCGCCTATGTTCACCGCGAGCAGCACGACGGGCTTGCCCGCGAGCGACTGGCGCAGCTTGTTGAACGAGGGCATCTCGTCGCGGCACGGCTCGCACCAGGTGGCCCAGAAATTCAGCACCACGACCTTGCCGCGGTAGGCCGCCAGCCTGTGCTGCGCGGCCTGAAGGTCCTTGAGGTCCAGCGCCGGGGTGGGACCGCCGGCCCACGGCTTGAAATCGGCGGCCGGGGCCGATCGCGCGGCCGGAAGGACGGCAAGCATGAGCACGGCGGCGAGTCCGGCCTTCAAGAATGTCCTGCGATCCATGGGTGCGTCGCGTGAAAGGGCGCCCAATCTACCCCGGAGGCGCCCCTGCAACAAGCGCCAAGCCCCTGAAAAACAAAGGCCCGCCCGGGTCGCCCCGGGCGGGCCTTCGAACCGGCGGAAAGGCTCTTACGAGGCCTTCTTGGCGCCTTTCTTCTTGCCCTTGGACTTCTTGGCTTTCATGGGCTTGTCGGCGGCGGGCTTGGCGTCCGCAGCGGCGGCGGGCGCAGCAGCCGGGGCCGGGGCCTTGGCCGGGGCGGCCGGTGCGGCGGCCTGGGCGAACACGGAAGCGGAGAAGGCCGTGGCGATCAGCGCGGCGACGAGTTTTTGCATGGTCATGAAGAATGTCCTCCTGGAGACAGGTATTTGGGCGGTCCAAAGCGGATCCACGCCGGATAACGCGCACCCGGCCGGACGGTTGACATGACCCCCTACCCGTCCTTGTCGAACTCCCCCGAAACGAGCTTACGCCTCAGGATCTTGCCCACGGGCGACTTGGGCACGGCCTGCACGAAAACGTACTCGCGGGGGCGCTTGTAATTGGGCAGCGCGGAGGTCCGGCAATGGGCGTCCAGCGCCGCCGCGTCGACCGCGCCCCGGGCCTTGATGAAGGCGACGACCTTCTGCCCCCAGCGCTCGTCCGGCAGGCCCGCGACCGCGACCTCGTCCACCGCCGGGTGCAGGGACAGCACGGATTCGATGTCGACCGGGGAGATGTTCTCCCCGCCCGAGATGATCATGTCGTCGACCCGGCCGGTCACGTAGAGGTCACCGTCGGCGTCGATGTAGCCCGTGTCGCCGGTGAAATACCAGCCTTCGCGCAGCGCTTTTTCGTCGGCATCGGGGCGGTTCCAGTAGCCCTCGAAGGCCTCGTCGCCGGACAGGTCGGCGATGATCTGGCCCTCCTCGCCCGGCGCGGCCAGAGCATCCGGCCCGCTGCGCCCGGTCCCGCCGTCGAGCTTCACCACGCGGATGCGGCAGTTGAACCCCGCGCGCCCCGCGCTGCCGGGCTTGGCCGGCGCGTCCTGGTCGATCGTGAAGGTGTAGATCTCGGAGGAGCCGTAGTGGTTCACGAAGAGCTCGGGCTCGAAAGCGGCCGAGAGGCGCTGCAGCAGCGCGTCGTTCATCGGCGCGCCCGCGAAGCCTATGGTGCGCACGGAGGAGATGTCGGTCCCGGCAAAGGCCGGATGCGCCAGCAGGTCGTGGTAGAGCGTGGGCACGAGGAAAAGGTTGGTGACCTTCTCGGCCGCGACCAGCCGCAGCGCCTCGGCCGCCTCGAAGCGCGGCAGGCAGACCACCGTGCCGTCGACGATCGCCATCGACAGGAGCGACCTGACGCCCATCGTGTGGTACATCGGCATCACGCCCAGCGTGACCTCGCCCACCGCGTAGCTGTACTGCGCGACCTGCGCGACGGCGGCGGCACGCTCCGCGCGATGGCGCCGCGGCACGCCCTTGGGCCGGCCCGTGGTGCCCGAGGTATAGAGCATCAGCGAGACGTCGTCGGCACCGGCATGGAAAGGCTGCGCGAGCGGCGCCCCCGCCAGCAGGTCCTCGAACGCGTGCGTCCCGCCCCCGGCGCCGCCTACCGCGATGCGCGGGATGGACTTGCACGCGGCCGATTCCATTGCCGCTTCCGCGCTGACCGGCTCGTAGACGATCGCGCGGGCGCCCGCGTCGAGCGCGCAGTACTCGATCTCGTCGCCCTTCGAGCGCCAGTTGATCGGCGTGACGATGACGCCGAGCATCTGGCAGGCCCAGTGCAGCGTGGCCATCTCCCAGCGGTTCTGCAGCACCACCACGACGTGGTCGCCGCGCGCGAGGCCCAGCGCCGACAGCGCACCGGCCACGCGGCGGATGCGCTCGTACCACTCCGCATAGGTGAGCCGCGTGGCGCCGTCGACAATGGCGAGCCGGTGCGGCCGCCGCTCGACGCTTTGCAGGAATGTGCGTCCCAGGTCAAACATGCTTGGTCCTTCCTTCGTCCGGTACTGCCTAGACCGCGATCGCCGCGATCAGTCTGTCCCGGTCGGCCTGCGACTTCGCCGACCCGGAAAACACGATGGCGCCGCGCTCCAGCGCCACGAAGCGGTCGCAGACCTCCAGCGCCCGCACGACGTTCTGCTCCACCAGCAGCACCGGGATGCCGTCGGTGCGCAGCTCTGAAATCAAGGCGAAGATCTCGTCGACGATCATCGGCGCGAGCCCCTCGGTCGGTTCGTCGATCAGGAGCAGCCGCGGCGCGCCCGCGAGCACGCGCGCGATCGCGAGCATCTGCTGCTCGCCGCCCGACAGCGTGGTGCCCATCTGGCGGCGGCGCTCGGCGAGGCGCGGGAAGCGCCCGAAGATGCGTTCGATCGCGCGGTCGCGCTCCTCGCGCGGGCGGCCGGGCGACTGCATCAGGCCGAGGCGCAGGTTCTCCTCGACTGTGAGGCCGGGGAACACGCGCCGGTCTTCAGGCACGAGGCCGATGCCGTGGCGGCAGATGCGATCCGACGCAAGCCCCCCGATGGCACGGCCCTCCAGCCGGATCGAACCCGCGCTAGGCTTCACCCAGCCGGCGACGGTCTTCACCAGCGTGGTCTTGCCCACCCCGTTGCGCCCGAAAACGCCCACCACCTCGCCCTTGCCGATCGACAGGGTCACGCCCTGCAGGATGTGCGACAGGCCGTAGTGGGCGTGCACCGCCTCGATCTCGAGCATCAGTGCGCCCCCCCGAGGTAGGCGGCGCGCACGGCGGCGTTGTCGCGCACCTCGGCCGGCGTGCCTTCGGCGAGCTTGGAGCCCTGGTGCATGACGACCACGTGGTCCGACAGGTTCATGACGACGTCGATGTCGTGCTCGATCAGGAGGATGGTCAGGTCCCCGGCCAGTCCCTTGATCATCGCGGCGGTGGCCTGCGTGTCGCCGTGCGACATGCCCTGCGTGGGTTCGTCGAGCAGCAGCATCTTCGGCCGGCAGGCCAGCGCCATCGCTATCTCCAGCCTGCGCTGCTCGCCGTGCGACAGGTGCCCGGCGAGTTCGGTGGCCCGGGCCTCGAGGGAGAACTGCGCGAGCAGTTCCTCCGCGCGGTCGCGCGCGACCGTGCTGCGCGCCACCGGCAGCAGCCCGCGGCCGGCGGGTTCCAGCACCTGCGCGGCAAGGCGCAGGTTCTCGAACACGGTCAGCTCGAAAAACAGGTTGGTGATCTGGAAGGACCGGGACAGGCCGGCACGCAACAGCCGGTGCGTGGGCCAGCCGGTGACCTCGTCCCCGGCGAAGGCCACGCGCCCCTGCTGCGGCCGCAGCGCGCCGGACACGAGGTTGAAGAGCGTGCTCTTGCCGGCGCCGTTCGGGCCGATCACCGAGGTGATGTGCCCCTGCTTTGCGGAGAACGACAGGTCGCTGACCGCCCGCAACGCGCCGAAGCTGATCGCGAGGCCTTCGATTTCGAGCAGCGCGCTCATGCGCGCCCGCCCCTGCGCGCGACCCAGCGCTCGAGGCGCGGCAGCGCGTACCCGGCGAGGCCCTTGGGGAAGAAGATCACCGACAGCATGAAAAGGCCGCCGATCAGGATCAGGTGGTGCTCGGTGAAGGTGCCGATGACGGATTTCAGCACCGTCAGGATCACCGAGCCGTACAGCGCGCCCGCCAGCGTGCCCACGCCGCCGATCACGACCATGATCACCGCGTTACCCGAGGTCTGGAACATCAGGAGCTCAGGCGAGACCAGCCCGCGCAGCATCGGGTAGAGACTGCCCGACAGCGACGCGACCACGGCGGCGGCGACGAACGCCGTGAGTTTCGCCTTCCACGGGGAGTAGCCGAGGAACGGCACCCGCGACTCGTTGGTGCGGATCGCCACCAGCATGCGGCCGGAGGGCGTGCGCATCAGGTAGGCGCAGGCCGCGTACAGCGCCATCATGAAGGCGAGCGTCAACAGGAAGAAGCCCGCGGGCGACTGCGTGTCGACCGAGAACAGGCCGAACTCGGCGCGGATCTGCGGGATGCCGATGATGCCGTCCGAGCCGCCGATCTCGCGCGTGTTGAACACGACCTTGAACGCCACCTGCGCCAGGCCGAACGTGATCAGCGCGAAGTACACGCCGCGCGCGCGGATCGAGATGATCCCGGCCACCAGCCCGACGACGAGCGAGGCCGCCAGCGTGATGCCGATGGCCGCCCAGAACGAGGGCCCCACGTTCTTGAGGACCAGCCCCGAGACATAGGCGCCGAAGCCGAAGAACAGCGCCTGGCCCAGCGACAGGAGCCCCGTGTAGCCGAGCAGGAGGTCCACCGACAGTGCGAGGCCCGCGAAGATCAGCGCCTCGGTCGCCAGCCGGAAGAAGAACTTGTCGCCGGTCGCGGCGGCGACCGCGGCGAACACGAGCGCGATCGCAACGAACCCCCACGCAAGGAGGTTCTGCGCGCCGCGGGCGGTGCGCTCGCCGGCTTCGACCGATGCGCGCAGTGCCGCCGGATCAGCCATGGCCCAGCCTCCCGGCGAGCCCCTGCGGCCGCACCATCAGGAACAGCACCATGATGCCGAACACCAGCGGGTCGCCCCACACCGGCGAGATCCACAGGCTGGAGATCGACTGGATCTGCGTCAACACGAGGCCCGCGATCACCGCCCCCTTGATCGAGCCCATGCCGCCGACGATCACGACCGAGAAGGCCATCAGGATGAAGTCCTTGCCCATGGTCGGGAACACGGAATAGATCGGCGCGAGCAGCACGCCCGAGAGCCCGGCCAGCGCCACGCCGAAGGCGAACGTGCCTGCATAGACCCGCTCCACGGGCACGCCGAGCGACGAGGCCATGTGCCGGTCGAAGGCCGCCGCGCGCACCATGGCGCCGAGGCTGGTGCGGTACACGACCAGCCACACCGCGACGATGATGGCCGCGCCCGCGAGGATCAGGAACATGCGGTAATTCGGGATGAACACGCCGAGCAGCTCGCTCGCGCCGGTGATCGGCGCCTCGGGCTTGTAGGGGTTCGGGCCATAGACCAGCTTGAACACGTCCTCGGTGATGATCGCAAGGCCGAAAGTCAGCAGCAGGGTCAGGATGTGCCTGTCCTTCGAATGGAACACGCGCTGGATCAGCGCGCGCTCGGTGGCGTAGCCGATCGCCGCCATCAGCACCGGCACCAGCGCGAGGCAGAGCCAGAAATTCACGCCTTTGGCCACCAGCGTGATGCCGAGATAGGCGCCGAGCGCGTAGAACTCGCCGTGCGCCATGTTGATGACGTCGAGCAGCCCGAAGATGATCGTCAGGCCGAGCGCCATCAGGATCACCGCCACGCCGATCGCAAGCCCGTTCACCACCTGCGGGGCGTAGACGAACTGCAGCGTCTCGATGAGTTCGTTCATCGAGACGCCCCCGGTGCTTTTAGAACTTGGTGCACGTGTCCGCGCCGACGGCGGCTTCGCCCGGCACTTTGCTGATGATCTGGAATTTTCCGTTCACCACCTTCACGGCATACATGTCCTGGATCGCCTGGTGGTCGCCGGCGCGCATGGTCTTCTCGCCCTGCGGGGTCTGCCACTTGATCCCGCGCATCGCGGCGCGCAGCTTGTCGGTGTCGGTCGTGCCCGCCTTCTCGACCGCGGCCTTGTAGAAGTACATCACGCCGTAGGAGTCGACGCCGTAGAGGTCGGGGTCGGCCTTCCACGCGGCCTTGAAATCGGCGACGAACTTCTTGTTGGCCGGCGTGTCGAGCTCGCCCGAGTAGGCCGCGCCCGTCACGTAGCCCTCGGCGGCCTTGCCGATCGCGCCCATGTTCTGGGCGGTCACGGTGCCGGCCGCGCCGACGATCTGCACCTGCTTCGCGAGCCCGAACTCCGAGAGCTGGCTGAGGAAGCGCACCGTGTCGTTGCCGGCCACCGAGGTGTAGAGCACCTGCGGGCGCGCGGCGCGGATCTGGCCGAAGAACGGCGAGTAGTCCTTGTTGTCGAGCGGCGCGAACACCTCGCCGACCGACTTGGCGCCCTTGGCCTCGGCGGCCGACTTGAACGCGGCGACCGTGCTGCGGCCCATCTCGTAGTCCGGCCCGAGGTAGTACACCGACGCGCCGGGCTTCTCCTTCACCATCCACTCGGCGAGCGCGGCGGACTGCATGCCGGCCTTGGCGTTCACGCGGAACATGTTGGGCGAGCACTTGTCGCCGGTGATCGCGTCGGAGAACGACACCGTGGTCGCGGCAAGGCGGCCGTTGCGCTCCGCCACCTGGCCGACGGCGAGCGTCGAGCCGGAGTTCACGGTGCCGGTCAGGAAGTCGACCTTGGAGACCTGGAAGAGCTTCTCGGCTTTCTGCACGGCGACGTTGGGGTTGGCTTCCTCGTCCTCGTAGATCGCCTCGAGCTTGCGGCCGAGGACGCCGCCCTTGTCGTTGATCTCCTTCACGGCCATGTCGATGCCCCACTTCACCTGCTGGCCGATGCCGGCGTAGGTGCCAGTGAGCGGCGTGACGACGCCGATTTTGATGGGGCCCGACTGCGCGTACGCGCCGCCGGCTGCGAAAGCCGCGGCGACGGCCGCGATGATGGTCACTGTTTTCATGTCTGTCTCCTGGTGTGGTGGTGCGGCTCTTGCGGCCGCTTGGGAAAGTCCGGGGGCGTGGGTTACTTCCGATCCTGTTAGTTGCCGGTGTACTTGGGCTTCCTCTTCTCGAAGAACGCGTTGGCGCCCTCCTTGTAGTCGTGCGAGTCGCGCAGCTTCTCGTAGGCATGGCCCTCGAGGTCGAAGCTCGCCTCCAGGCTGCAGTCCTCGCCCTGGTTCAGCACGCGCTTGAGCGTCGACAGCGCGAGCGGCGAGAGGGCGTTGAGCTTCGTGCAGTAGCTGTCGATCAGCTTGTCGAGCGCGGCGGAATCATCGGCCACCTCGGTAATGAGGCCCCACGAATGCGCCTCGGGCGCCGGCAGCCGGCGGCCCATCAGCACCATGTCCTTGGCGCGGGTCATGCCGACCATGCGCAGCACGCGCTGGCTGCCGCCCGAGCCGGGCATCTGGCCGATGGTAACCTCGGGCAGCGCGACCAGCGTCTCCTTCGTCGCGAGGCGGAAGTCGCACGCGAGGGCCAGTTCCCAGCCCACGCCGAACGCGTATTTCTCCATCGCCGCGATGACAGGCTTGGGGCAGCGCTCCGGCGCGCCGATGTTCCACGCGAGGTGCGACATGCCGTCGCGCGGCACGTCGAAGAACCCCTTGACGTCGCCGCCCGAGGTGTAGACGCCGTTCGCGCCGCGAATGACGACCACGCCCACGTCCTTGTCCCGGCCGAGTTCCTCGAACAGCGCGCCGATCTGCGAGCGGGCCTTGTAGGACACGATGTTGAGGGGCGGGCGGTCGAGCGTCAGCGTGGCGACGCGCCTGGCGGCGTCGACCTCGAGGCGCATGCCGTCGAGTTCACTCAACAGCTCCCCGCGTTGTTTGGCGTACTTGGTCATGGCTTCTCCTTGGTGATTTGGGGAACGCCGGCGCGCAGTTCGGCGGCGGCATCGAGGATGGCTGCAACGATGGGGTAGTACCCGGTGCAGCGGCAGATATGGCCCGAGAGCATGTCCTTGACCTCGTCCTCGGTCGGGCCGGGGTGCCTGGCGAGGAACTGGGTGGCGGACATGAGGATGCCGGCAGTGCAGAAGCCGCACTGCAGCGCGTGGTGCCTGTTGAAGGCGCGCTGCAACGCGTTCAGCGCGCCGGCCTCGGCGAGGCCTTCGACCGTGCGCACGTCGGCGCCTTCGCACTCCACGGCGAGCTGCGTGCAGCTGCGCACCGCGCGGCCGTCGACGATCACGGTGCAGGCGCCGCAGACGCCGTGCTCGCAGCCGACGTGCGTGCCGAAGAGCTTCAGCTCGTGGCGCAGGAAATCGGTCAGCAGCGTGCGCGATTCGGCCGTGCCGGTGCAGGGCTTGCCGTTGACGGTGAGCGCAACGGCATGGCGCGTGCCGGGTTTGAGTCGGATCATGAGCGTGCCTTTGCTTCCTCGAACGCATCTGCAAGCACCTGCGCGCCCAGCGAACGGATCAATGCGCGACGGTAGTCGGCGGTGGCCTTGAAGTCGCTCATCGGCGACACCGCTGCAGCCGCCGCCGCGGCAATCTCCGCGGCCAGCGCGGCATCGGCCGGCTTGCCGGGGAACGCCGCCGTGTCGACTGCGAGCGGGCGGCTCTCGACGCCCCCGAGGCCGAACGCGAGGGCGCCGAGCGAACCGTCTTTCTTCACCACGGCCTCGGCCGCGCAGGCGACGATGGCGAAGTCGCCGTGCCGCTGGGCGATCTCGGCGAAAGCGCAGCCCGCGCCCTTGCGCGCAGCGGGCCACAGCAGCGCCGTGAGCAATTCGTCGGAGGCGCGCTGCGTCGTAAGGATGTCGAGGAAGAATTCGCGCGCCGGGACGCGCCGCACCCCGCGCTTCGATTGCAGCTCGACCGCGCCGCCCAGGGTCACCAGGGCGAGCGGGATCTCGGAGCTAGGGTCCGCGTGCGCGATGGAGCCGCCCAGCGTGCCGCGGTTGCGCGTCTGGAAGTGGCCCACGTTGGGCAGCGCCTTCGCGAGCAGCGGCACCGCGGCCATCAGCGCGGCGTTGTCCAGCGCCGCCGCCTGCCTTAGCGTCGCGCCGGTGCGTACTTCGCCGTCGATGGTCACCGCATCGAGCCCGGCCACCCGTTTGATGTCGAGCACGGCGGTGGGTCGCACGAGCCGCATGTTGAGCATCGCGCCGAGCGACATGCCGCCGGCCAGCACGCTCGCCTCGCTGCCGAACTCCTCGAGCAGCGCGAGCGCCTCGGGGAGCGTCGATGGGCGGCAGTATTCGAACTCGACCGGCTTCATGCCTTGCCTCCGCCGCCGAACCAGCCGCTCACGCGGGTCCACAACCCGCCGCCTTCCTTGCCGTACCCCTCGAAGGTCTTGAAGAACTGCGCGATGATCACGCCGGTCACCGAGCCGAGCATGCGCGCGCCGACCGCGGCCACCGTGCCGCCGACATCGGCGCCGTAGCGGTACCCCAGCCTCGTGCCCGCGCCCTCGGGCGCAAGGGTCACGATCGCGCTGCCGTGGCCGTTGCCGAGGCGCCCCTGCGCGCGGAAATCCATGCGCATCGAATGCGGCTCGTCGCGGTCGGCCACGCGGATCTTCGCCGCGTACACGCCACGGATCCCGGCCACGCCTATGCTGACCTCGGCCTCGAACGTGTCCGCCCCGGTGCGCTCCATCTTCCTGCAGCCCGGGATCACCGCGGCCAGCACTTCGGGGTCGAGCAGGCGCCGCCAGACTTCGGCCGGCGGCGCGGACAGCGTGGTGGTGCCTTCGCCCTGCAGGGAACCGGGCAGGTCCACGCCGCCGGATTTCCTCGGCGCGCCGCCGTAGGTGCCGCTCACGGTCGGCGTCATCCCGTTGGCGAGCTCCCACAGGCGGTTGAGCGAAAGCGGCAGCTCGACGTCCTCGCGGCCCAGTGCGTCGGCGGCTGCGTTGGCGAGCGCCGCCGGGGCAAGCATGGAACTGCCGTCGCCCATGCCCTTGGCACCGGTCGCGTTCACCGGCGTGGGCGTGGAGACGTGGCCGATGTCGACGTGCGGCATCTCGGGCGCGGTCGGGCACAGGTACTCGGCAAACGTGCCCGAGACGAAATTGCCGGCTCGGTCATGCACCAGTTCCTCGTACAGCGCGGCGCCGAGGCCATGCGCGAACCCGCCGTGGATCTGGCCTTCGACGATCATCGGGTTCAGCATCGTGCCCACGTCGTGCACCGACACGTACTTCACGATCTCGATGCGGCCGGTGGCGCGGTCGATCTCGATCGCGGCGAGGTCCGCGACGAAGCCGTAGGTCATCGCCGAGGCGATGCGGTCGTCGTCGGTGGGGCTGGTCAGCGTGGGTGCGTCGAGAATCAGCGTCTCGGTCATGCCGGCGCTCACGCCGCCGGGCATGCCGGCCGGGTTCCAGTGGGCGCGCGAGGCGAGGCGCCCCACGCCGACCGCACGCTGCGGATCCGATTTCAGGCGCGCCGCGCCGCCGGCCAGTTCCACGTCGTCGACGCCGGCACCGAACTCCTCGGCGGCCATGCGCCGCAACCTGACGCCGAGGGTGCGCGCGCACCCCTGCACCGCGCTCGTCACGGCGGACGCGAAGCGGTTCGAGTAGTTGCCCGAGGCGATGCTCCACGCAATCGTGCGCGTGTCCGCTTCCGTCAGCACGTCCACGTCCTCGGGACTGACGCCAAGCTCGTCGGCGACGATCTGCGCCGCGACCGTGGCATGGCCCTGCCCGTTGGGCGTGCTGTCGAGCTGCACGGTGATCCCGCCGCTGGGGTCGATCGAGATGGTGACCGCCGCATTCGCGCCGGACTTGGGTTCGGCCTTGCCGCGTTGCTCGGCGGTTTGCGCAAGGCCCACGTACGCCATGTTCGAGCCCGAGGGTTCGACGCCGAGCGCAAAGCCGATGCCGAAGAGCCTGCCCGCCTTCCTCGCGGACTCGCGCCGCGCGAGCAACGCAGGGTATTCGGCCAGGCGCAGCACCTCGTCCAGGCACGCCTCGTAGTCGCCCGAATCGAGCTGCGAACCGGCGGGCGAGTCGTAGGGGAACTCGTCCTTGCGAACGAGATTGCGGCGACGCAGTTCCGCCACGTCGATGCCGAGGCCGCGCGCGGCGATCTCCATGATCCGTTCCAGCGCGAAATAGAACTGCGGCCCGCCATAGCCGCGGTTGAGGCCCGCGGGCATGCGGTTGGTGACGACCAGCGTGTTGTCCACCGCGAGGTTCTTCACGCGGTAGGCGCCGCTCGAAGTCGAGTGCATGCGGTAGACCGAAGCGGGCTCCGGCGCGCGGATGTAGGCGCCGAGGTTCACGACGTTGCGGTAGCGCAGGCCGAGCAGCTCGCCGTCGTTGCTGAAGGCCGCTTCGACATCCCCGGTGCGATCGGTTGCGCTGGAAGAAGCCATCAGGTGCTCAAGCCGGTCCTCGGTCCACTTCACCGGCACGCCCACCAGCCGCGACACCGCGGCGATCAGCACCATGTAGGAATACACCGCCTGCTTGATGCCGAAGCTGCCGCCGGAATTGGGCGGCGTGACGAGGCGCAGGCGGTTGCCCGCGACGCCGAGCGCACCGGCCATCAGCGGCTGCAGCACGAACGGGCCCTGGAAATTCGACCAGACCGTGTAGCGGTCCGGGTGCGGCTCGAACTGCGCGATCACGCCGTAGGTCTCCATCGGCGTGGCGATCGAGCGCGGGAAGCGGTAGTCGTACTTGAAGGTGCGGTCCGCACGCGCGAAGGCGCCGTCCGGGTCGCCGTACTTGAATTCGCGCTGCTGAGCGACGTTGGTGCCGGCCTCCTCGAAGAGCAGCGGTGCGCCGGGCGCGATGGCGTCGTCGAGGTGCGCGACGCCGGGCAGCGGCTCGTAGTCGACCTCGATCAGTTCAAGGGCGTCTTCGGCGACGTAGCGATCCACCGCAACCACAACCGCCACGGGCTCGCCGGCATAGCGCGCCTTGGTCGTGGCGCAGACCTGGAAGCGCATTTTCGACCTGACGACGCTGGGGATGATGCCGGCCACCTGCGCGATCTGCGCGCCGGTGACGACGCCGATCACGCCGGGAAGCTTTTCAGCCGCACTGGTGTCGATGCCGCGGATGCGCGCATGCGGGTGCGGCGAGCGCAGGATGGCCGCATGGCGGAGGCCCGCCACCGGTTCCAGGTCGTCCATGTAACGGCCCCGGCCGGTCAGCAGCGGCGCGTCCTCCTTGCGGGGAAAGGCCTTGCCGACCCAGCCGGACGGGGTCCCGGGCGCTGTGATGCCGGCGGTCACTTGCGCACGTGCTTGCCGGGGCGCCAGCCGCTGGACGCGAGACGCGCCTCGCCGAACGCAAGGGGACGCTCCTCGAGCCCGGTCGCCATCGTGTCGTTCCAGCGGTTCAGCCAGCCGAACAGGCACACGGACGCCACCAGTTCGACCACCTGGTCCTCGTCGAAGTGCTTCTTCAGCTCTTCCATGTCCTCGTCGGTGACGCCATTGGGCGTCGTCGCCGCCAGTTGCGCGACGCGCAGCGCAGCGCGCTCGGCCGCGCTGAACAACGGGCTCGTCTCGTACTGCATGATCGCCTCGACCTTCTCCGGCGGCACCCCGTCGACGGAGGCAGCGCTCTCCGCAGTGTGGGCGGTGCAGTACATGCAGCCCGTCGTGTAGCTGGCCATCAGGGCCGCCAGCCGTTTCAGCGGCAGGGGCACCTTGCCGGGAATGCCGATCACCTCCCGCGACAGCATCGAGAACGCCCGCAGGATCCCGGGCTTGCGGGCCATCACGAAGAAGCTGTTGGGCACGAAGCCGAGCGCGCGCTCGGCCCGCTTGAAGACGTCCTCCAACTCGGGCACATCCTCGCGCCTGACGGGCGTGACTCTCGACATCTGGCCGGCTCCCTGTGCCTACTGCGTGTCGGCCGAGGGCCCGATCAGCGCGCGGCGGAACCTCGCCTTGAGCAGCGCCCCTTCCCGCGGGGGCAGTTCGAGCGGGAGCTTCTCGGCGATGACCTTGACCTGCGCGAAATTCGGCCCCGCCCCGGCATGCACCATCTTCTTCAGGCCGGCGATGTCCTTCTTGTCCGTGACGATGCGGGATTGCGCGAAGCCCGCGCCTGCGGCGATCGCGGCGAGGTCGACGCCGCTCGCGGTGTGCGTCTTCTGCATGCCGGTCTCGCCGTAGTGCTCGTTGTCGATCACGACCACCGACAGGTTCTTCGGCTTCTGCACGCCCGCGGTCGCGAGCGACCCCAGGCCCATCAGCATCTCGCCGTCGCCGGTGAGCACCAGCACGCGGCGGCGGGGGCTCGCGATCGCGAGGCCCAGCCCGATCATCACCGCGCTGCCCATGGCGCCCCACAGCGGGAAGGTCAGGTCGTGGTCGCCCGCGGCAGTCGCGTCCCAGGCGGTGGAGCCCAGGCCGGTGACGACCAGCAGGTCGCCGCGGCCGGCGAGGAGCGCGTTCACTACGTCACGTCTGTGCAGGTTCGGTTTCATCGGCTGGTCTGGTCCTGAAAGCTCTTGATGCCGATCAGCCGCTGCGAGATCAGCACGGCGACGGCGGCATAGCTGCTGTAGGCGAGGCGCGTCGCGGCGCTGACCACCGGTTCGGCTTCCTCGGCGGTGTCGATGCGCTTGACCACGACGTCCATGGCCTCGAGCACGGCCCGGGTGGCCTGTCCCATCGGCACTTGCCAGGGGTTGAACTCGCCCTCGTCGCCGCGCATCGTGATGAGCATCACGAGCGGGAAGCGGCACTCCTTGATGGTCGCGAGCGTGTTGATGATGTTGCCCACACCGGAGGACTGCATCAGCACGGCGCTCTTGTCGCCGGCGAGCCACGCGCCCATGACCAGCCCCAGGCCCTCTTCCTCGGTGGTGAGGACGACGGTACGCATGGACTTGTCGGCCTGGCAGAGCTCGATCAGCCGCTTGTGGCCGGCGTCGGGCACGTAGCTGACCTGGCGAACGCCGGCCTGCACGAGTACTTTGTGGATGGCCAAAGGCCAGTCCGTCGCTTTCTTCGTCTTCATCTCCTCACCCGGTCTTGGTTCTTTGCGGCAATGCTACGCGGGTCGGCGCACGGGGGCGTTACCCAGCGATAGGCGGAATTACCAATGAGTCCGGTCGCGCAGCGAGGTGCGGCGGGAAACGTCGCTTGTGCGGCGCACAAGCGGGGCGGGCCTCAGACCTGGTTGCCCTCGCGCAGGTCGACGACCTGGCGGTACTGGCTGGGCGTGACGCCGATGTGGTGCCGGAAGAAGCGCGTGAAGTGCCCGGGCGCGCTGAAGCCGAGCCGGTAGCCGAGGTCGGCGATCGGGCTGCGCGTATTGGCGAGGCCTTCGAACGCGGCCTCCATGCGCAGCTCGTTGGCGAACACGCCCGGCGTCAGGTTGGTCGCGCGGCGGAAGAGTTCGAAGAAATGCGCGCGCGACAGGCCGCAGTCGGAGGCGAGGCCGTCGCAGTCGAGCTCCTGGCCGATGTTCGAACGCAGGATGCCGATCGCCTTGCGGATGCGCGGGTCGTAGCGCACCGCGAGGCCGCCTTCGCGCAGCGCGTCGGTCTCCTTCCAGAGGGAAAACGGCTCGATGACCGCGATCATCAGGTCGAAGATGAGGCCCTCGGCGCGCTGGTAGGAGGTGTCGGTCATCGACACCATCGCCCCCGCGAGCTCATCGGCGACGCGGCGGATGCGCGGCGTGACCGGCACGCCGTTCTGCGGGAAGAAGCGCGGGTGACCGGAGACGGACAGCTGCGCGTGGATCTCGCCCAGCCACGCCGGCTCGATGTAGAGCGCGAGGATGAAAGTCGAGCCGGTCGAGCCGTGCTCGTAGGCGTGGGGCTCCCACGCGTTGACCAGCACCGCGCGGTCGTCGGTCAGCGGGCAGCGCACGCCGCGGACGCGGAACGCGCCGTCGGCGCCGAACACCTTCACCAGCACATGGCAGTGGTGGTGGGCGTGCGTCACCAGCGGGACGTTCAGGTCGATCAGGCCGACCCGCCCGAACCTGCCCTGCAGAAAAGTGATCCCCCTCGACATGCCCGGATTCTAAACCACGCCTCTGCCGGGACTCACACGCGCACGGTGACGTGCACGTACTGGCTGGAGTTGTTGCCGAAGCCGCTCAGGTCGGGGACCGGCTCCGCGGGCTGCATTTCGCCGTTCGCGTCCGACGCCCGGCAGGACAGCACATGCTCCCCCGGCGCCGCGTCCCAGTCGCACGACCAGCCCCGCCAGGCCCAGGGCCCGGCGACCGGGTCGAGCCGCGCCGCGCGCCACTGCCCGTCCACCGAGACCTCGACCTTTTCGATCGGTACGCCCGCGCCCGACCAGGCCCGGCCGAACAGGCGGGTGCGCCCCGGCGCCACGATGCGCCGCCGCGTATAGAAATCCGGGATCCCCGGCGGCACCATCAGGGAATTCACCCGCAGGTGGGTACACGGCACGCCCGGATCGCCCGACTGCGCGCGAAAGTGGTAGCTGCCGGTCTGCTGCACGCCTTCGAAGGGTTGCGCCACGGCCTCGATGCCGGCGAGCCACTTCACGCTCGCCATGCCGTACCACCCCGGCACGACGAGGCGCAGCGGTGCGCCGTGCTGCGGCAGCAGGGGCTGGCCGTTCATCGCATACACCACGAGCACGTCCTCGCGCATCGCCTCGGCCACCCCGAGGCTGCGCTCGTAGTCGTGCTCGGTGCCGCGGTCGATGCCCCGGTCGGTGCCGCGGAACACGATTTCCTGCGCGCCGGGCCGTACGCCGGCGGCGCCCAGCAGGCCCGCGAGCGGCGTGCCTGTCCACTCGGCGGTGGAGACACCCTCCTCGAGCCAGGGCATCGACGGGTAGCGGGGGGACATCTGCCCGCGGCCGTTGCCGGCGCACTCCAGGGTCACGCGCAGCGTCTTCGCGGGCAGCGCCTTGATCTCCTCCAGCGACACCGAGCGTGGCCTCTCGACCAGCCCGCCGATCGAAAGCGTCCAGGCGGCGGCGTCGGTCTCGGGGATGTCGAAGTGGATCAGCAGGTAGTGCAGGCCGGCCGGCGTCACGTCGTAGCGCAGCGCCTCGAGCGGCATGCCGCAGTTGCGGGAGGCGAGCGCCACCTCTTCCTGCATGTAGCGTCCGACGATCGGGGCGCGGCGCGTGGGGCTGGGAGTCTGGCTCATTGGGGGCACGCAGGAGGAAAAGCCCGATTCTAGTGCAGAGCGGCGCCCCTATAATCCCAGCCAATGGGCACACGTCTGGACCCGTCGCTGAGGCGGGACCTCGAGGAGGTCCTGCCACACCTCCCGCGCGGAGACCTCTGGGTCTTCGGCTACGGCTCGCTGATGTGGAACCCGGGCTTTCGCCACGCCGAGCGCCGCAAGGGGCTCGTCCACGGACTGCACCGTTCGCTGTGCATCTATTCGCACCGCTACCGCGGCACCCCGGATCGCCCGGGGCTCGTGCTGGGCCTGTGCGCCGGCGGGTCCTGCTGGGGCGTCGCGTTCCGGGTCGAGGCCCGCCTTGCCCACAGGACGCTCGAGGTGCTCTGGCAGCGGGAGATGCCCAACCGCGTGTACGAACCTCGCGTCGTACCGGTCCGCGCCGGAGGGCGCATGGTGCGCGCGATCACGTTCGTCGCGGACCCGCACCACCGCCAGTTCTCGGGGCGCCTGAGCGTCCAGAAGACCGCACGGATCGTGGCGCAGGGCTGCGGCCAGCGCGGGCAGAACCTCGACTACCTCGCGCAGACCGTCGCGCACATGGACGAACTCGGGGTGAGCGAGGGGCACCTGCACGAGGTGCTGGACGCCGCGCGCAGGCTCTGCGACGGCTAGGCGCGGGGCTGGGCCGCAAGGACCGCCCGCTCGAACCGCTCCATCGCTTTCGCGAGGAGGGCGCGCTGCGTGCCGAAGTTCAGCCGCACGAACTTCGGGGCGCCAAAGTCGGCGCCCGGCGACAGGCCGAGGCCATGCGCGAGGAAATGCGCGTGCGGGTCGTCAACGGCAAGGCCCGAGCAGTCGATCCACGACAGGTAGGTGGATTCGAGGTGCGCGGCGCTCACGCCCGGCAGGCGCGCGACCGTGGCCTCGACGAGGTCGCGGTTGCCGCGCAGGTATTCGAGCTGCGCTTCCAGCCACGGCCCGCCGTCGCGATAGGCGGCCACGGCGGCCTCGTAGCCGAAGAGCGAGGCGTCGTGCACGGTCTTCTTCAGGTCGAAAGAAAAAGCCTCGCGCAGCGCGGGGTCCTCGACGATTGCAAAGGCCACGCCGACGCCGGCGATATTGAAGGTCTTTGACGGCGCCATCACGGTGATCGTGCGGCGCGAGGCTTCGGGCGACAGGCTCGCGATCGGCGTGTGCGCCTTTCCCCGGTCGAGAACGAGGTCGCAGTGGATCTCGTCGGAAACGACAAGCAGGTCGTGCTCCTGCGCGAAGGCCGCGATGCGCCCGAGCTCGTCGCGCGTGAACACCGTCCCGCCCGGGTTGTGGGGGTTGCACAGCATCAGCATGCGCGTTTCGGCACGCACGGAGGCGGCGAGGCTCGCCTCGTCCCAGACCCAGCGGCCGCCTTCGAGCACCATCGGTACGTCGGTCCACGCGCGCGGCGCGGCCTGCGCGGCGCGAAACAGGTGGTAGTAGACCGGCGCCGGCGACAGGATGTGGTCCCCCGTCTGAGTAAGCCGGTTGGCGGCCATGTACAGCGCGGAAACCACGCCGGGCAGGAAAACGACCCATTCTGGTGCAACCTTCCAGCCGTACAGGTCCGCCATGCGCGCGACGATCAGCGAGCGCAACCCGGGCGGCGGCGTGGTGTAGCCGAAGATCCCGCGCTCGACGCGCTTGCGCAGCGCCCCGGTCACGGCGGGCGGGGCGTGGAAATCGGTGTCCGCGACCCACAGCGGGATGATGTCCCGCCCGGCGTACTTTTCCCAGCGCGAACTATGGGTGCCGGACCGGTCGGTCGGCGTGTCGAAGTCGAATTCGCTCATGGCGGCGGGCTGGTGGTGGACGACCCGGAAGTATCTCAGATGATGCGGCGCGGAAATCGGCGCTGGAAACACGGCACCGAAAACGGGCGCGACCAGGCCCGTCCCTTCAGCGTGGCGCAAGCTTGCCTTTTGATTGCCCGATCCTGCCCGTTCGTAGAGAATCCGGGCGGGACGCCGGGATGGCGACCGGCAGGTGCGAGTCGAAGCGGGCCGTCAACGAGCCCACGAACGAGTGAAAACCGGAGGAGACGAATGAACGCATTGCTTGCGCTGTCCCGGATGATCGACGCGCTTACCGAACGCATCGGAAAACTCACCTACTGGCTGATCCTCGTCGCCGTCCTGATCAGCACCGGCAACGCGATCGTCCGCTACACCTTCAGCATCAGTTCCAATGCCTGGCTCGAGTTGCAGTGGTACCTGTTCTCGGCGGTGTTCCTGTTCTGCGCCGGCTATGCGCTCCTGCACAACCAGCATGTGCGCATCGACGTCGTCGCCTCGCATTTCAGCAAGCGCACGCAGACCTGGATCGACATCTTCGGGACCGTCTTCTTCCTGTTCCCGATGGCGATCACCATCATGTGGCTGTCCTGGCCGGTGTTCGTCGATGCCTACAAGCACAACGAGGTATCCACCAACGCAGGCGGCCTGATGGTCTGGCCGGCGCGCCTGATGGTGCCGGTCGGATTCTTCCTGCTGGTGATGCAGGGCCTGTCGGAGCTGATCAAGCGCGTCGCCTTCCTGCGCGGGATGATCCCGAACCCGGCCGAGAAGGACGAAGGCCCCAGCGCCGAAGAGCAGCTCGCCGAGGAAATCCGCAAGCTGAGGGGGGAGGCCGCATGACTGCGTTCCTCGTAGCCAACATGGCGCCGCTGATGTTCGGCGCCCTCGTCGTATTCCTGCTGATGGGCTACCCCGTCGCCTTCGCGCTCGCGGCCAACGGCATCTTCTTCGGCCTGATCGGCGTGGAACTCGGCATGCTGGAGCCCTCGCTCTTCCAGGCGCTGCCCCAGCGGATCTGGGCGGTCATGTCGAACGACACCCTGCTGGCGGTGCCGTTCTTCACCTTCATGGGACTGATCCTCGAGCGCAGCGGCATGGCCGAGGACCTGCTCGACACGATCGGGCAGCTGTTCGGCCCGCTGCGCGGCGGTCTGGCGATCGCCGTGGTCTGCGTCGGTGCGCTGCTCGCCGCGACCACGGGGGTGGTGGCGGCCTCGGTCATATCGATGGGCCTGATCTCCCTGCCCATCATGCTGCGCTACGGGTACGACCGCCGGCTCGCCTCGGGCGTGATCGCGGCCTCCGGCACGCTGGCCCAGATCATCCCCCCGTCGCTGGTGCTGATCGTGCTCGCAGACCAGCTCGGCAAGTCGGTCGGCGACATGTATGCCGGCGCGTTCATACCCGGCCTCGTGCTGGCGAGCTTCTACATCCTGTACGTGGTGGGCGTCGCGGTGTTCATGCCTTCCTGGGCGCCTGCGCTGCCGGTCGAAGCACGGGTGTTTCGCGAACCCAGCGGATCGAGCGGCACGCCGTCCCTGATCGTGCTGTTCCTCGTGTCCACGGCGGCGGCGGTCGCCTTCGCGAAGGTCTACTTCCCCGCGCCCGACGCGCCGATCGACGAGATGCTGGTGGTTTCCACCTCGGTGGGCGTGGCGGTCGCGTTCTGCGCCTCGGTCCTCAACCATGTGTTCAAGCTCGGGCTGCTTTCGCGCATGGCCACGCGCGTGACGTTCGTGCTGATCCCGCCGCTGGCGCTGATCTTCCTCGTGCTGGGGACCATCTTCCTCGGCGTGGCGACGCCGACCGAGGGCGGCGCCATGGGGGCCAGCGGAGCGCTCGCCATGGCGATCGCCCGCCGCAGGCTTACGTTCCCGCTGATCCGGCAGGCCATGGACTCGACCGCCAAGCTCACGGCGTTCGTCGTGTTCATCCTGGTCGGCGCGCGGGTGTTCAGCCTGACCTTCTACGGCGTGGACGGCCATATCTGGGTCGAGCACCTGCTGACGAGCCTGCCCGGCGGCCAGCTCGGGTTCCTGATCGTCGTCAACATCCTGGTGTTCGTGCTGGCCTTCTTCCTGGACTTCTTCGAGCTGGCGTTCATCATCGTTCCGCTGCTCGGCCCGGTGGCCGAGAAACTCGGCATCGACCTGATCTGGTTCGGCATCCTGCTTGGCGTGAACATGCAGACCTCGTTCATGCACCCGCCGTTCGGGTTCGCCCTGTTCTACCTGCGAAGCGTCGCGCCGGCCAAGGATTTCGTCGACCGGGTGTCCGGCAAGCTCACGCCGCGGGTGACGACGGGCCAGATTTACTGGGGCGCCGTGCCGTTCGTGATCATCCAGTGCGTGATGGTGGCGCTGATCATCGCCTTCCCGAACATCGTGACGGGCGGCCTGTCGAAGAAGGCTGTGATCGACACCGAGCATATGCGCATCGAGGTTCCCGACGAGGTGCCGGCGCCCGACGGCGGCCCGACGCAGGAAGAGGAGGCCTCGGACGAGAAGGCGGCGAGCGATGATCCCGGCAAGGCGCTCGAGCGTGCCCTGCAAGGCGGGGGCAAGGAAGCGCCCGCCGAGGCAGCAAAGGAGGCGGCCAAGGGCCCCGGGAAACCCTAGCGCCGCCGATCGCAGCCCAAAAACAAAACCCCGCCGGAGCGGGGTTTTGTTTTTGGGGGTGGCGCCTCGCGACGCCACTGCCCCGGGCGCTGCCTTACTTCTTCGCGGGCCCCTTCGCGGGCGCTTGTTGCGCGGTTCGCTGCGCCGCAATCATGAAGTTGTCGAAGCGGTTTTCGGCGATCGACAGCCACTGCGCCTGCTCGTCGCGGAACTTCTTCCACGGCTCGTAGACCTTCTTGAACTTTTCGTTCTTGCCGGCGATCTCGGTGAACACTTCCTCCGCGGTCTTGTAGCAGGCGGCCATGACGTCGTTGGGGAACGGGCGCAGCTTGACGCCCTGCGAGACCAGGCGCTTCAGCGCGGCCGGGTTCACCGCGTCGTACTTGGCCACCATCCAGCCATAGGCTTCGGCGCAGGCGCCTTCCAGGACGGCCTTGTACTCCGGAGGCAAGGCCTCCCAGTGCTTGGCGCCGACCATCAGGTCGAGTTCCGGTCCGCCTTCCCACCAGCCCGGGTAGTAGTAGTTCTTCGCCACCTTGTAGAACCCGAGCTTTTCGTCATCGTAAGGACCGACCCATTCCGCCGCGTCGATCGTGCCTTTCTCGAGCGCCGGGTAGATATCAGGCGCGCCGATCTGCTGGGGCACCACGCCAAGCCTGGAGAGCACGAGGCCGGCGGTGCCGCCGATACGCATCTTCAGGCCCTTGAGGTCGGCGACGGTCTTGATCTCCTTGCGGAACCACCCGCCCATCTGCGCCCCGGTGTTGCCGGCCGGGATGTTGTAGATGCCGTAATCCTTGTAGAAATCGCGCATCAGCTCGATGCCGCCGCCGTGGTGCATCCAGGCGAATTGCTGGCGGGCGTTCAGGCCGAACGGGATGGACGTGGCGAAAGCGAAGGTGGGATCCTTGCCGAAGTAATAGTAGGGCGCGGTATGCCCGCACTCCACGGTGCCGCTTTGTACGGCATCGAGGACCTGCAAGGCGCCGACGATCTCACCTGCCGCGAATACCTTGATGGTGAACTTCCCGCCGGTCGCCGCTGCCACCCGCTTGGAGATCAGCTCGGCTCCGCCGTAGATGGTGTCCAGGCTCTTCGGCCAACTGGCGGCAAGGCGCCACGACACGGTGGGCAGCCCGGCGGCCTGCGCATTGACGATCGAAGGCGCTGCGGCAACGGTGCCCGCAGCCAGGCCCAGTCCGGCCTTTTTAAGAAATAAGCGACGCTTCACAGTAATCTCCTCAATTGGTTGGCTTGTCGTCCCGGCATGGCTCGACTGCTGCGTTGGCAGTTCGCCCGGCCGGAATCCGTGGGCATTCTGCACGAATGCCTGCGAAACAGCCATTGCGCGAGAGGGTGCGGTGCGGCATAAGCGGCGCGCGACGCACCGGCACGAGGCGGCGTATCCATGGCGCGCTTGATATTTAAAGACTTTAAGTCAGAAAAAGGCCCGCCAGGAGCCGCTTCCATGGCAGTTACTATTCTTGTTTTGGTATAACGTCGAGGCGGGCGACGATGCCCTGCAGGGCCCCGGACGGCGCCGGGTAGCGCGCCATGACGAGCGGGTCGTGCCCCGGGACGATGTGCCTGGGCGAATCGGCCAGCTCGCGCAGGCGGGCGTAGCCCTCGACCATCTCGGCCACGGACCAGATGATGGGGAACGGGCGGGTCTGCTCCATGTTCGCGTAGAAGTGGGACGCGTCGCTCGCGAGGACGACCCAGCCACGGGCTGTCATCACCCGCACGGCCTGGATGCCCATGGTGTGCCCGCCGATCAGGTGCAGCGACACGCCAGGCGCCAGTTCGGCGTCGCCTGCGTGGAAATTCACGCGGCCGGCGTACACGCGGCGGACCAGGCCGACGACGTCCTCGACCTCGTAGGCGCCGCGAAAGCACTCGTGGCACATGTAGCGCCCGGTGGCGTAGTTCAGCTCGCGGTCCTGGATGTGCAGCGTCGCCGCGGGAAAAAGGTCCAGGTTGCCGGCGTGGTCGTAATGGAGGTGGGTGATGACGACGTCGCGCACCGTGGCAGGGTCCACGCCCAGCAGGCGCAGGCCCTCGCCCGGGCAGCGAATGTGGGTGCGCTTCCTCTTCGCGGCCATCGCGGCGGAAAAGCCTGTGTCGACGACGATCTCGCGCCCCGCCCCGCGGATCAGCCACACGAAGTAGTCGAGCGGCATGGGGGCGTCGTGCGGGTCGCCGCCGAGGAAGTTCTCCGGCGAGCGCCGCTCGTGGTGGGCGTACTTGACTGCGTAGACCTCGTATTCTGGCAGGCCGGCCATGGTTCCTCCTCGGCTGGGTGCGGTCAGGTGAGGCGGATGCGCGCGAACTTCCTCTTGCCGACCTGCGCGACGATCGTGCCGCCGGCCGCGAGTTTCAGCGCGCGATCGACCAGGCGCTCGCCGTCCAGGCGCACGCCACCCTGCTCGATCATGCGCATCGCCTCGGTGGTGCTCGCGGTGAGGCCGGCCTGCTTGAGCATCTGCGCGACCTGCAGGCCGCCCTCGGGCACGCGCAGCTCGACTTCGGGCATGTCCTCGGGCATCTCTCCGCGGCGAAAGCGCGCCTCGAACTCTTCCAGCGCGGCGACGGCCGCCGGCTGGCCGTGAAACCGGGCGACGATTTCCTGGGCGAGCGCGACTTTGACGTCGCGCGGGTTGCGGCCCTCGCCGACCTCGCGCTTCCAGCCGGCGACCTCGGCCATGGGCCGGAACGACAGCAGCTCGAAGTAGCGCCACATCAGGTCGTCGGACACCGACATCAGCTTGCCGAAGATCTCGCCGGGCGCCTCGTCGATGCCGACGTAGTTGCCGAGCGACTTCGACATCTTGTTCACGCCGTCGAGGCCCTCGAGCAGCGGCATGGTCAGGATGCACTGCGGCTCCTGGCCCCAGTCCTTCTGCAGCTCGCGGCCGACCAGCAGGTTGAACTTCTGGTCGGTGCCGCCCAGCTCGACGTCGCTCTTCATCGCCACGGAGTCGTAGCCCTGCATCAGGGGGTAGAGCAGTTCGTGCATCGCGATCGGCTGGCCGCCCTTGTAGCGCTTGGCGAAGTCGTCCCGCTCGAGGATGCGCGCCACCGTGTAGCGGGAGCACAGCCGGATCATGCCCTCGGCGCCGAGCTTGTCCGACCAGGTCGAGTTGAACATGATTTCGGTCTTGCCGGGATCGAGGATCTTGAACACCTGCTTCTGGTAGGTCGCGGCGTTCTGCTGGATCTGCTCGCGGGTCAGCGGCGGCCGCGTCTGGTTCTTGCCGGTGGGGTCGCCGATCATGCCGGTGAAATCGCCGATCAGGAACTGGACGTGGTGGCCGAGGTCCTGGAAGTGGCGCAGCTTGTTGATCACCACCGTGTGGCCGAGGTGAAGGTCCGGGGCGGTGGGATCCATGCCGAGCTTGATGCGCAGCTTGCGGCCGGTCTGCAGCTTGCGGACGAGTTCCTCCTCGACGAGGAGTTCCTCGCAGCCGCGCTTGATTGCCTCGAGGGCTTCTGAAATCGGGACCATGTGCGTGTCGGGGGAAGCCGGCCAGGGGGTCGACCGGTCCTTTTTCCCGGCGGCGAAGTTCTGCTACACTCGCCCCCGAATCAAAAAAACCAAGCCGATGGGCGCGGCAGGCGCCTGATTAAAAAAACGATTTTAGCCGATCAGACCACCTTGCCCAAGAGACTTCTGAGCCCGCGCTTCCGGCACATCCGCATAGGCGCCCTGCTGGTCCTGCCGCTGTTCGGCGCGATCGCGGCTTTTGGCACCGCCCCGGAGTCGCAGTTCCTGCTGCCGCGCACGGCCGTGCCCGAGCCGCTGAAGATCGACATCGACGAGGCGCTGGTGCCCGCGCCCACGGCCTACATCCGCGAGGAACGCTTCCAGCGTGGCGACACGCTCTCCAGCCTGCTGTCCCGCCTCGGCGTGAACGCGGAGGAAACGCAGAAGCTGCTGCGCACCCAGGCGGCGGCGCTGCGCAGCCTTCGCACCGGCAGCGTCGTCAATGCCGAGGTCGGCGCGGACGGGACCCTGCTGTCGATGAATTTCGTCCCGGGCCGCGAAGTGCTCGCCGTGATCGCCCGCGACGGCGACGGGTTCAAGGCCGGCGAATCCAAGCTCGCGCTGCGTGCGCAGACGATCCTCAAGTCGGGCACGATCCGCAGTTCGCTATTCGCTGCAGCCGATGCGGCCGGCCTGCCGGACGGCGTCGCGGTCCAGATGGCGGAGATCTTCGGCGGCGACATCGACTTCCACCGCGACCTGCGCAAGGGCGACCGCTTCTCGGTCGTCTACGAGGTCCTCTACCACGAGGGCCGCGTGGCGCGCTCCGGCCGACTGCTGGCCGCGGAGTTCGTCAACGCCGGCAAGAGCTATCGGGCGGTCTGGTATTCGGGCGGCGACGGCAAGGACCCGGGCAAGGTCGGTTACTACACGCCGGACGGCAAGAACCTGCGCAAGGCCTTCCTGCGCTCGCCGCTCGAGTTCTCGCGCGTGTCCTCCGGTTTCGGCATGCGCATGCACCCAATCATGCAGCAGTGGCGCGCCCACAAGGGCATCGACTATGCAGCCCCCAGCGGCACCCGCGTGCGCTCGGTCGGCGACGGCGTGATCGAGTTCGCCGGGCGGCAGGGCGGGTACGGCAACATGGTGGTCATCCGCCACGGCGGCCAGTACAGCACGGCCTACGCGCACCTCAGCCGCATCGCGCCGGGCCTGCATCGCGGCGCGCGCGTGGCGCAGGGCGACGCGCTCGGCTTCGTCGGACAGACCGGCTGGGCCACGGGCCCGCACCTGCATTACGAATTCCGTATCGCCGGCGAAGCGCGCAACCCGCTGGCCGTGGCGATGCCCGCGGCACTGCCTGTAGCCGCGAACGAGTTGCCGGCCTTCCGCCTCCATGCCGCGCCGCTGGCCGCGCAACTCGACCTGATCGCCAACAGCAACCTCGCCTTCCTGGAGTAGGCGCGAGGCGCCCGCCTCCCGTGGCCCATCGGAACCTCTACGCCGGCCTGATGTCCGGCACCAGCCTCGACGGGGTGGACGCGGTCCTCGTCGATTTCTCCAGCCGGCCGTTCCGGATCCTGTCCCATGCCCACGCCGCTTTCGAAGCGGGGCTGCGCGAATCGCTGCTCGCGCTGATGTCGCCCGGGTTCGACGAGATCGAGCGCGCAGGGAACCTTGGCTCGATCCTCGCCAGGCAGTATGCGCACGCCATCGACCTCGTCCTGCTGCGCTCGGGCATCCCGGCGGGGGAAGTGCGCGCGATCGGCTGCCACGGCCAGACGATCCGGCATCGCCCCTCGCAGGGGTTCACGCTGCAGATCGGCAACCCGGCGCTGCTTGCCGAACTGGCGGGCATCCCCGTGGTGGCCGACTTCCGCAGCCGCGACATGGCCGCTGGGGGCCAGGGCGCGCCACTGGTTCCCGCCTTCCACGCAGAGGCGTTCGCCGATCCGGCCGAGGACCGTGTCGTGGTCAATATCGGCGGCATCGCGAACGTGACGCTGCTGCCCCGTGCGGGACCCATCCTTGGCTTCGATACGGGCCCGGGGAACTGCCTGATGGACTTGTGGGCGCAGAAGCACCTCGGCAAGGGATTCGACGCCGGCGGCGCCTGGGCGGCAGGCGCCCGCCCCATGGACACGCTCCTCGCGCGGATGCTGGAGGAACCTTACTTCGCCCTGCCCCCGCCGAAAAGCAGCGGCCGGGAGTTGTTCAATGAAGGCTGGCTTCTGGAGAGGCTGGGACCGTCGGACAACCCGCAGGCCGTTCAGGCCACCCTGCTCGAGCTGACTGCGGAATCGATCGCCCGTGCGATCGAATCGTCAGGCCCCGCCACCACCCGGGTGATCGCCTGCGGCGGCGGCGCGCGCAACGACGCGCTGATGGGGCGGCTGCGGGAGCGCCTTGCGCCGAGGGGAGTCGAGCCGAGCGCGGCCCACGGGCTGCCGGAAGACCAGGTGGAAGCCACGGCATTCGCGTGGCTGGCGCAACGCACCCTTGAAGGCCGGCCCGGGAACCTTCCGGCCGTCACAGGCGCGAGCGGGCCCCGGGTGCTCGGGGCGGTCTATCCCGCCTAGGAATGAAAAAAGGGGCCGAAGCCCCTTTTCCGGTGTGCGACGGGCCGGTCAGGCCGAGAACGAGGATCCGCACCCGCAGGTGGTGGTCGCGTTCGGGTTCTTGATGACGAACTGGGCGCCCTCGAGGCCTTCCGAGTAGTCGATTTCCGCGCCGACCAGGTACTGGTAGCTCATCGGGTCGATGAGGAGCTGCACGCCGTTCTTCTCCATCACGGTGTCGTCCTCGTTCTTCACCTCGTCGAAGGTGAAGCCGTACTGAAAACCCGAGCAGCCGCCGCCGGTGACGAACACCCGCAGCTTGAGGTCGGTGTTCCCTTCCTCGTCGATCAACTGCTTGACCTTGCCGGCCGCGTTGTCGGTGAAGATAAGGGGTTCCGGCATATCGGTGACTGCGTTCATGATCTGCTCCGTGAGACTGATTCTTGATTATCCCGTGCGCATTTCCATGCGGTCAACGAGGGATTCGTCAGGAGCCCGAGGCCAGCTTGAGTTCGACGGCCCGGGTCTCGACCCCGTCGTGGTGGACGAGGTGGCCTTCGACCACCGAACCCTGCTGCATCTCGATGCTCTTGTAGTGCACGTCCCCTTTGACCCGCGAGCTCGCCTGCAGTTCCAACGTCTCGGTGGCATGGACCGGCCCGTTGATCGTGCCGTTGACCACGAGGTGGGCCACATGGACCTCGCCGTCGATCCGTGCGTGCTCGCTGATGACGAGCGTGCTGGGCTGGTCAGGCAGCGCGCTGACGTTCCCGCGCACCATGCCATCGACGCGCAACCCGCCGCTGAAGAAGACGTTGCCTTCGATGCGGGTGCTCGCGCCGATCAGGCTGTCGATGCGATTCTGGGGCTTGCTGGATTTTCCGAACATGGGACTGCCTCCGTCAGGAACCTAGCGTTACGCTTTGCGTCGCCCTGGCCTGCCCCGCCCCGGACTCGAAGACCCGCACCTGGACGGTGCCGACCTTGGCCTGGGGATCGACGCGGAATGTGCCCTCGACGCGGTAGAAATTCCTGAACGAAAGCTTGTATGCCGGAGAGTCGGCAGCCGCCTTGTCAGGGAAGACGATCATAGCATTCCTCCCCCCCTGCTGCACCCCGACCAGGAGCTCCAGGCGCCCCTGGAAATCGCCGCGCCGGTTTCCCGCCAAGAGGAGCATCCGGTACCTGTACTCGCCTGGCAGGCCATCGGGCTCGACCTTGAATCGCTGGATGTTCAGCGCCTGCGCGCCGCGGGTGTCGGAAGACAGCATGGTCTCGAAGATCGCGAGGTCCTCGCGCAGCCTTGCGTTGTCCAGTTCCATCGTACGGACCTGCTGGGCGAGCTGCACCTGGGCGGTCCGCTCGATAGACAGCTTCGAGTCGGCCGCGTTTGCGATCGCACGGAGCTTTTCGAGCTCGCTGCGCTTGGCGTCGAGGTCCTGGCGCAAGGCGACCAGTTCGTCCTGGACTTCGCTGCGGTCGAAGCCCGCGAAACGCCGCCCGGCGTCGTACATCCACGCGGCCAGCGCAACCGAGAAGGCGAGCAGTACCGCCAGCAGGAGCCAGCGCAGGTACCACGGGACATGGGTGCGCACCGCGACCCTCGGGGCAGCAATGCCGAATCGCTGGCGGAACTTCTTGAACCCGCCCGCCATCAGGGCACGACCGCGACCATCTCCAGGCCCTGGGTCTCCGGCAGCCCGAACATGATGTTCATGTTCTGGACCGCCTGGCCCGAGGCGCCCTTGACGAGGTTGTCGATCACCGACAGCACCACGAGGGTGTCGCCGCCGTAGGGTCTGTGGACGGCCATCCGGCACATGTTGGCGGCCCTCACCGAGCGCGTATCCGGGAGGCTGCCCGGCGGCATCACGTCGACGAACGGTTCGCCTTCGTATCGGTCCTCGTAGAGGGCCTGGAAATCGGCCTCCTTCGTGATTCGCGCATAGAGGGTAGCCTGCATGCCGCGGATCATCGGCGTCAGGTGCGGCACGAACGTGATCCCGACCGGCGTGCCGGCGGCAGTCGAAAGGTGCTGCAGGATCTCCGGCACATGCCGATGCCCTGCGACCCCGTATGCCGCAAAGTTGTCCGAAGCTTCGGAAAACAGCAGGTTGGTCTCGGCCTTGCGGCCGGCGCCGCTGACACCGGACTTGGCGTCGGCAATGAGGTGCCCGAGGTCGACCACGCCCGCCTGTACCAGTGGCAGCAGGCCAAGCTGGACCGCGGTCGGGTAGCAACCGGGGTTGGCGACGATTCGCGCCGACTTCACCATGTCACGGTTGACTTCGCACAATCCGTAGACCGCCTCGGCGACCAGCTCCGGGCAAGCGTGCTTCACCTTGTACCACTTCTCCCATTCCGCGACGTCGCGCAGGCGGAAGTCGGCGGAAATGTCGACGATCCTCACGCCGGCCTCGACCAGCGCCCGCGCCTCGTTCATCGCCACGCCGTTGGGGGTCGCAAAGAAGACCACGTCGCACTCGGACAACCGCGCGGCCTCGGGCGTCGAGAACGCAAGGTCCACCCGGCGGCGCAGGCTGGGGAACATCTGCGCGACAGGCATGCCCGCCTCCTTGCGCGAGGTGATCGCCTTGAGTTCCACCTCCGGGTGCCGGGAGAGCAGCCTGAGCAGTTCGACGCCCGTGTAACCCGTCCCGCCTACGATGCCTGCCTTGATCATGTCGTCACCTGAAAGCAAAAGAGCCGCCCGGGGGCGGCTCTTTGCGAGATTGAAACAGCCAGCGCGTTAGCGCTTCGAGAACTGTTTGCGCCGCCGGGCTTTGTGCAAGCCGACCTTCTTGCGCTCGACTTCCCGGGCGTCGCGGGTGACCAGGCCCGCGGCCGAAAGGGTCGGCTTCAGCGCCGCATCATACTCGATGAGCGCGCGGGTGATGCCGTGGCGGACCGCGCCGGCCTGCCCGGACTCGCCGCCGCCGAACACGTTGACCATGATGTCGAACGTCGCCTGGTTCTTCGTCAGCTCGAGCGGCTGGCGTACGACCATGCGGCCGGTCTCGCGGGCGAAGAACACGTCCACGGGCTTGCCGTTGACGACGATCTGGCCCCTGCCGGGCTTGATGAACACGCGGGCAACTGCGCTCTTGCGCCGGCCCGTGCCGTAGTAGTAATCACCGACCATTTGTCTCAGACCTCCAGGGCTTTGGGCTGCTGCGCGGTATGCGGATGGGTATCAGCCGCATAGACCTTCAGCTTCTTGAGCATTGCATAGCCGAGCGGGCCTTTGGGCAGCATGCCCTTGACCGCCTTCTCGAGAACGCGCTCCGGGAACTTCTCCTGCATCTTGGCGAAGTTCGTTTCGTAGATCCCGCCCGGGTAGCCCGAGTGGCGGTAATATTTCTTGTCGAGAGCCTTGTTGCCGGTGACCCGCAGCTTGGACGCGTTCACGACGACGATGAAATCGCCGGTGTCGACGTGCGGTGTGTACTCCGGCTTGTGCTTGCCACGCAGGCGCAGGGCGATCTGCGACGCAAGGCGGCCGAGAACTTTGTTCTGCGCGTCGATCACGAACCAGTCGTGCTGGACTTCCTGCGCCTTCGCCGTATAGGTTTTCATAGCCCGGTGCTTGATTTAGAAAAGCCGCAGATTGTAAGTCGGGACCGACAGCTGTGTCAACGCTGGGGAGGCACACCGAAGGGCGTCCGGGGCAAAAAAAAAGCGCAACCCCGTGAAGGGTTGCGCTGAATCCACCAAAGGAGGAGGGTGGAGGAGACAACCTGCAGATGCTGCCTGAAGCATCGAACTTGGGTTGATTATGCCAACATTTTTGTGCGTTGCAATATATCATATTTTATTTCTCCATTAATCCATTAGATGGCTCACGAATAAAATCAACCATTTGATTTATATTGATTTAAAATTAATTTCGTGACTTGGATCACGGACTTTTAAGCTATAGCAGTCACTTTTTTGAACAAAATCTGCTGCGCAGCACAATCACATAGTGAAACGAGGGGATCTAATGGAATGCGTAGTCCGCTGGACGGGAGGCATGACCTTCCTTGCCGAGACCGGCAGCAACCACGTAGTGGCGATGGACGGCGCGCCGGAGGGCGGGGGGCGCAACCTGGCGCCCCGCCCGATGGAGATGGTCCTCCTGGGGACCGGCGGCTGTACCGCCTACGATGTCGTCGCGATCCTGAAGAAAAGCGGGCAGGACATCACCGGATGCGAGGTCAGCCTGGCTTCCGAGCGCGCGCCGACCGACCCGAAGGTCTTCACCCGCATAAACATGCACTTCACCGTGCGCGGCCGCGCCCTAAAGCCCAACCTCGTCGAGCAGGCCATCCGCCTGTCGCACGAGAAATACTGTTCCGCGTCGATCATGCTCGGGAAGACGGCCGAGATCACCACGGACTACGAGATCATCGGGGACTAGTGGCGGATTAGGGCGCGGCCCTGGTCTTGGACAACTGCGCGGTGGTGTTCGCCAAGCGTGACGCCAGGATGCGGATCAGTTCCAGCGCCGCGTCGGGGTTCTCGCGGATCACGCTGTGGAACAGGTCCTTCGAGATGCGCAGCGTGTCGAGTCGCGTCACGGCGGTGGCCGTGGCGGTCCGCGGCACGTCCCCGAATATCGCGATCTCCCCGATGATCTCGTTGCGCCCGAGGGTGTTCACCACCAGCGGCCCGTTCGGCGTCTGGACCGAGATCTCGATGCTGCCCTCGATCACGATGTAGCACGCATCGCCCGCGTCGCCCGCGCTGAACATGACCTGCCCCGCGTCGAAGGTCAGGCGCTCGCTGCTGAAGCACAGCAGCTTCTGCTTGGCAGGCTGGATCTTGCTGAAGATCGGAAACTGCCGGATCAACTCGACTTCCTGTTCCAGGCTCATCATTCACCTCCTGTACACGCGCTCAAACGGCGGCGACCAGCTTGCTCAGCGCCCCGCCGGAATTCTTAAGGTCGGAAAACCGGCCGCGCTCGACGAGCCGGCCCTTCTCTATCACCAGTACCTGCCCGAAGCGCTCGGCAAGGTCGACGCGGTTGAGTACCCAGCATACGCCGCGGTTCTTGCGCGACTCCAGCACGCTGGCGAGGAGCCGGTTCTGCGCAGAGGGATCGAGGACCGCGGCGGCCTGGTCGAGCACCAGCACGACCGGCCGTTTGAGAATGGACCGGCCGATGGCGATCTTCTGGCGGTCCGCGGCCGGCAGGCGCGCGCCACCGGTGCCGACCTGGAAGCCGAGGCCGTTCTTCACGACCAGGGGCTTCAGTTCCAGCTCATCGAGGATCTGCCGCATCAGCCGCCCGATGCGCGCCGCGCCCTCGGCCTGCCCGGTGATGATCTTGCCGAACAGGATGTTGTCCTGCAGGGAGGCCGCTCCGATGAACCGGCCCGGGTCGAAGAACTCGATGGCCCCGCGCATGCCCTCAGGCAGGTTCGCCGCGAACAGGCGGCGCGCCTCGAGGATACGCGCCTCGAAGGCCTCGTCGATCAGCCCGAGGCGATGCCTTGCCGAGATCATCTTGAACGGCAGGGCGAGCAGCGTGCTCCGGTCTGATTCCTCTATCCGGTCGAGGCCGACATCGGCCACTTGCGCGAGGATGTCCTTCACGAGCGGCAGGTCGTCGTGCTGGATGAAGCTGAACCGCTCGAAAAGTTCGTGGCCGGGCGGCAGGTCGCTGAAAAGCTCCAGCATGGTCTCGGCGAGCTTGTGGCCGACCTTCAGGAGATCTCCGGCAAGGCCGGTGTCTTCCAGGACCTTCCGGACATATGCGTTCTTCGCCAGGTTGTCCACGTCGAAAGTCTTGCCCACAGGGGTTCCGAACAACAGGTTTTCCGCCAGCGTCGCGTTGCGGTTGTAGCGCGACAGGTCAAACCGCTCCACGAGCTCCGTGATCCCCGGCTTGTTCATGCGCTCACGCATCACGTCGCGGGCGCGCAGCACACTTGCTGCGATTCCGGGGTCCTGCCGGTCGGTGAGCGCACTCCTCAGGCCCATCTCGAAGATGGTCTCTTCCAGGTCCACTGCCCTGAGCACTTCGAGGATCCGCTCGTCCATGTCCTGAGGGCCGGAGACCCCGGCCGACTCGTAATCGATCCAGTCGGCCCCGATGTCGCAGGTGGAGTTCCCCGCGCGCCTCGATTCGCGCAACTCGACTTCCCGGTCCCTGAGCGCATCGCCCTGGTACTCCTGCTCCCGGACCGGCCGGTGCTTCAGCCCGTACAACAGGTTGTCGCGGACGCTGACCGGAAACAGGTAGGCGGACGAGCCGACATACGCTATGGCGCGCCCGGTAACCGCCTCGGGAGCCCGTGTGATGTCGATGCCGCCCATCTCGATCGTGCCGCTGCTTGGCGGCAGCAACCGGGAAATCACCTGTGCGAGCTCGCTGCCGCCACCGCCGGCAGTGCCGACGATCGCCACGTGCTCCTCGAGGCCGTACTCGAAGGACACGGCGTCGAGCACCTTGCCGCCCGACTCGTCGAGCAGGGACAGGTTGGCCGCCCTGACGGTCCCCTGCTGCGGCAGCAGGGGCGCATCGACGAGTTTCTGCAGCTCCGGCTGTGCGAGATCGTCCGTAGTGAACTGCTCCACCACCTGGGTGTACTTGATCTGCACGTCCATGCGCTGCTGGTCCCAATCGATCAGTTCCTTGATCGGGCTGGGCAGGTCCTTGTAGGCGGCGATCACGGCGACCAGCGTGCCGATGTCGAGCCTGCCCTGGATCGCGAGGTAGCCGCCCACCAGGTAGAACAGGAACGGCGTCACCTGCGACAGGAAGTTGTTCAGGAACTTGATCATGAACTTGCGCTGGAACAGCTCGAACCTGATCCGGAACATCTTGCCTAGGCGCG
The DNA here is from genome assembly GCA_965279075.1 of Burkholderiales bacterium. GTDB lineage: Bacteria > Pseudomonadota > Gammaproteobacteria > Burkholderiales > SG8-39 > SZAS-79. Next base: position 357,664 of record CBDIHI010000012.1, on the reverse strand, counting down.
CCGATATCTCGGCCCGCTCGTAGTTCGAGGTGTCGTGCGCATGGATCTCGACTACCCCGTCCACGCACTCCGCAATCCGCCCCGCGAGCTGGCGCGCGGTGATCTGGCGCTCCTTGGAGAGCACCAGCAGCCGGCGGCGCATCCGCGGGATGATGACCGCCTGCACGACCACCATCCCGAAGGCGATCATCCCGAGGAAGATGTGCTGGTAGAGGATGAAGAACAGCGCCGTGAGCGCCTGCCCGCCGAGGAACAGCGGGGTGATGATGGCCTCGCCGATGAATCCGCCCAGCGGCTCGACCTCGTCCTTGATCATGGTCGCCATCTCCGCCGACTTGACCTTGCGGAAATGCGGGAGCGGGAAGCGCAGGATGTGGTCGAAGAGGGAATATCGCAGCCGCCGCAGCATGCGTTCGCCCATCCATCCCTTCATCGTGTTGATCTGCAGCTTGAGCAGGCCGCTGACGACGATCAGCGAGAGGAAAGCGAGCGACAGCGCGATGAGGTAGGGCGTCCGCTCCATCTGGAAGCCTTCGAGCAGCACCGTGGGGCCGCCGAGGAACCCGGGCAGGTCGAACGCAATCCGCAGGAAGGTGACCGTGGAGTCGGGACTGGGGAAGCGCTTGCCCTGGATGGGCTCGTTGACGATCGTCTTGGGCAGGTCGAGCGACGCGAACAGGACGACCATCGACGCGATCACGAGCGGCACGATGAGCAATTGCTCCCGCTTGCTGTAGCGCCAGATGAAGCTGAACAACCCCCGTTCCATGACCGCCATCCCCTTCGGTTGCCCGGATATTATCGCTGACCGGGCACCTTGCGGCTCGAAAATTCGCCGGGAATGCGCGACGGGGCGAGGCGCCCCGGTTCACGCAGGCTAGTTGTAAGGATCCGCTGCGTCGCGCAGTCCGTCGCCGAGGAAGTTGAAGGCGAGGACGACCACGAACACCGGGACAACCGAGATCATCAGCCAGGGATAGAGCGCCACGACGTTGATGTTCTGCGCCTCGTTCAGCAGCACGCCCCAGCTGGTTACGGGCGGGCGCAGCCCGAGCCCGAGGAAGGACAGCGCGGTCTCGCCCAGGATCATGCTGGGCACGGAGAGCGTGACCGAAGCGATGAGATGGCTCGCGAAGCTCGGCAGAAGGTGGCGCCGGATCACCCGCGCGGGACTCGCTCCCATCAGCACGGCGGCGTTGGCGAAATCCTCCTCCCTGAGTGCCAGCAGCTTGGAGCGCACCGACCTCGCGAGGCCCGGCCAGTCGAGAAGCCCGAGGATGATCGTTATGCCGAAGTACACCAGGATCGGGCTCCAGGTGACCGGCAAGGCGGCCGACAGCGCCATCCACAGGGGCAACTCCGGGAAGGACCTCACCATCTCGATGAAGCGCTGGATAACGTTATCTATCCATCCACCGAAGTATCCGGAAATACCGCCCAGCGTGATGCCTATCAGGAAGCTCACGAGGATCCCGAGCAGGCCTACTGTCAGGGAAATCCGGGTCCCGTACACGATGCGTGACAGAAGGTCGCGGCCGAGCCGGTCGGTGCCGAAAAGGAAAAAAGTCCCGCCCTCGGCCGGACAGACAAGGTGGAAATTGCCTTCGACCAGTCCCCAGAACTCGTAGTCGTCGCCGCGGCAGAAAAAGCGCAAGGGCTGGACGCGTTCGGTGTCTTCCTGGTAGCCGCGCTTCATCGTCGCCATGTCGAGCACCATGCTGTAACCATAGACGAACGGCCCGACAAAGCGGCCTTCATGGATAAGATGGATCGCCTGGGGCGGCGCGTAGATGCTCTTCGTATCCCGGGTGTGGAGGTTGTAGGGGGCGATCACTTCGCTCACCAGGGTCGACGCGTAGATCAGCAGCAGGATCACGCCGGATATAAGGGCGAGCCTGTGGCGCCTGAACTTCCACCACATGATCTTCCACTGCGATGCGCTGTAGAACTTTTCCTGCTCGGGCGTAAGCGCTTCGGCCTTGTAAGGCTCGAACGGCTCTGCGGTCACGAAATGCTCGAGCTTGTCGCCGTCCTTGACCGCTTCACTCACTTGGCGATTCCTCCCGTGAGGCGGATGCGGGGATCGAGCGCAGCGAGGAGGAGGTCCGAAATGAACGTGCCGATCACGGCCAGCAGGGAGAGAAACATCAGGAACGAGCCGGCCAGGTACTGGTCCTGGCTGCGCAGCGCGTCGAGGAGCATCGGCCCCGATGTCTGGAGCGAAAGCACGACTGCGACCACCGCCGACCCGGAGATCACCTTCGGAAGCTCGCTCCCGATATCGGCGATGAAGGGGTTGAGCGCCATCCGCATCGGGTATTTCATGAGCAGCCGGAACTGAGGGAGGCCCTTCGCGCGCGCAGTCGTAACGTACTGCTTTTGCAGTTCGTCGAGCAGGTTGGCGCGCAGGCGCCGGACCATGCCGGCGGTGCCGGAAGTGCCGATCACGATGACCGGGATCCACAGGTGGTGCAGCACAGACTCCACCTTGGCAAGGCTCCATGGCTGGCCGATGAACTCCGGGTCCATGATTCCGCCGACCGATAGCCCGAACTGCACGTTGGCGAAATACATCAGCACCAGCGCAAACAGGAAGTTCGGGGTGGCCAGCCCAATGTACCCGAGCAGGGTCAGCCCGTAGTCGCTCCAGCTGTACTGGTGGGTGGCCGCGTACGCCCCGATAGGAAAGGACACCGCCCAGGTGAACAGGATGATGGAGAAATTAAGTATGAATGACAGCAATAATCGGTCTCCCACCACCTCCTTTACCGGCAGGTCGTACTCGAATGACCACCCCCAGTCTCCCTGGATGAGGCCGGAAAATCCCTGCGTGCCAGGCCATATCCCGACCCACACCGCGTACTGCTCCATGAACGGCTTGTCGAGGCCGAACTGCTTGCGCAGGAATTCGATCTTCTCGAGCGCCGCGGTATCCCCCTGGCTCTTCAGCTCGTCGATCTGGTTGGACAGGAAGTCCCCGGGCGGCAGCTGGATGATGGTGAACGTGACCAGGCTGATCACGATCAGCGTCGGGATCAGGATCAGGATGCGGTTCAGGGTGTATTTCAGCATTGTCTGCGCTTGCTATGGCAATCGAAGGCTCGGCCCAAGGGGCTACTTAAACCAGAAGGTGTCGGGCCGGTAGATCCCGAAGAAGGCACCCGGGTCCCAGTTATAGAGTCCCTTTTCCGGCACATTCATCAGGGTCGTGCGCACCAGCACCGGTTGCGGCACCGCCGAGACGACGCCGATCACGAACTGCTGCTCGGCATGTATCGAAAGCATCTGCTGCCATGCCTTTTCGCGGTCGGCGCGCGTAGAGCCCGCGCGCCAGGCCGCGCTCAGTTTCACGAGTTCCACGGCCTCGGGAATGTCGGGCGCGATCCCTGACTTGCCCGCGGTCTCATGGTACTGGCCGAACTTGGGCCACTGCAGTTGCTGCTGGCTGGTCGGCGCAAGGTCATCGGGGCTCATGTCGGGCGTCGCGAGGCCGTTCTCCATGCCGCTCCAGACCGACATCAAAGCCTCGCCCCCGAAAACGCGGTTGCGCAAAACTTCGCGCTGGGACGGCTTGGTGAAAAGCTTGATACCGACCTCCTTCCAGGTCTCGCGGATGAGCTCGAGTACGTCCGACTGCTCTGAGCTCTCCCCGGCGGTCTCGACGATCAGCTCCAGCAGGCGGCCATCGGGCAGCTTGCGGAACCCGTCGGGGCCGCGTTTCAGTCCGATCTCGTCGAGCAGCTTGGCGGCGCCCTTCTTGTCGAACTTCGCCCAGCGCTTCTGGTTGGCCTCCTTGAACAGCGGGCTCTCCGGCAGCACCGTGTTGTTGGACTCCGTCGCAAGCCCGAAATACAGCACCTGGTTGATCAGGCCCCGGTCGATCGCCATCGACAGCGCGCGGCGGAAACGCACGTCGCGCAGCAGGGTGCGCCAGACGGGGTCGTTGACATTCAGGTTCGGATACAAGGCGAAGTGGGAGCCGATCCCGGTCTTCCAGAGCAGCGCGCGGTAGTTATTGACCTTCTCGTTCTTCTTGAGGAACGTGTAGTTGTTGAACTGAAGGTCCCGCGCCTGCAGGTCCGATTCGCCCGCTCCCGCCTTGGCTGGGATCAGCTTGCCTTCCGCCACCGCCATCACCACACGATCTATGTACGGGAGCTGCTGCCCCTTTTCGTCGACGCGGTGGAAATACGGGTTGCGCACCGCGACGAACCGGTCGGCCGGAGGCCGGGTCGTGTTGACCCAGGGCTCCAGGGTTGGGAGGTCCGGGTTGTCGAACTGGTACATGTTGTCCTGCTTGTTGTGCAGGGACGCCCAGCCGCGCTTGCCGGACTTCCCCTCGGACTCCACAACCTTGGGGTTGTATTTCTTGTGAAATTTCTTGAGGAAGTGCGCCGGACGGTAGATATAGAGGGGGGACGCACCTGCCAGCCGGGGCAGGAAATCGCGGTTGGGCTTGGACCAGCTGTAGCGGACGGTGCTCGCGTCGATGACTTCGAACTTTGGCGCTTCGCCTTCCACGATCAGGTCGCTCTGGGGTCCGGAGGGACTGAGTTCGCGGTTGTTCGCGACGTCCTCCCAGAAATAGCGGAAATCCTCTGCGGTGAAGGGCTGGCCGTCGGACCACCTGTGGCCCTTGCGCAGCTTGAAGGTGAATACCTTGTCGTCCTTGGACTCGAAGCTCTCGAGGATGTCCGGCACGATCGCCAATTTGCGGTCGTAACCGACCAGCCGCGAATATCCGTACACCACCAGCAGGCGCACGTCCCGCGCCCGCCCGATGAGCATGTTCATGGTTCCGCCCTGCTTGCCGACCTGCAGGCCCGGCCCATCCATGCGGACGACCTGCGGATTGGCCGGCAGGCGCTTTTGCACGGGCGGCAGCTTGCCACCGGATACCTCTGCGCGAAACATCTCGGTCTCGACCGGCTGGGCGGCCGGTGCGGCGAAGGGTATCGTCGCGACCACGGCGATAACCGTCCGCCGCATGGCCTCTGCAAATGTCGTTCCGGGTCTCATGCAGTCAACTCCGAGTGGTCGGCGGTGTCGCGAGCGCGCACCGAATGCCCATCGCCAAGGTCGATCATCGCGGTAGTTGCGGACCCGTCGAGGCGGAACGGGTTCGGCCAGGCCGTGGGGTCTGACGCGCGGCCCTCCATCAGCGCCGCGAAATCGAGCCGCCGGTCGAGGTCCGGGCTAGGAACGGCCGCAAGGAGCGCCTTCGTATACGGGTGCACCGGGTTGCGGAAAAGCTCCGCATACGGCGCGATCTCCACCAGTCGTCCGGCGCACATGACCGCTATGCGGTCCGCGATGTAGTTCACGACCGCCAGGTTGTGGGAAACGAAGATGTACGTGAGGTTGAGCGCATCGCGAAGGTCGCGAAGCAGGTTCAGGACCTGGGCCTGCACCGAAACGTCCAGCGCCGAGACCGGCTCGTCGCAGATCAGCAGCGAAGGGCTCAGGGCAAGCGCCCGCGCAATGCCGAGCCGCTGCCGCTGACCGCCGGAGAAACTGTGCGGATAGCGCCTGAGGTGGCGCACGTCGAGGCCGACCAGCGTCGTCAGTTCCTTGACCCGGGCGAACCTCTCGTCCGCATCGCCCACGCCATGGATGACCAGCGGCTCGCTGAGGATCTCGAATGCGCTCATGCGCGGGTTGAGGGACCCTACAGGGTCCTGGAAGACGAACTGGACCTTGCGCCGGTAGTCGAACAGTTCGCGCCCCTTCAGCGACAACACATCCTGGGGCTTGCCGTTGTCGTTGAACACGATCTCGCCGCTGTCCGGCAGGATCGATCGCATGATCATCTTGGAAGTGGTGGTCTTGCCGCACCCCGATTCGCCCACCAGCCCGAGGCATTCCCCTGCGCGCACGGAGAAACTGACGTCGTCGACCGCAAGCACCGGGTTGGTCTTCTTGCCGCCGATGAGCGAGGTCTTGCGCGTACCGAATCCCTTGGTCAGGTTGCGTACGGTGAGAAGGGGCGCATCGGACGCCTCCGCTGGACGCGGCGCCCGCGCCGACATCAGGTGGTTGGTCGAGACCTGGATCTCGCGCAGCGGGGTCAGCCGCTCCCCGGGCGCCATGTTGAAGCGCGGCACGGCGCGCATGAGCGCCTTGAGGTACGCGTGGCCCGGCTCGCGGAAGATTGCCTCCACCGTCCCCGACTCGACGACCTTGCCCTGGTACAGCACGACGACCTCGTCGGCCATGTTCGCGACCACGCCAAGGTCGTGCGTGATGATCATCACCGCCATCTGCATTTCGCGCTGCAACTGGATGATGAGCTGCAGGATCTGCGCCTGGATGGTGACGTCGAGCGCGGTGGTCGGCTCGTCGGCGATCAGCAGCGCGGGCCGGCAGACCAGCGCCATCGCGATCATCGCCCGTTGCCTGAGTCCGCCGGAAAGTTCGAAAGGGTAGGTATTCACCGCACGCGCCGGGTTGGGGAACCCGACCAGCCGGAGGATCTCGACCACGGCCTCCTGACGCTGTGCCTTGCCCATGTCACGGTGCAGCGCTAGGGACTCCTCGATCTGGTTGCCTACCGTATGAAGCGGCGACAGTGCCGTCATCGGCTCCTGGAAGATGATCGATATCCGGCCGCCGCGCAGAGCGAGCTGCTGCGGATCCATTGGCTTGAGGCGCGCGATGTCGACGACCGAACCGGGGCTGGAGGGATCGGAAAACAGGATCTCTCCGCCCTCGATGCGGGCTATCTTGGGCAGGATGCCCATGATCGACTGGGCGATGATGGACTTTCCGGAACCTGACTCGCCGACCAGCGCCACCGTACGGCCTTCGGGAATCCGGAACGACACGCCATCCACGGCCTTTACGGTGCCGGCGTCAACACTCAGGTAGACCTTGAGATCATTTACCGTGAGAACGTTTGGCATATCGCGCGATTAGAAGGGCACAGGAAAAACGGCAACTCGGCCCGAGTATACGAGAAAGCTCACCTGCTTTGCTCTAATTGTCCGGGCCCGGAAGGCATGGAGAACACCTCGCCCGCGGACAACCACCGGATGCCTTGCAATCCGGCCGAGAATTCGAACAGCCTTTCGAGGAAGGCCCAGGCTGCGGCATCGTGCACTGCATGATGCGTCAACCAGCCAGTGGGCTCCTCAGCATCGGCCGTGCCGGTGCGTTTTGCCGCGAGGTGCCTCACGGCCTGGCCCAGCAAGGTGACCTCCCCTGCGAATCCCCTGCCCCCTTTCCAGTCGACGATATCCACGTGCGTATTGACCTGAAGGAGGCCGGGCGCGGGATTCGTGACTTTTCTCACACCGTAAGTACTGAGGCCGGCATACCCCGCCTCGGTGAGCCTTGCCGCAAGGGCCGGCCCGATGCGGTTCCACGGAGGCGCGAGGACGGGCAGCGATTGCGTACCTGCAACCTCCTGCAGTCTCGCCCGGCCGGCGGCAAGACGTGCGAGCGCGACCTCCACCCGTTCCGTCTCGGGGAACTCAGTCTTCTTTCCCCCGGAAGGCGCGCGGTTGCGGTGATCCACGCCATGCTGGATCAAGGCCACCGTCGCGGGCATGCCGGCGAATGCGGCACGCTCCGCCGATGCGGGTATCGCGGCAAGCGCGAGCGGGACTCGGGACCGGCGGGTGAGGTCGAACAGCCGGGTCAGCGCCGGATCCGGGACGCAAGCGTCGTCGTCGCGCCACCAGAACTCCACCGCTCGTCCATCGGCAACCCAGGCCGACACCTCCTCTTCCAGCGCCCGCCATGCGAGGCTCACCAAGGAACCTCCGCAGCCCACCTGGCCAGCAGTTCGCCCGAACACGCGGCCCCGCCGAGATCGATGCCCGCGCGCGCCCTGCGCGGGCGGTTCATGGCCCGCGCTATCGCTGCGGCAAGGGTATCGGGCGTCAACGCGGATTCGGCGACCATGTCGACCAGCCCGCGATCCGCGAGCAATTGGGTACGCAAGGTTTGCTCGATCTCCGAGCCCCCGGCGAAGGGCACCACGACCGCCCGCGTCCCCGCCTCGAGGAGTTCCATCACTGTGTTGTATCCCCCCTGGCTGATCGACAACTCGCATTTCCCAAGCATGCGGCTGAAATCGGGGCGCGACCGCTCCACCACCACGCGGCCCATGCCCGCCTCCGTCGCCAGTTTGGAAAGCATATCGAATTCGGATTGCACTACGTTGACTCCGGCCAGCACGCGCCACGTGCGGTCGGCCAGCGCAGTGAGCGCGCGAGAATGGATCGCCGTCTCGAGCAGGAAGTGCCCTACGGCGCCGCCGCCGGCGGATACGAGGACCTCTCCTTCGCCGGCGCCATATTCGGCAGCAGGCAGCGCCGCCGCCTCCGGGCGATCCACGACATAACCCGTGTAGTGGAGCGCGCCGGCAAGCCGGTCCGCGTGCCGGAAAGTCTTGCCGAAGGCAATCAATGCCGGGTCCCCGTGCACCAGGAGCCGATCGAAGTGGCGCTCGAACGCCGCGAGCATTGCATCCTGCCGCGAGGGGTCCTTCTGGCCCCCGCCGAGCACATCCCGAACGGACGATACGATGAGCGGGCGGCAGGCGGCGCCGGCTGCGGCATCGAGCAGGGGGAGAAGCTCGAAGCGCATCTGGCGCCTCCCGAACGGGTACAACTCCACCACCAGCACATGCGGATTGCAGTCCTGCCATGCCTGCAGAAGCGCATCCCGGCGGCCCGCCTTCCAGTCCTCCCCTACCGCTTTGCCGTCCGCGTCGACCAGGACCTTGAACGACTGGTCCGCCGTCCCGACCGGCGGAAGCTGCACGAAGCGGACCGGACCGAAGTCCATCCCCCGCACCGGCAAGCCGCCACTGGCCAGGGTGACTTCGAGGCCGCTCCCGGACGCGGCACGCGCAAGAGCCGCGGCGCGCTTGAGGTGCCCGATGCCGAGCAGGTGCTGCACGTAAATGAAGACTCGCTTGCGGGTCATGCGGGCTCCGGGCTCACCGGCCGTCGGTCCATGGGCAGGTTCAGGCGGACTGCTGAGGGAATCCCGTCACTGTCGACGCGAAAAAAATGTACTGCGGTCCAATCGAGCTTCAGGGGAGGGCGCCCGGTCATGTCCCAGCCCATGGCGATGGCGAAAATCGCCCGCATCACGCCCTTGTGGGAGATCGCTAGGGTAGCCCTGCCTTCCGACGCGACTGCGGCAAGCAAGGGCCTTACCCGGTCAAAGACTTGCCTCGGACTCTCCCCGCCCCGCGGAGTGAAGTCGAGTCCCCTCGATTCGTTGTCGCTCATCGCCTGCCCCAGTTCGGCGCGAAGCGCCCCCAGCCTGCGGCCCTCCCATTCGCCCCAGTGCATCTCGGCCAGGCGCTCCTCGCATTGCGCCTGCCCCATTCCAAGCAGGGATGCGGTCTCGACGCATCGCCTCAGCGGGCTGGTCAGCACCCGCATTTCGCGGCAGTCCGCGGGAATCGCTCTCTGCTTCAGGGCCCTGCGGCCGGCGTCGCTCAGCGGGATATCGGTCCTTCCCTGAATGCGCCCCTCGCTGCTCCATTCGGTTTCTGCGTGACGCAGCAATGCGATGATCGTCATGACTGCCTCGCTGCCGGCAAATCCCGCAGCCATCCGCCAAGCCGTACAGCGGCCGCCGGGATGCTGCGTTCCTCGGCAACGAACAGGGCGGCGGACCGTCCGAGATCCGACCGGCGCCTGCCATCCAGGAGGAGTTCCCGCATCCGCTTCGCCATCGACCCGCGCTCCCCCGCCGGAGCCAACAGGCCGGTCCTTCCGTCGCACACTACGTCCGGCACGCCTCGGACCGCACGTGACACCACCGGCACTCCGGCCGCTTGGGCCTCGAGCAAGGCCATCCCGTAGGCCTCGTTGACCGCAGGCCACGCGCAAAGGTCGCAAGCCGCGTAGACCCCTGCAAGCCGTTCTGCGCTGCACTCCCCGAGGAACCGCGTGCGCCCCGGCGCGGCAGATTCGAGCGCAGCCCGGATTTCAACGCGGGCATCCCCATCCCCGGCGACCACGACCTGCCACGGAAGATCCATAAGGAGACCCAGCTCGTCCGCCAGCATGAGGTAAGAGGCTCTCTTGTCGCCCTTCCTCATCATTGCCGCCACCACGATCCAGGGAACGGCCGGATCCAGGCCATGCCTGACCGACAACTCGCCCCGGTACATGTCGCGCGCGCAAGCAGCGTCCCGGTACGGGGCCGGGTCGAGGAACGGCGGCAGGCGCACGACCTTCCCAGGCGGCGAGACCAGGGGCTCAAGGCACCCGACATCGTCCCGGATCGGGCAAACGACCAGCGCCGCGCGGCGCACCGCGTCACGCGTTGCGCAATGCCCCATCTCCCAGGCACCACCCGCGCGTTTGGGTGCGTAGGAAGCCTCGGCGATCACGTACGGAATGCCGAGCCCTTCGCACACCAGCGGGCCGATCCAGTCGGGCGCCTTGTAATACACGTGGTACGAAAACCAGACTTCCGGGCGTTCGCCGGGCCCGCATGCGCGCCAACGCTCGACGAGATCCCGCGCGATCCGGACGCCTTCGTCGCGAAGCTCCGCTTGGCGCAATGCATCGCCATTCGGCTCGTATGTCCTGTGGGTGGAGGCAAGCTCCACGCGGTGGCCTGCACTTTCCAACGCGTTGATCAGCAGGCGGGCAACGCGACGATCCCCCGAAGGCACCGGGTGGGTCGGTGACTTGAGCGGCGCATAAAAGGCGATGCGCATGTTACTGCCCCTGGGCCCCGATGCGTCCGGCACCCTGCGCGGAGACGCTGCCAAGGCCGAACTTCCCGGCGAGACGGGAAATGTTCGCGTCCATTCCGAACTCGGCCACCACGCGCGCCCTTCCCGCCTCGCCCAGCGAGTCCCGCAGATCCGGGCGGGCAATCAATGACCCGATGGCCGATGCCAGCTCGTCGCGCGACTCGGGCGCGACCAGCAAGCCGGTGCGATCGTGCGCGATCAATTCGGGGATCGCGGAAACGCGCGTCGCAACGCACGGCAGGCCCTGGGCCTGGGCTTCCATCAGTACGTTCGGCAGCCCGTCGCGATCGCCGTCGTGCGCGATCCTGCTCGCCAACGCGAAAATGTCCGCCGCACGGTACTCCGCAATCAGTTCGGTCTGGGTCATGGCTCCACGCCATTCGACCCGGCCGGCGATGCCCAGCGCATCGGCCCGCTTCTTCAGGGCCACGCCGAGCGGCCCCCCGCCCACATGCACGAGTCGCCAATGAAGCCCGGCGGGCAGAAGCGCCAACGCGTCGAGCAGGACGTCGGTGCCCTTCTTTTCCACCAGCCGGCCTACCGAAAGGATGGTGACCGCGTCTTCGGGCGAACGCCCGGTCCGCGGTGCCCGCCGGGACTGCACCGCAGGAAACCTTGCCAGGTCCAGCCCGTGATAGACGAGCTCCACACGCCCGTCCGGTGCAAGCGACGAAAGGTGCGCGCAATTGGTCGAGGTGCAGGTCACGAGCCAGGCACACGAAGCGAGTTTCTCCCGCAGTTCCCAGTCCGGCGTCGTCCAGATGTCCTTGGCATGAGCAGACCCTGTCCAGGCCAGACCACGCAGTGCGGCCGCATAGCGCGTCACCGAGGCCGGAGTATGGAGGAAGTGCGCATGCAGGTGGCCTATGCCATCGGGGAGTTCGTTCGCCAGCACCAGCGCCTGGCCGAAGCGGCGGATCCGGTTCGCGGTGAAATCCCGCCGCAGGTCCTGCAGCCAGGTCTTCCGAACGGCCTGGTAGCTCGCCCATTTCCTGACCCGGATCCAGGCACGCAATACGCGCAAGGGCCCACGGTGCAGGTATTCAGGGAGGTAGAGCAAGGGCGCGCGGATCTCGGCATGCACCGGATGGCTGCGCCCGTCGGTCGGGTGCCGCAATGACACGATCAGGATGTCGAGGCCACGCCGCTCCAGCGCCAGGATTTCCTGGGCGATGAAGGTCTCGGACAGCCTCGGGTAGCCCTTCAGGACAAAGGCGACCCTGCGCCCCGCAACTTCAGCCACCGTTCAACCGATGCGCGACACGACCGGTAAGGTCTCGCTCTCCGCCGACTCGATCCAGGGGGCGACGCGCCGGGCAACGTTGGTCAACCCTTCGAGGAGACCCGGCACCACGACATCCGAAGGCCGGCTCTGCCGCGGAAGCGCGCGCAATGCGGCGGCCATGACTGCCGGGTCGTAACTGCCGTCGTCGCTCAACATGCTGATTAGGCCCAGGCGCGCGGCGCTCGAAGCACGGATGTATTGCTCGAGGCGTGGCGTGGTGCGGGGCACGATCAACGCCCGCTTGTCGAGGGAAAGCACTTCGCAGAACGTGTTGTAGCCCCCCATGGCAACCACGCCTGCGGCGCCAGCCACCAGCGTCTCGAGGTGATTGTGGAAGGTGATCGCGTCGACCCGCTTCAGCCGCGAAGCGCGGTCCATGAACTCGGCCTGCCGCTCCGGCTGCATGAAGGGCCCGAGCACGAGAAGCGCCGGGTAGGGAAGCAGCGCATCGTGCTCGTACGCGCGCAGCACCCAGTCGATCAGCGTCTCGCCATCCCCGCCACCGCCCGTGGTTACGAGGATGTACGGGCGCTTGGTGATTTCCGGCATTCGCGGCGGCGCGCCCCGCGTGGATACCTCGCGCGGCAGGTAACCGGTGTAGGTAATCTTCTGGCGCACGCGGGTCGGCAGGGCAATCCCTTCGAGCGGGTCGCAGATCTGCGGCAGCCCGTAGATCCAGATTTCGTCATAAAGGTCGCGCAGCGCGGGCAGGACGTTCTTGCGGCGCCATTCGGGCACCAGCAGCTTGGGCTCGTCCATGACGTCCCTGAGACCGAGCACGAGGCGCGTGCCGCGCTGCTTCAGCATCTCCAGAGTCTCAAGGACCTCGCCCCGGAGGCCCAGCGGCTCCTTGTCGACGATGAAGATGTCCGGGTCGAACATCTCCGCCGTGTGGCGGATGATCGACGCGCGCATCTTGAGCATCTGCTCCACGTCGATATGCAGGTTCAGGGCCGTGTATTCGCCGTTGCGGAGCTTGATCACGCCGGGAACGCGAACGAAATCGACGCGGGAGCGGAAATCGAAGCTACCGATGATCGGCGACCCCGACAGGATCAGGACCGACAGGTGCTTGAAACGGTCTACGAGCGAATGCGCGATCGCCCGGCACCGGCGCAAGTGGCCCAGGCCGAACGTATCGTGGCTGTAAATCAGAATGCGACCGTCCTTGCGTCCCGGCATCATTTTTATGCTCCCTGGGGGGCCTCTAACGGGCCGCCTAGACCATCCTGGAAAATCGGTTGCGCGCGGTTTGCGGTCGCAGAAGGTTCGTCCGGCCAATTCTGCCCGCCCCCCCCGGCCAGCGCAAGCGGGCTTTGGCGTACGCCAAACCGTTGGACTTAGAGAGAAATCCCGAGGGCGGCCGAGATCCCGACCCGGGCCGTGCAGGGTTTGCAGGCTCCGCAAACCTGGAACCCGGCCGGGGTCCGGACCGGCCGGCGGCAGGACCATGTCATCCCGCGCAATTCCGGCTCCAGCAGGGAGGCGACCTGCGGCTTGTTCAGCGCATACACCGGATAAACCCATTCGATCACCGGTTCGCCGAGTTTGCGCGCCCTGTAGCACTCGTACATGGCACTGAAAACCCTACGCTGCGCTGCCGTCACCGAGCGTTTGATCTCGTCGAGGTCGCGGGCGAGCGTGCCCACCGCGATGTGGGTACAACCGGGGGTATCAATCGCTACCTGGCAGGCCACGTATGCCACGGAAAGGTAATCGATCGGGATGGCCTCCAGCGTGGAAAAGTCGAGGCCCGACTCGGAGTACCTGAACGGCCGGTAGCGCGCGCGGCACCATTCGAGGATGGACTCCACCGCGCCTTGCTCGGCATCTGCCCGACCTTCCCGGTTAACCATGCGTATGTGGTGCACCCTGAGGTCGTCGTTCGTCTCCTTGAGGAGGCGTACCAGCATGGCCGTACTGTCCAGCCCGCCTGAGAACATTGCCAGGGTGGTCATGCGTCTTCGCGCGGCACGATGGCCCGCACAACCGTCTGAATAGCCAAGGGAATCCTTTGTTTGCGAAATTGTACCCTGTAAGATTCGCGCATGAACCCGGAAACTACGCCGCAGATCATCGTATCCCTGCTTGCACTGGGCATGTCCCTGTCATTCATCGTCGCGGACCGGAACTCACCCATCAGCCGGGTGCTGGCGGCCTTCCTGGCCTGCATCGGGATATCCATCGCGATCGGCGTGATGTTCGCACTGCCAATGCACCTCGCGGGACGTACCCCGGCGTGGGCCGGCCTGTTCGCCCTTCCCGAAGCGCTCTCCTTCATCCTTGCCTACGAATGGCTGTTGAGAGTGAGACGCACCATCCCCGCGGGCGGTCTGCAGACTCGGTTTGCGGACAACCTGCTGCGCATTTCACAAGGCCTCGTCGTCGTATACATCGTTTGTGCGCTGGCGTTTCCGAAATTGCGTGCGGAGCACTTCATCAATCTCATGCGCGATCCCGGGACCTCCCTGCATCCGTCCTTCTTCCTGTTCGCCGTGCCGCTCGCGATTTCGCTGCTGCTGGCAACCGTGTCGGGGCTCCTGATGCTCAATCGCCGACCCGATCGCGCGGAGGCCTTGCGGGGCCTCGCCTTCCTGATTGGCGCCCCTTTCATGGCCTCCGGGCTGGTGCTCCCGCTGCACCTCGCCCCGCTGTCCACGGCCATCGGCCTGCTGATTTTCCTCGTGGGCGCGGTGCAATATCACGTCACGCAGGGGCGCCGCGCCCAGTTCATGGCGCGCTTCCTCGCCCCGCAGGTCGCCAAGCTGGTGAGCGAGCGTGGACTGAAGAGCGCCACGGACGAGCAGACCCTGGAGATGTCCGTGGTCTGCTGCGACCTGAGGGGATTCACCGCGTTCTCAGCCGCGACCTCGTCGAAGAAGGTCATCCAGATCCTCAGGGAGTACTACGACGTGGTGGGAGCTGCGGCTGCGGCCTTCGGTGGGACGATCAAGGACCAGGCCGGGGATGGCGTACTGATCCTGGTCGGCGCGCCGATCACGTTCGGGGACCATGCGCTTCGCGCGATCGAGATGGCAAAGCGCATTCGCGTCGGCGGGATGGACGTGACCCAGCGCTGGTCGGACGCCGAACTGCGCCTGGGCGTAGGTGTGGGAATCGCGAGCGGATTCGTGACCGTCGGAGTCATCGGCGCCGCGTCGAGGCTCGAATACACCGCTGTCGGCCCAGCGGTCAATCTCGCCTCTAGGCTCTGCTCCGAGGCGGTCCACGGCGAGATCCTTTCCGACCTGCGGACCATGGAACTGCTGGAGACGGAATCCCAGCGCGGCGAACTCAAGCCCGGGGATATGCTGCAACTCAAGGGGTTTCCGGGGACCGTGCAGAGTTTCGTGCTCGCCGCCGCCTGAGGCTTTTCGCGGGTGTCGCCTAGACCCTGTAGGCCACCGTGGTCATGATCTTCGCGCAGAAGCGCATCAGGCCCTTGGCGGGCGCCGGCATCTCCGCCGCACCGAGAGACACTGCCGTCTTCCGATGCCGCCCTTCCTCCTCGGCCATTTGAGCGACAACCGCGCGCGTGCGTGCGTCCTGCGGGGACAACTGATCGAGGTGGCCCTCAAGGTGCGCTTCCACCTGGCGCTCGGTTTCGGCAAGAAATGCAAGGTTCCAGCGATCACCCAAAGCCCCCGCTGCCACGCCCATGGCGAGTGCTCCCGCATACCACACCGGGTTCAGCAGGCTCGGCCGCCCTCCGAGTTCCGCGATGCGTTGCGCGCTCCAGGCGAGATGATCCTGCTCCTCTTCCGCCGCCTTCTCCAGGGCTCGCCGGTTCTCCGGGTCGCGGGCCGTAAGCGCCTGGCCCTGGTAAAGCGCCTGCGCGCAGACCTCGCCTACGTGGTTGATGCGCATCAACGCGGCTGCGTGCTCGCGCTCCGGGCGGGACAGTTCTGACTCGGGCAGGGCCTGCGCCGGAGAGGGCCGCACGGCGGCATGGACGCCGGCGACCGTCCTGAGCGCACGGTCGAATTCGCCAATCGCGTTGTCAAGGAAAGTGTTCATGCCCGCCAGTCTAGCAAGAAGCGGGCGGGCAAAAAAAACGGGCGTCTTTCGACGCCCGTCAGGCAGTGCTTTGCAGCCGGATTGCTCCGGCTTACATCCGTGCGGTTCTTAGAACGCGTGGCGGATGGTCGCGGCCATCAGGCGCGGATCTTCGCCGGCGTTCGACGCAATTGCGGAGTTACCCAGCGACGAGCCCGTGAAGAAGTTGTACGCGGCAGCTGCGTCGTTGGTGATCTTCGCGTAGGTCAGGCCGACCGACGTGCGCTTGGACAGCGTGTACTGGTACGACAGGGCAACCATCTTCGCACCGTCCTGCGCCACCGTGGCACGGTCATCGCGCGCCTTGGTGTAGTGGAAGTGGAACTGGTTGTTGCCCATCGTGTACGACACCGGGATCGACCACGCCGTGCGGTTGGCCAGCTCCGTGCCGGAGGTCGCGCCGGTCGACGACTTGATGCGCGACTTGTCCCAGGACAGACCGACCTTGAAACCCGACATGCTGAACGAGCCGTACAGCTTGTCCGAACGCTGGTCGCCCGCGGCGAGCGTCGCGCCGCCAACGTCAGGCTTCGAGTTCCAGTAGCTGTAGCCGACCTGGAAGTTCGAGGCGGCGTAGTTCGGGTTGACATGGAACGCGCTGCCTTTGCGGTTGCCAGTGGCCAGGTCGGCTTGCTGGACCGTCCCCGTCGCAGTGCTTGGGCCAGTGGAGTACGCAACAATCGCAGTAAACCCGCTAAAGTTGGGCGTGGTGTAGTGAATGATGTTCGGCGTACGGCTGGCCGAAGCGATCGCGGTCGTGCCGTCGCGCATGAACGCGAGCAGCGAGATGCTGTCCGCGCGCAGGTCACCGGCGAGCGCCGACATCGAGCTCTCGGTGTTGCCGTAGTGGACGTCCTGGCGACCGACGAAGATCCGGCCGAAGGAGCTGCTGCGCAGGCCGACGTGCGTGTTGCCGCTCATCGCGATCGCGGCGCCCGAACCCATCGGCATGCGAAGATCAGCCTGACCGATCGCCTGCAGCCCGCCGCCCAGGTCTTCAACGACGTTGAAGAGGATGCGCGACGAATCGTCAGCGATGCGGTTTTCCGTGGTGTTCAGGCCCGCGCGAGCGGCAGCCGGCGCACCGATCTTGATGTTCTCCAGGGACGCCTTGAAGATGCCGCTGATCGTCACGCTGGACTGCGCCATCGCGAGACCAGGGGCCGCCAGCGCGCCTGCTACGGCAACGACTAGAAGTTTCTTGTTCATTCGGTAAATCTCCTGTGTAGGTTTCGATTCCCGGTCGGTCCCTTGCGGTCTCCAACCAGACCCCCCGTACCGAGAAGTCAGGAGCGATTCTGCCAAACAGCGCCACCCGGGGACAACTTTGTGGGCAAATTACCGCTCTTTGACGCCCTCGGTGTTGCATTTTTGCAACATGATAAAATTTAGATGTTTAAAATCAAATAATTGAAATTTCTAATGAAAGAGCTCTGTCAAGGCCATTCCAGGGTCCTGCGCCCTCATGAAGGCCTCCCCGACAAGGAAAGCCTGGACCCCTCGGGAACGCATGACCGAAACGTCGGACCGCGTGAGGATGCCGCTCTCCGTGACAGTCAACCGGTTGGCCGGAACCGTGCCAAGGAGGTCCAGCGTCGTTTCGAGGCGCGTCTCGAAGGTCCGCAGGTTCCGGTTGTTGATCCCCAGGAGCGGGGTCCGCAGGGACAGCGCGACATCAAGCTCTGCAGCGTCGTGGATCTCAACCAGCACTGCCATCCCGAGCTCCAGCGCACACGCCTCGAGATCGCGCAGCGCCGCGGGCTCAAGAGCCGCCACGATCAGCAGGACGCAGTCAGCACCAAGTGCGCGCGCCTCGTAGACCTGGTAGGGATCGCAGACGAAGTCCTTGCGTAGGACGGGCAGCGTGCACGCCGCGCGAGCCGCCTGCAGGTATTCGGGCGCGCCCTGGAAGTACTGCCGGTCCGTCAGCACCGACAGGCAAGCGGCCCCCCCGGCCGCGTAACTTCTCGCGATCGCGGGTGGATCGAACGGGTCACGCAACACCCCCTTGGAAGGGCTGGCCTTCTTGATCTCCGCAATGACGGCGGACTTCCCCGCGGCGATCCGTGCGCGCAGCGCGGCGACGAATCCCCTCGGCTCGCCCGCGGAGGCGGCGAGCGCTTTCACCCTCTCCAGCGGCACTGCGGCCTGCGCCGCCGCGATTTCCTCCCGCTTGGTGGCGAGGATCTTCTGCAGTATGTCGGCCATCGCGACGGGTCAGCCCTTGGGCTTGTGGCGTGCGGCGAATGCCACGTACTGGTCCAGTTTCGCGCGCGCCTCGCCACCGGCGACCGCCTTGCGCGCCCTTTCGATGCCCGCTTCAAGCGACTTGGCCACGCCCGCCACGTAGATCGTCGCGCCGGCGTTGAGCAGGACGATGTTCAGCGCGGGCCCGGCCTGGTTCTCGAGGACGGCGAGGATCATTTCCTTCGATTCCTGGACCGTGCTCACCTGGATCGCGCGGCGGTCGTAGATCTCCAGGCCGAACTGCGAAGGATGCACCTTGTATTCGTGGATCTCGCCCTTCACCAACTCGCCGATCATCGTCTCGCCCGAGATCGAGATCTCGTCGAGCCCGTCCAACCCGTGGACGGTCATCACGTGCCGGCTGCCGAGCCTCTGCAGTACGCGCACCTGGATCCCCACCAGGTCGGGATGGAAGACGCCCATCACCTGGTTCTTCGCATTGGCCGGGTTCGTCAGCGGCCCGAGCAGGTTGAATATCGTCCGCACCCCGAGTTCCTTACGCACCGGGGCCGCGTACTTCATCGCGGCGTGGTGGCTGGGCGCAAACATGAAGCCCAGGCCGATCTCCCCGATCGCCTCGCCGACCTGATCGGGGGTGAGCGCGATGTTGGCGCCCAGGGCTTCGAGCACGTCCGCGCTGCCCGAGGACGAGGAAACCGATCGGCCCATGTGCTTGGCCACTTTCGCGCCCGCCGCGGCGGCCACGATGGCCGAGGCGGTGGAGACGTTGAAGGTATGCGCCGAGTCGCCCCCGGTGCCGCACGTATCGACGAGGTGCTTGTCCTCGCCCACGTCGACCTGGGTGGCAAACTCGCGCATCACCTGCGCCGCCGCGGAGATCTCGCCGATGGTTTCCTTCTTGACGCGCAGCCCCATGACGAAGCCGGCAATCTGCGCCTGCGTCAGTTCGCCGCTCATGATCTGCCGCATCACGTGCAGCATCTCGTCGTGGAAGATCTCGCGGTGCTCGACGGTCCTCTGGATTGCGTCTGCGATCGAAATTTTCATGCGCCTCACCCCTGCAGGAAATTTTTAAGAAGATGGTGCCCGTGCTCGGTCAGTATCGCCTCGGGGTGGAACTGGACGCCCTCGACGGGAAGTTCCCGGTGGCGCACGCCCATGATCTCGCCGTCCTCGGAACGCGCCGTGACCTCGAGGCACGCGGGGATGCTCTCCTGCTCGATCACCAGCGAGTGGTAGCGCGTCGCGACGAACCCGTCGGGCAATCCGCGGAACACCCCCAGGCCCGAATGGCGGATGTTCGAGGTCTTGCCGTGCATGACCTGCTTCGCGCGCACGACCCTGCCCCCGAAGGCCTGCCCGATGGCCTGGTGGCCGAGGCAGACCCCGAGGATCGGGACCTTCCCGGCGAGCCGCTCGATCAGGGCCAGAGTGATGCCGGCCTCGTTCGGCGTGCACGGGCCGGGGGACAGCACGATGCGCGCGGGCTCCAGGGCGGCCGCATCATCCAGCGTGATCTCGTCGTTCCTGAACACCCTGACGTCCTCGCCGAGCTCGCCGAGGTACTGCACCAGGTTGTAGGTGAAGGAGTCGTAGTTGTCGATCATCAGCAGCATGGCGCCTCCCTAGGCTGCGACCGGCTGGGTCGTTTCCGCCAGCGCGGTCTCGGCCGCGCGCAGGACGGCGCGCATCTTGTGCAGGGTCTCCTGGTACTCCGCCGCGGGATCGGAGTCGGCGACGATCCCCGCGGCCGCCTGCACGTGGAGCATGCCGTCCTTGACGACGGCGGTCCGGATGGCGATCGCCAGGTCCATGTCGCCGTTGAAGCCCAGGTAGCCGACCGCTCCGCTGTACAGGCCCCGCTTGATCGGCTCGAACTCGTCGATGATCTCCATCGCGCGCACCTTGGGCGCGCCGCTGATCGTCCCCGCGGGGAAGGTCGCCTTCAGCACGTCGAAAGCATCGAGCCCGTCTGCGAGCGTGCCCTCGCAATTGGACACGATGTGCATCACGTGCGAATAGCGCTCGATGGTCATCGATTCGGTCACCTTCACGCTGCCGGTCTTCGCCACCCTGCCGACGTCGTTGCGGCCCAGGTCGATCAGCATCACGTGCTCGGCCCGCTCCTTGGGATCGGCGAGCAGTTCCTTGGCGGCCTGCTGGTCTTCGGCCACGGTCTTGCCGCGTGGCCGGGTGCCGGCGATCGGCCGCAGGGTGACCGCGTCGCCTTCGAGCCGCACCAGGATCTCGGGCGAGGCGCCCACGACGTGGTGGTCGCCAAGGTCGAAGTAGAACATGTACGGCGAGGGGTTGAGCCCGCGCAGCGAACGGTACAGCGCGAAGGGCGGCGCGGTGAATCGCCGCGTCATGCGCTGCGAAATCTGGATCTGCATCGCGTCGCCTGCGAAGATGTACTCCTTCGTCTTCTTCACCGCGTCGATGAACTCCTCCTTGGTGAAGGAAGAGCGCACTGCATCGTCTCCGGGGTAACTGCGCTGCACCTCGCGCAGCGGGCGCGACAACTGCCCCTGCAGCTCGGCCAGGCGTGCACGCGCCCGGCGCAGCGCATCCGGCTGCGAGGGGTCGGCATAGACGACGAAATACAGCTTGCCCTGTACGTTGTCGACCACGGCAAGCTCCTCCGAGCGCATCAGCAGGACGTCCGGCGTGCCGAGCGGGTCGGGCTTGTCCGTGCCCGCGAGGCGCTTTTCTATGAAGCGGACAGTCTCGTACCCGAAGTACCCCACCAGCCCGCCCGCGAAGCGCGGCAGGCCCGGCAGCGGCGCCGCCTTGTACTTCTTCAGGTAGTCCCGCACGAAGGCGAACGGGTCCGTGCCGGGGAACCTTTCGACGCGTTCCTCGCCGTAGGCGTCACGCCGGTACAGCGACACGCTCGTGCCGCGCGCCTCGATGCGATCGGCCGAGGGGAGGCCGATATAGGAGTAGCGGCCGAAACGCTCGCCGCCCACCACGGACTCGAGCAGGTAGGTATAGGGCTTGTTGGCGAGCTTGAGGTAGAGCGCCACCGGCGTGTCGAGGTCGGCACGGATCTCGGAGACGACCGGGATGCGGTTGTAGCCTTGCTTGGCGAGTCGATCGAAATCGAGCTCAGTCATGTGAATCTCCCACTGGAAAACCGGATTTGGACTGGAGGTGCAACGAACCTGCGGCTTGCCCTGCCTCGCGCCACCCGTGCCGCGCGGGCGCGCAAGATGGTCTAGCTGCGCCAGGGGCGCCAGCTAAGCCAGTTCAGTTTCCAGTTTGTCCGGGTGTGGCTCACGACTGAGTCTTCAGGAGTCCCGCGACGTGCGGGAGCGAGGAAACTATACCATCGCAATCGATGCTTTGCACATCGACACCCTCGCTGTACCCGTAAGGCACCAACAGGATCGGGCACCCCGCCGCACGCGCGGCCAGGGCGTCATTCTGCGAATCACCGACCATCAGCGCGTTGCCGACAGGTACGCCTAGCCGCCGGCAGGCCTCGATCAACGGTTCGGGCGCCGGCTTCTTCGTCGGTAATGAGTCGCCGGAAATAACCGTAGCGAAGTAGCCGTCCAGGCCGGTTGCCGACAGGAGCGGCCCGGTGAATCGCGCGGTCTTGTTGGTCACGCACGCGAGCGGCAACCCGAAGTCCCGCAACGTCCGCAGCCCCTCCCGGACGCCGGGATAGGCTTGCGCTAGGCTCCCGTTACGCTTCTCGTAGTGAAAGAAGAATCCTTCGATCGCCGAACCGATCCTGCGTTCGTCGGGCACCCGGCCCAAGGACGCCTCGAGCGTCCTGCGGACAAGGCTCGGGATGCCCTTGCCGATGAATTCGCGCACCTGCCCGGGCGCAACCGGGTCGAGACCGAGTTCGGCAAGCATGTCCGCCGCAGATGCGGCGATTTCGGGCGCGGTATCCAGCAACGTGCCATCCAGGTCGATCAGGACGGCGCGCACTGCATGCAGGTCAGCCACCGCGCGGACCGACTAGGCCGAAGGTAGGCGGTTGCGCATTCCTGCGATGGTCTTCGCGTAGTCCCCCGCGCCGAAAATCGCCGAGCCCGCTACGAAAGTGTCCGCCCCGGCCGCCGCGATATCGGCGATGTTATCGGCCTTCACGCCGCCATCGACCTCCACCCAGACTTCGCGGCCGGTGTCCTTCGCATGCGCATCCACGCGGCGCCGGACCTCGCGGATCTTGCCGAGGACCGAGGGGATGAACTTCTGGCCGCCGAACCCCGGGTTGACCGACATCAGCAGCACCAGGTCGACCTTGTCGAGCGTGTGGTCGAGGTATCCGAGGGGCGTTGCGGGGTTGAAGACCAGTCCCGCCTTGCAGCCGTGCTCGTGGATCAGCGCGATGGTGCGGTCGACGTGGTCCGAGGCCTCGGGGTGGAAGCTGATGATCCCCGCACCGGCTTTTGCAAAATCCGGCACGATCCGGTCGACCGGCTTAACCATCAGGTGGACGTCGATCGGCACGCTCGAGTGCGGCCGCAGCGCCTCGCAGACGAGCGGCCCGATCGTCAGGTTCGGCACGTAATGGTTGTCCATCACGTCGAAATGGATAAGGTCCGCACCGGCCGCGATGACCGCGCGCACCTCCTCGCCGAGGCGGGCGAAATCCGCGGACAGGATGCTGGGGGCGATTCGAAATTTCATGGCGGGACGGATTGTAGCCCAGGCCCCGGGACGCAGCCCCTGCCGCGGCCCGCCCTTCCTTGCCGGTACAATGCCCCGCATGGCTCAGGAAAAGCACTACGACATCACGGTCGGGACGACCACCCAGTACCTCGCCGAACAGTCCGACGAATCGGCGGACAAGTACGTCTTCGCCTACACCATCACGATCCGCAACACCGGCAACACCAGCGCCCAGCTCATCAGCCGCCACTGGATCATCACCGATGCGCGCGGCCAGGTGCAGGAAGTGCGGGGGCTCGGGGTCGTGGGCGCGCAGCCCCTGCTCCAGCCGGGCGAGAGCTTCGAGTACACCAGCGGGACGTCGATCACCACGCCGGTCGGCACGATGCGCGGCACTTACCAGATGGTGGGCGAGGACGGGGCCCGGTTCGACGCGGCGGTGCCGGAGTTCACGCTCTCCGTACCGCGCGTCCTGCACTGAAAGCGGCTCAGGGCTTGTCTTCGTCCCCGGGGCGCTTCTTCGGCCAGGTCCACCAGACGATCAGCAGCAGCAGGCAGAGCGCCACGCCCATCTCGAGAAAGATGACCCACATCGTTCGACCCGCCCTGACGTTGACGGCCGCAATTGTACTTGCCGCGATCCTTTCCGCGTGCAGCCCGCTCGCAACCCAACCGGAAGCCGGCCCGGCGACGCCGCCGGTGCCGAAGCCACCCGCGGTCGCCAGTTGCCCGGCGATCACGCCCTGCCCGGCATGCCCGGCATGCGTACCCCCGAAGCCCGCTGCGCCCGCCGAGGCACGCTACGAGGAAACTGCGTGGGGAGACCTTCCCGGCTGGACGCAGGCACTGCTCGCGCCCAGCCTGCGCGCGTTCGTCGCCGGGTGCGCGCGTGCACAGGCCCGGCGCCCCTGGCAGGCGGCGTGCGCGGAAGCACGCAAGGTGGACGCCGGCGACGAAGCCGGCGCGAGGGCATTCCTCGAATCGGCTTTCTCCGCCCATCGCATCGTCGCCCCGGACGGCAACGGCGAGGGCCTGGTGACGGGCTACTACGAGCCGGTGCTCAAGGGCCGGCGCGCGCAGGCGCCGGGGTTCAGGCAACCCGTGTACGGGGTGCCCGACGACCTGATCGTCGTCGACCTCGCCGAACTGCATCCCGAACTGCGCAACCTGCGGCTGCGCGGAAGGGTGCAGGGGCAGCGCCTGGTCCCGTACTACTCCCGCGCGGAGATCGAAGCCGCCCCCGCCTATCCGGCCAGGCCCCTTGCCTGGGTCGCCGACGCAGTGGAACTCTTCTTCATGCAGATCCAGGGGTCGGGCCTGATCGAGTTTTCCGCAGACGACCGAGTCAGGCTGGGCTTTGCGGACCAGAACGGGCACCCCTATCGGTCCCTTGGCCGCTATCTCATCGACCGCGGCGAACTCAAGCTGGAACAGGCGTCCATGCAAGGGATCAAGGCCTGGGGCGCGGCCAACCCGGGAAAATTGCGCGAGGCGCTGAACGCCAACCCCAGCTACGTTTTCTTTCGCGAATTGGCGCCGCCCTCGGGGCCGCTTGACGGACCGCCCGGTGCGCTCGGCGTCCCGCTGACGCCGGGGTACAGCATCGCGGCGGACCCGCGCTTCGTCCCGATCGGCGCGCCCGTCTACCTCGCCACCACGTTCCCGCTTTCCACCCGTCCGCTCGAGAGGCTGGTCATGGCGCAGGACACCGGCGGGGCGATCCGCGGGGCGATCCGCGCGGACTTCTTCTGGGGGACCGGCGACGAAGCAGGTGCGCTGGCGGGACGCATGCGCCAGCAGGGACGGATGTGGCTGCTGTGGCCGCGGGGCGAGAGCCCCCCGAAGTCGCAGCAGTAGGCGACGCCTCCGGTCAGCGGCCCTTCACCTGGCGGCTGTCTCTCGCGGCGAGGTCCATCCGCTGGCGCAGCTCGGCAACCGACATGCCGCCTTGCTGCCGTTCGCCGTTCTCGAAGAACAGCGTGGGAGTGGCACGTACGCCTATCGACTGGCCGAGGGCGACGATCGATTCGACCGGGTTGTCGCAGGACGCCGCGGTCGGCGCCTTCTTTCGCAACGCTAGATCCAGCCACGCCTTGGCGCGATCCGGCGCGCACCAGACGCTCTTGGAGTCGTCGATCCGCTCGGGGCGGATCACCGGGAACATGAACACGTACAGCGTCAGGTCGTCGACCTGCTGCAGCGTCTGCTCGAAGGACTGGCAGGCGGGGCAGTACGGGTCGGAAAACATCGCGGCAACACGCTTGCCGTTGCCGCGGACGATCTTCACCGCCTGGTTGAGCGGCAGCGTATCGAACTTGATCGCCGACAGCTTGCCTATCCGCTCCTCGGTGAGGTTGCGGCCGGACTTGGTGTCGTAGATTTCGCCCTGGAGGATGTTGTCGCCTTTGGGGTCCGTGTACAGGATCTGGACGCCCTGGGACGTGCGGAAGCGGACCTCGAACAGGCCCGGGATCGGCGAGCCCTGCACGCCTTCGATCTTCGCCCCGTTCAGTTTCGGCTCGAGGTTGCGCCGGATCAGCTGCTCGTTGGCGAAGGAAGCGGACACGAACGACAGGCACAGGGCGGCGAGGACTAGGCGGGACATGGATACTCCGGGAATCATTGAAGCGCGTGGCGCAGTAGCGAGTGCTTTAGGACAGTCAGGCGGTCGGTGAAGTTCAGTCCGGCGTTGCGGACCCGGCGGGCGGCGGGACCGGCCGCACCGAAAAGCGCATGCAGGCCGTTCACCGTAGCGCGCATCGCCAGTATAGCTTCGCTGCGTTCGCGCTCGTAGCGCCGCAGCACCGCGAGGTCGCCCGTGCCGCGCACCGGTTCGCGCCCCATCAGGCGGGCGCCGAGCGCCTGCGCATCCTGCAGCCCGAGGTTGAGACCCTGCCCGGCAAGGGGATGCACGACATGCGCTGCGTCGCCCGCCAGGGCCAGGTGCGGGAGCGCCATCCGGCTCGCCGTGATACGCCGCAAGGGATAGGACAGCGGCGCGCAAATCGTCGCAAGGCCTCCAAGCAGGCCCTGCGAGGCTGCGGACACTTCGGCCGCGAGCGCCTCGCTCCCGAGGCCCGCCAACACCGCGGCGCGCGCGGGCTTGACGGACCACACCATCGAAACGCGATTGCCCGGCAGGGGGAGCAGCGCGAGCACTGCGCCGGGCTGGAACCACTGGTACGCCGTATTCCGATGGGGGCGCTCGCAGGAAAAATTCGCCACGACCGCGGTCTGCCCATAGGGCTTCTCGCCCGCCCCTATGCCCGCTGCGGCGCGAACGAAAGAATCGGCCCCGTCGGCGCCGACCACGAGGTCCGCCTCGAGGACGCGACCATCGGAGAGCGTGAGCCGCGCCGATTCGCCCAGCTCAAGCGCCGCGCAGCGCGCCGGCGCAAGGACCTCGAGGCCGTCCTGGGCACCGAGTGCCTGCCAGAGCGCCGCCTGCAGCACGCTGTCTTCCACGATCCACGCCAGTTCCGGCACCCCTGCGCGATACGCGTCGAAGTCGAGGGACGATTCGCCGTCATCGCCGAACACCCGCATCGCGTGAACCGGCGTCAACCGATCGGCCGCGATCGAGTCCCAGGCCTTGATCGACTTCAGGAAGGCGACGCTCCCGGGAGAAAGCGCATATACCCTCGCTTCCCAGGTGTCGGGGCCGGGATGCGGGGTTTGCGGCCGCGCCGCGGACACAAGGGCGACCGAAAGGCCCCTGGCGGCGCGCGCCACGCTTGCGCCCACCGCGCCTGCGCCTACGACCACGAGATCGAGCTTCATCCGTGCATTCTACTGCCCGGCCTGCGGACGGGCGCCAAAAATACGGAATAACCGAATGAATTCAATGACTATTTCAATCGACCTTGACCCGGGGGGCCGAAAAAAAGACAATTCGCGGCCCGGTTTTGTCGATTTGCACAGGCAAACTCCATCCTTTCGGTGATATAGCTCAGCTGGTTAGAGCACAGCACTCATAATGCTGGGGTCGGTGGTTCAAGTCCACCTATCACCACCAAACATCCCAGTGCGCGCCGCCCGATTCCTGTCGACGTTGTTTACCGCAGCCGCGCTCACGTGCGGAGGTGCGGCGTACGCGCAACTGCGCTCCATCCCGGACGACGCCAAGCGCGGGCAGATCCGCCCGGTGCGCGAAATGATCGTCGAAATCGACGGTGCGCAGGCGCGCCTCGCTCCCGGCGCCCAGATCCGCGACACCGGCAACAGGATCGTGCTGCCGGGCTCCCTGCCGCAGAATGCGCAGCTGGTGAAGTACACGGTCGACGCCGCCGGCCTGGTGCAACGCGTCTGGATCCTCACCCAGGAAGAAGCCGCCAAGCCGGACAAGAAGCCGTAGTCCCGCGCATGGCCGGCAAGCTCTACATCAAGACCTTCGGCTGCCAGATGAACGAGTACGACTCGGCGAAGATGGCCGACGTGCTCTCGTCGGCGGAGGGCCTTTCCCCCACGGACCGCCCGGAGGACGCGGATGTCCTCGTCTTCAATACCTGCTCGGTGCGCGAGAAGGCGCAGGAAAAGGTGTTCTCGGACCTCGGGCGCGCCAAGGCGCTGAAGAAGGCGAACCCCCGCCTGATGATCGCGGTGGGCGGGTGCGTCGCCAGCCAGGAAGGCGCCGCCATCGTCGCGCGCGCGCCTTACGTCGACGTGGTGTTCGGCCCGCAGACCCTGCATCGCCTGCCGGCGATGCTCGCCGAGCGCCGCCGCACGGGCGCGGCGCAGGTCGACGTTAGCTTCCCCGAGATCGAGAAATTCGACCACCTGCCGCCGGCCCGCGTTGACGGCCCATCGGCGTTCGTATCGGTCATGGAGGGCTGCAGCAAGTACTGCAGCTTCTGCGTCGTGCCATACACCCGCGGGGAGGAGGTGTCCCGCCCGTTCGACGACGTGGTCGCAGAGATCGCCGACCTCGCTGAACGCGGCGTCCGCGAGGTGACCCTGCTCGGCCAGAACGTGAACGCCTATCGCGGCCCGACGCACGACGGGGGCATCGCCGATTTCACCGAACTCCTGCTGCACGTCGCCGAGATCGACGCCATCGGGCGCATCCGCTACACCACGTCGCACCCGCGCGAATTCACGCCACGCCTCATCCAGGCCTATGCCGAGATCCCCAAGCTCGCCGGGCACCTGCACCTGCCGGTGCAGTCCGGCTCGGACCGGGTGCTGGCGGCGATGAAGCGCGGCTACACCAGCCTCGAGTACCGTTCGATCGTCCGCCGGCTGCGCCGCTTGCGCCCGGACATAGGCCTGTCCTCCGACTTCATCGTCGGCTTTCCCGGCGAGACCGAAGCCGACTTCGAGGCCACGATGGCGCTGGTCGGCGATATGGAATTCGACGATTCGTATTCCTTCCTCTACAGCGCGCGCCCGGGCACGCCCGCGGCGGACCTCGCGGACGACACGCCGAACGAAACCAAGCTCGCGCGCCTGCGGCGCCTGCAGGCGCGCATAACCGCGCAGGCCGGCGCCATCAGCACGGCGATGGTGGGCACGGTGCAGCGCATCCTGGTCGAAGGCCCCTCGCGCAAGGACGACGCGGAGCTGGCCGGCCGGAGCGAGAACAACCGGACCGTGAACTTCACCGGACCGGCCTCGCTCACGGGCAGCTTTGCCGACGTGCGCATCACGCAGGCGCTTGCCCACACCTTGCGGGGGGAACTCGTCGATGCCTAGCGGCAAGGACGCCGCGCGCAAGGCCGGGGCCACGCCGCCCGGGATCCGCTTCGACCCGGTGGACAATCACCGCCTCGCCCGCCTGTGCGGCGCGCTGGACACGAACCTGCGCCAGATCGAATCGGCGCTCGACATATCTATCTCACGCCGCGGCGCGGCCTTCACGCTGAAGGGCGACGCGGCGCAGGCCGCCGCCGGAGTGCGCGCACTCGAGTATTTCTACGCGAAGACCGCGGACAACGAACTCGACCTCGACGACGTGCAGCTCGGCCTGACCGAAATGCGCCATGCCAGCGCGCGCGCGCGCGCGCCCGGCGCGCCGGCCCAGCTCCTCACGCGCCGCCCCGACCTGCACGGCCGTACCCCGCGGCAGGACGAGTACATCAAGAGCATCCTCGCGCACGACATCAGTTTCGGCATCGGGCCGGCGGGCACGGGCAAGACCTTCCTCGCCGTCGCCTGCGCTGTCGATGCGCTCGAACGCGACCTCGTGCAGCGCATCGTGCTGGTGCGCCCGGCGGTGGAGGCCGGCGAGCGGCTCGGCTTCCTGCCCGGGGACCTCGCGCAGAAAGTCGACCCCTACCTGCGCCCGCTCTACGACGCGCTTTACGACCTCATGGGATTCGACAAGGTCGCGAGGCTCCTCGAGCGCGGCACGATCGAACTGGCGCCGCTGGCCTACATGCGCGGCCGCACGCTCAACCACGCCTTCATCATCCTCGACGAGGCGCAGAACACCACGCCCGAGCAGATGAAGATGTTCCTCACGCGCATCGGCTTCGGCGCGAAAGCGGTGGTCACCGGGGACGTCACGCAGATCGACCTCGCCCGCGGCCAGAAGAGCGGCCTCATCGAGTCGCGCGCGATCCTCGCGGAAGTGCGCGGCATCGCGTTCACCGAGTTCCTCGCCGAGGACGTGGTCAGGCACCCGCTGGTCGCGCGCATCGTCCATGCCTACGAAGAACACGCGAAAAAGACCGGCCCGGACTGAGGCCGTTGTGCGGGTGCAGTACGCCAGCCGGGCGCTCCGCATCCCCGCCGCGGCGCGCTTTCGCGCCTGGGTGCGCGCCGCGGCAACCGGGCCCGCGCAGGTCACCGTGCGGCTCGTCGGGACCGCCGAGGGCCGCCGCCTCAACTTCGCGTACCGCGGCAAGGATTACGCGACCAACGTGCTGACCTTCACTTACGAGCCGGGCATCGGCGACATCGTGCTGTGCCCCGCGGTCGTCGCGAAAGAAGCGGCAGAGCAGCGCAAGCCCCTCGCGCGCCACTACGCGCACCTCACCGTCCACGCCATCCTTCACCTGCGCGGCTACGACCACGAACGCAAGGCGGACGCCGCACGCATGGAGCGCACCGAGATCCGCATCCTGAAGGGGCTCGGGATCCCGAACCCCTACCTCGCGTGAGCGACCCAATGAGGTGTGCCGGCCGTCCCGGTACAATGGGCCCACCATGAACGAACCCGACAGCCCGTCGCTCCTCGAGCGCATCTCCGCCCTGGTGATGCGCGAGCCGGCGGATCGCGAGCAGCTCGTCACGCTGCTGCGCTCGGCGTACCGCAAGAACCTGCTCGACGCCGACGCGCTGTCGATCATCGAAGGCGCCATGACCGTCTCCGAGATGCAGGTGCGCGACATCATGATCCCTCGCGCGCAGATGGACGTCATCGACATCAACGAGCCGATCGAGCAGTTCATCCCGGTGGTGATCTCGACGGCGCACTCGCGTTTTCCCGTGATCGGCGAGAACCGCGACGACGTGATCGGCGTGCTGCTCGCCAAGGACCTGCTGCGCCACTACGCGGGCGAGGAGGAGTTCAACGTCCGCGAGATGCTGCGCCCGGCGATCTTCGTGCCCGAGTCCAAGCGCCTGAACGTCCTGCTGCGCGAGTTCCGCGCCAGCCGCAACCACATGGCCATCGTGGTCGACGAGTACGGCGGCGTCGCGGGCCTCGTCACCATCGAGGACGTGCTCGAGCAGATCGTCGGCGACATCGAGGACGAATACGACTTCGACGAGGCGAGCGACAACATCATCCTCGAGTCGAGCGGCCGCTACCGCGTGAAGGCGCTGACGCAGATTGCCGACTTCAACGCGGCGTTCGGGACCGCGTTCCCCGACGAGGACTACGACACCGTCGGCGGCCTCGTCATCGCGCAGCTCGGCCGCCTGCCCAAGCGCGGCGAGACGCTGGTTCTCGAAGGCCTGCGCATCCAGGTGCTGCGCGCCGACAGCCGGCGCGTCTACACCCTGATCGTCGAGAAACCCCGGGCTTGATCGCGCTCCTCGCGCGCGATCGGCTGAGCGCGCGCCCGCGCCGCGCGCTCCCGGTGGCGTTCCTCGCAGGGGCCCTGCTGGTCGCCGCGTTCGAGCCTCTCGGCTTCTATCCGCTGGCGATCCTGTGCCCGGCGCTGCTCTTCCACCTGTGGCTCTGCATGCCGCGCGCGCGGGATGCGGCCTGGGCCGGGTTCGCGTTCGGCATGGGGTTGTTCTCCGCGGGTGTGTCCTGGGTCTACGTGAGCCTCTCCGTGTTCGGCGGCATGCCGGCGCCCGTGGCCGGATTCGCGACCCTCCTCTACTGCGCCTTCCTTTCCTGGCCCCTCGCCGCGGCAGGGTATGCCCAGCACCGCCTGCCGGCGGGCGAGTCCTCGCGTGCGCTGCTCGTCATCCCGGCCCTTTGGATGTTTGCCGAACTGCTCCGGGGCTGGGGCGTCACCGGGTTCCCCTGGCTCGTGCTCGGCTATGCGGCCACCGACACGCCGCTTTCCGGGTACGCGCCGCTGACCGGTGTCTACGGCATCTCGCTGATCGCCGCGCTCTGCGCCGCACTGGCGTTGCGGGCCGCAACCGGCAGGTCGCGCATGCTGCCGCTTGGGGCGCTGGTCACCCTCATCGGTTCCGGCGCGCTGCTAGGCACGGTGGAGTGGACGCAACCGCATGGCGCCCCGGTCACGGCAGCGCTGCTCCAGGGCAACGTCGCGCAGGAGATGAAATTCGACCCAGAGCGGTTCGACCGAACGTTCGCCACTTACGAACGCCTCGCGTCCGGCAGCCGCGCGAAGCTGATCGTGCTGCCTGAAACGGCGCTGCCGCGCTTCGCCGACCGCATCGACCCGGCGTACCTCGCAAGGCTCGACGCGATCGCGAAGGGCAACGGCGGCGACCTGCTGCTGGGCGTGCCCTACCGCACCGGGCCCGACACCTACTTCAATTCCGTGATCAGCCTCGGCGTATCGCCGGGCCAGGTCTACAGCAAGTCCCACCTGGTGCCCTTCGGCGAGGTGTTGCTGCCAGGCTTCGGCTGGGCGGTCAACCTGCTGCGGATCCCGATGTCGGATTTCGCGCGCGGTGCGGCGGTGCAGAAGCCGATGCAGGTCGCCGGGCAGTCGGTGGCGATCAACATCTGCTACGAGGACGCGTTCGGCGAGGAGCTGATCGGCCCGCTGCCGGAGGCGACGCTGCTGGCCAACGTAAGCAACATGGCGTGGTTCGGGGATTCGCTTGCGCCGGGACAGCACCTGCAGATGGCGCGCATGCGCACGATCGAAACCGGACGGGCGATGCTCGCCGCGACCAACTCCG
This sequence comes from Burkholderiales bacterium, assembly GCA_965279075.1. GTDB lineage: Bacteria > Pseudomonadota > Gammaproteobacteria > Burkholderiales > SG8-39 > SZAS-79. The sequence continues at coordinate 325,478 of CBDIHI010000012.1, read as the reverse complement.
GCCTGACCGCGGCGATCGACCGCGGCGGCAGGGTGATCAAGCGGCTGCCGCAGTTCACCGAGGACCGGCTCGAGGTCGAGGTGCAGGGCTACACCGGCGCCACCCCCTACGTGAAGCTCGGCAACACGCTCGCGATCGTCGCGGCCCTGCTGCTGATTGCGCTACCCGCGCTGGGACGGAAAAGGTAAAATCCGCCCCTCATTTTCGGCGCGCTTTCCCACGCGCCGCGGCGCCCATGCTCACCTTCCAGCAACTCATCCTCCGGCTCAACGACTTCTGGGACCAGCGCGGCTGCATCCTGCTGCAACCGTACGACATGGAAGTCGGCGCCGGCACGTTCCACACCGCGACTTTCCTGCGCGCGATCGGGCCCGAGCCCTGGAACGCGGCCTACGTGCAGCCTTCGCGGCGCCCGAAGGACGGGCGCTATGGCGAGAACCCCAACCGCCTGCAGCACTACTACCAGTACCAGGTCGCGCTGAAGCCCTCCCCCGCGAACATCCAGGAGCTGTATCTCGATTCGCTGGTCGCGATCGGGGTCGACCCCCAGGTGCACGACATCCGCTTCGTCGAGGACGACTGGGAGTCGCCCACGCTCGGCGCCTGGGGCCTCGGCTGGGAAGTGTGGCTCGACGGCATGGAGGTCACGCAGTTCACCTACTTCCAGGAAGTCGGCAGCATCCCGTGCAAGCCGGTGCTGGGCGAAATCACCTACGGCCTCGAGCGCCTCGCGATGTACCTGCAGGACAAGGAAAGCGTCTACGACCTCGTCTGGACGCCGGGCGTGAGCTACGGCGACGTCTACCACCAGAACGAGGTCGAGCAGTCGAAGTACAACTTCGAGCACTCCAACGTCGACCTGCTGCTGCGCCTGTTCACCGATTTCGAAGGCGAGGCGAAGCGCCTCATCGGAGCGGGCCTCGCACTGCCCGCCTACGAGATGGTCATGAAGTGTTCGCACACCTTCAACCTGCTCGACGCCCACGGCGCGATCTCGGTGACCGAGCGCGCGGCTTACATCGGGCGCGTGCGCGCGCTGTCGCGACTGGTGGCGCAGGCCTATTACGAATCACGCGAAGCGCTGGGCTTCCCGATGCTCGCCAAGCCCGCAGCTTCGAAGGCGGCCTGACATGCACGCCACTCTGCTCGTCGAACTGCTCACCGAGGAACTGCCGCCGAAATCGCTTTCGCGCCTGTCGCAGGCGTTTTGCGATGCGCTTGCGGCCGACCTGAAGAAGGACGGGTTCCTTGCCGGTTCGAGCGTCGTTACCCCTTTTGCGACACCCCGCCGCCTTGCCATCTTGGCCACGGAAGTGCTCGCGAAGGCGCCCGACATCGCGCGCGAGGTGCAAGGTCCCCCGGTGACGGCGGCGGCCCCCGCCGTCGCGGGATTTGCGAAGAAGAACGGCCTGGCGGTCGAAGCGCTGGTCCAGCGCGACTCGCCCAAGGGCAAGGTCTTCGTCGCACAGGTCACCGCGACCGGGAACACGCTCGACGCCGTGCTGGCCGGCAAGGTCGAGGAAGCGCTGAAGAAACTGCCGATCCCGAAGGTCATGCGCTGGGGTGACGGCGATGCGCAGTTCGTCCGCCCGGTGCACAAGCTCGTCATGCTGCACGGCCCCCGGGTTGTACCCGGCACCGTGCTCGGCCTCGCCTCCGGCAACGTCACGCGTGGCCACCGGTTCATGAGCGCGGGCGACATCGTCCTTGCCAGCGCGGACGAGTACGAATCCAGACTGGCTACCGAAGGCAGGGTCGTCGCGAGCTTCGTCCAACGCAAGGCGCAGATCGATGCGGCGCTCACCGCGAAGGCGGCGGGCTTCGGCGCGAGCATGGGGGACTACGCCGACCTGCTGGACGAGGTCGCGGCGCTGGTCGAGCACCCGAGCGTCTACGTCGGCGCGTTCGACCCGCAGTTCCTCGAAGTTCCGCAGGAGTGCCTGATCCTCACGATGCGGCAGAACCAGAAGTACTTCCCGCTGTTCGACGCGGCGGGCAAGCTCCTGCCGAAGTTCCTGATCGTGTCCAACATGGACGTCGCGGACCCGAAGCACATCGTCGGCGGCAACCAGCGCGTGGTGCGCCCGCGCCTCGAGGACGCCCGGTTCTTCTACACGCAGGACCGCAAGGCCCGGCTGGAAACGCGCGTGCCGCTGCTCGGTAAGGTCGTGTACCACAACAAGCTCGGCACCCAGCTGGAACGGACCGAGCGCGTCCAGCTGCTGGCGGGGAAGATCGCAAGGATGCTCGGTGCCGACGCGGCACTTGCGGAGCGTGGCGCCTGGCTCGCCAAGGCGGACCTCATCACCGGCATGGTCGGCGAGTTTCCCGAACTGCAGGGCACGATGGGCCGCTACTACGCGCTGCACGACGGGGAGCCCGACGAGGTCGCCGACGCCATCGAGGCACACTACCGCCCGCGCTTCGCCGGGGACCGCCTGCCGCAGACCCCGGTCGCAGCGGCCGTGGCCCTCGCCGACAAGCTCGACACCCTGGCGGGGATCTTCGGCATCGGCGGCGCGCCGACCGGCGACAAGGACCCGTTCGCGCTGCGCCGGCACGCGCTCGGCGTGCTGCGCATCCTGCTCGAGATGAAGCTGCCGCTTGCGCTCGACAAGCTGCTGCAGGAAGCGGCATCGGTATTCCCGCAAGGCACGCTGCCGGCTTCGACGCCTTCCGACGTCTACGGCTTCGTGCTCGACCGGCTGCGCAACCAGATGAAGGACCACGGCTACGCGCCCGACGAAGTCGAGGCCGTCGCCAGCCAGTCGCCGCAGCGCATCGACCTCGTGCCCGCGCGCCTCGATGCGGTGAAGAGCTTCCGTACCCTGCCGGAGGCCGCGAGCCTCGCCGCCGCGAACAAGCGCATCCGCAACATCCTGAAGAAATCCGATGCGCAGGCGTCCGCCGCGAGCGAGGCCCTGCTGCAGGAGCCGGCCGAAAAGGCTTTGTTCGCATCGGTACAGGCGCTCTCGCCGAAAGTGCAGGCCAGGCTAGACGCGCACGACTACACCGGCGCGCTGCACCTCCTCGCCGGCATGCGCGCCGAGGTCGACACCTTCTTCGACGACGTGATGGTGAACGCCGAGGACGCGGCGCTGCGCACCAACCGGCTCGCGCTGCTCGGCCAGCTCGACGGCCTGATGAACCGCGTCGCCGACATCTCGAGGCTCGCCGCATGAAGATCCTGATGCTCGACCGCGACGGGGTCATCAACCAGGACAGCGACCAGTACATCAAGTCGCCGGAAGAGTGGAAACCCGTCAAGGGCAGCATCGAGGCGATCGCGCGCCTCACGCAGGCCGGCTGGCGCATCGTGGTCGCCACCAACCAGTCGGGCATCGCGCGGGGCCTGTTCGACATGAGCACGCTCAACGCGATCCACGACGTCATGCACCGCACCGTGGTGCAGGCGGGCGGGCGCCTCGAGGCGATCTTCTTCTGCCCGCACGCAGCCGACGCGAACTGCGACTGCAGGAAACCCAGGCCCGGCATGTTGCTCGCGATCGAGCGGCGCCTGAACGTGCCGCTCGCGGGCGTACCGTTCGTCGGCGATTCGCTCAAGGACCTGCAGGCGGCCGAGGCGGCGGGCGCGCGGCCGGTGCTGGTGCTCACCGGCAAGGGCCGCAAGACCCGCGACGCCGGCGGCCTGCCCGCGAGGACCGAGGTGTATGCCGATCTCGCCGCGTTCGCCGCCCACCTTGTGGAGCAACGCCCCGCATGATCGTCCTGCGCTCGGCGCTCTTCGCCGTCGCGATGCTGGTCGTCACCCCGCCCTTCGCGGTGCTGTCGGTGCTGACTTTCCCGTTGTCCCGCATGGGGCGCTTCCGCGTCATCTCTGGCTGGTCGAAGATCATGCTCTGGGTCGCGCGGATCGTTTGCAGGCTGGATTACCGCGTCGAAGGCCGCGAGAACCTGCCGGACCGGCCTTGCGTGATCCTGTCCAAGCACCAGTCTGCGTGGGAGACGCTCGCCTTCCAGACTGTCTTCCCGCCGCAGGTGCATTTGCTCAAGCAGGAGCTGCTCTGGATCCCGTTCTTCGGCTGGGGCCTGGCGATGATGAGCCCGATCGCGATCGACCGCTCCAAGGGGCGTGAGGCAATGAAGCGGCTCGCGCGCATCGGCAAGGAACGGATCTTGCAAGGATTCTGGGTCGTGATCTTCCCGGAAGGAACCCGCGTGGCGCCCGGAACCCGCAGGAAATACCAGCCCGGCGGCGCATGGCTTGCCGTGCAGGCCGGCGCGCCGGTCGTGCCCGTCGCGCACAACGCAGGGCTCTATTGGGGGAAGAACTCGTTCCTGAAGCACCCCGGCACCATCACGCTGCGTATCGGCCCGGCGATCCCGACCGAAGGCCGCAGGCCGGCGGACGTGATCGCCGAAACGGAAAGCTGGATCGAGCAGCAGCAGGAGGAGCTGTGCCCGGCCCGCAGCAACTGACGCTCTTCGGCGCGGACGCCGCCGAAGAACCCCACACCGCGCCCGGGACCCGCAAGCTCGTCCAGCTCGGGACGCGCGTGGTGGAGTTCCGCTTTGCGCGCTCCCGCAGGCGCACGATCGGGATCTCCGTGGACGCGGAAGGGCTGGCGGTCGCCGCGCCCTACTTCGCACCGTGGACCGAAATCGAGCGCTTCCTGCTGGAGAAAACGCGCTGGATCACCGGCAAGCTCGACGAGTGGTCGCAGGCCGGGCGGCCCCTTCGGGTCGCAGGCGCGGCGGGCGAGTCGATTCCCTTGCACGGGCGGCTCTGCACGCTGGACGTGGCCGAAGGCCCGAAGCGGATCGAACTGGCCGGTGACCGGCTGGTCGTGCAGTTGCGCCGCGCGCACGAGCGTGCACGCGTGAAGGCCGATCTCGTGCGCTGGCTGAAGGCGCGCGCACTCGAAACGCTTGCGCCGCGCGTGGTGCACTACGCAGGGATCCTCGGACTCGGGCAACCCCGCGTCGCGGTGTCGAACGCACGCACACAGTGGGGCGTCTGCACGCAGGACGGGCGCATCCGACTGTCCTGGCGACTGGTGCACGTGGCGCCGGAACTCGCCGACTACGTGGTCGCCCACGAGGTCGCGCACCTGGTGGAGCTGAACCACTCGGCGCGGTTCTGGAAAGTGGTGGAGTCGCTGTATCCTGACTGCCGCGCGGCCCGGCGCAATCTCGACCTCGCCGCCGCCGCCCTGCCCATCTTCTGAGGAGCCCCCATGCGTTTCCTTCACACCATGCTGCGCGTCGGCAACCTGCAGCGTTCGATCGACTTCTACACCGGCGTCCTCGGCATGCGGGTGCTGCGCCAGCACGACGTCCCGGACGGCAAGTACACGCTCGCGTTCGTCGGCTACGGCGAGGAGTCGGACACTACGGTGCTCGAACTGACCTACAACTACGGCGTGGAGAAGTACGACCCAGGCACCGCCTTCGGGCACCTGGCCATCGCCGTGCCCGATGCGGCCAAGGCTTGCGAGCGGGCCAGGAGCGGCGGCGGCAAGGTCACACGCGAGGCGGGGCCGGTGAAATTCGGCACCACGGTCATCGCGTTCGTCGAGGATCCCGACGGCTACAAGATCGAGTTCATCGAGAAAAAATCCCCGTAATTAAGGGGATTTTTTATAGATCTCCTTGCCTGGAGCCGCTCTCCGGGTAACTTCGATAGCGATTTTGATATAACCATCCGGGGAGATGTTCTCCGGCCGGGTGCCCGGGTCGATCCCCAGCGCCTCCAGTCCCGCCGCGTCGATCACCGAGGACAGCGCATTGCGCAGCGTCTTCCTGCGCGCGCCGAAGGCCCGCGTCACCACCGTCCCGAACACCTTCCCGTCCACGTCGGCGATCTCCGCGACAGGCAATGGCGTGAGGCGCACGACGGCCGACTCGACCTTGGGCGGCGGACGGAAGGCCCCGGGCGACACCTTGAAGAGGCGCTGGACCCGGAACCGCCGCTGCAGCATGACCGACAGGCGACCGTATTCCGGCGTGGAGTGCGCCGCCGCCATCCGGTCCACGACCTCGAGTTGCAGCATGAAGTGCATGTCGCGCACCCGGTCGGCATAGGTCGCGAGATGGAACAGCAGCGGCGTGGACACGTTGTAGGGCAGGTTGCCCACGATCCTCAGCCCCCCGGGATGCGCTGCGGCCAGCACGGAGAAGTCGAACTCGAGCGCGTCCGCCACGATGACTTCCAGCCGCTCCGGCGGGAACTCCGCGACCAGCGCCGCCGCGAGGTCGCGATCGATCTCGACCGCGGTGAGGTGCGGCACGCGCTCCAGCAGCGGGCGGGTCAGCGCGCCTTCGCCGGGACCGATCTCGACCAGCGCGTCGCCGGGCTTCGGCGCGATCGCGTCGACGATCCGGGAAAGCACATAGGGGTCGTGCAGGAAATGCTGGCCGAAGCGCTTGCGCGGGACATGCCCCACGCTCAGCGCCCCGGACGGCGCACCCGCGCCATGTCCACCGCAAGCCGCACCGCCTCGACGAGGCTCCCCGGATCCGCACGCCCGGTGCCCGCGAGGTCGAGCGCCGTGCCGTGGTCCACGGACGTGCGCACGATCGGCAGGCCCAGCGTGACGTTGACCCCCCGGCCGAAGCTCGCGTACTTGAGCACCGGCAGCCCCTGGTCGTGGTACATGGCCAGCGCGCAGTCGGCGCGCTTCAGGCGTTCCGGCACGAACAGCGTGTCGGCGGGGACCGGCCCTTCGACCGCGATGCCCTCGGCGGCCATGGCGCGGAGCACGGGCTCGATCACGTCGATCTCCTCGCGCCCGAGGTGCCCGGATTCGCCGCTGTGGGGGTTGAGCCCGGAAACGAGGATCCGCGGCGCCGCGATGCCGAATTGCGCCACCATGCTCGAATGGATCACGCGGATGGTCGTGGAAAGGCTCGCACGGGTGATCGCCTTCGGGACATCCGCCAGCGCAAGGTGGGTCGTGGCGAGCGCCACGCGCAATCCGCCCCCGACCAGCATCATGACGACGTGGTCCGTGCCGGTGCGCTGTGCCAGGTACTCGGTATGTCCCGTGAAGGGCACGCCCCCGTCGTTGATCACGCCCTTGTGGACAGGCGCCGTGACCATCGCATCGAACTCGCCGGCCAGGCACCCGTCGATCGCCCGGTCGAGAGTCGTGAGGACATAGCGCGCGTTTCCGGGATCGGGCAGGCCCGGCTTCGACGGGTGCGCGAGCGGGACGTGCTCCACCTCGACGGCACCCGACAGCGGCATCCCGCCCTTGGCATACGGGCGCAGGACGGCCTCCAGGCCCAGCGCTGCGCTGCGCGCGGCGAGCATGTCCAGGTCGCCGACCAGGACAAGCCGCACCGGCAAGGCATCGAGCGCAAGCGCCAGCGCGAGGTCGGGCCCGACGCCGGCGGGTTCGCCCGTCGTGAGTGCAACCACCGGCAGGCGCGAGCCCATCGGCTACTTCTCCTCGAGGCGGATCTCGACGTACGTGCGGTCGCGCAACTGGCGCAGCCAGTCCTGGTAGGCCTCGTCGGCGCGGCGCTCGCGCAACGCCTGGCGCGCCTGCAGGCGGCGGCGCTCGGCGCTGACGTCGGCCACGCGGCGCTCGAGGACCTGGATCAGGTGGTAGCCGAACGGCGACTTCACCGGCTGGCTGACCTCGCCGATCTTCAGCTCGTCCATGCCGCGCTCGAACTCGGGCACTGTGTCGCCGGGATAGACCCAGTCGAGGTCGCCGCCTTTCGAGGCCGAGCCGTCCTGCGAATTGAGCCGCGCGATCTCGGCAAAGTCCCCGCCGTTCACGATCCGTTCGCGCAGGTCGGCGAGGCGCCGCCTCGCGTCGCTCTCCGACACCACCTCGTTGGTCTTGATCAGGATGTGCCGCACGCGCGACTGGCGCACCGGCGCCCCCGCCTGCGCGCCCGCCCCGCCGCCGCGGCGCTCGACGAGCTTGAGGACGTGGAAACCCGCCGGGCTGCGCAGCACCTCCGACAGCCCTCCCGGGCGCAGGTCCTTCAGCGCGGTGGCGAAGAGCTCGGGAAGGCGGTCATGCGCGCGCCATCCCATCAGCCCCCCGGAAAGCGCGTCCGGCGCATCCGAGAAGCTCGCCGCGAGCTTGGCGAAATCCGCGCCGGCCCTCGCCTCGGCGATCACCTTCTCGGCGCGCGCCTTCGCCGCCTGGATGCGCTCGGGCGTCGCCTGCTCCGGCAGGCGGATCAGCACGTGCGCGATGTTGTACTCGACGTCGCCGAGCTGCGCGCCGGGCCCCTCGTTCTCGGCCATGTACAGCTCGATCTCGCTGTCGCTGATCTGGATCTTGTCGTCGACCTCCCGCTCGCGCAGACGGGTGAGCATGATCTCGTTGCGGATCTCGTCGCGGAACCGGTCGAACTGCACGCCGTCCTTCTCGAGGGCCTGGCGAAAGCTCGCGAGCGTCATCTTGTTGTTCTCGGCGATCCGCCCGAGTGCCCGGTCGAGCTGAACCTCGTCGATCCGCAACCCGGTGTCCTTGGCCATCTGCAGCTGCGCCTTCTCGAGGACCAGCCGCTCGAGCACCTGCTTCTCGAGCACGCCCCGCTCGGGAACGGGCGTGTTCTGGCGCTTCATCTGCCGCTCGGCCACCACGATGCGGTCGCGCAGCTCGGAATTCGTCACGACCTCGGAATTGACCACGGCGACGATGCGGTCGACGAGCGATATGCGCTGGGCGAAGGCGGGCGCCGCGACGGCGATGGCCGCAGAAGCGGCGCAGGCGAACAGGACTCGGGGAAAATTCAACTCAGTACACCTGCTCGAAGGGGAGTTTGCGCTGCAGGCTCGTCGGGAAAGCCTGGTCGGTGCGCGTATTGGTGGGCGTATAGCCGGAAATCGTGCGTTTCAGCATATCGAACGGGTCGGACCCGATCTGCGCGAGATCGTTCAACTCGAGCTGGACGAAAAAGGAGGTCGACGCCAATTGCGTGGCCACCTGCAGCCGCTGCGCGACCAAGCGAAGCACCCAGCAGCCGCCATTGTATTCCAGGCCCGCGACGCCCTCGAGGAGCCTGCCGTCGAGGAAGGAATAGTTGTAGCGCCCGAGGGCGAACCAGCCGGGCCGGACCGGCCACTGGCCCGAGATGTCCACCTGGTTGATCGAGTCCCGCGTATAGCGGTAGCCCATGTTGATGAACTTCGCGAACTCCGGGGCGTAGCGCAGGTTCAGGCTCGAGCGGGTGCTGCGGCTCTGCTGCTGGTTGTACTGCGTGGCCGCGTCCAGGTTCCAGTACTGCGCGAGGCGCGCTCCGACGGACGCGAGCAGGTCGGACCGGCCGGTCGTCGGGGGCGTGGTCGGCGTGATGCCGACCCGCTGCTCGCTGAACGAGTAGCGCTGGCCGATCGTGCCGCGAAGGAATTCCTGCCCGCTCGGGAACAGCAGGCGGGAGGTGACGGCCAGGGTCAGCTGGTTCGCGTCGCCGAAGCGGTCGCCGCCCGCGAACCGGTTCTCGTTGAACATCTGCGAGAAGTTGAAGTCCGCGAGGCCGGTGTCGAACACCGGCACGTTGTCCTGGTTGTGGTATCCGGCACGCAGGTAGTAGGCGCGCGGCTCGAGGGTCTGGCTGAAGTCGCGCCCGGCGATCTTCGCGTCGCGCTCGAAGACGAGCCCGCTGTCGAGGCTCACCCAGGGCACCGCGATCGTCTGGCGCGTGGGCGCGCCGGCTGCGACCCCGTCGAGGCTGTAGGTCGCGTAGCGCAGCCCCGCCTTCGGCGTGACGAAGTAACCCGGCGCCAGGTAGGGCGCGGTGATCGTCGGGTTGGCGCTGATGCGCGTGCCCTCGACCAGGGTCGAATGCGTGAAACGCACGTACTCGATCGGCAGGGTCACGTCCGCGACGCCGCCCACCTGGTTCTTCCAGGTCGAGAAGTTCAGTTGCGGCGCGCGCCCGTAGGGGCTGACGATCGGCGAAAGGGGGTCCTGCAGCGTCTGGAACCGCTGGATTCGCGCCTGCGCCGCGTACGTCCCGGTGTTGTATTGCAGGTACCCTTCGCGCTGCATGATGCCCTGCGAGGTCTGCCGCACCTTCGAGAACAGGTCGACGAAGTAGCGGCTGTCGGACACCTTGTTCAGGTCCACCCGGCCGAAGAGGCCCGGCCCGAAATTCTGCTGGTGCAGGAACGACATCCCGTAGCGGTTGCGCCCGGCGCGCTTGTCGTCCGGCAGGTATTCGAGGCTGGCGATGCCGGTGTACCGCGGGTCTATGTAGCGGTACTCACCCTGCAGCTGCATCCCGCGCTTGCTGAGGTAACGCGGCGTGATCGTCGCGTCCTGCTCGGGGGCGATGTTCCAGTAATAGGGCATGTTCACTTCGAGGCCGCTGCGCGTCGATTGCACGTAGCCCGGCGTGAGAAAGCCGCTCTTGCGCCCCTTGTCGAGCGGGAAGTCCATCCACGGCAGTACCGCGATCGTCGTGTCCATGAAGCGCAGGCTGCCGGACCTCACCGTGCCGACCTGGGTGTTGTAGTCGAGGTCGAGCTCCTTGCCCTCGACGCTCCAGTCGTTGCGGCCGGGCTCGCAGGTCGTGAAGGACCCGTTGCGGATCTTGAAATGGTCCTTGCCGAGGAACTCGAGGCGCTCGGCGGTGCCCCGGGCGGGCCGGTCCCCGCCGCGCATGTTGAAGGTGGCGTCGTCGACCGTGCCGGCCTCGTTCGCCGAGTCGAAGCGCAGCCGCGAGCCCGAGAAACGGTCGTTGCCCTGCTCGAGCCGCGCGCCGCCGTCGGCTTCGATGCGGTTGAACTCCTGGTTCATCTTGATCCGCTCGCCGTAGATCGTGGTGTCGTCCTGGCGCAGCTCCGCCTTGCCCGTGGCGGTGATCTCGATGTCCATCACGCCCTCGATGCGCTCGGCGTCGATGGTGGTCGGCCCCTTTTCGCGCTTCGGCGGCGGCTGCGCGGGCGCCTGCGCGAGCGCGGCGCCGGAGAGGGCGGCGCACCACGAGGCAAAACAGGCCGCGAGGAGCGCCGGCGCGCGCGCCGTGAAAAGCTGCATTGGGAGGGTCGACGGAGCGGAAATCTTGGGCTGGTAAAATCGCACAAATCGCGCCATAAGGCAATCGCGGCGGCACGTTTTCCCGCGCCTTCCAACCCCGGACCCCGCATGACATCCGACCCCCGGCTGAGGCTCCTCCACGACTGGCTCGAGTCGCGCTTCGCGGGCCGCGCGTTCACGCTCGCGCCGGCCTCGGCGGACGCGAGTTTCCGCCGCTATTTCCGCGCAACGTTCGCCGATGCGGGCGAGTCCCTGGTCGCAATGGATGCGCCTCCGGACAAGGAGGACTGCCGGCCGTTCCTCGGCGTGGCGCGGCTGTTCGCCGCAGCGGGCGCGCACGTGCCCGCCGTGCACGCCGAAAACCTGCAGGACGGGTTCCTGCTCCTGGAGGACCTCGGTGTCACGACCTACCTGGACCGGCTCGATGCCTGCGGCCGTGACACCGCTGTTGCCGACGAACTGTATGGCGCGGCGATCGACACGCTGGTCACGATCCAGGCCGCGAGCGCTCCGGACCGGCTGCCGCCCTATGACGACGCGCTGCTGCGGCGCGAGCTGGCCCTGTTTCCGGACTGGTACGTCGCGAAACACCTCGAGGCCACGCTGTCCCCGCGCGACGCCGCGGTGCTCTCCGCGGCTTTCGACGCGATCGTCGCCAACAATCTCGCGCAGGGCCGGACCTACGTGCACCGCGACTACCACTCGCGCAACCTGATGGTCTGCGACCCGCTCCCCGGCGTGATCGACTTCCAGGACGCAGTGCACGGCCCGGTCACCTACGACCTCGCATCGCTGTTGAAGGACGCGTACGTCCGCTGGGACGAGGAGCGGGTCATCGACTGGTGCGTGCGCTACTGGGAAAAGGCGCGCAAGGCCGGCCTGCCGGTGCCGACGGACTTCGCGGACTTCTACCGCGACTTCGAGTGGATGGGCGTGCAGCGGCACCTGAAGGTCGCGGGCATCTTCGCGCGCCTCGCCCACCGCGACGGGAAGGAACGTTACCTTTCCGACATCCCTCTGGTGCTCGACTACCTGCAGCGGGCCTGCGCGCGCTACCGCGAACTGGGGCCGCTCTCCGACCTGCTTGACCGCCTGCACGCGCGGGAAGCCCGGGTCGGCTACACGTTCTGATGAAGGCCATGATCCTCGCGGCCGGCCGGGGCGAGCGCCTGCGGCCGTTGACCGACACGCTGCCCAAGCCCCTGGTCGAAGTGCGCGGCAAGCCGCTGGTCGCCTGGCACCTCGAAAGGCTCGCCGCCGCCGGCATACGCGAGGTCGTGATCAACGTCTCGCACCTGGCGGACCTCATGGTCGGCGCGCTCGGCGACGGCGCGCGCTGGGGCCTCGCGATCGACTGGTCGCGCGAGGCGCTGCCGCTGGAAACGGCGGGCGGCATCGCCCTGGCGCGCGAAAAGCTCGGCGCTGCCCCGTTCCTGCTCGTCAACGCGGACGTGCACTGCGACCTCCCGTTCGAGCCCCTCGTCCGGCTCGACCTGGCGGGCGCCCTGGGGCACATCGTCATGGTGCCCAACCCGCCGTTCCGTCCCGGGGGGGATTTTTCGCTGGCCGGGGCCGCGGTCGGCACCGCGGTCGGCAACCCTGGCGCGCCGCGCTACACTTACTCGGGCATCGGCGTGCTCGACCCGCGCATCGTCGACGGCATCGCCCCGGGATCGAAGGCGCCGCTTGCGCCGCTGCTGCGGGCCGCGGCCGACGCAGGCCGGCTCGGCGGCGAGCTCTACACAGGCTTGTGGAACGACGTCGGCACGCCGGAGCGACTGGCGGAACTCAACCGGATGGACTTGGAATGAACGACTCAGTGGCCGCAACGAACCAATATCAGGCACGCAGGCTGCGCCTCGCGCAGTCCCTTCCCCCTGGCGTGGCGGTCGTGCCCACCGCGCCCGAGCGCGTCCGCAACCGGGACGCGCACTACCCCTTCCGGTTCGACAGCTATTTCCACTACCTCACCGGCTTCATCGAGCCCGAGGCCGTGCTGGTGATCGTCACCGGCCCCGAACCGCGCTCGATCCTGTTCTGCCGCGAGAAGAACGCGGAGCGCGAGACCTGGGACGGGTTTCGCTTCGGCCCCGACGCCGCACGCGAAAAGTTCGGCTTCGACGAGGCCTGGCCGGTGGCCATGCTCGACTCGAAGATGCCGGAACTGCTCGCCAACCAGCCGGCGCTTCACTACGCGCCGGGTGCGGACCCGGCCTGGGACGCGCGTGTCATGGGCTGGATGAACACGGTGCGGGAGAAGGTCCGGCTCGGCATCACGGCACCCGCGACGATCGGCGACCTGCGCGTGCAGCTCGACGAAATGCGCCTCGTGAAGGATGCGGCCGAACTCGCGACGATGCGCCGCGCCGCGGGCATCTCGGCGATCGGCCACCGCAACGCGATGAAGGCCGCGCGCCCGGGACGCTACGAGTACGAGGTCGAGGCCGAACTGCTGTACGCGTTCCGCCGCCACGGCGCGCAGTTCCCCGCCTACACCTCGATCGTCGCGTCGGGCGCGAACGCCTGCGTGCTCCATTACGTGGGCAATGATGCCCGCATGGCCGACGGCGACCTGCTGCTGATCGACGCGGGTTGCGAACTCGACGGGTACGCCTCGGACATCACCCGCACGTTCCCGGTCAACGGGCGCTTTTCAGGGCCGCAGCGCGCGCTTTACGAACTGGTGCTCGCCTCGCAGTCGGCCGCGATGGCCGAGATCCGCGCGGGCAAAGGCTGGAACGAGCCGCACGACGCCGCGGTGAAGGTCCTCGCGCAGGGCATGCTCGACCTGAAGCTTCTCGCCGGCACGCTCGACGAAGTGCTCGAGAAGGAAACCTACCGGCGCTACTACATGCACCGCACCGGGCACTGGCTCGGCCTGGACGTGCACGACGCGGGCGACTACAAGCTGGCGGGCCAGTGGCGCCCACTCATGCCCGGCATGGTGCTGACGGTGGAGCCGGGCATCTACGTGCGCCGCGGCGAGGACGTCCCGAAGGCGTACTGGGACACCGGCATCCGGATCGAGGACGACGTGCTCGTCACCGAAACCGGCTGCGAAGTCCTCACGCACGAGACGCCCAAGTCGATCGCCGACATCGAAGCGCTGATGCGCGATGCCTGAACCGCAGTTGGACGTCCTCGTCCGCGGCGCGGGCCCGGTAGGCTGCGCCCTGGCGCTCGCGCTCGACGGATCCGGCCTGCGCACGGCGCTTGCCGGGCGCAGGCGCGCGTCCGGCGGGACCGCGCAGGCGGTCAGGCCGATCGCACTTTCATACGGGAGCCGGCTGATCCTCGAACGCATCCGCGCCTGGGACGGCATGCAAGCCACGCCGATCGAGGACATCCACGTGTCCCCAGTCGGGCGGCTTCGGGCGCACCCGGATCTCGCGCGCTGACCTCGGCCTGCCGGCGCTGGGGTACGTCGCCGGCTACGACGACATCGCCGCGCGGCTTGCCGCGTGCGTCCCGGACGGCCTGTGGCTATCCGACGCGGAACCGCTCCCGGCCGCGCGCCTGGTGGTGCACGCCGAGGGCAGCCTGCCCGCGGGATCCGTCGAAAAGGATTACGGCACCACGGCCATCGTCGCCGTCGTCGAAAGTGAGCGCCCCGCCCGTGGCATCGCCTACGAGCGCTTCACGCACGAAGGTCCGCTTGCGCTGCTGCCGCTGCAGGGCCGGTACGGCCTGGTATGGAGCCGGACCCATGCGGCCGCCGCCGCGTCGATGGCGGGAGGGGACGATGCATTCCTCGACGAACTGCAGGCGGCCTTCGGGCTGCGCGCGGGGCGCTTCCTGTCGGTGGGGCCGCGCGCCTCCACGCCTCTCTTGCTGCGCCACCGGCCGCCGGGGGCCGTCGCGGGCGAAGTCTGCGTCGGGAACGCGGCCCAGACGCTGCACCCGGTCGCGGGCCAGGGCCTCAACCTGGGCCTGCGCGACGCGTGGGATCTCGCGGCCCGGCTGCGCGAAGCGCCGGCGGATTCGATCGGTTCGAAGGCATTTGCGGAATGCTTCTCGCACACACGGCGCGGCGACTCGCGCGCGACGATCCGCACCACCGACCTGCTCGCAACGCTGTTCGCGCGCCCCGACGCGCTGTCCGGCGCCTTGCGCGGCGCAGCGCTCGCGGCGTTGGATGTCTTTCCCCCGGCGCGGCGACTCTTCGCACGGCGCATGATCTACGGCGCGCCCTCGCCTTAGCACGCTTTCGGCGCACGCGCCAGCACGCCTGGTGCGGCCCCTGCCGCAAGTTCACTTGTTTGGTGCGTTGCGATGCATCCGCCGGCGCACTGCTGTTGCGCGTGCGAGACAACTGTCCGCGGCGCGATTTTTTTTTGGCGGTGGAACGTATAGAATTCGTCTCCCTTCGCATTCCAACACCGACTCCGACCGATGCAGCTTGGCGCGTACGTATTGCGCAATGCTTTGTTCGTTGCGCCGATGGCCGGTGTCACGGACAGGCCGTTCCGCCAACTGTGCAAGCGTTTCGGCGCGGGCCTCGCCGTATCCGAAATGGTGTCCTCGAAGCCCGAGCTGCGCGACACGCGCAAATCCCGCCTGCGCACCGACCATGCCGGGGAGGCAGACCCGATCTCGGTGCAGATCGCCGGTGCCGACCCGGCCATGATGGCGGACGCGGCGCGCTACAACGTGGGCCTCGGCGCGCAGATCATCGACATCAACATGGGCTGCCCCGCGAAGAAGGTCTGCAACGTGGCAGCCGGCTCGGCGCTGCTCGGCAACGAACCGCTGGTGGCCGCCATCCTCGAGGCCGTCGTGGGCGCCGTCGACGTGCCCGTCACCCTCAAAATCCGCACCGGCCCGGATCCCGCCTCCAGGAACGCGGTTCGCGTCGCGCGCATCGCCGAGGCCGCCGGGATCCGGCTGCTCACGGTGCACGGCCGGACGCGCGCCTGCAGGTTCAACGGCCATGCCGAATACGACACGATCGCCGCAGTGAAGGCCGCGGTCGGGATCCCGGTGATCGCCAACGGCGACATCACGTCGCCCGCGGACGCCCGCGCCGTGCTGGCGCGGACCGGCGCCGACGGCGTGATGATCGGCCGCGCCGCGCAGGGCCGGCCGTGGATCTTCCGCGAGATCGGGCATTTCCTCGCCACCGGCACGCACCTCGCGCCGCCGCTGGTGGCCGAGATCCGCGAAGTGCTGCACGGCCACCTGCTGGGGCTGTACGGGTTCTACGGCGACGAGCACGGCGTACGCGTCGCCAGGAAGCACATAGGCTGGTACGTGGAAGGCCTGCCGGGCGGCGAGGCTTTCCGCCGCGAAATGAACAGGCTCGAGTCCGCCGACGCGCAGCTTGCCGCCGTAGGCGCATGGTTCGAAGGCCTCGCCGAGGGGGGCGAGCGGTTGCGTTACGGGCGCGCGAACGACGACGCGACGCACTTCAGGGAGAAACTCGCCGCATGAGCCGCAACAACGAACTGCATGACGCAGTGAAGCGTTCGCTCGAGCGCTACTTCAAGGACATGGACGGCGAGAAGCCGACCTCGATCTACGACATGGTGCTGAAGAACGTCGAGAAGCCGATGATCGAGCTGGTCCTCGGCCAGGCCGAGGGCAACCTGACCCAGGCCGCCATCATGCTCGGCATCGACCGCAACACGCTGCGCAAGAAGATGCAGCAATTGCGCATCAAGGGCTGAGCGCGGCCGCCGCCCCATGAACAAGGTCCGCCAGGCGCTGATCAGCGTTTCCGACAAGACCGGGCTGGTCGAGTTCGCGCAGGCCCTCGCCGGATTGGGCGTGCGCATCCTGTCCACCGGCGGCACTGCGAAGCTGCTGGAGAAATCCGGCGTCGCGGCCACCGAGGTCTCCGCGCATACGGGCTTTCCCGAGATGCTCGACGGCCGCGTGAAGACGCTGCACCCGAAGATCCACGGCGGAATCCTCGCGCGGCGCGACTCGCGCGAGCACATGGCGGCGATCCGCGCGGCGGACATCGAGCCGATCGACCTGATCGTGGTCAACCTCTACCCCTTCCAGGCGACCGTGGCCGATCCCGATTGCCGGCTCGAGGACGCGGTCGAGAACATCGACATCGGCGGCCCGGCCATGATCCGCGCCGCGGCCAAGAACTACGGCAGCGTGGCGGTGGTCGTCGACCCGGCCGACTACGGCCGCGTGCTTGAGGAGATCCGCGCGAGCGGCGAGGTCGCCGAAGGCACCCGCTTCGCGCTCGCCAAGAAGGTCTTCGCGCATACCGCGGCGTATGACGGCGCGATCGCGAACTACCTGTTCTCGCTCGATGCGCAGAATGCGCGCAAGGCCTACCCCGAGGTGCTCAACCTGCAGTTCGAGAAGCTCCAGGACCTGCGCTACGGCGAGAATCCGCACCAGGCCGCGGCGTTCTACCGCGATGCCAAACCGGTCGAAGGCGGGCTCGCGCGCTACCGCCAGCTGCAGGGCAAGGAGCTCTCCTACAACAACATCGCCGACGCGGACGCCGCATGGGAATGCGTGAAGAGCTTCTCCGAGCCGGCCTGCGTGATCATCAAGCACGCCAACCCCTGCGGCGTCGCGGTGGCCGAGACCCTGCTCGCGGCCTATGCCCGGGCGTTCTCCACCGACCCGACTTCCGCGTTCGGCGGCATCATCGCCTTCAACCGCGCGATCGACCGCGCCACGGCCGAGGAAGTCGGCAAGCAGTTCGCCGAAGTCATCATCGCGCCGCGCGTGGAGCCCGAGGCCCGGCAGGCGTTCGCCGCCAAGGCCAACCTGCGCGTGCTCGAAGTGCCGCTCGCGCACGCCGCGATGGCCTTCGACTTCAAGCGCATCGGCGGCGGGATGCTGGTGCAGGGCCCCGACGCGAAGAACGTCGCCGCATCCGAACTCAAGGTCGTCACGAAGAAAGCCCCGACCGAGGCGCAGCTGCGCGACCTCATGTTCGCCTGGCGCGTGGCGAAGTTCGTGAAATCGAACGCCATCGTATTCTGCCGCGACTCGATGACGCTCGGCGTCGGCGCCGGGCAGATGAGCCGCATCGACAGCGCGCGCATCGCCTCCATCAAGGCGAAGAACGCGGGGCTCGACCTCGCCGGCAGCTGCGCGGCCTCGGACGCCTTCTTCCCGTTCCGCGACGGCCTGGACGTCGTCATAGACTCCGGCGCGACGGCCGTGATCCAGCCCGGCGGCAGCGTGCGCGACGACGAAGTGATCGCCGCGGCCGACGAGCGCGGCATCGCCATGGTCCTCACGGGCGCGCGCCATTTCCGCCACTGAGCAGGCACTGACATGAAACTGCTCGTCGTCGGGTCGGGGGGACGCGAGCACGCGCTCGCATGGAAGCTCGCGCACAGCCCGCGCGTGCAGAAAGTCTTCGTCGCGCCGGGCAACGGCGGCACCGCCACCGAGCCGGGGCTGGAGAACGTCCCGCTGACCGACATCAAGGCGCTCGTCGCATTTGCCGAACGCGAGGACGTATACCTCACCGTGGTCGGTCCCGAGGCCCCGCTCGCCGCGGGGATCGTGGACGCGTTCCGCGCCAAGGGCCTGAAGATCTTCGGCCCCACGCAGGCCGCCGCGCAACTCGAGGCCTCCAAGGATTTCGCCAAGCAGTTCATGGTGAGGCATGCGATCCCGACGGCGCGCTACGCCACGTTCAGCGACCCCGCGAAGGCGAAGCAGTACATCCGCGAGCAGGGCGCGCCCATCGTCGTGAAGGCCGACGGCCTCGCGGCGGGCAAGGGCGTGGTCGTCGCCACGACGCTCGACGAGGCCCTCGCCGCGGTCGACATGATGCTCGGCGGCAAGGTGTTCGGCGAGGCCGGCGCCCGCGTCGTCATCGAGGAATGCCTCGAGGGCGAGGAGGCGAGCTTCATCGTGATGTGCGACGGCGCCCATGTGCTGGCGCTCGCCACCAGCCAGGACCACAAGCGCCTGAAGGACGGCGACCAGGGCCCCAACACCGGCGGCATGGGCGCGTACTCGCCCGCCCCCGTGGTCACCCCGCAGGTCCACGCGCGCGTGATGCGCGAGATCATCCTGCCGACGATGGCCGGCATGGCGAAGGACGGCCTGCCCTACACAGGATTCCTCTACGCCGGCCTGATGATCGACAAGGCCGGCAACGCGAAGACGCTGGAGTTCAACTGCCGCATGGGCGACCCGGAGACCCAGCCGATCATCCTGCGGCTGAAATCCGACCTGCTCGACCTCGTCGAGCACGCCGTCGACGGCACGCTCGACCAGGCCGAGGCCGAGTGGGACCGGCGTTGCGCGCTCGGCGTGGTGATGGCCGCCGGCGGCTACCCGGAGGATCCGGCGAAAGGCGACGCGATCGAAGGGCTTTCCAGGTCGACCGCCGATACGCACGTGTTCCATGCGGGCACGAAGCTGGACGGGAAGTCCGTGATCACGAACGGCGGGCGCGTGCTGTGCGTCACGGCGCTCGGCGACAGCGTGAAGATGGCGCAAAAGCGCGCCTACGAGGCGCTGGAGCCGATCCGCTTCGCCGGCATGCAGTTCCGCCGCGACATAGGCCATCGCGCCATCCGGAAATAGCGTGGACACCGGAGCCGTCAGCGCGTACCTCACCGGGTTGCAGTCGCGGATCGTGGCGGCGCTCGAGGCCGTCGACGGCGGCGCCTTCCGCGCCGACGCCTGGAACCGCCCCGAAGGCGGCGGCGGGCTCACCCGCATCATCGAGGAAGGCGGCGTGTTCGAGCGCGGCGGGGTCGGGTATTCCCGCGTGCAGGGCGCGAAGCTCCCGCCGTCGGCGTCCGCCAGCCGGCCGGAGCTCGCCGGCCGCAGCTTCGACGCCATGGGCGTGTCGCTGGTGCTGCACCCGCGCAACCCCTACTGCCCGACCGTCCACATGAACGTGCGCTGCTTCGTGGCGCTGAAAGAGGGCGAGCCCGCGGTGTGGTGGTTCGGCGGCGGCATGGACCTCACGCCCTACTACGGGTTCGAGGAGGACGCGCGGCACTTCCATGCCGAGTGCAAGGCCTCGCTCGAGCCGTTCGGCGCCGCCTGCCACCCGCGCTTCAAGAAGTGGTGCGACGAGTACTTCTACCTGAAGCACAGGAAGGAGCCCCGCGGCGTGGGCGGGATCTTCTTCGACGATTACTCCGAAGGCGGCTTCGACACCGCGTTTTCGCTGATGCGGAGCGTAGGCGACCGTTTCCTCGCGGCCTATGTGCCGATCCTGGAACGCCGCAAGGACCTCCCCTACACGGAGCGAGAGCGGGATTTCCAGGCCTGCCGGCGCGGCCGCTACGTGGAGTTCAACCTGGTGTGGGACCGCGGGACGCTGTTCGGCCTGCAGTCGGGCGGCCGCACCGAGTCGATCCTGATGTCGATGCCGCCCGTGGTGCGCTGGCGGTACGACTGGGCCCCGGAAGCGGGCTCGCCGGAGGCGCGGCTGTACTCGGAATTCCTCGTCCCGAAGGACTGGGTTTAGCCCCGCTCCCGTCCTGAATGTACCGGTACCGGTACAAAATCGCCCGGAGACCGGCTCCTGGTGGGGACTTTATAAAATAAAGTCTTGAATTCTAGAAGCCCGCTATGTCGCGGATTCCGCCGCCATCCTGAAATGCCGGTTCGCCTCGGCGCCCTTGCCGAGCTTGTCGAAGAGGTGCGCGAGGGCCAGGTGCTTCTCGCGTCCCGGCTCGAAGGACAGGCTCGCCTCGAGGTAGTTCTGCGCCTTGCCCCAGAGTTCGCCGCGCACGCACAGGCGCCCGAGCGCCAGCAACAGCCGCGCGTCGCCCGGGTGCCCGGGGAGCCACCCCTCGGCCCGCTCGATCCTCGCGCGCACGTCCTCCGCACCCGCGTGCCCGTACAGGTCCACGAGCGCCGGGTTCCACTCCTGCGCCAGCGCCTTTTCGATGATCTCCCGCGCGAGCGCCGAGCGGCCCGCGGCGGTGGCCACCCGGGCGCCGGCGGCGGCGACGCGCGGGATCGCCTGGTCGCGCGAGAGGAGCCTGCGCCAGCGCGCCTCGAGACCCGCCGGGTCGTCGGCCAGCGCGGCCAGCAGCTCCGTGAGTGCCTGGCTCTTGTACTCGTCCTGCAGCGTCGGCGAGATCGCGTCGCGCTTGGACAGCACGCCCGTCAGGCGCAGCACCTCGTCCCAGTTGCGCGCGCCGAGCTCGGCGCGAAGGAGCAGCCTCAGCGTCGCGATGTGCTTGGGGCCGGAGCCGTGCAGGTCGCGCAGGACCGCGCGCGCGCCCATGTAATCGCGGTCCTCGAGCAGCAGCTCGGCGCGGGTGACCAGCCGCGCGACGTGCAGCGGGTCGCCATGGTCGGCCGCGCGCTCGAGCCAGGCGTCGCGGCGTTCGCGCGAGCGCAACTGGTGCGCCGCGCGCGCGGCGAGCAGCGCCGCGAGCTCCCTCGACTCGCCCGCCTCCCAGGCCCGGCGCGCATCGCTCTCGGCGCGCGCGAAGCGCCCTTCCAGGTAGGCCTGCGCGGAGCCCAGCAGCGCATCGCGCGCCTTCTCGGCCCGGCGGCGTTCGCGGTAGGCGCGCACGTGCAGCGGCAGGTTGAGGGCGTGGTCGACCAGGCGGGCGAAGAAATAGAGCACGGCGAAGAGCCCCGCCGCCAGCACGATGAAGAAGATCAGCGAAACCTCGACGCGCCATGGCGGGTAGACGAACAGCGCATAGCCGTCGTTGCCGCGCCCGATGATCGCCAGCGCCACCGCGCCCGCGAACACGGCCAGCAGCCAGAACAGCGCCCTCATGCCGCGGCCCCGCGCAAGCTCAGGCGCCGCCGCGCTCGCGGCGCGCCTTGAAGCTGCGCACCGCCTCGAGGCTGTCGGAGAGCGTGGGCAGCTCGAAGGTGAAGGTGGTCCCACCCAGTTGCTTCAACTGCGTGGCGAATGCGCCGGCGGGCTTGGCCCGCGCGTCGAAGTAGCGCCCTACCCAGGCCTGCGCGACGCGCAGGTCCTCGCGGAACCCGGCCTCGTCGCGCATCGCCAGCGCTAGGCGCGCGTTCAGCAGGCGCAGCTTGAGGTTCTCGCGCAGGAAGTAAGCCTGCGACGGCGGCAGCAGGGGCGCCTCGGGCGCGTCCATCGCACGGATGCGGATGAGGCTTTTCAGTTCGCCCCAGACTTCGACCCCGAAGCGGGTGAAGAACCCGTCGGGCTCCGCTTTCGCCGCGCGGGCGGCCTTGCCGGCGTCGGCGGCGCGCTCGTCGAAGGCGAGCGGCAGGCCGTCGACCGCGGCGACCAGCCCGTCGAGTTTGAGCGACAGCCCCGCGATGTCGAGCGATGGCAGCGCGCGCAGGCGTTCGATGTCCCGCGCCACGGCTTTCCTGACCGGGATGAACTGCGGCCGGTCGCTGCGCGCGAGGCGCGACTCGGCCAGCTGCAGGGCGAGGAGCCCCGCACGCACGTTGCCTGAGAGCTGCAGTTGCTGCGCGGCGATGGTCAGCACCTGCTCGATCTCGGCCAGCGCCCATTCGTCGCGGTTGCGCGACAGTTCCTGGTAGAGCGACTCCAGGGCCAGCTGCTGGCTCTGCGACTCGGCGAGCTTGCCTTCGAGCACCGCGATCTTGGCCTGCGCCTCGCGCATCGACTCCTGCGACTGCCTGGCGAGGAGCTTGGCCTCGCGGCTGTCGGATTCGATGTCGCGCAGGCGCCGCGCGAGTTCCTCCTGGGTGGCCCCGATGCGGCTGCGGGCGTCGTACCAGCCCCAGGCGCCCGCCAGCACCAGCGCGCCGACGACCGCGATCGCGGCGATGCGCCGGTTGCGGCGGGCGTAGGCCGGTGCTTCGGCAGGGACTGTGGCGATGGGTTCGTTCATTTCGGGTTCCGTGATGACGCCGTTTTAGCCTGCGCTGCGAAAATAGGCAACCAGCGCGGCAAGGACTTCCTCGTCCTGCGCGCCGCACACCACGACGCTCGTGGCGCCCAGCGCGCGCGCCTGTTCGGCGACCCGCGCATGCGGTACGAACAGCGGAGTACCGGCGAGCAACCCCACGTCCGCCGCGCCAAGCAGCCTCGCGAGGTTGGCGAGGCCCTCCCCGCTCGATACGGCGACCGCGTCCACGGCGCCGCGCCCCCACTCCCTGACCAGGGGCGCCACATCGGTCGCCGGGACGACGCGCCGGTAGCACTCGGCGTATTCGACCTGTGCGCCGCGCGAGCGCAACGCCGTCGCAAGCTCCTCCCGCCCGCCCTCACCGCGGAATATCACGACCCGCCGCCCCGCGATCGGCTCCAGGCCGGGCTCGGCCAGCAACGCGGCGCTGTCCGCAGGCCCGCCGGGCGCGACGACGCCGGTGAGTCCCAGCGCCTCCAGTGCGCGGCGCGTACCCGCGCCCACCGCCGCTGCGCGCGGGCCGGGCGGCCAGGGCCGGCGCTCGCGAACGCTGGCGATGCCGAACTCGACCGCATTGCGGCTCACGAAGATCGCGAGGTCGATCGAATCGAGCCGCGACAGGACGCCGTCGAGCGCCGCGGACGAACATGGCTGGATGTCGATGACCGGATAGCGCAGCGCACACGCGCCCTCGGATTCGAGCAGCGCGGCAAGCACGCCCGCATGGCGCTCGGGCCGCGTTACGACGACCGTCCGGCCGGCGAGCGGGCGCGAGGAGTCGGTGGACCGCTTCAAGGCGGGCCGCTTCAGTGGCCGAGCGCGGCCAGGATCTCCCCAGCGCCGCGTTCCCGCAGCAGGTCCGCCACGCGGATGCCGAGCGCCTCGGGATCGTCCGCCGGTCCGGTGGCTTCGGCACGGGCGATGCGCTTCGCGTCCGGCGCCGAGACGAGCGCGCGCAGCCGCAGCGTCCCGGCCCAGAGCTCTGCGTACGCGCCCAGCGGGATGCTGCAATTACCGCCCAGCGCGCGATTCACGGCACGCTCGGCGCGCACGCAGGCCGAACTGCCGTGGTGGGCGAGGGGCTGCACCGCCGCGATCACGTCGGCCCGCCCGGCGCGGCACTCGATGCCCAGCGCCCCCTGCCCGGCCGAAGGCAGGCTGTGCTCGACGGGAAGCGTGCCGCGGATGCGCGATTCCAGCCCGAGCCGCTTGAGGCCCGAGGCCGCAAGGATGATGGCCGCATACTCGCCGCGGTCGAGCTTGGCGAGTCGCGTGTTGACGTTGCCGCGCAGCGTACGGATCTCGAGCCCCGGAAAGCGCTCCAGGACCTGGGAAGCCCGCCGCAGGCTGGAGGTCCCGACGACCGCACCCGGCGGGAGGTCGGCGAGGTCGGCGTAGTCGTTCGACACCAGTGCGTCGCGCGGGTCTTCCCGTTCGGAAATCGCGGCGAGGACGAACCCTTCCGGCATTTCGGCCGGCATGTCCTTCATCGAATGCACCGCGAGGTCGGCCCGGCCGTCTGCCAGCGCCACCTCGAGTTCCTTGATGAACAGGCCCTTGCCGCCCTCGGTGGCGAGCTTGGCGTCCTGCATCTCGTCGCCGCGCGTGGTCATCGGCATCAGTTCGACGCTGCACCTCGGGTAGAGCGAGCGCAGCTTCTGCTGCACGTGCTCGGCCTGCCACAGCGCTAGGCGGCTTTCGCGCGTCGCGATGACGAGCCGCCCGGGAGGCTGTCCCTGCGGCGTGGAGGTGTGAGAAGTGGAAACCATGCGCGGAAGGGACGGATTCTAGCAGCCCTGCGCCCTCCTCCCGGGCGATCGTCCGGCGATCCTTTCAGCGTTCGCCGAGGATCTCGCGCACCGCCGACCATTGCCGGCGGCTGACCGGCAGCCGCTCCGGAACGCCGTCGAGCAGGACTTCCCAGTGCGATTCCTCCTCGGTCTCGCCGGCACCGCGCTCGAACCCGCTGATCGCCACGCGCGCCACCAGGCAATTGCGGTGGATGCGGATGAACCCTTCGGCGAACTCCTTATCCAGCGACACCAGCGACTCCTCGATCAGGAACTCGCGCTCCCGCGTGCGCAGCGTGACGTACTTCTGCTCGGCCTTGAAGTACACGATCGTCGCCAGCGGCACGAGGTGGATGCGGTTGCGCTCGGCGATCGAGAACTGGGTGCGCGGTCCGCCCTGGGCGCGCTCGAGGGATTCCCTGGCCGGCGGCCCGGCGTGCCGCGCCTTCTTCAGCGCGGCGGCGAGCCGCGCGGCGCGCACAGGTTTCAACAGGTAGTCGAGCGCGTTCAGCTCGAACGCCTCGAGCGCATGGGCGTCGTGGGCGGTCACGAACACCACCGCGGGCCCGCCTTCGAGCGGCACCAGGTGCCGCGCGACCTCCAGCCCGGTCATCCCCGGCATCTGGATGTCGAGCAGCAGCACCTCGGCCCCGCTCGACGGGAGCCTTTCGAGCACCTCGAGCCC
Source organism: Burkholderiales bacterium (assembly GCA_965279075.1). Taxonomy (GTDB): domain Bacteria; phylum Pseudomonadota; class Gammaproteobacteria; order Burkholderiales; family SG8-39; genus SZAS-79. The sequence goes on along the minus strand of CBDIHI010000012.1, from coordinate 300,256 downwards.
GTTGCCGGCCTCGCCCACGATCTCGGTCGGGCACTCCTTCTTCACGTCCCCGAGCAACTCGCGCATGCGCGCCCGCGCCGGCGGTTCGTCGTCGGCGATGAACAGGCGCAGCGGCTTGTCACCCGCGGGCTTGTCGCTCATGCCGGCTCTCCCTGCCCCGCGGGACGCTCGGTGACGTGCGGGAACTCGATCTCCACCTCGAATCGCCCGCCTTCCTCGCTAACATCCATCCTCGCCTCCGCGTCGAAGAAGAGCTGCAGCCGCTCGCGCAGGTTCTCCAGCGCCATGCGGCTGCCGGGACGCTGCGTGTGCCCGGCATGGACCGGGTTCACCAGCCGCACCAATACCCGCTTGCCACGGCCCTCGATGTGCACCAGCACCTCGCCGGGACCGGTGCCGGGCTCGACTCCGTGGTACACCGCATTTTCGAGCAACGGCTGGAGCACGAGCGGGGGGAGCAACACATCCTGCGGCGCGGTATCGATCTCCCAGACGACGCGCAACCGGTCGCCGAGGCGCAGCTGCTCGAGGCTCGCGTACCGCTCGAGCAGCGCGATCTCTTCCGACAGCCTGACGAAACTGCGCCCGTCGGACATCAGCCCCCGGAACAGGTCCGCAAGGTCCTCCAGGGCGATCTCGGCGCGCCTGGGGTCCCGCCGGATCAGCGACAACACGGCGTTCAGGCTGTTGAAAAGGAAATGCGGCCGGATGCGCGCCTGCAGCGCCTGCAGGCGCGCTTCGGTCAACGCCGGCGAAAACGCCTTGGCCCGCAACCGCATGTATCCGAGGAGCGTGACCACGAGCGCCGCGGAAAGCACGAGGATGCGCCCGACCGGAACATTCTCGGGATTCGGCGACAGGTACTGCGCGACGGTATAGGTGAAGGTCCCCGCGATCCCGAGCACCACCACGAGGATCAGGACGCAGGCCGGCAGGTACCGCATCGAAGCCAGCACCGGCGAGAGCACGTACAGGGCCACGAAGCTGACGAGCAGCGCGGGCTCGAAGAAAGCGGCTTCGAACACGAAGCGCTCCACGCCCCGGAACCAGCCGGGTTCGGCATACAGGGCGGCGGCAAACGCGACCAGGTTCACCGCCACCAGGATGCGTGCCGTGACGCCCAGGTTCCGGAAGTCCGGCAGGCCGTCTGAATAGGCGTTTTGCTTTATACTCATTGGACTTACGCTCGGTCGTCCGGGATTTACATGAATTCGGCTGGACCCGGTTCGATACGCGTCGCGGTGACTCATCCCAGTATGCCCCATGGCTTCTAGACAATCAAAACCGCGCCCGAAAGCAACGGCCAAAGCGTGGTCCGGGCGCTTCGCCGAGCCGGTCGACGAACTCGTCAAGCGGTTCACGGCCTCGGTGACGTTCGACAAGCGCCTCGCACAGGTCGACATCCTCGGTTCGCTCGCGCACGCGCGCATGCTGGCTGCGCAGAAGATCCTGTCCAAACCGGACCTCGCCGCCATCGAGCGCGGCATGGCGACGATCGCGAAGGAAATCGAGGCGGACCGCTTCGAATGGTCGCTCGACGCGGAGGACGTGCACCTCAACATCGAGAAGCGCCTGACGGCGCTGGCCGGCGATGCGGGCAAGCGCCTGCATACCGGGCGTTCGCGCAATGACCAGGTCGCCACCGACGTGCGCCTGTACCTGCGCGGCGAGATCGACGCGATCCGCGCGCTGCTCGCGCGCCTGCAATCCGCCCTGCTCGACGCGGCCGAGGAGCACGCCGACGTCGTGATGCCAGGCTTCACGCACATGCAGGTCGCGCAACCGGTGACCTTCGGCCACCACCTGCTCGCCTACTTCGAGATGTTCGAGCGCGACCGCGAGCGGCTCGCCGACTGCAGGAGACGCGTCAACCGCTTGCCGCTAGGCGCGGCCGCGCTCGCCGGCACGACCTTCCCCATCGACCGGGCAAGGGTCGCGAAGGACCTCGGGTTCGAGGCGATCTGCGCGAACTCGCTCGACGCGGTATCGGACCGCGACTTCGCGATCGAGTTCGCGGCCTGTGCGTCCCTCATCCTCGTGCACCTGTCGCGCTTCTCCGAGGAACTCATCGTCTGGATGAGCCAGCGCTACCGCTTCATCACGATCCCCGACCGCTTCTGCACCGGCTCGTCGATCATGCCGCAGAAGAAGAACCCCGACGTGCCCGAACTCGTGCGCGGCAAGTCCGGCCGCGTGTTCGGCCACCTCGTGGGACTGCTCACGCTGATGAAGGGCCAGCCGCTCGCCTACAACAAGGACAACCAGGAGGACAAGGAGCCGCTGTTCGACACCGTCGACACCGTGCGCGACTGCCTCACGGTGTTCGCCGACATGGTCGCGGGTATCCGCCCGGTGCCGGAGCGCATGCGCGCCGCGGCGCTGGAAGGGTTCGCCACCGCCACCGACCTCGCCGACTACCTCGTGGTGAAAGGCGTGCCCTTCCGCGACGCGCACGAGATCGTGGCGCTCGCCGTACGCGAGGCCGAGGCGCGCGGCTGCGACCTGGCCGATCTGCCGCTGCCGGTCCTGAAGCGGTTCTCGAAATCGATCGGCCCGGACGTGGCGGGCTGGCTCACGCTCGAAGGCTCGGTCGCGCGGCGCAGGCACGCCGGCGGCACCGCGCCCGCGCAGGTCCGCCGCGCGGTCGCCCTCGGGCGCAAGCGGATGGCGCGCGCATGAGCGAAGCCCCCGTTCCCGAGCGCGTCGGCAAGTACCCGGTCATCAAGCAGCTGGGCAGCGGGGCGACTTCCGTGGTCTACCTGTGCCAGGACCCGTTCAACAGCCGCGAGGTGGCGGTCAAGCTGGTCTCGACCGACCAGTTCGACGACCCGGTGCGCGGCAAGCTCTACAAGAAGCTGTTCGTGAACGAGGCCTCGCTCGCGGGCAAGCTCCAGCACCCGCACATCGTGCAGATCTACGACGCCGTCGCCGAGGACCAGCTCAGCTACATCGTCATGGAATACGTCGACGGCGGCACGCTGGAGAAGTTCTGCGCGGCGGGAAACCTGCTGCCGATCGAGCAGGTCGTCGAGATGGCCTTCAAGTGCACGCGGGCACTGGAGTTCGCGCACCGCATGGGCATCACCCACCGCGACATCAAGCCGGCCAACATCCTCCACGCCGGCGGCTCGGACGTGAAGATCACCGACTTCGGCGCGGCGCTGAACGCCTCGGCCGAGACCACGCAGGTCGCGGCGATCGGCTCGCCGGCCTACATGTCGCCGCAGCAGGTGAAGGAGCACCCTCTCGACCACCGCACCGACATTTATTCGATGGGCGTGGTGATGTACCACCTGCTGACCGGGCGCCTGCCCTTCCAGGCGAGCAACAACTTCAGCCTGATCTACCAGATCACCAACATGGACCCGCCCGCGCCCTCGTCGCTGCGGCCGGAGGTCCCCGACAGCGTGGAAAAGATCGTGCTGCGCGCGATGGCCAAGGAGCACGACGACCGCTACCCGGACTGGGAGGAGTTCTCGCTCGACCTCGCCGACGTGTTCCGCACGGAGTACGTGGGCGCCACCGAGGCCGAGTTCGCCGACACCGACAAGTTCGAGACGCTGCGCACGCTCGCGTTCTTCGAGAACTTCACCGACGCCGAGCTCTGGGAGGTCGCGCACATGTCATCCTGGCGCAGCGCCGCCATGGGCGAGGTGCTGATGCGCGAGGGCGAGCCGGGCGATTTCTTCTGCATCCTCGCCGAAGGCGAGGTGAAGGTCACCAAGCGGGGCAAGCTGCTGAACCTGCTTCGCGTGGGCGAAGCCTTCGGCGAGATGGCCTATCTCTCCAAGAGCGCGCCGGTGCGCGTGGCCGACGTCAGCGTGACCGACAACGCCAAGATCATCACGATCCCCACGCCCAACCTCGAGCAGGCCTCCGACCCCTGCCGCCACAAGTTCGACCGCGCCTTCATGGAGATCCTGGTCGAACGCCTGACGATGGCCAACATCCGGCTCTCCGGCGTCTGAGGGAGCGGGCCCCGTGTCCGAGCCCGAACCCGGCACCCTGCCCGAGCGCATCGGCAAGTACCCGGTGTCGGGCAAGCTCGGCGAAGGCGCCACCAGCGAGGTGTACCTGTGCCGCGACCCGTTCAACGACCGGGACGTGGCGGTGAAGCGGATCTTCCCCGAGGCGCTGCGCGATGCGGCGCGGGGGGGCGTGTACCGCAAGCTCTTCCTTGCAGAGGCTTCGCTTGCGGGGAAGCTCTCGCACCCGCACATCGTCGCCATCTACGACGCCGTGATCGAGGACGACTCGGGTTACATCGTCATGGAGTACGTGCCCGGCGGCACGCTCGAACCCCATACGGAAGCCGGGCGGCTGCTGCCGATCGACAAGATCGTCGAGATCGTCTTCAAGTGCACGCGCGCGTTGTCCTACGCCAATCAGCTCGGCGTGACCCACCGCGACATCAAGCCGGGCAACATCCTGATGTCGGGGCCCACCGACATCAAGATCTCCGACTTCGGCCTCGCGCTTTCCGCCGGCGTCGACACCACGCAGGTCACCGGCGTGGGTTCACCCGCCTATATGTCGCCCGAGCAGATCCGCGAGCAGCCGCTGTCGCAGCAGACCGACATTTACTCCCTTGGCGTGGTGATGTACCAGCTGCTCACCGGCCACCTGCCCTACCAGGCCTCGAACAACTTCAGCATGATCTACCAGATCACCACGACCGACCCGGCGCCGCCCTCGACGCTGCGCGAAGGGATCCCGATGTCGGTGGACCGGATCGTCAGGAAGGCCATGCAGAAGGACCAGGCCCGCCGCTACCAGGCCTGGGAGGACTTCGCCAAGGACCTCGCGGACGCCTTCAGGGCGGAAAGCCTGTCGAGGAAGACCGAGGAGTTCGCCGACAGCGAGAAATTCAACGCGCTGCGCGGGATGAAGTTCTTCCGGCGCTTTTCCGACCCCGAGCTGTGGGAGGTCGTCGCGATGGGCGGCTGGGAGAAGGTCCCCGCGGGCACGACGCTGATGCGCGAGGGCGAATCGGGCGACCACTTCTGCCTGCTCGTCTCGGGCGAGGTCAAGGTGACCAAGAACAAGAAACTGCTGAACGTGCTCGGCGCCGGGGAGTGCTTCGGGGAAATGGCCTACCTGTCAGAGGCCGGCGGGGAACGCGGCGCCAGCGTCAGCGCGAACGGCGAATCGCGCATCGTGAGGATAGGCGTGCCCGACCTCACGAACGCGAGTGAGACGTGCCGCCTGAAATTCGAGCGGGCGTTCATCGCCATCCTCGTAGAACGGCTGAACCTCGCGAACACCCGCCTGACGAGCGCCTGAGGCGCCCAAAAAAAACTTTAGGCGGGTTGCTTTGCGACGACCGGCTCGAGAAGCTTCTGCAGTTCGCCGGCCTGGTACATCTCGCGCAGGATGTCCGAACCGCCGACGAATTCGCCGTTCACGTAGAGCTGCGGGATCGTCGGCCAGTTGGCGAACTCCTTGATGCCCTGGCGGATCTCGGGCTCTTCCAGCACGTTGACCGTGAAGATGCTCCGCAGGCCGCATGCGCCGAGGATCTGTATCGCCGTCTGCGAGAACCCGCACTGCGGGGCCTGCGGCGTGCCCTTCATGTACAGCACCACGGGATTGCCGCTGACCTGCTGCTTGATGACTTGCTGGACGTCCATGTTGGCCTCGGATGTGAAAGGAGGAGGTGTCTTAGTACCCGATTAAATTACTCAAGATTGTACGTTCCGACCACGATGCGTGCAATACCCGCGAGGTCGGGGCGCGAGGCGACCGCTTCAAGACCGGCGCGCGAAAACAGGCTGCGGACTTCGGCGTCCTGCCCCTGGCCGTGCTCGACCGCGAGCCAGCCGCGCCGGCGAAGGTGCCTGGGCGCCGCCGCGACGATCTCGCGGATCGCGTCGAGGCCGTCGGCGCCACCGACCAGCGCCCCACGAGGCTCGAAGCGCACGTCGCCCTCGGTGAGGTGGCGGTCACCGTCCGCAACGTAGGGTGGGTTGGAGGCAATGAGGTCGAAACGCCGCCCATCGAACGGGGCGAACCAACTGCCCGCGAGGAGCTCGATATCGAGCCCGTGTCGCGAGGCGTTGTCGCGCGCCACCGCGAGCGAGCCCTCGCTGCGGTCGACGGCGGTGACTTGCGCGTCAGGGCGCTCGCGCTTCACGGCGAGGGCGATTGCGCCGGAACCGGTCCCAAGATCAAGCATCGCACCGCTGCGCGGAAGTTTTTCAAGGGCGAAATCGACCAGCAGCTCGGTTTCGGGCCGCGGGATCAGCACCTCCGGCATCACGCGCAGGGACAGGCCGTAGAACTCGCGTTCACCCAGCAGGTAGGCGACCGGTTCGCCGGCCCGGCGGCGCTGCGCCAGGGCGCGAAACCTTTCCGCCTGCGCCTCACCCAGTTCGGTTTCGGGATGCGCGACCAGCACGGTGCGCTTGAGCCCGGTAACGAATCCCAGCAGCATCCGGGCCTCGAAGGCGTCGATCCCGGAATGCGCAATGGCCTGCGCAACGTTCACGCCGGGGCGCGTCCCGCCTGCTCTTCGGCGAGCTCCGCGAGCTGCTCGGCCTGGAGCTCCGTGGAGAGCGCGTTGACCACGTCGTCGAGTTCGCCGTCCATCACGCGGTCGAGCTTGTAGAGCGTGAGGTTGATGCGATGGTCGGTGATGCGGCCCTGCGGGAAGTTGTACGTGCGGATGCGCTCGGAACGGTCGCCGGAGCCGATCAGCGACTTCCTCGTCGCCGCGGTCTTCGCCGACTGCTCGCGCATCTGCTGGTCCTTGATGCGCGCCGCGAGCACCGACATCGCCTGCGCCTTGTTCTTGTGCTGCGAACGGCCGTCCTGGCATTCCACGACGATTCCGGTGGGCAGGTGCGTGATGCGCACCGCGGAGTCGGTCTTGTTGATGTGCTGGCCGCCCGCGCCCGAAGCCCGGAAGGTGTCGATGCGCAGCTCGGCCGGGTTCAGCACCACGTCGTCGATCTCGTCGACCTCCGGCATCACGGCCACGGTGCAGGCGGAAGTGTGGATGCGCCCCTGCGCCTCGGTCACCGGCACGCGCTGCACGCGATGCCCGCCGGACTCGAACTTCAGCCTGGAGTACGCGCCCTGGCCGATCAGCTTCACGATCACCTCGCGGTACCCGCCGAGGTCGGAAGCGCTTTCGGAAACGATCTCCACCTGCCAGCCCTGGCGTTCCGCGAAGCGCGTGTACATGCGCAGCAGGTCGCCCGCGAACAGGCCCGACTCGTCCCCGCCGGTGCCGGCGCGGATTTCGAGGAAGGTGTTCCGGTCGTCGTTGGGGTCCTTCGGCAGCAGCGCCTTCTGCAGCTCGACTTCGAGGGATTCCATGCGCTCGCGCGCCGCCTTGAGTTCGTCGTCGGCGAAGCTGCGCATTTCCGGGTCGGCCGCCATGTCCTTGGCCGCCTCCGCGTCGCCCTCGGCCAGCTTGTAGCCGGAGTAAAGGCCGACAACGGCGGAAAGTTCGGCATGTTCCCTGGCGAGTTTCCTGAAGCTGTCCATGTCCTTGGCGGCGGACTCCTCCGACAGCAGGCGGTCGAGCTCGTGCAGGCGCGAGGCGAGCTGTTCGAGCCTGGCGCGTAAGGACGCTTTCATGGGCGAACCATGGCAGGGGGCCGCTGGGGACGCTAACGCTTGATGTGGAAGAGGCGCGCCACGACGTCCGTGAGCGCGCGCCGCTCCTCGCCCTCGGCCTCGTTGAGGGCCTGGGTGGGGGCGTGCATCAGCTTGTTCGTGAGGCCCTGGGACAGTGCTTCGAGCACCTGCCTCGGATCGTCGCCCTTGGCCAGCAACCGCAACGCGCGGTCGACCTCGTGGCCGCGGGCGAGTTCGGCCTGTTCGCGCAGCGCGCGGATCACAGGCACGGTCTCGCGCGTTTCCATCCAGTGCATGAACTGGCCGACCTGGGTCTCGATAATGGCCTCGGCCTGCTCGACCGCCGAGCGGCGCGCGTCGAGGTTGGCCGACACGATGGCCGATAGGTCGTCCACCGTGTAGAGGAAGATGTCGTCGAGTTCGCCGACTTCGGCCTCGATGTCGCGCGGCACGGCGAGGTCGACCATGAAGATCGGGCGACGGCGGCGAGCCTTGAGCGCACGCTCGGCAAGGCCCTTGCCGAGGATGGGCAGCGAACTCGCAGTGCACGACACGACGATGTCGTACTCGTGCAGTTGTTCCGGCAGCTCGCGCAGCTCGATGCCGCGGCCGTTGAAGCGGTGCGCGAGCGCCGTGGCCCGCTCGAGCGTACGGTTGGCCACGGTCAGCCGCGCCGGCCCCTGCGCGGCGAAGTGCGTGGCGCACAGCTCGATCATCTCGCCGGCGCCGATGAAGAGGACGTTCTGCTCGCCGATCGACGGGAAGATGCGCGCGGCGAGCTTCACGGCAGCCGCGGCCATCGAAACGCTGTTGGCTCCCACCTGTGTGTTCGTACGGACTTCCTTGGCGACGGCGAAAGACTTCTGGAAGAGCTTGTGCAGCGTCGTGCCGAGCGTGCCGGCGGATTCCGCCGCGCGCACCGCGTCCTTCATCTGGCCGAGGATCTGCGGCTCGCCCAGCACCATCGAATCGAGGCCCGAGGCGACGCGGAACGCGTGGCGCACGGCTTCCTGCTCAGGCAGCGTATACAGATAGGGGGCCAGCTCCCCCGCGGGCAGCCGGTGATACTCGGCGAGCCACTCCGCCGCGACCCTCGGCTGCTCGGCCGAGACGTAGAGCTCGGTGCGGTTGCAGGTCGACAGGATCGCCGCCTCCTTCACCGGACGCGCGCGCGTCAGTTCGCCGACCGCGCGCGACAGCGCTTCGGTGGCGAAAGACACCTTCTCGCGGATCGCGAGGGGGGCGGTCTGGTGGTTGAGGCCTAGGGCGAAAAGGGTCATCGGGGTTGCGGCGAGAGGCCACGCGCTGCTAAGTAGCCCTGCAAAATCAAGCTTCTATTATACGCCCTAGGGCGGGAAGGCCAGCCCGATCCGGCCCATCCTTGAGGTGGATCAAACGCCGCACCAGTCCTGGATGATCGCCTCGTAGATCGCGACCGACTCGCGGATCCGGGACATGCGGCAATACTCGTCGGTCTGGTGCGCCATCGCGGGCTCGCCCGGCCCGAGGATCACGGTCGGCGCGCCACGCCAGGCCTTGAGGAAATTGCCGGCGTCGCTGTTGTAGCTGACGGTGCGGGGCTCGGGCTTCTCGTTCAGCGTCTTCGCGCAGATCTCGTAGATCCTCTGCATCCACGCATGTTCGGGCTCGGTCCAGACCGCGGGCATGTCCTGGAACACGTCGAGCTCGGCCTCGGGGCCGAGCATCTCACGCAGGCGCCCGAGCACCGCGGCATGGTCCATGCCGACGATCGAGCGCACGTCCACGCCCAGCACCGCCTCGTCGGGCACCGAGTTGATCGTCTGTCCCGCGTGAAAGGTGCCGACGTTGATCGAAGGCCCGCCCATCACCGGATGCGGGTGGTCGTGGAACTCGAATTTCTCGATCTGGTTCGCCGCGCGAGCCGCCTTGTAGATCGCATTGACGCCCAAGTGCGGCATCGACCCGTGCGCGGTCACGCCGCGGAACTTGGCCCAGAACTTCATCGACCCCTTGTGGCCGACCGCCGGGTAGTTGGAGGTCGGCTCGCCCACCACCATCGCGCCGGCCCGTCCGAGCAGGCCCTCGACCTGGATCAGGTGCCTGGAGCCGATGCAGCCGCCCTCCTCCGCCGCGGTCAGCACCAGCACGACGCCCGCCGTGGGCCGCAGGTGCTTGGCCAGGTTCTTTGCCGCGAGCAGGATGCCGGCCACGCCGGCCTTCATGTCGGAGGACCCGCGCCCGTAAAGCTTGTCGCCGTCGGATTCGCCGGCGAAAGGGTCGCGGGTCCATTTCGCCGCGCCCAGCGGCACCGTGTCTATGTGGCCCGTGAGGCACAGCGGGGCCTTCGCGTCCGAACCGCCGAGCCGCGCGATCACGCTGGTGCGCTGGTCGGCGTGCTCGTAATAGCTGACCGCGTAGCCCCAGTCCTCGAGCAGGCGCCCGATGCGGTGAGCGCAGTCGCGCTCGTTGCCGGGCGGGTTGATGGTGTCGAGCCGGAGCAGCTCGCGGGTCAGGGTGATTTCGTCGGTAGCATTCATTCGGCGATTCTACCGGGGACGCGTGCGGCGGTGCAGCAGGAATGCTGCGCCGCATGATTGACCATATGCGCATTCGCTCATATATTTCGCGCGTTTCGCACCGCGACCGGACCCGCACATGGACGAACTCGATCCCGTATTCGACGCAGTCGCCTCGTATTTCAGCGTGCTCTCGGAGCCCACGCGGCTGCGCATCATGCACGCCGTCTGCGACACCGAGAAGACCGTCACGCAGATCGTCGAGGAGATCGGCGCCACCCAGACCAACGCCTCGCGCCACCTGGGACTGATGTTCCGTGCGGGCGTGCTCTCGCGCCGCAAGGACGGCAACCAGGTCTACTACAGCGTGGCCGACCCCTCGATGGTGGAAATCTGCAGGACGGTATGCAACCGGATCGCGGGCAGCATGGACGAGAAGAAGCCCCTGCGCCGCGAACTGCTGCGCCTCCTTCCCGCGCCCAGAAAGCAGAGGGCCGCTTGATGGGGCAGGAGCAACGCAGGGGGCGCGTACAGCCCGCCCCTGAACAAAGGCGCGCATTCCTGCGCAAGACCCTTGCGCTCGGCGGCGGGGCCGTCGCGGCGGCCCTTGCCGGCGGCGCCCGCGGCGCGGACGACCCCGCCATCATGAAGCTGCCGGCGCATTCAACGGGCCTCGGCCAGCCCGTCGCGTCGAGCGGCTACGGAGCGCCGTCCCAATACGAAAAGAACATCCAGCGCCGCGAGAGTCCCGGGCTCACCCGCGTCCCGCAGGCGTCGGTCGCGTTCGCGCCGCTGCAGGGCCTGTTCGGCATCATCACGCCCAGCGGCCTGCACTTCGAGCGCCACCACCAGGGCTGGTGGGACATCGACCCCGCGCAGCACCGCCTGATGGTGATGGGCATGGTGAAGAACCCCAAGGTCTACACCATGGACGACCTGATGCGCCTGCCCTCGGTCTCGCGCATCCACTTCATCGAGTGCGGCGCCAACAGCGGCATGGAATGGGCCAACGTCGCGGTCCCGACCGTGCAGTACACACACGGCATGCTCTCCTGCTGCGAATTCACCGGGGTGCCGCTCTCGGCGTTGCTGGACGACTGCAGCTTCGACCGCAGGAACGCGAAGTTCGTGCTGGCCGAGGGCGCCGACGGCTCCGGGCTGACGCGCACGATCTCGATGGACCGGGCGCTCGACGACGCGATCGTCGCCTGGGGCATGAACGGCGAGATGCTGCGCCCCGAGAACGGCTACCCGCTGCGCATGGTGGTCCCCGGCGTGCAGGGCGTGTCCTGGGTCAAGTGGCTGCGCCGCATCGAAGTGGGTGACCAGCCGTGGCACACGCGCGAGGAGGTCATGCATTACATCGACCTGATGCCCGACGGGACGCACCGCCAGTTCACCTCCATCCAGGAGGCGAAATCGGTGATCACCACGCCCTCCGGAGGCCAGGTCCTGCTCGACCGCGGGTTCTACAACATCAGCGGCCTCGCCTGGTCGGGCCGCGGCCGGATCAAGCGCGTGGACGTCTCCGTCGACGGCGGGCGCAACTGGCGCACCGCAAGGCTCGAAACCCCTGTGTTGCCCAAGGCGCTGACGCGCTTTTCGCTCCCCTGGGTCTGGGACGGCAGCCCGGCGTTCCTGCAGAGCCGCGCGATCGACGAAACCGGGTACGTGCAGCCGAAGGTCAACCAGCTGCGCGCGGTGCGCGGCACGCGCTCGATCTACCACAACAACGCGATCCAGTCGTGGAAGGTCGCGCCGGACGGCGAAGTGTCGAATGTACAAATCTCTTAGCCTCATCATCGCGCTGCTGGCGGCGTGCCCCGCCGTCGCGCAGCAGGCCTACTCCGGCATCGGCCGCACCGCGACGCCGGCGGAAATCCGTGCCTGGGACATCGACGTGCGGCCGGACTTCAAAGGATTGCCCAAGGGTTCGGGCAGCGTGAAGAAAGGCGAGGAAGTCTGGGAAGCGAAATGCGCCTCGTGCCATGGCACGTTCGGCGAGTCGAACTCGGTGTTCGCGGCCATCGCCGGCGGCACCACGAAGGAAGACGTCGCCTCGGGCCGTGTCGCCGCGCTCACCAAACCCGAGCAGGCCCGCACCACGCTGATGAAGCTCTCGCAGATCTCGACGTTGTGGGACTACATCAACCGGGCGATGCCCTGGAACGCGCCCAAGACGCTGACGGTGGAAGAGGTCTACGCGACCACCGCGTACATCCTCAGCCTCGGTTACGTGGTCCCGGAGGATTTCGTGCTTTCGGATGCGAACATCGGCGAAGTGCAGAAGCGCCTGCCCAACCGCAACGGGATGACCCGCGCGCACGGCCTGTGGGACGCCAGGGGCAGGCCCGACGTGAAAAGCACGGCCTGCATGAAGGACTGCGCGGCCGAAGCGAAGGTGGTGTCCCAGCTGCCCGACTACGCGCGCACGGCGCACGGCAACCTGGCCGAGCAGAACCGCCTGGTCGGTCCGGTGCGCGGCATGGTCACCACGGCCGCCGGTGCGCCCGCCGCAAGCCCCGCCGCCGCTGCGACGCCGAGGTCGCTGGCGGAAAAATCGGGATGCCTCGCCTGCCATGGCGTCAGCGCCAGGATCGTCGGGCCCGCGCTCAACGATATCGGGGCAAAATACAAGGCTGAAGCGGGCGCGGACGCCCGCCTCTCCGCCAGGGTCAAGTCCGGTAGCCAGGGCATTTGGGGCCCGGTGCCGATGCCGCCGAACGGGCATCTGCAGGACGACGACATCCGCACGATCGTCAGGTGGATCCTGGGCGGCGCGGTCTAGCAGTCCACGCAATCAGTTGATGTGACAAGGAGGAAGGCAATGAACCAGATGCGCAGATCGACACTCAAGGCCGGCGGCGGCGCGGGGCTCCTCGCCCTGCTCGCCGCGGCGGGCATGCTCCGGCCGGGGGAGACCCTGGCCGCGGACTGGAACAAGGCGGCGTTCGAGGTCAAGTCGCTGCAGGACGCGCTCAAGGCGCTCGGCGCCACGGGCGCGGCGAATTCCGCCGACATCGTGATGCGCGCGGCCGACATCGCGGAGAACGGCGCAGTCGTCCCGGTGGGTGTGGAGAGCAGGATCGCCGGGACCGAATCGATCGCCATCCTGATCGACAAGAACCCGACCCCGCTGGTGGCAAGCTTCAGCATCCCGGCCGGCACGGATCCATTGGTGACCACGCGCGTGAAGATGGGCCAGACCTCGGACGTCTACGCGCTGGTCAGGGCCAACGGCAAGTTCTTCGTGGCCAAGAAGGAAATCAAGGTAACCCTCGGCGGATGTGGAGGCTGACATGGCAGACCCGATGCGCATACGCGCGGTGGCAAAGGATGGCTCGGTGAACGTGAAAGTGCTGATGAGCCACGAGATGGAGACCGGGCAGAGAAAGGACGCGTCCGGCGCCCTCGTGCCGGCGCACTTCATCCAGAACGTGACCGCCACGCACAACGGCAAGACCGTGCTCTCGGCGCAGTGGGGCCCGGCGGTTTCGAAGAACCCGTTCCTCGAGTTCAACTTCAAGGGCGGCCAGAAGGGCGACAAGGTCCAGGTCACCTGGACCGACAACAAGGGCGACAAGCGCACCGACGAAGGCACGGTCAACTGAACCGGATGCGACGCGTGGGGGCGTGATGAAGAAATTGCGTGTGGTGCTCGGCAAGGCGCTGGCCTTCGTCCTGCTGGCGTGCGCGGCGGGCGTCGCAATCGCCGCGGACGACGGCCGTGTCAAGGTCGTCTACCACCTCAACCAGGGGTTCGAGCAGGCGACCGCGGCGATCCGCAACATCCGCAACCACCTGAGCGCGGATCCGAAGGCGAAGATCACGGTGGTGACCCACGCGGCCGGCATCGACTTCCTGCTGGAGGGCGCGAAGGACCGCAACGGCAACCCGTACGACGCGCTGGTGCAGGAACTCGTCGACCGCGGCGTGGAGTTCCGCGTTTGCAATTTCACGCTGGTCACGCGCGACATCGACAAGTCGAAAGTGATACCCGAAGCCTCGATCGTCCCCTCCGGCGTAGCCGAAGTGGCGCGGCTGCAGGCGAGGGAAGGCTACGCATACATACGACCATAAGAAGAAGGGCTGCAGAAAGCACTTTCCCAAGGAGGAGTACAAGATGAAACGAGTTCTGTTCATAGCGGGGGCCATGCTTGCCCTCGGCACGGCGGGGCCTGCGTCCGCACAGTCGGCCGTAGACGAGATCGCCAAGTACCGCCAGCAACTGCAGGACGGCAACCCGGCCGACCTGTGGGAGGCGCGCGGCGAGGACCTCTGGAAGCAGAAGCGCGGACCGAAGAACGTGTCGCTCGAGCGATGCGACCTCGGCAAGGGCGCAGGCGTCGTCAAGGGCGCCTATGCCGAACTGCCGAAGTACTTCGCCGACGCCGACCGCGTGATGGACCTGGAGACCCGCCTGGTCCACTGCATGGTCACGCAGCAGGGCTACTCGCAGGCCGACGCCACCAAGCGCCCCTTCGGCTCGGGCAGCGCACGGTCCGACATCGAGGCGCTGACCGCATGGATCACGGCGGAGTCCAAGGGCGTGAAGATGAACGTCGCCCTGAACCACGACAAGGAGAAGGAAGCGTTCCGGCTGGGCGAGAAGATGTTCTATTTCCGCGGCGGCCCGCACGACTTCGCCTGCGCGACCTGCCATGGCGAGACGGGCAAGCGCATCCGCCTGCAGGACCTGCCCAACCTGACCGACAAGGCGGGCGCGCAGCTCGCCTACACGACCTGGCCGGCCTACCGCGTTTCCCAGGGTGAGTTGCGCACATTCCAGTGGCGCCTGAACGACTGCTTCCGGCAGCAGCGCTTCCCGGAGCTCAAGTTCACGTCCGAGGCTTCGATCGCGCTGACAACGTTCCTCGCGCGCAACGCCAACGGCGCGCCCTTCAACGCGCCCGCGATCAAGCGATAAGGGGGAGAGACCATGAACAAGAGCACCCAATACGTCCTCATCGGCGCTGCGCTGGCCGTGGCCGGCTGCGCGAGCGTCAACGACGCCGAGGTCGCCCAGAAGGCGGTCGCAGTGATGAAAGCGTCCTTCAACGAGCGCGGCCAGGCGAAGCTCGACCGCCTCGACCAGGACGATGCCCAGCGCCTGTGCAGCGTGCCGCCCGATACGAAGCTTCCCAAGGAGACGACCGACCGCATCGAGAAGTCGAACCTCGCGACCATCAAGTACCCGGCCGACGGCAAGCTGCTGGGCAACTGGCGCGAGGGGGAGAAAGTCGCGCAAAGCGGCGTGGGCAAGCAGTACTCGGACGACCCGAAAAGGCCCTCCGGCGCGAACTGCTACGCGTGCCACCAGCTCACCAAGGAAGAGATCTCCTACGGCACGATCGGGCCGAGCCTCTACAACTTCGGCAAGGTGCGCGGCAACAGCGAGGCGATCCAGCGCTATGCCTACGGCAAGATCTACAACTCCCAGGCGTATTCGGCCTGCTCCAACATGCCGCGCTTCGGGCACAAGGGCATCCTCACGGAGCAGCAGATGAAGGACGTGACCGCGCTGCTGCTCGACCCGGCCTCGCCCGTGAACAAGTAGCCGGGACGAGGAAATGAACAGGAGGGAGTTCCTGCACACCCTGGCGGTGGCCGCCGCGAGCGGACTTCCGCTGGGGTCCGTGCGCGCGCAGGCGCCGGCGTTCTACGACCTGCCCCGCTACGGCAACGTTCACTTCCTCCACTACACGGACTGCCACGCGCAGCTGCTGCCGGTCCACTTTCGCGAGCCGAACGTCAACCTCGGCGTGGCCGGCATGGCCGGGCGGCCGCCGCACCTGGTGGGCGAGGCCCTGCTGAAGGCCTTCGGCGTGAAGCCGGGCTCCCCGGACGCGCACGCCTTCACCTACCTGGACTTCGAGAAGGCCGCGCGCAAGTACGGCAAGGTGGGCGGGTTCGCGCACATGGCGACGCTGGTGAAGCGCCTCAGGGCGTCACGCCCTGGCGCGCTGCTGCTCGACGGCGGCGACACCTGGCAGGGATCGGCCACCGCGCTGTGGACCAAGGGCCAGGACATGATCGACGCGCAGAAGCTGCTCGGCGTCGACCTGATGACGGGCCACTGGGAGTTCACCCTCGGCGCCGAACGCGTGAAGAAGGTGGTCGACAACGACTTCAAGGGCAGGGTCGAATTCGTCGCCCAGAACATCAAGACCGCCGACTTCGGCGACCCCGTGTTCGCGCCCTACTCGATCCGCCAGATGAACGGCGTGCCGGTCGCGATCGTCGGCCAGGCCTTCCCGTACACGCCCATCGCCAACCCGCGCTACTTCGTCTCCGAATGGAATTTCGGCATCCAGGAAGAGGAGATGCAGAAGACCGTCGACGAGGCGCGGGCGAAAGGCGCGCAGGCCGTGGTGCTGCTCTCGCACAACGGCATGGACGTGGACATCAAGATGGCCTCGCGCGTGCGCGGCATCGACGCAATCCTCGGCGGCCACACCCACGACGGCATGCCCGCCCCGGTGATCGTGAAGAACCCGGGCGGCCAGACGCTGGTCACCAATGCCGGGTCGAACACCAAGTTCCTCGGCGTGCTCGACCTCGACGTGAAAGGCGGCAAGGTCGCGGACTTCCGCTACAAGCTCCTGCCGGTGTTCGCCAACCTGCTGCCGGCAGACACCGCGATGCAGGCTTACATCGACAAGATGCGCGCGCCCTACGCCGGCAAGCTGGCCGAGAGACTCGCCGTCACCGAAGGCCTGCTTTACAGGCGCGGCAACTTCAACGGCACCTTCGACCAGTTGATGCTCGACGGCCTGATGGCGGTCAAGGACGCCGAGATCGCGTTCTCCCCGGGATTCCGCTGGGGCACGAGCCTGCTGCCCGGCCAGCCGATCCTGATGGAACACCTGATGGACCAGACGGCGATCACCTACCCCTACACGACCGTCACCGAGATGACCGGGGAGACGATCAAGGGCATTCTCGAAGACGTCTGCGACAACCTCTTCAACCCCGACCCCTACTACCAGCAGGGCGGGGACATGGTCCGCGTCGGCGGCCTCGCCTACGCCTGCGACCCCAACGCGAAGATGGGCGGCCGCATCAGCGAGATGACGCTCAAGGGCAGGCCGCTCGACCCGGCGAAGAAGTACAAGGTCGCCGGCTGGGCGCCGGTCGCCGAAGAGGCGAAGCAGGCCGGCGGCGAGCCGGTGTGGGACCTGATGGCCCGCTACCTGCGCGACATGAAGACAGTGAAGCCCCTCGCGCTGAACCTGCCGCGGCTCAGGGGAATGGATGGCAATCCCGGCATTGCCTGAGGGCGCCCTCGCCCGGCTGGCCTGCCTCGCGGCCCTCGCCATCCTGCTGGCGGTGCGGCCGGCGCAGGCCGCGGAGCCGCAGGTCAGGCTCGCGCCCGTGCAGGTAAGCAAGCACGCCTGGTACGTGCAGGGCCTTCCCGGCGTGGCCTCCGCTGCAAACCAGGGCTTCAATTCCAACGCCGGATTCGTCGTCACCCCGGAAGGCGTGGTGGTGATCGACGCGCTGGGCACCGCGCCCCTGGGCGAGGCGCTGCGCGCAGCCATCGCCTCGGTGACCGACAAGCCGATCCGCCGCGTCATCGTCACCCACTACCACGCCGACCACTTCTACGGCCTTCCTGCGCTGAAGGCCGCTGGCGCCGAAGTGTGGGCGCACCGTGCGGCGCGCGAGTACCTCGACAGCGGGGAAGGCGCCGCAAGGCTCGAACAGCGCCGCAGGGACCTCGCCCCCTGGGTGGACGCGAACACGCGGCTGGTCGCGCCTGACCGGCTGCTCGAGGGTGACACGTCCTTCAAGTTCGGCGGGCTTGCGTTCGACCTCGTCTACATGGGCCCGGCGCATGCGCCCGACGACATCGTCGTCGCGGTGAGGGACGACGGCGTCCTCTTTTCGGGCGACATCCTGTTCTCCGGGCGCGTGCCGTTCGTCGGCAACGCGGACAGCCGGCGGTGGCTGGCGACGATGGAGCGCCTGCTCGAGCTGAAGCCAAAGGTCATGGTCCCGGGACACGGCGCGGTCTCCCGTTACCCGGTGGGGGACCTCGCGTTCACGCGCGACTACCTGCGCTACCTTCGCGCCACCATGGGCCGGGCGGTCGAGGACATGCAGCCGTTCGAGGAGGCCTATGCGCAGACCGACTGGAGTCGCTACGCCAGGGTTCCCGCATTCAACGCCGCCAACCGCATCAACGCCTACGGCACCTACCTGCTGATGGAACGCGAGTCGCTGGAGAAGAAGTAGCCGGGTTCGTGACGGCAGCCCCCCCAATGGACCTGGCCCACATCATCGAGGAATTCGGCGCAGGCCCCGCGACCGCCCTGGGCGGGCTGGTGATCGGGCTGCTGTTCGGCGCCGCAGCGCAACGCTCGCGCTTCTGTCTGCGCTCGGCAGTCGTCGAGTTCGCGCGCGGCATGCCGGGCGAGAAGCTCGTGGTGTGGCTGCTGACCTTCTCCACCGCGCTGATCGCGACCCAGGCGCTGATCCTCGCCGGCGCGCTCGACGTAAGCACGGCGCGCCAGCTGGCGGCCCGCGGCAGCCTGTCGGGCGCGATCCTGGGCGGCGCCCTGTTTGGCGCAGGCATGATCCTCGCGCGGGGGTGCGTCAGCCGGCTGCTGGTGCTGTCCGCGGCGGGCAACCTTCGCGCGCTGCTGTCCGGGCTCGTGCTCGCGGTGACTGCGCAGGCTTCGCTGCACGGGGCCCTCTCGCCGCTGCGCAACGCCCTTTCCGGCTGGTGGACGGTGGAAGGCGGCTCGCGCGACCTGCTCGCCATGCTCGGCGCCGGCCACGCCGGCGGGCTGGCCTTCGGTGTGCTGTGGCTCGCGGCCGGGGCCTGGTTCGTGCTGCGCCTGGCCCGCATCCGACCCTGGGCGCTGTTCGGCGGCATCGGCGTGGGCACGACGATCGCCGCGGGATGGTGGTTCACCTGGCAGGTCTCGGACAGCGCGATGGCGGCCACGGCCGTCCCGGTGCAGAGCCTGACGTTCTCGGGCCCCTCGGCCGACATGCTGATGCTGGTGCTGTCCCCACCCGGGCGTCCGCTGGACTTCAGCATCGGCCTGGTCCCGGGCGTGTTCCTCGGCGCGTTCGTCGCGGCGCTGCTGGCGAAGGAACTGAAGCTGGAGGGCTTCAGGGACGGCCAGAGCATGCGCCGTTACATCGCCGGCGCCGTCATGATGGGTTTCGGCAGCATGCTCGCCGGGGGGTGCGCAGTCGGCGCGGGGATCACGGGCGCCTCGGTATTCGCGGTCACGGCGTGGGCCACGCTGTTCTCGATGTGGGGTGCCGCGGCCCTGACCGACAGGCTGCTCGACCGCGCTCCTTAGGAACTTCGAATTCCGGCACCGTCGCCTGCGTATACTTCGCTGACGGCGGAGGATCGATGGGTTTCTCGCACGCGGTGGGCGGCGTCAACTGGCGCTTCGCCGACCTCAAGGATTTGCTGGCCAAAGCCACGCCCCTGCGCTCCGGGGACGCCCTGGCCGGCGTGGCCGCAGCCAGCGCGGAACAGCGCATGGCGGCGCGCATGGCGCTCGCTGAAGTGCCCCTGCAGACCTTCCTCGAAGACCATGTCGTCCCCTACGCGGAAGACGAGGTCACCCGCCTGATCATAGACACGCACGACCGGGCGGCCTTTGCGGTCGTGGCGCACCTGACGGTCGGGGAATTTCGCGACTGGCTGCTTTCCGACGAGACCGGCCCCGCCAGGCTCGCGAGCCTTGCGGCGGGCGTCACCCCGGAAATGGCCGCCGCCGTGTCCAAGCTCATGCGCAACCAGGACCTCGTTCTGGTTGCGAAGAAGTGCCGGGTGACCACGCGCTTTCGCAATACGCTCGGCCTGCCCGGACGGCTCGGTGTGCGCCTGCAGCCCAACCACCCGACGGACGACGCCCGGGGCATCGCGGCCTCGATGCTCGACGGCCTGCTCTACGGCTGTGGAGACGCGGTGATCGGCATCAATCCCGCCGGCGACGGCCTGCCGGCGTTCATGACGCTGTGGCGGATGATGGATGAGGTGATCCGGCGATTCGATATCCCGACCCAGTCGTGCGTGCTGACCCATGTCACCAACCAGATCCGCGGCATCGAGGCCGGGGCGCCCGTGGACCTGGTGTTCCAGTCGGTGGCCGGCACGCAGAAGGCCAATGCGAGCTTCGGCATCACGCTTGCGCTGCTCGCCGAGGCGCGCGAAGCCGCGCTCTCGCTCAAGCGCGGATCGATCGGCGACAACGTCATGTATTTCGAGACCGGCCAGGGCAGCGCGTTGTCGGCCGATGCCCATCACGGCGTGGACCAGCAGACGCTGGAGGCCCGGGCCTACGGTGTGGCCCGCCACTTCAAGCCGCTCCTCGCCAATTCAGTGGTGGGATTCATCGGCCCGGAGTACCTCTACGACGGCAAGCAGATCATCCGCGCCGGGCTCGAGGACCATTTCTGCGGCAAGCTCCTCGGTGTGCCGCTCGGTGTCGACGTTTGCTACACCAACCACGCGGAGGCCGACCAGGACGACATGGATACCCTGCTCACGCTGCTCGGCGTCGCCGGGGTGACCTTCGTGATGGGCGTGCCCGGCGCCGACGACGTGATGCTCAATTACCAGAGCACTTCGTTCCACGACGCGCTGTACCTGCGCAACGTGCTGGGGCTGAAGCGCGCGCCCGAATTCGAAGCCTGGCTCGAAAGCATGCAACTGATTGACGCCTCCGGGATGCTTCAGCCGCATGCCGCCGGCAACCGGCTGCTGGCGGCCACCCGGGACCTGGCCTCGGCATGAGCCGCGACGGGCTGGTGCCAGCCGATCCCTGGGCGGGACTGCGCCGACTCACGCCGGCGCGCATCGCCCTCGGGCGGGCCGGCCCGGCCCTGCCGACGCGCGAGGTGCTCGCGTTCGGGCTCGCCCATGCGCGGGCCCGCGACGCCGTGCACTCGCGCCTCGACACGGCGGCGCTGGAGGGTGAATTAAGCGCGGCAGGCCATCCGGTCATCCAGGTGCGCAGCGCCGCCCCGGACCGCGCCACCTACCTCGCCCGTCCCGACCTCGGGCGACGGCTCGACGCGCAAAGCATGCTTGTGCCGGCCATGCCCGGCGTGTCGCCGGAAATCGTGGTCGCGATCGAGGACGGGCTTTCGTCTGCGGCGGCGCAAAAGCACGCCGCGCCTTTGCTCGGCGAGCTGCGCGCACTTGCGCCGGCCCGCTGGTCCGGGGTGCCGGTTGTGATCGCGATGCAGGGGCGCGTCGCGCTTGGCGACGAGATCGGTGGCCGACTCGGCGCGAAACTCGTCGTCGTTATGATCGGTGAGCGGCCGGGCCTGTCCTCTCCGGACAGCCTCGGCCTGTACCTCACGCATGCGCCGCGCGCCGGCCGGTCCGACGCCGAACGCAATTGCATCTCGAACGTGCGCCCGGAAGGGCTCGCCTACGCAGCGGCGGCGGCGCGGCTCGACTGGCTCGCGGCCGAAGCACTGCGCCGCGGCATGACGGGCACGGCGCTCAAGGACGAGAGCGAACTAATTCGACTCTGACCCCATTTAGGGACGCCGACCGAACCACCGTACTATTTTCATATCAGGCAACGCAACTGCCAGGAGACCGGCTCCAGGAGCCGGCCTCCGGAATAAAAGTTAGACTTTCTACTTCGGGTCGGAGGCCAGCTTGCCGTTCACGGCCCAGTCCGACTTCTTCACGTCCTGGTAGATGACCTCGACGGACTCGGGGGTGCACTTCAGCGTGCGGACGGCGTCGGCCGTCACGGCGATCGCGAACTCGCGCTTCTGGTCGGGCGTGCGGCCTTCGAACAGGTTTACGAAAATCGTAGGCATTCCATTTTCTCCTTGGTTGCGGGCTTGGGTCTGGGGGCTGCTGTCTTGAGCGGGAAGCCTAACGCTTTCGGCCGCAGGCGTGGCGGGCGTTTTGCAGCAGTCCGGTTAAACTGCCGGGCATGCAGGACACCCTCCTCTACCTTTCGGAAGCGGACGTCGCCGGCGCGGCGATCCCGCTCGATCGCCTGCGCGAGGTCGTCGCCTTGGCGTTCGCCGCACAGGCCCGCGGTACGGCGCGCGCGGCGCCGAAATCCGTGATGACGCTCGGTCCGGGACATGTCTTCCAGGCCAAGCCCGCCCTGCTGCAGGACGCCGGGATCGCCGGGATGAAGTGGTTCGGCCTCGTGCCTGCCGCGCAGACCAGCGGCCCCACCATCTGCAGCCTGATCACGCTGTCGGACGTGACGACCGGCCGGCCGCTCGCGGTCATGGGCGGCAACTGGATCACCGCCACCCGTACCGCCGCGATGACGGCGATCGCGGCGCAGAAACTGGCACGCCCGGGCAGCGAATCGATCGGCTTTGTCGGATGCGGCGTGCAGGCCTATAGCCACCTCGATGCGATGCGCCTCGTGCTGCCGAACCTGAAGTGCGTCGTCGCCTACAGCCGTACCGAGGCCAGCGCGAACAAATTCGCCGAGGCGGCGCGCGCGTTCGGCATGGAGGCCTCCACCACGCGCGACCCGCGCGCAGCGGTCGAAGGGCTGGATGCGGTCATCACCACGGTGCCGGAAGGCGCTTCGACGCTTGAATTCCTCGACACCGCATGGCTGGCCCCGGGCTCTTTCGCGGGGGCCGTAGACCTCGGCCGCTCGTGGAAACGCGAAACGCTGCGCAATGTGGACCTGCTCGCCACCGACGAGCACGAGCAGACGCGGACGCTGGCCGCAATGGGCCGCATGAATTTCGCCGGTCCGTACGACGCTGACCTCCCGGAGCTGGCTTCCGGCGGGCGGCCGGGACGCACCAGCGACGCGCAGCGCGCGATGTTCGTCTATTCGGGCCATGCGCTGGCGGACCTTGCCGCCGCGCAGGTGGTTTACGAGATCGCCCTGCGCGAAGGACTGGGCACGAAACTGCCGCTTTAAGTATGTCTCCCCGCAGGCCTAGGCCGCGGGAACGGCGATCGAAGGGCGCTTGGCGAGCAGGAAGAAGAGCGAGCCCACGCCGGCGAGGATCGCGAGCACGGTGAAGCCCATGCGATAGTTGCCGGTGGCGTCGGCGAAGATGCCGGCGACGATCGGGCCACCTATCTGCCCGATCACGATGATCAGCGCAGACAGGCCGAGGATCATGCCGATGGAGCGCCGGCCGAAGTAGTCCGCGCGGATCGCCTGCATGAACGGCCCGCGCAACCCCCACGCGCCGCCGTGCAGCACCGCGAAAGCGACCAGCATCGCCGTCCCGTCGGCGTAAGTCAGCATCAGCAGTCCCGAGGCGTGCATCAGCATGCAGCCGGCGGCCACCAGGCGCTTCTCGAAACGGTCGCCGATCCACCAGCCCACCAGAACGCCACCGACCTGCGACGCGGTCATCAGCGTGATGAAGAGCGACGCCTGCGCGAGCGTGTACCCGAGGCCTTCCTTCATGTGGGTGATCGCATGCACGCTGACGGCGTACACCACGAGCAGCGAAAAAGCGTGGCCCAGCGACAGCAGCCAGAAAGCGCTCGTGCGCAGCGCCTCGCGCGCGGTGAACTCGCGCTGCGCGGGCGCCTCGGGGTCGCCTTCCTTGGCAACGGCGGGCGGCAGGCCGTCGATCGTTTCGCCGACGTCCTCGGGGCGGCGGCGGAACAGCCGCGCCAGCGGCCAGCCGACGAGGATCGCGACGAGGCCGGACCCGAATGCCGTAGCGCGCCAGCCCCAGGTCTGCATCGCCCAGGCGACGACCGGCACGAACACCCCGCCCAGGGCGAGCCCGAGGGACAAGGCGGAGAGCGCGCGGGCGCGGAAACGCTCGAACCAGTGGATGATCGCCACGTTGATCGGGAAGAAACCGCAGAGGCTCGCGCCGAGCGCGATGACGAGGAACGCGCCGTAGAAGCCGGCCAGCGACTCGATCTGGCTGAGCAGCATGAACCCGACGCCGAAGGTCACGATGCCGATCCGGATCATCCCCTGCGGGCCGAAACGGTCGATGATCCAGCCGAGCGCCGGGCCGAGCACCGCGGCCTCCATGGGCTGCAGCGCGGCCGCGCCGGACAGCGCAGTCTTGCTCCAGCCGAACTCCTCCGTGAGGAGCGCAAAATAGGCGCCGAAGGCCTGGTGCAGCAGGCCGGCCTGCAGGAACTGGATGCCGCCGCCTGCGGCGACCATCCGCCAACCGTAGAATATTTTCATGGGATTGGTGGCAGGATAGCGCAGGTGCCGCGGGCCAAGGCCGCAGGTTCGCACCGGAACCATTTCAGGGAGATGCCGCATGTCCGAAACGCAAGGCAAGACCAGGGTCACGATCCTCACGGGGGCCTACCGCATCAAGGGCTATATCGACCTGATCCCCGGCGCGCGCCTGACCGACTTCATCGTCGAGGCGAAGAGCTTCGTCGCGGTGACCGACGTCGAGGTCTGGGAACTTCACCTCGGCGGGCGGCAGATCCTCGCCGCCAATTTCATCGACGTCAGCAAGGACCATATCCAGATCGTCATGCCCGGATAGCGCGCAGGGTTTTGTGCACTGCGTTGCACCCCCGCACGATCTGTTACCTTAGCGCCTCTTCCAGCAGATCCCCCTTCCCAGCATGAGCACAATCCAGGATCGCCTGCAGGCGCTAGGCCCGGCTGCCCTCAGGAACATCCGCCGCGGCATCGAGAAGGAAAGCCTGCGCGTGCGCCCCGACGGCGCACTGGCCGCAGACCCGCATCCGGCGGGCCTCGGCTCGGCGCTGAGCCATCCGCACATCACGACCGACTTCAGCGAATCGCAGCTCGAGCTGATCACCGGCGTGCACACCGACGTCGAAGCCTGCATCGAGGAACTCACGCGGATACACCAGGTCGTCTATCGCCACATCGGCGACCAGATGATGTGGTGCGCGAGCATGCCGTGCGGGTTGCCCGGCGACGACGTGATCCCGATCGGCCGCTACGGCCATTCGAACGTCGGGCGCGCGAAGACCGTCTACCGCGTAGGACTGTCGCATCGCTACGGCCGGCGCATGCAGACGATCTCCGGCATCCACTACAATTTCTCGCTGCCGGCGGTGGCGGAACCCAACGTCGCGTACTTCTCGCTGATCCGCAACTTCAGGCGGCACTCCTGGCTGCTGCTGTATCTCTTCGGCGCCTCGCCCGCGGTCTGTGCGAGTTTCGTCGCCGGTCGCAAGCATGAGCTGATGGAACTGAAGCCGGGCACGATGTACCGGCCCGGAGCAACATCGCTGCGCATGGGGCCGCTGGGCTACCAGAGCGATGCACAGGCATCGCTTGCGGTCAGCTACAACTGTCTCGACAGCTACGGCAAGTCGTTGCAGGACGCCCTCACGCGCCCCTACGCGGCCTATGAGGCGATCGGCGTGCGCGAGCCTGGCGCGAAGGGCGACGGCGTGGAGACCTACCGCCAGCTCGCGACCAGCCTCCTGCAGATCGAGAACGAGTTCTACGGGACGATCCGCCCGAAGCGCGTGATCCGGCAGGGCGAGCGCCCCCTGCACGCGCTGCGCGAACGCGGCGTCGAATACGTCGAAGTGCGGCTCATGGACCTCAACCCCTTCGAGCCGGTGGGCATCACCGCGGCGACGATCCGGCTGCTCGACATGTTCCTGCTGCATTGCCTGATCAGCGACAGCCCCCAGGACACGCCGCAGGAGATCGCCGCCAACGCGCGCAACCAGCACCGTGTCGCTGCCCGCGGAAGGGACGACGGGCTGCAACTCGAGCGCAACGGCGCCGAGGTCGGGCTGCGCGAGTGGGGCGGCGAGGTCCTCGCCGCGTGCGAGCCGATCGCGGCGGCGCTCGATGCATCGCACGGCGGCTCGGCGTATCGCGACGCGCTGTCGGCCGCGATCGCGACACTGGACGCGCCCGGCACGCTGCCTTCGGCGCGCGTGCTGAAGGTGATGGCCGACGAGCATGCGAACACCTACGTGCGCTTCGTGCTGCAGCAGTCCCGGCAGCATCAAGCAGCGATCGAGGCGCTGCCACTGGCGGCGGAAGTGGAATCAAGGTTCGCCAGGATGGCCGCGGACTCGATCGAGGAACAGCGCCAGGTCGAGGCGGCGGATACCTTGCCCTTCGAGATCTACCGGCAGAAGTATCTGTCGCCGGAACGCCTCGGGATTTAAACCACCCCAGGCGAGACGAGAAGAGGGGCTGCCGCCCCTCCTCAGACCACCCCGCGTTCCCTCAGTCCTGCGACTGCAGCCGCGTCGTAGCCCAGCTCCCCCAGGATGCGGTCGGTGTGCTCACCGAGCAGGGGTGCGCGATGGCGGATGGCGCCTTGCGTTTCCGACATCGCCAGCGGCACGCGCCCAACGGGCGCCGGCTTCGGCAGGCCCGGATAGTCGAGCGGCTGGAACAAGCCGAGCGCCTGCACCTGCGGATGATCGAGGGCCTGCTGCGCGTTCAAGACCGGACCACAGGGGATCTTGGCTGCCCCGAGGATCTCCACGGCCTCGTTCATGCTTCGGCTAGCGCACCAGCGGCGCATCCGTTCGTCGATCGGCACCGCATTCTCGCCGCGCGAAAGGTCGCTCGCGAAGCGCGCGTCCGACAACCACTCCGGCTCGCCCATCAGCTTCGCCCAGCGCTCGTAGAGCGGCTGGCCCGCGACCTGGCACAGGATCCAGCCGTCGGTCGTGCGGTACAGGTTGACCGGCGCAGCGACCTGCCCGAGGTTGCCCGTGGGCACACGGTCGGCACGGGTCACCGCCTGTTCGATCAGCATCGAATTCGTGAAGGTGAGCGCGGTACCGAGCAGCGAGCCTTCCACATGCTGGCCGCGGCCGGTCTTCGCGCGCTCCATCAGCGCAACCATCGTCCCGAAGGCGCAATGCAGAGCCGTGCCGTAGTCGACCCAGTTCACCTGCGCGCGGTAGGGCTGCCCGGGCTCTCCTGTCATGTACACGGCGCCGGACATGGCCTGCGCCACGCCGTCGAAGCCGACGTACTTCGCCATGGGCCCGGTCGCGCCGAAGGCGGAACACGTGGTGACGATGATGTCGGCCTTCAACGCGCTCAGCGTCGCGTAGTCGAGCCCCATGGCCGCGAGGCTGGGGCCGGGCAGGTTCGCGACGACCACATCGGCCGTGCGCACGAGGCGCTTTACGATCTCGCGCCCATCGGCCGTCATCGGGTCGACCGTCAGCGAAAGCTTGTTGCGGTTGAGCTGCAGGAAGAGGCTGCCTTCGCCGCCCTCGCTGATCGGCGCGACATAGCGGTCCTCGCTGCCGTCGCGCTTCTCAATCCGGATCACTTCGGCACCGTACTCCGCGAGCAGCGCGGCGCAGTAGGGGCCGGCGATATAGCGCCCGAAGTCGAGGACCCGGACGCCTTGCAGGAGTGCGCTCACGCGCGGCCGGAGGTCAGCCGCCCAGCTCGGCGATCTTCTTGCGCGCGAGCTCGACGTAGACGCCCTTGGGGAACTGCTCGATGTAGAGCTCGATCTCCTCCGGGTCGTCGCTGTCCTTCACCTCACGCCAGAATTCCAATTCGGCTTCGGTCGTGCCCTGTGACTGCGGCTTCGCAGCGGGCGCGGGGGCCGGCGCGGGCGCGAAAACCGGCTGCCTCACTTCCTCGTCCGGGTCCTCGGGCGGCTTGCCCTCGAGGATGCGCTTGAGCGACTCGGCGAAGGCGCCGGCCGTCTGGTAGCGGTGATCGGGCTCTTTCGCCAGCGCACGCGCCACCACGCGGTCGATTTCCGGCGGGACCTGCACGATCGACGATGGCCGCACCGGCTCGTCCTGCACGATCTTCTTCGCGAGCGCCCACTGGTTGCCCTCGAACGGCTTCTGCCCGGTGATGAACTGGTAGAAGATGATCCCGGCCGAAAAGATGTCGGTGCGATGGTCGATCGTCTGGCCCTGGATCTGCTCCGGCGACATATAGGCGGGCGTACCCACCATCGCGCCGGTCTGCGTCGCCTCGGCGGCCTGCCCCTCGGGTTCGGCGACCCGCGCCACGCCGAAGTCGGTGAGCTTGGCGCGCCCTTCGGCGTCGACCATGATGTTGGCCGGCTTGATGTCGCGGTGGATGATCCCCGCGTCGTGCGCGAAATCGAGCGCCTCGAGCAGCTCGGTCATCAGGCGGAAGCTCGTCTTGACGTCGAAGCGTTCGCCTGCGTCGAAGCGGTCCTTCAGCTCCTTGCCGTTGATGTACTCCATGACGATGTACGCCACGTCGCCCTCGGTGCCGAAATCGTAGACCTGGACGATGTTGCGATGGTTGAGGCGGGCCACCGCACGCACCTCGCGCTCGAAGCGCTTGGAGTACATGCGCGCCATCTCCTCGTCCAATTGCTTCACGAGGATGGTCTTGATCGCGACCCGGCGGTTAAGCCCTGGGTCGAGGCCGTCGTAGACCAGCCCCATCGCGCCTTTGCCGAGCACGCCCTGGATCTGGTACCTGCCGAGCGTCTTGGGTTGGTCCATGCGTTGTCTTTCTGTCCGGTCGCGCCAGCTGCGGATAGTACAAGGGGGACTGGTGGCCAAGGGCGGAATCGAACCACCGACACACGGATTTTCAATCCGCTGCTCTACCGACTGAGCTACTTGGCCGTACGAGACGCGGCGGAGAACTCCGCTGCGTTGCGCAAGGCTGCGGATTATAAAGGAAAAAGCCCGCGGCACCAAAGAAAAAGGCGCCGACCTGCGGCGCCTTAAAGGACAAGCTGCTGTCCAAGGAGGGAGACACGACCGGTATCGCATGAAAGGGCCAAGCGACACCGGGCGGTCAGGAATCAGACTAGTCCAATCGCCTTAATGGCGGCTTGCGAGAGTCTTTCAAGTTTCTGACGCTGAAGTCCTT
Organism: Burkholderiales bacterium; assembly: GCA_965279075.1. Taxonomy (GTDB): domain Bacteria; phylum Pseudomonadota; class Gammaproteobacteria; order Burkholderiales; family SG8-39; genus SZAS-79. Next base: position 271,401 of record CBDIHI010000012.1, on the reverse strand, counting down.
CCCAGTGGAGAGACAGGAAATCGACATTTCGCTCTGCGAACATCCGCAGGCAGCGATTCCGGCACCCCAAAAGAAAAGGGCGCCGAAGCGCCCTTTTCCCTGAAGCGGTTCGCGATGATCCGCGAATTACATGTCCATGCCGCCCATGCCGCCCATCCCACCCATGCCACCCATGCCGCCGCCCATTCCACCGCCCATATCGCCGCCTTTCTTGTCTTCGACAAGTTCGGCGACCATTGCGTCGGTCGTGAGCATCAGGCCGGCCACGGAGGCCGCGTTCTGCAGCGCGGTGCGGGTCACCTTGGTCGGATCAATCACGCCCATCTCGACCATGTCGCCGTACTCGCCGGTCTGCGCGTTGTAGCCGTAGTTACCCTTGCCTTCGGCAACCTTGTTCATCACCACCGAGGGCTCGGCGCCCGCGTTGGAGACGATCTGGCGCAGCGGCTCTTCCAGGGCGCGCAGCACGATCTTGATGCCGGCTTCCTGGTCGTGGTTGTCGCCTTTCAGCTTGCCGAGGGTCGAGCGGGCGCGGATCAGCGCAACGCCGCCGCCGGGGACCACGCCTTCTTCCACCGCGGCGCGGGTGGCGTGCAGCGCGTCTTCCACGCGGGCCTTCTTCTCTTTCATCTCGACTTCGGTCGCGGCACCGACCTTGATCACCGCAACGCCGCCGGCCAGCTTGGCGACGCGTTCCTGCAGCTTCTCGCGGTCGTAGTCGCTGGTCGCTTCGTCGATCTGGACGCGGATCTGCTTGACGCGCGCTTCGATCGCCTTCTTGTCGCCGGCGCCGTCGATCAGCGTGGTGTTCTCCTTGCCGCACTCGACCTTCTTGGCATGGCCGAGGTCTTTCAGCGTGGCGTTCTCGAGCTTGAGGCCGAGTTCTTCGCTGATCACCGTGCCGCCCGTGAGGATGGCCATGTCTTCGAGCATTGCCTTGCGGCGGTCACCGAAGCCCGGGGCCTTGACGGCGCAGGTCTTCAGGATGCCACGGATGTTGTTCACGACCAGCGTGGCAAGCGCCTCGCCTTCGAGTTCTTCGGCGATGATCAGGAGCGGACGGCCGGCCTTGGCAACCTGCTCCAGCAACGGCAGCAGTTCGCGGATCGACGAGATCTTCTTGTCGTGCAGCAGGATGAACGGATCATCGAGCAGCGCGACTTGCTTGTCCGGGTTGTTGATGAAGTAGGGCGAGAGGTAGCCGCGGTCGAACTGCATGCCTTCGACGACGTCGAGCTCGTTGTTCAGCGACTTGCCGTCTTCGACGGTGATCACGCCTTCCTTGCCGACCTTGTCCATCGCGTCGGCGATGTTCTTGCCGATGTCGGAGTCGGAGTTGGCCGAGATCGAGCCGACCTGGGCGATTTCCTTGGAGGTCGTGCAGGGCTTCGAGGCTTTCTTCAGCTCTTCGACCACCGCGCCGACGGCCTTGTCGATGCCGCGCTTGAGGTCCATCGGGTTCATGCCGGAGGCGACGAACTTCATGCCCTCGCGGACGATGGCCTGGGCCAGCACCGTGGCGGTCGTCGTGCCGTCACCGGCGACGTCGGACGTCTTGGAGGCGACTTCCTTGCACATCTGCGCGCCCATGTTCTCGAACTTGTCCTTCAGCTCGATTTCCTTGGCGACGGACACGCCGTCCTTGGTGACGGTCGGCGCGCCGTAGGAGCGCTCGAGCACGACGTTGCGGCCCTTGGGGCCGAGGGTGACTTTGACGGCGTCGGCCAGGATGTTCAGTCCATGGACCATCTTGACGCGCGCGCTCTCGTGGAAGCGGACTTCTTTAGCAGCCATTTATTCGTTCTCCTGAATCTGCAATGAGGTGGTGTGGGTGGGGCCGGGGAGTCTTACGACTCGAGCACGCCCATGATGTCTTCCTCGCGCATCACGAGGAGCTCGTCGCCTTTGACCTTGACGGTCTGGCCGCTGTACTTGCCGAACAGCACGCGGTCGCCGACTTTGACGTCGAGCGGCGTGATTTTGCCGTCATCGTTCTTCTTGCCTTTGCCAACGGCGACGATCTCGCCCTGGTCCGGCTTTTCGGTGGCGGTATCGGGGATGACGATGCCGGAAGCGGTTTTGCGCTCTTCTTCGATGCGCTTGACGATCACACGATCGTGCAGGGGACGAATTTTCATTCGAGTCTCCATTTCCTGTTTGGGTCTACGAGATAAGGGTTGCTGCATGGCGCGTGAATCACGACACCGGGGCAGGCCACCCAACTGAAAGGGGACTGTTAGCACTCATCCCCTACGAGTGCTAATAATAAGGGCAACCCGGGGGAAATTCAAGACATTAAAGCACCGTAGAATCCCGGACCATGCAGATTCAATGGCTTATACGCTTCGCCTTGGCCCTGTCCGGGGTCCTGGCCGCTCCTGCGGCGCTGCCCGTGGAGGCCCTGCCGGCGAGCGTGGCGCAAGCCCTGCGCGGTGCCGGCATTCCCCCGGCCAGTGTTGCCGTTTCGGTCCAGGAAGTCGGCGCATCGCGCCCTTGGCTGAGCGCCAATGCGACGACACCGATGAATCCGGCGTCGACCATGAAGTTAGTGACCACTTTCGCTGGACTCGATTTATTGGGCCCCGCTTACCGCTGGAAGACGGAAGCCAATCTCGGCGGGCCGCTGCGCGACGGGATCCTCGAAGGCGACCTGGTCCTGAAAGGCAGTGGCGACCCGAAGCTGACGCTGGAGGCCTTCTGGCTGCTGCTGCGCGACCTGCGCGCGCGCGGCCTGAAAGACATCCGCGGCGACCTGGTCCTCGATCGCAGCCAGTTTGCCGCCGTCGAGATCGACCCGTCCCGGTTCGACGGGGACTCGCTGCGGCCCTACAACGTGGGCCCCGATGCGCTGCTGCTGAACTTCAAGTCGGTCCGCTTCCTGTTCTCGCCCGATGCCGAGCGCGGCGCGGTGCGGGTGACGGCCGAGCCGCGCCTGCTCGAGGTGGTCAGCGTGCTGCGCCCGGCCGACGGGCCCTGCGGCGACTGGCGCGAAAAGCTGAAAGCGGATTTCCAGGCACAGGGCCCGGCACCGCGGGCGCTGTTCACCGGGAGCTACCCGGCCTCCTGCGGCGAACGCGACTGGCATGTGGCGCTCATGGCCCCCACGCCGTATGCGGGCAGCCTGTTCCGCCTGCTGTGGTCCGAACTGGGGGGAACGATCTCGGGCGGCACGCGGGACGGGACGCGGGACGGCACGCTGGCTACGCAAGCCCGGCCCTTTGCCTCAAGCGAATCGCCGACCCTCTCGGAGGTGGTGCGCGACATCAACAAGTTCAGCAACAACGTGATGGCGCGCCAGCTCTACCTCACGCTCGCCGCGGACCAGGCGGGCCCGCCCGCGACCACCGAGAACGCGCAGCGCGCCCTCAAGGCCTGGCTTGCGAAGAAGGGGCTCGACTTCCCGGAACTGGTGCTGGAGAACGGCTCCGGCCTGTCGCGCGTCGAGCGGATCAGCGCGCAGAGCCTCACCGCGCTGCTGGTGGCGGCGTTCCGCAGTCCGGTGATGCCGGAACTGGTGGCCTCGCTGCCGCTGGTGGCGGTCGACGGCACGATGCGGCGGCGCCTGAAGAGCGAGTCCGTGGCGGGCCAGGCGCACATCAAGACCGGGTCCCTCGCCGACGTCCGCGCGATCGCGGGCTACGTGCTCGATCGCAGCGGACGGCGGCACGCCGTCACCATGATCGTGAACCACCCGAACGCCGCGCAATCCCAGGCGGCGCAGGACGCGCTGCTGAACTGGGTGTACGCGCGCTGAACTAGGGAGCAGGCAGCGGCAGCGGCTTGTCGTTCGCCAGCGCGACCCAGCCGCGGATCACACGGTAGGCCACCCAGATGCCGGTCCCTACCCAGAGCGCGAACGCGAACGGGATGCCCAGCAGCGTGACCCAGAGCACGCCCCCGGCCACGCACCACAGCGCTGCGAACCAGAACGTGCGGATCTGCCAGCGGAAGTGCGATTCGAGGAAGGTCCCCGCCGCCTCGGAGCGCTTCACGTAATTGAGGATCACCGCGACGATCGACGGCCAGCCGAGCAGGAACGCCGTCACCACGAGCGCCGGCGTGACGATTCCCGCCAGCACCGAGAAGGCGTGCAGGCCGTAGATCACGTGGGTCCACGCTTTCAGGCCCGCCTGGGCATCAGCGCTCACAGCCCGAGCGCCTTCCAGAGCCCGTCGACCCGCTGCTTCACCGCCGGGTCCATCGAGATCGGCGTGCCCCACTGCCGAGCCGTCTCCCCCGGCCACTTGTTGGTCGCGTCGATCCCCATCTTGGAGCCGAGGCCCGCGACCGGGCTGGCGAAATCGAGGGTGTCGATCGGCGTGTTCTCCGCGAGCAGCGTGTCGCGCGCCGGGTCGACGCGCGTGGTGATGGCCCAGATCACTTCCTTCCAGTCGCGCACGTTGACGTCGTCGTCGGTGACGACGATGAACTTCGTGTACATGAACTGGCGCAGGAAGCTCCAGACCCCGAACATCACGCGCTTGGCGTGGCCGGGGTACTGCTTTCTCATGCTGACGATGGCCATGCGGTACGAGCACCCCTCCGGCGGCAGGTAGAAGTCCGTGATCTCCGGGAACTGCTTCACAAGCAACGGCACGAACACCTCGTTCAGCGCCACCCCGAGCATCGCCGGCTCGTCGGGCGGCTTGCCGGTGTAGGTGCTGTGATAGATGGGCGAACGGCGCATGGTCATGCGCTCGATCGTCATGACGGGAAAGCGGTCGACTTCGTTGTAGTACCCCGTGTGGTCGCCGAACGGCCCCTCGGGCGCGGTGTCGCCGGGATGGATCGCGCCTTCGAGCACGATCTCGGCCTTCGCGGGGACCTGCAGGTCGTTGCCGATGCACTTCACGAGTTCGGTGCGTGCGCCACGCAGCAAACCGGCGAACTGGTACTCGCCCAGCGTATCGGGCACCGGCGTCACGGCGGCGAGCAGCGTTGCGGGATCCGCGCCGAGCGCCACCGACACGGGAAACGGCTTGCCCGGATGGGCAAGCTGGTGGTCGCGGAAGTCGAGTGCGCCGCCGCGATGCGCAAGCCAGCGCATGATCACCCGGTTGGGGCCGATCACTTGCTGGCGGTAGATACCCAGGTTCTGCCGGGCCCTGGAGGTAGGCAGCCCCTGGGGTCCGCGCGTGACCGTCAGGCCCCACGTGACCAGCGGCCCCGCGTCGCCCGGCCAGCAGGTCTGCACCGGCAGTTGCGACAGGTCGACGTCCCTGCCTTCGCGAACGACCTCCTGGCACGGCCCGGACGAAGCCACCTTCGGCGCCATGTCGAGCACCTTCGACGCCAGCTGGCGCAATTCGGGCAGCTTCTCCCAGAGGTCCCTGAAGCCCTTCGGCGGCGCCGGCTCCTTCAGCGCGGCGAGCAACTTCCCGATCTCGCGCAGGGAGGCCGCGTCCTCCGCGCCCATCGCCAGCGCAACACGCCTTACCGTGCCGAACAGGTTGCCTAGGACCGGGATGGCATGCCCTGCGGGTTTCTCGAACAGCACCGCGGGCCCCCCCGCGCGCAGAACCCGGTCGCAGATCTCGGTCATCTCGAAGCGCGGCGACACCTCGACCGCGACGCGTTTCAGTTCGCCCATCGCTTCGAGCTGGGCAAGGAAATCGCGCAGGTCGGCGTAGCGCACCGGTCAGCCCTTGCGCGTAACGTGCGCCGCGACGCCTTCGGCGAACTCCTGGAGCGCGGGGTCCCGGCCCCGGCTCGCGAAGATCCGCTCCGAAGGGCCGACGAGGACCGTGAGCACGGTGGCGCCCATCCAGCCGAGCGCCACCCACGCGACGCCCCACAACGCCACCGCCACGCACGCAAACGGGAGGACTGCCACGCAGGCGTCGAGCGCACGTAGCGACGCCGGCAGGAATCCCCCGCCCTGCGCCTGCCCCATCACCTCGCCGAGCGCCGCGCCGACCAGCATGCGCAAGGGCCAGGAGGCCGCGAACACCGCCACCGCAATCGAGAGCAGCACCCAGCCCCAGGTGACGCGCCCGCCGTCGCGCTCGAATGCGATGCGCACCGAACCGACGCGGTCGAGCGGCAGGGTTTCCGCGTAGTCCGGGCCGCGATGCTCGAGGCGGTTTTGGAAAAGCGACAGGTGGGAGCCGGCCAGCTCGCCGCGCCCGAACTCGTAGCTCGCCAGCGGGGCGTCCTTGCTCACTGGAGGCCCGGGAAGGGAACGGAGTACGACAACACGATCCCGGAAAAGATGGCGGCACCGACCCAGTTGTTGTGCATGAACGCCCTGAAGCAGCCCTCGCGAGTACGGCCGCGAATGAGGGTCCAATGATAGCCCATGAGCCCCGCCGCGACGGCCAGGCCGGCGTAGTACGCGACGCCGAGGCCGACCATGATCCCGACCCACGCAAGGATCCCGAGCATGGCGGCGTAACACGCCATCACGCCTGCGACATCAAACCGGCCGAGCGCGACGGCGGACGTCCGGATGCCGACCTTCACATCGTCGTTGCGGTCCACCATCGCGTACTCGGTGTCGTAGGCCAGCGCCCAGAAGATGTTCGCGAGCAGCAGCCACCAGCACACCGGCGGCAGCAGGCCGAGCACGGCGGCGAACCCCATCGGGATGCCGAACCCGAAAGCGATGCCGAGGTAGGCCTGCGGGAACCAGAAGAAGCGCTTGGTGAAAGGATAGGTGGCGGCGACGAACAGGGCTGCGAACGAAAGCTTGATCGCGAGCGGCTTCAGGAACAGCACGAACCCGAACGCGACCAGCGCGAGCACCGCGCCCACGGCAAGTGCCTCCCAGGGCCGGATCTCGCCGCTAGCCACGGGACGCGCGCGGGTGCGCTCTACATGGCCGTCGAACTTGCGGTCGGCGTAGTCGTTGACCGCGCACCCTGCCGAACGCATCAGCAGCGTGCCTATGCAGAAGACGAGCACCACGTCGCCGGGAGGCCGGCCCGCGGACGCGATCCAGATCGCCCAGAGCGTGGGCCAGAGCAGCAGCAGCGTGCCGATGGGCTTGTCGAGGCGGACAAGCCGCTCGTACGCGTCCAGCCGCGCAATGATCTGGGCCCGGGTCATGCGGGAATTATCGCACCGCGACGCCCGGCGAGACCCCGGCGGTCAGACCCGTGCGAAATCCTGCCGGCTGCCGAGCCAGCGCTCGACGTGCGCACGGGCCTCGCCGGGGAACTTGTCGAGCATCACGCCCGCCGCCTCCTGCGCGACGGCGATCAAGGGCTCGTCCTTCTCGAGGTCGGCGAAGCGCAACAGCGGCGCGCCGCTCTGGCGCTCGCCGAGGTATTCGCCCGGGCCGCGCAAGCGGAGGTCCTCGCGCGCGACCTCGAACCCGTCGGCATTCTCGTAGATCACCTTCAGCCGCTCGCGGGCCATCGCCGAGAGCGGATTGGCGAACAGCAGGATGCAATCGCTCTCGCGGCGGCCGCGCCCCACCCGGCCGCGCAGCTGGTGCAGTTGCGCGAGGCCGAAGCGCTCGGCGTGCTCGATCACCATCAGCGACGCGTTCGGGACGTCCACGCCGACCTCGATCACCGTGGTGCAGACGAGCAGCTGCAGGCGGTTCTCCTTGAAAGCCTGCATCGCCGCGGCCTTCTCGGCGGCCGGCATCCGGCCGTGCAGCAGCCCGACCGCGAGGTCCGGAAACTGCGACTGCATGTCGGCGTAGGTGTCGAGCGCGGTCTGGAGGTCGAGCGTATCCGACTCCTCGATCAGCGGGCAGACCCAGTAGGCCTGCTCGCCCGCCGCGCAGGCCGCACGGATGCGCTCGAGGACCTCGTCGCGGCGCGAATTCGCGATCAGCCGGGTCTTCACCGGCGTGCGGCCGGGCGGCAGTTCGTCGACCACGGAAACGTCGAGGTCGGCGTAGTAGCTCATCGAGAGGGTCCTCGGGATCGGCGTCGCGCTCATCATCAGCTGGTGCGGCACGAGGCCCTTGAGTTCGGGGCCGCCGCCCGCCTTCTTGCGCAGGGCCAGCCTCTGCTGCACGCCGAAGCGGTGCTGCTCGTCGACGACGGCGAGGCCCAGGCGCGCGAATGCCACGCCCTCCTGGAACAACGCGTGCGTGCCGACCACCACACCCGGGCCGTCGTCGGCGACGGCCTTCAGCGCGGCGCGCTTGTCCTTCGCCCCGAGGCCGCCGTGCAGCCAGGCGATCTTCACCCCCAGCGGGCCCAGCCATTCGGAAAACTTGCGGTAGTGCTGCTCGGCGAGGATCTCGGTCGGTGCCATCACCGCAGCCTGCCAGCCTGCGTCGACTGCGGCGAGCGCCGCAAGCGCCGCGACGATCGTCTTCCCGCTGCCGACGTCGCCCTGCAGCAGCCTTTGCATCGGGTGGGACTGCCCGATGTCGGCTCGCACTTCTGCAAGGCAGCGCTGCTGCGCCCCCGTCAGGCGGAAAGGCAGGGCGGCCATGAATGTCCCGGACAGCGGGCCGTCAGCGGGAAGCGCGGGCGCCGCGCGGCTGCGGCGCGCGAGGTAATGCATGCGCATCGAGAGCTGCTGCGCGAGCAGTTCGTCGAATTTCACGCGCTGCCATGCCGGGTGCGTACGGCCGGAAAGTGCCCCGCAATCGACGCCCGGAGGCGGCGTGTGCAGGAAACGAACAGCCTCCGCGAACGGCTGCAGCGCATAGCGCTTGCGCAGCGCGGCAGGGATCGAGTCACCGAGCGTTTCGGTGGCCAGCGCATCGAGCACCGCGGATCGCAGCGCATGCTGGCTCACGCCCGCCGTGGCCGGGTACACCGGCGTAAGCGCTTCCGGCAGCGGGTCGCCCTCGCGCACGAACCGGTACCGCGGATGTGCCATTTCCGCACCGGTTCGGCCGTACCGCAGTTCGCCGAACGCCCGCACCCGCAAGCCCTCCTCGATGGCGCGCTCGAACTGCTTCAACTGGCTGCCGTAGAAATTGTAGAACCGCAGCGCGAGCGCCCCCTCCCCCGCATCTGTGTGGACGACGAGTTGCCGGCGTGGCCTGTAGGCAACCTCGGCGGAAAGGACCTGCGCTTCCACCTGAACCGGCACGCCGGGTGCGGCGGCGTGCAGCGGGGTGAGGACGGTCTCGTCCTCGTATCGCATGGGCAGGTGCAGGACCAGGTCGAAGCGCGAGCGGATGCCGAGTTTCTCGAGCTTCTTCGTGAATCCCGCCGCGCCCCGGGCCGCGGGCTTCGCCGCAGTTCCGGGCGCGGTCGCGGCGGCTTTCACCCCGCGTAGAGGATCGCGTCGATCTCGACCAGCGCGCCGCGTGGCAGGCTCGCCACGCCGATCGCGACCCGCGCAGGGTAGGGCTCGCGCAGATACCGCGCCATGACCTCGTTCACGCGGGCGAAATGCGCGAGGTCGGTGAGGTACACCGTCATGCGCACGGCCCGCTCGAGGCCGAGGTCGGCGGCTACGGCAATCGCGGAGAGGTTCCGGAACACCCGGTCGATCTGCGCGTCGATCCCGTCGACGAGCTGCATGGTCGCGGGGTCGAAGCCGATCTGCCCCGAGATGTAGATCGTGTCGCCCGCGCGGATCGCCTGGGAATAGGTGCCGATCGCGGCCGGCGCGTCTTTGGAATGGATGGCGGTCTTGTCAGTGGTCATGGGGCCGGCGGGTAGAATCGCTCCGTGAAGACGCTTCTATCTTAGCCCAAGTGAACGCCGCCCTGATCGCGAACCTGGAGAAACTCGTCGGCACGCCGCGGGACGGCGCGCTGCTGAGGTTTTCCCTCGGCAACGAATACCTCAAGGCGGGCGAGCCGGCCCGCGCGGCGGGCTATTTCCGCGAGGCCGTCGAGAAGGATCCGGGCTATTCGGCGGCGTGGAAGCTGCTCGGCCGCGCCCTGTCCGACGCCGGGCGCACCGACGAGGCGCTGGCGGCGTGGCTCAGCGGCATAGAGGCCGCCACACGCAAGGGCGACAAGCAGGCGGCGAAGGAAATGGCCGTCTTCGCGCGCAAGATCGGGAAGGCGGCCGGGGGATAGCCCTTAATCGCGGATCGTCTCGAAGATATCGCGGAAGTCCGACACCGCAGAGCGGAACGCCTCGAGCAGCACCGGGTCGAAATGCGAAGGCTTCGATTTCGCGTCGCCCAGCAGCATGCTGCTGGCCGCGGCGGAATGGTCCATCGCGGGCTTGTACGGGCGCTTGCAGCGCAAAGTGTCGTAGATGTCGCACAGCTTCGTGATGCGCGCCGACAGCGGGATCGCTTCGGCCTCCAGCCCCAGGGGGTAGCCGCTGCCGTCCCAGTGCTCGTGGTGGGCGCGCGCGATGTCGGCGGCCATGGCGAGGTACGGCGAGGAGTTCAGCGCGAGCATGCGCCCGCCGATCTCGGTGTGGGTCTTCATGATCGTCCACTCCTCCGCGCCCAGGGCTTCGGGTTTCTCCAGGATGCGGTCGGGGATGCCGATCTTGCCGATATCGTGCAGCTGGCTCGCGAACCCGATCGTCACGCAGAAGGCGGGGTCGAGTCCCAGGCGCTGCGCCATGAGGGTCGCATACAGGCCCATCCGTTTCACGTGCGCACCGGACTCGTCGTCGCGGTGCGCGGCCGCGCGGATCAGCGTGTGGATGGTCTCCCGGTTGCTGCGCTCGAGTTCCGCGGTACGCAGCTCCACCGTGCGCTCGAGCACCGCCTTCTGCCCGGCGAGCTCGTCCTGGAAGCGCTTCATGCGCAGCAGGTTCTGCAGCCGGACCTTGAGTTCGAGGCGGTCGACCGGCCGGGTGAGGAAGTCGTCCGCCCCGGCGGCGAGGCCCTTGATGCGCGACTCCTTGTCCTCGAGCCCCGACACGATGACGACGGGCAGCACGCGGGTACGCTCCTCGGCCCGCAGCCGGCGCATCACCTCGTAGCCGTCCATGCCCGGCATCACCACGTCGAGGATCACGAGGTCGACGGCGCGCTTGGCCGCGATGGCCAGGGCCTCGGGCCCGTTGGTCGCCACGAGCGTCCTGTATCCCTGCGCCTGCACGACCAGCGTCATCACCTCGCGGGTGAGGGGCTGATCGTCGACGATCAGGATGCGGGCTGGGTTGGGGTCTTCGCCGGTTTGCATGGAAACCGGATTCTGCACTGAAATTGCCCCACTTTCCTACGTTGTCGCCATCGCCGGCCTCGCAACGGGCTGCTCCCGGATCGGCAGGTGCACCAGCGCGGCGACGACCGCGAGCGCGATATCCGCGTACCACATCAGGTCGTAGGAGCTGGTCGCCTCGAACGTCCGGCCGCCCAGCCACGCGCCGAGGAAACCGCCTACCTGATGCGAGAGCATCACCAGGCCGAAGAGCGTCGCCATGTATCGGGGGCCGTAGAATTTGGCCACGAGTCCTGCCGTCGGCGGGACGGTGGACAGATAGGTAACACCAAGCACAGCCGAGAATACGAGGACAGTGAATTCGGTCTTCGGCGCAGCAAGGAAGGCGAGCACGGCCAGCGCGCGCGCCGCGTAGATGAGCGACAGCAGCGACTTCATGCGCCAGCGGTTCACTGCCCAGCCGACGCCGAAGCTGCCTGCGATGTTGAACAGCCCGATGATCGCCAGCGACCATGCGCCCACCTCGGGGGCGAGACCGCAGAGCGCAATCACGCCCGGCATGTGCACGGCAATGAAGGCGACGTGGAACCCGCAGACGAAGAACCCCGCCGACAGGAGCAGGAAGTTGGGGTCGCGCAACGCTTCGCCAACGGCTGAGCCGAGCGTCTGGTTCGAGGCTGAGGAGGCGTGGCCGCCCGTACGGCCGCGCAGCATGAAGGCAAGCGGCAGGGCCGCGCACATCATGAAGCCGAGCGTGCCCAGCGCTCCCATCCAGCCGATGCCGCCGATCAGCGCCTGGGACAGGGGTGCGATCGCGAATTGCCCGAACGACCCCCCCGCGTTGACGAGTCCCGTGGCGAAGCCGCGCTTCTCGGCCGGGATCAGTTTTGCGATCGCTGCCATCAGCACCGAGGGCCCGGCCGCACCGGCGCCGCCCGAGGTGATCACGCCGATCAGCAGGATCAGCCCGAGCGCGCTGCCCGCGTAGGGGGTGAGCGCGGTCCCGAGCCCGACCGCGATTGCGCCTACCGCGATCACCCGGCCGGGGCCGTACCGGTCGGCGAAGATGCCCGCGATCGGCTGGGTGACGCCCCACATCAGTTGCGCGCAGGCGAAGGCAAGGCTGATCGTCGCGATGCCGATGCCGGTATGCGAATTGATTGCGCCGATGAACAGCGCCTGCGACTGCCGGATCCCCATCGTCAGGGCGAATATCCCGGCGGCGGCGAGGACCAGCGGAAGCGTGCGGTCTTTCATGGGGCGGCCTCACGTAAGCGCACTGAAGCCTGCGCCGCGCCCGTGAAGCGCGCGAGCGAGTCGTCGAGCACGGCGTGCAGTTCCCCCACGGCCTCCAGCCCAAGCGCCGCATTGACGCCATCCTGCGCGCGGCGCCACAGCGGGCGCGCGGCGCTCCACGCTGCCCGTCCGGCTTCGGTGACGGCGACGACACGGGTCCTTGCGTCCGGGCCCGCCGCCGTTTCGACGTACTTCACGGCCGCGAGCGGCTTCAGGTTGCGCGTGAGCGTGGTCCGGTCCATCTCCATCTTCTGCGCGAGTTCGAGCATCGTCTGCGGCGGGTTGTGGATCAGCGTGGACAGCAGCGAGAACTGCGTGACCCGCAATCCGGTAGGCGCGAGGCACGCGTCGTAGTGCTGCGTGACACGGCGGGTGAGCTTGCGCAGGCGGAAGACCGTGCAGCCGCTGATCCTGGGCAAGCCGGGCGTGGGCATCGGAGACATGGGACGCATATTATGTGTATATGCACCTAAAGGCAAGTAAAAAAGCCGGTGCGCGAGCACCGGCCGGGATAAGTGGTGGAGTGGAAGGGGATCGAACCCTCGACCTTCGCATTGCGAACGCGACGCTCTCCCAACTGAGCTACCACCCCACGAAGGGCGCGGATTGTACCGCATGCGCGCGCGCCCCACAAACTTCGGACCGCACACCCCGGCACCCCGGCGACCGGAATCGCCCCGGGAATTGCCCCCTTCCGCCGCTCGCGGCTATCATTGTCGCCCCGCTCGAAAACGAGCCCGCACCGCACACGAGGCCACATGGATATCTCGCCGCCGTTCGGCTACAAGCAAGTCATCCCGCTGCAGCGAAACCAGAAGGTTCGCCTGCTCAAACCCGGCGAGATCCCGCCTTTCGTAAGCGACCTGAATGCGATCCCGATCAGCTATTCGGAATTCGCCAAGGTGTCCGGCTACTACCCGATCGTCTTCACCAGCGGCGACCAGGGCAAGACGTACTCCCCGGTGGCCGTGCTCGGCATGACGGGCGGCGAAAACCTGTTCGTGAAGCAGGACCTCTGGGCCGAGAACACCTACGTCCCGGCGTACGCGCGGCGCTTCCCGTTCTGCATGGCACGGGTGACGGCCAATGGCGTCGAGCAGCCTGACCGCCTGATCTGCATCGAGAAGTCGTACGCGGACGAAGGCGGCGAGCCGATGTTCGACGACAAGGGCCAGCCGCTTGGGAAGTGGAAGGCGATCGAGCAGTTGCTGTCCGAATACGAGGCCGATCTCGAGCGCAGCCGCGAGATGTCCGCGATTCTGGCCGACTACGGCCTGCTCGAGCCCTTCACCATGCAGGCCACGCTCAGCAAGGGCGGCGCGCTGCAGCTCGCGGGCATGTACCGCGTGGACGAAAAGAAGATCGAGCACCTCAACGCGAGCCAGCTGAAGAACCTGGTCAAGAAGGGCGTGCTCGGACGGATCTACGCCCACCTGCTGTCGATGGAGAACTTCAGCCACCTGCTGGAAAGGAAAACCAAGGCGGCGGCCTGAGGTCCCGTCCGGGAGGTCGGAATACCGCCCTGCCCGGACTGGCTGCTGGGAGAGGAGCTGGTCCTCGACGCGTTCGGCCTGGACGAGAACGACATCGCGGCCCTTGCGCTTGAGCTGGAAGGCGCGCTCGCCTGAAGGGACGCGTGCCCCCGGGGCTATTTCATCAGGCCCTGCTTCTCGATGAAGGCGACGATGGCGTCGAGCCCCTGCCCGGTCTTCAGGTTCGAGAACACGAAGGGCCGCTCGCCGCGCATCTTCTTCGAGTCGCGGTCCATCACCTCGAGAGAGGCGCCGACCATGGGAGCGAGGTCGATCTTGTTGATGACCAGAAGATCGGACTTCATGATCCCCGGCCCGCCCTTGCGCGGGATCTTGTCCCCGGCGGCCACGTCGATCACATAGAGCGTGAGGTCCGACAGCTCCGGGCTGAACGTCGCGGCGAGGTTGTCGCCGCCGGACTCGATGAAGATGATCTCGAGGTCGGTGAAGGCCCGGTTCAGCCGCGCCACCGCCTCCAGGTTGATCGACGCGTCCTCCCTGATCGCAGTGTGCGGGCAGCCGCCGGTCTCCACGCCGATGATGCGCTCCGGGGCCAGCGCCTCGTTCCTGACCAGGAACTGCGCGTCCTCCTCCGTGTAGATGTCGTTCGTCACCACGCCGAGGCGGTAGGTGTCGCGCAGGCGCTTGCACAACGCCAGCGTCAGCGCGGTCTTGCCCGAGCCGACGGGCCCGCCTATGCCTACGCGCAGGGGTTGGGATGTGGTCATGGCAGCATATTCCCTTGAAAGCCGCGCCTGGCGCGGGGTTTTGTCAATAAGTGGCAGTAATTACCCGGCCGGGTCAGGAGCGGAACAGGCGCGAATACTGGGTTTCGTGGCGGCTGGAGGCGATCGCCAGCCCGGGCGCGAAATTGGCCAGCACCGCGTCCCCGGCCGCCATCGCGTCTTCGACGATCGAAGGCAGGCTGGCGCCAAGGCGCAGCAGCAGCCGCTGGCCGTCCGTCTGCCCGAGCGGCACGGCCTTCAGCGCGGCCATCACCTGGTTCTCGAGCCAGGACCACAGATAGGCGACCAGCGCATCGCGCACTGGAATCCCCCACTGCGCCACAGCGAAAGTGAAGGCCGTAGGGAATGCAATCTCGTCCATGAGCTGCAATTCGGCCAAGGGCGCAGCCTCGAACTCACCCAGCTCGACGCAGAGCCGGCGCAGCGAGTAGCCCATCTGCAGGGTCTCGGCGCGCAGCTCGGCAGTTTCCCGCGTGACGCGGAACCACGCATCCAGCTCGCGAACGGCGGCATGGTCTCGGGCAGCCCACGCGGCATGCAGGCGGCACCAGGCCGGCGCTTCGAGCTTCGCCATGCTCAGCGCCAGCGCGTCGCCGATCCAGGCGCCCGCGCTGGGGGCGTCGCGTACCACGCCGGCCTCGACCGCCGCCTCCAGCCCCTGCGAATAGCTGTAGGCCCCGACCGGCAGCGCAGGGCTCGCCAGTTGCAGGAGCCGCGCGAGCGCGACCCCGGAGTTCGCGCCGGCTTCAGTGCTTGTGGCCGTGTCCATGATCGTGCCCATGGTGGTCGTGGCCGCAGTCGTGGTGGTCGTGTTGGTCGTGTTGGTCGTGGTCATGCGCGTGATCATGGCCATGGTCGTGTGCATGGTCGTGCCCGTGGTCATGGGCGTGCTGCCCGCCGTACTCGTGAATGCGACCGGCATGGCCTTGCTCGTCGTCGTTGTGGCGATGCCCCCCGCCATAGGCCCCGGCCTCCGGCTCGAACGGGGCCTCGATGGCCTCGAGCGAGGCGCCGAGTCCATGGAGCATCTCCTCCAGCACATGATCGGCGGCGATGCGCAGGAACCCGTCGCCCACCTGCACGGGGACGTGGCGGTTGCCGAGGTGGTAGGCGGCCCGGGTCAGGTCCTGCGGCGTCTTGCAGGTGACGTGCACGACCTTCTCGGTGTCCGCGAGCACCTCGATGACGCGACCGTCACTCGCGACGACGAGATCCCCGCCGCGCAGGATGTCGCCGCGCGGCAACATCAGCGCGACCTCCTCACCGGAAGCGAGTTGCGTGCGCAGGCGGCTCTTCTGCCGCGCGTCGAACGGCAGCTTCAGCTGGCCTTTCACCTCCAGCCGGTATGCGCCGCGTGGAATCTTGAGCTTGGCTTTGATTTCGAGCATCGGGGACCTAGAAGAGGAAATAGCGCTGCGCCATCGGCAGCACCTTGGCGGGCTCGCACATCAGCAACTCGCCGTCGGCCTTGACGAGGTAGTTCTCGGGATCGACCTCGATCTTCGGGGTGTAGCTGTTGTGCACCATGTCTTTCTTGCCGATGTTGCGGCAGTTCTTCACCGCCATCAGCGGCTTCTTCAGGCCGAGCGCCGCGACCGCCGGGTTCTTCAGCCCCGCCTGCGAGACAAACGTGACCGAGGTGGCCAGCGCCCCGCCGAACGCGCCGAACATCGGGCGGTAGTGTACCGGCTGAGGCTTGGGGATCGACGCGTTGGGGTCGCCCATCGCCGCCGCGGCGATCATGCCGCCCTTGAGGATCAGCGAGGGCTTCACGCCGAAGAACGCCGGCCTCCATACGACGAGGTCCGCGAGCTTGCCGACCTCGATCGAGCCGACTTCGTGCGAGATGCCCTGCGCGATCGCGGGATTGATCGTGTATTTAGCGATATAGCGCTTGACGCGGGCGTTGTCGGATTTCGCCGTGTCGCCCTCCAGCGCGCCGCGCTGCACCTTCATCTTGTGCGCCGCCTGCCAGGTGCGGATGATGACTTCGCCGACGCGGCCCATCGCCTGGGAGTCCGACGACATCATCGAGAACGCGCCCAGGTCGTGCAGGATGTCCTCGGCCGCGATCGTTTCCCTGCGGATGCGCGACTCGGCGAACGCCACGTCCTCGGCGATCGACGGGTCGAGGTGGTGGCAGACCATCAGCATGTCGAGGTGCTCGTCGACGGTGTTCACGGTGTACGGCATGGTCGGGTTGGTCGAGGACGGCAGCACGTTCGGCTCGCCGCAGACCTTGATGATGTCCGGCGCATGGCCGCCGCCGGCACCCTCGGTATGGAAAGTGGCGATCGTGCGCCCCTTGAACGCGGCGACCGTGTTCTCGACGAAACCCGACTCGTTGATCGTGTCGGTGTGGATCGTGACCTGCACGTCGTACTTCTCGGCCACGCCCAGGCAGCAGTCGACCGCCGCCGGCGTCGTGCCCCAGTCCTCGTGGAGCTTGAGGCCGTAGGCGCCGGCCTCGACCTGTTCGGCGAGGCCGGCGGGCGTGCTCGCGTTGCCCTTGCCCTGGAACCCCAGGTTCATCGGGAACGCTTCGGCGGCCTGCAGCATGCTGAAGATATGCCACGGCCCCGGCGTGCAGGTCGTCGCGAAAGTGCCGGTCGCAGGCCCCGTGCCACCGCCCATCATGGTGGTGACGCCGCTCATCAGCGCTTCCTCGATCTGCTGCGGGCAGATGAAGTGGATGTGCGTGTCGATACCGCCGGCGGTGACGATCATTCCCTCGCCGGCGATGATCTCGGTGCCCGGGCCGATGACGATGTTGATGCCGGGCTGCACGTCGGGGTTGCCGGCCTTGCCGATCGCGGCGATGCGCCCGCCCTTGATCGCAATGTCGGCCTTCACGATACCCCAGTGGTCGATGATCAGCGCGTTGGTGATCACCGTGTCGGCGATGTCCTTGGAGGTGCGCTGGCTCTGGCCCATGCCGTCGCGGATCACCTTGCCCCCGCCGAACTTCACTTCCTCGCCGTAGATCGTGAAGTCCTTCTCGACCTCGATCCACAATTCCGTGTCGGCGAGCCGCAGCCTGTCGCCGACCGTCGGGCCGAACATCTCCGCATAAGCCTGGCGTCCGATCTTCATTTGGCGGCTCCTTTCGCGGCGGCCGGCGCCTTCGCACCAGGCTTGCCCCGCAGTTTTCCCATTACCTTGCCCTGGAACCCGTAGACCTTGCGGTCCCCGGCGTAGTCGACCAGCTCGATCGTGCGCGTCTGGCCCGGCTCGAAGCGCACTGCGGTGCCGGCCGCGATGTTCAGCCGCATGCCGTAGGCGGCCGGGCGGTCGAAGGACAGCGCATCGTTGGTTTCGAAGAAGTGATAGTGCGACCCGACCTGGATCGGGCGGTCGGCCATGTTCGCGACCTTGAGCGTCACCGTACGCCGACCTTTGTTGAGCTCGATCGTGCCTTCCGCGACCTGCATTTCGCCCGGGATCATGTGAGCTCCTCCTTACGGTATCGGGTGGTGGACGGTGACAAGCTTGGTGCCGTCGGGGAAAGTCGCCTCGACCTGGATCTCCGGGATCATCTCGGGTACGCCTTCCATGACCTCGTCGCGCGACAGCAGCGTGGTGCCGTAGCCCATCAGCTCGGATACCGACTTCCCGTCGCGTGCCGCTTCGAGGATCGCCGCCGAGATGTAGGCGATCGCCTCCGGGTAGTTGAGCTTCAGGCCCCGCGCCTTGCGCCTCTCCGCAACCAGGCCGGCGGTGAAGATCAGCAGCTTGTCTTTCTCTCTGGGCGTCAGTTCCATGGATTCCTTCCTTGATCAGTCGATCCGTACGGTTGCTTCGCCTATGCCGGGGAACCGCACCTCGACCGTGTCGCCGGCCGAGACGCGTTCCATGCCGGTCCACGACCCGGTGGTGACCAGGTCGCCTTGCTTCAAGCCGCCCGCGCGCCGCACACAGTGTGCAGCCGCCCAGGGCATCAGCTTCAATGGGTTGCCGAGCGGATGCGACCCCGCCCGATCGACCTTCTTGCTGCCGTTGACCCAGAGTTCGGCGCGCTGGGCATCGAAGTCCACGTTGCGCCAGTCGCTCACTCCCGTACCCACGACCAGCGCGCCGTTGCCCTGGAAATCCGCCAGCCGCCACAACGGCGAGGCCGACTTCCAGTCCGACAGGCGCGTGTCGCAGACCTCGATCGTCACGACCAGTTCGCCGATCGCATCGGCGAGTTCATCTTCCGTCCACGCCGCGTCGCGCGCCGGCAGGTCGCGCGCCATCCGGAACGCGACTTCCGCCTCTACCACGTTCATCCGGAAAGCCTGCGGCCCGAAAGCCGCCGGGCTTTGCCTGACCTCGCCGATCGGCGCCGCGGTGGGCTCGACGCCCGGCCCCGGGGCGCCCACCTTCCAGGCACCCGCCCGACCGCCCGGATAGCGCGCCGCAAACACGCCGTCCTGGATGCGATAGGCCTCGGCAGCGGTGGCAGGTCCCGTCCCCATGCCATCGAACTGGCGTCGACCTGCCCATGCATCGGCAAACATCCGCGTAAGTCCTTCGACCCCGGCGTCCATCAGGTGCTCCAGATCCGCGGCTCGACCGCCTCGCGCTGCCGGATCGCCGGGCGCAGCACCGCCCACAACGCGGAGAAGTACCGGCGCGCATCCTCGCCCGAATCCCCGAGCCAGCGTGCGATCACGAGGCGCGGCAGGCGCGTCACGCCTGCAAGTGCGCCTGCACCGGCAGGCACTTCACGGCACGCAGCGAGCACCTCGTTCGACACATCGCGACCCGCGGCAAGCAGCGTGGCGCACACGCCACGACCCGCGAGCCCGACCGGGGAGGCGAAAAGCGGGTCGTCGCCCGACACGCGCGCGCGCTCGGACCAGAGGAGCGCCCCGTCGGCCACGATGTCCGTCTTCTGGGAAAGGAGGCCGGACGCGAACTTCTGCCCGGAGGCCGCGCGCCCGAAGCAGAGGATCTCCCATCCCGTATAGACGCCATCGCCGGCCAGCCGCACGCTGGTCTTCATGTCCGCCACCGCGCCGTCGAAAAGGATCGTCTCCTGCGGCAGCCATTCGAGCGAGGCACCCGCGGAGACCTCGAAGTCGAGCGATTGCCGGGCGGCCGCGCCCTGGGTCCGGTACCACTTGCCCGCGCCGGGCGTAGTGAGCAGCGCGGCGCTGTGCGGGCCGAGCTTCGCCCCGATCGACAGCGAATCGCCGCCCGCTATCCCGCCCGGCGGGTGCACGACGATCGTATGGCAGGTTCCCTGGCCCTCGGGATAGAGGTCGCGCTGCACACGCAACGGGCCGCCGTGGCCGCGCCTGGCCAGCACGCTGCGCTCAGCGCGCTTCTCGTACTCCAGCGCGAGCCATGCCTCCCAGTGCGGACTCGAGAGGGCGTGGTGCGGAATCGCTTCGGCAGGAATCATTGCGGGCCATTATATGGCGAGCATCGAGCGCACGTTGTCGCGTTCCATGTCCGCGCCGAGCCCGGCCTTCACCACTTCGCCGCGCGACATCACGACGTAGTGGTCAGCCAGCGCCTGCGCGAAATCGTAGTACTGCTCCACCAGCAGGATCGCCATCTCGCCGCCCTTGGCGAGCGATGCGATCACGTTGCCGATGTCCTTGATGATGGAAGGCTGGATGCCCTCGGTCGGCTCGTCCAGGATCAGCAGCTTGGGGTCCGAGGCGAGCGCCCGGCCGATGGCGAGTTGCTGCTGCTGCCCACCGGACAGGTCTCCGCCGCGCCGGTGCAGCATGTCCTTCAGCACCGGGAACATCTCGAAGATGCGGCCCGGAATCTTCGCGCTGCCCGACTTGGTCGCGAGACCCATCAGCAGGTTCTCCTCGACGGTGAGGCGCGGGAAGATCTCGCGGCCCTGCGGCACGAAACCGACACCGAGGCGCGCCCGCTCGTACGGCGGCAGCGAGGTAATGTCCACGCCGTTGAACATCAGGCTGCCCGAGCGCACGGGCACCAGGCCCACCAGGCACCTGAGCAGCGTAGTCTTGCCCACGCCGTTGCGGCCGAGGATGGTCGTGCACGCGCCCTTGGGAATCTCGAAGGAGACATCCCTCAGGATGTGGCTGCCGCCGTAGTACTGGTTGAGGTTGGAGATCGTGAGCACGGTTACCTGCCGAGATAGACTTCGATGACCCGCTCGTCGTTCTGCACGACGTCCATCGCGCCCTCCGCGAGCACGCTGCCTTCGTGCAGCACGGTCACCGTCCGCGCGATCGCGCCGACGAAGTCCATGTCGTGCTCGACCACGATCAGCGTGTGCTTGCCGGCCAGCGTGTTGAAGAGCTCTGCCGTGCGCTCGGTCTCCGCGTCGGTCATGCCGGCCACCGGCTCGTCGAGCAGCAGCAGGCGCGGCTCCTGCATCAGCAGCATGCCGATCTCCAGCCACTGCTTCTGGCCGTGCGACAGCAGCCCCGCCATCCGGTCGGGCGCGTCGGCGAGCTGGATCTGCGCGAGGGTCGCCGCGATCAGGTCGCCTTGCGCGGAGTCGAGCTTCGCGCGCAGGCTCGCGCGCACGCGCTTGTCGGTCTTCATGGCGAGCTCGAGGTTCTCGAACACCGTGTGCTGCTCGAACACCGTGGGCTTCTGGAACTTGCGGCCGATGCCCGCGTGCGCGATCTGCGGCTCGGTCATGCGCAGCAGGTCGATGGTCTGGCCGAAGAACGCCGTGCCCGAATCGGGCCGGGTCTTGCCGGTGATCACGTCCATCATCGTCGTCTTGCCGGCGCCGTTGGGGCCGATGATGCAGCGCAGCTCGCCCGCCTCGATCGTGAGCGTGAGGTTGTTCAGCGCCTTGAACCCGTCGAAGCTGACCGTGATGTCGTCGAGGTACAGGATCGGGCCGTGCGTGACGTCGAGCACGTCGTGCTCGGTGACGCGGCCGCCGCCCACCGCCGCCGGCCCGCTGGTGCCCTGGTCTTCGTCTTTGACGGCTTCCTTCATGCCGGTTTCGCCTGCTGCCGGCGGGCGACCCATTTGGCGCGCAACTGCGCGATGAGGCCGACGACGCCATTCGGCAGGAACAGCGTCACCGCGATGAAGATCGCGCCGAGGAAGAACAGCCAGTATTCCGGGAAGGCCACGGTAAACCAGCTGCGCGCGCCGTTCACGATGAAGGCGCCGAGGATCGCGCCGACCAGCGTGCCGCGCCCGCCTACGGCGACCCAGATCGCGATCTCGATCGAGTTGGCCGGCGACATCTCGCCCGGGTTGATGATGCCGACCTGCGGGACGTACAGCGCGCCGGCGATCCCGCACAGCACCGCTGACAGCGTCCAGATGAAAAGCTTGTACCAGAGCGGGTCGTAACCGGAGAACATCACGCGCGACTCGGCGTCGCGGATCGCGGTCAGCACCCGGCCGAGCTTGGAGGTGACGATCCAGCGCCCGAGCAGCAGCGTGCCGATCAGCGCGAGGCCGGAAAGCACGAAAAGGGTCATCCGCATCTGCGGCGTGAAGATCGGGATGTCGAGGATGCGCTTGAAGTCGGTGAAGCCGTTGTTGCCGCCGAACCCCGTGTCGTTGCGGAAGAACAGGAGCATGAAGGCGAAGGTCAGCGCCTGCGTGATGATCGAGAAGTACACACCCTTGATGCGCGAACGGAAGGCAAAGTAGCCGAACACGAAGGCGAGCAGTCCAGGCACCAGCACCACGAGCAACAGGCTGTAGAGGAAATGGTCGGTGAAGCTCCAGTACCAGGGGTAGGCCTTCCAGTCGAGGAACACCATGAAGTCCGGCAGCGGGCTCTTGTAGACGCCGTCCAGCCCGATCGAACGCATCAGGTACATGCCGAACGCATAACCGCCGAGCGCGAAGAACAGGCCGTGGCCCAGCGACAGGATTCCCGTGTAGCCCCAGATCAGGTCCATGGCGAGGGCCACGATCGCGTAGCACATGATCTTGCCGATCAGCGAGACGCTGAAGTCGGACATGTGAAAGATGCTTTCCTTCGGCACGACCAGGTTGAGCAGCGGCGCCACCGCGCAGATCAGGATCAGCGCGGCGACGACCGCGCCCCAGCCGCGCGACCCGAACAGCGCCCCGGGGCCGGACTTACGCATCGGCGAACCGCCCCTTGAGCGCGAACATCCCCTGCGGGCGCTTCTGGATGAAGATGATGATGAACACCAGCACGGTGATCTTCGCCAGCACCGCCCCGGAAATCCCCTCGAGGAACTTGTTGACGATGCCCAGGCCTATGGCCGCATAGACGGTGCCCGCGAGCTGGCCCACGCCGCCCAGCACCACCACCATGAACGAGTCGACGATGTACCCCTGGCCGAGGTCGGGCCCCACGTTGCCGATCTGCGACAGCGCGCAGCCGGCGAGGCCCGCGATCCCCGAGCCCAGGCCGAAGCACCAGGTGTCGATGCGCCCGGTGTGGATGCCCAGGCACGAGGCCATCGCCCGGTTCTGCGTGACGCCGCGCACGAAGAGCCCGAGGCGCGTGCGGGTCAGCGCGAGCCATACCAGCAGCAGCACCACGCCCGAAAACCCGATGATGACGATGCGGCTCCAGGGCAGCACGACGTTGGTGAGCAGTTCCACCCCGCCCGACATCCACACCGGGTTCTCGACCTGCACGTTCTGCGCGCCGAAGATCGTGCGCACGGCCTGGATCAGCACCAGGCTGATGCCCCAGGTGGCAAGCAATGTCTCGAGGGGACGGCCGTAGAGGTACCGGATCACACCCCGCTCGAGGAGCATGCCGACGGCCGCCGCGACCATGAAGGACGCGGGCAGCGCCGCAAGCAGGTACCAGTCGAAGAGGTCGGGTGCATGCGTACGCACGAGCTTCTGCACGACGTACGTCGTGTAGGCGCCGATCATGATCAACTCGCCGTGCGCCATGTTGATGACGCCCATGAGCCCATAGGTGATCGCCAGGCCGAGCGCCGCCAGCAGCAGGATCGAGCCGAGTGACGCGCCGCTGAACACCTGGCCGATGCGCTCGCCGGTGGCGAGGCGGCCTTCGACCTCGGCCAGCGACTTCTGCGCGGCGAAGCGGATGTCGGCGTCCGGCTCCGCGAAGTCCGCGCCTTTCCTGGCGAGGATCTCGAGCAGGATCGTCTTGGTGTTCGGGTTCACGCTCGAGGCCAGCGACGTGATGGCCGCGAGGCGCACCGCCTTGTCCTTGCTGTTCAGCTGCAGGTTTGCGCGCACGCGCTCGAGCAGCCCCTTGATCTCGGCGTCGGATTCCTTCGCGATCGCGCGCTCGACGATCGGCAGGCGGTCCGACTCGGTCTCGTCCTGGAGGGTCTTGGCCGCGGCGAGGCGCACGGCGCGGTCGGCCGAGGTGAGCCTGAGTGTGGCGAGGGCGGCGGCGAGCTCGCGCCGGAACACGTTGTTGGCGATGACCTCGTCGAGGTCCTCGGGGAGCTTGTCGACCGGTTTGCCGGTGAGCGCATCCACGCCCTTGCCGTCGGCCATGATGACGATCTTCTTCGCGGAGGCCGAGGTCTGGACATTGCCCTCGGCAAGCGCCTGCAGGAACGCGATGGCACTCTCGTCCCCGGCGGCGGCCACGGCATTCAGCGTTTCGATGCGCGCGTCGGTTTCCGTGGCGACCAGCTTGCCGATCTGCTCCGGTGTCAGCGCGGCGGCGGGCATGGCCGCGGCAAGGGCGAACACGGCCAGAACGCATCGGATCAAGCGCACGAAAGTCATCGTCTGTCTTCGGGATGCCGCGCGACCCGGTTCGGGCCATGCGTCATGCTGCAATGGGGCCCGCGGGCCCGGCCGGTGCTCTGGCCGGGACTGCCGCGGGGAAGGAACTGTACTGGATTACTCCGGCTCACCCTTTTTCTTGTCGTTGCCCGCGATGAACGGGCTCCAGGGGGCGGCCTTCACCGGGCCGGGCGTCTTCCAGACCACCTTGAACTGGCCATCGGCCTGCACTTCGCCGATGAATACGGGCTTGTGCAGGTGGTGGTTCTTCTCGTCCATCTTGGCCGTGAAGCCCGACGGCGCCTTGAAGGTCTGCCCGCCGACCGCCGGGATCACCTTGTTGACGTCCGTGGTCTTGGCCTTCTCGACGGCCTGCTTCCACATGTAGATGCCGATGTACGTCGCTTCCATCGGGTCGTTGGTCAGCGGCTTGTCGGCACCCGGCAGCTTCATCTTCTTGGCGTAGGCGGCCCACTTCTTCTTGAAGTCGTCGTTGGCCGGGTTCTTCAGCGACATGAAGTAGTTCCACGCCGCGAGGTGGCCGACCAGCGGCTTGGTGTCCACGCCGCGCAGTTCCTCTTCGCCCACCGAGAACGCCACGACCGGCACGTCCGTCGCCTTGAGGCCCTGGTTGCCCAGTTCCTTGTAGAACGGCACGTTCGAGTCGCCGTTGATCGTCGAGATCACCGCGGTCTTGCCACCGGCGGCGAATTTCTTCACGTCGGCAACGATGGTCTGGTAGTCGCTGTGGCCGAACGGGGTGTACTTCTCGTCGATGTCCTTGTCGGCGACGCCCTTGGACTTCAGGAACGCGCGCAGGATCTTGTTGGTCGTGCGCGGGTAGACGTAGTCGGTGCCGAGCAGCACGAAGCGCTTCGCGCCGCCGCCTTCCTTGCTCATCAGGTACTCGGTCGCGGGGATCGCCTGCTGGTTGGGCGCCGCGCCCGTGTAGAACACGTTCTTCTCGAGCTCTTCGCCCTCGTACTGCACCGGGTAGAACAGGAGGCCGTTGAGTTCCTTGAACACCGGCAGCACGGACTTGCGGGACACCGAGGTCCAGCAGCCGAACACGACCGAGACCTTGTCCTGGCCGACGAGCTGCTTGGCCTTCTCTGCGAAGAGGGGCCAGTTGGAGGCCGGGTCGACGACCACGGGCTCGAGCTTCTTGCCCAGCACGCCGCCC
Organism: Burkholderiales bacterium; assembly: GCA_965279075.1. Taxonomy (GTDB): domain Bacteria; phylum Pseudomonadota; class Gammaproteobacteria; order Burkholderiales; family SG8-39; genus SZAS-79. The sequence continues at coordinate 245,994 of CBDIHI010000012.1, read as the reverse complement.
TTGGCGTTGATCTCCTCGATCGTCATCAGCGCCACGTCCTTCAGCACCGTCTCGCTGATTGCCATCGTGCCCGACAGCGAATGCAGGATGCCGACCTTGATGGTATCGGCGGCCAGTGCGTACGGCCCGTAGCTGTAAGCAGCGGCGACGGCGGCGCCCACTGCCAGTTTTTTCAGAAACCCTCTGCGTTGCATGTTTGCTTTCTCCCGGATTGATGAGCGTTCGAATTCCATGCGACCCGCTGCACCGATCCCGGCTGCGACGATCCCGCACGTCCCCCCGCCTATTTGCACGGCCTGTGCCATGCCGCGGCGCAGGTATCGGAAGCGGCATTTATGCCTTATCAAACAATGCAATGATGGAAGCTGACCGGGCTGTAAGAAGGTCGGTGCCGGGGACTCGCAACGACAGGCGAATCCGAATTGGTGCGCCCTTTCCGTGAACGCACTAATATGATGCGCACGCTGCCTGGCCCGTTTCCGGGCGGCCACGCCATAATCCCGCCATCCCCCGCAGCCCCCCGAAACCATGTCGATCAACCGCTTTTCGCTCGCCCTCAACGCCTCTGAAAACCAGCGCTATCTCGTGCGCAAGGGCGTCGACATGCTTGCGCTGCTGCGCGCCCTGGCGTCCCGCAGCACCCCGGTGTCGCTGTATTTCGGGGAAGCCGACGATTTCATGCACACCGAACTGCTGGGCATCAACCCGGCCTACGAGGAACTGCTGTTCTCGCCCGGCGGAGACCATGCCACGCTGGCCCGGCTGCTTGCGGCTGGCTCGTTCGGCGTGGAGACCTCCCTCGACTCGGTGCGGATCCTGTTCATCGCCACGCATGCCGAGATCACCCGGTTCAGCGGGCGGGACGCATTACGCGCGCGGATCCCGGACCTGCTCGCGCGCATGCAGCGCAGGGAATCGGTCCGCGTCCCGACGCAGAAGGACAAGCCGTCCTTCTGTGCGCTGCGCCCGCATGCCGACCCGCAGGGTCCGGGCGGCGGGGAATTGCGGCTGCGTGTGACCGACGTCTCCACCGGCGGCCTCGGCCTGTCGCTGCCGGCCACGAACGCCGCCATCGCTCATGGCAGGACCTTCACCGACTGCAGCCTCGAAGTCCCCGGTGTCGGCGCGATGCGCTGCGTGCTGAACATCGTTTACGTGCGGGAAGCGCAGCCCGGCGGGAAGGAACTGCAGGTCGGCTGCCGCTTCGTCGACCTGCCCGCCCTGTCGCGCGAGCAGATGCGCAACTACGTGGCGCGGCTCGAGCGCGCGAACCTCGCCACAGGAACGAACGCCGGGACGAACGCGGCGGCGAAATAGGCAAGGCGCTTGCGGCGCTCGCTGCAGGCGTTGCTTTTTGGCGGCCAGTCGTTTACTGTATAAAAACACAGTAACGAGCCCCCCCTGCCGGCCTTCCCGGCCGTTCGCATATCCACCCGATGCATTCGCTTTCCGCCCTCTCAGCCCTCGGCGACATCCTGCGGCACGGCCTCGTGTGGCGCGCAGGTGAGTTGTCGCGCGCCGAACTGCCGGTCGTCCCGAGCGGCTTCGCCGGGCTCGACGCCGAACTGCCCGGCGGAGGCTGGCCTTCCGGCACGCTGACCGAACTGCTGCCGGAACACGCGGGCATAGGCGAGATCCGGGCGCTCGGCCCGGCGCTCGCGCGGCTGTCCGCCGAGGGGCGGTGGATCGCGTGGATCGCCCCGCCCTACCTGCCGTACGCCCCGGCGCTCGAGGCCGCGGGCATCGACCTCGCGCGGGTCATGATCGTGCGCACCCGCTCGCCGCAGGATTCGCTGTGGGCGATCGAGCAGGCGCTGCAATCGGGTGCCTGCGGCGCGGTGCTCGGCTGGCCGGAAAAAGCCTCCTTCGCGCAACTGCGGCGGCTGCAGATCGCAGCCGAGGGCAGCCCTGCGCTCGCATTCCTGTTCCGCGCGCCGCTCGCCGCGCGCGAAGCCTCGCCCGCGGCGCTGCGCCTGCACCTGGAGGGCATGCAAGGCGGGCTCGCGGTCCGGGTCCTCAAGCGCCGCGGCGGGCCCCTGGCCCGGCCGATCCTGCTCACTCCTGCGCCGGTGGTCGAACCGCCGCGCGCCGCCACCGTCATCGACCATGCAATGGATCGCCCTTTACCTGCCGCGCCTGCCGCTCGAATCCTTCCTGCGCGCCTCCTCCACGGCTGACCCCTGGGCGGTGGCGGAGGGCCGCCATGTCCTCGACTGCAACGCGGCGGCTTTCGCGCAGGGCGTGCGTCCCCGCATGGCGCGTGCCGCCGCCGCGGCCCTCGTGCACGGCCTGCGCTTCCGTGAACGCGACGCAAGCGAGGAACACGCAACGCTCGAGGGCGTGGCCGCATGGGCCGGTCGCTACACCCCGAACGTGGCGCTCGTCGCAGGCGCCGCCGGCCCGTGCGGCCTGGCGCTCGAAGTCTCCGGGAGCCTGAAACTGTTCGGCGGGATTGCGCCCATCGCCGCCGGCCTCGCGCAGGGTGCGGCGGATATGGGCTTCAGCGCCGCAGTCGCTTGCGCGCCGACCGCGCACGGCGCATGGCTGCTCGCGCGCGGCGGCTCTCCCTCGTCCTGCACCACCCCCGGGGACCTCGTTCGCAGGCTGCAGCCGCTACCCGTCGAATCGCTCGAGTGCGACGCGCGCACCCTCGCGACGCTGGAGGCCATGGGCGTGCGCACCCTGGGCGAAGTGCTCGCGCTGCCGCGCGCCGGGCTCGCCCGAAGGTTCGGCCAGGAGCTCATCGACGCACTCGACCGCGCGCTCGGCACGCGGCCCGACCCGCGCGCGTTCTTCTCCCCGCCGGAGCGCTTCCACGCCGGGCTGGAGCTGCCCTCCGAGGTCGGCGAGGCCGGGGCCCTGGTGTTCGCGGTGCGGCGGCTGATCGTGCAACTCGCGGGCTTCCTCGCCGCGCGCGACGGCGGCGTGCAGCGCTTTCGCATCGGACTCCTCCACAAGGGAAACGAGCGTACCGACGTCGAGGTGGGTCTCGTGCGGCCGGGCCGCGACGCGGGACACCTCGCGCTGCTCGCGCGCGAGAAACTCTCCGCGCTCGCGCTCACGGCACCGGTGCGCGGCATTGCGCTGGCGGCCGACGAAATCCTCGCGGTCGTGCATGAGAACCTCGACCTGCTCGACGACACCCTCAAGCGCCCGGGCGACTGGCATGGCCTCATCGAGCGCCTGCGCGCGCGGCTCGGCACCCACGCGGTGAGCGGCATCGCGACGCATGCCGCCCACCGGCCCGAGGCCGCATGGCGCGTGGCCGAGCCCGGCGTGCGCGGCGAAGCGCTCGAGTTCGGTACCCGGCCGCTGTGGCTGCTACAAAAGCCCAGGCGCCTGGAGGATGCCGGCGCCGCGCCACAGTTCGACGGGCCGCTCGCGCTGCTGGCCGGGCCCGAGCGCATCGAGTCGGGCTGGTGGGACGGCCATGACGCGGCGCGCGACTACTTCGTGGCGCGCACGCCCACGGAATCGCTGCTTTGGGTCTACCGCGAAAGGGGTGGGACGCAGCAGCACTGGTACCTGCACGGCATCTTCGGCTGATCCGCATGGATATCGCCTTGCCAGGCTACGCGGAGCTGCACTGCGTCTCCAACTTCAGCTTCCTGCGCGGCGCATCGCATCCCGCCGAACTCGTCGCGCAGGCGCATGCGCTGGGCTATGCGGCGCTGGCGGTCACGGACGAATGCTCGCTCACGGGTATCGTGCGCGCGCACGTCGCGGCAAGGGAACTCGGCTTGAAACTCATCGTCGGCAGCGAGATCACGCTCGAGGACGGGCCGAAGCTCGTGCTGCTCGCCACCGGCCGCGAGGGCTACGGCAACCTGTGCGAACTGATCACCGCCGGCCGCCGCCGCGCGAGGAAGGGAACCTACAGGCTATCCCGCGCGGACCTCGACCCGGGCCTGCCCGGATGCCTCGCGCTGCTCGCGCCCGGCAAGCGCATCGAAGCAGCGCATGCGCGCTGGCTGGCCGGGCGGTTCGCGGACCGCGCGTGGATCGCCGTCGAGCTGCATTACGGCCCGCGCGACAAGGCGCGCCTCGCCGAATTGCAGGCGCTGGGCGTGGCCTGCGGGCTGCCGCTCGTCGCGGCAGGCGACGTGCACATGCACGCGCGCTCGCGGCGAGCGCTGCAGGACACCCTCACCGCAGTGCGGCTGGGCGTCCCGGTCTCCGAAGCCGGGCACGCGCTCTTCCCGAACGCGGAACGCCACCTGCGCCGGCGCGTGCGCCTCGCGCAGGTCTACCCGGAAGCGCTGCTCGCCGAAACGCTGGCGATCGCCGCGCGCTGCACGTTTTCCCTCGACGAACTGCGTTACGAGTACCCGGAGGAACTCGTACCCCGGGGAGAAACACCGGCCAGCTGGCTGGAAAAGCGCGTCGCCGAAGGCGCGGCCGCGCGCTACCCGGCAGGCATCCCCCACAACGTGGCCGCGCAGCTCCGGCACGAACTCGGGCTGATCGCGGAACTCGCCTACGAGCACTTCTTCCTGACGGTCGACGACATCGTGCGGTTCGCGCGTGGCAAGGGGATCCTCTGCCAGGGGCGGGGCTCGGCGGCCAACTCGGCGGTGTGCTATTGCCTGCACATCACCGAGATCGACCCGTTGCGCTCCAACGGCCTGTTCGAACGCTTCATCTCGCGCGAGCGCAACGAGCCTCCCGACATCGACGTCGATTTCGAGCACGACCGGCGCGAGGAGGTCATACAGTACATCTACGAAAAGTACGGCCGGGACCGGGCCGCGATCGCCGCAACCGTGATCAGCTACCGCTCGAAGAGCGCGCTGCGCGACCTCGGCCGGGCGCTGGGATTTTCGCTCGAGCAGGTCGAGCGCCTCGGCAAGCTGCTCGCCTGGTGGGACGAGGCCGACGCGCTGCCCGCGCGGCTGAGGGAGTCCGGCTTCGATCCGGACGCCCTCGCCGTCCGGCAACTGATCCGGCTGGTCGGCGCGTTGCGCGGGTTCCCGCGGCACCTCTCGCAGCACGTCGGCGGCTTCGTGATCGGGCGCGGCAAGGTCTCGCGCCTCGTGCCGATCGAGAATGCGGCGATGCCCGGGCGCTCGATCATCCAATGGGACAAGGACGACCTCGACGCCGTGGGCCTGCTCAAGGTCGACGTGCTGGCGCTCGGCATGCTGTCGGCGATCCGGCGCACGCTCGACCTCATCGGATCCCGCAGGGGCGCGCCGCTGCGGATGCAGGACATCCCCGCCGAGGACCCGGCGGTCTACGCGATGATGCAGAAAGCCGACACCGTGGGCGTGTTCCAGATCGAGTCGCGCGCGCAGATGTCGATGCTGCCGCGGTTGAAGCCGGAAAAATTCTACGACCTGGTGATCGAGATCGCGATCGTGCGCCCCGGCCCCATCCAGGGCGACATGGTCCACCCCTACCTGCGCCGCAAGCACGGGCTCGAGCCGATCGAGTACCCGAGCGAAGAGGTGAAAGGCGTGCTCAAGCGCACCCTCGGCGTGCCGCTGTTCCAGGAGCAGGTCATGGCGATCGCCATTGCCGCCGCCGGATTCTCGCCCGGCGAGGCCGACCAGTTGCGGCGCGCGATGGCCGCATGGAAGAGGAGAGGCGGCCTGGGCCCGTTCCAGCAGAAGCTCATCGCCGGCCTGCTCGGGACAGGCCACACGCGGGAGTACGCCGACCGCCTCTTCAGGCAGATCCAGGGCTTCGGCGAGTACGGGTTCCCGGAGTCCCACTCGGCAAGCTTCGCGCTGCTCGCCTACGCCTCGGCCTGGCTCAAGCTCCATCACCCGGCGGAATTCCTCTGCGCGCTGCTCAACAGCCAGCCGATGGGGTTCTACTCGCCCTCGCAACTGGTGCAGGACGCGGCCAGGGCCAACGGGATGCGGCGCGGGGTGGAGGTACGCCCGGTCGATGTGCTCTCCAGCGGCTGGGACTGCACCCTGGAAGAGGTGGAAGGCGGGCCCGAGGTCCGGCTCGGCCTGCGGATGACGAACGGGCTCGGGCGGGCCGCCGGCGAGCGGGTCGCGGTGGCGCGCGAAGCAGCGCCGTTCGAATCCGCCGCCGACCTCGCGGACCGTGCGGCGCTCGGTCGCCGGGACCTGGCCGCGCTGGCGAAAGCCGGCGCACTCGAGCGGATCACCGGCCACCGGCACGAAGCGTTGTGGCGGGTGGCCGGCATCGAGGCGTCCCCACCTCCGTACTCACTCCCGCTGCGCGACACCGCCGCCGGGGAAGAGGCCTCCACGCTGCGCGCGCCGACCGAAGGCGAGGACCTCGTGGCCGACTACGGGAGCGTAGGCCTCACGCTGGGCCGGCATCCCCTTGCGCTGCTTCGGCCGCGCCTCGGGGGGCATTCGCGCTCGATCACGGCCGAAGCCCTGATGCGGCTGCCGCACGGCAGCGCGGCCACGGTGACGGGCATCGTCACCGGCCGGCAGCGCCCGGGCACCGCCTCCGGCACGGTGTTCGTGACGCTGGAAGACGAGACCGGCTGGGTCAACGTGATCGTCTGGCCGGCCCTGGTCGAAAGGCAGCGCCGGGAACTCCTCGCATCGAGGCTGATGACGGTACACGGGGCACTGGAGCGCGAGGGCAACGTGGTGCACCTGATCGCGCGCCGGCTGGTCGACGACAGCCGGCTGCTCGGGGAACTGGCCACCGGGAGCCGGGACTTCCGTTGAGGGGACCACGGGAGCAGCCTCGTGGCCGATTGGGGTTTTCCGGTATCCTCCCTGCACTCGGCCCGCCCGCGATTCCCATGCCCGCCCCTTGCACCATATACCGCTCCGCATCCCGCATCCCCCTGCTGACGGGACTGGCCCTGGCGCTGCTCCCGTTCACCGTGCAGGCGCAGCTGTATTACTGGAAGGATCCGCAGGGCGCCGTGGTCATAAAGAACACGCCGCCACCGTGGTACAGCGAATCCGACCGTGTCCGGGGGCCCCGCATCCAGGTCCTGCGCAACGGGAAAGTGGTCGACGACACCGCTTGGTCGCCGGACAAGCGCCAGGAGGGGCGCACCGGCGCCGCCCGGCAGGAGGAAGCCCGCGCCAAGGCACAGGCGGCCGCCAACCCGAAGAAGGCGGACGACGACGATTAGGCCCGGCTGCCCCTGTCGCCGGACGATGCGAAGTCACCTGAATTATTACTTGCTAAGCAATTGTAATAGCGATACTATTTTTCGGTATAACCCAGTCAAACAGGAAAGGGCACGACAATGAAATCCACCCAGAAGGGCTTCACGCTGGTCGAGATCGCCATCGTCCTCGTGATCATCGGGTTGCTGCTGGGTGGCATCCTGAAAGGTCAGGAGATGATCATCCAGGCCAAGATCAAGAACGCCATGGCGGACTTCTCGGGTGTTTCGGCTGCCTACCACGGCTACCAGGACCGGTATCGCGCGATCCCGGGGGACGATGCCAACGCTGCCACGCGCTGGGCGGGTGCGGCGATAGCCACCGCCCCTGAAGCCGGAAACGGCGTCGTGGCGGGCCTGTACAACAGCGCCACCGCCACCGACGAGTCGCGGCTGTGGTGGGATCACCTGCGCCGCGCGGGCTTCGTCGCGGGCAACGGGACCCAGCAACCGACCAACGCGTTCACCGGCATGCTCGGCGTGCAGACCGGCGACGGCGCGGGCGCCTCGACGCTGGGCGGCATCTCGAGCCTGATGCTGTGCTCGGCGAACATCCCGGACAAGGTCGCGATCGCGATCGACACCTCGATGGACGACGGCCTGATCACCACAGGCGGAGTCCGCGGGGGCCTGCAGGCCACACCCAACCCCAATGTCTCCGCAGTCACCAGCGGGGCATACGCGGAAACCGGCACCAACATCTACCTGCTCTGCCGCCAGATCTAAGCAGACACCGCTTCAAAGACAAACGGGCTTCTTGCGAAGCCCGTTTTCTTTTTTGCCGCTACCATCCCTGCATGCCAGCACGAATCGTATCGGTGCTCCTGCTCTACAAGGCGGACGGCAGGATCCTGCTCCAGCACCGCACCAAGGACGCCCCGACATTTCCCGACTATTGGGCGTTCTTCGGCGGCGGCGTCGAGGCCGGCGAGTCGCCCGCCGATGCCGTGAAGAGGGAATGCCGGGAGGAACTGGGCTACGAACTGGCCGCCCCCGCCTTCTTCAAGACCCTGAGCATCACCTATCGCGGCAACGTGCACACGATCCACGTGTTCCACGAGGAATACGCCGGCGGGGAACTGACGTTGGGCGAGGGACAGGCGATGGGCTGGTACCTGCCCGGGGAAACGGGGGCACTGAAAATGAACGACCATGACCGGTCGATCGTCCTGGAGTTCGGCCATGCCCTGCAGCGCTTGCGGGCGGGCAACGCCCCCGCGGAATCCTGATGGTGGGCCGTGTTGGACTCGAACCAACGACCAAAGGATTATGAGTCCTCTGCTCTAACCGACTGAGCTAACGGCCCGCGGGGGGATTATTGCAGGTTGCCCGGGCTACTTCACCTTCAGGATCCGCCCAATGGTGTCGGCGAGGATGGTTTTGCTATAGGGCTTGGTGATGTAGGCGTCCGCCCCCAGCCCCAGGCCCTTGATGATTTCCTTCGGGTCGTCTTTCGCGGTCAGCAGCGCCACCAGCAACAGGGCGAATTTGGGGTGCTGGCGCAGCTTGGCAAGAATATCGAACCCGTTGCCGTCCGGCAGCATCACGTCGAGCAGGAGGATGTCGGGCAGCGGCTGGTTGCGAAGGTCGTCAAGCAGCTCCCTGGCGCAGGTCGCAGCGCGCACGCGATAGCCTGCCATCGAAACCCTAAGGTCCGCGAGCGCGAGCTGGTCCGGGTCGTCCTCGACGATCAGCACCGTCGTGTCGGCCTTCGCCTTGGTCGTGGCAGGCCGGTTCCTCAGCCGCGCCTCGGCAATCCAGGCGCCGGCTTTCGCGAGTTCCGCTTCGGCGGATCTCGCCTCGGCCTGGATCTGCTTCGCATCGTCGCCGGTCAACCTGGCCTGTGCAGCAGGGGCGAGAATCCTGGTGAAATCCAGGTCGAAATCGGCCTCGCTCGGAACAGCCTCGAGATACCCGATTTCCTCGAGTTCCTCGACCCACTCGCCGATCAGCTTGTCGGGATATCGCCGCAACGCGCCCCGGATCACGTCGAAGTGCGTATCTGCGGAAACGAGCGCAAGGATACGCCGGTAGTCCGCGGGCACCGAAAGGTCGTCGCCGGTGCTTGCCGCCCGCCCCGATTCGGTCAACCGAAATGTGCGTCCCGCTGCGCTCATATGATTTGTCAGACGCGCGCCAGCGCGCGGTCGAGGAAGTCGAGCCGGTCCTGGCCCCAGAACAGCTCGTCCCGGTACACGTACGTGGGCGCGCCGAACACGCTGCGCGCGAGCCCTTCCTGCGTGTTTGCCGCATAGACCGCCTTGCCCCCTTCGAGGGCTCCCTCGAGGTCCGCAATGCCATGCCGCGCGGCGATCGCGGCCAGTGTCGCCCGGTCCGCGATGTCCTCCTCGCGCACCCACACGGCGGAAAGCACGTCGCCCGCGACGGCCATCCTGACCGCCTCGGGCGCTGCAGCGATGAGCTGTGCCGCTTGCGTACCGTCGGCCGGGAAGAACTTCGGCTGGACCGTCAGCGGGATCCCGAGGTGGTCGCGCCAACGGGCGAGCTCCGCAAGACGGTAGGCCTGGCGCTGCGGCGCGCGCTTGCCGAGCGGCAGGCCGCCGGACACGGGAAAGATCACGCCGTAGTCCACGGGCTTCGCGTTGACCGAAGCGCCATGGCGGGCCGCGATTTCCGCGAACCGCTCGTGTCCGAGGTGGGTCCAGGGCGACACGGGCGAAAAATAGTACTCGACGACTTTCATGCAGGCTCCTGAAATGGAACGGGCCGCCCCTAGGCAGCCCGTTGGGCTACGGCCGGTCCCGCGCGCTCAGCCTTCCTGGTCGAGGAAGCTCTTCAGCCGCTCCGAACGCGACGGGTGGCGCAGCTTCCTCAGGGCCTTGGCCTCGATCTGGCGGATCCGCTCGCGCGTCACGTCGAACTGCTTGCCCACTTCCTCCAGCGTGTGGTCGGTCGACATCTCGATGCCGAAGCGCATGCGCAGCACCTTCGCCTCGCGCGGCGTAAGCGTGTCCAGCACCTCCTTGGTCGCGTCGCGCAGGCTCGAATAGGTCGCCGCGTCGGACGGCGCCATCGTGGCCTGGTCCTCGATGAAGTCGCCGAGGTGCGAATCGTCGTCGTCGCCGATCGGGGTCTCCATCGAGATCGGCTCCTTCGATATCTTGAGGATCTTGCGGATCTTCTCCTCGGGCATCTCCATGCGCGTGGCGAGCGTGGCGGGGTCCGGCTCGGAACCGGTCTCCTGCAGGATCTGGCGGCTGATCCGGTTCATCTTGTTGATCGTCTCGATCATGTGCACCGGGATGCGGATGGTCCGCGCCTGGTCCGCGATCGAGCGGGTGATCGCCTGGCGGATCCACCACGTGGCATAGGTCGAGAACTTGTAGCCGCGGCGGTACTCGAACTTGTCCACCGCCTTCATCAGGCCGATGTTGCCTTCCTGGATCAGGTCGAGGAACTGCAGGCCCCGGTTGGTGTACTTCTTCGCGATCGAGATCACGAGGCGCAGGTTCGCCTCGGTCATTTCACGCTTGGCGCGGCGGGCCTTGGCCTCGCCGGTCGACATCTGCTTGTTGATCTCCTTCAGTTCCTTGAGGGAGATCCCGATCTTCTGCTGCACGGCAACCATCTTGCCCAGCAGCTCGAGCACGGACGGCTCGAGGCGGATGAGGCCGGTGCTCCATGCATGGTTGCCGTTGATCTCCGCGGTCAGCCAGCGGCGCGAGCCTTCGCTGCCCGGGAACACCTTGATGAAATGCTGGCGCGGCATGCCGGCCTTGCGCACGCAGATGTCGAGGATCTCGCGCTCATGGGACCTGATCTGCTCAACCAGGCGGCGCAGGCTGTCGCACAACCGCTCGACGGTGCGCGCAGTGAAGCGGATCGCCATCAGTTCGTTGGAGATCTTGTCGCGCGCGTTGAGGTAGTCCTTGTCCTTCGAGCCCTTGGCCTCGAGCGCCCTCTTCATCTTCTCGTAGAGGCGCCGGATGCGGGCGAACTTCTCGAGCGCGTCGGTCTTCAGCTGCAGCAGGTTGGCCGCGGCGATCGCGCCGTCGTCGTCGGCCTCCTCCTCCTCGCTGACGTCCTTATCCTCCTCCTCGACCGCCGCCTCGACCTTTTTCGGGTCGAAGTCGTCCTTGGCGTTCGGGTCGATCAGCCCGTCGACGACCTCGTCGATGCGCATCTCGTCCTTCTCGACCTTCTCGGCGAGGTCGAGGATGTCCTGGACCGTGGTCGGGCAGGCGGAGATCGCCTGGATCATGTGCTTCAGGCCTTCCTCGATACGCTTGGCGATCTCGATCTCGCCCTCGCGCGTGAGGAGCTCGACCGAGCCCATCTCGCGCATGTACATGCGCACCGGGTCGGTCGTGCGGCCGAACTCGGAATCCACGGTCGACAGCGCGGCCTCGGCCTGCTCCTCGACGTCCTCGTCCGTGGCGGCAACCGGCGCGGCCTCGTTGATCAGCAGCGTTTCCTGGTCGGGCGCCTGGTCGAAGACCTGGATGCCCATGTCGCCGAAGGTCGTGATGATCGACTCGATCTGCTCGGCGTCGACGAGGTCGTCCGGCAGGTGGTCGTTGACCTCGGCGTAGGTCAGGAAGCCCCGCTCTTTCCCGAGCTTGATGAGGTTGCGCAGGCGCATGCGGCGCGTCTCGGCGTCCTCTTTCGGCAGCTCGGGCGAATTGGCGAGGAAGGCATCCTTGCGGCCCTTGCGGCCCGGACGTCCCTTGCCCGCCTTCAGGCTGTTGACCTTGGCTTCGAGCAGTTCGAGCGCGACCTTGGTGCTCTTGATCGTCGGCTTCGCGGCGCCCTTGCCGGCGGCGGCCGGCTGTTCAGGCTTGGCCGCAACGGCCGGGATCGCCTTCTTGCCGCCCTTGAGTGCGTCCTTGGCTGCGGCGGCCTTGTCGGCCGCGAGGGGCTTCTTGTCCTTGGCGCCTTTGGCTGCGACGGGCGCCGGCAGCTTCTTGGCCGCGTGCTTGAGCACGGGCTTGGAGAGCGGCTTCTTCACCGGCTTGGCGTGGACCTTCTTCGCCACCGGTTTCGTGACGGCGGACTTCTTCTTCGTGGCGGGACGGCGCGCGAGGGGCTTGGCGGCCTTGGCCGGCTTCCTGGCAGCGGCCTTGGCTTTCAAGGGCTTGACGATCCTGACCTTTTTCTTCGCGGGGGCTGCTTTCTTCGCTGCCTGCTTACGCTTGTCTTTAGCCATTCCTGCCTCGCGCTGAGATCCCGGCCACGACCCGCCCGGACCTGGGCAAGCGGCTTATCGGGAAGGGTAACCCTCTATTATAGCAGAGCTATTGCCCTGTCTCCTGTCCCCTGAGCCGGGCCTTCAGGACGTGGAGTTCATTCAGGCTTTTCAGGTACGCCGGGGCGTGGGACCGGTCCGCATCGGCCCGGAGCTTGAGGACGTCGCACTCCTCGTTCTTGCGCCTGATGCGAAGGTTGATGAGGTTGTGCTGCAACTCCTGCTCGGCCGCGTCCGCATGCGGCCCGTGCTCTTCCAACGCCTTCAGGGACTGGATCAGAAGGTCCCCGTCCCCGGTCCCCTGGAAATGCTCGATCAGCATCGGCGCCGACGGCTCCCTCTCCTCGCAGAGCGTCGCGATCCTTTGCAGCAGCGAAACCTCCGGCCGGCGCTCGTCCAGCAGGTCGAACTCGATCTTGCCGACCAGGCCGGGCTTCGCGAGCACGCATCGCAGCAGCCGCTGCTCGTCGGAATTCACGAGCGGCGTCGCGGCCTTCGCCGGTGCGCGCCGCACGAAGCTGCGGGTGCCGGGTGCGCGCAATTCGAGCAGGTCCTCCGCCTCGTCCTGGGAGAACCCGGCGAGTTCGGCCACCTCCTTCACGAGCTGAAGTTTCAGGCCTAGCGCCGTGATTTTCTGCAGGTGGGGTTTCGCTTCGGTCATGAACTTGGAGCGGCCTTCCGCGGTCACGAGATCCGAATTCGCGCGCAGTTCGCCGAGCAGGAACCCCGAGAGCGTCTGCGCCTCGCGGGCGAGGCGCTCGAACACCTCCTGGCCGTGCGCCCTCACGTAACTGTCGGGGTCGTGCTCCGCGGGGAGGAAAAGGAATCGCATAGGCTTGTGGTCGACCGCGAGGGGCAGGCTCACTTCAAGCGCCCGCCAGGCGGCCTTGCGGCCGGCCTTGTCCCCGTCGAAACAGAACACGACCTCGTCGGCCAGGCGCAGCAGCTTGGTGATGTGCATCGGCGTGGTAGCGGTCCCTAACGTTGCGACCGCGTAAGCCACGCCGTACTGGGCCAGCGCCACCACGTCCATGTAGCCCTCGACGACCAGGACCCGGCCGGCAGTTCGGATCGCATCGCGCGCCTGCGTGAGGCCGTAGAGCTCGCGCCCCTTCTCGAACAGTGCGGTTTCCGGGGAGTTCAGGTACTTCGGCTCACCCTCGCCCAGCACTCGGCCACCGAATCCGATCACCGAACCGCGCTGGTTCAGGATCGGGAACATCACGCGGTCGCGAAACCGGTCGTAGCGCCGCCCTTCATCGTTGTCGATGACGAGGCCAGTCTCCGCAAGGGACTTGTCCTGGTAGTCCGGGTACGCAGCCTTAAGGCCCTGCCAGTCGTCCGGCGCGTAGCCGATGCGAAAGCGCGCCGCGATCTCGCCGGTCAGACCGCGGCCCTTGAGGTAGGCGATCGCCTTGGGCGATTCCTTGAGTTGCGCGCGGAAGAACTCCATCGCCTTGTCCATCACGGCGTAGAGGTCCGTCTCCCGCTCACGCCGCTCGGCCTCCTGCGGGGAGCGCGGCGCCTCGGGCACCGTCATGCCCGCGCCCGCGGCGAGATCCTTCACCGCATCGACGTATCCCATGCTCGCGTAGGCCATCATGAAACCGATGGCGTTGCCGTGCGCGCCGCAGCCGAAGCAATGGTAGAACTGCTTGGCGGGGCTCACCGTGAAGGACGGCGACTTCTCGGTATGGAAAGGGCAGAGCCCCTGGAAATTCGCGCCGCCCTTCCTCAACTGGACGTAGCGCGACACCACGTCGACGATATCGACGCGATTGAGGAGGTCCTGCTTGAACGAGTCTGGAATCATCGGGGCGTCGCCCCGAATCTAGCCGCCGAGCTTGGTCTTGACCAGCCCGGAGAGCCTGCCCATGTCGGTGCGCCCGGCAAGCTTCGGCTTGAGGACCGCCATCACCTTGCCCATGTCGGGCATGGCCTTCGCGCCGGTCTCGGCGATCGCGGCATCCACTGCGGCGGCGACCTCGGCCTCGCCCAGCTGCTGCGGGAGGTACCCGGAAAGCACGCCCACCTCGAATTTTTCAGCGTCGGCGAGGTCTGCCCGGCCGCCCTTGTCGTACTGGACGATGGACTCGCGGCGCTGCTTGATCATCTTCTCGATGATGCCGAGGATGTCGGCATCCATGAGTTCGATCCGCTCGTCGACTTCGCGCTGCTTCATCGCGGCAAGGAGCAGCCGTACCGTCGACAGGCGCGCCGTGTCCTTGGCGCGCATCGCGGCCTTCATGTCTTCGGTGATTTTCGCTTTCAGCGACATTTTCGGGCCCCGGAAATGAAAAAGCCGCGACCGGACTTGCGTCCAGGAATCGCGGCCCCGCTCAACAATTCCTTCTGAGCGGCGGCGCTCAGTACATCTTCTTCGGCAGCATCTGGCTGCGCAGGCGCTTGTGGTTGCGCTTCACGGCGGCAGCGAGCTTGCGCTTGCGCTCGGCGGTGGGCTTCTCGTAAAACTCGCGGGCGCGCAGCTCGGTCAGCATCCCGGTCTTCTCGATCGTGCGCTTGAAGCGGCGCATCGCCACTTCGAACGGCTCGTTTTCCTTAAGGCGAATAGTCGGCATAACCCCTCTTGAACGCTTGGCGTGAACGTTTCGCCGGCTGACGGCCGTGGCGAAAGGCGCGGATTTTAACGGGAAAATGCGGTTCCGCGCCAGCTTTACCTTGCGCGCCCGTGCCGCGGACTGGACAGGCCCGCCGCGCGTGCCTCACACTGCGCCCAGTCTGCGTCCATACAATCCTTTTAAATCAAATACATGCTTATCCTCGGGGTGGAATCCTCCTGCGACGAAACCGGACTCGCCGTCTACGACAGCGAGGCGGGGCTGCTCGCCCATGCACTGCATTCCCAGGTCGCGATGCACCAGGAATACGGCGGCGTGGTGCCGGAACTCGCGTCCCGGGACCACATCCGCCGCGTGGTCCCGCTCGCGCGGGAAGTGCTCGCCCGGGCCGGTCGCACGCTGGACGACCTCGATGGGGTGGCCTTCACCGAAGGTCCGGGCCTGGCCGGCGCGCTGCTGGTCGGCGCTGCGTTCGCCAAGAGCCTCGCCTTTGCGCTCGGCGTGCCGGCCGTCGGGATCCACCATCTCGAAGGGCACCTGCTCTCGCCGCTGCTTTCCACGCGCCCGCCCGCCTTCCCTTTCGTGGCACTGCTGGTGTCCGGCGGCCATACGCAGCTGATGCGCGTCACCGGCGTGGGCAGCTACGAGCTCCTCGGCGAGACGCTGGACGATGCCGCAGGCGAAGCGTTCGACAAGACGGCCAAGCTTCTCGGGCTCGACTATCCGGGCGGCCCGGCAGTCTCGAAACTGGCCGAGTCGGGAGCACCCGGACGCTTCAAGCTGCCGCGGCCGATGCTCAACTCCAACGACCTCGAGTTCAGCTTCAGCGGCCTGAAGACCGCGGTGATGCTCCTCGCGCGCAGCCAGCCCGCGGACAATCAAACGCATGCCGACATCGCGCGCGCCTTCCAGGATGCCGTGGTCGAGGTGCTGGTCGCGAAGTGCGCCATGGCGCTCCGGCAAACCGGGCTCGCGCGGCTGGTCGTCGCCGGAGGCGTGGGCGCGAACCGGCAACTGCGCGCCGGGCTGGACGCCGCCGCCGCCTCGCAACGCTTCGAGGTGTTCTACCCGGAACTCGAACTGTGCACCGACAACGGCGCGATGATCGCCTTCGCCGCGGCGCTGCGCTGGAAGGACGGCCTGCCGACCGCCACCACGACCTTCAGCGTGCGGCCGCGCTGGGACCTCGCCACGATCGGCTAGGCCCCGGCCTCGCGCCTGCGGCGCGCCGCATAGGCCTGCATGTGCGTGTAGGCGATTTCCATGACCGGCGTTTGAAGCGAGTGCTTTTTCGCCAGCACAAGCAACGCGCCGAGGATGGTGTCGGCCTCAGTGGGTCCGCCGCTTTCCGTGTCGCGCATCATCGACGCGGTGGCCGCCGAACCCTTCTGCGTAAGCACCTTCCGGTGGTTCGCGAGGATCTTCTCCGCGACCGGAAACCCTTCCGCCGAGGCGACCGACACGCACTCGGCCAGCATCGCGAGCATCAGGCGCTCGCCCGCGTCCGCCTCGAGGATGTCGGCCACCGCGGCGCGCATCATCGCCGTCATGCCGGCGATGCTCGCGAGGAATACCCACTTGTCCCACATGACCTGCTCGATCGAGTCGGACAGGACATGCTCGACGGAAGTCTTCGCAAACGCGGCGTCGAGGGACTTGCACAAAGCCATGGCCCCGGGCGCACCATCGCGCGGGCCGTAAGCCATCTTGTTGAATTCGCCGAGGTGCAGGATCACGCCTTCCGGGGAAAGGGTCGACGCGATGTAGGCCACACCACCCAATACCCGCTCGCGGCCAAAGCGCGCATCCAGCACCGCGAGGTGCGACATCCCGTTCAGGAAAGGCAGGACCATGCAGTCGCCCTTCATCGCCGGGGCGATAGCCTCGATCGCGCTGTCCAGGTCGTAGGACTTGGCCGTGAACATCACGAGGTCGTAGCCGGGCCTGAGCGCGTCCTGCGTGACCAGAGGGACCTGCCGGTGAATATCCCCCGCGCGACTCTTCACCCGCAGGCCTTCCTTCGCCATCAGTTCGGCCCGCTTCGGCCGCACGAGGAAAGTCACGTCGGCACCGGCCTCGACCAGCCTCCCGCCGAAATAACCACCGACCGCGCCGGCGCCGAGCATCAGGATCTTCATTGGTTGGGTTCCGTTTCGGGTTTCTTCTTCGCCCCGATGCGCGGCTCGGTGCCGGCAAGGAGGCGCTCGATGTTGGCGCGATGACGCAGCATCAGCAGCAGCGCAATCGGGATCGTTGCCCAAGTCACGGGCTGTGCGCCGAACAGCATGAACGCAAAGCACGGCGCGAATACCGCGGCCACGAGCGCCGCGAACGAGGAAATCCGGAAGAACACGGCAATGATGAGCCACGTGGCGAACGTCCCCGCACCCAGCCAGCCGCTGAACCCGATCAGGACGCCCGACGCCGTCGCCACGCCCTTGCCGCCCTGGAAGCGATGGAATACGGGATAGAGGTGGCCGACGAAGGCCGCGATGCCCGCCATGGGCACCACCAGGCTCGCACCGATGTCTTCGCCCGAGATCGCCTTGGCGACAAGCACGGCCACGAGCCCCTTGCCGGCATCGCCGAGCAGGGTCAGCGCCGCCGCGGCCTTGTTGCCCGTGCGCAGGACGTTGGTCGCGCCCGGGCTCTTCGAACCGTAGGTATGCGGATCGGGCAGTGAGAACAACCGGCTCACCAGCACCGCAAAGGAAACGGACCCCAGCAGGTAGGCGGCCGCGACAATCAGGAAGTCGTTCATCGTGGCGGCATTTTACCCACAGGACGCAACCCCGGGACCTATAATGCCCCGGCCATGGACCACATCTTCATCCGCGACTTCCGCGTCGAGACGCTGATCGGCTTCCACAAGCGCGAGCGCATCGTGCCGCAGACGCTGCGCCTCGACCTCGAGATCGGCATCGCGAACACCGCCGTGTTCGAGAGCGACAAGGTGACCGACTGCATCGACTACGAGAAAGTCACCGTGCGGATCCGCGAGCTCGTGGCGGGCAGGCACTTCAACCTGGTCGAGACCCTTGCCGAGCGCATCGCCCGCATCGTGCTCGACGAGTTCGGCGCAAAGTCCGTAAAGGTCAGCGCCGCGAAGCTCGGGATCCTGCGCAACGCCGGGCTCGTCGGCGTGCAGATAGACCGGACCCGCTAGTCCTCCAGCGCCACCTCGACCAGGGTCGGCGCCAGCGTCCGGACGATTTCGGCCGGTGCGACGCAGACGAGGAACCCGCGCCGCCCGCCGTTGATCCAGATTTTATCCAGCCCGAGGATCGAGCGCTCCATGTAGACCGGCAGCTTCTTCCTCGTGCCGAACGGGGAGGTACCCCCAACCTGGTAGCCCGAGTGGCGCTGGGCGACTTCCGGCTGGCAGGGTTCGATGCGCTTGCGACCGGCCTGGCGCGCGAGGTTCTTGGTAGATACCTTGCGGTCGCCGTGCATCAGCACCACCAGCGGCGCGCGTGCCTCGTCCTCCATCATCAGCGTCTTCACGACCGCATGCTCCGGCACCCCTAGGGCATCCGCCGACACCGCCGTGCCGCCCTTTTCGACGTATTCGTAGAAGTGCTCGGTAAAGGCGACGCCCGCCTTCTTCAGGAACTGCGTCGCGGGAGTCTCGCTGTGGCTGGGCTTCTTCAATGCTCAGCCCCGCGGGTGGTGCATCGCATGGAGTTTCTTCAGCCTTTCCTTCGCGACGTGCGTATAGATCTGCGTGGTGGAGATATCCGCGTGGCCGAGCAGCATCTGCACCACGCGCAGGTCCGCCCCGTGGTTGATGAGGTGGGTGGCGAAAGCGTGGCGCAGTACGTGCGGGGACAGCGCCTTGCCGGGGATCGCGCGCTGGCCGTGCCGCTTGATGAGGTGCCAGAATGCCTGCCGCGTCATGCCCGCACCGCGCTCGGTGACGAACAGCGCGTCGCTCGGCGCCTTGCCCGCGAGCAGCAGCGGCCGCGCATCCGCGAGGTAACGCTTCACCCAGTCCACGGCCTCCTCGCCGAGCGGCACGAGGCGCTCCTTCGACCCCTTGCCCATCACACGCACCACGCCCGCGTCGAGGTTGGTCTCGAAGGTCTGCAGGCCGACCAGTTCCGACACGCGCAGGCCCGCTGCGTAAAGCACCTCGAGCATCGCGCGGTCGCGCAGCCCCAGCGGCTCGTTCATGTCCGGCGCCGCGAGCAGGGCCTCGACGTCGGCTTCGGTCAGCGTCTTCGGAAACCGCGGCGCGCGCTTGGGCGAATCGAGCTTCAGCGTAGGGTCCGCGTCCATCTCGCCCTCACGCAGGCAGTACTGGTAGAAACGCTTGAGGCTGGAGAGCATGCGCGCGTCGGATGATGCCCGGTGCCCGGAGCCGCCTTTCTCATGCCTCGAAGCGAAGAACGCCTGCAGGTCGGGGTCCCGCGCTTCGGCGAGCGACTTGCCGGCCGATTTCGCCAGCCAGTCGCCGAGCAACTTCAGGTCCCTGCGGTAGGCCTCGAGCGTGTTCTTCGACAGCCCGTCCTCCAGCCACAGGGCATCGGAAAACGCGTCGACCAGTTCCGCCTCGGCTAACGCGCTGCGTGCCACAGCGACCCGGCCTCCTGTTCAAGCGGCAGGCTTTCGTGCCGCAGCAGCCAGGTCTTGGTCTCGATCAGGTAACCGCTGCCGTGGTGGGCGAAGCCACCCAGCCCGCCTGCGGCCACTACGCGATGGCAGGGCACGACGATGGGGAACGGATTGTCGCCGCAGGACTGCCCGACGGTACGCGGGTTGGCCATGATCGCCGGGGCGATGGCGGCCGAAAGTTCGCCGTACGTGCGAGTACGGCCGCGCGGGATCGCGCTGATCTGCGCCCACACCGCGCGCTGCAGCGGCGAGCCGACCGGCTGCAGCGGGAGGTCGAACGGCGTGTCGGGGTCGTCGCGGTAGGACTCGATCTGGCGGGCCGCGCGCTCCGCCAGCGCCCCCCGGGGCGCCACCAGCGGCGTGGAGGCCGGCAGGAAGGTGATCGCGGACAGCGCGTCCCCATCCACGCGGATCCCCACGTGCATGGCCGGAAACGCGATCACCGCATCGAAGGCTGCCATCGCGGAATTGTACCCGCCGCTGCCTCCCGCCGGCCTCGCGCCGCGGCTAGAATGGGCCCCTCGATTTTGACGCACCCCACAGGAGGATTCACCATGGGCAAAATGATCGAACTCGCCGCCGCCGACGGCCACAAGCTCGCCGCCTACCGCGCGGACCCCGCCGGCAAGCCGCGCGGCGCCGTCGTCGTGATCCAGGAGATCTTCGGCGTGAACAGCCACATCAAGTCCGTCGCCGACGGCTACGCGGCGGACGGCTACGTCGTGATCGCGCCGGCCATGTACGACCGCGTCCAGCGCGGCTACGACACCGGCTACACCCAGCCCGAGATCCAAGCCGGCCTCGCCATCATGCAGAAGCTCGACTGGAAGCAGACCATGCAGGACGTAGATGCGGCCGTCAAGGAGGCGCAGTCCGCCGGCAAGGTCGGCATCGTCGGCTACTGCTGGGGCGGCACCGTAGCCTGGGTGGCCGCGGCGCGCACGGCGGGCCTCGCCTGCGCAGCCCCCTACTACGGCGGCGGCATCCCGAACTTCGCCGACGAAGCACCCAAGGTGCCGATGATGTGCAACTTCGGCGAGCAGGACCAGTCGCCTACGCCCGACCAGGCCAAGGCCGCGGTCGCCAAGCACGCCTCGATCGTCGCCCACTTCTACCCGGCCGGGCACGGCTTCAACTGCGACCAGCGCGGCTCCTTCAACGCCGAGGCCTCGAAGCTCGCGCGCAGCCGCACGCTGGAATTCTTCCGGAAGAACATCGGCTAGAGGACGGCCGCGGCAATGGGCATACGCATCGGCATCGCCGGCGTCAGCGGCTTCGGGGGCAGCGAACTGCTGCGGCTGTGTCTCGGGCACCCTGCGTTCGAGGTCGTCTACGCGAGCGGCGAAAGCACGGTCGGGCAAAAGCTCGGCCAGCGCTTCCCGGGCCTGGCCGGCCATCCCGCGGCCGGCATCGTCATCGAGCCGTTCGTGCCTGAGAAACTCGGTGGCATCGACCTGCTGTTCGCTTCGCTGCCCACCGGCAAGTCCGCGGAGCCGCTCGCACGCGTCCCGGCCGCGACCCGGATCGTCGACGTCGGCGGTGACCATCGCGACGCACCGGGCTGGGTGTACGGGCTGACCGAACTTCCCGGCCAGCGCGCGCGCATTGCCTCCGCAACGCGGCTGGCGAACCCGGGGTGCTATCCCGCCGCCGCACTGCTGGCGCTCGCGCCGCTCGTCGCTGCGGGCCTCGTCGAGCCCGAAGGCATCGCCATCGACGCGAAGAGCGGCGTCACCGGCACCGGCCGGGGCGGGGCCAGCGATTTCGGCTACGCGGAAACCAACGAGGACCTGTTCGCCTACGGCCTTGGCGGGCATCCGCATGTGCCGGAGATCCGCCGTACGCTGGCTGGCCTCGCGGGACGGGCGGCCTCGGTCGCGTTCACGCCGCACCTGATCCCGATGACCCGCGGCATCCTCGCCACCTGCTATGCGCGGCCGCGCGGCAAGGTCGACACTGCGCAGCTGTACGCCGCCGCCGAAGCCGCCTATCGCGGCGAGCCCTTCGTGAAAGTCGTGGCGGCCGAGAAGGGGCGCGGCCCCCACACCAAGTGGGCCACCGGCTCGAACCTCATCTTCCTGTCCTATGCGGCCAACGAGGAGACGGGCCCTGGTCGTGGCCCTGGGCGCAATCGACAACCTCGGCAAGGGTGCCGCCGGACAGGCGGTGCAGAACGCGAACCTGATGACCGACCAGCCCGAAACGGCGGGGCTGGCGGGGCTGCCGCTGTGGCCCTAGAGGGTCGACGTTTTCCAGTGTCAGTGTATCGGTATCGATACATAAACTAACAGGAGAGCGGCTCCTGTCCTTGACTTTATGAAGTAAATCTTCAGAAATTATCCTTCCGGACGAGCAACACCATCACGCGCCGTCCGTTCCCACAGAGGCCGGTAGGCGTCGCGCGCGAGGGCTTCTTTCTCTTCCTCGCCGAACGGCTGACTGGGCAATTGGAGATAGAAATGATCCAGAACCAAGGCCTCCACTTCGGCTTGGGTCTGGGACTTCTCGGTCCAACCCTGCACCCCGGCTAGCTGCCGGTGTACGGCTTCAATCGTGTATCCGTGCTATCGCGTCAAAATATTGGCGCGATCTTGCTTATCGCGCCAAATAATGCTACTTTGGATCAACTACTTAAAATTATTACGCCAATAAAAGCCATTTCGTGCCAAAAGAACTTGCCTCCGACCTGATCGACCAAATCCTGGCTGCGATCTCCCGCGATCCGGCCGGCGTCACCATCGCCCAACTGGAGGCGGCGCTGGAAACCCCACCCAGCCGCCGCACCCTTCAGCGCAGGCTCACCGACCTAGCTGGCGAAGCACGCATTGTGGCCGAAGGACGCGGCCCCGCAACCAGATACCGGCGGCAACCCGATCCAAGACCGGCCCGACCCGCTGCGGCACCAGCGCCTGGAACCCCGCCCGAACTACCAATCTCGGGTGAAGCCGAAATGGTCCGCAACTGGATCCGCCTGCCAATAACGCAGCGCACACCCGTCGGATACGACTCCAACCTCCTGGAGTCCTACCGCCCGAACGAAACCTGGTATCTGGACGATCCGGCACGACGACTCTGGCTGCACGACCTGGGCGCCGCAGCGCTTGGGCAGGAACGACCGGCGGGAACATACGCACGGAACGTGTTGGGCCGCCTGCTAATCGATCTCTCATGGGCTTCCTCCCATCTCGAAGGCAACACCTATACCCGACTCGACACCCAGCGCCTGATCGAGAACGGAGAGGCAGCCGAAGGCAAAGAGCGCGTCGAGACGCAGATGATCCTGAACCACAAACTAGCGATCGAGTTTCTGGTGGAGAACGTAAGCGAAATCGGCTACGACATGCCGACGTTCATGAACCTGCACGCGCTGCTGTCCGAAGACCTGATGCGTGACCCGACGACGAGCGGACGCCTGCGCACCGGGATCGTTGACATCACCGGCACGGTGTACCGGCCTCTTGCCGTACCGCAACAGATCGAGGCCTGGTTCAGGATGACCCTTGCCAAGGCTTCCGCAATCACGGACCCGTTCGAACAGGCATTCTTCCTGATGGTGCACATCCCGTACCTTCAGCCGTTCGAGGACGTCAACAAGCGCGTTTCACGGCTGGCCGCCAACATCCCACTGATCAAGGCAAATCTCTGCCCGCTGTCGTTTGTCGAAGTACCCGGCCAGATCTACGTGGAAGGACTGCTGGGGGTGTACGAGAGAAAGCGCGTCGAGCTGTTGCGCGATGTCTTCATATGGGCCTACGAGCGATCCTGCCAGCAGTTCCGGGCAATCTCCGCACAAGCCCATGTACCGGATCCATTTCGCCTCAAGTACCGGAATGAATTGATCGAGGTGATCTCCGAAACCGTGCGCCGCAACCTTCCGCCGAACGCGGACTCCGTGCACCGGTTGAGCGCTGACATCATCCCGGCCGACGAAACAGAGCAATTCGTTCGTCTTGCGCTGGGCGAGTTTCGCCTGTTGCACGAAGGAAGCATCGTGCGCTATCGGCTCCGACTGTCGGAATATCGCGCATGGCAAGCCGCACATCCGGGATAGATATCGGCCTTAAAAAATATCTCATAAATATATCAATACCGATACATCAACTGACAGGAGACCGGCTCCTGGAGCCGATCTTCATAACTAAATCTTTCGAATTCAGGCCGCGTCGCGGAGCAATGTCTGGCCGGGCTTCACGCGCGTGAACGCGACCGGCTTCATCGCGATCGCAAGCTTTCCCGCCCCGTCCATCGTCACGCTGGTGTAGGCCGAAGTCTCGAGCGGACCCGCTGCCGGGAAGTCCGCGCGGAAGTGCGCGCCGCGCGAATCCTCGCGCGCGAGCGCCGCCCGCGTGATCACCCGGCTCGCGTCCACCAGGCTCTTGAGGTTCATCCAGTCGTGCCACGACAGGTTGAACCCCCGCTGGTGGTCGGACAAGGTGTAGGCATCCAGCTCGGCGTCGATGGCGTCCAGCGCGGACAGCGCTTCCGTCATCGGAGCCTTGTCCCGGATGATGCCGACCTTGTCCCACATCAGGTCGAACAGGCCTTCCCTCAGCGGCTCCAGGCTGCCGTGCGAGGCACCCTTCGCGCGCAGCGGACGCTCGCAACGCGCGACCGCGGTGTCGATCGCAGTCTTGTCGGGCGTGCGGAATCCGCCTTCGGTCTTCAGCCACGCCGCCATTGCTTCGCCCGCCACACCGCCGAACACGGTCGAATTCGCCACGCCGTTGCCGCCAAGGCGGTTGGCGCCGTGCACCCCGCCGGAATCCTCGCCGGCCGTGAACAGGCCCGGCAGCGCCGTCGTGCAATCGAGGTTGAACTCGACGCCGCCCATCATGTAGTGCGCCGTGGGCACGACCTCCACCAGCCCGCCGGCCAGGTCGAAGCCGGAATCCGCGCAGCGCTCGACCATTCCCTTGAACTGCTTCGTGACGTTCGCCGGCCCGAGGTGGGCCATGGAGATGTAGAGGCCGCCGTGCGGCGTAGTGCGTCCGGCGCGCATCTCGCTGTACATGGCGCGCGAGACGATGTCGCGCGTCGCCCGCTCGAGCTTCGCGTCGTACTTGTGCATGAAGCGCTCGCGATTGCCGTCGAGCAGGTACCCGCCCGCGCCGCGCAGGCCCTCCTCGATCACCGTGCCGGTCATCCGCGTGTGCACGCCCGCGAGCAGCCCGGTCGGGTGGAACTGCACCATCTCCATGTCGCGCAGGGCAAGCCCCGCGCGCAGCGCCATGCCGAGGCCGTCGCAGCTCTTGTCGCCGGAGGGCGTGTGGTACTTGTACATGGTGGGTCCGCCGCCCGTGGCGAGGAGCACGGCTTTCGCCTTGACGAACACGAACTCGCCGGTGCGCATGTCGATCATCAGCACGCCCGCCAGCGCATCGCCCGAGGCCGTCTTGACCAGCTCCACGGCACGGTGCTCTTCCAGCCGGCCGATGTCGCGCGCCCAGACCTGCTCGGCCAGCCGGTTGATGATCTCGATGCCGGTCAGGTCGCCCTTGTGGACCGTGCGGTCGAAGGTCTGCCCGGCGAACGCCTTCTGGTGGACCGTGCCGTCGGGGTTGCGGTCGAAAAAGCATCCCAGCTCATTTTCCAGCTCGTGGATGCGCTCCACCGCCAGCGTCACCAGCTTCCAGGCGAGTTCCTGGTCGGGCAGCCACTTTCCGCCTTCGATCGTGTCCATGAAGTGGCGCTCGATCGAATCGCCCGCGGCCAGCGCCACGTTGTAGCCGCCCTGGACCATGCGCGTGCAGCCGCACTTGCCCAGCAGCCCCTTGACCGCAACGGTGATCGACAACGCCGGATTCGCCTGGTGCGCATGCAGCGCGGCGAAGAGCCCTGCCCCGCCCGAGCCGAGGATCAGGATGTCCGTGGAAAGTTCACGCATGGCCGTTCCGGCCTCCTCAGGCGCGCGCCGCGGGCGCGGACTTGCGCCGCAGCACCTGAAGCACCAGCGCCACGATCACGCCGCCGAAGCCGATCACGTCCGCCGCCGCGCTTGGGTAGACCAGCGCGAACCCGGCCACGATGAACAGCGCCCGTTCGAGCAGGTTGGTCCTGATCAATGCCCAGCCCTGGAACCCGGCCGCCAGCGCCGCGATGCCGACGGCTGCGGTAATCGTCACTTCGGCGATCGACCACCAGTTGGCCGCCGCGAGCGCCTTGGTCGAGCCCATCAGCAGGAGGCCCAGCCCGCTCGGATCGAGCACGAACATGAACGGCACGAGGAACGCCGGCACCGTGTACTTCCAGCACTGCAGCGTCGTCTTGTAGGGATCGCCGCCGGTGATCGCTGCAGCCGCGAAGGGCGAAAGCGCGGTGGGCGGGGAGACCTCGGAAAGGACCGCGTAGTAGAAGATGAACATGTGCGCCGCGAAGTCCGGTACGCCGAGCTTGATCAGCGCGGGCGCCGCGATCACGGCGCTGATGATGTAGGACGCCGTGACCGGCACCGCCAGCCCGACGATCCAGACGACCAGCGAGGTGTAGATCGCCGTGAGCAGCAGCGAGCCGCCCGCATAGTCGATCACGATGGAGCTGAATTTCAGGCCCAGGCCGGTCAGCGTCACCACGCCGACGATGATGCCGGCGCCGGCGCAGGTGGCGGCGACGTTCAGCACGCCGATCGAGCCGTTCTCCATCGCCTTGGACAAGGGCGAACGAAGGAACCCCTGCACCACCCCGAGCTTTCCGGTGAAGAAATCGTAGTTGATCAGCGCGGTGTCGCGGCGCAGGAAACTGGTGACGAACGACACGACCGTGGCCCAGAACACCGACAGCACCGGCGAGAAGCCCCACATCATGAACGCGACTATCGAGACCAGCGAAAGGAAGTGGTACCAGTAGTGCTTCGTGAGGTTCCACATCGTGTCGGGCTTGTCGATCACGGTGTTGCCCATGCCGTACTTGCGCGCATCGATCTCGACCATCAGGAAGAGCGCGAGGTAGAACAGCAGGGTCGGGATCACCGCCATCAACAGCACGTCGAGGTAGGAGATCTTCAGGAACTCCGCGATCAGGAAGGCCGCGGCGCCGAGCACCGGCGGGGAGATGATCGCCCCAAGACCCCCTGCCGACAGCAACCCGCCGGCAGCATTCTTCTCGTACCCCGCCTTGGCGAGCATCGGGTAGGCCACCGCGCCGAGGGTCACCGTGGTGGCGACGCCGGACCCCGAGGGCCCGCCGAGCAGGAACGACGCGAGCACGACGGTGCGCCCCGCGCCGGTGGGCTTGCCGCCCATCGCCGCGAACGAGAAGTCGATGTAGAACTTGCCCGCGCCCGAGTACTGCAGAAACGCGCCGAAGATCGTGAACAGGATGATGAGCGACGACGACACGTCCACCGCCACGCCGTAGATGCCCTCGAGCGTCATGTACATGTGGCCCACCAGGCGGCCGACTTCGTACCCCTTGTGCGTCCAGGGCTGCGGCAGGTAGGGCCCGAGCAGCGCGTAGGCGATGAATGCCGCCGTGATGATCGGCATGATCCAGCCGTTGGTGCGGCGCATGACCTCCATCACCATCAGGATCAGCGCGATCCCGAAGAAGATGTCCCACGATTCGGGCGAAGTGTTGCGGTCGGTGAAGTCGTCGCCGCCGTACAGCAGGTAGGCGACCACCGCGATCGACAGCAGCGCTGCCAGCCAGTCCCACCACATGATCCGGTGGCGGTAGCGCGCCGCGACCGGGAACACGAGGAACGACAGCGACAGCACGAAGGCCACATGGATCGGGCGCAGGGTCTGAGTCGCCACGATCCCGTAGGCCGTGTACAGGTGGAACACCGACATCGCGACGGCGACGAAGAGGACGAACCAGCCGAGCCAGCCACCCAGCTTGTTGGCCGCGCCCTCCTCCTCCTCGATGTACGACTCGGCCTTCTTCAGCGCCTCTTCGCTGACCGTCGCGGCGGCAGCCCCGGTGTGCCCGGGGATGACCGTCGGCTGCTCGCTCGGGTCGAGCCTCGCGTTGTCGCTCACGGGGCCGGTCTTCAGTTGACCTTGATGCCCTTCTCGGCGAAGTACTTGAGGGCCCCCGGGTGGAAGGGGATCGGCGAGGCCGACGCCTTCTGGTTCTCGAGCTTGAAGTTCTCGGCTTCCTTATGGACCGCGATCAGGTCGGCGCGCTTGTCGAAGATCGTCTTGACGATGTTGTAGGCCGTCTTGTCGTCCATGTTCGCGTGCGTGACCAGGATGTTCATCACGGTGGCCTGCTTGTTGTCCGCGTCCATGCCCTTGTACATGGCCTTGGGAATCACGTCCTCGACGTAAAGGTTGCCGTACTTCTTGTTCATGCCGGCGACCGTTTCGGCGTGATCGACCATCCTGATCTTGGTGCCCGGGGTGTTGGCGAGGTCGGTGACGGAAGCCGTCGGCAGGCCGCCGACCCAGAAGAACGCGTCGATCTTGCCGTCCTTGACCGCGTTGACCGACTCGGCCACGCCGAGGCGTTCACGCTTCATGTCCTTGTCCTTGTCGAGGCCCGCCGCCTCGATGACGCGAAAGGCCATCACTTCGGTCGCGCTTCCGGGGGAACCGGTGGAAACGCGCTTGCCTTTCAGGTCGGCCATCTTCGTGACGCCGCGCCCTTCAATCGACACCACGTGCATGCGGTTCGGGTAGAGGACCATCAGCGTCTTCAGCGGGACCGGGTGGCCCTTGAACTTGTCCTCGCCCTTGAACGCGTCCTGGCTCGCGTCGGCCATGGCCAGCGCGATGTAGGGCTTGCCGCTGCCGATCAGCTTGAGGTTGTCCACCGAGCCCCCGGTCACTTCGGCGGTGGCCTGCATGCCGGGCACGAACTTGGACAGGGCCGCGGCCATGCCGCCGCCCAGAGGGTAATAAACGCCCCCTGTGCCGCCGGTGGCGATGGAGAGGTTCTGCGCGGACGCGCCGCCGGCAAACGCGAGGCCGGCCGCAAAGGCTGCGGCGATGCGCAGCGTGGTCTTCATTGGTGATCTCATTCAACCCTCCTATAGGTCGGGCGCGGCCTGGTTTGTGGTCGGATCGAAATCCCGGTGGCCTGCGCAGAACGAGAATTCTACCGGAGAAGGGCGCGGCGACCCTCCCTGGACATTTCCATATTGTAGAAAAGCACGATCGGTCGTAGCATCGCGGCCTCGATGGCCACGATCCCGAAGAGCGCAAAGACCAAGGACAGGGTCCTGCGCGAAGCGCTTGCCCTCGCGAGCCGCGTGGGATTCGCCGGGCTGACCTTCGGCACGCTGGCAGGCCAGGCAGGCATCTCGAAGAGCGGGCTGTTCGCGCATTTCGATTCCAAGGAAGACCTGCAGATCCAGGCACTGCACCTGGCCGAATCCATGTTCGTGGAACGCGTACTGCGCCCCGCCGTGAAGGAACCGCGCGGAGTGCCGCGCATCCGGCGCCTGTTCGACGGCTGGATGGACTGGATCCACTCCGGCACGGTCCCGCGCGGCGACATCCTCACATCCGCAGCGTTCGAATTCGACGACGCGCCCGACGGGCCGATGCGCGCCGCCGTGGTCGAAGGCCACGGCAAGATGCAGGGCACGATCGAGCGCATGGCCCGCCAGGCGGTCGACGCGGCGCAATTCGGCAGGAAGGCCGACCCTGCGCAGTTCGCCTTCGAGTTCCTCGGCATCGTGCACGCCCACCACCATGCGCGACGGCTGCTGCGCACCGACCACCACGCGAAGCGCGCCCGCGCCGCTTTCGACCGGCTGCTCGACACCTACACCCGCTGAAAGACGCCCCCCAGGCACTCCATGATCATGAGCCCGCAGAGACGCATAGACGAGTACACGGCACGTGGATGGTGGGGAACGCGCCGCATCCACGACTGGCTCTCCGACGCCCTGCACGCCCATCCGGACGCGGAGGCGCTGGTCGACGCCCCTAACCGTGCGGAGTTCATCGACGGCGCGCCCCGCCGACTCAGCTGGCGCGCGCTGTCGGCCGAAGTCGACATGTACGCGACTGCGCTCATCGAACTCGGCTTCGGGGGCGACGACATCCTCTGCGTGCAACTGCCCAATTGCGTGGAACTGCCCGCCCTGTACCTCGCCTGCGCGAAGCTCGGCGTCGTCGTCACGCCGGTGCCGGTGCAGTACCGCGAGCACGAGCTGGAGCACATCCTTGGCGTGACGCAGCCCCGCGCAATCGTCACCGCTGCGCGCATCCTGCGCCACGACCATGCGGCGATGATGCACTCGCTCGCCGCCCGGCACCCTTCGGTGCGGACGGTGCTCGCGATCGACCGGCTGCCGCACTGGGACGCCGATCCCGCGCGTGTCGCGGGACGGGAGCGCGAACACCGCGTGGACGCGAACGACATCTTCACGATCTGCTGGACCTCGGGCACCGAAGGCGTGCCCAAGGGCGTCCCGCGCAGCCACAACGAGTGGCTGGCGATCCCCGAGAACATCATCCTGTCGGGCGGGCTCACGCCGGGCTGCCACCTGCTGAACGCCTTCCCGCTGGTGAACATGGCGGGCATCGCGGGACAGTTCCTGCCCTGGCTGCAGATCGGCGCGAAGCTCGTCATGCACCACCCTTTCAACCTCGAGGTGTTCCTCGCACAGGTCCGCGACGAGGCGATCGACTACACAGTGGCCGCGCCGGCGATCCTCGCGACGCTCGCTCAGAATCCCACGCTGATGGAGGGCATCCGGGGGTCGCGCCTGCGCGCCATCGGCTCCGGCGGCGGGCCGCTGGCCGAATGGACCGTCCGCGTGTTCACCGAGACTTACGGCATCGACGTCATCAACTATTTCGGCACCAACGAGGGCGCCTCGCTCACCGCCAGCGCGCTCGACCTGCCGGACCCGGCGCTGCGCGCCAACTACTTCCCGCGCTTCGGGGTCGACGGCCACGAATGGAAGCTGCCCGTCGCGAAGCGCGTGCGCACCCGCCTCGTGGACCCGGATACGGGCGAGGAGATTGCCGCGCCAGGCAAGCCCGGCGAACTGCGCGTTCGCGGCCCCGCGATCTTCTCGGGATACTTCCGCGCCCCTGACATGACGGCGCGTGCGTTCGATGCCGACGACTACTACCGGTCCGGCGACCTGTTCGAGATTGCGGGAACGCGCAACGAGCTCTACCGCTTCGTCGGTCGGCTCAAGGACATCATCGTGCGCGGCGGCTTCAACATTTCGTCCGAGGAGCTCGAAGCGCTTCTGCTCGCGCATCCCAAGGTGCGCGAAGCCGCCATCGTCGGCTACCCGGACGACAACCTGGGGGAGCGCGTTTGCGCCTGCGTCGTCCCGCAGGCCGGCGCCGAGGTCGCCCTGCACGAACTGGTTGCATTCCTGCGCACCGAGAAGAAGGTCGCCTCCTACAAGCTGCCGGAGCGGCTCGTGATGCTCGAGGCCCTGCCGAGGAACCCGGTGGGCAAAGTGCTGAAGCGCGAGCTTCGCGCAAGGGCCGCAATCAACTCGTAAGGGAAGAGTCAGCCTGCCTGCACCACCAATGCGCAGAGCGCACCCGGCCTGCGCCATGCCTTGTGCGCGAGCCCGGGTAACACGCTGATTCCCGTGGCATCTCCCCGCAGAACCCGGCTGGTCTGATTCTTGCACTTCCCTTCGCGCACAGCGAGGGGAGCAGTATGAAAGTCGCAATCATCAAGGCCAGGCCGGAAGCGATCAGGATCGACCCTGCGCGCACCGCGATCGTGATCATCGACATGCAGCGCGATTTCCTCGAACCCGGCGGGTTCGGCGAGACACTGGGCAACGACGTCTCGCTGCTCCAGGCAGCGGTCGGACCCTGCAAGGCGTTGCTCGCCGCGGCCCGCTCGTTCGGCCTCATGGTCGTCCACACCCGCGAAGGCCACCTGCCTGACCTCAGCGATGCGCCCCGCTCAAAAGTCGAACGGGGCGCGCCCAGCCTGCGCATCGGCGATCCCGGGCCGATGGGCCGCATCCTCGTGCGCGGCGAACCCGGCCACGAAATCGTCCCGTCGCTCGCCCCGCTGCCCGGCGAACTGGTGATCGACAAGCCCGGCAAGGGCGCGTTCTACGCGACCGACCTGCAGGCGCGCCTGCACCAGCGCGGCATCGAATCCCTGGTCGTCTGCGGCGTGACCACCGAAGTCTGCGTGCACACGACGGTACGCGAGGCGAACGACCGCGGCTACCGCTGCATCGTGCCGGGCGACTGCTGCGCCTCGTACTTCCCGGAGTTTCACGCAGCCGGGCTGCGGATGATCGAAGCGCAGGGCGGCATCTTCGGCTGGGTCTCCGATTCGGCGCGCGTGATCGCAGGACTGCAGGCAGCGCGAAACGATTCGGA
Source organism: Burkholderiales bacterium (assembly GCA_965279075.1). Taxonomy (GTDB): domain Bacteria; phylum Pseudomonadota; class Gammaproteobacteria; order Burkholderiales; family SG8-39; genus SZAS-79. The sequence continues at coordinate 214,212 of CBDIHI010000012.1, read as the reverse complement.
ACAGCCGGCAACGACACACTAGAAAGGGGAGAGCAGACCATGAACAGCACCGCCTTCAAGCCGGCCGTCTGGGTGCCCGGCGACTGGAACGCCTTCTTCGGTTTCGGCACCAACATCCTCGTCAACCTGCTCACGCTGACCGCGCTGCTGCGCTACGTGCTGAAGCTCCCCGACGACCTGGTCTTCGGCCGCATCCTGCCGGCCACCGGGCTGATGCTGTTCCTCAGCACCGTCTACTACGCGTGGCTCGCCTACCGGCTGGCGAAGTCCTCGGGGCGCAGCGACGTGTGCGCCCTGCCCTCCGGCATCAGCGTGCCGCACATGTTCATCGTGGTGTTCGTGATCATGCTGCCGATCGCAGCGAAGACCGGCGACCCGGTCAAGGGCTGGGAAGCGGGCCTCACCTGGGTGTTCGTGCAGAGCTTCGTGCTGATGGCGGGCGGCTTCATCGCGCCTCTGATCCGCCGCATCACGCCGCGCGCAGCGCTGCTCGGTGCGCTGGCCGGGGTTTCGATCGCGTTCATTTCGATGCGGCCCGGCCTGGAGATGTACATGACGCCGGTGATCGGCATCGTGTGCTTCGCGATCCTGCTGGCGAGCTGGCTGGGTGGCGTGCGCTACTACAAGGGGATCCCGGCGGGGCTGGTTGCGATCGGGGTCGGGTCCGCGATCGCGTGGGGTTCGACCGCGCTGGGCCTCAACTTCGGCGGCATGAGCGTCGCGAACCTCGGGGCCTCGTTCGCCACGTTCGGTTTCTCGCTGCCGATGCCAGCCTTCGGCCACGTGTTCTCGGGCTTCGAGTTCATAGGCATCATCCTCGTCACCGCGATCCCGTTCGGGCTCTACGACCTGGTCGAGGCCATGGACAACGTCGAGAGCGCGGAAGCCGGCGGCGACAGCTTCCCGACCACGCGCGTGCTGACCGCCGACGGCGTGGTGAGCCTCATCGGCTGCCTGATGGGCAACCCCTTCATCAACGCCGTCTACATCGGCCACCCGGGCTGGAAGGCCATCGGCGGGCGCATCGGCTATTCGGCGGCCACGGGCGTGATGGTGCTGGTGCTGTCGTGGTTCGGCATCCTCGCATTGATGATGGCGCTGATCCCGGTGGTCGCGATCTCGCCGATCCTGCTCTACATCGGCATGCTGATCGGCGCGCAGGCTTTCCAGGAGACGCCGCGCAGCCACGCGCCCGCGGTCATCCTGTCGCTGGTGCCCCAGGTGGCGGCCTGGGGCAAGCTGCAGATCGACAGCGCCCTGGGTGCCGCGGGCACCAACGCCGCCGCCCTGGGCCTCGACAAGCTCGGGCAGGTGGGCGTGCTGTACCACGGGCTGGAGGTGATGGGCAGCGGCGCGATCCTCGTAAGCCTCGTGCTCGCCGCGATCACGGCCTGCATGATCGACCGTGCGTTCGGCAAGGCCGCCGCGTTCGCCCTCGCGGGCGCGGTGCTGACGTTCTTCGGGCTCATGCACAGCGAGGCCATCGGGGTCGCGAAGATGCCGCTGGTGGCCCTGAGTTACCTTGGCGTGGCGGGCATCCTCTACGCCTGCGCACGCACCCAGAGCGCTGCTTCCGTGCCCACAGCGCCGCCCGGCGAAACCCACGCGACAGCACCCGCTCATTGACGTTGCGGCGGCGCGGCAAGCCCGCGCCGCCCTCTCCTGTCGCTCGCAGAGCGAACCGCACCGGCTTGCAAAATAGCACGGTCGGTCGTAAGGTCGCGCTGGTCCCAATCAGGCGTTCCCCCAGGAGGAGGCACCCATGCCAGCGCAGCGGGTTTACGTGCTCGGCGGCTACCAGACCGACTTCGCGAAGAACTGGTCGCGCGGCGGCGAGGACATCTCTTCGATCGTTCGCGACACCACGCTCGGCGCCTTGTCGGCCTGCGACATGCGGCCCGGGGAGATCGCGACGATCCACGTCGGCAACGCCTTCGGCGAACTGCACCGCAACCAGGCCCATCTTGGCGCGATGGTAGCCTCGACGATCCCGGCGTTCTACGGTACGCCGGCTTCGCGTCACGAAGCCGCCTGTGCTTCCTCCAGCATGGCCATCCTCGCCGCCATGGCCGAGATCGAAGCGGGGCGCTACGAATCCGCGCTGGTGCTCGGCGCGGAGGAAGAGAGGAACGTGCATGGCGACCAGGCCGCGAAGAACCAGGCCGCGGCCGCATGGGTCGGGCACGAAGGCGGGAACGCGAAATTCATGTGGCCGCACATGTTCAGCACACTCGGCGACGAGTACGACCGCCGCTACGGCCTGAAGTACGAACACCTCGGGCGGATCGCCGAGATCAACCTGGGCAACGCGAAGCGCAACCCGAACTCGCAGACCCGCGCGTGGAAGTACACGGCAGCGAGTTTCCGCGAGGACGACGAGGCCAACCCGGTGATCGAAGGCCGCATCCGCAGGCAGGACTGCGGGCAGATCACTGACGGCGGCGCAGCGGTGATCCTCGCCTCGGCCGCGTTTGCCGAGGCCTACGCGAAGCGCCGCGGCGGCAGGCTGGAACAGCTGCCCTATATCGCCGGCTGGGGCCATCGCACTGCGAGCCTGCTGATGGGCGAGAAGCTGGAGCGCAGCCGCGGGCAGCCCTATGTGCTGCCGCACGTGCGTGAAGCGATCACCGCCGCATGGCATCGCGCGGGGATCGCGGGGCCGGACGCGCTGGACGGGATCGAAACGCACGACTGCTTCACGACCACCGAGTACATGGCGATCGACCACTTCGGGCTGACCGCTCCCGGCGAATCGTGGAAGGCGGTCGAATCGGGCGACATCGCGCCCGGCGGCAGGCTACCGGTCAATCCCAGCGGCGGGCTGATCGGCACGGGGCACCCCGTGGGGGCGACCGGTGCGCGCATGCTTCTCGATGCGGCGAAGCAGGTCACGGGGACCGCAGGCGACTGCCAGGTCGAGGGTGCGAACACCTTCCAGACCCTCAACATCGGCGGCAGTTGCACGACCGTGGCCAGCTTCGTCGTGAAACGGGACTAGATGCGCAAGCCGTTGCCGTTTCCCCTCGCGTTGCCGCTGATCACGGCGCCGATGTTCCTGATCTCGGGTCCCGAGCTCGTGCTCGCCGCCTGCAAAGAGGGCGTCATCGGCGCCTTCCCGACGCCGAACTGCCGGACCTCGGAGGCGCTGGAGGACTGGTTGCAGAAGATCACGAGCGGCATCGAGGCGCTGGAGCGCGAGCATCCCGGCCGCACGATCGGGCCCTGGGCGGCCACGATCGTCACGCACCGGACCAACGACCGCTTCGAGGAAGACCTGCGCCTGTGCGTGAAGTACCGCGCGCCGATCGTGATCACGGCGCTCGGCAGCCCGGCGCGGGCGGTGGAGTCGGTGCACGGGTATGGCGGGCTCGTGTTCGCCGACGTGAACAGCCTGCAACTCGCCCAAAAAGCCGCCGCCTGTGGCGTGGACGGGCTCGTGCTGGTGTCCTCCGGGGCCGGAGGACACACCGGCGAGCTGGCAGGCTTTTCCTTCGTGCCGGCGGTGCGGGCGTGGTGGGACGGCTACATCGTCTACGCGGGCGGGATCTGCAACGGGAATGGAATCCGCGCGGCGCAGGTCCTCGGCGCAGATCTCGCGTACGCCGGCACGCTGTTCATCGCCACCGAGGAAAGCATGGCCGACGCGGCCTACAAGCAGCTCCTGGTCGACTACGGCCCGCAGGACCTGGTGGTGACGAAGGCCTTCACCGGCGCGAACGCCAGCATGCTGCGCCCGACCATCATCGCGGCGGGCCTCGACCCGGACACGCTGCCGCCGAGGAAGGACATGGAATTCCGCGGCCAGAACAGCGACAACAAGCCGTGGAAAGACATCCGCTCCGCCGGCCAGGGCATCGGCATGGTCGACCGGGTGAAGAGCACGGCCGCCCTGATCGGCGAGTTGCGTGCGCAGTACGAGATCTCACTCCAAGCCTGAAGGGATCGATATGGCGCCCCTGATCCTACTCCCCGGCCTGTCCTGCACACCGGAACTCTGGGATGCGGTGCGCGCCGCCCTGCCGGTCGGGATCAACTGCAACGCGCTGGACAATCCGCTGCACGACGACATCGATGCGATCGCCGCTGCAATCCTTGCAACGGCGCCGCCGCGCTTCGCATTGGCCGGGTTCTCCTTCGGGGGGTATGTAGCCCTCGCCATCGCGGCACAAGCTGGCGAACGCATCGAAAGGCTCGCACTGGTGTCGACCGGCGCGAACGCGGATACGCCTGAAGCCGCCGCCAACCGCGGCAAATTCGTCGAAATCGCGCAAGGCGGAGGCTACGACGCCATCGACGGCAAGCTGACGAAGTTCCTGCTGCACCCCGACCACCAGGCGGACCCGGCCATCGCCGCAAAGCGCAGCCGCATGTCGCGCGACTACGGCGTCGGGCGCTACGTGGCCCACCAGCGCGCCTGCATGAACCGCCCCGCGCGGGCCTCGACGCTCGCGTCGATCCGCGTCCCGGCGCTGGTCGCCGTCGGGCGGGAGGATCGCATCACGCCGGTCGCGCAACACGAGGAGATGGCGCGCCGGATCCCGGCCGCCGAGCTCGTGGTGTTCGGGCAATGCGGGCACCTGGCACCGCTCGAGGCGCCGGACGAACTGGCGGCAGCCCTGGCGAAGTGGATGACACAGTAAGCGGTAAAACATAAAAACGACGTGAGACACACAAAAGGAGGAACACCATGACCGGAGGTAAAACCGCAGGGCTGATGGCCCGAGCGCTGTTTCTGTGCACGGCTTTGGCCAGCGCACCGCTCGGCGCGCAGGAATTCCCGTCCAAGCCGATCCGGATGATCTCGCCGTTCCCGGCGGGCAACGTCAACGAGATCGTCATGCGCATCGTCGGCGATAAATTCAAGGAAACGACCGGGCAGCCGTTCGTGTACGAATACAAGGCGGGCGGTGCGGGTGTGATCGCCGCGCAGGCGCTGATGGCCTCGCCCGCGGACGGCTACACGATCCTGCTTTGCACGTCGGGCATGACCTCGATCAACCCGCATGCCTTCGCCAAGCTCCCCTACGACCCGGTCAGGGATTTCACGCCGATCACGGCGGCGATCCGCACCCAGCTGGTGTTCGCGGCCCACACTTCGGTGGCGGCCAATACACTGCCCGAGTTCATCGCCTTCGCCAAGGCGAACCCCGGAAAGACGAGCTTCGCTTCGTTTACGGCGGGCAACCCGTCCCATTTCGCGGGCGTAATCCTGAACCAGCTCGCGGGCATCGACATGCTGCACGTGGCCTACAAGGGCACGCCGCCCGCGGTGCAGGACCTGCTCGGCGGGCAGGTGATGACCGCCTTCGTGCCGATCACCTCCGTCAAAGGGCACGTCGAGGCCGGCAAGGTGAAGGCCATTGCGCTGACCGGCGAGCGCTCGCCACTGCTGCCGAACGTACCGACCTTCAAGGAGCTTGGCTATCCGAAGATGGAGATCTACGCGTGGACCGGTTTCCTCGCACCCGCGGGCATGCCCGCGGCGCTGGTTCAGAGGCTGAACCGCGAATTCACCGCCGCGCTGAAGCAGCCCGAGGCGCAGGCGAGGCTGCGCGCGATCGACCTCGAACCCATCCCGAATTCGCCCGAGGAATTCGCCGCGATGATGAAGGCCGACACCGAGCGCTGGCGCGACGCCGTGAAGGCGTCCGGATTCCGCGCCGACTGACATCCAGGACCTGGCAAAGGAGAGCGCAATGAAGCTTGCCGACCTTCCCGTTCACGACATTCCCGGGCTGAACGGCCCCAACGCGCCGATCGACAAGGAGGTCGCCGCGACGGAGCTCGAGGTGATCGGCGAGATGCCGAAAGACCTCAACGGCATCCACGTGCGGAACGGCCCGAACCCGTGGTTCCCGCCCGACTGGCGCTATCACGTGTACGACGGCGACGGCATGCTGCACGCGGCTTATTTCGAGAACGGCAAGGTCAGCTACCGCAACCGGTGGATCCGCACGACCAGCCTCGAGGAGGAGATTGCGGCCGGGCACACGCTGTGGAAAGGGCTGAAGGAGCCCCCGCGCCGGGGCCGCCCCGACGAGCCGCAGAAGAACAACTCCAACACCGACGTGAAGTTCCACGCCGGCAGGCTCCTTACGATGTTCTACCTCACCGGCAAGCCCTACCAGCTCGACATCCAAACGCTCGAAACGGTCGGGCCGACCACCTACGGCGGGGCTTTCGAGAAGATCTCCGCGCACTCCCGGCCGGACGAGCACACCGGCGAATTGCTGTTCTTCGACTACGACAAGAAGCCGCCCTACATGACCTACGGCGTCATCGACGCGGCCGGAAAATTGAAGCACAGGATCGACATCGACCTGCCGGGGCCGCGGCTGCCGCACGACATGGCCTTGACCGAGCACTACACGATCCTGCACGACTTCCCGCTGCATCCCGATCCCGAGGCTCTCAAGGCCGGACGCCACAAGCTCGTGTTCCATCCGGAGATCCCGTCGCGGTTCGGCATCGTGCCGCGCTACGGCAAGGCTTCCGAGTTGCGCTGGTTCGAGGCGAGCCCAGGCTACATGCTGCACGCGGTCAACGCGTGGGAGGAGCAAGGCAGGGACGGCCTCGAGATCGTCATGGTGGGAACGCCCTACAGGATCCACGAAGGCGACGACGGCAAACCGGACGTGCCGCGCCTCATCAAGACCATCCGCAACCGGCGGCGTGACTACCTGCTCAAGGAATGGCGCTTCAACCTCGCGACGGGCACGACCTCGGAACGAATCATCGACGACGTGCTCAACACCGAGTTCCCGGTCATCAACACGGCCTACCAGGGCAGGAAGAACCGCTGGACCTACAACATCATCTTCCCCCAGGGCGGCAACGAGGACCCGCGCTTCACCGGCCTGGTGAAGTACGACCTGGAGACCGGCGGCTACCAGGCCTGGAGCGAGGGGCCGGACTTCTACTACAACGAGCCCGGGTTCGCTCCGGCAGACAACCCGAAGTCGGAAGACGACGGGTACCTGGTGTGCTTCGTCTGGAACCCCCGCGAGGTGCGCTCCGAGATCCAGGTCTTCAATTGCCGGGGCACGGAATTCGGGCGCGGGCCGGTCGCGCGGGTGCTGCTCCCGCAACGCGTGCCGAACGGATTTCACGCCACCTATGTGAGCGCGGCGCGGCTCAAAAGCGGGAAGTAGCGAGACGCCGGAACGCGCCTATTTGACGCCGAGGCTCGCCAGCGCCGCCGCGCGGCGCTCCTGTCCGGTCTTCCTCACCGCCGTGTAGAGGTTGCCGCCGTGGCTGTCCATCGCCACGAGCAGCGGCCCGAAGCCCTTCACGCGGAACTTCCACAGCGATTCCGGGTTGAGGTCGTCCATGTCGACGTCTTCGATCGTCTCGACCCACGTGGTCTCGAGCGCCGCCGCCCCGCCGATCACCGCAAGATAGGCGCCACCCAGGTCCGCGAAGGCCCTGGATGACCCGTCCCGCAGGCCGCCCTTGCCGATGACGATGCGCACGCCGTACTCCGCCATCAGCGGCTGCGTGAATCGCTCCATGCGATCGCTGGTCGTGGTGCCGATGCAGACCGGCTGGTAGCCGGTGGGATACGCCGCGCTCTTGTCGACCTTCCTCACGTTCGGGGCGGTATGGATCACCGCGTAGCCCTTGAGGTCGAAGCGCGCCTTGCGGCCACGGTCGAACATGTGGATCTGCGTCGCATCCCGTATCCCGAAGAGCGTGCCGTGCAGGGTCACCGTATCGTTCACCCGCAGGCTGCGCACCTGCGCCTCGGTGACCGGCATCGTGAAATCGTAGTGCGCCATCTCAGCCCCCCTGCCCCAGGAGCGCCTTCTTGAGGTCGCCCGACACCGGCTTGTCGCCCACCCAGATGCGCAGCAGCGCGCGATAGAAATCCTCGCCCTCGATCGGCTTGCCGCGCGCCTGACCGCCGATGGTGACCTGCGTGCCCGCGCCGGGGAGCCAGTCGAGCTGGATCGCGAGGCCGGTCTTCGCCTGCTTGATCTCGTTCATCAGCCCGGTCAGCACCGCGATGCGCGGAGCGAGCGCCTTGACTTCGGCTTCGGTGTGGTTGTCCTTGATGCCGTCGGCCAGGGCCTCGCTGAAATCGCCCGCATCGACATCGCGCAGCATGTGCAAGTGCACCCTCTTCGGGCCGGGAGCAGCCAGGATTGCGGCCGCGGCCGCCTGCTTGTCCTGCAGGTACAGGCCCATCGCATAGACCTTGAAGAAGGCCTTGCTGCGCAGCCCCGCGCCGTTCAGCTTCAGGTCGGCGCCCGCGACCCGGGCCGATTCCTCGATCTTCACGCCCGCCACCTCGGCCGCCTGCAGCGGCGAGCAGGCGAGCAATAGCGTGAACAGGGCCTTGCGGAGGTCAGTAGCCATATTCGATCCCCTTCTGCGTGAACGTGGCCCGGGCGCGCCGCGCCGAATGGCACTGCATGTTCACGGCCACCGGGTTCATCGTGATGTGGGTCGCGGCCGTCTCCACATGGACGGCGAAGGCCGTCGAATCCCCGCCAAGCCCCTGCGGCCCCACACCGAGCTGGTTTACCGCGACGGTCAGCGCCTCCTCGAGCCGCGCCCCTTCGCGGTCGCTGCACTTCGAGCCGAGCGGTCGCGTAGCGGCAACTTTCGACAGGTGCACGCACAGGTCCGCGGTGCCACCTACGCCTACCCCGACGATGGTCGGCGGGCAGGTCTTGCCGCCTGCCTCGAGCACGCAGTCGATGACGAAGGTCTTGATCGCGTCGACGCCGTCGGCGGGAATCGCCATCTTCAGGAACGAATTGTTCTCCGAACCCGACCCCTTCGGGATCATCTCGATCTCCAGCGTCTCGGCATGGTCCGTATAGTCGAAGTGGATGACCGGCACGTGCCGCCCGCAGGAGGAGTGCTCGTTCTTGCGCGTCACCGGGTGCACCACCGAGGATCGCAGCGGGTGCTCGCGCGTGGCCCTTGCGCAGCCCTTGCGGATCGCCTCCTTGATCGTCAGCCCGTCCATTTCGATGTTGCGGCCGATCCACACGTTGTAGATCGGGATGCCGGTGTCCTGGCACAGGAGGTTGTCCGTGTCTTCGGCGACCGTGATATTGCGGATCATCGTGCCGAGCACGCCCTGCGCCGTCGCATCCGTCTCCCGCATGGCGAGGCCGTCGAACCCCTGCTTGATGTCGGGCGGCAGCAGCTTGAGCGCCCGGATATAGAGTTCCTTGGCGGCGTCTTCGATGGATTGGGGGTCGATTTTCACTGGGGCTCGCTCTCGGCAACGCTTTTCGGATTTGTTCTTGAAACAATCCAGTGATTCAGTGTGTGGGGATCGTTGCGCCTGCGCGCAACGACTCCCACACACTGAATCACTGGACCGGGGAAATTCAAAACCGCACAGACGATCGAAGCCTGCGCGAGATTGCCTACTTCACCGAAATATTCCGCTCCTTCACGATCTTCGCCCACATCGCCGTCTCCACCTTCATCGCCTTGGCAAACTCCTCGGGCGAATTTCCCACCGGGGCCATGCCCTGCGCGAAGAAGCGGGCCTTCATTTCGGTCGACTCCAGCGCGGCTTTGGTGTCGCGGTAGACCTTCTCGATGATGTCCTTGGAGGTGCCGGTGGGCGCGACGATGCCGAACCAGCCGGCGTTTTCGAACCCGGGCAGGGTCTGTGCGATCGGGGGGACGCCGGGCAGCTGCGGCGCCTCGGCCTTGCTGGTGACGCCGAGCGCGCGAAGCTTGCCGCCGTTGATGTGGCTGAGCGCCGCGGCGAGGTTGGTCACGAGGAACGTGGTCTCGCCGCCGATCAGGCCGATCAGCGAGGGGCCTTCGCCCTTGTAGGGCACGGACAGCGCGTTGAGCTTGGCGGTGTTGACGAAGTTCTCCGCGGCGAGGTGCGTCTGGGAGCCGATGCCCGCGTGGCCGAACGTGAACTTGCCCGGGTTGGCGCGGCCGGCCTCGACAAGGTCCTTCACTGTCTTGTACGGCGCGCCGGCCTGGACGACCAGCACCTGCGGCCCGCTCACGACGTTGGTGATCGGCACGAAATCCTTCTCCGGGTCATAGCTCATCTTGGCGTAGATATGCTGGTTGGCCGTGACCACCGAACCCGACGGGAAGAACAGCGTGTAACCGTCCGGGGCGGCCTTTGCGGCCTCGGCGGCGCCCACCCCCCCGCCCGCGCCACCGCGGTTCTCGATCACCACCGACTGGCCCCACATGTCGGACAGCTTCTGCCCGATCATGCGCGCGGAGATGTCCGTGGCCCCACCCGGCGGGAAGGGCACGATGAACTTCACCGGCTTCGCCGGCCAGGGCTGCGCCTGCACGGCCGAAACGAGCGCGAGGCCTGCGAGCAGGGTGAATGCCTTAAGCAAATTTCTCATTGGAGTCTCCTTTGTTGCGTGGCATTGTATTTTTCGAAGCGCATCCGTCGCCACTACCGTGTGCTTCTAACCATATGCGCGCTCAGAGCGCGAGCGCGAAGGCCAATCCTGCCACAAGCGCGAGGCCCGCGGCGGCGGCGGCCAACGATTTCTGCCAGTCGCGCCACGGCAGGAATTCCAGCGCCAGCAGGCGCATTCCGCCGGTCAGGTGCGCGGCAAGCAGCAGCACGAGGCCCCACTCGGCGAATTTCACGAGCGGGGAGTCGGTCCAGCGCAGGAACGATTCGAGCCTCGCTTCGCCCTGCAGCGCCTGGCCGAGCGCCCAGAAGTGGGCAGGCAGGAAGAGCGCCAGCGCGAGGCCCGAAAGGCGATGCACGACGAACGCCCAGTAGGCCGGATGGCTCCTGGCGCGGAAGTCGTTCCCCATAGCATTCTTCATGCGGGCATTCTTCACGCGGGTATTCCTCACGCGGCGAACACCCCGATCACCGCCCGCATCCCCATGATCGCGATCGCGGCTGCCAGCACCCAGAGCGCGATGTCGCGGGATGAGTCGCGCCAGCCGAACCACTCGGCGAGGATGGCCCGCAAGCCGATCGGCGCATGCACCGTAACCGCGAGCACGAACACCGAGTAGAACGCGAACCATGCGACGTTGCCCCTGGTGCGCGCAAGAATCTCGCCGGCGCTGAGCCCGCCGCGCACCGCATAGACGATGGTGCAGAGGTGGACCAGCACGCATAGCGCCAGCACTGCGGCACTCGCGCGCTGGCCGATCCACAGGAAGGCCTGGGCGCGGGCGCTCAAAGCTCCCCCTTCAGTGCCGACTTGGCGATCGCGCGCTTGAGGCCTGCGATCCCGGCCGTCGGGGAAATCTGCTTGGGGCAGCGCTCTGTGCAACTCATGTGCGTATGACAGGCATGCGCGCCGGCATCGCCCGCGACTGCACGAAGGCGGTCGACGCGACCCGCATCGCGCACGTCCTGCACGAGGGTCCAGGCGCGGTTGAGCGCGGCCGGGCCGGCGTACTCCGGATTCCATGAAACGACGTCGCAAGCGCTGTAGCACACGCCGCACCCTATGCATTCGATCGCGGCGTCGACCTGCTGGCGCTCCGCCGATACGGGCGACACCGGCTCGAAGTCGTCGTGGCGGGTGCGCGTTCCCGTAAAACGCCCCTTCGCCTTCGCCCACTTGTCGAAGAATTCGCGCATGTCGGTGACGAGGTCGCGAACCACCGGCAGGTTGTGCAGCGGGGCGATCTCAAGGCGGCCGTCGGAGGCGACTTTCGACACGTGGGTACGGCAGGTCCAGCGCGATTCACCGTTCACCGTCATGGCGCAGGAGCCGCACATCCCGACGCGGCAGGCGAAGCGGTAGGCAAGCGACGCGTCCAGGTGCCGCTGGACGTGGGTCACCACGTCCAGCACCGTCTGGCTTTCCTGGCGCGGCACTTCGTAGTCGCGGAACGCCCCCGACTCCGTGCCCCGCCAGATCCGGACCTGCAGCTTTTCCATCAAGCGCTCAGGCGCTTTCGTACAACCTCGTCAGCACGAACTGCCGCTGGCCCAGCGCCTCGGCCGCGGTGAGGCGGCCGTTGGCGGTGCGGAACATGCACTCGAGCAGCTTGTCGCCCGCCTGGTCCGGGGTCATCTCGCGGCGCAGCAGCCCCGACACGTCCACGTCGATGTGCTCGGACATCGTGCGCACCGTGCGCGGGTTCGCGCAGATCTTGATCACGGGCAGGATCGGGTTGCCCACGACGTTGCCCTGCCCGGTGGGGAAGAAGTGCACCGTGTAACCCGAGGCTGCGCACAGCGTGACCATCTCGGCCGCGGCCGAGGACGAGTCCATGAACCAGAGGCCCGGGCCCGTGGGCTTCTCGGCCTTGTCGAGCACGCCGTCGACCAGGCACTTCTTGCCGATCTTCTGGATGTTGCCCAGCGCCTTTTCCTCGATCGTCGTGAGGCCGCCGGCGATGTTGCCCTTGGTCGGCTGCGAGTCGGACAGGTCGCTGGTCTTGTGCTTGTCGATGATCGCCTGGTAGCGGTCGAACATGAACTGGAACTTCTTGCGCACGGCGGGCGTGCGGCAGCGTGCGGCGACGAGGTGCTCGCCGCCGGTCAGCTCGGTCGTCTCGCCGAACACCAGCGTGGTCTTGTGCGGGTAGAGCTTGTCGAACGCGTTGCCCACGGTGGGATTCGCGCCGCAGCCGGAGGTCGTGTCGGACTCGCCGCATTTGGTGGAGATCCACAGGTCCTTCAGCGGGCGCTCGACGCGACGCAGCTCGGAGGCCCATTGCACGTACTCCTTGGCGACCTTGGAGGCGCGCATGATCGTGTCGTGGTCGCCGTGCATCTCGATGCCGAAGTACGCCACGGGCTTGCCGGTCTTGGCGATGGCGTCGGCGATCTTCTTCGCCCAGCCGTCCTCGATGCCGATCACGACCACCGCCGCGACGTTCGGGTTCGCGCCCGTGCCGATCAGCGTCTCGAAGTGGAGATCCAGGTCCGCGCCGAACTGCAGGCGCCCGTAGGGGTGCGGGATCGCCATCACGCCCTTGATGTTGTGCGCCACGGCCTCGCAGGCCGCGTTCGACAGGTCGTCGACCGGCAGGATGATCACGTGGTTGCGCACGCCGATGCGGCCGTTCTCGCGCTTGTAGCCCCAGAAGGTGGAGTTTTTCAGGTTGATTGCCATGGGGGCTCCTTACCAGCGTTTCGTTTTGATGTTGTGCACGTGCGCATGCGCGCCCTTCGAGATCGGCGCGACGACCTTGCCGATGTCGACCCCGTACTTGATCACGGTGTCGCCCTTCTTGTAGTCCCGCAGCGACACCTTGTGGCCGATGGGGATGTCGTTCTTCGCCTTGATCCGGACTTCCTTGTCCTGGTCCATGATCCAGCCGACCAGCGTCTGGCCGGTCTTGATGCCTTCGACTACGACGACGCCTACGCCGTCTCCCTCGTCGTGCACGACGAAATGAATCATTGCGCTTCCCCGTTGTTGGCCTGATGAAGAGGGAGGCAGTCTAGCCTCCGATGCCGAGCCGAGTCAACTATATGACCTGAATGAATCGCATGGTAAATTGCAGGCCATGAACCAGCCCATCGAACCGGGCTTCGCGGCGGCCGGCGGGTTCCAGCCCCTGTACCGGGAAGTGAAGCGCCTGCTTACCCAGAGCCTCATCGAGGGCGAGTGGCCGGCCGGCGCCGCGCTGCCCTCGGAGGCGCGCCTGGCACAGCGCTACAACGTATCCATCGGTACGCTCCGGAAGGCCATCGACGAGCTGGTGGCCGAGCGGATCGTCACCCGGCACCAGGGTCGCGGCACCTTTGTTGCCACGCACAACGCCAACCGGCTGATGTTCCACTTCTTCCACATCGTCGGCCGGGACGGGGGCAAGGAGTACCCCACTACGCGCACGCTGTCGTTCCGCAAAGGCAAGGCCGGTACCGAAGAAGCGCGGAGGCTGTCGATCGGGTCCGGCGATCCGGTACTGCGCGTCCGCAACCTGCTCGCGCTGGGCGGGGCGCCGGTGATCCTGGATGACATCGTCGTCCCCCGGGCGCTGTTCCCGGATCTCACCGAAAAGGCCCTCACCGCGCGCGACAACACCATCTACCACCTCTACCAGACGCGCTACGGCATCAATGTGGTGCGCTCCAGCGAGCGCCTGTCGGCAGCGCTGGCGGATACGGACGCCGCGATGCTGCTGAAGGTGAAGAAGGGGACGCCCCTGCTCGCAATCAACCGGACCGCGCTGACCTATCGCGACACGCCCGTGGAATTGCGGCGCAGCCTCGTCAACACGGCGGCACACGAGTACGCGAGCGACCTCGGCCGCGAGGACCGCGCCTAGCTTTCGTCCTCGGCGGGCAGCCGGACAGGCCCCTGCGACTCCGGGTGGCGGCCGGCCTTTCCCGAATAGAAGGCGCGAATGCGGTCCATGTCGGCACGCAGGTCGCCGCTGGGCAGGATGGGCGCGCCTATTCCGCCTTCCTTGCGCGGATAGTCGAGGTAGCCCATTGCAATCGGCACCCTTGCCTGGGTTGCAACGTAGTAGAACCCGCTCTTCCAATGCGGCGCGAGCGAACGAGTGCCTTCCGGCGGCATGGCCAAAGCAAGCCGCTCGCGCGCAGCGAACTCGCCCGCCAGCTGGTCGACCATATTGTGCGATGCAGTCCGGTCGATCGGGATGCCGCCGAGCGCACGCATCAAACCGCCGAAGGGCGCGCGAAAAAGCGTGTGCTTGCCCACCCAGGCGGGCCACACCCCCAGTGCCATGCCGCAGAGGAGCATCAAGGGGAAATCCCAGTTGCTGGTGTGGGGCGCAGCGATCAGCACATAACGCGCTTCCAGCGGATGCGCTCCAGCGGCGCGCCAGCCGACCGCCGCCAGGCACAGGACCGCGAAACGGGAGATGAGGGTCCTGCCTGTCATGGGTTCGATGCCGGTGTGTTTAAATCGAAGCCGATTCTAGGGGAGAAAGGCATGGCGCAGATCCGCAGGATTGGTGTGATGAGTCCCGGCGACATGGGCCAGGCCGTGGCGGCGCGCCTGATGGAAAGCGGCTTCGAAGTCTGCACTGCGCTCGCCGGACGCAGCGAGCGCACGCGTAAGCTCGCGGCGGCGGCAAACCTCACCGATTGCGGCGATTTGCGTGCGCTGCTCGACTCGACGGACCTGGTGCTTTCCATCCTCGATCCGGGGGCGGCCATGGGCCTCGCTCAGGCCGCCGCCGCGATCCTGCCTTCGATCAAGGCACCGCCGATGTACGCCGACTGCAACGCGCTTTCGCCTCTGAGCAAGAGGGAAATGCAATTCCTGATCGAGGCCGCCGGCGCGCGGTTCCTCGACGCCGGCATCATCGGTCCCCCGCCACGCGGTGCCGGGCGGATCCGATTCTATGTTTCGGGAACGGGCGCTTCCGCCGTCACCGTATTGCAGCACGACGCGATCACCGTGCGAGTGGTCAGTGAGCGCGTCGGCGATGCCGCGGCCGTCAAGATGTGCTACGGCGGCGTAACGAAGGGCGCCGTAGCGCTGCTTACCGAACTGCTCGTGGCCGCCCGGCGCCTCGGCGTTGAAGAGGTGCTCGATGAAGAACTGCGCGGCAGCCAGGCGGGGCTGCGCGACTGGATCCTCAAGAACCTCCCCTCCATGCCGCCGAAGGCTTACCGCTGGGTTCCCGAGACCGAAGAGATCGCGGCGACTTTCGAGGCCGTGGGCCTCACGCCGCTGATGATGCAGGGCGCGGCGGAGACCTATGCGGGAATCGCTGCGACCGCGCCCGGCCGCGAGTCCCCCGAGCAGGCCCGCGCCGAGGCGCGCACCGGCGCCGATGTAATAGCGGCTCTGGATGCCGGCTTGCCGCGCTGATGGAAGTCAGCGAACTGCAACCTTCGCGCGTTAGTCTGGTTACATGAGCACACTCGACCGTCGCCGGTTCATGCAGGCCCTCGCCGCGCTGGGCCTCGCCTCTTCCACGCCTTTCGCGCGCGCGCAACTCCAGCCCCAACCCCCGCTTCGCCGCCGACCCATTCAGCCTCGGCGTCGCCTCCGGCTACCCGATGCCGGCCGGCCTGGTGTTGTGGACCCGACTCGCGCCAGTCCCTGAGTCGCCCGGCGGCGGCATGGCGCCTGAGGTGATCCCGGTGCGCTGGGAAGTCGCGAAGGACGAACGCATGGGCCAGATCGTCGCTGCCGGCACTTCCTACGCCACGTCCGAGTGGGCGCATTCCGTGCACGTCGAAGTGGCCGGGCTCGAACCCGCCCGCTGGTATTGGTATCGCTTCACCGCGGGTGGCACCGCAAGCCCGGTCGGCCGCACGCGCACCGCGCCGGGCGCCACGGCGAGGCCCGAACGCCTGCGGTTCGCCTTCGCCTCCTGCCAGCATTACGAGCAGGGCTACTTCAGCGCCTACCAGCACATGGCGAAGGACGACCTCGATTTCGTCGTGTTCCTCGGCGACTACATCTACGAATCGTCCTGGGGCCGCGAGCACGTGCGCAAGCACAACATCGCCGAGCCGATGACGCTGGCGGACTACCGGGTGCGATACGCGCAATACAAAAGCGACACGGATCTCCAGCTCGCCCACGCCGCCTTCCCGTGGATCACCACCTGGGACGACCACGAGGTGGAGAACGACTATGCCGACGACCGCTCCGAAAACCTCGACCACCCGGAATGGTTCCTCGCGCGCAGGGCCGCGGCGTACAAGGCTTATTACGAACACATGCCGCTCAGGGGCGAAATGAAGCCGTTCGGCCCGCACGCCAGGCTCTACACGCGACTCGCCTTCGGCAACCTCGCCCAGATCCATGTGCTCGACGACCGGCAGTACCGCTCGCCGCAGGTGTGCCCGCGCCCCGGGCGCGGCGGCTCCAACACGGTCGACGTGGCCGACTGCGCGGCGATCTCCGCGCCGGACCGAACGATGCTCGGGACGACACAGGAAAAGTGGCTGGAAGCGGGGCTCGACGCCTCGAAAGCCACCTGGAACGTCCTTGCGCAGCAGACGACACTCGCGCAGTTCGACCAGAAGCCCGGCCCGGGCCGCCGCGCATGGACCGACGGCTGGGACGGCTATCCCGCGGCGCGAAAGAAACTGGTCGACTTCCTCGCCGAGCGCAAGGTCGGCAACCCACTGGTGCTCGGCGGCGACGTGCACATGTTCCTCGCCAACGACATCAAGCGGGACTTCGACAACCCGGCGTCCGCGATCGTTGCGAGCGAAATCGTCGGGACCTCGATCACGTCGCAGGCCTTTCCGCAGGACACCGTGAATCGCTATCTCGCCGACAACCCGCACGTGAAGCTCGCCGACAGCCGGTTCCGGGGCTATGCGCGTGTGGAGCTTTCGCAGAAAAGGGCCGTCACCGACCTGCGCGCGATGGACACCATCAAGGAACGCACGGCACCCTGCAACACGCTCGCGACTTTCGTCGTCGAGGACGGCCGGCCGGGCGTGCAGAAAGCCTGAGGGCCGGGCGAGCCCCGGCGCTACTCGGCCTTCGCGCCGGATTCACGCACGACCTTGCCCCACTTCTCGCGGTCACCGCGGATCTGCGCGGCCATTTGCTCCGGCGTGCTGCCCATGACCTCACCGCCCTGCCTGGTGATGATGTCCTTCACCTCAGGCGTATCGAGCGCGCGCACCACGTCTGCACTGAGCTTCGCCACGATATCCCTGGGCGTGCCCGCCGGCGCCATGATGCCGAACCAGCTGTCGGCGGTGAACCCCGGCAGTCCCGATTCGGAGAGGGTCGGCAGGTCCGGCAGCACCGGTGAGCGGCGCGACGAAGCCACGGCGATCCCGCGAAGCTTGCCCGAGCGCACCTGCGGCAGCGAGGACGGGATGCTGTCGAATAGCAGCACCACGTTGCCGGCGAGCAGGTCCAGCATCGCCGGCGCGCTGCCCTTGTAGGGGATGTGGTTGACCTTGAACTGGCCCATCGACTTCATCAGTTCCAGCTCGAGGTGCGACAGGGTGCCGTTGCCTTGCGAGGCGAAACTCACCTTGCCGTCCTGCGACCGGAGCCACGCTATCAATTCGCCCAGCGTCTTGCCGGGCACGGACGGATGGGCGACGAGTATGTGCGGGACGTTGGCCACCAGGCTCACGGGCATCAGGTCCTTCTCGAGGTCGTAGCCGAGCTTGGGGTACAAGCTCATGCTGACCGCATGGGTCGTGACCGCGCCCATGAACAGGGTGTAGCCATCAGGTGCGCTCTTCGCCGCGGCCTCGGCGCCGATGTTGCCGCCCGCGCCGGGACGATTGTCGGCGACCACCGCCTGGCCCCAGGTCTCGGAGAGCTTCTTGCCGAGCGCCCTCGTGAGCAGGTCCGCCGCGCCCGAGGGCGGAAACGGCACGATGACGCGCACCGGCTTGGCCGGATAGCCCTGGGCAAAGGCGGCGCCGGCCAGGCAGGCCAGCAGCACGGCGGCAAAACTGCGAAACAGGGCGGTCATGGACAGGCTCTCCGTTAACGATGGCGGGTATCGTGCAAAGCGTAGCGCAGGGAAGCTATCCTGTCAGGCCTTATCGAGGAAAATCACGCATGGATCTCATCATCCGGAATGCGCGGCTCGCGGGCGGCGCACCCGACCAGCCGCTGCAGGACATCGCCATCGACAACGGGCGCATTGCGGCCATCGGCCAGAAACTCCCCGTCGAGGGGAAGTCCTACGATGCGGGCGGGCGGCTCGCCTGCCCGGGGCTGGTGGAGACGCACATCCACATCGACAAGTCGCGCATCGTCGACCGCTGCGCGCCACAGGAGCGCGCGACCTACTCCCCCGTCAAGGGTGTCGCGCCGATCAAGGACACGATGACGCTTGAAGACACCTACCAGCGCGCCGAGCGCACGCTGCAGGAATGCATCCTGCACGGCGCCACCCGCATGCGTACGCAGGTGGAGGTCGACCCCGGCATAGGCATGCGCGGCTTCGATGCTGTCGAGTCTCTCGCGCAGGACTACAAATGGGCGATCGACGTAGAGATGTGCGTATTCCCGCAGGAAGGCCTCACCAACTACCCAGGCACGGACGAACTGCTGGTCGAAGCCATGAAGCGAGGCGCAAAGGTCATCGGCGGCGCGCCCCGCTACGACACCGACGGCCCGGCGCAGATCGACCGAATCTTCGAGCTTGCGCGCGAATACGACGCGGACATCGACATCCACCTCGACGTAGGACCGACCCCGGACGGCCTGTACGTCCACCAGGTGCGCGAGTTGACCGAGAAATACAAGCGCGGCGGCCGCGTGGTGGTGGGACACATGGCGAAACTTTCGCTGATGCCGCCCGAAGAGGTGGCGAAGATCGCAAAGCAACTCGCGGACGCGGGCGTCGCGGTCACGGTGCTGCCCGCCACGGACCTGTTCCTGATGGGACGCAACCGGGACCACAGCGTTGTACGGGGCGTGGCCGATGCGAACCACCTGTGCGCGCATGGCGTGAACTGCTCGCTGTCGTCCAACAACATCCTGAACCCGGCCACGCCGTTGGGGGACTGCTCGCTGGTGCGCATGGCCAACCTGTACGCCAACGTGGTCCAGCTCGACCGGCCGGAGCAGCTCGCCGAGTGCTTCGACATGCTGACGTGGCGCTCGGCGAAGCTGCTGAACCTGAAGGACTACGGGTTCAAGGTCGGCAACCCGGGCGACGCGGTGATCCTGAACGCCGAGTCGCCGAAACAGGCGATCGCGGAGATCGCGCAACCGCTGGCCGCCTTCAAGAACGGCAGGCAAACGGTGAAGTGGGACGCGCCGGTGCTGTTGCGGCCATGAGAGGGAGATGTACTTCTACCGATACACAAACTACCCTGGAAGCCGCACCAGTCATAGACTTTCCTAGGTAAATCTTCTGAATTACCGGCAGCGAAGGTTGGCTGCCGGGTCACTGATCGGCTTCGTGCAGTCCTGCTCGTGGATACTCCGCGAGGGATCGGGTTCCGGCTCGCGGCGCGGGTCCCCTTGGCCGAATACCGCCCCGAGCACGCCGATCCCGATCAGCGCACCGGCCGCGGACGTGTCGCTGAAGCGCGCGCCAACCCCGCCCGAGGAGAACGATCCGCCCGGCCCGACGCTCGGCTGGGTGGCGGACACGCCCGTGTTCCCCACCTGCACGCCGACG
This sequence comes from Burkholderiales bacterium, assembly GCA_965279075.1. Classification (GTDB taxonomy): domain Bacteria; phylum Pseudomonadota; class Gammaproteobacteria; order Burkholderiales; family SG8-39; genus SZAS-79. The sequence goes on along the minus strand of CBDIHI010000012.1, from coordinate 194,217 downwards.
GTGGCGAGGCATCCGGGCAACGCCGCAACGCAGGCGGCAACAAGGACCAATCGCTTCATGCCTCAGTCTCGCGCCGCGCGGCGCAGCCGGTCAAGCACGCCCTGCCATTCCGGCGCATCGGGCGGCGACTCCACCAGCAGCATCGCGCAGCCCGTCGCGTCGAGTTCGCGCAAAGCCGCGTAGAGTCGTTGCGCATAGGCCGCCGGATCGCGTGGCATCCGCAGCCAGAAGTCGACGCGATCGTCCGGCGCCGAAAATCCGAGCACCGCGGCCGAAGCGCCGAGCCGCTCGATTTCGGCATCGAGGTCTCCGGGCTGCATCAGCCGCGCCGACGTGCGCGGCGCGTAGTGGGAAGGCAGGCCGCCCGACATCCTTGGCGAGGACCCGTCCGGCGCGGAGACCGTTCCCGCAAGCGTCGCCTCGATCAGCGCCGCGCTGATATGGCCCGGGCGCAGCACGACCGGCACGCCGCGCGAAAGGTCCACGATCGTCGATTCGATGCCCACGCCGCAGGGCCCGCCGTCGAGGACCATGTCCACGTCCGTGCCCAGGTCTTCGCGCACGTGCTGCGCGGTGGTGGGCGATACCCTGCCGAAGCGGTTGGCCGAAGGCGCAGCCACGCCACCGCCGAAGGCCGCGAGCAGTTCGCGCGCCAGCGGATGGTCCGGCACCCGCACGCCGACCGTGTCCTGTCCCCCGGTGACGAAATCGCCCACATGGGAAGCGCGCTTAAGCACCAGCGTCAGGGGGCCGGGCCAGAAGCAGGCGGCCAGCGTGCGGGCCGCCTCGGGGATTTCGCGCGCCCAGGTGAACGCAGTCGCCGCATCGGCGAAATGCACGATCACCGGATGGTCGGCCGGACGCCCCTTGACGGCGTACAGGCGCGCCATGGCGGCGGGACCGGATGCATCCGCGCCCAGGCCATAGACCGTCTCGGTGGGAAAAGCGACCAGCCTGCCGTCGCGCAACAACCGCGCGGCTTTATCGATCGCCGCAGGCGCCTCAGGCATCGGGAATGCCCAGCGCCGCCCGCAGGGCCAACGCCCGCTCGATCGCCGCGTCGCGCGAGGCGTCGAGCACCGTGATATGACCCATTTTCCGCCCGGCGCGGGGCTCGTTCTTGCCGTACAGGTGCAAGCGCGCACCGGGCGTGCCGAGTACGCGCGCCCAATCGGGTGCGATGCCGCCTTCCCAGATGTCGCCCAGCAGGTTGACCATGACCGCCGGCGCCAGCGCACGCGCGTCCGCGAGCGGCAGGGCGCACAGCGCGCGCAACTGCTGCTCGAATTGGTCGCCCGGGCAGGCGTCGATGGTGTAGTGGCCGCTGTTGTGCGGACGCGGGGCGATCTCGTTCAGCAGCAGGCGCCCGCCGGAAACGAAGAACTCCACGCCCAGCGTGCCGACGTAGCCCATCTTGGCTGCAAGTGACGAGGCGATGCGTACCGCCTCCTCGGCCAGCGCATCCGGGACCCGTGCCGGCGCGATGGACACGTCGAGGATGCCGTTGGTGTGCCGGTTTTCCGCCACGGGAAAGGCCCGCACCTCGCCGTCCGCGGCACGCGCCAGCACCACCGAGACCTCGAGGTCCAACGGCACCAGGGCTTCCAGGACGCAGGGCACTCGCCCGAACGCCTCCCAGGCCGCGACCGCCTCGACGCGGTTGGCGACGCGCGCCTGGCCCTTGCCGTCGTACCCGAAGCGCGCGCGCTTGAGGATGCCCGGGAACTCGCCGGCATCCTCCAGGTCCTGCGGCACGGTGACGGCACGGAACGCACCCACCGGCAGGCCGCTGTCGCGGAAGAAGCCTTTCTCGCGAATCCGGTCCTGCGCGATCGCAACGCATTCGGCGGAAGGCGCGACACGCAGGCTGGCCGCGAGGCGCGCGAGGCTCGCGGCCGGGACATTCTCGAATTCGGTGCTGACCGCCGCGCAGGTGGCGGCAATCTCGTCCAGCGCCTGCGGGTCCTCGAAGTCGGCCACCAGGTGACGATCGGCCATGCAGGCCGCCGGGCTGTCCGGGTCGGGGTCGAGCACCGTCACGCGGTAACCGAGCTTGCGTGCGGCGATCACGAAATAGCGCCCGAGCTGCCCGCCGCCCAGCATGCCGAGCATGGCCGGCGGGAGTATCGGGGCGGGAAGTGCCATTCAGGGCTGGTCGGGCAGACGCATCCCGGCGACGCGCTTCGCCTCGGCCTTGCGGAAGGCATCGAGGCGGGCCGCGAGCCTCGCGTCGGACGAGGCGAGGATGGCCACCGCGTACAGGCCGGCGTTGGCCGCGCCGGCCACGCCGATCGCAAAAGTCGCCACCGGTACGCCCTTGGGCATCTGCACGATGGACAACAGCGAGTCCTGGCCGGACAGGTGGCGGCTGGCCACCGGCACGCCGAGCACGGGCAGCGTCGTCTTGGCTGCGATCATGCCCGGCAGGTGGGCCGCCCCGCCGGCGCCGGCGATGATGGCCCGCAGGCCGCGCTTCCTGGCCGAGGCGGCGTACTCGAACATGACATCGGGCGTGCGATGGGCGGACACCACCTTCGCCTCGTAGGGGATCCCGAACTTCGCCAGCATTTCGCAGGCGTTCTTCATGGTGTCCCAGTCGCTGTCGGAGCCCATGACCACGCCGATGAGGGGCTTGGAACTGCGGCGGGCTCGGGTCGTGGCCATCAGGCGTCCTGTGTCAGGGTCTTGCCGGTCAGCCGCTGCAGCGCTTCGCGGTACTTCTCGGAGGTCTTTGCGAGCACGTCCGCGGGGAGCTTCGGCGCCGGCGGTCTCTTGTCCCAGGTCAGCGTCTCGAGGTAATCGCGCACGAACTGCTTGTCGAAGGAGGGCGGACTGATGCCGACGCGGTATTCGCTCGCGGGCCAGAAGCGCGACGAGTCAGCGGTCAGCACCTCGTCGATCAGCACCAGCGTGCCCTGCTCGTCGAGGCCGAACTCGAACTTGGTGTCGGCGATGAGGATGCCCCTCGTGGCCGCGTAGTCCGCGGCCTCCTTGTAGAGCCTGAGGCTGACGGCACGCACCTTTTCGGCGAGGTCCGCGCCCACGGTTTTCGCCATCTGCTCGAACGAAATGTTCTCGTCGTGCTCCCCCCTCTCGGCCTTGGTAGCCGGCGTGAAGATGGGCTCGGCCAGCTTGGCCGCCTGCGGCAGCCCCTTGGGGAGCTGGATGCCGCACACCGCGCCGGTCTGCTGGTAGTCCTTCCACCCCGAGCCGATGAGGTAGCCGCGTACTACGGCCTCGACCGGCAGGGGCTTCAACTTCTTCACGACGATGGAGCGGCCGCGAACCTGCGCCTTCTCTTCGGCGCCCGAGACCACGGTCTCCGGGTCGATGCCGGTCAGGTGGTTCGGAACGATGTGCCCGAGCTTGGCGAACCAGAACCCGGCCATCTCGGTGAGCACGCGGCCCTTCTCGGGGATCGGGTCCCCCAGCACGACATCGAACGCCGAGAGGCGGTCGGACGTGACGAGCAGCATCTTGTCGGCGCCGACCGCGTAGATGTCCCGCACCTTGCCGCTGGCGATCTTCGGCAGGCTTTTCAGGCTCGATTCGTACAGGGGGGCGCTCATCGGCTCGTTACTTCTCCAGGTCGGATTTCCACTTTCCCTGCGCGGCAAGACCGTTCATCCGGGCGCGATGCGCGAACGCCTTCTGCGCCGCGGCGTAGTTTGCGGCATTGCCGCTCCAGGTCTTCAGGGCCGTGTTCTGCAGCGCGCGCGAGTACGAAAACGTCAGCGGCCAGGGCGCCCCCATGCGGTTCATCGCGTCGAGGTGCGCGGTCGCGTCGAGGTCGGTCTGGCCGCCCGACAGGAAGACGACGCCGGGCAGCGAAGCGGGCACCGTGCGCTTCAGGACTCGCAGGGTCCGTTCGGCCACTTCTGCGACGCCGGCCTGGCGGGAGCACTTGTTGCCGGAGACGACCATGCTGGCCTTCAGGATCGTGTGTTCGGTGGATACGTTGTAGGCGGCCAGCGCGGCGAAGGTCGCGCGCAGGGTGGCCTCGGTGACCTCCTCGCAGCGCTCGATCGTGTGGCTGCCGTCGAGCAGCACTTCAGGCTCGATCATCGGGACGATGGAAGCCGCCTGGCAGGAAGCCGCATAGCGGGCCAAGGCGTGAGCGTTGGCGTAAATACAGGTGTGCGAGGGGATGCCGTCGCCGATCGTGATGACCGCGCGCCACTTGGCGAATCGCGCGCCGAGCTTGAAATACTCGGCCATGCGCTTGTCGAGGCCGTCGAGTCCTTCGGTGACCTTCTCTGCTGACGGCAGCAGCGGGATGTTGACCACGCCCTTGTCGACCTTGATGCCCGGGACCATGCCGTTCTTCGCGAGGAAGACCGGGAAAGGCGCGCCGTCGTTGCCGTTCTGGCGCAGCGTCTCGTCGTGCAGGATCACTCCGGAAATCTGCTGGTTGACGCCCGGGGTGGTGAAGAGGAGCCCGCGGTAGGTGCGGCGGTTCTCCTCGGTGCAGTCGACGCTGACTGACTCGAAGCGCTTCTCGCAGGTGCCGGCCGACTCGTCGGCGGCAAGGATTCCCTTGCCCGGGGCGACCATTGCGGCGGCGGTTTTGGATAGCAGTGCCTTGTCCATGCAGGTCCTCTTGGTGGAAACGATCCTCGCAAAGCGGAATTTTACCCGTTTGGACCGTCGCCCGGGATGCGGGGACTGGGCGGATCAGCGCAGCGTGGCGCAGTCCGGGACGCAGTGAGTCGAGCCTTTCTCAGCCCTCTCCCTGCGCAAGCGTGAACCCCGGCTTGCCGCCGAACTCGTGCAGCTTCTCGACATGCATCCACCGGTGTTTCCGCCCGATCCGGTCCAGCAGTGACAGCAGGTCGGAATCCGCAAGGGTCGATTTCGCTGTCCGTAAAGTGAACCTGCAGCGGTAGACATCGACGCAGTCGGTCTCCGGCACGTCGCCGGGGTAAACCTGCGTCCCCCGATTGGACATCATCGACAGCTTGAACGGCGTTCCGAGCGCGGCGTCCGCCAGTGAAGCCCCCAGCCCGGCCGGCAGCGCATCGGATTCGACGAAGACATCCGCGCCGAGGAGGACTCGCGAAACGGCCGGCGCCGTGTCCTCCCGCCTCGGGGCCGGCAGGACCAGGGGGCGGTATTCGCGGCCCGCCATGCGCGTCGGCTTGCGGCCGAACGCGGCCACCACGGCATCGGTGAACTCCCCGGTCGTGGCGGATCGGCCGCCGCATGCGAAGTCGGCGGTGCGCACACGCCCTTCCTCGATGACGTATAGGAGGGCGTCCTTGATGGTGCGGGCGGCTTCGAAATGCCCGAGATGGCGAAGCATCATCACTGCGGAAAGAAGCAGGCCCGTGGGATTGGCCAGGCCCCGGCCGGCGATGTCGGGCGCGGACCCGTGAACCGCCTCGAAGATCGCCGCGCTGGCGCCGAGGTTGGCCGACGGGGCGAACCCCAGGCCGCCGACCAGGCCCGAAGCCAGGTCCGACAGGATGTCGCCGTTGAGGTTGGTCGTCACGATCACCTCGAATTGCTCGGGCCGCAGCGCCATCTGGTGGGCGGCATTGTCGACGATGATGTGTTTGGCAGCGATGTCCGGGTACTCGCGCGACACCTCCTCGAACACGCTCTTGAACAGGCCCTCGGTCAGCTTCATGATGTTGGCCTTGGTCGCGCAATGCACCGACTTGCGCCCCTCTGCCCGGGCGAGTTCGAACGCGAGGCGAATGATCTTTTCGGAACCTTTCCTGGAGATGATCTTCAGGCACTGCGCCACGGTCGGCGTCTGCATGTGCTCGATGCCGGCGTAGAGATCCTCGACGTTTTCGCGCACGACGACGAAGTCGATCCCGCGGCCCGAGTACGGCGTGGCGACGCCGGAGACTTCGCGCGCGGGGCGGATGTTCGCGTAGGTCTCGAAGAGTTTTCTCAGGGTGACGTTGGCGCTCTTGCCGCCGTGGCCGACCGGGGTCTCGAGCGGGCCCTTGAGCACGACCCGGTTGCGCCGGATCGAATCGATCGTTTCCTGGGGCACCCCCGACACGATGCCTTTCGAGAACGCGGCGCCGCCTGCCTCGCAAAGCTCCCAATCGAGCGGCGCACCCGCTGCTTCGAGCACGCGGCGCACGGCGACTGCGATCTCGGGGCCGATCCCGTCGCCGGGAATCAGGGTCACCATGGTTCGCGCGGCCACGGCCTTGGGAGGGATGGGACGGGACAGTTCTGCAAGCATGGCTTTCTCCGGGGCTGTAGATGACGAGGCGGGATTCTGGGCACGGCTTGCCATAGAGTCCAATTGGACTTAATGTAGATCGCCATTGAGTTACATCTATGGGTTGACCGATGCGGAACGCCACCCTCAGGCAGCTGCAGATCTTCGAAGCCGTCGCGCGCCACGCGAGCTTCACGCGCGCCGCGGAGGTGCTGCACCTGACGCAGCCCTCCGTGTCCATCCAGGTGAAAAGCCTCGCCGAGTCCGTGGGGCGGCCGTTGTTCGAGCAGTCCGGCCGGCGCGTGCGGCTCACCGACGTCGGGCGGCTGCTCTACGACACCTGCACCGAGTTCTCCGCGCTGTGGTCGCGTTTCGAAGCTGCGGTCGACGACGTGGGCGCGCTTCGGCGCGGGCACCTGCGCGTCTCCGTGGTGACCACGGCAAAGTATTTCCTGCCCAAGGCGCTCGGACAGTTCTGCCGCCTGCATCCTGGCATCGAAGTCGAACTCGACGTGCAGAACCGCGACGGCATCCTGGGCCGCCTGCGCGACAACCTGGACGATTTCCACGTCATGAGCGCCCCGCCCCGGGACTGGCCGATCGAGGCCGAGCCGCTGATGGAAAACCCCCTGGTGCTGATCGCTCCCGCGGATTTCGCGCCGCCGCGAGGGCGATACTCCCTGGCCGACCTGGCCGGCGAGCGGTTCCTGCTGCGCGAAACAGGGTCGGGCACGCGCATGGCGTTGGAAGAGTACCTGGCGCGCAAGCGCATCCGCCTGGCGAACCGCATGACGCTGGGCTCGAACGAGGCGATCAAGCAGGCGGTCGCCGGCGGCATGGGTCTGGCCGTACTGTCCCGGCACGCGCTGACCGAGAGCGACCTGCGCGAGGTCCGGGTGCTCAAGGCGCAGGATTTCCCGCTGGGCGGGGTCTGGCACATCGTGCACTGGCGCGACAAGCACCTGCCGGCGGCGGCGCAGGCCTTTCTGGGCTTCCTCCGCACCCATGCCGTGCGCCCGGCGCGAACCAAAAGCTGAAATCCCGCTCAAACCCCCCAGTTTCACGGTTCACGGAGCGATTTCGGCGATAATGCGCCCCCTTGAAGCTGGGTCCGGCCGACCCTATCTGCGTCGCGCCCCCGGTCCAAGCCTCGAATAATCAGAAGGCTCACTCGATGATACGGATTGAAAACCTGACCAAGTCGTTCGGGCTGAAGAAGGCTGTCGACGACCTGTCCTTTTCGGTGGAGCGCGGCGAGGTGCTCGGCTTCCTCGGCCCCAACGGCGCCGGCAAGTCCACCACGATGCGCATGATCACGGGGTTCCTGCCGCCCACGGCGGGCCGGATCACCGTCGGCGGCCACGACGTCGTCGAGGACGGCCTGGCGGCCAAGCGCCTGATCGGCTACCTGCCCGAGAACGCGGCTTCGTACCCCGACATGTCGGTCGAGGGGTTCCTCGGGTTCGCAGCCGAATTGCGCGGGCTCAAAGGCGCGGACAAGAAGAAGGCGGTGCACCGCGTCGTCGACCTCTGCTTCCTGTCCACCGTGCTGCACCAGCAGATCGACACGCTCTCCAAAGGCTACCGGCACCGCACCTGCCTCGCACAGTCGCTGATCCACGACCCGGATGTCCTCATCATGGACGAGCCGACGGACGGCCTCGACCCGAACCAGAAGCACGAGGTGAGGAACCTCATCAAGGAGATGGGCAAGACCAAGGCGGTGATCTTCTCCACGCACATCCTCGAGGAAGTCGACGCCGCCTGCACCCGCGCGATCATCATCGACCGCGGCCGCATCGTCGCGAACGGCACCCCCAAGGAGCTGCGCGACATGTCGATCTTCGCCGGCGCCGTGACGATTTCCGCCCAGGGCGCCGACCCGGCGAAGCTCGCGGCGCTGCCCGAGGCCGCGCGCGTCGAAGCCGTCGGCGCGGCGTCGCTGCGCGTCTACCCGCAGGACAAGCAGGCCTCCGTGGCCCTTGCACGCTCCGTCATGGACCTGGCCGGCCGCGAAGGCTGGAAGGTCGAGGCGCTGCACACTGAAGAAGGCCACCTCGACGAGGTGTTCCGCCGAATCACGCTGCCCGACACGGTAAAGAAATGATGAACACCTCCATTGCCACCATCCGCGCGATCGCCAAGCGCGAGCTGTCCTCCTACTTCACCTCGCCGGTCGCGTACGTCTTCCTCGTGATCTTCCTGCTGCTCGCCGGGTTCTTCACGTTCACGGTCGGCAGTTTCTTCGAGCGCGGCGAAGCGAGCCTCTCGGCATTCTTCGCCTGGCACCCGTGGATCTACCTCGTGCTGGTGCCGGCGGTCGGCATGCGGCTGTGGTCGGAGGAACGCCGCTCGGGCACGATGGAGCTGCTGCTCACGATGCCCGTCAACGCGTGGGAGGCGATCGTAGCCAAGTTCCTCGCCTCGTGGGCCTTCCTCGCCATCGCGCTGGCGCTGACCTTCCCGATCGTGGTCACCGTGAACGTGCTCGGCAGCCCCGACAACGGCATGATCGCCGCGGGGTACCTCGGCAGCTTCTTCCTCGCCGGCGCCTACCTGGCGATCACCTGCATGACCTCGGCGATGACGCGCAACCAGGTCATCTCGTTCATCCTCTCGGTGGTGCTGTGCCTGTTCCTGATCCTGGCCGGCTTCAACCCCGTCACCGACATGATGACGCGCTGGGCCAACCCGGCGCTGGTGGAGGTCGTCGCCTCGTTCTCCGTGATCACCCACTTCGACGGATTCCAGAAAGGTGTGATCGACACGCGCGACCTCTTCTTCTTCCTCTCGGTGATCGGCTTCGCGCTGTTCGCGACGTCGGTGATCCTCCGCAACCACCGGGCCGGCTGAGCCATGATGAAAAAATACGAAACCTTCCTCTACTCCGCCGCGGGCCTCGCGGCGCTGTTCGTCATCCTCGTCGCGTTCAACTACCTCGCCACGGGCGCAGCCGTGCGTGCCGACCTGACCGATGGCCGGCTCTACACGCTGTCCGACGGCACGAAGAAGATCCTGCAGAAGCTCGACGGCCCGGTGAAGCTGCGCCTGTACGTCTCGCAGAGCGACAACGCGATCCCCGTCCAGCTGCGCAGCTTCGCGCAGCGCGTCGAGGACGTCGTGCGCGAGTTCAAGGCGGTCGCGGGCCCGAACCTGATCGTCGAGCGCTACAACCCCAAGCCCGACTCCGACGAGGAGGACGCCGCCCAGCTCGACGGCGTCGAGCCGCAGACGCTCTTCACGGGCGAGCAGTTCTACCTCGGCCTTTCGGTCAGCCGGCTGGACAGGAAGCAGGCCCTGTCCAACATTTCACAGCAACGTGAGCGCCTGCTCGAGTACGACCTTGTCCGCGCGATAGCGCGCGTGGCCAACGCCGAGCGCCCGACCATCGGCGTGATGAGCGCGGTGCCCGTGCTGGGCGAGCCGTTCAACATGATGACGCGCCAGCCCAACGAGCCCTGGGTCCTCGCCAACGAACTGAAGCGCGACTTCAACGTGAAATCCGTGCCGATGAGCGCGGAGGCGATCGACAAGGACATCAACGTGCTGCTCGTCGTGCAGCCGCGCGACATCATGGAGTCGGCCGAATACGCGCTCGACCAGTTCGTGCTGCGCGGCGGCAAGCTGATCGCCTTCGTCGACCCGTACATGTTCTTCGACCAGCAGCCCAACCCGATGATGCCCAACATGCCGGGCCAGCCGGGCTCATCCTCGCTGCCGCGCCTGTTCAAGGCCTGGGGCGTGACGATGGACCAGGGCAAGGTGGTGGCCGACGTGACCTACGCGTCGGGCGCCGGCCAGCGCTACACCCCGACCGTGATCACGCTGAACAAGACGGCATTGAGCAAGGATGATGTCGCGACCAGCCAGATCGACACGCTTCTGCTGGCATTCTCCGGCGTGTTCGACGCATCCAAGCCCGCCGAGGGCCTCAAGGCAACGGCGCTCGCCAGCACCTCGCCGAACTCGATGCTGGTCGACAACATCGTGGCCTCCGTCTCCGGCGACGCGGCGATGAAGGGATTCGCGCCGGACAACAAGGCCAAGCCCCTCGCGCTGCGCCTCTCGGGCAAGTTCAAGACCGCGTTCCCCGAGGGCAAGCCCGCGCCTTTCAACCCGGACAAGAGCAAGGTGCCGGCCGAACCCGCGCCGCAGCTGAAGGAAGCCGCGGCCGACAACTCGGTGGTTCTGGTGGCCGACGCCGACATGCTCGCCGACGGTGCCGCGGTCGAGGTGCAGAACATCCTGGGCCAGCGCGTGGTCGTGCCCTCCAACGGCAACCTCGCGTTGGTGCAGGGGATGATCGAGCAGCTCGCCTCCGGCGACGACCTGATGAGCCTGCGCAGCCGCGCCTCGGGCTTCCGCCCGCTCACCGTGGTCCGCCAGATGGAGTCGGACGCGCAGAAGAAGTACTTCGGCAAGATCAAGGAGCTCGAGGACGAGCTGCAGCAGACCACCGAGAAGATGCAGAAGCTCCAGAAGCAGTCCGGCGGAACCAAGACCGCGCAGATCATGACCCCCGAGCAGCAGGCTGAGCTCGAGCGCTTCAAGAAGCGAGTGATCGAGACCCGCCAGGTGCTGAAAGAGCTGCGCAAGACCCTGCGCCAGGACGCCGAGGCGCTGCAGTTCTGGACCAAGGTCGTGAACATCGCGCTGATGCCGCTGCTGGTTACGCTCTTCGGCGTCGGCTTCGCGATGAGCCGGCGCCGCAGGGCGGCGGCGGGCGCCACGGCAACCGTCGCTTCGGCAGGGGGTGCGGCATGAACAAGCAGTTCCTCGTCATCCTGGGCGTGCTGGTCGTCGTAGTCGGCGGCGGCGCGCTGCTGGTTTTCAAGCAGGGCGAGTCGGCCCGGCCCGCGGTCGTTTCGCAGCTCGGCCAGCCCCTGCTCAAGGGCCTCAAGGCCAGCGAAGTCGCGAGCATCTCGATCCGCGAGCCCAAGCAATCGCTGACGCTCGCGAAGAAAGACGGCCGTTGGACGATCGCCGAAAAAAACGGCTTTGCCGCCGACCTTGACCGCGTGACCGACCTCGTCGTGAAAGCGATCGAGCTCAAGGCAGGCCAGGTGGAACCGGTGGGCGAGAAAGACCGCGCGCGCCTGCTGCTCGCAGAACCGGGAAAGGGCGAGGGCGCGGCAACGGCCGTGACCTTCAAGGCCGCCGACGGCAAGATCCTGGCGGAACTGCTCGTGGGCAAGAAGTACTTCAAGAAGGAGCCCGAGGGAGACGCGACAAAGGCGATCGGTGACGGCCGCTTCGTCATGCTGCCCGCCGACCCGAAGCAGGTCTACACGGTGGCCGACCCGCTGCGCCAAGCCACGGCCGACACCAGCCAGTGGATCTCCAAGGAGGGATTCGGCGTCGAGCGCGTGAAGGTGCTCGAAGTGAAGCCCGCCGAAGGCGCCGACGGCTACCGGATCGAGCGCATCACCGACGGCATCGACTGGAAGCTGGAGCGCGCGGCCCCGGGACAGAAGCTCGACGTGTCGCGCGCCAATGCGGCTTCATACAGCCTGAACAAGATCGAGATCGAGGACCTCGCCGCGGCCGACGCCGATACCGGCCTCGACAAACCCACCGTGATCACGGCCTCCACCTTCGACGGGCTCGCCTACACGCTGCGCGTGGGCAGGACCGTAAAGGACAGGACCTTCGTCAAGGTCGAGGTCGAAGGCACGCCCAGACGCGAATCGACGCCGGCCAAGGACGAGACGCCGGAGGCGAAGGACAAGCGCGAGAAGGCCTTCGCCGAGGAACTGAAGAAGCTCGAGGAGCGCGTGGCTCGCGAGAAGACGCTCAAGGATTTCGTGCTCGCGGTGCCGGCCAAGAAGCTCGCCGACACGCTGAAGAAGCGCGGCGAACTGCTCGAGCAGAAGAAGCCGGACCCGGCGAAGAAGTAGCCCTCCCTGAACCGCGGGCGGGCGCTAGCCCAGCGTAAAGCGGAAGGTCGCCCCCCGGCCTTCCGCACCCTCGGCCCGGATGCGCCCGCCGTGGCACTCGAGGATGCGGTGCACGATGGCAAGGCCGATGCCCGTGCCCTCGAATTCTTCGGCCCCGTGCGCGCGCTCGAAGGCGCCGAACAGCTTCCCCGCGAACTGCATGTCGAAGCCCGCGCCGTTGTCGCGCACGAACCAGCAGCTCCCACCCTCGTCCCAGCCGACGGTGACTTCGGCCGGGGCAACGCGTGACGAAAACTTGAACGCGTTGGACAGCAGGTTCGCGAACACCTGCCGCACCAGCGTGGGATCGCCCTCCCCGGCCGGCAGCGCCTCCACGATCACCTTCGTGCCGGGATAGTCGGGCCGCAGGTCAGCAAGCACCGCCCGCGCGATCGCCTCCATGTCGAGCGGTACCTTCCTGATCGCGTTGCGGTTCACCCGCGACAGGCTGAGCAGCGCATCCACCAGGTTGCTCATCAGGCCCGCATTGCGCTCGATGGCCCGGAACCGCCGCAGTCGCTCCTCAGACGGGGGCTCAGCCTCGCCGAGCATCAGCAGGCGCGCGTGGCTGCCGATCGCGCGGATCGGCGCGCGCAGGTCGTGGGACACCGAGTAGCTGAAGGATTGCAGGTCTCGGTTGGCCACTTCCAGTTCGACCGTGCGCGCCTCGACACGGGCTTCGAGGGCCGCGTTGATGCGGCGGATCTCCTCCTCGGCGAATTTCCTTTCGGTGACGTCGGTCAGCGTGGTGACCGCGCCGACGATCTTCCTGCCGGTCGGGTCGTACAGCGGCTGCGCATTGAGCGACAGCCACAGCACCGTCCCGTCGGGTTTCGTGTGGCTCAGCACTACGTTGGACTGCATCTGCCCGGTCCGGATCGCGCGCCACGAGGGCCGGTCTTCCAGCTCGAGGCGGGTGCCGTCCTCCCTGCGCACGTCCCAGTCGGTAGCGGAATAGTGGCCCCCGATCATCTGCTCGCGCGACCGGCCCAGGATGCGCTCGGCGCTCGCATTGCAGTCGGTGATGGTCCCGTTCGCTTCGCGCACGATGATGCCCTCGGCGAGCACCGCGATCATGGACCGGTAGCGCCCCTCGCTCTCACGCAGCGCCTCCTCGTCGACCAGACGCTGACGGATGTCACGCGCTACGGAAACGATCACGTAACCGTCCCCCGAAGGCACCGCGCGCCGTTTCGCCTCCATCGGGATCACCGAACCGTCCTTGCAGCGGTACACCCCGGTGGTCGTGGTGCCGGTAAGGTCGCCCGCGATCAGGCGCCGGTAGACTTCGACCAGTTCCTCCCTCGAGACGGAAAAGATGTCCTGCGGCCCCATCGACAGCAGCTCCTCGCGGCTGTAGCCGAGGGCCCTTACGGCCGCCTCGTTGGCGTCCACGTAGAGCATCGATACGGGGTCGATCAGCACCACGAGGTCCGGCGACACGTCCAGCGCGGCCCGGAACCGCCGCATGTCTTCCTCGGCCTGGCGGCGCTCGGTGACGTCGAGGCCCGTGCCGCGGTAGCCGCGAAAGCGCCCCGCCTCGTCGAACACCGGGCGCCCCCTCAGCCGCGCCCAGCGAAGCGTCCCGTCACTGTGCCTGCGCCCGTATTCGAAATCGTCGAACGGTTTGCGGGCCTCGATGAGCGCGTCATACTCCGCCAGCCGCGAGGGCGGCCATTCGCGCCCGGGGATCCTTCCGCGGCGCTTGCCGAGGTAGTCTTCCTCGACCAGGCCCGTGAACGCCGCGGAACCCTCCGAAATGAAAGTAAAGCGGTGCTGTTCGTCGGTCTCCCAGTACCAGTCGGCCGAGATTTCGGTGAAGGCGCGAAAGCGTTCCTCCGATTCGTGGAGCGACCGTTCGGCCTCCCGCTGGCGGTCAATGTCGTCGTTTTTGCCCGGCATGGGCAGGTCCCTATCCAGCGCGCTGCGTACCATGCGCAGCATCAAGGAGGTACTCTACCTCCACCTGTACCGTGGCGTCCTCGTTGGCCAGCCAAACCTGCCCGTCCTGGATGGTGCAGTTGAGCTGCATGTTACGGCTCGCGAGCGCCCCCAGCGCCTGGGTCGTCGCCTGCGCAAGGCGCGCCACGACGAGGTTCCCCGAGCGGGCGAGGGACCCCGCTGATTGCTTCCACCACAGGTCCGCGCCGCGGCCGTACGCGTAGACCACGACCTTCCCCGCGCGGCCGCACGCGCGGCGGATGCGCTTTTCGTCCGGCAGCCCGACGTCCACCCACAAGCGGATCGCGCCGGTCAGGTCCTTGTCCCAGAGGTCGGGCTCGTCGTCGTTGCCGATGCCCGCCCCGAACGCGAGGGACCCGCCCGCATGCAATGCGAACGCCAGTACCCGGACCATCATCCGCTCGTCGGTCTCGGACGGGTGACGGGCCAGGGTCAGCGCGTGGTCCCGGTAGTAATTGCGTTCCATGTCCGCAATCCCAAGGGTCGCACGGCAGATGGTCGCCTTCAGTGCCATCCCGGATTGTAGGCGCTCACGGTTCCGGCAATCGCCCGATAAGCGATACTATTCGCCCTTTCCAACGAACCGGAACGGAGCGCATCCATGGCCAGCGCAAAGGCAAGGCACATCCTCGTATCAACCGAGGCGCAGTGCGTCGAACTGAAGGCGAAGATCGAGGCCGGCGCGGACTTCGCCGACGTCGCGAAGCAGCACTCCTCCTGCCCGTCCTCGAGGCAGGGCGGCGACCTGGGCGAATTCGGTCCCGGCATGATGGTCCCCGAATTTGACAAAGTGGTGTTCAGCGCCGAGGTCGGCAAGGTGCAGGGGCCGGTGAAGACCCAGTTCGGCTACCACCTGCTCGAAGTGACCGAGCGCAACGCGTAGGACCCCGCCGGCCGGGGCGCGCCGACGCCCCTTCACGCCGCCCCGCGAAGGGGTAAGATGGGTTTGGGCCCATCACCGGACAGCGGTCGGATGCATTACGTACAGGCAGGGCAGGGCACTCCCCCGATCGCTTTCGTCCACGGCTTCGCCTGCACGCATGTCGACTGGCAGCCGCAACTCGTGCACTTCGCCAGGACCAACGCCGTGGTGGCCTGCGACCTGCGCGGGCACGGCCAGACACCCGGCGATTCGCACGACTGTTCGATCGAGAACTACGGGGCGGACGTCGCCGCGCTGCTCGGCGAGCTGAAATTCCCCCCCGCGATCCTGGTCGGCCACAGCATGGGCTGCCGCGCCGTCCTGCAGGCCTACCTGTACGCGCCCGAGCGGGTTGCCGCGATCGTGCTGATCGACGGCAGCCGCCTCGGGTTCGGCGACCCGGCGGTCGCCGAACGCGTCATGAACGAGCAATTGCGCGCCACCGGCTACGGCGTGTTCGCGCGGCGCCTGTTCGACGAGATGTTCGTGGTCTCGAGCGACCCCAAGCTGAAGGCCACGCTGATGGAGCGCGCGCTGCAGCTGAAATCCGAGATCGGCGGCACGCTCTTCCCGCGCATGGTCGGCTGGGACGCCCGGCGCATGGAGGCAGCGCTCGCTGCAGTCCGCGTACCGCTGATGGTGGTGCAGAGCACGACCATGAATGCGGAGCGGATCCGAGTGTCGCTCGCAAGCAACCAGTCTTCGCCTTGGCTGGACCTCGTCCGGTCCCGGGCGCCCTCGGCGCGCATCGAGATCGTCACCGGCGTGGGCCACTTCCCCCAGCTCGAGGCGCCCGAGCGGGTCAACGCGCTGCTCGCGGACTTCGCTTCGAAGCTCTAGCGGTTTTCTTCCCCGCGGGGCTCCCCTCGGGCAGCGGCGCCGGGTTCGGAACGGTTTCCAGGTGCGTGAAGGTGCCTCCCTGGTACAGCGCGCCGACCGGATGCTGCGGCCCCTCCTTGCCGGCAAGGACCTCTGCCGCGTGCGCCTCGCTGTCGTCCTGCGGCCGGTAGCCGAGCCTGCGGGCATTGGAATTGTCGTACCACGAGCGTTTGTTGCCGGATACGCCGTAGACGATCTCGAAACGGATCCCGGGGTGGTCGATCCCGATCGTCACCAGCTGGGCGAGGTCGCGAGGCGACAGGTGGATCGACAGGCGCCGCCTGTCGGCCGGCCGTTCGCTCACCTTGCCGATCCTCACCAGAAACACCTCCATGGCGTATTTGTCGGCGTACAGGCTGCCGAGCGCCTCGCCGAACACCTTCGACACGCCGTAGCGCCCGTCCGGCCTGGGATAGACGCGGTGGTCGATCGTCTGCTCGCGCGGATAGAACCCCACCGCATGGTTGCTGGTGGCGAACACCACGCGCTTGACCCCGTTCCTGCGCGCAGCTTCGAACACGTTGTAGCAGCCGATGATGTTCGCCTGCAGGATGCCTTCCCACGGGCCCTCGACCGAGTACCCGCCCAGGTGCACGATCGCATCCACCCCCCTGGTGATGCGCAGCACGTCGGCCATGCGCGAAAGGTCGGCCCGCATGAAGGATTCGCCGGCGGACTTCTTCCCGATCGGGCGCAGGTCCGACAGCCGCAGCTTGTAGCGCCCGGCGAACTCGCGGCGCAGGTGGGAGCCCACTTCGCCGGCCGCGCCGGTGACGAGGACCGTCTTCAATCGAAGCTTCGATCACGCATCTATTCAACCAGCGCGCGCCAGGCCCCCTTGCCGGTGAACAGCCGCCGGGCCTGGGCTTCGAGCTTGTCCATCGTCGCATTGAAGCGGGCGAGTTCCTGCGGGGTCAGCGCGCTGAGGAACTTCCGCTCGACGGTCCTGCGTACCTGGTCGATCTCGCGATGGACCTTGCGGCCGCGCGCAGTCAGCGTGAGGACGATGCGCCTGCGGTCGACGCTGTCGGCCTTGCGCGCGACCAGCCCTTTCGCGACGAGCCGGTCGACAGCGCGCGTCACCTTGTCGGGGTCGACGCTGGCGCGTTCGGCGACGCTGCCGGGATGGATCGGCTCGTAGCGGCCGATCACCGCAAGCGTCCGCCACCCGCCCGAGGTCAGTCCGAGCTTGCGGCACAGGTCCGCCGTGCAGCGGATGCTTCGGGCCGAGAGCACCGAGAACCGGTACGCTGTCCGGTATTCGAGGTCGAGCTTAAGGTTCAGGGTTTTCATCGAGTGTCGCGTAGTACTCACGGGGCAGGCTACACCATCCTCGCGCGGATTTGCGCGTCGAAAGGCGTTACGCGTCCCGGCCAAGCCGGGCGGTCACATCTCTCGCGGCACCTTTCCGGATCGCTGTTTTAGCGGTATTTGCGTGAATTGAAAATCAAAAGTCAAGATCTGGTGCCGCTCTCGTGGTAGTTTGTGTATCGATAGAAGTACATATCTCGATTTTGGATTACACCTTCCACCGCCTGCCGCGGCGCGCGGTAGGATAGGCGAAACAGGCTACCTCATGAGCGCCAGAAGTCACATGCCGATTCGAATTGCGTTGGGCGTCTTCCGTGCCATGGCCCTTGCGCTGGCGCTGCTGCCCTCCGTCGGCTTACCCGCGGAACCCGCCGACGGCAGGGTCGCCTTCACCGACCTCGAGGTGAAGCAGATCCTGTCCCACGGCCCATGGCCGCCGAACGCGCCGTTCGACCCCTCCAACCGGGTCTCGGGCCGGCTGGAAGCGATCGAACTGGGCTCGGCGCTGTTCTTCGACCAACGCCTGTCGCGCACCGGGCAGATGTCGTGCGCGAGCTGCCACGTCCCCGAGCGCAACTGGACCGACAACCTGCGCCGCGGTGTCGGGGCGGTTGAGGTCGACCGCAACACGCCGACCCTTTTCAACCTGCGCGCGGCACCCTGGTACGGCTGGGACGGCGCCGCGGACAGCCTGTGGTCGCAGAACCTGCGCCCGATGCTGGACCGGCGCGAGCTGGGCGCGACGCCGCAGCACGTGGCGCGCTTGGTCCGGGAGGACACGCTCATGTCCTGCCGCTACCGCAAGGCATTCGGGGCCCCGCCGCCGGCCGAAGACGAGGCCGTGTTCGTGGGCGTGGGCAAGGCCATCGCCAGCTTCCTCGAGACGCTGGTCAGCGGCGGCACGCCGTTCGACAAGTTCCGCGACGCCGTCGCGCGCAACGACCCTCCCGCCACCTGGCCCCTCTCCGAGCCGGCGCAGCGCGGGCTGAAGATTTTCCTCGGCAAGGGTGCCTGCACGACCTGCCACAGCGGCTCCAACTTCACCGGCAACGAATTCTTCAGCACCGGGCTGTCCCACCACGCGCCGGGCGGCAAGCCCGACCCCGGGCGGCAGGTCGGCGTGAGGCAGGTACTGCACAGCCGCTACAACCTGCTCGGGCAGTACAACGACGATCAGTCCGGCGGCAGCGCGGAGCGCGTCCGCAAGGTGGCGCTCGAAAAGGAAACTGCGGGTGCGTTCAAGGTCCCGTCGCTGCGCAACCTGCTGCTGACCGCGCCGTACGGCCGCGACGGACGCGTCGATACGCTCGCCGAGGTGATCCGGCACTACTCGGGGCTGGATCCCGCCCGCCTGCGCGAGAAGGATGGCGCCAAGGTCTCGAAGCCGCTCGACCTCACGCCGCTCGAGCAGACCGACCTGCTGGTCTTCCTCGAGACCCTGAGCACGTTCAGCAACCCTTGGCGCCCGGAGGACAACGCAAGATGCGAGTGAACCTTCGCAAATCCACCCTGGTGGCGCTGGCCCTGCTGCTCGCGGGCTGCGTCTCGAACCCACAGAAGATGAGCGATGCCGACCGCAAGGCGGTGCATCAGGTGGTCGTCAGCCCGAACGTCGCCAAGCCCCCCGATATCTACTACCTCGGGCCCGGCGGGGGTGCCGGGCTGATGTTCGGCGCGCTCGGTGCCATCGCGACCGAATCCGGCCGCGCTGATGCACGCACCAGCCTGCGCGAGTTCGTCGAGAGGAACGACGTGAAGATCGAAAAGATCGTGCTGGAGGAATTCACCGCCGCATTGAAAGCCTCGGGCAGGCTGCCGATCGCGGACAAGCCGGGCCCGGGGTCCGCGACACTGAGCGTCGCCATCCGCCAGTACGGCCTCAGCATCCCGAACGGCTTCAGCTCGAACCTCGTGCCGATCCTTTACCTCGAGTGCTCCATGACGGACGCTTCTGGCAAAACCGTCTGGAACGCGGGTGACCGGCTGCTGACGCTGGGCAACCCGATCGAAGCGCGTCCCGGCGAGGCGCTGCGCAACGACCACAAGGCGATCGAGGCGGTCTGGCGCGAGGCCGCGCGGCACCTGTCGGCGGCGATCCTCAAGGAGCTCTGAAGCACCGCATGCGCGCCCTGCTCGCCGCACTGCTGGTCCTCGCCACTGCACAGGCGCACGCCGACTGGATGAAACTCGAGGAGCACGCCCAGGCCGTGCTGTACTTCGACCCCGAGAACATCGTCAAGGACGGCATCCTGCGCCGCGTCTGGACGCTGCAGGACAGGAAAACGCCCGACGGCGCGGTCCTGTCGCGGCGCGCGCAGTGGGAGTTCAACTGCAAGGAGTCGAGCGTCAGGATGATGTACCTGAGCGCCCATCGCGACCACATGGCGCTGGGTACGCCGGTCGTCAGCGACGGCAGGCCCGGCCCGTGGGGCCCCGTCGGGCCCGACTCGGTCAACAAGACCATCCTCACACTCGCCTGCGCCCGCTAGAAGGCCCGCCAGCCCTCCCGCGCTCAGCAGCAGGCCAGGTAGCGCTCTTTCATTATGCTGAGCACCTCGTCGGGATCGCGCTTCCACCAGTTGTCCTGCGAGAACAGTTCGACCTCGCTGAACCCCCGGTAACCGGCCTTTTCGACCAACCCCCGGATGCGCGGCAGGTCGATGATCCCGTCGCCCATCATGCCCCGGTCGAATGCAAGGTCTTTCGTCGGCACCAGCCAGTCGCAGATGTGGTGGGCAAGCAGCCGCCCGGCACCCGCGCGCGCGACCTGCGCATCGAGCTGGGGATCCCACCAGACGTGATAGACGTCGAGCGCCACGCCCAGTGCGCCGGTCGCCCGCGGGTCGAGCTCGTCGCACAGGTCGAGCGCCTGGCCGAGCGTGTTGATGCAGGCACGGTCCGCCGCCTGCATCGGGTGCAGCGGCTCGATCGCGAGCGGCACCTTGGCCTGCCTGGCGTGCCCGAGGATCGTCGCAATGCCGTCCCTGACCTGGGTGCGGGCGCCTGCGATGTCCTTCGAGCCCGGCGGCAACCCGCCGACCACCAGGATCAGGCAGCTCGCCCCGATCGCCTGCGCCTCGTCGATCGCGCGCAGGTTGTCCTCGATCGCCGCCTTGCGACCCGCGGCGTCGGCGGCCGGGAACATTCCGCCACGGCACAGGCCCGTGACCGCAAGCCCCGCCGCGCGGAGCGCCTGCGCGGCGGCCGGCACCCCCATCTCCTGCAGCCGGTCGCGCCACACCGTGATGCCGCGGATGCCGTGGCGCGCGCAGCCGTCGATGGCCTGCGCCAGCGTCCAGCCCTTGGTGGTGATCGCGTTGAGCGACAGCAGCGCCGGATCGGGAGCCGCCATCAGGCCACCCCATGCACGGCGAGCAGCGACTTCATGCGCGCGCAGGCGAGCGCGGGATCGACGAGCAGCCCCGCGGCGTCGGCCAGCCGGAACAACTCGGAAAAATGCAGGATCGTGCGCCCGCTCTGCTGGCCGCCGACCATGACGAAGTGGTCCTGGTGGCCGTTCAGCCAGGCCATGAACACCACGCCGGTCTTGTAGAAACGCGTGGGCGCCTTGAAGATGTGCCGCGACAGCGGCACCGTGGGCGCGAGGATCTCGTGATACCTGGCGTGGTCGCCATCGGCGAGGGCCCCCAGCGCGGCGGACGCCGCCGGTGCGATCGAGTCGAAGATCCCGAGCAGCGCTTCGGAATGCCCCTGCGCATCTCCCTCGATCAGTTCCGCGAAGTTGAAATCGTCGCCGGTGTACATCGCCACGCCCGCGGGCAGCCGGCGGCGCATGGCGATTTCCTTGTCCTTGTCGAGCAGCGAGATCTTGATGCCGTCGACCTTCTTCGCGTTGCGCGCGAGCACATCCAGGCACACGTCCATCGCGGCATGGTGGTCCGCCTCGCCCCAGTAACCCGCCAGCGCCGGGTCGAACATCTCGCCCAGCCAGTGGATGATCACCGGCTCCTTCACCTGCGTGAGGATGCGGTCGTAGACGAGGCCGTAGGCGTCCGGCGAACGGGCGCACGCGGCCAGCGCCCGGCTCGCCATCAGGATGATGCGCCCGCCGATCTTTTCGATGGCCTCGCATTGCGCCTCATACGCGTCGATCACGTCCGCGATCGCGAGGTTCGGGCTGGGCGCAAGGTGGTCGGTCCCCGCGCCGCTCGCCACCACTGCGCCCGGGACATCGCGCGACGCGTCGACCGAGCGGCGGATCAGTTCAAGCGCGTTGGGCCAGTCGAGGCCCATGCCGCGCTGCGCGGTGTCCATCGCCTCGGCCACGCCCAGGCCGTAGGACCACAGGTGGCGGCGGTACGCAATGGTACTGTCCCAGTCGATCGCCGCTTCGGTCCACGGTTCCTTAGACGAGTGCGGGTCGGCCACCACGTGTGCGGCGCCCAGCGCCTTGCGCGTGAAGGGGCGCGAAGGCTTGGCAAACTCGCGCGGCCCGGCCAGCGTGTAGTCCCCGAACCGGCCCTCCCCCACCGGCAGCCTGATCCTCATTGCCACGGCCTCAGGCCTTCAACGCCGGGACATCCAGCCATTTCCTCTGCTTCCAGCTCTTGAGGCCCAGTTCAGCGAGCTGCACGCCGCGCGCGCCTTCCATCAGGTCCCAGCGGAAGTCGCCTTCGCCGGCCACGTGCTTCAGGTACAGCTCCCACTGCGCCTTGAACGCGTTCTCCGCCGGCGCGTTGTCGGGCACTTCCTGCCAGCCGGCGAAGAAATCGATCGGCTGCGGGATGTCCGGGTTCCAGACGGGCTTCGGCGTATTGACGCGCGACTGCGTGAAGCAGCGGCGCAGGCCCGCGACCGCCGAGCCGTGCGTGCCGTCGACCTGCAGCGTCAGGAGGTCATCCCTGCGCACGCGCACCGCCCACGAACTGTTGAAGTGCGCGATCACGCCGCCCTCCAGCTCGAACGTCGCATACGCGGCGTCGTCGGCCGTGGCCTTGTATTTCTTCCCCTCCTCGTCCCAGCGGTTGGGGATGTGCGTCGCGCCCAGGCAAGTCACCGCCTTCACGTTGCCGAAGAGGTTGTCGAGCACGTAACGCCAGTGGCACAGCATGTCGAGGATGATGCCGCCGCCGTCCTGCGTGCGGTAGTTCCAGCTCGGGCGCTGCGCCTCCTGCCAGTCGCCCTCGAACACCCAGTACCCGAACTCGCCGCGCACCGACAGGATCTTGCCGAAGAAGCCCGAGTCGCGAAGCATCTTCAGTTTCAGCAGCCCCGGCAGCCAGAGCTTGTCCTGCACCACGCCGTGCTTGATGCCGGCCTTTTTGGCGGCCTTGTAGAGGCTCATCGCCTCCGCCACCGTGGTGGCAACGGGTTTTTCGCAGTAGACGTGCTTGCCGGCGGCAATGGCCTGCTTGAGCAACGTCGGCCGCAGCTGCGTGGAAGCGGCGTCGAAGAACACTTCGTCCTTCTTGTCCTTCAGCGCGCGGTCCAGGTCCGTGGTCCAGCGCTCGATGCCGTGGGCCCGCGCCAGCGCCTCTACCTTGCCCGCGTTGCGGCCGACGAGGATCGGGTCGGGCACGAGGCGCGTGCCGTTGGCGAGCTTCACGCCGCCTTCCTTGCGGATGGCGACGATCGAGCGCACGAGGTGCTGGTTGGTGCCCATGCGTCCCGTGACGCCGTTCATGATGATGCCGATGCGTTTCTGCGTCATGCCGTTTCCCTCTTGAGTTCCATGGTTCGCATTGAATTCCAGTCCGGCGCCGCCGCGCTGGCATAGCCCGCGCAGTCGAGCGAGCCGATGTCGAGCCTGCCCTGGCGGATCGCCACGCGCACCGCGCCGTGGCTGCGCTCGTAGAGGCCCGGGTGCGCTGCGAGGAAAGCCGACTGCTCGGCTTCCGGAAGCCCCGCCATGCCGTTCACGTAGTGGTGCCCGTTGCGCTCGACATGCGTGAGGCCGAGGAGCGAGACGAGCGCCAGGTCCTGCTGCAGCGCGAGGCCCGGCTGGATCGTGAGGTCCTCGCCCGACATGAAGTACCCCTCTCCCCATGCCGCACACCGGGCGCGATTGATGAGCGACTTGTACAGGCCCTTGCAGGTCTTGGAGGATACGCCGCGATACCCCAGGGCTTTCGCGCGCGGGAAAGCGTCGAGCGAGTCGTCCGACTCGTCGATGATCACGGGCTTCAGCGCGGAGAGCTTCGCGACGCTGGAAGCGAACGCGTTCCGCCGCATCACCGGCTGCTCGATGAACAGGACGCTCTGCGAGAGGCGCGCCAGCCGCGAATCGGCCTGCATGCGGGCCCACAATTCCACGACGCCTTCGACATCCTCGTATTGCTCGTTGCCGTCGAGGGAAGCGCGATACGGGCCGTCGATACGGTCCAGCACAGCAGCGATCGCTGCGAGGCGTTCGAGGTCTGCCTCGACTTCCCCGCCCACCTTCAGCTTGAACCAGGTGTGCCCGTAACGTCCGACGACGTCCTCCAGCGTCTCCGGCAAGCCATCGCCAACCGGGAGGCGGTTGTCGGCAGCGGTGATTGGGTCGACGAGGCCCACTGTATGGCGGGCGGCAATACTCTTTGCCGGCGGCAGGCTGGCAGAGAAGCGGGCCAGGTCGAGGCCCTCGAATTCGGTGAACCCCGGCAGGTTGGACTGCATCGCCTTGTAAAAGGACATCCCGCATGCCCGGCACAGCGCATCGAGTACCGCCCGGTCGATGAGCGCCGGACCGTAGCAGGCGACGAGGCTGTTCAGCCCGCGGGCGGCGCCGGAAGCGATGAGTTCGGCGTACTGCGCCCGGCTGTGGCCGAACGCCGTATTGAGGCCGCCCGCAAGGTACGCATCGGCGGCCAGCGCGAGGGATATCCGCAACTGCCCGAAATTGTCCTCGTTGGTGAGCGCCGGGTCCTTGTCGAACCACTTGGGCATCAGCATCTCGGCCGCGGCCCCTTCGGCCTCCCGCCCGTCGGCGAGGCGGATGCGCACCCGCGCGAACGCCTGCGGGCAGCCCGTGAGCGTGACAGCGCCGAAGCGGAACGGCATGCGCAGCCGCACGTCGCGCTCGAACAACCCGACCGAGGCGATCGAGAACCGCATCCCGCTCACTCCATCCCCAGCAGCTTGTAGATGCGCCGCGTGTACTCGCCGAAGCGCTCGTGGGTCTTCATGTCGAGCGTGCGCGGGTGCGGCAGGTCGATCTCGAAATTGTCAGCCATGCGCGCCGGGCCGGCCGTCAGCACCACCACGCGCGTGCCGAGGAACACCGCCTCCGAGATGCCGTGCGTCACGAACACGATGGTCTTGCCGGATTCCTTCCAGATGCGCAGCAGCTCGAGGTTCATCTTCTCGCGGGTGAGCGCATCGAGTGCGCCGAACGGCTCGTCCATCAGGATCAGCTTCGGGTCGTGCACCAGCGCCCGCGCGATCGCGGCCCGCTGCTGCATGCCGCCGGACAGCTCATAGGGAAACTTTTCCTCCGAGCCTGCCAGCCCGACCAGGTTCAGCAGACCCATCGCGCGCTCGCGGCTCTCGGCCATCGGCAGGCCGAGGATCTCGGCGGGCAACAGAACGTTGTCGAGGATCCGCCTCCATTTGAGGAGCAATGGCGCCTGGAACACCATGCCGATATCCCTCGCCGGGTCGAAGGCGTGGCTGTCCGAGCCGATCCGCACCTCGCCCTTGTCGTGCGCGTGGAGCCCCGCGAGCACTTTCAGCAGCGTCGACTTGCCGCATCCCGAGGGCCCGACCAGGGCCACGAGCTCGCCCGGCATCACGTCGAAGGTCGCGTCCGAGATCGCGAGGTGTTCCGCGCGGCCGCTACGGTAGGTCTTGGTGACGCCGGAAAGATGGATGAAGGGCTGCATTCTCGGGTGGAAATTAATTAACCAACTCGTTAATTCTCGGTGGCCGGGCGAGGTCGCGTCAAGCACGGGGAGCGAACGCGCTGCGGGCCGGTGCTTTACAGGCCTGCCTCACACGTGTATACATATAAGCCTTAACGCCTCTCAGGCAAGCTATTTTTCGACAGTTCCGGCCTTTCATGGATACATATTGAATTCCCGTACGGAGATCTGCTCATGAACGCACGCAACGACGCGTCCCTCGACGACTCGGGGGTGGCCGAAACCCGCAAGCCGCTCAACGAGGCGAGCCACCTGCCGGGCCGCTTCTACACCTCCCAGGAGATGTACGAGGTGGAGAAGGAGCGGATCTTCTTTCGCGACTGGCTGCCGATCGGCCGCGTCGAGGAGATCGAGAAGCCCGGCGACTACAGGACTTACCGCATCGTCGACGAGCCTTTCATCGTCGCGCGCGACCGGGCCGGCAAGCTCAACGCGTTCATGAACCGTTGCGCCCACCGCGGCGTAGCAGTGGCCAAGGACGCGGGCAACGCCAAGGAATTCATGTGCCCGTACCACGGCTGGCTGTACGACCTCGACGGCAGCCTGATCGGCGCGCCGGCGATGGACAAGGCCGTCGGATTCGACAAGAAGGACTGCCGCCTCAGGACGGTGACGCTGCGCGAGTGGGCCGGCTGGATGTTCGTCACGTTCAACGACAACCCGATCCCCTGGGAAGAATGGATCGCGCCGTATGAGAAGGAATTCGGCTTCCTGAAGCAGGAGGAATGCCGCCTCGCGGACAAGATCGAGGTGGAAGTCGACTGCAACTGGAAATTCCCGCTCGAGAACCTGATGGACAACTACCACAGCGCGGTGCTGCACGTGAAGACCATCGGGCCGACGCTGAGCGTGGGCCGCTACACGGGCATCCTCAAGGGCTCCGAGGCCTTTACCGCCTACTACGACGCACGGCCCATGACCGCCGACGGCCAGACGCGCTTCGGCAAGATGCCGTGGATGGCCGACAAGGCGGAAAGCTTCGCGTGTTCGGCGCACATCGCGCCGAACATGCACATGCTCGCGCGCTGCGACAACGTGCACCCGTTCATCTTCTACCCGATCGGCAAGGACCGCGTGCGCATCACCTGCTACATGCTGTGGCCGAAGGAGTGGCATTCGCTGCCGGATTTCCGCGAGCGGGTGAAGCCCTACAACGAGTTCACGCGGGCAGTGATTGACGAGGACCTGTCGGTCATGGAGTCGCAGCACGACGCGGCAAGCTCGCCGCGCTACCAGCCGGGCCGCCTATCGCGCCTCGAACTCGGCGTGCACAACCTGCTGAACTACGATGCCGACCGTGTGCTCGGGATCGGCGACGGCAAGCTGTACGACAAGTAAGTCCCGGGCTTACATGGAGAGCAGGTCGCGGATCGCCTGCTCGATGAAAGCGATGTCTTTCGCATCCGAGTTCGGCGAGCCCGCGCGATGACCCCACAGCGACTCGATCACGCGCAGTTCCGCGCGCGGCATGTGCTTCAGGGCCGCCGCGCTGTCCTCGGGCGGGAAATACAGGTCGGTGCGGCTCGGCATCACGATCGCCGGGCAGCGGATCGCGGCCAGCGCCCCGGTCCAGTCGCCCTTGAAGCGCTCGTTGTCCGCAATGTCGGTCGCCTGCCAGGTGGCGAGCATGGCGAGCAGGTCGTTGGCGTCCGAACGGAAGAAATTCCGGTCCCAGCGTTTTTCCAGGTACTCCTGCAGCGTTCGGTCGCCTTCGCGCCAGTGCAGGCCCTCGCGGTAGAACCCCTGCGACATTGCCCAACTCGCGTACAGGCGGCCGACCGCGACGATCCCCTTCTCCGGCGGGCTCGAATACTCCCCGCCGGCCCACGCCGCATCGGCGGTGAGCGTAGCCCGCACGCTTTCGAGGAACACCTGGTTGTGCGCGGTCGTCGTGGCCGAGCCGCACAGCGGCAACAGGCGAGCCACCATATCAGGGTGCCAGCTGCCCCACTGGAACGCGGTCTGTGCGCCCATCGAGCGCCCGATCACGAGCTGCAGCCGGTCGATCCCGAAGCGCTCCGTGACGAGCCGGTGCTGCGCGCGCACGTTGTCGAGCACGGTCACCAGCGGGAAGCGCATGCGGTCGCGGGGCGGCGCCGTGTTGCTCGGCGAGGACGACAGGCCGTTACCGAACAGGTTCGCGCTGATGATGAAATGCCGCGCGGGATCCAGCGCGCGACCCGGGCCGATCAGCCACTCGTTGTTGCGGTGGGTCGATGAGAACCAGGTCGGAAACAGGATCGCGTTGTCGCGCGCCGGCGAGAGCGTGCCGTACGTCTTGTAGGCAAGGAACGCAGCGGGAATCGCGCCCCCCTTCGCCAGGGGAAAGTCGCCGAGCGCGAAAGTCTCGAACTCGGGGGCGGGCGCGCTCACTTTTGCGCTTTCGCCGGGCGTGCGGCGATCGGCACCACGGTGTCGAAACCCACGGTCTGGTTCTTGAAATGCTCGCGCACCAGTTCCTGCGAGAAATGGATGTGCTCGCGCATGCGCGCCTCGGCACGGCCGGCCTGGCGCCGGAGGATCGCGTCGACGATGCCGTGGTGGTCGCGGTGCGCGCTGCGGGCGAGCTCGTAGTTCTCCTTGTCGAAGCGGTACCAGTGCACGTGCCGGGCGCTGGCGAGCGGCACGCGCTGGGTCTGTTCCACGCACTGCGCCAGCATCGCGTTACGCGAGGCGTTCACGAGCAGCGTGTGGATGGTGTTGTTCATCTCCAGCCAGGGGTCGTGCTCGGCGGAAGTGAACATGCCGCGCGCGAGCAGCCCGTCCCCGAACGCGAGGCAATCCTCGAGTTTCCCCGCAACGTCTGCGGCGAGGCCCGTCTCGGCGATCAGGCGGCATGCCATGCCCTCGAGCGTCGCGCGCACCTCGTAGGCCTCGACGATCTCCTCGATCGTGAACGTACGGATCTTGTAGCCGCGCTTCGGCCCGGGCTCGAGCAACCCCTCCTTGGCGAGCATGTTGAGCGCCTCGCGGATCGGCGTGCGGGAGACTCCCATACGCTCGGCCAGCGGCACTTCCTGCAGGTGGAAGCCGGCAGCGAATTCGCCGCGCATGATCATGTCGCGCAGCTCGACGACCACCGATTCGGAACGCGAAGCGCCCCCGGGTTCGGTGGCGTGGGGGTCCTTCGTCTCCGCCGGGTCAGCCATGGGGGTTCCGCTCATGAAAAGTTGGAATGAACATTGTTTGACACTGTTTTTTATTATATGTATACCTATCGCAGGCCGGTAAGCCCAATTTGCGCTATTTTCCGTCTCTGGCCTGATTTATGCATACACACGCCCCGATATCCCTGACCGGAACCGAGTAATGTCCGAACCCTCGATCTTCGACAGCCAGCACTTCGGCAAGCTGATGGGCTTTGGCGCCCGGCCGGGCCTGCTGATCGTCGATTTCACCGTCGGATTCAACGATCCCGCCTCTTTCGGGGGCGGCAACATCTCCGAAGCGGTGCGTAACACCGTACCCTTGCTGGCCAGGGCGCGCAGCCTCGGCCTGCCGGTGGCGCATACCAGGATCGTCTACGCGGAGGACGGCAGCGACACCAACGTGCACTGCCTGAAAGTGCCGCGGCTGCTCACGCTGACCGACAGCAACCCGGCCAGCGACTTCGTGCCCGAACTCATGCCGGCCCGGGGCGAGATCGTGATCAGGAAACGCCTGCCCTCGGCGTTCTTCGGCACCGACCTCGCGGGCATGCTGATGGCCAAAGGCGTCGACACGCTGGTCATCGCCGGCTGCACGACCAGCGGATGTGTCCGCGCCAGCACGCTCGACGCAATGTGCCACGGCTTCCGTCCCATGGTGGTATCGGACTGCGTGGGCGACCGCGCCGAGGGACCGCACAAGGCGAGCCTCTTCGACCTCGGCAAGAAGTACGCGGACGTGATGACGCGCGCCGAAGTCTTCGCGCAACTGGACAAACTGATGGCCGCCGCATGAGGACGACGCACCATGCCGGTTAGCGACGATTTCCGCATCGAGACCTGGAAAGAGGTGCTCGGCCTGTGCAAGGTGAGGGCCGGCGAGAACATCGTCGTCCTGACCGGCGAAACCAGCCACCCCCAGAACATCGAGGCGGCGATGCGCTCCACCCTTGCAATGGGCGCGCAGGTGTTCCGCATGGACCTGCCGCCCAGGCCGCCGCGCGGCCCGGCCGGCGGCGAGCGCACGGCCTTCCTCGGCGTGACGCCGCTCACCGGCAACAAGCTGGCGACCGAGGTGCTGAAGCAGGCCGACATGATCCTCGACCTGATGGGCCTCCTGCATTCGCCCGAGCAGCTCGAGATCCTCGCGGCCGGCACGCGCATGCTGATGGTCGTGGAGCCGCCCGAGATCCTCGCGCAGATGGTGCCGGTCGCCGACGACAAGCGCCGCGTGATGGCCGGCGACGCGCGCCTGCGCGCGGCGAAAACCATGCGGATTACCTCGAAAGCCGGCACCGACCTCAGCGTGGGCCTCGGCCAGTTCCAGCCGCTGCCCGAGTACGGCTATGCCGACGAGGCCGGCCACTGGGACCACTGGCCGAGCGGCTTCGTCTCCACCTGGCCGACCGAAGGGAGCGCCAACGGCCGCGTCGTGGTCGACGAAGGCGACATGATGTTCCCCTTCAAGATGTACGTGTCCTCGCCCATCACGCTCGAGATCAAGGACGGTTTCATCCAGTCGATCACGGGCGGCTTCGAGGCGAAGTTCCTCAGGAAGCACATCGAGTCCTATCGCGATCCCGGCGCCTACGGCGTCTCGCACCTCGGCTGGGGCCTGCAGCCCAAGGCCAAGTGGACGGGCCTCGGCATGCGCGACAAGGCGCAGTCGCTCGGCATGGATGCGCGCGCGTTCTACGGCAACTTCCTCTTTTCCACCGGGCCGAATTCCGAGGCCGGCGGCTCGAACGCATCCCCGTGCCACGTCGATATCCCGATGTCGGGCTGCTCCGTGAGCCTCGACGGCGAACCCATCACGGTCGACGGCGACGTGGTCGCCGCCGACCAGCGCGTCACCGCATGAAGCTGCACAACCCCGCACCAAAACCGATCCACGGAGGCAGGAAACCATGAAACTCAGACTCATCGCCGGCCTGGCGCTCGTCGCCGCGGCCTTCTCGGCAAACGCACAGATCAAGATCGGCATGTCCCTCGCCGCCACGGGCCCCGCCGCTTCGCTCGGCATCCCGTCGAAAAACACTGCGACGCTTTACCCGTCGACCGTCGCAGGACTTAAGGTGGAATACGTCGTCCTTGACGACGCCTCCGACACGACGACGGCGCGCAAGAACTTCGAGAAGCTGACCTCCGAGGACAAGGTCGATGCGCTGATCGGGCCGTCGACGTCCCCGACCGCGCTGGCCGTGATCGAGGTCGCGGCCAAGTCGCAGACGCCGATGATCGCGTTGGGCGCTGCGATCCGGCTCGTCCAGCCGATGGACGACCAGAAACGCTGGGTCTTCAAGACGCCCTACAACGATACGAGCGTCGCGGAGGCGAGCGTCCTCCACATGGTGAAGAACGGCATCAAGGCGATCGGCCACATCGGCTTCAACGAGGCCTACGGCGAGAGCTGGCTGCAGGAGCTTAAAAAATCCAGCGAAAAGCACGGCGTGAAGATCCTTGCGAGCGAGACCTACAGCCCGAAGGACACCAGCGTCACCGCGCAGATCCTGAAGATCATGGCGACCAACCCGCCCGCCGTGCTGATCGTGGGCGCGGGCACCCCGGCCGTCCTGCCGCAGGCCACGCTGGTCGAGCGCGGCTACAAGGGCAAGATCTACCAGACCGCGGGCGTGATCAATAACGACTTCCTGCGCGTGGGCGGCAAGAACGTCGAGGGCACGCTGCTGCCCTCCGGCCCGGTGATCGTGGTCGACGAGTTGCCCGACGGCAACCCCGCCAAGAAGCCCGCGCTGGAATACAAGCGCAAGTACGAAGGCAAGTTCGGCGCTGGCACGCTGACCACGTTCGGCGCGAACGCCTGGGACGCGATGCTGATCCTCGAGCAGGCGATCCCGGTGGCGCTGAAGAAGGGAAAGCCGGGCACCGTCGAGTTCCGCGTCGCGCTGCGCGACGCGATCGAGGGCGTCAAGGGCCTGCCCTCGACGCACGGCACGATCAACATGTCGGCGGCCGACCACAACGGCTACGCGGCCGATGCCCCGGTGATCGTCACCATCACCGGCGGCAAGTGGGCGTACGCGAAGTAACCCGCCGCCCCCCGGCTGATCCTGCGGGACGGGGATGAACGCCGACATCGCGCTCATCCTCGCGCAGGACGGGGTCGTCAACGGCGCGATCTACGCGCTGGTCGCCCTCGCGCTGGTGCTCGTCTACGCCGTCACGCGGGTGATCTTCATCCCGCAGGGCGAGCTGGTGGCCTTCGGCGCGCTGTCGCTCGCGAGCCTGCAGCTGGGCAAGGTCCCGGCCACCGCGTGGCTGCTGCTGATCGTGGGCGGCGCCGTGGCGCTGGTGGACCTGTGGTCCGCGATGCAATCCCGCTCGCGGCGAATGGCAGTGCGCACGCTAGGCTGGAACGTCGTGCTGCCCTGCGCGGTCGTGGCGGCCGCCTTCTTCCTCGCCCCGCAGAAGCCGCCGCTCTGGGCGCAGATGCTGCTCACGCTGGGGCTGGTGGTCCCGCTCGGGCCGATGACGTATCGCCTCGCCTACCAGCCGATCGCGAACGCCTCGATCCTGTCCCTGCTGATCGTCTCGGTGGCGGTGCATTTCGTCTACGTGGGGCTCGGCCTGGTGTTCTTCGGTGCCGAGGGCTCGCGCACCACGCCGATCGTCGACGCGCAGTTCAACCTCGGCGCGATGACCGTGTCGGCGCAGAGCCTGTGGGTGCTCGGCGCGAGCCTCGTCATCATCGCCGCGCTGTACGCGTTTTTCGAGCACACCGTCTACGGCAAGGCACTGCGCGCCACCGCGGTCAACCGCGTCGGTGCGCGGCTGGTCGGCATCAGCGCGACCTTCGCCGGGAAACTCTCGTTCGGCCTCGCCGCGCTGATGGGCGTGGTGTCCGGCATGCTGATCTCGCCCATCACCACCATCTATTACGACACCGGGTTCCTGATCGGGCTGAAGGCCTTCGTCGCCGCCATCATCGGCAGCCTCGTGTCCTACCCGATCGCGGCGGCAGGCGCGTTGCTGGTCGGCCTGCTCGAGTCCTTCTCCTCGTTCTGGGCCAGCGCGTTCAAGGAAGTCATCGTCTTCACGCTGATCATCCCGGTGCTGCTGTGGCGCTCGCTCACGAGCCGTGTGATCGAAGAGGAGGAGGACTGACATGGCACGGGTGAAGGCCCATGCCGCGGGACTTGCCGGCCTGGCGGCGCTGGCGCTGGCGCCCGTGGTGCTCCCGGAGTTCACCATCACGCTGCTGAACTACATCGGCTTGTTCAGCCTCGTGGCGCTCGGCCTGGTGCTGCTCACCGGCGTGGGCGGGCTCACCTCCTTCGGCCAGGCGGCGTTCGTGGGCCTCGGCGCCTACGCCACGGCGGTGCTGACCACCGGCTACGGCGTGTCGCCGTGGATCGCGCTTGCGGCCGGCCTCGCCGCCACCGCGGTGGTGGCGCTGCTGATCGGCCTGCTCACCTTGCGGCTGTCCGGCCACTACCTGCCGCTCAGCACCATCGCCTGGGGCATCAGCCTGTATTTCCTGTTCGGCAACTTCGAGCTGCTCGGCGGGCAGACCGGCATCAGCAACCTGCCCGCGCTCACCCTTGCCGGCTTGAAGCTCGATACCGGCCGCAGCTTCTACTACCTGATCTGGGCCGTGCTGCTCGCGGCGCTCCTCGGTGTGCACAACCTGCTCGACTCGCGGCCCGGGCGCGCGATCCGCGCGCTGAAGCGCGGCGGCCTGATGGCCGAGGCCTTCGGCGTCGACACGGCCCGGCTCAAGATCGTGATCTTCGTCTACGCGGCGCTGCTCGCGGCGCTGTCGGGCTGGCTGTACGCGCACCTGCTGCGCTTCGTGAATCCCACGCCGTTCGGCATCAACATCGGCATCGAGTACCTATTCATGGCAGTGATCGGGGGGGCGAGCCACGTATGGGGCGCGGTCGTCGGGGCGACGATCCTGACGCTCGCCAAGCAGTGGCTGCAGGACTGGCTGCCGCGCCTGATCGGGCACGACGGCAACTACGAGATGATCGTGTTCGGCATTCTGATGGTGCTGCTGCTGCAGAGGGCGCGCGACGGAGTGATGCCCTTGCTCGCGCGCCTGCTCCCCAAGGCCGCGGTCGCAGGCCCGCCGCCTTCCGCCGAACCGCTGCCGAACCGCCCGCGGCCCGCCGCCGGCGAGAAACTCCTCGAGGCCCGGGGGGCGCAGAAGACCTTCGGCGGGCTGGTCGCGGTGGATTCGCTGTCCTTCTCGATGCAGGGCGGCGAGATCCTCGGCCTGATCGGCCCCAACGGCGCGGGCAAGAGCACCATGTTCAACCTGGTGACCGGCGTGCTGCCCCTGACGGGGGGCGAGATCCGCTTCCGCGGCGAGCGCATCGACAGCCTCGCCTCTCGCGAGATCTCGCGCCTCGGCATTGCCCGCACCTTCCAGCACGTCAACCTGATCCCCGCGATGTCGGTGCTCGACAACGTGGCGCTCGGCGCCCACCTGCGCGGCGCGCGCGGCGTATTCGCCGCGTCGATCCGCGCCAACCGCGAGGAGGAGGCCCGCCTGCGCCACGAAGCCGCCCGCCAGCTCGAGCGGGTCGGCCTCGGCGCGCACCTGCACGAGGCTGCCGGCAGCCTTCCGCTCGGCCAGCAGCGCATCCTCGAGATCGCGCGCGCTGTGCGCCGACCCGGTGCTGCTGCTGCTCGACGAACCCGGCGCCGGCCTGCGCTACAAGGAGAAGGAGGCGCTCGCGGAACTTCTGCGCCGCCTGAGGTCGGAAGGCATCAGCGTGCTGCTGGTCGAGCACGACATGGACCTGGTCATGAACCTCGTGGACCGCCTGGTGGTGATGGAATTCGGCCAGAAGCTGGCCGAGGGCGACCCGGCCTCGGTGCAGTCCGACCCGCGCGTGCTGCAGGCCTACCTGGGGAGCGTCGCGTGAGCGAAGCCGGCCAGCCCGTCCTCCAGGTCCGCGACCTTCGCGTCGCCTACGGCAAGGTGGAGGCGCTGCACGGGCTTTCGCTCAATGTGCAGGCGGGACGCATCGTCACGGTGATCGGCCCCAACGGCGCAGGCAAGAGCACGCTGCTCAATTGCCTCGCCGGCCTGCTTCCCGGCGCGGGCGAAGTGGCGCTGCATGGGCGCTCGCTTGCCGCGGTGGAAACCGAAGCACGCGTGGATGCCGGGCTCGTGCTGGTGCCCGAGAAACGGGAACTCTTCGGCGCCATGACCGTGGAGGACAACCTCGTTCTCGGCGCGTTCGCGCGGCTGAGGCGGCGCGGCACCGATGTGGGCGCGGATCTCGCGGACGTCTACCAGCGCTTCCCGCGGCTCAAGGAACGGCGCGGGCAGTTTGCGGCGACGCTTTCCGGAGGCGAACGGCAGATGCTCGCGCTGGGCCGCGCGCTGATGGGACGGCCCAAGGTCCTGATGCTGGACGAGCCGAGCCTCGGCCTCGCGCCCATCGTCGTGCGCGACATCTTCCGGATCATCTCGGAGCTGCGCGCCACCGGCGTGTCGATCCTGCTGGTCGAGCAGAACGCGCGCGCGGCGCTGCAGGTGGCCGACTACGGCTACGTGCTCGAGACCGGCGAATGCGTGCTCGAAGGCCCGAGCGCCGAACTCGCCGAGAACCCGCGCATCGTCGAGACCTACCTCGGCCTCGCCGGCAAGCGCGGCACGCCCACCCCCTAGCCTTCCTTTCCAGAGTCACGGAGCACTGCATGTCCACCAAGCTGTTCGGCGCCCCCGTCCCCCGCAGGCAGGACGACCGCCTTGTCAAGGGAGAGGGGCGCTACCTCGACGACCTCGTGCTGCCGAACATGCTGCATGTGGCCTTCCTGCGCAGCACGCATCCCAGCGCGACGCTGCGCCCGGTGGACGTCGCCCATGCCAGGACGCTGCCCGGCGTGGCGGACATCGTCGTCCACGCCGACCTCGGCCCGGCCGGCCAGCCGTTCCCGCAATTGCTCCCGCACCACGGCCTCGCCTCGGCCACGTGGTCGGCGCTCTCACCGGGTCGCGTGTGCTTCGTGGGCGAAGCGATCGCCGCGGTGGCAGCGGACTCCGTGGCGGCCGCCACCGGGGCCGTGGAAGCGATCGATGTCGACTACGACGCGGTGGACCCGGTGCTCGACCTCGAAGCCGCCGTCCGCCCGGGCACGCGCATCATCCACCCCGACTGCCCCCGCAACATCGCCATGCACCTCGTGGAGTCCTGCGGGGACGTGGACGCCGCGCTGCGCGCCGCGCCGCACCGGCTCAAGGAGCGGTTCCGCATCACGCGCGGCGGCGGCATGCCGCTCGAGCCGCGCGGCATCCTCGCCGACTTCGACAAGGCCCGCCGCGAGCTGACGATCTGGTCCTCGACCCAGGAACCGCACACGGTGCGCAACATCGTCGCGGCGCTGGTGGGCCTGCCGCGCCACCAGGTGCGGGTGATCTGCCCGGACACGGGCGGTGGCTTCGGCACCAAGCTCAACGTTTACCCGGAGGAGGTGATCATCCCCTGGCTCGCGCTGCGGCTGGGGCGCCCGGTCAAGTGGGTGGAGACGCGCAGCGAGCACATGCTTTCGGCCACCCAGGAACGCGAGCAGATCCACGACATCGAGGCCGGGTTCGACGCCGAAGGCCGGCTGCTCGCCCTGAAGGACAGTTTCTTCCACGACATGGGCGCCTACGCGCCCCGCGGCGGCGCGGTGCCGCACAACACTTCGGCGGCGCTGATCGGCCCGTACCGCATCGCCAACGTGCGCTCCGAGATCTTCGCGGTCTACACCAACACCGCCACCGTCAGCGCTTATCGCGGCGCCGGGCAGCCACAGGGCGTGTTCGTGATCGAGCGCACGATGGACCGCATCGCATCGCAGCTGGGCCGCGACCCGGCCGAAGTGCGCCGGGTCAATACGCTGACCACGGATGCCTTCCCGTACGACACCGGGCTCACGAACCTGCTCGGCGGCGCGGTCGAGTACGAGAGTGGGGACTTCATCGGCACGCTGGACAAGGGCCTCGAAGCGGCCGGCTACGCTGCGCTGCGCGCAAAGCAGGCCGAGGCGCGCAAGGCCGGGCGCTGCTTCGGTATCGGCATCGCCAACTACGTCGAGCTGACCGGGCGCGGGCCCTGGGAGGGCAGCGGCGTGCGCGTGGAGCCCGACGGCAGCGTCACCGTCTACACCGGCGCGCCGAGCCAGGGCCAGGGCCACGAGACGACACTCGCGCAGGTCTGCGCCGACCACCTCGGCATCGGCATCGACAAGATCCGCGTGCTGGCCGGCGACACCGCGCTGATCCCGCACGGCATCGGCACGTTCGCCTCCCGCGTCGGCGTGCTCGCCGGCAACGCGGTGCGGCTGTCTTCGATCCAGGTGAAGGAGAAGATCCTGCGCATCGCGAGCGACCTGCTGGAGGTCGGCGCGGCCGACCTGGTGGTCGAGGACGGCAGGGTCTCGATCACCGGCGTGCCGGACAAGTTCATGACCTTCGCCGAACTCCAGCGGCACGCGCAACGCGCGGCGCGTGGCGACGACGAGGAGCCGGGCCTGGAGGCCGTGCGTTACTTCAAGACTTCCAACATCACGTATTCGAACGGCACCCACATCGTGTCGGTGGAAGTCGACCCGGACACCGGCATGGTCGAGATCCTCAGCTACGCACTCGCGCACGACTGCGGGCGGCTGATCAACCCGCTGATCGTCGAGGGCCAGATCTGGGGCGGCATCGCCTGCGGCATCGGCAACGCCCTCCTGGAGGAGCACGTCTACAACGCCGACGGCCAGCTGATGTCGGGCAGCTTCATGGACTATGCGATGCCGCTGGCGATCCACATGCCCGACGTGACGATGGTCCACCAGGAGACCCCGTCCACACTGAACCCGCTGGGCGTGAAAGGCGTGGGCGAAGCGGGTACGATCCCGGTACCGGCGGCGATCTGCAACGCCATCGAGGACGCGCTGCGCCCGCTGGGGGTCAGGATCAACGAGGCGCCCCTGCCGCCCTCGCGCCTCTGGAACCTGATCCATGCCTCGCAAACCGCAAAGGAGTAAACGATGACCAGTCCCATCCACCCGGGCGCGGTCGCCTGGACGGGCGAGAACCCCGGCATCTACCTCAAGGACTCGCAGGACGGTCCGTGGACGGGCCTGATGACCTTCTTCCGGATCATGTGGTCCCCCCACGGCCGCGGGCACGGCGTGCTGCTGCTCGACCGGCCGCAGGAGGAGAAAGGGCTGCCGGAGGTGCGCAACTTCTGCATCACCGACAACGAGCCGCTCGCCCGCTACCTCGTGGCCGACTTCTTCGCCAACTTCATGTCCTTCCGGGTGTCGCCGGGCCTCAAGGCGATCTCGTATCTGCCGCTGACCGAGGTCCGCCGCGAGGGCGACACGCGCAGCACCTACCGCGAGGTCGTGAAATCGAAGGACTTCGAGGTCGTGATGTCGTGGGGCAAGCTGGGCGCCCCTTACGCGGTCGACATGCCGCCGGAGAAAGGGCCGACCAAGGTGCACGAGATGTACAGCCTGTTCGTCGACTCGCTGGAGGCCGGCGTCACCGTCAACGGCACGCCGCTGCGCGGCAAGGTCATGGCGCGGGACTTCGCCGACACGAAGAAGCCCACGGCGTTCCTGGCGTTTTCCGAGTCGTGGATGGAGAAGAGGTAGGCCCGCGATGAACGCACCGTCCAGGCCCCTCCCGCCCCGGCCCTACTCGGGTTACGCGCTGCGCGACGTGCCGGCCGAGGACCCGGAACTGACCCACACCGGCCCCGGCACGCCGATGGGCGAACTGATGCGCCGGTTCTGGCAGCCCGTATGCTTTTCTTCCGAGCTCGCGGACGTACCGGTCGCGATCCGCATCCTCGGCGAGGAGCTCGTCGCCTTCCGCGACAAGGGCGGGCGCGTGGGCGTCCTGCACCTGCATTGCTGCCATCGAGGGTCTTCGCTCGAATACGGCATCGTGTGCGAGCGGGGCATCCGCTGCTGCTACCACGGCTGGCACTTCGACGTGGACGGCACGATCCTTCAGGCCGGGGCGGAACCGCCCGGCAGCCGCATCCCCGGCACCGTGATGCAAGGCGCCTACCCGGCCCTCGAGCACCACGGGCTGGTCTTCGCCTACATGGGGCCGCCCGACGCCAAGCCGGACTTCCCGCTGCTCGACACCTATGGCCGGCCAGGCAACGAACTGGTCCCCTATTCGGCGCACTATCCCTGCAACTGGCTGCAGGTGATGGAGAACGTCGTCGACCCGGCGCATGCCTTCTGGCTGCACAGCACGGTGACCACCGTCCAGTTCAGCGACGCCTGGGCCGCGCAGCCGACCTATGACTGGGCCGAAACCCCCGACGGGCAGGGCATGTACTACGTCACCGTGCGGCGCGTGGGTGATCGGATCTGGGTGCGCTCCAACCAGGTCTGGCTGCCGAACGTGGCGCAGGTCGGCGCGCTGCTGGAGAAAGCCGAGGCGGAGAAGTATTTCAATCGGGCCAGCCTCACGCGCTGGACGGTGCCAATAGACGATACGCAATGCTGGATCATCGGCTGGCGCCACTTCAACGACGACGTCGACCCGTTTCACGAGGGCCGGCGCGAGGACTGCGGGCGCGACAAGGTGGATTTCATCGGCCAGACGGGCGAGCGGCCCTATGCCGAACGCCAGCGCGTCCCCGGCGACTGGGACGCGCAGACCAGCCAGAGGCCGGTCGCGGTCCATGCGCTCGAGCACCTCGGCAGCACCGACGTCGGCGTCGCGATGTGGCGGCGGCTGTGCCGCAAGGCCGCCCGCGGGGACCTGGAGGTCACGGCCCAGCAGCCGCGTGCCGACGGCAACCCGATCCACACCTACACCAACGACACCGTGCTTGCGATCCCGAAGCGCGGCGAAGAGGAAGATCGGGCCTACCTCAAGGGCATCGGCCGCGAAGTGCTGGCCGCGATCCTCGACGGCGACTCGGTGCCGGACGCCGAGCGCGCCGGGCGCATCCGTGCCAACCTCGATGCGATCAAAGCGAGGCACGCCTCATGAGCGCGTTCCGGGTCCGCCTCGCCAAAAGCGGCCGTGAGTTCGAGATTCCCGAAGGCCGCTCGATCGCCAACGTGCTGCAGGACGCCGGGGTCGACCTCCCCACTTCCTGCGAAGAGGGAATCTGCGGCACCTGCCGGACCGCGTACCTCGAAGGCGAGCCGGAGCACAACGACTTCGTGCTGACGCCCGAGGAGCAGAAGGGCGAGCTGATGCCGTGCTGCGCCCGTTCCAGGTCGGCCCTGCTGGTGCTCGACCTCTAGCGCCGGTCCTGAATGCCCGCCTTCGTGCGCTGGGGTATGGTACGCCGCATGGATTGCCGAATGGAGGCCTTATGACTCAGCTCTTGGGAGAAATCGACTGGAGTGAATCGATCCTGCCCCCCGTCACCGATCCGGCATGGGAGGCGGAAGTGAAGCGCCGCGCCGGCCATGTCTTCAATATCGATCGCCGGGTGGTCCCGAGTCCCTGGGTAAGGGAAATGTGCGTGTCCATGGTCTCGTACCGGCCGGCCGCAATGCCGCAGCGCCTGTTCAATATCGGGGCCCTGGTGACCGCGCAGGAGAATGCCTGCCGCTATTGCTATGGCGCCAACCGGGCGCTGATGCGGGTGCTGGGGTACTCCGAGTCCTTCATCAGCCGGATCGAACGGGACGCCAGCCTCGCGGAACTGGACGCGAAGGAGCGCGCCTTCATCGGGTTCTGCCGCAAGCTCGCGCGCTCCCGGCCCCGCCCGATGAAAGCCGAGACCGATGCGCTGGTGGGTATGGGATTCGATCCGCTGGCCGTGAACGAGATGGCGATGCAGATCGCCATGAGCTGCTTCTACAACCGGATAGGCGTCCTGACCGCCTGCCCGCCGGAGGCCGCGTTCGAAAGCATGGCCGACGGCCTCATCGGGCGCCTGATGGCGCCCCTGATGCGCCTGATGATGTCGATGCAGAAGCCTGCGCAACCGGCGACCTACGACGCGGCCGCCCTATCCAAGGGACCTTTCGGCCCGATCGTCGCAACCCTGGCCGGGCTGCCGGGCGCCACGATCTTCAGGGTGGCGCTCGACGGCGCGTTCGACTCGACCGTGTTGCCGGCCGCAACGAAAACGCTGATGTTCGCGGTAGTCGCGCGCACGCTCGGTTGCCGCACGAGCGAAGCCGAGGCGCGCAAGCTCCTCGCCGCAGCCGGCTTCGGGGAGGCCGAGGTCGACGCGGCCCTGTCCACGCTGAGCTCGGCGCGCCTGTCCGGCAACGATGCAGGCCTGCTCTCATGGGTGCGGGACACCGTCTACTACCATACCGCGACTGTGCAGAATGAAACCCGCGCGCTCGCGGCAAAAATCGGCAACGCGGCCGCCCTCGAAGCAATCGGCGTCGCAGCCCTCGCCAATGCGACGGTCCGCCTGGGCATGTTGCTGGAATGACCGGCGCAGTCCCGGCCTGGCTCTTCGCGGCCGCGCTGGCGCTGGCCGCACTCCTGGGCGCCTGCGCCCTGCTGCTGCGTCGCAGGGCCGCGCAGACCGAACGCCTGGTCGCCGCCTCGCAGGAAAAGCTCGAGCAGATCCAGCGGCAGTTCGAGCGCTTCGTGCCGGCCGACGTCGTGGACCAGCTCGCGGAAGCGCACGCCACGTACGCTCCTCAGCGCCGCCAGGTGACGATGCTGTTCGCGGACCTGCGCGGCTTCACCTCCCTCGGCGACCGGCTGGACCCGGCGGTGATGGTCGGCATCCTGAACGGCTATTTCCAGCGGATGAATGCCGCGATCACCCGGCACCACGGCCATCTCACCGAACTGATGGGCGACGGGTTGCTCGCGCTGTTCGGCGCGCTGGAGCCCAACCCCTGGCAGGGGCGCGACTCGGTCCTCGCCGCGCTGGAAATGCGCGCCGAGCTCGCCCGCTACAACGAGGAGCTGCGCGCGAAATCCCTGCCCGAGCTGCGATTCGGCATCGGCATCCATAGCGGAGAGGTCGTGGCCGGCATCATGGGCGCGGGAACCTTGAACAAGTTCGGCGTGACCGGTGACGCGATCAACGTCGCCTCTCGCATCGAGGGGCTGACGTCCGCGCACAAGGTCGACCTGCTGGTCACCGGGGAGATCCGCGCCGCGCTCGACGAGCGTTTCGTGTTGCGCGCGATGCCCGCCACGGCGGTGAAGGGCAAGCCGGAGCCGATCGTGACCTACTATGTCGAAGGCGTCGCGCAGGCCTTGCCCGGTCCGGCGTAGTCCCGGGCTTCTGCGTAAGGCGCAACGGCCCCTCCGAGGGATGTGTACTTGTTTCGATACAAGATTGCCTTGAAACCGGCTCCTGGCAAGGACTTTTAAAATAAAAGTTCTTAATTTGGCCTTTCCTGGCGGGCGGCCAGACCTTCGAGGATACCCCTGAGGTACCCCGCCGCCCGCGCCGCCGAGGCCGGCCCGTCGGGCACGTAGTCGAAAGGCTCCACCGCGATATCGCCCTTGTAGCCGTTCCGCATCAACGCGGCGAGCAGCGGCGCGAAGGTGTCCGTGCCCTGCCCCGGCCCCTGCCGGTTGCGGTCGTTGACCTGCACGTGCGCGATCAGGCCCGGCGGCAGCCAGCGGTCCACGAGTGCGGCGAGCGTGGCCTTTTCCATCGCGGCGGCGGAACAGCAGTCCAGCATGCTGCGCAACGCCGGGTTGCCGATGGCGTTCACTAAGCCGGCTGCTTCCTCCAGCGTGTTCACGAGCGGTGTCATCGCGGCGTTCAGCGGCTCGACGCAGTACACGACGCCGGCCCTGGCCGCGCGCTCGCCCGCCGCGGCCCAGCACGCCTGCGCCCGCGCAAGGGCCGCCTCGCGCGTGTCGCCGGGTTCGATGCGCCGCTGCACCGGCGAGCCGTGCACGAGGTAGCGCCCACCCAGCTCGGCGCACTGGTCGACGAGCGCGAGCATGAGGTCGAGCGTGCGCTTGCGCACCGCGTCGTCCGGCGTGCTGATCGACAGGCCCGCGGGCTTCACCAGCAGCCAGTGCAGGCCGGTGACCGCGATCCCGGCATCCCCCGCCGCGCGGCGCGCGGAAGCGACCTGCGCCGGGGTCATGCGGTGCGGCTCTTCGGACAACGTGTAGGGCGCGACTTCCAGGCCGTCGTAGCCGACCTTCGCGGCGAACTCGCATTGCTGCGCGAAGGGCATGGGGTCGAGCACTTCATTGCAGAGCGAAAGTCGCATGGTCGGCCCGGCTAGTTGCGAAGGTATCCGAGCACCAGCTCGACCATGTGCTTCAGGCGCTCGGCCTGCGCGCGCGGGGCCAGCAGGTCCCGCTTGAAGATGGTCGACAGCGTGTGCCGGTTGCCGAGGTAGAAATAGCCCAGCCCGGCGATCGAGATGTACAGCTGCACCGCATCGACGCCGCGCCGGAACCTGCCGGCGGCCACGCCGCGCCCGAGCAGGTCCTCGATCGTCGCCACGAACGGCGAGTGCAGCGCAGGGATGTCCTTCGAGCGCTTGATGTGGCGCGCCTTGTGCAGGTTCTCGCTGTTCAGCAGGTTGAGGAACTCGGGGTTCTTCAGGTAGTAGGTCCAGGTGAATTCCACCAGCCGCCGGATGCCCTCCTCCGGATCCGTCTCGTCGAGCTTGAGGCTGCGCTCGGCGTTGCGGATGCGCGCGTAGCTCGCCTCCATGACCGCGAGGAACAGCGCCTCCTTGTTGCCGTAGTAGTAGTACAGCATGCGCTTGTTCGCGCCGGCGCGTTCCGCGATCCGGTCCACGCGCGCGCCGCCGAGGCCGTGCTTCGCGAACTCGGCCGTCGCCGCCCTGAGGATGCGCTCCTGGTTCTTCGCCGGGTCGCGGCGCGTGGGGGCGGCCATCGCGGGCTCAGTCGTTGGATGCGCCCACGTCGCGGGCGATCTTCGTGATCTTGGCAACCTCGCTCGCGAGGAACCGCCCGAGCTCTTCCGGCGTGCCGGTCGCCGCGTCGGTGCCGAAGCCAAGGAACTTGTCCTTCATCTCCTGCACGGACATGGCCCTGGCGATCTCGGCGTTGAGGCGCTGCACGACCTCGCGCGGCGTGCCCGCGGGTGCGAACACCGCCTGCCAGGTGGAGGCGTCGAACCCGGGCAGGCCGGACTCGGCCAGCGTGGGCAGCTCGGGCGCGACGGCCGAGCGTTTCGCCGTGGTGACCGCGATCGCCCGCAGTCGCCCCGCCTTGACCTGCGAAATCACGTCGGAAATGTTCGCGAACATCACCTGCGATTGCCCGCCGAGCAGGTCCGCGACCGCGGGCGGCCCGCCCTTGTAGTGCACCGTCACCCAATCCACCCCGGCCGCCTGCTTGAACATCTCGCCCGACAGGCGGGTCAGCGTGGCTGCGCCCGGCGAGGCGAGGTTGAGCTTGCCCGGGTTCGCCTTGGAGTACGCGATCAGCTCGCGCGGGTTGTGCGCCGGCACCGAAGGATGGACCACGACGATGATGGGCACGGTCGCCACCATCGACACCGGCGCGAAGTCCTTCACCGGGTCCCAGCCGAGCTTGGGGAAGAACGCCGGTGCCGTCGCGAAGGACGTCGCCGCCATCAGCAGCGTGTGGCCGTCCGACGCGCTCTTCGCG
Organism: Burkholderiales bacterium; assembly: GCA_965279075.1. Taxonomy (GTDB): domain Bacteria; phylum Pseudomonadota; class Gammaproteobacteria; order Burkholderiales; family SG8-39; genus SZAS-79. The sequence continues at coordinate 150,483 of CBDIHI010000012.1, read as the reverse complement.
ACGAACTCGGCGCCGATGTTGCCGCTTGCGCCGGGCTTGTTCTCCACCAGGACGGGCTGGCCGAGCGCGGCGGCGAGCTTCTCGGCCAGCGCGCGCGCCGCGAGGTCGGTCGAGCCGCCGGGCGGGAAGGCCACCACCATGCGCAGGGGCTTGGAGGGGAACTGGGCCCAGGCGGCGTTCGCCGCGACCGCCAGTACGACTGCACAGCAGAATTTGAGCAGCTTCATGTCATTCCCCCTTGATGTTGGCGGTCTGCGCGACCCTTTTCCACTTCGCGATCTCCGCGCCGAGGAACTGCGCGAACTCGGCGCTCGTTCCCGGCGTGACGTCCATCCCAAGGCCGACCAGCTTCTCGCGGATGTCGGGCTGCGCCAGCACGGCCGCCCAGTCGGCGCGGACCCGCGCGACCGCCTCGGGCGGCGTACCGCCCGCGACCAGCACGCCCTGCCAGACGGAAGCGTCGAGCCCCGGCGCCACGGTCTCGGCGAGTGTAGGCACATCGGGGAAGCCCGGCGCGCGCTTCAGCGTCGTCGCGGCGAGGGCCCGCAGTCGGCCGCCCTTCACGAGCGGCTGCGCTTCCACCACGTTCATGATCATGGCCTGCACCTCGCCGGCCAGCAGCGCCTGGCCGGCCGGCGCCCCGCCCTTGTAGGCGACGTGCAGCACGTCGATGCCGACCATCTGCTTGAACAGCTCGAACGCCAGGCGCTGCCCCGTCGAAGCCCCGGGCGAAGCGAAGTTCAACTTGCCGGGATTCGCCTTTGCGTAGGCCACGAAAGCCTGCGGCGTCGCGGCGGGGACGGAAAGGTGCAGCATCAGCAGGTTCGGGATCGCCGCGACGAACACCACCGGCGCGAGGTCCTTCACCGGGTCGTAGGTGAGCTTGTCGAAGATCGCCGCGCTGGCGGCGAGCGCCGTGGTGGCGAGCAGCTGCGTATGCCCGTCGGGGGCGCTCTTGGCCACGAAGTCGGCACCGATGTTGGCGGCGGCGCCGGGCTTGTTCTCGACCACCACCGGCTGCTTCCAGAGCTCCGAGAGCTTCGGCGCGACGAGTCGCGCGGCGATGTCGGTGGAGCCGCCGGGCGGGAAAGGCACGACGATCTTCACGGGCTTCGAGGGGAAGCCCTGCGCGAAGGCGGACGACGCGGCAAAGGCAAGCAACAGTGCGATGAGTTTCATGGGATTCCTCAAAGTGGCAGTGCGAATGCTTTCACCTTCGCCTCGTCGATATCGATGCCGAGGCCGGGTGCTTTCGGCACGAGTGCGAACCGGCCTTCCATGGGCACCGGCGATTTCAGGTAATCCTCGGCGATGAACTGGGGGCCGTTCAGGTCGCAGGGGTAGTCCAGCCCGTAGCTTGCGAACAGGTGCACCGAGGCCGCGAACCCGATCGGCGCGTCCATGAGGCCGCTGCCGATGAGGCCGAGGCCGGCGTTGCGCGCCAGGTCGCACAGCTGGCGCGCGTAGTACAGGCCGCCGACCTTGTTGACCTTGATGACCAGCGCCTCCACGGCTTCGCGGCGGATCAGTTCGATCACGACCGGCAGCCCCATCGCGGCCTCGTCGAGCGCGATCGTCATGCTCGTCGCGGACAGCAGCTTCTTCATGCCCTGGAATTCGCCCATCGGGATCGGCTGCTCGAACAGCTCGATGCCGAGCGCTTCGAACCCGCGCGCGGCCCGCAGCGCCTCGGCGAGCGTGTAGCCCTGGTTCGCGTCCACCCACACGGTGCCGCCCTTCGAGAGTTCAAGGACCGCGCGGACCCGCTCGATGTCGAGCTTCGGCTCGTGGCCGACCTTGACCTTGAACGCGCGGTAGCCCTCATCCAGCCCGGCCTGCACCTGCGCCAGCACCCCCTCGACGTCGGGCGCCGACACGAGGTACGACAATTCGATCCGGTCGCGGCCCTTGGCGCCGAACCATTCCTGCAGCGGGATGCCTAGGCGCTTGCAGACGAGGTCGTGCACGGCGAGGTCGATCGCGGCCTTCGCGATCGGCTGGCCCGGGTCGAGCCCGGGCGCGAGCTCGGTGTTCATCGCGGCGTGCAGCCCCGCGATATCGAAGGGATCCCGACCCAGCAGCACGGGGGCGAGGTACTCCCTGATGCTGCTGTAACAGGAATGCGTGGTTTCGGCCGACCAGCGCCGGCTCGGGCCCGCCTCGCCCCAGCCGACGGTGCCGTCGTCCGCGGTCATCTTGACGAGGATGATGCGCTTGCCCTCTTCCATCGTGCGCGGCACGCCGCGCGACAACCGAGACAGCGCCTTGAGCGGCAGCCGGACAGGCAGGACTTCGATGCGTTCGATCTTCATGGGGCCTTGTCGCGCTTAGCGGTAGTTGAGGAACACCGGGCTCGCCCAGGCCATATGCCCGTTCTTCTGGCGCGCGCGGAGGTAGACGTAGGAGCGGCCTTCGGGCACATCGAGGCTGAAGCGCCCCTCCACTGTCGAGGATGCGGCCGGCACGAGCCGGTGCCACTGGTAGCTTTCCTTCGGGAACGGCCCGGTACGCAGGTTCACCGAGCCGCGCAGCAGGTCGGAGAGCTTCGTCGACACGGACTGCTCGACGGGCTCGGACAGTTTCAGCCCCAGCACGGTATCCGGCCCGGCGGCGAGCTCGAACACCACGCTCTGGTTGGGATTCTCGCGGTAGGCGTCCTTCCGCGAGGTGTAGGACCGCATCGCAAGGCCCGACTCGCCCCTGCGCTCGAAGCGGTGGCGGCGCTGCTCGTCGAACGGCATGCTGGACAGGCAGGGGAAGAAGCGCTCGATGCGCCCGCCCGACACGGTCACGTCCATCGCCCAGTCGCAGATCCGGTTGAGCGCAAGCGCGCCCCACGGCCCCCAGCCCCATTCGAGCCTGACCTGCACGGGCTTGGCGAATGCGTCGGCCTCGGGCGGCAGGTCGTCGGCGTAGGCACGATGCACGACGCGGCCGTCCTGGATGACCTCGACGACGTCGAGTTCGTCGCGCCCGCGCACCGAAAAAACCACCTCCGCTCGGCGCCCGGCCGCGATGGTCGCGCCCATGGGCGCGCCGTCGACCGAGAAGTCCACTTCGATGCGGTCGCCCGTCAGTGCATAGGTCCTGCGGGCGCGGACCGCCTCGAGCAGCGCCGGCCGCGTGAGTTCGGTGGCCACCGCCGCCATCAGCCCCTCGCCGTAGGCCCCGGGGAAGCCCGCATGGTCGTCGCTCGAGGCGACGAAGCCGAAGCGCTTGCCGGCGTCCAGCGCCGCGCGCGCGGTGTTCGCCGTCTCGCGGCCGCCCATCGAGTGCGTGTACATGTCGAAGGGCCCGCGGTCGTGTTCGGAGTTGCCGTGTTCGGAGAAGATCTCCACCACCGGCGTGCAGTCCTCGTGGAACACATCCCAGTTCACCCCGCGCGCGCCCCTGGGGTAGGCGAGGTGGTGCGGGATCATCAGCGCCCTTTCGTCCATGCAGAAGCGCCGCAGCCGCTCGACGTCGCCCGCGTAGTAGAGCGGGCGGTGGTCCTCCGGGAACACCACGCACTGGTCGCCCCACTGCGAGGAATGCCATTCGAAGCCCAGGAAGGCGCAGAACTCGCCATCGCGGTTGCCGTCGGCGATCACGCGCTGCACCTGCGGCCAGGTGTCCTTCAGGCGCTTGAACCCGTCGATCCAGTGGCGCTCGCGCGCACCCTCCATTGCGGGCATGTCATGCCAGCTCGAATGCCCGGTGAAGGCGAAGAAATCGAGGTGCGTGCGCGCCACATCCAGCGATCGCTCGATCGAACCCACGCCATAGCCGTGGGCGTTGTGGTTATGGATGTCCCCGTAGAAGATCGGCACCGTGTCCCGTCCCTGTCCGTCCTAGTCCAGCCGCGCGTCTTTGGCCACCAGCCAGCGCTCCAGCGCCATGACGAAGCCGTACAGCACGACCCCGATCAGCGTGATCAGGATCACCGCCATGAACATCGCCGGCGTGTCGAGCGTGACCTGCACCTGCAGCATCAGGTAGCCGAGGCCCTTGTCAGAGCCGAGGAACTCGCCGACGATCGCGCCGGCCACGGCGAGGATCGCGGCGACCTTCATGCCGGAGAAGATGTAGGGCAGCGAACCGGGCAGCTGGATCTTGGTGAACAGCTGCCAGCGCGAGCCCTTGAGGGCGCGGACGAGGTCGAGCAGGTCCGGCTCGATCTCGCGCAGGCCGCGCGCCGTGGTCAGGAGGATCGGGAACACGCAGATGGAAAACGCCATCATCGAGTTGGGGAACACGCCGTACTTGAACCACACGATGATGAGCGGCCCCAGCGCCACCTTCGGGATCATGTTGAGGGACACCAGCAGCGGCAGGAAGAACTGCTCGAGCGGTTTCGACCACGTGAACACCAGCGCCAGCGCCACGCCGACGACCAGCGCGAGGAAATAGCCCACGAAGATCTCGGTGGCGGTGACCAGCGCGTTGCCCCACCAGTTGTAGTTGCCGTCCGTCAGCGCGGCGAGCGTGTCCCCGGGCGAGGGCATCACGTACTTGGGCACGTTGCCGAACTTGACGAACAGGTACCAGGCCAGCACCAGCACGAGGTGCGAGACCACGGCCAGGGCGTAGCGTTGCAGGGTGTCGCTGGACTTGTCCATCGCGGACTCCTCAGGTGATGCGCACGACCACGGCCTCGTCGTAAGGCAGCGCGGGGGCGACGAAGCGGTTGCTGTTGGTCACGTAGTGCAGCGCGCAGGCACGGCGCCAGCGCGTCGAATGGTTGGGCCCCGACTGGTGGAACACGTTGCCGTGGTGGAAGGACACCCCGCCGCGCGGCACCGGCGCCGCGGTCATGGCGTGGCGGGCGGCCTCGTCCGGCGGCACGTGCAGGTCGTAGGGCGCATCGGCCGGGGCGACGTGCTTGTAGACCGGTCCGTTTTGGGTGCCTTCGCCGAAATACAGGCACCCGTTCTCCACGGTGGCGTCGTCCATCGCCACCCAGGCGGTGACGATGCCCTCCGGGTCGCCGGGCCCGAAGTAGTAGTTGTCCTGGTGCACGACCTTGGGGCCGCCGCCCCCGGGCGGCTTGAAAAACACCTGGCTGAAGTACACCGTCACGCCCGGGCCGATGATGGATTCGACGAGGTCGACGAGGCGCGGGTCGGAGGCCAGGCGGCGGACCGAATCGCGCTGGTAGTGGGGGTTGTCGAGCTTCCTCAGGACCTGCTTCGCCGTCACGCCGCCATCGATGTACCAATAGCGCTTTTCGGGCGGCAGCCCGGCGAGGAAGTCCTCGCCCCAGCGCTCGATGTCGGACACCAGAGCCAGCATCTCTTCGCCCGTGAACACGCCGGGCATCGTCACGTGCCCGGTACGGCGGTAGGCCTCGAGCTGGTCCGGGCTGAACTTCATGCCAGCCAGCGCTCGAGGTTCGCGCGTACGAACGCGTCGTCGGCGAACTCGGGATAGGCCGCGTACACGCGGTCTATCTCCTCCGCCTGCCCGGGCGACAGCGCCTCGTGCGGGTCCAGGCACCAGGTGCCTTCCAGCAGCCCCTGGCGGCGCAGCACCTCGTGGCAGCCGGGGATGCAGCCGGCGAAATCGTGCGCCACGTCGAAGAACGCGCTGTTGGCGTCGGTGACTTTCGCGTCCAGCGCGAGCAGCGCGTCGTCGACCTTGCCGGCCGCCACCGCGGCATGGATGCGCGCGTGAAGGTCGACCGCCGACTTCGTCCAGACGCTCCAGTGGCCGAGCAATCCGCCCTTGATGCGCATGCGCACGGTCTCGTCGCCCCGCCGGATGTCGAAGGGCACCGCAAGGTCGAGCACGATATGGTCGTCGTTGCCTGTGTAGAGCGTGACGCGGTCTTCGGCCCTCGCCGCGACCACGCCGCGGATCACGTCGAGCGTGCGGTAGCGGTTGAACGGGGCCATCTTGACCGCCACCACGTTCGGGATTTCGGCGAAGCGCCGCCAGAACGCCACCGGCAGCGGGATCCCGCCCACGGCGGTCTGCAGGTAGAAACCGACCAGCGGCATCACGTCCGCCACGGCCGCGCAGTGGGCGACCAGTTCGTCGATCGAGGCGCCCTTCATCGGCGCCAGGCTGAGCATCGCCGCGTGGTAACCGAGGCCGAGGGCGGTTTGCGCCTCCTTAACCGCCTGCGCTGTCCGGCCCGAAAGCCCGGCGACCAGCACGAGGGGCCTGCCGCCGCCCCACGCGCGCGCCGTCTCGGCGGCGAGCCTGAGCACCGGCTCGTACAGGCCGGTCTCGCGGATCGCGAACTGTGTGGAATGCACGCCCACCGCGAGGCCGCCCGAGCCGGCGTCGACGTAGTAGCGGGTCAGGGCCTTCTGGCGGCGGACGTCGAGCTTCCTTGCCGCGTCGAGCGCCAGCGGGTGGGCGGGGATCACCGCGCCGCGCCTGAGCGCGGCGAGGATATCGGGGGGAAGGTCGGTCCAGGAAAGGGGCATGATGCGGGGGCTGGTAACTGTCCGGTTAACTTAACCGAGCCTCATGGCAGCGTCAACGCACAGGGCGAAAGCACCGGCGAAATCATTGACACCCCTCGGGGGGCGCCGATACCATCTTCCGACTCAAACGCAGGAGGGGAAAACCATGAAAAAAACATTCGCCACGGCGCTGATCGCGCTGGCCGCGCCGCTCGCGGCGCTCCACCCGACGCCCGCAGTCGCCCAGACCAAGCTGGACTTCATCCTCAACTGGGTGCCCGGCGGCGACCACGCCCCGTACTACTTCGCCAAGAAGCAGGGCTGGTACGCGAAGGAAGGCCTCGACGTGAACCTGGAGCCGGGCAAGGGCTCCGTATTGGCCACCCAGCGCGTCGGCGCGGGCGCCAATCCCATGGGACTTGCCGACATGGGCAGCGTCATCATCGCCAAGGGCAAGGGCGCCGACACGGTCGGCGTCTACAACGTCTACGCCAATTCGCCGCAGGGCATGTACTGGCTGAAGAGTTCGGGGATCAAGGGCGTCAAGGATTTCGCCGGCAAGAAGATCGGCAACCCCGCCGGCGACGGCGCGCGCGCGACCTGGCCCGCGCTGGCCAAGGCCAACGGCCTCGACCCGAAGTCGGTGGTGTGGGTCAACATCGACGCGAACGCCAAGCTCTCGGCGCTCAAGTCGAAGGCGATCGACGTGACGACCTCGTTCTACAACCTGCACCATGTGTTCCAGAAGGAGCTCGGCGACGACATGGGCTTCCTCGCGTGGCGCGACGTGGGCCTGAACTCCTACGGCAACTCCGTGATCGTGAACTCGGCGTTCCTCGCCAAGAACAGGCCCGCGGTGGACAAGTTCGTCAAGGTGACCCAGAAGGCCTTCGCCGCCTGCGTGGCCGACCCGAAGCCCTGCGTGCAGGCGCTGATCGACGCCAACGGTGCCCTCAAGTACGACAACGAGATGACCAACTGGATGCTCGTCGAGGTGCTGATGAGCGACAAGTTCTCCAAGTCCGTGGCCCTGGGCATCCATGACGACGCGCGCATGGCGGCCGACTACGACGTCGTGAAGACCTACATCGGCCTCGACAAGGAGTTCGACGTGAAGACGGTCTACACGAACGAGTTCCTCGACCGCTCGATCAAGATGACCAAGTGACCATGCGCGCCTTCGGAATGAAAGCCCCGGTCGGAATTCTTCGCGCGCTGCTCGCCGCGCTGACCCTCGGCGCGCCGGCCGCGCCGGCCCTTGCGCAGGCCTGGCCCGCCAAGGCCGTGCGCATCATCGTGCCCTTCCCGCCCGGCGGCGGGCTCGACTTCTACGCGCGCACCGTGGCCCCGCGGCTGCAGGAGTACCTCGGCCAGCAGGTGGTGGTCGAGAACCGCTCCGGCGCCGGCGGCATGGTCGGCGCGGACGTCGTGGCCAAGGCCGCGCCCGACGGCTACACGATGCTGCTGTCGTCCTCCGCCGAGCTGACGATCAGCCAGCACCTGTACCCGAAGATGGCCTACGACGCGATCCGCGATTTCGCGCCGGTCTCCTACGCCTCGCACGCCGCGATGCTGTACTCGGTCCATCCCTCGCTGCCCGCGAAGACGCTGCAAGAAGTCATCGGGCTCGCGCGCGCGCAGCCCGGCAAGCTCTCGTTCGCCTCGGCCGGCACCGGCGGCGTCCAGCATCTCGCTGGCGAGATCCTCAAGACCGCCGCCAAGGTGGACATCGTCCACGTGCCCTACAAGGGCGCCGGCCCGGCGGTCATCGACATGGTGGGTGGGCAGGTGCAGATGGGCTTCACCGCGCTGCCCTCATCGATCCAGCATGCGCGCGCGGGGCGACTGCGCCCCATCGCCGTGACCAGCGTCAAGCGCAGCGAGGCCGCCCCGGAACTGCCCACGTTCACCGAACTCGGTTTCCCGTCGATCGACCTCGTCGTCTGGTATGCCGCGCTGTTCCCCGCCCGCACGCCGCCGGAGATCGTCGCGAAGATGAGCGCCGACCTCAACCGCGCCACGAGCTCGCCCGACATCAAGGCGCGGCTCCTCGAGCAGGGCGTCGAGGCCGTGGGCACCACGCCCGACCAGCTCGGCAAGTTCATGCAATCGGAGGCGACGCGCTACGGCAAGATCATCCGCGATACCGGGGCGAAGCCGGATTGAACGCCGATGGGTTGAAGGCGCTCGACCGCGCGGTGCGCGCGGTCCGCGAGGAATCCGACCCCGCCGCCGCGCTCAGGGTCATCGGCGAGGAGATGGACCGGCTCATCGGCAGCCGCATGTTCACGTTCCTGCGCTTCGACTACGGCGCGTTCACCATGGAGCGCCTGCACGGCACCCAGCCCGGCACCTACCCCAAGGGCTCTTCCAAACCGATGCGGCGCGGGCGCTGGTACGAGACCCTCGTCGACCGGGGCGAGGTCTTCATCGCCGCAGGCGAGAAGGAAATGGGCGAGACCTTCGGCGACTTCGCCTCCCTCAAGGCGCTGGGCGTCACCTCCACGATGTGCGTGCCGGTGCGCTACCTGGGCAGGACGCTCGGCACGATGAACCTGAACGGCGACGAAGGCCGCTACGGCCCGGCGCAGGCGGCCCTCGCGCTGCCGTTCGCGACGCTCGCCGTGCCGGCGTTCCTCAGCGTCGCGCGCACCTGACCCACCCTCCATGGCCGACGGCCTGCTGTACCTCACCGCGGGCGACCTGCAGGGCCTCGGCCTGACCACCGGGCGGGTCGCCGACGTTCTGGAAGAGGCTTTCCGGCACAAGGCCGCCGGCCGGGTGGTCATGCCGGGGATGACCTTCTTCCACCGCGAACGCTCGCAGTGGTTCAACTCCATGGTGTGCTGGATCGCGCCGCTGGGGTTCTCCGGCTGCAAGTTCCAGAGCGGGGATTCGGGCAACCCGGCGCGCGGCCTGCCCTCGATCCAGGGCCTCTACCTGCTGTGCGAAAGCGAGGGCGGGCGCATGGTCGCGCTGATGGACGCGCGCTGGCTCACCGCGATCCGCACCGCCGCCGTGGGAGCGCTGTTCGCGCGCCGCGCGGCGCCTCCGGGCGCTGCGACGCTCGGCATCCTCGGTTGCGGGCTGCAGGGTCGGCTGCAACTGGAGGCGATCAAGTCGGTCGTCCCGGGCATCACCGCCTGCCGCGCCTACGACGTGGCACCGGAGCACGCCGCCGCGTACAAGCGCGAGATGGACGGCCGCTTCGGCGTCGCCGTCGAGATCGTCGACAGCCCGGAAGCGGCCGTGCGCGGCGCGGACATCGTGATGACTTCGGGGCCGATCCAGAAAGTGCGCGCGCCGGTCATCCGCCCGGACTGGATCCCGCCCGGCGCCCTCGTGATCACGCTCGACCGCGACTCCTACGTCACCGACGACGCCATCGAATCCATGGGGCTGCTGCTTTCCGACGACCGCGATGCGCTCATGCATGCCCGCGAACACGAAGGCGCGTTCCAGGCGGTTTCGCGCATCGACGCCGACCTGACCGACATGGCGCGCGGCCACACCGTCGCGCGGCGCGACCCCGGCGACAAGGTCATGGTGCTCGTGAACGGCCTGGGCATCGAGGACCTCGCGGCGGCAATCGAGGTGTACCGGCTCGCGCGGGAGAAGTCGGCGGGCACCCTGCTCCCGCCGCAATCGAAATAACCCCGGGCCAGCCCCTCAGGGCTGGCGGCATTCGACGAGCCCCTTCATTCCCGTCTTGAGCTCGTCGATGTACTCCTTGGTGATCGCGTCCCAGGGCTTCCCGCCGCAGGCCTTCGTCGCCTCGGCCGCCCAGGCCTTTTCCACCGCCTGCGGGCTGGAGAGGAGGCCGAGCACGCTTTTCACGCCGATCTCGTAGCGCGTCGCCGCGACGCGGTTCCGGGTGCTTTCGAGGTTGGACACGGTGCCGCAGCCCGACAAGGCGGACAGGGCGGCGAGCGCCGCGACGGCCGCCCGCCCGCACGCCTTGAATGTACCGGTACCGATACAAAATTGCCTCAAGACCGGCTCCTGGAGCGGGCTTTCGGAAAAAATTTCTCCAATTCGCCCCGCCTACATGGTCGGGTTGACGACCTCGCCGCCCAGCGCCACCAGCCCCCAGGTCGCCATCCCGGCGTCCCAGTTGAAGCCGATGTGGGCCGAGGCCGAATGCGCGTCCCGGAACAGCCGCTCCAGCGGGTACTTGGTGTAGATGCCGTTGGCGCCCGCCATCTCGTGCAGCGTGTCCACGGCCTCGACCGCGAGGCGCGCGGCCAGCGCGCAGTTGCGCCGGAAGCGCAGCTTGTCCTCGACCGAAGGCATCACCCCCGCGGCGGCAAAGCGCTGGCCCTCGAGGCAGTCGTTGTGGATCGCGCCGCGCGCCATGTCGATCTTGGCCCCGGCCACGCCGATGCGCAGCTGCACGGTCTGGAAGTCGCGCATGCGCATGCCGGTGTAGTTGGTGCTGCGCTCCTTCACTGCGGCGATGGTCAGGTCCAGCGCCGCCTGCGCGTTGCCTACGACCGCGCCGGCGAGGCAGCTCGAACCAAGCGCGAAGAGCGGCACCCGGTAGAGCGGGTTCGGGTTGGCCTTTGCGCCGGGGAAGTCCGAACCGCCGCGGGCCGTGTACATGGACAGCGTCCGGTAGTCGGGGACGAAGACTTCCTCGACCTTCACCGACTTGCTGCCGGTCCCGCGCATGCCGAGCGTGTTCCAGTCGTCGACGACCTGGAAGTCCTTGCGCGGCACCATGCACATGAGGTGGTCGACGACCTTGTCGCCGTCCTTGACGATGCAGGCGAGCTGGTTCCAGGTCGAAGGATCCACGCCCGAGGAGAAATTCCAGTAGCCCGACAGCACGATGCCGCCGTCGACCTTTCGCCCCCGGCCCTGAGGATAGGCGATGCCCGAGGCGATGACCGCGTCCGGGTCCTCGCTCCACACCTCCTCCTGCGCCTTCGGGTCGAACAACGCGAGCATCCAGTGGTGGATCGACAGGTTGCCGACGTTCCACGCCACCGACGAATCGCCGCGGCCCACGACCTCCGGCACATCGAACACCGAGACGAAATCAAGTTCCATGCCGCCGTAGCGCTTTGGCTGCAGGATGCGCAGCATCCCGGTCTCGTGCAGCAGCGCGAGGACCTCCGGCGTCAGCTGCCGCGCCGCTTCGGACGCGGCGGCGAGCTCCCGCAGTTTCGGCACCAGCCCGTGCGCGCGGCGCAGGGCCTCCTCGTAACCCACATCGGCGAAGCTCTTCGCCATGGTCAGGAGGGCTTCGTCATGGTGCCGGCCTTGTCCTTCGCGCCCGCGACCGCGGGCATCTTGGAGTAGTCCTCGCCCCAGTCGGGCATGGGGTTGAGGTTGTTGAAATTCAGCTCGATCGTGAGGCCGTCCGGATCACGCACGAAAATCTGGAACAGGTCGAACTCCGGCAGCGCGCGCGCCCAGAAGTCGCACTTCATGCCCTCGAAGCGCTTGCGAAAGCCGTCCGGGTCGGTCGCGAGGAAGGCGATGTGGTCGACCACGCCGGAATTGTCCTGGGCGGCGTGCTTTGGCGTGCCGCGGTAGTAGAGCTCGGCGTTGGGGATCCCGTGCTGCCCCATGTGCACCCAGATGCGGCCCTCCCGCCCGAGCCAGTACCCCGCGAACGGGAACGGCGGCCGCGGCATGATGCCGAGGTCCAGCGCCTTGCAGTAGAACTCCTTGGTCGCCTCCAGGTTGCTGGCGCGCACAAAGTAATGGTTCAGTTCGGTAACGGGCATGACATCCTCCTTGAGTCCTCGGTCGCAGTTTATAGGAGGATGCGACTGCTGCGGCAAGGTACACTTTCGCCGGTTCGCACATAACAAGAAAAGACAGGAGACAGCCTTGAAAGCACCCGCCTTCGCCTACGCGAAGCCGCGCACGCTGCAGGAAGCGTTCGCCCTGCTGGAACGACACGGCAGCGATGCCCGGATCATTGCCGGCGGCCAGAGCCTCGTCGCCATCCTCAACCTAAGGCTCGCCGCGCCCTCGATCCTCATCGACATCACCGCGCTTCCCGGCCTTGCGGGCGTTTCGGTCTCCGGCGGAAAACTCGTCATCGGCGCGCTGACCCGGCACCGGGAGATCGAGCAGTCCGCCGAAGTGGCGAAGCACTGCCCGCTGCTCACCCAGGCTGCGCCGCACATCGCGCACGTAGCGATTCGCAATTCGGGGACCCTGGGCGGGTCGATCGCTCTGGCCGACCCTGCGGCCGAATGGCCGGCGTGCTGCCTCGCGCTGGACGCGACCTTCAGGCTCGTGTCGGCCAAGGGCGAGCGCCGGGTCGCGGCGCGCGAGTTCTTCACCGGCCTGTACGCCACCGCACTCGGCCCCGCCGAACTGGTCGCCGCGATCGAGATCCCGCTGCTGCCGGAGCACCGCAGCGTGTTCCTCGAGCTTTCGCGCCGCAAGGGCGACTACGCCATCGTCGGCGTGGCGGCCGTTGCGAAAAGCACGGGCGGGCGCCTCTCCGACGTGCGCCTCGCCTACCTCGGCGGCGGCGACGTGCCGAAACTGGCCCGCCGCGCGATGCAGGCCGCCGAAGGCAAGCCGCCGGCCACCGATCTCGCTGCCGAACTGGCCGGCGACCTCTCGCCGCTGGCCGACCTCGAGAACAAGGCCGAAACCAAGCTCCACCTCGCCAACGTGCTGGCCCGCCGCGCGCTTGCCGCGCTGGCGGCATAAGGACCACACATGGATACGAACCTCACGCTGACCGTCAACGGCACCAAGGTGTCCCGGGCCGTCGAGCCGCGCACGCACCTGATCGATTTCCTGCGCGATGCCCTCGGCCTCACCGGCTCCCATATCGGCTGCGAGCACGGCGTCTGCGGCGCCTGCACCGTGCGCGTCGACGGCGCGATCGTGCGCGGCTGCCTCACGCTCGCCGTGCAATGCGAAGGCAGGAGCGTGGACACCGTCGAAGGCCTTTCCGACTCGGGCGAGCTTGCACAGCTGCAGCAGGCCTTCCACGAGCGGAACGCCCTGCAGTGCGGCTACTGCACGCCGGGCATGCTGGTGGCGGCGCTGGACCTCGTGAAGTCCGAGCCAAACGCCACGCGCGAGCGGATTCGCGAACACCTGTCCGGCAATTACTGCCGCTGCACCGGCTACCAGGCCATCGTCGACGCCATCGAGACCGTGCTCGAGCTGCGCCGCAAGGAGGGAAAATCATGACCGCCCGCGACGAACTGCCCGTCAAGGATTCGAAGACCCGCACGCAGGCCGGCTATATCGGCAAGGCCGAGCCGCGCGCCAATGCCAAGCGCCTGCTGCAGGGCCGCGGGTCGTTCATCGACGACCTGCGTTTCCCCCGCCTCGCCCACGTGGTGTTCCTGCGCTGCCCGCACGCGCACGCGATGATCAAGAGCCTCGACTTCACCAAGGCGCGCGCCGCGCCCGGCGTGATCGCCGTGGTCGACGGCCGCGCGGTGGCCGAATACTGCACGCCATGGGTCGGCGTGCTGTCGCACCTCAAGGGCCTCAAATCCGCCCCGCAGCACCCGATCGCCATCGACCGCGCCTGCTGGCAGGGCGAGGCGGTCGCGGCGGTGGTCGCCGAGACGCGCGCACAGGCCGAGGACGCCTGCGAACTGATCGCGGCCGATTACGACCCCCTGCCCGCGGTCATCGACATGCACGAGGCCCTGAAGGGCGACGTAGTGATCCATCCGGACCTCGGCGACAACCTGTGCTTCAACCGCGAGATCGACAACGGGCAGGTGGAGGCCGCGTTCGCCAAAGCCGACGTCGTGGTCGAGGAGAGCTACAGCTTCGGCCGCCACACCGGCGTGTGCCTCGAGGGCCGCGCGATCCTCGCCGACTACAACGCGGCCGAACACACGCTCACGGTGCATCACGCCACGCAGGCGCCGCACATGATGCAGGACATCTTCGCCAAGCACCTGAACATCCCCGAGGCGAACGTCCGCGTCATCTGCCGCGACATCGGCGGCGCCTACGGCATCAAGGTGCACGTGTACCCGGACGAGATGTGCACGGCCGCGCTGTCGATCATGCTGCGCCGGCCGGTCAAGTTCATCGCCGACCGCATGGAGTCGTTCCTGTCGGACATCCACGCCAGGGAACACAAGGTCAAGGTGCGTCTGGCGGCGACCAAGGCGGGCGAAATCCTCGCCTTCGACCTCGACGACCTGACCGCCATCGGCCCCTACTCCGTCTATCCGAGGACCAGCGGCATCGAGGGCAACCAGGTCGTGAACCTCACGGGCGGCCCCTACAAGCACCAGAATTACCGCGCCAAGCTCAACGTCGTCTTCACCAACAAGAACGTCACCTGCCAGTACCGCGCGGTCGGCCACCCGATCGCAGTCGCGCTGACCGAAGGCATCGTCGACATCGCCGCGCAGAAGCTCGGCATGGACCCGGCCGAGTTCCGGCGCAAAAACCTCGTCCCGGACGACGCCTACCCCTACACCGGCGCGGCCGGCATGAAGTACGAGATCCTGTCCCACCACCAGTGCCTGGATAAGCTGCTCGCGCTGATGGATTACAAGGCACTGCGCGCGGAGCAGGCGGAACTCAGGAAGAAGGGCATCCACCGGGGGATAGGGCTCGCCGCGATGATCGAGGTGACCAACCCCTCCCCCGCCTTCTACGGCGTGGGCGGCGCGCGCATCTCGGCCCAGGACGGCGCGACGCTGCGCCTCGAACCCACCGGCATGCTGACCGTGCTCTCCAGCGTCACCGAGCAGGGCCAGGGCACCGAGGCGATCTTCGCGCAGATCGCGGCGACCGCGGTCGGCGTGACGCTCGACAAGGTGCGCATCATCACCGGCGACACCAGTACCACGCCCTACGGCGGCGGCACCTGGGCCTCGCGCGGCGCGGGCATCGGCGGCGAGGCCGTGCTTCAGTCGGGCAAGGCCCTGCGCTCCAACATCCTCGACATCGCCGCCGCGATCCTCAGCGTCGACAAGGCTATGCTCGACGTCTACAACAACGAAATCATCGACAAGGCCACCGGGGCCTCGAAGATGCCGCTGGCCGAGCTCGGCCGCGTCGCCTACTTCCGCCCGGACACGCTGCCGATGAAGTTCCAGTCCGAGCTGATGGTCACGCGCCACTACACACCGCGCGAGTACGGGTTCACGTTCACCAACGGCATCCAGGCTTCCTTGGTCGAAGTCGATCCCGACACGGGGTTCGTGACGCTGCTGAAGCACTGGTGCGTGGAAGATTGCGGGACCGTGATCAACCCGCTGCTGGTCGACGAACAGATCCGCGGCGGCGTGGTGCAGGGCATAGGCGCGGCGCTGTTCGAGGAATGCCACTACTCGGAGGACGGCCAGCTGTTGAACGCCTCGATGGCGGACTACCTCGTCCCGATGTCGGGCGAGATGCCGGACATTGTCTGCGGGCACGTGGAGACGCCGACAAAATCCTCGGAGCTGGGAGCCAAGGGCGTCGGCGAGGCCGGAACGGCAGGCGCGCCGGGCGCGGTCATGAACGCGATCAACGATGCGCTGTCGACTTTCGGGACCCGGGTGAACACGATGCCGTTCACGCCCGAGCGCATCCTCGACGCGCTGGCCGCGGGACGTAAGGGCTAAGCCGTGCCGAGGTAGTAGTTCTTGACCAGGTCGTTGTGCTCGAGCTCGGCGACAGTCTTGCCTTCGAACACGATCTCGCCGTGCACGATGATGTAGCCGCGATCGGCGATCCGGATGGCCTGGTGGAAGTTCTGCTCGGCCATCAGCACGGTGAGCCCGTGGCGCTCCTTCAGTTCCTTGATCATCGTCACGGTGTTCGAGACCAGCAGCGGCGAGAGCCCGACCGAGGGCTCGTCCACCAACAGCAGCTTGGGCGAGGACATCAGGGCGCGGGCGATCGCCAGCATCTGCTGCTGCCCGCCTGACATCGAACCCGCCAGCTGGCGGCGGCGCTCCTTCAGGACCCCGAAGGTCTCGTAGCAGAGCGCGAGGTTCTTCTCGATGTGCCTGCGCGCCTCCTGCCGGAACGCGCCGAGCAGCAGGTTCTCCTCCACCGTCAGCTTGGGGAAGAGGCGCCGGCCTTCCGGCACCAGCGCCACGCCGAGGCCCACGATCTGCTCGGTGGAAAGCTTGGTCAGGTCGTGCGCAGCGCCGTCGACGGTCAGCACGATCGAGCCCTGCGTCGGGCGCACGATGCCCATCACGCATTTCATCAGCGTGCTCTTGCCGTTGCCGTTGGTGCCGAGCAGCGCGACCGTCTCGCCCTCGCGGACCGACACCGAGACGCCCTGCAGCGCGCGCACGCTGCCGTACCCGGCGTCGATCCCGCGGATGTCGAGCTCAAGCGCCAAGGTAGGCCCTCTGCACGTCGGGATTCTCGACTACGCTTGCGGGGCTGCCCTCGCAAATGATACGGCCGGCGTCGAGGCACAGGATCCGCTGCGAGAACTTCATCACCGCCTGCATGATGTGTTCGATCATGATGATCGTGATGCCCGAGGCGTTCAGCTTGAACAGGATCTCGAGCACCTCGCTGACCTCGTTCGAGGACAGGCCGGCCATCGCCTCGTCGGAGATCAGCAGGCGCGGCCGCGCCGCCATCGCGCGCGCGAGCTCCATCTTGCGCAGCTCGACCTGCGAGAGGCTGGACGACAACGTGTCCGCCTTGTCGGCCAGGCCCATGCCCTTGAGTATCTCCATCGCCTCTCCGCGCGTGTCCGAGAGGTGCAGCGACCCCTTGTGGGCCACGTACTCCAGCGGCACGACGAGGTTCTCGAGGACCGACATGCTGCCGAACGGCCGCGGGATCTGGAAGCTGCGCGCGATCCCGAGGCGCGTGCGCTTGTAGGCCGGCATCCGCGACACTTCCGTGCCGTCGAAGCTGATGCTGCCCCCGTCGTTGTACAGCGCGCCGGAGATGCAGTTGATCAGCGTGGTCTTGCCCGAGCCGTTGGGCCCGATCAGCCCGAATCTCTCGCCGCGGGCGACGTCCACGCTCACCTGGTCGAGCGCCGTGAAGCCGCCGAAGTGCTTGGACAGGTTCTCGATCCGGAGCAGGGCGCTCATGGCGTGCCCTTCTTCAGCACATAGCGCTTCCACAGCCCGAGGATGCCCTCGGGCGCGCCGACCACGAACACCACCAGCATCACGCCGACCACCAGCACGTTCATCTCGGACGAAATCGTCACCGTGACGACCTGCTGCACGGTGCCGAGCAGGATCGCGCCGATTACGGGCCCGATCCAGTGGGCCGTCCCGCCGATGATGGGCATGGCCAGCGCGTTGACGGCGTAATTGAGGCTGAAGGCGGACGCGGGTTCGATGAACGACAGGTATTGCGCGAAGGGCGCCCCGGCCGCCCCCATCAACGCACCGGAGATCGTCGCGGCGGCGAGCTTGAGCTTGAGGGTCGGCACGCCCGAGCATTCCGCCGCCCCTTCGTTGTCGCGGATCGCGCGCAGGCCGCGGCCGATCCAGCCGGTCTGGATGTAGCGCGCCGTGGCCACCGCGAGCACCGCGATCACGGTCATCACGAGGAAGAGCCACTGGGTGTAGTTGGTGAAGTGCAGCGGGATCTCGGTCGGACGCAGGATGGGCAGGCCCTTGGCGCCGCCCACGTAATGCCAGTTCATCACCACGGTCTCGAGGATGATCGTGATCGCGATCGTGGCGATCGAGAAGAAGATCCCGCGCAGCCGCAGCGTGAGCAGCCCGACCAGGAACCCGAGCAGCCCGGCCGTGGCCGCCCCGGCGAGGATCTGCAGGCCCAGCGGCAGCTGCACCGCCTTGTAGAGGGCCACCGCGCTGTAGGCCCCGACCGCGAAGAACGCGCCGGTGCCGAAATTCACGTAGCCCGCGAACCCGCCCAGGATGTTCCACGCGGTGGCCAGCACGATGAACTGCAGCACCACGAAGCCGGCGAAATAGAAGTATTCGAGGTGGACGAAGAGCGGCGCCACCGCCGCCAACCCGACCAGCACCAGGGCACCGAGCGGGAACCTCATCGTCCGAACAGTCCTGCGGGCCGCACTCCGAGGACCGCGAGCAATATGCCGAACGCCACCGCCGGCGCCCACGCGGTGCCGACCGAGGCCAGCACCAGCGACTCGGCCACGCCGAGGATCAGGCCCGCGACCAGCGTGCCGCTCATGCTGCCCATGCCCGCCAGCACGACCACGCAGAACGTGCGGCCGATGTAGAGGCGATCGAGGTTCGGGTCGACGGGGCCGACGATGATCAGCAGGGCCCCGGCCAGCGCACAGGTGGCGGTGGCGATGCCGAAGGCCCAGCGCTTGATGCGCACAGGATCCGCGCCCATCAGGCGCAGCGCGCCCTCATCCTGCGCCACGGCCTTGATCGCGCGGCCGGTGAAGGTGCGGGAGAGGTACAACGCAAGCGACACCGTCAGCAGCAGCGCGACGCCGAAGGCCACGATCATGCGCTGCGGGATCCGGACGTCGCCGAACTCGACGGCCGTGCCGATATAGCTCGCCTCGACCATGCGCTGGTCGACGCCGAACGCGACGATCAGCCCCACCTGCACGATGAACGCGATGCCGAAGAAGAACGCGATGCCGCGCACGCCGAGGTCGGTGCCGCGCCGCTCGAAGGTCAGGTAATAGAACTGGTACACGGCCACGCCGAACAGGAAGAACACCGGCATCAGCAGGGCCCCGGCGAGCAGCGGGTCCATGCCGAGGCCCACCAGCCAGTACGTGGCGTAGGCGCCGAGCACGAGGAACGCCGGGTGCGCAACGTGCGGCACGTCGAGCAACCCGAACGAGATCGAGAGCCCGACGCTGACCGCCGCGTAGAAGCAGCCGAGGAGGAGCCCTGAGAGGACCGCCTCGAGGAAGAGCTGGATATCCAGGCTAGTTCCGTGCCTTGTCGAACGGCAGCAGGGTGCCCGACTTGTAGGCCGCGGGGGCGATGATCACCTGCTTGCCCTCCTGGCGGAACTGCTCGAGGTCCTTGCCCTTGACCCCGCGGAACTGCGCCATGACGACCCGCGGCGTGGTCCACTCGCCGACCGTGTCGAACTTGATGTTGCCGACGATGGTCTTCATCTCGCTCTTGCGCAGGTAGTCGGCCAGCACCTTGTCGTCGATGCTCTTGGTCGCCGTGACGGCCTGCGCGATCATCTCGCCGATCGCGTAGTTGAACGGCGGCAGGTAGTAGCCGAGCGGGTCGATCTTCTCGGCCTTGGCGCGCACCGAGTAGCGGTCGAGGAAGGCCTTCACCGCCGGGTTGGCCATGGTCTTCTCGGGCACGTAGCTGTTGTAGTTCACGAACCCGTTGAGCAGCGGGCCCAGCGCCTCCATGATCGGCGCGAACTGCAGGCCGACCATGCCGCCGCCGATGATCTTGACCGAGGGGCCGACGCCGATCTCGGCCACGGCGCGCACGATGGCCGCGGACTCCGCCGGGTACGAGCAGATGAACACGATGTCGGGCTTGGCCGCGCGCACTGCGCGCAGGATCGACGAGAAGTCCACCGAGTTCGGCGGGTAGTTCTGGTCGTAGACGGTCGTCAGGCCCTTGGCCTTGGCGATCGCGCGCCCGCCGGTGCACAGGTTCTGCGCGAACTCGGCGTCGGCCGCCATGAAGGCGATGGTCTTGCCGCCGAGCGACTGCGCCGCGTCGAGGAACGGGCCGCCCCAGGCGAGGGCCCCGGCGCCCCAGGGCGCGTTGTTGAACCACATGTCGTGCTTGATCTGCGCGTTCACGTCGAACGAGAAGTTGCCCATCAGCAGCTTGTTCCTCTGCTTGACCAGCGGCATGATCGGCGCGGTGACGTTGGTCGCGTACGGCGCGATCAGCAGGTCGACCTTGTCGATGTCGAGCAGCTTGGTGTAGATGCCGGGAACCACGGCGGGGTTCGACTGGTCGTCATAGGAGATCAGCTCGACCTTGCGCCCGAGCAGGCCGCCCTTGGCGTTGACGTCGTCCTTCCAGATCTGCAGCGCGAGCAGCGCGGCCTTGCCCCCGCCGCCGAGCGGGCCGGTCTGCGCGATGCCGATGCCGACCTTGATCGGCTGTTGCGCCTGTGCGGCGGTGAGCGAAAGCAGCGCGATCGACAGCGCCGCCAGTATCTTGGCGATCTTCATTTTTATGTCTCCTCCACGATGGGGGTAGTGCGGGTCGATGCTGACACGGCGCTTTCCACCCTGTCAATGACGACCGCAGGGTTATCGGGTTGACGCTGCAAGGGGCCATGGATATGGTGCCGGCGTCTCTCCCGCCATGGACACTGCGTTGAAACTCGGTACCTTCATGATGCCGCTGCACCCGCCCGCGCGGATGCCGTGGGAAACGCTCGCCGAAGACCGCGAGGCGATCCTGCTCGCCGACCGGCTCGGCTACTGCGAAGCCTACGTCGGCGAACACACCACGGACCTTGCCGAGAACGTCACCTCCTGCCTGACGTTCCTCGCAAGCGTCGCGCACGACACGAAGCAGATCGTGCTCGGCAGCGGGACGCTCAACCTGCCCAACACGCACCCGGCCGCCGTTGCCGCGCAGGTGGCCATGCTCGACCACATGCTCCGCGGCAGGTTCATCATGGGCATCAGCCCGGGCGGACTGATGTCGGACGCCGAGGTGTTCGGCAACTTCGGCAAGGACAGGAACGAGATGTTCCTCGAATGCATCAATACGGTGCTGCGGATCTGGGAAACCGAAGGACCGTACGACATCGCCGGCAAGCACTACAGCGTCACCACCGGCAAGACGATGATCCCGGAGATCGGCCAGGGCACCATACTCAAGCCCTACCAGAAGCCGCACCCGCGGATCGTGGTAACCGCCGTGGCGCCGCACTCGAAGGGCGTGACCGAGGCCGCCAAGCGCGGCTGGCAGCCGATCTCGGCCAACTTCCTCCTGCCCGAGTGGGTGGCTTCGCACTGGCCGAAGTACGCGGAAGGCAGGCTCGCCGTCGGTGCGAACCCCGACCCGGCCGAATGGCGCGTGGCGAAATCCATCTTCGTCGCCGACGATGCGGCCGTGGCGAAGCGCTACGGCCACGGCACCGAGGGCCCCTACTACTTCTATTTCAAGCAGCTCGTCAGGAAGCTGGTGGGCTTCGCCGGGCGCTCCAACCTCTTCAAGCTCGACGCCTCCGAGCCCGACGAGCGGATCACGCCCGCCTACGTCACCGAAAAGCTGGTCATCACGGGCACCGTCGAAAGCGTGGTCGAGCAGGTTCTCGCCTTCCGGGAAAAGGTCGGGCCGTTCGGCACGCTGCTGTATCCCTGCCACGACTGGGTCGACCCGGCGCTCGGCAGGCGTTCCATGCAGCTGATGGCCGAGGAGGTCATGCCGAGAGTGAACAAGGCGCTGGGCGAGGCGGGCTAGCGCCGCCCGAACCACAGGATCGACAGCGCCCCGGCGAGCACGGCAAGCAGCACCGCCGCAGCGCTGAACAGCGCACTGACCTCGGTTTCCCGGCGCTCGAGCGCGAACTTGCGGTTGAGCGTCTCGTAGACCTTGCCGAGGTCGGTGGCGGAGGCGGCGTGGAAGTACTCCGCACCGGTGATCGCCGCCACGGCCTTCAGCGTGGGCTCGTCGAGTCGTGCGTAGAACGAGAACCCCTCGGAGCCGACCATCGCGCCGTCGAGCGTGCCGAAGCCCACCGTGTAGACGCGCACGCCGTAGTCGGCCGCCTGCTTGGCGATCTCCACCGGGTCGGGCCCGGTGGTGCGCCGCCCGTCGCTCAGCAGCACGATCGCCCCGCCGGTGTAAGAGCCCGGCGCCACGGGCTTCCTTTCGGCCTTCTTCTTGTCTGCGCGCTTCGCTTTCGCCGCGGGGTCGGGCGAGCCGCCCCCGCCGGAGAAGCCGTTGCCGTAGATCGCGGCTTGCAGGTCGAACCCCTCGTCCGGGAACAGCGTGGCGAGCGACAGCAAGAGGCCGCTGCCGGTAGCCGTGGCACGCTGCAGCTGGAAGCGGTCGATGGCGGCGAGCATCTCGTCGCGGTTCTCGGTCGGCGCCTGCACCACCAGCGCCGTGCCCGCAAAGGTGACGATCCCGAGACGCACGTCTTTCGGCAGCTCGGCGATGAAGGCCCTGGCCGCGGCCTGCGCAGCCGAGATGCGGGTGGGCTGCACGTCGCCCGCCAGCATGCTGCGGGACACATCCATCGCCATGACGATGGTCATGTACTGGGCGGGCAGAGTCACCGTCGCGGTGGGCCGGGCGATCGCGAGGACCGCCGCGACCATCGCGAGGAAGAACAGCGCGGGCGGCATATGGCGGCGGACCTTCTGGCCCGGCCCGAGGGCCTCGCGCACCAGCGCGAGGCTCGCGTAGCGGATCACCTCCCTCTTCCTGCGACGCAGGGCAGCCACGTAGCCGGCGGCCAGCATGGGCAGCAACAGCGACAGCCAGAGCAGGTCCGGCCACAGGAAGCGCATCAGTTCTCCTTGCGGGTGCTTGCGCCGCAACTGTATCACCCTGTTCACAATCCGCATGGCACGGACCGTGCATATCCCGAAGCAGGCGTGCTAACTTCCGCAGCAGCAGCGACCGAAGGGATGGCGCATGAGACGGACGGCCCTCTACAGCAGCACCCCTCGCCCGGACCCGCGGAAGGCGGCCGGCGATGCCGTGCCCGCCCCCGCCGCACCCGAAGCGCGGCCGCCCGGGCGGTTGCGCGCGTTCTGCAAACGCTTCGAGCGGCCGCTGCTGTTCTTCGCGGGCTCATTGTTCGCCGCCGCGCTCCTCTTCGCCGGCAAGTCGCTGCAGCCAGTGCCCGAGGCGATGACGCAGGAGGACATCGACGCCGCGGTGCTGAACACGTTCGAGAAAGGCACCCTGCCCTCGCGCGCGGCGAAGGCCGCCGAATCGGTGCGCGAGGCGGTGGTCCGCGTGCGCGGCTACTACGCCGACCCGAAGGACCCCAGGGCCGAGGCCAAACAGGGCGGTGTCGGCACCGGCGTCGTGATCATCGACAACGGCACGATCCTCACAAACCTGCACGTGGTGCACGGCGCGACGCGGGTGACGGTGACCTTCCACGACGGCCACGAGGCCGAGGCCGAGTTCGTCGCCGCGCAGCCCGACAACGACCTCGCCGTGATCAAGGCGAAATCCATCCCCGACGACCTGCCCGCGGCGACGCTCGGGTCGACCTCGAAACTGCGCCCGGGCGACGAAGTGGTCGCGGTGGGCTTCCCGTTCGGGATCGGCCCCTCGGTATCGGCCGGCGTGGTGTCGGGACTGAACCGCGAGTTCCGCTCGCCGAAGGGGCAGCGGAACATGACCGGGCTGATCCAGTTCGACGCGGCTGCCAACCCGGGCAACTCGGGCGGGCCGCTGGTGACGATGAACGGCGAAGTGGTCGGCATCGTCACCGCCATCCTCAACCCCACCGAGGCCGGGACATTCATCGGCATCGGGTTTGCCGCGACGATCGAGAGCGCGGGCGCGGCGGTCGGCATACCGCCTTTCTAGGGAGACAGAAGGTCCATGGACAACAGGGTCGCAGGCGGCATGACGGACGCAAGCGCGGGCGGGGTCGCCACGCTGATGGAGCGCGTGCTCTACGAAGTGAAGCGCGTCGTGGTCGGGCAGGACCATTTCCTCGAGCGGGTGATGGTGGCAATGCTCTCGCAGGGGCACCTGCTGGTCGAGGGCGTGCCGGGCCTGGCCAAGACGCTGACCGTGAAGACGCTCGCGCAGGCCGTGCGCGGCCAGTTCAAGCGCATCCAGTTCACGCCCGACCTGCTGCCCGCGGACCTCGTCGGCACGCGCATCTACAACCAGAAGACGGGCGAGTTCGGCACCTCGCTGGGACCGGTGTTCACCAACCTGCTGCTGGCCGACGAGATCAACCGCGCTCCGGCCAAGGTGCAGAGCGCGCTGCTCGAAGTCATGCAGGAGCGGCAGGTCACGATCGCCGGCGTGGCGCACAAGGTGCCGGAACCTTTCCTCGTCATGGCGACGCAGAACCCGATCGAGACCGAGGGCACCTACCCGCTGCCCGAGGCCCAGGTGGACCGCTTCATGATGAAGGTGCTGGTGGGCTACCCCACCGAGGAGGAGGAGTTCGTGATCGTGCAGCGCGTGACCGGCCCGGCCGCCGAGGTCGCCGCCGCCGCCACGACCGAGCAGTTGAGCGCCCTCCAACGGGAATGCCGTAACTGCTACGTCGATCCCGGGCTCGTGCAGTACGCCGTGAAGCTGGTGTCGGCCACGCGCCATCCCGCGCGCTTCGGCCTCGCCGAATTTGCCAAGTACATCACTTTCGGCGCCAGCCCGCGCGCGACCATCCACCTGATCGAGGGCGCCCGCGCGCTCGCGTTCCTGCGCGGCCGCGACTACGCGCTGCCCGAGGACGTGGCCGACATCGTCCCCGACGTGCTGCGCCACCGGTTGTCGTTGTCGTATGAGGCGCTGTCCGACGGCCTGACGGCGGATGCGATCGTGATGAAGGTGATGCAGGCGATCCAGCGGCCCGAGAAGCCGCTCGCGACGCACGTGCAGGTTCCCGCGGCCTAGGTCGATGGCCGAGGCACAAGGCCCCGCTGCCGACGGGCGGCCCCCGGGGGACGCCGAGCGCCTGCTGCGCCGCCTCGAGTGGACGGTGATCCGCCGGCTCGACGGCGCGTTGCAGGGCGATTACCGCACGCTCTTTCGCGGCGCAGGCATGGACTTCGCCGACCTGCACGAATACCAGGCGGGGGACGACGCGCGCTTCATCGACTGGAACGTGACCGCGCGGCTGCAGGTGCCGCACGTGCGCGAGTTCCAGGAGGACCGCGAGGTCGCGGCATGGTTCCTCGCCGACCTCAGCGGCTCGCTCGACTTCGGCTCGCAGGCGGTGGCCAAGCGTACGCTGGCCGCGCAGTTCGTCGCGGTGCTGGCGAGGCTGCTGGCGCGGCGCGGAAACCGCGTGGGCGCGGTGCTCTACCGCGGCACCGGCCGCACCGCCGAGCCCTCGATCCCCGCCCGCAGCGGGCGGCTCCACGTGCTCCACCTTCTCGACCGGATGCTGCGCGTGGCCCCAGCGCGTGGCGCCGAAGCGCACGAGACCGACCTCGCTGAACTGCTCACGCGCGCACAGCATGCGATGAAGCGCCGCTCAGTGGTGTTCCTCGTCTCGGACTTCGTCAGCCGCCCGGGCTGGGAGCGCGCGCTCGGGATGCTGGCGCGCCGCCATGAGGTGATCGCGGTAAGGCTCTGCGACCCGCTCGAGCAGGCGCTGCCCGACCTCGGCATGGTGATGATGCAGGACGCCGAAACCGGCGAGCAGCTGTTCGTCGACACGCACGACCGCGGGTTCCGGAAGCGCTTCGCCGAAGCGGCGCAACGCCGCGAGCAGGCGCTGCGCGAAGCGCTGGCCGGCGCAGGGGTCGACTGCCTCGAACTCTCGACCGGCGACCCGATCGACGACGCTCTGCTGCGCTTTGCGAAGATGCGAAAGCAGCGCAGCCAGCTCTCCGCCGGGGGCGTTCCCGCCACGGCCGCCGCACGACGGGCTTCGGCCCAGGGACGCGGATGATCGATCCCGCCTCCTTCACGCTGCAGTGGCCGATGATGCTGTCGCTGCTCGCGGTGCTGCCGCTGCTCGCCGGCCTGCAGGCCTGGCAATCCGCGCGCGGCAGGCGCAGCACCGTCAAGTACGCCGGGCTCGCGTCCACCGCGGCGACGGCCGGGCGGTTCCGCCGCTACGCCCCGCCCGTACTGATGCTGCTCGGCCTCGCGGCGATGATCGTCGCGGTGGCGCGCCCGAAGGCCGCGCTGGTGCTTCCGGCCCGCGTGGAAACCATCATGCTCGCGATGGACGCCTCCGGCAGCATGAAGGCGGCGGACATCGCGCCTGACCGGATCACTGCCGCGAAGAATGCAGCCAAGGCGTTCCTCGCCGGGCAGCCGCCCAAGGTGCGCGTCGGGCTCGTGTCGATCGCGGCCAGCGCCGCCGTCGTCCAGGCGCCGACCGACAACCGCGACAGCGTGCTGCAGGCCATGGAGCGCTTCCAGCTGCAGCGTGGCACGGCGCTGGGCAGCGGCCTCATCATCTCGCTTGCGAACCTGCTGCCCGAAGCGGCCATCGACGCCGAGCGCATCATTTCCGGCACGCCGCCGTTCCCGCCCGGCGGCGCCTTCCCGCGCCCGGGCGGCGGCGAATTCAAGGCCGTGGCGCCCGGGTCGTACGGCTCCGCGGTGATCGTGCTGCTGTCCGACGGGCAGAGCAACATCGGGCCCGACCCGCTGGCGATGGCCGCCATCGCCGCCGAGCGCGGCGTACGCGTCTTCACCGTGGGCATAGGCACCCCCGCCGGTACGACGCTGAACTCGAACGGCTGGTCGATGCGCGTAAAGCTCGACGAGGATGTGCTGAAGAAAGTGGCGACCATGACGCGCGGCGAGTACTTCCGCGCCGGCGACGCCGCCGACCTGTCGAAGATCTACCGCAGCCTCAGCGCGAAGCTGGTGCTCGAAAAGCAGCAGACCATCGAGATCACCGCGCTGTTCGCCGCGACCGGCGCCCTGCTGACGCTGATCGCCGCGCTGCTGTCGCTCGCATGGTTCAACCGGATCCTGTAACCGGCTTCGCGGCGCACCAGTCGGACCACATCCGCCGGTAGGCCTGCTCGAGGTCCCCTACGATCCCGGCCGGGTCGCGCAGCGGGGACGCGGCGATCCGTGTCCGCATGCCGCGCCGCAGGTCGGCCAACCTCGACGCGTCGCCCGCAAGCCTGGCCGCGAGGTCCACGTATGCTTTCTCGTCCGGCGCGATCAGCTCCGAAAGGCCAGCGTTGGCCAGGATGCTCGCGCCGACCCGCGCGGAATGCCTGTCCCCCGCGAGCGCGACGACCGGCACACCCATCCACAGGGCTTCGAGCGTCGTGGTCGTGCCGTTGAACGGGAACGGGTCGAGCGCGATATCAATCTCGTGGTAGCGCGCGAGGTGCGCCTGCAGCGAGGCTTCCATTGGCAACACCATGATGCGCTCCGCCGCGATACCGTGCGCCGCGAACCTCGCAAGCACCTGCTCGCGTGAGTGTGCGTCGCCCAGTCCCAGCGCCTTCAGCAGCAGGCGGCTCCCCGGCACGCGCCCCAGAACCTGCGACCACACGCGGATCACTTCGGGCGTGACCTTCGGCAGCACGTTGAACGAGCCGAAGGTGACGTGCCCCCTCTCCGCACAGGGCGGGGCCTGTACTACTGGCGCCCCGTCCGGCGGCTGGAAGCACAGGAACGACCGCGGCAGCCGCGCGAGGCGCTCGCTGTGCACGTCGTCGCCGTCGCCCGGCGGGTCTGCGTAGGTGTCCGTGACGCGCCAGCCGATCGCCGCGAGGCCCGTGGTGTTCGGGTATCCGAGGTAGGTGGCCTGGACCGGCGCGGGCCGCAGCGCGAAGACGCCCAGCCGGTGGCCCGCCGTATGCCCGGCGAGGTCGACGAGAATGTCGATCGCGTCGGCGCGAATCATGGCCGCAACCGCTTCATCGGAAAGGTGGACGATCTCGCGTGCGTGGTCCGCGAGGGCCATCAGCCGCCCGGTCATCGCGTCGGCAAGCGCGACGTTCGAGTAGCAGAAGACCTCGAAGGCCCCGCGATCGTGCTGCGCGAGCACGGGTTCGATGAAGTACGCCACCGAATGGCGGCGGAAGTCGCCCGAGACGTAGCCGATGCGCAGCCTGCGGGCGGGATCGCGAACATTCGGGGGCGGAACATGGGACTCCGCCACCGCGTGCCGCCGTGCCCATTCGGCATGCGCCGCGTGCACTTCGGCGCGCGTAAGGGCCCTGGTGTAGTTGAGCGACAGCAGGTAGTTGCTGCGCGCGTCCCGGTCATCCGGGTCGAGGTCCAGCGCCCGGAGAAAGGCGGCCTGCGCCTCGTCGACGCGACCGAGATCCCGCAGTGCATTGCCAAGGCCCACGTGTGCCTCGCGGTAGGCCGGCCTCAGCCGGAGCGCGTTGCGCAGGCTCGCCTCGGCCTCCGACCCCCGGCCCAGCGCCTGCAGGATGTTGCCGAGGTTGAAATGCGCCTCCGGCAGGGCGGGGTCGAGTCCTACCGCGCGGCGGCCGCTTGCCTCGGCTTCGCCAAGGCGCCCGAGCGCCTGCAGCACGTTGGCAAGGTTGTTGTGCAAGGCCGCCGCCTCGGGCGCGAGTTCCAGCACCTGGCGATAGCGGGAGGCCGCCTCGTCGAGGCGCCCCAACTTCTGCAGCAGCACCGCTGCATTCATGAGCGCCCCCTCGTAGCGCTCCCGAAGCGCGATTGCGCGATCCAGGGCCTCGACGGCCTCCGAGTCTCGACCCTGCGCCTCGAACGCATCGGCGAGCGCAACCCAGGCTTCGGGAAAGTCATTGCGCGCCTGCAAAGCGGCGCGCAACGCAGCCTCGGCCTCGTCGAAGTCCGCCGCCTGCACCAGCAGCAGCCCGAGGTTGAAGTGCGCAGCCGCGAGTGACGGATCGGTTTCGGCAGCCTTGCGATAATGCTCCATCGCCTGCGCAGGCGCGCCGGCCTGCTCGGCGGCTATGCCGCGTTCCAGCAGTTCACGCGCAAGCCCGCTCCCGTCGCGCGAGAAGGGATTGCGGAACTTGATTCCCATGGCCGCCCTCAGCCGAGCTCGGGCCCGGCGATGGCGTAGAGCCGCTGCACGTCGTTGAAAGGGCGGCTGCGCCCCAGCAGCATGCGCGTGTACGGCCTCTGGATCGTAAATCCGGAGGCCTTGAGCCACGCCGACAGCGCCGTGTGCGGCGCGGGCATGTCGAGGAACACGGGCGCGCTGACGGCGCGCAGCGCCCCCGCGAGCAACGCGATTGCCGTGGCCTCGTCGCCGCACACGCAGGGGCCGAGCTGGTTGGCGATGCGCCCGTCACGCCCGAGCAGGAAACCGTCGATGCGCCCGCCCGCATCGGAAACCAGCGCCGCCGCAGGCAGGCGCGAGCGCAGCGCAGCAAGCAGCGCCGAGCGATCGGCTGCGAACGCGGCCGCGTCGAGCGCGCACACGCCCGGCCAGTCGGCGTCGGTCATGGGCCGCACGTTCCGGTCGGGCGACGCCGCGAGCACCGGCGCAGCGAGGCGCTGCATGCGCTCGATGCCCCAGGTGTCCTCGAAGCCCAGCAAGCGGTAGACCTCGCGCCCGGCTGGCGTGGCGTCGAGGATGGCGACCAGGTTCTTCGCGGCCAATGACTGCATCGCGCTTCCCATCACACGAGTGGCCAGGCCCTGCCGGCGCCGCGACCCGGTCACCAGCACCATGCTGATCCAGCCGAAGCCCCCGCTCGCGAAGGGCAGCGCGAGCGAAGTCGCGACGATCGTCCCGCCCGGATCGACGAGCCCGAACCCATCGCCGAGGGCGAGCATGGTGCTCCAGTCGTCCGCGGTCTGGTTCCAGCGCGCCTCGGCGGACAGCGCCACGCAGCCCGGGATGTCCCCGGCGCCGAGGCGGATCTCGCGCAGGGCCCCGTCAGTACTTCCCATCGCGCGTCGAGAAGTGCGTGTCCTTGCCGAGGCTGGGCATGCCGCGCTGCACCCAGTCGGCCACCCAGTCGATCATTCTTGCCAGCGGCACCCGCGGGGCGCCCAGGATCTTTTGCGTCCCGGCCGTATCGACCAGCAACGCAGTGGGCGCCTCGCTGCCCGTCACGACCGCCGCCTTGCCCATCCGCCTGGCGAATTCCTCCGCCAGCCACCGCACGCTGATCACTTCCGGGCCGGAGAGGTTATAGGGCGTGGCAGGCGTCGTGGCGTGGGCCAGCAGGCGCAACACCTGCTCGTTGGCCTCGCCCTGCCAGATCACGTTGACGTGGCCCATGGTGACGTCGACGGGCTGGCCCGCGAAGACCTTGGATGCGACGTCGTAGAGCACGCCGTAGCGCATGTCGATCGCGTACTCGAGGCGCACCAGCGCGGCCCGCGAGCCGTACTTGCGCGCGGCATGCCCGAACATCATCTCGCGCCCCACGCAGGAGCTGGCGTAGTCGCCGGGCGCCGGCAGGAGCGGCGTCGACTCATCTGCGCCGCGGCCGGTCACGCTGACGAACGGATAGACGCAGGCGGTGGAGAACACCGCAAAGCGCGCGGAGCGAAAGTGCTCCGCCACCATGAACGGCACACCCACGTTCATCGCCCAGGTGAAGTCCGGGTTGCCGGCCGCGCCGAACTTGTGCCCGGCCATGAACACGATGTTTTCGATCGCCGGCAGCTTCTCCACGGCGGCCCGGTCGAGAAGGTCGCAGGCGATGCACTCGACACCCTGGGACTCGAGGCGCTCGCGCAGGCCCTTCTCGGAAAAGCGCGCCACGCCCACCACGCGCTTGCCGGGCGCGGCGCGCTTCGCCATGCGCGCGAGCGTGGGGCCCATCTTGCCGCCCACGCCGAGCACCATGATGTCGCCGGCAAGGCCGGCGAGGTCGCGCACGAGCGCGGGCGAAGGCGTGGTCATGTACTCCTCCAGCGCCTCCACGTCTGCGAAACGGTCCGGCAGGTTGCCCATGCTGAATTAACCCGTTGGTGAAAAGAAGATACGGCTGATTATAATCGGCGCTCGAAACCGAGGAGTCCCCGTGAGCAAAGCCCCCCGCATCCAGACCACCGTCGTCGGTTCGTACCCGGTCCCCGACTGGCTCGTCGCGCTGCCCTCCGAGCAGGCGCTGGCCGATGCGACCCGCGTGGTGATCCACACCCAGGAGCAGGCGGGCATCGACGTGGTCTGCGACGGCGAACTGTACCGCTTCGACGTCAACCACCCCGAGACCAACGGCATGATCGAGTACTTCGTGCGCCCGATGTCGGGAATCCGCACCGAGATGAGCTTCGACGAGCTGTTCATGTACCGCAAGGACTCGGGCATGCGCTTTCGCACGCGTCCCCCGGGCCTCGTGGACGGCAAGGTCGGCGGCGGGTCGCTCGACTTGCCGATGGCCTGCGCGCGCGCCAAGGCGCTCGCCACGAAGCCGCTGAAGTTCACGCTGACCGGCCCGCACATGCTGGCCAAGACCCTGCTCGACAAGCATTACCGCAACACGCCCAAGCTCGCGATGGCGATCGCCGATGCGCTCGCCAAACAGGTGAAACAGCTCGATGCGGACGTCGTCCAGCTGGACGAAGCCAACCTGCCCGGCCACCCCGACGAGTGGGAGTGGGCCGCCGAGGCCATCAACCGCGTGCTCGACGCCGTGCCGAAGAACGCCAAGGCGGCCGTGCACCTGTGCTTCGGCAACTACGGCGGGCAGAGCATCCAGCGCGGCAACTGGGGCAAGCTCATGAAATACCTGAACTCGCTCCATGTGGACCACATCGTCATGGAGAACGCGCACCGCCCGGCCGAGGAACTCGCCGTGTTCAAGGACCTGCGCAAGGGGATAGGCATGGGTCTCGGCGTCGTCGACATCAAGTCCACCATGGTGGAATCGGCCGACGCGATCGCCCGGTCCATCGAGAGGGCGGAGAAGGCGATCGGTCGCGGGCGGGTGACCTACATCCACCCCGACTGCGGCTTCTGGAACCTCAAGCGCACGATGGCCGACGGCAAGATTCGCGCGCTGGTCGCGGGACGCGACCTGTATGAGGGACGTTAGAGTTTCCTGTTTTCGCCGACCTTGACGATTTTCATCGTGTTGGTCCCGCCCGCCTTGCCGATCGGTTCGCCGATGGTCAGCACGATCAGGTCGCCGTCCTCGACCACGCCGTTGGCCTTCAGCACGTTCTCGGCCTCCATGAGCAGCTCCTCGCGGTCGAAGCCGACGTACTTCACCACCAGCGGGTAGGTGTCGCGAAAGAGCGAGACCCGGTAGCGGGTCGCGGTCTGCGCGGTCAGCGCGTAGATGGGCACGCCGCAGTTCAGGCGGCTCATCCACAAGGCGGTCGATCCCGATTCGGTCAGCGACGCGATGGCCTTCACCTTGAGGTGGAAGGCCGTGAACAGCGCCGCCATCGCGATCGACTGGTCGACCCGCGTGAAGGTCCGGTTGAGGAAGTCCTGGTCGAGGTTCACCGGGTGCGACTGCTCGGCCTCGATGCAGATGCGGTCCATCGCCTCGATCGCCTCGACCGGATACTTCCCGCTGGCCGACTCCGCCGACAGCATCACGGCATCGGTGCCGTCAAGCACCGCGTTGGCCACGTCCGAAACCTCCGCACGCGTCGGGATGGGACTCGAGATCATCGACTCCATCATCTGCGTGGCGGTGATGGTGAGCTTGTTGTTCTCGCGCGCCATGCGGATCATGCGCTTCTGCAGCGCGGGCACCGAGGCATCCCCCACTTCCACGGCGAGGTCGCCGCGCGCGACCATGATGCCGTCGCAGGCCTTCATGATGTCCTCGAGCGCGGGGATCGCCTCCGCACGCTCGATCTTGGCGATCAGGAGCGCCTTGCCGCCGGCCGCGCGCATGAGTTCCCTCGCCATGTACATGTCGGCGCCGGTTTTGGGGAAGGACACCGCGAGGTAGTCCGCGTTCAGCTTCGCCGCGGTCTTGATGTCCTCCATGTCCTTCGCGGTCAGCGCGGGCGCGGTGAGGCCGCCACCCTGCCGGTTGATGCCCTTGTTGTTCGACAGCACCCCGCCGTGGCGCACCGTGGTGTGGACTTCCGTGCCGCGCACCGCGACCACGTCGAGCACGATCTTGCCGTCGTCGAGCAACAGCACCGAACCCGCCGACACGTCCCGCGGCAGTTCCTTGTAGTCGAGGCCGGCGCGCTCGGCGTTACCCATCTCGATCTCGGCATCCAGCACGAACTTCTGGCCTTTTTCGAGCATGATCTTGCCGTCGGCGAACTTGCCGACGCGGATCTTGGGACCCTGCAGGTCGGCCATGATCCCGACCGTGCGGCCGACATCCCGGCCCACGTCCTTGACGAGCTGGGCGCGCTTTATGTGGTCCTCGGCGGTGCCGTGGGAGAAATTCAGCCGCACCACGTCGACGCCGGCGCGGATCATCTTCTCGAGGACGGCGGGGTCGGAAGAGGCGGGCCCCAGGGTGGCGACGATCTTGGTGCTGCGGAGCATGGGAGTCCCTCTGTTTGTGCGAAACACTTTATACCAGAAGGGGGTGGCAGGTTCGCCTAGCGGCCCGTCTTGCCGGAACTGCGAAACGTCGGTTCGATGCGGCGATGCGCCGCGCGGATTTTTCCTACAATGGGGCGGTCCAGGAACTCAAGGAGTCACGCAATGACGAGGCCCGCGGAAGTGAAAGTCCGGGAAGGCGCCACACCCGGCACGCGCTACGCCGAATTCGAGGTCGGCGCGAAGATGGGCGAGGTCAGCTTCACGATCACGCCCCAGATCATCGACGAGTACATCGCGGCGGTGGAAGGCGACGAGAAGCTCTACGTCGTCGATGGCCGCAAGGCGGCGCCCCCCGACGTGCTCTGCGTCTACATGACCTCCACGCTCTACCAGAAGTACCCGCCGATCCAGGGGATCATCATGTGCGAGGTGGCGTTCAACTACCACCACCCCATCTGGCGCGACGAGAATACGGATATCCGCCTCTCGGGCGAGGTCACCGAGAAGTACGAGAAGAAGACCCACAAGTTCATCAAGTGGAAGGGCCGCTACCGCCGCGCCGACGGGCAGCTGCTCGCCGAAGTCGAAAACACCTTCGCATTGCCGGAGTAAGCCATGTCCAACACCAAGCACGGGAAGCTCGAGCACACCGTCCGCATGACGCAGGAGAAGATCGACCGCTACGGCAAGCTGAACGGCGACTGGGACATCCTGCACTACGACCACGACTACTGCATCAAGCGGGGCTTCCGCGGCACGCTCGCGCACGGCATGCACAACATGGCGCCTGCCGTGGACCTGGGGCTGGAGAAGTTCGGCAGGGAGTTCTATTACAACGGCCGCGTCTCGGTGCGCTGGACCGGGCCGGTCTGCCCCGGCGACGACCAGCTGACCGAGCTCGACGAGGCCGACAACATCGTCGCGCGGGTCAGCACCCCGGGCAAGGACACGGTGATGATCGGCAAGTCCACGCTGCGGGGGAAGTAACCCGTGCCGGCCGCCCCGCAGTACTGGTTCGAGGATTTCACGCCCGGACGGAGGTTCGCGGGGCCGCCGCACGCGATGGACGACGCGGCGTTCCAGGGGTTCTCCAAACTCACGGGCGACGCCCACCCGCTGCACTACAATGCCGAATACGCGAAGAAGACCGTGTTCGGCGCGCCGCTGGCGCACGGCCTCCTGCTGATGTCGGTGACCGCGCTCGGCGCGACGCCGCTGTCGGACAACGTCGAGGACTCGATGATCGCCTTCCTGGAGCAGGGCGGGAAGTTCGTGAAGCCCGTGCTGCTGGGCGACACGGTCACGCCGGTCATGCAGGTCGAGGAAGCGCGCGAGACGCGCAACCCGGCCCATGGCGTGGTGAAATTCGCCGTGAGCCTCACCAACCAGCGCGGGGAAGTCGTACTCTCGGGCTTCCACACCTACCTCATCAAGCGGCGGCCGGCATGAAGAAGATCTACGAAGCGGTGATCCCTTCGACGGGCTGGAGCGACCGCTTCACCTTCTCCCCGGGCGTCAGGGTGGGAAACCTGCTCTACATTTCCGGCATGACCTCGGCCGACGAGAAAGGCGCCCTGGTCGGCGAAGGCGACATCGTCCGGCAGACGGAATACATCTTCGAGAAGATGGGCCGCATCCTCGCCGCGGCGGGCGCGGACTTCTCCAACGTCGTCGAGACCACCGACTACTACCTGGCGCTTGAGGGCTACGCGCAGACCGCGGCCGTCCGCAAGAAAGTCTTCGGCGGCCCGCCCTACCCGGCGGCGACCGGCGTGCAGGTGGCGGGCCTGATCCGGCCGGGCGCCCTCATCGAGATCAAGGCCGTGGCGGTGCTGGGGGAGAAGCGCGCATGACGAAGGTCTACCGGACGTTTTCGCAGGCCGAACTCGACGCCGCGTACAACAATCGCGCGGTCGAACCCCGGCTCGTGTCGCTGAAGGAGGACTGGTCGGAACGCAGCGACGCGGTCTATGCCTCGGCAAAAGTCTCGCGGGACCTCGCCTACGGCAGCGGCCCCCGCCAGCGGCTCGACTTCTTCCACGCGAAGGCCCCCGGCCGCCCGACGCTCGCCTTCATCCACGGCGGGTACTGGCAGTGGAACGAGAAGGAACCGCACGCCTTCATCGCCGAGGGCATGCTCGCCCACGACATCAACTTCGCCCTGGTCGAGTACACGCTCGCCCCGCAGGCGAAGATGACGCAGATCGTGGCCGAGATCGCCGCGTGCGTAGGGTGGCTGGCCGACCACTTGCAGCGCGAACTGGGGGCAGGCCCGCAACTCGTGGTCTCCGGCCACTCCGCCGGCGGGCACCTGACGGCCATGGCGGCCCGCCTGCCCGGGGTGACCGCGGCGCTCCCGATCAGCGGCCTGTTCGACTTGGAGCCGATCCGCCTTTCCTACTTGAACGAGCCCATGGCAATGGATAAAGCGGAAGCAGGCGCTAACTCTCCGATGTCCCTGTCCCTCCCTGCGGTCCCCGTCAGCGTGGCCGTCGGCGCGGCCGAACTACCGGAGCTGATCCGCCAATCGCGCGAGTACGCCGCCGCCCTCCAGGCCGCCGGCCGGCCCTTCGGCGAGTTCGTCCTGCCGGGCGACAACCACTTCTCCATCCTCGAGCGGCTCGCCAGGCCCGAAGGTGCGCTCGCCCGGGAGGCCCTCCGGCTGGCGCTGCCCTGAAACGCGGCCTGGCCGCCTGAAATATACCGTTCCGGATATATCTTCTGCCCGGAACCCGGCTCCTGGTGCGGACTTCCGTAGAAGATTCTTTGAGATTTACGATACCGGAGTACCCGCTTCCCCAAAACTCGGCTATATTTCCTGTCGGCGCGCATGGACGCGCCCAACCTGGGAGGGGAGGACAAAGTGCTCGCCACGCAGATACGCCAAAAGGACGGCATCTTTTACTTCGCCAGCGTTCCCGCCAGGGACCTGCTCGGCAAGGTCCAGTTCATCAGCCGGTTCTACGGCGAAGGCGAGGAAATCGCCCCCGCGAAAATCTCCGCCGATGACGAAATCGCCCAGTTCATTTCCAAGATCGAACGCAGCGACAAGGCCTTCCAGCGCGCGGTGTCCAAGGGCAAGGTCAAGCAGCTCAAGAACTTCTACGAAACGGCGATCACCCAGCCGCCGATCCCGGGCACGGTGCTGCTGTTCACCTCCGAGAAGCTCGGCTTCCGGACCGCCGGGATGGAGGGCATCGGCCACCTGTCCGAGCCGCAGAAGAAATTCCTGATCGTCGACGGCCAGCACCGCCTCGCCGCGCTCCGGTTCCACCTCGAGGACCGGCCCGACGAGGCCGCCGCGATCAACGTGCCCTGCATGATCTTCGACGGCCGCAGCGAGGACTTCGCGACCGAGATGTTCGTGATCATCAACTCGACGCCGACGCGCATCAACAAGAGCCACCTCGTCGACCTGTACGAGCGGGTGTCCTGGGCCGAGCCGCACCGCAAGTTCGCCTCGCGCATGGTCGGGGCGCTGTATTCGGAGGGCGACAGCCCCCTGCGCTACCGGATCAACCGCCTCGGCGGCCGCAGCCAGAAGGACAAGTGGATCCTCCAGGCCGAGCTCTTC
Source organism: Burkholderiales bacterium (assembly GCA_965279075.1). Classification (GTDB taxonomy): domain Bacteria; phylum Pseudomonadota; class Gammaproteobacteria; order Burkholderiales; family SG8-39; genus SZAS-79. Next base: position 113,613 of record CBDIHI010000012.1, on the reverse strand, counting down.
AACGAGCTGCAGCGCTGGACCAACCGCGAGTGGCGCAAGATCCAGGTCGCGGGCGGCAGCGCCAAGGAAGCCGGGCGCTACTACGGCATGCTGCGCGACTTCCTCAAGGCCGCCGAGCGCGTCTGGGACGACGCCTGGGGGCACGACAACTACATGGTGACCCGCCCCGTGACCATCAAGGCGATGATCCGCGTCTGCTCCGACCTCGCGCATGCCGACGGCGACCCCGTCGAAGGCCGCGTAAACCGCTGGGAGAAGCGCCTCGCCCCATGGCGCGAGCAGATCAAGGCGTTCCGCGCCGAAGGCTTCTACGAGCGCTTCCCCGCCAAGGGCGAAGTCGAGCGCGTGGGCCGCGTGCACCGGGAACTCGCTCGCATCGCAGGCATCGAGGTGCGTCCCTCCAAAGCCGGCTGACCGCCGGCGCGACCTCAAGGGACGCGCCGGCGGTGCTTCGACCGATTAGACTCCCGACTTCGCCGCCGCATTCGCCGGCAATCCTCCAGTTCAGGTGCCTGGATCCATGACGCTGTCGCTCAAGCTTTTCAACATCACGCCAAACGGGACGACGTACGCGGGGGAGCGCGTGCTGGAGGGCGACCCGATCACGATCGGCCGCGGCAGCACGTGCACGCTGAAGTTGAGCGACCCCGAGAAACGCCTCTCGCGCGTGCAGGTCGAACTGGCGAAGGCGCCGGGCGGCTACCTGATGACCGTCGCGTCGCAGTACTTCCCCGTATCCCTGAACGGCCGCCAGCAGCCGCCGGGCACGCAGGCGATGGTCCATGTGGGCGACTTCCTCGTGATGGACGTCTACGAAATGGAAGTCGTGGGCGTCGAGGCCCGACCCGCGCCGCAGCCTGCGGCTGTCGTGCCACCGCCCCGCCCTGCCGCCCCGCCGCCTCGCCCGGCCGCCCCGCCCCCCGCGCCTGCGCCCGCCCCTGCGCCGGTTGCCGCTCCGGCGCCGGCGCCTTCACGCCCTGAGCCGGCACCCCCACCAGCGCCGGCACCTGCGCAGCAGCCCGCCGGGTCCTCCAGCAGGAGGTTCGCGATCATCGGGGGCGCCGTGGCCGCCGTGGTGCTCGCGGCCGGTATCGGGTTCGCGCTGATGAAGGGGATGGGGTCCGGCGGTGACGCTGCGCGCAAGGCCGAGCTCGACGCCGCCCGCCTCGATGGCGAAGCGCGATCGCTGCTGAAACTCTTCGACAACGACCGGCGCGACCTGAAGGAGGCGGGGGCCCAGGCGGCCAAGGATATCGAGCGGCTGGAGGGCCAGGTCCGCACGGCGCGCACGCCCCAGGAAAAAGCCCCGCTCGAGGTCGCGCTGCGCGAAGCGCGCGACAAGGCGGCCATGAACACCGAGCTCGAGAAAAAATTCCGCGAGCGTACCGAAGGCCCCGCCGGGCTGCCCAAGGCCGAAGGTAACCTGAACGCCGCCGCGGTCGCGGTGAAGGGCAAGGAGGGCGTCGAAGCCCTGCGCCTGCTGAACGAAGCCGTGGCCTCGCTTACGGCCCTGCGCACTGCGATCGGCGAGGACCGCAAGGCCGGGCAGGCCGAGCTGCAGCGACTGTCCGAGCAAAGGAAGCGCGAGGAACCGCCGCCCGCGGCGAAAGCCGAACCGAAACCGGCGCCGAAGCCCGAACCGAAAGTCGCGCCGAAAGTCGAGGCGCCGCAAGCGGCGCCGGCTGCGGCAGCCACAAAGGAGGCCGCACAGGCCAAGGCCAAGGATGCTGCCGACGCAAAAGCCGCGGCGGCGGAAGCCCGGTCCAAAGCCCAGGCCGACGCAAAGGCGGCGGCTGAAGCCAAGGCCGCCTCCGCTGCGGAGGCGAGGGCCAAGGCGCAAGCCGACGCGAAAGCGCAGGCGGAAGCGAAAACCAAGGCACTGGCGGATGCCAAGGCCCAGGCCGAGGCCAAAGCCAGGGCCGACAGCGATGCGCGCTCGGGCAAGGGCGCTGCGGCAAAAGCCGCGCAGGAAGCGCAGGCCCGCGCGGAAGCCGAGGCGAAAGCGAAGGCGGAGGCGGACGCCAAGGCCAAGGCCGAGGCGGAAGCGAAGGCGAAAGCCGCCGCCGATGCCGAGAAGGCGGCGAAGGACGCGAAGGCGGAGCAGTACCGCCGCATGTTCCAGCAGATCCCGCGCTGATCCGCGGGAACGCCGGCCGGGTTCAGCCCGCTGCGCGGGCGAAGACTAGTACGCTCAGCCCGCTGCGCGCGCCTCGAGCGCCGCCACCGCCGGCAGCTTTTTCCCCTCGAGGAATTCCAGGAACGCCCCGCCGCCGGTGGAGATGTAGGAGATCCTGTCGGTGACGCCGTACTTGGCGATCGCCGCCAGCGTGTCGCCGCCGCCCGCGATGGAGAACGCCTTCGAATCTGCGATCGCACGCGCGAGCGTCTCGGTGCCGCGGCCGAACGCATCGAACTCGAACACGCCGACCGGCCCGTTCCAGACCACGGTGCCCGCGCTTTTTACGATCGCGGCCAGCGCCGCCGCGCTCTGCGGGCCGATGTCGAGGATCAGGTCGTCGGGCGCGACATCGCGGATCGCCTTGGTTTCGGCCTTCGCCGTGGCCGAGAATTCCTTGGCGCAAACGACGTCGATGGGCAGCGGGATGCTGCCGCCCTTGGCCATCAGCGTGGCCATGATCTTGCTCGCCTCGCCGGTCAGGTCGTGCTCGGCGAGCGACTTGCCGATGCGGCTGCCGGCCGCGAGCAGGAACGTGTTGGCGATGCCGCCGCCGACGATCAGCTGGTCGACCTTGGTGGCGAGTTCCGCGAGGATCGTCAGCTTGGTCGAGACTTTCGAACCCGCGACGATGGCCACCAGCGGCCGCGCCGGGTGCGCCAGCGCCTTGCCGAGCGCGTCGAGTTCCGCCGCGAGCAGCGGGCCGGCGCAGGCCACGGGCGCGAAGCGCGCCACGCCGTGCGTGGTGGCCTCCGCGCGGTGGGCGGTGCCGAAGGCGTCGTTCACGTAGACGTCGCAGAGGGCCGCGATCCTTTTCGACAGGCCCTCGTCGTCCTTCTTCTCGCCGACGTTGAAGCGGCAGTTTTCGAGCATCAGGACCTTGCCGGGCGCCGGCGCCTCGAACTTCCCGTCCACCCAGTCGTGCACCAGCGGCACTTCGACGCCGAGCAGGCGCGACAGGTGCTTGGCCACCGGGGCGAGCGACTCGGCTTCCTCGAAGCGGCCTTCCGTGGGACGCCCGAGATGCGAGACCAGCATCAGCCGCGCGCCATTCTCCAGCGCTTGCTTCACGCCCGGCAACGCCGCACGGATGCGCGTGTCCTCGGTGATGCGGCCGTCCTGGAACGGCACGTTGAAGTCGACGCGCACGAGGACGCGCTTGCTCTTGAGGTCGAGGTCGGTCATGCGGAGGAACTTCATTTCGCTTTCCTTGCTGCGAGAAAGGCGGCCATCTGCTTTTGCGGCTCGCCGGATTCGTAGGCGCGCTTCTGGTACTTCTTCGCGGCCACGAGGATGTCGTCGAAGTCGGCCTGCGTGAGCTCGCGCAGCCGCTCCTTGGTGAGGCGCACCGCGTTCGGCGGGTGGCCGCCGAGCAGCCTCGCGACCTCGATCGCCTTGGCGAGCACCTCGTCGCGCGGCACGAGGTAGTTCACCAACCCGACCTCGTAGGCGCGCTGGCCGCTGATGAACTCGCCGGTGAGCGAAAGCTGGGCATTGATGCCGATGGGCAGGTGCCACCTCATCTGCGAGGTGCCGAGGATGGACCCGAGGCCCGCCTTCACTTCCGGCTGGCCGATCTTGAGTTCGGGGTAGCCGACGCGCAGGTCGCAGTACAGACCGATCTGGTAGCCCGCGCCCGCGGCGACGCCGTTGTAGGCGGCTACGGTGGGCTTGTCCAGCGCGCGGACCGCCGCGAACATCGAGTGCACCCGGGTGAACCAGCCCTCTACGTCGGCTGCGGTGTAACCGGCGGCCTCCTCGAGGTCCTGGCCGGAGGAAAAGGCCCGGTCGCCTGCGCCGGTGATGACGATGGCGCGGACGGAACCGTCGGCTTCGAGCTTCGCGAGTTCCGCCGGCAGGTCACGGCGAACCTCCTCGTTCACCGCGTTCATCGCCTGCGGCCTGTTCAGCCGGACGAGCGCGACCTCGCGGTCGCGCTCCACCAGGACCACCGCCATCGTTACTTCGCGCTCATGAACGCGATGGTCGTGTCCAGCATCCGGTTGGAGAAGCCCCACTCGTTGTCGTACCAGCCGCCGACCTTCACCAGCGTCCCCTCGGCCACCTTGGTCATCGTGGCGTCGAACGTGCACGAGGCCGGGTTGTGGTTGTAGTCGATCGAGACCAACGGTTCCCTGGTGAAATCGAGGATGCCTTTGAGCGCCCCGCCGGCGGCCTCCTTCATGAACGCGTTGACCTCGTCCACGGTGGTCGCGCGCTTCGCGGTGAAGGTCAGGTCCACGTACGACACGTTGATGGTGGGCACGCGCATCGAATAGCCGTCGAGCTTGCCGTTCAGTTCCGGCAGCACCAGGCCCACGGCGGCCGCGGCGCCGGTCTTGGTCGGGATCATCGACATCGTGGCCGAGCGCGCGCGGCGCAGGTCCTCGTGGAAGACGTCGGTCAGCACCTGGTCGTTGGTGTAGGCGTGGATCGTCGTCATCAGGCCGGCGACGATGCCGACCTTCTCGTGGAGGACCATGGCCATCGGCGCGAGGCAATTGGTCGTGCACGACGCATTGGAGATCACCGTGTGCGAGGCCTTCAGCGTGTTGTGGTTCACCCCGTAGACCACGGTGCCGTCGACGTCCTTGCCGCCGGGGGCCGAGATGATGACCTTCCTTGCGCCGGCGGCGATGTGCGCGCCGGCCTTTTCCTTCGTCGTGAAGAACCCGGTGCACTCGAATACGACGTCGATGCCCATCTCCTTCCAGGGCAGCTCGGCCGGGTTGCGCTTGGCGCAGACCCGGATCCGGTCGCCGTTGACGACCATGTACTCGCCGTCCACCGCGACGGTGCCGGGGAACTTGCCGTGGGCCGTGTCGTACTTCGTCAGGTGCGCGTTGGTCTCGGCATTGCCGAGGTCGTTGATCGCGACGATCTGGATGTCGTGCTTCTTGCCGCCTTCGTAGTGCGCGCGAAGGATGTTGCGGCCGATGCGGCCGTAGCCGTTGATTGCTACCTTGAGTGCCATTCGTCTGCTCCTAGGACAAAACCTGTTTCACGGCCGCCGTGACGGCCTCCGCAGTGATGCCGAAAAACTTGTACAGCTCGCCCGCCGGCGCCGACTCGCCGTAGCGGTCGATGCCGACTGCCGCGCCTTCCAGCCCCACGTACTTGCGCCAGTAATCCGTGACGCCCGCCTCGACCGCGACGCACGGCATGCCCCTGGGGAGCACCGCAGCGCGGTACGCCGCGTCCTGCCGGTCGAATACCGAGGTGGAGGGCATGGAGACCACCCGCACCGCGATGCCCGCGTCGGCGAGCTGCTTCTGCGCCGCCAGCGCCAGCGGCACTTCGGACCCCGTGGCGAGGATCGCGGCCTTCGCGTCGACGGCGTCGGCCAGCACGTAACCACCGCGCCTGATGCAGGCGACCTCCGCCGTGTTGCGCGGCACGAAAGCCACGTTCTGGCGGGAGAACATCAGCGCGCTGGGCCCGTCCCTGCGCTCGATGGCGCAGCCCCAGGCCACGGCCGACTCCACCGTGTCGCAGGGCCGCCAGACATCCAGCCCCGGCATCAGCCTGAGGCTCGACACCTGCTCGACCGACTGGTGCGTAGGGCCGTCCTCGCCGAGGCCGATCGAATCGTGCGTGAACACCCACACGGCGCGCAGCTTCATCAGCGCGGCCATGCGCAACGCGTTGCGGGCGTAGTCGGAGAAGGTCAGGAAGGTCGCGCCGTAGGGGATGAACCCGCCGTGCAGCGCGATGCCGTTCATGATCGCCGACATGCCGAACTCGCGCACGCCATAAAAAAGGTAGTTGCCGCCGCCCTCGCGGCCCACGGGTTTCGAGCCCGACCACAGCGTGAGGTTCGACCCCGCGAGGTCGGCCGAGCCGCCGAGCAGCTCCGGCAGCCCCGGCGCGAGGCCTTCGATCGCGTTCTGCGAGGCCTTGCGCGTGGCGATGGTCTCCGCCTTCGCGTTCGTCCCGGCAACGTGGGCTTCGAGGCGGGCCGCGAAGCCGTCCGGCAGTTCGCCCGCCATGCGCCGGGTGAATTCCGCCGCCTCGGTGGGGAAAGCCACCGCATAGGCGGCGAACTGCTTTTTCCACTCGTTCTCGCGCCGCGCGCCCTTGCGTTTGGCGTCCCACGCCTTGGCGACCTCCGCGGGCACGACGAAGGGTGCATGCTTCCAGCCCAGCGCCTCGCGCGCGGCTGCGATTTCCTTGTCGCCCAGCGGCGCGCCGTGCGCCCCCCCGGTGTTGGCCTTGGTCGGTGCGCCCTTGCCGATCACGGTCTTGCAGCAGATCAGCGTCGGCTTTCCGGTCTCGCGCTTTGCCTTGCCGATCGCGCGGTGCACCGCGGCCACGTCGTGGCCGTCGACGTTGGCGATCACCTGCCAGCCGTAGGATGCGAACCGCTTCGGCACGTCGTCCGTGTACCAGCTCTTGATCGAGCCTTTCTCGGAATCGATCGAGATGCCGTTGTCGTCGTAGAGCGCGACCAGCTTGCCGAGGCCGAGCGTCCCGGCCAGGGCACACGCCTCGTGCGAGATGCCTTCCATCATGCAGCCGTCGCCGAGGAAGGCGTAGGTGTGGTGGTCGACGATCTCGTGGCCGGGCTTGTTGAACTCGGCCGCGAGCAGCCTTTCGGCGATCGCCATGCCGACCGCGTTGGCGATGCCCTGGCCGAGCGGGCCGGTGGTCGTTTCGACGCCCGGCGTGACGCCGACCTCGGGATGGCCCGGGGTCTTCGAATGCAATTGGCGAAAACGCTTCAGTTCCCCGATCGGCAGGTCGTAGCCGGTCAGGTGCAGCAGCGAATACAGCAGCATCGAGCCGTGGCCGTTCGACAGCACGAAGCGGTCGCGGTTGGCCCAATGCGGATTGGAGGGGTTGTGCTTCAGGTTCCGGTCCCACAGCGCCACCGCTATCTCGGCCATGCCCATCGGCATGCCCGGGTGCCCGGAATTGGCGGCCTGGACCGCGTCCATCGACAGGAAACGGATGACGTTGGCTAGGTCACTGTCCAGAACGCTGGGGGTCATGGGAATCCGGTGGGGTAGGCGGGGAAGTTTTGCGGCAAAGCAAGGCCGGATTATAGCGAATGCACCCCCCGTTTCCCCGGTCCCGGGGGTGAAACGCACTAAACTAGCGCCCATCATGACGATGCCCTTTACCAGCCCGGACGGCTATGTCCACCTCGTCGCGCCCACGTCCCACGGCGACGCCCACTGGTTCGTTTTCCGCGGCGACCAGCTGCTGGTCGAGGTCGGCCCGCCCTCCTACGCGCCGACCGACGACCTGCGCGTCAAGGGCCGCCCGAGCTGGGCTCGCGTGCCCTACTGCAGCGGCCCGGAGGCGCTCGGCATCGAGCCGTTGAGGCAGTTGTACCTCGGCACGCTCGGCGAGCAGCATGTGTACGCCGCTGAGGCCCCTCGCGAGGCGGAGCCGCCCCCCGGCATGGCCTGGCAGGGCCTGCGCACGCTGTTTTCCGTCCTCGAGGATGCGCACTTCGCGCTCGCCGGCCGCGCGGTGCAACTGGTCGACTGGGACCGCAACCATGCCTACTGCGGCCGCTGCGGTTCCGCTACCGAAACCAAGGCCGAGGAACGCGGCCGCGTCTGCCCCGCGTGCCGGCTGACCTTCTACCCGAAGATCGCGCCGGCGGTGATGGCGCTGGTCCGCCGCGGCAGCGAAATGCTGCTTGGGCGCAGCCCGCACTTCCCGCCGGGAATGTTCAGTGCGCTTGCCGGCTTCGTCGAACCCGGCGAAACGCTCGAGCAATGCATCGCGCGGGAGGTGTTCGAGGAAGTTGGTGTATCGGTTTCCAACATCCGCTATTTCGCCAGCCAGCCGTGGCCTTTCCCCAACTCGCTGATGATCGCGTTTTTCTGCGACTACGCAGGCGGCGACATCCGTCCGCAGGAGGCCGAAATCGAGGCCGCCGAATGGTTCGATGTCTTCCAATTACCTCAATTACCAAGTAAAATATCGATCGCTCGACGCCTGATCGACGCGGCCGCTGAAACCATGCGACGCGAACTCGGGCGCGACACCTGAAGTCGGTTTTTTGGCCATTCAGCAAGCAATCGGGCGACTGGTCTGACGCCGGGAGGATCCGGCGGGTGGGCGGCCCAAGAGAGGTCCTGCACGAAGTGCACGGTTTTCGTTTTTTTGGCCGCAAGGCGGAATGGAGAGGCGCAACCGCGCAGCCCGGATGACGGGCACGGGATTGCGCCTTCGCGTTTTACGGGGGAACGAAAATGAACGGTCTGCACCTGATCGGCGACCTGAGCGGTTGCCGATGTGATCCGAAGATCCTGCTCGACGGCGCGAAATTCAGCGAACTGTGCCTGCAGATGGTCCGCGACGCCGGGCTTACGATCATGGATTCGACCTTCCGCCAGTTCGAAGGCTCGGGCTTCACGGGCACCGTCGTGCTGGCCGAATCCCACCTCGCCATCCACACCTGGCCCGAGCGCGGCGGCCTGACCCTCGACATCTACGTCTGCAACTTCAGCGGCGACAACAGCGGCAAGGCGCGCGCGCTGTTCCGCGCGCTGCTCGACCACTTCCAGCCCACCGAAGCGGCGACGCACGAGATCGACCGCGGCGAGCACCTGCTCATGGAACCCCTGAACCCTTCCACCGGCTTCTACATCAAGGCCACGCGCCAGATCGGCGAATGGCAGACCCGGTTCCAGAAGATCGCGATCTACGACACCCCGCAATTCGGCAAGCTGTTCCGCCTCGACGGCTACAACATGACCTCCGAGCGCGACGAGTTCGTGTACCACGAGAACCTGATCCACCCGGCCGCAACGGCGCATGCCGGCCCGAAGAACGTGCTCATCATCGGCGGCGGGGACGGCGGCTCGTCGGAGGAGATGCTGAAGCACCCTTCGGTCGAACGGGTCACGATGGTCGAGATCGACGAGGATGTGATCAAGGTCGCGAAAGAGCACTTCGGCGCGGTCCACAACGGCGTCTTCGGCAACCCGAAGCTGCGCGTGCTGGTCGAGGACGGGATGCGCTTCGTGCGCGATACCACCGAGAAGTTCGACCTGGTCGTGCTCGACCTGAACGACCCGATGGGCCCGGCCGAGTCGCTGTATTCGACGGAGTTCTTCCAGCAGTGTCGCGCGATCCTGGCGCCGGGCGGCGCGCTGACGCTGCACCTGGGTTCGCCCGCGGCCCAGCCCGCGCAGGTGGCCGAAATCTCCGGCCGACTCAATTCGGTCTTCCGGATCGTGCGGCCGTTCACCATGTTCATCCCCCTTTACGGCTCGCTCTGGGCGATGGCCTGCGCCTCGGACAAGCTGGACCCGAAATCCTTCACCGCCGACGAGATCGACCGGCGCATCGAGCACCGCAAGCTCACGCAACTGCAGTACTACAACGGTGAGACCCACGAGGCGGTGTTTGCGCTGCCGAACTTCGTGCGTGACATGGTTGCGCCGCCGCGGCTGCGGCAACCGACGCGCGGGCGCCGCCTCGGCGTCGTGCGCACCGCGGTGAAGTGAACCCCGGCGCCGGCCAGCGCCTGCTCGGGCAGGCCGACACGCTGGCGCAGTTCTCCGAAGACCTCCCGAAAGTCACCCGCGTTTTCCTCTCCCCGCAGCATCGCGCCGCGGGCGAGAAGATCCTCGGCTGGATGCGCGAGGCCGGGATGTCGGCCGAATTCGACGCGCTCGGCAACGTCGTCGGCCGCTACGACGGCGAGGCGCCCGGCGCGCCCGCGCTCCTTAGCGGCTCGCACATGGACAGCGTGCGCAACGCCGGCCGCTACGACGGCATCTTCGGCATCCTGTGCCCGATCGAATGCGTGCGGCGCCTGCACGCGGCAGGCAGGCGCCTGCCGTTCGCGATCGAGGTCGTTGCGTTCGGCGACGAGGAAGGCGTGCGCTTCGGCGCGACGCTGCTCGGCAGCCATGCGCTGTCGGGCACCTTCGACCCCGCCTGGCTCGACAAGAAGGACGCTGCCGGCATCACGATGCGCGATGCCCTCGTCGCCTTCGGCGGCGACCCGGACGCGATTCCCGGCCTGAAGCGCGACCCGGCGAAGACCCTCGCCTTCGTCGAGGTGCACATCGAGCAGGGGCCGGTACTGCTGTCGGAAGGCCTGCCGCTGGGCGTGGTGACCGCGATCGCCGGAGGCTCGCGCCACACTGTTGAAGTCACCGGACTCGCCGGCCACGCCGGCACGGTGCCGATGGGGATGCGCCGCGACGCATTGGCCGGCGCGGCCGAGATGGTGCTCGCCGCCGAGCGCATCGCGGGCGGTATGCCCGGCACGGTCGCCACCGTGGGCCGCATCGAGGCGAAGCCCGGCGCGATCAACGTGATCCCCGGCGACGCCCGCTTCACGCTGGACGCGCGCGCGGGCGAGGACGGACTGCGCGGCGCCCTTGAGAACGTGCTGCTCGCGGAGTTCCGGGCCATCGCCGCGCGCCGCACCCTCAAGGTCGAATTCACGCGCATGCTGGAACTCAAGGCCGCGCTGTGCGCCCCCTGGCTGATGGACCGGCTGGCCGCGAGCACCGCGCGGCACGGTGTCGCGGAGCGTCGGCTGCCCTCGGGCGCGGGCCACGACGCGATGGCCATTGCGCCGGTCGCCGACATCGCGATGCTGTTCGTCCGCTGCGGCAACGGCGGCATCAGCCACCATCCCGACGAGACCATGACGGCGGAGGACGCGGCCCTTGCCACCGACGTGCTGTACGATTTCATCCTCCACTTCGAGGCGAAGCACCCATGAACGCAACCGGGGTCCCTGAACTCAACCCGCTGCCCCGGCTGCTGATGGGGCCCGGCCCGATCAACGCCGACCCGCGCGTGCTGCGCGCGATGTCCGCCCAACTGCTCGGCCAGTTCGACCCGCAGTTCCGCGAGTTCATGACCGATACCTCGGTGCTCTACCGCGGCGTGTTCCAGACACGGAACCGCTGGACCATGCTCGTCGACGGCACCGCGCGCTCCGGCATCGAGGCGGCGCTGGTGTCGCTGATCGAACCCGGCGACAGGGTCCTCGTGCCGATCTTCGGCCGCTTCGGCCACCTGCTGGTCGAGATCGCCGCCCGCTGCGGTGCCGACGTTAGGCCGCTCGAGACCGAATGGGGCACGGTGTTCGCGCCGGAAAGGGTCGAAGCCGAAATCCGGGCGTTCCGGCCGAAGCTCGTCGCCGTCTGCCAGGGCGACACCTCTACCACGATGGCGCAACCGCTGGCCGAAATCGGTGCGATGTGCCGCGAGCACGACGCGCTCTGCTATGTCGATGCGACCGCCACGCTGGCCGGCATGGATCTGCAGGCCGACGCGTGGCAGCTCGACGCGGTCACCGCGGGACTGCAGAAGTGCCTCGGCGGACCCTCGGGCTCGGCGCCCATCACGCTGTCGGACCGCGCCGCCGCGGCGATCATGAAGCGCCGCCACATCGAACAGGGCCTGCAGCCCCCGGGCTATGCGGCCGGCACCGGTCGTCGCATCACGTCGAACTACTTCGACCTGGCGATGGTCATGGACTACTGGTCCGACAAGGCCCTCAACCACCACACCGAAGCGACCACGATGCTCTACGCGGCGCGCGAATGCGCCCGCATCCTGTTGCAGGAGGGCCTGCACGAGGCGTTCGAGCGCCATGCCGCGGCTTCCAGGGCCGTGACGGCCGGACTCACCGCGATGGGCCTGAAGCTCTTCGGCGACCAGACGCACAAGATGCCCAACGTGACCGGCGCCTGGATTCCCGAAGGCGTGAACGGCGAGCGCGTCCGCAGCCAGATGCTCGACGACTTCAACATCGAAATCGGCACCAGCTTCGGGCCGCTGCACGGCAGGATCTGGCGCATCGGCGCGATGGGCTACAACGCGAGGAAAGACGCGGTGCTCGTCACGCTCGGGGCGCTCGAGGCCGCATTGGCCGCGCAGGGGTTCAAGCTGCCCCGCGGGGCGGGCGTGGACGCGGCGCTCGCCGCTTACGCCGCCGGGTAGCGCTTTGCCCAGTGCCGCGCGATGTCGACGCGGCGCGCGAACCACACGCCCGGCTTCCTCGACACATACTTCAGGAAACGCTCCAGGGCCACCATGCGCCCGGGCTTGCCCACGATCCGGCAGTGCAGCCCTACCGACATCATGCGCGGCGTGTCACGGCCCTCGGCATAGAGGGCGTCGAACGAATCCTTCAGGTAGGCGTAGAACTGCTCGCCCGCGTTGAACCCCTGCACGGCGAGGAACCGCATGTCGTTGGCGTCGAGCGTATACGGCACGACCAGCTGGGGCCGGCCGTAACGCCTGTCGTACCACGGCAGGTCGTCGCTGTAGTCGTCGGCGTCGTAGAGGAACCCGCCCTCCTCGACCACGAGCTTTCTCGTGTTGGGACTGGTTCGCCCGGTGTACCAGCCCAGCGGCCGCTCGCCCGTGAGCCGCGCCTGGATCTCGATCGCGCGCCGCATGTGCTCGCGCTCGACCTTCTCGGGCACGTGCTGGTAGTTGATCCAGCGCAGACCGTGGTTCGCGATCTCGTGGCCCGCCCGCATGAAAGCCTCGACCACGGCGGGGTTGCGCTCCATGGCCATCGCCACGCCGAACACCGTCAGCGGGATGTCGTAACGCGCAAACAGCCTGAGCAGCCGCCACACCCCTACGCGCGAGCCGTATTCGTAGAGCGACTCCATGCTCATGTGGCGCAGGCCTTCCACCACCGGCGCGTTGACGATCTCGGACAGGAAGGTCTCGGCGCCGGCGTCGCCGTGCAGCACGCTATTCTCGCCACCCTCCTCGTAATTCAGGACGAACTGCAGCGCGATGCGCGCGCGGCCGGGCCAGCGGGGGTCGGGCGGCGCGGCGCCGTAGCCCGCTAGATCGCGCGGGTAGGCGGCCGCCTTCCCGGCCGGCCGTTTCGCGCTAGCCACGCGGCGCGAAGCCGGCGAACGCGCCGGTATACTTCTTCGGGATCGGCGCGGCGTAGTCGCCGTGCTTGCTCGTGCCAAGGCCCAGCGACACCAGCGCCTCGACGAACTTCACGGCGGCGGCCACGCCGTCGACGACGGGCGCGCCGAGGTCCCTCGACAGCCTGCCGCACAACTCCGCCATGCCCGCGCAGCCGAGGACGATGGCGCCGCTCCCGTCGTGGTCCAACGCGAGCCGGCATTCCGCGAGGATCCTTTCGTACGCCCCGCTCTGCGGGTTCCCGAGTTCGAGGACGGGAATGTCCGTGCCGCGCACGCCCCGGCAGGCGTCGCGAAAGCCGTAACGGTCGGCAAGGCGGCGCGCCATCACGCAGGTCCGCTCCAGCGTTGTGACCACGGAGAATCCGGTGGAGACGAAACTCGCGGCATGCATCGCCGCTTCCGCGATGCCTATGACCGGACCCCTGGCGATCTCGCGCGCCGCGTCCAGCCCCGGGTCACCGAAGCAGGCGATCACGTAGCCCGAGCAGCCCTGCGTCTCGCCGATGCGGACTTCGCCGAGCAGCCCCGGCACCGCATAGGCCTCGTCGTAGTGGTCCTCGATCGAGACCGGCCCGCCGGTGGGGCTGACCGCGACGATTTCGGTGCCGGGCGCGGCGGCGGCGCGCGCCGCCTGCCCGATCCCGGCGGTCATGCTTTCGGTCGTGTTCGGGTTGATGACCTTGATGCGCATGCCCGCCATGGCCCCCGGTTACGCCGTTTCTTGGATGACCTCGGCGATCGTGCCGACGATCTGGTCGATCTGCGCCTTCTCGACGATCAGCGGGGGCGAGACTGCGATGGTGTCCCCGGTCACGCGGATCAGCACGCCCTTCTCGAAGGCCTTGGTGAAGCACTCGAAGGCACGCGCCCCGACAGCGCCAGGGCGCGAGGACAATTCGATGCCGGCCACCAGCCCGACCACGCGCAGGTCCACCACGTTCTTCGAGTCCTTCAGCTTCCAGATCGCGTCTTCCCAGTACTGCGCGAGCGTCGCTGCGCGCGTCAGCAGGTTTTCCTCGGCATAGACATCGAGGGTCGCGATACCGGCGGCGCAGGCCATCGGGTGCCCGGAGTAGGTATAGCCGTGCAGGAACTCCATGCCGGCGGGGCCTTTCATGAACGTGTCGTAGAGCTGGTCCGACAGCAGCACCGCACCCATCGGGATCGCCGCGTTGGTGATGCCCTTGGCGAGCGTGATCATGTCCGGCTTCACGCCGTAGTAGTCCGTGCCGAACGGCGTACCCAGACGCCCGAAGCCGGTGATGACCTCGTCGAAAATCAGCAGGATGCCGTGCTTGGTGCAGATCTCCCTCAGGCGCTGCAGGTAGCCCTTGGGCGGGATCAGCACGCCGGTGGAGCCGGCCACCGGCTCCACGATCACTGCTGCGATCGTGGACGCATCGTGCAGCGCGACGAGCCGCTCGAGGTCGTCTGCGAACTCGATGCCGCCGTGTTCCGGCTGGCCGCGCGTCATCAGGTTGCGGGCGTCGTGCGTGTGGCGGATGTGGTCCACGCCGGGCAGCATCGCCGTGCCGAAGGTCTTGCGGTTGCCGACGATGCCGCCGACCGACATGCCGCCGAAGTTCACGCCGTGGTAGCCGCGCTCGCGACCGAACAGGCGGAACCGCCCGGCCTCGCCGCGCGTGCGGTGGTAGGCCAGCGCCAGCTTCAGCGCGGTGTCGGCCGACTCGGACCCCGAGTTGGTGTAGAACACGTGGCCGATGCCCTTGGGCGCGATTGCCGCAAGGCGCTCGGCGAACTCGAACGCGATCGGGTGGCCCATCTGGAACGCGGGCGCGAAATCCAGCTTCTTCGCCTGCGCGGCGATCGCCTCGGCGATCTTCGGCCGGCAGTGCCCGGCGTTCACGCACCACAGGCCCGAGGTCCCGTCGAGGATCTTGCGGCCCTCCGGCGTCCAGTAGTACATGCCTTCGGCGCGCTCGAGCAGGCGCGGGGCCTTCTTGAACTCGCGGTTGGCCGTATACGGCATGAAGAAGGCGCTCTGCTCGAGGTCCATCGCCTTCGTGGCACGGTCGTTCATGGTGTTCTCCCTTTGTACGTTCAGGCCGCCTTGGCCGCTTCGGCTACGACCGCCGCGGCAACCATGGCATTGATGAGTACGCTCGCCCCGGCGGCAATCTCGTCGGGACGCGCGTTTTCGAGTTCGTTGTGCGACAGCCCGCCCTCGCACGGCACGAAGATCATGGCGGTGGGCGCGACGCGGTTCAGGTACACCGCGTCGTGCGCGGCGCCGCTGACGATGTCGCGGCACGACAAGCCCAGCGCCTTTGCGGACGACCGTACGCTGTCGACGAGCTTCGGGTCGAAATGGCTGGGCGCGAAGTACAGCACTTCCTTGACGTCGACCGTGCAGCGGGTTTCGGCGGCGATCTTGGCCGCCGATTTGCGCAGGTCCTCGACCATCGCGAGCAGCGTTTCGTCCTTGGCGTTCCTTACGTCGAGCGTCATGCTCACGGCGCCCGGCACGACGTTGCGCGAATTGGGCGACACACGCAGGTGCCCGACCGTCGCACGCGCGTTGTCGGGGTAGGCGCAGGCGACGCGGTTGGTCTCGACCACGAGCCGGCTCGCGGCGAGCAGCGCGTCCTTCCTGAGTTCCATCGGCGTGGGACCGGCATGCGAATCCTGCCCGGTGATCTCGACGTCGAACCAGCGCTGGCCGAGCGCACCCTGCACCGCGCCTATCGTGGTCTTCGTGTTCTCGAGGATCGGGCCCTGTTCTATATGCGCCTCGAAATAGGCGCCCACCTTGACGGGCTTCGCTTCCCCCTCGTAGCCGATCGCCTTGAGCGCGGCCGCCACCGTGACGCCGTCCACGTCCTTCTGGCCAAGGACGTCGGCCAGCGGGTAGACCGAGGCATACACGCCCGAGCCCATCATGGTCGGCACGAAGCGCGACCCTTCCTCGTTGGTCCACGCGGCGACCTCGATCGGCGCCCGGGTGCGGATGCCGAGGTCATTCAGCCGGCGCACGACCTCCAGCCCCGCCAACACGCCGTAGGCGCCGTCGAACTTGCCGCCGGACGGCTGGGTATCGAGGTGGCTGCCCGTCATCACGGGGGGGAGCGTTTCGTCGGTGCCCGCCCGGCGCGCGAAGATATTGCCGATCGCGTCGACCCGGACGGTCATGCCGGCGGCCTTGGCCCACTGCACGAAGGTGTCCCGGCCCTGCCGGTCCAGGTCGGTCAGGGTCAGCCGCTTGACGCCGCCCTTGGGGGTCGCGCCGATGCGCGCGAGGTCCATGAGCGACTGCCAGAGCCGCTCGCCGTCGACCTTGAGGGGTTGCATGGAAACTCCGAAAAATTGTGCCGTTGCGGGGGGTTACAAGCTTACCGCAATTCCCCTGCGACAGGCGCCACTGCGGCACGCACAAGTCTGGTGCCGGCGCGGCGTGCACCGATCCGGTGTGCGCACGGAAACAGGGCGTTCGCCGGTCTCCGGGCTAGAATGGGCTTGCTCCATGCAGCCATTGCCCTATGCGGCACAGGCCTTGCTTTGAAGTTCGCCAAAGAAGAAGCCGCGGCATGTCCCCGCGGCTTCAAACACGGAGGTCGTACCCATGTCCCGCACTTTGTCCCACCCCTGGTTCAAGCAGGCCCTGCTCGCGGCCGCACTGTTCGCCGCAACCGGTGCCGGCGCGCAAACGGTCCTGCGCATCGGCATGACGGCGGCCGATGTGCCCGCCACCACCAGCCAGCCCGACAGCGGCTTCGAAGGCAACCGCTTCACTGGCCTCACCCTGTTCGATGCCCTGACGATGTGGGACCTGTCGTCGGCGGAAAAGGCGAGCACGATCATCCCCGGCCTCGCGGAATCCTGGGCGGTGGACGCCAAGGACAAGACCAAGTGGATCTTCAAGCTGAGGAAGGGCGTGAAGTTCCATGACGGCAGCGACTTCAACGCCGACGCCGCGGTGTTCAACTTCGACAAGGTCCTCGCCAAGGACAAGCCGCAGTACGACGCGCGTCTCGTGGCGCAGACCACGCCGCGCATGCCGACGCTGGTCGGCGCGAAGAAGGTCGACGACCACACCATCGAGGTGACCACCTCCGAGCCCGACGCCTTCCTGCCGATCAACCTGGCCAACCTCTTCATGGCCAGCCCCACCGCCTGGGCCAAGGCGAAGAACTGGGCCGAGTTTGCCAAGGCGCCGGTCGGGTCCGGCCCGTGGAAGTTCGTGCGGCTGGTGCCGCGCGAGCGCCTCGAGCTGGAAAAGAACGCGGGCTACTGGAACAAGGCGCGCGTACCGAAGACCGACCGCATGGTGCTGATCCCGATGCCCGAGGCCAACACGCGGGTCGCAGCGCTGCTCTCGGGGCAGGTGGACTGGATCGAGGCCCCGCCGGCCGACGCGATCCCGCAGCTGCGCACCAAGGGCTTCCAGATCACCAACAACCCGTACCCGCACACCTGGCCGTGGCAACTGAACGTGCTGCCGGGCTCGCCGCTGGCCGACAAGAAAGTTCGCCAGGCGCTGCAACTGGCGGTCGACCGGGACGGCCTGCGCCGCGTGCTGGGCTTCAACGCGATTCCCGCCAAGGGCGTGGTGTTCGAGGGCCACCCGTGGTTCGGCAACCCCAAGTTCGACATCAAGTACGACAAGGCCGCCGCGCAGAAGCTGCTGGCCGAGGCCGGCTACGGCCCGGGCAAGCCGCTGAAGTTCAAGGTGCAGATCTCGGCCTCGGGCTCGGGCCAGATGCAGCCGATCGCGATGAACGAGTACATCCAGCAGCAGCTGAAGGAAGTCGGCGTCGAGGTCGAGTTCGACGTGATCGTCTGGGAGACCCTGTTCAACAACTGGCGCCTCGGCGCGAAGGACCCGGCGGCCCGCGGCGCGAGCGCGACAAACGTGTCGTTCGCCTGGCAGGACCCGTTCTTCGGTTTCGCGCGCTTCTACGACAGCCGCATGGTCGCGCCGCGCAGCGTGAACTGGGGCTGGGTGCAGAACCCCGAGCTCGACAAGCTGGTGGCGGCGGCGCGCGGCTCGTTCGACGCCAAGGCGCGTGACCTCGCGATCTCGAAGCTGCATGAGCGCGTGGTCGAGGACTCGTACTTCCTCTTCTGGGTGCACGACACCGGCCCGCGCGCGCTGAGCCCGAAAGTGAAAGGCTTCGTGCAGGCGAAGAACTGGTTCCAGGATTTCTCGCCGGTTTCGATGCAGTAGGTCTTTGACTGACACTTACCGCCCGCGGCCGGCACCGCGGGCGTTTTGTTTCAAGGCGCGATGTTTTTCTACTTCCTGAAGCGGCTGGGACTGGTCATACCGATCGCGGTATCGGTCACGGTCGTCTGTTTCTCGCTGGTGTACATCGCCCCCGGCGACCCGCTCTCGGCGATCCTTCCGTCGGACGCCTCGCTCGAGTTGATCGAAAAGCTCAAGAAGGACTACGGCCTCGACAAGCCGATCCCGGTGCAGTACTTCATCTGGCTGGGCAAGGCCGTGATCGGCGACCTCGGCACTTCGATCGCAACGGGCCGCCCGGTGTCCTCCGAAATCGGCCGCGCCATCTCCAACACGCTGGTGCTCGCCTTCTTCGGCTCGGCGATCGGGTTCTCGCTCGGCCTCGCGTTCGGCACGGTGGCCGGTTACCGTCAGGGCACCTGGATAGACAAGTGCGTGACCGGCGTAGCGGTCGCGGGCGTGTCCGTGCCGCACTACTGGCTCGGCATGGTGCTGGTGATCATCTTCTCGGTGATCCTCGGCTGGCTGCCCGCGATGGGGGCCGGTCCTGCGGGTGAATGGGCCTGGGACCTCGAGCACGTGAAGCACGTGCTGCTGCCGGCGATCACGATCTCGGTGATCCCCACGGCCATCGTCACGCGCACGGTGCGGGCGCTCGTCGCCGACATCCTCGGGCGCGAGTTCGTCACCGCGCTGCGCGCCAAGGGACTCACGGACCGCGGCGTGTTCGTGCACGTGGTCAAGAACGCCGCGCCGACTTCGCTGGCCGTGATGGGCGTCCAGTTGGGCTACCTGATGGGCGGTTCGATCCTCGTGGAAACGGTGTTCTCGTGGCCGGGCACCGGGTTCCTGCTGAACACGGCAATCTTCCAGCGCGACATCCCGCTGCTGCAGGGGACGATCCTCGTGCTGGCCCTGTTCTTCGTCGGCCTGAACCTCATCGTGGACCTGATCCAGACCGCGCTCGACCCGAGGATCAAGCGGGCATGAACACGATCCAGGGCGATCCGAAGGCACCGGGGGGTACGGGCGGGAGTCTTCCCCCTGCATCTGCGACCACCGCGAGGGGCTACTGGAAGAGCGTCTTCTTCCGCCTGATGCGCGACAAGGTCACCGTCGCCTGCCTGCTGGTGCTGCTGGCCGTGGTGCTGATGGCGGTGTTCGCGCCGCTGGTCGCCCCGTACGACCCGTTCAAGGGTTCGATCCTCAAGCGCCTGCTGCCGCTGGGCTCGCCCGGCAACCTGCTCGGCACTGACGAGCTCGGCCGCGACATGGTCACCCGGCTCATCTACGGCGGCCGGCTGTCGCTGGTGATGGGCATCACGCCGGTGATCGCGGCACTTGTCATCGGCGCCTTCCTCGGCATCGTCGCCGGCTTCATGGGTGGCCACGTCAACACCGCGATCATGCGCACGATCGACGTGTTCTACGCCTTCCCTTCGGTGCTGCTCGCGGTGGCGATCTCCGGCGCGCTCGGCGCCGGCATCTTCAACGCGATGGTGGCGCTGACCATAGTCTTCATCCCGCCGATCGCGCGGGTGTCGGAATCCGTGACCACGCAGGTCAGGAGCCTGGACTTCGTCGAGGCTGCGCGCGCCTCGGGGGCGTCCTCGTTCACCATCATCCGCGTGCACATCCTCGGCAACGTGCTCGGCCCGGTGTTCATCTACTCGACCAGCCTGATCTCCGTGTCGATGATCCTCGCCTCCGGCCTGTCCTTCCTCGGCCTCGGCACCAAGCCTCCGGAAGCGGAATGGGGCCTGATGCTGAATACGCTCAGGACCGCGATCTACCTGAACCCGTGGGTCGCGGCGCTGCCGGGCACGATGATCTTCATCGTCTCGATCTGCTTCAACATGCTGGCCGACGGCCTCAGAAGCGCAATGGACGTCACGCAATGAGCGACCGTCCGATCCTCGAGGTGCGCGAGCTGAGGAAGCACTTCCCGCTGAAGTCCGGCGCATTCGGCAAGGGCGCGGGCACCGTGCATGCGGTCGACGACATCTCGTTTTCCGTGATGGCGGGCGAGACGCTCGGCATCGTCGGCGAATCCGGCTGCGGCAAGTCGACTACAGCGCGCCTGCTGATGCGCCTGATCGAACCGGACGCCGGCCGCGTGCTGCTCGACGGCAAGGGGATCGCCGAGCCCGCGCCGACCGGCATCGAGGTACGCGACGCACGACGCCAGATGCAGATGGTGTTCCAGGACTCGTTCGCCTCGCTCAATCCGCGCCTGACCATCGAGGACTCGATCGCGTTCGGGCCGATCGTGCACGGCTTGCCGACGAAGCGGGCCAAGGCACGCGCCCGCGAGCTCCTCGACAAGGTCGGCCTCGCACCCGAGCGGTTCGCGGCGCGCTACCCGCACGAACTCTCCGGCGGGCAGCGCCAGCGCATCAACATCGCCCGCGCGCTGGCGCTCGAGCCGCGCATTGTGATCCTCGACGAGGCGGTGTCCGCGCTGGACAAGTCGGTGGAGGCGCAGGTGCTGAACCTGCTGCTGGACCTGAAAAAGGAGTTCGGCCTCACCTACCTCTTCATCTCGCACGACCTCAACGTCGTGCGTTACATGAGCGACCGCGTGATGGTGATGTACCTCGGCAAGGTCGCCGAGATCGGGCCGGTGGAGTCGATCTACGGCCGGACCGCGCACCCCTACACGGGTGCGCTGTTGTCGGCGATGCCCTCGATGGACCCCGGCAAGCGCACCGAGGCCCCGCCGCTGGTCGGCGACCCGCCCAGCCCGATCGACCCGCCGCCGGGGTGTCGCTTTCGCACCCGCTGCCCGCATGCGGAAGAGGTCTGCGGCTCGGGCGACCCGGTCCTTGCACTGGCGGGGGACTCGCACCATGTCGCCTGCCTGATAATGAAACCCGGCTCGGGCCACAGCAAGGCCGCGCAAGCCGCATAACCGGAGACAGGCATGAAAAAGCACACCCCGGAATCCGCCACCGCGCTGCTCGCGCTGGTCGGCGTGGCCGTCGACCCTTCGCGCGCCGCGAGCGTGGCCGACACGCTGAACACCCAGGTCACCGGCGCGAACAAGGCGTTCGCGCAGTTGTCCTTCGAGACCGAACCCGCGACCTACCTGAAGGTTGCCGCGGAGGAAGCGCCGTGAACCTCGCCGGGATCCTCGAGCTGTCATCCGCCGGCCTCGCCCGCGCGATCCGCGCGAAGAAGGTCACCGCGCTCGCTGCGATGGAAGCCGTGATCGCGCGCGCCGACAACGTGCAGGGCAAGCTCAACTGCTTCGTGCGCATCGACCGTGAGGAAGCGCTTGCCGCGGCCCGGCTCGCGGACGCCGAGCTCGCGCGCGGGTTCGTGCGCGGCCCGCTGCACGGCGTGCCCATGGCGCACAAGGACATGTACTACCGCGAAGGCGTGCCCTCCTCCTGCGGCTCGAAGATCAAGCGCGACATGCCCGCGCCCTCCACCGCCACCGTGCTGAAAAGGCTGGATGCCGCCGGCGCGATCCAGTTCGGCGTGCTGAACATGGCCGAGTTCGCCTACGGCCCGACGGGCCACAACTACCACCTGGGCCATTGCCGCAACCCCTGGAACACCGACTGCATCACCGGCGGCTCCTCTTCGGGCTCGGGCGCAGCGGTCGCGGCGCGCGCCTCGTTCGCGGCGCTGGGCTCGGACACGGGCGGCTCGATTCGCGCGCCGGCCACGTTCTGCGGGCTCTCCGGCATCAAGCCCACCTGGAGCCGCGTGTCGCGTGCCGGGGCCATGCCGCTGTCGTTCTCGATGGACACCGTCGGACCGTTGACGCGCACCGTGGAGGACTGCGCGCTGATCATGGGCGCCATCGCCGGCGCCGACCCGCTCGACCCGACCGCAAGCCAGCACCCGGTGCCGGACTACATGTCGCAGCTCGGCCGGTCCATCAAGGGACTCCGGATCGGCACGCCCAAGGGCTACTTCTACGCCGACATGGACCCGGAGATCGAGACGCTGATCCGCGCAAGCCTCGAGGTCTACGCGAAGCTCGGGGCCGAGATCGTCGAGGTCGAACTGCCCGACATGGAGCCTTGGAGCTACGCCGCGGTAATGATCATCGCCGCGGAAGCCGGCGCAGCTCACGCCAACTGGATGCGCACGCGCCCGCAGGACTACTCAGACCAGGTGCGCGCCCGCGTCGAACTCGGAATGTCGGTCCCAGCCACGACTTACATCGAAAGCCTGCGCCTGAGGGGCATCGCCCTGAAGCAATTCTCGGAAGCCGTCTTCGGCAAGGTGGACCTGCTGCACGCGCCCACGGTCAACTTCCAGACGCCCACCATCGCAGCGACGGACGTGGGCGGGGGCACGACGATGATGAACGTGATGAACACCATCACGCGCCTCACCCGCCCCGGCAACTTCCTTGGGCTGCCGGTGCTGTCCGTGCCGGCCGGGTTCGCGAAGAACGGGATGCCCACCGCCATGCAGCTGATCGGCCGCCAGTTCGACGAGGCGACCCTCTTCACGGCGGGGCATGCCTACCAGCAGGTCACCGATTGGCATACGAAAGCGCCGAACGTCTGAGCATGGCCGAACCCCTCGTCTCCGTCCGCAACCTCAGCGTCGCCTTCACCCAGGGCGAGAAGGCGATCCGCGCCGTCAACGGCGTGGACTTCGACCTCGCACCGGGCGAGGTGCTGGGCGTGATCGGGGAATCCGGCAGCGGCAAGAGCGTCACGCTGCGGGCGCTGCTGCGCATCCTGCCGCCGAAGCGCACGAAGATCGACGGCACCATCCGCGTCGACGGGCGCGATGCGCTGGCGCTCGCCGGGCGCGAGCTCGAGGACTACCGCGGCGGCATCGTCTCGATGATCTTCCAGGAGCCGATGCTCGCCTTCGACCCGGTGTTCTCGATCGGCGACCAGATCGCGGAGTCCGTCATGCGGCACAAGGGCGTGAACAAGGCCGCCGGCCGGGCGCGGGCGCTGGAGATGCTCGAGCGCGTGCAGATACCCAATGCCAAACGCCGGCTGGATGCCTACCCCCACGAGATGTCGGGCGGCATGCGCCAGCGCGCGATGATCGCGCTGGCCCTCGCCTGCTCGCCCAAGCTCCTGCTCGCCGACGAGCCCACCACGGCGCTCGACGCCACCGTGCAGATCCAGATCCTGCTCCTGCTGCGCGAACTGCAGCGCGAGCTCGGCATGTCGGTGATCTTCGTGACGCATGACGTGGGCGTCGCCTGCGAGGTCGCGGACCGCGTGGCGGTGATGTACGCGGGCCGCATGGTGGAAAGCGGCACGGTGTCCGAAGTCATGCAGCATCCCCAGCACCCCTACACTTCAGGGCTGCTGTCCTCGATCGTCCGGGGCGAGCTGAAGGGCACGCGGATCGAGGCGATCCCCGGCTCCCCGCCGGACCTCGCCGACCTGCCTCCGGGCTGCAGCTTCGCACCGCGCTGCAGGTTCGCGAAGGACGAATGCCGGGCGGCGGTACCCGTGGGCAGGGAGCAGGCGGGGGGACGGATCGTGCGGTGCGTGCTGGCGAGCGAGGGTCGATCGCCACAAAGTCAATGATTTTTTTCGAACTGACCGTCTGAAGCCGCTCTCCGGGTAACTTTATTTCCAATTCAGAATAATCCGTAGTCGCGCGGATCGAGGTCGCCCCGGCCTGCATCGTGCACAAAGCGAAGAACTCCGGTTCCTCGCCCGCGAAGCTTGCGGGCACCTTCGTGGTCGAGAAAGGCAAGCCGCTGGCCTCGCCGGCCGAAGCCCCGAAGTTGGCGCCCGCAAAACGCCCTAGCCGCGCCGCGTGACCGTGTAGGTCCGGGATGCGGAAACTCCTTGAAGTAAAGGGGGCGGGAAAGCACGAACGGCATCTAGCTGAGGCCAGGCCCGGGGGATTGCAAGCCCCGGGGCAAATCCGATTCGCAGCGTGCTTTGTGCGCCCACGCACAGACCCTTCCGGCATGAAAACCTATAACTGCCGTGCAGGCCGGAGGAGCGCTTCCGGCATCACAAACCGGACGGGAGAATGACCATGCTGCAAAAACTTTTCGCCACCCTCGCAATCCTCGGCTTCCTCGGCGGACTCGCCGGCTGCAACACCATCGCGGGCATGGGTACCGACATCGAACGCGGCGGCGACGCGGTCCACGACGCGGCCAGGGATACGCAGAAGCGCATGTAAAGGGACTCGGGGACCGTGATGAAGGCCGCCCTGCTTGCCGTCTCGGTGGCCACCGGACTCGTTGCCGGATGCGCCGATGCCCCCTTTTCGCGAGGCGGACTGGCCGGCACCATGCCCGAATGCTTTGCCGCCAACTACGATGCCGGGCGCGAACTGTTCACCCTGATGGACGCCGGGCCGGACGCGGCGAACCAGCAATGCCTGCTCACCGTGTGGCCGGACAGCGGGCCCGCGTCGCCTGCTCGCCTCACTGCGGGCACCTACACCGCGAGTATCGCCGACGGTGGTGGTGGCGGCGCCGGGGGGACTGCGCAGGGCTTCGCGGGTGAAGGTGACAAAGGCGGCGGCGGCGGGGGCGGCGCAGGCGCCCGTGAAACCCTGGCCACGGTGGAACTTCCTGCGGGCGTCTACAAGCTCACCCTGGGGGCGGGCGGCCCCGGAGGCAGCGCGTGCATGCCGGCGCCTTTCGCATTCAGCGGTGGCCCCGGCTGGCTCGGCAGCCCGAGCAACATCGTGCGCGTCGCGACCGGCGAAGTCGTTCTCGGCATGCCGGGGGCGGACAAGTACGCCCGCCCGAGCCGCCGCCAGAACGACATTGCGGCAGGGCCGAACCGGGACGGCCACGGGGGCTCGGGTCCCGGGCAGGCGGCAGGCGGGGACGGCGGACACCTGAAAAGCGAAGGCACCCCCAAGGTCATCGCCGAGGCGGGCGACAGCAAGTCGGCGCTGGGACGCACCGGCACAGGCGGCGCGGCGGGATTCCCCGCCACGGACCAATCGAACACCGGCGGCGGCGGCGGCGAAGGCAATTCGCACACCTGCGACGCGGGCGCCCGCGGCGGCAACGGCTATATCGCCCTGCGCCGGAACTGACCCGTCCCAGGCGTCATTTCACTCCGGCTTGATATTCGCGTCCCTCACTCCGCTCGTCCAGCGCGTGAGGTCGCTGCTTTTGTCCAGCCTATCCGCGGGCGTGCGTGACGCCGCCGTCCACGACCAAAGTCGCGCCGACCACGTAGTCGCCCGCGCGCGAGGCGAGATAGATCGCCGCGCCCGCCATGTCCTCGTCTTCGCCGACACGTCCGGCGGGGATGCGCTTGGCGACCTCATCCGCGTGGTCGCGGGCCAGCGTGTTCATGTCCGAGCGGAACGCGCCCGGCGCGATCGCCGACACGACGATGTTGTCCTTCACGAGCTGCAACGCCATGCGGCGCGTCAGGTGGATCAGCCCGGCCTTGCTCGCCGCGTAAGAGTAGGTCTCCTGCGGGTTCACCGAGACCCCGTCGATCGACGCGATGTTGATCACCTTCGCCGGCCGGTCTTTGGCCGCCGCGCGCAACTGCCCCATCAGCGCCTGCGTGAGGAAGAACGGCGCCTTGAGGTTCAGGTCGACGACCTTGTCCCAGCCGAGCTCGGGAAACTTGTCGAACTCCGCCAGCCACGCGGCGCCGGCGTTGTTGACCAGGATGTCGAGCTTCGACTCGTGCGCGCCATACGCTTTGGCCAGCGCCTGCGCGCCCTCGACCGAAGACACGTCGAACGGCAGCGCGATGCAGGTGCCCAGCGACGAGAGCTCTTTCGCCGTCTGTTCGCACACCGAAGCCTTGCGCGAGGAGATGTAGACCTTCGCGCCCTGCGCGAGGAAGCCCGCGGCGATCATGCGGCCGATGCCGCGCGAGCCGCCGGTGACGAGCGCGGTGCGCCCGGCGAGCGAAAACAGGTCCTTCATTTTTTGCGCCTCCCCCAAGGATGGGCGCCCAGCTTACTGCAAAGCAGGCGTGCTATTGTTTACGCGCAAGCCTCAACGGAGGAGACATGAAAAAAACAATAGTGCGCGCAGTCGCATGCTGCGCCGCAGTGGCCTTTGCGCAGTTGTCCCAGGCCCAGGCCTGGCCGTCGAAGCCCGTGCGCATCGTGATCCCGTTCGCATCCGGCGGCCCCACCGACATCATCGCCCGCCTCGTGGGCCAGAAGCTGAACGAGATCCTCGGCCAATCGATGGTGGTGGAGAGCCGGGCCGGCGCGGGCGGCAACATCGGCACCGCAGCAGTCGCCAAATCCGTCCCCGACGGCTACACGGTGCTGCTGACGAGTTCGGCCTACGCGGTCAACGTGAGCCTGTCGGCCAATCCCGGGTACGACGCGGAGCGCGACTTCCTCCCGGCGGTGGTGGTCTGCAAGCAGGCGAACCTCGTCTTCGTGCACCCGGGCCTGCCGGTGAAAACGCTGGCCGAACTGCTTGCGCTCGCGAAGACGCGCAAACTCGCCTTCGCCTCGCCCGGCAGCGGCACCACGCCGCACCTCACCGGCGAAAACTTATTCAACGTGATCTCGAAACTCGACATGACGCCGATCCACTTCCGCGGTGCGGGCCCGGCGATCGCAGCCGTGGTCGGCAACGAACCGCCCGTGGGCGCCGGCGCGGTGTCGACGCCGCTGCCGCACGTCAAGGCCGGTCGCTTGCGCGCGATCGCGGTGTCTTCCGCCGCGCGCGTCCCGGCGCTGCCCGACGTGCCGACCTTCGCGGAATCCGGCTTTCCCGGCTTCGAGGACGATACGTGGATCGGGATGCTGTTCCCGGTCGGCACGCCGCCCGCGATCGTGCAGAAGCTGAACGAGTCGGTGAACCTCGCGCTGAAGCAACCCGATTTCAGGGAGCGGCTCGACGCCATCGCGTTCGAGCCCGTAGGCGGCACGCCGCAGCAGTTCGCCGACTACATCAGGGTCGAGATCGCGAAGTGGGGCAAGGTCGTCCGCGCGGGGAACATCAAGGCTGAGTAAGCCGCCCTAGATGAACCGCAGCCCGGTCTGCATGCCGAGGTAGTGCTGGCCGGCCGTCTGGTAGTGCGCGAAGTTGCCTTGGATCTGCTGCGCCACCGCGTTGATGTCGCGCAGCCGCCGCTCGAACGGGTTCGCCGCGAAGATCGCCGTCGCGCCGGCGTCGGCATAGCAGGCGTTCACGACCTCGCGCGCCTCGTGGATCGCGTGGGTCGAGGCGAGCCGCAGCTTCACGCGCGACTCGAATCCCGGATAGCCGTTCGCCTCGCACTCGTCCCACATCGTGCGCAGCACCTCGAGGATCCACGCGCGCGACGCGCCCAGCTTCGCCTCCGCGATCGCGATGCGCGACTGGATCCATGCGTCGTCCTTCAGCGACTGGCCCGAGCCCGAAGGCGTCTTCATCGCGGCGAGCGCAATGAAAGCGTCGAGCGTTGCGCGCGCCACGCCCAGAGCCACCGCCGAGAACCCGCTCTGGTACACGTTCATCGGCGAGAACCGGTACAGCAGGCCCTTCTCGCGGCGCTCGGGCTCCGGCACCGGCACCGCGTCCGCGGGCAGGTGCTGGTCGCTCGCGGTCGCGCGGGCCACCACCGCGAACTCCGCCGGCACGTACACGTCGTCCACCGAGTAGGTGTCGCTGCCGGTACCCCGAAGGCCGACTACGTCCCAGGTTTCCGCGTGGATCCGCACCTGCGCGCGCGGGATCAGCATCGTGCGTTCCCTCGGCTTGCCGTCGGGGTGCTTCAACAGGACGCCTTCCGCGTCAGCTTCGTGGCAGTGGGCGCCGACCCAGGTGGCGTGCCGGTTGCCGCTGCCGAAACCCCAGGTGCCGTTGACCTTCCAGCCGCCGTCGACCGGCGTCGCACGGCACTGCGGCCCCAGCGAATAGCCCCAGGCCACGACCGACCGCGCGTCGCCAAACACCTTCTGCGCCGCCGAAGGTTCCATGTAGGCCGCCGACATCGAGCAGCCCGAGCTCTGCGCCACGGTCCAGGCCGTGCTGGCGTCCCCCGCCGCGATTTCGCAGACAACCTGGAAAAAGGCCGCGGGCTCGAGTTCCGCGCCGCCGAAGCTGTACGGGAGGAACATGCGGAACATCTTCGCCTCGTGCAACGCGTCCAGCAGGCCGCCGGGCAGCACACAGGTCCGGTCGATTTCCGGCGCGGCAGTCTCAAGCAGGGGCCGGAGCTTGCGCGCACGCTCGATCCAGCCCAGTTCGATTTCCGTCCGTGCGTCTGCGCGGGTGCTCATGGATTCCCATCGGGGCTTTGACGAAGCGAAGTATAGGGGTAGCGCGCCGCAACCTCGCAGGCCGCAATTTTCTCCAATCCCGCAGGCCACTGCGGACGGTAAAATCCCCCCTCCATGGAGATCACCACCGTCCTGCAAAGCGATTCGATTACCGCCTTCGACTGCCGCTGCGACTCGGGTCCCGGGGATGCGCCCTTCGTGGAGTCGCATTCGAGCTACGCGCTCGCCTACGTGCGCAGCGGAAGCTTCGCCTGCCATACGCGCGGCGAGACCTACGAGCTGGTGGCCGGGTCGCTGATGGTCGGCCGCCCCGGCGACGAATACATGTGCTCGCACGACCACCACAGTTGCGGCGACGAGTGCCTCGCTTTCCGGCTGCCCGCATCGTTCGTCGACGCGCTCGGGAACGACCGCGCCTGGCTGTCCGGCGGGGTCGCGCCGCTGCCCGGACTCATGGTGCTGGGCGAGCTCGCGCAGGCGGCCGCCGAAGGGCGCAACGACGTCGGCGTGGACGAGGCCGGCATGGCGCTCGCCGCGCGCTACTGCGAGGTCGTGGCCGGCAAGTCACGCATGCCCACTCGGGCCAACGCGCGCGACCGGCGCCGTGCGGCCGACACCGCGCGCTGGATCGACGCGCGTTCGCACGAGGACATCGACCTCGACGCGGCGGCGGCGGAAGCGGGCCTCAGCGCCTTCCACTTTCTGCGCCTGTTCTCGAAAGTGCTCGGCGTCACGCCGCACCAGTACCTCGTTCGCTCGCGCCTGCGCCACGCGGCGCGACTGCTGAACGACGAGGACAGGCCGGTCACCGCGATCGCGCTCGACGTGGGCTTCGGCGACCTGTCGAACTTCGTGCGCACCTTTCACCGCGCCGCCGGCGTCTCGCCCGGCCGGTTCCGCCGCATGGCGCGCGGCGAGCGCAAGATCCTCCAAGAAAGGCTGGCCGCGACCGCCTAGCATCCGGCCTCCATCACAAGGAGGTATTCATGTACGACCATATCGGATTGCGGGTGAAGGACTTGGCGGCGAGCGTGCGCTTCTTCGAGGCGGCCCTCGCGCCCCTGGGCTTCGTAGTGTGCTCGAAGGGCGACGACTACGCGGGCTTCGGCCCCAAGGATGCACCGTCGCTTTGGCTGCATGCGCACAAAGGCGGGCAAGGCACCGGCGCGCACGTCGCGTTTCGCGCGCCCGGCCGCGCGGCGGTCGCGAAGTTCCATGCTGCGGGCCTGTCGAACGGCGGCAGCGACAACGGCCCGCCCGGACTGCGCACCGCCTACAGCCCGACCTACTACGCGGCTTTCCTGACCGACCCCGACGGCAACAACGTCGAGGCGGTGTGCTTCAAGGAGTAGCGCATCAAAGGGGGCGCATGGCGGGCGACGGCAATCCATCGCCGTCCGGAATTCGGATACGATGGCCCATGCCTTCAGCACCCGCCACGCCCCCCGACGCCCAGCGCGCGCAGTTCCTCACGCTGCTGTCGAAGTCCCTCGAGCAGGACACCTTTTCGAAACTGGTGCTCGCCAAGTACCGCGGCGCCGAGCCGGAACTGCAGCGCGTGATCGCGCGGCGCCTCACGGTGCGCGGCGAGCCGTGCCTGTCGTTCACCTACCGGTACAAGACCCGCGACGTGACGAAGAACGTGCCGGTCGCCGAGGCCCTCGCTGCGGTCGGCGAGGAGCTCGGCACGTCCTTCGAGAACGCGCACCTGCTGACCACGACGCAGGACATCCAGCTCGCGGTCAGCCGCAAGGGCAAGTACAGCCTGCGCGCCGGCCGCGCCGCGATCGAGGCCTCGCCGGAGGAGCACGACCGCGAGAAGCACCGCTTCCTCGACCTCGACCGGCCTTTCCTTGCGGCGCTGGGAATCACCGACGCGAACCACAAGCTGGTCCCGGCGATGGCGAAGAAGTGGAAGCAGATCAACAAGTTCATCGAGGTGCTCGACCACGCGTTCACGACGTCGGCGCTGAAAGGCGGGAAGCAGGTGCGCGTGGTCGACTTCGGCTGCGGCAAGGGCTACCTGACCTTCGCGGTTCACGACTACCTCACCAGCACGCTCGGGATCGACGCACGGGTGACGGGCGTCGAACTGCGCGAGGACCTCGTGCAGCTCTGTGCCTCGGCGGCATCAAGGCTGGGCCTCAAGGGGCTCGACTTCCAGCGCGGCGATATCCGCAGCCACGCCGCGGAGCCCATCGACATCATGATCGCGCTGCACGCCTGCGACACCGCCACCGACTACGCGATCCACGCCGGGATCCGCGCGAATGCCTCGATCGTGATGTGCGCGCCGTGCTGCCACAAGGAACTGCGGCCGCAGATGGCCATGCCGAAGCTGCTGAAGCCGCTGCTCCACCACGGCATCCATCTCGGGCAGGAGGCCGAGATGGTGACAGACGGGTTGCGTTCGCTGCTGCTGGAATCGGAAGGCTACGACTCCAAGATCTTCGAGTTCGTGTCGCTCGAGCACACGAGCAAGAACAAGATGATCCTGGCGGTGAAGCGCAGCCACCCCGCGGACGCCGAACCGGTCCGCGCGCAAATCCGCGAGATCAAGGACTTCTACGGGATCCGCGAGCAGAGCCTGGAAAGGCTGCTGGCAGGCTAGCCTTTGTAGAGGTAACCGCTCGGTTTGCCGAGGATGGTCGTGCGCATGCAGTAGCGGTGTACGCCCGGGTCGAAGTCGGCCAGCGCCAGGTGCATCGTGCTGCGGTTGTCCCACATGATGATGTCGTTCTTCTGCCATTTCTGGCGATAGGTGAAGAGCGGATCCACCATGTGCCCGGCGAGGAATTCGAGCAGCGGGGCGGACTCACGCTCGGTCATTCCGACGACCTGCTTGGTGACCTGCTCGCCCATGTACAGCGTCTTCCTGCCCGTCTCCTCGTGCGGGCGCACGAGCGGCTGCACGACCGGCGGGTTGGCCTTGCCCAGCGCGGCGACCAGGTCGGGATCGCGCTTCTTCATGTTCTCGACCCGCATGTAGTCATGCACCGCCTCGAGCGGGTCGAGGATCTTCCTCATCGTGTCCGACAGCGCGTCGTAGGCCGCCGCGGTGCTGGTGAACAGCGTGTCCCCGCCGACCTCGGGCAGGATCTGCGCGTGGAAGATCGACCCGTGAGGGGGACGCAGCGTATACGACAGGTCAGAGTGCCAGTGCCGGCCGACGTTCTCGCTGACGGAGGGCTTGCCGTCCACGGGAATGGTCGACAGCACGAACAACTCCTCGTAGTCCGGGTGGCGGAACTGCTTCAGCGTCTCGTGCCGGTCCAGCTCGCCGAAGCGGCGGCTGTACTCGATCAGCTGGATGGGCGTGATGGCCTGGTTGCGCAGCAGGACGATGCCGTACTCGTTCCACAACGCCCGGATCGCGGCGATGGTGGCGTCGTCCTGCCTCTCGCGCAGGTCGATGTCTGTGATCTCGACCCCGAACGCGTTCGACAGGCGTCGGGTCTTCAGCTTGGGCAGGTCGGCGGCATTCATGGCCCTATCATGCTGCAGTCCACGGGGGTCGCGCAACGGTGTTTCGCCGGGCATCGGGGACGGCGTTCAGCCGGCCCCGTGCGATGGCCATGCGCCCGCGTCGACGGTCTCGCGATAGCCGTGCCAGGTCGCGTACCCCAGTACCGGGATCGCCACAGCGAGGCCGAAGAGGGCGGTGGCGAAGCCCAGCGCCGTCAGCCCGACGATCAGCGCCGCCCAGACCGCCATCGCGGGCTTGTTGCGCAGCACCGCGTTCACGCTGGTCACGATCGCCGTGATCGCGTCGGTGTCGCGGTCGCAGATCATCGGCAGCGAGAAGGCGCTGAAGAGGAAGGTGATGCACGCGAAGATCGAGCCCACGGCCGAGCCGATCGCAAGGAACGTCGCAAGCTGGCCGAGGTCCGGGTTTGAGCGCACGGGAAAGAACACGTGGACCATCGAGCCCGCCCGCGCCCACACCAGGAACACCACCAGAAGTGCGAGCGCGAACACCATGAGGGTGCCGAGGCTGCGGAGCATCTCGGCGAGGCCCGTCGCCATCGAAGGCGCGGCGCCGCGCTCGAGCTGCCGGCTGATCGAGTACAGGCCCAGCGCGAGCAGCGGCGCGACGAACACGAAGCCCGACAGCAGCACCAGCACCGCCCAGTAGCTGCCCACCCTCAGCCCGATGCCGGTCACGACCCATGACAGCGCGACGATCGCGGCACCGTAGGCGAGGCTCTGCGCCGGCGCGCGGCGGTAGTCCTGCCAGCCCTTGCGTACCCAGCCCAGTGGCGCGCCGGCCGGCAGCAGGTTGCAGGGCGCCGCGAACGGCAGGGGACGTCCCTCGGGCGCGCCGCGCTCCAGGCGGGAGGCTTCCTCGGTCATGGAACTCGCTCTTCCTCCGGACAGTCGGGATTTCGATCCGGCCCTTGTCTGCCTCCCGGGCCGGCGGTATAGATCGAGTATTGCAGAAAATCCCACTGGGAGTTCAACGTGTCGCACACGCCGGTCTTCGATCCCGCATCCCTCGAAATCCGCGCCGAACTAGGGCGCGAATGCGCGCTCGCGTGGCATCGGCTCGCCGCGCCCGGCACATGGTGGACCGGGGCCGAACGGCTCGCGATCGCGGCCGAGGCAAGGAAGGCCCACTCATGCGCCTTGTGCCGGCGACGCAAGGAAGCGTTGTCCCCTTACACGGTGCCGGGCTTCCACGACAGCACGAGCACGCTGCCGGAAGAGGTGATCGAGATCGTGCACCGCCTCGCCACCGACGCGGGCCGCCTGACGAAAAAGTGGCTGTACTCGATGCTCGGGTCCGGCGTATCCGAGGAACAGTACGTTGAGGCCGTGGGCGTGGTCGCGGTCATCACCGCGCTCGACACGTTCGACCTCTCGCTCGGCCTGCCGCAGCGGGCGCTCCCGCCGGCCCTGCCGGGCGCGCCGTCCCGCCACCGTCCCGCGGGCGCGAAGCGGGACCTCGCCTGGGTCAGCACGGTCGCGCCGGAAGACCTGCGGCCCGGCGACCCCGACCCCTACTCGATCCATGGCGTGAAGAACATCCACCGCGCGCTGAGCCTCGTGCCGCAGGAGGTGATCACGTTCTTCGACCTCGACGTGGCGCTTTACCTGAAGGACCACGAGATCCGCGACTTCACCCGGGAATTCCGGGCGTTGTCGCACGTGCAGATGGAACTCCTCGCCGGGCGGGTCTCGGCGCTGAACGGGTGCTACTACTGAACCGTCAGCCATACGGCGCTGCTCCGTGCGAGCGGCAAGCATGCAGGCGAGGAGTACGACATGGGTGCCGCGCTCGAGGGCGACGGCGGCGGGGTCGGGGTTCCCCATGGCACGCTGCTCGTCGAGTTCGGCGAGGCGATGCTGCGCGGCGACGAGGCGCGGCGCGCGAGGGCGCGCGACGCGCTTTGCGCCGGGATGGGCACCGCGGCGCTGGTCGATGCGGCCGCGATCGTCGCGTCCTTCAATTCGGTGGTGAAGCTCGCCGACGGGAGCGGGATCCCGCTGGAGGATTTCAAATCGGAGGCGACCGAAGACCTGCGCGCCGAGCTCGGGCTGGAAAAACTCAACCGGGGCGTGGGCGGCGGCTGATTGCGCCTCTCACTTTCCCGCCTTCCATGCCTGGTGCGGCGGAGGGCGGTTCGGGCGACGGAAGTCCTCCGGCACGCTCTGGTGGGTGATCTCGCGCATCGCAAGGTCCGTTGCGAGGGACGCGTCGAGCCCGAACGAACGCAGGTTGGTCGAAAAGTACAGTTCGCCCCCGGCGCAAAGCAGCTCGTGGCACTGCCGGACCATCCGCACGTGGTCCCGCTGCACGTCGAGTACGCCCTGCATCTTCTTGGAGTTCGAAAACGACGGCGGGTCGAGGACGATGACGTCGTACCTCCGCCCGGAAGCCACCGCTTCGCCCAGCCAGGCCAGCACGTCTGCGCGCACGAGTTCGTGCCGCGCCGGGTCGATCCCGTTCAGCGCAAAGTTGCGCCCGGTCCACGCCTGGTAGGTATTGGAGAGGTCCACCGTGGTCGAACGGGCGGCACCCGCGCACGCGGCGTAGATCGTGAAGCTGCCGGTGTAGGCGAAGAGGTTCAGGAACGCCGTGCCCGCGCCCGCCTGCTCGCGGGCGGCAACGGCGTCGGCCACCAGCCCGCGCATGGGCCGGTGGTCGAGGAAGAGGCCCGTGTCCAGGTACGTGTCGAAGTCGACCTCGAATCGGTGGCCGGCCTCCTCCACCACGAACACCTCGGCTGCGGCACCCTCGAGCTTCTCGTACTGCGAGGTGCCGCGCTGGCGCTCGCGGCGCTTGAGGTGCAGCTGCGCGGCCGGAACCCCGCAGGCTGCGCAGATCGCGTCGCAGACCGCGACCAGCCAGGCGGTATACGCGGCATCCGTGGTCCTCCACCCGGTGTCGATCTCCTGCACGTGCAGGTGGGGCTCGGCGCGCGGGGACGCGGCCGCGAACCAGTCGATCGCGAACGGGAACTGCGGCACGTCGCGGTCGTAGACCCGGTAGCAGCCGATCCCGCGCCGCCGCGCCCACTTCTGCCAGTGGGCGAGGTTCTTGCGCAGGCGGTTGGAGAATGCGGAGACGTCGGCCCCAGGCGCCCCTGAGTGTACCGGTATCGATACATCAACTGCCTGCTCAGCGGCTTCTGTACTGGGCTTTGTCATCATAAAGCTCGAGATTCAGGCGAATCGGCGCGGCGAGAACGGCGCCAGGTCGTATTCTGGTGCGCGGCCAAGGACCTGGCCCGACACCATGCGTCCGATCGCCGGGCCGAGCGTCATGCCGTTCTGTGCGACCGCGTGGAACAGGCCGGGCACCGTCGCGGACTCCCCGATCACCGGCGCGGTCGTGAACGCGATCCCGGTCCACGACCGGATGACGTGTACGGCGCCGAGCCCGGGCAGCATGCCCAGCACCACGGCTAGGTTGCCCCCGAAGCCTTCGGCCGACGGCCGCATGCGCCCGGCACCGGTGTCGTAGACCGCCTTCCAGCCGCCACCGATGACGAGGTTGCCGCTGGCGGCCTGCTTCAGCGTCAGCCGCCGCGTCGCGTGCGCGAGGTGATAAGGAATCATCGGGGGCAGCGCCTCCGTCACCAGCATCTGGATCGGGTTGGGGCGCACCGGGATCGAATCCCCGGCCAGCGCGGAAATCGCGCCGGCCCACGCACCCGCGGCGTTGACGATGCGCTGCGCGGCGAAGATGCCGCGGCTG
The DNA here is from genome assembly GCA_965279075.1 of Burkholderiales bacterium. Classification (GTDB taxonomy): domain Bacteria; phylum Pseudomonadota; class Gammaproteobacteria; order Burkholderiales; family SG8-39; genus SZAS-79. The sequence goes on along the minus strand of CBDIHI010000012.1, from coordinate 77,974 downwards.
GTATGCACGACGAAGCCCTCGGCGTCGCGTCCAATCGAAAGCACCTGTGTGTGCGTGTACAAGCGAGTGCCCGCCGCCAAAGCTGCGGCGAGCATCGCCGGGGCGGCCTTGAGCGGGTTGAGCTTGCCTTCGTCGCGCGACAGCGAGGCTTCGAGGATCGCGCCCGACAAGTACGGCGCGAGCCGGCGCGCCTCGTCCCCGGGGATGAGGTCGATCGCAAGGCCGCTGCGGCGCTCCACCTCGACCTTGTGCCGCAGGTGCGCCACGCTCGCGGCGTCGTCCGCAACGGTGAGCCCGCCTTCGATGGCGATCTCGAAGTCGGCGCCGGTCTCGTTCGCCAGTTCATCCCACAGGTACACCGAGTCGCGCTGCAGCGCGAGCGTCGAGGCGGCACTGCGCGCGGCGTCCGTGCCCAGGTCCGGGAAGCCGAACGTCTGGTACTGCACATGCAGGCTGCCCGCGTTCACGCCCGAGGCCTCCGCGTGCGGCAGCCCGCGCTCGAGCACCGCAACGTCCTGGCCGAGGCGCGCCAGCTCGCGCGCCACGGCGAGGCCGATCACGCCGCCGCCGATGACGAGCGTGCCGAACGTCCCGATGCGGTCGTTCGCATTCGCCTCCAGGTCCGGCGCCGGCTCGCGCAGCGGCGCGACCTCCTTCAGCTCGGCGCAGGCCCGCGCGATCGCGCCGATCTGCACCGGGCGCAGCGGCGATTGCGTGCGAAAGAACGTGGAATCGTCCGCCCGGACGCCTGTATCCGCGGCAAGCAGCGCGGCGATCGACGGCGAGCAGTAACGGCCCTGGCAAGGCCCCATGCCACAGCGGGTGGCGCGCTTGATGGCGGCAAGCGTGCGCTCACCCTTCGCGAGCGCCCCCTTCACGGCACCGAAGGTCACGTTCTCGCAACGGCATGCGACCGTGTCGTCCGCGGCAAGGCGGTTGCCGAGGTCCGGCATCGCGAAGACTCGCCAGAGCGCGTCCTGGAAAGCCGCTTCGAGCGCGAGGCCGCGGCGGGCAAGCGACACCGCGCCCCCCTTCGCAGGGCCGGCGAGGTCGGTAGCGGCCGTGGTGCCGGCGATCGCGCCCTGGTGGAGCGCGGAGTGCGCACCCCAGGGTCCGCCCACGTCCCCCGCGATGAAGACGTCCCGGATCGAGGTGCGCCCGTTCATGTCGCACACCGCGGCGGGCATCCCGCCGTTGCGGGGGCCCGTCTCGTGGCGGCAACCGATGAGCCGGGCGATTTCGCTCGACGGCGCGAACCCGTATCCGGTGCACACGACGTCGGCGTCGAACGCCTTTTCGCTGCCCGGCACGACCTCGCCATCGTGAGAGATCGCAGCGAGGACGGCTCGCTCCGCCCGCTCGCCGCCTTCCACTCGCACCAGCACATGCCTGTAGAGGACAGGCACGCCCCTGCGCCGAAGGGCGGCGACGTAGCCCGCGCCACGCCATACGAGGTCGGCCCGCGCGCCCAGCATCGCGGCAATGTCGCCGGCCTGCGCCCGGAACGGCGAGGCCGCGCCTTCCGCCACCGCGACGACCTGCACGCCGCTGCGCGCGAGGTCCGCTGCGACCTGGAAATTCAGCGGGCCGTTGCCGGCGAAGACGACGCGCCGGCCCGGCGCGACGCGATAGGACCGCGACAGCGTCTGTGCCGCGCCCGTGGTCATCACGCCGGGCAGTGTCCAGCCGGGCACGGCCCACGGCCTTTCGTAGGCGCCCGTCGCGACGACGAGCTTGTCCGCCTCCCACGCGACCGGCCCTTTGCCGTCGAGCGCCTGCACCGCCACCCCGCCCTCTGCGCGCACGCGCGCGTCCCACACGGTGGTCGCATTGAAAATCCTCACGCCGCGCGACAGCACGCGTGCGACGAGCCCGGCACCTTTGCCGAACTGGCTGTCGGACGGACGACCATTGCGAAACCGATGGCTGGCGGCGAGGGGCTTGAAAAACTGGCCGCCGGTGGCGGGCCGCTCGTCGAGGATCGCGACCTCCACGCCCGCCACAGCCGCAGCTTCGGCCGCGGCGAGGCCAGCCGGTCCGGCACCGATCACGAGGACCGCGCAGCGTTCGGATCGCGCAGGCCCGGGCGCAGGGTACGGCCCGGCGGTTTCCACCGCCTGCCTGCCGGTCGCCACGCGCATCCCGGCCTTGATGGTGGCGAGGCATGACCTCTGGCCCGGGATCCCGTCGAGGGTCACGCGGCATTCGAAGCACGCGCCCATGCCGCAGTAGAGCCCGCGCGGATCACCCTGTGGCGAGCAGCGCAAAGTGAGCTTGCCGGCGGCTGTCAACGCAGCCGCTACAGACTCGCCTTCGAGGGCGTGGAACGGGGCCCCGTCGAGCTGGATTTCGACGGGCGGGCCGGCCCGCTCGATGCCGATGCGCTGCAGTCTCAGCGTTGGGGATTCGGGGTGCATGGGGCGCTTCAAAGGGAAAGTATGTGGCCTTCGTCCGGCCTTGCGCGGCCGTCGAGCATGGCGGAGTAAACGCGCTCGACCTCGGCAGGCCCTCTGCCGTACACGACCTTCATCCAGCCTCCCGATGGCGCGGCGACCGCGCCAAGGAACGCCTTCCAGGCCGCAGCGATCCGATTCTGCAGATCTGCGGGCCCCCACTCGCCCATGCGTTTCTTGATCTGCGCCGGCGCGAAGAACAACGTCGGCCGCGGTCCGGGCAAGCCGCCCGCGCCGGACAGCGCATCCCAGTGCGTGCCGCCGACCGAACAGCTGTACTTGAGGCTGTCGCCGAAGTGCTGGTGCAGCGCCTTGCGCACGCTGCCGTCGCCGGACATGTCCACGTAGGCACTCGCGACACCGGGGTCCAGCGAAGCAAGATCGCCGTACGCCACCACCCGGTCGTAGCAGCCCAGACGCTCGACGAATGCAACGTTGGAAGGCGAAGTCAGGCCCACGACCTCCGGGCGCCGCCCTTTCGCACCCCGCTGCGCAAGCTGGAATGCCGTGCCGTAGGCGGTCTTGCTCGAAGCGCTGGACAGCACGACCGACTGCGCGCCGAAGAAGCCGTTGTCGGCAAGGAGGTCGTCGATCAGGAACGAGGTGACGAAGAGCGGCCGCAGCAGCATCTGCTCGGCTTCGCGTGCCGGGTCGTAGCCGGGATCGGTCGTCGTGCGCAGGTACTGATTGTAGACGGCATGCAGGGGCTTGCGGTGCGGCGCCCCGTCGACGAACCCCGGCGCGCCCACCCGCTCCGGCTGCAGGCAGACCCAGCCCGACATCGGGTAGTAGCCGTAGAACCGCTCGCCCGGCACGATGCCCTCGACCGTGGAGGACAGCACCGTGCCGAACCCCCACACCGGGATGCGCCCCCACCCGTCGGGCGCGGGGAAGAAGTTCCAGTAAGACATCGCCTCGCCGAACGCGGCGTAGGTGACGTTGTTCGAGGTGAAGGCAAATGCGTCGATGCCCAACAGGGCCCGCCCGGGGCCGACGGTCGCTGGCAAAGGCGCGGGAAAGAATTTGCAGGTGCGCAGGTCGTCGCACCGAACGAGGAAGTCCTGCTCCGCCGCAGCGCCGGGTTCATGTGCCATGGGAAGTTCCGATAGTGGGATGCACGCCATCTTAATGGAGCATGCAGCGTGTACTATTGCGGCGTGTACCCGCGGGGGGAGCCATGGGAACGACACGCAAGCGCAGTGCAGCCATCACGCTGGTCCTGGCGGGGAGCGCTGCCCTCACGGGGTGCGGCGAGCCCGAGTCGCAGCGCGACGTCTACACCAAGCTCGACGACTGCTCGAAGGACTGGGGCAACTCGGCCAAGTGTGAGCAGGTACGGGACGGCAAGTACTCCAGCACGTACTTCTACGGTCCGCGCTATTACGGCTCGAGCTTTCCCAGCGGCCGGCCGCGGCCCAGCGCGAATGCGATCGACGCCGCCTACGCGGGGCGCGGTGGCGTCACGCAGCTCGCCCAGTCCGGCTCCTCCGGCAGCAGCCGTTCCTGGACCCGCAGCCTTTTCTCCGGGAGTTCCGATTCCTCCACAAGCAGCTACTCGTCGGGCAGCAGCCATGCTTCCGGCAGCAGCACCGTGAGCCGCAGCGGGTTCGGCTCCAGCGCCCGTTCGATGTCCTCGGGCGGCTGAAGGATGCGGCGCGAGGACAGCGTGCCGAGGCAGAACTGGCGGCAGCGCTGCGAAGACGCGGGCTTTTCGTACCACTCGATGGACGGCGTCTACTGGGACGAGTCGGCCTGCTACGCCTTCAGCGCCGGGCAGGTCGACGCGCTGGAAGCGGTGACCGAGGAGATGCACAGGCTGTGCCTCGCCGCGGTGGACGTGGTGGTGAAGGAAAAGCGCATGGGCGAATTCGCGATCCCGGAGCCCTTCCACGCGATGATCGCCGAATCGTGGCGCCGTCGCGACCCGTCCGTCTTCGGCCGCTTCGATTTCAGCTGGGACGGCGAGGGCGACCCGAAGATGCTCGAGTACAACGCCGACACGCCGACCGCGCTGCTTGAGGCGAGCGTCATCCAGTGGCACTGGCTGGAGGACACGCGCCCGGACTCGGACCAGTTCAACTCGCTGCACGAGAAGCTGATCGACCGCTGGCGCGCGCTGAAGGGCGCCGGGGCCGCGCTACCGCTATGGTTCGCCTGCGTGAAGGACAACGAAGAGGACTCCGGCAACACCGAATACCTGCGCGACACCGCGCTGCAGGCGGGGTGGGACGCGCGCGCCCTGTGGATCGAGGACCTCGGCTGGGACGATTCGACCGGGCGCTTCGTGGACCTCGAAGACGCGCCGGTCGAGCGGATCTTCAAGCTCTACCCCTGGGAATGGATGGTGCGCGAGGCGTTCGCCCCCCACCTGCTCCGGCAACCCGCGCACTGGATCGAGCCCGCCTGGAAGATGCTGCTGTCGAACAAGGCGCTGCTGGCGGTGTTGTGGGAGCTGAACTACGGCCACCCAAACCTGCTGCCGGCCTATTTCACGCCGTCGCGCTTCGCGGGCGAGTACGTGAAGAAGCCGCTGCTCTCGCGCGAAGGCGCGAACGTGACGCTGAACCGGCGCCTCGGCGTAGTCCGCGAGCCCGGCGGCTACGGGGCGGAGGGCTGGGTCTACCAGGGCTACGCGCCGCTGCCCGGCTACGAGACGCCAGAGGGCAGGCGCTACGCGGTGATCGGCTCGTGGATCGTCGGCGACGCCGCCGCGGGCATGGGCATCCGCGAGGACGATTCGCCGATCACGAAGAACACCAGCCGGTTCGTGCCGCACTATTTCGAATGAGGAGGACGCGCAGATGGAATTCCTGAAACTGTCCCTGCAGGGCCTGGACGAGTTCCTCGCCTATTTCGGCCTGTGCATCGTGTTCGTCACCCTGTTCATCGCGATCTATGTGCGGGTCACGCCGTACAAGGAAATCGCGCTGATCCGGGAAGGCAACAGCGCCGCCGCGGCGAGCCTTTCGGGCTCGCTGATCGGCTTCGTGCTGCCGCTGGCCTCGGCGGTGGAGCACAGCGTGAACCCCTGGGACCTCGCCATCTGGGCGACGATCGCGCTGGTGGTCCAGCTCCTGGTGTACGGGGCCACCCGGCTGGTGCTGCCCGACCTCGGGCGCGACATCCAGGCCGGCAAGGTGGCCTCGGGCGTGTTCCTCGGGGCACTGTCGGTGGGGGCGGGAATCCTCAGTGCCGCAAGCATGAGCTACTGAGTTTGCGGCCCGGGTTTCGACTTTAGGCTATTCTTGGGCCTGACCGCCCGGGAATCCAGACCCACCCTCAAGGAGTACGTCGAATTGGCCAAGCCAAACTTCCAGTACGAAAAGCGCCAGAAGGAACTCGCCAAGAAGAAGAAGCAGGAAGAAAAGCGCCTGAAGAAACTGGCCGCGAAGGCCGCCGCAGACGGTGACCCCGCGGCCGCGCAGCCGTCCGAGGCCGAAGACCCCAAGCCCGGCGCCTGAGCGCCCCGCAGGTCCAATGAAAAAAGCCCGGCGAGCCGGGCTTTTTTTTGCGCGTTTCCGGTCGCCTACCCGGAATACGGCACGACTTTCTGGGTCTGCGTGCCGAGGCCCTGGATGCCGAGCTTCATGACGTCGCCGGGCTTCAGGAACACCGGGTTGGGCTTCACGCCCATGCCCACGCCCGGGGGCGTGCCGGTGGTGATGATGTCGCCGGGCAGCAGCGTCATGTACTGGCTCACGTAGGAAACGAGGTGGGCGCAGCCGAAGATCATCGTGCGCGTGTTGCCGCCTTGCATGCGACGGCCGTTCACGTCGAGGAACATGTCGAGGACCTGCGGGTCGGGAATCTCGTCGGTCGTCACCAGCCACGGGCCGATCGGGCCGAAGGTGTCGTAGCCCTTGCCCTTGTCCCACTGTGACGACTGCAGCTGGAACGCGCGCTCCGAAACGTCGTTCACCACGCAATAGCCGGCCACGTGCTCGAGGGCCTTTTCCTCGGAGACGTGGCGTGCGGTCGTGCCGATCACGATCCCGAGTTCGCACTCCCAGTCGAGCTTGGTGGAATGCGGGGGCTGGATGACGTCGTCGTCCGGGCCGCTGATCGAGGTGGTGGCTTTGCTGAAGATGATCGGCTCGCTCGGGATCGCCATGCCGGCTTCCTTGGCGTGGTCGGAGTAGTTGAGGCCGATGGCCACGAACTTGCCGATACCCACGTAGGGAACGCCCATGCGCGGATTGCCGGTGACGATCGGCAGGCTCTCCGGCTTGATGCGCGCGAGGTTCTTCAGGCCGCGCGGCGAAATCTCGTTCGGGCCGATGTTCTCGACGACCTTGGACAGGTCGCGGAGCTTGCCCTGCGCATCGATCATGCCCGGCTTCTCGAAGCCGTTCTTGCCGTAACGACAAAGTTTCATTCAGTTCTCCCAGTAACCTAGATGGTCATTCCGCCGTCGACCGAGTACATGTTGCCGGTGGCGAATTTCGATTCGTCCGAAGCGAGGAACACGACGATGCCCGTGATGTCCTCCGGCGCGCCAAGGCGCCCCATCGGCTGGCGGGCGATGAAGTCCTTGCGCGCCTGCACGGGGTCGGCGAACGCGTTGATGCGATCGTGCAGCGAAGGCGTATCGACGGTGCCGGGGCCGATGCAGTTGCAGCGGATACCCTGCTTCACGTAATCCGCCGCGATCGCCTTGGTAAGGCCGATCACGGCGGCCTTGGACGCGCCGTACACGACCCGGTTCGGCAGGCCCTTCACGCTCGAGGCGATCGAGGACATGTTGATGATCGAGCCGCCGCCCCTGGCCAGCATCGCCGGCAGGAAAGCGCGGCAGGTGTAGTACATCGAGCGCACGTTCAGGTTGAAGCTGAACTCCCAGTCCTCGGGGGAGCACTCGAAGATCGTACCCTGGTGCACGTAGCCCGCGCAGTTGAACAGGATGTCGATCGCGCCGACCTCCTTCGCCGCGGCGTTGACGGCCGCCTCATCCATCACGTCGAGGACGCGGGTCCTGATGCCGGGCTTGCCGTCGAGTTCGGCGAGCGTCTTCGGGTTCACGTCGGTCGCCCAGACGGTGGCGCCTTCCCGTGCGAACGCCTCGGCCGTCGCGCGGCCTATGCCCTGTCCTGCCGCGGTGATCAGCGCGGTCTTGCCTGCGAGTCTGCCAGCCAAAGGGGTCTCCACATCCGGGTTGTGCTGCGGGGAGCGCGGATTATAGCAACGGCCCGCGCACACCCCGGACACCGCCCGGTCGCGCTGCATCGCACCACGGGTTGCCGGGATCCGATCCGAAATTGGCCTGACCACTTGACCAGCCCGGAACGCATTGCTAGTCTGCCCCGGCAGCCGGAAGCACGCTTCGCAAACAGACAAATCCGGCGCACGAGACAATGCCCATCCAGACAGTCGAACCGCGGCGCCTTTACCGGCAGATCGCAGACCAGATACGCGCGCTGATCGCCGAGGGCGAGTACACGCCCGGCGGACGGCTGCCGCCGGAGCGCGACCTCGCCAGGCAGCTCGGCGTGTCGCGGCCCTCGGTGCGCGAGTCCCTGATCGCACTTGAGGTCGAGGGACTGCTCGACGTCCGTGTGGGCTCGGGCATCTACGTCGCCCAGCCCGGCGAGCGCCGTAGCGGCGCCGAACTGGCCGGCGAATCGGGGCCCTTCGAGGTGATCCAGGCCCGCATGATGATCGAGAGCGAATGCGCGGCGCTGGCCGCGAAGCACGCCACGCCCGCGCAGGTCCGCGCGGTCCGCAAGGCGCACGCGAATTACGTCGGCGAAAGCCGCCGCCACCACAACCCCCTCGACGCCGACCGAGCCTTCCACGTGACCGTGGCGGAAGCGACCGGCAACAGCGCGCTGGTGCTGATGGTGCAGACGCTGTGGGACCAGCGGGCAGGACCCCTCTACCGGGCGCTCGAACGCAAGCTCGAGTACCCCCTGATGTCCGCCGACGCGGTGCGCGAGCACCAGGCGGTGGTCGCGGCGATCGGCAAGCGCGATCCGCGCGCCGCGCGCGCCGCGATGCGCCGGCACATGGGCATGACCAGGAAGCGCTACAGCAAAGACTGGAAGGTGGGGCAATGACATGGCCGAATTGACATGGCAGCAGTAACCCTGAGCGGGGTGAGGAAGGCCTTCGGGTCCACGCGCGTGGTGCACGGCGTGGACATCGCCATCGAGGACGGCGAGTTCTGCGTCCTCGTCGGGCCTTCGGGTTGCGGCAAGTCGACGCTGCTGCGCATGATCGCCGGGCTGGAGGAAATCACCGGCGGCGAGATCCGCATAGGCGAACGCGTGGTCAACAACGTCGCCCCCAAGGAAAGGGACATCGCGATGGTGTTCCAGAACTACGCCCTGTACCCGCACATGACCGTGCAGGACAACATGGCTTTCAGCCTGAAGCTCGCCAACGAACCGGCCGAAGCCATCAAGCGGCGCGTGGACGAAGCGGCGGCCATCCTCGGCCTGACCGAGTACCTGGCCCGCTACCCGCGCCAGCTCTCGGGCGGGCAACGCCAGCGCGTGGCGATGGGCCGCGCGATCGTGAGGAAGCCGCAGGTGTTCCTGTTCGACGAGCCGCTGTCGAACCTGGACGCGAAGCTGCGTGTGCAGATGCGCACCGAGATCAAGGCCCTGCACCAGCGCCTCAAGACCACCTCCATCTACGTGACGCACGACCAGATCGAGGCGATGACGATGGCCGACAAGATCGTGGTCATGAACGCCGGGGTCACCGAGCAGGTCGGCACGCCGTTGGAGCTCTACGACAACCCGGCGAACCTATTCGTGGCGGGCTTCATCGGCTCGCCGGCGATGAATTTCCTGCCGGGCAAGGTGACCGGCGAGGGGATTGCGGTCGGCGCCGGCATCCGCCTGCCGCTGTCGGCGAACTGCAAGGCCGAAGCCGGGCGCGACGTGATCGTCGGCGTGAGGCCCGAGCACCTGTCGGTGGCCCCGGACGGCCTGCCGGTGGAAATCGTCGTCGTGGAGCCCACGGGCGCCGACACCCAGATCTACTGCAAGCTTGCCGGGGTCGACGTGACGGCCGTGGTGCGCGAACGCCACGAGTTCCACCCGGGCGAGACGGTGCACCTGCGCCCGGGACTGACTTTCCTGTTCGACCCGGCGAGCGGGGTACGGCTCGCCTGAGCACCCTGACCGATTCGTGCCAGACCAACGTTCCAAGTCACCAACGGAGGAGACCATGAACACCAACAGAAGGGATTTCCTGAAGATGTCCGCCGGCGTGGCCGCCGGCACCGCTGCCGCAGGCGTGGGTGGCGAGGCGCTTGCGCAGGCCAAGGGCGCCGCGCCCGCACTCAAGCTCACCCCGGAGAAGGGCGCGAAGCTGCGCGTGCTGCGCTGGAAGCGTTTCGTGCAGGGCGACGAAGACCAGTACATGAAGAACGTGGCGGCGTTCACCAAGGCGACCGGCGTCGAAGTGCGCGTCGACAGCGAGAGCTGGGAGGACGTGCGCCCGAAGGCGGCCGTGGCCGCCAACGTGGGCAGCGGCCCGGACATCATCCTCGGCACGTTCGACGACCCGAACCTGTACCCGGACAAGCTGCTCGACGTGACCGACGTCGCGAACTACCTCGCGGCCAAGTACGGCGGCTTCTACGACGTCTGCAAGCAGTACCTGTTCCAGAAGAACCGCTGGATCGCGCTGCCCCTGGGCTGCGCCGGGAACTGCCTCGTGTACCGCGAGAGCCACGTGAAGGCCGCCGGCTTCACTACGGTCCCCAAGGACACCGCGGGCTTTCTCGAGCTGTGCAAGGCGCTCAAGGCGAAAGGTACGCCGCCCGGCTTCGCGCTCGGCAACGCCACGGGCGACGGCAACAGCTGGACCCACTGGCTGGTGTGGGCGTTCGGCGGCAAGATGGTTGACGCGAAGAACAACGTCGTCATCAACAGCCCCGAGACGATCAAGGCGCTGGAGTACGCGGCGGAGCTATACAAGACCTTCGCGCCCGGCACGCTGTCCTGGCTCGACCCGAACAACAACAAGGCCTTCCTCGACGGGCAGATCAGCCTGACCGCCAACGGGATCTCGGTCTACTACGCTTCGAAGACCTCGACCGACCCGAAGATCAAGGCGCTCGCCGACGACATCCAGCACGCCAACATGCCGATCGGCCCGGTCGGCCGCCCGACCGAGCTGAACCTGTTCTTCAACCAGATGATCTTCAAGTACACCAAGTACCCGCAGGCGGCGAAGGCCTTCCTGCAGTTCATGATGGAGAAGGAGCAGTACGAGGTCTGGCAGCAGCAGGCGATCGGCTACGTCACGCAGCCGCTGAAGGCCTACGAGTCGAACCCGATCTGGACGGTCGACCCGAAGCACACCCCGTACCGCGACGCGATGAAGGTCATGCAGGCGCACGGCTACGCCGGAACGATGGGCTACTCCTCGGCGCAGACGATGGCCGACTTCGTCATGGTCAACATGGTGGCGGAGGCCGCCAGCGGCTCCAAGTCGCCGAAGGAAGCCGCCGAGCGCGCCGAGAAGCGCGCGCAGCGTTACTACAAGGTGTAAGCCCGGCCGGGGCACGGCCAACCCCGTGCCCCGGCTTTTTTCCCGACTGGAATCCCGGTGAGCCTTTCCCGCTTCTTCGACAACCGCAACGTGCTCGGGCTGCTGTTCATGGTGCCCGCGGGTGCGCTGCTGGTCGTCTTCCTGACCTACCCGCTGGGCCTGGGCACATGGCTCGGTTTCACCGACGCCAAGATCGGCCGCGACGGCGTATGGGTCGGCCTGGACAACTTCGAGTTCCTGTTCGGCGACTCGGTCGCCCGGCTGTCCCTCTTCAACACCCTTTTCTATACGGTCGTGGCGAGCGTGGCGAAGTTCGTCCTCGGCCTGTGGCTCGCACTGCTGCTCAACAAGAACCTGCCGTTCAAGGCGTTCCTGCGCGCGATCGTGCTGCTGCCCTTCATCGTCCCCACCGCCCTTTCGGCGATCGCGTTCTGGTGGCTGTACGACGCGCAGTTCTCGGTGCTGTCGTGGGCGCTGGTGAAGATGGGCCTGATCACCACGTACGTGGACTTCCTCGGCGAGCCGTGGATGGCGCGCCTGTCGACTATCGCCGCCAACGTCTGGCGCGGCGTACCCTTCGTCGCGATCACGCTGCTCGCGGGCCTGCAGACCATCCCGGCCTCGCTGTACGAAGCGGCGTCCCTGGACGGCGCCACGGAATGGCAGCGATTCTGGTACATCACGCTGCCCATGCTCACCCCGATCATCGCCGTGGTGATGACCTTCTCCGTGCTGTTCACATTCACCGATTTCCAGCTGATCTACGTGCTTACGCGCGGCGGGCCGCTGAACGCAACCCACCTGATGGCGACCCTGTCCTTCCAGCGGGCGATCCCCGGCGGGGCGCTGGGCGAAGGCGCGGCGCTCGCCACATCGATGGTGCCGTTCCTGCTCGCGGCGATCCTGTTCTCCTACTTCGGACTGCAAAGGCGCGCCTGGCAACAGGGCGCCGGCGACAAATGAGCGCAAAAGAAAAGGTCGCCTCCGAGGGGGGCATGGAGTACCTGGATTCGCTGCCGCGGCGCTGGGTGGTGACCTACATCCCGGTCCTCGTGTTCCTGTTCGTGCTGCTGTTCCCGTTCTACTGGATGGGGATGACCGCCTTCAAGCCCGATGCGGAGCTGCTCAGCAAGGCGGCCAACCCGTTCTGGATCGGTTCGCCGACGCTCGCGCACTTCGAGAAACTGCTGTTCCACACCGCCTACCCGGACTGGATGTGGAACACCATCATCGTGTCGGTGGTCTCGACCTTCTTTTCGCTGTTTGCAAGCGTGCTGGCGGCCTACGCGATCGAGCGCCTGCGCTTCAAGGGCTCGCGCTTCACCGGCATGGGCATCTTCCTCGCCTACCTCGTGCCGCCCTCGATCCTGTTCATCCCGCTCGCGGCGATCGTGTTCAAGCTCGGCCTGTTCGACACGCGCTGGGCGCTGATCCTGACCTACCCGACGTTCCTGATCCCGTTCTGCACCTGGCTCCTGATGGGGTACTTCAGGTCGATTCCCTACGAACTCGAGGAGTGCGCCCTGATCGACGGGGCCACGCGCTGGCAGATCCTCGTGATGATCATCCTGCCGCTGGCGGTGCCCGGGCTCATCTCGGCGGGCATCTTCGCGTTCACGCTGTCGTGGAACGAGTTCATCTACGCGCTGACCTTCGTGTCTTCCTCCGAGGTGAAGACCGTGCCGGTGGGCGTGATCACCGAACTGGTGGAAGGCGACGTCTACCACTGGGGTGCGCTGATGGCCGGCGCGCTGCTGGGCTCGCTGCCGGTGGCGGTGCTGTACTCGTTCTTCGTCGAATACTACGTGTCGGGCATGACCGGCGCGGTGAAGGAGTGATTCCGCAATGAACCAACTGGATTTCAAGGGCCGCACGGCGATCGTCACCGGCGGCATGCAGGGCATAGGCGCCGCCATCGTAAAGCGCCTCGAAGCCTCCGGCGCCAAGGTGCGGGTGTGGGACCTCGACGCGCCGGACAAGGTGGATGTCTCCGACCCCGACTCGGTGGAGCGCGCAACCGCGAAGGCGGCCGCCGACCTTGGCAGGATCGACGTGCTCGTCAACAACGCGGGCATCGCCGGCATGAACAAGCCTACCGTCGACTACCCGGTCGAGGAATGGCTCAAGGTCCTGTCGGTGAACCTCACCAGCCAGTTCCTCTGCTGCCGCGCCGTGGCGCCGCACATGGTGAAGGCCAAGTACGGCCGCATCGTCAACATCGCCTCGGTGGCCGGCAAGGAAGGCAACCCGAACGCCGTGGCCTACTCGGCCTCGAAGGCAGGCGTGATCTCGCTCACGAAGTCCCTGGGCAAGGAGCTGGCCCAGACCGGCGTGCTGGTCAACTGCGTGACGCCGGCCGCGGCGAAGACCGCGATCTTCGACCAGATGACCGAGCAGCACATCAACTACATGCTGTCCAAGATCCCGATGAACCGCTTCGTGCAGGTCGACGAGATCGCGGCGCTGGTCGGCTGGCTCGCCTCCGAGGACTGCTCGTTCTCGACCGCGGGGGTGTTCGACATTTCCGGTGGCCGGGCCACCTACTGACCCGGGGGACTTCCTGATGGCGACCAAGAAGAAGGACCCGAGCCTGCGCAGCGTCAAGTGGTTCGGCCGCGACGACATCTACGGCTTCATCTACCGCAGCTGGATGAAGAACAAGGGCATTCCGCACGACCAGTTCGACGGCCGTCCGGTGATCGGCATCTGCAACACGTGGTCCGAGCTGGTGCCCTGCAACTCGCACTTCCGCGTCATCGCCCAGCATGTGCGGGACGGCGTCCTGGAAGCCGGCGGATTCCCTCTCGAATTCCCGGTGATGTCGCTCGGCGAGACGCTGCTGCGCCCGACCGCGATGCTTTACCGCAACCTCGTCAGCATGGACGTCGAGGAGTCGATCCGCGGCAACCCGCTGGACGGCGTAGTGCTGCTGGTGGGCTGCGACAAGACGACGCCGGCGCTGCTGATGGGCGCCGCGAGCGTCGACCTGCCCACGGTGGCCGTCTCCGGCGGGCCGATGCTCTCGGGCAAGTACCGCGGCACGGACATCGGCTCGGGCACCAACGTGTGGTCGATGTCCGAGGACCTGCGCGCAGGCAGGATCACCAAGGACGAGTTCCACGAGGCGGAGTCCTGCATGCATCGTTCGCACGGCCACTGCATGACCATGGGCACCGCCTCCACGATGGCCTCCATGGTCGAGGCCCTCGGCGTGGGCATGCCGGGCAATGCCGCGATCCCCGCGGTCGACGCGCGCCGCTACGTGCTCGCGCGGGAAGCCGGACGGCGCGCCGTGGAGATGGTGCGCGAGAAGATGAACCTCTCCAAGGTGCTCACCCGCAAGGCCTTCGAGAACGCGATCCGCGTGAACGCGGCCATCGGCGGCTCGACCAACGCGGTGATCCACCTGATCGCGATCGCACGCCGGATCGGCGTGGACCTGAAGCTCGAGGACTGGGACAAGTTCGGCCGCGGCATCCACACGCTCGTGAACCTGATGCCGAACGGCAAGTACCTGATGGAGGATTTCTACTACGCCGGTGGCCTGCCCGTGGTGATCCGCGAGCTGGGCAGGAAGGGCAAGCTCCACAAGGACGCCCTGACCATCAACGGCAAGTCGATCTGGGAGAACAACAAGGACGCGCCCTGCCACGACCGCAAGGTGATCCACAGCTTCGACAAGCCCTTCAAGAAGAACACCGGCATCGCGGTGCTGCGCGGCAACCTGTGCCCGGACGGCGCGATCATCAAGCCTTCCGCCGCCACGCCGAAGCTCATGAAGCACAAGGGCCGCGCCGTGGTGTTCGAGAACATCGAGGACTTCCACACCCGCATCGACGACCCGGCCCTGAAGATCGACGCCGACAGCGTCATGGTGCTGAAGAACTGCGGCCCGAAGGGCTACCCGGGCATGGCCGAGGTCGGCAACATGCCGCTGCCGCCGCGCCTCCTGAAGAAGGGCATCACCGACATGGTGAGGATCTCGGACGCGCGCATGAGCGGCACCGCCTACGGCACCGTGGTCCTGCACTCCGCGCCCGAGGCGGCCGCGGGCGGCACGCTCGCGCTGGTCGAGAACGGCGACCTGATCGAGCTTGACGTCTCGAAGCGCAGGCTCGAGCTTCTCGTGCCCGAGGAAGAGCTGGCGAAGCGGCGCAGGAAGTGGAAGGCGCCCAAGCCGCCGCTCACGCGAGGCTACTGGAAGCTCTACAACGACCATGTGCTGCAGGCCGACCAGGGCGCGGACCTCGACTTCCTCGTGGGAAAAAGCGGGGCGCTGGTCCCGCGGGACAACCACTGACACACGGACAGGGCATCCATGGGCGCGCCTGAAGTGAAAGACGAACATGTGATCGGTGCCGACGGCCAGTTCCACGTGACCGACGAGCCGATCGACGTATCGATATACGCCTTCGAGGACTGGGTCAGCTTCGCGTTGTTCTGGATCCTGGCGTTCGTCGTCTTCTACCAGGTGTTCACGCGCTACGCCCTGAACGACGCCGCCGGCTGGACCGAGGAGATCGCGCGCTACCTGCTCGTGGCGATCGTGTTCATCGGGGCGGCGATGTCGGTCCGCAAGAACAACCACATCCACGTCGACTACTTCTACCGCCTGATGCCGGCGAAGTTCGGCCGGGCCCTCGCGACGTTCGTCGATGCGGTGCGCTGTGCGTTCCTCGGCTATGCGACCTGGCTCACATGGCTGCTGATCGGCAAGATCGGCTCGTCGCGCATGGCGATCATCGACCTGCCGATGGGCTGGGTCTTCGGCGCGATGATGTTCGGCTTCGCGCTGATGTTCCTGCGCTCCGTGCAGGTGGCCTGGCGGCACTGGAGGCAGGGATTCACGGTACTCGAGCGCCCGGAATTCGCCGACGTTGCCCATGAGGGAACGAAATGAGTTCGGGCCTGCTCACCGGGTTCCTCGCGCTGATGGTGAGCGGCCTGCCGGTCGCCATGGCGATGGCGGTGGCCTCCCTCGTGTTCGTCATGGTGTCGGGCACGATCCCCGACTTCGTCGTCATCCACCGGATGTACGGCGGCATCGACAGCTTCCCGCTGCTCGCCGTGCCGTTCTTCATCTTCGCCGGCAACCTGATGAATTCGGCGGGCATCACCAACCGGATCTACAACTTCGCACTTGCGCTGGTCGGCTGGATGAAAGGCGGCCTCGGCCACGTGAACGTGGTGGGTTCGATGATTTTCGCCGGGATGTCCGGTACTGCCATCGCCGACGCCGCGGGGCTGGGCACGATCGAACTGAAGGCGATGAAGGACCACGGCTACTCCACCGAGTTCGCGATCGGGGTCACCGCGGCCTCGGCCACGGTGGGGCCGATCATCCCGCCCTCGCTGCCCTTCGTGATCTACGGGATGATGGCCGGGGTCTCGATCGGGCAGCTGTTCCTGGCCGGCGTGGTCCCCGGCATCATCATGGGCCTCACGATGATGCTGACGGTCGCGTACTACGCGCACACGCGCAACTACGGGACGGATGCGACGTTCTCCTGGTCGCGGCTCGGCAAGACCTTCGTCGAAGCCTTCCTTGCGATGATGACGCCGGTGCTCCTCGTCGGCGGGATGACGTTGGGCGTATTCACGCCGACGGAGGGCGCGATCGCGGCCTCGGCATGGGCGCTGGGCCTGGGGCTCTTCTGGTACCGCACGCTAAGCTGGAAGCTGCTCGTGAAGATCTCGATGGACACGATCGAGACCACGGCGACTGTGTTGTTCATCGTCGCCGCCGCTTCGATATTCGGCTGGCTGCTCACCGTCACTCGGGTTACGGACGCGGTCGCGCTGTGGGTGCTTTCGTTCACGCAGGACCCCAACATGTTCCTGCTGCTCGCCAACCTGCTGATGCTGTTCGTCGGGTGCTTCCTCGAACCGACCGCTGCCATCACGCTGCTGGTGCCCATCCTGATCCCGATCTGCCAGAAGCTGGGCATCGACCTGGTGCATTTCGGCCTGGTCATGGTGCTCAACCTGATGATCGGGCTGCTGCATCCCCCGATGGGCACAGTGTTGTTCGTGCTGTCCAGAGTGGCTAAACTGTCCTTCGAGCGGACGACCATGGCGATCCTCCCGTGGCTGGTCCCGTTGCTCGCGACCCTCGCGCTGTGTACCTACGTCCCGGCGGTCGTCCTCTGGCTCCCGCGCCAGTTCTTCTGAAGGGCTGAACCATGCTGCAAGCCGCCGACCTGACCATCCGGCTGAACCCGGCCGACGACGTCGTCATCGCCCGGGTCGAGATCCCGTCCGGCACCACGCTGGTGAAGGAGGGCAACGTCCGCGTCGGCGTGACCGTGCCCGCCGGGCACAAGATCGCGGTACGCGCCGTCGCCAAGGGCAGCCCGGTGCGGCGTTACGACCAGATCATCGGCTTCGCCTCGCAGGACATCGCCGCGGGCGACCACGTGCATGTGCACAACCTCGCGATGGGCGATTTCCAGCGTGACTACGCCTACTGCGTCGACCAGAAGCCGACGCAGTATGTCCAGCCGGCGGCGACCTTCCAGGGCATCCTGCGCGCCGACGGTCGGGTCGCGACCCGCAACTTCATTGGGATCCTGACGAGCGTGAACTGCTCGGCCACCGTGGCGCGCATGGTGGCGGACCATTTCCGCAACCGGCTGGACGCCTACCCGAACGTGGACGGCGTGGTGGCGCTCACGCACAAGTCCGGCTGCGGCATGGCCTCGGAGGGCGAAGCCATGGACCTGCTGCGCCGGACGATGGCCGGCTACGCGCGGCACCCCAACTTCAGCGCGGTGCAGGTCGTGGGGCTGGGCTGCGAGGCGAACCAGATCTCAAGCTTCGTCTCGACGCAGGAGCTCAAGCGCAGCGACCGGTTCTCGACCTACACGATCCAGGGCAAGGGCGGCACGATGAAGGCGGTGCGCGAAGGCATCGCGCGGGTCGAGGCGGCGCTCCCCGAAGCCAACAAGGCCGTGCGCGTGACGGTGCCCGCGAGCCACCTGACCCTGGGCCTGCAGTGCGGCGGGTCGGACGGCTATTCCGGCATTTCGGCCAATCCGGCGCTCGGCCATGCGGTTGACCTGCTGGTAAGGCATGGCGGCACCGCCATCCTCTCCGAGACGCCCGAGATCTACGGCGCCGAGCACCTGCTCACCCGCCGCGCGGTGAGCCGCGAGGTCGGCGAGAAGCTGGTCCGCCGCATCCGCTGGTGGGAGGACTACACCAGCCGCAACGGCAACGAGATGAACAACAACCCCTCGCCCGGCAACAAGGCGGGCGGCCTGACGACGATCCTCGAAAAATCGCTCGGCGCAGTCGCCAAGGGCGGCACCACGAACCTGGTCGACGTGCTCGAGTATGCCCAGCCGGTGGCCGTGAAGGGCTTCAACTACATGGACACGCCGGGCTACGACCCGGTGTCGGCCACCGGGCAGGTGGCGGGCGGCGCGAACATGATCCTGTTCACCACCGGCCGCGGCTCGGCCTACGGCTGCAAGCCCGCGCCCTCCCTCAAGCTGGCGACCAACAGCGCCCTCTACGCCCACCAGGAAGAGGACATGGACCTGAATTGCGGCACAATCGTGGACGGCAAGGAGTCGATCGAACAGGCGGGCCAGCGGATATTCGAGCTGATCCTCGAGACCGCCTCCGGCCGGAAGACCAAGAGCGAAGCCTGGGGCTACGGCGAGGACGAATTCGCGCCCTGGGTCCTCGGCGCCACCATGTAACCAGAGAGAAAGCCATACCATGTCCACGATAGGTTTCCGCGTCCTGCCCTCGCCCCCGCGCGCGGCAGCCCGCCTGCTCGCGGCGTTTGCCGACCTCCCGACCTCCAACATCAGCGACAACATGCTGCGCCACTACGGCGCAGGTGCGCGCCTGCGGCCCTACCACCGCGGCGGCAAGCTCGTTGGGACGGCGTTCACCGTCAAGACGCGGCCCGGCGACAACCTGCTCACGCACAAGGCCATCGATATGGCGGCCCCCGGCGACGTGATCCTCGTGGACGCGGGCGGGGCGCTGGACCACGCGATCATCGGCGAGATCATGACCTCCCACGCGAAGAAGCGCGGCGTGGCCGGCATGATCATCGACGGCGCGATCCGCGACGTGGACGCCATCGCCGCGAACGACTTCCCGGTCTACGCCTGCGGGGTCACGCACCGCGGGCCGTACAAGGACGGGCCCGGCGAGATCAACGTGCAGGTCTCGATCGCCGGCATGGTCGTGAACCCGGGCGACATCATCGTCGCCGACGCCGATGGCGTGGTCGCGATCTCGCAGGCCGAGGCCGAGCAGGTGATCGCGCTGACCGTCGCGCAGAAGAACAAGGAAGAAGCCACGCTCGCGGCCATCGCCGCCGGCAAGGTCGACCGCAGCTGGGTGGACAAGATGCTGCGCGAGAAGGGGTGCACCCTGCCCTGAACGGAGGCGTCATGGCGCGATGCGCCGCTGGTCTTCTGGCAGTACTGCTTGCCCTGGCGATACTCTCGCCCTCCCCGGCCTTTGCCACCGGCCCGAAGAAGGCACCCCTCACCGGTGCGCTCGCCTACCACCGTGACTCGGGCAGTTTCGGGTTCTCAGTCAACGCCAAGGATTCACAGACTGCGCGCGTCACTGCGCTGAAGCAGTGCGGCCATCCGAGGTGCGAGGTCGTCGCGAGCCTCAGCAAGGACTGCGGCGCGGTGGCCAACGGCCCGGTCAAGTTCGTCGCCTCGCGCGGCGCCACCCGGCAGGAAGCGGAAGCCCGCGCGCTGCGCCTGTGCGGCGAGCGGTGCGAGGTGGTCGGCTGGGCCTGCCCGCGCTGAAACCCGGCGACGCGGCACGTCAAGATAAATAGTTGCGAAAATTTCCTAAGCAATTGCAAAACACGATAGACGGCGGGTACGCGCATTTGTTCCAATGCGCCCCATGCCACGCTTCGCCGCCTGCTTGTTCACCCTCGCGCTATTGGTTTCACAGGTTGCCCGGGCCGACGCCCAACCCTCCTCACGCGCCTCCGGCGGCGACTGCCTGAGGCTGAACGTCGCGTCGAGCGACATCGCCAGCTTCGGCGACCACGGGCGGCAGCATTACCGGATCGTCTTTGAGAACCGGTGCGAAAGCGTGCGGATCGTCTACTGGTGCGCCGAGCATCCGTCCAAGTCCCTCGCCGCTGCGCCGGTTTGCGTGCGCACGAACACGCAGGCCGGCGGGATCGCCGCGCCCCTGTATGCGGTGGTCCGCCAGCGCGAGTTCCAGTGGACCTTCCCGCCGGGAACGCGGATCCGCTACGTCGACTGCAGCGAATCGAACGTCCCCACCAGCGATTTTCGCTGCATGCCGGCGGGCAAGCGCCCCTGACCGTCCTGCCGGGCCGGCGTGCGAGAATGCCCGGCCCATGACGATCCAATCGGCATACAACCTCCTGCCCGAAATCGCCCTCGCGGCGGCCCTTGCCTGGGGTAGCGGCATCCGGCTCTATGCGGTTCTCCTCGCCGTCGGCCTTGCAGGCCACGCGGGATGGCTCGACCTGCCGACCCACCTGGCTGTGCTCGCCCACCCCCTTGTGCTCGCTGCAAGCGGCTTCATGACGCTGGTCGAGTTCGGCGCCGACAAGGTGCCCTGGCTGGACAGCGCATGGGACGCGGTACATACCTTCATCCGCGTACCGGCGGGCGCAGCTCTGGCCGCGGCGGTATTCGGTGCCGGCGATGCAACCCTGGGAGTTGCGGCTGCCATCCTCGGCGGGACGATCGCCGCAGGTACGCACCTGGCCAAGGCAGGCGGACGGGCGGCCATCAATACGTCCCCGGAGCCATTCAGCAACTGGGCCGCCTCGATTGCCGAGGACGTACTGGTGCCGTCGGGCCTGTGGCTGGCCGTGGCCCACCCAGCTGCCTTCCTCGCCGCGCTGGCGCTCTTTGCGCTTGCAGCCGTGGTCTTGGTGCGTGCACTCGTCGCCGGCTTCGACGCGCTCAGGCACGGCCTGCGGGCGCGCATCCCGGGGGGGCGATAGCGTGTCCGCCGGGCAATCCCGCGCGCCGCGTTTCCACGTCGGGCAGCCCATCGCTCCCGGTGCCCGCTTCGCCCTGCCCCAGGATGCGGGACATCATGCCTCGCGGGTGCTCAGGCTGCGCGAGATGGATACGGTCACGCTGTTCAACGGCGTGGGCGGGGAATACTCCGCGCACATCGTGCGAATCTCGCGCGACGGGGTGGAGGTCGAAGTCGGCGCGTTCGACCCGGTCGAGCGCGAATCTCCCCTCAGTGTATCGCTGGTGCAGGGCCTGTCCTCGGGCGACAGGATGGACGTCACCATCCAGAAGGCCGTCGAACTGGGTGTTGCCGCCATCCATCCGGTGATCGCCGAGCGGTCCGTGGTGCGACTGAAAGGGGATCGCGGGGACTCGCGGCGCGAACACTGGCAGCGCGTCGCCGCATCGGCTTGCGAACAGTGCGGCCGCAACCGCCTCCCCGACGTGGCGACGGCGGTCCCGGTGGCCGCCTACCGGGCATCCGAAGGCGCGACCAGGTTGCTGCTCTCGCCTGACGCCTCGACCCGACTTCGCGACTTGCGTTTGGGGCCCGGCGTCCCGATCATCTTCGCCGCCGGGCCCGAGGCCGGGTTCAGCCCGCGCGAAGAAGCCTTTTTTGCGGAAGCGGGGTTCGTGCCGGTCGGCCTGGGCCCCCGCGTGCTACGCACCGAGACTGCGGGACCCGCGGCCCTGGCCGCGCTGAACGCGCTTTACGGCGACGGCTAGCGCCGGACCGAAGCGAGGAGTTCCGCCATGCGGCTGTTGTTGCGACGCTGGGCGAGTTCCAGCGCCGTGAGGCCGTCCGCGTCGCGCGCCGAAAGGTCGACCCCGCGCCCGATGACATACAACTCAACGGCCAGTGCATCGTCGCGCTTCACCGCTTCGAGGAATTGTGCGGAGTCGAAGTAGCGCAGCCCCATGCCGGAGAGGTCCTTGCGGGCCTGCAGGGCCGCGTCCGTCCCAGCCGATTGCACGGGGGCCTGCCGCGCGCGCTCCCTGCGGGCAATCGTCGCGAGGTCCTTCGCGAGTGCGACCGTGGCGCCCTTGTACTGCGCCGGCATGTCCTCGAAAGCGTCGCCGATCAGGTCGGCGGCGAGGCGGTTGGCCTCGCGGTGCTCGCCCGAGAGCAACTGGTCGACGCCCTTCTCAAGGGCACGGGGATCGTCCGAGCGTGCGGCACCCTGCACCACCGTCTGTACAAGCGACAGCACGCGGCCGAAGAGTTGCCAGTCCCCGTCGTCGGACGATGAGGCATACGCCTGTCCGGCGATCAGCAGGATTCCGGCAAGAAGTAGTTGCACTGCGCGCATAGGGGCCTCCCCGAGGGTCACCACCCAACAACGCCTGTCCACCGCCGCCGTTGACTGCGGGGTCGTAACGCCCTGAACTGGCATAATATTCGGCCATCCTCCCGAGCCCCCTCGACCCCGCGCATGCCACCTCCGCCGCAGCCCGAAGCCTTCGTCCGCTGGTTCCGCCAGACCGCGCCTTACCTGCACGCCTTCGGCGGCCGGACGTTCGTTGTCGCGTTCGGCGGCGAGCTCGTCACCGATCGGGCGCGCTTCATCCATTTCATCCAGGACATCAACCTGCTCGCGGCGCTCGGCATCCGGCTCGTGCTCGTGCATGGCGCGCGGCCGCAGATCGAGGCCGCGCTCAAGGCAAGCGGGCAGAAATCGCGATTCACCAAGGGCCAGCGCATCACCGACGAGGCCGCGCTGGTCGCGGTGAAGCACGCCGCCGGCGCGCTGCGTGTCGAGCTCGAGGCGCTGCTTTCGCAGGGGCTGCCGAATTCGCCGATGGCGGGCGCGGACATCCGCGTGGCTTCGGGCAACTTCATCACCGCGCGGCCGATTGGCATCATCGACGGGGTTGACCTGCAATTCACCGGCACCGTGCGCAAGGTCGACGCGGTGGCGATCAACCGGCGCCTCGAAGCCGAGGAGATCGTCCTGGTCCCGCATATCGGGTACTCGCCCACCGGTGAAGTCTTCAACCTCGGCTGGGAGGACGTCGCGGCGAGCGTGGCCATCGCCCTCAAGGCCGACAAGCTGCTGATCTTCTCCGACTGGCTGCCGACCGACAGGAAAGGCGAGGTGCTGGCCGAGCTGAACGCGAAGGAGGCCGAGGCCATGGCCGGGAAGTCGGGGCTTGCACCCGGGTCGGCGCGTACGCTGAATTGCGCGCTAAAGGCGCTTGCGGCCGGCGTCGGGCGCGCCCACCTGCTGTCGCGACGGGTGCTGGGCGCCATCCCGCTCGAGCTGTTCACCCATTCCGGCGTCGGGACGATGATCACGGCCGACCCCGTGGAGCAGATCCGCACCGCCCGGATCGAGGACGTACGCGGGATCATCGCGCTGATCGAGCCGCTGGAAGCCGAAGGCGCGTTGGTGAAGCGCAACCGCGAGATGCTCGAGCGTGAAATCGGCAACTTCACCGTGATCGAGCACGACGGCGTGATCGTCGGCTGCGCCGCGCTGTACGAGTTTCCCGAGGAAAAGAGCGCCGAATTCGCGTGCTTCGCGGTGGCGGCCGAATACCGCGACTCCGGCTACGGCGAGCAGCTCCTGCATGCCTGCGAGGAACGCGCCCGGGAGCGCAAAATCCGGCGCCTCTTCGCACTGACCACGCGCGCGGCGCACTGGTTCCTGGAGCAGGGCTTCAAGCCCGCGGACGTAGGCACGCTGCCGGAGAAGAAGCAGGCGCTCTACAACTGGAAGCGCAACTCGAAGGTGTTCCGCAAGCGCCTGCGCTAAAATCACGCCCTGCGTACGAGAGGAAGCACCCGATGACTAGGATGGTGAATTGCATCAAGCTGGGACGCGAGGCCGAGGGCCTCGACCGGCCGACCTACCCGGGCGAACTGGGCAAGCGGATCTTCGATAGCGTCTCGAAGGAAGCCTGGCAGCAGTGGCTGCGCCACCAGACCATGCTGGTCAACGAGAACCGCCTGAACCTCGCCGACCCGAAAGCACGCAAATACCTGGTCGAGCAGATGGAGAAGCATTTCTTCGGCGACGGCGCGGATGCGGCCGCCGGGTACGTACCGCCGAAGCCCTAGGGCTACTCCAGCAGCTCCCGCTCCACCTCCTCGATGGAGGTGTGGCGGACGTCCCGCCCCTTGACCATGTAGATCACGTACTCGGCCATGTTCTTCGAGTGGTCGCCGATGCGCTCGAGGGCCTTCGCAATGAAAAGGATCTCGAGCGATCGGGAAATGGTGCGCGGATCCTCCATCATGAACGTGATCAGCTGGCGCATGATGGCGCGGAAGGAATTGTCCACTTCGCTGTCCTGCTTGACCACCGCCATGGCGGCGGCCACGTCGAGCCGGGCGAAGCAGTCGAGCGCCTGGCGCAGCATGTGCACGGCGCGGTCGGCGATGTGGGACAGGTCCATGCGCGGCATGTGCATGCGCTCGGCAGCATGGATGAGCTTCGCCATGCGCGCGATCTTCTCCGCCTCGTCGCCGACCCGCTCGAGGTCGGTGATGGTCTTGATGACGGTGATCAGCAGCCGGAGGTCGCCGGCGGCGGGCTGGCGGCGCGCGATGATATGGCTGCAGGATTCGTCGAGCTCGACCTCCATCGCGTTGACGCGGTGGTCGTTGGCGATGACGCGCTCGATGGCCTCCATGTCGCCCGAGACCAGGGCCTCCATGGCCTGCACGATCTGCTCCTCGACCAAGCCCCCCATTTGAAGGACGCGGGAGCGCACGTTCTCGAGTTCGGCGTCGAACTGCTTGGAGATGTGCTCGGACATGAATTTACCCTCTGCAAAGAGGGATTTAGCTTAGCACAGGGATATTACGGTTCTGTGACCTGAAATACGGCTCAGCCTTTTGCCGTCAGCGTCCGGACCCCGTCCGGGGCGCCGAGCAGCAGCACATCGGCCGGGCGGCGGGCGAACAGGCCGTTGGTCACCACCCCCGCCACGTTGTTCAGCTCCGCCTCCATGGCCGGCGGGTCCAGGATCGTGAGCCCGTGGCAATCGAGGATCAGGTTGCCGTTGTCGGTCTTGTAGTTCGCGCGCAGCTCGGGGTTCCCGCCCATGCGCAGGAGCGCCCGGCCCACGTGGCTGCGCGCCATCGGGATCACCTCCACCGGCAACGGGAATTTGCCGAGCACGGGAACGAGCTTGGAGGCATCGCAGATGCAGACGAACTTGCGCGCCACCGCGGCGACGATCTTCTCGCGCGTCAGCGCCCCGCCACCACCCTTGATCATGTGCATGTGCGCGGTGATCTCGTCGGCGCCGTCGACGTACACGGGCAGCTCGTTGACCGAATTCAGGTCGAACACCCGGATGCCGTGCTTCTTCAGCCGTTCGGCGCTGGCCTCCGACGCGGCAACGGCACCCTCGATGCGTCCCTTGATCGAGGCCAGCGCATCGATGAAGAAATTGACGGTCGACCCCGAGCCGACGCCGACCACCGCATCCTCGACGACGTGCTTCAGCGCCTCCCTTGCGACCGCCTGCTTGAGCTCGTCCTGGGTCATTTCTTCTTGACCGGCGGCATGTCGGTGCAAACGCCTTCGTACAGCTCCGCTGCCATGCCTACCGATTCGCCCAGCGTGGGATGCGGGTGGATGGTCTTGCCTATGTCCACCGCGTCCGCCCCCATCTCGACCGCCAGGGCCAGTTCGCTGATCAGGTCGCCTGCTCCGGTGCCGACGATGCCGGCGCCAAGGATGCGGTGCGTTTCGGCGTCGAAAATCAGTTTGGTGAAGCCTTCGTCGCGCCCGTTGGCGATGGCGCGGCCCGAGGCCGCCCAGGGGAACTTGCCCACGCCGACCTTGACGCCCTGCTTCTTCGCGTCGTCCTCGGTCAGGCCCACCCATGCGACCTCGGGATCGGTGTAGGCCACGCCCGGGATCACGGTGGCGTCGAAATGCGACTTCTCCCCGGCGGCCGCCTCGGCGGCCACATGCCCTTCGTGCACCGCCTTGTGGGCGAGCATCGGCTGGCCGACGATGTCGCCGATCGCGAAGATGTGCGGTACGTTGGTGCGCATCTGGCTGTCGACCGGGATGAAGCCGCGCTCGTTGACCGCGACGCCCGCATTCTGCGCGCCAATCTTCCCGCCGTTCGGCGTGCGCCCCACCGAAACCAGCACGAGGTCGTAGGTTTGCGGGTCCTTCGGCGCCTTGTCGCCTTCGAACCAGGCCTTGATCCCCTGCGGTGTCGCCTCGACCTTGACGGTCTTCGTCTTCAGCATGACGTTGTCGAACCGGGCGGCGTTGTATTTCTGCCATACGGCGACGAGGTCCCGGTCGGGCCCCAGCATCAGTGAATCCATCATCTCGACCACGTCGAGCCGGGCGCCGAGCGTGGAGTACACCGTGCCCATTTCAAGGCCGATGATGCCGCCGCCGATCACGAGCATGCGCTTGGGCAGGCTCTTCAGCTCGAGCGCGCCTGTCGAATCGACGATGCGCGGGTCCTCGGGCAGGAACGGCAGCTTCGCGGCCTGCGAGCCGGCGGCGATGATCGCATTGGTGAATCGCACGAGCTTGCGGCCGTCGCTGGTCTCGACCGAGAGGTGGTGGGGGTCGGCAAAACTACCGGTGCCCTGCAGGACGGTGACCTTGCGCAGCTTCGACATGCCGGCAAGTCCCGAGGTGAGCTTGCCGACGACCTTCTCCTTCCAGGCGCGCAGCTTGTCCAGCTCCACCTGCGGCTTTCCAAACGTGATCCCGTGCTCGGCCATGTGCTGCGCCTCGTCCATCACGGCTGCGATGTGCAGCAGCGCCTTGGAAGGGATGCAGCCCACGTTCAGGCAGACGCCGCCGAGCGTCGCATAGCGCTCGACCAGCACCACTTTCTTGCCGAGGTCCGCGGCGCGGAAGGCGGCGGAGTACCCGCCGGGGCCCGAGCCGAGCACGACCACGTCGCAATCCAGGTCCGCCGGCGCGGCGGCCGCAGGCGCCGGTTTCGCCGCCTGGGGAGCGGACGGCGTGGAGGGGGGCGTGGCAGAATTTTGCCCGGAGACCGGCTCCTGGCGCGGGGTTTCCTCCGAAAGTGTCAGTATTAGCGATCCTTCGGAGATCCTGTCCCCGAGCTTCACCTTGAGCTCCCGGACGATCCCGGCGACGGGGGAAGGGATCTCCATTGTCGCCTTGTCAGACTCGACCGTAACCAGCGAAGTTTCCTTCTGCACGGCGTCGCCCGGCTTCACGAGGATCTCGATGATGCCGACGTCCTTGAAGTCGCCGATGTCCGGCACCTTGATTTCGATGGTATTCGCCATGGTCAGAGCAGCGACCGGCGGATGTCCGAAAGCACGGAGACCAGGTAGGTGGTAAAGCGCGCCCCGGCGGCCCCGTCGATCACGCGGTGGTCATAGGAGAGCGACAGCGGCAGCACCAGCCGCGGCGCGAACTCCTTGCCGTTCCAGACCGGGCGCATGACCGAGCGCGACACGCCGAGGATGGCCACCTCGGGTGCGTTGATGATCGGCGTGAACATGGTGCCGCCGATGCCGCCGAGGCTCGAGATCGAGAACGTCCCGCCCTGCATGTCGCCTGGCTTGAGTTTCTTGTCCTTGGCGAGCTTGGAGACCTCACCCAGTTCCCGCGCGAGATCGAACACGCCCTTGCGATCAGCGTCGCGGATGACGGGCACCACGAGGCCCTCGGGGGTGTCGACCGCCACGCCGATATGGAAGTACTTCTTCAGCACCAGGTTCTCGCCCGACTTGTCGAGCGAGGCGTTGAACTCCGGGAACTGCCGCAGGGCCGTGACGCTCGCCTTGATCAGGAACGCGAGCATCGTAAGCTTGAACCCCTGCTTTTCCGTGTCGGCGGTGTTCGCCTTGCGGAAGGACTCCAGCTCGGTGATGTCGGCCTCGTCGAACTGGGTGATATGCGGGATCGAGATCCAGTTCCGGTGCAGGAAGGCGCCCGAGATTTTCTTGATGCGGGACAGCGGCCGGGTCTCGACGGGCCCGAACTTGGCGAAATCCACCTGCTGCAGTTCGGGCAGGCCGAACGGCATGCCGCCCGAAGCCACCGGCGCGGCGGCCGGCCGTGCTCCGGCGAGCGCGCCCTTCACGTAGGCCTGCACATCCTCGCGGGTGACGCGACCTTTGAGTCCGGAGCCCTTCACCTTGGAAAGGTCCACCCCGAGCTCGCGGGCGAACATCCGGATCGACGGGCTCGCGTGGGGCTTGGACACGGTGAGGTCCTGCGGCTCGAGGGGCACCGGGTCCGGCCTGGCTATCGGCACGGCCTCCACCGGGGCAGGGGCGGGCGCCGGCGCGACCTGCACCGGGGCCGGGGCGGCGGCGGGCGCTGCAGGCTTCGGCGCAGGCGCATCGCCCGCGGCCTCGTCGAGGATCAGGATCAGCGAGCCCTCGGCCACCTTGTCGCCGACCTTGACCCTCAGCTCCTTGATCACGCCCGCGACCGGCGAGGGGATCTCCATGGTCGCCTTGTCGGACTCCACCGTGATCAGCGAGCCTTCCTTCTCCACGCGGTCACCGGGGGAGACCAGCACTTCGATGACGCCGACTTCCTTGAAGTCACCGATGTCCGGGACCTTGATTTCGATCGAACCAGCCATTGTCTTCGCGTGCCTTTTTCTAGACGGTCGTGGGATCGGGCTTGGCCGGGTCGATGCCGTACTTGGCGATGGCCTCGGACACGGTCTTCGCCTTGATCTCGCCTTGGTCGGCGAGTGTCTTCAGCGCGGCGATCGCCACCCAATAGCGGTTCACCTCGAAGAAGTGGCGCAACTGGGCGCGCGTGTCCGAACGACCGAAGCCGTCGGTGCCGAGCACGCGGTACGCCTTGTCCCTGGGCACGAAGGGCCGGATCTGCTCGGCAAAGGTCTTCATGTAGTCGGACGCCGCGATGACCGGCCCGGCGCGCTTGGCGAGGCATTGCTCGACGTACGATTGGCGCGGCTTGTCTTCCGGATGAAGCAGGTTCCAGCGCTCGACCGCCAGTCCCTCGCGGCGCAGCTCGGTGAAGCTAGGCGCGCTCCAGACGTCCGCCGCCACGCCCCAGTCCTTTTCGAGGAGTTCGGCCGCGGCGATCACTTCGCGCAGGATCGTGCCCGAGCCGAGCAGCTGCACCCTGAGCTTGGACTTCGCCTTGGATTCGGAGAGCGGGTAGAGGCCCTTGAGGATGCCCTCCTCCACGCCCTTCGGCATCGCCGGATGCTCGTAGTTCTCGTTCATCACGGTGATGTAGTAGTAGACGTCCTCCTGCTTCTCGACCATGCGGTGAAGGCCGTTCTGGATGATCACCGCCACCTCATAGGCGTAAGTCGGGTCGTAGGAGATGCAGTTGGGGATGACGGAGGACATGATGTGGCTGTGGCCGTCCTCGTGCTGCAGGCCCTCCCCGTTCAGGGTCGTGCGTCCCGCCGTGCCGCCGAGCAGGAAACCGCGCGCGCGCTGGTCGGCCGCAGCCCAGGCAAGATCGCCGATGCGCTGCATGCCGAACATCGAATAGAAGATGTAGAACGGGATCATGTTCACCCCGCTCGTCGAGTACGAGGTGGCCGCCGCGATCCAGGACGAGAAGGCGCCGGCCTCGTTGATGCCCTCTTCGAGCACCTGCCCGGCCTTGTCCTCGCGGTAGTACATGACCTGGTCCTTGTCGACCGGTTCGTACTTCTGGCCTTCCTGCGAGAAGATCCCCAGCTGGCGGAACATCCCCTCCATGCCGAAGGTACGGGCCTCGTCCGGGACGATGGGCACGATCTTCTTGCCGAGCACCTTGTCGCGCACGAGTGTCGTGAGGATGCGCACGAATGCCATCGTGGTGGAGATCTCACGCCCTTCAGAGCTCTTGAGCTGAGCCTCGAAGGCCTCGAGCTTCGGCACCTGCAGCGACTCGGCCTTGCGGCGCCTTTGCGGCAGGAATCCCCCGAGCGCGGCGCGGCGCTCGTGCAGGTACTTCATCTCCGGCGAATCCGGCGCGGGCTTGTAGAACGGCAGTTCTTCCAGCTTGTCGTCCGGGATGGGAATGTTGAAGCGATCCCGCATCTGGCGGATCGAATCTATGTCCATCTTCTTTTGCTGGTGCGTGGTGTTCTTGCCCTCACCGATCTTGCCCATGCCGTAGCCCTTGACGGTCTTGGCGAGGATCACGGTCGGCTGGCCCTTGTGCTTCACGGCCGCCGCGTAGGCCGCGTAGATCTTGTGCGGGTCATGGCCGCCGCGGTTGAGGCGCCAGATGTCGGCGTCCGACATGCGCGAGACCATCTCGAGCAGGCGCGGATCCTTGCCGAAGAAGTGCTTGCGCACGAAGGCGCCGTCGTTGGCCTTGAAGTTCTGGTACTCGCCGTCGACCGTGTCCTGCATGACCTTCTGCAGCGCACCGTCCTTGTCGCGCGCGAGCAGCGGGTCCCAGTACGAACCCCACAGCAGCTTGATCACGTTCCAGCCCGCGCCGCGGAAATCCGCCTCGAGCTCCTGCACGATCTTGCCGTTGCCGCGCACCGGGCCGTCCAGCCTCTGCAGGTTGCAGTTGACGATGAACACGAGGTTGTCGAGCTTCTCGCGCACGGCCATGCCGATTGCGCCGAGCGACTCGGGCTCGTCCATCTCGCCGTCGCCGCAGAACACCCAGACCTTGCGGTTCTCGGTGTTCGCGAGGCCGCGGGCGTGCATGTACTTGAGGAAGCGCGCCTGGTAGATCGCCTGTAGCGGTCCCAGCCCCATCGACACCGTCGGGAACTGCCAGAAGTCCGGCATCAGCCAGGGGTGGGGATAGGAGGTGATGCCCTTGCCGTCGACGTCGCGGCGGAAATTGAGTAGCTGCTCCTCGTTGAGCCGGCCCTCAAGGTACGCGCGGGCATAGATGCCCGGCGCCGAGTGACCCTGGAAATAGATCAGGTCGCCGCCGTGGTTCTCGGTCGGCGCGTGCCAGAAGTGGTTGAAGCCGATCCCGAACAGGGTGCCCACCGAGGCAAAGCTGGCGATGTGCCCACCGAGGTCGCCCTCGACCTTGTTGGCTTTAGCCACCATCACCATGGCGTTCCAGCGGGTGTAGGAGCGGATGCGCTCCTCCAGTGCGTGGTCGCCCGGGGAACGCTCCTCCATATGCGGGGGGATGGTGTTCAGGTACGCGGTGTTCGCGGAGAACGGCAGGTACGCGCCTGAGCGGCGCGCCGTGTCGATCAGCCTCTGGAGCAGGTAGTGGGCACGCTCTGGCCCCTCGCGCTCCAGGACCGCCTCGAGGGCGTCGACCCACTCGCGGGTCTCCTGCGAGTCGGGGTCGTTGGCGGCGGGGAATTGGGGAACGGCAGACATGAGTCCTCCAGCTTGTGGCTTTGCTCTGTCGAACGGGGGTGCGGAAGCGGATTTTTTGGATCCGTGGCCGCTGTGGATTTTCCGTCGAAGCTTAATACGTTCATGTGACCCGCACAAACGCGCGAATCCGCGCGCAAGGGCGCCCTCTCCGGCTTGCAAAATCCCTGCAAAACCGGATATTTCACATTATAAAAAACAATATCGTATAGCGCAATACTCTCGGATGCTAAACTTCGCCCCCTTTTCGACGCCCGGAAGCACACCGGGATTCCGCGCATGACGGCCCGCATCATCGATGGAAAAACGCACGCAGCCGCGCTGCGCGCCGAGCTCAAGTCCTCAATCGCCTTGCTCGCCGCCCGCGGCGTGCGCCCGGGCCTCGCCGTGGTGATCGTCGGCGACAACCCTGCCTCCCGCACATATGTACGCCACAAGGTGCTCGCGTGCGAGGAAGCGGGCGTGCTGTCCGAACTGCACGAGTTCCCGGCCGATGCCGGGGAAGCCGGGGTGCTTGATCGTATCCGCGCTCTCAACGCCGACCCGCGCATCGACGGGGTCCTGGTCCAACTGCCGCTGCCCGGGCACCTGGACGAAGCGCGGATCCTCGCCGCCGTCGCGCCGGAGAAGGACGTGGACGGGTTCCATGTCCACAGCGCCGGCGCACTGCTGATAGGCGCGCCGCATTTCGTGCCGTGCACACCTGCTGGCATCCTCTACATGCTCGAGAAGGAGTCGATCCCGATTGCCGGCCGCCATGCAGTGGTCGTCGGGCGCAGCAACATCGTGGGCAAACCCGTCGCCCTGCTCCTGTTGCAAAAGGACGCAACCGTCACCATCTGCCACTCTAGGACGCCCGACCTTGCAAGCCACACCCGCAATGCGGATATCCTCGTCGCAGCCGTCGGCCGCACCGGCCTGATCGGCGCATCGATGGTGAAGCCGGGCGCCTGCGTGATCGACGTCGGCACCAACCGCCAGCCGGACGGCAAGCTGCGCGGGGACGTGGATTTCGAGGCGGTCAGGCAGGTTGCCGGCAGCATCACGCCGGTGCCGGGCGGCGTTGGGCCGATGACCGTGGCGATGCTTGTGGCCAACGCCCTGCGGGCCGCAGAACGTAGAGTGCAATGAACCGAATAAAGGATCTGATCGCGTGACCTCCAAACCAGCCAATCCCCTGCTCGACTTCTCCGGCCTGCCGCGCTTCGCGGAACTGAAACCGGATCACGTTTCCCCCGCGGTGGATGAACTGATCGCGCAGGCCCGCGCGGCGGTCGGCCAGGCCGCGGGCGCGGACGTCGCCGCGAGTTGGGACGCGTTCGTCTCCCCGCTCGAAGATGCGACCGAGCGGCTTTCGCGCGCCTGGGGCCAGGTCGAACACCTCCATGCGGTACTGGACAGCCCGGAGCTGCGTGCCGCCTACAACGCCAACCTCCCGAAGCTGACCCAGTTCTGGACCGAGCTCGGCCAGAACCAGCACCTGTTCGGCAAGTACCGGGCGCTCCGCGACTCCGCGGAATTCGCTGGGCTGGTCCCGGCGCGAAAGAAGCTGGTCGACAACGCCCTGCGCGATTTCCGCCTCGGCGGCGCGGAGCTGCCCGAGGACGTGAAGCCGCGCTATGCGGCCATCCAGGACGAGCTCGCCGCGCTGTCCGCGAAATTTTCCGAAAACGTTCTCGACGCGACGAACGCCTACGCCTTGCTGATTGAGGACGAGGCGCGCCTTGCCGGCATTCCCGCCGACGCTATCGAGGCGGCGCGCGACGCCGCCCGCAAGGACGGCAAGGACGGATGGAAATTCACGCTGCAGATGCCTTCCTACCTGCCAGTCATGCAGTACGCGGACGACCGTGCGATGCGCGAGGCGATGTATCGCGCCAATGCCACCCGCGCGTCCGAGTTCGGCAAGCCCGAATGGGACAACACGCCGCTGATCGCGCGCATCCTCAAGCTGCGCAAGGAAGATGCCGCCCTGCTGGGGTACGCGAACTTCGCCGAGGTCTCCCTGGTGCCCAAGATGGCGCGGACGCCGGAGCAGGTAATCGAGTTCCTGCACGACCTTGCCGTGCGCGCGCGGCCGTTTGCCGAGCGCGATCTAGCCGAGCTGCGCGACTACGCAAGGCGCCAGCTCGGTCTCGAGACGCTTGAGGCCTGGGACATGGCCTACGCTTCGGAACAGCTGCGCGCGGAGCGCTACTCCTTCTCCGACCAGGAAGTGAAGCAGTACTTCCCCGAGACCCAGGTCGTGCCCGGCATGTTCAAGCTGGTGGAGACGCTCTATGGCATCCGGATAGCCGAATCGTCTGCGCCGACCTGGCACCCCGACGTCAGGTTCTTCGACATCCGGAACGCGTCCGGCACGCTGGTCGGCCAGTTCTACGTCGATCTCTACGCGCGCGAAACCAAGCGCGGCGGCGCATGGATGGATGGCGCGATCACGCGGCGGCGCAAGGGCGCCGGCATCCAGACGCCCGTCGCCTACCTCAACTGCAACTTCCCGGGCCCGGTGGGCGGCAAGCCCGCGTTATTCACCCATGACGATGTGATCACTCTGTTCCACGAATTCGGCCACGGCCTGCACCACCTGCTGACGCAGATCGAGGACCTGGGCGTCTCGGGGATCAACGGCGTCGAGTGGGACGCCGTCGAACTCCCGAGCCAGTTCATGGAAAACTTCTGCTGGGAGTGGGAAGTCCTCGAGCACATGACGCGCCACGTCGACACGGGAGAGGCACTGCCACGCAACCTGTTCGACAAGATGCTGGCGGCGAAGAACTTCCAGTCGGGGCTCGGCATGCTCCGCCAGATAGAGTTCTCGCTGTTCGACATGCACCTGCACTACGACTTCGATCCCGACGCGGGCCGCAGCGCCCAAGACGTCCTGGACGCGGTGCGCAAGGACGTGGCGGTGATCGTGCCTCCCGCCTACAACCGGTTCCCGAACAACTTCTCCCACATCTTCGCGGGCGGGTACGCGGCGGGGTACTACAGCTACAAATGGGCGGAGGTCCTTTCGGCGGACGCGTTCAGCGCCTTCGAGGAGATGCGCTCGCAACGCGGTGTGCTGGACGGCGCGACGGGCGCTCGCTTTCGCGACGAAGTGCTGGCCGTCGGTGGCAGCCGCCCCGCCGCGGAATCGTTCCGCGTGTTCCGCGGGCGCGACCCCGAGGTCGATGCCCTCTTGCGGCACAATGGTATGATCCCCGCGTGACCTTGCGGGACTGAATTACTTCATATGCAGCCATCGGGGTTCAAGGTTCTTGCATTGATTGCCGCGGCCGGGGTGGCCCTCGCCGCGTTGCCGGCATCGGCCCAGCAGTACCGGTGGGTAGACGAAAAGGGCCGCGTCCAGTACACCGACACTCCGCCCCCGCCCTCCGCGAAGGACGTCCAGAAGAAGGACTTCAGGGGCAGCGTGGTCGAGACTGCCGTCCCGTTCGAACTCACCCGCGCCGTCAAGGACGCACCCGTGACGCTCTTCACGTCCCCGCCCTGCGGGGAAGGCTGCGACAAGGCACGTGACGCGCTGAACGCCCGGGGCGTCCCGTTCAAGGAGGTTCAGGTCTGGGACGAGGCGTCCAACGCGGAACTTCGCAAGTACGCGAACGGCAGGGAAGTCCCGGTCCTGGTCGTGGGCAGCAGGGTGCAGAACGGCTTCGAGCAGGGCGCATACGACAGAGTCCTCGACATCGTCGGCTATCCCAAGAAGGGTGCGGTCCCGCCGCGCAAGCAGGCGGCTCCGCCGATGCCGGACGACTTCAAGCCCGGTGCCGTCGGCGCACCAGCGAAACCCCCGGCAGAGCCCGCCACCCAGAAATGAAGCTGGCGACCTGGAACGTCAACTCCCTCAAGGTCCGGCTCCCGCATCTCACCGACTGGCTGCAGTCCGCGACGCCTGACGTGGTGTGCCTGCAGGAACTGAAACTCGAAGACGCGAAATTTCCCCGCGATGAGATTGCGGCCGCCGGGTACGCGTCCGTCTCGTCCGGGCAGAAGACCTACAACGGCGTAGCCATCCTTTCGCGCACTCCCGCCGAAGACGTCCGGACCGGTATCCCAGGGTTCGACGACGAGCAGAGGCGGGTGATCGCTGCGACGATCGGCGATGCGCGGATCGTTTGCCTCTACGCCCCCAATGGCCAGGCCGTCGGCTCGGACAAGTACGAGTACAAGCTCCGCTGGTATTCGGCGCTGCGAGAGTGGCTCGCCTCCGAACTCACCCGGCACCCGAACCTGGCCGTCCTGGGCGATCTGAACATCGCGCCCGAGGATCGCGACGTCCACGATCCGAAGGCGTGGGAGGGCCAGGTGCACGTTTCCGAACCCGAGCGTGCGGCATTCCGCGCGCTCATCGATCTCGGACTGAAAGATTCCTTCCGGCTGTTCGAGCAGCCCGAGAAGAGTTACTCGTGGTGGGACTACCGGATGATGGGCTTTCGCCGCAATGCTGGGCTGCGTATCGATTTCGTCCTGCTGTCGGCCGCGCTGGCCGCGCGCTGCACCGGCTGCACGATCGACAAGGCCCCGCGCAAGCTCGAGAGGCCCAGCGACCACACGCCCGTGATCGCCGAGCTTGCCTGACTCGCAGGCTCAGTCGATCGCAGCGTAGGCGGGCAGGGTCAGGAATTCGACGTAGTCGCCGGTGGTGATCTGGTCGAAGAGCTTCGCACCCTCTTCGTACCTGCCCTCCTTCCAGGCGGCCTCGCCCAGATGGACCTTCACTTTCGGCAGCTCTTCCGCCAGCAGCCTGCGGAAGAGTTCAGCCGTCACCTTACGGCCGTCATCGAGCTTGCCTTTTTCGCTGCGGATCCATTGCCAGATCTGCGAGCGGGAGATCTCCGCCGTAGCGGCGTCTTCCATCAGGTTGAATACCGGCACGCAACCGTTGCCCGCGAGCCACGCACCGAGGTACTGGATGCCGACCGATATGTTGTTGCGCAGGCCGGATTCGGTGATGGGCGCTTCCGGCTTGAAATCGAGCAGGTCCTTCGCCCCATAGTTCACATCCGGCCGCTGCTTGCCGTACTGGTTGGGCGTCGGCATGTGCTTGTCGAAGACCTCTTTCGCGATCGGCACCAGGGCCGGGTGCGCCACCCAGGTGCCGTCGCAGCCGTCGGTGACCTCGCGCAGCTTGTCCTGGCGGACTTTCTCGAGCGCGGCCTCATTCGCGACCGGGTCGTTCTTGATCGGGATCTGCGCGGCCATGCCGCCCATGGCCGGCGCACCGCGCATGTGGCAGGTCTTCACCAGCGTCAGCGCGTATGCCCGCATGAACGGCGATGTCATGGTCACCTGCGAGCGGTCGGCAAGGCAGAAATCCTTGTTCGAGCGGAATTTCTTGATGCACGAGAAGATGTAGTCCCAGCGCCCGATGTTCAGGCCTGCGGAATGGTCCTTGAGTTCCCAGAGGATCTCTTCCATCTCGAATGCCGCCACCACCGTCTCGATCAGCACCGTGGCGCGGATCGTGCCGTGCGGCACGCCGACTTCCTTCTGGGCCATCGTGAAGATGTCGTTCCACAGCCGCGCCTCCAGGTGCGACTCCATCTTCGGCAGGTAGTAGTAGGGGCCGCTGCCGCGCTTCAGGAGTTCCTTGGCGTTGTGGAAGAACAGCAGAGCGAAATCGAAAATACCGCCCGAGACGGGCTTGCCGTCGACGGTCACGTGCTTCTCGTCGAGGTGCCAGCCTCTGGGGCGCGGGATCAGCACGGCGGTCTTGTCGTTGAGCTTGTATTGCTTGCCGTTCTGCTCGAGGGTGATCGTACGGCGCACCGCATCGCGGATGTTGATCTGCCCGTCGATCATGTTGAACCAGGTCGGGCAGTTGGCGTCCTCGAAATCCGCCATGAAAGTGGACGCGCCGCAGTTGAGCGCGTTGATCACCATCTTGCGATCCGTGGGTCCGGTAATTTCGACGCGCCGATCAAGCATGTCCGCCGGTTGCGCGGCAATCGTCCACTGCGATTCGCGAATCGCCTTGGTGTCAGGAAGGAAGTCCGGCAGCTTTCCCGCGTCGAACTCTTTTTGCCTTGCAGCACGGCGAGCCATCAACTCGGTCCGGCGCGGTTCGAACGCCCGATGCAGCTTGGCTATCAGTTCGAGTGCGTCCAGCGTCAGAATCTGAGCAAATTCAGGGGTGATCTTGGCGCTGACCAGCACGCCGGCGGGAAGGGCGGTAGACATGGGCAATCCTTTATTGCTGTGCACAAATGGAACTCGATTGTACAACTTCCCAATTCCGCATAGCGGAATTGGGGACGGCCCGGCCGTCAGTCCGAGTCCTTGCCCTCGATGCCCAGTTCCTGGATTTTCCGGGTGATCGTGTTTCTGCCCATGCCCAGCAAGGTCGCGGCCTCGATCCGCCGGCCGCCGGTCCTCGCCAAGGCCTTTGTAATCAGGGATTTCTCGAACTGCCGGCCAAGCAGGTCGAGGATTCCGCTCTCACCCCGGGCGAGGCGCCGTTCCACCTCCTGTTCCAGGGCGGCTACCCAGTCGGAAGCGGCGGCGGCGGATCCCTGATCACGGAATTCGGCCGGCAGGTCCCCCACCTCGATGACCTGCCCCGGGGCCATAACGGTCAGCCAGTGGCAGAGGTTCTCGAGCTGGCGTACGTTTCCGGGGAAGTCCAGCCTGGAAATGTGATCGACCACTTCGTCTGAAAGCCTCTTCTGGTCTACCCCCAGCTGTGCTGCGCTGTGGGCGAGGAAGTGCCGTGCCAGGAGCGGGATGTCCTCCCGGCGCTCACGCATTGCCGGCAATCTGATCCGGATAACGTTCAGCCGGTGGTACAGATCCTCGCGAAAACTCCCCTCCTTCACCCTCGCATCGAGATTCTGGTGGGTTGCCGCAATGACGCGGACGTTGGTCTTGATCTGCTGGTGCCCGCCCACGCGATAGAAGCTCCCGTCGGACAGTACCCGCAGGAGCCGGGTCTGGAGGTCAGCCGGCATGTCACCGATCTCGTCCAGGAAAAGGGTCCCGCCTTCGGCTTGCTCGAACCGCCCCCGGCGCTGGGCCTGAGCCCCGGTGAATGAACCACGCTCGTGGCCGAACAGCTCGGATTCGAGCAGGTCCTTGGGCATGGCAGCGGTATTGATTGCGACGAACGGCTTCGCGGCACGCGCACTATGCCGGTGCAGGGCCCGGGCGACGAGTTCCTTCCCCGACCCGGACTCGCCGGTAATCAGCACCGTTGCGGTGGATTGCGACAGCCGCCCGATCGCACGGAAGACTTCCTGCATCGCAGGCGCCTGACCAAGGATCTCCGGGGCTTGCGCAACCGGCTCGAGCGCTGCCGCCTCGCGCTGGCTTTCTTCCAATGCACGGCGGATCAGGTCGACGGCCTGGTCGACGTCGAAGGGCTTCGGCAGGTACTCGTAGGCGCCCCCTTGGAAAGCCGCGACCGCGGACTCCAGGTCCGAATAGGCAGTCATGACGATGACCGGTACCGTCGGATGCCGCTCCTTGACCGTCTGCAGGAGCTGCAGCCCCGAGGGGCCGGGCATGCGGATGTCCGATACCAGCA
The DNA here is from genome assembly GCA_965279075.1 of Burkholderiales bacterium. Classification (GTDB taxonomy): domain Bacteria; phylum Pseudomonadota; class Gammaproteobacteria; order Burkholderiales; family SG8-39; genus SZAS-79. The sequence continues at coordinate 39,235 of CBDIHI010000012.1, read as the reverse complement.
CCTGCGGGGGCCCGTTGCTCAGGGCGTCTAGCGCCTCGGAGGCGGATGAAAAGGAGTTGAACGCGATCCCTTCGCGGCCGAGTGCTTTCTCGAACACCCACCGGATGGAACGGTCGTCATCGACGATCCAGACTGGCTTCATCAGTTTCCAAATATGCGCCGCCCAGGAGGATTCACCCCAAGGGCAGCAGTATCGTGAACACAGTGCGGCCGGGCCGGCTGTCGCATTCGATCATCCCCTGGTGGTACTGGACGAAGGTTTGCGCAAGCGACAAGCCGAGACCGCTGCCTCCCTCGCGCCCGGACACAAGGGGATTGAATATCTTGTCGCGTATGTCTTGTGCGACGCCGGGACCGTCGTCGATTACTTGCAATTCTAGTGCCAGCCTGTGCCGCCTCCTGACGATCGTGATCTGCCGGGCGATCCGGGTCCTGAACTCGATCGTGCCGACGGGTACGCCCCCGGATTCCACGGCAGCAGCCTGACGTCCGGCCCGGAGCGCCTGCGCCGCATTGCGCGCGATATTGAGGATCGCCTGGATCAGTTGTTCCTTGTCGCCGATCAGTTCCGGCACGCTCACGTCGTAATTGCGCCGGATGGCGATGCCCTCCGAGAACTCCGCCAGGATGAGGCTGCGGACCCGTTCCAGGATCTCGTGCACGTTCAATGGCGCGAGCCGGGGCGTCCGGTGGGGCGTCAACAACCTGTCCATAAGTGCCTGCAGGCGGTCGGCCTCCTTGATGATCACCTGCGTGTATTCCTTGAGCTCGGGCTTGTCGAGCTCCCGCTCGAGCAACTGCGCAGAGCCGCGCAGGCCCCCGAGGGGGTTCTTGATTTCGTGCGCGAGGTTGCGGATGAGCTCGCGGTTGGCGGCCTGCTGGTCGATCATCCGCTCCTCCCGGGCAATGCGAAGTTGCTGCTCAATCGGCCTCAGTTCCACCAACAGGGGTGTCAGCGGGAGCGCAATGTGGGCCACCATCGCCACCAGCGCGAGCGGCTCGTGACCCGCCCGCGCGTACGTCAGGCTTTGGGCGGAGTAGTCCCAGTGGTTCGCGAGGGCATCCCCGAGTGTCTTGCCAAGTTCACCCTGCTCGGTGAAGAGCGGGACGAAGAACTGCCCGAGCAATCCCTTTGCCGCGGTATCGAGCAGGCTTTCCGCCGCAGGATTGACGTAGCGCACGGCGAAGCCCGAATCGAGCACCGCAACTGCGGTGGGCAGCAATTCGAGCCCTGAGAACGGGGCGTTCATCTGGATGGGATCCGTCGCGCGGCGCCGCCGCAGGCTACTTCAGCTTGCCCAGTTCCTTGCGGAGCTCGGCAGCGTTTTTCTCGTGCAACTCGACATTGTCCTTGTACTTCTGCAGCCGTTCGAGGACCTTGGCGTAGTTTCTCTCGCCCCCGGTACGGATCGACTCCTGCTCGGAAAGCTCGGCTTTTGCCTTGGCAAGCAGGGCCTCCTCGCTGGCGAGTTCCGATTCGAGTGTGGCCTTCTGCCTGTCGCGCGCACTTGCGCGCTCCCCCGCGCTTTCCTTGGGGAATCCCGCCGGCGATTTTGCGGCGGGCTTCGATGCAGGCGCCTGCGGAGGTACGACGTTGACCCGTTGCGTCTGGATGACCTTGCAGTCCTTGCCAGTGGTCTCGTCCTTGACGTTGGTGACGTGGGTCTTGCCGTTGGAATCGACGCACCGCCAGATCGTCTGCACTTCGCCGCCGGCCTGTGCGAAAGCACCCGGCGCGAGGCCCGCCAAGGCTACGGCCAGCAAGACGATCTTTACGCAGGCGCGAATCATCATCAAGAACAGGCCTTAAATTGAACAGCCAAGTGTATGTTACTAATCAAACTTTTACAATCCACCCCAAAAAAGAAAAGGACGGGCGATGCCCGTCCTTTGTCTAACGCATGAGCCCGCTCCCGGGCTTAGGCGAAGTCGCTTACGACGAGTAGTACATGTCGAATTCGACCGGGTGGGTCGTCATGCGGAACCGGGTGACCTCGTTCATCTTCAGTTCGATGTAGGCGTCGATGAAGTCGTCGGAGAACACGCCGCCCTTGGTCAGGAATGCACGATCCTTGTCGAGGTTTTCGAGGGCCTGTTCGAGCGACGAGCATACGTTCGGCACCAGTTTGGCCTCTTCCGGGGGCAGGTCGTACAGGTTCTTGTCCACAGGATCCCCGGGATGGATCTTGTTCTGCACACCGTCCAGGCCGGCCATCAGCAGCGCAGCGAACGCCATATACGAGTTTGCCGTCGGATCCGGGAAGCGTACTTCGACGCGGCGGGCCTTGGGGCTGTTCACGAACGGGATGCGGCAGGAAGCCGAACGGTTGCGGGCCGAATACGCGAGGTTGATCGGCGCTTCGAACCCTGGAACCAACCGCTTGTAGCTGTTCGTGCCCGGGTTCGTGATCGCATTGAGCGCCTTGGCATGCTTGATGACGCCGCCGATGTAATACAGCGCGAATTCGGACAAGCCGGCGTAGCCGTTGCCTGCGAAGAGGTTCTCGCCGCCTTTCCAGACCGACTGGTGGACGTGCATGCCGGAACCGTTGTCGCCGACCACGGGCTTGGGCATGAACGTCGCCGTCTTGCCGTAGGACGCGGCCACGTTCCAGACCGTGTACTTGAGGATCTGGGTCCAGTCGGCACGTTGCACGAGGGGCGCGAATTTCGTGCCGATTTCGCACTGGCCCGGGGCGGCGACTTCGTGGTGGTGGACTTCGACTTCCACGCCCTGCTCTTCCAGGGCGATGCACATCGCGTTGCGAATGTCCTGAAGCGTATCGGCCGGGGGTACGGGGAAGTAGCCACCCTTGACCGGCGCACGGTGTCCCATGTTGCCGGACTCGTAGTCGATGCTGGACGACCAAGGAGCCTCTTCGGAGCGGATCTTCACGAAGCATCCGGACATGTCGACTTGCCAAGTCACGCCGTCGAATACGAAAAATTCCGGTTCCGGACCGAAATAGGCAGTGTCGCCAAGACCTGACGACTTGAGATAAGCCTCGGCACGCTTGGCTATTCCCCTGGGACAACGGTCATACGGCTTCCCATCCGCAGGCTCGACGACGTCGCAGGAGATGTTCAGCACCGGCTCGTCGGTGAACGGGTCCAGACGCGCGCTGTTCGGGTCCGGCATGAGCGCCATGTCGGACGCCTGAATGCCTTTCCAGCCGGCGATCGAGGAACCGTCAAACGCGTGGCCGTCCTCGAACTTTTCCATGGTGAAATACTTGGCCGGAACGGACACGTGCTGTTCTTTGCCCAGAGTGTCGGTAAAGCGGAAGTCGACGAACTTGACCTCCTTGTCCTTAGCGAGTTTCAGTACATCGGCTGCCGATGGCATGTAATTCTCCTGATTAAGCAAATGAAAAGCGGACCCGGCCCCAAGCCGGACGGAGCGGAATCGAGCAGTTTCCGTGCCAAACACGAAATCCGACCCGATCCCTAGATATCAACGCACGGTTCGCGGATTCTACAGAAAGAGGACGCCCAAATTAAGGGCGCAAAGTGCGCGTTCGCACTTTTATGGTGCATTGCACGCACTACCTTTGGGTCCCGGGCCTTCGCTCGTGAGCCCGCCTTATAATTCCTGCCCCGCGAGGATCCCAATGACCGACACCAACACCAACGCCATCAAAAGCATCGCACACCAGCGCGCAAGGGAACTGAACCTACCTTATGCAGGGGCCTTGTTGCCGCAGGAAGCCCACGCCCTGATGCTTGCGGGCGCAAAACTCGTCGACGTCCGGACGAAGGCGGAACTTGAGTGGGTGGGCCGGGTCCCCGGCGCCGTAACCATCGAATGGAACACCTGGCCGGGCGGCAAGCCGAACCCGGATTTCGTCGCGCAACTCGAGTCGCAGGTCTCGAAAGATGCACAGGTCATGTTCCTGTGCCGCTCGGGCGGGCGCTCCCACAACGCAGCCCTTGCGGCGGTGCAGGCCGGATACGGTGAAGCGTACAACGTGCTGCAGGGGTTCGAGGGAGACAAGGGTCCGGATGGGCACCGGAACACTTTGGGAGGCTGGCGGCTTTCCGGCCTGCCCTGGGTCCAGACCTAGGCTGCCGTCCAGTTCACCAGTCCCGTATACGCGGTCAGCAGCACCGCGCCGCCGAACACGATCCGATACCACGCGAACAGGGTGAAGTCGTGGGATGTGATGTAACGAAGTAGCCAGCGAACGCACAGGAAGGCGGACGCGAACGCGGTCGCCGCGCCAACGCCGAAGAGCCCCAGGTCGCCGCTGTCGAGCAAGGCGCGGTTCTTGAAGAGGTCATAGGCCCCCGCAGCCATCAGCGTGGGCACCGCGAGGAAGAAGGAAAACTCCGTCGCCGCCCGGCGCGACAGCCCGAACAGCATCCCCCCCACGATTGTGGCGCCCGAACGCGACGTCCCGGGTATCAGGGCGAACGCCTGGGCGAATCCCACCTTGAGTGCGTCTTTCCACGTCATGTCGTCCACGCTGGCGACGGAGGGCGTGCGCGGCCTGCGCTCAACCCACAGGATGACGATCCCACCGACGATGAACGCCAGCGCCACCGGCACCGGCTTGAACAGGTAGGCCTTGATCAGCTTGCCGAATGCGAGGCCCAGGACGGCCGCCGGCATGAAGGCAACGGCCAGGTTCAGGACGAAGCGCTGCGCAGCAGGGTCGCGAAGGAGGCCCGTCAGGACGCGCGAGAACCTCGCCCGGTATTCCCAGACGATCGCAAGCATTGCGCCGGTCTGTATGACGATGTCGAAGAGCTTGCCGCGCTCGTCGTTGAAGCCGAGGAGGTCCCCCGCGAGGATCAGGTGGCCCGTGCTCGAGATCGGCAGGAACTCGGTCAGCCCCTCGACGATCCCGAGGACCACCGCGCAAAACAGGTCGTGCGCGCTCAACGCTCCGCCGCCCTCTCTGTAAGCTTCTTGTTGGCTGCGGAGAGCCGGTCGATCAGGATCCGCATGAACGACTTGTTGAATTGCACCTGGCAGGCGTCGCTCGCGGCAGACAGCGGTGCCGCCTTGATTTCGAGCACGAGCACCGGCGTCGTGGAGCGGATCGTCGTGCTTCGCAGGGCACTCTCTGTCGAAAAGTACAGCATCTCCCCGAAGCAGTCCCCCGGCCCGAGCGTCGCGAGCAGGTGGCCCTCCCGGGTCACGTCGCTTCGACCGTCCACCAGGATGAAGAATCCGTCCCCCCGCTCGCCTTCCTGGATCAGCAGGCGGTTCGCCGGTATGTGCCGCCAGGCGGAGATCCTTAAAGTCTCCCAGATCTCCACGTCGCGGAAGTCGCGGAAGAATGAGAGGTTCCGCAACAGGTGGAACTTGCGCGTTTCGGAAAAATCCTCCCGCGGCGCCTCGAGCTCCCGGAAGAGCGAGGCCAGGTCCTTGCCGAACTCGATCCAGTTCTGGTAGCGCTGCGCGCGATCCTTTTGCATCGCCCGCTCCACGATCGCAGTGATCGCGGGGGGCAGGTTCTGGCGCAGGGCTGAAAGCGCCGGCGGTGCGTGATTCACGATCTGGTACATCAGGCTCGCCTGCGAGGAAGCCGTGAATGGCAGGCGGCCGGCAAGCAGCTGGAACATCACGACACCTAGCGAATAGATGTCGGTCTGGTGCGTCAGCTCACGGTCGGTAAGCTGCTCCGGCGACATGTAGGCCGGGGAGCCGGCGTTGCCGATGTTGGTGTGGGTCGCCTCCTCGAGCTGGGCCACGCCGAAATCCGCGAGCTTTACGTCGAACTCCTCGGTCACCAGGATGTTTGCCGGCTTGATGTCGCGGTGGATGATGCCCATGCGATGCGCGTACTCGAGGGCCCGGCTGCATTTGAAAACCACCTCCACCACCCTCTCGAGCGGCAGCAGGTTGTCCATGACCGCGTACTGCTCCAGCGTCCCGCCGGCGACATAGTCCATGACGACGTAGCTGAACTCGTCCTCGACTGCCGCGTCGAGCAGGGAAACGATGTGCGGATGGTTGAGCTTGCCGACCAGCGCGGCTTCGGTCAGGAACGCGCTGCGATGCTTGCCTCCGAACGAGGGGTCGACGGAGGCATGGTTGAAGACCTTGATCGCGACATCACGCCCGCCGAACGAGTCCCGCGCGCGGTAGACGGAACTCGTGGCGCCGCGCCCCAGCTCGCCGAGGATGGTGTATTTTCCTATCGAAGCCGGCACGCTGACCGACATTGGAATCCCCGGCCGAGCCTCGTCAGGCCTTGTGGTAGATCTCGGCGCCCTTCCTGACGAACTCGATCGCCTTTTCCTGCATGCCCTTCGCAAGAGCCGCTTCCCCCGAGACGCTGTGCTTCTCCGCGTACTCGCGCACGTCTTGGGTGATCTTCATCGAGCAGAAGTGCGGGCCGCACATGGAGCAGAAGTGCGCGACCTTGGCGCTGTCCTTGGGCAGTGTCTCGTCGTGGAAATCCTTCGCCGTATCCGGGTCCAGGCCGAGGTTGAACTGGTCGGCCCAGCGGAACTCGAAGCGCGCCTTGGAAACTGCGTTGTCGCGAATCTGCGCGCCGGGGTGCCCCTTGGCAAGGTCGGCCGCGTGGGCGGCCACCTTGTAGGCCATTATCCCGTCCTTGACGTCCTTCTTGTTCGGCAGGCCGAGGTGCTCCTTCGGGGTCACGTAGCAGAGCATCGCAGTGCCATACCAGCCGATCTGCGCAGCACCAATGGCCGAGGTGATGTGGTCGTAGCCCGGCGCGATGTCGGTCGTAAGGGGCCCCAGCGTGTAGAACGGGGCCTCCTTGCACCAGTCCAGCTGCAGGTCCATGTTCTCCTTGATGAGTTGCATGGGCACATGCCCCGGGCCTTCGATCATCACCTGCACGTCGTGCTTCCACGCCACCTGCGCGAGCTCCCCGAGGGTCTTCAGCTCACCGAGCTGTGCCTCGTCGTTGGCATCGTAGATCGAGCCGGGGCGCAGGCCATCGCCCAGCGAGAACGACACGTCGTACGCCTTCATGATCTCGCAGATGTCTTCGAAATGCGTGTAGAGGAAATTCTCCTTGTGGTGGGCCAGGCACCACTTCGCCATGATCGAACCGCCACGGGAAACGATGCCCGTCATGCGATTGGCGGTCAGCGGGACGTACTGCAGGCGCACCCCGGCGTGGATGGTGAAGTAGTCCACCCCCTGTTCGGCCTGCTCGATCAGCGTGTCGCGGAAGATCTCCCAGGTGAGGTTCTCGGCCCTGCCGTCGACTTTCTCTAGGGCCTGGTAGATCGGCACGGTGCCGATCGGGACGGGGGAGTTCCGGACGATCCACTCGCGCGTTTCATGGATGTGCTTCCCGGTCGAAAGGTCCATCACCGTGTCACCGCCCCAGCGGATCGACCAGGTCATCTTCTCGACTTCCTCGCCGATCGAGGACCCGAGCGCGGAGTTTCCGATATTGGCATTGATCTTGACCAGGAAATTGCGGCCGATGATCATCGGCTCGATTTCCGGATGATTGATGTTGGCAGGGATGATCGCCCTGCCCCGGGCGACTTCCGAGCGCACGTACTCCGGCGTGATCTCGGCCGGGATTTCCGCGCCGAAGCGCTGCCCGGGATGCTGCCGCCCCATTAATTCCGCAAGCTTGGCGCCCTTCGGGCCGGACGCCTTCAGGCCCTCGATGTACTCCGTGCGACGGAGGTTCTCGCGGATGGCGACGTATTCCATTTCCGGCGTGACGATTCCGCGCCGGGCGTAGTGCATCTGCGTAACGTTCTTGCCCGCCTTTGCGCGCCGCGGCTTGCGGCCGAGGTTGAAGCGCAGTTCGCCGAGCTTGGGGTCGTTCATCCTTTCGACGCCGAAGCGGGAACTCGGGCCGGGAAGCTCCTCCACGTCGCCCCTTTCCTCGATCCAGCCGGCACGCACCGGGGCGAGCCCCGAGCGGATGTCGATTCCGGCATCGGGATCCGAATAAGGGCCGGAGGTGTCGTAGACCCAGATCGGGGGATTCTTCTCGGCACCGAACTCCGCTGGCGTGTCCGACTGGGATATCTCACGCATGGGCACCCGGATATCCGGGCGAGACCCGGTCACGAAAACCTTCTTCGAGTTGGGCAGGGACTTGACGGCGGCCTCATCGACCTGTGCCGTCGCGGCGAGGAATTTCGGATTGGCGTTCATGATCGCTCCTGTATGGGCCAATGGGAGCGGGGACGCCCGGAATCGGGTGGGCGGCCAACGCTTCCCTGCGGCGGCATTACCCGCATCAGGTTCGAAGGGACTCTCTCACCCGGGTGCAGCCCCAGGACCCCTACGCTGACTGGGATCGATTATAGAGGATGCCCGGCGCCTGCAATTGACGGATGTAGACTTTATTGCGGTGCAATATAATGGGGTGAGCGCGTTGCTTTGGTAGACTAGTCTCCTTCCCCCGCAACAAACGACGGAACCATGGCTTCCATGAATTTCGAGCAAGCCCGCTTCAACATGGTGGAACAGCAGATCCGCACCTGGGAGGTGCTCGACCAGGATGTGCTCGACCTGCTTTATGCCGTTCCAAGGGAGGACTTCGTACCCACCGCATACCGCGCGCTGGCGTTCACGGACATGGAGGTCCCGATCGGGGACGGCGAGCGGATGATGCCGCCCAAAATGGAGGCCCGTATCCTCCAGGAACTCGCGGTGAAGAAGTCCGATCGCGTCCTCGAGGTCGGGACTGGAAGCGGATACCTCACTGCCTTGCTCGCGCACCGCGCAGGCCACGTGAATTCGGTGGAAATCAATGCCCGGCTGGCCGAATTCGGCCGCACCAACCTGCAGCGGCACGGGGTGGACAACATCACGCTGGAGACCGGGGACGCGTCACGCGGCTGGACAGCGCGCGCGCCCTATGACGTCATCGTCCTGACCGGATCCAGCCCGGTCCTCGGCCAGAAGGTGCTCGGTCAGCTTGCCCCGGGAGGAAGGCTGTTCGCGGTCGTGGGGTGACGCCCCTGTGATGGTGGCCAAGCTCTTCACCTGCAGCACCCCCGGGAACTACGCAGCCGTAGAACTGTTCGATACGGTCATTGCGCCACTGGTGAATGCCGAGCGCCCCTCGCGCTTCGAGTTCTGAGCATGAAGCATATCGATCCTCCCGGCCTCAAGGCGCGGCTCGCCGCGGGAGACGCCCTCAAGTTGATTGACGTCCGGGAGGACTGGGAATTCCAGACCGCCCGTATCGAAGGCTCCGTCCTCATGCCCATGGGGAAGGTCGCTGCAAGGATGTCCGAACTGGACCCGTCTTCCCGAGATCGTGGTGATATGCCACCACGGGGGGCGGAGCATGCAGGTCGCCTCCTTCCTCGAGCGCCAGGGTTTTACGGGCGTCATCAACCTCACCGGCGGCGTAGATGCCTGGGCCCGCGCAATCGACCCGGCAATGCCGGTTTACTGAATTCCGACGACCACGATGAAATCCTGCCCCTTGAGTGGCATTGCGATGATTGCGGCAGTTGCAGCCGCGCTCCTGCCCACCCCCTTGCGCGCCGAGGATCTGTTGCAGGTGTTCCGGGACGCACGAAGCTACGATGCGCAGTACGGGGCCGCACGCTACGCGCTGCAGGCCGGACTGGAGAAACTGCCGCAGGGTCGTGCGCTGATATTGCCGACGCTGGGACTCACTTCGAGCCTCACCCGCACCAACCTGGACGTTGATGGCCGGGGTTCCAACCCGGCGCCCTCGACGACCCGTACGTTCAATACGGCCACCTACCAGTTCACGCTCTCCCAACCGCTGTACCGGCCGCAGAACAACGCCCTGTACAGCCAGGCGGAGCACCAGGTGAAGCAGGCCGAGGCCGCATTCGGTCAGGCCGCACAGGACCTCGCAGTCCGGTCGGCGCAGGCCTATTTCGACGTGCTGGCCGCGCAGGACACCCTGGCGCTGGTTCGCGCCCAGAAGGCCGCGATTTCCGAACAGCTCGCACAGGCGAAGCGCAATTTCGAGGTCGGGACCGCGACGATCACGGACACACACGAGGCCCAGGCGAGGTTCGACCTCAGCACGGCACAGGAGATTTCCGCGCAAAACGACCTGGAGGTCAAGCGACGCACCCTGCAGCAGGTGTCCGGCAAGGCCTACGACCGCCTCAAGCCGTTGCGCAATGACGTCAAGCTCGCCCCGCCCAACCCGAATAACATGCAGAGCTGGGTGGATATCGCGGAGAAGCAAAGCTTCCCCGTACTGGTGCAAGAAGCCGCCAGCGAGATCGCGAGCCTGGAAATCAAGCGGACGCGGTCCGCCAACTATCCCACCGTCGACCTGGTCGCCACGCTGGGCCAGACGAACCAGACCGGCTCCAATATCTCCGCCGCCGGCAGCCTGATCAGCCCGACTTCCATCGGGGTTCAGCTCGCAGTCCCGCTCTACCAAGGCGGGGCCCTGACATCCAGGGAACGGGAGGCGGCGGCCAACTACGAAAAGGCCAAGCAGGATCTCGAGAATGCGCGCCGCTCGAGTGCGCTCTCGTCACGCCAGTCCTACCTCGGGGTCATCAATGGCATCGCCCAGGTCGCGGCGCTGGAGGCCGCACTGGTGTCGAGCCAGAGCGCCCTGGATTCAAACAAGCTAGGATATGAGGTCGGTGTTCGCATCAATATCGACGTCCTGAACGCCCAGCAACAGCTCTTCTCGACACGCCGAGACCTGGCGAACGCGCGGTACAACACGATCACCAATTACCTGAAGCTCAAGGCTGCGGCCGGCAGCCTCAGGGAAGAGGACCTCGAGGAAGTGAACAAGGCGCTTGCGTTCTAGCCTCGCAGCAGTCCCTCGATCGAAACCAGGTGACGCGCCGTCGCACCGCGGTGCGCGGCGCACAGAGCGATCCCCGCGGCCCCCATGGTCTTGCGACTTGCAGGATCGCCCATGAGCGACTGGGCCGCGTCAATCGCGCTAAGGGAATCCTCGACTTGCAAAGCGGCGCCGCACTCGACCGCCAGGCGCACGGCCTCGCTGAAATTGTGCACGTGCGGCCCCACTATGACCGGTGTGCCCACCGAGCAGGCCTCGATCAGGTTCTGCCCGCCGTAAGGAAGCAGGCTGCCGCCGATCACCGCCACATCCGCCATGGCGTAGTAGGTGGCCATCTCCCCCATCGTGTCGCCAACCAGCACCTGCGCATGATCACCGGTTTCGCCGCGACTGCGCCTCGCGCAGGACAGGCCCGCGGCTTCGACCAGTGAGGCAACCGCATCGAATCGCTGGGGATGGCGCGGTACCACGACCAAAAGGGTGCCCGACGCCAGGCGACCCTTCAGGGCATCGAGCAGCAGCGCCTCTTCCCCGTCCCTCGTACTCGCGAGCAGGAGCACCTGGCGACCGGCCATTCCGCGCTTCAAGGCCGTGCCTGCCGTCAGCTGCAGGGGGTCGGGCGGCACGTCGAACTTCAGGTTGCCTGTCACGACGACCCGGTGAGCGCCAAGCGCCGCGATACGGTCGGCATCGGCTTCGCTTTGCGCGCATGCGACCGACAGGCTCTCAAATGCGCTGCGCGTCAACATTGAAAGCCTGCGGTAGCCGCGCGCCGAAGCCGGCGACATCCTGGCGTTCGCCAACGCCACAGGCACCGACCGGCGGCGACACTCGGCCAGCAGGTTGACCCAGATCTCGGTCTCCATGAGCACTGCAAGGCGCGGCCGGAAATGCTCCAGGAAGCGCCGCACCGCGAACGGATAGTCGTACGGCAGATAGCCGGCAAGCACGCTAGATCCGAACGCCTGATCGATCGCCTCGCGACCGGCAGCCGTCATGCAGGTCACAAGGACTGAATGATCCGGGTGTGCAGTCTTGAGTGCGGATACCAAGAGCACGCTGGCGCGCACCTCGCCTACGGAAACAGCATGCACCCAGATGACCGGGCCTTCGGCCGCAAACTCGTATCGCCCGAATCGCTCCCCTATCCGATCCGCATACCGGGGCTCGCGCCGACTGCGCAGCCACAGCTTGAGCGCAATCAGCGGCAGGCCGAGCCATAGGATCAGGGTATACAGGGCGCGCGCAATCATCCAAACGCCCGCAATGCGACGAGAACCTCCTGCACCGCCGGAATCCGGCCGGGACCGCCCAGGTTTGCGACTTGCCTGCCGCCATGCAATCCGGTCAGCGCCGGTTCGCTCGCGCAATACAGGCCGATCGAAGGAATGCCGAGCCCGACGGCGAGGTGGGTAAGTCCCGTGTCCACGCCGACCACGGCCTGCGCCCCGGAAAACAACTGGGCCAGTTCGCGCAAGGTCATGGCCGGAGGCACAACTCCGGATCCGGCAGCCCCCACGATCCTTTCACTGCGCTCCCTTTCTGCTCCGCTGCCCCATGGCAAAAGGCATGTCCGGCCGACGGCCGCGAGCGCCTTCACGACCTCGACCCAATTCGCTTCGGGCCAGAGCTTGTCCGGTCGGCTGGTCATGCTGAGCAGCACGCAATAGGGAGAACCGTGGGGGGACCCGATCGCACGCGCTCCGGCGTTTCCGGGAACCAACCCGTAATCGCAGTGACCGCCGGTCAACGCCAGACCCAGCGCTGCGGCGGTCAGCATGCGGTTCCGATCCACCGCATGCATGTTCCTTGGAACGGAGTGCACCACATCGTAGAAACGGCTCGCAATGGGCTCACGCGCGCCCGCCGCATCGAATCCGTGCTTCGGGCCGCGGGCATCGGCGGCGATCAACGCGCTCTTGAAGAGCCCCTGCGTATCGATGATGCAGTCGTAGCGCGCCTCTCGCAAGGCTCGGCGGAATGAGCGCACTTCCCGCCAGGTCCCCGGGTCGAGCAAGTGCTCGCGCCACCGGCGCACGGCTACCGGGATCACACGCCCCACCGCCGGATGCATCGATGCGATACCCGCAAAAGCCTCCTCGACAACCCAGTCGACCCGGGCATCGGGAACGAGACGGCGCACATCGCTCGCCGCAGGACACTGGTGGATGACGTCGCCGAGCGAAGACGTTTTGACGAAAAGGATGCGCATGGCGCTCGACGGGATGGGTTGACGCGCCGCCCAGCGCTTCGCGGGGGCGATCCCCGCAGTGGGCTAAAATGCGGCCTGCAAGCCGGGCACATTATACGGGATATCCCCCTTTGACCGACCATCTGCGCGCGCCCGTTACGGCGGTGCTCATTACCCGGGACGCCGCCGAACACATCGAGCCCTGCCTCGCGTCCCTCGCGTTCTGCGCCGAAATCGTCGTCGTGGACTCCGGGAGCACGGACGGAACCTGCGACATCGCGCGCGCGCACGGCGCTCGCGTGATCCCCAAGGAATGGCTCGGATTCGGGCTGCAGAAGCAGTTCGCGGTCGAGCAGGCAGCACACGACTGGGTACTTTGCGTAGACGCAGACGAACGCGTGTCCGAGCCCCTGGCCGCGAGTGTCCGCAGCGCCATTGCGAGTCCTCAAGCGCCCGTTTACCGCATGGCGCGCTGCAACCGCTTCCTCGGCCGATGGCTGCGCCACGGAGAGGGCTATCCCGACTGGAGCGCCCGGCTGTTCGACCGGCGCGCGGCACGCTGGAGCGACGACCCCGTGCACGAAAAGGTGCTTTACGCAGTGACCCCCGGCACTCTGGAGGGGGACCTGATGCACGAGTCCGCGGAAAGCCTGCGCGACTACCTGGACAAGCAGAACCGCTACACGACACTTGCCGCGCAACATCTGTTCGAAGGCGGTCGTTCCGCAAGCACGCTGCAGATGATCGCCAGCCCGCTGGTGCGCTTCGCCAAGTTCTACGTGTTCCGGCTCGGCTTTCTAGATGGCCTGCCCGGCCTTGCGCACACGGTGATCGGGTGCATGAACAGCTTCATGAAATACGCCAAGCTCCTGGAACTGAATCGCATGCGCGAAAAGGCAGGCTGAAATGTCCCTTCGCGACGCAATCCGGCGCCTGCGCCTCTACTGCAAGTCCGCCGCACTGTTCAGGCAGCGCCTTGCCTCCCCCTCCATCGCACTGTGGCTTCCCCTGATGCCTTCCGGTTCCCGGTTCGAGGTGGCCTTCGTATCCGGACGCCGGTTCACCATCCAGGCTTCGTGCTGGCCACTGCTGCCGACCGCATGCCGGCTCGAGGGCATAGGCGCGGACTTCGAGTTCCTGGAAGACGCGAAACGGGTGAAGGTCGACGGCCTGACGCTGTACTCGCCCCTCTGGAGCCGCGACGAGGCGAGCTATTACAAGGAAGTCCTGCTCGACGATGCCTACGGCGTCCGTCAGCGTGACCTCACCGGCCAGGTGGTGGTCGACGTCGGCGCCTATGTCGGCGACAGCACGATCGCGTTCGCGCGCAGCGGGGCCACGGTGCATGCGTTCGAGCCTTCGATAGCCTTCTGCGGCTTCATCCGGCGCAACCTGGCGGAAAACGGGCTCGCCGGGCGTGTAGTCCTGCACGAGGTGGGGCTGTCGGACCGCAAGGATGAGGCTAAGGTGCGCAACGATCGACTGCGCTTCGTGGAAGGCGTCGACTACGCCCTGGAACACCTTCCCAAGGCGATCGACCTCCTCAAGCTCGACTGTGAGGGCGCCGAGTACCACCTCCTCGCCGATCCCCGCTTCCTTGCCCACCTGAGCCCGCGCGAAATCCGGATGGAATACCATCGCGGACCGGAACTCGTTGTGCGCCATCTTGCCGAATCGGGATACACGGTCGAACTGTCAACGGGAAGTGCCCCGGTCGGGCTGCTTTCCGCCACAAGGAAAGGACACTGACGATGGACAGCCCGCAGACCTCCGAGGAAATCCTCGCGTTCCACGATGCCTGCCACTCGATGCCCGGGTGGGCAAAGTCGACGGGGCAACGCCACGCATCGGGACTCTGGCAGTTCGTCGAATTGAACCATCGTTACAACTGCCTGTTGTGGGACGAGGAGGACCTCGCGCGCAGGAAGACCGTCCCCGATTCGGAAATTGCCGCCAACAAGCGGGCGATAGACGGCTACAACCAGAAGCGCAACGACGCCATCGAGCGCATGGACGAAGCCATGCTCGAAAGGCTGCGGTCCGCGCCTCGCCTGCCCGGCGCGAGGCTGAACTCCGAGACCGCAGGCTCGATGATCGACCGGCTGTCCATCCTGAGCCTGAAGGTGCATCACATGCGGCTGCAGACCGGGCGCAGCGACGTGGATGCCGCGCACATCGCCAATTGCGCGGCGCGCCTCGAGCGTTTCCTGGAGCAGCGCCTTGACCTCGCCGGGTGCTTCGACAGGCTCCGCGCCGAGGCGTCCCGGGGCGAGGCCTGCTTCAAGGTCTACCGCCAGTTCAAAATGTACAACGACCCGGCCCTGAACCCGGCGGTCTACGGCGAGAAACGCTAGGCGATGCGTTCGGCTATGCGCTCGAGCACAATCGCATCGGGCAGGTCGGCCACGCTTCTGGCCGCCTCCAGGTAACCCGCCGCAGGACCGCGCGGCGCCCAGTGCACCGGGCTCGGCGACACGTCCGTTTCGGCAAAGAAGCCGAGCACCCCACCCGGGCTGGCCGCCGCGAAATGCATCAGGCCGCTGTCGGGGAAAATGCTCGTGCGCGCGCTCCATACCAGCCCCAGCGCTTCGCGCAGCGGGCCACGGAACGGATGGATATGCGCCCGACCTGCCTCCAGTACTGGTTGTGCAACCGCATCGTCACCCGGATAGAGGGGGTTGTCGGAGGCGCCCGGGGTCCACATGAATACCGTATCCAATCCCCAGGCTTGCTTGAAGTGATCGCTCCAGCGCAGGACCTGCGCCGTTGAGGGTTGCTTCTTCGGCCTGCGTGCG
Organism: Burkholderiales bacterium; assembly: GCA_965279075.1. Classification (GTDB taxonomy): domain Bacteria; phylum Pseudomonadota; class Gammaproteobacteria; order Burkholderiales; family SG8-39; genus SZAS-79. The sequence continues at coordinate 23,525 of CBDIHI010000012.1, read as the reverse complement.
CCGAGGCCCAGCACAATGTATCCGCGAGGCCGCAGGTCCTTCTCCACAAGCCAGCCCTGCGCAAAGGAGGCAGCGTCCTGCGGCAGGACGAACCTGGGGTGCAACGTGGTGCCGGGAGGCGGCACTCCCAGGGGCGAGAGCATGGCGAGCATCCGGTCCATCTCGTGCATCCGGGGCTGCACTTCGAGCGGATCGGACAGGCCCGGATAGCGTCTCGGATCGGCGCAATACGCAACGGTGCGCCGGCCATGGACCGAAATCCCGCGCGCGGTCGCACGGGGTGAATCCTCTCCGTTGGCTACCACCACCCAGTCGAATTTCTCCCGCCGAAGGGCGTAGCCCTGAAGCAGCAGTTGCACTGCCGCAGACACGCTGACATGACGGCCGTTGCGCACCCTCCGATAGACCCAGCGGCGGTCTATGTCGGCATTGCCGTCGACGACCCATGCGTTGTAGTCGTTGGCCAGCAGGTGGATCTCGGCCTGAGGAAGGCTCGCCCGCAGGTGCGCGAGCATCGGCGTGGCTAGAAGCAGGTCGCCGAGCTTGTCACGCTTGATGATCAGTATTTTCATGGAAGGTGACTTCGGCCATTCGTTCGGGCGCGGCGGACCTCAAGGGGCAGCCCGCGGGCGTGCGACCCAGATCCCCGGGAGGTGGGTTGCCTCCGAACCATCTCACGGTAGCTTCAACGCACACCGGGGCCGCGCAGGTTTTCTCTTCGCAATGCTCGCCGCCGAGCACCGCCAGCCTGAGTCCACGCGTGGCCGGTTGGCGAGGCATCATGTTGCGCCACGGCTGCGTCGGCCCGAAGAACACTGTAGCGGGAATCCCCATCGAGGCTGCAAGGTGATAGAGGCCGGTATCGGTGCAGTAGAGGCAGGCAAGATCGGAGAACCCGCGCAGCAAGTCATCCAGCTCCGGGAAGAAGCAGAACTCCGTGCCCGACGACAGGCCCGCGGAAATCAACGCATCCGCGCCCTGGTCGGAGGCGTTCACGAACACCCGTACGGGCACGCCGGGATGCCGCAATGCGATCCCCTCCAGTAACGAAGCCAGCATGCCGGGTGACATGATCCTGCGTGCTTCGTCGGCGAGAGGCGCCACGCCGATCACTCCCGGAGACAGGCTTCGAAGCGCGGCGAGGCTCGGCACGTCGAGCCGGTCAGGCTGCGGCAGGGACGGTTCGAACAGCCTTGCCACCTGCCACATCGGCTCGGACTGCAAGCGATGCGGCGCGAGGTCTGCATGCTCGGGGAATACATCGGGATAGCGGTCGTCGAGGTAGATCTTGCGCCGGGCGCGCACCAGCCGGCCGATCCACTCCATCGGCGTGCCAAAGCCCCAGAGCACCAGGAGCGCATCGAAGGCCGGCTCGAGCCGCAGGCGGGCGAGTTGCGCAAGCATCCCGATCCGGCTCGCAAACCCGATCACCCGCACGCCCCGCTCGCGCGCCAGCAAGGCCGCATAGCCGGATCGCGTCAGCAGGGTTACCTCGTCGCCGGGGAATGCGTCCGCATAGCGACGCACAGTGGCATAAGCCACCAGAGTGTCGCCGAGCTTGCCGCGAATGACGAAGAGAACTCTGCGTGGCATGGGATACGGCGATTATAATCGGCCAACAGCTTGCCCAGGCACAGTCCAACTTGCTCCCCGCCTCCCCTTCGCGCGCGATCCCGGTTCCGCATCTGCTTTCGCGACTGGAGTTGCATGTGCTCCTGGCATTTGCATTTTCGATCCCGCTTCTCGAAGCGCCGAAGAACATGCTCTGGCTCGCCTTCGTGGGACTTTGGATCGCAAACCGGTGGAGGACGACGGACTTCGGTGGCCCGCCCGACGCCTGGGATGCATTGATCGCTTGCTGGATTGTTTCTGGATACCTCGCGGCCGGCTTTGCCGGCCTGCATCACAAGGAGTGGATCGGGGCATTCGACCTCCTGCGCTACGGTCTCGTCCTGCTGTTCTTGAAGCGTTCCGGCTATGACGAGACGACGTACCGGCGCATGCTCGCATGCATAGTGACCAGCACCCTTATCGGATTGCTCTGGGGGTACTACGGGTTCCGCGTAACGGGCGAGCGAAGCACGCTTGGCCTGCATTCTGTCGGGCACGTGAACCACAGCGCCATCTACCTCGCGATCGTCTTCGGCGCGGTGCTGGCTTGGGTGCGCTCCACCTGGGCCACTGAAGGTCCGGCGATTCGCGCTGCGGGCCTCGCCCTCTGCCTGGCGCTCGCGCTTTCGCTCCTCGTCATGAAGAGCCGGGCGGCAGTGGGGGCAGCCTTCGTAGTCGGCATCCTGATCCTCGGCACCTACGCACTGCGATCCGGCAGGCGGCTCTGGGCCGTCCCGGTCGCAGCACTCTTGATCGGTGGCGCGCTGCTGGTCGCGAAGCCGGAGGTGGTGGAGAAGAACTCCAAGCTGCTCGACAGCAATAACTTTCTCGCGTATCGCGACGCGGTTTGGCGCACAGGCCTGGAAGGCTGGCGCGAGTTCCCTGTATTCGGCGTCGGCATGGGCAACTACAGCTACGTGAACTATGAGCGTATCGAGGAATGGCATCGTGCGCGCGGGGAGCGTTTCGACAAGGAGAGGTTCAGGATCCAGGCGCATGGGCACAGCCTTTACCTGAACACGCTGGTCGAGCGTGGCCTCGCGGGCTTTCTGGCGCTGCTGGCCGTACTTGGCGCATGGGGATGGGCACTCGCGAGAAACGCGCCGCGGACTGTCGATCCACCCTTGCGGTGGACCTATTGGGCCGGGGCTCTCGCGGCATGGCTGGTCGCCATCCTGGTGGGCATCGTGAATACGACCCTGCATCACGAGCACGCCCTCGTAAGCATGCTCCTGCTGGGCGGATGGCTGTCATTGCGCGGCGCCGGGCCGAAGGCGCGGTGACGCACGTCCACCACATCAACCTCCAGCGGGCGGTTGGCGGCGGCGAAATCTATACGCGCTGGTTCACGCGGGCATTGCAACAGGCCGGGGCCTCGGTGACCCTCTACGTGCATCGTGAGAACCGGTTCTGGGCCGGGCTGGAGGGCGACCATGTCCGCATCGTGGGGGTAGGCGGCGCAGAAGACATCGCACGCCACCTGCCCGATCGCCGGACCCTGATCGTTACCCAGAGCCGCATTCCCGATCGCCTCGCGGAACTTGCCGCCCGCGAACACGTGCTTACAGGCTTTTCGCACATGCCGATGCTCGGCCGCAGTCCTGTCGGCTTCTCACGCTACGCGGCCGTCTTCACCGTATCCGAGTACTGCATCGGGCTGCTGCGCAAGGCCGGAATCACGCAGGTGTACCCCGAACCCATGTACGGGACGTACTCGCTCGACCGCGCGCCACCCCTTTCCGCCGATGGTCCGATCCGCGCAAACTCGCCTTACCACTGGGACCGGCGCAAGGCGAGGGATCGCCTGCTCTCCCTGCTGGAACCTGTTGCCATGGCCTTCCGGTCACGGCGCGTGTTCACCCGCCGGACCGGCCTCACGCTCGGGATCGTATCGCTGCTTTCGCCGATCAAGCAGTTTCCGGAACTCTTCGCCCGGATCGTGCCGCACATTGAAAGGTTCCCCCAGGTCAACCTCGAACTCTTCGGCGACGGCGGCTACGCCCAGGTAAGGGACATCCGCAAGTCCTTGGCGCCGATCCGTGACAGGGTGCGCTTCTGGGGGTACCAATCCGCAGTACAGAACATCTACCCGCACATCGACTACCTCGTGACCGGCCTGCCGGAGAAGGAGGCCCTTGGACTGAATGCGCTGGAAGCCCAGGCGCAGGGAACCCCGGTACTCGCTCCCGATGCGCCGCCGTTCACGGAGACCATACTTCACGGCAAGAGCGGCTTCCTCTACCGGGATCCACGCACCGACGGCGGCGGGGATTTTGGCGCGCTGCTGGAATCCCTCGTGGCGGGCCGCGCCCGTCCCGATCCCCGGAGCGCCGCCGAGCACCTGGCGAAGTTCTCATTCGAAGCAATGGTTCAGCGTACGCGCACCATGCTTTCCACCGTCGAGCGGCAATTCCCGGACATTGGCGGCTAGCGCGCACCCATGACCACGCTCCGGAGCATCCTGGTGATACGCCGGGACAACATCGGCGACCTCGTTTGCACGACACCGCTGCTCGCCGCACTCCGCGCGGCCCACCCCGGAGCGTGGGTCGGCGTGCTCGCCAACAGCTACAACGCGCCTGCGCTCGAAGGCAATCCGGACGTGGACGAAGTATTCTCGTATCGAAAGCTGAAGCACATCGGCGAGGACGAAGGCGCCATAGCCGCGCTCCGCGGACGCCTTGCCATGCTCTGGGCGCTGCGCAAACGCAACCTCGACGTGGCCGTCGTCGCCGCCGGTGGCCAGGACATCCGGGGAGCGCGATTCGCCAGGCTGCTGTCGCCAGGGCGTATCGTGCTTTCCGCGGACCCAACGGCCGGAGTGCACGAAGTCGAAAGGACGTTCTCCGCAGCGCGCATCCTGGGGTACCAAGGCCCCATCCCGCCGCTGAAGGTGATACCGGTCCGGGAGGCCGCCGAAGAGGCAGGCGCAGCCGTCCGCGCGGCGGGTATGAAATCGCCCATCATCGGCCTCCACATCAGCGCGCGGCGCGCAGCGCAGAGATGGCCGGCCAGTCACTTTGCATCACTCGCGGCCGAACTCGCCGAAAAGCACGCTGCTTCCATCCTGTTGTTCTGGTCACCCGGGGCAGAGGACGACGCAAAGCATCCGGGCGACGACGGGAAAGCCCGCGCCGTCATGCAGGCGACGCGCGACGCGACGCCGATGTTGCCCTGCCCGACCCGCAAACTTTCCGACCTGGTCGCCGGCCTCTCGCAATGCGACGCAGTGGTGTGCAGCGACGGCGGCGCAATGCACCTGGCCGCCGGGCTCGGCAAACCAATCGCCTGCTTCTTCGGGGATTCCCCCGTCGAACGCTGGCGCCCTTGGGGCGTCCCGCATGTAGTGCTCCAGGCACCGAGCGGAAAGGTCCCGGACGTGTCCGTACAGGATGCCGTAAATGCAGTCCTGCGGCTGCTTCGGCCCTAGCAGCGAACGCCCTTGAGGCCGCGGTACCACTGCACTGTCTGCTCGATACCCGCCTCAAAGGAAAATGCAGGCCTCCATCCGAGTTCGGCGCGGATGGCGCTGTCGTCCAGTTCCAAGGAGCGCGTCAGGCGCTTGACCATTGCGCTGCGACCGACAATCGCGCCGCCCAGTTCAAGCATCCGGGCGGGAACATTGAACAACCGCGGCGACCGCCCCAGCGCCGCCGCCAGCGCGCGCACCAGCCCGGGAGTGGAGACCGGATCACCGTCTGTCACGTGAAAAGTGCGTCCCGCAGCCATTGGAGATCGCGCACAAGTCGCGATTGCCGACGCGAGGTTGGCGACGCCCACCAGGCTGCGGCGATTACGGATACTTGCGAGGGGCAATGGAACGCCCCTCGCCACCGCAGAGAGCAAAGCCCCGAAATTGGCTTTCACGCCGGGACCGTAAACCAATGGCGGCCGGATGACGACCACCTGCATTGCGCCCCCCAACCCGGCCAGGCCCCTCTCTGCCGCGAGTTTCGACTCGGCGTAAGGGTCTCCTGGCAAGACCGGCGCATCCTCTGCCAGGGCAGCCGTCCCCGACTCATCCCCCAGCACCTTCGCGCTGCTCAGGAATACGAAACGCTTTACGCCTGCAGCACTCGCATCACCTGCAAGCTTGAGCGTACCGCCGCAGTTCTCCTCCCAGTAAGGCGATGGATCCCCGCCGGCGGCAATATGCACACGGCCCGCAAGGTGGATCACCACTTCGCAACCTTCGAGGGCAGCGGCCCAGTCCGATTTGCCCGCCAGGTCCGGGCTCCTGCGCCACTCGGCGCCTGCATGGCCCACAGGCTGGCGCGAAACGGCCACCGGCCTCTCCCCGGCATAGCCGCCGGAAAAAAACGCATTTGCGACGAATCCGCTGGCCCCCGTCACGAGGATGCGGCCGGTCATTGCAGCGTCCGCAAGCGTTTGTTGCCCACAACGCAGCGCGATACACTCGCGCACTTCATGCGCTTCGGCATCGCCCCGGCGGCACGTCTGCGCTGACACCATCCATGACCCGTACCCCTTCCCATATCAAACCGGTCGTCCTGTGCGGCGGCAGCGGCACGCGCCTTTGGCCCATGTCGCGCAAACTGCTGCCCAAGCAGTTCCTGCCCTTGGTATCCGCCAACCACAGCCTGCTGCAGGAAACCATGCTGCGCGCCGGGACTGTCTCAAAAGGATCTGAAGCGATTGTAGTCTGCAACGAAGAGCATCGCTTCCTGGTCGCGGACCAGGTGGCCAGCATAGGCCAGTCTGCGCTGGTGATGCTCGAACCCGTCGGCAGGAACACCGCGGCGGCCGTGGCGGCCGCGGCAGTCGTCGCCGAAGCGGACGATCCGGTGCTGCTCGTGCTCTCTTCGGACCACGCCATCGGCGAACTGGAAGCGTTCGGCGCAGCCGTCGAACAGGCCGCCGCGCTGGCCGCGAGCGGGTACCTGGTCACCTTCGGAATCCCGCCCGCGGCCCCCGAAACCGGTTTTGGCTATATCCAGAGGGGCGAAGCGATCGCAGGGGCTGACGGCGCGTTTAGGATCGCCCGCTTCGTGGAAAAGCCGCCTGCTGACCGGGCGCAGGCACTGATTGATACAGGCGAGGCCTACTGGAACAGTGGCATGTTCGCGTTCCGGGCCAGTCGCCTGATCGAGGAGATGCACAAGCTCCGCCCGGATATCCTCGCTGCCGCTCGCGCATCCGTCACTGCCGCGACCAGGGATCTCGGATTCCTGCGCCTTGGACGCGAAGCGTTCTCCGCCTGCCCTTCCGAAGCACTCGACCGCGCGGTGATGGAGCGCACGGACCGCGCGGCGGTCATTCCCGCACGTTTCACCTGGACTGACGTCGGTTCGTGGGGCGCCCTCTGGGACCTCGCGGCGAAGGACGCGTCGGGCAATGCCGCGCATGGCGATATGCGCCTGCAGGACACGAAGGACTCGCTGGTTTTCAGCAACCGCCGGCTGATCGCCACGCTTGGCGTCGAGAACCTGGTGGTCGTGGAAACGGCCGATGCCGTGCTCGTCGCTGACCGTTCGCGCAGCCAGGAGGTGCGCGATATCGTGGAGGGAATGCACGGGACCGGCCGCACCGAACACCTCAGCCATACGCGCGTCTACCGCCCGTGGGGCTACTTCGAGAACCTCGACGCCGGGCCCGGTTTCCTGGTGAAACGGATCATGGTGAATCCCGGTGCAGCGCTGTCGCTCCAGATGCATCACCACCGTGCCGAACACTGGGTCGTGGTAAGCGGGACGGCGCGCGTGACCCGAGGCGATGAGGTATCCATGGTCGAGCGCAACGAGTCCGTGTACATCCCGCTCGGGGCCACCCACCGGCTGGAAAATCCTTCGCCGGAGGTGCCGCTTCACCTGATCGAGGTTCAGTCCGGCGACACGATCAGTGAAGACGACATCGTGCGGTTCGAAGACCTTTACAAGCGCTGATCAGGAGGGCGCAAGTGACGGCCGACACGCCACTGGTCCTCTCGGTGGTCAGCCATGGACAGCGAGATCTGGTATTGCGCCTGCTCGAGGATCTGGCTCGACACGTGAATACCCCGTTCCGGCTGTTGCTGACCGAGAATTTCCCGGAATCGCCCGCCCTGCCGATTTCCGGGTATCCGTTCCCCATCGAAGTGATCAGGAACGAACGACGCAAGGGGTTCGGCGCCAACCACAATGCCGCACTCGAGCGCGCCGGATCCGGGTGGTTCTGCGTGCTGAACCCGGATATCCGGATTCCCGCCAACCCTTTTCCGGCATTGCTCGAGATCGCCGCCAACCCCGGCATCGGCGTGGTTGCACCCATGGTGACCGACCAGGATCTCGTGCCGGAGGATCACGCCAGGGATTTCCCGAGTGTCTTCACCTTGCTGGCGAAGGCGCTCGGGTACAGGCCGCATACGCCCGCCCCCGATGGCCAGCCGGTGTACTACCCCGACTGGGTGGCCGGCATGTTCATGCTCCTGAGTTCCCCGGTGCTGCGCTCGGTCGGCGGATTCGACGAGCACTACTTCCTGTACTACGAGGACGTCGACCTCTGCGCGAGGCTCCGCGACAAGGGACTTCAGGTCGCGGTGTGCACGGGGACTTCGGTGATCCACGCAGCCCAGCGCGAAAGCCGCCGCAACCTGCGCTACGCCGCGTGGCACATGCGCAGCGCTGCACGTTTCCTCGCGTCCCGGCCAGCCATTGCGCTCGGCCTGCGGGCGAAGCGCTGACGGTTCCTTTCAGGCCTTGACGACGTTGGGCGCCGGCTTCAGGTAGACGCCGCGCGTGTCCACGATCAGCCGGGCGTGAGTCCCGACCATCGCGTAATCGAATGCGTCGTGATTGGTCGCCACCAGCACCAGGTCGTAGGACGATACGGATTGCGGCGTTACGGGAACGCTGCTCAGGTCGAAGCTGTGCTCCCGCATCTTCGGGAAGACCGGCACATGCGGGTCGGAGTACTCGACCACAGCCCCGCGTCCCAGCAGGAGTTCCATCAGCTCGACCGCCGGGGACTCACGCATGTCGTCGACGTTCTTCTTGTAGGCGATGCCCAGGACCAGGATCCGGCTGCCGCGGATTGCCAGGCCCCGGTCGTTGAGGGCCTCCGCCACCTTTCCTATGACCCATTCGGGCATGGTGCGGTTGATCTCGCCGGCCAATTCGATGAAGCGCGTATGCAACCCGTACTCACGCGCCTTCCAGGTCAGGTAAAAGGGGTCGATTGGGATGCAGTGCCCGCCCAGTCCCGGCCCGGGCCAGTACGGGACGAACCCGAAAGGCTTGGTTGCGGCGGCGCGAATCACCTCGTGCACGTCGATGCCCATCCGGTCGCAGATGATCTTCATCTCGTTTACCAGGCCGATATTGACCGCGCGGTGGATGTTCTCGAGCAACTTCGTCATCTCGGCCGCACGCGTGGAACTGACCGGCACGACGTGATCAATGGCCTGCCCGTAAAGCGCCATCCCGGCCCTCAGGCAGGCCTCGGTCACGCCGCCGCAAACCTTCGGGATCGTCCGGGTCACGTATTCCGGGTTGCCCGGATCCTCGCGCTCCGGCGAGAAGCACAGGAACACGTCCCTCCCTACCGCCAGCCCCCGTGCCTCGATCCGGGGCTTGAGCTCTTCCTCGGTCGTGCCGGGGTACGTGGTGCTTTCAAGGCACACGACCTGCCCCGCACGCAGGTACGGCGAAAGTGAGTCGACCGTGCCCGTGACGAAGGACAGGTCCGGCTCGCGGTGGCGGTTGAGGGGCGTCGGAACGCAGATGATCAGCGCGTCCGCCTCGGCCGCCCTTGCGAAATCCGTGGTGGCCTCGAATCCACTGGCCAGCGCCGCGGTGATCGAAGCGGGCCCGATACGTTCAATGTAGCTCTTGCCGTCCCGCAGTTTCGCGACCTTCGCGGAATCGATGTCGATGCCGATGACCCTGTAGCCGACTTCGGCAAACCTGAGCATCAAAGGCAGCCCGACGTAGCCCAGCCCGATGATGCCCACCACGGCAGTCCGGTCGTGCAGTTTCGCAATCAGGCTTTCGATGTGCATTGCGTCGGCGTCTGTCAGTCGAAAAGTTCACACGAGGCCAACGGCAAGCCTTCGAGATCCTTGCGCGCTAGCACAGGAACCGCGCCGGCGGCTAGCGGCCAGGCCACGCCCAGCGCCGGGTCGTTCCAGAGCAGCGTCCTTTCATGCTCCGGTGCGTAGTAGTCGGTGGTCTTGTAAAGCACCTGCGCCGACTCGGACACCACCAGGAATCCATGCGCGAATCCCGGGGGAATCCACGCCAGCCTGCGATCCTGCGCGGACAAGCCGAATCCGGCCCAGCGCCCGAAGGTCGGCGAACTCCTGCGCAGGTCGACCGCCACGTCGAAGACTTCCCCTTCGACGACCCAGACAAGCTTGCCCTGCGGTTGCCGGATCTGGTAATGGAGGCCCCGAAGCACATTGCGCGCCGAGCGGGAATGGTTGTCCTGCACGAAGTCGGGGTCCAGGCCGGTCGCCGCAGCAAATGTGCGCCTGTTGTAGCGCTCGAGGAAAAACCCGCGCTCGTCGCCGAAGACCCTCGGCTCCAGCAGCAGGACGTCGGGAATGGCAGTGCGCACTACCTTCACTCGAACACCTTTTCCGACAGAACGCTCAGCAGGTACTCGCCGTATCCGCTTTTCGCCAGCGGCCGGGCGAGGGCTTCGAGTTGCGCCGCGCTGATGAACCCGCTCCGGTAGGCGATTTCCTCCGGGCAGGCGATCTTCAGGCCCTGCCGGCGCTCGATGGTCTCGATGAACTGGGAGGCTTCGAGCAATGATTCGTGGGTTCCCGTGTCCAGCCAGGCCAGGCCGCGCCCCATCGGGATCACCTCGAGTTCTCCGCGCTCGAGGTAAGCCCGGTTGAGGTCGGTGATCTCGAGTTCCCCGCGGACCGAAGGCTTCAGTCGGGAAGCGAACTCGACGACCCTCGCGTCATAAAAATACAGCCCGACCACGGCATAGCGGGATTTCGGGACCTTGGGCTTCTCTTCGATGCTGATTGCGCGTCCCGTCGCGTCGAACTCGACCACGCCGTAGCGTTCAGGATCCTTGACCAGATAGGCGAACACCGAAGCGCCGCTGCGATGCGCAATGGCGCGCTTGAGCAGGGCGGTCAATTCGTGGCCGTAAAAGATGTTGTCGCCCAGCACCAGCGCGACGGGCTCTCCGTCGATGAATTCCCGCCCGATGAGGAACGCCTGCGCAAGCCCTTCAGGCGCGGGCTGCACTGCGTACCGCATGCGGATACCCCATTGGGAACCGTCGCCGAGCAGTTGCTCGAAGCGCGGCAGGTCCTGCGGCGTGGAGATCAGCAGAATGTCGCGGATTCCGGCCATCATCAGCGTCGAAAGCGGGTAGTAGACCATCGGCTTGTCGTATATCGGCAGCAGTTGCTTCGAGACGACCTGCGTGACCGGGTACAGCCGCGTGCCGGATCCGCCGGCCAATATGATGCCTTTCACTTCGCCCTCCCTTCCAGTCGCTTCAGGTCGGCTTCGACCATCAATCGGCAAATCTCGTCCACCCTGACTTTCGCTTCCCAGCCCAGCACTGCCTTGGCCTTGGCCGCGTTGCCGCAAAGTGCCGGCGTTTCCGCCGGCCTGAAAAACTCCGGTGATACCTTCACCCGGAGCTTGCCGCTACCCGCTTCGACTCCCGTCTCCGCCAAGCCCTGCCCCTGCCAGCGAATCTCGGTGCCGATTGCCCGGAACGCGGAGCCCACGAAGTCCCTCACCGAGGCAAGGCGGCCCGTCGCAAGCACAAAGCTCCCGGCGGACCCGGCCTGGAGGATGCGCCACATCGCATCCGCATACTCCGGTGCGTAACCCCAGTCCCTGCGCGCATCCAGGTTGCCTAGCTCGAGCACGTCTTCGCGCCCGAGGCGCATGCGCGCGACCGCGTCGGTGATCTTGCGCGTAACGAACATCTTCCCTCGCCAAGGGGACTCGTGGTTGTACAGGATTGCACTGGACGCGAAAATCCCGAACGCCTCCTGGTAGGTGATCGTGGCCCAATGCGCAAACAGCTTGGCGGCGGCATAGGGGCTGCGCGGGCGCAGTGGCGTGTCCTCGTCCTGCGGCGAGACGGCAGGAATACCGAGCATCTCGGAGCTCGAGGCCTGGACGTACCTGATGCCGGGATCGGTCACGCGGATCGCTTCCAGCAGGTTGACCGCGCCGAGGCCTGTCGCTTGCGCGGCCTGCAACGGCTGCGCGAAGGAGTGCCCGATGAAGCTGAGCCCCCCGACGTTATAGATTTCAGCGGGCCTGGCGGACTTGACCAGTTCCAGGCAACAGCTCGCATCGGCGAGATCGAACTCCTCAAGACTGAATTGCGGATGGCCAAGCAGCCCCGCCTCATCCAGCCGCCACAGTCCGTCCTTTGCCACCGAACGAGCCGCGCCTATTACGCGATAGCCCTTGCCGGCCAGGAGGCTCGCAAGGCACGTCCCATCCTGCCCGGCAACTCCGGCGACCAGCGCAATGCGCTTTGGGGTCAAGCCGCGCCCCGGGCCGCGTAATTGCGTTCCACCCAGTCGCGGTAGGCTCCGCTGGCGATGTCCTGCACCCAGTCGGCATGATCCAGGTACCACTGGACCGTCTTCCCGAGCCCCGAGGCGAAGCTTTCCTTCGGCGTCCACCCGAGTTCCGTACGGACCTTCGTGGCATCGATTGCATACCTGCGGTCATGGCCGGGCCGGTCGGTGACGTAGGTGACGAGCGCAGCATGCCCGCCATCGCGAGGCCGCAGCGTGTCCAGCAGCGAACACAGGAGTTTCACCACCTCGATGTTCTGCATCTCCGCGCCGCCGCCGATATTGTAGGTCTCGCCGATCCTGCCGCGAGCAAGCACCTGCCGGATCGCTGCACAGTGGTCGCCAACGTAAAGCCAGTCGCGCACCTGGCGGCCGTCCCCGTATACGGGCAGCGGCTTGCCGGCGAGCGCGTTATGGATCATCAGCGGGATCAGCTTCTCCGGGAACTGGAACGGGCCGTAGTTGTTCGAGCAGTTGGTGGTCAGCGTCGGCAGCCCGTACGTATGGTGATAGGCGCGCACCAGGTGGTCGGCCCCGGCCTTGGACGCACTGTAAGGGCTGTTCGGGGCATAGGGCGTCGTTTCGCTGAAGCCGGGATCGCTCGCGCCGAGCGACCCATAGACCTCGTCCGTGGATACGTGCAGGAAGCGGAAGGACTCCTTTTCGCTCCCGTGCAGGCCGGACCACCAGGCCCGCACTTCCTCGAGCAGGCTGAACGTGCCGACCATGTTCGTCTGCACGAATTCGCCGGGGCCATGGATGGAGCGATCCACGTGGCTTTCGGCAGCGAAATGGATGATCGCGCGCGGCCGGTGATACTCCAGCAATTGCCGGACAAACTGGCGGTCGTTGATGTCGCCTCGCGCGAGCAGGTACCGGCTGTCGTCCCGCAACGCGTCGAGGTTGCGCGGATTGCCGGCGTACGTAAGCTTGTCGAGGTTGACGACGGCCTCGCCGGTCCCGGCGATCCAGCCGATGATGAAATTCGCGCCGATGAACCCGGCGCCTCCGGTGACGAGCAGCATGACCGCTATTCTACTTGCAGCGCCGCCACGACCCGCCCGGGCGTAATCGCCTCCATGCAGCGGGCTCTCGGACAGTCGGCCGTCGACCTGTTGCAGCGCCTGACCCAGCCGAGGTCCCGCTTGAAGAGGTGCCGCTGGTCCCGGCAAGGCATTTCGGACATGATTTCGGCGAACGGATTGTCCTGCCAGAACCGGCCCTTGCCGAAGAGTTCGCTCGACCCGGGACCGAACAACGCAACGACCGGGGTGCGCGTGAGCTTCGCCATGTGCGCAATGCCGGTATCGAGGGTCACGGCGCAGCGGGCCCCGGCAAGCAGGTGCCAGAGTTGCGTCAGCGTCAGGCAGCCGGCGTAGGACCTATAGCGGCTCCCGGGATCGATTTCCCGCACCAGGGAAACCTCCTCACTCCCGGCGGTCCACACCGGATCGATGCCCTGCGCCGACAGCGCCCCGGCCACCTCGCGCCAGTTGGCGGCTCCCCACAACCGAAGCGGCGAACCCGCCCCCACATGCAGCACGGCATAGGGTGACGTCGGCCGCGAAAAATCCTCGCACGCGGGTGCCGGCCAGTCGGCGGTACGGTACCGAAGCGATCCGGGATCCGGTCCCGCGAGCAGCGCAAACATGTCGGCCAGCGCCGCCGGGGCCGACGGCAAGGGTACCCGTTCGTCCGTCATCCGCTCGTTCCACCCGGGCTTGCCGCCCGCATGCGCAACCAGCCACTTCGCGCCGAGCGAACGCGCGATGAGCCCGAACCGGTTTTCCCCCGGGAGGAAGGCGATATCGCATCCCGCAGCCGGAGCCAGCGCACGCAACGCACCGGGATCCCGCTCGGAGAACGGCAACGCATGGATGCCGTAAGGCCTGCCGCTGAACAGGGCCGCGTACGCGGGACGCACCGTGACGAAGACCTCCGCCCGTGGATAGCGGTCCCGGAGCCCTGCGATCAGCGGGGCAAGCATGAGCGTGTCGCCCAGGAGCAGTTCGTGCAGCACCAGGACTTTTGCCGGATTCGAAGGCCGGGCCTTCAGCCGTGGTCGGCCCAGACTCCGGCGCACCGCTCCCGCGATCGCCCGAATGCGGTTGAGGCCGCGCGTCATCCTGCCGGCGTCCCGGCAGCAGTCATGAAAACGGACTCCATCCGGTCCAGCATGCGTTCGAGCGAATACCTGTCGACGCAGTGCGCCCGGGCCGCGACACCGAGCCGCTCACGAAATGCCGGATCGTCGACCAGGCGCAAAAGGGCTTCGCGCAGCGCAGGTACGTCCTGCGCAGGCACTACGAGGGCCGTCTGTTCGTGGAAGGCCAGCTCTCCGATGCTGCCGGCCGAAGTCGTGACGGCCGGCAGCCCGGCCAGCATCGCCTGGATGAGTGCCTGAGGCACGCCCTCGTTGGCATAGGAAGGCAGCGCGAACACGTCGAGCGCCTGCAGCCACGGTACGACGTCAGCCTGGTTGCCGGGCATCCAGACCCTGCCCTGCATGCCCTGCTCCGCAATCAGGGCCTGCAGCGCTTCGCGCTGCGGCCCGTCGCCGACGATCACCAGGCCCACGCTGTCGGGCAACCCGGCGCAGGCCTCGACTAGGTAACGGTGCCCTTTCCAGCTGCGCAGCGTGGCGACGACTCCCACCAAGAGGCGGTCCTGCGGCAAGCCAACCTTGTCCCGCGCCGCCCTGCGATCCCCCGGCACGAAACGGGTCGTATCGATCCCCGTAGGGATGGATTCGATCCTGCCCGGGTCGACGCCGATTTCGACGATCAGGCGCTGGCGCAATGCTTCGCCGGTGGTGACGATCCGCGCAGCCGCCCGGCCATACAGCCAACGGCTCGCGCGATTGAGCGGGACCGGCGCCGAGATATGGCGCGTGCGCACGACCGGGATTCTCCTGGGGGCAACAAGCATGGCGAGCGCCACCAGCCACGAATCGGTGGAACTGTGGGAATTGACGACGTCGCAGCCGCCGTTCGCCTGCCTGCGGAGCCACCCGGCCATCGCGGCGAAGCCCTTCAGGGTCTTCCTGCCGACCGGCAAGGCCTCCACCGGCACCCCGAATCGCGCGGCCTCGTCGTGGATGCGAGCTTCGCGCGGGCACAGCAGGCGCACCGCGTGGCCGCGCGCAATCATGCCGGCAGCTTCGGTGAGGATGCGGATCTCCTGCCCACCCCAGCCAAGGGAGGACTCCGTATGCACGATCGACAGCCGCCTCATTCCGCCGCGGGACGCGCTTCCTGCGCGGCGTACTGGGTCGTGTAAAGGCGCGCGTACATGCCGCCGGCCGCCAACAGGTCGACGTGGCGCCCCGACTCGACGATCTCCCCGCGCTCGAGGACGAGGATCCTATCGGCATGTTCGATGGTGGACAGCCGGTGCGCGATCACCAGGGTCGTGCGCCCCTGCATCAGGACCTCGAGGGCCGCCTGCACCTGGCGCTCGGATTCGGAATCGAGCGCCGAAGTGGCCTCGTCGAGGATCAGCACCGGGGCGTCCTTGAGCAACGCGCGCGCAATCGCCAGGCGCTGGCGCTGCCCGCCGGACAGGCGCATGCCGTTCTCCCCGATCATCGTATCGAGGCCTTGCGGCGTCTGGCGTATGAAGTCCATCGCATGCGCGGCCTCGGCGGCCGCGACGATCGCCTCGCGGCTCGTCCCGGCCAGTCGGCCGTAGGCGATATTGGCCGCAATCGTATCGTTGAACAGGACCACGTCCTGGGAAACGAGGGCGATGTTTCCGCGCAGGCTGTCAAGCGTCAGGTCCTGGAGGTCGTTCCCGTCCAGCGTAATGCGGCCCGAAGAAGGCGCGTAAAAGCGCGGCATCAGGTTGGCGAGCGTCGTCTTGCCGCCTCCCGACCCCCCTACGAGCGCTACCGTCTCCCCGGGCGCGACCGAAAAGTCGATATTGTTCAGCGCGGGTTCGTTGCGTGTCGCATAGGTGAAGCTCACACGCTCGAACGCCAAATGTCCCTGTGCGCGCTTCAGCACCACCGAACCCCGGTCGGCTTCCACCGGCTCGTCGATCAGCCCGAATACGCTTTCGGCCGCGGCCAGGCCCCGCTGCAGCGGGGCCGACAGCTCGGTGAGGTGCTTCAGCGGCGAGAGCAGCATCAGCATAGCGGTAACGAAGGACACGAACTCCCCGATCGTCGCGCGCTGCGCGATCGATTCCTGCAAGCCGATATAGATGATGATCGCCAGCGCCATGGCGGCCAGGATCTGCGTGACCGGCACTGTGAGCGCGGCCGGCACCGTCTGGCGCATGTTGAACCCGCGCAGCTGCTGGTTGGCCTTCTCGAACCGCGCGGCCTCGTAGTCCTGCCCCCCGAAGACCTTGACGACCTTGTGGCACTCGATCGTCTCCTGCAGCACATGGCTCAGGTTGCCCATGGCCTCCTGCGCCCCCCGGCTCATCGCGCGCAGCCTCTTCGAGAACAGCTTGACCACCAGGGAGACAAGCGGTCCCACCGCGAGCGCCACCAGCGTGAGCTTCCAGTTGATGTACATCAGCCAGGCGAGCAGGCCGATCACGGCGAGGGAGTCCCTGACGAGCACGGTGACCACGGACGTCGCGGCCGCCGTCACGCCCGCGACGTCGTAGGCGATCTTCGACATCAGCGCCCCTGAGCTGCGCTCGTCGAAGAACGCTGCCGGCAGCCGGATCATGCGATCGAACATCGCCGCGCGCAGGTCGAGCACGACGCGGTTGGAGACCCAGGCGGAACAATACGACGCGACGAAGAAGAAAACCCCGCGCAGGACGAAGATACCGACCAGCGCCAGCGCGAACGCAAGCGGCGTGAAGCGCGGGCCGCCCCCGCCCGTGAATCCACCGTCCAGCAGGGGCTTCATCAGCGCAGGGAAAAGCGGCTCGGTGGCCGCCATCGCGACCATGCCGAGGAGCGCGATGCCGAACACGCGGGCATGCGGACGGACATAGGTCAGAAGCCGGAAGTAGAGCGCCCGGCTGTCGCGGTGCGCGCTAGCCATGGGCCTTCATCCCGCGCACGGCGCCATGAGACTCACCGCTTCGGGGCCTCGAACTTGAACGGCTCCATCCAGGGCAGCCCGCCGGGCGGCGCTTCCGGCATCCGATCCTTGGCGCGCGCGAGATCCTCCGTCGCGCGCTTGTTCCCACTCTTCGAGGCCTCGGTCATCCAGAAGAGCGATTGCTGCCGGTCCTTGGCGACGCCACGCCCTTCGGCATAGACAAGACCAAGCGCGTACTGCGCTTCGGCATTCCCCTGGCGGGCACTGCGCCGCAACCAGTTGACGGCCGCCGCGTCATCCTGCTTCACGCCATACAGCCCCTTGCTGAGAATGGCGGCGAACATGTACTGGGCATCCGGCTGCGCGTTGGCGGCCTTGCGCAGCCATTCCATGGCGAGCTGCGTGTTCTTCGCCGTACCGGTGCCGCTCCCGTACATCAGCGCAAGGCGATACTGCGCATCGGGATCGCCCGCACGCGCCGCCTGTGCGATCAGGCGCCCTCCCAGGGCCTCGTTCCTGGCCAGAACGCGCCCTTCGAAGTTCAACATCCCCAGCAGGTACTGCCCGTGCGGCTCGCCCTGTGCCGCGGACTTCTCGATCCACGCCAGCCCCGATTCGGGATCCGCCTTGGTGCCTATCCCTTCAAGCAGCATCAGCCCGAGGCTCCATTGCGAGCGCGCGTCCCCCTTCTCCGCGGCGGCACGGTGCCACTTCAGCGCCTCGTCCAGGTTGCGCACGTCCGTCGTCCCCCTCTCCAGCATGACGCCGAGGAAATGCATGGACGGCACGTGGCCCTGGAGCGCAGCCTTGCGGAACCACTCCGAGGCTTCCACCTCGTTCCTGCGCCCGTCGGGCCCGGACAGCAGGAAGCGCCCTTCGTAATATTGGGCGACCGGGTCACCCTGAGCGGCGCGCCGCGAAAGCTCCTGCGCGGCTCCGGCCTTGCCTGCTGCGGCTCCGCGGGCCAGCCCCTCGACCTCCTCATCGACGGCGGCGCCCTGCGCGGTTCCGGCCGCGACGGCTAGGGCGAGCAGTACGGATCCCAAAGTACGCATGCGAATATCCTCAGAGCCCGGCAGCCGCGCCGATGGAACGGCTGCCCAGCAGAAGTTCATACAACCGCGTCATCCGATCCGCCATCCCTTCGATCCCGTATCCTTCGGCCGTGCGTCGCGCGGCGCCAGACATGCCCGGCCCGGCCGCTTTCGCCGCTTTGAGCATCAGCCCGGAGATCGGGCCGGCTTCTCCCGGTGCGCACACCCAGCCGTTCACGCCGGGTTCGACGACCTCCGCGGCCCCGCACTGGCTGCTCACGATTACCGGCACGCCCATTGCGAGCGCTTCCAGGGCGGCATTGGGGAACGGATCGTATCGCGTGGGAAGGATAAAGCAATCCGCAGCGGCATACACCGGGCGCACGTCCTCGCGCCCCCCCAGGAACACCACCCTCCCGGCAACGCCAGCGGCCGCCGCACGGGCCCTGAACCCTGACTCGGCCCGGTCCCTGCCTGCGACCACCAGGCGAAAATCCTCGCGCCCGCTGGCCGCCAGTGCGTCGATGGCAGCCGCCAGACCCTTGCGCGCGAAGCCCGACCCGACGAAGCAGAAGACCTTGTCGCCTTCCTTGCAGCCGAACTCCGCGCGTGCCTGCACGCGCAGGAGATTGCGCCGGTCCGGGTGGAAGTGATCAAGGTCCACGCCGTTGTAGATCACGTGCAGCTTGTCGGAGGAAATGCGGAAATGCCGTCGGATCTCCGCAGCCACCATCTCCGAGTTGCAGATGACGGCGCGCAAGCCGGGATGCTCGAACATCACACGTTCCGCGGCGCAGGTGTACCAGTGATAGGGATTCAGCCGGATGCCGATACGCTCGGCCAACGCGGCATCCTTCGCGCGGTGCGCCAGCCATTGGCGATGCACGCCGTCGCCTGCACGGTAGACGTCGCACCCCGGGATGCGCTCGTGCGACTGGACCAGGTCGAATTTCTCCCTTCCCAGGAGCGCGCGCACGCCCCGGGAAAACGACACGTCCCGCCACAATCGCCCGACGTACGGAGGATCGACGATCAACGCACGGCGGCCGCCGTCGGTACCCCATGCCCGGGTAATCACCGTGACTTCGGTGCCCCCCCGCTCGAGCGCGGAGATCGCGCGTTCGATGAACCGTTCGGCGCCGCCGAACGGGTTGTAACGCTGGCGGACCAGGGCAAGCCTCACGCCGCTAGCCGGAAACGAGCAGCCGCTCCGCGGCGGCGTAGACGCGGTCCACGCCCAGGGTCGTCAAGCATTCGCTCACTTTCCCGCCGCCGCATCCGTCGTTGCCGCAGGGGCGGCACGCCTGGTCGCCGGCGACGACCAGGGCACGCGCGCCGCGCGGCCCCCATTCGACATCCCCACTGGGGCCGAACAGCGCCACGACCGGCGTTCCCACGGCATTCGCGACATGCATGGGCATGGAGTCCACGCAGACCGACAACTTCGCCCGCCCGATCAGAGCCACCAGTTCCTTGATGGAAAGCTTTCCCGCCAGGTTCAGTACCGGTGCGCGGGCGTGCTCGAGGATTTCCGCCACGAGGGCGGACTCTGCGGGATCCGGCGCCGCCGTGATGACGACTCGCTCCCCGCGCTCTGCGAGCCGGTCCACCAGCTCCGCGCACTTGCGCGCAGGCCAGCACTTGAACTTCCAGCGCGAGGCGGGATGCAGGTGCACGAACCCGCGCTCCGGCAGGCCCTCGCCGGCAAGCAGCGCCGCGACTATTCCTTCCGCCTCCGGGCCGGAAACAATCTGCGCGGCGCGCCCGTCGTCTGCAGGCTGCAGGCCGATGCGGCGCAAAGCATCCAGGTTGAGTTCCACCTGGTGCCGGCGGCCGTTCCTGGGCATCGGATACAGGTGCGTGAAGCTCTTCCTCCAGAACCCCCCGCGCTCCGGTAGTGCCGGCGCTACGGACCATCGCGCACCAAGGGTCCGCGCCAGCCAGGCACCGCGCGGGTGCTCGCACAAATGGACGACCAGGTCGTATCTGCGCGCGCGCAGCGCGGTAAACAGCCGCCATTCGGCCGCCACGCGAGCGCCCGCGGCAGCGTGCCTCCACCGCCGCCCGACGCAATGGATCTGCGCAAGCGCCGGATGACCGGCGAGCATGGGCACGGTGTCGTCGTATACCAGCGCGTCGACTTCCATGCGCGGTGCGCCGGCCTTGAGGGTAGCCAGCACCGGCGACGCAAGCAGCACGTCGCCGTGGTGGCGCAGCTTGATGACCAGCGCGCGGCCCAGCCCTTCGAGGGGAACGGCATCCTTCAGCATGCGCGGAAGATAGCAGAAATGCCTCTTCCGCTGCCGCGGCCCCGCCCTAGAGCTTGAGTTCCGCCGAAAGCCCGAAAGTCCTGCCGGGAAGGGGGTACAGCGCGTACCGGTCGGCCGTGAACGCGCTTCGCACCGCGTAGTTGTAGTACTTCTCGTCGAACAGGTTGTTCACGAACACGCCGATGCGCACGCCGCCGAACTCCCGCACTGCCTTCAGGTCCATCACGGTGTAGCCCGGGATCTTCCTGCCGAGGTTGTTGGGCTCGTCGTTGTCCATGAACTGGCTCGATACGTAGGCCAGCGCACCGGACACCCGCGTCCTGGACGCTACGTCCCATGAGAATCCGACGTTAAGCTTGTGCTCCGGAACCAGCGGGACCTTCTTGCCGGTGATGTCGAGGTTCGTGCCGATCGCAAATGCCCCCCCCGCGAGGACGCCCTGGCGGAACTTCGCATCGGTGTAGGCGTACCCTGCGGTGAACCGCAATGCCTCCGTTCGCTGCCAGGATCCGCTGAGTTCGAGCCCTTGCCGACGGGAAGGCGGCAGGTTGGTATTGCCGACCCCGGTTGTGAACGGATCCAGGTGGATCTCGTCGGTCACGTCGGTGCTGAACAGTGCGGCGCGCAGCTGGAGCCCGGCCTTGCGCCATTCCGCCCCGAGCTCGTGCGTCACGGCATGCTGCGGGCGCAGGATCTGGAACTGCGCGCTGAAGAACGCGTCGTTCTCGTAGATCTCGTCGACGTTCACGAAGCGAAAGCTGCGGGCGGCGCGAGCGAATCCGGTCCACTGCGCGTCGAAAGCGTGCTTGAGGCCGATCTCCCACGCGCTCTGCCTCTGGGTAGCCCCCGCATTGGGCGCGCCGGGGCCCCCGAACGAGCCGGGCGCGGCCGGATCGGCCGCATCGGTGCCCGAAATCCGCATCCGCTCCTCACGCCATCCGAGCGTAAGGCCCGTAGCGCTGCCCAGCTGGACCGAATCCTGCAAGTAGAAAGCGGTATTGTCCTGTGCGACACGCACGCGGTTCATGGGGCGGGAGATGTTCTCGGGCAAGTCGGAAATCCGCCGGTCGTAGCGCCAGCGGTGCGAATCCACCCCGATCGTCAGGCGATGCGAAGTCCCGCCGACCTGGAATGGGATCCTTGCCCTGGGCGTAAGCGATGTGACGTCCAGGGTGTCTGCCCGATGGGTCGGAAAGCCGGCCTGGTCGAAATACGCCCGCTGGTCCTTGCTGCGATGGTCTATACCAAGCGAGAAATCGACGCTCCCCATCCGATGGCTGAGCGTGAGTCCTGCGCGCGCCCCGTCACGGCTCGCATAGTCGAGCGGGGTCTGGGCGCCGCGCGGATCGGCGGCGTACTCGTCGAGGCCAATCGAGGGCTGGATCCGCCGTGCTCCCGGAAGCCGCACGTCCTGACGGTCCGCGCCCAGTCGCAAGTCCAGTACGCTGTTGTTTACGGCCCAGCGCATGTTGGCCGAGTAGTTGGCCTGTTCGTTCTTGTTGTTCGCCCGGTAACCGTCCGACGCGAAATTGTAGACGGAAGCGTTGAATCCGAAGCTTTCGCTGGCCGCGCTGCCGGTGAACTGGGTTTCGAGCGTGTTGTAGCTGCCGATGCGGCCGTGCATCTCGGCGTGGATGCCAGGCTTGAGCGGAGAGCGGGTGACGAGGTTGACGACCCCGGCCGAAGCCCCGTCGCCATAGAGGACGGAACCGGTGCCGCGCAGGATCTCGATGCGATCGATCGAGGAGAGAGGGACCGTAGACCATTGCACCGAGGACAGGTCGATGTCCGACAACCGCCTACCGTCGAGGAGGATCAGGGTGTTCTGGCCGCCCGTCACGCCGAAACCGCGCAGGTCGATCGAGGTCAGCGACCCGTTATTGCCGTAGAAGTCCTTGAGTGTGACGCCGACCTGCTCGGCAAGCAGTTCGGGAACCGTCCGTGCCGCGCTCTTGGCGATGTCGTCTGACGAAATCACCGTGACGCTGGCCGGCAACTTCCTTGCGTCGTCCGGGAAACGCGTTGCCGAAACTTCCACCGCATCGTTCGACTGTGCATGAACCGGGACCGAAAATGCGGGATGCAGCGGCGCAGGCTGCTGCCGTCAAGCGGATTGCCTTCATGATGAGTACCCTCCCCAAGCCGCCACGAACCCCGATGGCGGAAATCCAAGGGCCCGGAGGATTCTGGGGGCGCGGCCCGCGCGCGCGGGCCGACCTGAAACCGCCACCCCGCGGAATCCTCAAGCCTGAGCAATGGGGCCGGTCTCCGGACTCGCGAGCGGCGCAGATCGGCGGACTGGCTTGCCGAAAGCGCTGGGTGCGCCGCCTTCCCATGGGCCTGGGCCCGCAGTGGCTGGTTTGATGCGCACCCCCTCGCCTACCGTTGCGGGGGCAGTACTGGAATTGCGGACGCGCTCATCTCGAGACTGCGGCCGCTCACCTGTTTCCCGTTTCATCCGCCAGCCGGGATCGGCAGACAGACACCCTGTTGCTGTCGCCGGGGCGAACCCCGACAAGTACCATTCTACCAATGCCGAACGCCTCCGCGGGCGGCATCCTGCAAGGTCATGAATGACTTGCACAATCGCCCCTTATTGCTTGACGCAGCGGAAAATATCCCTCTATAGTGTCTGGATGGAAGCGGAGCTCAACTCGCTCGAGGGCAAGGTGTCCCAGTTCGCGCAGGTGTGCGAACGCCTGCGCGCGGAAAACGTCGAGCTGCGCCAGCAGCTATCGGTGGCGCAGGGCGACGCCAGGCGCCTTGCCGAAAAAATCGACGGCGCCAAGGCGAGGCTCGAGAGCCTCCTCGTGCGCCTGCCCGAGTAGGTTCGACCTCCCGCCGCATGGCAGACACCCCCAAGACCCTCGAAGTCAGCATCCTCGGCCGCAGCTACAAGGTGGCCTGCGAGGACGGCGAACGGGAAGCCCTGCTCCAGGCGGTCGCCTACGTGGACGGCAAGATGGGCGAGATCAAGTCCTCCGGAAAAATATCCGGCACCGAGCGGATCGCGGTGATGGCCGCGCTCAACATCGCCCACGAACTGCTCTCGACCAAGGTCGGCGGCGGTTTTGACTTGGGGCAGGCCCAAGCC
>CBDIHI010000011.1:0-773350 GCA_965279075.1 Burkholderiales bacterium | reverse complement strand
GGCGGGGTTACCGCAGCAGTAGCCCCCGCCCCGTCAGCCCAGCTGGCCCGCCAGGGCGGACACCTCCCGCCACCAGCGGGCGGCCCGGTGCAGCCAGCAGTTTCCGCAGTTGGACATGGCTGCGCTCCTTCAGGCGCCGGCCTGGGCCGTGGCCTTGCAGGCGCACGCCGGGCCGCAGGCGCAGCCGGGGCCGCACTGGCAGGTCGCGGGCGCGGCGGACTGGCAGCCGCAGGTGCAGCCCTGGCCCGGGCAGTTTGTACAATTGCACGGGGCGTTCACTTGGTCTTCCATGGTCTTCTCCTGTTCAGGGTGGGTTGTGCGGGCACGCTTGCCCGACACCCGCAGTCTGCCGGCCGGGGCCGGGGCGGGCTTGAACGTTTCGGCTGAGTTTTCATGACCCGGCCCCCCATTCCCGCCCTCAAGATCGCCGGCGTCGGGCGGATCCTGTTCTGGCAGGGCGGCAGCCTGTGGGTCGGGCGGGACGCCGGGCACAGCCGGCCGCACGCCCACCATGCGCTGCAGGTTTCGCTGTCGCTGGACGAGGGTGGGTCGGTGATGTTCCGGCGGCCCGGGGACGCGTGGACCGGCTATCGGGGATGCGTCATCCTGCCCCACCGCCTGCACGAGTTCGACGGGTGTGGGGGTTCAGTGGCGCAGGTGTTTGTGGAGCCGGAGACCGTGGTTGGGCGGGCGCTGGTAGCGCGGTTCGGGGCGGCGGACATCTCTGCCCTGCCTGCCGGTGAACTTGCCATCGTCGCCGAACTGCGGCGGCTGCGTGCCTCGCGCGCGTCCGACCGGGCGCTGCAGGACGCCGCCCAGCGCTTCGTCCTGTCGCTGGCCGGGTCCTCCGCCCTGCCCCCTGCGCCTGCCCGGATCTCGGCCGCCGTCGATTTCATCTCCCGGCGCCTGAACTCCGGCATCGCCCTGGCTGATGTCGCCGCGGCTGTGCACTTGTCCCCCAGCCGGTTGCGGCACCTGTTTGTCGCAGAGACCGGCTCCACCTACCGCGGGTATGTGCTTTGGCTACGGATGAACCGGGCCGTGGCCGGGATGATGGACGGGCGCTCGTGGACCGACGCCGCGCATGAGGCCGGATTCGCTGATTCGGCGCACCTGAGCCGGACTTTCAGGCGGATGTTCGGGGTGAGTCCGGCGATGATTGTTAGGGAGTAGCTGGGGATAAATTCAGGACATTTTTTTGGAAAGTCCGCGCTGGGAGCCAGTTTCGAAGCACTTTGCAAATTCAAGTTCGAAGTGCGACATCCTGATTGAGCAGAGAGAGGTGAGGATGTGCACGGGTGTACCTTTCTCGATGACGAGTCTAGGAAGGAGCACTCAATGCGTTATGCACACCTCACCCCAACGGAACGCTACCAGATTGCGCTGGGGTTACAAGCGAAGCTGAGTGCCCGGCAGATCGGTCGCAAGCTGGGCCGGCATCACGCGACGATCAGCCGGGAGATTGATAGGGGTTCTCATGGCAAGCGTGGATACCTGGCCGAAGAAGCACAGTTTGCTGCCGAGCGGCGAGCTCGCCGCTCGGCAGCAAACCATCCGACGAAGTCCGGGGCGCTACTGCGCTGTGTGCGCGGACTGATCCGTCTGGACTGGTCCCCGGAGCAGGTGCAGGGATACCTGAGACGTTTCGATCAGCCCCCGATCAGCATCCCGACGCTGTACGCGCACGTACGCCGGGACCGGGCGCTCGGTGGGCAGCTCCACGAGCACCTGCGCTACGGCCGGCGTACGCGCCCGTGGGGCAAGCGCAACACGGGCAGCATCCCCGCGGACCGGCCGAGCATCCGCAGCCGTCCCGATCACGTTAAGCAGCGCCTGATTTGCGGGGATTGGGAAGGCGACACCTTCATGGGTCGCCAAGGCAGTCCTCACCGCAAGCTGTGCCTGGTAGAACGGCGCAGCCGCTATATGTGCCTGCTCACACCGTTCGGTGGCCTGAGCCTGTCGCAGAAGGTTGCGCGCACGACCATCGCCGCGTTACGCGATCTGCCCAAACGCTCGATCACCTTCGACAACGGGTCGGAATTCTCGCTCTACAAGACGATCGAAGACGGCCTCAAATGCAAAGCCTACTTCGCCGATCCCGGCCGTCCGGGGCAGAGAGGAACCTGCGAGAACACCATCGGACTGGTGCGCCAGTACATCCCGAAAGGCACCAGCGGAATCCATCTGACCAGGGCACAGGTTAAGGGCATCCAGGACAAGCTCAACAACCGACCCCGAAAGTGCCTGGGATTCAAAACCCCGGCTGAGGTACTCTTGCAAGCAAATCCACCTGTCGCGCTTCGAACTTGAATGCGCACTTTTGTACTGGAAGAAGTACATTTACCTACGAAATCCGCCTGTTCCAATTTGGCTTCCCGGGCAGGCTGCCATCGTCATTGCAGATGTGAAGGGCGTTGGCGGATGTTGTGAACTTCGGCACGCGAAGATAACGTGCTGAGATTGCACGGCGATTTCCAACGCATGACGGGAAAACTCTCCCAGAATAGCCAGTGATCCTCTCTTAAGAATCCACCAGGTTCCCGATGGCCAAAGCTGCAAAGAAAACCGACTCCAACGCCAACCTCGGCTTCGAAGCCAAGCTCTGGCTCGCCGCCGACAAGCTGCGCAACAACATGGACGCGGCGGAATACAAGCACGTCGTCCTCGGCCTCATCTTCCTCAAATACATCTCCGACACCTTCGACGAGCACCACGCCAAGCTCGTCGCGGGCAAAGGTGATTTCGCCGGCGCGAATCCCGAGGACAAGGACGAATACCTCGCCGCCAACGTCTTCTGGGTGCCGGTGGATGCCCGCTGGCCGCAGCTCCAGTCCCGCGCCAAGCTCCCCAGCATAGGCAAGGACGTGGACGACGCCATGGTGGCGCTGGAGCGCGACAACCCCCGCCTCAAGGGCGCGCTCAACAAGAACTACGGCCGCGCCGACCTCGACAAGCACCGCCTCGGCGAACTCATCGACCTCATCGGCTCCATCCAGCTCGCCGATGTCGCCAGCCGGTCCAAGGACCTCCTCGGCCGCGTCTTCGAATACTTCCTTACCCAGTTCGCCAGCGCCGAAGGCAAGAACGGCGGCCAGTTCTACACCCCGTCCTGCGTCGTGCGCGTGCTGGTCGAAATGCTCGCTCCCTACAAAGGCCGCATCTACGACCCCGCCTGCGGTTCCGGCGGCATGTTCGTCCAGTCGGAAAAATTCGTCGAGTCGCACGGCGGCCAGCTCGGCGACATCAGCATCTACGGCCAGGAGAGCAACCCCACCACGCGGCGGCTGGCCATCATGAACCTGGCCCTGCGCGGCATCGAGGCCGACTTCGGACCCGAGAACGCCGACACCTTCCGCCGCGACCTGCACCCGGACCTGCGCGCCGACTACGTTCTCGCCAATCCGCCTTTCAATGACTCCGACTGGTTTCGCAAGGACGACGACGTGCGCTGGGCTTTCGGCGTCCCGCCCAAGGGCAACGCCAACTTCGCGTGGGTGCAGCACTTCATCCACCACCTGGCGCCGCAGGGCATGGCCGGCTTCGTCCTCGCCAATGGCAGCATGTCGTCAAACCAATCGGGCGAAGGCGAGATCCGGCAGAAACTCATCGAGGCCGACCTCGTGGACTGCATGGTCGCGCTGCCCGGCCAGCTCTTCTACAGCACGCAGATTCCCGTATGCCTGTGGTTCCTCGCGAAAAACAAGCATGACGGCAAGCGGCGCGACCGCCGCAAGCACACCCTCTTCATCGACGCCCGCAAACTCGGCCCCCATGTCGATCGCGTCCACCGCGAGCTGACCGACGCTGACCTGCAAAAAATCGTATCCACCTACCACGCCTGGCGGGCAGACAAAGGTGCAGGGAAATACGAAGACCTCGCCGGCTTCTGCAAATCCGCCACCACCTTGGAGATCGCCGCGCACGGCTTTGTGCTCACGCCCGGCCGCTACGTCGGCGCCGAGGAAGTCACCGACGATGGCGAACCCTTCGAGGAAAAGATGCCGCGCCTCGTCAAAGAACTGCATGACCAGTTCGCCGAGTCAGCGAAACTCGAAGACCAGATCAAGCGCAACCTGGCGGGCCTAGGCTATGGCCGCTAGAAAGCCCCCCAAAGCCCCGCGCAAACCCGGGAACCGCCTTTCCCGTGGGCGCGCACGGGAAGACGCCCGCTTTACCGCAGCCCCGTCGCTGGCTGGCCTTCCGGAGAGCTACGCGGCCACGCTCCAGGAAATCAAGGCCCACCTGCGCAGCGCCCGCGTCCGTGCCGTCCTGGCGGCCAATCCCATTGTGCTCGAAGCCTACTGGCGCACCGGAAAGATCATCCTTGAGCGCCAGCAAGAGGCCGCCTGGGGAGCCAAAGTCATCGATCGTCTCGCCGTCGATCTCCGGGACGCCTTTCCGGACATGAGCGGCCTCTCGGTTCGCAACCTGTTGGCAATGAAGATATTCGCCCGCGAGTTCCCGGATGGCCCGATTGCGCAACAAGCTGTTGCGCAATTGCCGTGGGGCCACGTCCTACAGATCATGCAGCGGCTCAAAGAACCGGCCGCCCGGGATTTCTACATCCAGCAGACCCTCGCCCACGGCTGGAGCCGCAACATCCTGGAGCTACAGATCCAGAACCAGCTCCATCTTCGCTCGGGAAAGGCCCAGAACAACTTCGCCCTCACAATGCCTCCGGCGGAATCCGACCTGGCAGCACAAATCTTCAAAGACCCCTACCTCTTCGACTTCCTCGGCACCGCCGATCCACGGCGCGAGGCGGAGGTGGAACAGGCCCTCGTCGATCACATCCAGCAGTTCCTCATCGAACTCGGCGCAGGTTTCGCCTTCGTCGGCCGACAGGTCCATCTGGAGGTGGGCGACGAAGACTTCTACCTCGATCTTCTCTTTTACCACCTCAAGCTCCGCCGCTACGTCGTCCTCGAACTGAAAGCCCGTGCCTTCGTCCCGGGCGATGTCGGCCAGATCAATCTCTACCGCGCCGCCGTAGACGACCTCCTCCGCCACCCCGACGACCAGCCCACCATCGGCCTGCTGCTGTGCAAAGGGAAAAACAAGCTCGTCGTCGAGTACGCCCTCAGCGGCCTGGAGCAATCCATCGCGGTCGCCGACTGGAAAACGCAAATCACCGAGACCCTGCCACCCGAATTCCAAGGCAGCCTGCCGACTGTCGCGGAGATCGAGGCTGAGCTTTCCGGGAAAGCGCGGACTGGGGAGGCCGGAAATGAATAGGCCGTTTGTGGGAAAGACGCCGCACATTGTCGGCGAACTGCACGCCCGATTCGCCGAGTCCGCGAAGCTGGAGCAGATGATCAAAGCCAACCTGAGGGGGCGGGGTTGTGGCTGGTGAGCCGGTGAGAATGTGCCCAACTGTCGATGAACTTCCTGATAGTTGGGCGGTGAAACGACTGGGTTCGTTTTGCACGAAGATTGGCACTGGCGCAACTCCCCGCGGCGGCAGCGAAGTCTATCTTGATTCGCGTATCTCCCACGCGCTTGTCCGAAGTCAGCATGTATTCGACCGACGCTTCGACGCAGCAGGCTTAGCATTCATTTCAGCCGATCACGCACGAGAGCTTCGTAGTGCCGAGATTAAACCAGGTGACGTATTACTCAACATCACAGGCGACGGCGTGACGTTTGGTCGAGCCTGCATTGTCCCTGACCGTCTTCTTCCGGCGTGCGTCAATCAGCACGTCTGCATAATCCGCACAGACCGCCGCGAATGTGACCCTGGGTACCTTCTTTCCGTTCTCACGCATCCAGCCGCTAAAGATTACATCGAGTCGTTCAACTCCGGAGGAAGTCGGAGAGCAATCACGAAAGGTCACATCGAGTCGTTCGAGATTCCGCTTCCACCCCTCGCCGAGCAAAAAGCCATCGCGGCGGTGCTTGGGGCGCTGGACGACAAGATCGAGTTGAACCGGCGGATGAACGCGACGCTGGAGGCGATGGCGCGGGCGCTGTTCCAGAGCTGGTTCGTGGATTTCGACCCCGTCCGCGCCAAACTCGACGGCCGCACTCCCAGCGGCCTGGAACTTGCCACTGTCGCCCTCTTCCCCGACCATCTGGAAAACTCGCAGCTCGGGCAAATTCCCAAGGGATGGACGGTCGCAACGCTCGATGCGATCGCCACCGTCGGCAGTGGAAAGCGACCAGTTGGACGCAACGATTCACTATCAGACGAGTGCAATATCCCGCTCTATGGCGGCGGCGGGCGAATGGGCTATGTGCCTTCCGCTCTCTATGAGAAGCCCATCCTGTTCACGGGCCGCGTTGGGACGCTGGGTCTCATCTTCCGCACCGCGGAGCCGTCTTGGCCGTCTGATAACACGCTCATTGTAGAGCCACAGGACGGATTCTTCGACTTCACGTATTTCATTCTGAAGGAATTCGAACTCATCACGCTCAATCGTGGCTCTACGCAACCCCTGCTCACGCAGACGGACTTAAAGAGCCAGCGCTTCGTCCTTCCACCTGCTGCCATCGTCAATGCATATGCAAAGTTCTCTACGCCAATCTTCGAACAGATAACCGCCAATGAAAGCCAATCCAGCACCCTCGCCACAATTCGCGACACGCTCCTGCCGAAGCTGCTGAGCGGGGAATTGAGTATCGCAGACTTTGAAAAGGAGGCCTTAGCATGAAGCACCTCCGCAATCTCGGTTCGCATTTCAGCATTTCACTTCCTTCTGACGAGGAAGGCTTGATAGGTCGGGAGTGTCCGGTGCCTGACTGTGAGGGCTATTTCAAGCTGCAACCTGGGACGGGATTGAAAGGCGAGAACCTGCCAACCAATTGTCCGTATTGCGGACACACGGCGGGCTCAGACAAATTTTTCACCAAAGGACAAATTGAGTATGCCAAGTCCGTGGTGATGCGAGAAGTCACCGGAGCCCTACTAAAGGACTTGAAATCGCTGGAGTTCAACCATCGTCCCGGCGGTGGATTCGGAATCGGAATCAGCATGAAGGTGAGCGGTCAGCCAACGCCGATACGCCACTACCGCGAAGATAAACTTGAGACTGAGGTGGTGTGTGACCGATGCACGCTGCGCTATACGATTTACGGCGTGTTTGGTTTTTGCCCTGACTGCGCAGTCCACAACTCCCTTCAGATCCTCCATAAAAACCTCGAATTGATTCAGAAACTCCTGGCCGTGGCAGAAACGCAGGATTCGCAAGTTGCCCAACATCTGGTTGAAAACGCGCTCGAAGATTGCGTTTCGGCTTTCGACGGCTTCGGAAGAGAGACGTGTCGGGTGTTTGCCGCGAAGGCAATGAAACCCGAGAAGGCTTCAGAGATTCGCTTCCAAAATATCGTAGGTGCTCGCGACCGCGTGACTGAGCAGTTCGGCATCGACTTTGCCGCTGCAGCATCACCTACCGATTGGGCGCACGTTCGCCGGGCCTTTCAGAAGCGCCACTTGCTGGCTCACAAGATGGGCGTTGTGGACGAAGGCTACCTTTCAGAGACGGGCGATCCTCCTTCGCTACTAGGGCGAAAGATTGCCATTTCGACTCCCGAAGTTCGCGAGCTAGTGACCACGCTTCAATCGCTCGGCAGGGAGCTTTTCCGCTTGCTGGAGGCCAAACAATGACCAACTCTAATCCCGCACCGACGCCACCTTGCGCGATACGGTGCTGCCCAAGCTGCTGAGCGGGGAAGGCACGGTCAACTTACCAGGGAAACTTCAAACAATATGAACACACACGATCCACGCGAACACATCCGGGGCATCCACCAGATTCTGATTTCCGACAAGAAGCGCATCGGCTTTCTGTTCGGTGCAGGGTCGTCACTTGCGACGGGACTGCCGACTGTTTTTGTTCCTGCGATCGAAAAGATGACGAAGACTATCGTCGCCGACGTAGTGGCGCATTCACCTGAATTCGCGGCTGCCATAAAGGAGATTCAAACTGAAACTGAAGCGCTGAAGGTGGCCTTCAACATCGAAACGCTGCTCTCAAGCATTGAAGCAAAGCGAGCCGTCATTGGTGCGGGGAAGCTCAACGGGCTCGACTCAGTCGGATTCACCGACTTGGCGAAGCTTGTAAAGACCCGTGTCGTGAAACTGGTCTCAGTGCACGAAACGTTGCCAGCAGCCGACCGAAAGAAACTAGCCCATGCTCGTCTCGCAAACTGGGTTCAGAAAGCGAGAAGGCGGTTTCCAGCTGAAATCTTCACAACGAATTACGACTACCTATTTGAAATAGCCCTAGAAGGTTCAGGCATACCGTATTTCGACGGCTTCTCTGGTAGCTTTGAACCGTTTTTCTGTCCCGAGGCCGTGGAAGATGTCGAGGCTTACCCACATCTAGTCAAACTTTGGAAAATGCATGGTTCTCTAGGGTGGACCTATCGCGACTCAGACAAGGCAGTGATTCGGCAGCAATCGGCCCCTGAAGATTCCATCCTGATCTATCCATCTCACCTCAAATACAGCACGGCGAAGAAGCAGCCGTATGTCGGACTAATCGACCGGCTTTGCGCCTTCCTCCAGCAGGACGATGCGGTTCTGTTCACTTGCGGATATTCGTTCGGGGACAACCACATAAACGAACGGATCGTGACGTCGCTCCGACGGGGAGCGAACTCCCATGTGATCGCGATGTATTACGACGAAGCATGGACGGAGGACGCGAAGAGCGTGTTTGGTCTCGCAGACGAGACCAACGGTGTTCGTGGCCTCGCAACACATGAGACCGGAGGGAAAATGTCAGTTTATGCGCTGCGCCACGCCGTTATCGGTGGGAAGTTTGGCGGGTGGCGATTGAGAGATGAACCGAAGACGACGGAGTCCATCCGTGTGAGCCAATACTTTGACGAAGACGCTGCGACTCCGTCGGATGAGGCGGGTGAGCACAAAGGGGATGAACGATGGGGTGGGACTGGGCGGTTCCTTTTGCCCGACTTCGGGAAACTCACTGAATTTCTGAATGACCTCTCCTCGTCTGAAGGGCCGGCGAGCACGCTGTAATCGAAATGAAACACAATCCAACGCACATCGGTCAGGTTGAGAGCGTGAGCGGGAACGCCGTGACGATCAAGATGGCCAGCAACTACCCGTCGAACATGCCAATTGTTGATGGCACCGTCTACAGGATTGGGCAGATTGGATCGTTCCTCAAGATTCCTTTGGGATACGCCAATTTGTATGGGCTTATCACGCAGGCCGGCGTCCTTGCGATGCCAGAGTCGCTTCTGATGGCCTACAAGGAAAATCCGTCAATCGCGGATGGACACCGCTGGTTGCGAATGATTCTTGTCGGAGAGCAGATCGGTTTGTCATTTGAAAGAGGAGTGCTCCAGTCGCCGACTTCGGGCGACCAAGTCCATTTGGTCACAAATGAAGACCTCCGAATTGTCTACGGCGGCTACGACGCCCAATCATCGATCGTCATCGGGAATCAGAGCGCGTCGGAGGGACTCGCTGCACAGCTGGACATGAACAAGCTCATCTCGCGTCATTGCGCGATTCTTGGCGCCACGGGCAGCGGAAAGTCCAACGCGGTCAGCATCGTCGTGAAAGCGATTGCGGAGAAGCCATTCCCGAGTGCACGCGTTCTCATGATCGACCCGCATGGCGAATATGCGAGCTCGCTGGCTGGGAAGTGCCGTGTGTTCAGAGTCGGAGCCAATGCTGCGGATGGCGAAGAAGAACTCTGTGTTCCATTCTGGGCACTGCCATTCAAAGAACTGATGGCGATTTTCCCAGGTCGGCTCTCAGACCAGAATGAGGATTACATCCGAGGGAAAGTACTGGATCTAAAGAGGGTGTCGGCTGCTGCAATTGGCGGGCTTCGGGCAGAGGCAATTACTGCGGACAGCCCGATTCCGTTTTCGATAAACCAACTGTGGTTTGATTTGGATAACTTTGAGCGAATTACCTTCAAAGTTGACCGCACCACGCCCGAGGCATTGGTCGCGGCTGGTGACCCGGCGACGCTCAAGTCCAACCAGTATCCAACCGCAGGGTTGGGAAGCGCTGCCCCTTTCTTAAACACCAAAGCGAAGGGCATCCTCGGCTTCTTGGACGGCATGCGGTCGAGACTTCTCGATCAAAGTTACAATTTTCTGTTCCGCCCAATAGGGTATTCGCCATCACTAATTGGCGCTATCCCCAACGATCTTCCGCGCCTGTTTTCAACGTGGTTTGGGCATGCGTTTCCAGTTTCAATTTTGGACCTGTCAGCAATCCCGTCAGAGATCATGCAGACGATTTCAGGCTGCATTCTAAAGATCATCTACGACGCCCTCTACTGGGGGCAAAACACGCTTGTTGGTGGGAAGAAGCAGCCGCTTTTTGTTGTCCTAGACGAGGCTCACACCTATTTGAAGGCTGGAGAGGATTCAATTTCGTCACGAACCGTTCAGGCGATTGCGAAGGAAGGCCGGAAGTATGGCGTCGGAATGCTCTTGGTAACTCAACGTCCTTCTGAGTTGGACGAAACCGTGCTGAGTCAATGCGGCTCAATTATCGCGCTGAGGATGACGAATACCCGAGACAAGGGTCACGTTTCGTCCGCCATGCAGGACGAACTTCGGGAAATGGCAGACGTGCTTTCGAGCCTGCGAACGGGCGAAGCGATTGTGAGTGGTGAGGCTGTCCGCATTCCATCCCGCGTGAAATTTTTCCAGGCGGACAATGCGGTGAAGAGTTCTGACCCAATCGCATCCAAGCTATGGGCCAATGCTCGACCTGATGCAGCCGTATACGAAATTAGCGTCCGTAACTGGAGAAATCAATCATTCAACTAGGGAGACAATATGCCAATGCCAGATATGCTACCCGTCAGCTCATCCAACATCGCAGCAGTTGGCTACGACGCGGAAAATCAAACCGTCTACGTTCAGTTTATGAACGGCTCGACCTACGCTTATAAAGGCGTTCCAGAACACGAGTTTGAGAATCTACGAACTGCTCCGTCGGTCGGTTCCTACCTCAATCGGAACTACAAAAACGTTTATCCATACGAACGTGCTTAGCGTACTGAAATGAGCCTGAACGAATCCACCGTCGAAGACGCTACCCTTACATGGTTTAGGGAGCTGGGCTATGCGATCGGCCACGGGCCGCACATTGCGCCCGGTGAACCCGCGGCGGAACGCGATTCGTTTGGCGAGGTGGTGCTGGTGGATCGCCTGCGCGAAGCCATCGGGCGGCTGAACCCGTTCATCCCTGAGGAGGCGCGTGATGAGGCTCTGCGCAAGGTTCTGCGGGTAGCAAACGGCTCGCTGGTGCAGACGAACCGGGCTTTTCACCGAATGCTGCGCGATGGTGTGGATGTGGAGTATCCGCGGCCCGATGGCTCGATCAAAGGCGACAAGGCGCGCCTGGTGGATTTCACCGCCGTGGACGCCAATGACTGGTTCGTGGTGAATCAGTTTACGGTGATCGAGGCGCAGCACAACCGCCGGCCGGATGTCGTTGTCTTCGTCAACGGGCTGCCGATGGCGCTGATCGAGCTGAAGAACGCCGCCGATGAGGATGCGACCATCTGGAGCGCCTACGCACAACTCCAGACCTACAAGGCCGAGGTGCCGAGCCTGCTGCACTACAACGCGGCGCTGGTGGTAAGCGACGGCCTGCAAGCCCGCATGGGCTCACTCACGGCGAACCAGGAGTGGTTCAAGGTTTGGCGCACCATCGACGGCGAAGGCGATGCGCCGAAGACGGCATTGGAACTAGAAGTGCTGGTACGAGGCGTGTTCGACCGGCAGCGCTTCCTCGACCTCCTCCAGCATTTCATCGTGTTCGAGGAAGACGCGGACACGGGCGCGCTGCACAAGATCATCGCGGGCTACCACCAGTTCCACGCGGTGAATGCGGCAGTGGAAGAAACGGTGCGCGCCAGCGGCATGAACGACGCGAACGTGCTGCGCGAAGACCCTGGCCGCTACTGGGTCGGCCGGATGCACGGCGGCAAGCCAGGCGACCGGCGCGCAGGCGTGGTCTGGCACACCCAAGGCAGCGGCAAGAGCTTCACCATGCTGTTCTTCGCCGCGCGGGTAATCCGCGAACCGGCGATGCAGAACCCGACGCTGGTGGTACTGACTGACCGCAACGATCTCGACGACCAGCTTTTCGGCCAGTTCCAGCGCTGTCACGACATCCTCGGCCAGATGCCGGTGCAGGCGGAGAGCCGCGAGCACCTGGCGGAACTGCTCACGCGGGCAAGCGGCGGCGTGGTCTTCACCACCATCCACAAGTTCATGCCCGAGGGCAGCGGCCCGGGGGTGGCACTGCGGGCGGCGCTCAGCAGACGCGAGAACATCGTGGTGATCGCGGATGAAGCGCACCGTTCCCAATACGGCTTCGGCGGGCGGGTGAACGAGAAAGGCGAAATGTCCTACGGCTTCGCCAGCAACCTGCGCGATGCCCTGCCGAATGCGTCATTCATCGGCTTCACCGGCACGCCCATCGAGAAATCCGATGCCAACACACGGACGGTGTTCGGCGATTACATCTCCATCTACGACATCCAGCGCGCCGTGGCGGATGAGTCGACGAAGCCGATCTACTACGAAAGCCGCATCGCCAAGCTGGCCCTGAATGCCGCCGAGCTGCCCAAGCTGGACGCGCAGTTCGAGGAAATCACCGAAGGCGAAGAGCTGACGAAGAAGGAAAAGCTCAAGTCGAAATGGGCCGCCCTGGAGGCGCTGGTGGGCGACCCAAAGCGCATCGCGCTGATCGCCGCCGACCTGGTGACGCATTTCGAGAAGCGCATTGAGGCAATGGACGGCAAGGCGATGATCGTCTGCATGAGCCGAAGGATCTGCGTGGACCTCTTCAATGCCCTGATCAAACTGCGGCCCGAGTGGGAGCCGGAGACGCTCAAAGTCGTGATGACCGGCAGTGCCGAAGACGGCCCGGAATGGCAGCGGCACATCGGCAACAAGGAGAAACGCCGCAAGCTGGCAACCCGGTTCAAGGACGCCAAAGACCCGTTCAAGATCGTGATCGTGCGCGACATGTGGCTCACCGGCTTCGACGCGCCCTGCCTGCACACGATGTATGCCGACAAGCCGATGCAGGGCCACGGCCTCATGCAGGCCATCGCCCGCGTGAACCGCGTGTTCAAGGACAAACCCGGCGGGTTGATCGTGGACTACCTCGGCCTCGCCGATCAGCTCAAGCAGGCGCTTGCCACCTACACCGAGAGCGGCGGCCAGGGGAACCCGACCTACGACACGAATCAGGCCATAGCCGAGATGCACGAGAAGCACGGCGTCGCCTGCGACATGATGCACGGCTTCAACTGGGACAAATGGACGACCGGCACACCCACGGAGCGCCTGCAACTCATTCCCGCCGGACAGGAACACATCCTCGAGCAGGAGGACGGCAAGAAGCGCTGGCTGCAGGTGGTATCTGAACTCTCGCAAGCCTTCGCCCTCTGCTCCGCCACGGACGAGGCGACCGCGATTCGGGATGACGTTTCGTTTTTCCAGGCCCTGCAGGCCGCGCTCAACAAGAAGTCCGGCGAGAGCCGCAAATCCCCCGAGCAGATCGACGCCGCGATCCGCCAGCTGGTGTCCAAAGCCATCACGACCGAAGGCGAGATCATCGACGTCTTCACCGCGGCCGGATTGAAGAAGCCCGACATCGGCATCCTCAGCCCGCAGTTCCTCGTCGAAGTGCGCGGCCTCAAGCACAAGAACGTCGCCGCCGAACTGTTGGAGAAATTGCTCAAGGACGAACTGAAGCTGCGCTCGAAGAAGAACCTCGTGCAGAGCCAGTCCTTCGCCGAGAAGCTGAAGAAAACCCTCAACGCTTATCACAACCGCGCCATCTCCACGATGGAAGTCATCGAAGAGCTCATCAAGCTGGCGAAGGAAATGGACGCCGCCACCAAGCGCGGCGAAGACCTCGGCCTGAACGACGACGAGGTGGCCTTCTACGACGCCCTTGCCGCGAATGAATCCGCCGTGCAGGCGATGGGAGACGACAAGCTCAAGCTCATCGCCGCCGAACTGATCACCCAGGTACGCAAAAGCGTGACGATCGACTGGACCCTGCGTGAAGGCGCCCGGGCGAGGATCCGAGTGATGGTCAAGCGCATCCTGAACAAATACGGCTACCCGCCGGACTTGCAGGACGAGGCGGTGAAGACAGTCCTGATGCAGGCCGAGCTGCTCTCGGCGATGTGGGCGACTGCGTGAGATGGAGAAGACCAACGTCATCGGTCAGCGGGCCACGGCTGGGCAGTGTGGATCAGCCCGGAGTTCAAGGTCTCATCACTAGACAGTTATACTCCCAAGGCGTATAGTCAAAGTGTTCACGGTAGTCGAAACCGCCCTTTTCCAGAAGCAATGGCCCAACTACTGGACCGAGGAAGAGCGCGGCGAATTCGCGGCATACATCGCAGCGGCCCCGACAACCGGCGATGTAGTCCCGAACTCCGGCGGCATCCGTAAAGTCCGCTGGCGCAGGGCCGGGACGGGCAAGTCGGGCGGCGTACGCGTCATCTACTACACGCGCACGGCCGAAGAAGAGGTGGTACTGCTGATCATGTACGCGAAGGCCAAGACCGACAACATCACCGGGCAGAAGCTCAAGGAGATCCGCCGTGCCCTCGAAAGCTAAGCCGTTGACCGGCGCGAAGCTCAAGGCCTACGAAGCCAAGCGGGACCTGGCTGCGGAATTGCTCGAATCGGTACTCCAGATGAAGGCCGGCAAAACGAAAGTCGTCCTCTCCCCGGCAACCGAAGCGCGCGAGAAGACCGGCCTGTCCCAATCGCAGTTCGCCCAACTGCTGGGCGTGTCCGTGCGTACGCTCCAGGGCTGGGAACAAGGCCGCAAACAACCGAGCGGGGCCGCCAGGACCCTGCTGACGATCGCGCAAACCAATCCGAAAGCATTGCTGGCAGTCGTCGGCAAGTAAGGCTCCGGAGCAAGCTCTCGCCGCCAGAGAGTCATCTATCGCCGTAATATATCGCAATATATTGCGACTAATGTATATAAAAATTATTATTTCGTCACAAATGACGACTTGACAGGACAAGATTATTTATCTATATATCGTAACAATTGACGATATATACAAAATCACCAGCCCTTCCCGCAACCCCTTACCACCATGAAAATCACCGCCCTGCTCACCGACGAAGCCGTGCTGGCCGAACTGGGCGCACGCATCACCGCCCGCCGGATCGAACTGCAGCTGACCCAGGCAGCGGTGGCCGAACAGGCAGGCATTGCCAAGCGCACGCTCGAGCGCATGGAGGCGGGGCTGACTTCGCAGCTGGCCACAATGATTCGCGTGCTGCGCGTGCTGGATGTCGCATCCGGGCTGGACGGCCTGATCCCGGAGTCCGGGCCCAGGCCGATGGATTTGCTGAAGCAAAAGGGCAAGGCCCGGCAACGCGCCTCGAGCCAACGAACCGCAACGGCAACCACACAACCATGGCGCTGGGATGAAAAACCGTGACCACGCTGGCCGAAGTCAGGCTGTGGGGCAGGACCATAGGCGCGGTCTCGCTGCAGGAGGGCGAGGACGTCGCCAGCTTTGAATACGACGCGGCATTCGCCCAAAGCGGCATTGAAGTCGCCCCGCTCGCGATGCCCCTCTCCCGGCGCGTGCACCGCTTCCCCGCGCTTTCCCGCACGACTTTTCACGGGCTGCCCGGCCTGCTGGCGGACTCGCTGCCCGACAAGTTCGGCAACGCGCTGATCGATGCGTGGCTGGCATCGCAGGGGCGGCAACCAAGCTCCTTCAACGCCGTCGAACGGCTTTGCTATACCGGGGAACGCGGCATGGGCGCGCTGGAATTCGCCCCCGCCACCGGCCCTGCGGCAAAGCAAGCCACACCTATCGAGGTCAGCCAGTTGGTTGAACTGGCATCGGAAGTCCTGACCCATCGCAACGACTTGCAAACGACCTTTGCGGACGAGGAAGAGGCGCTGAGGGACATCCTGCGCGTGGGCACCTCCGCCGGCGGCGCAAGGGCGAAAGCGGTCATCGCATGGAACCCGCAAACCAACGAAGTGCGGTCCGGCCAGGTCAGGGCCGGCAAGGGGTTCGAGTACTGGCTGCTGAAATTCGACGGCGTCAGCGGCAACAAGGACAAGGAACTCGAAGACCCCAAGGGCTACGGGTTGATCGAATATGCGTACGCCCTGATGGCGCTCGACTGCGGCATCGACATCAGCGAATGCCGGCTGTTCGAGGAGAACGGCCGCTCGCATTTCATGACGCGGCGCTTCGATCGCCTGGCCGGCGGCGAAAAGCTTCACATGCAGTCGCTCGGTGCCCTGGCGCACTACGATTTCAACATCGCCGGCGCTTACGGCTACGAGCAGGCGTTCCTCGCGATGCGGCAGCTGCGGTTGCCCATGCAGGCGATCGAGCAGCAGTTCCGGCGCATGGCCTTCAACATCGTGGCCCGCAACCAGGACGACCACGTGAAGAACATCGCCTTCCTGATGGACAAGTCCGGGGCGTGGTCGCTGTCGCCGGCCTTCGACATGACCTACAGCTTCAATCCCGCGGGGACGTGGACGGCAAGCCACCAGATGACGATGAACGGCAAGCGCGACCATTTCACGCTGGAGGACTTCAACGCCTGCGCGAGGACCGCCACGATGAAACGGGGACGCGCCGCGAAAATCGTTGCCGAGGTGCAGGCGACGGCGTCGAACTGGAAATCGTTCGCCGAACGGGCCGGCGTACCCGACGCAGTGCGCGAAAAAATCCACGGCACGTTGAATCTCAGCCCCTATACCTGAACCCCGGCAACCGGGCCTGCCGGCGCGTTACACTCTCCCCTGAGATCCGCACCCATGCGGACGCCCCTTCCGGAGGAGACCAGCATGAAAGCAGTCCTCAAGTTCGCCCTGGCCGCAGTACTCGCCGCCCCGCTCGCCCTGCACGCCCAGGCCTGGCCATCCAAGCAGATCCGCATCCTCGTGCCCTTCCCCCCGGGCGGGTTCAACGACACGCTGGGCCGCATCCTCGCCAACGACCTGCCCAAGACCCTCGGCCAGCCGGTGATCGTGGAGAACAGGCCCGGCGGCGGCTCGGTGATCGGCACGGAGCTTGCCGCCAAGTCCGCCCCGGACGGCTACACGCTGTTCGTCGCGGCGCTGCCCGTCGCGGTGGTGCAGAGCCTCTACAAGACATCCTTCGACGTGACGAAGGATTTCGCGCCGATCACGCTGGCGGGCGTCTCGGACAACATGCTGGTGGCCCACCCGTCCTTCCCGGTGAACTCGGTGCAGGAGCTGATCAAGTACGCCAAGGAGAAACCCGGCCGCATCAACTACGGGTCCTCGGGCGCGGGCACCTCGGTGCACCTGTGCATGGAGCTGTTCAAGTCGATGACCCGCACCTTCATGACGCATATCCCCTACAAGGGCAGCGCGCCGGTGGTGGCGGGCCTGCTGGGGGGCGAGGTGGACGTGATGTTCGACAACCTCCCCAACGTGATCAACCAGGTCAAGGCCGGGCGCATGAAGGCGCTGGCGGTGTCGGGGCCGAAGCGCTCGCAGCTCTCGCCCGAGACCCCCACGGTGATCGAGGCCGGCGTCCCCGGGTTCGACGTGTCGGTCTGGTTCGGCCTGCTCGCCCCCGCCGGCACGCCGCGCGAGATCGTGCAGCGCCTCAACATGGAAGCCACGAAAATCATCCTCTCGCCCGAAGTCTCCGACAAGTTCGTCAAGCAGGGCGTGGAGCCGAAGCCCGGCACGCCCGAGCAGTTCGGCGACCTGATCAAGTCCGAGGTGCCGCGCTGGGCGAAGGTGATCAAGGACGCCGGGATCAAGAGCGAGTAACCATGGCCCGGCCACAGAAACCCATCAAGTCCGACATAGGCTGGAGCACCGCCGACCGCATCAGTATTTTCGGGAAGGACCTGCCCTCGGAGGTCCTCGGCCACCTCAACCTCGGTGACATGGGCTTCCTCGAGATCAAGGGGCGCCTGCCGGACGCGAACGAATCGAAGATGTTCAACGCGATGGCCGTGTGCCTCGCCGAGCACGGCATCACGCCCAGCGCGATCGCCGCGCGCATGACCTACATGGGCGCGCCCGAGGCCATGCAGGCGGCCGTGGCGGCGGGCCTGTGCGGGCTGGGCAGCGTGTTCGTGGGGTCGACCGAGACCTGCGCGAAGATGCTGGTCGAGGCCCTGCCCGACCCGAAGGCCAGGGTCGACCTCGATGCGCTGGCGGTGAAGGTGGTGGCCGACCACCGCGCGGCGAAGAAAATCGTTCCCGGCATCGGCCACCCGATCCACAAGCCCGTCGACCCGCGCACGCCGCGCCTCTTCGAGATAGCGAAGGAGACCGGCTTCTCCGGGCCTTACATCGAATTGATCCAGCTCATCGCCGCGGAAGCCGAGCGCGCCTCCGGAAAAAGCCTGCCGATCAACGCCACCGGCGCCATCGGCGCGATCTGCTGCGAGATGGGTTTCGACTGGCGGATCTGCCGCGGATTGGGCGTGATGGCGCGCGCCGTGGGGCTGGTGGGCCATATACTCGAGGAGTCCCGCAACCCCATGGCGCAGGAGATCTGGTTCCGCGTCGAAGACGAAGCATCGGAGCATCTGAAACCCCATGATTGAGCAGAACCACCCCGAAGTCCGCGACGCAGTGCGCGCGCTGTGCAAGGAGTTTGATTCCACCTACTGGCAGAAGGTCGACGAGGACCGGGCCTACCCCGAGGCCTTCGTCGACGCGTTGACGAAGGCCGGCTGGATGGCCGCGCTGATCCCCGAGGAGTACGGCGGCTCGGGCCTCAGCCTCACGGAAGCCTCGGTGATCATGGAAGAGATCACCCGCACCGGCGGCAACGCCGGCTGCTGCCACGGCCAGATGTACAACATGAACACGATCCTCCGAAACGGGTCGGACGCGCAGAAGAAGAAATACCTGCCCAAGATCGCCACCGGCGAACTGCGCCTGCAGTCGATGGGCGTGACCGAGCCCACGGCCGGCACCGACACCACCAAGATCAAGACCGTCGCCGTGAAGATAGGCGACAAGTACGTCATCAACGGCCAGAAGGTCTGGACCTCGCGCCTGCAGCACTCGGACCTGATGATCCTGCTCGCGCGCACCACGCCGCTCGCCGACGTGAAGAAGAAGTCCGACGGCATGTCGATCTTCCTCGTCGACGTGAAGGCCAACTGGGGCAAGGCCCTGCAGGTCACGCCGATCCGCAACATGGTGAACCACGAGACCAACACCGTCTTCATCGACAACCTCGAGGTCCCGGTCGAGAACCTGATCGGCGAGGAAGGCAAAGGGTTCAAGTACATCCTCGACGGGCTGAACGCCGAGCGCATCCTGATCGCCGCGGAATGCATCGGCGACGGCTACTGGTTCACCGAGAAATCGGTGAACTACTCCAAGGACCGCGTGATCTTCGACCGGCCGATCGGCCAGAACCAGGGCATCCAGTTCCCGATCGCGCGCGCCTACGTGAACCTGCAGGCGGCCGACCTCATGCGCTATAAGGCCTGCGCCAAGTTCGACGCGAAGCAACCCTGCGGCGCGGAAGCCAACATGGCCAAGATGCTCGCGGCCGATGCCTCGTGGGAAGCGGCCAATGCCTGCCTGCAGACGCACGGCGGATTCGGCTTCGCGGCGGAGTACGACGTGGAGCGCAAGTTCCGCGAGACGCGCCTCTACCAGGTGGCGCCGATCTCGACCAACCTGATCCTGTCGTTTGTCGGCGAACACGTGCTGGGCATGCCGAGGTCGTTCTAGGCCGCCGCCCTCCCGGACCCACGACGATGCGCATCGAATCCGTCGAAAGGGCCTCCACCGTCGTGGTCTGGGTCGTGATCGGCCTGGCGATGACGGGATTTTCGGGGATCTACCTGTGGCGGGGCGCGCGTACGCTCCGGTCCGATTTGGTGGGCATCGTCTCCGCGCTGTACTCCGCGCTGCCTCTGGTCGTGATCTTCGGCCTCGGCGTGCTGATCCTCGCCGCCTGCGCCTGGACCGTCTTCGACCGGGCCCGCAACAAGCTCTGGCTCGACATCGAGGCACCCGTCCTGCGCGGCGGGAAGCTGCATGCGGTGGTCACGTCCGACCGTCCCCTTGCGCGGCAGGAAGGCCTGCAGCTCGAAGCCGAACTGTCCTGCCGGCGGCGGGAACTCCGCCAGGTCGAAAAGATAATCGCCGGGGAGACCAAACAGGAAACGGAGGTCAGCGAACTTCCCGTGTGGAGCACGAAGCAGGCGGTCCCGCTCGAATCAGGCGCGTCCTCCTGCACGTTCGAGTTCGCCATTCCCGCCGATGCTCTGCCGACCGACCAGGCCGCGGCCGGGCTCTTCAGCGCGCATCCGGGAATCTTCTGGGCGCTGACCGTCAACCTGCCGGGCGCCAACGCGCCGCTGCGCTCGTACCGCATCCCGGTGGAACCGAACCCGGCGGTATGATGCGCGGATCCCGGGCCCTGGGGTCTGCAATGTACTGGCCGTCGACGCGAACGGCGTACCGTTAAGGGGGTCATAGTCGCTGGGCGAACCTCGCCATGTACTGCGCCGCCCCAATGATCGGTATCCCCTCAAACATGCCGAGGACCCGCAGATCCGCGTCTCCCGAGACTATGCAACCGGCCCTGGCGGCATAGGCCACATCGAGGAACTTGTCGTCCTTGGCGTCCCGGCAGACGCTGAACCGGCGCCGGGGCACGACCATCTCCGCATCGCTCAACGGCGCGGTCACCGCGCGTTCGCGCAAGTCGAACGCAACATAACGGTCGAACTTTTCCCGGGCGATGACTTCAAGGAGTTCGTCCCGGGTCGCGGCGGAGAAGACCATCGCGACATTCCCGGCAAGATGACGGAGCAACCGACCCGGAACCGACTCCGGAATGAGGATGCCGCTGACGATGGTGTTGCTGTCGACTACGACCCGCCTAGCTTCCCGCATCGATCATGCGTTTGAGCTTCGACAGCGTCAGGCCCTTGCGGCGCGCCCGCCTGCCGATGGCGGCAGTGGCTTCCCGGAAAGCGGTGCCGGATTCCGGCTTCGAGAGGCGCGCGATTTCAATCGCCACGCGCATGCGCACCACCCGCTTCTGATGCACCGTAAGGGCATCGAATCTCGCGGCTACGTCCGCGCTGACGGGAATGGCTTGGGGAAAGGCTGCTTT
The DNA here is from genome assembly GCA_965279075.1 of Burkholderiales bacterium. Classification (GTDB taxonomy): domain Bacteria; phylum Pseudomonadota; class Gammaproteobacteria; order Burkholderiales; family SG8-39; genus SZAS-79. The sequence goes on along the minus strand of CBDIHI010000011.1, from coordinate 752,237 downwards.
CATGCGACAAGTATACGCAATCCTCCGCGAGCGCCAAGCCAGGCACGTATGCCGAAAAACTGCCCCGCCCCCGCTCAGCCCCCGAACCGCGCCGCCGAAAACGGCGCCGGATCCACGAACGGGGTCTCCCCCGTCACCATCTCCGCGATCATCCGGCCCGTCACCGCACCGAGCGTCAGCCCGTGGTGCGCGTGGCCGAATGCGAACCACAGGTCGCGATGCCGCGGCGCCGGGCCGATCACCGGCAGCATGTCCGGCGTGCAGGGGCGCGAGCCCATCCACGGTTCCTTGTCGAGGCGCTCGGCCAGCGGGAACAGGTCCCGCGCGATCGGCTCGGCGCGCCCGAGCTGCACGGGCGTGCGGATCGCGTCGCGCCGCGCGAACTCGGCGCCCGTGGTCAGCCGGATGCCGGCGCGCATGGGCGCGAGGAAATAGCCGCGCTCGGTGTCGAGCACCGGAATGTTCAGCCGCGCCTCGCCCGCCGCGCGGTAGTGCATGTGGTAGCCGCGCTTCACCGCCAGCGGCAATGAATACCCCAGCGCACGTGTGAGCGTTCCCGCCCACGGGCCCAGCGCAAGCACCGCGGACTTCGCCTCCAGCGGTCCCTGCGCGGTGCGCAGCGACCAGCCGCCGCCGTGGCGCATTTCGAGGCTCGCGGCATTGCCCTGCAGGAATTCCCCGCCGAGCCGCTTGAACAGTGCGAGATACCCGAGCGACAGCCCGTGCGGGTCGTCCACGCGCGTGGGGTCGGTCCAGTGCAGGCCGCCGACCAGCACCGGCGCGAGGTGCGGCTCGGCCGCCTGCAGCGCCTTCGCGTCGAGCACCTTGTAGTTGAGCCCGAACTCGCGGTTCCAGCGCTCGGCCTCGGCCACGCGCCGGTCGCGCTCGGCGTTGGTGCGGAACACCTTCATCCAGCCGCCGCGCTGGATGAACTCCGTGGCGCGCGCCTCTTCGGCCAGCGCATCGTGCTCGGTCACGCAGTGTTCGATCAGCTTCGCGTACTTCCTCGCCACCTCCGCGTGGCGCGCGGGCCGCGAGTAGTGCCAGTACTTCCACAGGAAAGGCGCGAGTTCCGGCAAGGCAGAGGGGTGGTAGTGCGCGTCGATCGTGCGGTTCATGCCGTACCGGACCAGCGCGCCGTAGTCGTGCGGGAAGCCGTAGGGATAGACGCCCTCGCGCTGGATCAGGCCGGCGTTGCCGAAGGAGGTCTCCTCGCCCGCGCCGCGGCGGTCGACCAGCGCCACCGCGCGGCCGCGCTTCTGCAGGTGGAGGGCCACGCAGATGCCGACGATGCCGGCCCCGAGTACGACGCTGTCGTACTGCTTCACTGCCCCTTGATCCGCGCCGCGATCTCGCCGACCAAGCCGCGCCGGAACAGCAGCACGCAGATCACGAAGATCACGCCCGTGATGACCGTCACCCAGCCCTCGAGGAAGGCGAGCTGGTTCTGCAGCGTGATCACGATGAACGCGCCCACCGTGGGCCCGAGGATGGTGCCCATGCCGCCGAGCAGCGTCATCAGCACGGCCTCGCCCGACATCGACCAGTGCACGTCGGTGAGCGTCTCGAACTTGAACACCAGCGCCTTGGTCGCGCCGGCGAGACCCGACAGCGCGCAGGAGAGCACGAAGGCCAGCAGCTTGTACTTGTCCACGTCGTAGCCGAGCGACAGCGCGCGCGCCTCGTTCTCGCGGATCGCCTTGAGCACCTGCCCGAACGGCGAATGGATGGTGCGGTAGATCATCCAGAACCCGCCGACGACGATGGCGTACGTGAAGTAGTACATCGTCATGTCGTCTTCGAGGCTGACCAGGCCGAGCAGCGTCTGGCGCGGGATCGCCTGCAGGCCGTCCTCGCCGCCGGTGAACGGCGCCTGCAGGTAGATGAAGTACAGCATCTGGGAAAACGCGAGCGTGATCATCGCGAAGTAGATCCCCTGGCGCCGGATCGCGAGCGACCCGACGAGGAAGCCCAGGCCGGCGGACGCGGCGACGCCGGCGAGGATCCCCACCTCGGTCGGGAAGCCCCAGACCTTGACCGCGTGTCCGCAGACGTAGCCGGCCGTCCCGAGGAACATCGCGTGTCCGAACGAGAGCAGCCCGGTGTAGCCCAGCAGCAGGTTGAAGGCGCTGGCGAAGAGCGCGAAGCAAAGCGCCTTCATCAGGAAGATCGGGTAGACCACCGCCGGGGCCGCGAGGCCGGCGACGAAGAGCACGCCGTAGAGGATTTTCTTGTTGTTGTCCATGGCGCCCTACTTCTCCTTGCCGAAGAGGCCCGCGGGCCGCACGAGGAGCACGATCGCCATGATGACGAACACCACCGTCGAGGAGGCCTCGGGGTAGAACACCTTGGTGAGGCCCTCGATCACGCCCAGGCCAAGACCCGTGAGGATCGAGCCGAGGATCGAGCCCATGCCGCCGATCACGACCACCGCGAACACGACGATGATGATGTTGGCGCCCATCAGCGGGTTGATCTGGATGATGGGCGAGGCGAGCACGCCGGCGAAGGCCGCCAGCGCCACGCCGAAAGCGTAGGTCAGCGTCACCATGCGGGGGACGTTCACGCCGAAGGCCTGGGTCAGCGCCGCGTTCTCGGTGCCGGCCCTCAGGTAGGCGCCGAGCTTGGTGCGCTCGATCACGTACCAGGTGGTGAAGCACACGACGAGCGAGGCCACGACGACCCACGCGCGGTAGATCGGCAGGATCATGAAGCCGAGGTTGGTCGCGCCGCGCAGCTCGTCGGGCACCTGGTAGGGCTGGCCGGACACGCCGAACTGCTGGCGGAACAGCCCCTCCAGGATCAGCGCGAGGCCGAAGGTCAGCAGCAGGCCGTAGAGGTGGTCGAGCTTGTAGAGCCAGCGCAGCATGGTCTTCTCGATGACCACGCCGAGGACGCCCACCGCGAGCGGCGCGATGACCAGGGCGAACCAGTAGTTGAGGCCGAGGTACTGCAATGTGAGCCAGGCGCCGAACGCGCCGAGCATGTAGAAGGTGCCGTGGGCGAAGTTCACCACGTTGAGCAGCCCGAAGATCACCGCCAGGCCGAGGCTCAGCATGGCGTAGAACGAGCCGTTCACGAGTCCCAGCAGCAGCTGGGACAGGAAGGCCTGGGTCGGGATGCCGAAGATTTCAGTCATGGCCGGGGGACGGGCCCGGCTTTTCGCCGGACCCGCCTTCCTTTCTTCAGTCTCTTACTTTTTCACCAGCGGGCAGCGCGAGGCCGACATCGGCTGGAAAGCCTCCGCCGCCGGGATCGTCGCCTTGAGCGTGTAGTAGTCCCACGGGTACTTGGACTCGGACTGCTTCTTGACCTGCATGAGGTACATGTCGTGGATCATGCGGTTGTCGTCGCGGAGCTTCCCGTTGCGCAGGAAGAAGTCGCTCACGTCCATCTTCTTCATCGCTGCCACCACCGCCGCCGCGTCGTCCGTGCCCGCGGCCTTGACCGCCTTCAGGTAGTTCATGGTCGCCGAGTAGACGCCGGCGTGCACCATGCTCGGCATTTTCTTCATCTTCTCGAAGAAGCGCTTGGCGAACGCCCGGTTCTTGTCGTCCATGTCCCAGTAGAAGCCGTCGGTCAGGAGCATCCCCTGCGCCGTGTTGAGGCCCAGGCTGTGGATGTCCGTGATGAACACCAGCAGGCCGGCCAGGCTCTGGTTCTTGGTGATGCCGAACTCGTTGGCCGCCTTGATCGAGTTGATCGTGTCGCCGCCGGCGTTCGCGAGGCCGACGATCTTGGCCTTGGAGCTTTGCGCCTGCAGCAGGAACGACGAGAAGTCCGCCGCGTTCAGCGGGTGGCGCACCTGGCCGACGATCTTGCCGCCGTTGGCCTTGACCACGTTGGAGGTGTCGGATTCGAGCGAGTGCCCGAACGCGTAGTCCGCCGTCAGGAAGAACCAGGTGTCGCCGCCCTGCTTGACGATCGCCTTGCCGGTGCCGTTGGCCAGCGCGTAAGTGTCGTAGGCGTAGTGGATCGTGTTCGCGTTGCAGTCCTCGTTGGTCAGGCGGGTGGAGGCCGCGCCAACGTTCATGATCAGCTTCTTCTTCTCGGCCGCGACCTTTCCGGTGGCGATGCCCACGGCCGAGTTCAGCACGTCGGTGATCATGTCGACCTGCTGGCGGTCGAACCATTCGCGGGTGCGGTTGGCGCCGGTCTCGGCGTTGTTCTGGTGGTCGGCCGAGACGAGCTCGACCTTCACGCCGAGCACGGTCTTGCCGAAGTCGTCGATCGCCATCTGCGCGGCGACCGCCGAGCCCTGACCGCCGAGGTCCGAATACAGGCCGGACATGTCGGTCAGCACGCCGATCTTGACGACGCCGTCGGATACCTTGCCGGCCGCGGGCTTCTGCTGCGCCATGGCCACGGGCGCGAGCGCGAAGGCTCCCGCCACCACTGCACTGATCAATTTGCGTTTCATGTTCACTTCCTCCGTTGAATGTTCCAGCTTGCCCTGCGTCCGGGCGTACCTCAGACGCCCAGGTACTCGTGCAGCATGCCCATCTTCGCCTCGAGCTCGGCGGCCGCGAAAGTCTCGGCGATCCGGCCGTGCTCCATTACGTAGTGCCGGTCCGCGAGCGGCGCCGCGAAGCGGAAATTCTGTTCCACCAGGACGATCGTGAAGCCGCGCTCCTTCAACTGGCCGATCACGCGGCCGAGCGTCTGCACGATCACCGGGGCGAGGCCCTCGGTGATCTCGTCGAGCAGCAGGAGCCGCGCGCCGGTGCGCAGGATCCGCGCCATCGCGAGCATCTGCTGCTCGCCGCCCGACAGGCGGGTGCCCTGGCTGTTGCGGCGTTCCTTCAGGTTGGGGAACATCGCGTAGATCTCGTCGACCGTCATGCCGCCCTTCTGCACCTCGGGCGGCAGCAGCAGGTTCTCCTCGGTGGAGAGGCTGGAGAAGATGCCGCGTTCCTCGGGGCAGTAGCCGATGCCGATATGGGCTATCTCGTGCGTTGCGAGGCCGACGGCCTCGCGGCCGCGGACCTTGATGGAGCCCTTGCGCTCGCCGACGAGGCCGAGGATGGACTTCAGCGTCGTCGTGCGGCCCGCGCCGTTGCGCCCGAGCAGCGTGACGACCTCGCCCTCGTTCACCGTGAGGTCGACGCCGTGCAGGATGTGCGACTCGCCGTACCAGGCGTTCAGGCCGCTGATCTCGAGCGCCGCTGTCATCTCAGTGCACCGTGCCCATGTAGGCTTCGATCACGCCCGGGTTCTTCGAGACCTCGGCGTAGGGCCCCTCGGCCAGCACCGCGCCGCGTTGCAGTACGGTGATCGTGTCGCAGATGCCGGAGACGACACCCATGTTGTGCTCGACCATCAGGATCGTGCGGCCGGCCGAGACCTTCTTGATCAGGTCCTTCACCCGGTCCACGTCCTCGTGACCCATGCCGGCAGTGGGCTCGTCCAGCAGCATCAGCTCGGGTTCCATCGCGAGCGTGGTGGCGATCTCAAGGGCGCGCTTGCGGCCGTAGGGGAGCTCGACCGTCAGCGACTTGGCGAACGACCCCAGGTCGACCGACTCGAGCAGCGCCATGGCCTTCGCGTCCAGCGTCGCCAGCACGCGCTCGGATTTCCAGAAGTGGAACGAATTGCCCATCGAGCGCTGCAGTCCGATGCGCACGTTCTCGAGCACCGTCAGGTGCGGGAACACGGCCGAGATCTGGAACGAACGGATGATGCCGCGGCGCGCGGTCTGCGCGGGCTTCTCTCCGGTGATGTCCTCGCCGTTGTAGAGGATCTGCCCGGCCGTGGGCGGCAGGAACTTGGTCAGCAGGTTGAAGAACGTGGTCTTCCCGGCGCCATTGGGGCCGATCAGCGCATGGATGGTGCCGCGCTTGACCTGCAGGTCCACCCCGTTGACGGCGACGAAGCCCTTGAACTCCTTCGTCAGCCCCCGGGTCTCGAGGATGATGTCTCCAGCCATGTTTCTCTTTTTTATACAGCCGGGCAAAGCCCCCGGCTGGGCGTTATACAGCCGGGCAAAGCCCCCGGCTGGGCGCGTAGTGTGCCTGTTGCGGTGCGGGAAAACAACCCTGTGAAATCCGGAAATCCGGATTTTCGGGAACGCCCCTATTTGCCCCAGTTCGGGGGCCGCTTGGCTATGAAGGCGTCCATGCCCTCCCGGCCTTCGGCATGGGAAAAACTTGCTGCGATGACGCCACCGGCCAGTTCGTAGGCCTGGGCCACGCCCAGGTCCATCTGCTTGTAAAACGCAATCTTGCCAGCCGCAATGGTGGCCGGCGGCTTGGCCGCTATCCGGCCGGCGAGATCCGCCACCGCGGCGTCGAGCCCCGCCGCCGGGACGACCTTGTTGACGAGGCCCCAGTCGAGCGCCTTGGCCGCGTCGAGCAGGTCGCCCGTAAGCAGCATCTCCAGCGCGTGCTTGCGGAGCATGTTGCGGCCGATGGGCACGCCGGGCGTGGAACAGAAGAACCCCCAGTTGACGCCGGGCGTCGTGAAGCGCGCGGCGTCCGAAGCGACCGCGAGGTCGCACTGTGCCACCAGCTGGCAGCCCGCCGCCGCCGCGGTGCCTTGCACGCGCGCGATCACCGGCTGCGGCAGCCGCTGGATCGACAGCATCATGCCGTTGCAGGCCTCGAACAGGCCGGCGATCCTGTCCGGCGTGGCGAGCGACTGAATTTCCTTCAGGTCGTGGCCCGCGCAGAAGCCCTTGCCCGCGGCGGCAAGTACGACGACGCGCACGCTTGTGTCATTGGCGATTGCGTCGAACGCGGCCTGCAGCGCGCCGAGCATGCCGAGCGTCAGCAGGTTCATCTGCGCCGGGCGGTTCAGCGTCAGCGTGGCAATGCCGTCGCGGTCCTCGCGCAGCAGCAGGGGCGGTTCGGCCTGGGGCACGGCGCTCATGGGACCTCCTTTATTCGATCGCGGAAGCGGACTTCGCCTGCTCGCGCAACATGAACTTCTGGATCTTGCCGGTCGAGGTCTTGGGCAGCGTGCCGAACACCACGCGCTTCGGCGCCTTGAAGCGCGCCATGTGCAGGCGGCAGAACTCGATGACCTCGGCCTCGGTGGCGCTCGCGCCGGTCTTCAGTTCGACGAAGGCGCACGGCGTCTCGCCCCATTTGGGATCGGGCTGCGCGACCACCGCCGCCGCCATCACCGCGGCGTGCCGGTAGAGCACGTCCTCGACCTCGATGGAAGAGATGTTCTCGCCGCCCGAGATGATGATGTCCTTGGAGCGGTCCTTGATCTTCACGTAGCCGTCGGGGTACATCACCGCAAGGTCGCCGGAGTGGAACCAGCCGCCTTCGAACGCTTCTTTCGTGGCCGCGGGATTCTTCAGGTAGCCCTTCATCGTGACGTTGCCGCGGAACATGATCTCGCCCATGGTCTCGCCGTCGGCGGGCACGGGCTGCATGGTTTCCGGGTTCATCACGGTGACCGCCTCCTGCACCGCGTAGCGCACGCCCTGGCGGCCGTTGAGGCGCGCCTGCTCCGAGAGCGGCAGCGCCTCCCAGTCCTCGTGCTTGGCGCACACCGTGGAGGGCCCGTAGACCTCGGTGAGGCCGTAGACGTGCGTGATGGAGAACCCCATCTGCTCCATGCCCTCGAGGATCGCGGCGGGCGGCGCGGCCCCGGCCACGAGGCAGCTGACCTTGTGCTTGATGCCGCGCTTGAGTTCCTCCGGCGCGTTGATCAGCGTCTGGTGCACGATAGGCGCGCCGCAGTAGTGGCTGACCTTGTGCTCGCGGATCGCAGTGAGGATGGGCGCGGCCTCGACCTTGCGCAGGCAGATGTTGGTACCGGCGTTGGCGGCCATCGTCCACGGGAAGCACCAGCCGTTGCAGTGGAACATCGGCAGCGTCCACAGGTAGACCGCATGGTGCGGCATCGCCCAGGTGATGATGTTGCCAAGGGCATTCAGGTAGGCGCCGCGGTGGTGGGTGACCACGCCCTTGGGGTTGCCGGTGGTGCCCGAGGTGTAGCCCAGCGCGATCGCCTGCCACTCGTCCGCGGGCCCGCCCCAGGGATGGTCCGGGTCGCCTTCGGCGAGCAGCGCCTCGTAGTCCTTTTCGCCGAGCAGCTTACCGCCGGAGAACGCCGGGTCGTCGACGTCGATGACGACGGGCCGGCTCTTCGCGAGCGCCAGCGCCTTCTCCACCACGGGCGAGAATTCCCGGTCGGTGATCAGCAGTTTCGCGCCGCCGTGGTCCAGCATGAATGCGATCGACTCGGCGTCGAGGCGCGTGTTCAGCGCGTTCAAGACCGCGCCGGTGACCGGCACGCCGAAATGCGCCTCAACCATCGGCGGGGTGTTGGGCAGCATCACGGCCACCGTGTCGCCGGTGCCGATACCGCGCTTCGCGAGCGCCGAGGCGAGCCGCCGGCAGCGCGCGTAGGTTTCCCTCCAGGTGTAGCGCTGTGCGCCGTGCACCACGGCGACGCGGTCGGGATACACGGAGGCCGCCCGCTCGATGAACGTGAGCGGCGTCAGCGGCGCGTAGTTCGCCCGGTTCTTGTCGAGGTCCTGCTCGTAGGGGTTGCCCATCCGTCTCCTCCAATTTCCAAATAAGGCATGCCGGCTGGCAGGAGGCTGGCTACTGCCGCCGATCTAATTTAACAAATGTCAAACATTCATGCGTCCGTGACGCCACCCTCCAACGTCCGCCAAAGCATTTTTCCCTTGGACTCCTTGTCGATCGCCGTGAGGATCTTCTCGTGCTCGGCGAGCTCCTCCTTGCCGGCGCGCAGCACCACGAGCTTCGAGGCGTCGAAGGTCGCGGTCCCGCCGGCCAGCGTGGGCGGCGAGTCGGTCTCGACGATCAGGCTCTCCTGCCCGCGCGACATCGCAAGGTAGACCTCGGCGAGCAGCGAGGCGTCCAGCAGCGCGCCGTGCAGCGTGCGGTGCGAATTGTCGATGCCGTAGCGCTCGCACAGGGCGTCGAGCGTGTTCTTCTTGCCGGGGTGCAGCTCACGGGCACGCAGCAGCGTGTCGATCACGCCCGAGCAGTGGTTGGCCACCTTGCCGAGCTTCGCGAGCTGCAGCTCCTGGTCGAGGAACTCCACGTCGAACGCGGCGTTGTGGATGATCAGCTCCGCACCCTTGATGTATTCCACGAAATCGCGCGCGATCTCGGTGAATTTCGGCTTGTCCGAGAGGAACTCCGTCGTCAGGCCGTGGACCCGCTCGGCGCCCGGGTCGCTCGGCCGCCCGGGATTCAGGTAGGTGTGGAAACGGTTCTCGGACACGCGCCGGTCGAGGATCTCGATGCAGCCGATTTCGACCACGCGGTCGCCCATGCGGGCGCTGAGGCCCGTGGTTTCCGTGTCCAGCACGACCAGCCTGGTTGCCATCAGTCACTCCTGGGTTGCTCTATGCCCATGTTCGCCAGCTCGTCGGCGCGCTCGTTGCCGGGGTTGCCCGCATGCCCCTTCACCCAGCGCCAGTCGACGCGGTGGCCCTGCGTGGCGGTGTCCAGCCTGCGCCACAGGTCCTCGTTCTTCACCGGCTTCTTGTCGGCCGTCTTCCAGCCGCGCCGCTTCCAAGAGTGTATCCATTCCGAGATGCCTTTTTGCACGTACTGCGAGTCGGTGTACAGGACCACCGTGCAGGACCGCTTGAGGGACTCCAGCGCGCTGATCACCGCCATCAGCTCCATGCGGTTGTTGGTGGTCAGCGGCTCGCCGCCGAAGAGCTCCTTCTTCTTCCCCTGCGCGGTGAGCAACGCGCCCCACCCGCCGGGCCCGGGGTTGCCCTTGCAGGCACCATCCGCGTAGATCTCGACTGTGTCTTCGTGCATGGCATCCTTGTCAATCGTCATGGCGCTCGCTGGCATGGCCGTTGGAATTGGTGACGGGCGACAGCGCCCTGGCTTTTGCACGTTCGCGGCGCCATGCGGGCATCACGAGGCGCATGCCTACGGTGCGCTTGACCGCGCGCACGACGTACACGCCGCCCGCGATCGGCCACCAGCGCGCGCCGGCCTTCTCCATGAACGCGGAGCGGGACAGCCACTTGTCGCTGGCGAAGGGCGGCGCGTAGCAGCCGAACATGCCGCCGTTGATCTCGAAGCCGAGCAGCCGCAGCCAATCCTTGAGGCGCAGCAACCCGATCGTGCGGGCGTCCCACGGGCACGGCGCGCCACGCCGCGCGAGGGACTGCTTGAGGCCCCACAGCGAGAGCGTGTTGAACCCGGAAATCACGATATGGCCCTCGGGCACCAGCACGCGCTCGGCCTCGCGCAGCACGTGGTGGGGGTCGGCGCTGAATTCGAGCACGTGCGGCAGCACGGCGAGGTCGAGGCTCTGGGAGGCGATCGGCAGCTGCAGCGGGTCTGCGGTCACCGCGGCCCCGGGTTCGAGGGACAGCGGGAAGCGGTACGGGATCCGGTTGCGGCGCAGGAAGTCGATGCCCGGCAGCCCCACCTGCACGGCGCGAAAGCCGAACACGTCCTCGACCGCGCTGTCAAACTGCTGCTGCTCCCAGCCGAGCACGTAGCGGCCCTGCGGCGTTTCGAGCCAGCCGGCGAGCGTCGGGGACGCTGCCGCGGGGTCCGCGGAGGCCGGAGGTACCGGAGATACCGGAGATACAATAGGCATATGACAACCATCGTTCCGCTGAAGGCGTTCAAGGACAATTACATCTGGACGCTGCGCACGGCCACGCACGCTGCGGTCGTCGACCCGGGAGAATCCCAGCCGGTGCTCGACTACCTCGCGGCCGAGGGCCTGCAGCTCGCCGCCATCCTTGCCACGCACCACCACCCCGACCACGTCGGCGGGATCCCCGGGCTGCTGGCCCGCCATCCCTGCCCCGTCTACGGCCCGAAGAACGAACCGATCCCGACGCTGACGCACCCCGTGTCCGAAGGCGACCGGGTCCGCATCCCGGAAATCGGCGCCGAATTCTCGGTGCTGGACATCCCCGGGCATACGCGGGCCCACATCGCCTATTATGGCTTAGAGTCCCTTTTCTGTGGCGACACGCTCTTCGCCTGCGGCTGCGGGCGCGTGTTCGAAGGCACGCCCGCGCAGATGTTCGCCTCGCTCGCGAAACTGCTCGCCCTGCCCGACGAAACGCTCGTCTACTGCGGGCACGAATACACGCTCGCCAACATGCAGTTCGCGAAAGCCGTCGAGCCCGCGAACACTGCGCTGGCCGCGCGCGAGAAGCGCGACCAGGCGCTGCGCGACAAGGGCCTGCCCACGCTGCCCTCTCGGCTGGGCGACGAGAAGGCGACCAATCCGTTCCTGCGCTGCCGCGAGCCGGCGGTGATCGACTCCGCGAACAAGTACCTCGGGTCGCGCATCTCCGACCCGGTGGGCGTGTTCTCCGCCATCCGCGAGTGGAAGAACGGGTTCTAGTGCGGGTCCGGTCCCACGCAGCTGTTTCGCTCGCGAGCGCGGCGCTGGCGGCCCTTCTGGCGTCAGGGTGCGCGACGCTCGTGCAGGAGCCGGCCGAGCCGGCGGCGCCGAAGAAGGAAGTGCGCGCGCCGCACCAGGCCGGCACCCCGCCGCCCGCATTCCAGCCGGCCAAGCCCGCCCCCGCAGCAGCGAACACGAAGCCGCTCGACGGGACGCGCCTGCCGCCGTTCGACGGCGAGAAGCAGGAAGTCAGGGAACCCCTGCGCGGCGTGGCCACCGTGGACCGGACCGTGCAACCCGACGACCTCTGGGAGCGCATCCGCGCGGGCTTCTCGATGCCGAACCTCGAGGGGCCGATCGTGCAGGACCGCACCGCTTGGTACGCCGCGCGGCCCGACTACCTCAAGCGCACCTTCGAGCGCAGCCGGCGCTACCTGTACCACATCGTCGAGGAGCTCGAAAAGCGCGGCATGCCGACCGAGCTTGCGCTGCTGCCGATGGTCGAAAGCTCCTTCAACCCGATGGCCTATTCGCGCGCGCACGCGTCCGGCCTGTGGCAGTTCATTCCCGGCACCGGCAAGCGCTACGACCTCGCGCAGAACTGGTGGTACGACGGCCGCCGCGACATCGTCGCCTCTACCTCGGCTGCGCTCGACTACCTGAAGGACATCTACGAGATGAACGGCGACTGGCACCTGGCGCTAGCCTCGTACAACTGGGGCGAGAACGCGGTAGCCAAGGCCATGGAGAGGAACCGCGCGGCCGGCCTGCCGATCGACTACTCCAGCCTGCGCATGCCGGAGGAGACCCGCTACTACGTGCCCAAGCTGCAGGCGCTGAAGAACATCATCGCCAACCCCGCGCCCTTCGGCATCGTGCTAGACCCGATCCCCAACCAGCCCTACTTCGCCACGGTCAGCCGCGAGCGCGACATGGATATCCGCCTCGCCGCGAAGCTCGCCGAGATGCCGGTGGAGGAGTTCGTGGCGCTGAACCCGGCCTTCAACCGCCCGATCATCCCGGCCTCGGTCAACGCGCGGATCGTCCTCCCGGCCGACCGGGTGCAGCTCTTCCACGCCAACCTCGAGAAGTACGACAGCAAGACGCTGGTCTCCTGGCAGACCTACCAGCCCAAGGGCGGCGAAAAGCTCGAGGCGATCGCCAAGCGCTTCGGCGTGTCGGTCTCGCAACTTCGCGAGGTCAACGGCATCACGCCCCGCACCCGGGGGATCCCGTCGGTCCTCGTGGTGCCGGTCAACGGGTCCGGGGCGGAAACCGCCGGCCGGCTCCCCCTGATGTACGCGCCGCCCATTCCGGTCGCCGCGACCCGGACCCTGGTCCATACGGTGAAGTCCGGCGAAACGCTGATTTCGATTGCCGGCCACTACAAGGTGACCCCGGACGACCTGCGGCGCTGGAACCCGATCGGGCGCCTGACCATCGGCCAGCAGCTGCGGATCCAGGTGCCCGCCGCAGCCTCGAATTCCTCGTCGAAGCGTGTCCATAAAACTATTTCAATCAAAGGGAAGAAGAGTTATCCTCAAGTAAAGAAGAAGGTTCAGAAAGGTCGCCGCTAGTCGATTTCACGCTGCGGCGCACCCCGGCCAGAGGCACCGATACCCCTTGCGGCAGGGCGTGGCAGGTCTAGAATCACTCCCCCGGTTTTCGATTCGCCCCCTCCCCGACCGCCATGCTTCCCGCCCTGCGCAGGACAGCTTTTCCCTACTTCCTGGCGGCCTGTGCGCTGTGGCCGGCGACCGCCAGCGCTGACCCGCTGGTCTTCTTCCTGATGACGGCGGCCAAGGAAATCGCGAACTCGGTCTCCAGGCGCACGCCTCCGGCCGACCCGGTGGTGCCGCCGGCGACCACCTATCCCGGAACGGTGGTCGAGCCCGAAACCCTCAGGCGCGTGATCGACGAGAGCTTCGGCTACCTGACCCAGACGCAGAGGACCGAGATCTTCGAGAGCCTCAACGAGATGCTGCTCGACCCCAAGATGGGGCCGACGCGCGCCACGATGATCGAATATTTCCTCTACAAGGCGCTGGCGGTGCGTGCCGCGCAGGTCGAGCTCGCGCGGCTCTCGGACACGCAAAAGCAGCGCCTCGCTTTGCAGTTCAGGGCCGAGACCGAGGGCCTGTCGGAGGAGGACCGCAAGCAGCTTCTAGGGCTGCTCGAGCAGCGCCTGCTCCCCGTGCCGGCGGACCTGAACCAGCTGCTGCTGGCCCAGCTGCAGGACCCGCGCTAGCCCCGGTCGATTTCAGGGACCGCCGACAGCAGTTCGCGCGTATACGCGTGCTGCGGCCGGGCCAGCACCTCTTCGGCCGGCCCCTGCTCCACGATCAGCCCGCGATGCATCACCGCGACTTCGTGGGCGAGGTGCCCCACCACCGCGATGTTGTGCGTGATGAACAGGTAGGCGAGCCCGAGCCTGTCCTGCAGGTCCTTCAACAGGTTGAGTATCTGCGCCTGCACCGAGACGTCCAGCGCGCTGGTCGGCTCGTCGCAGACGATCAGGCGCGGCTCGACGGCCAGCGCCCTCGCGATCGCGATCCGCTGGCGCTGCCCGCCCGAGAACTCGTGGGGATAGCGGTGGCGCGCCGAGGACGGCAATCCGACCTGTTCGAGCATTGCGTCGACCCGCCTGGCGACCTCGGCCTGGCCCACGGTGACGCCGAGCGCCTGGATGCCCTCGGCCAGGATGTCGGCCACGCGCATGCGCGGGTCGAGCGAGGCGTACGGGTCCTGGAACACGATCTGCATCGCCGAGCGCAACGGCCGCAGTTCGCCGCGCGACAGCCGCGTGAGCTCCAGGCCGCGGAACTTCACGCTGCCTGCCGTCGGGGCGATCAGCTGCAGCAGCGCCTTGCCCGCCGTGGTCTTGCCGCAGCCGGACTCGCCTACCAGCGCGAGCGTACGGCCTTCGCGGATGCCGAAGGAGACGCCGTCGACCGCCTTCACGTGCCCGGCGATGCGCCGGAGCAGGCCCCGCCGGATGGGGAAGTGCACCTGCAGGCCTGAGACCTCGAGGAGCAGCGGCTTGTCCCCGGGCTCCGTGCCCGCCGCGCGGCCCGCCTGAGCCGCATCGCGCGGCCCGGCCAGCTCCGTCTCGCGCAGGTGGCAGCGCACCGAGTGTTCGGCGCCCGCATGGGGCAGCAATGCGGGCGGCTCGGCGCGGCAGCGCGGGAACGCCAGGGCGCAGCGGTCCGCGAACCGGCACGAGTCGAACGACTGCGTCAGCGCCGGGACCTGTCCCGGGATCACGGCCAGCGCGCCGCCGCGGTTCGCCGCCGTGGGCAGCGCGGCGAACAGCATGCGCGAGTACGGGTGCTGCGGCGCCCGGAAGAAGTCCTCGCGCGTGGCGACCTCGACGATCTGGCCCGCGTACATGACGGCCACCCGCTGCGCCATCTGCGCCACCACGGCGAGGTCGTGGCTGATCAGCAGCACCGCCATGCCGCGCTCGGCCTGCAGCTTCTTCAGCAGCTCGAGGATCTGGGCCTGGATCGTGACGTCGAGCGCGGTGGTCGGCTCGTCCGCGATGAGCACCTCGGGATCCGCGGCGAGCGCGGCGGCGATCATCACGCGCTGCTTCAGGCCGCCGGAGAGCTGGAAAGGGTATTCGCCGAAGCGCCGCTCGCCTTCCGGGATGCCGACGGCGGCGAGCAGTTCGAGCGCGCGCGCCTTGGCCGCGTCGCCCGACAAGCCGGTATGCCGCTCGATGACCTCGACCACCTGCCGCCCCACCGTGAGCACCGGATTCAGCGAGGTGGAAGGCTCCTGGAAGATCATCGCGACGCGCCGGCCGCGCACCGCGCGCATCGCCGCCTCGGGCAGGCCCAGCAGGTCCGTGCCTTCGAGCATCACCGCGCCGGCGGAGACATGGCCGGCCTCGGGCAGCAGGCGCATGATGGACAGCGCAGTCATTGACTTGCCGCACCCCGACTCACCAACCAACGCGAAGCACTCCCCCGCGTGCAGCGCGAGGTCGACGCCGTCGAGCGCGTGCAGCGGCCCGGCGGGCGTCTCGAGCCAGGTGGTGAGCCCCGTTGCCGTGAGTCCCTTGTCCCGCGGCGCGTTCATGCCGCCCCCCCGCCCACACGGACCCTGGGGTCGAACCCGTCGCGCACCGCATCGGCGAACAGGTTGGCCGAAAGCACCAGCACGAACATGAAGAAGAACGCCGAGGCGAGCGACCACCAGACCATGGGCTCGCGCGCCATCTCGAGGCGCGCGTTGTTGATCATGCTGCCGAAGCTGGTGGTGGACGGGTCCACGCCGACGCCGACGTAGGAAAGCACCGCTTCGGCCAGCACCAGCCCGGAGAAGTCCATGACCAGCGAGATGATGATGATGTGCATCACGTTGGGCAGGATGTGCCGCCCGATGATGCGCGCGTGGCTCACGCCGAACGCATGCGCGGCCTGGATGTATTCGAGCTCCCCGAGCTTCAGCGACTCGCCGCGCAGCAGCCGCGCGAGGCCCGTCCAGCTGGTGAGCCCGAGGATGATGCACAGGAACAGCAGCCGCAGGTCGGCCCGCTGCGCCGCGGTCGGGAACAGGTCCGGATGGGTGTCGATGTAGACCTGCATCATCAGCACGCTGGCCGCGATGAGCAGCACCGAGGGGATGGAGTTCAGCGTGGTATAGGCGTACTGGATCAGGTCGTCCACCCATCCCTTGAAATAACCGGCCATGATGCCGAGCGCCGCGCCCATCGGCAGCATCACCAGCGTGGTGAGCGTGCCGATCACGAGGCTGGTGCGCACGCTCTTAAGCGAAAGGTAGAAGACGTCCTGCCCGACCTTGTCGGTGCCGAGCACGTGGTAATTCACCGATAGCACCGCCGCCGGCACCACGAGCGCAAGCAGTGCGCCGAGGGAGAACCAGGCCGCGCGCCAGGGCACGCCCGGCCAGCGGCGCACCGCGCCGCGCCCCAGCCAACCGGCCACGCCCCAGAGCACCGCCGCCCCCGCGAGGCCTGCGAGCGCGCGCAGCGCGATGTCCGACGCGAGGTCGCCTTCGTCCTTCAGGTGCGCGCCGCCGAACCTGAGGCGCGGGTAGTCGCGGACCTGGCGGCCGGCGCCGGGCCCGGAGGCCTGCTCGACGAGCTCCTTGGCGAACAGGCGCGTGGCGAAGGGTGCGGAGTAGGTCTTCTCCGAGCGGCCGCGGATGCGCTGCATCAGCACGTCGAGGACGCTCGTCACTTCGTTCGAGTAGGCCACCGGCGCGGCCGGGTCCCGGCGCTCGAGCTCCGCGCGGAAGTGGATCGAGTCGGCGAGGCCCACCGCGAGGTAGGCCGCGAGCACCACCAGCGCCGCCATGGCCGCCCGGCTCGCGAACACGCGTCGCCATGGCGCGGCAAGGTGGTCGTGGCGGCGGCAGCGCCACGCGTAACCGGCCACGGCCGCGACCAGCAGCCAGACGAGCACGTCGGTGACTAGGACTACCGGCATCGGCTACTCCAGCCTCACGCGCGGGTCGACCAGGGTGTAGGACAGGTCGGTGAGCAGCAGCCCCGCGATGTAGAGCACCGAGCCGATGAACACCATCGCCCGCACCACGGCGAAGTCCTGCCCCTGGATGGCGTCGATCGTATAGCTGCCGAGGCCAGGGATGCCGAAGAAGGACTCGGACAGCAGGCTGCCCATGAACAGCAGCGGGATCACGACCACCGCGCCCGTCAGGATCGGGATCATCGCGTTCTTCAGCACGTGGCGGAACAGCACCGCCGTCTCGGCGAGGCCCTTGGCGCGCGCGGTGCGCACGTAGTCCTTGCCCATCTCCTCGAGGAACAGCGTGCGGTACCAGCGGGTGCCGCTGCCGACCCCGCTCATCACGCCGATCACCGCCGGGAGCACGAGGAACTTGGCCGCGTCGAGCCCCGTGTCGTAGCCCGAGATCGGCACGAGGTGCCAGAGCTTGGAGGCGAGATACTGGCCGCCGATGATGTAGAAGAGCGTCGAGACCGACATCATCGCCACGCACAGCACCACGCCGGCGAAATCGAGCGGTGTGGCGCGGAAGAACGCCATGCCCAGCGCGAAGGTGATGTTCAGCGCGAGCCCGACCAGGAACACCGGCACGGCCAGCGCCAGGCTCGGCCCGATGCGCGCGCGGATCTCGGTGGCGATGTCGCGCTTGTCCTCGGCCGCGCCGAAATCGAAGGCGAACAGGCGCACCGATTTCGCGAAGAAGATCGTCTGCGTGAGCTTGCCGGTGCCGTCGGCCGTGTCGTTCCACAGCAGCGGACGGTCGTAGCCGCGCTCGGCCTTCCATTTGGATATCGCCTCGGGCGTGACGCGCTTCGCGCCCAGCTGCATGCGCGCCATGTCGTCCGGCGTATTGACGACGAAGAACAGCGCGAAGGTGACGAGGTTGACGCCGATCAGGATCGGGATCGCGTAGAGGATGCGGCGGACGACGTAGGCGAACATGGTTCAGCCCCCTGCCCCGGCGGCGGGCGCGCGGCCCGCCATGCGTTCGCGGCGCCGGTAGCTCGCCACGGCCGGCACGGCCAGCGCCACGAGCAGCAGCACGATCGCGAGCAGCGGCCACAGCACCGGCCGGTTCCACCCGGCGCGCAGCGCCGCGCGCAGCTGCGCGTCCACCCGCAGGTACTTGAGGTTGTTGCGCGCCATGTTGTTCGGCTTGCCGTTCGAGAGCCAGCTGTGCGAAAGGCTGAAGTCCTTCGGGTGGAAGCCCCAGATCCACGGGGCGTCATGGCGAGTGATCTCGACCATGCGGTCGATGATCCGCTGGCGCTCGGGCGAATTGGCCATGTTCTTCATGCGTTCGAACAGCGCGTCGAACTCGGGGTTCACGTAGTTGGAGGTGTTCTCGCCCTGCGCCTTCGCGCGGCTCTGCGGCCCGTGCAGCAGGAACATGAAGTTCTCGGGGTCCGGGTAGTCGGCGTTCCAGCCGAGGATGTAGATCTGCTGGCTGCCCTTGCGGATCTTCTCCTGGAATCGGTTCCAGTCGGTCTCGCGCACCTCGAGCTGGATGTCGAGCTTGGCGAACTGCTTCCTCCACCAGTCGAGGCGCGGCTTGTCGCCGGGCCCGCGCGCCACGGTGTCGAGGTAGAGCACCAGCGGCTGGCCGGTCTTCGCGTCGCGGCCGTTGGCGTACCCCGCCTCCGCCATGAGCTTCCTCGCCTGCTCGACGGGCCTGCGCCGCGCCTGCCCGTCCTTCCATTCATAGGCCACCGGGTTCATGCCCTCCCGGCCGTCGCGGTAGCCGAAGATGCCGGGGGCGAGCGGGCTCTGCGCGACGATGCCGCGGCCGTTGGCGAAGATGGACAGGTACTCCTCGTAGTCGATGGCGATGGTCAGCGCGTGGCGAAGCTTGCGCGCCCGCTCGGCGGAGTCCTTGTCCCTGCCCCCGCCCACGACGGCGTCGTTCCAGTTGAACCCCAGGTACAGCGTCGAGGTCGCCACCGACGTCCGCAGCGTGATGCCGCGCTCCTCCATCTCCGGCGTCAGCGCGGTATCGCCTTCGATCGAGATGCGGACCGCCTGGTCGAAGTTGTCCGAGCCGATGCCGGACATGTCGTAGTAGCCCTGCAGGAACTTGTTCCAGTAGGGGATGCCCTCCTTCTCGCGGCTGTAGACGACCCGGTCCACGAAAGGCATCGCCTTGCCCGCGTCCTTCAGCAGCCCCTCTTTGGCGTCGCCCGGCTCGCCCTCGGACGGATACGGCTCGCCGCGGAAGTTCGGATTGCGCTCCAGCACCATGCGCGAATTGGGATCGTTCTCGGTCAGCATGTACGCGCCGGTGCCGACGGGCCACCAGTCGAGCGTGAAGTTCTTCTCGGCCATGCCGGGCTGCGCGAAGAATTTCTCCACCTCCCATGGCACCGGCGCGAAGAAAGGCATCGCCAGCCAGTACGCGAACTGCGGGTAATGGCCCTTGAGCCGGATCCGGAAGGTGTGCGCGTCGACCCGTTCGACGCCTTCGAGCTGGTGCTCGCGCAGGTCGAGCCATGCGTCACCGGGCAGCTTCGCGGCGGCGGCCTTGAGGCGCTTCGAAAAATCGTCCAGCCCTACGATGTACTCGCTCATCAGGCCGTAGATGGGCGAATGAAGCCGCGGGTGCGCGAGGCGCTTGATCTGGTAGATGTAGTCATCCGCCACCAGTTCGCGGGTCCCGGGCCCGGGCAGCTGGTAGGGCGAGCGCAGGCCCGCGATCACCTCGCGGGACAGCGCCTGGTGCTGCGGGTTGAACGCCGGGTGCGGCTGGTAGCGCACGCCGGGCCGGATCCGGATCTCGTACTGCGTGAACTTGCCGCCCTCGAGTTCCTTCGCCACCGGCAGCGCCTCGGCGGTCAGCGGGACCAGCTCGTAGGGCATCCTGAGGTAGTGGTACTGCAGCGGGGGCTCGTAGACCTGCTGCGTGAATTTCGATTCGTCTTCGGTGTAGGACTGCACCGGGTCGAGGTGCTTGGGGCGCTCGGCGAATGACGAGTAGAGGACGTTCTTCGCCCCGTCGGCCGCGGGATAGGGATTGTTCCACGCTTCGCTGCAGCCGCCGGCCAGGCAGGCGGCGGCGAGTGCGAGCACCAGTGAGGGCCGGAAACGCATGGCCCAAGTATAATCGGCGCAGGATCCATCAGAGGAAACGGCATGGGATTTCTCGCAGGCAAGCGCATCCTGATCACGGGCCTGATCAGCAACCGGTCCATCGCCTGGGGAATCGCCAAGGCGGCGCGGCGCGAAGGCGCCGAACTCGCCCTGACCTACCAGACCGACCGGTTCAAGGACCGCGTCAACGACATGGCGAAGGAACTCGGCGCCGAGATCGCGCTGCCCTGCGAGGTCACCGACGACGCCTCGGTCGCGGCGCTTTTCGCGCAGCTCGGCCAGCGCTGGGACCGCCTCGACGGCCTGGTGCACTCGATCGCCTTCGCCCAGAAGGAGGCCATCACCGGGGATTTCCTCGACGGGCTGTCGCGCGAGGCGTTCCGCGAGGCGCTGGAGATCTCGGCCTACAGCTTCCCGGCCCTGGCGAAGGCCGCGCTGCCGATGCTGAGCGGCCGCGCGTCCCTGGTGACGCTGACCTACCTCGGTGCGGAGCGGGTGATCCCGAACTACAACACCATGGGCCTCGCCAAGGCGAGCCTGGAGGCGAGCGTGCGCTACCTGGCCGACAGCCTTGGCGTGCGCGGGGTGCGGGTGAACGCGATCTCGGCCGGCCCGATCAAGACGCTGGCCGCGAGCGGCATCTCCGGGTTCGGCAAGATCCTCAAGTTCGTCGAGCAGAACGCGCCCCTGCGGCGCAACGTCACGATAGACGACGTGGGCAATGCCGCCGCGTTCCTGCTGTCCGACCTCGCGGCGGGCATCACCGCGGAAGTGATGCACGTGGACAACGGGTTCTCGTCGCTGGCCGGCGGCATGCGCGGCCTGGTGGAAGACCCCCCCGCGTAGGGAGGGGGTGCGGGGGAACCGCTTTAAGGTCTCCCTGCGTCAAGCCCTACTGCTGCTTCTTGTCCAGGTTCGCCTTGTTGACTTCGACTTTCGCCTTCGCGCGGAGGCTGGCGACGTAGGCTGCGAACTGCTCGCCGCCCGCCTGGCTCTCGATGCGCGCCAGCGCGGCCTTGGCGTCCTTCTCTTCCTTGGCTGGCGCGTCGATCACCTTGCCGACGCGGTACAGCACGTAACCGCCGTCGCCGCCGAACCCGGCGTAGGCAGGCAGCTTCTTCGCGTCGGCCGAAAGGATCTGGCGCAATGCGTCGGGCGGCAGGCCCTCGGTCCTGGTGCGGCTCACCGGGTGCGCCGCGGACCACTTGATGCCGGGATCCTTGCCGGCCTGCAGTTCGGCCAGTTTCGCGGCGCCGTCCTTCTGCGCGAGCTTGGCGGCCTCCTGGCGGCGCAAGCGCTTCTCGATGTCGGCTTTCACTTCCTCGTACTTGAGCTGGGCCGCGGGCCTGTGCTCCAGCACACGGGCGGACACGAGGACGCTCGGCGCGACCTCGATCGCATCGGTGTTGCGCTTGGACTGCAGCGAGTCGGGCGAGAACAGCGCGCCGAGCAGCTTGGGGTTGGCGAGCGGGCCCGCCGCCGGCGTGGCCGCCTTGGGGATCCAGTCCGTGCGCTGCACCTGGAGCTTGAAGCGCTCGGCGGCGGGCTTCAGGCTGTCGGACTGCTCGTAGACGAGGTTGCTGAAAGCTTCCGCCGCCTCGGCGAACCTGCGCGTGCCCTTCTGCCTGGCGAGCTCTTTCGAGAGCTCCGCGCGAATTTCGTCGAGGCCCTTCACCTTGGCGGCCTGGATGCCGGTCACGCGGATGATGTGGTAGCCGAACTCCGTCTCGACGACTTCGCTGGTCTCGCCGTCCTTCAGCTTGAAGGCGGCTTCCTCGAAGGGCTTCACCATCATGCCCGGCGCGACGACGCCCAGGTCCCCGCCCTTCTCGGCCGAGCCGGGGTCCTTGGAGTTCTGCCTGGCCAGCTCGGCGAACCTGCCCGGCGCCTTGCGCAGCTCGGCGAGCAGGCCCTCGGCCTTCTTCTTCGCCGCTTCCTTCTCAGCCGGCTTCGCGTCCGCGGCAGCGGGAATCAGGATGTGGCTGATGCGGCGCTGCTCGTCCTGCTTGTACTGGCTGGAGCGGGCGGCATAGGCGGCCTTCAGCTCGTCCTCGGTCACCGGGTCGGTGGCGCCCAGCTGGTCCGCGGACAGGACCAGGTACTCCGCCTTCACCATGTCGGGCGTGCGGAACTCCACCTGGTTGGCGTCGAAGTAGGCCTTGATCGCGGGTTCGTCGACCTTGACCGCCGCGATGAAGGCGTCGGCGGAAAGGACCGACTGCTGGACCTCGCGCTGCTGCTCGCCAAGCGCGACGAGCCGCTCGGACACCGAGCGCGCCTGGATCGCGCTGCCGGCGAGCGCGCGGTTCAGCTGGGACAGGGCGAGGTCGTAGCGAAGCTTCGACTCGAACCCCGCGGGAGTCAGGTTCTGCGCCTGCAGCAGCGCCTCGTAGCTCGACTTCGAGAACTTGCCGTCCACCTGGAAAGGCGGCATGCCGGCGATCATCTCGCGCAACTGCTCGTCGCTGACGGTCAGCCGCGACTTCACCGCGGCGGTCGCGATCACGCGCCGGTCGACCAGGCTGTCGAGCAGGCCCGCGCGCGCGTCCGGCGTGTCGAAACTGCTGACGTCCGCGCCGCGGCCGAGAATGCCGCGGATGCGGTCCATCTGCTGGCGCAGTTCCTCGTTGAACTCGCGCACCGAGACGCTCTGGCCGTCGACGCTGGCCACGTCGTCCGCACCGCCCATCGAGCGTGTGTAGGAGTCGAGCCCGAAAAACGCGAAGGGGACCATCATCAGCCCCAGCACCAGCTGGAGGAGGCGTTTGTTCTTCCTGACGAAATCAAACATGGCGCTGGTCGATCCCCGCTAGTGCCGCAGATGTGAAAAAGGCGAACCTGGGTTCGCCTTTTCCTGGGATAGTTGGCGGAGTGGACGTCCGCCAAGAATATTCATAACTATCTGATTTTACTACTTATGTGAGATTTAAGTTCCAAATCACCCACAAAACAACCAATAGTTGCAAACACTCCAAAAGGCTGCGAATTCTATCATTTCAGCGGCCGCCTCTCCCCCCTTGTAGTGTTTAGACGCCATTAGCGGCGACCCCCTTACGGATGCAAGCGTTACGGTGCTCATTTTGGAGCTAGTGCGAGCTTGCGAATTTCATCTGACGAGGGTTCACCTGCCAGCGGCGAGACGGAAGCCGATTTCCGCGCGACGCGACCCGCGGGAACGGGCTGCGACCCTCTTGCCGCGGCCGCGGGCGATGCAGGCTGCGGGTTTAAACCGCTTATTTCGTGGAGTAGCCGAACTCCTGCGCGGCGGCGCTGAGCATTTCCCATGCATGCAGCGCGTAACTGCGCGCCAAATACAGGTCGAAGTGCTCGCCATCCGGCAGGCAATGCAGTAGCACATGGACTCCACCGTACAACGTCTGAGCACACGCGCCCGCCGAGAACACTTGCGGGCGCAAGTCGATGCCGATGCCGGTAGCAAGAAACTCGCGGGCGGACGGGCCGCCGAGGCGTAACACACTGCGGCCATGACTAACCTCGGTCGCGTCACCGGGCCAATTTGCAAGCAGTTCAGCCGCGGGCGAGCCAGTGCTGAGCAGCCACTCGTCCGGGCCGAGCCACATCAGGTGCCCGTCGTACATTTCAATCGCCGTATTGGGTTTGGCAGGCATCCGAAGCATCGCATCCGTGTTCAGCTTGCTTGCGACGCCGCGCAGGCCGACGAGGATCAGTCCGGTGCGCAGTTCGAACGTCACTTCCGGGTTGCCTTTTGCGGGCTGCGCGGCGGCATCGTAAACGCCCGCGAGCGCCCCGACCCTGTGCGGCGAATCAGGCTCGAACACGCTCACCCTCCGGGTCGAGGAATACCGGCGCGCCCACCCTTACCTGCACGGATTCGCCCGACAGGGGCGCAACGGCCCACAGGGTCTCGCCATGGCGCGCGCGCCCGCCGGAAAGCAGTGCGAGCGCGATCGGTTTCCCCAGATTCGGGCTCCAGCAGCCCGATGTCACATGTCCCTCGACCTTTGTATGCGCCAAGGCGTCCGGGCTGGGCGTGAGCTGTGCGCCGCGCGGAATTGGCGTGCTGCCGTCGGCGGGAACGACACCCACCAACTGGCGCCTGGCCGGGTCGCGCATCGCCGGCCGGCGCAATGAGCGGCGGCCAATGAAATCCCCGGCCTTGCTGGCGAGCTCGCCAAGCCCGAGATCGTCCGGCGTCGTCCGGCCGTCCAGTTCAGGACCCGCGACATGGCCTTTTTCGATGCGCAAGATCCCCATTGCCTCGGTGCCGTACGCGCCGATCCCCATCGGCTCGCCGGCATCGAGCAGGGCCTTCCATGTCCGCAAGCCGTGATCGGCTGGCACGTTGACCTCGAACGCGAGTTCGCCCGAGTAACTGATTCGGAATACCCGCGCCGGGATCCCGCCCAACATGGACTCTCGTAATCCAAGGTGCGGCAGCGCCTCGGCTCCCCAGTCCTGACCGGGCTCGAGACGTTCGAGTACCGCGCGTGCCTGCGGCCCGGAGAGCGCCATCGCAGCCCAGTGCTCAGTGACCGAAGTCAGGCTAACCCGCAAGTCCTGCCAGTGCACCTGCAGCAATTGCTCAAGCGTGGACATCACCTTGACGGCGTTGGCTGTCGTGGTGGTCATCAGGTAGTGGAACTCACCAAGCCGTGCCGTGGTCCCGTCATCGTAGACCATCCCGTCCTCGCGCAACATCAGGCCATAGCGCACCCTACCGATCGGAAGCTTTTTCCACCGATTCGTGTAGACGCGCTCGAGGAATTCCACCGCATCGGCGCCTTTGATGTCGATCTTTCCCAAAGTCGATACGTCCACCAGGCCGACGCCGCGGCGTACCCCGAGCGCTTCGCGATTGATGGCATCGTTCATCGATTCACCCGGCCGCGGGTAGGCTTGCGGGCGGCGCCACAGGCCGGCATTGACAAAGATCGCGCCAGCTGCGGCGTGCCAGGAATCCATTGCGCTGCGCCGCAGGGGGGCGAAATGGTGGTCGCGCTCGGCGCCGGCAAGGGTGCCAAACGTGACCGGTGTGTACGGCGGCCGGAAGGTGGTCGTGCCCACCGAGCCGGGTTCCACGCCCAGTGTCTGCGCAAGAATCGCTAGACCGGTAATGTTCGAGAGCTTGCCCTGATCGGTGCCCATGCCGAGCGTGGTGTAGCGCTTGAGGTGCTCTACCGATACGTAGCCCTCACGTGCCGCGAGCTGGATGTCGCCTACTGTCACGTCGTTTTGCAGGTCGACAAAGCATTTTTCACGCTTGGCGATGAGTGCACCCGGCGACCACCAGGGTTGCGGCGCAGAGTGAGCACTCTCGCTTGCCACCGCGGGAGGCGACACCGCATTCTCGGGTTGGGCGCCAGCCGATGCCGCGGCATCGAGCCCGGCGGCATGACCGTCGGCGAGACAGGCGGCGAGGTCGAATTTTCCCGCGGACGCACCTGCGCAGCGCACCGGCTGGGTTGCACGCTCCGGCACGAAAGTCTGCAACTGTGGGTCAAATGCCAGCTTCCCCTTGGATTGAGAAAACAGGTGCACCGCCGGGTTCCAGCCGCCTGACATACAGACGAGGTCGCAATCGATCCGCTCGCTAGTGCCGCCAATGCCGGGTCCATTTACCGCGTTGCTTATCCGCATGACGTCCACCGCGGCAACGTGCTTGCCCCCGTGTGCCCGCACGATCAGCTCGCCTGCGCGCAGGCGCACGCCAGAGCGTTCCATGAGCTGGCACAGGTGCGGGCTCACATCCGCGCGCACGTCAAGCAGCGTCACCGATGCCTCGCGCGCAAGATCCGCGGCGGCCGGGTAGGCCGAATCGTTGTTGGCGAAGACCACTACGCGCCGGCCCGGATGCACTGCAAAACGATTGAGGTAGACGTGTGCCGAGTGCGCAAGCAGGACACCGGGCAGGTCGTTATTAGCGAACGCCAGCGTGCGCTCGATCGCGCCGCAGGCAAGGATGACGCGTGCGGCACGCACTTTCCAAAGACGGCACACCTGCCCTTCACCCGCCGGCACCCGTTCCTCCACTCCGAGCAGGTTATGGTCGAAGTAACCGAACACGGTGGCCTGGCAGAGTACGCGTACGTTAGGCAGGGCGCGCAACTCGCACTCGGCGCGCGCGATCCACTGGATTGCCGGCTGGTTGTCGATCAGCACGTCTTCGCAAAGCAGTTGTCCTCCGAGACGAAAATCCTGCTCGGCGAGCACGACCCGCGCCCCGGCTCGCCCGGCGGCCAGTGCGGCAGCCAGGCCGGCCGGCCCGGCACCGACGATGAGCACGTCGCAATGCTCATGCCTGTGGAGGTAGCGGTTGGGGTCTTCGCCGGCGGGCACTTGGCCCAGGCCGGCCGATTTGCGGATCAGGCGCTCGTAGGTCATCCACAGGGACGCCGGCCACATGAATGTCTTGTAGTAGAAGCCGGCCGGCAGTAACCGTGAAAGCAGGTTGTTCACTGCGCCCACGTCGAACTCCACGGAGGGCCAGCAATTCTGGCTGCTCGCCCGCAGCCCCGGCTGCAACCGCACTTGCGTGGCCCGCGCATTCGGCTCACCGCCACGGCCACCGAGTCGCACCAGTGCGTTCGGCTCCTCGGCGCCGTGGCCGACAACTCCGCGCGGGCGATGGTACTTGAAGCTGCGCGCCACGAGTTTCACGCCATTGGCGAGCAGTGCCGATGCCAGCGTATCGCCCTCGTAGCCTTGCAAAGGCCGGTCATTGAAGCTGAACGCGATGGGGCGGTCGCGATCGATATGCCCGCCTCGGGGCAAGCGCTGGGCCTGGGTCATGCGCCGCCGTGTGCTGCAGGAGGGGCCGCGCCCAACACGGCGTGGGTCGCTGTGTCGCGGCACACGACAATCCAGCGCTGGCAGCCTGCCGCGTGCTGCCAGAGTTCCAGTTGCGCCCCACGCAGGTTTTCACGCATGTACAGGTAGGCGCTCCAGGATGCGTCGTCGAGCGTGTCGGGGTCGGCCGGACGGCGGGCATTGGCGTCCCCGCCAAAGCTGAATTCGGTGTAGTCGCGCGGCCCGCAGAACGGGCAGGGAAGTCTGATCATGGGATTTTCCGGCTATTGCATCCAGGGGAAGGGGCCGGCCCCCTTCTCGTCGATCGTATGCCCACTCACGAACCGGTCCAAGCTGAAGGGAGCATTCAGCTCGTGCGGTGTGCCGGTGGCCAGGGTGTGCGCAAAGCACCAGCCTGAGCCAGGTGTGGCTTTGAACCCGCCATAGCACCAGCCGCAATTGAGGAACAGGTTGGCAAGGGGGCTGGCGCCAATGATCGGGCTGCCATCCATGCTCATGTCCATCACTCCGCCCCAAGTGCGCAGCATGCGCAGTCGTGCGAAATCTGGGAACAGTGCGAGCATCGATTGCACGACGTGCTCGATGGCAGGCAGGTTGCTGCGTTGACCGTACGAGTTGTACCCGTCCAGGTCGCCTCCGGCCACCAACTCTCCTTTGTCCGACTGGCTTATATAGAAATGTGCCGCCCCGGAGGTCACGACACAGTCAAGAACTGGCTTGATCGGCTCGGACACGAGGGCCTGCAGCACGTGCGACTCGATGGGCAGCTGGAATCCCGCGAGTGCGGCCACCTGGCTGGAATGCCCGGCGACCGCCAACCCGACTTTTCCTGCGCGTATCGTGCCTTGCGTCGTATGGACCGCCTGCACAGTCGCCCCCTCGCGCTCGAAGCCGGTCACCTCGCAGTTCTGGATGATGTCGACGCCCAGCCTGTCGGCCGCGCGTGCGTAGCCCCACGCCACCGCGTCGTGCCGCGCGGTGCCGCCCCGTTGCTGCAGCAATCCACCGGCAATGGGATAGCGCGCATCGCCGGAGACGTCCAGGCCGGGAACGCGCGCGGCCACTTCGTCCCGATTCAGCAACTGCGCGTCGATGCCATTGCAGCGCATGGCGTTGCCACGCCGCGCCTGAGCCTCGATGTCTGCCGAGCTGTGGGCGAGGTTCAGCACGCCACGCTGGCTGAACATCAGGTTGAAGTTGAGTTCGGCAGTGAGCGATTCCCACAATTTCAGAGAGAACTCATAGAAACGCGCGTTAGGGCGCAGGTAATAGTTTGAGCGGATGATCGTCGTGTTGCGCCCGGTGTTACCCCCACCGATCCAGCCTTTCTCGAGTACGGCGACGTTGCGTACCCCATGTTCTTTCGCGAGGTAGTAGGCCGTGGCGAGCCCGTGACCGCCGCCACCGACGATAACTACGTCGTACGCGCGCCTGGGTACGGGGCTGCGCCATGCGCGCGGCCAGTTCGCGTGGTAGCTGAGCGCGTTACGCGCCAGGCTGAAAATGGAATAGTTCATTGCTGCGTAATCTGAGCGATTCGGATGGCGAGGGTCATCGCTGCGCGGGGGCGTCGTCCGGTCGCGCGCGCACCTGCAACCTGTATTCGCGCCGGATGCCGTTGGGCATGTAAATCAAAAGCAGGATCAGACCCAGTCCGATCAGGATCAACCGCACCGCGGCGAGTTGGCCGGCATCGAACACTGGGATGAAATCCTTAAGGAAGCGCGAACCCTCGACGAGCACCATGACGGAGGACGCGCCGATCAACAATCCCAAGTGGCTGCCGCGCCCGCCCGCAATGACGGCCATGAATGCGTAGGCCGTGATGATCGGACCAAACTGCGCCGGGTCGATATAAGTCAGGTAGAAAGCGTGCATGCCGCCGGCCATGCCGACCACGGCGCCGCCGATCGCGAATGCGCGCACGCGCACCCACAGCACGTTCTTGCCCAGCGTCGCGGCCACCACAGGATCTTCCCGTACAGCTCGCATGAGTCGGCCGAACGGCGCACGCGACAGCCGAGAGAACGCCAGATAGACAAAAGCGAGCAACGCAATCGCCAGGCCAAGGAAGAATGCGTCGTAGTGGGCGGCGCCGACTAGAGCGCCAAATGGGCGAGGGATGCCGGGCACGCCGAGGGCGCCCTGCGTGAGCCAGTCTTCGTGCAAAACGACCAGCCGCAACGACTCGGCAAATCCGAGCGTGACTATGGCGAGATAGTCCTCCGACAGGCGGATCGAAATCAGCGACACAAGCGCGCTGGCCAATGCACATACGACCAGTGCCGCGCCCAAGCTCGCCATCGGCCAGACACCGTGCGTGGCAAGTAGCCCGCAAGTGTAGGCGCCGAGCATGTAGAACCCGGCCAGACCGAAGTTGATCATGCCGCACATGCCCCATTGCATGTTGAGCGCGAGCCCCGCCATCGCCGCAATGGCAACCAGCGTGAATATGGCGATGAGGTAGGAGCTCATTTTTGCAGCCAGGCCCGGCCGAACAGTCCCGAGGGCCGCACCAGCAGGAGGATCGACATCACGCCGAAAGCGACCAGTGTTTTATACACGGAGGTAATCAACAATGTGGACATCTCCTCGACGACGCCGAGCAGCAGCGCGCCCGCGACCGCCGCCATCGGGTTGCCGATGCCGCCCAGGATGGCTGCTGCAAAAACGGTGACCACGTAGTTCCAGCCCATCTGCGGGTCGATCGTGCCGTCCAGGCCGATCAGGGTGCCCGCGACTGCGGTCATCGCGGCGCTGATGACCCAAGTCCACCGGACCACGCGGTTTCGGTCGATGCCGCGCACCGAGGCAAGACTTGGGTCATCGGCGATCGCACGCATGGCTCGGCCCATGCGCGTACGCTTGAACACGAACGTCAGCGCAACCAGGCAGGCGATCACCACCGCCGCGCTAATCGCCTGCTCGTGGTTCACGCGCACGTCAAAAATGCGGATCGGGCGTGCCACCTCGACCGCGAATCCGCGCGGTGAATTGCCGAACACCAGCCGCACAACGTTCTCCAGCACGAACGCGACTCCCATTGATGCCACCAGGAGCGTCACCGAAGAGCGCTCCCGCAAGGGCTGGTAGACCAGCCGGTCGACCAGCACGCACACCGCGGCCATGATCGGGACGCCCACGGCCGCTGCGGCCGCCAGCGGAAGTCCCAGCATGGAGTTCAGCCAAAACACCACATAGGCCGACAGAGTGAGCGTGGCACCGATTGCGAAATTGGCAAAACGCAGGACACTGAATGTCAGCGCGAGCGCAAGCGCGGGCAGTGCCACGATCAGCCCGCTTACCAGGCCGTTAACGAGCGACTGCAGCACTGGCTTTCATCCTCCGAGGTAGAGCTTTTTCATTTCGGGATCGCGAGCCAGTTCGGCGGCCGCAGCGACCGCACGCACGCGGCCCGCCGCGAGGACCACGCCCGTGGTCGAGCAGCGCAGCGCCGGCGCGGTGTTCTGTTCGATCATGAAAATGGTGACGCCGGCCTCGTTGATGCGCCGCACGGCTGCGAACAATTCGTCCGCGTACCTGGGTGAAAGCCCGGCCGAGGGCTCATCGAGGAGCAGTACCTCGGGGTCAGACATGAGTGCGCACCCCATGGCAAGCATCTGGCGCTGCCCGCCGCTCAGATTGCCCGCCAGGTCACGCATCCTGCCGCGCAGGTCAGGGAACATCGCAAGTACGATCTCGCGCCTCGCCTGCTCCTTGGCGGCGTCGTCGCTCAGGAATTCGATTCCGAGGCGCAGGTTTTCTGCGATGCTCATGTTGCGAAACACGTTGTGCTCCTGTGGCACGTAGGCGATCCCGATGCGGGCGCGGCCTGGCGCGTCCATTCGCGTGACGTCCTTTTCGGCGAGCCAGATTTTTCCGCTGGTCGCACCGAGCAGACCGACCGCAACGCGCATCAGAGTGGACTTTCCCGAGCCGTTGGGGCCGACGACGGTAACGATGCTTCCCTGTGCGACTTTCAATGACACGTCATGCAGGATCATGTTGCTGCCGTATCCTGCCACAACCGATTCAATGCGCAACGTGCTGCTCATGGCGTGCCCCCGAGGTACGCATCCATCACCCGCTGGTCGGCCACGATGCTGGAAAACGTGCCGGTAGTCAGCACCCGGCCTTCGGCGAGCACGTATACCGGGTCGCACAGTTTCGCCACCATGTCCATGTTGTGTTCGACGATCGCAAACGTGGTGCCCTCGGCGCTCAAGGTCAAAATGAATTCGCAGAGCTGGGAGAGCAGCACCGGGTTGACCCCTGCGGCCGGCTCGTCGAGCAAGATGGCCTTCGGGTGCAGCATCAGGGCACGGCACAGCTCGAGTAATTTCTTCTGCCCGCCGGAAAGCGTGCGCGCCGGCTCGTCGGCCAGACGCCACAGTTCTACGCGTTCGAGCAGTTCGCGGGCGGCCATGACGCCGACCGTCTCTTCGTTGCGTACCCTGCTGCGCGAAGCCAAACCGCGCCAGACGTTCTCTCCGGCCTGTGCCGGCCGCGCGAGCAACAGGTTCTCGAGCACCGTCAGTTCGCCAAGTTCGCGCGAGATCTGGAACGTGCGCACCAAGCCGCGGTGCGCGAGCTCGTGTGCCTGCCGGCCGGTTACATTTTCGCCCTGGAACCAGACCTCGCCACGGTCCGGGCGCATCAGTCCCGACAGGATGTTGAACAGCGTCGATTTGCCTGCGCCGTTGGGGCCGACAATACCCGTGATCGAGCCGGCCGGAATCTTCAGCGTCGCAGTTTCTAGCGCGTGAATTCCGCCGAAGGTTTTGCAGACACCGAGCGCTTGCAGCATGACGGCGTGCCTACCCGATCCGCAGCTGCGCGGGGCAGGATAAGCCCGCGCATCGGCTCAGGTGGTCACCTTCACTAACTGGTTCTTCCCACCGCGGATCACGTAGTGCCCGAAATCCCGGCTCGCGAGGTCGCCGTTCGGCTTGAACGTCACGTCCGAGCCTGCGCCGGAAAAATTGACCAGTTTGCCTGCGCGGATCAATTTCAGCCCGTCGACTGCGTTGTAAACCGTCTCGCCGGGACCGTTCGCGATCGGCGGGAACTGCTTGACGAACTCGGGTGACGCAGTTGAGCGCGCCTTCTCCATCGCCATGGCGATCATCGAGATCTGGTCGTAGGTATTGCAGGCAAACAGGAACAGCTTGCCTTCGGGCTCGCCCATAAGGCTCAGGAAGCGCTTGTACGCGGGCGAACTGACCGGAGGAATCGGCTGCAGGTGATTTATTCCCTCGGCGACTTCGGGCCCTACGTTCTTCACAAAGCGCCCTTCGCTGTCGCCGGCAATCGAGAGGGTGTACACCTTGCTGTTGAAGCCGGACCGGTAGATTTCCTTGGCGATCGCCGTGAAGTCCGGCAGGAGTGCCGGCATGAACACGCCATCGGGCTTGCGCTCGAAGACCTTTTCGACTTCGGCGCGGTAGGAGGGCTGGTTTGGATTGTAGTAGGCGAGGTCGAGCACCTCGCCACCGCCGCGCTTGATCTCGGCTGCGAACGGTTCGACCATGCCCGAGGTGAACGGATTCTGCAGGCCGAGCATGGAGACTTTTCTGACCCCGTCCTTGAGCATTGCGCGTGCGATCACCGTGCCCCAGTCGCGGCCGCGCGCCTGGAAGCGCCAGACGAGGCCCTTGTTGTCGCCCTCGGTAATCTGGTCTGCCGACCCCGACACCAGCAGCGCGAGGTTCCGCTCCAAGGTGATCGGCCTGACAGACATGGCGACGGAGCTGTTCCACACGCCGGTAATAGCGACGACGTTTTCCACATCGATCAGTTTGCGAGCAACCGCGACTCCCGACGTTGCGCTGCTTTCGGAATCTTCGATGATGACCTGAAGCGGACGGTTTCCGAGGATGCCACCGGTCTCTTTGTTGATGTACTCGGCAGTCAGCCGGCCGGCTTTGGCCATGGCCGGCCCGTAGGCACCCGCCGCCCCGGTCAGCGGCACGATCAGGCCAATCTTTATTGGCCCCGATCCTTGTGCGAGTGCGTGGCGCCAGCCGGGCAGCATGCCCAGTGCGGCTCCGGCGGTGACACCGCCGAGCAGGCGGCGGCGTGATTTGAATGAGTTGTTCATGGTTTTCCCCTGAAGGTCCGGGACTTGACGCCCGGTACCGGTTATCTGGCGGTGTCCGCCTGGCGCGCGACTTCGGCTTCGGTTGCGTCGTGCGTCTCGTCGTCCACCTGCAGTGCGTCGTTGAAACGATTGAAGAATCCGCACAGCGCGATACGCATCGTCAGCTCGACGACCTGCGCTTCGGTGAAATGCTTGCGCAATCGCTCGAACACATTGTCGCGGATCTTTTGCGGCGCATTGGTCACCGCGATCGAGTACTCCACTACCAGCTTGTCCACTTCGCTCAATTCGGGATGGTCCTTGTACTCGAGGATGCGGTCCGCGCCTTCGGGCGTGACGCCCTCGACCATCAGCAAGGGCTTGTGGTGCGCGACGCAGTAGTCGCATACGTTCAGTTTCGATACCGTGACCACCGCGAGTTCGATGTAGCGGAACGGCACGCTCTTTTGCGCACGCAATTCAAGCAGCAGCCCCATCAGGTGGTTGACCGAGGAGGGCACGTGCGCAAATACGCCCACTTGGTTGCGGAACGGCCCGTAGCCGTTCGCGTACCGCTCGTAGACGTCACGAATGTGAGCGGGCACCTCGCTCGGACCTACGTCCCGGACTCGCGCCATGTCTGCTCCCCCCGTCGATCGACGCCTGAAAGCGTGGGGCA
Organism: Burkholderiales bacterium; assembly: GCA_965279075.1. Taxonomy (GTDB): domain Bacteria; phylum Pseudomonadota; class Gammaproteobacteria; order Burkholderiales; family SG8-39; genus SZAS-79. The sequence continues at coordinate 718,783 of CBDIHI010000011.1, read as the reverse complement.
TTACAGCTTGGCGAACTTGAGGGTGTCAATGGGGAATGCCGTCGCGCCGACGTCGTGTTAACCGTGATTCACGTTACTATCAGTGCCGCTAATACTCCGGCGCAACCGACCCTTCCCGATGCCCGCCAAAAAGCCGCCCGCGCCCCGGATCGAGGTCGCGTATCCCCATCCGCTGCCCGACTTGCGCCTGTTGAGGACATTCGTTGTGCTGAGCGAAACCGGCAGCATGAGCAAAGCGGCGTCGCGGCTCGGCCTTACGCAGTCCGCCGTTTCCCAGTCGATCAGGCGACTGGAGGACGTATTCGGCATGGTTCTAGTAGACCGTTCCAAGCGGCCCTTCGCACGGACTGCGGCGGGCGCTCTGCTCCTTCGCCAGGCCAGCGCCTTGTTGGACGATGCCGATGCGCTGGTCGCGATGGTCCGCCACAGCGGTCCCCACAAGGTGCCTGAGCTGCGTATGGGCGTGATCGATTCGTTTGGCGCGACTGTCGGACCCAGCCTCATGAAGAGCCTGCTTGACAGCGCGACGCGACTCACATTCCGCTCCGGGCTGGCACAGGATCAGTCGCGCGCGCTGCTGGCGCGCGATCTTGACCTGATCGCCACCAGCGATGCGATGGACGACGTGGACGGGCTGGAACGCCAGATGCTTCTGTCAGAACCGTTCGTGCTACTACTCCCGGAAGAACTCCCGGCGCGGGCCGGCGCTGACCTGAAGCAGCTGTCGAACCAGTATCCGCTGGTGCGGTTCTCGCTTCGCTCGCTGATCGGCTCGCAGACCGAGCGCCACCTGCGCCGGCTGGGGGTGCGTGCGCCGCGCACCTTGGAAGTAGATGCCACCGATGCATTGATCTCGATGGTATCGGCTGGCGTAGGTTGGGCGGTGGCGACGCCCCTGTGCCTGCTACAGGCGCACTTGCAGCTGCCAAGGATTCGCGTCCTGCCGTTTCCGGACACCCCATTCCACCGGCAGTTGTTCCTGATCTGGCGCGCGAAGGAGTACGGCGAATTCCCCCATCAGATCGTGGCGCAGGTGCGCAAGATCATGGCCGGGGAAGTGCTGCCTGCGCTGCACTCCCGCTACCCGTGGCTGGAAGGACAACTAGGCATCCACTAAGCGATCGGTCGGTTTCTGCTTCATGGGAGCAATACGATCGTTTCGCGGCTATGGCAAAGAGCTATCGCAAAAAAGTTGCCGTCATTGCACGGCCCAGAAACCGACCGAGGGACGCTGCCAAAGAGAAAGTAAGTCGCGACAAGAGTTCCTAGTAGTCTGGATTTCTGGAGGCGCCCAAGGGGTCAAAAGTCATCACGTACGCTCTGAGGTTCGTAAACGCTTCGACTTCCGTCTCCGCGTATTCGGATCGAGGGAAATACACACCCGACATCAGTAGCGGTTTGTGGTTGTGGCTGCACTGCCAGCGATAGGGTGCGGAATCGTCTTCGATGTTGCGCATGATTCGGCCCTTCAGGATATGGGGCATCTTCTCCATCCAGAAGACATATTCCTTGACGATTTCGTACCCAGTGACTTGCATTAGTTTGATTCGCAGTCCAAAAGACGTCAGCACTGGCGTAAGCGTACGCCGGATAGCGCTGGACGGTTCTCGACGTTCTTGAGCTTCGAGGGCTTCGTAAGCTTGTGCTCGAGGTGCCCGGACCATCTGGCCGGATTCTCCCCCTTGCGATAGCCGGAGACTGTGGCCCAGTCTAGTACCGCCTCGATTCTTTGGCGGACTCGAGTAGCCGTCTCCGTCTTCGTCGTCCAGATCTTGTTGAGCGCCTGCACAATGACTTCCGTACCGACTGCCTGTACGGGCGTCTTGCCAAAGACTGGACTAGCGTAGGCCGCTAGCGTGTTGGCCCATTGGTCCGCGTGCTTCGGGTTGCTCCAGCCGGGACGCTGCGCTTCGATGTAGGCCTTGGCGCAATCATCGAACGTCTTCGCGTTTGCCGCGTGCTGCGCTGATTCAGACCGCTGCGCCTTTCGATGTTCGATTGGATCAATACCTTCGAGCAGCAACTCTCTGCACGCCCTGGCCTTGTCGCGAGCTTTTGGAAGGTCAATTGTGTGTAGTGGTCCGAGACCCATCTCACGCGCCTTGCCGCGAAGCATGAACCTGAAGCTCCAACTCTTCGATGTTGTCTCAGTGACCTGCAACCAAAGGCCACCACCATCGGCGTAGGTGCCCGGTGTCTTCTTCTTCGTAATCGCCAACGGCGTGAGGCGATGTATGGTGCGTGCCATGTGAGTTAACCCACAAAAGGACCCACAAATTATAGCCGGATTGCGGCGTGTGTCAATGCACGACTCTGGAAACAAAAAAGCCCTGTAGACATTGAATCTACAGGGCTTTCTATGATTTCCATGGACTAGCTTGGATGTCCTTGGAAAGTGTTCTGGCGGAGTGGACGGGACTCGAACCCGCGACCTCTGCCGTGACAGGGCAGCATTCTAACCAACTGAACTACCACTCCAAACCGGTACCGCTTGCGCTCCTGGTGGGTGCTATAGGGGTCGAACCTATGACATTCGCCTTGTAAGGGCGACGCTCTACCGCTGAGCTAAGCACCCCCGACTGCGCCACGCCACGAACCCCCTGCACTGCCTCCTGCCCATCTGCACCTGGGCAGGCCATCAGGAGAGCCCATTAGTTTACCGCATCCTTGAGCGCTTTTCCAGCCCTGAACTTGGGCACCTTGGCGGCCTTGATCTTGATCTCCGCCCCGGTGCGCGGATTGCGCCCCGAGCGGGCCGCGCGCTTGCCCACGTAGAACGTGCCGAACCCGACCAGGGTCACCATGTTCCCCTTCTTCAGGTTCGACTTGATCGCGACTACCATCGCATCGATGGCCCGTTCGGCGGCGGACTTGGAAATCTCCGCTGCCTGCGCGATCTGCTCGATCATCTCGGCTTTATTCATTGCCCTCCCCTCCTTGCCCAGGAACCAATTGCGGACTCAGTGCGTGATGACGCCCGGCTTGGCGTCACCTGCCTTGTCCTTGACATCGGCCGCCGGCAGCGCCGCGACGTCGGCTTCCGTCAGCGGCACCGGCTGGCGCTCCAGCGCGACCTCGAGGACCTTGTCGATCCACTTGACCGGCACGATCTCGAGCTTGTTCTTGATGTTGTCGGCGATCTCCTGGAGGTCCTTCACGTTCTCCTCGGGGATCATCACCGTCTTGATCCCGCCGCGCACCGCGGCCAGCAGCTTCTCCTTCAGGCCGCCGATCGCCAGCACCTCGCCGCGCAGCGTGATCTCGCCCGTCATCGCCACATCCGCGCGCACCGGGATGCCGGTGAGCGACGAGACCAGCGCCGTGGTGATCGCGGCGCCCGCGCTCGGGCCGTCCTTGGGCGTGGCGCCCTCGGGAAAGTGCACGTGGATGTCGCTCTTCTCGAACGACTCGTCCTTGATGCCGAGCTTGCGCGATCGGCTGCGCACGACCGAGCGCGCCGCCTCGACGGACTCCTTCATCACGTCGCCCAGGGACCCGGTGCGGATGATGGTGCCCTTGCCCGGCATCAGCGCGGTCTCGATCGTCAGCAGCTCGCCGCCGACCTCGGTCCACGCGAGGCCGGTGACCTGGCCGACCTGGTTGTCCTTCTCGGCCATGCCGAAGGTGTAGCGGCGCACGCCGAGGTACTTGTCCAGGTTGCGGGGCGTGACCGAGATCTTCTTCTGCTTGCCCTCGGTCATGATCTGCTTGACCGCCTTGCGGCAGATCTTGGAGATCTCGCGCTCCACGCTCCTGACCCCCGCCTCGCGGGTGTAGTAGCGCACGATGTCGCGCAGCGCGGGCTCGTTCACGCCGAGCTCGCCGTCCCTGAGCCCGTTGTTCTTCATCTGCTTGGGCAGCAGGTACTTGAGGGCGATGTTGACCTTCTCGTCCTCGGTGTAGCCCGACAGGCGGATGACCTCCATCCGGTCGAGCAGCGCCGGCGGGATGTTCAGCGTGTTGGAGGTCGCGATGAACATCACCTCGGACAGGTCGTACTCGACCTCGATGTAGTGGTCGACGAACGTGTGGTTCTGCTCCGGATCCAGCACCTCGAGCAGGGCCGAGGACGGGTCGCCGCGGAAGTCCATGCCCATCTTGTCGACTTCGTCGAGCAGGAACAGCGGGTTGCGCACCGAGACCTTGGTCATGCTCTGCAGGATCTTGCCGGGCATGGAGCCGATGTACGTGCGGCGGTGGCCGCGGATCTCGGCCTCGTCCCTCACGCCGCCCAGCGCCATGCGGATGAACTTGCGGTTGGTCGCCTTGGCGATCGACTGGCCTAGGGACGTCTTGCCCACGCCGGGGGGCCCGACCAGGCACAGGATCGGCGCCTTCATGCGGTCGACGCGGCTCTGCACGGCCAGGTACTCGAGGATGCGTTCCTTCACCTTCTCGAGGCCGTAGTGGTCCTCGTCGAGGATCGCCTGCGCGGCCTTGATGTCCTTGGAGATCTTGGTTTTCTTCTTCCAGGGGAGGTTGACCAGGGTCTCGATGTAGTTGCGCACCACCGTCGCCTCGGCGGACATGGGCGACATGAGCTTGAGCTTCTTCAGCTCGGCGTCGACCTTCTTGCGCGCTTCCTTCGGCATGTGCGCCTTGCGGATGCGCTTGTCCATCTCCTCGAGGTCGGCGCCCTCCTCGCCCTCGCCGAGTTCCTTCTGGATCGCCTTGACCTGCTCGTTCAGGTAGTACTCGCGCTGGCTCTTCTCCATCTGGCGCTTGACGCGCCCGCGGATGCGCTTCTCGACCTGCAGGATGTCGATCTCGGTCTCGAGTTGCGACAACAGGTGCTCGAGGCGCGCCTTGACGTCGAACATCTCGAGGACCTGCTGCTTCTGCTCGAGCTTGAGCGGCAGGTGCGCCGCGACCGTGTCGGCGAGGCGCCCGGCCTCGTCGATGCCGGAGAGCGAGGTGAGGATCTCCGGCGGGATCTTCTTGTTCAGCTTCACGTACTGGTCGAACGCAGACAGCAGGGCGCGGCGCATGGCCTCGACCTCATGCTGCACGGCGCCCTCGGCGGGGATCACGCTCGCCTCGGCGGTCCAGTGGCTCTTGTGGTCGGCGATCTCGCCGATCCGCGCCCGGTTGCCGCCCTCGACCAGCACTTTCACGGTGCCGTCGGGGAGTTTGAGCATCTGCAGGATGTTCGAGATGCAGCCGATCTCGTACATGTCCTCGGGGCCCGGGTCGTCCTTGGCGGCCGATTTCTGCGCGACCAGCAGGATGGACTTGCCGGCCTCCATGGCAGTTTCCATCGCCTTGATCGACTTGGGTCGCCCGACGAACAGCGGGATCACCATGTGGGGGAACACCACCACGTCGCGCAGGGGCAGCAGCGGGTACTGGGTGGCGGGGTCTTGTTTTTCCTGCGAATCGGACATTGTGGTCCTCGGGCCTGGATATTTACGTATTAACGGACGGTAAATGCGGCCGCTTTGCTGCCAAACAACCCCTACGCGGAGCTCCCGGCGACTTTAGGCTGGTCCGAATAGATCAGGATCGGTTTCCCGTCCGCGTTGACCATTGCTTCGTCGACGACGACCTTGCTCACGTTCTCCATGGTCGGCAGTTCGTACATGGTGTCGAGCAGGATGTTCTCCAGGATCGAACGCAGCCCGCGGGCGCCGGTCTTCCTCGCCAACGCCTTCTTCGACACCGCGGCGAGCGCGGGGATGCGCACCTCGAGTTCGACGCCTTCCATCATGAAAAGTTTCTGGTACTGCTTGAGGAGGGCGTTCTTCGGCTCGGTCAGGATCTGGATCAGCGCGGCCTCGTCGAGTTCCTCGAGCATCGCCGCAACCGGCATGCGGCCGACGAATTCCGGGATCAGGCCGTACTTGATCAGGTCCTCGGGTTCGGTCCCGCGCAGGACCTCGCTGATGTCCTTGCCGTTACGCGTGCTGCGCACTTCCGCCCCGAAGCCGATGCCGGATTTCTCGGAGCGCGCGCGGATGATCTTGTCGAGGCCGTCGAACGCGCCGCCGCAGATGAACAGGATGTTGGTCGTGTCGACCTGCACGAAGTCCTGGTTCGGGTGCTTGCGGCCGCCCTGCGGCGGCACCGAGGCGATGGTGCCCTCGATGAGCTTGAGCAGCGCCTGCTGCACCCCCTCGCCCGAGACGTCGCGGGTGATGGAGGGGTTGTCGGACTTGCGTGAAATCTTGTCGATCTCGTCGATGTAGACGATGCCACGCTTGGCCTTGTCGACGTCGTAGTCGCAGTTCTGCAGCAGCTTCTGGATGATGTTCTCGACGTCCTCGCCGACGTAGCCGGCTTCGGTCAGCGTGGTCGCGTCGGCGATCACGAAGGGGACGTTGAGCAGGCGCGCGAGCGTCTGCGCGAGCAGCGTCTTGCCGGAACCCGTGGGCCCGATCAGCAGGATGTTCGATTTGGCGAGCTCGACCTCGTCGTTCTTCGACAGGTGCTTGAGGCGCTTGTAATGGTTGTAGACCGCGACCGAGAGGATCTTCTTGGCCTGGTTCTGGCCGATAACGTACTGGTCGAGGATCTCGCGGATCTCGCGCGGCGTGGGCAGGTCGGACTTCGCGCCCTTGCCGCCCTTGTCGGTGGCGGTCTCCTCTCGAATGATGTCGTTGCACAGCTCGATGCACTCGTCACAGATGAACACGGAGGGGCCCGCGATGAGCTTCCTCACTTCGTGCTGGCTCTTCCCGCAGAAGGAGCAGTACAGAAGTTTTTCGCCAGACGAGGTTTTTTCCGACATGCGTTTGAGCTCCCGCTATCCTGTACCGGTTACCTAGGCTGCGTCCTGCGACCGCGACGTGAGCACCTTGTCGACGAGGCCGTACTTCACTGCATCCTCAGCCGACAGGAAGTTGTCGCGATCCGTGTCCTTCGCAATCGTATCAACGTTCTGGCCGGAGTGCTTCGCGAGGATCTCGTTCAGGCGCTGGCGCAGGAACAGGATCTCCTTCGCGTGGATCTCGATGTCCGAGGCCTGCCCGGAAAAACCGCCCATCGGCTGGTGGATCATGACGCGCGAATTCGGCAGGCAGAAGCGCTTGCCGTTCTCGCCCGCTGCGAGCAGCAGCGCGCCCATGCTGGCCGCCTGGCCAACGCAGAGCGTGGAAACGTTCGGCTTGATGAACTGCATCGTGTCGTAGATCGCCAGGCCCGCCGACACCGACCCGCCGGGCGAGTTGATGTAGAACGAGATGTCCTTGTCCGGGTTCTCGGATTCGAGGAAGAGTAACTGGGCGACGATCAGGTTGGCCGTGACTTCGTTCACGGGACCGACGAGAAAGACGACGCGCTCCTTGAGGAGGCGCGAATAGATGTCGTAGGCCCGCTCGCCGCGGCCCGACTGCTCGATGACCATCGGGACCATGCCGAGACCGGTGGGCTCGGTGCGGCTGGAAGACTGCCAGGTGGTGTCGATCATGAGGCGCTCCCCATCATTTCGTCGAACGGGACTTCCTTGTCGACCACCTTGGCTTTGGTCAGCACCCAGGCGACGACGTTGTCCTCGAGGGCGAGGCCTTCCATCTCGTTCAGGCGCTGCGGCTGCATATAGAACCACTTTACCACCTCGGCCGGGCTCTCGTAGGACTGCGCCTGCTCCTCGATCAGCTTCCTGATCTGGTCGGGCTTGGGCTGCAGGCCTTCCTTCTTCGCCAGCTCGCCGATGATCAGTCCGAGCGCCACGCGGCGCCTGGCACCGGACTCGAAAGCCGACGGGTCGAACGGCAGCTGCTCCATCTTGAGGCCGCGCGCCTCGAGGTCCTGGCGCGCCTGCTGCACCATGTTCTCGGTTTCCATCTGGATGAGCGCCTTCGGCAGCTCGATCGGGGTGCTGTCGTGCAATGCCTGCAACGCCTGCGCCTTGGTGCGCGTCTTCACGCGCTTGGCGACTTCGCGCTCCACGTTGGCGCGGATGTCGGCGCGCATCTTTTCGAGGTCGCCGTCGGCCACGCCGAGGCCCTTGGCGAACTCGGCATCGAGCACCGGCAGAGACGGGGCCTCGACCAGGCTCACCGTCAGCGTGAAGCTCGCCGTCTTCCCGGCCACGTCCTTGCCGTGGTAGTCGGCGGGGAAGGTCAGGTCGAAGGTCTTCGACTGCCCGGCCGCGAGGCCCTCGGCCGCCGCCTCGAACTCCGGCAGCATGCGGCCCTCGCCGAGCGCGAACGCGAATCCCTTGGACGAACCGCCGGGGAACACCTCGCCTCCGATCTTGCCTTCGAAGTCTATGGTCAGCTTGTCGCCCTTCTGCGCGGCGCGGCCTGCGGCGGCGGCGAAGGTCGTGCGCTGCTTGCGCAGGATCTCGATGGTCTTGTCGACCTCGGTGTCCGTCACACTGACCGTCGGGCGCTCGACCGTGACCCCGGCGAGGTCGCCGGTCTTCACTTCCGGGTAGATCTCGAACGTGGCGTTGAACTCGAACGCCTTGGCGTCGTCGCCCTCTTTCTGCACGGGTTCGATGCGCGGGTTGCCCGCGACCTTGAGGTTGCCCTCCTTCACCGCGTCGCTGAAGCGCTTCTGCAGCGCGTCGCCGATGACCTCGGAACGCACCTGCGGGCCATATTGCTGCGCGACCAGCTTGAGGGGCACCTTGCCCGGGCGGAAGCCCGGCATCTTGATGCCGCGCGCGAGCTTCTTCAGCCGCTCCTCGAACTGGCGCTCGACCTCGTCGACCGGCACCGACATGGACAGGCTCCGCTCAAGGGAGCTCGGGGTGGGACCGGGTGTTGCAAGATTTGCCGCCATTGCGCTGTTCCTTACTTACGAAGTGATCGCCGAAGTGTTCTCTGGTGCGAAGGAAGGGACTCGAACCCCCACGCCTTGCGGCGCTGGAACCTAAATCCAGTGCGTCTACCAATTCCGCCACCCTCGCAGGTGTCCAAGCCGCATCCACAAGACCGCATCAACAAGACAAATGCCTTTGGTAGCGACCATAATTATACCTCAGCCAAGGCGCCCACCCTCCCGCGACGCGGGCGAAAAACCCTTAAAAATCACGCCCGTGTCAGCAGGCCACTACGAAAACTTCCCGGTCGCGTCGCTGCTCCTGCCGTCCCGGCTGCGCGCGCCCGTCGGCGTCATCTACCGCTTCGCCCGGACGGCCGACGACTTCGCCGACGAAGGCGACGCGCCGCCGGCCGAAAGACTGGCGAGCCTCGAAGCTTACCGGGCCGAGCTCGACCGCATAGCCTTGAACAAGGGCCCGGAAACCGCCCTGTTCGGCGATGTTGCAAGAATCGTGCGCGACCACGCCCTGCCGCTGCAGCCATTCTACGACCTGCTGTCGGCGTTTTCCCAGGATGTGGTCAAACCCCGCTATGCGGACTTCGCGGAGCTGCAGGACTATTGCAGCCGCTCGGCCAACCCGGTCGGCCGGCTGATGCTGCACCTCTTCGGCATGGCGGACGCGACCAACGTCGCGCGCTCGGACGCGATCTGCACCTCGCTGCAGCTGATCAACTTCTGGCAGGACGTGCCCATCGACTGGGCGAAGGACCGGGTCTACCTGCCGCAGGACGAGCTCGCGCATTTCGGCGTCGACGAGGCGCAGATCGCAGCGGGCCGGTGCGACGCGGCCTGGCGGGAGCTGATCACTTTCCAGGTGCACCGCGCCCGCTCGATGATGGGGTCCGGCGCCCCGCTCGGGCGCACGCTCCCCGGGCGCTTCGGCATGGAGATCCGGATCACGATCCGGGGCGGCCTCGCGATCCTCGACAAGCTCGAATCGGCGAACTGCGATATGTTCCGTCATCGGCCGGTGCTGCGCTGGCACGACTGGCCGTTCCTCTTCCTCCGCGCGCTATGACGCCCGACGACTACTGCAAGGACAAGGCCGCCTCGAGCGGCTCCTCGTTCTACTACTCGTTCCTCTTCCTGCCGCCGGAGCGCCGCCGCGCGATCACTGCGCTCTACGCGTTCTGCCGCGAGGTCGACGACGTGGTCGACGAGATCGAGGACCAGCAGCTGGCGCGCACCAAGCTGGCGTGGTGGCGGCAGGAGGTCGGCAACCTCTACGCCGGCCGGCCCCAGCACCCGGTCACCAAGGCGCTCGAACCGACCCTGCAACCCTTCGGGATCACGCAGGTCCGCCTCAACGAGGTCATCGACGGCATGCAGATGGACCTCGAGCAGTCGCGCTACCTCGACTTCACCGGGCTCGAGAGGTACTGCTACCACGTGGCCGGCGTGGTCGGCCTGCTCGCGGCGGGCATCTTCGGCTACCGCAATCCGCGTACCCTCGAGTACGCGAGGAACCTCGGCCTCGCCTTCCAGCTGACCAACATCATCCGCGACGTAGGCGACGACGCGCGCCGCAACCGCATCTACCTGCCAATGGACGAGCTGAAGAAGTTCGACGTCCCGGCTTCCGACATCCTCAATGCCCGTTACAGCGACAATTTCACCAGGCTGATGCAGTTCCAGGCCGCGCGCGCACGCTCCTATTACGCCGCCGCGTTCGCCGCGCTCCCGGAGGAGGACCGCCGCGAGCAGCGTGCCGGCCTCATCATGGCGGCGATCTACGGCGCCGTGCTCGACGAGGTCGAGGCCGACGGCTTCAAGGTGCTCACGCAGCGCACTTCGCTCACGCCGATGCGCAAGCTCTGGATCGCGATCCGCACGTGGCTCAGGACGTAGCGATCGTCGGGGCCGGCTACGCCGGCCTCTCCGCGGCCGTCACGCTCGCGCAACGCGGCATCCGCACCACCGTCTTCGAGAGCGGCCCCGTCCCGGGGGGACGGGCGCGGCGCGTCACCACCTGCGGGCGTACGCTCGACAACGGCCAGCACATCCTGGTGGGCGCCTATGAGGCGTTGCTCGGCATGATGCGCACGGTCGGCGCGGACCCGGATGAACTGCTGCTGCGCCTCCCGCTCGAACTGCGTTATGCGCAAGGGTTCCGGCTGCGCGCGCCCACCCTGCCCGCACCGCTGCACCTTGCCGTGGCGTTGATGACCGCAACGGGCCTCGGCTGGGGCGAGCGGTTCGGCGCCGTCGCTTTCATGCAGGCGATGAAGAAGATGCGCTTCCGCGTCGAGGCGCATGTCAGCGTGGCCACGCTGCTCGAAGCCCATGGGCAGGCCGGCACGATCGGCCGCTACCTGTGGAACCCGCTGTGCATCTCGGCGCTCAACACGCTGCCACAGTCCGCCTCCGCGAACGCTTTCCTCGCCGTGCTCCGGGACAGCCTTGCCGGCCCGCGCTCCGCGAGCGAGCTGCTGATGCCGCGGGTGGACCTGACGGCGTTGTTCCCCGAGCCGGCCGCACGCTGGCTCGCTGCACATGGCGGCGAAGTGCGCTGCGGCGCGCCGGTGCGCGATCTCGAGTCGCTGCGCCGCGACCACAGCCACGTGATCCTGGCCGTCGGCCCGCACCAGCTGGAACCGCTGCTGCCCGGCCTCGCCGGCGGCTACACTTACCAGCCGATCTACACTGCCTACCTGAAGTTCCCGGCCACGGTGAGGCTCGAACTGCCGATGCTCGGCCTTGCCGACGGCATCGCGCAGTGGGTGTTCGACCGCGGCAGGCTCGGCGGCGAGGCTGGCCTGCTCGCCTGCATCATCAGCGCGCAGGGCGACCACCAGCAGATGGGCCACGAGGAACTCGCGGCCACCTGCGTGCACGAACTGGAAGCCGTCCTCGGCGCGCTGCCCCAGCCGGAGTGGACGCAGGTGATCGCCGAGAAGCGCGCGACGATCACCTGCTCGCCGGGCCTCGAGCGGTTCGGCCCGGGCACATCGTTGCCGGACGTTTACCTCGCAGGCGATTACACGGACCCCGAATACCCGCCCACGCTGGAGGCCGCGGTGCGCAGCGGCGTACGCGCGGCGTGCATGATTCCCTAGGGAAACGTACCGGTATCGGTACACCAACTGACAGGAGAGCGGCCCCAGACGGGGACTTCCAGGACTGAATCCTTCGAATTCAGTCGTGCAGGTCGCGCAACTTCGATACCGCCTGGTCCACGCGCTCGACCGCGATGACTTCCAGTCCCGCGATCCTGCCCTTCGGCAGGTTGGCCTTCGGCACGATGGCTTTCGTGAACCCGAGCTTCGCGGCTTCCTTCAGCCGGTCCTGGCCGCGAGGCGCGGGTCGCACCTCACCCGCCAGCCCGACCTCGCCGAACGCGATCACCTTGCCGGGGATCGGCCGGTCGGTCAGGGACGACACGATCGCGAGCATCACGGCGAGGTCCGCCGCCGGCTCACCGATGCGCACGCCGCCCACCGCGTTCACGAACACGTCCTGGTCGTAGCAGGCGATGCCCGCATGCCGGTGCAGCACCGCCAGCAGCATCGCCAGCCGGTTCTGCTCGAGGCCCACCGAAAGCCGGCGCGGGTTCGGGGCCTGCGCCGTGTCGACGAGCGCCTGCACCTCCACCAGCAGCGGTCGCGTGCCCTCCAGCGTCGCCAGCACGCACGACCCGGCCACGTCCTTCTCGTGGTGCGACAGGAACAGCGCGGACGGGTTCGACACCCCGCGCAGGCCTTTCTCGGTCATCGCGAACACGCCGAGTTCGTTCACGGCGCCGAATCGGTTCTTGATCGCGCGCACCAGCCGGAAGCTCGAATGCGGGTCGCCCTCGAAGTACAGCACCGTGTCGACGATGTGCTCCAGCACGCGCGGGCCGGCGATGGCGCCCTCCTTCGTCACGTGCCCGATGATGATCAGCGCCGTGCCGGTGGACTTGGCGTGGCGCGTGAGCTGCGCCGCACACTCGCGCACCTGCGCGACCGAGCCCGGCGCCGAAGTCAGCGCCTCGGAATACAACGTCTGGATGGAGTCGATGACGGCGACCGTGGGCTTGCCCGCCTCCAGCGCCGCGGCGATGCGCTCCAGCTGGATCTCGGCGATCAGTTCCACCTCGCCGGCATCCAGCGCGAGGCGCGAGGCGCGCAGGGCGACCTGCTCGGCGGATTCCTCGCCGGACACGTACAGCGTCTTGTGGCGCGGCGCGATCTCCGCCAGCGCCTGGAGGAACAGCGTGGACTTGCCGATGCCAGGGTCGCCGCCGATAAGGACCACCTGCCCGGACACGAGCCCGCCGCCGAGCACCCGGTCGAGCTCGCCTATCCCCGTGGGCAGCCGCTCGATCTCGCGCGTCTCTATCCTGTTCAGCGGGATCGGCTTGGCCGCCGGGCCGGGGGCGCCTGCCACCGACGAATAGCGATGCGCGGAAGGCTTGCCCTCGGCCGCGGTCTCCTGCAGCGTGTTGCCGGCACCGCACGAAGGGCAGATGCCGAACCACTGCAGGGCGCTGGCACCGCACTCGCTGCAGACGTAGATCGACCGTGCCTTCGCCATCCGCGGCGCCCCGCTAGGGGACTTCCACCACCGGCACACGCGCGGCGAGGCCGCAGAGCAGCTCGTAGGACAACGTCCCGGCCGCAGCACCGACTTCGTCGGCCGACAACCCTTCGCCCCACATCGTCACCGGCGTGCCTATGTAGGCCTCGGGCAGCGTGGTCAGGTCGACGCAGATCATGTCCATCGACACCCGGCCGATCGTGCGCGTGCGCTGCCCGCCGACCAGCACCGGGGTGCCCGTGGGCGCGAGGCGCGGGTACCCGTCCGCGTAGCCGCAGGCCACTATGCCAATCGTCATCTCTTCCGGGGCCTCGAAGCCGAACCCGTATCCGACCCGCTCGCCGGGCTGCAGGTTCTGCAGCGCGATGACCTCGGTGGTCAGGGTCATGGCCGGGCGCAGGCCGATGTCCTCGGCGGTCCGGTCGGGGAACGGCGAGCACCCGTACAGCATGATCCCCGGGCGCACCCAGTCCGCGTGCGTCTCCGGGTAGCGCAGCAGCGCGGCCGAGTTGGCGAGGCTGCGCGGCCCCTGCATGGGCTGCGTGAGGCTGTTGAACCACTCCAGCTGGGCGGCGACGCCGCCCGCGCCGTCGGCGTCCGCGAAGTGCGTCATCAGCGTGACCGACTTCACCTGCTCGTGACCATGGAGCGCGTTCCATCCGATGCGCACGTTGTCCACGGTGAAGCCCAGCCGGTTCATGCCGCTGTTGACCTTGAGGTAGGCGTCGATGGGCTTCGCCAGCGACGCCTTTTCGAGGATCTCGATCTGCTCGATGTTGTGGACCACCGGCGTCAGGTCGTACTCCGCCAGCAGCGCCACGTCCTGCGGCTTGAAGAAGCCCTCCAGCAGCAGGATCGGCTTCTTCACGCCCTGCAGGCGCAGGCGGATCGCCTCCTCGAAGTCGAGCATCGCGTAGCCGTCGGCGTCCTGCAGCGCGCGTGCCGCGGCCACGAGGCCGTGGCCGTAGGCATTGGCCTTGACCACCGCCCAGACCTTCGAGTGCGAGGCGCCTTGCCGCGCGACCGACAGGTTGTGTGACAGGGCCGAGGCCTTGATCGTTGCGAGGATGGGACGCGGCATGGCTAGCGGTCCGCGCTTGCGCGCAGCCTGTCCTTGGCGAAATCGATGAAGGTGTTGGCAAGCCGGCTGCGGAAACGTTCCTTGGGGTACACCACGGAGAGCTTGCGCATCAGGCGCGGCGAGAGCGGCACCGCCGCCAGCTGGCCGAGCCTGACTTCCTTGGCGATGGTCGCCCGCGACATGATCGCAAACCCGAGGCCGGTGCTGACCAGCCCCTTGATCGCCTCCGGACTGCCCAGCTCCATGACGGTGTCCAGGCTCTCCGGGGGAATGCCCGCCGCCTGGAAAAAGGTGTCGGTCACCTCGCGCGTGCCGGACCCGGGCTCGCGGCTGATGAACGAGTGCCTCAGCAGCTGGGCGGGCTTTACCGAGGCGAGCTTCGCGAGCGGGTGCGAGGGTGCGCACAGGACCTGCAGCTCGTCGTCGGCGCAGAAATCCGACACCAGCGCGGGCAGGTGGGACGGCGCCTCGATGAAACCGAGGTCGAGGGTATGCTCGGCGACGCGGCTTTCCACCGTCTCGGAGTTGGCGACGACCAGGCGCGGCAGGACCCTCGGGTGCCGGGCGCGGAACTCGCCCAGCACCTGCGGCAGCAGGAACTCCGCGATGGTCATGCTGGCGCCGATCAGCAGCGCGCCCGCGACCTCGCCGGTCATCTCCTTGAGGCGCGTGTCGAGCTCAGCGGACAGGCCGAGGATGCGCTCGGCATAGTCCAGCACGATGTCCCCCGCCGGGGTCAGCGCGATGCGACCGTGGCCTCGGTCGAACAGGCGCGTGTTGTAGTGCTCCTCGAGCTGCTTGATCTGGAAGGTCACCGCCGGCTGCGTCATGAACAGCGTCTCGGCCGCCTTCGTGAACGAAAGCTGCCTCGCCACTGCGTGAAAAACCTGGAGACGCCTGTCGGCCATCTTCTGCGCCCGAGCACTTATATTGACTTCTTATTCAAGCATAAATTGCACTTTAAGCCTATCTTATGCGCGTATTGCGTTGGATACAAACGCGATTCTTTCATCCGGCCATGCTATAAAGCCGCCTGCCTGACCAAGGAGAACGACCGGCATCGCCCAAGAGCTGCCGGCATCAACAGCGCAAGATGAACCTCGGGTTCTACATCATCATGGCGGCGCAGTTTTTCTCGTCGCTGGCCGACAACGCCCTGCTCGTGGCCGCGATCGCGCTGCTGATCCAGTCCGACTCGCCGGGCTGGCTCACGCCCTACCTGAAGTTCTTCTTCGTGATCTCCTACGTGGTGCTCGCGCCCTACGTCGGCGCCTTCGCCGACCGGCTGCCCAAGGGCCAGGTCATGCTGGCGAGCAACAGCATCAAGATCGTCGGCTGCGCGATGATGCTGTTCAATGTCAACCCACTCGTCGCCTACGCCGTCGTCGGGCTGGGTGCGGCGGCCTACTCGCCCGCCAAGTACGGCATCCTCACCGAGTACCTGCCCCCGACCAAGCTGGTGCTCGCCAACGGCTGGATCGAGGGACTTACCGTGGCCTCCATCATCCTCGGCACGGTGCTGGGCGGCGTGCTCATCAACGCGCGCATTTCCGGCCTGCTGCTTAACGTCGACCTCCCGTACATCGAGACCGGCATCGACACCCCGGCCGAAGCCGCCATCGCGCTGATCGTGTTCATCTACGCGATCGCCGCCCTGTTCAACTTCTACGTTCCCAACACCGGCGTGCCGCTGAAGATGCTGCCCGCCAACCCGGTCGACACCCTGGTCGACTTCTTCGCCTGCTACAAGCGGCTGTGGGCCGACAAGCTCGGCCAGATCTCCCTGGCCGTCACGACCCTGTTCTGGGGCGCCGGCGCCACGCTGCAGTTCATCGTCATCGAGTGGGCGCGCCACAACCTCGGCTTCGACCTCTCGCGCGCCTCCATCCTGCAGGGGGTGGTCGCTTTCGGCATCGCGCTCGGGGCCGTCGTCGCCTCGTCCCGCATCAAGCTCGACCAGTCCGTCAAGGTGATCCCGCTGGGCATCGCCATGGGACTGATCGTCCCGATGATGGTGTTCGTGCACAGCATCTGGATCGCGATCCCGCTGATGATCGTGATCGGCAGCCTCGCCGGATTCTTCGTCGTGCCCATGAACGCGCTGCTCCAGCACCGCGGCCACAACCTCATGGGCGCCGGGCGCTCGATCGCCGTGCAGAACTTCAACGAGAACGCCTCAATCCTCGTCATGATCGCGACCTATTCGCTGCTGCTCGGCACCGGCGTCTCGATCACCTGGGTCGTGATCCTGTTCGGCCTGTTCGTCGCCGGTACGATGGCGTTGGTGCAGCGCTGGTTCAAGCTGAACCGGGTGAAGCACCGGGAGGAGATCGACCGCCTGCTGGCGATTGCGAAGACGGAGAAGCACTAGAAACGCGCTTCATTCCGGGGACCCGTGCTTTTGAATCTCCCCGGTCCCGTGATTTAGTGAGTTTGAGCGTTTGCGCGTACGCGCAAACGCAGAAAGCTCACTAAATCACGGAATGGGTTTAAAGGCCAAACGCAAGACGAAGAGAAACCTACTTCGCCATCCCCTTCGAAAAATCCATGATCATCCGCGCCGCGAGGTAGAGCCGCGGCTCGATCGAATCCAGCAGCACGTACTCGGCGTCGTTGGAATGCGCGCCGAAGCCCTGCAGCCCGAAGCGCTCGACCACGGGACCCGGCGCCTTGAGCGAGGCGAACGCGGCATCCGTCCCCCCGCCCTCGGCGACCTCGCCGACGACGAGATCCCTGCCGAGTTCCTTGTAGACCTTCCGGCCATGGGCTGCCAGGGCTTTTGATGCGGCGGTGGCCTCGAGCGGCGGGCGGCGGCGCTCGAAGATCATTTCGACCTGCGTGTCGGGGATGAGCTTCGTCTTGATCTTCTCGCGCAGCTTGGCCTCCAGCCCGTCGTAGTCGGACACGCGCAGCACGCGGACGTCTGCGGTCGCGGACGCCACCGCGGGGATGACGTTGCGGTTGGTGCCGGCGCTGGCGATGGTCCAGTTCATCTTCACGCCGACCTTCGCGTCCGAGTAGTCGCGGGTCTGCAGTATCTGGTGCGCGAGTTCGTACAGCGCGTTGCGGCCGTTCTCGGGCGCGGAACCTGCATGGGAGGCACGCCCCTTCACGTTGAGGATGACCGCGGCGATGCCGGCGGTGGAAAGAGAAAGCCGGTCGGAGTCGACGCGGGAGCCTTCGAAGGAGAACACGGCGTCGTGCTCGCTGCCGGCCTTGGTGAGCATCGCGCGCGACCCGGGCGAGCTGATCTCCTCGTCGCCATTGATGAGCACGGTGATGAGGCCGTAGTCGCGGAAGTTGAGGCCCTGCAGCACGGCGAGCGTATGCAGGATGACCGCAATGCCCTGCTTGTCATCGGAGATGCCAAGGCCGTAGGCACGCCCGCCGTCGATCCTGAACGGCTGCTGGGCGAGCATCCCCTTCAGGTAGACGGTGTCCATGTGCGCGATCAGCAGGATCTTCTTCGTGCCGCTGCCCTCGAAGCGCGCGTGCACCATGCGGCCGATCTTGGCCGGGGTGTCCTCCATCTTGTAGGTATCGGCGCCGGGCATGACGAACTCGACCTTTCCGCCGAGGGCCTTGAGGCGCTCGGCGATCAGTGCCGAGATCTTCTCCAGCCCTTCGCTGTCGCGGCTGCCGGACTCGATGGAGACCAGGTCCTTCATGGTCTCGATCAGTGCGGGCTTTTCTTTCTTCGCCTGCGACAGGACGGCCTCGACCGGCTGGCCGGCGGCATGGAATGAAGCGGAGCCTGCTCCTACGGCGAACAGCGCCGCGAGGGCGGCGGCAGATAGTCTTTTCACGGCGTATCTCCCAGGGGCCGGCAAAGGGCCGGTGCGCTACGTTAGAGCACTACGGGCGTGTCGGGCAACTCGTTGGGGTTGGATTCGCCCGGCGGGAAGTGGGCCGCCAGCAGGTCGCTGACAGCCTCGATGCCGAGGATCGCGCCCGCCTCGAACCGGCCTGCGGCAAACGCCGACTGCATCTCGCCGCAGATCGCGTCCCATGCGGCTGTGCCGACCTTCGCGTGGATGCCACGGTCGGCCACGATCTCGACCCGGCGGTCTGCGAGCAGGAGGTACACCAACACGCCGGCGTTGTCCTCGGTGTCCCAGATGCGCAGCCGGGAGAACAGGTCGAGTGCGCGTGCCCGCGCCGAGCGCTTCGTCAGCAGAGGACCGAGAGGCAATCCGCCTTCGACGACGAAGCGCAATTCGCCCCGGTGGCGCGCCTCCTGGGCCGCGATGGCGCGCGTCACTGCTGCCAGCGAGGCGCGCGGGAACGCGCGCTTCACGGCGAGGTCGTCCAGGAAGAGATGCCTGATCCAGCGCATGCTCACCACCTCCCCGAGGAGCCGCCCCCGCCGAAGCTGCCGCCGCCCCCGCTGAACCCGCCGCCCGACGATCCACCGCCGGACGAGAACCCGCCGCCGCCGCCCGAGGACAGGTTGTCGGTGTTCATCAGGGTCAGGATGAATACGATGAAGGCCACGATCCCCGCGACGCCGAGGCTGAACAACACCCACGCGGCCAACCCGGCGATGCCCGCCGTCGCGATCGAGCCGGGAAAGCGCCCGAGGATGGATTTCAGGACGCCGCCGGCCACCACGACGAAAATGATCCCCGGCACGATGAAGTCGAACGGGTCGCGGCCGCTTTCGCCGGACGTGGCGTCCGAAGGCGGCGGCAGCTTCTCGCCGTCCGCCAGCGTGATGATCCGGTCGACGCCCGCCGACACGCCGCCATAGAAGTCCCCTGCCTTGAAGCGCGGGGTGATGACCTCGCTGATGACGCGCCTGGCCGTCGCATCGGGGATCGCCCCTTCGAGGCCGTAGCCCACTTCGATGCGCAACCTGCGGTCGTCCTTCGCGACAACGAGGATCACGCCGTCGTCAGTGCCCTTGCGGCCGATCTTCCAGGCTTCCGCCACGCGGATCGAGAACTGCTCGATCGCTTCCGGCTGCGTCGTGGGCAGCATCAGCAAGACGACCTGGCTGCCCTTGCGGGCCTCGAACGCGGCGAGACGCTGCTCGAGATTCCCTTTCTGCTCGATGCTCAGCGTGCCGGTCAGGTCGGTGACGCGACTTTTGAGCGCCGGGACCGGAACTTCGGCCCCGGCCGACGGGAGGAAGGCAAGGCTCGCGGCGAACGCCGCCAGCCAGCGGATGAGCATCGTTACTTCGCGGGCACGGGCGCCGGGGCGGGGGCGGGCTTGGAGAAGTCGACCTTGGGCGCAACCGAGATCGCCTTCTCGTTCTCCACCGTAAAGTTCGGCTTGGCCTTGTAGCCGAACAGCATCGCGGTCAGGTTGTTCGGGAACTCGCGCACCGCGATGTTGTAGGCCTGCACGGCCTTGATGTAGCGGCCACGGGCCACGGTATTGCGGTTCTCGGCGCCTTCCAACTGGGCGGCGAGCTCGCTGAACTGCTGGGTCGCCTTCAACTGGGGGTAGTTTTCAGACACGACCAGCAGCCGCGACAGCGCGCTCGACAGGCCATCCTGCGCCTTCTGGAAATTGGCAAAGGCCTGCGGGTCGTTGAGCGTCTCGGGCGTGACCTTCATCTGCCCGACCGAGGCCCGCGCGTTGACCACCGCCTCGAGCGTGCCCTTCTCGAAGTCGGCGGCGCCCTTCACGGTCGCCACGAGGTTCGGGATCAGGTCGGCGCGCCGCTGGTAGTTGTTGACGACCTCCGACCAGGCGGCAGTGACGCCCTCGTCGAGGCGCTGGAACTCGTTGTAGCCGCAGCCGGACAGGGAAAGGGCCGCGACAAAGGCGAGGAAAAGTCTGCGCATCTTGTGCTCCGTTGGGAAGGTATTCGCCGAGGCCTAGTTTGGGGCTTGTGCCCTGGCTTGCAAGTCCTGCATGGTGCGCAACGCGAAAAGGAGGTCCTGCCAGGCCTTGGCCTTGTCCTGCAGCGTGCGCAGCAGGTAGGCCGGGTGGTAGGTCACGATCAGCGGCACCCCGTGGTAGTCGTGCACCCGCCCGCGCAGGCTGGCGATGGACGCATCGGTGGCGAGCAGCGTCTGTACGGCGAACCGTCCCATCGCGAGGACCAGCTTCGGCTGGATCAGCTCGACCTGCCGCAGCAGGTGGGGCGCGCACTGCGCCACCTCACCCGCCTCCGGGTTGCGGTTGCCGGGCGGCCGGCACTTCAGCACGTTGGCGATGTAGACGTTGGTGGTGCGATCGAGGCCGATCGAAGCCAGCATGGCATCCAGCAGCCGGCCGGCCTGGCCGACGAAGGGCTCGCCCTGCTGGTCCTCCTCCGCACCGGGCGCCTCTCCGACCAGCAGCCAGTCGGCCATCTCGTCGCCCACGCCGAACACGGACTGCTTCCTCGACTTGTGCAGCCCGCACGCGGTGCAGGAAGGCACCGCCGCCTTGAGCGCGTCCCAGTCCATCTTCGCGATCCGGGCCTCCCGCGCGACCGATGGCGTGCTCGGTGGCGCGACCTCGGACGCCTCCGGCGCTACAGCGCGGGAAACGCGGGCTGCGACAGGCGCCGCGGCCGGGACGATGGCCTCCGGCACCGCCGGGGCGGCCCCCCGTTCCTTCCAGAGCGGGGCGATGCCCATCTCGCGCAGCATCGCGTCGCGGCGGGTACTCATGGTCATAGTTCCAGGGTCAGGATCAGGGCGTCCTCGCGCCCGCCATGCGCCGGGTAGTAGCCGCGCCGCTCGGCGATGCGCTTGAAGCCGCCGGCCTCGTACAACGCGATCGCCGGGAGGTTGCTCGGCCGCACCTCGAGGAAGACGTGCTGCGCGCCGCGTGAGCGCGCCATGCGGATCACCTCGCCGAGCAGGGCGGTCCCCAGGCCCTGGCGCTGGCGCGCGGCCGCGATGCTGAGGTTGAGCAAGTGGGCCTCGCCCACCGCCACGATCATCGCGAAATACCCGAGCAGCTCGTTGCCGAGGCGATAAGTGTGGCAGTGGTAACCGGCGTTCAGCGAATCGACGAAGTTGCCGCGCGTCCACGGGTGCGTGTACACGGCCTGCTCGATCGCCAGCACTTCGTCCAGGTCGGCCATGCCCATCTTGCAGAGCGTGGGCTGGTCCTTGAGGACTGCGCTCATTTCCCTTTCCCCTGCTCTGATGAAGTCAACGCCACCTTGTCGCGCAGGTAGTGCGGCGTGGCCTGCGCGGCATCCACACCCTCGCCCGCCGCCAACCGTGGTGCGGCAAGCCTTGCGACGGCGCTCGCGCTGGGACGGATCTCGGGCGCAATCCGGGCAAGCACGCCGCGCAACCGCGGTTCGATGCGCTCGCCGTACGCCGCAAAGCCGCTCCCGCAGCCTAGCCATCCCGTCCCGGGCGGGACCTCCACCGTATCCGGTGCGACGCAGGTTTCGGGCAGCACCGCGAGCCATCGGCCCGCCTGCTTTTCGTACGCGGAATAATACACTTCGTGCATGCGCGCATCGAGCGCGACCACCGCGCGCGAAGCCCCGCTTTCCTCGGCCACCGCCTCGAGCGTGGAGACGCCGATCACGGGCAGGTTGCGCGCGAAGGCGAGGCCCTGCGCTACGCCGCAAGCTATCCTCAACCCGGTGAACGCGCCCGGGCCGGCGCCGTAGGCGATCGCCTCGAGGTCCCCCGTGCCGAGGCCCGCCCGCCGCAAAAGGCCTTCCAGCATGGGCAGCACGAACTCCCCCTGCCGGTTGCCGGCGCGCCGCTCGAGCGAGACGATTTCCCCGCCGCGCCAGAGCGCGACGGAGCACCACTCGGTGGCGGTTTCGATGGCCGCGAAATTCATGCCCTGGGTCTCATGCCTCATTGTATCGGCTATGATTGCCGCCTTCGCGAACAAGGGAGGCAGGACATGGCGACCCACACCATTGCAGTCATCGCCGGGGACGGCATCGGCAGGGAGGTCATGCCCGAAGGCGTGCGCGTGCTCGAGGCCGTCGGCGCCAGGTACGGCGTGAATTTCAAGTTCCAGGAATTCCCGTGGAGCTGCGACTGGTACAAGGAGCACGGCAAGATGTGCCCGGACGAGGCGCCCGAGATCCTGAAGAAGTTCGACGCGATCTATTTCGGCGCGGTCGGCAACCCCGCGATCGTCCCCGACCACGTGTCCGCGTGGGGCCTGCTGATCAACTTCCGGCGCTGGTTCGACCTGTACGTGAACCTGCGCCCGGTGCGCCTGTTCGAAGGCCTTCCGTGCCCCCTCGCAGGACGCAAGCCCGGCGACATCGACTACTACGTGGTGCGCGAGAACACCGAAGGCGAATACTCCACCGTCGGCGGGCGCCTGTTCGAAGGCACCGAGCGCGAGGTGGTGCAGCAGACCTCCACCTTCAGCCGCAAGGGCGTGGACCGGATCCTCAAGTACGCCTTCGAACTGGCGCAGAAGCGCGACAAGAAGCACGTCACGTCCTGCACCAAGTCCAACGGAATCACGATCACGATGCCGTACTGGGACGAGCGGTTTGCCGAGATGAAAAAGCAATACCCCGGCATCCGCGCCGACCAGTACCACGTCGACGGCCTCACCATCCAGATGGTGCTCAACCCGGACCGGTTCGACGTCGTGGTCGGCTCGAACCTCTTCGGCGACATCCTTTCCGACATCGGCCCCGCGACCGCCGGCACGATCGGCATCGCGCCCTCGGGCAACATCAACCCCGAGCGCCTGTTCCCGTCGATCTTCGAGCCGGTGCACGGCTCCGCGCCCGACATCGCAGGCAGAAAGATCGCCAACCCGATCGGCCAGATCTGGGCGGGTGCCATGCTGCTCGACCACCTCGGCCACGCCGACGCGGCTGCGGCGGTGATCCGCGGCATCGAGAAAGTCATCGTCGCCGGCCCGCGCACGCCTGACATGGGCGGCAAGGCCAGCACCTCCGACGTGGGTGCGGCCGTAGCCGAGGCCGTGCGCGCCGAGAGCAACAAGAAGGCGGCATGAAGACATACAGGATCGCGTCCATCCCCGGCGACGGCATCGGCATCGAGGTCATCGCCGAGGGCGAGAAAGTACTGAAGGACCTAGCGAAGAAGGACGGCGGGTTTGCGCTGGAGTTCACGCCCTTCGACTGGGGCTCGGAGCGTTTCCTGAAGACGGGCGCCTACATGCCGGAAGATCCGCTCGGCATCCTTAAGAAGTTCGACGCGATCTTCTTCGGGGCCGTCGGCGCGCCGAACGTGCCGGACCATGTCTCCCTGTGGGGCCTGCGGCTGCCGATCTGCCAGGGCTTCGACCAGTACGCCAACGTGCGCCCCGCGCGCGTGCTGCCCGGCATCACGAGCCCGCTGCTCAAGGGCAAAGAGATCGACTGGGTCATCATCCGCGAGAACACCGAGGGCGAGTATTCCGGTTCCGGCGGCCGCGTGCACAAGGGCCTTCCCGACGAGATCGCGACGGAGACCTCGGTCTTCACCCGCAAGGGCGTCGAGCGGGTGCACCGCTACGCGTTCAAGCTCGCGCAGAAGCGCCCCCGCAAGCACCTGACCCTGGTCACCAAGTCCAACGCGCAGCGCCACGGCATGGTGCTGTGGGACGAGGTCTTCTACGAAGTCGCGAAGGACTTCCCCGACGTGCGCACCGACCGGCAGCTGGTCGACGCGGTGACCACGACGATGACGCTCAAGCCCTCGACGCTCGACACCATCGTCGCGACCAACCTGCACGCGGACATCCTTTCGGACCTCGCGGCGGCGCTGTCCGGGTCGCTCGGCATCGCGCCCACCGCCAACCTGAATCCGGAGCGGACCTTCCCGTCGATGTTCGAGCCCATCCACGGCTCCGCCTTCGACATCACCGGCAAGGGTGTCGCCAACCCGATCGCGACCTTCTGGACCGCCTCGATGATGCTCGACCACCTTGGCGAACCCAGAGCGGCCGCGCGCCTGATGGCGGCGATCGAGAAAGCGACTTCGCAAAAGGTTTTCACGCCGGACCTCGGCGGCACGGCGCGCACGGCGGACGTCACCGCCGCAGTAATTGCCGCACTCTAGCCAACCAACCAAAGGAAACGACCATGGGTAACCGGGACAGGCCGCGCAGGGAAGAGAAGAAACCGAAGAAGCCGGCACCGCCGACGAAGTAGCTTGCACGGCATGGGCGGCGACCCCTGGCTCGAGCGCTGGTTGCCGCTCATCACCGCACGCGCCGGCGCGGATCCGGTGCTCGAACTCGGCTGCGGCACGGGGCGCGACACGGCTGCCCTGTCGAAAGCCGGGCTGGATGTGGTGGCCCTCGACCTCTCGGGCGTCTCGCTCGCAGCGGCGAAATTGCGCTGCCCTTCGGCGCAGTTCCATTGCCAGGACCTCCGCGACCCATTTCCACTCGGTCCCGAAAGCACCGGGGTCGTCGTCTCCAGCCTTTCGCTGCACTACTTCGAGTGGGACGCAACGCTCGCGCTCGCGGAACGGATCCGGGGCACGCTCCGGCCCGGCGGCATCCTCGTTTGCCGGCTCAATTCAACTGCTGACAGGCACTTCGGCGCCGAAGGCCATCCGCGGCTCTCCGACAACTTCTACCTCGTGGACGGCGCCCCGAAGCGCTTCTTCGACGAGGCGGCCGTGGACGCCTTGTTCGCCCGGGGCTGGCGCGTAATCTCCAAGGAAGCCGGCACGACGCTCAGGTACGTCCAGCCGAAGGCGCTCTGGGAAATCGTGCTCGAGAAGGCGTCCGGGTGACCCTCGACACGGTCACCATCGCAGTCAGCCTCGCCACGGTCTTCGTCACCACCTTCACCAAGGGTGCGTTCGGCGGCGGGTTCGCGATCCTTGGTATCCCGCTGCTTGCGCTGGTCATGGACCCGATCTCGGCGGGCGCCCTGCTCGCCCCGATGTTCTGCCTGTCGGACATCTTCGCGTACCGCTACTGGAAGGCCTCCACCTGGTCGAAGCCCGACCTGATGCTGCTCGTCCCGGCCCAGATTGCCGGCATGGGGCTCGGATTTTTCGTGATGCGCTATGCCGACCGCAACCTCGTGGCGATCGCGATTGCGCTGATCACCCTGGTGTTCGCGGGGCTGTGGTTCAAGGGCGGCGGCAGGGTCGTGCCCGGCCCGCGCTCGAAGGTCAAAGGAACGGTCGCGGGTGTGGCCTCGGGCGTCTCGTCGATGATCGCGCACGCGGGCGGCCCGCCGGTGGCGATGTACCTGCTGCCGCTGGGGCTGTCCAAGGCCGCCTACGCAGGCACCACGTTCATGTACTTCATGGTGGCCAATTTCCTCAAGGTCATCCCCTGGCTGCTGCTGGCCGAACCGTCGCGCGACCTGTGGACGCTGATGGCCCTGTGCGTGCCGGTGATCCCGCTCGGAGTCTGGGCCGGCTGGCACCTGCATGCGCGGGTCGACCAGAAAGTCCTGTACCGGCTCTGCTACGGCCTGCTGGTGCTGGTCGGCCTGAAGCTTTTCTGGGACGGCCTGTCCGGTTACCTGTTCGCCGGTTGATAATCCGAACTTCCAAAGACACCCCAGGATCCCGCCATGGCCACCGAACCCCGCAAACGCATCCTCGTCGTAGGCGCCTCCGGCACGCTCGGCCGCGCCGTCGTCGCCGAACTCGGCGCGCGGCACGACATCATCACCGCCGGGCGGAGTTCCGGCGACGTGCGGCTCGACCTCACCGACCCCAAGAGCATCGAGGCTGCGCTTGCCAAGGCCGGAAAGGTCGATGCGGTGATCTCGACCGCAGGCAAGGTGACGTTCGCACCCCTGGCCGATTTCAAGGCTGCGGCCTACGGCGAGTCCATGCACACCACCGGCATCGCCGACAAGCTGCTCGGGCAGGTCAACCTCGCGCTGGCGGCGCGCGCCTACCTCGCCGACGGCGGTTCGGTCACGCTTACGACCGGAATCCTCACCGAGCAGCCGATCGCGATGGGCTCCTCGGCGAGCCTCGTGAACGGAGCAGTGGAGGCGTTCGTCCGCGCCGCAGCCATCGAATTGCCGCGCGGCCTGCGCATCAACGCCGTCAGCCCCACGGTGCTCACCGAATCGATGGAGGGCTATGGGCCGTTCTTCCGCGGTTTCGAACCGGTGAGCGCGGCGCGCGCGGCGTTGGCCTTCAGCCGCAGCATCGAGGGCCTGCAGACCGGACAGGTCTACAAGGTCTACTAAGCGGGCTTACCCTGCTTCATCGCGGCCCGCTGCTTGCGGCGCGCCTCGCCGGCCGCAATCAGGCGGTCGCGCTCGGCCGGATCAACCCGACCGTAGCGATCGCGCCAGCCCGGGTCCTCTTTCCAGTCAAAAGGCGCGACCAGGGTCGTGCGCGGCCCGGTCGCGGTCTCGAGCAGGCGCAAGGCCGAAGAGACGATCTCGCGCTGCATCTGCGGCTCCCACGGATGGCCGCAAGGGTTGCCCAGCGGGAAGTCGGTGAACACGAACCGAGCCACGCCGCAGTGCTCAACTACATCACGCGCCGAGCCGATCATCACGGTGGGGATGCCGCTCGCTTCCAGCTGCCTTGATACCAGACTCACGGTCTGGTGGCATACCGGTCACAACGCTGTCAGCAGCACCGCGTCGACGCGGTCCTCCTTCAACCGCCGGACCAGTTCAGGCGCGTCGGTTTCGTTGGTCTTCTTCTGGCTGTAGCCGGTGGGCGCGCCATGGAAGCGCGAGGCCAGGGCGCCGATGAGGCCTTCTTTCACCAACCCGTTGAGCGTGGCGATCGGCAGGAAGGTCTCGCGGTCTTTAGTGTGGGTGGACTCGCGGTCCCATGCGAGGTTGTCGGTGTTTACCTCCGGCAGCGGGTCCATGCTCCCCGACCACACGTGCCGGACGCCCTTGGCGTCGTGATTGGACTTGTCCGCCGGATGCGCCGTGGCCACCAGGCCGATGCGCGCCTCGCGCAGGGGTTTGGCGAGCCGGGCGAAAGGGACTTCGGCGTTCGCCGCCCACACGTAGTCCTTCTCGTAGCCCAGCGCCCGGTAGTAATCCCGCGTCCGCTCCATGTAGCGGACGGTTTCCTCGCTGCGTGACATGATTCGCATTCCTCCCCGGAATAGTCGGTGCTGCCGCCATGATAACCGTTCATCACCTGAACAACTCCCGCTCGCAGCGGGTCCTGTGGCTGCTGGAAGAACTCGGCGTGCCCTACGAGGTCAAGCGTTACCAGCGCGACGCGAAGACCATGCTCGCGCCGCCCGAGTTGCGCGCCGTCCACCCGCTGGGCAAGTCGCCGGTCATCACCGACGGCGGCACAACCATCGCCGAGTCCGGCGCAATCGTCGAGTACCTGGTCGGGAAGTACGGCAACGGCAGGCTGGTGCCATCCGAGGGCACCCCTGAAAAGCTGCGCTACACCTACTGGCTGCATTTCGCCGAAGGCAGCGCGATGTCGCCGCTCCTGATGAAGCTCGTATTCGGCCGGGTCGCGAATGGCCCGATGCCGTTCTTCGTAAAGCCCATCGCCCGCAAGATCGCTTCCACTGTGCTGACGACCTTCGTCGAGCCGAACATCAGGGCGCAGCTCGACTACATGGAGGCGGAGCTCGGCAAGGCCACGTGGTTCGCAGGCAGCGAGTTCTCGGCCGCCGACATCCAGATGAGTTTCCCCGTCGAGGCCGCGGCGGCGCGCGGTGGGCTGGATGCGTCGCGTCCGAAATTGATGGCGTTCCTCGATCGCATCCACGCCATGCCGACCTACCTGCGGGCGGTCGAGAAAGGCGGGCCGTTCGCGCTGATGCGTTAGCGGTCCCTGATGGCCGCAAGGGTGGCCAGCACGCGCTGCGCGCGGTGGTAAACGGGGTAGTCCACGAAAGCGCCATCGACCTGGATCGAGGCAATCCCCTGCGATTCCGCGTGCCTGAAAGCGTCGACCACCTTCTGCGCGCGCGCCGCTTCGTCGGCAGACGGCGTGAAGACCTCATTGACCAGCGTGACCTGGTCAGGGTGGATGCACATCCTTCCCTGGAAGCCGAGCCGCAGGCTGCGCTCGACCGAGGCCCGCAGGCCCTCCGCGTCCTTCATGCGCACCCAGACCGTGTCGATCGGGGGCTCGATGCCCGCGGCGCGCGAAGCGACCACCAGCGCGGTGCGCAGGGAAAGGAGTTCCTCCTCGCCCGCGGTCCAGGTCATGCCCACGTCGCTGGTGAAGTCCGCCGCGCCGAAGGCGACGCGCTTCACCCGCCACGGGCCGGCATAGTCCTTCAGCGAACGCGCGCCGAAGATCCTGTCCAGCCTGGAGAACGCTGCCGCGGTCTCGACGATCGGCATCAGGTCGATGCCACCCGCCGGCAGGCCGCGCTCGCGCTCCAGGTTGGCAATCAGCCAGTCCACCGTGCGCAGGTCCGCCGCAGACTCGACCTTGGGCAGCACTATGCCGTCCACGCCCGGCCCGACCACGTCCATCAGGTCCCTCAGGCACCACGGAGTCCCGATCGCGTTCACCCGGACATAGCCCTTGCAGCGGCGCGGCAGCGCGAGCGCCTCCATCACGGTCTTGCGCGTCGCCTCCTTTTCCGCCACGGCGACCGCATCCTCGAGGTCGAGGATCACGGCGTCGGCATCGAGCATGAAGGCCTTCTCGACGCGGCGCGGGTGGTTGCCCGGCGCGAACAGGAAGGAGCGTAATACTGGGGGTTGCTCGTGCATCATTGTCCTTTGGGCCTGACTTCGAACAGGCAGCCATTCTTGCCGCCATCCGAGCCGCAGGCCACCTCTTCGGCTTCGAGTTCCAGGTCTTCCCCGCCGCGTGCCCGACGTACTCGAGCGAACCGACCAGCCAGCCGAGAAACATGTAACAGACCTTGCGGCCGGCAGCGCCGTACTCGGAGACGAACACGGAGTTCGTCACGCGCACGCGGGCACGGCCGGTCTGCACGTCCACCGACTCGACGTCGAACTGCGCCCAGCCGCGTTGCGACAGGCGCTTCATGTAGTGGCGAAAGACGTCGATGCCCGCCAACCCGTGGCGCGCCGCCTCTTTCTCGCACCACTGCCACGCCGACTTGTAGCCGGCCTGGTGCAGGTGCTTCGCATAGGCTTCGGCGCCTATCGCCTCTTCGACCGCCACATGGTTGTTGACGAGGAAATGGCGCGGGACGAGGATCATGGGCATGCCGTCGACACGCCACTCGCCGGTGGCCTCGTCGACCTGGATGTCCAGCGCGGGCTTCGCCACGGGGACTACGCGCCCCAGACGTCTTTGAGCACCCGCACCCAGTTCTCGCCGATGACATTGCGGATACGGGCTTCCTTCCAGCCGCGCTTTTCCATCGTTGCGGTCAGGTTGGGGAACTCGCCGATGGTGCGCAGGCCTTCGGGGTTGATGACTTCGCCGAAGTCGGTGAGCTTGCGGGCATAGCCCTTGTCGTGCGTGATCCAGTCGAAGAATTCCTGCCCGTATCCCTGCGTGAAGTCCGTGCCGATGCCGACCTGGTCCTCGCCGGCGATGCCGATCACGTATTCGATGGCCTCGACGTAGTCGTCCACCGTCGACTGCGGGCCGCGCTTCAGGAAAGGCGGGAACATCGTCACGCCGACGAAGCCGCCCTTGTCGGCGATGAACCTGATCTGCTCGTCTGACTTGTTGCGCGGATGCGCCTTCAGGCCCGCCGGCAGGCAGTGCGTGTAGGCCACCGGCTTTTTAGAGGCGAGGATCACGCCTTCGCTGGTCTTCGCGCCCACGTGAGAAAGGTCGCACAGGATGCCGACGCGGTTCATCTCGGCGACCACCTCGTGGCCGAACTCGGTCAGGCCGCTGTCGTTCTTCTCGTAGCAGCCGCAACCGACGAGGTTCTGCGTGTTGTATGCGATCTGCATCACGCCCACGCCGAGGTCCTTGAAGAGCTTCAGGAACCCGATCTGGTCCTCGATGCCGGTCAGGTTCTGCCAGCCGAGGATGATGCCGGTCCGGCCTTCCTTCTTCGCGCGATGGATATCGGCGGTGGTGTGGACCTGTGTGATGAGGTCGGCGTTGTCCCGGAAGTGCTGCTTCCACTTCGCGAGGTTGTCCATGCTGCCGCGGAAATTCTCCCAGACGGAGCAGGTGCAGTTGGCGGCGGTAAGCCCGCCCTTTCGCATATCCTCGAACACGTCACGCTTGAAGTTGGCGATGATCAGGCCGTCGATGACGACGGCGCTTTCGTGCAGTTTCGATGCCACGCAATATCCTCCGGATTCGTCAGCGGCCAGCATACACCGCAGAGCGAAACACCTCCATTCCGGGGTCGCATGGGCATCGAATCCCGCGTCGCCTGCGGTATGCTTGACCGCATCGTGAGCGACCTCCCCAGCAGCGCCCGGGTTGTCATTGTCGGCGGCGGAATCGTCGGATGCAGTGTCGCCTACCACCTGGTGAAGCTCGGCTGGAAGGACGTGGTCCTGCTCGAGCGCAACGCGCTCACCAGCGGCACGACCTGGCATGCGGCGGGGCTCGTCGGGCAACTGCGCTCCACCTACAACCTCACCCAGCTCGCGAAATACAGCGCTGACCTGTTCCAGGGGCTCGCCGCCGAAACCGGGCAGGAAACCGGATTCAGGCAGAACGGCTCCCTCTCCGTCGCGACCAATGCGGCCCGCATGGAGGAACTCCGGCGCGGCGCTTCGATGGCGCGCTGTTGCGGGCTCGCGGTCGAGGAGATCAGCCTGGATGAGGCCGTCCGGCGCTGGCCGATGATGAGCCCCGAAGGCCTCGTCGGCGCCGTGTTCCTTCCCAAGGACGGACAGACCAACCCGGTCGATACGACGCTCGCCCTGGCCAAGGGGGCCCGCGCCGGGGGAGCCCGCATTTTCGAGAACACCGCAGTCAGCGGCATCCTCACGAAGGGCGGCAAGGTCTCCGGCGTGTCCACCGCGCGCGGCGACATCGCTGCGGAGTTCGTGGTCAACTGCGGCGGCCTGTGGGGCTGGGAATTGGGACGCAAAGCCGGCGTCAACGTGCCGCTGCACGCGGCCGAACACTTCTACCTCGTGACCGAAGCCATCCCCGGGCTCCCCCGCGACCTGCCGGTGCTGCGCTCGACCGACATCTGCTCCTATTTCAAGGAGGATGCCGGCAAGCTGCTCGTCGGCTTTTTCGAACCGCACGGCAAGCCCTGGGGCATGAAGGGCATCCCGGACTCCGACGGCTACATCCAGCTGCAGGAAGACTGGGACCATATCCTCCCTTACTTGGAGCTCGCGACGCAGCGGGTCCCGGCCCTGCGCGATACGGGCATCAAGCTCTTCTTCAACGGCCCCGAAAGCTTTACCCCCGACAACCGCTACATCCTCGGCGAAGCGCCCGAGTGCCGCAATTTCTTCGTCGCTGCGGGATTCAACTCGGTCGGCATCCAGTCCTCGGGCGGCGCGGGCAAGGCGATCGCCGAGTGGATCGCCCGCGGCCACGCGCCCATGGACCTCTGGGATGTCGACGTGCGCCGCTTCATGCCTTTCCAGGGCAACCCGCGCTACCTGCACGACCGGACCAAGGAGGCCCTCGGCCTGCTGTACGACATGCACTGGCCATTCCGCCAGTACGCGTCGGCCCGCGGCGTGCGCCGCTCACCGCTGCACGGGCACCTGGCCGCGCGCAACGCCTGTTTCGGCGAGGTCGCGGGATGGGAACGCGCCAACTGGTATGCGCCCGAAGGCGTCAAGCCCGGGTACGAGTACTCCTACGGCAGGCAGAACTGGTTCCCGTACAGCGCCGCCGAACACAAGGCGGCGCGCGAAGGCGTGGCCCTCTTCGACCAGAGCTCGTTCGGGAAATTCCTGCTGCAGGGGCGCGATGCGGAGGTGGTCCTCAACCGGGTCTGCGCCAACGACGTGGCCATCCCGCCGGGACGCATCGTTTACACGCAATGGCTGAACGAGCGCGGCGGCATCGAAGCCGACCTCACCGTGACGCGCCTCGCCGTGGACAGCTATCTCATCGTGACGGCCGCCGCGACGCAGGCGCGAGACCTGCACTGGCTGCAGAACCATATCCCCGGCGAGGCGCACGCCATCGCCACCGACGTAACGTCCGGCTACGCCGTGATCGGCCTCATGGGGCCGCAATCGCGCGCGCTGTTGTCCCGGGTGACCGACGCCGACCTGTCCAATGCCGCCTTCCCTTTCGGCACTTCCCGGATGATCGATCTCGGCTACACGCAGGTGCGTGCCTCGCGCATCACCTATGTGGGGGAACTCGGCTGGGAACTCTACATCCCCACCGAATTCGCGGCCGGCGCTTACGAGGCCCTGGCCGAAGCCGGCGCGCAAGCGGGCCTCGTCCACGCCGGCTACCACGCGATGAATTCGCTGCGCATGGAGAAAGGCTACCGGCACTGGGGTCACGACATCGCCGACGAGGACACGCCCCTGCAGGCGGGCCTGGGGTTTGCCGTGGCGTTCGGCAAGTCCGCGGACTTCATCGGGCGGCAGGCCCTCGAACTGCAGAAGCGCGAGGGCCTCAAGCGCCGGCTGGTGCTGTTCGCGCTCGAGGACCCCGAACCCCTCGTCTACCACAACGAGCCGATCTGGCGCGACGGGCAACTCGTCGGACGCGTCACTTCGGGCGCGTACGGCCATACGCTGGGGCGGTCGCTTTGCATGGGTTATGTGAGCAGCGACGCAGTGCTGACGGCCGATACGCTGCTCGCGGGGAGCTACGAAATCGAGGTCGCCTCGCGCCGCTTCGCCGCGCGGCCCTCACTCAAGCCGTTCCATGATCCATCCAGCCTGCGCATCAAGGAAGGTTCCTGACTAACCGTACCGGGGAGGTAGTGATGCTGAACGCTTGTCTGCGAGTAGCTGTCCTTGCCCTTGCCTTCACTGCCGCCGCTACCGCGTCGGCCCAGGAGTACCCGAACCGGCCGGTGCGGATCATCGTCCCCTACCCGCCCGGCGGCCCGACCGACGTCATCGTGCGCGTGGTCGGCAACCGGCTCTCCGAGTCCCTCGGCCAGCCCGTAGTCATCGAGAATCGCGCGGGCGCGAGCGGCATGATCGGCGCGGAACTCGTCGCCAAGGCGGCGCCGGACGGCTACACGCTGCTCGTGAACCCTTCCATACACGTGATCCTGCCCAGCCTCGTCGCGAAGATGCCGTTCGACGCGATCAAGGACTTCTCCCACATCACGCTGCTGGTGAGCGTGCCGCTGTTCCTCGTCGTGAACAATTCGTTGCCGGTGAAGAATGTGAAGGACCTGATCGCCTATGCCAAGGCCAACCCGGGCAAGCTCAACTTCGCCTCGTCGAGCGGCGGGTCCTCCTCGCAGCTGGCCGGCGAGCAGTTCAAGCTGTTCGCGGGCGTGGAGATGCAGCACATCCCATACAAGGGCAGCACGCCTGCGCTGACGGACGTCATGGGCGGCCAGGTGCAGATGATGTTCGACTCCACGCCCTCGGCGATGCCGTTCGTGAAGAGCGGCAAGCTGCGCGCCCTCGCCGTCACGACCGCGAAGCGTACGCAGGCCGCGCCGGACGTCCCGTCGATGGCGGAGTCCGGCCTGCCGGGGTTCGACCACAGCAACTGGTACGGCGTCTGGGGTCCGCAGGGAATGCCGCGTGAAGTCGTGGCGAAGCTCTCGGCCGCGATCGCGACGACCATGCAGAAGAAGGACGTCAGGGACCGCCTCGTGGATCTGGGCGCCGACCCCGTGGACGGCGTGTCCCCCGCGCAGTTCGAGGCCTATGCGCAATCCGAACTGGCGAGGTTCGCCAAGATCGTCAAGCAAGCCGGAGTAAAACTCGAATGAGACCCGTCAAGAAGAAGGAAGCCTCCACCGTCTCCTGGCGGCCGACCGTCGTAGGCAGCCACTACGCAGCCTCGTGCGGCCACTACCTTGCGACCGCCGCCGCGATGCGTGCCCTCGATGCCGGCGGCAACGCGGTGGACGCCGGCGTCACCGCGGCAATGGCGCTGGCGGTGCTGCAACCGGACGTGGTTTCGTTCGCAGGCGTGCTGCCTACGCTGATCCGCCTGAAGGGCGAAAAGGAAGTGGTCAGCCTCGAGGGACTGGGCTACTGGCCGGCCGCCACCGACGTGGCGCGCCTGAAGGCCGAGGGCGGCGACAGCGTGCCCGAGGGCATCCTTCGCCAGATCGTTCCAGCGGCGCCCGCGACGCACGTGGAAGCGCTGCGCCGCTTCGGGACCTTCACTTTCGAGCAGGCGGTAACGCCCGCGCTGCAGCTCGCCCGCGACGGGTTCTACCTCTACCCCGTGCTGCGCGACGGCATCGAGTTGCACGCCAAGGACATCGACCGCTATGCCGAGAACGCCTCCATTTTCCGTCCCGGCGGAAAGACACCCAAGGTCGGCAGCCGGCTGGTGCAGGCCAACCTCGCGCGCACACTGGGGCGCCTGGTCGAGGCCGAGCGCAAGGCGGCCGGCGATCGCGGCGCAAAGCTGCGCGCGGTGCACGACTGCTTCTACAAGGGCCCGCTTGCCGAAGACATCGCCGCGTTCCACAAGAAGCACGGCGGATTCCTCACGCGGGAAGACCTGGCCGGGTTCGAAGTGCCGGTCGCAAGGAGCATCTCGGCAACGTACCGGGGCGTGGACATCCATACCTGCGACGTCTGGTGCCAGGGCGTGGTACTGCTGGAGACCCTGAAGACCCTCGAGGGCATCGACCTGGCCGCGCTCGGGCACAACACGCCGAAGTACCTGCATCTGATCGCACAGGCGCTGGACCTCGCCTTCTCCGACCGCGAAGCCTATGTCGGCGACCCGAAATTCGTGAAGGTCCCCACCGGGCAACTCCTAGCCGCCGACTATGCCGCCGCCCAGCGCGCACGGATCGACCTCGAGCGCGCCCCGGGACGGATGCCGGACCCGGGCCGGATCCCGGGTGTTGCCCGGCCCGACATGGCGGCGCTGATGCCCGGCAAGGGCAAGGTGCCTCCCGCGCCCGACACGATCTACTGCTGCGTCGCCGACGCACAGGGCAACGTCTGGTCCGCCACGCCCTCCGACACCATGTACGACACGCCCATGATCGACGGCCTCGGCATCAACATCTCGACCCGCGGCATGCAGGGCCGGCTCATCGAGGGCCATCCCTGCTCGGTCGAACCCGGCAAACGCCCGCGCCTGACACCCTCGCCCGCCCTCGCGCTCAAGGACGGCGCCTTCCACATGGCCTGGGGTACCCCCGGCGGCGACGTGCAGATCCAGTCGATGCTGCAGGTATTCCTCAACGTGAACGCTTTCGGACTGCAGGTGCAGCAGGCGATCGAGGCGCCGCGCGTGGGCAGCTACAACTTCCCCAATTCGTTCTCGCCGCACGCCTACCTGCCCGGGCGCCTGTGCGTGGAGAACCGTTTTCCCGAAGGCACGGTCGCCGCGCTCGAGGGTATGGGCTACGACATCGAGATGTGGCCCGCGACTTCGTGGAGCATGGGTGCGGTCTGCGCGATCCTGCGCGACCCCGAAACCGGGATGCTGCACGCGGGTGCCGACCCGCGCCGCGAAGCCTACGCGATGGCCTGGTGATCACTGACAACGAGCGGAGAGGACAATGAAGGCCCTGAAAGACTGTTCAAGCATTTTCGACATCCGCGACGCGGTGAACGAATACGACCGGCAGATCATCAAGCTGCTCGGCGAGCGCACGAAATACGTCCATGAGGCGGTGCGCTTCAAGAAAAGCGAGGACGACGTGCGCCGCCCCGGACATATTCCCGCGCTGATCGACCAGCGCCGCGCCTGGGCGAAGGAGTTCGGCGTGGACCCCGATTTCGTCGCCGACATCTACCAGACGCTCGTCGACCACTCGTTCGACGTACAGGCCGCCATGCTGAAGGCACGGCAGGGGAAATAACCTACCCGATGCACTCCCGCAAGCGCGCCAGCGCCCCCGAAGGGTGGTCCGCGACCCAGGCGGCATAAGTCGGGATCTTCTCGCGCACGTCGGCCAGCGGCTTCACCACCACGCCGGCCCGCTTGAAATTGCGCGCACACCCCGCGTAGAGCGTCACCCCCACCCCGGCGGCGACCAGGCCGAAGATCCCGCTGGTGTTGGAAGCCTGCTGGACGATCTTCGGGAAGAACCCCGCCGTATGGCACAAAGGGAACAGCAGTTGCCGGAAACTGCTGAAAGTGTCCTCCGAACCCAGCACGAAAGGCTCTTCGGCGAGGTCCGCCAGGCGGATCGGGACCTTCGCCGCCAGGCGATGGCCTTCGGGCAGCAACGCGACGAAATCGTCCCGGTCCACCAGCTGGTTGAGGATCTTCTGCCCCCTGAACTCGCCGATCACGAAGCCGATGTCGATGCGGCCCTCCATCAGCGCGGTGTGCTGCATGGCGGTCGGGATGTACTCGAGGTCGACCATGACCTGCGGGACGTTCGCGCGGAACGCCTTGAGAATCTGCGGCAGGCGCCCGTTGATCGCGAAATCCATGTAGCCCACCCGCAGCCGCCCCTCCCGGCCTTCGGCAGCGTTCGTGGCGGATGCGGTTGCCCGCTCGAGATGGCCCAGCGCCAGGCGGCACTCGGCGGCAAAGGCATCACCCGCCGGCGTCAGGCGCACGCGTCGCGTGGACCGCTCGAAAAGGGGCACGCCCACGGCCTCTTCCAGCGTGCGGATCGTGCGGCTCAGCGCGGGCTGGGTCATGAAGAGGCGCGCCGCCGCGCGGCCGAAATGCAACTCGTCGGCAACGAAGAGGAAGGCCCGCGCCTGGCGCAGGTCGAACCGGGGTGCGCGCGGGGCGCTGGGCGGGGATTTGGACATTGTTACCAAATTTTGCATCAATTAATAAACAATTGATATCAAAATTCAGCGACATCCCCGTAGCATGGGAACCACGCCAACCCACGCAGGAGTGACGCAATGTCCAAGGACCTCGCCGACAAGCAACTCGAAGCCGCCCTCGAAGCAGCCTTCGCCGAAGCCACCCGCCGCTACCAGGCCCGCGGCTTCCAGCGCCGCGTCGGGTTCGGCGCGAAGCCCGCCCTGATCAGCGTCGACCTGGCCAACGCGTGGACACGCCCGGGCAACCCTTTCACCTGCGAGCACGTCGACGACCAGATCATCCCGTCGATGCAGAAGCTCCTGGCCGCCTTCCGCAAGTACAACCTGCCGGTGGTGCACGTCACGACCTGCTACCAGATCACCGACCGCAACAACCCGCACACGGACATGGGGCTGTGGCACGACAAGATCCCGGTCGACGTGGTGGACCAGAAAAACACCGCGCTGTGGGCCATCGACTCGCGCATCGCGCCGATCGAGGGCGAGCAGCTGCTCATCAAGAAGCGCGCGAGCGCCTTCCACGGCACCTACCTGGCGGGCTACCTGCGCGCTGCGGGCGTGGACACGATCCTGGTGACCGGCGTGACGGCCTCGGCCTGCGTGCGCGAGACGGTCTGCGACGGACTCGCCGACGGCTTCCGCCCGATCGCGGTCAAGGAAGCGATCGGCGACCGCGTGCCGGGCGCCGTGCTGTGGAACCTGTTCGACATCGACGCGAAATTCGGCGACGTCGAGACCACCGAGCGCTGCCTCAGGTACCTCGATGAAGTCGGCGCAAAGCAGCCCCAGGTGAAGGCACAGGCCAGGGCGGCCTAGCGCCCCGGCCTCGGCACGCTACGCCTGATCGTCTTCTCGGCGACCAGCCGGGTACCTTCCTTCGCCTCGACCCGCGCCTCGATCTCGAAAGTGTCGAGCGTGCAGGTCAGGCGCGTACTCGCGTAGCTCGTCGTTTCGACGGCGCCGAACCTGAGCTTCCACGTCCACTCGGCGTAGGCGGACGCCGACAGCGGATCGTCGGGCCGGATCGAGGTGACCCGCCGGCCCGTCCAGTCGATCTCGATCGCGCGGTCGTCGATGCGCGTGTGGCCGCCGTCCTCTTCGATCGTAAGCGTCGTGGTGTCCGTGGCGAGGTCCTGCGCAAGGGTGCGCTTCACCGCTGGCTGCCTCAGCACGGTGGTCGGGTTGCCACGGGCGACGGTCGGCTCGCCGAGCGAAGGCACCGCATCGTCTTCAGCCCGGCGCGGGCGGACCGGCACCTGCAGCGCACCGGCACCGGCATGGATCGACAGCGTCGCGCGGCGCGGCGACGGCCAGATCATCGGCCAGTAGCTGGTCGAGACCGCGAGGCGCAAGCGGTGCCCCTGCGGGACGTGCACCGCCGCCGGCAGCATGTCCACCGAGATGCGATAGCGCCTGCCCGGTTCGAGGGGCAGGCGCTGCGTGTCGCCCTCCCTGTGGCCGAGGTCAAGGAACCCGAACGCCAGGCGCCGCGACGTGCCGTCCGGCGCGACGGAACAGAGCCTGAGGACCACCTGCGCTTGGGGCTGGTCCGAAGACACCTCCAGGGTCGTGCGCACCTCGCCAAAGACGTCGACCCCGTCGTCCAGCGGCGCGGAGTCGAAGCATGCCGACAGCGCGTCATCGGAGCGCTGGTCGCCGGAAAGTTCCGGTCCGTTCCCGGCGACGAACCACGGCATCCATTCTCCGCCCGCCGTGCCCATCGTCAGGGGCGAAGAAACGGACACCACACCGGCGGTACCGCCCGCCTGCA
This sequence comes from Burkholderiales bacterium, assembly GCA_965279075.1. GTDB lineage: Bacteria > Pseudomonadota > Gammaproteobacteria > Burkholderiales > SG8-39 > SZAS-79. Next base: position 680,026 of record CBDIHI010000011.1, on the reverse strand, counting down.
GCAGGCCTTCCTTGCAGATCGCGAAGCTGCGCGTCTCGATGCCGCTCGGCGGCCATTCGGTTTCCGTCACCCACCGCCCCGCTGCATCTCCGACCTGGGCTTTTGGCGGGCCGCCGGCGTAGATCCACGAACGCACCGCGGGTTCGTCGAGGATCCCCGTATCGATGCCCTTCAGCCACTGGTCGAACCAGCGCCGCATCTCGTTGACGAAATCCACGCCGGGCCCGGGCATCGGGTAGTGCGGCGTGCGGTGCGCCCAGGGGCCGAGCAGGACCTTGCGCGGCCCGGCAAGGCCCTTGAGCATGCGCGGCACGCAGACCGCATACCCGGGATCCGCGAGCCCGCACGAGGCGTAGACCGCCGCGGTCATCCCGGCATACTTGTCGGTCACGGAGCCTGCGGCCCAGTAGTCATCGCGGTCGGGGTGCGCGACCCAGCGCTCGATGCAGGCGGCCGAACTCTCGACGCGCGCCTTCCATGCCTCCCGCCAACCTTCGCCCACATGCTCCGGGTTCGGCGGCCTCGCGTGCATCCCGAGCAGCGCGGCGCTGATCGTGAACCCGTAATGCAGCAGGCACCCGCCGTGGTACTTGTTGGTGTAGCGGTCGTCCGCGGCGTCCATCGGGACGATGGCGCGCAGTTCGGGCGGGTTGCGCGCGGCGACCTGCAGGCACATGTGGCCCGGCCACGACAGCCCGGTCATCCCGACCATGCCACTGCACCAGGGCTGCCGTGCGATCCAGGCCAGCGCCTCCAGCGCGTCCTCCACGAACTCCGTCGAAAACTGGTCCGGCGCGAGGCCGTCGGAATCCCCCGTCCCGCGGCAGTCGACCTTGATGCACGCATAGCCATGGCCGGCGAGGTTGCCGTAGGTGGTCGAGTCGCGCACGGCCTGGATGTCGCTCTTGCGGTAGACGAAGAAATCCATCACCGCGGGCACTTTCTCCCCGGCAGGCACCTCCGGCAGCCACAGGCGCGCCGCGAGGCGCGTGCCCTCATGCCCCGCGCGGGCGAGCGGGATCCAGCAGTTGCGGACCTCCCGCACTGCGTAAGGAAAGGAGTCGACGATTTTCATTGCCAGTCCTGCGGGTGGAAATTCAGTTGACTACGAACGCGTCCTCGACGCGCCAGCCGAGCGGGAGCTTGTCGCCCTCCTTCGGGACCGCCGCGCCGTCGCTGGAGGAAGCGCTGACCAGCAGCTTGTCGCCGGCATCGTTCACGACGTCGTACTCCGTAACCGGCCCGAGGTAGGTCACCGCCTTGACCGTAACCTGGATGCTGTTGCCCGCACCGCCCGCCGCGCCAAGCACCGCATGCTCGGGCCGGAAACACAGTGCGGCCGGCCCGCCGGCATGGGTCCCGGAGAACTGCAGCACCTGCCCGCTCGCCGACTCGAATCGACCCGGCGACGTCACGCGGCCCTCGACGAAGTTGCACTTGCCGATGAAGCCGGCCACGAACCGCGACACCGGCCGCTTGTAGAGATCTTCCGCCGAACCCAGTTGCTCCAGCTTGCCATGACTCATCACGCCGATGCGGTCGGCGATCGCCATCGCCTCTTCCTGGTCGTGGGTCACGAACACCGAGGTGATGCCCGCCTGCCTCTGCAGTTCGCGGATCTCGGTGCGCATCTGGGTGCGCAGCTTGGCGTCCAGCGCCGAGAACGGCTCGTCGAGCAGCAGCACGTCCGGGTGGTTGGCCATCGCGCGCGCGAGCGCCACGCGCTGCTGCTGTCCGCCCGACAGCGCCCGCGGGGAGCGTTCGGCCATCGACTCCATCTGCACCCAGCGCAGCATCTCCGTCACGCGTGCGGCGATCTTCGCCTTGTCCCAGCCGCGCACGCGCAGGCCGAACTCGACGTTCTTCGCCACCGTCAGGTGCGGGAACAGGGCGTACCCCTGGAACACCATCCCGACGTTGCGCTTGTGGACCGGGACCCGGGTCACGTCGCGCTCGCCGAACTTCACGGTCCCCGCCGTCGGCGCCACGAACCCCGCGATCATGCGCAGCGTCGTGGTCTTGCCGCAGCCGCTGGGCCCGAGCAGCGCGAGCAACTCGCCGTCGCGGATGTCGATGGAAACGTCGTCCACCGCGGCGAGCGCGCCGTAGGTCTTGCGGATGTTGCTGAGCGTGACGCCGGCCATGGGGCTAGAACACCTTTCCAAGTTTGACGAAGCGGTCCGACACGATCAGCGCCGCACCGATGATGAGGATCTGGACCGTCGCCACCGCCGAGATCGTGGGATCGAGGCTCCATTCGAGGTAGTTCAGGATCGCGATCGGCAGCGTGGTCTTGCCGGGCCCGACGAGGAAGAGCGATTTCTCCAGGTCCGAGAACGAGGCGATGAACGAGAACATGGCGGCCGCGATCATCCCGGGGCGGATGATCGGCAGCGTGACGTAGAAGAAGGTCTGCAGCGCGTTCGCGCCCAGGCTGCGGGCCGCCTCCTCGGAGACCGTGTTGGCGGAAACCAGCGACGCGCACACCAGCCGCATGGTCCAGGGGAGCGCCACCAGCGTGTGCGCGATCACCAGGCCCGTGAAGGTCGCGGCCAGCTGGAAATTGGTGAGGATCTCGAGTTCGATGAAGTAGATGTAGACCGCCGCGCCGGCCACGATGGCCGGTACATACATCGGGGAAAGCAGGACCTGCCGGATGGTCTCGCGGCCCGGGAAGGGGAAGCGCTCGATGGCCAGCGCCGCGGGCACCCCGATGGCCAGCGACCCGAGGGTCGCGCACAACCCGACCTTGAGGCTCATGAGGAAGCCGTTGGCGAAATCGGCTATCTCCCAGGCACGCGCGTACCATGCGACCGTATACCCGGTGGGCGGGAAGGCCAGGATCTTGTCGGCGAAGAAGCTCACCCAGACTATCGTCAGCAGCGGCGCGATCACGAACGCGAAGATGGCGACCACCAGGGAGAGGAACGCCAACCGCCCGAAGGAAATTGCACCCATGCTCAGTAGTACTTCCGGCTGAGGAAACGCGTGGACAGCACGGTGAGCAGGAGCGTCGCCAGCATCAGGATGCACGCGAGCGTCGAGCCGAAGGGCCAGTTGTTGGCCTTCGCGATCTGGTCATACACCGCCGGCCCCATCATCTTCATGGTCGGGCCGCCGATCAGCACCGGGGTCGCGTAGGCGTTCATGGCCAGCGCGAAGGAAATCGCGGCGGCGGCGACCACCCCGGGCATGGCCAGCGGCAGCACCACCCCGAACACCGTGCGCAGCGGGGAGTGGCCCAGCGACTGTCCGGCTTCCTCCAGGCTGGCGGGAATGGAGTCCATCACGCTCTGCAGCGTGATGATGGCGAACGGCAGCAGCACCGAGACCAGCGCGATGACCACGGCCGTCGGCGTGTAGAGGATCTTCATGGGTTCCTCGATCAGGCCCACGCCCAGCATCAGCGCATTGGCCACGCCCTTGGTGCCCATCACGATCATCCAGGCCGCGGAGCGGACCGCGTTTCCCAGCAGCAGCGGCAGCATGGTCAGGATGATCAGCCAGCCGCGCAGGCGTTGCGACTCCACGCGCGAGATGTAGTAGGCGACCGGGAATGCGAGCAGCATCACGATCACGGTGGACAGCGCGGCGATGCCGGCCGTGGTAGAGAGCACGTTCTGGTAGAACGGGTCGGCGACCGCCTGCACATAATTGCGGGGGCTGAACACCCCGAGCATCAGCTTGACCGGGTCGTACCGGTCGAAGCTGTAGCGCAGGATCAGCGCGAGCGGCGCGAGCAGGAACGCCGCCACCAGGACGAGTGCCGGCACCACCAGCGCCGAACCGCCCCAGGTGCGGCCTTCCCGCATGTCGCCCGCGCTCACCGTCGCTCCGCCAGGCCCCCGGTCAGGCGCTGATGAAGTCCTTCTTCCACCAGTCGAGCCACTTGGTGATGTTCTCCGCCCAGTACTTGTGGTCGTAATAGTGCAGCGCCGCGGTCTGCGCCGGCGTGAACGCGATCTTCGCGCCGATCTCGCCCGGGATGCTGACCGCGGTGGTCGGGGGCGCGTAGAAGTTGTCCGAGCACAGGTTGCGCATGCCGACCGGGTCGATCAGCGCATTCAGGTAGGCATGGGCGCCTTCCTTGTTGGCCGCGCGCTTCGGGATCACAACGCCGAACACCGTGTGGATGCCGCCTTCCTTGGGCGACACTACGCGCACGTTGAGGCCGTCCTTCTGCCACTGCAGCCCCCGCGCCTTCCAGTTGCCCATCATCCAGATTTCCTCGGCCTTCAGCGCCGCCTGCGCCTGCTGGTGCGAAGGATAGACCTTGGGCTGCACGGCCTTCTTCCACTCGAGCAGCATCTTCTTGGCGCCCTCGAGGTTGTCCATCTTGCCGCCGGCGAGGATGCTCGCCACCTGCATGGCGGCGCCGTAGTTCTGGTCCATCACGCCGATCTTGCCCGCGTACTTCGGGTTCCACAGGTCCCCGTAGGACGTGACGGGATCCTTGATCTTGTCGACCAGGTAGACGATTTCCCAGGCGGAATACAGCCACGGCATGAAGTACGGCTGTTTCATCTTCGGGAACATGGTCGCTGCGTTCGGGATCTTCGAGTAATCGATCGTATCCAGGGCGTCCTGGACGTTCAGCGTGTATGCCTCGCCATCGGCGAAATGGGCGACGTCGACCGTGCCGCGCGGCAGGCGCCTCTCGGCGAGGATCTTGGTCATGCGCTGGGGCTGCTCGTTCAGGTCCCGCACTATGGTCCAGCCCTTGGACTCGAGCAGCGGCGCCTCGATGTGCTTCACGGCGCGGCCGTTCCAGTCGCCGCCCCAGTTGGTCACGACGATCTGCTTGCTCTGTGCGAACGACGGTCGCATGCCAAGCACGCCCGCCCCCGCCACTGCCAGCCCTGCCCCTACGAACTCTCTGCGTTTCATGGAACCCTCCGTTTTAATGGGTTACGGCGTGAGATTTACTTCCAGACCTGCTTGCATACGCGGTGGAAATTTCCGCCCAGGATCGCGCGGATATCGGTCTCGGCATAGTTCTTCCTGCACATCAGCTCGGCCAGGTCCTCGATCTGCTCGGGCTGCACGAACTTCGTGTGGCGGTTCGGCTTGCCGTTGTTCTCCGGCCACGCCTCGGGGTTGTCGTCGACGTACTTCCAGAACCCGGCGGTGTCCTTGACGTAATCCAGGCCGATGCCCGCGTGCTGCGGGCCGACGAGGTTCACGATGTGGTCGAGGTGGCGGAACATGGATTCGCTGGTGGCCTCCATGTCGTCGATGAATTCCCCCAGCCCGTTCACGCCGATCACGCCGCCGGTCTCGGCGCACTTCCTGATCTGGTCGTCCTTGATGTTGCGGTAGTGGGGAAACACCGAGTAGGCGCAGCAATGCGAGAAGATGGAAGGCGAGGTGCTCGCCTCCATCGCCTCCATGCTGGTGCGATAGCCGGTATGCGTGCCGTCGACCAGCATCCCGACCCGGTTCATCTCCTTGATCATCGCAAGACCGAAGCGCGACAGGCCCGCATCCGTGCGCTCGGCGCAGCCGTCGCCGACGAGGTTCTTCTGGTTGTAGGCCATCAGCATGTGGCGCACGCCGAGGCGGTAGAACACCTCGACCAGGCCGAGGTCGTTGGCCAGCACGTTGGTGCCCTGGAAGTTGATCGTGATCGCGAGCTTGCCTTCCTTGCGGGCGCGGTCCACGTCGTCGATCCCCTTCACCATCACGTACAGGTCCGGGTTCTTGGCGCAGACGGCGTAGGCCTTGCTGATGTTGGCCAGCGCCTGCTCGGGCCCGAAGGTCTTGTCCCCGCCGAGCGTGAGCGACACCAGGCCGAAGCCCGCCTTCCTGAACCGGGGCAGCGTGATCCCGTCGGTGGCGTGCTGCATGCCGTAGGGGACGGTCATGTCCCAGACCAGCGACGACCTGTAGATCGACCGGGCTTTCTCGCTGACTTCGACTGCCTGTGCCATGTGGTGCCTGCTCCGAAGTGGGGTTGCCGAGCCTAGGGTTGGTCGAGCTGGATGCCGCGCGACTTGATGACCTTGCCGTAGCGGTCGAGCTCGGCGCGCAGGAAGGCCGCGTATTCGGAGGGCGTATTGCCCACCACGGTCCAGCCGAACCCGGCGATCTTCTGCGCGGTCTCCGGCACCTTAAGCAGCGCGATCGTTTCGTTCGCCAGCCGGTCGCGCACCGCCACCGGGAGGCCGGCCGGCGCCAGAAGGCCGTACCAGGACCCGGCCTGCGCGTCGACGCCCTGCTCGATGAAGGTCCGCACGTCGGCGAGGCCCGTCATGCGCTGCGGCCCGCTCACGCCGAGCACCTTGATCTTGCCCGCCTTGCGATTGTTGTCGGCGGTGAGCGGCGCACCGGTCACCATGATGTCGACCTGCGAACCGAAGATGGCGTTCATCGCCGGCGCGGACCCCTGGAACGGCACGTGGAGCATCTGGATGCCGGCCGCCTGCTCGAGCAGCGCGAAGGCGACGTGCGCGGTGCTGCCGGTGCCCCAGGTTGCGTAGGAGATCTTGCCGGGCTGCAGTTTTGCTGCCGCCATCATCGATTGCAGGTCTGCGTACTCGAAGTTGGCGCGCGCGACCAGCAGGAAGTTCACCACGCCGACCAGCGAGATCGGCTCGAAGCCCTTCATCGCGTCGTACTGCAGGGACTTGTAGACGTGCGGATTGATCGAGTGCGTGTCGGCCGTGGCGAATACCAGCGTGTAGCCGTCGGGGGCGGCCTTGGCGACATACGTCGTCCCAATGGTGCCGTTGGCGCCCGGCCGGTTCTCGACCGTCACGGGCTGGCCCAGCCGTTGCGAAAGCCGCTCGGAGACGATGCGCGCCACGCTGTCGGTCGGCGAGCCGGGGGGCCAGGCCACCACCACCTTGATGGGCTTGTCGGGGAACTGGGCGTGGGCCCCGGGATGCACGGCGGCAAGCACCGCCAGCATCGCAATGCGAATCCATGCGCCCATTCGTTCTCCCCGGCAAATGACCAATCGAGCCAGCTTAACGAAAGCAACCCCCCGCGTTTTGTGGTTTTGCGACATCTTTATGGACTTTAGCGAAATCGCGTGAATCCGCTCGCGAGGGAACTCAGGCCGGGCGGCGCAGACTCGAAGGACGCACCTTGAAGTGGCCCGTGAATGCACGCGAAAAGTGCGAGCAGTCCCCGAACCCGCACTCGAAGCCGACATCGGTGACCGACAGGTCCGTGTGCTCGATCATCCAGCGCGCCCGCGCGAGGCGCAGTTGCAGCCGGTAGTCGCGCGGCGTGATGCCCACGTCGGCGACGAACTTCCTTTCGAGCTGCCGCATGCTGATCCCGAGCGCTTCCGAAATGTCGGTCAACGGGTCGGGCTGGGCGAGCTTCTGCTCGATCAACAGCATGGCCTGGCGCACCACGCTGTCGTGGGACTGGCGGGTGACGACGGACTCCGGCTGGGGCGTGTTGGACGGCAGCGGCTGGTCCTCGATCAGGATGCGCAGGCTCTTGTTGGCCAGGGCCCTTCCGTAGGTCTTCTCTATAAGGTGCGCCGCAAGGTGCACGACGCTGGTTCCGCCCGCGCAGGTCATCCGGTCGCGGTCGACGACGAACATCCGGTTGGTGATCATGCGCTGCTCGGGGAACTCGGCGACGAATTCCTCGCGGTGGAACCAGCTCACGCAGGCGACGTACCCGTCGAGCAGCCCGGCCCGCGCCAGTATGAAGGAGCCGGTGCACAGCCCCACCAGCGCCACCCCGGCCCTGGCCGCAGCCTTCAGGAAAGGGTAAGTCCCGGGAAGCACCTTCTGTCCGCCGTGCAGCAAACCGCCGACCACGACGATGCAGTCGAAGCGCTCGGGCGCGTCCATCTCGGCCCAAGGCTGCACCATAGCGCCGCAGCTGGAGGTTACGGGCGCGCTTGAGGCCCCGAGCACGCTCCATTCGATGTCGATCGGCCGGCTGCGGTCGCCGTCGTCGGCCGCCAGCCGCAGCGTGTCGACGAACCCGGCGAACGCCGTGAGCGTGAAGCGCGGCGCCAGCACGAAGCCGACCCGCAGCTTCGGCGAGCGCGGAGCCCCGGCCTGCGCCGCGACTTTCCTGGCCCGGGTGATCCTCGCCATGGCTGGCCTTGTGATGTGTCCGTGGAGTTGTCGTATAGATTAAACAATCTGTCGCTTAAATGAAAGTGCTGGCGGGCCGCCATGCATAGCATCCCGGGACGGATCGACACCATGCAACGCTTTTCCCTCCTCAGCCTGCTGCAGAACTCGCTTTCCGGCCACACCGGCTGGAAGCCGTTCTGGCGCGACGCCGCGCCCAAGCCGAAATACGACGCGATCGTCATTGGCGGCGGTGGGCACGGGCTCGCGACGGCCTACTACCTCGCGAAGAACCACGGCATGACCAACGTCGCCGTACTCGAGAAGGGCTGGATCGGCGGCGGCAATACCGGCCGCAACACCACGATCATCCGTTCCAACTACCTGTGGAACGAGAGCGGCGCGCTGTACGAGCACGCCCTCAAGCTTTGGGAAGGCCTCAACGACGACCTCAACATCAACCTGATGTTCAGCCAGCGCGGCGTGATCAACCTCGCGCACAACCTGGCCGACGTGCGGGAAAGCGTTCGCCGGGTAGAGGCCAACCGCCTGAACGGCATCGACGGCGAATGGCTGACGCCTGAGCAGGTGAAGGAGTTCTGCCCGATCATCGACATCTCGAAGACCGCGCGCTACCCGGTGATGGGCGCGACCCTTCAACGCCGCGCCGGCACGGCCCGCCACGACACGGTGGCCTGGGGCTATGCTCGCGCCGCCGACAGCCTCGGCGTGGACATCATCCAGAACTGCGAGGTCACGGGGATCCTTCGCGAGGACGGCCGCGTCACCGGCGTGCGCACGACGCGCGGCACGATCATGGCCGACAAGGTCGGCATGGTGGCCGCGGGCCACACCTCGGTGCTCGCCGAAATGGCCGGCATCCGGCTGCCGCTGCAGAGCCACCCTCTGCAGGCCCTCGTCTCCGAACCGATCAAGCCCATCCATCCGTGCGTCGTGATGTCGAACGCCGTGCACGTCTACCTCTCGCAGTCGGACAAGGGCGAGTTGGTGATCGGCGCGGGCATCGACTCGTTCAACTCCTACAGCCAGCGCGGGTCGTTCCACATCATCGAGCACCAGATGGCGGCGCTGATCGAGCTGTTCCCGATCTTCAGCCGCGTGCGGATGCTGCGCACCTGGGGCGGCATCGTCGACGTGTGCCCCGACGCCTCCCCCATCGTCTCGAAGACCCCGGTGAAGAACCTGTTCATCAACTGCGGCTGGGGCACGGGCGGCTTCAAGGCCACGCCCGGCTCGGGCTGGGTCTTCGCGCACACCATCGCCACCGGCGAGCCGCACCCGCTGAACGCTGCGTTCTCGCTCGACCGTTTCACGAGCGGCGCCCTGATCGACGAGCACGGCGCCGCCGCGGTTGCCCATTGACTGCGGCCCACTGACGATGCTCAGGATTGCCTGCCCCTGGTGCGGCGAACGCGAGGAGATGGAGTTCTCCTACGGCGGGCAGGCGCACGTCGCCTACCCCAAGGACCCGCACGCACTTTCGGATGAGGACTGGGCGCAGTACGTCTTCATGCGCGACAACCCCAAGGGGCTGTTCCTCGAGCGCTGGGTCCACAGCCAGGGCTGCCGCCGCTGGTTCAACATGGCGCGGCACACGGTGACGCACGAGATCAGCGCCGTCTACAAGCCGGGTGAGCCCCCTCCGGCGGGCGTGAAATGACGAGCCCGCATCTCAACGACCGGCGCCTCGAAGGCGCCGGCCGGGTCGACCGCCTGCGCCCGCTCGACTTCACGTTCAACGGCAAGCGCCTGCAGGGTTATGCCGGCGACACGCTCGCCTCGGCGCTGCTCGCCAACGGCATCCACCTCGTCGCGCGGAGCTTCAAGTACCACCGCCCGCGCGGCATGCTGTCGGTGGGCAACGAGGAACCGAACGCGCTCGTGCAGCTCGAAAAGGGCCCCTACACCGAGCCCAACCTGCGCGCCACCGAGATCGAACTGTACGACGGCCTCGAGGCCTCCAGCGTCAACTGCTTCCCCAGCGTCGAATTCGACCTGCGCGCGGTCAATGGCCTCGCCTCCGCGATCCTCGTCGCGGGCTTCTACAACAAGACCTTCATGTGGCCGAAAGGCTTCTGGAAGAAGGTCTACGAGCCCGCGTTGCGCGCCGCGGCGGGCCTGGGCGTCGCGCCGGACGCGCCGGATCCCGACATCTACGACCGGATGCACTGGCATTGCGACGTGCTCGTCGTCGGCGCGGGGCCCGCCGGCCTCGCCGCCGCGCTGCAGGCCGGCCGGCAGGGCGTGCGCACGGTTCTGGTCGAGGAGCAGAACGAACTCGGCGGCAGCCTGCTGTCGCGCCCGGCCACGATCGATGGCGGCACGGGGACCGAATGGGCCTCGCGCGCCGCGGACGAACTCGGGCAGTTGCCGAACGTGCTGGTGCTTCGCCGGACGTCCGTGTTCGGCTACTACGACCACAACTACCTGATGGCGGTGGAGCGCCGCACCGACCACGGCGGGCCGGGGCGCACCGCAGGCGTGGCAAGGAAGCGCCTGTGGCATTTCCGCGCGAAACGGGTTGTCCTCGCCACCGGCGCGCACGAGCGGCCCATCGTCTTCGGCAACAACGACCTGCCCGGGATCCTGCTGGCGAACGCCGCCTGCGCCTACGCCACGCGCTACGGCGTGTCGCTCGGCAAGCGCGGCGTCGCCTTCGTCAACAACGACCACGGTTTCGCTCTGGCGCTGGAAACCCACGCCGCAGCGGGCAACCTGCCCACGATCATCGACGTGCGCGCCGAAATCGGCGAAGACCTGCTTAAGCGCGCAGCCCAGGCCGGCATCCAGGTGCTGCGCGGCTCGGTGATCTCGTCCGCCCAGGGCGGCAAGAGGGTGGAAAGCGTGGACGTGCGGCCGGTCAAGGGCACGGGGCTCGCCCGCATCGCCTGCGACCACGTACTCGTCTCGGGGGGGCTCAGCCCGGCCGTGCACCTCTTCAGCCAGGCGCCCGGCAAGCTGCGTTACGACGACAAGCTCGCCTGCTTCCTGCCGGACCAGTGCATCCAGGCCGTCGAAGTGGCCGGCGCGCTCAACGCGCGCTTCCTGCTCGATTCGGCCCTCGCCGACGGCGCCGCAGCCGCGCAGCGCACGCTTTCGGCGCTCGGGCATCCTGCCCCCGCCGCGGCGCCCGCGCCGGCGGCCGACGAACTCGGCATCCTGCCGGTCTGGTCGGTGCAGTCGCTGCTCGGCATGACGCTTCCGGGCAAGCATTTCGTCGACTACCAGAACGACGTGACCGAGCCGGACATCCTGCTCGCCTCGCGCGAAGGCTTCCGTTCGGTCGAGCACACCAAGCGCTACACGACCAACGGCATGGCGACCGACCAGGGCAAGACTTCGAACGTCATCGGCCTCGCGATCCTCGCCGGCTCACTCGGCAAGTCGATCCCGGAAGTCGGCACGACCACGTTCCGACCGCCCTTTACGCCGGTCACGTTCGGCGCGATCGCCGGACGCGACCGCGGCAGCCTGTCCGACCCGGTGCGCATGACCCCGATGCACGCTTGGCACGCGGCCAACGGCGCGATGTTCGAGGACGTGGGCCAGTGGAAGCGGCCCTGGTACTTTCCGCAGCCGGGCGAGGACATGCACGCGGCAGTCGCGCGCGAGACCAAAGCGCTGCGCACCACCGCCGGCGTCATGGACGCGACGACGCTCGGCAAGATCGACATCCAGGGCCCGGACGCCGCCGAGTTCCTCAACCGCATGTATACCAATGCGTGGACGAAGCTTGCGGTGGGCAGTTGCCGCTACGGCGTGATGTGCAAGCCCGACGGCATGGTGATGGACGACGGCGTGACGGCGCGACTGGCCGAGGACCGCTTCCTGATGACCACCACGACCGGCAACGCCGCGCGCGTGCTGGACTGGCTGGAGGAGTGGCTGCAGACCGAGTGGCCGGACCTCAGGGTCTATTGCACGACCGTGACCGAGCAGTGGGCGACGACAGCCGTCGTCGGGCCGAACGCGCGGAAGATCCTCCAGGCCCTCGCGCCGGACATGGATTTCTCCAACGCGGCCTTCCCTTTCATGACCTTCCGCGACGGCGTGGTCGCGGGACTGCAGGCGCGCGTGTTCCGCATCAGCTTCAACGGCGAACTGTCCTACGAGATCAACGTCCCCACCTGGCACGGCCTTGCGATGTGGGAGGCCGTGATCGAGGCCGGCAAGCCGCACGGCCTCACGCCCTACGGGACCGAAACCATGCACGTCGCGCGCGCCGAAAAGGGCTACATCATCATCGGCCAGGAGACGGACGGCACCGTCACCCCCCAGGACGTGGGCCTGGAGTGGGCGGTGTCGAAGCAGAAGGACTTCATCGGCAAGCGCTCCTTCTCGCGCGCCGACACCAGCCGCGCAGGCAGGAAGCAGCTGGTCGGCCTGCTGCCGCGGGACAAGGCCTTCGTCCCTGTCGAAGGATCGCACCTCGTGGCGAGCCCTTCCCGGGCAAGGCACGACCCGGCGACCGGCAGCCCCTCGATCGGGCACGTCACCTCGGGTTACCACAGCCCGAACCTCGAATCAGGCTTTGCGCTGGCGCTGGTCGCCGACGGGCGGCAGATGCACGGGCAGACCGTGTACTGCGTGCGGGGCGCGAGCCTCCAGCCCATGACGATCGTCGACCCCGTGTTCATCGACAAGGAAGGCAGGCGCCGTGACGGCATCGACTAGACGGGTGTCTCCCCTTGCCGACTGGGTCTCGCGCTTCCCTGCCGCGAGCGACGACCCGGCCGCCTTCGCGATGCGCGAAGTGCCTTACGTCGGCCAGGTGAACCTGCGCGGCAATGCGGCCGACGCGGCGTTCGCCTCGAAGGTCCGCGAGGTGCTCGGCTGCGACCTGCCAGTCGCCGCCAACACCTGGGCGTCCGGCAACGACTGCCAGGCCCTGTGGCTCGGGCCGGACGAGTGGCTGGTGACTGCCCCTGACGGGAAGGGAGAGGCGCTCTGCGCCGCCCTGCGCGCCGCTTTGCACACCATCCACCACTCGGTGAACGACGTGTCGGCCAACCGGACCGTCATCGAACTCTCGGGCGCCAACGCCCGCCTCGTGCTCGCCAAGGGCTGCCCGCTCGACCTGCACGCCAGCGCGTTCGGGGCGCCGCAGTGCGCGCAGACCGTGCTCGCGAAATCGCAGATGGTCCTGCAGTGCCTCGATGCGCACTCCACGTTCCGCGTTTTCGTGCGCCCCTCCTTCGCGCCCTACGTGGCCGAATGGCTGCTCGACGCCGCGACGGAACTCCACGCATCCCGCGGCCTCGACACCGGCCGCATCGCACGCGGGCTGAACTGACCGGCCTGACCGTTTCGACCCACCGCACCGAGGAGGCAACCCCATGAGCAGGATCACCGTGTTCACCGCACGCAAGGTCATCACCATGGACCCGGGCCGCCCCGAGGCCGAGGCAATCGCCGTGATGGACGGCAAGGTCGTGTCCACCGGGACGCTGAAGTCCATGCAACCGTGGCTGTCGCGCCACGAACACGTGATCGACCGGACGCTGGAGGACAAGGTCATCATGCCGGGGCTGATCGACCCGCATACGCACTTCTCGATGTCGGCCGGCTACCTGATGCTGCACTACATCGGCCCGATCGAGTCTCCGGGGCCCAAGGGCATCAACCCGGCGCTGCTCACCCACGAGGAAGTCATCGCGAAACTGCGCGCCGCGCACGCTGAGGAATCCGACCCGAAGAAGCCGCTGATCGCCTGGGGCCTCGACCCCGCGATCCAGGGCGGCCACCTGCACCGCGACGAGCTCGACGCGATCAGCAAGGACCGCCCGATGTGGGTGATCTCCTACGCACCGCATTTCTTCTACCTGAACAGCGCGGCGCTCGACTACACCGGCATCAAGCCCGACATCGCGGTGCACGGCGTGCAGCGCTACCCCGACGGGCGGCTGAGCGGGGTGTTCGTCGAGATCGAGGCCGGGCGCATGGCGCTGGGCGCAATGCGCGCGGTGATCCAGAAAGGCGGCGGGCTGGCGGGCCTGCGCATGATGGGCGACACGGCGCGGCGCGCCGGCGTCACGGCGACGGCCGAGATGGTGTTCGGCTTCAACGACTTCGAGCTCGAATGGCAGATGCACGTGGATGCCGTCAACGACCCGGCTTTCCCCTTGCGCATGGCGCTGGTGCCTCTCGAGAACCCGCTCTACAAGACCCACGCCGACAAGTCGGCGGCGTTCCTTCTGAACATGGCGAAGGAGCGCAACAACGAGAAGCTGTTCCTGCACGGCATCAAGTTCCTGTCGGACGGCTCCTTCCCGGCGATGTCGCTCAGGCTCAACTTCCCCGGCTACCTCGACGGCACGAACGGCCTGAGGAACGACGTGCCCTGGGACGAGCTGCCTGCGCGCATGCTGCCGTTCTGGAAGGCCGGCATCCAGATCCACTGCCACGCCAACGGCGACGAGGCGATCGACGCCTCGCTGAATGCGCTGGCGAAGCTGCAGGAGATGCACCCGCGCTTCGACCACCGCTTCACCATCGAGCACTACTGCATCAGCACGCCCGACCAGGCGCGGCGCCTCAAGGCGCTGGGGGGCGTTGCGAGCGTCAACAACTACTTCGTCCACTACCGCAGCCAGCTGCACAGCGAGCAGGCCTTCGGGCCGGACCGCTCGGAGGCCGTGGCGCGGCTGGGGTCGCTCGAGCGCGAAGGCGTGGTGTTCGCGCTGCATTCGGATTTCTCGCTGGTGGTCGTGCCCATGCACCCGCTGACCGCCGCGTGGGCCGCGGTGAACCGCGTGGCGCTTGACGGCAAGACCGTGATGGCGCCGGGCGAGCGCATCGGCGTGCTGCGCGCGATCCGCGCGATCACGATCGACGCGGCCTACGTGCTCGGGCTGGAGAACAAAATCGGCAGCCTGGAGCCCGGCAAGTTCGCCGACTTCGCTGTGCTGGAGCAGGACCCGTTCGAGGTCGACCCGATGAAGCTGCGCGACATCCCCGTCTGGGGCACGGTGCTCGGCGGCAAGCTGCAGCCCGCCTGATGGCCGACCGCCCGTTCGCCGGGGCGGCCTCTAAGGACGAGGCCTGGCAGATGCTGTCGGGCTTCATCCAGGCCGCGCAGATGATCCCGCAAAAGCAGCGTGCCGCCGACGGCTCGCTGCCGCTGACGGTGATCGGCGGCTTCCTCGGCGCGGGCAAGACGACGCTCGTCAACCGCCTGCTCTCGGGCACGCACGGCATCCGACTCGCCGTGCTGGTCAACGACTTCGGGCGCATCAACATCGATGCCGCGCTGATCACTTCGCAGACTGCGGACACCATCAGCCTCGCCAACGGCTGCGCCTGCTGCACGGTCGCCGGCGACCTGACCAAGACCCTGCTGGAACTCGCAGGCAGGCAGGACCCGCCCGAGGCCATCGTGCTGGAGGCGAGCGGCCTTGCCGACCCGTACGGCATCGCGCAGGTGGCGCTGGCCAACCCGGCGCTGCGCCTCGACGGGATCCTCGCCGTGGTGGACGCGGAGGCCGCGGCGCGGACAGCCGCCGATCCCGCCTGCGCCGCAACTTTTTCCGCGCAGACCGCGGCTGCGGACCTCGTCATCCTGAACAAGGCCGACCTCGTGGACGATGCGGCGCTCGCCGCCGCCCGCGCCATCGCCCGAGAACTCGCGCCCGGCAAGCCGGTGATAGAGACCAGCCACGCGGACGTCCCCGCCGAGATCGCGCTGGGCATCCGCAGCACGCGCGCCCTGGCCCCGGGCCGCCCGCAGGATCCACAGCATGCCTCGGCGTTCGCGAGCTGGAGCGCAAGCACGGATGCGGTGCTCGACGCCACCCGGCTGCGCGCGATGCTCGATGGGCTCCCACCCGGCGTGCTGCGTGCCAAAGGCGTGCTGCGTCTTTCCGACGCCCCCGCCAGCCGTACCGTCTACCAGCGGGTGGGCCGGCGTTGGAGCTTCGCGGCCGACGAGCATGCAGGTGCGCCGGACCAGTCCAGCCTCGTCGTGATCGGCCCTGCGCAGTCCATCGACGCAGCCGCGCTCTCCCGAGCGTTCGACGCCTGCCGGGAGGCCTGACCCTGGACATCAGCGTCTTCGACCTCTTCAAGATCGGCATCGGGCCATCGAGCAGCCACACCGTCGGCCCGATGCGCGCGGCGCGCAAGGCCCTCGAGGACCTGCCCGACCTGTCGCAGGTCGTGCACGTGAAGGCCGTGCTCTACGGGTCGCTCGCCCTCACCGGCCGCGGCCACGGCACCGACAAGGCGATCATCCTCGGGCTTTCGGGCCTGCGCCAGGACACGGTCGACCCGGAAACGATCCCGCAAGTGCTGGACGAGGTCGCACTGGACGGGGAACTTCCGCTGCTGGGGAAACACAAGGTCCCGTTCTTCATCGCCGAGGACATCGAGTTCCGCGGACACGAATCCCTGCCCTTCCACCCGAATGCGCTGCGCATCGTCGCGACCATGAGGGACGGCACGCGCACGGAGGCCACCTTCTACTCGATCGGCGGCGGCTTCATCCTGAAGGAAGGCGAGGCCGCCGACAGCACCGCGGCCGATCGCGCGCCCGCCCCGCTCGGCTATGCCAGCGCCGCGGAGCTGCTGCGCCTCGGCGCGGAGCACGGGCTGCGTATCCACGAGGTGGTGCGCCGGAACGAGCGCGCCTGGCGCGGCCACGACGAAATCGACACGGGCCTGGACGGCCTCTGGGATGCCATGCGCGCCTGCATAGAACGCGGCCTAGTGATCGGGGGCACGCTGCCGGGCGGCCTCAATGTCAAGCGTCGCGCGCCGGAGATGTACCGGCAATTGCAGGGCACGGGCGCAAAGATGCCGCACGAGGTCATGGACTGGGTGAGCCTGTTCGCCATCGCCGTCAACGAGGAGAACGCCGCGGGCAGCCGCGTGGTCACCGCCCCCACCAACGGGGCGGCTGGCATCATTCCCGCGGTCATGCGCTATTACGCCGACTTCTGTCCCGGCGCGAACCGCGCGGGCCTGCGTATCTTCATGCTCGCGGCCGCGGCCGTGGGCGCCCTCTTCAAGCGCAACGCATCGATCTCGGGCGCCGAGGTCGGCTGCCAGGGCGAAGTGGGCGCGGCGTGCGCGATGGCGGCGGCGGGGCTGTGCGCCGCGCTCGGCGGCAGCAACGAGCAGGTGGAAAACGCCGCCGAGATCGGCATCGAGCACCACCTCGGCATGACCTGCGACCCGATCGGCGGGCTGGTGCAGATCCCCTGCATTGAGCGCAACGCCATGGGTGCGATCAAGGCGATCAACGCGGCCTCGCTCGCGCTGCGCGGCGACGGATCGCACAACGTGAGCCTCGACCAGGCCATCGAGACCGTGAAGACCACCGGCGCGGACATGCAGAACAAGTACAAGGAGACCGCCCTCGGCGGCCTCGCGATCAACGTACTGCCGGTCAGCCGCGTGGAGTGCTAGCCGGGCTGGGCGGACCTCACTCCGGCTGGATCCCCGCCTCCCTGACGATGGCGCCCCACTTCAGGATCTCGGCCTTGGTGAGGTCGTCCACGTAGGACGGCGTCGAAGGGCGCGCATCCAGCCCGAGCGCCTCGAGCTTCCTCTTCACGTCGGGCAGGCCCATGGCGCGTGCGATGTCCGCGTTCAGCTTGGCGAGCACGGGCTGCGGCGTGCCGGCCGGCGCGACGGCCGCGTACCATGTCGGCAGGTCCATGCCGGCGATCCCGGCTTCCTGCAGCGTCGGCATGTCCGGCGCGACCGGCGAGCGGCGGCTGCCGGTGATGGCGAGGATGCGCGCCTTGCCCGCCTTGTGCTGCGGCAGGATGGCCGGCAGGTCGGCGAAAAGCAGCTGCACCTGCCCGGCGACGAAGTCGGTCACCGCCTGCTGCACGCCGCGGTAGGAGATGTTGACGATGTCGGTGCCGGCGCGCTTGTTGAACGCCGCGCCGAGCAACTGCGCGAAGCTCGCGCCGGAGCCGAAGTTCAGCTTGCCCGGGTTGGCCTTCGCGTAGGCGAGCAGTTCCGGCACCGTCTTCACGGGCACGGACGGATGCACCGCCAGCGCGAACGGGTTCTCGGCGAGGAAAGTGATGCCGGCGAAATCCTTCACCGGGTCATAGGGCAGCTTCCTGTACAGGTGCGGGTTCAGCGCCAGCGCGCCGAGCGTGGCGATGTACACGGTGTAACCGTCCGGCGCGGACTTCGCGACCGAATCGCTGCCGAGGATCGCGCCGGCGCCGGGCCGGTTGTCGACCACCACCGGCTGCTTCCAGCCCTTCGAGAGCTCCTCGCCGAGCATGCGCGCGATCAGGTCCGGCGAGCTGCCCACCGGGAAGCCCACGACCAGCTTCACGCTGCGCTCCGGGAACTGCGCGAGCGCCGGGGCGGCCCCCAGCAGCATCGAAACCATCAGGATCAGTGTTCTCATGAAACAGTCCGCCTCCACTCGTAACCCCGAGATTACACCGTGATACGCTCCGCGCCATGAACGCAAAAGAACAGTTTCTCACCCTGCAGGAAATCGTTTATGCCGCCCGCCGCAACCTCGCGCCCGGCCCCTGGAACTACCTCGCCGGCGCGACCGAAACCGAGACCACGCAGCGGCGCAACCGCCAGGCCCTCGACTCGATCGCCTTCCGGCCGCGCGTGCTGAACGACGTCAGCAAGGTGGATTCGCGCTCGACGTTCCTCGGCAAGGACGTTCGCCTGCCCGTGATGCTGGCGCCGGTCGGCGGCATGGAGTCGTTCGCCGAAGGCGCCGCGGCCTCCGCCGCCAAGGGCGCGGCCGAGTTCGGCATCCCGCAGATGCTCTCGTCGGTCTGCCAGCCCGGCCTCGAGGCCACCGCGGCCGCGGCAGACAACGTCCGTGCCTTCCAGCTCTACGTCCGCGGCGACCGGGCCTGGATAGACGACCACGTGAGGCGCGCGAAGGACCACGGCTACACGGCCTTCTGCTACACGGTCGACAGCGCCTTCTACAGCCGCAGGGAACGCGACATCGCGGGCCGCTACGTGAAGCCCTGGCGCCCTACCGACAACACCGGCATGACCTTCCAGGCCGCGCTCTCGTGGGACGAAGTGAAGCGCTACAAGGACAAGCACGACCTGCCGCTGGCGCTCAAGGGCATCGCCACCGCCGAGGACGCGGAGATCGCGGTCGAACACGGCGTCGAGATCGTCTACGTCTCCAACCACGGCGGCCGGCAGCTCGACCACGGCCTCGGCAGCGCCGCGGTGCTGCCCGAAGTGCTCGAAGCCGTGAACGGCCGCGCCGAAGTCTGGGTCGACGGCGGGTTCATGCGCGGCTCGGACGTGGTGAAGGCGATCGCGCTCGGCGCGAAGACCGTGGGCCTCGGGCGCCTCGCCTGCCTCGGCCTTGCGGCCGCCGGCGTGCCGGGGCTGGTCCGGACGCTCGAGCTGCTGGAGGAGGAGATCCGCATCTGCCTCGGACTGCTGGGCGTGACTTCGTACGCCCAGCTGACGCCCCGCCACGTGACCGCCGCAATGCCCGTCATGCAGGCCGGCGCGCTGTCCGCATTCCCCTTGCTGGACGAATTCCCGGGGCCGTCCCTGCCCTAGGGTGTACTGGTCTCAGTACAAAATTTGACAGGAGAATGACTCCTGGCGCGGACTTTTGAAAAAAATGTCCTGAATTTATGTCATCAGTCACGCACCACGGCGAGCTCCCTCACGATCGCCGCAAGCGTCTCGCCCGCCCTGCGCGTACCACCCTCCGGCTGGCCGTAGGACCCCAGGACGAGGCGGCCGTTTTCCAGCGCGGCCGACACGGCGCCGCGCACGACCTCCGCCGCGACGACCTCGCCGAGGTGCTCCAGCATCAACGCCGCCGTCAGCACCTGCGACACGGGATTGGCCCTGTCCTGCCCGGCGATGCCGGGCGCGGAGCCGTGAATGGGCTCGAAGTAGGCGTACTTGTCGCCGATATTGCCCGAGGGGCACAGCCCGATGCCGCCCACCGTGGCGCCGCCCAGGTCGGACAGGATGTCGCCCAGGAAATTCTCCATGACCAGCACGTCGAAGTGCGCCGGGTTCAGCACCAGCTCCTGCGCGGCCGCGTCGGCGTACAGGTACTCTCGCTTGATGTCCGGGTAGCCTTCGCCTACTTCGTCGAACACGCGGCGGAAGAACGCATAAGATGCGATCACGTTGCTCTTGTCGACGCAGGTCACGCGCCGCACGCCGTCCGCGGGCGCCCCTGCACGTCGGCGCGCGAGTTCGAAGGCGTAGCGCGCGACGCGCTCGGTGCCCTTGCGCGTGATCACCATCGTGTCGGCCATCGCCTGGTCGGTGCCCACCCCCTTGCCGCGCGACAGGTACAGGCCTTCGGTGTTCTCCCGCACGATCACATAGTCGATCGTGCCGGCCTTCGCGCGCGTGGGCGCCTCCACGCCGGGGAGCAGGCGCACAGGGCGCAGGTTCGCGTAAGTGTCGAGGCTCGTGCGCAACACGCCCCCGAGCGTGCCGGCCTCGGTGCCGTCCTTCAGCCGTACGTCGGGCAGGCCGACCGGGCCCTTCATCGTCGCGTCCGCCTGCCGGATCGCCTGCAGCGTTTCGGCCGAGAGGTTCTCGCCAGACCGGCGATAGAGCTCCGCCCCGCCGTCGCGGTACTCGATGCCCAGCCTGAACGTGCCGAGCGCGGACTGCACGGCGTCCAGCACCTGCATCGTGGCGTCCACGAGTTCCGGGCCGATGCCGTCGCCCTTGATGACGACGACCTTGTATGTTTGCATTGGGAAATTCCTTTTGCGGGGATCAGCGCCCGGAGGCGAGCAGGTCGATTAACGCTGAGGGCTCGACCTCGCCCTTGCCCTCCGCAACCAGCAGCCGGTAACGCTCCACTGCAGCGCGAGCCATTGGCAGCGGCACGCCCGACTCTTCTGCCACGGCCAGCGCATTCATCAGGTCCTTGAGCATCACGTTCGAAGTGCCGAGCGCAGGTTCGTACGCGCGCGTAGCCATGCGCGGCCCGAATACCTGCAGGGGCTTGGAATCGGCGAAGCCGCCGCGCAAAGCTTCCGGTACCTTGCCGGCCTCCACGCCCGCGGCCTCGGCGAGCCGCATCGCCTCCGCAATCAGCGGGAACAGGCCCGCTACGATCACCTGGTTGGCGAGCTTGGTCACCTGCCCCGCGCCCGAGTCCCCCATGCGCGTGAAGCGGCTGGCGAGCTCGGCGATGAGCGGACGCACGAACTCGATGTGCTCGGCCTTGCCGCCGGCCATGATTGCGAGCGTGCCTTCCTCTGCGCCGACGGTGCCGCCGGAAACCGGCGCGTCGATGTATCCCATGCCCAGTGCTTCGAGTCTGGCAGCGGCCACGCGCGCGGCAGACGGGGCGATGCTGGAAAAGTCGATCACGATCTTCGAGTCGCCGGCCCCGGCCACCCCGCTCCGCCCGAACAGCACCTCCATCACGGAAGTCTGGTCCGTCACGCACATCATCACGATGTCCGCGAATCGCGCGACTTCGGCGGGCGAGTCCTTGGCGATCGCCCCTTTGGCGGTCACCGGCGCAAGTTTCTCCTTGCTGCGGTTCCACACCGCGACTTTGTAGCCGGCCGCCAGCAATCGCAACGTCATGGGCTTGCCCATGAGGCCGATGCCGATGAAGCCGAGTCTTGGAAGTCCGCTCATGGTGGCCTGCATTATGCCTGCGCGAGCTGGCTTGACACGCTACGGGCGGCAGACTTTTGAGGTGGTTGCAAATTGTGACCAACTCTCACGCCTGTCAACGAAACCACTGTTGGGGCATTTATCGAGAATGCCCATCCACAAAAAAGAGGATAGCGTCTTGGCGGCGACTGGCGGCATTGCTCGACGTATCGTCGTACTTCGCGGACACAAGCTCATGGTCGACGCCGACCTGGCCGAGCTTTACGGCGTCCCTACAAAGAGGTTGAACGAGCAGGTCAAGCGAAACGCCAATCGCTTTCCGGCAGACTTCCTGTTCCGGCTCACACGCACAGAACGGGATGAGGTGGTCGCAAATTGCGACCACCTCAAGCGGCTCAAGTTCTCCCGTGCGCTGCCCTACGCCTTTACTGAGCACGGAGCCCTCATGGCGGCTTCGGTCCTGAATACCCCGCGCGCGGTCGAAGTTAGCCTGTTCGTCGTACGAGCATTCGTGCAGCTGAGGGAAACACTTGGTGCCCACAAGGAGCTTGCGAAACGGCTGGACGAACTGGAGTCCAGGATCGAGCGCAAATTTTCGTCACATGATCAGGCTATCGCCGGCATCCTGGACGCAATCAGGGGGCTTATGGTTCCTACTGAGAGTTCAAGAAAGCGGAGAATCGGGTTCGTACAGACAGACTGATCCGAAGAACTACTTCCTCCCCCCGCTGTGCGTCACCGCGCCGAGGTTCGCCGGGCCGACCAGCGCGGCGTACTTTTCCAATGCCCCGGAGAGCCTTTCGCGCTTCGGCATCTTCCAGGCTTTCCTGCGCTTCGCAAGTTCCGCCTCGGAGACGTTCAGCGTGAGCCTGCCTGCCTTGCCGTCGATGACGATGGTGTCGCCGTCCTTCACCAGCGCGAGCGGCCCGCCGACCCCGGCTTCTGGAGACACGTAGCCGATCATCATGCCGCGCGTCGCGCCCGAGAACCGGCCGTCGGTCAGCAGCGCGACCTTCTCGCCCATGCCCTGTCCGTAGATCAGCGCGGTCACGCCGAGCATCTCGCGCATGCCGGGGCCGCCCTTCGGCCCCTCGTAGCGGATCACGAGCACGTCGCCTTCCGAATAGGCCCGCTTGGCAACCACCGCCGCGCACTCCTCCTCGCAGTCGAACACGCGGGCGCGACCGGTGAATTTCAATGCCTTCAGGCCTGCGACCTTGATCAGCGCGCCGTCGGGCGCGAGGTTGCCCTTGAGCACGACGATGCCGCCTGTGTCGAGGATCGGCGCCTTGCGGACCACCTCGCCGTCCGCGCCGGGGTGGTCGGAAAGCTCCTGTTCGAGCGTGGTGCCGAAGATCGTCAGGCAATCGCCGTGCAGCGCGCCGCGTTCGAGCAGCACCTTCAGCACGTTGTACACGCCGCCCACCGCGTGCAGGTCCTTGGCGAGGAAGCGCCCGCCGGGTTTCATGTCGGCGATCAGCGGCGTCTTCTTCGAGATCCGCGCGAGGTCGTCGAGCGAGAACCGGATGCCCGCCTCGTGCGCTATGGCCGGGATATGCAGCCCGGCATTGGTCGAGCCGCCCGTGGCTGCCACCGCGGCGCAGGCGTTCTCGAGGCTTTTCTTCGTGACGAGGTCGCGCGGCAGCGGCCCGCCCGTCTTCAGCAATTCCATCACCACACGCCCGGCTTCGCGCGCGGTCGCGGCACGCTCCTTCGCCATCGCCGGCATCGTCGCCGACCCGGGCAATGCGAGACCCAGCGTTTCGGACACCATGGCCATCGTGTTGGCGGTGAACTGTCCCGGGCAGGCGCCCGACGTCGTCAGGCAGACTCGTTCGAGCTTGTCGAGCTCGGACTGCTGCATGTCGCCCGCCATCACCGCGCCCACGGCTTCGAAGGTGTCGAGCACCGTGACGTCCCGCCCCTTCCAGCGTCCCGGCGTGGCCGAGCCGCCGTACATGAAGACCGAGGGCAGGTTGAGCCTCACGATCGCCATCATCATGCCGGGCAGCGTCTTGTCGCAGCCTGCGAAAGCCACCAGCGCATCGTAGGCATGCCCTCGGCACACGGCCTCGACGCCGTCGGCGATGATCTCGCGCGACGCAAGGGAGTACCTCATGCCGGCGTGGCCCATGGACATCGAGTCGGCCACCGCAATCGAAGCGAAGTCGAACGGCACGCCGCCCCACTCCCTCACCGCGATACAGGCTTCCTTCGCAAGCTCGCCGAGCTTGGCGTTGCAGGGCGTCACGCGGCCGTCGGTGCTGGCCACGCCGATGAAGGGCTTGGCGATGTCGTCGTCGGTCAGCCCGAGCCCGCGCAGGAAAGCCCGGTGCGGGGCGCGGTCCATGCCTTCCACCGTGATCCGCGAGGGCAGCCCGGCCGGAAACCTGCTCTTGTTGGAGGCCTTCATGCTGTCCTCGCTCCCAGGTAATCGTTGACGATCTCGTCGATGCCCGCGCTCGCCCTGAAGCCGAGCTTCTCGCCCCGCGCGGAGGTCGTGGATCTGGCCACGGCGTCCATGACGGCCTGCGCCGCCGGGTCCGGGTCGAACCGCACGCGCCCAAGCTTAAGCGCCCCTCCCGCCCTTTGCACAGCGTCCAGCATCTGCTGCGCCGAAACCGGGATACCGGCGAGCAGCAACGTGCGATCGGGCCCGAGCGCTTCCGCAGGCAGGTCCAGGGCATGGACCAGCGACTCGACCACCCGGGTCACCGAGATGCACGCCATCTGCGTCTGCGGCGCCACCGGGCAGATGTAGTCGCGGCCGGCGAACGGCTCGCGGATGATTGCGCTGGACCATCCCGACATCGCCGTGTTTGCGGCGCCCGGCCGCACCAGCACGGTCGGCAGGCGCACGCTGCGCCCGTCGACGAAGCCGCGGCGGCTGTAGTCGTCGATCATGACCTCGCACATCAGCTTTTGCGCGCCGTAGGACAGGCGCGGCGTAGGCCGCGTCTCGTCCGTCACGTGCAGGTTCGTGCCGCGGTAGACGGCGATCGAGGACGTGAACACGAACCGCGGGCAGCGGCCAGCCATGCGCGCGGCTTCCAGGAGGTCCCGCGTCGCGTCGAAATTGACCTTCATGCCGAGCTCGAAGTTCTGCTCGGCCCCGCCGGACACCAGCGACGCCAGATGGAAGATCGCATCCACCGAGCCGTCGACCAGGGATCGCGCCATCGGTGCGTACGCGAGGTTGCCGGTGACCGCATGCACCTTGGGATGCGTCGCCGGCGGCCCGGACTGGTCGAAGGCGACGATGCGGTCCACGTCCGCACGCCCGGCCAGCGCGTCGACCAGCGCCGCGCCGATGAATCCGGCCGCGCCGGTGACGATGACATTCATTGAGTGGGGACCGGCCCTGACACGAAGAACGGGGATTATAGGCATCCCTGTGGGGCCACTCGAAATCAGGACTGCCTCTGAAAAATGTATACGAAGAAGGGCCTATCCAGTTTCAAAAATTCTCGCGCCGCAGCATGAACGCACATTTGCAGAGGCCATGCACTTGACGAAAATTAATATATAAATAATTGTATATAAACATATTTATTCAGAAAAGCCGGAACTATCGCTGGCCTTCCCCGATGCTGTCATGCACCACTGCAGGCTGTTGACATGAAAATCAAATTGTATACAGTGCATCCCTAGTTCGGCTGAATGGGAAGGCGACCCATTTCCCCTGCCAGGGGTCCGGCCGACCACATAAAGGGGAGAATGCAATGGGCGGAACCATCCAGATCGGACTGGCGCACTGGGTCTACCTGCTGGGCGTCGTCGCCATCGTGGCGACGATGGCGATGCGTGCAAACGTCGTGGTCCCCGCAATCGGTGCGACCTTCCTCGTCGCCTGGGCGTACTCGGGCAGCCTCGTCACCGGCATCACGTCGGTTTTCAATGGCAGCCTCGTTGCCGCGAAGGAGTTGTTCAACATCTTCCTGGTCATCGCGCTGATGACCTCGCTGCTCAATTCGCTCAAGGACCTGCGCTCGGATGTCCGGATGGTGGAGCCTTTCCGCAAGGTCATGAGCAACGGGCACGTAGCCTTCGTGGTCCTGAGCGCGGTGACCTACGTGATCTCCCTGTTTTTCTGGCCCACCCCAGCGGTCCCGCTGGTCGGGGCGATCCTGATCCCCGCCGCGATCGCGGCCGGGCTTCCCGCCATGGGGGCCGCCGTCGCCATCGCCATCGCCGGCCAGGGCATGGCGCTGTCGTCGGACTACATCATCAAGGTGGCGCCGGGGATCAGCGCCAAGGCGGCCGGCGCGGGCGTCGAGATGGCGGCCGTGGCCGACAAGGCTCTGGTGCTGTCCCTGATCGTGGGGATCGTCGCCCTGGTGCTGGGCTACCTCAGCATCCGCAAGGGCATCGTCGCGCCGGACCCGGCCCTGCTGCACCGCTGGGAGCAGGGTGAGTCCCTCGTTGCCGCCCCGCACGGCCAGACCACGTTCGCGAAGGAGGAACTCGCGAAGGCCACGATGCACGCCGAGCCGCTCACGACCGACGCGCAGATCGCCGCGTCCGTGCACAGCGTGGCGCCCGCCAAGGAAAAGTGGTCGGGCCTGTTTGCCGTGGTGACCCCGATCGTCTTCCTCGCAGTCGTGGCGGTGATGCTCGCACCGAAATTCAGCGCGGCCTTTCCCGACCTGAAGGGCGGCGATGCGGCCGCCCTGGTCGGCGGTTGCGCCGCGCTGCTGCTGCTGTTCGCCACGCTCGCCAACGGCGCGAAGCGCTACCTCGAGGCGACCGCCGACCACATCACTGAAGGGTTCGTGTTCGCGTTCAAGGCCATGGGCTCCGTGCTGCCGATCGCCGGGTTCTTCTTCATCGGCGCACCCGATACGGCGGCGGGAATCCTCGGGCTCGCCGCGGGCGCCAAGCCGCCGAGCCTGCTGTTCGAACTGATCCAGGCCGCGCAGGCGTGGATCCCGCACAACGGGTTCTTCGTGTCGTTCGGCGTGCTCATCGTCGGCATGATCACCGGCATCGACGGCTCGGGATTTTCGGGCCTGCCCCTGACCGGCGCGCTGTCCGGCGCGCTTGGCAAGACCGTGGGCATGGACCCGGCCACGCTGTGCGCGATCGGCCAGATGGGTGCGGTGTGGACCGGCGGAGGCACGCTGATCGCGTGGTCCTCGTTGATAGCGGTGACGGGATTTGCGCGCGTCCCCGTGCTGGATGCGGTGCGTGTGCTGTTCTTCCCGGTGATCACCGGCCTCGTCGTCGCGACGATTGCCGCAGTCGTGATCTGGTAAGGGCCCGGCCCGCGGCGGCTACGCTGTCCGGGTCGGGTTGCGCAATTCGAGGATGTCCTGCATGCGCGTGCCCACGTCCTTGAGGATGCGCGGGTGCGGCAGCACGTAGAACTTCTCCTCGGTGATGCACTGGAACGTCAGCGCCGCGACATCCTCGGCCTTGACCTTGCCCCTCTCGAGCAGGGCTTTCAACTGCTCGCGGGAAGCCTTCTCCCCAGCCGTCTCGGCACGGTCGCGCAGGTCGTCCGGGCGGTTGCGTTGCGAATCCCAGATGCCGGTGGCGACCCAGGCGGGGCACAGCACCGAAGCGCCCACCTTGCCGCCCGCTTCCTTCAGGTCATGGTAGAGCACCTCGGACAGCGCCACGACGGCGTGCTTTGACACGGCATACGGCGCGGTCGACCCCACCGCGAGGAACCCGGCCACCGAGGCCGTGTTGACGATGTGTCCCGGTTCGCCCTGCTTCAGCATGATCGGCGTGAACACGCGCACGCCGTTTATCACGCCCCAGACGTTGACGCCCATCACCCACTGCCAGTCCGCGCTCGTGCATTCCCAGGCCTTGGCACGCACGCCGCCGACGCCGGCGTTGTTGAAAACGAGGTGCACGGCGCCGAAGGCGTCCAGCGTCGCCTTGCCGAGCGCTTCGACCGACTCGCCCTTGGCCACGTCGGTACGCACGCCGACCGCCTCCGCCCCCAGGGCCTTGATCTCCCCGACCGCTCGCTCGAGCGCCGCGTCCTCGATGTCGGCCAGGACGATCTTCATGCCCTCTCCGGCAGCGCGCTTTGCCAGCGCAAGCCCGATCCCGCTGGCCCCACCGGTGATGACGGCCACCCTGCCCTTGAAATCCTTCATGCGCGCCCCGCCCGTTGTGGATTTGTTGTCCTGCGTTGTTCCGGGATTATCCCAGACTGTGCTAAAACCCCGGCTCCCAAAGGAGGTTCCCGTGATCAGACTCGCAAAGAGCATCGCCATGGCCGCGGTTTGCTGCACCGCGCTCGCCGCACTCCCAGCACAGGCGCAGACGTACCCGTCCAAGCCCGTGCGCATCATCGTGCCTTTCGCCGCGGGCGGGCCGGCCGACATCTACGCGCGCTTCGTCGGCCAGAAGCTGCAGGAGGCGCTCGGGCAATCGTTCGTCATCGAGGACCGCCCGGGCGGCGGATCCCTGATCGGCACCGAAGCCGTGGCGAAGTCGCCTGCCGACGGCTATACGCTGCTGATGATGTCGAACACG
Source organism: Burkholderiales bacterium (assembly GCA_965279075.1). Lineage (GTDB taxonomy): Bacteria > Pseudomonadota > Gammaproteobacteria > Burkholderiales > SG8-39 > SZAS-79. The sequence continues at coordinate 651,890 of CBDIHI010000011.1, read as the reverse complement.
CACACGGTGAACGAGTCGCTGATCCCGGTGAAGTCCTTCGACCTGATGCGCGACTTCGCGCCCGTGTCGCCGGTGAACTACTCGGACCTCGTATTGGTCGTGCATCCTTCCGTCCCTGCCGGCTCCCTGAAGGAACTGCTCGCGCTGGCGAAGGCCAAACCGAAGTTCTACAACTACGCCTCCTCCGGCCCCGGCACGCCGTACCACATGGCGGGCGAGCTCTTCAAGGCGATGGCCGGCATCGACGTCGTGCACGTCCCCTACAAGGTCAGTTCCGGCGCACGCACCGACATCCTCGGCGGCCAGGTGCACATGATGTTCGACGCGATCACCACGATGGCCCCCAACGTACGCGCAGGCAAGCTCAAGGCCTTCGGCACGACCGGCAAGCAGCGCTCGCCCGTGCTGCCCGAGGTGCCCACGGTTTCCGAGGCGGGCGTGCCCGGCTACGAGGCCGTGATCTGGCTCGGCCTGATGGCGCCCGCAGCCACCCCGAAGGCCATCGTCGACCGCCTGAACGCCGAGGTCCGCAGGATCGTGAACAGCGCCGAGGTGAAGGACGCATGGGCGAAGCAAGGCGCGGCGCCGATGAGCATGTCGACCGACGAGTTCGGGCAGTACATGAAGGACGACATCGCCAAGTGGGCCAAGATCGTGAAGCTCTCCGGGGCGAAGGTCGACTGATGCTGAATGTGCTGAGCGCGGGCGCCGCGAAAGCCGTAGTGACCGCCGTGGCGAAGGATGCCGGCGTGGAGCTCGGCGGCGCGTTCGGCGCGGTCGGCGCGATGCAGGACAGGCTGATGGCCGGCGAGCCCTGCGACGTGATCGTGCTGACGCGCGCAATGATCGACGACCTCGCGGCCGCGGGCCGCGTCGACGCGAGGACCGTGGGCGACCTCGGGCGGGTCTACACCGGTATTGCCGTCAAGCGCGGCTCGCCGCTGCCGAACATCGCGCGATCCACCGGCCTCACTGCCGCGCTGCTGGGCGCGGACGCGCTCTACGTGCCGGACCTGAAAAAATCCACGGCGGGACGGCACATCGCGCAAATGCTGGAGAACCTGGGGATCGCGTCCGAATTGGCGCCGCGGCTGAAGGAGTACCCCAACGGCGCGACGGCGATGAAGGCCATGGCCGACGCCGGCGGCGAGTTCGCCCTCGGCTGCACGCAGGCCTCCGAGATCCTCTACACCGAAGGGGTGACGCTGGTGGGTTCGCTGCCGGGGGAGTTCGAGCTGGCGACGCTGTATTCAGCCGCCGCATGTAAGAGCGCCGCCGATCTCCCGGCGGCGCAAGCTTTTGTCCGGCACCTGACCGGCGAACCGGCGCAAAGGATGCGCGCGAAAGCCGGATTCGAAGCCTAACCCCCCCGCTCCCAACCCACTATCAGGCGATCGCGTTCCTGTTCGTTGACCATCGCGACGTTCAGCAGCCCGCCGGTTTGAATATTCATGTCGCGCACGTTTGCCGCCTTCCTAGGAGTGCGGCTTCGTCGAATTGCAAGGTGCGGCCGGGATGTCGAACTCCACCCATGTGCCCTCGTGCAAGGCCCGCTCCGTTTCCTCGACATCGACCGCGCCGTGCTGGCGCAGCGCGCTCGCCGCAAAGGCGCGTTCAGTTTCGACCGGGGTGTTGACCGCCACGAGGAAGCCCGCCGCGCCTGCCATCGTGGTGTCCTCGGGAGTCGTCCCCGCGCCGCCGTCTTTGGCAGCCGCGTCAGCGGAGGCGGATACGTCGTACAGGCCGCTCATGTGGAGTGCATGGATGATGTGGTCGGCGCGAATGCCGCCGCTGAGCAGGGTCTGCACCGCCCGTTCCGCCCCGGTCTTTTGCGAAAAGCGTCCGGAAACGACCATGCTCATTGCAGTTCCGAGGCAAGGGCCCAGCGGCCATCCACCCAGGTCCGTTCCGACTCGACCACATTCCGCGCGCCGAACCGGCGCAGCACGCCGGCCGCCCCTTCCCTTTCGAGCGCGATCGGCGAATCAACGGCAAGCAGCACGCCGGTGGACCTCAGCTTGACCGTGTTGTCCGGATCGGCAGGATCGGAGTGCTGCTGCCGGTCGAACGCCCCGGAGAACGAGCCTGTGTAGGTGGCGAAGGGATCCGGGGCATTCCAGTCCGGCGGGTTGACGGCGAAGGAGCCCTTGATGTGGTCGGGCCGGATGCCAAGGCCGACGAGCGCCTGCATCGCGAGGTCTGCCTGCGTCTTGCTGTCGAAATGGCCTGCAACGATCCTGGTCATGTGCCGCGCTCCCGCCTGTGTTTGGTCCAGGACGCCACGGTACGTGGGGGGCGATGTACGGTCTGTGCGACAGCGCACGCCGGGGGAGGGTAGGATCCGACTCACCATGACCTACCCGTTCCGCGCCCTGTTCAAGGGCCGCTCGCAAAGGCTGCTGGACCGGGGCATTGCCGCGGAGGCGGCTGGCGAACCCGCCGAGGCGATGCGCTTGTACGGCGAAGCCGCAGCGGCCGATCCGCGCTACGCGGCCGCACGCTTCAACCTCGGGCGCCTGCGCCTCGAATCCGGGACTGTCCGCGAAGCCGAAGCCGATTTCCGCGCGGCGCTCGGGATCCGACCGGACTTCGCGGACGCATGGATGGCGCTCGCGCAGGTCTTCGAAGCTACCGGAAGGCGCGCGGAAGCGGTCGAAGCGCTGCTGGAAATCCCCGCGACGGACCCGCTCTACCCGGTCTCGCTGCGGGCACGCATCGACCTGCTGCAGGCGATGGGCCGCCGGGCCGGGGCCGTGCCGCTGCTGTTCGAGGCCGTCGCGCGGGATCCGGGGGATGCGGCCTTGCGCCGCACGCTCGCGCTCGAGCTGCACGGCGCTACGCTCGGCAACGCCGGCGAGCGCGAGCGCGGCGTGCTCATCCGCTTATGCACGGACGAGGGCGTGTCCACGTCCCACCTCGCTACCGCCATCGCCGGCGTGCTCCGCTCCGTTACGACCGCCGACCTGCCTCGCGACGCGCTGTTGCTGGCCGCGCTGCCCCGCACTTCGTTCGCGGATCCCGCACTGGAAGAACGCCTCACACGAATCCGTCGCGGTCTCGTGCTTGGCGAAATCCAGGCGCCCTTCGAGTTCACCTGCGCGCTCGCGCGGCACTGCTTCCATTCGGAGTACGCGTACGCCGAATCGGCAGAAGAGCGCGCGAAGGTGCAGAGCGTGCGCGAGATCGGCGAGGCCACGCTGCGCCAGCCCTCGCCCGATACGGGGTCACTCGAACCCCTGCTTGCCCTCGCCGCCCTCTACGATGGCCTTCACACAATGGAAGGATCAGGACGCCTGCCTTCGATGCAGTGGAGCGCCGTGTTCCGGCCCCTCGTCGAGGAACAGGTTTCGAACCGAGCGCGCGAACGCGAACTCGCGGCGAAGATCCCCGCCCTGACCCCGATCGCCGGCGACGTCACCTCCGCGGTGCGCGCGCAGTACGAGGAGAACCCCTATCCGTTGTGGACCAGCCTGCAGCAGGTCGAGGTCGAACCTTTCGAGGCTCTGTCGCAACGCTTGCGGGGTCGATCCCCGAAGCGCGACCACCGCCCGCAGGTGCTCATCGCCGGCTGCGGCACCGGCCACCACCCGGCGCAGGTCGCACGCTCGCAACCCGGCAGCGACATCCACGCCATAGACCTGAGCCTCGCGAGCCTCGGCTATGCGGCGCGCATGGCCGAACGCTTCTCGCTACCCAACATCGCCTTCGCGCAGGCCGACCTGCTCAAGCTCGGTTCAGACGGCCGGAAATTCGATGTTGTCGAGTCCGTCGGGGTGCTGCACCACCTGCGGGATCCGATGGAAGGCTGGCGCGTGCTGGTGGGTCTCCTCGAAGACGACGGCCTGATGCGCATCGCGCTCTACAGCACGCGGGCACGTGCGTGCATACGCGCCGCGCGGGAAGTGCTGCTGCCGTTGGCCCTGCCACGCACACCCGACGGCATCCGCCGATGCAGGCAGGTGATCATGGGCCTGCCCGCCGGGCATCCCGCACGCGACGTTGCAGGATTCCGAGACTTCTACTCGCTCTCCGGCTGCCGCGACCTGCTGATGCACGTGCAGGAGCACACCTTCACGCCGCTGCAGATTGCAAAGTGCCTCGATCAGCTCGGGCTGCGCCTGCTGAAGGTCGAATGCGATGCGCTAACGCAAGCGCATTTCGACGCAATGTTCCCGGATCCGTCCACGGGGACGGACTTCGACGCGTGGGACCGCATGGAGCAGGCCCACCCCGACGCCTTCCGGGGGATGATCCAGTTCTGGTGTGAACGGGCCGCGGGCTAGGCTCCGGCAGGCGCTCAGCCCTTGCGCCGGATCGCGATCGCGTCGAGCTTCATGCGCTCGCGCACCGGCAGCGCGGACACGGCCACGCAGGTGCGCGCCGGCTTGTGCGGCGCGAAACGCTTCTCGTAGACCGCGTTCACGCGCGGGTAGTCCTGCATGTCGGTGAGGTACAGCACGACCTTCGCGACATCCTGCAGCGTGCAGCCCGCCGCGGCGAGGATGCGTTCGGTGTTGGTGATCGACTGCTCGGTCTGCTCGATCACGTCGTCCGACACCACCTGGCCGGTCTTCGGGTCCAGGCCGCCCATGCCCGAGGTGAACACCCAGTCGCCGATGGAACTGGCGTGGGAGAACGGCCCGGGCGGGTTCGGGGCGTCGGGGGCGGTGTACAGTTTGATTTCGGGCATGGCGGTTCCTTGTCGGAAGTTGGAATTCAGTTGGCGGTCACGCCGTGGGTCTTCAACCAGTCGCGGAGCTTGCCCGCCGTGGCGAAGCCCGAGAAACGATCCGCAAGCTTGCCGTCGCGGAACAACATCGTGGTCGGCAGCGAGCGGATCTCGTAGCGCTCGGAAATGTCGGCCAGCGCTTCGGCGTCAACCTTGGCGGATTCCAGCCTGTCGCCCGCCTCCTGCACGACCACGTTCAGCATCGGCGCGAGCTGGCGGCAGATGATGCACTTGGGGCCGGTGAAGGTGACCAGCAGCGGCTTTTGCGTCGCGATCAGCGCGTCCAGCTCCGCTTGGGACACCACGTGCGACAGCGGCGTCCGGCTCATCGTTCCGCCGCCCAGGCCTCGCCGCGCTCCTTGAGGTAGCCGCCGAGGAAGTCGTCCGCGCCCACATTCAGCGCGCCATTGATCAGGTTGAAGGCGTTGCCGGTGTTGACCGTCTCCAGCGCCTCGACGATCTCGCCGTCCGTAACGCCCACCGCGCGCAGCGGCTTGAAGTCTTCCGGCGTGATGCCGTGCGGGTCGCCGTTGGCCTTCAGCGCGTACTCGAACAGTGCCTGCTCCTTCGCGGACAGGCCGATGCCCTTGGGGTCGAATTGCAGCGCGGCCTGCACCTCGGCGTCCGATGCGCCCGCGTTCTTCATCGCGGTCGCGTGGAAGGACACGCAGTAGTCGCAGCGGTTGATTTCGGCCAGGGCCGTCATCACCGATTCCTTGAACTTGACCGAGAGCGACCCCTTGCCGAGCAATGCCATCAGGCGCTGCAGGTTCGCCATGCCGAGTTCAGGGAAGGCCGCGTAGGCCTTGAAGAGGTTCGACACGCGGCCCTTGCCGCGGATGCGCTCGAGTTCGTTGTACAGGTCCTTGCGCTTGCCCGTGGCCTTTTCGGTCGGCACCAGGTCGATGAACGGTTCGGGATGGTCCTTGCGGCTCCATTGGCCCATGGAAGGCTCCAATCAGTACGATGGGGGATTGTTGCCAGCGGGGGGGAGCGAAGTCAAAGGGGGCGGCGGGGATATGCAAAGACAGAATGAAATCGGTGCGCCACCAACTAGCCAGATGCAGGCCATGGCAGCAATTCGCCCGGAAACCCGCTCCTGGCGCGGACCTTGGCCTAAAAGTGTCAGTATTGACCACCCTGCCACAGGGCCCGCCTAAGCATCGGAGACTGCCAACGGCTTCAACCCGCCCAGCAATGTCGGGATCAGCTCGCTCACCGTCGGATGGATGTGGACCGCCCGCTGGATCGCCGTGTAGGGCTTCTTCGCGTACATGACATCGAGGATCGAATGCACGATTTCGTCGCCATTCAACCCGAGGATCGCGGCGCCGAGCACTTCCTTCGTATCAGCGTCGACCACGACCTTCATGAACCCCTGCGTCTCCCCCGCCTCGCGCGCGCGGCCGACGCGCGTCATGAGCATTTTCGCGGTGAGCAACTTGCGGCCGCTCTTTTTCGCCTCGGCCTCGTTCATGCCGACCCGGCCGAGCGGCGGATCGATGAACAGCGCGTAGCAGGGAATCCGGTCCGTGATCCTGCGCGGGTCGTTGTCGAACAGGTTCGCGGCGACGATCTCGTAGTCGTTCCATGAAGTATGCGTGAACGCGCCCTTGCCGTTGGCGTCGCCCATGCACCACACGCCCGCGGCGCTGGTGCGACACTGGTCGTCCACCGTGACATAGCCTCGCGAGTCGGTCGCGACGCCCGCCTCCGCCAATCCGAGATCCCCCGTATTGGGGACCCGCCCCACGGCCAGCAGCAGGTGGCTGCCTTCCGCAATGACCGCCCCGCCCTGGCCCGTATCGGCCACGACGATGCGCCCCGCCTCGTTGCGGATCTCCATGCCTTCGATCCCGAGGCGGATCGCAACGCCCTCACGCTCGAGGATCGCGCGGATTTCGGCGACCACGTCCTCGTCCTCGCGGGGCAGGAGCTTCGGGAACTTCTCGATGACGGTGACCCGGGCGCCGAAGCGCCTGTACATCTGCGCGAACTCCAGGCCGATGTAGCTTCCCCCGACGATGACGAGGTGCTCGGGCACCCGGTCGAGGTCCATGATCGTGGAGTTGGTGAGGTAGAGAACCGTCCCCACCCCCGAGATGTCCGGCACCGACGCACGCCCGCCGACGTTCAGGAAAACCTTGTCCGCCTTCAGGACCCGGCCGCCGACTTCGAGCGTCCCCGGTGCCGTGAAGCGGGCGTGGCCGCGGATCAGAGTTACGTTCTTCATGCCCGCGATCCAGCCCTCGAGACCGTCGGACGAATGCTTCACGACGCCGTCCTTGCGCGCCTTCACCGCCGCCATGTCCACGCGCACATCTCCGGCACTGAAGCCGTACTCCGCGCCACGCCTTGCCATGTGGATTGCCCGTGCGCTGCCGACCAGCGTCTTCGTCGGGATGCACCCCACGTTCACGCAAGTGCCGCCGAGGAGTTTGCGCTCCACGATGGCCGTCTTCAGGCCCTCGCTGCCGAGCCGCGCCGCAAGCGCCGGTCCCGCCTGCCCGGCACCCACCACAATCGCATCGAACAGTTCGCTCATCGCGTCGCCCTCCTCACGCTGGGGCGATTATCATAGTCCTTCTCGATTGCGTCGCCCTCCACCCCGGACCCAGCCATGCTCGCCAGCCACGACCGCTTCAACTACTCCGCGATCCACGAGCGCCCCGACTTCACGTGGCCCGATGGCCGGCGCCTCGCGATCCACCTGTCGCTGAACCTCGAGCACTTCGCCTGGAACGAGGGCCTCGGCCTCTCGTACTCACCCGGCATCCCGCACCCGAACACCTACAACTGGGCGTGGCGCGAGTACGGCAACCGCGTTGGCGTGTGGCGCCTGATCGAGATGTGCGACGAGCTCGAGCTGCCGATGTCGGTGCTGCTGAACTCGGAGGTCTACGACCACTGCCCCAAAGTCGTGGACGCGCTGCGCAAACGCGGCGACGAGATCCTCGGCCACGGCCGCACGAACTCGGAGCACCAGAACAACTTCGACGAGGCGGGCGAGAAGCAGTTGATCGACGACGTTTCCGCCGCGATCCTGAAGCATGAAGGCAAGGCCCCCAAGGGCTGGCTGAGCCCCGGCGTGAACCCGAGCAACGTGACGCCGGACCTGCTGCAGGAAGCCGGCTATACGTATCTTATGGACTGGCCGATGGACGACCAGCCGGTGTGGATGAAGACCCGAAAGGGCCACATCCTCAGCCTCCCCTATCCGCACGAGGTGAACGACATCCCGATGATCGCGCTCCACCATGGCACCGCGCCGGCCTTTGCGGACATGGTGATCGACAACTTCGACGAGATGCTGGCGCAGTCGGCGAAGCAGTCGCTCGTCTACGGCATCGCGATCCACGCTTTCCTGATCGGGCAGCCGTTCAGGCTGCGGCATTTCCGGCGCGCGCTCGAACACGTCGCAAAGCACCGCGACAGGGTTTGGATCGCAACCAGCGGCGCCATAGCACGGCACTTCATCGACCACGCCCCGATCAAGCCGGACTAGCTAAGATCTCCCACTTCAGGCACAAATTTGGAAGATTTGCTTAGAAAACTATTGGCCAGGAGGCAGTCTCCTGCCAATTCATATTAGTAAACTTATATATTAAGAACAACACGCTTTTTTTCCCGAGGCGAGCGCTGTCGAGCTTCGCGTCTACTAACCTGACTTGGAATACGGTCCCAAAAACCGTTCGCCATTGAAGTGAATCAAATGGCTCGGGTTATCCGCGACCCAAACCTCTGTCTCCCAGGAAATTGTTTCCAGGTACTTGGTGAATGTGCGGCGATCTGGAAATGCCGAAACAAATACCAATCCGGCCCTACAGCTTTTGAAAAGGCTTTTCAGCTCCTGATGACGTTTCGCATCTACCGGTCCGTGAGATGTCACCGCTTCGGCGAGAATCAGCCAATTCCGCTTCGGATAGTGGATAACAACATCCGGCATCTTTCCATGGTTGTCGATTACCACCCCAAGGGAAGTAAGTAGTGATTCGTCGAAATAGCCCCACTTATCCCCGGTGTCACCCGCATACACAAGCTGACCGTCGGGAACAAAGCGAGAGCCGAAATCCTCCCATATCGCGCGTATCAGCTTGCTATGCTCTCCGGGCGAAAGTTTTATCGCTTGCCCCTTGGTGACGCGAACCGGAATCATCTCCATAGTTCGATGCATCGCATGCTTCGCAGCCAAAGTCCCTTTTTGCGCTAGAAAAGCAGCCAAATGACTCTTGTAGCTTGTGGTTCCATAGGCTCGCATAACTTGTAACAGTGTTGGTTCAATTTGATAGACCGCATGCGGACTGTTTACTGGTCTGTCCGGCCTGTCCGGGTTGTAAAGCGCGATTCCTGCTTCCATGAATTGATGCATGGTCTGCCTGCGGAATGTTTCGCGAGTGTTGGGGGCATAGTCTTTGCCGTAGTGCTCTTTTGCCCAATCCATGATCGGTGTAATGCCGATAAGCGGATCCTGAGCTGCGCTCCATGGTTTTTCGGGTATCAAATCGAGAATTGCAAGTAGGCATAGGGCCGAGCGCTCATTGAGTTGTGCACGAGGCATTCCAAGGTCGACGAGGACCGCAAGCGCCTCCTTAAGACGATTTTCGCTATTAGTCGCCATGCGGCACACTAATGTATTCATCGATCTTTTCTTGGCTCAATTCCTTCTGCTTCATTGCCCAGTTCCCAAACCGTTGGAGAGTCGCGCGAGCCGGATAGCGCATCGCACGTAGATCGGTTGCATTGACCTGAGTATGTCCACTGAAGTTGCGAAAATGATTGTCTACAATCGTGGAGTTCAGAAATAGAGCCAATCCATGCGCGAGATCCAAGGGGAGGCCAGCCTTCTTGCTGTGAAATACGTTGAGATGATTCTCAAAGCCGTAGAGCTCATATGGAAGAAATTTTGGATCAACAACGTATGCAACGATCCGACGGCGTTCTTCTTTGGACGAAAACCGCTTTGTTACGGCGTAGCAGCCACGAGGCAGCAGCCACTTTCTCGTCTCTTCGTTTAGCGCGAGTGCGTTTGGTTTCTTATGCACTTTTGGCCAAGTAAGCTTGCCGCCCTGCAAGTGATGGGCGTAGAGAAGTGGGGCGAAGCTTCCCGTGGGGGCTGACATCCAATAGTCCTTGAGTCGAAAATCCACTACTGGGCCGGTAGAAACCTCAAGGCTGAGTTCTTTCAGTGAGTGCGTGAACACATGAGCCGCGGCTGACACGTCGAGCGTTGGAATATGAATAAACCGCTCCATATCATTAGGTTTTACGATTTCCGAGAAAGAAATCTCGCGTGCCTTGTAGTCTGTGAAGCTCGGATCGAGGGAAGAGGAGACCGTTACAGCGCTCTGTTCGCCACTGCGTACGAGGCGAATAATGATGTTTTCTTGAAGTACGTCGTCGTCTTTAAATGCGCGCTTCCGGCTCTCAAAGACGTGTATGTGAGTTATCGCTGCCCTCTCTAGGAGGAATTCGCGAAACGGTCGAAAGTAGGTTCCATTGCAAAAGCTTCGTGGAATGATGGCAACGATTTCTCCGTCATCTTCAACCAGGGCAATTGTCAGACCAAGGAACGCCGTATAGAGATTGACCGTTTCGATTCCAACTGTCCGGAGAAGCTTGCGGTGCTCTGATCCGTTAGCAATCTTCTTGTAAGGCGGATTCAGAATCGCATGGGTGAAACGTCCCTGCCCCAATCCGATTTGGAAGCAAGCTTCGGCGATAAAGTCTCTGTCGTGAATCGTGCTTACGAAACGATAGCCATCTCTGACGAGGCGGCTCTCGATGTCGCGCAAGTGATCGGTCAGATATCCAATCAACACTGGCTCTATCTCGTAACAATGGCTTTCCAATGTCGAACGCGTGGGAGCGTGTGTCACAAAGCGCTCAGCAAACGCTTCCGTCAGCGACCCTATTCCCGCACCGGGATCGAGAAGGCGAACCTGACTTGGCCAGCGTACAAACAGCGATGCCATGAAATCGGCAACGTTGGTGGGCGTCATAAATTGCCCGAGGCTTGAGCGTCTCTCGGGGTCAAGCCTTCCACTCGCCTCATGGCGTGCTTGGTCTATGGGACGAACTGGGGGAGTGGACATTGGGTTATTTTACGCTGGGAGTTGGCGAGAGCGCCGGCGGTGGATTCACATGCGCTACGTGCCGATATGCCGCCGCGCGACGAACATTCCGGACCCGGACGACCAGTCGGTGAGGGGCCCGCACGCCCCCCCTACATCTCAGCCCGGCGGAATTCCCGAAGCCACCGGCGGCGCGTCGAACGCCGAAGGCGCGCCTTCGAGCCAGGCCTTGCCACGCGCATAAAGCGCCTCGACCACCGGGCCCTTGAGCTGCGGCATGTCCATCTTGATCTTGAACCCGAGGTTGGTCTGCAGGTAGGCGAGGTGCCGGTAGCCCTCTGGAAACTGGTGCAGCAGCCCGGGCAGGATCTCCAGCTTCGCGTGCCGGTCGACGGCGTCGAGCCGGTCCTTCTCGTAGATCGGCTGGCGGCGGACGATCTTCCATGCGCCGTTCCTGCGTTCGAAGAAGTCGTAGAACCGCCCGGTGCACACGACGTCGACGTAATAGCTGTCCAGCATCCCACGCTGGCTGATCGTCATTTTGCACTGTGAGATCGCACGGTCGCCGGCCACGTCCACCGAGATCCCGCCGAGGAAATGCAGGATGTTCACGCCCTTCTCGAACCCGGCCTTGCTGACCGCGATGAACTGCTCGGCCGGCCCCTGGAACCAGGTGGCCGACATCCAGCCGTCCTCGTGCCAGACGGTGCGGAACCGCTCCCAGTCGCCCGCGTCGCGCCATACCGCCCAGTTCTGTACGACCTCGGCGACCTGCAGCCGATCCTCCATGCTCTTGTCCACGCGCGCCTCCGTTGATTTCCGGCATTATGCTGCTCAAAGCAGGACAACAGAAACGGACTGAATACCTCACCGGGAGCATCATGGAAGTCATCATCGTTGGCGCAGGCATCGGCGGGCTGACGCTGGCCCTGGAACTGCACAGGGCCGGCATCGCCACACGCGTGTACGAGGCTGCACCCGAGATCAAGCAGGTCGGCGTCGGGGTCACGCTGCTGCCGCACTGCGTGAAGGTGCTCGGCGAACTCGGGCTGGTCGAGGCGCTCGGCAAGCTTGCGGTCGCCACGCGCGAGACCGTGTTCTTCAACCGCTTCGGCCAGAAGATCCACGGCGAGCCGACCGGCCGGCATGCAGGCTACGAATGGCCGCAGTTCCAGGCGCACCGCGCCGACATCCTGAAGGTGCTGCTCGACGCGTTCAAGGCGCGCGTCGGCGAGGACCGACTCTTCCTCGGCTGGAAATGCACGGGCTTCAGCCAGGACGCGAAGGGCGCGACGGCGCAATTCGTCGCCGCAGGAACCGGCGAGGCCCTGCCGCCGCAAACGGGCGACGTGCTGGTCGGCTGCGACGGGCTGCATTCGGTCGTGCGCAGGCAACTCCACCCCGACGAGGGCGAGCCACGCTATTCGGGCATCAACATGTGGCGCGGCGTCACGCGCTGGAAACCCTACATGACCGGCGAGAGCTACGTGCGCGCGGGCTGGCTGACCCCGGGCAAGATGGTGATCTACCCGATCCGCAACAACATCGACGCCGAAGGGCGCACGCTGATCAACTGGGTGTGCGAAGTCACCACGCCCAAGTACGCAAAGCGCGACTGGAACCGCCCCGGCAACATCGAGGATTTCATCGCGCCCTTCGCGGACTGGAAGTGGGACTGGCTGGACGTGCCGGCGATGATCCGCGCCTCGGACATCGTGCTCGAGTTCCCGATGATCGACCAGGACCCGCTGCCGTGGTGGACGCAGGGGCGCGTGACCTTGCTCGGCGACGCGGCGCATCCGATGGTGCCGCGCGGCTCCAACGGCGCCGGCCAGGCGATCCTCGACACCGTTGCGCTGCGCGAACTGCTGGTGGCCGGCAAGGATCCGCTCTCCGCGCTCAAGGCCTACGAGTCGCAGCGCCTGCCGGCCACCGCCAACGTCGTGCTGACCAACCGCAGGAACCCGCCCGACGCGATCCTCAGGGAGGTATGGGAGCGCACCGGCGACAAGCCGTTCGACAACATCGACGACGTGATCTCCAAGCAGGAAATCATGGCGATTTCCGACGGCTACAAGAAAGTCGCCGGCTACGACCGCGAGTCTTTGCGGGCCTGAGGGCGGTTCAGCAACTGGGCGACGACCGCGGCGATCCTCACCGACTGGACATCGTCCGGCGTGGCCGTGGTGGCGTACCACTTCGCCACGAGGGCTTCCGGGTCGGGCCCGGCTGAAGTCCCCTTGCTGAAGCGGTCCTGCAGGCGGGCAAGGTTGCGCGCCCTGCGCGCCGCCGAGTGCGACTCCGGCGTCGGCAGCTCCAGCGCGATCTCAAGGTCCAGCAGCATGGCGTCGCGCTCGGCATGGCCGCGCGCCAGCGCGTCCATGGGCGCGTCCGTTGGCGCACTCGCCTTCTGCGCCATTTCCGCAAAGCGGGCGGCGTGCTTTTCCTTTTTCTTCTGCTCCACGAGCCGCGCGGCTTCCTGCTCCGCCTTGCGCGCCTCGTCGCGCTTCGCGCGCTCGGCCTGCGCTTCGGCCTGCTCGGCGTCGCGCCGAGCGAACACTGCGTCGCACGCCGCGCGAAACCGCTGCCAGACTTTGTGGTCGGCGCCGTGCCTGAGGGTCACGGGCACCATCTCGTCCTTCCAGCGGCGCTGCAGCGTCTTGGCCGCACCCATCGCCTCGTGGAGGCCGGGCGCTTCCTTCAGGGCCTCGGCCTGCGCGACCAGGTCCTTGCGCCGGGCAAGTTCCTTCCCTCGCACCTCCTCCAGCACCACATCGATCTTCTCGACGATCGCGTCGAACCGCTTCCGGAGTTTCCTCTCGTCGCCGAAGCCGGCGCGTGCGGCCGAGCGCCATTGCCCGGTGATCTCGTCACGCTTGGCTTCCATGGCCTTGAAATCCGGGGGCGGGTCCTGCGCGAGCCAGCCTTCCCAGGCGTCCAGCAGCGCATTCTTGGCCGTCCGCGCCTCCTTGTGCGCAGCGGCTTCCACCGCGCGCTGCTCGGCCACCGGCTTGTAGGCCCGCTCGAGGGCCGTATCGAAACGCTTCCAGAGCGGCTGCGGCGCGCCGCCGTGCGCATCGAGCGCCTTCCATTCCCGGCGCAACAGGGGCACCGCCTTCGCGCGCTCCGCGATGTCCGGTTCGCCCTGCAACAAGGCCTCGGCGGCACCGATCAGTTGCTCCCTCGCCTGGTCGGTCCCCCACCGCGCCCAGCCGACCAGGCGCGCCTGCTGGGACCGCGCGCGCTGCAGCCGGCGCCCGGCCTGCCCGGCCGGCTCCACGCCGCCGAGAAGTCGATCGATCGCCTTGCCGAGCACTTCGGCCTCGGCGAGGCGCCCCGCCTCGAGGTGGGCTTCCAGTTCGTCGACCTGTTTCTGCAGTGCCTCCTGGTCGACCTTCTTTTTCTGCGACGCCGGCCTGGCTTTTTCAGGCGGGGGCGCCTGCTCGGCGGCGAGCCTGGCCGCAGCCTCCGCGGCGAGACGGTGCGCCTCGGCCTCGGCCGCCTTCGCGATGACGACGGCGTGCGCGGCGAGGTTCGCCTCGATGCCCCCGAGTACTTTCGCCAGCGCGCGCGCGGCCGGGAGGCTCGCGAGCCAGGCCGGCGCGGCAGCGGCGGCCCGGACGAGCGCGCCGCGCTCGCCACCCCACGCAAGCAGGTGGTCCGAGGCGGGGTCCTGTGCCTGCGCGACCGCCGCTGCCAGCGCTTCGGCCGACGCGAGCAGCGCCCTGAGGTCCACCTGCGCCTGCGTCTCCACGAGCACACGGGCGCGCGCCGTATCGAGCAGCGCCTCGCACTCCTTCGTCTCCTCGCCGCCCTTGCCGAGCGCCGCGAGGTCCTTTTCGATCTGCAGCAGGTGGGAAATGGCGACCGGCTCGGTGTCGAGCAGCACGCGCAGCGCGGCAGCGAGCTCCACCGACCGGCGCGCCCGCGCGCCCTCCTGGCGATTCTCCTTCAGCACGTCGGTGCAGTGGCGGTAGACATGCTTGTCCTTCTCGCGGCTGGCTTCCGCGACCTTCTTCAGCACCGCGATGTCCGCGATGCGGCGGGCCGCGGCCAGCCGCACCTCGGAAAACCGGCATCGCGTGGCGACTTCGGCCAGCAGGTCGTCGCCCAGCACGTGCTTTTCGCACTCGGCGGCGCGCGCCTTGTCCATCGCGCTGCAGGCAGCCTCGGCCCACTCGGAAGGCGCGGCACCTTCCCCGGGCAGGGCCTGCCCGGGCTCGGGCGGCTTCGACGCCTGTGGCACAGCTTCCCCCGCCTTGCGGCCGCGCAGCCAATTCATCGACATGGGTTACAGGACTCCCGACGTGCCGCCGTCCAGGTTGATGCTGGTCCCCGTGACGTAGCTTGCGGCGTTCGAGGACAGGAAGGCGATCACGTTGGCGACCTCCTCCGCCTCGCCCACGCGGCCCAGCGGGATGTCCCTGGCCATGCCCGCATAGAGGTCCTCCACCGGCGTGCCGGCCTTCTGCGCCTTGGACTCATGCTGGGCGGCGCGGATCAGGCCGATGCATACCGTGTTCACGAGGATGTTGTCCGGGGCGTATTCCTTGGACAGCGCCTTGGTGAATGCGAGGCCCGCGGCGCGCGTGACCGTGGTGGGCATGGACTTGGCGCGCGGCTGCTTTGCGCCGATGTTGGTGATGTTGATGATGCGGCCGCCGCCCTGCTTTTTCATTTCCGGGATCGAAAGCCGCGCCAGGCGGATCGCGCCGAACAGTTTCAGGTCGAAGTCCGCCTGCCAGGCCTCGTCGGTGACCGAGGCGAATTCGCCGGTCGCCGAAGTGCCCGCGTTGTTCACGAGGATATCGATGCGGCCGAAGGCCTTGAGCGCTTCCGCGACCAGGCGCTCGCAGTCCTCTTTCCTGCCCACGTCGGCCTGGACCGCCGCCACGCTGCCGCCGGCCGCGCGGATCTCCGCGGCGACCGCGTCGAGGAGCGCCTTGCCGCGCGCGGCGATCACCACGCTCGCGCCTTCGCGCGCCAGCACCACTGCGCTCGCCTTGCCTATCCCCTGGGTGCCGCCCGTAACGATGGCGACCTTGCCCTTCAATCCGAGTTCCATGCGGTGACTCCGTCGTTCAGTTCAGTTTCGTGCGAATTCAAGCCCGCCGAAGCATAGCCCCGGGGCGATGGTTTTGGCTACGAAGCTTGCGGTATGCTGGCCCGCCATGCAAACCACCCCGCCGGACGACCAGGGCGAGAATTTCTACGCCGCCCTGCGCATCGTCGACGACCTCGCCGATGCGACGCTGCCGCAGAACTGCGTGCCGCTGCCGGACGACTGGCACGTGGCGCTCTGCGACGTGCGCGACTCCACCGGCGCGATCGAATCGGGCCGCTACAAGAACGTAAATACCCTCGGCGCCGCGGCGATCACCGCGGTGCTGAACGCGGCGGGCCGCATCGACATACCCTTCGGGTTCGAGGGCGACGGCTGCGTGCTGTGCGTGCCCGCAAGGCTACTGGAAGGCACCCAGGCGGCGCTGGCCAAGACGCGCGAGATCGCGGCGCAATCGTTCCAGCTCGACCTGCGCGTGGGCACCGTGCCCATGGCCGACATCCGCGCGGCCGGCTTCGAGATCCTCATCGCGCGCTACCGCGTGACCGAGCACTACCACCAGGCTGTGTTCTCAGGCGGCGGCATGGTGTGCGCCGACCGCATGCTGAAGGACCCGCGCCCGGGCAACCCCTACGTGGTGCCGGACGATGTCGAGCCGCGCGGCAGCATGGACGGCTTCGAGTGCCGCTGGAAGGACGTGCCCAGCCCGCACGGGGAGACAGTGAGCCTGATCGTGCGCGCGGTCGACACGGATCCGGAACGCGCCGGCACGCTCTACCGCGAGGTCATCGCCATGGTGCGCGAGGTCTACGGCAGCCCGGACGCCTGCCACCCGCTTTCGGTCCCCAACCTGCGGTTCGCCTACGGCGCGCCGCAATTGGCCAACGAGGCGGGCGTGCGCGCCGCCGAGCGCGGCCCGTTCGGCCAATGGATGTGGAAGATGCGCATGCGCTGGTTCGCCTCGCTCGGCTGGTTCCTGATGCGCTTCGGCATCCACACCGAGGAGACCGACTGGAGCACCTACAAGCAGACGCTGGTGCGGAACTCGGACGTGAGGAAGTTCAACGATGGCTACCGGCACATCCTTGCCGGCACCGCGGAACAGCGCTTGCGACTCGACGCCTGGCTGGAGGAGCGCTATCAGCGCTCAGAACTGGTCTTCGGGATGCACACCACCAACCGAGCGCAGATGACCTGCCTCGTGTTCAACTACGCCGGCAAGCACATGCACTTCATCGATGGCGCGGACGGCGGGCTGTTCCTGGCCGCCAAGGCTTTCAAGCGCCGGCTGGCGCAGATGCAAGCACGTTCGACTCCAGCAGCCTGACCAGCGTGTGGAGCGTGGCGTTGACGGGCACGGGCACGCCCAGTTCGGCGCCCCGCCGGACGATATACCCGTTCAGGTGGTCGATCTCGGTGCGACGCCCTCGCGCAAGATCCTGCGCGGTGGAGGACGTCGCCTCGGGCATCGAATCGGCGAGCCGGCAGGCGGCCTCCACATGGTCGCCCGGCGGCAGCGCCACGCCGGCGGCTTGCGCCACCGCCAGCACCTCCTTCACCACCGCGCGTATCACCTCCAGCACGTCGGGACGCGCCGCCATGGACTTGTACCGCGAGCGGCCGAGCGCCGAGACGGGGTTGTAGGCGCAGTTCATCAGCAGCTTCACCCACAGCTCGCCCTCGACATTGTCCGAGACGCGGCAGCCGATGCCGGCGCGCTCGAACACGGACGCGAGCGCGCCGAAATCCACCTGCCCGTCCCGGTCCCCCATCGGGCCGATCACGAGGTCGCCGCGCCCCGTGTGCCGCAGCGCGCCCGGCCCGGACATCGCCGCCGCCACGTACACCACGGCCGGCACCACCGGGTTGGGCAGGATCGCCCGGATACGCTCCAGGTTGTCGACCCCGTTCTGCAGGCCGATCACCACGGTACGGGGGCCGAGGTGAGGCGCCATCTCGCGCGCCGCGGCCCCGGTGTCCGTGGACTTCACGGCAAACAGCACCCAGTCCGCATCGCGCACGGCGCTTGCGTCGCCCGTGGCCCCGACCGCGATCCGCTCGTGGAACCGGAGGCCGTCGAAGTCGAGCCCGTTGTGTTGCAGCGCCTCGAGATGAGGCGGCCGCGCGACCAGCGTGACCGCCGCGCCGGCCCGCGCGAGCAGGCCGCCGTAGTAGCAGCCGACGGCGCCCGCGCCCAGTACCACGATCCGGGGCCATGCGTTGCGATTCATCGAAGGCCTTGCGAAGGGAAACTTCAAACTGGGAAAGCGGGATTGTACCGGCCCGACTTGAGGTAAATTAGCCCCTCGCAGCACCCATAGGAGGCAGGACATGAAACGCACAATAATCACCCTGATTTTCGCGCTCGGCGCCATCGCCACCGGCCTCGCCCACGCGCAGGCCTATCCCGCCAAGCCGGTGAAGATCATCGCGCCCTTCGCGGCGGGCGGCGGCACGGACTTCATCGCCCGGCTGATCGCCCAGAAGCTCACCGAAAAGCTCGGCAGCCAGGTCATCGTCGAGAACAAGCCCGGCGCGGGCGGCAACCTCGGCGCGGAGCAGGCGGTGCGCGCCCCCGCCGACGGGTACACGCTGCTGCTCGTCGCGGGCAGCTACACGGTGAACCCGAGCCTCTACAAGCTCACCTTCGACCCGGTGAACGACATCACGCCGATCATCCAGCTGTCGCAGGGCCCGTTCATCCTGACGGTGAACCCCTCGGTGCAGGCCAAGTCGATGAAGGAACTGATCGACCTGGCGAAGAAGCAGCCCGGGAAGATGTCCTACGCCTCGGCCGGCTCGGGCAGCATCACGCACCTCGCTTCCGCGCTGTTCACCGACATGGCGAAGATCGACATCGTGCACATCCCCTACAAAGGGACCGGCCCCGCGCTGAACGACGCGATCGCCGGCAACGTGCAGGTCCTGTTCGGCAGCCCGGCGACGACCATCCCGCATGTGAAGTCGGGCCGGCTGCGCGCACTCGCCGTGACGACGACGAAGCGCATCGGCGCGATCCCCGACGTGCCGACGGTGGCCGAATCCGGCGTGGCGGGCTACGAAGTGGTGCTCTGGCACGGCCTGGTCGGCCCCAAAGGCCTGCCGCGTCCCGTCGTCGATCGCATCAACGCCGAGGCCAACCAGATCCTCAAGGCGAGCGACATGGACAAGCTGCTGGCCACCGACGGCGTTTCCCCCGCCGGCGGCACGCCGGAGCAGTTCGCGGCAACGATCAAGTCCGACATCGCCCGCTGGGCGGGGGTCGTGAAACAGGCGGGCGTGAAGCTGGATTAGCCTGCCGCCGGACCGCGGCATGGACGAACCCGTCGAATCCGAGCGCGCGCTGTTGATGGCGGACCTGTGCGGCTACACGGCGCTCACCGAGACGCACGGCGCCCTCAAGGCGTCGGAAACCGTGCTGCGCTTCGTGCGCCTGGCCAAGGCCTGCCTGGAGCCCGGTGTCACCATCGTGGACAGCATCGGCGACGCGGTGTTCTGTGCGGGCGGGGACACCCTCGCCGTAGCGAGGACCGCGCTGCGGCTGCGCGACCTGGTCGATCGCGAGCCGGAATTCCTGCGCGTGAGCATCGGCCTGCACCAGGGCCTGGTGGTCGAGCGCGAGGGGCGGCTCTTCGGGGCGCCGATCAACCTCGCCGCGCGGCTGGCCGCGCATGCAGGCGGCGGTCAGGTCCTGTGCACGGAGCCTGTCGCCACGGCCGTCGCCGCCGGACGGGAAGCGCATCCCGAAGCCCTGGGCGAGCACCATTTCAAGAACGTCGCGCGTCCGGTGCAGCTCTATGAACTCGCCCCGGCTGCCGGATCGCGACCGGTCACCGCCATCGACCCCGTGTGCCGCATGCAGGTCGAAGTCGACCATGCCGCGGCTTCGGTGCCCAACGGCGGCGTGACCTATCACTTCTGCTCCGCGGGATGCGCGGAGATGTTCAGTCAGGCGCCGGAGTTGTACGGGGGCAAGGCCCCCTGAGGCTCAGGCCGCGGCCGGTTTCGCCGCGGTTTTCTGCTGCTTGCGCGCCGCTTTTTCGGTACGCAGAAGCTTCTTCTTGGCGACGGCCTTCTTGCGACGGGTGGCGAGCGTACTGGAATGGCTCATTGCTGTTCCTTTGCATGGGGTGGGCCGCCGGTCTTCGCGCAGCAGGAGGTGGAGCGGCTCGCATGGGAGAAAGCCGGGCGCTATTGTACGCTGACCGCCTCCGGCTCGCCCCTGGGCGCGGTAGCGCGCAGCAACGCCACGCGACGCTGCAGGGCGCGGAACTCGTCCTCGAGCCCCGCCTGCACGAAGACGCCGAGCATGGCCTTGAAGATCTGCCGCATGTCGCCGGTCATGAACAGGCGCTCCGCATGCCCCAGGGCGAGGTCGTTGTCCCGAAGCTTGAGTGCGGCGCCGACCACGTCCATGGTGACGAGCGGCTTGAACGCGGCCTGCCGGATCCAGTCCCGCTCGCTGCGGAAATACTCCTCCGCCTCCTTCGCCCCGGCGCGCAGGCCCGTCGTGACGCGCGCGATGCGATCGTCCGGCGGGAGTCCCTCGAGCTGGATAGCGTCGAACCCGCCGAGGAACTTCGCTGCCTCCTCCGGCTTGTCCGCAGCCACGGCGGCACGCGCGGCCTGCTGACGGTCCTCCTCCGTCACGATCTGCGCCTGCAGGTCCTGCGCGCCGAGGTAGTCAGGCGCGTCGCGCACAACTTCATCAAGCGTGGCCTTGGCCTCCTCGAACCGCTCCTTCAGCCGGAACGACTGCGCGACGCCCAGGCGCACCCAAGGGTACTCGTAGGTGCGGATGATCTCCTCGTACACCTCCCGCGCCAGCGCAGGATTTCCCGCCGCCATATGCGTCTCGGCCTTCTGCCGAAGGATTTCCACTGCATAGTTGGAGGGCTTGGCGCCGAGAGACGCCAGCTCGGCCAGCGTCGCTTCGAAATTCTTCTCGCGGCGCAGCTGGAATACTTTCGAGAAGAAGCGCTTCTTCAGGATCGCCCGCTCGAGGCGCAGGTGCAGCTGCTCGCCCGAAAAGGGCTTCAGGATGTAGTCGTCGGGGACCAGCTCGACCGCCGAGATCACCTGCTCGTAGGCCTGCTCGGCGGTCACCATGATGAACACCGTCTCGTCCGGTA
This sequence comes from Burkholderiales bacterium, assembly GCA_965279075.1. Taxonomy (GTDB): domain Bacteria; phylum Pseudomonadota; class Gammaproteobacteria; order Burkholderiales; family SG8-39; genus SZAS-79. The sequence continues at coordinate 630,896 of CBDIHI010000011.1, read as the reverse complement.
GCAGGCTGAAGCGGCGCAGTTCCTCAAGAAGCTGCTGGCCGGTGCGCCCGCCGCCGAGCATGTAGTCGCACAGCACGACATCGAAGGTCCGCTCTTTCAGACGGCGGATCCCTTCCGCGAAGGTCGAGGCTTTCGAGATCGACTGGCCGCCCATGTTCTGTGCGCAGATCGACAGGCTCTGCAGCGAAGCGGTCTGGTCGTCGATCATGCAGAAGCGCAGCTTGGCGACCTCGGGCTCCGTCAGGAAGCGTTCCTTGAGCATGGCTCAGGGCAGCGTCAGTTCGAACAGGGCGCCGCCGAGCGCGCCGCCGTTGGACAGGGCGAGGCTGCCGTGCGCGCCCTTGCGGGCATGCAGGGCGGCAATCTGCCTGGCGATGAAGAGCCCGAGGCCGGCGCGTCCGTCCGCCGACCCGCCCGGCGTCCCCACATAGCCCGGGCCGTCGTCGTTCACGCGGACCTCGAGGTGGCCGCCCTCGTTGCGAACCTCAAGTTCGACCGCCGTGCGCGCGAACCGGCAGGCGTTCTGCAATGCGTTCACCAACACGTCGGCCGCAAGCGTCCGGTCGAGCGGCCATTCGCCGCCGAAGCCTTCCTTCACGCGCAGCTCGATCCCTGCCCTTACATACTGGGTGTGCACGGCCACCTGTGCGTCTTCGACCAGGTCCACCGCGGCGACGGGGAGGATGGCCAGCGGCTGCTGGCCACGCATCAGGCGATACGCCACCAGGGTATTTGACAGCCGGGAAGCCACCCCGTCGATGGCGAGGCGTACGTCCGGCAGGCTGACGCCGTGCGCGCGCTCGCCTTCGACGAGCAGCGTCTGCGCCTCGAACAGTCGGTTCTTCGCGTCATGGATGCCGGAAGCCAGGACGTCGGCCCCCGCATCGAACTCTCCCATGCCCATTTCCCTGCCCCTGCAAGCGGATCCGGGAAGGATATCGGCCGCGGCGCGGAAATCATTAGATGAACAGGCGCTGGAATCCGTCACAGTTCCGCACTGGCCGGACCCCTCGGCAAGATGCTACGCTCCTGCGGACCGAGGTCGCGCGATTTGCGTAAACCGGCACCCGCCAGCGAGCACACCATGCCCCAATCACTCAACCAATACCTCCCCCACGGGGTCTGCCTGTCGTGGGAGCCCGGCCTCCTGTGGCTGCACGTGGCCTCGAACCTGACCATCGCGCTGGCCTACTTCAGCATCCCGTTCGCCCTTGCGACGTTCGTTCGCAAGCGGATCGACCTCGCGTTCAAACCAGTGTTCCTGATGTTCGCGCTGTTCATCATGTCTTGCGGTTTCACCCACGTCATGGAAGTGTGGGTGCTGTGGTTCCCCAACTACTGGCTCGACGGGTCGATCAAGGCGCTCACGGCGCTGCTGTCGATCGCGACCGCCGCCGTGCTGTGGCCGCTGCTGCCCAGGCTCCTCAAGCTGCCCAGCCCCATGCAGCTCCAGACCGCCAACGAAGCGATGCAAAAGGAAATGGCGCAGCGCGTCGACGCCGAAGAAGCGCTCAGGCGCGCCAACGTGGCACTCGAGCATCGAGTCGCATCCCGGACCGAAGAGCTGGTCGAACTCAACCGCAAGCTGGTCGGCGAGATCGAAGAGCGGCGCCGCGCCGAGGAGTCCGTCCGCGAGCTGAACGCGAAGCTCGAGGAGCGGGTCGGCCAGCGCACGCAGGAACTGAGCGAGTCGGTGCGCGAGCTCGAGGCCTTTTCCTACACCGTCGCACACGACCTGCGCGCCCCGCTGCGGGCGATCGGGGGCTACGCGACCCTCGTCGTGCGCGACCACGGCACCGGGCTGGGGGAGGTGCCGCGCGCGCTGCTGGGCCGGATCGCCACCAACATCCAGCGGCTCGGCCAGTTGATCGACGACCTGCTCGCGTTCGCCAAGATCGGGCGCTCGACGCTGCGGCTCTCGCCCGTGGACATGCACGGCCTCGCGCTGTCGGTGGCCGGCGAGCTCGGGCGCGACTATCCGGGCACGCGCGTGCAGGTGGGCGAACTGGCGCCGGCGCATGCCGACGCGACGCTCATCGAGCAGGTGCTGCGCAACCTGCTGTCCAATGCCATCAAGTTCTCCTCGGGGCGCGAGGCGCCGCTGGTGCAGGTCGAGAGCGCAAGGCAGGAAGGGCGAACCGTTTACACCGTGAAGGACAACGGCGTCGGGTTCGACATGCGTTACGCCGACAAGCTCTTCGGGGTGTTCCAGCGCCTGCACGACTCCGAGGAATTCCCGGGGACCGGCATCGGCCTCGCCACGGTCCAGCGCATCGTCCGGCGCCACGGCGGGAGCGTGCAGGCCGAAGGCTCGCCGGGCGGCGGCGCCACTTTCGGTTTCAGCGTGCCGGACTGAGCGACGCCCTAATCAACGCGTTCCACCGGGTGCGGAGCGACCTGGCCGCGATGTAAGGGCGCCGGCGCAATGGCAACAATCTGGCTGGAGACCGGCTCCTGGCGCGGACCTTGGCCAAAAAGTGGCAGCAATTGCCTCAACGCACCTCGTACGCCCAAGTCGCTCCGCCATCCTTGCTGGCGCGCACCTGCCCGGTGACTTCGGTATAGAGGATCAGCTCAGGCGTGGCGTACATCTGCAGGGGCCGCCCGGCGAGATCCTTCGCCACGTCGGTCCAGTTCGCACCTCCATCCGTCGTACGCTTGATCGTCCAGGTATTGCTCCACATGCCGATCTCGCTGCACATGAGGTAGGCGTCGCTCGGGGACAGGAAGGCAACCGACTGGACGCCTGAGAAAGTGGCCGTACACGGGTTCGCGAACCTCGTCCAGGTCGCGCCGCCGTCGCGGCTGAGGTAGGGCGCGACGCGATTGATCGCGCCGGTAGCGTAGGCGAAGGCGCCCCTGACCGCACCCATGAAGCGGAACAGGCCGTCCGGCTTCGCGCTGGTCCACGCCCCCATCTCCAGGTCAAGGACGTAGATCGCCTGGCCGGGCACCAGCATGTAGTAGCGCCCCTCGTGCAGCGTACCCATGGGCTGCATGTGCGGGTGGATGCGAAGGCCGAGGAAGTCCATCTCCCCGCTCTTGAGTTCGCGCCACTCCCCCGACGCGAGGTCGCGTGTCGAGTGCAGACGGATATCGTCGCCCAAGGCGCTCAGTACGAACGTCTGCCCCTCGTGCTCCGCGATGTGCACTATCAGCACGCCGGGTGCGGGCGGCCGGTGGCGCGTCCAGGTCTTGCCACCATCCTGCGTCGACACCAGCAGCCCTTCCTCGCCTCCCGCCACCATGCGCTCGCGCGACGGCGCATGGAGCGCGGTGACCTCGCGCGGATCCTCGAGGTCGAAGCGCGCCCAGCCGGTCGCGGGATCGCGCAGCATGACCTGCCCGAGGTTCGTGCCGGCCGCGATTTCGCCCGCGGGCAGTCGCTGCAGGGCGTTCAGCGAGTATGTGTTCTGCTTCGCGAGGCGCAGGCGCGCGGCCGGATCCGTCGTCTCCTTCCAGGCCGCCACGGGCGCGGTCTTCGCGTCGCTGTCGAGCTCGGCCTGGATGATGTTCATCGTGATCGTGCCGATGATGCCGCCGGCCGCCGTATTGCTCACCACGGTCCAACGCGGCCCGGCCGCGGTCCCGTCGGCGCCCTTGCCGCCCGTCCAGCCGAGCGCCTCGCCGCCGGCCGCCGCCGCGATGGCCGGCGCCTCGCGAGCGACGAACTCGCGCAGGTCGTCGCTGCCGGGGAAAGGCAGCACCGTGTACTCGTTGTTGCCGATCGGCTGCACGACGAGCGTGCCGAGGTTCGTGACCCGGCCGCGCTTCACCTCGAAGCCCAGGTCGCTGCCCGTCAGGGGAATGGTCCCGGCGGATCGCAGCGCGAGCGGCTTGTAGCGGCCTTCCGGCAGCTGCTGGGCGAACACCTGCGTCGAGCGCCGTCCATCGTCAGGTGCGGGGTTCAGCGGCACTTCCCCGCCGTCCGCCGATTGCAGGACCAGCGTGCGCCACTTCGTGTTGTAACCCATCAGCACCAGCGGCACCGCGGCGTTGGTGACGATTCGAAGGACCACGTAACCGTTCGTCCCTTCGAATGACTGCGGCGGCTTGTCGGGCTGCGCCAGCGCGTGGGAACCGGCGAACAGCGCGGCGACCACGGCGATCAACGTTCGCATGGGTTTCCTCCCTGAGGACCGAATCTTAGCCCTGCACCGCGCCCAAACGAAAAGGGCCTACCGATTCGGTAAGCCCTTGATGAAACTGGCGCGCCCAGAGAGATTCGAACTCCCGACCCCTTGGTTCGTAGCCAAGTACTCTATCCAGCTGAGCTATGGGCGCGAGGGGGCGGATTATAGCTGAAGCCGCCCCGCCCTCAAAACGCCTGCGAAAGCCCCCTCCCAGGGGCACGCAAATTGCTCATAATCCGGAAGAAACCTCACCCCGGAACCATCATGTCCCAGCCTGCCGCCCCACGCCCGCCCCTGCCCCCGTTCAGCCTCGAAACAGCGAAGCAAAAGGTCCGCATGGCCGAGGACGGCTGGAACTCCAAGGACCCGGTGAAGGTGTCGCTCGCCTACACGCCGGACAGCGTATGGCGCAACCGCAGCGAATTCCTGCGGGGCCGGGAGGAGATCGTCCGGTTCCTGACCCGCAAGTGGCAGAAGGAAAGCGACTATCGCCTGATCAAGGAGATCTGGGCGTTCGGCGACACCCGCATCGCGGTGCGCTTCGCCTACGAGTGGCACGACGATGCCGGATTCTGGTTCCGCTCCTACGGCAACGAGAATTGGGAGTTCGACGCGAACGGCCTGATGGCTGTGCGGCACGCGAGCATCAACGACCTCGCCATCGGCGAGGCGGAGCGCAGGTTCCGCTGGCCTTCGGGCCGCCGGCCGGACGACCATCCCGGCCTCACCGAACTGGGGCTCTAGGCACATGGACAGCTACGACATCGTCATCCGCGGCGGCACGGTCGCCACCGCCACCGAAACGTTCGAGGCCGACGTGGGCATCCGGGACGGCAAGGTCGCCGCGCTCGGCAAAGGGCTCCAGGGCGCGAAGGTCATCGACGCCACCGGCAAGCTGGTCCTGCCCGGCGGCGTGGACAGCCACTGCCACATCGACCAGTTGTCTTCCTTCGGCATCCCCGGCGCGGACGATTTCTACTCCGGCACGGTGTCCGCCGCGTACGGTGGCACGACGACGATCATGCCGTTCTGCGCCCAGCACCGCGAGGACGACCTGCCCACGGTGCTCGCGAACTACTTCAAGGGCGCGAGGGAAAAGGCCATCGTCGACTACGGCTTCCACCTGATCATCGCCAATCCCAACGAGAAGACCCTCGCCGCGGACCTGCCCTCGGCCATCGGCCAGGGGGTGCGCTCGTTCAAGATCTTCATGACCTACGACCGCATGCGGCTGACGGACGAGCAGATCCTCGACGTGATGTCGGTCGCGCGCAGGGACGGCGCCCTCGTCATGGTCCACGCGGAGAACCACGGCATCATCTCGTGGCTGGCCGGGAAGATGCTCAAGCAGGGCAACGTCGCGCCCCGCTACCACGCGATCTGCCACACGCGCTCGTCGGAAGCCGAGGCGATCAACCGCATCGTCGCGCTGGCCGAACTCGTCGACTGCCCGATCCTGATCGTGCACGTCTCGACGCCCGAGGGCATCGAGATCATTCGCCAGGCGCAGGCGCGCGGCCTCAAGGTCTACGCCGAGACCTGCCCGCAGTACCTCTTCCTCACGGCCAAGGACATCGACCGGCCGGGCGTGCTGGGCGCCGCGTTCTGCTGCTCGCCGCCGCCGCGCGACGAGGCCGCGCAGGAGGCCTGCTGGCAGGGCCTCAAGGACGGCACGCTCACGGTGTACTCTTCCGACCACGCGCCCTACAAGATGGACGCCACCGGCAAGCTCCCCAAGGGCGAGAAGACCACGTTCAAGGAGATGGCCAACGGGGTGCCGGGGCTGGAACTGCGCCTGCCGCTGCTGTTCACCTTCGGCTACAAGGCCGGGCGCCTGACGCTGAACGAGTTCGTCGCGCTCACCTCCGCGCGGCACGCGCAGACCTACGGCCTGTACCCGCAAAAGGGCACGATCGCCGTCGGCTCGGACGCCGACATCGCGATCTGGGACCCGGACAAGCGCGTGAAGGTCACCAAGGACATCATCCACGACAACACCGGCTACACGCCCTACGAGGGGCGCAAGCTGACCGGCTGGCCGGTGACCGTGATGTCGCGAGGCGAAGTCATCATCGACAACGGCGTCATGTCGGCCGAACGCGGCCGCGGGCGCTTCCTGCCGCGCGAGATGTCCGATTCGCTGCGACCGCTGGGCCGCCAGGTCCCGGAGATGGCGCAGCTCGACGCATGGAACACCCCCCTCAACCCCTGAGAATCCCGAAATGAGCAGAAAGATCCGCATCGCCGCCGCCCAGCTGGGCGCGATCAACCTCGCGGACACGCGCGCCGCCGTCGTCAAGCGCCTCGTCGCGATGCTGCGCGAGTCCGCGAGCATGGGCGCGAAGTTCGTGGTGTTCCCCGAACTCGCCTTCACCACCTTCTTCCCGCGCTACTGGTACGACGACGAGAAGGAGGCCGAGAGGAAGTTCTTCGAGGCCAGCATGCCCTCGCCCGAGACGCAGCCGCTGTTCGACGAGGCGAAGAAGCACGGCATCGGCTTCTACATCGGCTACGCGGAACTCACGGAGGAAGGCGGCAAGCCGCATCGCTTCAACACCGCAATCCTCGTTTCGCCGGACGGGAAGATCGTAGGCAAGTACCGCAAGATCCACCTGCCCGGCCACGCCGACCACAAGCAGGACGCGGCCTTCCAGCACCTCGAGAAGAAATACTTCGAGGTGGGCAACCTCGGTTTCCGGACCTTCCGCTTCATGGACATGGTCGCGGGCATGCTGATCTGCAATGACCGGCGCTGGCCCGAGGCCTTCCGCGTGCTCGGCCTGCAGGGCGCGGAGATCATCACGCTCGGCTTCAACACGCCGACCGAGAACCTGCACTACCCCGAGCCGCCGGCGCTGCGCGTGCACCACCACCTGATCATGGCGCAGGCGATGGCCTTCCAGAACGCCGTATGGCTGGTCGAGGTCGCCAAGTGCGGCTTCGAGGACGGCTTCCGCATGTTCGGCCACTCGGTGATCGTGTCGCCCTCCGGGGAGATCGTCGCAAAGACCTCGTCCGAGGAAGACGAGGTCATCGTGCACAACGTCGACCTCGCGCTGGGCGAGAACCTGAGGAAGACCATGTTCAACCTGGCGGCCCACCGCCGCCCCGAGCACTACAAGCTGATCGTCGAAAGGACCGGCGTCGAAGTCACGCCGGCAAACTGACCATGAGCTACGCACTGGTCGTCACCATCCGCATCAAGCCCGCGAACGTCGACGCTTTCATGGGCATGCTCGCCGCCAACGCGGCGGCCGCGAGGAAGGAACCGGGCTGCCTCACCTTCGACGTCCTCGTCGACCCCCAGGACAAGACCCGCGTGATGCTTTACGAGGTCTACGCCAGCGAAGCCGCATTCCAGGAGCACCAGGCGCAGGAGGCCTTCAAGGTCTACCTCGCCGAGGCGGTGCCGCTGCTCGCCGAGCGCGAGCGGGAGTTCAGGACCCGCGTTTCCCACTGACCGCCCCACCCCAGGACCCCATGGATCTCGAACTCTCCAGCCTCGACCCGGCGCTGCGCTACAAACTGCTCGTGGGGCTCGTCGTCCCCCGGCCGATCGCTTTCGTCTCGACCTACAGCGCCAACGGCGTGGCCAACTGCGCGCCGTTCTCGTTCTTCAACGTGATCAGCCACGTGCCGCCGATGGTGATCATCAGCTTCGGCACGCGTGACGACGGCACGTCGAAGGACACCCTCAGGAATATCCTGCGCACGAAGCAGTTCGTCGTGAACCTCGTGGACGAGGCGACCGCCAACGGCATGCACATTGCCAGCGGCGAGTTCAGCGAGGAAGAGTCAGAGTTCGAGAAGGCGGGCTTCACGCCCGCTCCGTGCCTGCGCGTGTCCCATCCGCGCATCGCCGAGTCGCCCGCCTCCTTCGAGTGTACGCTGCGCGAACAGACCGAGCTCGAGCCCGGCCGCGTGTTCCTGTTCGGCGAGATCATCATGCTGCATGCGGCCGACGGGATCATCGACCCGGCCAGCAACCGCATCAACGAGGCGATGTACAAGCCCGTGGGGCGCCTTTGGGGGAACAAGTACTGCACCACGCGCCAGCGCTTCACGTTGCCCGGCCCGCTGCCCTCAGAGTAGCCCCGCCGCGTTTCACTGGGCGGTCGCGGGTTGTCCGGGGTTCGTGCTTTGACGGACAATCGGCGACAAGCCATTCCGTTTGGAGCCGCACATGAACAAACCCGCCGAAAAGGACCCCGCCGCGCTCGCCGACCCCTGGGACAAGGGCGACGCCATCGTGCTGCAGCCGGACGAAGGCGAGTCCTGGTGGCAGCTCGTGCCCGCCAACGGCTACAGCATCGTCAACGACGGCCCGACCGACTTCAAGATGACCTGGACCTACCTGCCGCCGGGCATCCACAATTTCTTCGCCGCCATCGGCAAGCCGCGCAACGCCGGCGATCCCGCGCCCGCACCTTTCGCGCGCCCCGACAACACGCTCGCCGCCGAGAAGGCCGCCGGCTTCGGCCCCAAGATCGGCGACTAGCGCATGAACGCCCCGGTAACCGCACCCATGAACACCCCGCTTCCCGTTCTCGGCGCCTCGAGCCAGTCGCTCCGGCGCCACCTGGAGGAGCTCGCCGCCGCCGGCAAGCTGCAGGTCATCGACATCCCCGCCGACGTGGACAAGAACGTCTCGGCGCTGTCCTACGACACCTACGTGCAGCAGGGCAAGGCGTGCCTGTTCACCGACCTCACCGGCTTTCCCGGCTGGGAGGTGGCCAGCCAGCTCGTGATGGACCGCTCGATGTGGGCGGTGGCGCTCGGGCTGCCCGAGTCCGAGGTCGTCGACGCCTTCGCCGGTCGCCTGAGGAAGACCATCGACCCGGTACTGGTCGACGATGCGCCCGTGCAGGAAGTCGTCGAAACCGGGGATGCGGTGGACCTGATGAAAATTCCCGCGATGTGGACTTCGGACCGCGACCCGGGCCGCTACATCGCCTCGGGCATGTGCATCATCAAGGATCCGAAGACCGGCATCCGCAACATGTCGGTCCACCGCGCGCAAGTCCTCGGCCGCGACACGACCGGCTACTACATGCTGCCCCGCCAGGCGATGCGCATCCACCAGATGCACCAGGAGCTCGGCCGCCCGATGCAGGCGGCGATGGTGATCGGCGGCCACCCGCTGATCATGTTCGCCTCCGCCTTCGTCGCCCCTTTCGGCGTGGACGAACTGGCGATCGCGGGCGGGCTGCTGGGCGAGCCGGTGCGCCTCGTCAAGTGCAAGACCATCGACATCGAGGTGCCGGCCGATGCCGAGCTCGTGCTCGAAGGCGAGATCCTGCCCGACGAGATTGCCCCCGAGGGCCCGTTCGGCGAGGTGACCGGCACCTACTCGAAGGTCGGAACCGCGCCCGTGTTCCGCGTCAAGGCGATCACGCGCCGCGCGAAGCCCGTGTTCTACGCGATGAGCTGCGGCATGGCGCCGTCCGACGCGCACTCGATCACCTGCGCGGTGGTCGAGGCCAAGCTCTCCGAGCACCTGAAGGCCGTGGACGGCGGGCTGGTTGCGCTGGATGACATCCGCTGCCCTGGCGGAATGTCGCCGCTGATCGTCGCGCTGCGCATGCGCCCCCTGTACGCAGGCCAGGCCAGGACAGCACTGATGGCGGCCGCTGCGAGCCCCTACCTGCATCCCAAGCTGCTGGTCGCCGTCGACGGGGACATCGACATCAGCGAACCGTGGGCGGTGCTGCGCGCGCTGTCGTCGCGGTTCGACGCCGCCTCCGGCCTGACGAAGATCGACCGCACCCGCGTGTTCACGCTCGACAACGCATCGCCGCTCGACCCCGGCGTGAACCCGATGCACCGCACCGGCACCAAGGCCCTGTTCGACGCGACGCTCGACCCGCGCATGGACGAAGCCACCCGTTCGCGCTACGCGTGGGTGGCCAGACCCGCCGGCCGCGGCGACTGGGCCAGTGCGCTGGGCATGGGCACCGAGGGGTTCGTGTTCACGCTGCGCGACCGCTTCGAATCGCGCATCGCGCCGCTCGAGACGCCCACTCCGGTGCTGCGCCAGGCGCGGCTCGATGGGCTGCCTTCGGATTCGCGGCAGCTCTTCACCGGCGTGCTGGTGCTCGGTGATGCCCGAAACCCGTCGCTGTGCCTGGTGCGGGCCTTCCGCTCGGGCGAGGTGCTGCAGATCGCGCTGGACAGCCCGCGCCTCGCGCGCCTGCTGTCGCAGCGCCAGCCTGCGCGGCTGGTGCTCGGCCCGTCGGCTGGCGTGATGCTGGCCGCGGCCTTCGGCACGCTCGGGGCCGACGCGGATTACTCGCTGGCCGGCGCGCTCGCCGGCGGGGCGATCCCGCTGGTGGTCGGCAAGGGCCTGCCCTACCCGGCCGACGCCGGCGCGCTGATCGACGGGGAGATCGACCCCGCCGCCCCCAGCCATACCAGCGCGATCCCGGGCATCGCCGGCTACGCGGGTGTCACGCTGGACACGGTCCGCTTCACCTATGACACATGCCGCAGCCTGCCGGCGAGGGTCGACGCGGGACTCGACGTCACCAGCGCGATGGCGGTCGCGAGCGAAGTCCTCACCGCGCGGCACCTGCGCACGATCGAAGGCGGCCTGGACCTGCGCGATGTGCACTGCCCGGCCGAAACCGGCGGCCTGGTGACCGTCGTGCAGCTCGCGCCGCGCGTTGCGGGCCAGGCGAAAACCGCCTTGCTGGCGGCCCTGTCGGGCCCCAGCGGGCTCGCCAGGCTGGCGATCGCGATCGACCCCGACGTCAGCGCGACGGACCCGGCGGAACTCATCTGGGCGATGGCCAGCCGCGTGCACCCGATCTCGGACATCGCCGTCATCGAAGGGGCAGGCGGGCCGGCTTCGGATGCGCTGGCAGAGCCCGTGGGCCAGGGCGCCGCGCGCAGCGCGAAGTGGCTCTACGACGCCACCATCCCGCTGGGCGGCTCGGGCGAGGAAGGCGCCGAATCCTTCGCGCGCGCCACCCCGAGGAACCTCGACCAGCTGCGCTCGCAGCTGGGCACGCGCTAGGCGGGGTTACTCCACCTTCGCGCCGGATTCCTTCACGACCTTCGCCCACTTCACGAGCTCGGTTCGCACCAGCGTGCCGAGGTCCTGCGGCGTGCCGCCGTTGATCGTGTAGCCCTGCGCGCGAAGCTTGTCGGCAATGTCCGCGTCGGCCAGCGCGACGGCGAACTCGCGGTTCAGCCGCTGCACGACGGGCTCGGGCGTCCCGGCCGCCGCGAACAGCGCGAACCACGTCGAAACCTCATAGCCCGGCACGCCCGCTTCCGCCACCGTGGGCAGGTCGGGAAAAGCCGCGAGGCGTTTCGCGGTGGTCACCGCAATCGCCTTCACGCGCCCGTCCCTGATCAATGCGAGCGCTGGCGGCATGTTGGCGAACATCATGTTGACGTCGCCGCGGGTGACCGCGACCACGCCCTCCGAGCTCCCCTTGTACGGCACGTGCACCATCTTCACGCCGGTCAGCATCTCGAACAACGCCGCCGACATGTGCTGCGACGTCCCGGAGCCGTTGGAAGAGTACGTGATGACGCCCGGCTGCGCCTTCGCCGCGGCGACCAGCTCGGGAATCGTCTTGTACGGCACCTGCGGGTTCACGATCACCACGTTCGGGATGCTCGCGAGGTTGATGATGGGCGCGAAGTCCTTCACTGCGTCGTAGCCCACCTTGGAATACAGCGCCGGGTTCACCGCATGCGAGGCCGCGGTGCCGAGCAGGAGCGTATAGCCGTCCGCCGCGCCCTTTCGCCACCTGCTCGCTGCCCATGCTGCCGCCCGCGCCCGGGCGGTTCTCAACCAGGATCTGCTGGCCGAGCGCCGCGCTGACCTTGGGTGCGACAACGCGGGCGAGGATATCGGTGCTGCCCGGACCGTAGGGCACGACCCAGCGGATCGGCTTGGTCGGGTAGGCCTGCGCGTGGGCCAGCGCCGCCGCAGAACACAGTGCAAGCCCGGCGAGGGCCTTGAGGACGGGATGGTTCAATTTTCGCTCCTTCGTTTTGATGGCGGGTTCGGCATAAGTTAAAGCAAATCCCCTGCCACGGGAACCTGCGCTACGATCGTGATTCGAAATTCGCATCCCGGAGACACGCATGCCTTTCTGCCCCCCTGCCCGACACGCTGCACGGCGGCAGCCCGCCTGTACTACGAGGAACGCGGCAAGGGCCAGCCCCTGCTGTTCTGTCCGCCGGCCTCGGCGGCCTCGGCAGCTTCTGGGCGCCGCAGCTGGAGGCATTCGCCGCCACGCATCGCGTGATCACGTTCGACCATCGCGGCACCGGTCAGTCCACGCATTCGCCGATCCGCTATTCGATCGCGCAGATGGCCGGGGACGCGCTGGCGTTGCTCGACCACCTCGGGATCGAAAGGACGCACTACAACGGGCATTCCACCGGTGGCGCCATCGGCCAGTACCATCGCAGCGCACGCGCCGTCCCGCATCGGAAAAACTGGTGTTGTCGGCCACCTGGCCGAAGGCCGACGCCTATTTCCGGCGCCTGTTCGAGGTGCGCAAGGGCGTACTCGAATCGCAGGGCGTGCGTGCCTACGCCCAGCTGGGGAACCTAGTGCTGTTCCCGCCGTACTACTACGCGGCCAACGCCGCCGTGATCGACGACAAGGCGGAGAAAATCGCTCGCTGGCCTCGCGCCCGCAGCGGTGCTCACCTCGCGCATCGACGCTATCCTGGACTTCGACGGTGTGGCCGCCCTGCCCTCCATCGGGCATGAGACGCTCGTAGTTTGCGCGAAGGACGACATGGTCACGCCAGCGTACTTCTCTGAGCAGCTGGCGGCACAGCTGCCGAATGCGCTGCTGAATCTGATGGCACGGGGCGGGCACTTCTGCCCGACGGCCGAGGCCGCGGAGTACAACGCGATCCTCAGGGGATTCCTAGGGGATTCTTGAACATTCTATTTCGCAGGCCGGCGACAGGAGCCAGTGTCCGGCCAACCTGCTTTCCTGTTTTGGAAATTACCTTGCGACGCCCAACCCAGCCGGACGCGCGCGATCGCCATGCCCACCGCCGCCTGGGACGGCTCCACCACCGGCAGACCCACCGCCTCCTGCAGGGGCTCGCGGTAGCGCGCCATGCCGGCACAGCCCATGACGATGACGTGGGCCCCGTGTACGTCGCGCAGCGCAGTGGCGACTTCCACCATCCGGCCGAAGGTCTTCTTCTCGTCCGAGAGTTCCGTTACGCCAAGGCCGACCGGGAGTTCGCCGGCCAGCCTGTCCAGCACGCCCATCGCCCCCATGTAGCGCAGGTGCCGGGGAATGGACTTCTGCAGGATGGCGATCACGCCGAACTTCTGTCCCACCGTCAGCGCGGTGAGGATGCCGCACTCGGAGATGCCGAGCACGGGCTTTGCGGTCGCCTCGCGCAGCGAGTGCAGGCCCGGGTCGCTGTAGCAGGCGATCACGAATGCGGCGTAGCCTGCTTCTTTTTCGCGCACGAGCTTCAGCAGGTGCGGCACCACGCCGTCGACGTGCTGCTGCGTCTCGATGCCGGGTGGCCCCCCGGCCAGCGTCACGCAGTCGATGCCCGGCCCGCCGGGGATGCGCAGCGGCGCCATCGCCGCGTCTATGCCCTGCGTGACCGCTTCGGTCGAGTTGGGGTTGATTACGAGGATCCGGTCCACTATCGCATCGCCATGTGTTGGTGTTCGAAGCGCGAAAGCAGCCGCACCAGCGGCCACAGGCACACGAGGTAGATGATACCCGCGGCGATCACGGGCGTGGCGTTGTAGGTCACCGACTGCGCCTGCCGCGCCGCGTAGAGCAGTTCGGGCAGCGCGACCACGCTGGCGATCGACGTGAGCTTGACGACTTCCAGCGTGTTGCCGATGAGGTCGGGCAGCACGTTGCGGGCCGCCTGCGGCACGACCACGTGCCGCATCACCTGCAGCCGCGACAGGCCGAGCGACCGCGCCGCCTCGAACTGGCCGCGCGGGATCGATTCGATGCCGGCGCGCAGGATCTCGCCGTAGTAGCAGGAGGTGTTCAACAGGAAGGCAAGCGCCACGGACACGAAGGCCGGCAGGTCTATGCCGAGGAAAGGCAGGCCGAAGGCCACGAACATCAGCAGCACCAGCGGCGGGAAGGCGCGAAAGAAATCCACGTACGCGATGACCGCCCAGCGCATCCAGCGCTTCGGCGCGCGCGCGGCCAGCGCCACTGCGAGCCCCCCGCCCAGCCCCAGCGGGATCACGACGATGCAGAGCAGCACCGTCATGCCCAGGCCCTTCAGCAGGTAGGGCCAGGCCTGCTGGAGGATGCCCCAGTTGAAGAAGTTGAGGAGGAGGCTGTCCATCTCAGCGCTTCCAGGCAAACCTGGTCTCGACCCAGCGGCCGAACCACACCACGGGCAGGAACAGGATCAGGTACGCGACGGCCCCGAGCACCAGCGGCGAGGGGTTGTAGGAGAACGAATACGCGCTCTGCGCCTGGTACAGGATCTCGCCCACCGCGACCACCGCGCCCAGCGCCGTGCCCTTGGTGATCGCGATCGTGCGGTTGGTCAGCGGCGGGATCGTCATCCTCACCGCCTGCGGCAGCACCACGTGGCGCATGGTGTCGGCGAAACCGAGGCCCATCGAGCGGGCGGCCTCCCACTGGCCCTTGGGCACGGCGATGATCCCGGCCCAGAAGATCTCCTCCGCGTAGGCCGCGAGCACCAGGGACAACGACAGCCAGGTCGCCGCAAACCCCGACATCCGCACGCCCACGGTAGGCAGCGCGAAGTAGAACAGGATGATCAGCACCAGCGGCGGCAGCGCCCGCATCGCGTCGGCGAATGCGACGACGCAGAAGTTGAGGGGCTTCACGCGCAGCGACCGCAACAGCGCGAGGCCCAGCCCGCACGCAATACCCGTCACGACGACCGCGAGCGCGATCTGGATCGTGACGAAAAAGCCCTCGACGACCTTGGGCAGGTACTGCTGCATGACCTCCCAGTTGAGGAAGGTCTCGGCGAACTTTCCCAGGCTACTTACACTTGGGGCTGTGCGGCGTCGGGTCGTAGCCTGCGAGCCCGGGCACGCCGTAGCCCGGGTAGGCAGTAACGGCCGCCGAGCCCGCTTCGGGCTTGGCGCCGAACCACTTCTCGTGCAGCTTCGCGACCGTGCCGTCGGCCTTCATGCACTCCAGCGCCTCGTCGAAGGCGTTGCGCAGCTTCGGGTCATCCTTCTTGAACACCGCGCCCCACACCAGCCCCTGGTCGACCTTGAGCGTGGCGACCTTGAGTTGCGCGTTCGACCTCAGCACCGCGTAGGCACCGACGGTGTTGCCGGTCAGCACGGCGTCGGCGCGCCCGGCGATCACGGCCTGGGTCGCGTCCGAGTTGGTGCCATAGGACTCCGACTTGTAGCCGTGCCTGGCGGCGTTGTCCTGCAGCCACTTGTCGTAGGCCGAGCCCTTGTTGGTGGAGATCGTCTTGCCCTTGAGGTCGTCGAGCGACTTCAGGTCGGGCTTTCCGGCGGGCACCACGAACGCGTAGTACGTATTGAGATAGCCTTCGGAAAAGAGCAGGTTGGCGGCGCGCTCCGGCGTCACGGTGGTCGGCGCGCCGACGAAATCGAGCTTGCCCGCGTTCATCGCCGGGATCAGCCCGGAGAACTCGCCCGAGAACACCTCGATCTTCCTGCCCATGCGCTTGCCCGCCTCGAGCACGAGGTCGACGTTGAAGCCCTCGATCCCGCCGCCCAACTTCGGCATGGCGTGCGGCGCGAAGGTGCCGTCGAAGCCGGCGACCAGGGGCTTGTCCTGCGCGAGCGCGCCTCCGGCAAAGGCCAGCGCGGCGACGGCGACTGCGATACGTTTCATCAGGGGTGCCATTCGGTTCTCTCCGTTCTATTGCGGTTGGATGCCGGCCGCGCGCACCAGCTTGCCCATCTCGTCGATGTCCTTGCGGAACTGCGCGGCGTAGGCCTCGGGGGTGGGGAAGGTCAGCGGGTCCATGGCCTGCTTGGCGAACGACTCGCGCACATCAGGCATCTGCATGACCCGGCCGATGTCGGCGTGCAGGCGGTTGATCACGTCCTTGGGGACGCCTGCGGGCGCGAACAGGCCGATCATGGCGCCGAAGTTGTAGTCGAGGCCCTGCTCGGAAAAAGTGGGCACGTCGGGCAGCACGGCGGAGCGCGTGCTCCAGGTGGTGCCGAGGGCGCGCAGCTTGCCCGCCTTGATGTGCTGCAGCGGCGTCTGCACCAGGTCGATCATCATCTGCACGTTGCCCGCCAGCAGGTCGACCACGGCCTGCGATGCCCCTTTGTAGGGCACGTCGACGATCTGGACGCCGGTCTTCATCTTGAACAACTCGGTGGCCAGGTGCAGCGTGTTTCCCACCCCCGCCGAGCCGAAATTGACCTTGCCCGGGTTGGCCTTGAGGTAGGTGATGAACTCCGGCAGGGACTTCGCCGGCACGGACGGGTGCACCGACAGCACCAGCGGCGAGATGATCGCGTTGTTGACCACGACGAAATCCTTCTGCAGGTCGTACGGCAGCTTCTTGTTCAGGTGCGGCTGCGCGCCGTAGGTGGTCAGCCCCGCCAGCAGCAGCGTGTAGCCGTCCGCCGGGCTCTTCGCGACGTATTCGGTGGCGATGATCGTATTGCCGCCGGGCTTGTTCTCGACGACGACCTGCCCGCCCAGCAGCGGCCCCAGCTTCTCGGCCAGCGTGCGGGCGGTAAAGTCCGATGATCCCCCGGCCGTATAGGGCACGACGATCTTGACCGGCTTGGCCGGGTAACCCTGGGCGGAGGCGACCCCTGCGGCAAGCAGGGCGAAAATGGATGCGGCGATCTTGCGTAGCTTCATGGATATCCCTCTTTTTTGTCCGGTTTATGCACGAAGTGTACCAACATGCGGCCATGCTAGATTCGGCCGATGGAGAGCCACGGATTCCTCGCGCAGGCGCTGATCTACCTCGCCGCCGCGGTCATCGCGGTGCCGCTGTCGAAGCGCCTCGGCCTCGGTTCGGTGCTCGGGTTCCTGCTTGCGGGCGTCGCCATCGGCCCCTGGGGCATGAAACTGATCGGCGACGTCGAGGCGATGCTGCATTTCTCCGAGTTCGGGGTGGTGCTGCTGCTGTTCCTCGTGGGGCTGGAACTCAACCCGCAGCGCCTCTGGAGCCTGCGCCGCTCGATCTTCGGCATGGGCACGCTGCAGGTGGTGGCGACGATGGCGGCCGTCGCGGGCGTCGGCGTCGCCCTCGGCCATTCGTTCGCGGTGTCGCTGGTGGCCGGCATGGGCTTCGCGATGTCCTCGACCGCGATCGCGCTGGCGACGCTGGAGGAAAAGAACCTGTTGCCCACCCCGGGCGGGCAGGCCTCGTTCGCGGTGCTGCTGTTCCAGGACCTCGCGGTGATCCCGCTGATGATCGTGCTCTCGCTGATGGCGCCGGGCGCCGACAAGGCCGGGTTCGACCTGGAGGCGGCGGCGCGCGCCGTGGGCCTCATCGTGCTGCTGGTCGTCGCCGGCCGCACCGTGCTGCGGCCGGTGCTTCGCTACGTGGCCAACACGGGGTTGCGCGAGATCTTCATCGCCTTCTCGCTGCTGCTGGTGATCGGCATCGCGCTGCTGATGCAGTCGGTGGGCCTGTCGGCCGCGCTCGGCACCTTCCTCGCCGGCGTGCTGCTGGCCGACTCGGAGTATCGCCATGAGCTGGAGCTCGACATCGAGCCGTTCAAGGGGCTGCTGCTGGGCCTGTTCTTCATTTCGGTCGGGACCTCGGTCGACCTCGGCCTGTTCATCCGGGTGCCGCTGGTCGTGTTCGGGCTGGCGCTCGGCATCGTCGCACTCAAGGCCACGCTGCTCTACTCGATCGCGCGGGGCTTCCGCCTGTGCGGCGCCGACGGCGTGCTGTTCGCGCTCGGCCTGTCGCAGATCGGCGAGTTCGCCTTCGTGCTGTTCGGCGTCGCGTCCGCCGCGAAGATCCTGCCGCGCGAAACCGCCGACATCCTCAACGCAGCGGTCGCGGCCTCGATGCTGACCACCCCGCTGCTGATGATCCTGCACGAGAAGGTGCTCGCCCCCCGGCTGGAAACCGCCGAGCCGCGCGCAGCGGACGTGATCGACGAGGAGAACCCCGTGATCGTCGCGGGCTACGGCCGCTTCGGCCAGGTGGTGGCGCGCCTGCTCAACGCCCGCGGGATCGGCACCACCGTCATCGACCACGACCCCAACCAGATCGAGCTGGTGCGCCGCTTCGGCCAGAAGGCCTACTACGGCGACGTGACGCGCCTCGACCTGCTCGAATCCGCGGGGGCCGCGAAGGCGAAGCTGCTGGTCGTGGCGATCGACGACAAGGAGGCGGCCATGGAGGTGACCCTGCTCGCGCGGGAGCACTTCCCGTCCCTCGCAATCATCGTGCGAGCCTACAGCCGCACGGACGCCTTCGAGTACGCCGAGCTCGGCGTGCCCGCGGTGCGCGAGACCTTCGGCTCTGCCATCGACGCGGGCGAATCGGCGCTGCGGGTGCTGGGGCACAGCGCGCACGAGGCGACACGCCTCGCCCACCAGTTCCGCCGCCATGACGAGGAGATGCTTGCGAAGGCCGCGCCGCATCGCGGGGATGTGAAGAAGCTGATCTCCATCGGCAGGCAGGGCCGCGACGACCTCGAGAAGCTCCTGCAGACCGAGCAGGCGCCGGCCCAACCCGCCCCCGGCGAGGATGCCTGGTAGTTAATAGCAATGAACTATCAATTTAATCAACCTATATCATTTGACACTATCGACCCCCTGCCCTAACCTGACGCCATCGCATACCCCCCATCGAGGAGTCAGCCATGTCGCAGAGCAAGGAAGGCCGGAAAGTCCCGCAGGTCACGTTCCGCACCCGCACGAACGGGGAGTGGAAGGACGTCACCACCGACGAACTGTTCAAGGGCAAGACCGTGGCCGTGTTCTCGCTGCCCGGCGCGTTCACGCCCACCTGCTCCACCACCCATCTGCCCCGCTACAACGAGCTCGCCCCCGCGTTCTTCGCCAGCGGCGTCGACTCGATCCTCTGCGTGTCGGTCAACGACGCCTTCGTCATGAACGAGTGGGCCGCCGGCCAGGAAGCCGACAAGCTCACGATGATCCCGGACGGCAACGGCGAGTTCACCGAGGGCATGGGCATGCTGGTGGACAAGGCCGACCTCGGCTTCGGCAAGCGCTCCTGGCGCTACTCGATGCTGGTGCGCGACGGCGTGGTCGAGAAGATGTTCGTCGAGCCGAACAAGCCCGGCGACCCGTTCGAAGTCTCGGACGCGGACACCATGCTCGCCTACGTTAACCCCAAGGCGAGGAAACCCGACCAGGTGGCGATCTTCACGCGCGAGGGCTGCCAGTTCTGCGCCAAGGCGAAGGCCCTGCTGAAGGACCTCGGCTACGACTACTCCGAGGTGTCGTTGCCCAACGCCAACCGCAGCCGCATCGTCGGCGCGGTGACGGGCCGCGGCACGGTACCCCAGGTCTTCGTGAACGGGACCCACATCGGCGGCTGGGAAGACCTGGAGCGCTGGGCCAAGAAGGCGGCCTGAAAGCGGGCTGGGGCCGGATCTGGCGCGGGAACACCCCCCCCTGCTCCGGCGATGGTGGCCGCCATCACCTTGTGGCAGATCCTCCACCTGCGCGCGAGGCATCAAGGAAGTCCTGACGGGATTGCAAGGAACTGTCAGGCCGCGACACGACCTCCGGCGCCGGCCGGGGCCTCTCCCCGCACGCCGGGAGCGTGAATCCTTCCGTCGACTCCGATTGCTGATTGCCGCAGCGGTTTGGTAAGCTATCCGGGGTTCAAATAACAAGAATGCCAGGCTAGTTTTCCGGCAGCCGTCCATCGCCGTCCTTTCTCGGGGAGATCCACATGCAAACCATCACCTTCCGGCAGGCCGCCGCGCTGCTCCTGCTGGTGCCCACGCTCGCAGGCTGCCAGACCAATCCCCCGCTGCAGAACGCCACCGGCGTTTCTTCCATGGAGGTCGATCCCTCGCGCAAGGGCCCGGTCTCGGGCGTCGGCGTCGAAGGCCAGGACATCGTCTCGATGACGGACTCGATGATGCGCGACATGCTCGCCGAGCAGATCTTTGCCGACACCGGCAAGCGTCCGCGCGTGATCATCGACAGCCAGTACTTCGTGAACGAGAGCTCGCAGGCGATCAACAAGAACATCATCACCCAGCGCCTGATGGTCAACCTGAACCGCGCGGCGCGCACGCGCATGCAGTTCGTCAACCGCCAGAACACGGCGATGGTCGAGCAGGAGCGGCAACTCAAGCGCAGCGGCACGACCGACGTCGGCACCACCGGGCTTGCCAAGGCCCAGCTCGGCGCGGACTACCGCCTGTCCGGCAAGATCGGTTCCCTGGACAGCCGCAACACCAAGACCGGCATGGTGCAGCGCTACACGCAGATCTCCTTCGAGATGACCGACCTCGAGAACGGGGAAATCGTCTGGTCCGGCATCTACGAGTTCTCGCGCGCCGCCGCCGACGACGTCATCTACCGTTGATCCACGGGGAGCTGAAACCATGAAACGGACCCTGATCGCCGCGGGCCTCTCCGCGCTTGCCGCCGCCGGCTGCGTCACCACCCAATCCACCCCGCCCACCTTCGCCGGCTGCGTCACATGGGAACGGCAAGCGGGTGCGCCCCACCTCACCGCGGTCTCAGTGCTCTCGCCGGAGCTCGCCAAGGTGATCGGCGTGCAGGAACTCAACACCGCCCGTACCGGAACCGGCATGGCCGCGGTGCAGGCTACGGTCTACAACTGCACCGACGTCGACGTGGTGCTGTCGGTACGCACCCGGTTCAACGGCGACCGGGGGCAGAGCGAGCCGCCGAGCGCCTGGAAGACCGTCCACCTGGCGCCGCGCGGGCAGGCCACCTACGGCGAGTCCGCAATATCCCAGGCCACCAGCCGCGTTTCGGTCGACATTTACGACGCCAACCGCGGGCAGTCGCAGTTCGCCCCGGGCCAGACCTACACCGTGCCCGCCAAGTAAGGAGGTCACCATGAAGCGCATGCTGCCGGCCACATTGCTCGTGCTCGCGGGCACCGCTGCCCACGCCCAGGCACCCAACATCCCGGAGAGTGCCTACCGCAAGGGCCAGGCCGAGGTACTCACGCCAGCCCCCGCGCCCGCCAGCGGCCCGACCTTCAGCAGTGCCGCGTTCAGCGCGGCCTATGCCAGGGCCGGCCGGCCGACGATGGCGGTGCTCTGGAACCGGGAATTCGCCGACATGCTCCAGCAGTCCACCGCGCAGCAGGTCAAGATCGACACCTCTGCCGCGGGGGTCGCCACGCAGCAGGGCGGCCGCGTCAGCGGCTTCACCACCGAGGGCGCTGCCGTCGGGGGCCCCGGCTGGGTCGCCTCGGAGCGCTCGGGGCGGGCCGCCACGTTCGCGGCCGGCGAGCAGCGCGCCGCAGTAGTCGGCAACACGACCATCACCGCGCAGGACACTAAAACGACCCAGGCGCAGCGCCGCGGGCCGGTCGAGCGCGTCGACCTGCAGATGCGCAGTTCCTTCTTCCAGACGATCACCTCGTCGGGTGTGAAAGTGGTGGACCGCAACGTCGTCATGCGTACTACGGCCGCGAAACAGAAGGGCGGTGCGCTGGATTCCCAGCAAATCGAGACCGAGGCGCTCTCCAAGCACGCCTCCCTGCTGATGGAAGTGCTGAACACGCGCGACGCGGCTTCGCCCACGGGCTGGGCGACCTACGTATCGGTCAAGCGCCTGAAGGACGGCATCGTGCTGATGGAAGGCTACCTCGACGGCGCCCTGCCTGAAGGCACCCCGAAGCCCGCGCCGAAGTTCGAGGCCGACCCGCGCGGCGGCTTCCGTGAAGTCTACGAGCCGGTCAAGATCGGCGACGTGGGCAAGCGCGTGGCCGAGCAGACGCTCGCGCGCCTGGGCGAAGCCCTCGCCCGTTGAACCGCGCCACAACAAGTCCCCCGATAACGTGACCCTCATGACCAAGACCCGACTGTCACCCGTCTCGCGCGCCCTGCCGGCGGCCATCGCCCTGGCCTGCGCGGGCTGGGCCCTGCCCGCCCACGCCCAGTTCGGCGGGCTGTTCAACAGCATCATCCAGCAGCAGCAGCAACAGCAGGCGGCCGAGCAGAAGGCGCAGCTCGCCAAGCCCGCCAAGAAGTGGGCCCCGGTCCAGCCCGTGCTTCCGGCCCTGCAGGCCGAAGCGAGCCAGTTCGCCGGGAAGTCCAAGGCGCCGGACCTCGCGCCGCTGTTCGAGCGGCTTTACATCGAGGGTGAGCGCAATGCGACGCTCAACCTGCAGAGAATCGGCCTCGCCGCCCTGGCCCAGGGCAAGATCGACATCGCCGAGAAAGCGCTCGACGCAGCCGCTTTCCGCATCGACCTGATCTATGCCGACAACCCCGAGGCTCAAAAAGCGAAATCCCTCTGGACCGCCGAAAAGGTGAAGGACTTCAAAGGCGAGCCGTATGAGCGCGTCATGTCCTACTTCTACCGCGGCCTGGTCTACGCAGCGAAGAGCGATTTCCAGAACGCGCGCGCGATGTTCAAGCAGGCCGACTACCAGGACACGGTGGCGGAGGCCGAGCAGTATGCCGGCGACTTCTCGCTGATGCCCTACATGGCGGGTTGGGCCAGCTACTGCGACGGCAACAGCGGCATGGCGAAGGATTTCCTGCAGCAGGCCGTCAAGGGCGACAAGCGCTACTCCGAAGTCTCGGTCGAAAAGCCGGTCGTGGTGCTCGTCGAGACCGGGCGCGCACCGTTCAAGTTCGGCGGCGGGAAGTTTGGCGAACTGCTCCAGTGGGCCCCGCACGACATTCCCGCCCAGACGGTGAAAGCGTGCGCCGCGGGCGAAGCCGATTGCGCGATGGAGAAAGTCATCCTGGGCGCCGACGTCGGTTTCCAGGCCACCACGCGCGGCGGCCGCCCGATCGACGCGGTGCTGAACGGCAAGGCATCGTTCAAGGAAGGCGCGCAGAACGTCGCGAACGTCGCCGGCACGATAGGCGCGGTCGGCATGGATGCCGCCCTGATGAGCGGCAACCGCGACATGGCAGCAATCGGAATGATAGGCATGTTCGCCGGCCTCGCCGCGCAGGGCGTCGCCGGTTCGACCCAGGCGCAGGCGGACATCCGCGAATGGGAACAATTGCCCGGCCACATCTGGCTGGGGACGGCGGGCGCCAAGCAGGCGGCCGCGGCGACCAACGTTACGCTCGAAACCGGCGGGGCGGCCTCCAAGCTGCCGGTGACGCGCATCGTGGACACGCAGAGCTGCCAGCTCTACTGGGGCCGCACGCTTTCGCCGCTGTCGCTGTTGCGTGATGCGGGCCCCGTCGAGCCCGGCGAGCACAAGCGCGACCCGGTGTTCCGCCAGGAGATGGCGAACGCCTTCGGGGAGTAGCCTCCCGCGAGCGAAAAAAAGGCCGGCGATGCCGGCCTTTTTTATTGCCCTTGCCCGTTCAGTACCGGGGGACCGCCATCCAGGCGCCGAGTCCCGCGCCGATCGCCGTCGCCGCGCCGCGCCCGGCGCCCTGCCCGAAACGCGAACCGATGACCCCGCCGACGATGGCGCCCGCCACGGCATCACCACTCGGCGAGCCGCTGGCGGCAAGGGATCCCCCGATCGCTGAACCGGCCACCGCACCCACGATCCGCGCCGAGGAACTGCCGCCGAACTGGCTGCCGACAATCCCGCCGAGGATCGTGCCGGCGGCAACGCGCCCCGGGTCGCTGTACATCGAGGGTGCCGGCGCGTAGCCGGACATGCCGTAGCCCGGCTGGTACACGGGCTGCTGGTAGGCCTGCGGGTAGACCGGCTGGTAAACCGGCACGTAAACGGGTTGGACGACGTTCAGCGCCGGATGGCCGTAATTGACCACCTGGTACTGCGGCGTCGCGCAACCGGCCAGCACCGCGCAAGCGGCAACGGCCAAGGGGGTTTTCATGACTTTCTCCAAGGACTTCATGATTCACACTAACCCAACGCCGGGACCAATTCAAGGCACAGTTTCCGCGAACGGCGAGCCACGCCCGCCGGTACCGGTGAGGCCATCAGCCTGCACGGACACACCGGCCGACGCGGCCGCGGAACTCTACTGCTTGGAAAGCGCCTTCTTCAGCCGCGGGCCGTACTCGGGGTTGGCCTTCAGGACGGCCGCCCAGCCCACCTCGTCCGCCTTCTCGACGAATTTCTTCGAGGTCGCGGCATCGAACGAGATCGTCTGGATGCCCGCGGCCGCCTGGCGCTTGCGCTCGCTCTCGGCGTCCGTGGTCCAGTAGCCGTTCTCGGCTTCCGAGGCGAGCATCTGCTTTTGCAGGTACTCACGCTGCTTGGGCGCGAGCTTCTTCCACGAGTCGAGGTTCGCGATGACCGAGACTTCGACGTTGTAGAAGCCAGGATCCACGCGGAACTTGGTCTTCTCGTGCCAGTTCAGGTCGAAGATGCCGCTGATCGGCCAGCCGTAGCCGTCCACCACGCCACGCTCCAGGGCCGTGTAGACCTCGCCGGGCGGCGTGGTCAGCACCTGCGCGCCGAGCGCCTGGAAGAAGTCGCGGTAGATCGGCGTGATCCGCACCTTGAGGCCGGTCAGGTCGGGCTTGTCGATCTTCTTGTTCAGGTAGAGCTGGAAAGGCTGCCCTTCGACCGGGCGGCCCAGGTAGTACATGTTGCCCTTCTTCGCCCAGATTTCGTTCAGCAGCTCGAACGCGCCGTTCTTGCGCTGCTCGGCGATCGAATAGGTGGCGAGCTTGAGTGCGTCGCCTTCGGGCACGACGTTGAGGTAGAAGGCGCCGGTGGTCAGCGCGAGGTCGACCACGCCGGTCTTCACCGCATTGCCGATCTCGAAGGTCGGGATCGCGCGCGGGCCGCCGATGAAGTTGATCTGCAGGGTGCCCTTGCCCTCCGCGTTCACCTTCTGGATCCACTTCTGCAGCCGCAGCACGTAGGTGGTGTTCTCGGGGAAACCGCTGGCCATCTTCAGCGTGACTTCCTGGGCGGCGAGCGGCGCGCTCGCCATCAGCGAAACGGCCAGCGTGGCTGTTGCAGCCAAAGCGGAAAAGTGTCGGGACACGGCGGCTCCTGGGGATATGGGCGGGGAAGGAAATCCTAACCAGCTTAGCTTTTCTGGCGCGGGTTTGGCAAGCCGCAGCCCGCACCACGCCGGGCCATTTCGAAATCCGCCCGCCCCTCCGCCTCAGCCACGCTTGAGCTTCCCGAACGCGAGCGCCATGGCGCTCGCTGGCACCGCCGGCCGGCTGTCGCGCTTGCCGCGCGTATCGGGCGCGCGCTGCCCAGTGCCGCGCCGCGAAGGTGCCGCGGCGGCAGCATCGTCCGTGCGCATGCTGAGCGCGATGCGCTGGCGTTTCAGGTCGACCTCCAGCACCCTGACCTTCACGATCTGGCCGGGCTTCACGACCTCGTGCGGGTCCTTCACGAAGCGGTTGGCCAGCAGCGAAACGTGCACGAGGCCGTCCTGGTGCACTCCGATGTCGACGAACGCGCCGAACGCGGCGACGTTGGTCACCACGCCTTCGAGCATCATGCCGGGAGTGAGGTCGGACACTTTCTCGATCCCGTCCTGGAACAGCGCCATCTTGAATTCCGGTCGCGGGTCGCGACCGGGCTTCTCGAGTTCCGCGAGGATGTCCCTTACGGTCGGGACACCGAAGCGCTCGTCCGCGAACTCAGCCGCCCGCAATTCCTTCAGCACGGCGGACTGGCCCATCACCTCGGCGAGGCCCTTGCCGATCCGCGCGAGGATCCGTTCCACCAGCGGATACGCCTCCGGATGCACCGCCGAGCGGTCGAGCGGGTTGTCCCCGCCGTTGATGCGCAGGAACCCCGCGGCCTGCTCGAAGGTCTTGTCGCCCAGGCGCGGAACCTTGCGCAGGGCCCCACGGTTCGCGAACGGCCCATGGGCGTCGCGGAAGTCGACGATGGTGCCCGCCAGCGTGCTGTTGAGGCCGGAGACCCGTGCGAGGAGCGGCTTGGAGGCCGTGTTCACGTCGACGCCCACGGCGTTCACGCAATCCTCGACGGTCGCGTCGAGGTTGCGCGCGAGGGCGTACTGGTTCACGTCGTGCTGGTACTGGCCAACGCCGATCGCCTTCGGCTCGATCTTCACCAGCTCGGCCAAGGGGTCCTGCACGCGCCGAGCGATCGACACGGCGCCGCGCAGCGTCACGTCGAGCGTCGGGAACTCGGCGGCCGCGAACGCCGACGCCGAATACACCGAGGCCCCCGCTTCGCTGACCACGACCCTGGCGAGCTTGTGCTGCGGGGCGATCGCCACGACCCGCTTGATCAGCTCGCCCGCCAGCCGGTCGGTCTCGCGGCTGGCCGTGCCGTTGCCGATGGAGACCAGCTCGACGCCGTGCTGCAGGACCATCTTCGTCAGCGTGGCGAGCGAGCCTTCGGTGTCGTTGCGAGGCGCGTGCGGGTAGATCGTCTCCGTGCCCAGCAGCTTGCCGGTCGCATCGACCACCGCGACCTTGCAGCCGGTGCGCAGTCCCGGGTCGAGGCCAAGCACCACCTTCGGGCCGGCTGGCGCGGCAAGCAGCAGGTCGTGCAGGTTGCGGCCGAAGATCCTGATCGCTTCCGCTTCGGCCGACTCGCGCAGCTGCACCATCAGTTCGGTATTGATATGGATCTTCGCCTTGACGTTCCATGCCCAGTTGCACACCGAGGCGAGCCACTTGTCCGCTGCCCGTCCCCGGTCCTCCAGTCCGAAATGACTGGCGATCATCGCGGCGCACGGGTGGGGCACGAGGGCCTCGAGCTCTTCGCCCAGCCCCAGCCTGACCGTGAGTACGCCGAGCGTGCGCCCGCGCAACAGCGCAAGCGCCCGGTGCGAGGGAATGCTGCGCAACGGCTCGGAATAGGCGTAGTAGTCGCGGAACTTCTCCTCTTCCGCGGTCTCCTTACCCGGCACCACGGCCGCGCTCAGAATGCCCTCCTGCCGGATCCGCGTACGCAGCTTCGCCAGCAGCCCGGCCGTCTCCGCGAATCGCTCGGCGAGGATGTCGCGCGCGCCGTCGAGCGCGGTCTTTGCATCGGCGACGTCGATCGCCTCCACGCCCTCGCTTGCCGGCCGCACATTGATGTACTTCGCGCCTTCCAACTGCGGGTCGAGCGTGGGGTCGGCCAGCAGTGCCTCCGCGAGCGGCTCGAGCCCCGCTTCGATCGCGATCTGCGCCCGCGTGCGCCGCCTGGGCTTGTACGGCAGGTAGAGGTCCTCGAGCGCCTGCTTGGTGAGGCTGGCCTCGATCGCGAGGCGCAACGGATCCGTGAGCTTGCCCTGCTCCGCGATCGAATCGAGGATCGCGGCGCGCCGGCCTTCGAGCTCGCGCAGGTAGGCGAGGCGTTCTTCCAGCGTGCGCAACTGCGTGTCGTCGAGGTTGCCGGTCGCTTCCTTGCGGTAGCGGGCGATGAAGGGAACGGTGGCGCCCTCGTCCAGCAGCGCAACGGCCGCGTCGACCTGTTTGGTGCTTGCGCCGAGTTCGACGGCGATAGACTGCACGATCCCGGCCCGGACGGCCGGCGATGCGGGAATGCTCATGCTTTGGGTTCCTTGTTGCCCGGACCGCGTTTGCGGTGGGATGTGCCGTGGGTTCGCAGGGTGTCCACAACCTCTCCGGCAGTCAAGGCGGGACTGGCATATCGAACCTGACCATGCGGTGTTTTCGCTCAAACCTTCAAGTGCTTCGGACCACCTATTGTGCTTGGCGGAAATGCGAAATTTCGGGCTAATTTGGAGGATTCAGTTTTAAAACACAAGTACTGGAGCCGGTCTCCTGTCAGTTTCCGTATCGGTACAGATACATATTCTCTCTGGAACAGCCCTCTCCTGAAACTGCGCGCGTCAGTAACTGAGCGCTCGCAAGTCCCTGTGATTGCGGCATAATCCGGCGCATACGCCATGAAGATCACCACCGCCCAAATCAGGAAGCTGAGCCGCCGGATCGCGGAGCATTTCGACCCGGACAGGATCATCTTGTTCGGCTCCCGCGCGAACGGGAAGGCACGCGCGGATTCCGACGTGGACCTGCTCGTGGTCATGGAGTGCGATGTGGCTGGAGCGCGCAAGGCGGCGGAGATCCTCAATCGCGTCGAGCCGGAGTTCGCCGTCGACCTGATCGTGCGTACGCCTCAGGAGATCCGCAAGCGCCTGGCCCTGCAGGATCGGTTCCTCTCCGACATCCTGCAGCGCGGCAAAGTGATGTATGAAGCCGCTCACCCGTGAGTGGGTAGCCAAGGCCGAAGCTGATCGCAGCACTGCGCAGCGCGAACTGCGCGTCCGAAAGTCACCGAATCACGACGCCGTTTGCTTTCACGCGCAGCAATGCGCCGAGAAGTACCTGAAGGCGTTGCTGCAGGAAAGCGCGGCTGCGATTCCGCGCACTCACAACCTGGAGGCTCTCGCCAAGCCGCTGGTCGGGACGTACCCCGCTTTGACTGCGCTTACTGCAAACCTTCGTACGCTTGGGGCATATGCCGTCGAGACTCGCTATCCGGGGAGATCGACGGATCGGACGATGGCTCGCGAGGCATTCGCGCATTGCGAGACGATCCGTACTTCAACAAGAAGAATC
The DNA here is from genome assembly GCA_965279075.1 of Burkholderiales bacterium. GTDB lineage: Bacteria > Pseudomonadota > Gammaproteobacteria > Burkholderiales > SG8-39 > SZAS-79. Next base: position 602,183 of record CBDIHI010000011.1, on the reverse strand, counting down.
CTCAGAGAGATGAGGTAGTGGGGAACAATGGTTCAAAAACTATAACTAGAAAATCTCACACCTAGCCCTCAAAAATTCTACGACAGATTCACTCCGGAGCGAAATTTGCAACCGCTATCAAAGAAGGCCAAAGAACATCTGAATAGCGCCCTCGATGACATGATGGCTGGGCTATATATTCGAAAAGCTCGCTTGGATGGAGCCAATTTCGAATCCATCTATCGTTGCGGAAAGGCCCTAGTGGAAATGGAGCCATGGGCGACATACTTGGAGACTGTTGATCTCTTCTATATTGCTAGCAGTATCGTAGAGAAAATCGGAATTAGCACGGAAAAAGATGAAGCCGTAAGCGCGAGTGCTCTCTTAACAAAGCAGCAATTTGATTCCTTGCGAAGTGCGATATTCGACTACCTTGCATCCATCCCTAGAGAATATGATTTATGGGTACGGTTGCCATCGATGCCTAAGTGGGGCGATGGCGAGATTGCTCTTTCAAACCGCATATCACTTGTGGAAAGCGCTGAGCCAGCCCTAAACAATCGATCCAAGATTTCGCTAGCGCTCCTTTCGGAGATTCATTCTCTTACAGGGCCGACAGTATTCCTAAAGGTCAGCAGCTTAGGATACGGCAGAGCTGGCAACTCTTCTACCGCCGTATCGGACGCGCTTTCACACTTGAAGCAATTCTTACAACTCTTCCAGCGTGGAGGCACGTACAAACATGACGTAATCACCGCCTCGGAAGCAACTCAACGTGGCAAAGCCAGCGCAGTGCTGATAGATAGAGCGTTTCCAGACGAAAAAATTTCGGTGCAGATTCCAGAATCTGTCGGAGCATTTCTCACTAGTATGCGCATCAATGAAGAAAAACTCACATGGCCTGACGAAAATAAAAAGACATTACTCCACTGGAAAATGAGGCCTGCGAAATCTAGGGAAGAAAAGTCTTCCGTACTGCTAGAGGATATTTCGTGGATTGCAGATTTGCTGGATTGTTCTGACAAATGGCCCGATGCTGAAAGAATTAAAACTGCGCTTGAATGGGCATTCGATTCTGAGCAAAGCGGAAATCAAACGCTCGGATTCATTCAGGCTTGCGTCGGACTTGAGGCCCTGCTTGGCGATGATGACCAAGAAGAGCCACTAACCACACGATTGGCCGACCGCTGCGCGTATCTCTTAGGGAAAACTCACGCGGACAGAACAAGTATTAGAAAAAGATTCAAAGCCATGTACGCGGTTCGCTCCAAATTGATACACGGGCGAACACCGCGACTCACCCATTCCGATGCGGAACATTTGTTTTTTGCGCAGATCACTTTGTCCGAAGTTGTTACTGCGGAAATGCGCAGCCTACTAGCGGCTCTTAAGAAGAATCCGAAGGCAAACGAGACAAAAAGCCCGACCGCGGCAGAAAGTAAGAGCTAGACCTTGATCTAAGGTGGCGACTAGGGATAGCGAGTGGAAACTTTCGATTTTCGGGCCATTGGCCCTATACGAATCTAGGCCCCAAAAGGCACTGGCGGAGAGCGAGGGATTCGAACCCTCGATACGGGTTGACCCCGTATAACGCCTTAGCAGGGCGCCCCCTTCAGCCACTCGGGCAGCTCTCCGTTCGCTACGCTTTCCGGGCCGCCTCCGGGGGCGCTACGCCCCGAAGTGGAAGGGTGCCTGGCGACACCCCCTGATCCAGCGACCACAAGAACATTATCCCCCAAAAAGGGACCTTGCAATAACCCTAGCCCTGCTCCAGCCCGAACGCCTTGTGCAGCACCCGGACGGCCAGTTCCATGTACTTCTCGTCCAGCACGACCGAAATCTTGATTTCAGAGGTGGTAATCATCTGTATGTTGATGCCCTCCTCGGCCAGCGTGCGGAACATCTGCGACGCGATCCCGACGTGCGAGCGCATCCCCAGCCCCACCAGCGAGACCTTGGCGATCTTGTCGTCGCCAGTGACTTCGCGGCACTTGATGTGCGGCTGCACCTGGTCCTTGAGGATCTTCATGGCCTTGGCGAGGTCGGCGCGGCCGACGGTGAACGACAAGTCGGTCATGCCGTCGTGCCCGACGTTCTGGACGATGACATCGACGTCGATCTTGGCGTCGGCGATCGGCCCGAGGATCGCGTAGGCGATGCCGGGGCGGTCGGGTACGTCGTGCACGGTGATCTTGGCTTCGTCGCGGGCGAATGCCACGCCGGAGATGATTGCTTGTTCCATGGCCATGGTGGGGTCTTCCTCGAATGTGATCAGCGTGCCCGAGCCGAACTCCTCGTCGACCGGGATCATCGGGTCGGTCAGGCTGGAGAGCACGCGCAGGCGCACCTTGTACTTGCCGGCGAATTCAACCGAGCGGATCTGCAGGACCTTGGAGCCGAGGCTGGCCATCTCGAGCATTTCCTCGAACGTGACGGTCTTCAGGCGCCGGGCCTCGGGGACGATGCGCGGATCGGTGGTGTAGACGCCGTCGACGTCGGTGTAGATCTGGCATTCGTCGGCCTTCAGCGCCGCCGCGAGCGCCACGCCGGTGGTGTCCGAGCCGCCGCGGCCGAGCGTGGTGATGGTGCCGTGCTCGTCAACACCTTGGAATCCGGCCACGACGACGACGTTGCCGTCCGCGAGGTCCTTGCGGATCCGGTCCTCGTCGATCGAGATGATCCGCGCCTTGGTGTAGGCGTCATCCGTGAGGATGCGCACCTGGCCGCCGGTGTAGCTCTTGGCCTTCTTGCCGATAGCCTGCAGCGCCATCGCAGTGAGGCCGATCGTGACCTGCTCGCCGGTGGAGGCCACCTGGTCGAGCTCGCGTGGGTCCGGGATGGGCTGGATTTCCTTCGCCATGCCGAGGAGCCGGTTGGTCTCGCCGCTCATGGCGGAGACGACCACGATCACGTCGTGACCCGCATCGCGCCACTTGGCCACGCGCCTGGCGACGTTCTTGATGCGCTCAACCGAGCCGACGGAGGTGCCGCCGTATTTCTGGACGATCAGGGCCATGCTTGGATTCCCGGGCAAACGCTTCCGGCACAGCCGGAAAAGCCTTAAATTCTAGCGCAAAAACCCTGTTTTACGCAATGTATTCATGGCTTTGGTCTAAGGCGACCCGACCAGCCCCAGCAACGCCTCCCCGTAGCGCTCGAGCTTTTTCGCGCCGATCCCGCCGATGCCGCCCAGTTCCCCGAGCGTGCCCGGCCGCACCCGGGCGATTTCGGCCAGGGTGCTGTCGTGCAGGACCACATAGGCCGGCACGGACTGGCTGCGCGCTTCGGCGCCCCGCCACGCCTTGAGGCGCTCGAACAACCCGGTGTCCTCCGCATCGAGCGCGGCGGCCACCACGGCACGGGAAGCCGGCGCGGCGCGCTTGCGTGCGACCACCCTGCGCATTTCCACGGGCTGCTCGCCCTTCAGCACCGCCCGGCTCCCACCTGCGAGTTTGAGGGCCCCGTGTGACTCGTGGTCTACCGCCGCGTACCCCAGCGCCACGAGCTGCCGGAACACGCTGCGCCACTCGGGCTCCCCGAGGCCCGCGCCGATGCCGAACACGCTCAGCTTGTCGTGCTCCCAGCGCCTCACGCGCTCGCCATCCTTGCCCATCAACACATCGACCACGTGGACCGCGCCGAAGCGCTGCCCGGTGCGGTAGATCGCCGACAGCGCCATCTTCGCCGCCTCGGTCGCATCCCAGGTCTCGGGCGGCTCGAGACAGGTGTCGCAGTTGCCGCAGGGCCCGCTCGCTTCGCCGAAGTAGCCCAGCAGCCGCACGCGGCGGCACCCGGCCGTCTCGCACAGCCCCAGCAGCGCATCGAGCTTCGCTCCCGACACGCGCTTGAACGCCTCGCTCGCCTCCGACTGGTCGATCAGGCGCCGCTGCTGCACGAGGTCCGCGAGGCCGTAGGCCATCCATGCGTCCGCCGACAGGCCGTCGCGACCCGCGCGGCCGGTCTCCTGGTAGTAGCCTTCGATGCTCTTGGGCAGGTCGAGGTGCGCGACGAACCTCACGTCGGGCTTGTCTATGCCCATCCCGAAGGCGATCGTCGCCACCATGACGATCCCTTCCTCCTGCTGGAAGCGGGCCTGGTGCTTCGTGCGCAACCCGGTCTCCATGCCCGCGTGGTAGGCAAGCGCGTTCACCCCATGGCTCACGAGCCATGCCGCGGTCTCGTCCACCTTGCGGCGCGAGAGGCAGTACACGATGCCCGCCTCGCCCGGGTGGTCCTCCCGGATGAAGCGCAGCAGCTGCGCGCGCGGGTCGGCCTTGTCGACGATGGTGTAGCGGATGTTCGGGCGGTCGAAGCTCGAGACGAAGAGGCGCGCGCCGACCAGTGCCAGCCGCTCGGCGATCTCGGTGCGCGTCTGCGGGTCGGCCGTGGCGGTCAGCGCGATGCGCGGCACGTCCGGGAAGCGTTCGTGCAGCACCGACAACTGCAGGTACTCCGGCCGGAAATCGTGGCCCCACTGCGAGACGCAATGCGCCTCGTCGATCGCGAACAGCGCGATGCGGGTCTTCGACAGCAGGTCGAGGCAGCGTGGGGTGGCGAGGCGTTCCGGCGCAACGTAGAGCAGGTCGAGCTCGCCGGCGAGGAGCCGGCGCTCCACGGAGCGCGCGGTGTCGGCGTCCTGTGACGAATTGAGGAACTCGGCGCGCACGCCTGCGAGCGTCAGCGCCGCCACCTGGTCCTGCATCAACGCGATCAGCGGCGAGACCACCACCCCGGTGCCTTCGCGCAGCATCGAGGGGATCTGGTAGCACAGCGACTTGCCGCCGCCCGTGGGCATCAGCACCAGCGCGTCTCCCCCTCCGGCGAGGTGGTCGACGATGCCTTCCTGCGGGCCGCGGAACGCCGGGAAACCGAACGTCTCGCGCAGCACCGCCAGCGCGCGGTCGCTCATGGATGCTTCATCCCTCGAGCGCGGCCTTGAGGATCCCCAGGGCTTCGGCGGCGAACAGCCGCATGTTCAGCACGCGATCCGCCTTGCCGGTCTCGAGCGTCATCACGCGCTCGCCCCCTCCCGAGACGGCGAGGCACGCGTGGCCCGCCGCATCGCCGTAGCGGTTGCCGGTCGGTCCCGTCGCGCCGGTCTCGGCGAGGCCCCAGTCGGCTGAGTAGCGCCTGCGCACTGTGCGGGCCAGCAGCTGTGCATAGGGCTCCGAGGCGGAGCGCATGCCCTGCACGGCGGAGTCGGGGATATCGAGCAGCACCACCCTCGCCTGGCGGGTGTAGACCACCGCCCCGCCGAGGAAATAGGCCGAGGCGCCGGGCACGGCAAGCAACGCGGCCGAGACCAGGCCGCCGGTGGAGGATTCGGCGACGGCGATCGTCTCCTTGCGTTTCCTGAGGAGAATGGCAACCTGTTCGGCAAGCGGGAGTAACGTGTCCATCCGGCAATGATAAAGGAGACGAACATGAAAGGCCGCATCCTGCAGGCGCTCATCCCCGGGCCGATGCTGCGGGTGTGCCTTGCCGGCTTGCCGGCCGCGCTGCTCGCGCCGGGCAACACCGCCGCGCAACCGGTGTTCAAGTGCCTCGAAGGGAAATCGGTCACCTACAGCAACACACCCTGCGAGAAGCTCGGGCTGAAGGCCGCGGGCGAAGTGCCCGACCGGGTCACGACGCTGCCCTCCGGCGCCCCGTCCATGGCGGCGGGCGCCGGCCCCGCGAAACCGCCGGCCGGCGCAGTCCCCGGCAATGAGGTCGACCTGCCGAAGACCTCGACGACCCGGCCGGTCAACCCGCTCATCGAGAAGCTCGCGAAATAGTCAGCCCCGCGACGCGGCCGCGGCTGGCATGATGCGTGCTCGGCCCGAAAACTCCCTTCCACCTTGAATCCCCCATGAACGGCGACTCCATCCGGCCCCACGCGTGGCTCGCATTCTCGATGACCGGGGTGCTGATCGTCTTCGGGTTCCTCGACCGCCAGCTCGTCGTCTCGCTGTTCCCCCTGCTGAAGGCCCAGTGGTCGCTGACCGACACGCAGCTCGGCACGATCGTGTCGGCGTCGTTCCTCGCGATCGCGTTCGGCGCGGTGCCGGCCGGCATGCTCGTCGACCGGGGCAACCGCGTGAAGGCCATCGCCCTGATGACGGTGGGCTGGAGCGTCGCCACGCTCGCCAGCGCACTGTGCCGGAACATCGAACAATTGGTCGCGGCGCGCGTGTTCCTCGGTCTGGCCGAAGCCGGACTCATCGCAGCCGCGGGCACCCTGCTGTCGGCGTACTTCCCGCGCCGGATGCACGGCGGCGTGCTCGGCGCGGTGACGGCGTTCGCCGCGTTCGGCGGGCTCCTCGGCGTCGCGCTCGGCGGCACGCTCGCGGCGCAGTGGGGCTGGGAAGCGGCATTCGTGATCTGCGGCCTGCCGGGTTTCGCGGTGGCGGCGATCTATTGGCGCACAGTGGCCGACCTGCGCCCGGAGCCCGCGCCCGTGGCGCGGGACAAGTCGCTCATCAAGCCCCTGCTCGGCCCGTCCGCGCTGGCGGTGTACCTCGGCTGCTCGCTGCAGCTGATGCTCAGCTCGGCGCTGATGGCGTGGGTTCCGAGCTTCCTCGTGCGCTACCACGGCTACTCGGTGGCGAAAGCCTCGCTCGCCACGGCGGCCGTGTTCTTCGCCGGCATGGCGGGCATGGTGATCTGGGGAATGGTCGCGGACCGCGTCTCCAGGTCAAACGGCGCGAACCGGCTGCGCGTGCCCGCGCTGCTGTCGGTGGCGAGCTTCTGCCTGGTGCAAGTGGTGGTCAACGTCGACAGTTCCACCATGACGACGCTGGCCGCGCTCGCCGGGGCGAGCTTCGTGCTCGCAGGCGTGCTCGGGCCGGGAATGTCGGTGCTGGTCGACGTGGCGCACCCGGGGTCGCGCGCTGCGGCGATGTCCACGCTCACCTTCGCGCAGAACCTGCTCGGCCAGTCGGTCGGCCCGGTGCTGGCGGGTGCCCTCTCGGACGCATACGGCCTGCACGATGCCTTGTGGATGGTCTCAGGCGCTTCGGCGGTGGCGGCCGTCGTATTCTGGATCGGTACCCGGCACTACGCTGCGGACGTCGCGAAGCTGCGCGAAAGCTGACGCCAGCTAGGGCCCGCAGACGAACCTGAGGATGTCCTCGCCGGTGGTGCCGGGCGCCACATCGTGCCAGCGCCCGCCGCTCTCGGTGCCGAGGATCCGCCCGCTCGCCATCGGCCCTGAGTACGCATAGGCATCGACCACCCGCACCCGCATCCCCTTGCAGTCGAACTCGCGCAGGAAGCCGAGCGAGATCTCGCCGCCCGGCCCGGCCACCTTCAGGTCGTCGAGGGTGGACACCCTGGTGTAGCCGCCTTCCCTGCGGATCGTGGCCGGGTCGACGTAGAGCACCGCATCGGCGACCTCGCCCATCTTCCGCCAGTCCGCCGCCGCAGGCAGCGCGGTTCCGGCGAGCAGGAACAAGGCCAGCATTCGCAACCCGGCGCGGGGCGACCGGTGGCGGAAGGGGTGGGATTCGAACCCACGAAGGCTTGCGCCTTGCCGGTTTTCAAGACCGGTGCAATCGACCACTCTGCCACCCTTCCTTGCAATAGCCGGGAACGGCCCCATTTTACCCGTGCAGGCCGCACGCATAGGAAAACGCAATGCAATGATCCGAAAAGAAATTCATGCTTGAAACTTAACGCCGATTTGGTAGTCTTACGAACTGTTCAGGCGCATCTTGCGTCGTGGACAAAGCCATCTCCCCCTCAGGAGGAATGCATGCAACCCGAACTCAAACCGGTTCCCACCAACGACAGCGGCTTCGGACGCGGCAGCGCCCCACTCGGCGCGCCCTCTTGGGAGACCGCCCGGGCGCAACCGATCGCGCCGGACGCGCAGAAGGTCCTGCGCAACACCTACCTGCTGCTTGCGCTCTCGATGGTGCCGACCGTGATCGGCGCCGTGATCGGCGTGCAGATGGATTTCTCGTTCTTCTCCGGCAGCCCGGTAATCGGTTTCGTCGCGTTCCTCGCCATCGCCTTCGGTTTCTTCTACGGCATCGAGAAGACCAAGAACTCGCCGATGGGCATCGTGCTGCTGCTGGCGTTCACGTTCTTCATGGGCCTGATGCTCTCGCGCATGCTGGTGCCCATCCTCGGCCTGAAGAACGGCGGCAGCCTGATCGCCTACGCTTTTGGCGGGACCTCCCTCGTGCTGTTCTCGATGGCCACGCTGGCCACGACGATCAAGAAGGACCTGTCGGGGATGGGCAAGTTCCTGTTCGCCGGCGTGATCGTGCTGCTGGTGGCCTCCTTCGCGAACATCTTCCTGCAGGTTCCCGCGATGATGATCGCCATCTCGGTGCTCGCGATCGCGATCTTCTCGGCCTTCATGCTGTACGACATCCACCGCATCATCACCGGCGGCGAGACGAACTACATCACGGCCACGCTGTCGATCTACCTCGACGTGTACAACGTGTTCGTCCACCTGCTGAGCCTGCTCGGCATCCTCGGCGGCGAGAAAGACTGAACGGCGCGCCCCAAGCCCCTGAAAAGGCGCCTGCGGGCGCCTTTTTTCATGGACGAATGTACCGATACCGGTACGCAAACTGCCCTGGACGCCGCTCCAGCCGGGGACTTTGCGGATAGAATTCACGTAATTCACTCCCCGGAGGCATCCCCATGACATCCCCCACGTCCCTGCAGCTGCGCTCCCTCGTCAAGGCGGGCGGCGAGCTGGAGGTGTCCCTTGCGCGCATCCCGGTGCCGGTCCCGAAGGCGGACGAAGTCCTCATCCGCGTCGAGGCCGCGCCGCTCAACCCCTCGGACCTCGGCCTGCTGCTCGGCCCGGCCGACCTCTCCACCTTGCGGCAGTCCGGGACAGCCGCCGAGCCGGTGCTCACGGCGCGCATTCCGGAAGCCGCGATGAAGTCGATGGCCAGCCGCCTCGACCAGCCCATGCCGGTCGGCAACGAAGGCGCGGGCACGGTCGTGGCTGCGGGCGAGTCGCCGGAAGCGCAGGCGCTGCTCGGCAGGACCGTGGCGGTCCTCGGTGGCGCGATGTACTCGCAACACCGCTGCATGAAGGCGAAGCTCTGCATGGTGCTGCCCGCCGGCGCGACGGCGGCGGACGGCGCCTCGTCCTTCGTGAACCCGCTCACTTCGCAAGGCATGGTCGAGACCATGCGCGCCGAAGGCCACAAGGCGCTGGTGCACACCGCCGCTGCGTCCAACCTCGGCCAGATGCTCAACCGCATCTGCATCGCGGACAAGGTGGGCCTGGTCAACGTCGTGCGCTCGCAGGAACAGGCCGACCTGCTGAAGGCGCAGGGGGCGGAGCACGTCTGCAACTCAGGCGCACCCGCTTTCCTCGAGGACCTGACTGCGGCGCTGGCGGCGACCGGCGCGACGATCGCCTTCGACGCCGTGGGTGGCGGCCCCCTGGCCGGGCAGATCCTCGGCTGCATGGAGGCCGCGGCCAGCCGCACGGCGAAGGAATTCAGCCGCTACGGTTCAAACGTACACAAGCAGGTCTACGTCTACGGCAACCTCGACACCGGCCCCAGCACCCTCACCCGCAACTACGGCATGGCCTGGGGCGTGGGCGGCTGGTATCTGACGCCGTTCCTGCAGAAGATCGGCAAGGACGCCGCGCAGAAGCTGCGCGACCGGGTGATGGCCGAGCTGAAGACCACCTTCGCCAGCCGCTACACGAAGGAGATCTCGCTGGCCGAGGCCCTGTCGCCAGCCGAGATCGCCGGGTATACGAAGAAATCGACCGGCGCGAAGGTGCTGCTCAACCCCAACAAGGGCGCCTGAGGGGCCGCCGCTACTTCAGCTTCGAGTACGCCGTCGGCTGCAGGATCATGTTCTCGATGTTGGCGACGATGGGGCCGTTCTTCTCGGACTCCGCGCGCGCGCCCAGCCAGGCCGGGTCGGTGGCGAAGGCGTCCCAGATGCGCTCGCGCTCTGCCAGGTCCTTCCACTCGAGCAGGTAATACAGGTCCTGGTTGCTCGGGCCGACGCGCACCGTCCAGAAGGCCACCGGCCGGAAGCCGTGCTTTTCCCACAGCTTGAGCGTGACGGTCTCGAAGCGCTTGTTGAGTTCAGGCAGGCGGCCCGGCATGCATTTGTAGATCCGCAGTTCATGCAGCATTTGTGTCTCCCCTTGGAAAAAGTCAGCGGCGCCAGGCGCTCGCGAGCCACGGCTGCTGTTCCAGCGGCAGGCCGGCGGGCCGGTAGTAGTGTTCGAGTTCGGTGAATCCCGCCGCGGTGACGTAGCCGCGCCAGGCCTCGATGTCGTGGTAGGCCCCGTAGCGGCCCTTGTTCCAGCCCTCCTCGTTCGTGCCGCGCGGATTGGACGAGAACAGGACACCGCCGGGCCTGAGCGTGTCGTGCAGCTGGCGCAGCACGCGCGGCAACTCCTGGGAGGGGACGTGGAATAGCGAAGCGTTCGCGAACACGCCATCGAACCTCGCCTCCGGCAGGTCGAGCGCAAGGAAATCCTGCCGCCACACCTCGCAGCCGCTGTGCTCACGCGCCATCGCCGCAAAGCGCTCCGAGCCTTCGAGCCCGATGGCTACGTGGCCCAGGGACTTGAAGGTGGACAGGTCACGCCCGGGCCCACAGCCGAAATCGAGGAGCGTGAAAGGCGGCTTCACGGCGATGTGCCGCAGCAGCGTGCCGATGTTCTGGCTCACGTCGTGGCCGCGGGTGCCCTCCCAGAACTGTTCCGCACGCTGCTCGTAGTGGGAGAGCGTACCCCCGGAGACTTTGCCGAGGTCCTGCGGCCCGAGCTTCATGCGCCGAGCGGCAGGTGCTTCGCCACCTTGGCCAGCAGTGCCTCGAGGCGGATCGGCTTGGTCAGGAACTCGACCGCACCGAGGCTCTGCGCCCGGTCGACGGCGTCCTCCTCGATCGTCAGGAAGATCACCGGGATGTCGCGCACACGCGGGTCCTGGCGCATGGCCGCCACAAGCTCGAACCCGTTCATATGCGGCATGTTGACGTCGCTGATGATGAGGTCGGGCGTGAGGCCGAGGATCGCATGGCCGGCCTCGATGCCGTTCGCGGCGGCCGTTACGGCGTAGCCCGTACGCGTCAGGTGCAGCCGCAGCAGCTCGCGCATGGTGGCGTCGTCCTCGACGACGAGGATCGTCTTCATGGTCGCCATGCGCGGGCCTCGCCCTGGGCCTACTTGGCCGCCACGACCTGGATTTCCACCAGGCAGTTCGGGTCGGCCATCTTCGACTCGACACAGGCCCGGGCCGGCAGGTTCTGGCCGCCGGTCCACGCGTTCCAGGACTCGTTCATCAGCGGGCGGTTGCGGATATCGCTGACCCAGATCGTGGCCGTAAGCACCTTCGACTTGTCCGAACCGCACGTGGCGAGCAGGCGATCGATGGTGGCGAGGATCTGCGCGGCCTGGCCCTTGGCGTCCTGCTTCTGGTCGTCGGCGGTGATGCCGGCGAGGTACACGGTGTTGCCGTGCTCGACGGCGCTGCTGAGGATGCCTTTGGATTCGTGGCGGACGATTGCGCTCATATCGGTTTCTCCTGACTTTGAGGGTGGGATGAAGCGGGGCTCAGCCGACCTTGCGCCGGCAATTGCGGAACATGCGCATCCACGGGGAATCCTCGCCCGCGCGGTCCGGCGCCCACGACATCTGCACCGAGCGGAACACGCGCTCGGGGTGGGGCATGACCACGGTAAAGCGGCCGTCGGCCGTGGTGAGGCCGGTGATGCCCAGGGGGGATCCGTTGGGATTCTGCGGGTAGGTTTCGGCAACCTTGCCGCGATGGTCGACGAAGCGCATCGCGACCAGCGCATCCTTCATGTGGTCCGGCGCATCGAACACCGCGCGACCCTCGCCGTGGGCCAGCGCGATCGGCATGCGGCTGCCTTCCATGCCCTCGAAGAACAGCGACGGGCTCTTCACGACCTCGACCTGCACGAACCGCGCCTCGAACTGGGCCGAGCGGTTGCCGAGGAACGCGGGCCACCGTGCGGCACCGGGGATCAGCTCCTTCAGAGCACTCATCATCTGGCAGCCGTTGCAGACGCCCAGCGCGAAGGTGTTCGCGCGCTTGAAGAAAGCCTCGAACTCGTCGCGCGCGCGCGGGTTGAACAGGATCGACTTCGCCCAGCCCTGCCCGCCGCCGAGCACGTCGCCGTACGAGAACCCGCCGCACGCGGCGAAGCCCGCGAACCCGGACAGGCTCACGCGCCCGGAGATGATGTCGCTCATGTGGACGTCATGCGGCTCGAATCCCGCGCGGTGGAAGGCCGCGGCCATTTCCACCTGCCCGTTCACGCCCTGCTCGCGCAGGATCGCCACTTGGGGGCGGGCGCCCTTCGCGATGAACGGCGCGGCGATGTCCTCTGCAGGATCGTAGGCAAGGGCCACCGAAAGCCCGGGATCCGACGCGTCGAGGACCCGGTCGTATTCCTCTTTCGCGCACTCGGGGTTGTCGCGCAGGGACTGCATATGCCAGGTCGTCTCGGACCAGGCGCGCTGCAGGTCGACGCGCTTCTCGGCGAACACGTTCTTCGCATTGCGCGTGAACCGGATCTCGTCCTTGTCGTTGAGGGTTCCGACGAGGCTCGCGTACTGGTGCACGCCCTCGGCGCGCAGGATATCCATCGCCTTTTGCCGGTCGGCGGCACGGATCTGCACCACCGCACCGAGTTCCTCGGAAAACAGGGCCGCCAGTGCGCGATCCCGCACGCGCCCCGCGAGCTGCTCCTCGCCGTTGCGCCGGAAGCCGTCCACGTCCTCCGTCCACGCGTCGAACGCCAGCGTGTCGAGGCTCACCGTCAGGCCGCAATGGCCGGCGAAAGCCATCTCGCACAGCGTCGCGAACAGGCCGCCGTCGGATCGGTCATGGTAGGCCAGCGCCAGCCCTTCGCGCGAAAGCCTCTGCACCGCGCGGAAAAAACCCGCCAGCCGCGCGGGCTCATCGAGGTCGGGCGCATCGGTGCCGAACTCGTTGTGGACCTGCGCGAGGATGCTGCCGCCGAGGCGGTTCCTGCCGGCCCCGAGGTCGAGCAGCACTAGTTCGGTCTCGCCTGCGTCGGTGCGCAGCCGCGGGGTCAGCGAGGCTCGCGCATCGCTGACCGGCGCGAACGCGGAGACGATCAGCGAAAGCGGGGCGACGACTTCCTTCTTGCCGCCCGCGTCGCTCCAGGCGGTGCGCATGGACAGGGAATCCTTGCCCACGGGAATCGCCACGCCGATCGCCGGGCACAGGTCGATCGCCACGGCCTTGACCGTGTCGAACAGCGCCGCATCCTCGCCGGGGTAGCCGGCCGCCGCCATCCAGTTGGCCGAGAGCTTGACGCGGTCGAGCGCATCGACACACGCCGCGGCAAGGTTGGTCAGCGCCTCGCCGACGGCCATGCGACCCGAGGCGGGGCCGTCGATCAGCGCGAGCGGCGTACGCTCCCCGATCGAGTACGCCTCGCCCGCGTAGCCCTCGAAATCCAGCAGCGTCACCGCGCAGTCGGCCACCGGCACCTGCCAGGGGCCGACGAACGGGTCGCGCGAGCACAGCCCGCCCACGGTGCGATCCCCGATGGAGACCAGGAAGGTCTTGTCGGCCACGGAAGGATGTCGCAATACGCGGTAGGCCGCATCCCTGAGGTCGATCCTGCCGGTCTCGAACGGCTTGCCCTCGCGCGCGACGCGCTTCACGTCGCGCAGCATCTTCGGCGGCTTGCCGAGGAGCGTCTCCATGGCGAGGTCCACGGGCTTGCCGCCGAGCTGCGGGTCCGCAACCTCCAGGTGGCCGTCGGCGGTCGCCGTGCCGAGCACGGAAAACGGGCAGCGCTCCCGCTCACAGAGCGCCCGGAAGCGCTCGAGGCTGTGCGGTGCGATGCCGAGCACGTAGCGCTCCTGCGCCTCGTTGCACCAGATCTCGCGCGGTGACATGCCGGTGTCCTCGGAGGGGATTGCGCGCAGGTCGAAGCGCGCGCCGCGGCCCGCGGAGTGCGCGAGCTCGGGCATCGCGTTGGACAGCCCGCCCGCGCCCACGTCGTGGATCGACAGCACAGGGTTGTCGGCGCCGAGCTGCCAGCAGCGGTCGATGACTTCCTGCGCGCGGCGCTGGATCTCGGCGTTGCCGCGCTGCACGGAATCGAAGTCGAGGTCTTCGGTGTTCGCACCCGCGCCCATGCTGGAGGCCGCGCCGCCGCCCATGCCGATCAGCATGCCGGGCCCGCCGAGCTGGATCAGCAGCGTGCCTTCGGGTAACCCGCTCTTCGCCGACTGAGCGTCGGCAATGCTGCCGATGCCGCCCGCGAGCATGATGGGCTTGTGGTAGCCGCGCTGGATTCCGCCGACCTCCTGCTCGAACACGCGGAAATACCCTGCGAGGTTCGGCCGGCCGAATTCATTGTTGAACGCAGCCGCCCCGATCGGGCCTTCAATCATGATGTCGAGCGCCGACACGATTCGGTTGGGGCGGCCGTAGTCGCCTTGCTCCCAGGGTCGCACCGCACCGGGGATGCGCAGATTCGACACGGAGAATCCCGCAAGGCCCGCCTTGGGCTTGGCGCCGCGGCCGGTTGCACCTTCGTCCCGTATCTCCCCGCCCGCACCTGTGGCGGCACCGGGGAAAGGCGAGATGGCCGTCGGGTGGTTGTGCGTCTCGCACTTCATCACCGTATGCGTGAGCTCGGCATGCGGCCGGTAGACCGTTGTGCCGTCGGGATAGAAGCGCTGAGCGACACGCCCTTCCATGATCGCCGCGTTGTCGGTGTAGGCGAGTACCGTACCCTGCGGGTTTGTCGCATGGGTGTGCTTGATCATGCCGAACAGCGACTGCGCCTTCTTCTCGCCGTCGACGATCCAGTCGGCGTTGAAGATCTTGTGCCGGCAGTGCTCGGAATTCGCCTGCGCGAACATCGTCAGCTCGGCGTCGGTCGGGTCGCGCGCCAGACCGGCGTAGGCCCGGGCCAGGTAGTCGATTTCGTCCTCCGACAACGCGAGTCCGAGCCGGCCGTTCGCCGCGGACAGCGCGGCATGAGCGTCGCTGCCGAGGGGAACGCTCGCCAGGGGCCGGGGCGGCACGTGGGTGAACAGCGCATCGGCGCCGTCCTCGGAGTCGAGCACCGCCTCCGTCATCCGGTCGTGGAACAGCGCGCTCAGCGCCGCGCGTTCCTTCGCGGACAGCGGCCTGGCGGCCTTCACGAAAAACGCTGTGCCGCGCTCGATCCTGCGCACGACCGGCAGGCCGCATTGGCGCGCGATGTCGGTCGCCTTGGAGGACCACGGGGAAATCGTTCCGATGCGGGGCACGACCAGGAAGAACTGGTCCTTAGCGTAAGTGCCAGGCAGCGGGGACCCGTACTTCAGCAGCCGCCCGAGCAGCCGGGACTGGCCATCGTCAAGCGGGCCGGAGGTCTCCACGAAGTGGCGGAATTCCGCGGCGACGCCCTGCACGCCGGGATGCGCGGCCCTGAGTTGCGGGAGGAGCTTGGCGAGACGGAAATCAGAGAGCGCGCTTGCACCGCGCAGCTTGAGAATCGTGGACATCGCGGGCTGGGGCCGGTAAAGCTGAATTATACCCGCCCGAGGAGCGCCGGCCCCGGGCGAACGGCCTCTCCGCGGCGGCTAGCGGGAGACCTTCGGTTCCTTCGCCGTGCCCGAAAGGGTGATCGCACCGCGCTGCGGCCCGAGCTCCGCATTGGCCCGTCCGGAAACGCGCCCCGAGGCGTCGATCTCCATGCTGCCGCTGGCGGAAAGGAGCCCCGCAGTCAGCTTCAGGTCGCGCAGCTGGACCGCGCCCTTGTTGTAGGTGCCCGAGCCGGACAGGTCGGAGAACAGCGTCCTACCCGAGGCCTGGCTGGCGGTGGGCTGCAACGCGCGCGACAGATCGAAGCTGCCCAGCACCCCTTTGGTGACCGTGAACCTGCCGTCGAGCCGTGCCTCGGCGCCGAGCTTGTCGGGCGCGGTCCCGCTCATCGAGAAGGTTCCACGCGCGTCCGCCTTGCCTTCGGACATCAGCGCCGGGGCGAGCACGCTCGCAGTCATCTGTTTGATGCCCATCTCGCCTTCGACGCTCCAGCGCGCGCCCCAGCGGACCCGCGCGGCTCCGGACGCGATGCCATCGAAGATCTTGCCGTCCCACGAGCTCACCGCAAGCTCCTGCGCCGTCACCGTGCCCTTCATGGCGAAGTCCGAGATCGTCATGCCGGCGACGAACGGCACCGAGAGCGTGCCGGCGTTCAACTCCACGCTGACGTTGCCGCCCTGCGGTTCGAGGCGCCCAACGAGCTTGCTCTCGGTCGACTTGATGCCGACGGACTTGACGCTCCCGCCCCCGCCAAAGGCGATATCAAGGTCGAGGTCGGGCATCTGCAGCACTCCTACGACCTTCGCCTTCGCCGCGGTGATGCGCGCGATCACGAGCCCGTCCCCCTTCATCGAACCGAACAGCATCGCGCCCAGGTCCTCCTGGGGAATCACCAGGCCTTCCACCGTGACGTTCGTGAAGACCTTCTTCCCCGCGAAGAGCGACTGCAGTTCGGGCGCCGCATGCACGGTCGAAATCCGCACCCCATCCCCGATGGATACCCCCTGCATCTTCAGCTCCAACCCCGTGATCACAGAAAAATTGACGGAACTGATCTTCACCGGGCGACCCAGCGCGTCCGAGACGAGGCGCTCGTAGGTCGCCGTCGACAGCGGCATCACCTGGATCAGGCCCAGCCCGCCGATGAGGAGCACGAACAGCGCGATGGCGACGGGCTTGCCCCACTTGACCGGCCGGCCCGCCCGCACGGGGGACTGTGGCACCGACATGGTCGAATCGGCCTGCTTGCTGGCCTTCAGCGCGGCGGCGTCGATCTTGTCGCGCGCGCGCTGGCCGTCCTTCTTTTCCGCCGCGGCGAGCTTTTTCTCGTCCGCCTTGACGTCATCGAGGTCAAGGTCGTCGTCCGAGATATCGATGTCGTCCTCGTCGTCCGTACCGGCCTTCTTCGCGGCGGCAGGCCTGGCGGGCGGGGCCGCCTCCCCCTTGTGGCGTGCGAGGCTCTCCGTGGCCTTGCGCTTGCGCTCGGCCTCCTCGGCTTTCCTGCGCTCCTCCGCCTCGCGGGCCTCGCGCTCCTCCACTTCGCGGGCGAGGCGCGCCTCCTCTTCCTTGCGACGCTGCACTTCCGCTTCGAGGCGCGCTTTCTCCTCGGCGTCCTTCCGCGCCTTCGCCTCGGCTTCGGCACGGGCCTTCGCTTCGGCCTCCTTGAGCGCTTTCTCCTCGGCCTCCTTGCGCTCGCGCTCCTCGTCGTCACGCATCGAGAACGAATCGAGGTCGGCAAGCAGTGAATCCGTCGTGGAGGCGGCCGGCGCCGGTGCCGTGGCAACGGCTGCTGCGGCAACTGCGGAAGCAGCCACTGCTGCAGCTTCGGCTTCCTTGTCCTTGCGTGCCTTCTCCTCGGCTTCCTTCCTTGCCAGTGCTTCAGCCTCTTCCCCGGCCTTGCGCTCGGACTCGGCTTTGGCCTTGAGGTCGGCTTCTTCCTTCGCCTTGCGCTCGGCTTCGTCCTTGGCCTTGAACTCCGCTTCCAGCTTGGCCTTGGCCTCGACCTTGGCCTCGAGCTCCGCCGCCTCCTTCGCCTTGCGCTCCGCTTCCTCTTTGGCCTTAAGCTCAGCCTCCTCTTTGGCCTTGCGCTCCGCTTCTTCCTTGGCAATCCGCTCGGCCTCGAGCCGCGCCTTCTCTTCCGCTTCCTTGCGCGCGCGTTCCTCGGCCTCGGCCTTCGCCTTGCGCTCGGCCTCCTCGCGGGCCAGGCGCTCGGCCTCCGCCCGGGCGCGCTCTGCCTCGAGCTTTGCCTTCAGTTCCGCCTCGACACGGGCACGCTCTTCCGCTTCGCGGCGCGCCTTTTCCTCGGCTTCCCTGCGCGCGCGCTCTTCCGCTTCCTTCGCAAGGCGCTCGGCCTCTTCCTTCGCCTTGCGCTCGACTTCCTCGCGCGCCTTGCGCTCGGCCTCGGCCTTGGCGCGCTCTTCCTCAAGCTTCGCCCTGAGTTCAGCTTCGACCCGGGCCCGCATTTCGGCTTCGAGGCGGGCCTTCTCCTCGGCTTCCCTGCGCGCGCGTTCCTCCGCCTCCCTCGCAAGGCGCTCCGCCTCGGCGCGAGCCTTCTTCTCGGCCTCCTCCCGCGCCGCCCGTTCGGCTTCGGCCCGGGCACGCTCTTCCTCCAGTTTCGCCTTGAGCTCCGCCTCCACGCGGGCATGCTCTTCGGCCTGCCGGCGCGCCTTCTCTTCTGCCTCCTTGCGCGCAGCATCGTCCCGGGCAACCCTTTCCGCATCGGCCCTGGCGCGCTCCCGCTCATGCTCCGCCTTGAGCTCGGCTTCGACGCGGGCGTTCTCCTCGGCTTCGGCCTTCGCTTTGGCCTCGGCTTCGGCCTTCGCCTTGGCTTTGGCCTCAGCCTCGGCCTGTGCCTTCGCCCTGGCTTCGGCATCGGCTTTAGCCTTGGCCGCCGCCGCACCAGCCGCAGCCACGGCCTTGGCGCGCACTTCCGCCTCGACCTTTGTGCGCTGCGCGGCCAACGCTGCCTTGGCCTCGGCTTCCTGCCTGGCCTTGAAGTTGTGGGGGTCCTCCTGCGCGGTGAGCTCGGAAGCGGCACGCGCGTGGGCCGCCAGGTCCATCGGCGGCTTCGGGGCAGCAGGTGCAGCCGGCTTTTTTTGGGCCGCCGACATTTGCGTGAAGTCGAGTTCCTCGTCGCTGTCGCCGGCCGGGGGCGGCGGCGCAGACGGCTTGGGGGTCGGCTTCGCCGCGGCAGGCGTCGGGGCCGGCGCGGCCCCGCTCGAGATCTCGCGGACGAACCCGTCCTTCGACAGTTGCTCCATGAGGAGCAGGAACTTCGCCTCGTCGATCTTCTCGAACTTCTTGTTGAGGTCGGTGATCGAGGTCTTGCCGTCGACCTGCGCCAGCACGGCACGGTCGGAGCGCGACAGGATGCTGGACTTGCCGGAGGCCTCCAGCATGCCTTTGCCGCTCTTGGAGAGGATCGAGGAGCCGTTCATTGTTTTTCTGGGCGCAGGAAGGGGGCCGGAAAGAGGATTGTATATGGGGCGCTCGGCCCCACGCTATCCGGGTGTTCCGTAGCCGCCGCCGCCGGGGGCCTCGATCACGAATACGTCGCCGGGATTCATCTCCGTACGGTCGGCGGGCCCGAGCTCGGTCACGCTGCCGTCGGCGCGCTCGACGAAATTGCGGCCGGCGACCCCCTCCCCCCCGCCCGCCATGCCGTGGGGACGGACCAGCCGGTGCCCGGACAGGATCGCGGCGGTCATCGGCTCCAGGAACCTGACCCGCCGCACGCCGCCATGCCCGCCCCGCCACCGCCCGGGCCCGCCCGAGCCTTCCCGCACCGAAAAACTCTCCAGCAGCACGGGAAAGCGCCACTCGAGGACCTCTGGGTCGGTCAGGCGTGAATTGGTCATGTGGGTCTGCACCACGTCGGTCCCGTCGAATCCCGGCCCGGCCCCCGAGCCGCCGGCCACCGTTTCATAGTACTGGTGCTGCGCGTTTCCGAACGTGAAGTTGTTCATGGTTCCCTGTGAAGCGGCCATGACGCCGAGCGCCCCGTACAGGGCGTCGGTGATGCACTGCGAGGTTTCCACGTTGCCCGCCACGACCGCCGCCGGATAACGGGGATTGAGCATGCACCCTTCGGGGATGATCACCTTCAGCGGCTTCAGGCAGCCCGCGTTGAGCGGGATGTCGTCGTCGACCAGCGTGCGGAACACATACAGCACGGCTGCCATGCAGACCGCGGAAGGCGCATTGAAGTTGTTGGGCAACTGGGCGGTGGTCCCGGTGAAGTCGATCGTTGCGCTGCGCCGGTCTTCCCCGATCGACACCTTCACCCGGATCCGGGCACCGTTGTCCATCGGGTAGTCGAACGATCCGTCCTTGAGGACACCGATGACGCGGCGCACCGAGGCCTCGGCGTTGTCCTGCACGTGCCGCATGTAGGCCCGGACCACGTCGAGACCGAAGTGGGCAACCATGCGGCGCAGTTCCTGCACACCCTTCTCGTTGGCTGCGATCTGCGCCTGCAGGTCGGCGAGGTTCTGCACGACGTTGCGCACCGGGTAGCGCCCCGAGGTGAGCAGTTCCACCGTCTCCTTCTCGCGGAACCGCCCGCCCTCGACGAGCAGGAAGTTGTCGATCAGCACGCCTTCCTCGTCGACGGTCTTCGAGTCCGGCGGCATGGAGCCCGGCGTAATGCCGCCGATGTCGGCGTGGTGCCCCCGCGAGCCGACGTAGAACAGCACTTCGGCGCCCGGGTCGTCCCAGACGGGCGTGATGACCGTCACGTCCGGAAGGTGCGTGCCGCCGTTGTAGGGGGCGTTCAGCACGTAGACGTCGCCCGGCTTCATGCGGCCGGTGTTCTCGCGGATCACGGTCTTGATCGATTCGCCCATCGAACCGAGGTGCACCGGCATGTGCGGCGCATTGGCGATCAGGTTGCCGGCCGCGTCGAACAGCGCGCAAGAGAAGTCGAGGCGCTCCTTGATGTTGACGGAGTAGGCGGTGTTCTGCAGCCGCAGGCCCATCTGCTCGGCGATCGACATGTACAGGTTGTTGAAAATCTCCAGCATGACCGGGTCGGCGTCCGTGCCCAGCGCGACCCGCGCCTCGCGCGCGACGACCCGCTCGAGCACGAGGTGGTCCGCGGGCGTGACCTGCGCACGCCAGCCCGGCTCGACGACGGTGGTCGCGTTCGATTCCGCGATGATGGCGGGACCGTCCACAAGCCGTCCTGCGCCGAGCTCGTCGCGCCGGTAGACCGGGGTGTCGTGCCAGCGCCCGCCGGTGAACATCCTCACTTGTTCGGCAGGGGGCGCTTCCGCCATCGCCGTCGCGGCCCCCGCGTCCGCCACGGTCTCTGAAGCGCCGATGGCCTCGGCCGACACCGCCTCCACGATCAGCGCCTTGCCCGGCATAAGGAAGCTGTACTGGTGGCGATAGGCCTCCTCGAAGCGCGCGACCATCTCGGCGAGCGTCCCGAAGGCCACCGCCAGTGCAGTGTCCGTGCCTTCGTACTTGAGGTGCACCCTGCGCAACACGCGGATGCGCGAAGGCTCCACGCCCTGGCCGAGCAGTTCACCCTTCGCCTCGTCCGCGAGCCCCTGCAGCTCGCCTTCCATGGAAGCGCGGCCCGCCTCGTCCAGTCGCGCCTCAACCGCCTTTTGCCTCATCGCGGTCTGGTCGGCGAGACCCATGCCGTAGGCCGAAAGCACGCCCGCGAAAGGGTGGATGAACACGCGCGTCATCGCGAGAGCATCGGCCACGAGGCAGGCGTGCTGCCCGGCCGCGCCCCCGAAGCAGCAGAGCGTGTAGCCCGTGACGTCGTGGCCGCGCTGCACCGAGATGTGCTTGATCGCGTTGGCCATGTTGCCGACCGCGATGTTGACGAACCCCTCGGCGACTTCCTCCGGGGAGCGCGCATCGCCCGTAGCGGCGCGGATTTTCCCGGCAAGCTCGGCGAACTTCCCGCGTACGACGCCGGCGTCGAGCCTCTCGTCGCCGCCCGGCCCGAACACGGGCGGGAAGAACTGCGGCTGGATCTTGCCGAGCATGACGTTCGCGTCGGTCACCGCGAGCGGTCCGCCGCGCCGGTAGCTGGCCGGTCCCGGGTTTGCCCCGGCCGAATCCGGCCCGACGCGATAGCGCGCGCCGTCGAAGTGCAGGATCGACCCGCCGCCCGCCGCCACGGTATGGATACTCATCATCGGGGCGCGCATGCGCACGCCCGCCACGCGGGTCTCGAACTCGCGCTCGAACTCGCCGGCGTAGTGCGAAACGTCGGTCGATGTCCCGCCCATGTCGAAACCGATGATCTTCCCGAAGCCTGCCGACAGGGAAGTGCGCACTGCGCCGACGATGCCGCCGGCCGGCCCGGACAGGATGGAATCCTTGCCCTGGAACCGGCGCGCGTCGGTGAGGCCGCCGTTCGACTGCATGAACATGACGCGCACGCCGCCCAGCTCCGCGGAGACCTGGTCGACGTAGCGGCGCAGGATGGGCGACAGGTAGGCGTCCACGACCGTCGTGTCGCCCCGGCCGACGAGCTTCATCAGCGGGCTCACGCGATGCGACACCGAAATCTGGGTGAAACCCGCAGCCTTCGCCAGCCCGGCCACGCGTGCCTCGTGCTGCGTGTAACGGTAGCCGTGCATGAGGACGATCGCGATCGACCGGAACCCCCGCGCGTAGGCCGATTCGAGGTCCGCCCGAGCCCTCGCCTCGTCGAGCGGGCGCAGCACCTCGCCGCGTGCGGCCACGCGCTCGTCGACCTCGACCACCTCGCTGTAGAGCATCTCCGGCAACACGATATGGCGGTCGAAGATGCGCGGGCGGTTCTGGTACGCAATGCGCAGCGCGTCCCGGAATCCACGCGTGATGAAGAGCACCGTGCGCTCGCCCTTCCTCTCGAGCAGCGCATTGGTGGCCACCGTCGTGCCCATCTTGACCGCCTCGATCTCTCCTGCGGGGATGGGAGCGCCGTCGGGCACGCCGAGCAACTCACGGATGCCCTGGATCGCCGCATCCGCGTAGCGGCCGGGGTTTTCGGACAGGAGTTTGTGGGTGAGGAGCGTGCCGTCGGGACGGCGGGCGACGACGTCGGTGAACGTGCCGCCGCGATCGATCCAGAATTGCCAGAGCGGTGCGATGGGGGTCATGCGCGCATTCTAGCGTCCCTCGGCGCGAATACACCGGGTGGTAAAATGCGCCGCATGCACCTCTCCCCCGGCTCGGTCTGGCTGACCGTGCTTCTCGGGCTGCTCGTCGCGCTCACCCCGCTCGGAACCGACGCGTACCTTCCGGCGCTGCCGGCGATCGCGCAGGCGTTCGCCTCGCCGGTCAGCGCCGTGCAGCTGACGATCACGACGTTCTTCCTCGGGATCGCGCTGGGCCAGCTCGCGTGGGGCCCCCTCTCGGACCGCTTCGGCAGGAAGCCCATGCTGCTGTGCGGGCTCACGCTTTTCCTCGCCGCCACGCTGGTGTGCGTCTACGCCGGTTCGGTGGGGGCGATCGTGCTATGGCGGTTCATCCAGGGCCTCGGGATGTCGAGCGGCCCGGTGATCGCGCGCACGATCGTGCGTGACCTGCACAGCCACGAGCAGGCCGCGCGCATGCTCGCACGCATGATGATCGTGTTCGGCATCGTTCCGGTCGCGGCGCCGTTGATAGGTGCGCAATTGCTCACCTGGTGGGGCTGGCGCGCGGTGTTCTGGATGCTCGTCTTCATGGCGGTGGCCCTGCTAGCGAGCGTCGCTGCGGGCCTCGCCGAGACCGCCCCGCGCGATCGGCCCACGGTGTCGCCCGCGCGAATCCTCACGGTGTTCGGTGAAGTGCTGCGCGAACCACGGTTCACAGGCCCGTTCGCGGTCATGCTGTTCGCGCAGGTCGGGATCTTCGCCTTCGTCACCAACTCGGCCTTCGTGCTGGTCAAGGCGCTCGGCCTGTCCCCGCGCGAATACAGCGTGCTGTTCGCCGTCGTGATGATCGGCCAGATCACGGGCGCCTGGTTCACCAGCCGGACGGTGATGCGCCTCGGGATCGCCGGCATGCTGCAACTGGGCACACGCATCGCCTGTGTCTCCGGCGTGATCGCCGCGGTGCTGGGCTGGGCCGGCGTCGGCCACTGGCTTGCGATAGCGCTGCCCTGCATGGGGTTCATGTTCGCCGCGAGCTGCCTGATGCCGAATGCGACCGCGGCGGTCCTCTCCCCGTTCAAGGCAAACACCGGCACGGTGTCCTCGTTCATGGGCGCAACCACGTTCGTGCTGGGCGCGCTTGTGGGCATTGTGCTGGGCGCATTGTTCGACGGCACGGCCCGCCCGATGGTGAGCGCCTTCGCCTTCGCCGGTGCAGGCGCGCTGGCCGCGGAACGTTACCTCGTCCGCCGGTCCGGACTGACCTAGAATTGCGGCTGGACCCACCCGCCAGCACAGGATTGCCGACGTTCCCATGAACACCCCCTCCCGCAAGCCCACCATCCATTCCGAACCCGCGGCTCTGCGTGCCGCGATCCGTTCGGGCCAATTCGACGCCCACACTTCGGGCCAGTGCCCGGGGTACGCGCAGGCCAACCTGGCCGTGCTGCCCAGGGACTACGCGACCGAGTTCCTGCGCTTTTGCCAGCTGAACCCGAAGCCCTGCCCGATCCTCGGTGTATCGGAGCCCGGCGACCCGCGCATTCCCGCACTCGGCGCGGACGTGGACATCAGCACCGACATCTGCGGCTACTACGTCTTCAAGGACGGCGAGATGAGCGGGGAAGTGCCGAACCTGAAAGCCGTCTGGCGGGACGACTCGGTGGCCTTCGCGATCGGCTGCTCGTTTTCCTTCGAGGAGGCGCTGGTGGAAGGCGGCATCCCCCTGCGCCACATAGAGCAGGGCTGCAATGTCGCGATGTACCGCACGAACATCGCGACCCGGGGTGCCGGGCGCTTCGGCGGCCCGACGGTGGTCTCGATGCGCCCGATGAAGCCCGCCGACGCGATCCGCGCGATCCAGATCACGTCGCGCTTTCCCGACGTGCACGGCGCGCCGATCCACTTCGGCGATCCGGCGATGATCGGCATCGCGGACATCGGCAAGCCGGACTTCGGGGACGCCGTAGAGATCCGCAAGGGCGAAGTGCCCGTGTTCTGGGCCTGCGGCGTCACGCCCCAGTCGGCGATCCGCGCGGCGAAGCCGCCCCTCGCCTTCACCCACAAGCCGGGCTGCATGCTCGTCACCGACTTGCGCAACTCGCAGCTCGCGGTGTTCTAGCGCCCCGCATGGACAGCGCAGACGCAGTCGTCATCGGCGCGGGCGTGGTCGGCCTCGCCATTGCCCGCGAACTCGCGGTCGCCGGCCGCGAGGTGATCATCCTCGAGGCCGAGAACGCGATCGGCACCGCCACCAGCTCGCGCAACTCCGAAGTCATCCACGCCGGCATCTACTATCCCAAGGGCTCGCTCAAGGCGCGCGCCTGCGTCGAAGGCCGCACGCTGTTGTACCGCTATTGCGCCGAGCGCGGCATCCCCCATATGCGATGCGGCAAGCTGGTCGTCGCCACGGACGAGGCGCAGCTCGGCGAGCTTGAGGCGATCCGCGGCAAGGCCCACGCCAACGGCGTCACCGACGTGGACTGGATCAGCCGGGAAACGGCCCGGGAGATGGAGCCGGCGGTGTCCTGCGTGGGCGCGCTGCACTCGCCTTCCACGGGCGTGGTCGACAGCCACGCCCTGATGCTCGCGATGCTCGGGGACGCCGAAGCCCACGGCGCAATGCTGGCCTTCCTGTCTCCGCTCAGGTCTGCGCGCGTGCTGGGCGACGGACGGATCGGACTTGAGGTCGGCGGAGCCGATCCAATGCACCTCGCCGCGCGTACGGTGGTGAATGCGGCCGGGCTGACCGCGCCGTCGCTCGCGCGCAGGATCGAAGGCTATCCCGGGGACAAGGCGCCCCCGGAGTTCTATGCCAAGGGCAATTACTACTCGCTGGTCGGCAAGTCGCCGTTCTCGCGCCTCGTCTACCCAGTGCCCGAACCCGGCGGGCTGGGCGTGCACGTGACGATCGACATGGGCGGGCAGGCGCGTTTCGGCCCGGACGTCGAGTGGGTGGACCGGATCGGCTACGACGTAGACCCGCGGCGCGCCGACAAGTTCTACGCCGCAATCCGGCGCTACTGGCCGCAACTCCCGGACGGCGCGCTTGCGCCGGGGTACGCGGGCATACGTCCCAAGATCGCCGGCCCCAAAGATCCCGCGCCGGACTTCGTCATCCAGGGGCCGGCCGAACATGGTGTGCCTGGGCTGGTCAACCTGTTCGGCATAGAATCCCCCGGCCTCACCGCCAGCCTTGCACTGGCCGGGGACGTGGCACGCCGCTTGCATTGACACTGACCGAGCGCATGGCTGAAACTGCGGGAGCCGGTCGTTTTTGTGACACTGCCGCAGACCGAAAACCAATCAGGAGGCCCAAAGAATGACCACCCGCAGAACTTTCGTCGCCGCCGCGTCCGCCGTAGCCCTGGCGCTCGCCGCGGGCACCACGATGGCGCAGACCAAGTGGGACATGCCTACGCCGTATCCGGACGGCAATTTCCACACCAAGAATGTCCGGCAGTTCGTCGAGGAGATTGCCAAGAACTCCGGCGGCAAGCTGCAGATCACCCCCCATTCGAACGCATCCCTGATCAAGCATCCCGAGATCAAGCGGGCGGTGCAGACCGGGCAGGTTCCGATCGGCGAGATCCTGATCTCGGTCCTGGCAAACGAATCCGCGGTATTTGCCTTCGACTCCAATCCCTTCTTCGCCAACAGCTACCAGAAGGCCGCCAAGCTGTGGGTGGCCGCAAAGCCGGTCATCCAGAAGCGGCTCGATTCCCAGGGGATGATGCTGCTTTACTCGGTACCCTGGCCGCCGCAGGGCGTCTATGCAAAGAAGGAAGTCAACTCCATCGCCGACCTGAAGGGCACGAAATTCCGCACCTACAACCCGACGACTTCCCGCTTCGCCGAGTTGATGGGGGCGATTCCCACTACGGTCCAGGTCCCGGAAGTGCCCCAGGCGTTCAAGACGGGCCTCGTCGACGCGATGATCACTTCGGGGGCAACAGGCGTGGATACGCAAGCCTGGGACTACCTGACGCACTATTACGACACGCAGGCGATGCTGCCGCATAACGCGGTATTCGTCAGCAAGGCAGCCTTCGGCAAGCTCGACGCCGGCACGCAGAAGACCGTGCTGTCCGCGGCCGAGGCGGCAGAGAAGCGCGGCTGGCAGACCAGCGAATCCGAAAACGAAGGCTACAAGAAGACCATGGCGTCGAAGGGCATAAAGATCATGCAGCCCTCGGCGAAACTCGCGGCCGAATTCGGCGAGATCGGCAAGAAGATGACCGCCGAGTGGTCGGCCAAGGCCGGCCCCGAAGGCGAGGCCATCCTGAAGGCCTACGGCAACTGATCGTCGGCCGCCCTGCCCCACCTGCGGGCAGGGCGGCCCGGGATTCCCCTGATTTTCTCGATCTCGATCCAGGAGCATGCGCAATGAATGCAACCAGTAGCGCCCTCGCCGCCGGCGTGGCCCTTTCACTCTCGGTGGGCGCCCTGCAGGCGCAGACCAAATGGGACATGCCGACGCCCTATCCCGACAGCAATTTCCACACCAAGAACGTGCGCCAGTTTGCCGACGACATTGGCAAGGCTACGGGCGGCAAGCTGCAGATCGTCATCCATTCGGGAAATTCGCTGATCAAGCACCCGGAAATCAAGCGCGCGGTCCAGACCGGGCAGGTGCCGATCGCCGAGACGCTCGTTTCCATCCTGGCGAACGAGGCCGCGGTCTTCGCCTTTGACTCCAACCCCTTCCTCGCACCCAGCTACGACAAGCAAAAGCGACTGTGGGCGGCGGCAAAGCCTGTCCTCGAAAAGCGCCTGGATGCGCAGGGGATCACGCTGCTCTACTCGGTGGCATGGCCGCCCACCGCCATCCATACCAAGAAGGAAATCAACTCGCTCGCCGATTTCAAGGGCGTACGGCTGCGCTCGTTCAGCCCGATCACGTCCCGCCTTGCCGAACTGCTCGGCGCCAACGCGGTCCTGATCGCTGCGCCCGAAGTGCCGCAGGCGTTCCGCACCGGGATGATCGACGCGCAGATCAACTCCGCCGCAGGCGGCGTGGACACCCAGACTTGGGATTCCACGACGCACGTCTACAACGTACAGGCGATCCTCCCGCAGAACATGGTCATCGTCGGCAAGGCCGCATTGGCGAAGCTCGATCCCGCCGGCCAGAAAGCTGTGCGTGACGCGGCGGCAACGGCGGAGACACGCGGCTGGGCGGCAAGCGAAGCCGAACTCGCGAAGAGCCTGGAGACGCTTTCCGCCAAGGGGGTAAAAGTGATGAACCCGGGTCCCAAGCTCGCGGCGGAACTGCAGGATGTCGGCAGGAAGATGACCTCCGAATGGGTCGCCAAGGCGGGTGCGGAAGGCGAAGCGATCCTCAAAGCCTACGGAAACTGAGCCGGGATGCGCGCGGTACTGAATGCGGTGTACCGGGCGTCGGGTGTCCTTGCCGGGATCTTCCTGGTGGCGATCGGCGTAATGTCGCTGATCCAGATCGTCGGGCGATTGCTCGGTATCGCCACGTCCTCCTTTGACGAGTTTGCGGGGTATTGCATGGCCGCCTCGTCGTTCCTCGGCCTTGCCTGGACGCTGCGGAGCAATGAGCAGATCCGCATGACCATCATACTGGCCATGACCAAGGGCGGGCTGCGTCGCGCACTCGAGATCGTGTGCCTCGTGCTCGCCTGCTTCATGGTCGGGTACTTTGCCTGGGCGAGCATGGACATGACATGGACCTCGTACAGCCTCAACGACATGTCACAGGGCCTCGTGCCGATCCCCTTGTGGATTCCTCAGTCAGGCATGGCGCTGGGCCTCGCGATCCTGGCCATCGCGTTCCTAGACGACCTGCTGGTTGTCGTTTCCGGGGGAACCGCCTCTTACGCGGCTGCCGAGAAATCCCCTGCCGACGCCAATCCCGGGTTCGAGCGCTGACATGGGAACCCTTGGCATTTCCCTGGTCCTGCTGGCGGCCCTGGGCGCGCTGCTTGTGTGTGGCGTATGGATCGCGATCACCCTGATCGGCGTAGGCTTCATCGCAATGGCCGCCTTCACCAACTCGCCGGCCGGGCCGCTGATGGCCACGACCGTGTGGGGTTCCAGTGCGAGCTGGTCGCTTACCGCGCTGCCGCTCTTCATCTGGATGGGCGAGATCCTGTTTCGAACCAGGGTATCGGAAGACATGTTCTACGGACTCGCCCCCTGGGTGGAACCCCTGCCGGGCCGGCTCATGCACACCAACGTTGTCGGATGCGGGATCTTTGCCGCGATCTCGGGCTCGTCCGCCGCTACGGCGGCAACCATCGGGCGCATTACGATCCCGCAGCTCAAGGGCCGCGGATACGACGAGAAAATGGCGATCGGATCGCTGGCTGGCGCCGGGACACTCGGCCTGCTGATCCCACCTTCGATCATCATGATCGTCTACGGCGTCGCTGCCGACGTTTCGATCGCACGCCTGTTTGTCGCCGGCGTACTGCCCGGGATCATGCTGATGGCGCTGTTCTCAGGCTACATATGCCTCTGGGCACTGCGCCACCCCGAACTGACGCCGAAACGTGAGCGCATCACCACCTTCGCACAAAAGCTCCATGCCGCGCGCTACCTGATCCCCACGGTCCTTCTCATCGGCGCAGTGATCGGGTCCATCTATGCGGGCATCGCCACTCCGACCGAAGCGGCCGTGCTTGGCGTAGTCGGTTCGCTGGTCCTTTCGGTCGTCGGCGGCTCCCTGACGTGGTCGAATTTCAGCGCGAGCGTCATGGGGGCGACCAAGACTTCCTGCATGATCGCCTTCATCCTGACGGGTGCAGCATTCCTCACGGTGGCGATGGGCTTCACCGGGATCCCGCGCATCATGGCGGAATGGATCGGTACCCAAGGATTCAAGCCCTGGCAGCTGATCGCCGTACTCACCGTCTTGTTCATGATCCTGGGCTGCTTTCTTGACGGGATATCCATGGTGGTTCTGACTGCGTCCGTAATCCTGCCTTCGGTCAAGGCCGCCGGCATCGACCTCCTGTGGTTCGGGATCTTCATCGTACTCGTCGTCGAAATGGCCCAGATCACGCCCCCGGTCGGATTCAACCTGTTCGTGCTCCAGGGCCTGACGGGACACAACATGTTCTACGTCGCCCGCGCGGCACTGCCGTTCTTCCTCCTTATGGTTGTCGCCGTGGCGCTGTTGTGGGCTTTCCCTGAAATCGTCCACTTCCTGCCGGGAAAAATGTTCAAGCCGGGCTGAGCGGGGGCGATCGGCATGACTTCCGTTCCTGTTTATGAGACTGAAGACATCCGCCGGATCGAGTCCGCCGCGCAAGGCGACCACCCGACCCTGATGGAACGTGCCGGACTCGCCGCCGCGGACCTCGCCGTCCGCCTGACGGGAGATCGCGGCAAGGACATACTCATCCTGGCGGGCCCCGGAAACAACGGCGGCGACGCGAAGATCGCGGCGAGGATCCTCGCGGAGCGTTTCTTCCGTGTGACCATTGCCACGGCTGCCGACGCGGCGAGCCTGCCCTCCGGCAAGCGCTGGGCGCTCGTCGTCGACGGACTTTTCGGCATCGGCCTCGCGCGCGACATCGCCGGGGACTACGCGAAACTCGTCGACTACGCGAATGCCCAGGCCTGCCCCGTCCTTGCCCTCGACATCCCCAGCGGCCTTGAGTCCGACACGGGACGCATATTGGGCAAAGCGGTCTGTGCGACAAATACGCTGACCTTCATCGCACACAAGCCCGGACTGCTGACGCTCGACGGGCCGGACCTGTGCGGCGAGGTGCGGGTCGCGGACCTCGGCCTCGACGTGCACGCGCTGCTGCCGCCCACCGGCTGGGTTGCGGGCCCAGAACTCCTGCCTGAGGCCCTGAAGCCCCGCCCGCGCAACTTCCACAAGGGCAATGCAGGCAGCGTTGCTGTCATCGGGGGCGCTGACGGGATGAGCGGTGCCGCACTGCTCGCCGGCCGCGCGGCCCTCAGGCTCGGTGCCGGAAAAGTCTTCGTCGGCCTGCTCGACCACAAGGCGCCCTCATTCGACCCCGGCGCGTTGGAGTTGATGCTGCGCCATCCCGACGAGATCCTCGGCCTGGATGCCGGCGCCCTGGTCGTGGGCCCCGGCCTTGGCATGGGCGAGCGCGCGGAAACACTCCTTGGCGCGGCGCTGACCGGCGAAGCCGCGTGCGTGCTCGACGCCGACGCGCTCAACCTCCTGGCGCAAAGCAGCGAATTCCGAAGCGCCTGCACGCGGCGCACGCGAGACACGCTGCTCACACCCCATCCTGCCGAGGCCGCGCGCCTGCTCGGAACGAACGTCGCGGCCGTACAAGGCGACCGCCTCGCGGCGGCGAGGCTGCTGAGCCGCACCTACAACGCAAGCGTGGTGCTGAAAGGCAATGGCAGCATCCTGGCCACGCGCGACGGGCTCTGGTTCGTGAACACCTCGGGCAATCCCGGCATGGCGTCCGCAGGCATGGGGGACGTGCTTGCCGGGATCCTGGGGGCGCTCCTCGCGCAGGGCTTGTCGGGCGAAGCCGCGCTCATGCTGGGAACCCACCTTCACGGGG
Source organism: Burkholderiales bacterium (assembly GCA_965279075.1). Classification (GTDB taxonomy): domain Bacteria; phylum Pseudomonadota; class Gammaproteobacteria; order Burkholderiales; family SG8-39; genus SZAS-79. The sequence goes on along the minus strand of CBDIHI010000011.1, from coordinate 571,061 downwards.
CGGCCGCGGACGACCTCGCGGCACAGGGTTGCGGGCCCGTGGGCCTCACCGCCGGCGAGGTCGCCGATGCCGCCCGGCGCCTCTGGAACGGCTGGCTCAAGCCACGCGCACCCGCGCCTTAGGTTCGGGGTAGGGATAGATCATGTTGAGCGCGATGGACTGGCAGTTTGCCTGCACGATCCGCACGTGCTCGCGGCGCAGTTCCCGCGCGTGCCGCACGCCGCACGAGTGGGCGATCATGTCGATCTCGCGGTTCATGTTGTTCGCGTAGTTCGCCACGCGCAGGTATTTCTCTTCCACGACCAGTGCGCGCTGGAGCCTCGGGCTGTGCGTGGCGATGCCGGTCGGGCAGGTGTTCGTGTGGCAGCGCAGCGCCTGGATGCAGCCCAGCGAGAACATGAAGCCACGCGCGGTGTTGATGAAGTCGGCGCCCACGCAGAGGGCCCAGGCGGCGCGAGCCGAGGTGACGAGTTTGCCCGAAGCCACCACGCGGATGCGCTGCTTGAGTCCCGACTCGATCAGCGAATCCACCACGCGCGGCAGCGCCTCCTCGATGGACAGGCTCATGTGGTCGGCGAGCGCCTGGGGGGCCGCCCCGGACCCCCCCTCCCCGCCGTCCACCACGAGGAAATCCGGCGCAAACTCGAGTCCCCGGCGATGCACCGCGTCGGCGAGATCGTTCAGGAAGGTCCAACCGCCAACCGCGGTCTTCACGCCTACCGGACGACCCGTGAGGTCGCGAATGTAGGCGACTTTGTCCAGGAGCTCATTGACGTTCGAGATGTCGCGGTGGCGGTTCGGGCTGATTGAATCGCGGCCCTCCGGGATCCCGCGGATGCGCGCTATCTCCGGCGTCACCTTCTTGCCGGGCAGCACGCCGCCCTTGCCGGGCTTGGCGCCCTGCGAGAGCTTGATCTCGAAGGCCTTCACCACCTTGGAAAGCTCGACCAGCCTTTCCGCAGACAGCTCCCCGTGGGCATCCCGCACGCCGTACTTGGCCGTGCCGATCTGCATGATCACGTCGCAGCCGCCTTCGAGGTGATAGGGCGAGAGGCCACCCTCCCCGGTGTCCATCCAGCAGCCGGCGACCGCGGCCCCGCGCGACAGCGACCGCACCGCCGGCGCGGAGATCGCGCCGAAGCTCATACCGCTGATGTTGACGAGGGACTTCGCCTCGAACGGCTGCTTGCAGTGGCTCTCGCCGAGGATCAGCGACGGCGTCGGCAGCCGCTCCTCCTCAAGCACCGGGAACGGGTGGTTCACGAAGATCAGGGCGCCCGGCAGGTGCAGGTCGTAGGTGGACCCGAACCCGAGCGTGCCGCCCTCGTTCTTGGCGAGGCGGTAGACCCAGCCCCGCGTCGAGCGGTTGAACGGCATCTCGTCACGATCGCCGGCGAAGAAATACTGGCGGAAGTACTCGCCGAGCTGTTCGAAAAAATAGCGCAGGTGCCCGATGACCGGGTAATTGCGCAGCACGCCGTGCTTCTTCTGCGTGACGTCCTGGATGAAGACGTAGAGGATGAAAAGGATCACCGCGAACGCGAACAGCGTCCCGATGCCGTACGAAAGCACGTCCTTCATGCGGAAATCCTCCTCAGGGCGATGCGATCCGCCGGGATCTTGTGTGTGGCAATCATAGGCTATTTCACGGCGTGGCGATGCTGCGCTGCGGATCGCCTAGCCTTCCTGGCCGCCCTCATCGCCTCCGGATTCATCCCCTTCGGGCGCACCGCGCTCTATCTCATCCTCGCTCGCCGCGCGAACTTCGAGGACCTTGCACTCGAAGCGCAACGCGATGCCGGCGAGCGGATGGTTGCCATCGAGCACGACGGTATCGCCCGCCAGGTCGGTGACCACGTAAACGCGCGGCTCTTCGCCTTCGAATGCGTCCTCGACCTCCATGCCGACCTCGAGGCCGTCGCCATAGCGCGAGCGCTGCTCGATGCGAACGAGGTCGGCGTCGTAGTCGCCGAACGCCTCGTCGGGTTCCAGTTGCACCTGCACCGAATCGCCCACGCGCTTGCCTTCGAGGACCATCTCCAGCGCCTCGAACAGGCCGCCGTACCCTCCGTGCAGGTATGCGACCGGTTCGTCCGACTCATGGATCAGGACACCCTGGGCGTCATGCATCACGAGCCCAATGGAGACAACGTGATCGGGGGCTACGGCAATCATCTGCTGCACCTCAGGGCTTAAGTTTCTTCACGGCCTCGAACACCTCGAGCGCGTGGCCGCGCGGGGTGACGCCGTAGTGGGCGTGGCGGATCACGCCCTTCTTGTCGATCACGAAAGTGGAACGCACCAGGAACGGCCGCTTCACGCCTTCGGACTCCTTTTCCTGCAGCACGCCGTACTTGCGGCATACCTCGCCCTCGTAGTCGGACAGCAGGTTGACCGAGAGGCCGTGCTTGTCCCGGAATTCCGCGTGCACCATGCAATCGTCGCGGGAAATGCCGAGTATGACGCAATCGTGCCGGCCGAACTGCTCCTCGTGGTCGGAAAACTCGATCGCTTCCATCGTGCACCCAGGCGTGCCGTCGCGCGGATAGAAGTACAGGACCACGTTCTTGCGCCCCTTGAACGCGGCGAGGCTGACCGTCTGCATGTCCGCATCCGGCAGGGAGAACGAAGGCGCTGTTTGTCCCGTACGCAGCATGGCTTGGCTCCGTTGCGGCGGATTCTAATGCAAAGTCCGTACCGGAATGCACCTCACGGCGCGCAGCGCAGGGAAGGCCTTTTCCGCCCGCAGCTATAATCGCCGCATGCCGATCCCCCGTTCCCCGCTCGGTGGCCTCAGCCCCACGGCATTCCTGCGCGATTACTGGCAGAAGCGCCCGCTGCTCGTGCGCCAGGCCATCCCGGGGTTCAAAGGCCTGGTCGGAAAGGCGGACCTGTTCCGGCTCGCGTCCGGCGACTCGGCGGAATGCAGGCTCGTCGAGCGCACGCCGCAATGGCGGGTCGCCCACGGCCCGATCCCCCGCCGCGAACTGTCCCGCCTGCCCGGACGCGATTGGACCCTGCTCGTGAACGGCATCAACCTGCACTCGGCCGGTGCCGACGCCCTGCTTGGGCGCTTCACGTTCGTGCCGTGGGCGCGCCTCGACGACGTGATGGTCAGCCATGCCGCGGACGGCGGCGGCGTCGGGCCCCATGTGGATTCCTACGACGTGTTCCTGATCCAGGGGCCGGGGCGTCGCCGCTGGCGCCTGATGCCGCCGCCCGCGTCCGGACGCGACTTTCGCCTGGTGGAGGGGTCCCCGCTCAAGCTCGTCGCGGGGTTCCGTGCCGCAGAGGACATGACGCTCGAGCCCGGCGACATGCTGTACGTCCCGCCGGGCTGGGCGCACGACGGCGTCGCGGTCGGCGAGTGCCAGACTTATTCGATCGGCTTTCGCGCGCCGGGCGGCGCCGAACTTTCGCTCGCGTTCCTCGACTACCTGCACGAGCAGGGGTTCGGGGACCTCGCCTATAGTGACCCCGGGCGCAAGCCGGCGATCCACCCCTCGAAGATTGACGCACACATGGTCGACCATGCGGCACGCGCGCTCGGCCGGATCCGTTGGAACAGGCGCGACGTCGCCGACTTCCTTGGCCGCCATCTGTCCGAGCCGAAGCAGCAGGTGGTGTTCGACCCGCCGCGCCGGCCGCAGGGGCGCACCGCCTTCCTGCGTGCGCTGGAGAGGGCGCGGGTCCGGCTCGATGCGCGCACGCGGATGCTGACCGGGAACGAGTGCGTGTACATCAACGGCAGCGTCGCCCCCGTGCGGGGCGCCGCCCGCGCCTCACTTATGGCGCTCGCGGACGCCAGGCAGGCCGACGGGGCGAGCCTTGCGCGCGGTGCGGCAGGAGATCTAATCTTCGACTGGTACCTGCAGGGCTTCCTGCACCTGGAGCGAGGCGGATGACGGAAGTCGACAACACCCCGGCCGATGCGCCGCATGACTATGTCCGCTTCGACACCCAGGCCGGATTCCAGGCGGCGGTCGACCGGCTGCTGGTGCAGTCGGGGCGCGAGCTGCGCATCTTCGACCCGGACCTGTCGGTCCTGAACCTGAATTCGCCCGCGCGCGTCGAGCTCCTGCGCGCATTCCTGGCCGGCAGCGCGACCCGCCGCATCTACATGGCCGTCCACGACACAGACCACGTGACCCGCTTTTGCCCGCGCATGATGAACCTGCTTGCGATATTCGGCCACTCGATCCAGATCCACCGCACCGGCGAGGAAATACGGGAGCTGCAGGACAGCTTCATGGTCCTCGACAAGGGCCACTACGTGCGCCGCCCCGTATCGCGCTATTTCCGTGGGGCCGCCGGCATCAATGACGAGACCGAGGCACTCAAGATGCGATCTCGCTTCCAGGAAATCTGGGAAGCCTCCATGCCGGGGGTCTCGGGGACTGCAACTGGGCTCTGAGATTGAACCTAATCTCGCATGGCAGAAACGCAAGATTTGGATGCTATAATTTTAGGCTGGCATCCAAGTAGTCCTGCCAAATAGAATATTTTTCTGTAGTCACTCTCTGGGAGATACCCGAATGAAGAAGTCCCTGCTGCTCGCCGCCATGATGGCGGCCGTGCTCGCCGCTTGCGGCAAAGAAGAACCCAAGCCCGCGCCTGCCCCGGCGCCCGCGCCTGCCGCTGCTCCGGCCCCGGCGCCTGCGCCGGCCCCGGCTGCCGCCCCTGCCGCCGATGCCGCTTCCGGTGTTGCCGGCTCCGGCGCCGCGCCTGCCGCTGCTCCCGCTGCCGCCCCGGCTGCCGCTCCCGCGGATGCCGCCAAGGACGCGAAGAAGTAAGCTTCACCCGCACCAAGAAAACGGCGAGCTTCGGCTCGCCGTTTTTGTTTCAGCGCACTTCCCGCCAGTCGAACCCCTCTTCCTGGGTGGCGATCCCGACCCAGTCCGGTTCGCATCCCATCGCACCTGCGAGGGCGTCCCGCGCAAGTTCAGGCCGGTTGTTCTGCTGCGACAGGTGCGCGCCGACGACGTGCTTGAGGCGCGACCGGTCGAGGCCCGCAAGCAGGCGGCCGGACTGGCCGTTGTCCAGGTGGCCGAACGGCCCTGAGATGCGGTCCCTGAGCCATTTGGGGTAGCCGCTGCGCCCGAGCAGGTCCAGGTCGTGGTTGCATTCGAGCACCAGCGCATCGCACCCCGACAGTACGGATGCGACATGGGCGGTAGGCGCGCCGATGTCGGTCAGCACTCCCAGCCTCGATGCACCGTCCGAGACGACGAACTGCACGGGTTCGCGGGCATCGTGCGGCACCGTAAAGGGCTGCACATGGATGTCGCCCACGGAGAACGCGGTGCGGCCGTCGATGATGTTGACCTGCACCTCCCCGCCCGCGTCTGCCTTGCCAGACTCCACCGTGGCGCGCCAGGTGCCATGGGTGATCCACACCGGCAGGCCGTGCTTCGCGGCGAACGTGAATGCGCCGCCGACGTGGTCGTCATGCTCGTGGGTCACGATGATTCCCGTGACATCGGAAGGTTCCAGCCCGAGGCGCCCGAGGCGCTTCGCGGTGTCGCGCGGACCAAGGCCGCAGTCGAGCAGCAGGCGAGAACCGCCGACTTCGGCCACAAGGCAGTTGCCCTTGCTGCCGCTCGCCAGGGAGGCGAAGCGGATCATCCGGCGAAAGCGCGGCGGCCCACGCCTCCTGCTACTTGAGCTGCTCGTGCAGCAGCGAAAGGATGCGTCGCGCGGTCTGCGAGCGATCCACGCCTCCGTCCTTGCCCAGCACCGACACCTGGCTCTTGTCGCCGCCCTGGCTCACCAGCACGCGGTACTGCTCGGCCGTGACCTTGGTCGCATCGCTCTTCCAGAACGCGAGCTTCGACAGCAACCCTGGCTTCTCGGCATCGGCTTTGGCGATGTCCTTTTCCGGGTCGGCATAGCGCACGAAGTAAAGGCCCTTCTGGCGATTGCGGTCCTCGACGGTGAAACCGACCCGGTCCAAGGCCAGGCCTACGCGCCGCCATGCTCGATCGAAAGGCTCCAGCACATCGAGCCGGTCGCTGCCGTCGCCCTGCTTGGCGAGCGCGGCCCGCTGCGTCTGCGGCGCGGACGCGAGGATCTGCTTGGCGTTGTCCTCCTTGGAGCCGAGCCGGATCATCAGGCGGCGCAGGAACTCGGCCTCGAGGTCGGGATCGGGCGGGCGCGGCTGCCACTTCGTCTCGGAGCGCGTCTCGGTCGTGTAGATCTCCATCATGCCGCGATGGCTCAGGTAGATCTCGGTCGACTTGAGGTCTGGACTGCGCTCGAGGCGGGTGCGGAACTTGTCGCGTTCCGGGGTCGAATAGAGTTGGTCGAGCACCTTGCCCAGCATGTTGCGCAGGAAGTCCTGCGGGATCTTGGCGCGGTTTTCGGCCCAGTCGGTCTCCATCAGGCCGGTCTCGGGATTCTCGGTCTCGAGCAGGAACCCGTTTTCCTGCCAGAACTCCTTGACCAGCGGCCAGAGCTTTTCGGGCGTCTCGTTCACGACCAGCCATCGCTGGGTCCCCGAACGCTCGATGCGCATGGTCTCGACGGCCGGCAGGATTCCCGTGGAGCCTGCCTGGGGTTGCGCTTTGCGGTCAGCCTGGTACGACGATAGGGTCGTCGCGGACTTGACCTCCGGCACGACGTAGCGGTTGTCTCGCGTCGGCGCAGTGAGGTCGGGGGGGATGTCGAGGGGCGGCAGCTGCCCGGCCGACTTGTAGTCGACCTTCTTGCCCTGTCCTTCGAGCAGGTCGGTGACCGTGCTGCAGGCACTGAGTGAAAGCACCGCACCGGCGGCGGCCAGCCAGCGCATCCGCGTCGATGTAACTGAAAATCTCATCCACGCCCCTCAACCACGCGCAGGCCGGCCTGCGGCACGGCCACGCCGGCTTCGTCCAGCGCCTCGCGCACGGTGTCATGGAACTTCTCCGACAGCGGCGTCATCGGCAAACGCAACCCACCGGCAACCAGCCCCATCTGCTGCAGGGCCCACTTCACCGGGATCGGGTTCGCCTCGACGAACAGCTTCTGGTGCAGGCCCAGGAGTCGCATGTTGATGTCACGCGCAGTCCTTACGTCCCCGCGCAGCGCCGCTGCGCACATCTCATGCATCAACCGTGGCGCCACGTTGGCCGTGACCGAGATCACGCCGTGGCCGCCAAGCAGGATCACCGCGAGCGCAGTCGAATCCTCGCCGCTGTAGATCGCGAATTCCTTGGGCGCGCGCTTGATCAGGTCGGTCGCGCGCTCGATGTTCGCCGTGGCGTCCTTGATGCCGATGACGCCGGGTACTTCGGAAAGCCGGATCGTAACGTCATTGGACATGTCGGCGACCGTGCGTCCCGGCACGTTGTACAGGATCAACGGGATGTCGACCGACTCGGCGATCTTGCGGAAATGGCGGTAGAGGCCTTCCTGGGTAGGCTTGTTGTAGTACGGAACCACGGACAGGCAGGAGGCGGCCCCCGCCTTCTTCGCCGATTCGGTCAGCTCGATGGCCTCGGCGGTCGAGTTACCGCCTGTCCCCGCGACGATGGGAATGCGCCCCTTGGCATGATCGACGGCCACTTTGATCAGTTCCTTGTGCTCGTCGAAATCTACGGTCGGCGACTCGCCGGTGGTCCCCACGACCACGATGCCGTCAGTGCCTTCGTTCACGTGGAAATCGATCAGGCTGCGGAAACGCGCGAGATCGAGGCGCCCGTCGTCGTGCATGGGCGTCGCGATGGCTACCAGGCTTCCTGTGATCATTGCCGTACCCTCCTGGGGGCTTGTCTAACCCAAAATTTTAACCGAATCAGGGACCTCGCGGGGCTCGAGATCGGCCTCGACGGAATCGCCCCGGACTGCGCAAAGCCTCTGAATCATCGCAGGATTGTCGCGCCTGACGCGTCCCTGCTCGAACGCGACCACTACCAGGTCCCGCCCGAAAGCTTCCAGTAATTCGTCCCGTTTCAGCAGGAACGAAGGGTTGGACGGTTTTCCGTAGCGCTCGTTCCCTGCCGCGAAAGTTTCATAGATCAGCACACCCGCCGGCGCAAGCGCCGCCGCAAGCCGCGGAAACAGGGGCCGGTAGAGGTAGTTGGTCACCACGATGGCCGCGAACACGCCCTCGGGGTACGGCCACGGCGAACCGTCCTCCAGGTCCGCCCGCGTAGTTCGAACCCCTTTCACCCCGGAAAGCGACGCCAGCGAGGCCGGATCGCGATCGCACGCATCGACGTCATGCCCCCGCCCTGCGAAGAACCGGGCGTGCCTGCCTTGCCCGCAAGCGAGGTCGAGGACACGCCCGCCGGGCGCCACCAGGGGCGACCAGCGCATGACCCATCCGGAAGGCGGCATCAGTAGCAGAGGATCAGGTTGGCGAAATTGAGCAGCATGTCCGGCCGCAGGTAAGCCGCGAACACCACACCGCAGGTGAACGCGAACCCGGCAGCGGCCAGCGCCCTCAACAGGAGGGTGCGCCGCTGAGCGTCCATCACGCGGCCGCCACAGTCTTGCGATCCGCAAGGGGCCTTTCGTTGACGGGCAGGTTCACGATCGCGGCGAACACGCCGAGCCCGATGGAAATCGTCAGCGCCCCGGCATACGTGCCGGTGGTGTCGTAGAGATAGCCCGCCAGCCAGACGCCGATGAAACTTCCGATCTGGTGGCCGAAGAAGACCACACCTGAGAGCATCGCGGCGTAGCGCATGCCGAAGATCTGGCCTACGAGTCCATTCGTGAGCGGGACGGTCGACAACCACAGCAGCCCGATCGACGCGGCGAACAGGTAGAGAAGCGCCGGGGTCAGCGGGAACGCGACCAGCAGCAGCAGCGCGAACGAGCGAAGGATGTAGATCGCCGACAGCAGGTATTTCTTGCTGAATTTGCCGCCGAGGATCCCCGACGCGAACGAACCGATCACGTTGAACAGGCCGATCAGCGCGAGCGCGATCATGCCGTGCGCGGGCGTCAGCCCCGCATCGGTCACGAACGCCGGCAGGTGTACGGTGAGCATCGCGATGTGGAAGCCGCAGACGAAGTAGCCCCAGAACAGCAGGTGGAAACCCCGCTCGCGAATCGCTTCGGACAGCGCCGCCCACAGCGACTGCCCGCCGCCGGCGGGCGTCGCAGGCACCCCGCTGGTCGCCGCGGCCAGGGGGAGCATCAGCAGCGCGATCGCAGCCAGCCCGAGCAGCGCGTAGTGCCAGTCGTAGGCGGAGATCATGACCTGCGCCAGCGGCACGAGCGCAAACTGGCCGAACGAGCCGGCCGAGGTGGCGATGCCCATCATCATGCTGCGCTTTTCGGGCGGCGCGACGCGGGCGATGACGGCGAGCACGGTGGCGAACGTCGTGCCGGAAAGGGCAAGCCCGATGAAGAATCCCGACCCCATGTAGAGGCTGAACGGGCTGTCGGCAAAGGCCATCAGCACGAGGCCGATGACGTAAGCCGCGCCGCACGCGGCAATGACCCTGCCGTTGCCCCAGCGGTCGGCGATGCCTCCGGCGAACGGGGCAAGCGCCCCCCAGATCAGGTTCTGGATCGCGATGGCGATGGAGAAAGTCTCCCGGCCCCAGCCGTTGTCGAGGCTCATGGGCTGCAGGAACAGGCCGAAGGAGGAGCGAATGCCGAAGCCGAGGCACAGGATCAGGCTGCCGCAGGCCAGCACCGCCGTCGGGGTGCGCAGTTTTTCGAAGTTCATGGCACGAGTTTATCGCACCCACTGGCTATTTCAGCTTGCGCACCTGCGGCAGGTCGCACTCGAGGATCGCCTGGCGCAGCGCCTCGATCGCCTCGGGGCGCGGGAAACTTTTCCTCCATGCGAGTGCCACACGCCGCTCGGGTACGGGTTTCGCGAATGGCCTTACGCGGATCAGGTCATTGTGGCTCTCCCCTGCTCCCACGGACGTGCTCGGTAACACGGTAATGCCCACGCCGCTCGCGACCATCTGCCGGATCGTCTCGAGCGACCCGCCTTCGAGCGAGCGTTGCAGGCCCGATCCCGAACGACGGACCGACGAGCAGAACTCGAGCACCTGGTCACGAAAGCAGTGCCCTGCGCCCAGCAGCAACAGGCTTTCCCGCGTAAGTTCGTCGGCCCCGATGCTCTTCCTCTTCTCCCACGGGTGCCCCTGCGGCATTGCGACGAGGAAAGGCTCGTCGTAAACGGCCTTGGTGGACACGCCCGGCTCATCGAAGGGCAGCGCAACGATGATCGCATCCACCTCGCCCTGCTTGAGCGAATCGGCGAGCTTGTGGGTGAAGTTCTCCTGGATCATCAACTGGAGCTTGGGCGCGGTGCGGCGCAGGATCGGGATCAGTTTCGGCAGCAGGTAGGGACAGATCGTATAGATCGCGCCAAGGCGCAGCGTGCCCGACAGCGGATCGCCGCCCGCCTGCGCGATCTCCCGGATGCGCGCCGCCTCTTCCAGCACGCGCTGTGCCTGCTCGACCACCTGCTGGCCGGTCGGCGTCACGGAGACCTCGCCCGGTCCACGCTCGAACAGAGTCACCCCGAGTTCCTCCTCGAGCTTCTTGATCGCGACCGACAGCGTGGGCTGCGACACGAAGCACGATTCGGCGGCGCGGCCGAAATGCCTTTCGCGTGCGACGGCGACGATGTAGCGCAGTTCGGTGAGCGTCATTTCAGCACCTGCTCGCGTAGGAAGGCGTCGATGATTTCCGAGAGAACCTTTTCCCGGCCGGCATAGAAGTGGTCCGCGCCGGCGACCTTCACCTGCCGCGATCCGGGGATCGAATCGACGGTCATGCGCCGGCGCCAGTCGGCCCCGAGGACGCCGGGAAGGTCCTTCTCACCGTATATATCGAGCACCGGACCCCTGACGTTGAGCATCTTGCCGTAGGGCCCGCCGAGGCCCATGCATACCCAGGCGGAAAACGCGGAGTCGGGCGTCGCCTCGTAGTAGGCGCCGCTCATCGCGGAGCCCAGGCTGTGCGAAGCGAGCACGATGCGGCTGTCGCCCCTGGCACGGATCCAGCGCCCGCCGGCTTGAATCCTCGCCACCGCGTTGGCGAACACGTCCGTGCGGTACGCGCTCGGCGGTGCTTCCGATCCGAGCACGGGCATCTGGATCGAGAGTGTCGAGTATCCCGCGTCGGCGAGGCTGGCGCGCAGCGCACCGATCACGCCGTGGTCCGGGTGCACGCCTATGCCATGGATCAGCAGGACCGCCGCTCGCGCATTTGCGGCCTCTGCATACAGCCCGAGGAATTTGCGCCCGGCCGGCCCGTCTACCCATACGGCGTCCCCCACCACGAGGCCCGGGACGATCTCGTCGGACCAGCGCTTCTCGCGCTCGTAGTCCTGCGCGGGCGCTGCGAGCGCATGGACAAGGAGCAGGATGACGAGGCCGGCGCGGATCATCCGGCCCTCAGCGGCGTCCCGAGAAGAAGTACAGGGGCAGGCCCGCGCACATGATGGCGATGCCGCCGAGGACAGCCGAACCGAAACTGGGGCCGTAGGGCCCGCGGATGAAGTCAATGCTCGAGTACAGCATGTAGGCGCACATCGCGCAGAATGCGATCGGCACGAGCGGATAGAACGGCACGCGAAATCCGGGTAGCGCATTGCCGGTCTCGCGCGCGCGGAAGACGAACAGCGTGAGGCCCGTCAGCAGGAAGAACGTCCAGAACACCGGCGAGGTGTAGGCGACCATGGCGGAAAACCCGTCCGGCGTGAACGTGCTGGCCAGGACCAGCAGCAGGGTGACCACGCCCTGCCAGACCAGCGCCGTCGCCGGCGTGCTGCCCGCCTCGCGCCAGCGACCCAATCCTGCGAACAGCGCAAAGTCGCGGCCGAATGCGTAGCTCGCGCGGGCGCCAGTGAAGATTGCCGCGTTCATCGTCGTGAAGGCCGACACGCAGACGATGACGGCGAGGATCAGTGCGCCCTTCTCCCCGGCGATCAGTCGCATCACGTCGGCCGCCACCGCCTTGGAATCCTTCATGCCGGCGAGTCCGAGCGCCGCGAGGTAGCCGATGTTGACCAGCATGTAGAGCGCTGTGACCGCCACGATTCCCCAGACCAGGATGCGGGTCATGTTGCGCTTCGGGTCGCGGACTTCGCCGCCGAGGTACGCGGCCTCGTTCCAGCCCCCGTAGGTCAGCAGCACGAATATCATCGCCAGTCCATAGGCGCCGCCCGCGGAAGCGGCGGGTGCCGCCAGCTGGGCCGGTGCGCCGGCGGTCGTACCTACCGCTATCCCCCCCACCGCCACGGTCACCAGCCCGAGCACGAGCAGCGTCTCCATCACCTTCTGCAGGCCCTTGCTCTGGAGCGTGCCGGCCAGGTTGAGCGCAGTGAGGCCGATGACCCCAAGCCCCGCGTAGATCGCCGCGCTGTGCGAGCCCAGCGGCAGGATCTGGGTTGCGTAGTCACCGAACACGAATGCCACCGCGGCGATCGCGCCGGTCTGGATCACGGTAATCCTCGACCACGCAAAGAGGAACGCGGTCCCGCGACCCAGCCCGCGCAGGATGAATGCGTATTCACCGCCCGTATCCGGATGGCGCGCCGAGAGCTCCGCGTAGACCAGCGCGCCGGCAAGCGAAATCAATCCCCCTGCCAGCCACGCGAGCAGGAACTCGGTCCCCGACGCGACGCTGCCTGCGACAACCGAAGGCGCCTTGAAGATCCCTACGCCGATCACCATACCGACCATCAGGAACACGCCGTCGAACACCGACAGCAGCTGGCGCGGTTGGGCGTCTACCTTTTTCTCGTGGCTGTCCATGGCACTTTCCGTTGTTGGTCACCGTCCGACACAAGCACGTCCCCCGAGATGCGATCGCCCGAAAGCGTGCCCCTGAAAAACTGGTTCCAGGCCTTGCCGCCGACCAGGCCCGTCACCAGCATTTTGACCTCGCTGCCACGCAACCGCACGCCCCTCACTGTAAAGTCGCGCCCGCCGCCGCCGACCCTGGCGCGCACGTCCAGCGACTGGTAGGTCTGCGAGATCTCGAACTCCCACGTCCCGCCGTGCTGCGGGATCTCGGCCACCCAGCGTCCGCGCCCGTCCGCCGGGATGATCCACAAATGCACCCGCGACTTCCCGCCGAGACCCACCGGCTTTTCGGGCGTGCGCAGCTCGATCGTTTCGTCGGGCTCCCAATCGCCCATGTTCCAGTCATGCGAGACGATGCGGGTTCCGGGCTTCAGCGTGAGCAGCTTCGGGCGCAGCTTGAGGTTCACTTCGGGGAGCAGGTACATCGTGACGACGGAAGCCTTCGAGAGGTCGGTCTCGAACAGGTCCTGCGCGACAAAAGTCGCGCGATCGGACACGCCGGCAGCCGCTGCGTTTGCGCGCGCCCTCTCGACGAGCGTCGGGTCGATGTCGATGCCCAGGGCCCTCGCGCCGCGCTTCGCGGCGCCGATCACGATGCGCCCGTCTCCCGAGCCGAGATCGATGACGTGGTCTGCCGGGCCGATGTCCGCAATGCGCAACATTCGGTCGACCACCTCTTCCGGGCTGACCACGAACGGCACCGTTCCGTCGTCCCAGGCCCAGCTCTGCGCCGAGGCGGGCCCGACCGCAATCAGGCAGGCAGCCGCAAGGAGTGCCCGGAACCTCATTGCCTCTCGGCCTGCCACGGTGTTCGCTCGGGCGAGCGCGTACCGGTCAGGATCTCGCCTTCCATGTGATTGCCCGAAATGCGCGCCTGCAAGCGATGAACGCCGTCGAGCCGGCCGAGTTGTCCCGCGATGACGAGGCTCAGTTCCTCCCCTCGCAGGCGCGCGCCGCGTACTTCCAGCGGCGGGCCCTCGCCGGAGACCTTTGCCTTGAGCACCTGGTACTGCTGCTCGATGTCGATGACGATCCGCCGGCCAGCCGCCTCGCCCGTCCAGCGGCCCCGCGCGTTCCCCGGGACGACCCAGAGGAACACCTGGCTGATGCCGACCGGCGCGACCGGTTTGTCCGGCACCCGGATGGAGGTCCACTCGTCGGGCGGCCAGTCGCCGAGGTGGTAATCGTGCGCGACGATGCGTGTGCCGGGCCGGAGCTCCTTCAGCAGCTTGGGCCGCAATTGGAGCGCCACGTCGGGCAGCAGGTAGAACGCGACGACGCTGGCCTTCGACAGGTCCGTTTCGAACAGGTCCTTCACCTCGAAGGCGACCTTGTCGGCCACGCCCTGCTCCTGCGCGTTCTTGCGCGCGAGTTCCACCAGTGGCGGGTCAAGGTCCAGACCGAGGCCACGCGCGCCGAAGCGCTTCGCGGCCTGGATCGGGATGCGCCCGTCGCCGGATCCGAGATCGATCAGGTAGTCCTGCGGCCCAACGTCGGCCATGCGCAGCATGCGCAGCACGACCTCGTCGCCGCTGATGACGAACGGGGTGAAGTTGTCGTCCTGGGCCATGGCGGGCGGCAGGAGGAGGAGCGCAGCGGCCGCGAGGCAGGCACGCGCGCAGGACTGCTTTAAGAGTGCGTCAATCATGGCGGGCGACATGATAGCCGAGCCTCGGAGCCCCCACATGCGCGTTTCGCGGCGACGCCGGTTTGCGCCGCTACTGCTTTTCGGTCTTGTCGGCCTCGCCCGCCTTCTCGGCGGCCTGCTGCACCTGCTGCATGGATTGCTCGACCTTCTGCTGGGCCTGCTCCATGGTCTTTTTGCCGGCCTCCAGTTCCTTCTGCTTCAACGCAGCGGCCGTGGCCGCAGTGCTCGCGGTCTCGACTCCGCATCCGGCAACGAGGGACAGGGCGATGGAAACGACGACGGCTTGGAACCTTTTCATGGCCGGTCTCCACTGGGTGCGAAGGGAACATACTAACGCGATCGGCTAAAATGCCGGCCACGGCCCCCGTAGCTCAGTGGATAGAGCGATCCCCTCCTAAGGGATAGGTCACACGTTCGATTCGTGTCGGGGGCGCCAGTCCACGAAGAGGATCCAGAATGAAATCCCTGATCGCCGCTTTGCTCATCGCCCTTTCCCTGCCGGTCGCAGCGCTCGCCGCGTCCATGACCAACGACGACGTCATCCGGATGGTTCGGGGCGGATTGTCCGACGCGACCGTGCTGCAGGCCATCGACAACGCCCAGCCGGCCTTCGACCCGAGTCCCGACGGGCTGATCCGCCTCAAGCAGGGCGGCGTCAGCGAGGCCGTGATCCAGCGCATTCTGGCCAAGGGATCGGGCGCAGCGCCGGCGACTGGTACTGCGCCCGCGCAGGCGCGCAGCGCGCAACCGGCATGCGCCACTTGCGGCACGATCGCATCGGTGCGCGAAGTCGACCAACCCGGCAAAGGCGGCGCCGGCGGCGCGGTGGCCGGTGGCGTTGTCGGCGGGCTCCTCGGAAACGCTATCGGCGGCAGCAAGCACCGGACCGCAGGCACGGTACTGGGTGCGACTGGTGGCGCCGTGGCCGGCTACCAGATCCAGAAGCACACGTCGGGGACGAAGCATTGGGAGGTCTCGGTGCGCATGGACGACGGGAGTACGCAGGCCGTCAACCTGGACCAGCAGCCCGCATTTCGCACAGGCGAACGGGTGCGCATCGTGAACGGGACGCTGTCGCCCCTCTGAGCCGTGACGTTCAGCCGCCGGCGATCGCCTGGCCACCCCGGTGGCGAAGCCGCTTGTGCGCGGCGATGACGGTGACCACGCCCGTGCACACGAAATTTCCGAGGAAGATGAGCGTGAATCCGGGATCCCGGATCACCATCCAGCCGTAGAGCAGCGCAGTCAGGTTGGCGAACGTCCAGAAGCCCCAGGTGGTGATCGCAACGGAGCGGGCGCCGTCGTCGGCCCGGAACACCGACAAGATCTGCGGGGCATAGAAGAGGATGCGCACGGTGTTGGTCAACAGGTAGATCCACGAGATCCAGGTCACGAGGTTCTTCACTGCGGCACTCCCGTCTCATTGGGTGCCAGCCCTGCTGGCGTCCCGGCGCTATCCTCCTTCCAATGTCCTCTGGCCGGCAGTGTTGCAAGTTCGATGCCACCCATGCGGCATCACAGCAAATAATTTAAATCAAAAGATTAGACTACTCCCCCACCGTATCCTGAGATACGGAACGCACCATCGGGACGCACCCCGCTACTTTTTCGCCCGGCTCGAAGCTTCTGCGGCCAGCGTCTTCAGCAGCCGGTCGAGGTTCGCTTTCAACGGCGCAAAGCCGTCCGTCTTGCGGAAAGTCTTGGTGTCCATGAAGAGCTTCTTGTTGATCTCGACCATGATGCTCTCGATGCCCTTGTCCGGCGCCCCGTGGCGGCGGTTCAACTCGTTGCCTTCGTACGGCATGTTGATGGTGCAGGTGTAGCCGAGCTTCTTGATTTCGGCGGCGACGTACTCGATGAAGTCCTTCGACGAGGTCGTGAACCCGATATTGCCGAGGCAGAAATCCGCGCGCTGCTGCCCGGCGTCGGCGTGCGTGGGCGCGCCGATCGCAGACATGCAATGGCAGGAGAGCTGCCACAGCAGGCCGTGCCGGCCGTAGGTCTCGTCGACGAGGCGCTTGAGCTCGCGATGGTACGGGTGATAGTAGAGGTCGAAGCGCTCCCCGATCTCTGCAACCGTGAGCTTCTTTTCCTGCATCGGCTCGCCGTACCTCGACTTCGTCTTGATGAGGCCGAGGCCGCGGATCGCGACCGGGCTGGGGTTGAGAGGCGTGGGCCACTCGCCGTCGATCACGGCCGGGTCGAGGTCGTCCTCCTTGCGGTTCACGTCCATGAACGTGTTCGGGAAGCAGCAATAAAGCATCGTCGCGCCGACCGTGGGCGCGGCCGCCCAGAGGTCCTCGACGTACATCGACACGTTGTCGTGCAGCACCGTGAACGGCAACGGCGAACGGAACTCCTTCGGGTACTCACGGCCGCTTCGCGACACGTCCACAATGAGCGGGCTGGATGCGGTTTCCGGGTCGTGGCGGACGAAGATGCCGGGCTGAAGGGTGACCATCGTGACTCCTGCTTTGGATTGGGTTTGTTGAAGAATGGGGGAGTTGTCGGCAGGGTTATTCGCTGGCATCCGGCCTCCTTTGAGAAAAAGGGTAACGTCCCGGCCGGGTGCCCGTCCAACACACGTTCGCACGGGGCTTTTCAAGGGGTAAACTGACTCACGATGGTATTCGACTGGATCAACCAGAAGCTCAAGCGACCGACGGTCGAGGAGGTCCATTTCCTCGCGACGGATGAAGGTATCGCGGAATTCCAGTCCGAGCTCCCCTTGTCGCAACCGGGCGTGGTCCTGACCCAGGTCTGCGATGCCCTCGAGGCTGCGCAGGGCGCCCGCGTTGAACACAAGGCCTTCCGCCGCGCGTTGCGTGCCCTAGACAAAGGCGTCCAGGAGCAGGTCGCCGAACTGAACCACACGCTGTTCAGCGACGCACGCGGTGACCAGGTTTCCGAGGGGTCCTGGGTCGCCCTCAACGCGTACCTCAACCGCATGCCGGGCCTCTACCGGCAGTCGCTGGAGCAACTGCCGATCAAGTCGAAGTGGGACGACGAGGACCGTGAGTACGCGCTGCTGATGGCCTGCCGGGCGATGCGGCTGATGGTTGCGCGCAAAAAACTCCTGCATTTCGCCTATCGCGCGGTCGAGCCCGACCTGTGGGGCCAGATGTCCCGGCTGTACGCCCGCGCGAAGGTATTCGGAATACATCACACCGAGACGGAGCCCTACGCAGGCTCGGGCGAGCGGACCAGCGTGAACGCCGAGTACATGGTAGGGCTGCTGTTCGAAACGGCCCCGCTAGGAGGCCTGCTTCCGACGCAGATGGAATGCCTGGACCTGCTGCTGCGACAGAACGCCGCACAGATCGCTTCGGCGGACAAGCCTTCGCCGGAAATGCCCTTCTTCGTCGACCCGTCGAAGACCCAGCCCCCGCAGCGCTGGCTGGACGGGCTCGGCGCGCGCCCCAACCTGATTTTCTTCGGCCCCGGGAAATCCTACGCGATGCTCGAGTCTCTGCGCAGCGCGGCGCAGGAGGCGCGGGAAGTCCCCGACTGGGCGGTGCCCAGCAACTGCGACCTGAGGGGCTACCGCGGGCTGCTCGAAAGCCTGCGCAACCACTGGTCCACCGAGCCGCCGCAGCGCAGGCACCGGCGCAACGCGGGCGCAGCCGACATCCTGGTCGTGCACGGCTTCACGCAAGTACGCCGCATGGTGGCGATCACCGAGGCTGCTCATTCCGGCGAGGACTTCGGCGGCTTCGAGACCGACAAGCTGCTGGACGACAAGTACTTCAACAAGATCCGCTTCGGCTCGGTCAACCCGGACCAGACTGGCAAGGGCAAGAAGGCCGTGCCCGGCCCGAAGCTCACGC
Organism: Burkholderiales bacterium; assembly: GCA_965279075.1. Taxonomy (GTDB): domain Bacteria; phylum Pseudomonadota; class Gammaproteobacteria; order Burkholderiales; family SG8-39; genus SZAS-79. The sequence goes on along the minus strand of CBDIHI010000011.1, from coordinate 552,822 downwards.
CGAAGGAAATCCTCGAGAAACTCGAAACGCGCGGCGACAAGGCGATGATGCAAAGCTGGGTCGTGCTCGACACCAGCGACTCGGGCGTCGGCGTGCTCGTACCCGGCCGCGCCGCCTGGGCGAAGCTCGGCGTCATCGTCGGCTATCGCCTGGCCGGGAGCCTGCACTGGGAGGTGTCGGTAATCCGCCGGCTCGGTCGCAATGCCGAAAACAAGCTCGCCATCGGCCTTGAGAAACTCCCGGGCGATGCGAAGAGCGCGCGAGCGGTACCGGCGAAAGGCGCGGCGCGCGAGACGTGGGACCGCATCGCGGTCGGCGGCGACGGGACGCTCGACGTCGTCCTCGTCGATGGCGCCGAGAAGCGGATGATCCTCCCCCCGGGACGTTACGGGGAAAGCGAAGTGTTCATCGTCGTCGGATACGGCTCCCGCCGTGCCATCCAGCTCAACGGGACCTTCCCGCCCGGCGCCGATTACCAGGTGGTCTCATACGCTCCGGTCGACGGTTACTCGGGGTAGTCGACGAACCTCACGTCCGTGTCGCGGCCGATCTTCTCCATCAGCGCGACCTCCCAGTCCAGGTAGTCCTGCATCGCCTGCTCCACCTGGCTCTTGCGGTCGTAGGGCTTGTAGTAGATGTCCTCGTTCGGCTCCCACATCTGCGTCTCCCCCGCTTCGAGAGGGAATCCCGCCGCGCGCCAGGCGGCCGTGCCGCCGGCGAGCACCTTCACCGGGACGCTGGCGAGCCGGCCGAGGTCCGCCGCGGCAAAGCGGGCGAACTCGCCATCGGGTGACGTGCACACGATCGTGCCGACCTTGGCGAGTTTTTCGCTCCGGGCCGCGAGCCGCGAGCGGATCGCGAACGCCGCACCCGGGACATGCCCGTTCCGGTACTCGATGCTGGTGCCGAAATCGAGCACCTGCACTTCGCCCATCGCCTTCAGGCCTTGCGCAGAAACTTCCTCCACCTGTGGAGCGACCTCGACCACGTATACCTCGGGCCACCCCATCTGCAGCAACCAGGACGCCGTCATGACAGCACGCACGCCCTCCGAGTCGACCAGCGCCACCCTCGCATTGCGCGTCGCCATGTAGATGTCCGTGGCCTGCACGAGCTGCCCGCCGGGCGCGCTGACCGCGCCGGGCAGGTGCCCCTGCGCGTACTCCTCCGGGGAGCGCACGTCGAGCAGATAGGTGGTGCGTCCGGCTTGCGAGGCGAGGCGCGACAGCGCGGCGCGATCGATCCGCCGGATGCCAAAGCGCTTCGCTACGCCGGCGGCGAGCGCCCTCGCGCGTGCGAGCGCCTCCGACCCGGGCGCCGGGGCCATCGCCTGGCTGCCGTTCTCCAGCGAAAAGCCCGCCAGGTGCCAGCCCATCGTTCCGTTCTTGAGGGCCACCACCCTGTTCGGCAGCTTCGCGTTGATCAGCGACTGCGCGCCGATGATCGAGCGCGTGCGGCCCGCGCAGTTCACGACCACCAGCGTGTCGGGGCTCTTCGCCAGTTCCGGCACTCGGTAGACGAGTTCGGCGCCCGGGCAGTCGAGCGCCCCGGGGATGTTCATCACCTTGAACTCCCCCATGGGACGCGAATCCACGACAAGGACATCCTCGCCCGCGTCGAGCTTGGCCTTGAGCTCCCCGGCGGTGATCCGCGGCGTGCCGCTGTGGTGCTCGACGTACTCGCCGAAAGCCTTGCTGGGGACGAAGACGCCCGAGTAGACCTCGTAGCCCGCCGCGCTCCACGCGGCGAGGCCGCCCGCGAGCACCAGGATGTCGCGGTAGCCGAAGCCGCGCAGCAAGGCTGCCGCGCGCTGGGCGAGCTTCTCGTCATCGTCGACGAGCACGATGCGCGTGCCGACCCGCGGCACGAGCCGGCCGATCATCAGCTCGAGGCGCGAAAGCGGGCAGGAGGACGCGAGGAAAAGGTGGCTCTTCGCGTACACGCCCTCCTCGCGCGGATCGAGGATCGCGAGTTCCCCGCCTGCGGCGATCATCGCCTTGAGCTCCGCGGGCGGTATGCGCGGCGAGAAGATCTCCGGCCGCGACATGAACCGCTGGTAGGGTCCTCCAGCGCTGCCCCCGAAGTAGACCCGGCCGGGAAGATCCTCGAGCGTCTTGCCGTACAGGTGCAGGTGCAGAGATTCCCTGCCGTTGACGACCTCGATGGTGTGGAAGTCGTCGGGCAGGAAGGCGCAGGCGTTGCCCTTCACCACGGTAAGCTCGCCCGTCTTCACGAGGCGCGCCTGCGACTCGGCGGGGCGGTCGTCGACCCGGTCGTAGAACACGTTGTGCTCATCGCCGTAGACCCCGGCGATACAGGCCCACGTCGTGTGGTTGTGCGGGGGCTGCGCCTTGCCGGGCGCGCCCGCCGAGCCGTACAGCGCAAACCGCCCGTCCGGATCCTCGGCGAGGTGGAAAATCGTGCCAGGCCTGCCCGGCAGGTTGCCGAAGGACTCCGGCGGGAACAGGTCCGTGCGCGAAGCGAGCTTCACGAGTTCGGGCTTGATGCGGTCCAGCGCCTCGCGCGTGATGCCATGCTGCGCCTCGATCGCGCGAACGGCCTCGATGGCCTGCCTCACGGCCAGCGCACGCCGGTCGTGCCGTTCTACTTGAGTCGTCATGCCCCTCTCCTCTGCGGTTGCCGGCAGTCTACAATCCCGGGCAAGGGAGGGGAACATGGTCTTTCACGGCAAGTGGTACGACGAAGTGGCGGTCGGCGACACGTTCGGCGCGCGTCAGACGGTCACGGAGGCGCACCTGGTCCTCGCCGCCGGGATGTTCGGCGACTTCAACCCGCTGCACGTCGACGAGGAATTCTCCAAGGGCTCGATGTTCGGCGGCCGCATCCTGCACGGCCCGTTCACCAGCGCGCTGATCTCTTCAAGCGTCGGCATGTACTTCGCGGGCACCGCGATCGCCTACATGGAGCACGCCTGCCGTTTCAAGGCGCCGGTGCGGCCCGGGGACACGCTCGCCACGCAGTGGACGGTGACCGGCAGGATCGACAAGCCGAAGCACAGGGGCGGGATCGTCGTGATGACCTGTGCGGCGAAGAACCAGGCGGGGACCCTGGTGGTGGAGGCGGATGGAAAGATCCTCGTGGCGGCAAGATCCGGCGGAGTAGATATTTCCAAATAAGGCATGTAAACTGGCGTGGAGATGGCCTCTGCTGGTCACTTCTAAGAAATAAAGTTACAGATTATCCCTTCGAGGAAGTCTCAAACGCCTCGAGCCAGAGCAGTGCGATCATGGTCTTCACGTCGGTGATCCTGCCATCCCGGACCATGGATACCGCCTCGCCGAGCGGGACTTCCATGACTTCGAGGAACTCTCCAGCGTCCAGGTTCTGCTCGCGCTGCTCAAGCCCGCGCGCCAGGTACAGCTCGATGCCCTCGTCGGAATAGCCGATGGCGTTGTGCAGCGTGGTGATGCGAACCCACTCCACGGCCACGAAACCAGTCTCCTCGAGCAACTCGCGGCGGGCCGTCTCGAGCAGGGCCTCACCGGGCTCCACCTTGCCGGCCGGGATCTCGAGAAAATCGCGATGCAGCGGGTACCTGTGCTGGCGCTCGAGGATCACGCCGCCCGCCCCGGTCAAAGCCAGGATGGCGACCGCCCCGGGATGGTGGATGTACTCGCGGTGTGTGATGGCGCCGTCGGGCAGGCGGACCATGTCGCGCCGGACCTGCAGGAAGTGCCCCGAGTAGACCACCTCGCCGCTGACGAACCGCTCCTCGAGATCCGATTCCGGTCCGGGCTTGCGGTTCACCTGCCTGGGCCAGCCGACCGGGTCAGAGGGACTTGATCGCCAGCATGCAGATCCTGAGCAGTGGCTCGGGGAACATGCCCAGCGCCAGCAACGCCAGCCCGTTGACCGACAGCAGCAGGCGCATTTCGTCCGGGCCCTCGACGGGACCGCTGGCGGAAGGCTCGGGCTCATCGAAATACATGAGCTTCACGATGCGTAGGTAGAAGAACGCGCCGACCAGCGAGAACAGCACGGCGACTACGGCCAGCCACACCTGCCCGGCCGAGACGGCCGCAGCCAGCACCGCGTACTTTGCGAAGAAGCCCGCCGTCGGGGGGATCCCGGCCAGCGAGAACATCAGGATCAGCATGATGAAGGCGTACCAGGGGCTGCGCCGGTTGAGGCCCTTGAGGTCCTCCAGCCGCTCGCACTCGAACCCGGCCTTCGACAGGAACAGCAGCATGCCGAACGCGCCGAGGCTCATCAGCACGTAGACCACCACGTAGAACATCGCGGCGCTGTAGGCGTCCGCGGCGTTGAACCAGTTGCCCCCGACCACGCCGGACAGCAGGCCGACCAGCAGGAAGCCCATGTGCGAGATCGTCGAATAGGCGAGCATGCGCTTGAGGTTGGTCTGGGCGATCGCCGTGATGTTGCCGATCGCCATCGACAGCACCGCCATGATGGCGAGCATCTGCTGCCAGTCCCCGGCCAGGTCGAGCATGCCGTTCACCAGCAGGCGCATCGCCATCGCGAACGCCGCGAGCTTGGGACCCGTGCCGATGACCAGCGTCACCGCGGTAGGCGCGCCGTGGTACACGTCCGGTATCCACATGTGGAAAGGGACGACGCCGAGCTTGAAAGCAAGGCCGCAGACCGCGAAGACCAGGCCGAACACCAGGATGGTCTTGTCGGGGGTCCCGCTGCCGATCGCCTTGGAGACTTCCGTGATCGTCAGCGTCCCGGTGGCGCCGTAGATCATCGACATGCCGTACAGCAGCAGCCCCGAGGCCAGTGCGCCGAGCACGAAGTACTTCATCGCCGCTTCGGTGGAGGCGGCGGAATCCCGGTTGAGGGCCACCATCGCGTACAGGCACAGGGACAGCAGTTCCAGGCCCATGTAGACGGTCAGGAAGCTGTTGGCCGACATCAGGACCATCATGCCGAGCAGCGCGAACAACATCAGCGTGAGGAACTCCCCCTTCATCAGGCCCCGGTCGATCAGGTACTGGCGCGAATACACGAGGGCGGCCGAGAACGCTATGTAGGCGGAGAGCTTCAGCAGGTGCGACATCATGTCGGCGACGAACAGGCCGCTGAACGTGTACAGCAGGGCGCCCTGCGTGCCGATCATCACCAGCAGCGTGAGGCTGGCGCAGCCGGCGAGCGTGAGCTGCGCGAGAACGTAGCTCACCGCGCGCCGTTCGCCCTTCACGAACAGGTCGGCGATCATGACCACGCAGGCCATGACGAGCAGGAAGATCTCGGGCAGCGCCGGTAGGAAATCGGGCAGCGCGGTGTTCACGGGGGTCATAGTTTCGGCAGCGCTACATGGCGCAGGAGGTCATTGACCGACGCATGCATCACCTCGGTGAAGGGCAGCGGGTAGATGCCCATCAGCAGTACCGCGACCGCGAGCGCCGAAAGGATCAGGAATTCGCGCCCGTTGAGGTCGGTCAGCTTGGCGACGTGGTCGTTCGCGACCGCCCCGAAGATCACCCGCTTGTACATCCAGAGGGTGTACGCCGCGCCGAAGATCAGCGTCGTTGCGGCGGCGAAGGCGACCCAGAAGTTGGCCTTCATCGCCCCCATGATCACCATGAACTCGCCGACGAAGCCGCTGGTTGCGGGCAGCCCGCAGTTGGCCATCGAGAACAGCATGAAGAAGGCCGCGAACTTCGGCATCGTGTTCACCACCCCGCCATAGTCGGCGATCTGGCGGCTGTGCATGCGGTCGTACATCACCCCGACGCAGAGGAACATCGCCGCGGATATGAACCCGTGCGAGATCATCTGCACCAGAGCGCCCTCGACCCCGTAGGAGTTGAAGACGAAGAACCCGAGCGTCACGAACCCCATGTGCGAGATCGACGAGTAGGCGATCAGCTTCTTCATGTCGGCCTGCACCAGCGCCACCAGGCCGATGTACACCACCGCCACCAGGGACAGCGCGATCATGAACCAGGCGAGTTCCCGGCTGGCGTCCGGCAGGATGGGAAGGGAGAAGCGGATGAAACCGTACGCGCCGAGCTTCAGCATGATCGCGGCCAGCACCACCGAGCCGCCCGTGGGTGCCTCGACGTGGGCATCCGGCAGCCAAGTGTGGACCGGCCACATGGGGACCTTCACCGCGAAAGCGAACAGGAACCCGAAGAAGAGCAGCTTCTGCGCGGGCAGCGCGATCGGCAGCTTGTGCCAGTCGAGGATCGCGAAGCTCCCGCCCGACTTGCTGTACAGGTACAGCAGCGCGACCAGCATCAGCAGCGACCCCAGCAGCGTGTAGAGGAAGAACTTCAGCGCGGCGTATACGCGGTTGGGGCCGCCCCAGACGCCGACGATGATGAACATCGGGATCAGAGTGGCCTCGAAGAAGACGTAGAAAAGGACGCCGTCGAGCGCTGCGAACACGCCGTTCATGATCCCGGACAGGAACAGGAACGAGGCGAAATACTGGGCGACCCGGTTCTCGATCACGGTCCATCCGGCGAGCACGACCAGGACGGTGATGAAGCTGTTCAGCAGGATGAACAGCACCGAAATCCCGTCCACGCCAAGGTGGTAGTTGACGTTGAAGTGCGCGATCCAGGGCCTGAGCTCGACGAACTGCATGGCGGCCGATTGCGTGTCGAACCCGGTATAGAGCGGGATCGTGACCAGGAACCCGAAGAGCGCACCGGCGAAGGCGATCGTGCGGGCCAGGGGTGCATTGCGATCGCCGCCCGTGGCGAGCACGAGGAGTCCCGCAAGCACGGGGACCCAGATCGAGAGGCTCAGCAGGGGTACGGTGGTTTGCATTGTTGTTATGGGCCGCGTCGGGTCAGGTCCGCCAGAACCAGAGGGCCAGGACCACCCCGATGATCATGGTGAAGGCGTATTGGTAGATGAGGCCGGACTGGAACAGGCGGACGACCCCCGAGAACCAGCCGACCAGCCGCGCCGAGCCGTTCACGACCAATCCGTCGATGACCCGCTGGTCGCCGTACTTCCACAGCGCGGACCCAAGGACGCGTGCTCCTCCGGCGAACAGCCACGAATAGAGCTCGTCGAAGCCGTACTTCTTCTCGACGATCGCATACAGGAGGCCGAACTTCCCCGCCACCACCTTGGGCAGGTCCGGGCGCGCGATATACAGGTACCAGGCCGTGCCGGCGCCGGCCAGGGCGAGCCAGAACGGCAGGGCGGTCACGCCGTGCAGCATCATTGACAGGACGCCGTGGAATCCTTCCTTCAGTTCCTCCATGGCGCCATGCGCGGGCAGCACCTGGATGGCTGAACCGAAATAATCGCCGTAGACCACCGTGCCGATGGACCATCCGGCCGCCACGGACGGGATCGCGAGCAGCACGAGCGGCACCCAGACCACCCACGGCGACTCGTGCAGATGCGCCCTGGTGTGCTCGTCCATGCGCTCCTTGCCGTGGAAAGTCATGAACACGAGGCGCATCGAGTACAGCCCGCCGAAGAACACCCCAGCCAGCGCCGCGAGATAGGCGAAAGTCGCACCGGGCGTGTGCGAGGCGTGGAGCGCCTCGATGATCGTGTCCTTGGAGAAGAATCCGGCGAACGGCGGGAATCCCGCATTCGCAAGCGCCCCGATCAGCACGGTCCAGTAGGTGATCGGCAGGTACTTCTTCAGGCCGCCCATGCGGCGCATGTCCTGCTCGTGGTGCATCGCCATGATCACAGAGCCCGCGCCGAGGAACAGCACCGCCTTGAAGAAGGCGTGCGTCATCAGGTGGAAGATTGCGACCGGGTAGGCGGAGGCGCCCAGCGCCATGGTCATGTAGCCCAGCTGCGACAGCGTCGAATAGGCGACGACGCGCTTGATGTCGAACTGCGTGATCGCCACCGCAGCCATGGACAGCGCGGTGATGGCGCCAATGACGAGGACGACCGAAAGCGCGGTCTCCGAGAGTTCGAAGAGCGGCGACATCCTCGCCACCATGAAGATCCCCGCGGTCACCATCGTCGCGGCGTGGATCAGCGCGGAGATCGGGGTCGGGCCCTCCATCGAGTCGGGCAACCACACGTGCAGCGGGAACTGGGCGCTCTTGCCCATCGCACCGATGAAGAGACACACGCAGACCACCGTCAGCAGCATCCACGGTGCGCCGGAGAACACCTCGATGGTCTTGCCGGCCGCCGCGGGCGCCTGGGAGAACACCGCGTTGTAGTCGAGCGTGCCGAAATGCGCGAGCACGAGGCCGATGCCGAGGATGAAGCCGAAGTCGCCCACGCGGTTGACGAGGAACGCCTTCATGTTGGCGTAGACCGCGGTCGGGCGGGTGTACCAGAAGCCGATCAGCAGGTACGAAACGAGGCCCACCGCCTCCCAGCCGAAGAAAAGCTGCAGGAAGTTGTTCGCCATCACCAGCATCAGCATCGAGAAGGTGAACAGCGAGATGTACGAAAAGAACCGCTGGTAGCCCGGGTCCTCGGCCATGTAGCCGATGGTGTACAGATGCACCATAAGCGACACGAAGGTCACCACGATCATCATGATCGCCGTCAGCCGGTCGATGAGGAAGCCGATCTCGAGGCGCGTCTCGCCGCTCGTGATCCAGGTGTAGACGCTGCCGTTGTAGGTGTTGCCCGACATCACGTCGGCGAAGATCACGCACGAGCAGAGGAAGGACACCAGTACCGAAAGGATGGTCACGGAATGGGCACCCGCACGTCCCACCGCGCGCCCGAACAGGCCGGCGACGATCGCGCCGGCGAGCGGCGCGAGGGGGACTATGAGATACAGGGTCTTCATTGCGATCATCTTGTCTATCCAGGCGAGGGCACCGATCATCTGCGCGGCGTCTCCTCGAAGTTATCCTTTGAGCGAGTCGAGGTCGTCGACGTTGATGGTCTTGAGGTTGCGGAACAGTACTACCAGGATCGCCAGGCCGATGGCCGACTCCGCCGCCGCCACCGTCAGGATGAAGAACACGAACACCTGCCCCGCCGGGTCGCCCAGGTAATGCGAGAAGGCGATGAAATTCAGGTTCACCGCCAGCAGCATCAGTTCGATCGCCATCAGCAGGATGATGACGTTCTTGCGGTTCAGGAAGATGCCGACCACGCTGATCGCGAACAGCAGGGCGCCGAGCACGAGGAAATGGGAGAGGGTCAGCGTCATTTGCCGTCCTCCGAGGGCATCGAGACGAGGCGCACGCGGTCGGCGCGCTTCACGCGCACCTGCGCGGCAGGGTCCTGGCCCTTGGTGTCCTTGCGGCGCCGCAGGGTCAGCGCGATGGCGGCGATGATCGCCACCAGCAGGATGACCGCGGCGATCTCGAACGGGTACATGTAGTCCGTGTAGAGGAGGCGGCCCAGTTCCTTGGTGTTGCTGTACGAACCGCCGTAGTCCTTGGGAGTGGGCAGCATGAAGTTGAAGTAGCGCCCGCCGAGCACCACCGACATCTCGACCGCCATCAGGATGCCGACGGTGAGCCCGAGCGGAAGGTAGCTCCAGAAGCCCTCGCGCATCTTCTCCAGGTTGACGTCGAGCATCATCACCACGAAGAGGAAGAGCACCATCACCGCGCCGACATAGACGAGTACCAGCGTGATCGCGAGGAACTCCGCGCGCAGCAGCATCCAGATGGCGGAGGCGGTGAAGAAGGCCAGCACCAGGAACAGCGCCGAATGGACGGGGTTCCTCGCGGTGACGACCGCAATGGCCGACACCAGCATGATCGCGGCGAAGAAATAGAAGGTGGCGGTTTCGAAGAACATGGCTTAGCGGTAGCCCGAGTCGGCTTCGCGATCCTTCGCGATCTGGGGTTCGAATCGATCGCCGACCGCGAGCAGCATCGGCTTGGTGTAGTACAGGTCGCCGCGCTTCTCGCCGTGGTACTCGAGGATGCGCGTCTCGACGATGGCGTCCACCGGGCAGGCCTCCTCGCAGAAACCGCAGAAGATGCACTTGGTCAGGTCGATGTCGTAGCGTGTGGTCCGGCGCGTACCGTCGGCACGTTGCTCGGATTCGATGTGGATCGCCATCGCGGGGCAGACCGCCTCGCACAGCTTGCAGGCGATGCAGCGTTCCTCGCCGTTCGGGTAGCGGCGCAGCGCGTGCAGGCCGCGGAAGCGCGGGCTGATGGGGGTCTTCTCCTCGGGGAACTGCACCGTGATCTTGCGCGCGAAGAGGTGGCGCCCGGTCAGCATCATGCCGCGCAGCAACTCAAGCAGCAGGAAAGACCGGAAGAACTCAAGCGTCCTTTGCATGGCCGCTCCTCATTTCCACAGCGAATACGGGGTTTGCATCCAGGCACCCACCACCACCAGCCAGACGAGGGTCACCGGGATGAAGATCTTCCAGCCCAGCCGCATGATCTGGTCGTAGCGGTAGCGCGGGAAGGTGGCCCTGAACCAGAGGAACAGGGAGACCACGAAGAACATCTTGATCAGCAGCCAGCCGAAAGGCGGGATCCAGTTCACCACCACGCTGTCGATCGGGGCGGCCCAGCCGCCTAGAAACATCACCACCGTCAGCACGGAGATGAGCCACATGTTCATGTATTCGGCGAGGAAGAACATGGCGAATGCCATGCCGGAGTACTCGACCATGTGGCCGGCGACGATCTCGGATTCGCCCTCGACCACGTCAAACGGCGCGCGGTTGGTCTCGGCCACGCCTGAAATGAAGTACACCACCATGATCGGCAGCAGCGGCAGCCAGTTCCAGGACAGAAAGTTCAATCCCATCCCCGCAAAGGTGCCCTTGCCCTGCCCGTTCACAATGTCCGAAAGGTTCAGGCTGCCCGAGACCATCAGCACGACGACCAGCGCGAAGCCCATCGCGATCTCGTAGGAGACCATCTGCGCGGCGGAGCGCATCGCGCCGAGGAAGGAATACTTGGAGTTCGACGCCCAGCCCGCGATGATCACGCCGTACACGCCCAGGGACGTCAGCGCCATCAGGTACAGCAGGCCCGCATTGACGTCGGCAAGAACCAGTTCGGGGGCGAACGGCACGACGGCCCAGGCCGCCAGTGCCGGCATCAGCGACATCACCGGGGCGATGAAAAACAACCCCGTGCTGGCCTGGCTGGGGGAGATGATTTCCTTCAGGAAGAGCTTCACGCCGTCGGCGATCGGCTGCAGCAGGCCCAGGGGCCCCACCCTGTTCGGGCCGATCCGGATCTGCATCCAGCCGATGAGCTTCCTCTCCCAGAGGGTGAGGTAGGCCACCCCCAGCATGAGCGGGATCGTGATGCAGACGATGAAGAACAGCGAGGTCACAAGTTCGTAGACCGCCGGGCCCCACAGCGGGCCGAGCTTCGCCTCCGACAGCGCGAGCAGCGCGTCGAGCATTACGCGGCCTCCGTGGCGGCGATCTTCTCGATGCTTACCGCGCCGAACATCGGCCCCAGTGCCGCAGTGGACGGATGGGCCGCGGCAATCCGGACGCAGGCGTCGGCAACGCGTTCGTCCGCGGCGACCTGGAGTTGCGCCTCCCCGGCACCCATCCGCACCAGCACACGGTCACCGCTGGCCAGACCCAGCTCGGCCATCAGCTTGGCGCCCATGCGCGCGCGCGGCGGCTTCGCGTCGGCAGTCTTCTGCAGCGACTCGGCGCGGCGCACGATCCCGTCGGCGAAGTAGGCAGGCACGTCGGCGACGCGCTGCACCGCCTTGGATGCCGCAGCGGAAGCGCCGGCCGCAACCGAGGTCTTGTTGGAAAGCAGCGTGGCGATATCCCGGCCCTGCAGGCATTCGGTGCGCACTTCCTCGACAGACTCGTGGCCAAAGCCGTCGAAGCCGAGCAGGCCACCGAGCACGCGCAGGACCTTCCAGCCGGGGCGCGATTCCCCCAGGGGCTTCACCGTCGCGTGGAAGCTCTGTGCCGTGCCCTCGGTGTTCACGAAGGTACCTGGCGTCTCGGTGAAGGGCGAAATCGGCAGCAGGACGTCCGCATAGTCGACCGCACCGTGCCTGAAGGCCGACAGCGCTACGACGAACTGCGCCTTGCCCATCGCCGCAAGCGCGGACTTCGGGTCGTGGCAGTCGAGTTCGACCTCGGCATTGAGGAGCATGTAGGCCTTGCGCGGCGCCGCAAGCATCGCCGCGGCGTTGACCTGCCCTGCCGCGTCCGCGACATAGCCGCCCACGCTGTTGGCCGCTTCGCCGAGGAAGCCGAGTTTCGCCCCGATCGAGTCGGCGAGGGCCTGCGCAATGGCATGCAGTTGCGCCGCCTGCGGATGCTGCTGCGCGAAGTTGCCCAGCAGGATCGCTACGTTCTTGCCCGACTTGAGGCTCTCGCCGATCGGGCCGTCCATGACCCTGGCGAGGACCGCCGGCAGCTCGGCCGGGGAAACGACCTGCTTGTTCGCCACGTTCATCAGCAGGTCGTCGTCCGACGAATGCAGCAAGTTGACCTTGAGGCCACGCTTGGCGGCCTGGCGCAGCCGGTTGGCAATCAGCGGGTGGTCCTTGCGCAGGAACGAACCAACCACGAGCACTCGGTCGAGCTTGCCCAATTCGGCGATGGGCATGCCGAGCCAGGGAATGCCGGCAAGCTTGCCGTAAGAGGAAAAATCGGACTGGCGCAGCCGGAAGTCCACGGCCTGGCTGCCCACGGCCCGGACCAGCTTCTGCAACAGGTGGAGTTCCTCGAGGGTCGACTGTGGCGTGGCGAGGGCGCCTACGTCGCTGCCGGCCGCCCTGAGGCCGGCCACCACGCGCTCGAGTGCCGCTTCCCAGTCGACCTCCTGCCACCGGCCATCGGTCTTCACCATCGGGCGCGTCAGCCGCTCGGCGGAGTTCAGGCCCTCGTAGGAGAACCTGTCCTTGTCCGAGATCCAGCACTCGTTGATCGCGTCGTTCTCGAAGGGAAGGACGCGCATCACCTTGTTCTGCTTCACCTGCACGACGAGGTTGGAGCCGAGGCCGTCGTGGGGGGCCACGCTCTTCCTGCGGGCGAGTTCCCAGGTCCGCGCCGAGTATCGGAACGGCTTGGAGGTCAGCGCGCCCACCGGGCAGATGTCGATCATGTTGCCCGAGAGCTCGGAATCCACGGTCTTGCCGACGAACGAAACGATTTCGGAATGCTCGCCGCGGCCGATCATGCCGAGCTCCATCACGCCGGCAATCTCCTGGCCGAAGCGTACGCAGCGCGTGCACTGGATGCAGCGGCTCATCTCCTCAGCCGCCACCAGCGGGCCGATGTCCTTCTGCAGCACGACGCGCTTTTCTTCCTGGTAGCGCGAACTGCCCTTGCCGTAGCCGACCGCGAGGTCCTGCAACTGGCACTCGCCGCCCTGGTCGCAGATCGGGCAGTCGAGCGGGTGGTTGATCAGGAGGAACTCCATCACCCCGTTCTGGGCCTTCTTGGCGCCCTCCGAATGGGTCTTGACCTTCATGCCGTCGGTGCAGGGCGTGGCGCAGGCCGGCAGGGGCTTGGGGGCCTTCTCGACCTCGACCAGGCACATGCGGCAGTTGGCCGCGATGGAGAGCTTCTTGTGGTAGCAGAAGTGCGGCACGTAAATGCCGAGCTTGGTCGCGGCTTCCATCACGGTCTCGCCGTGCTGGACCTCCACTTCCCTGCCGTCGATTTCTACCTTGAGCATGGGCATCGTCCTAGGCAGCCTTGGCGGCGGTGTGCGCCGGCGCATGCGCGCCCGAGCGGCCCCACTTCGGCTCGCTCTGCGGGCCGCCGACCAGGCAGCGCTTGTTTTCGATGTGGTACTCGAACTCGGGCCTGAAGTGCTTGATGAAGCTCTTGACCGGCAGCGCCGCCGCGTCGCCCAGCGCACAGATCGTGCGGCCGGCAATGTTGTCGGACACGTTGTTCAGCAGGTCGAGGTCTTCGGGGCGCCCCGCGCCGTTCTCGATCCGGTTGACCATGCGGTACAGCCAGCCGGTGCCCTCGCGGCAGGGCGTGCACTGGCCGCACGATTCCTCGTAATAGAAGTAGGACAGCCTTTCGAGCGCGCGGACCATGCAGGTGGTCTCATCCATGATGATCACGGCGCCCGAGCCGAGCATCGAGCCCGCCTTGGCTATCGAGTCGTAGTCCATATCCGTGGCCATCATGATCTCGGCGGGCAGCACCGGCATCGACGAGCCGCCGGGGATCACGGCCTTCAGCTTGTGGCCGTTGCGCATGCCGCCGGCCATTTCGAGGAGCTTGGCGAAAGGCGTGCCCAGCTTCACTTCGTAATTGCCCGGGCGGTTCACGTGGCCCGAAACCGAAAAGAGCTTGGTGCCGCCGTTGTTGGGCTTGCCGAGCGCAAGGAACGGGTCGCCACCGTTCCTCATGATCCAGGGAACCGCTGCGAAGGTCTCGGTGTTGTTGATCGTGGTCGGCTTGCCGTACAGGCCGAAGCTCGCGGGGAACGGCGGCTTGAAGCGCGGCTGCCCCTTCTTGCCCTCGAGCGACTCCAGCAGCGCGGTTTCCTCTCCGCAGATGTAGGCGCCGTAACCGGGATGTGCATACAGCTCGAAGCTGAATTCCGAGCCGAGGATGTTCTTGCCCAGGAAACCCGCGGCGCGCGCTTCGTCCAGCGCCTCCTCGAAGCGCTCATAGGTTTCCCAGATCTCGCCGTGGATGTAGTTGTAACCCGCCGTCGCCCCCATCGCGTATGCGCCGATGATCATGCCTTCGATCACCGAATGCGGGTTGTAGCGCAGGAGGTCCCTGTCCTTGCATGTCCCGGGCTCGCCCTCGTCCGAGTTGCACACGAGGTACTTGGCGCCCGGGAACTGGCGCGGCATGAAGCTCCACTTCAGGCCGGTGGGGAAGCCCGCGCCGCCGCGGCCGCGCAGGCCGGATTTCTTCACCTCGGCGATCACGTCCTCGGGCTTCATGCCGCCGGAAACGATCTTCTTCAGCGCGGCGTAGCCGTCGCGCTTCTCGTAGTCCTTGAGGCGCCAGTTGCCGCCGTCGATGCCGGCCATCAGGATCGCGTCGGGTCCGTAGTTCAGCATTTCAGGCCTTCTTCCCGAGTTCATCCACCAGCGCGTCAAGCTTGTCCTTCGACATGTAGTCGCACATGCGCTTGTTGTTCACAAGGACGACCGGGGCCATCGAACAGGCGCCCATGCACTCGCCTTCCTTCAGCGTGAACCTGCCGTCCGGCGTGGTCTCATTGAAATCGACGCCGAGCCTGCGCTTGAGGTGATCGGCCGCCTCCAGCGAGCCCTGCAGGCCGCAGGGCAGGCAGGTGCAGATCGTCAGCTTGAACTTGCCGGTCGGCGCGAGGTTGTACATGTTGTAGAACGTAGCGACCTCGTACACCGCCACGGGCGGCATGCCCAGGTACCGGGCGACGAAGTCCATGGTCTCGGTGGCGAGCCAGCCCTTCTCGTCCTGCGCGATCACGAGCGAAGCCATTACCGCCGACTGCTTCTGGTCGGGGGGGTATTTCGCGACCTCGCGGTCGATCTTCTTCAGGGACTCGGTGTTAAGCATCAGCGGTCGATCTCCCCGAACACGATGTCCTGCGTGCCGATGATGGCCACCGCGTCCGCGATCATGTGGCCGCGCGCCATCTCGTCGAGCGCGGCGAGGTGGGCGTAGCCGGGCGCGCGGATCTTGAGCCGGTAGGGCTTGTTGGCGCCGTCGGAGACGAGGTAGATGCCGAACTCGCCCTTGGGATGCTCCACCGCCGCATAGGCCTCCCCCGCCGGCACATGCATGCCCTCGGTGAACAGCTTGAAGTGGTGGATCAGCTCTTCCATGTTCTGCTTCATGCCGACGCGCGACGGCGGCGCGAACTTGTGGTTCTCCGTGATCACCGGGCCCGGGTTGGCGCGCAGCCAGTCGACGCACTGCCTGATGATGCGGTTCGACTGGCGGAACTCCTCCATGCGCACGAGGTAACGGTCGTAGCAATCGCCGTTCACGCCCACGGGAATGTCGAACTCGAGGCGGTCGTAGACCTCGTAGGGCTGTTTCTTGCGCAGGTCCCACTCGACGCCCGACCCGCGCAGCATCGCGCCGGTGAAGCCCAGCGCCTTTGCGCGCTCCGGGGAGACCACGCCCACGCCGACCGTGCGCTGCTTCCAGATCCGGTTGTCGGTCAGGAGCGTTTCGTAGTCGTCGACACAGGCCGGGAAACGGCGGGTGAAGTCCTCGATGAAGTCGAGCATCGACCCCTGCCGGTTCTCGTTCAGCGAGCGGATTTCGCCTTCGTTGTGGATCTTCGAGGCGAGGTACTGCGGCATCGAATCGGGAAGGTCGCGGTAGACGCCGCCCGGGCGGTAATACGCAGCGTGCATGCGCGCGCCGGAGACCGCCTCGTAGCAATCCATCAGGTCCTCGCGCTCCCGGAAACAATACAGGAACACGGTCATCGCGCCGATGTCGAGGCCGTGCGCGCCGAGCCATAGCAGGTGGTTCAGGATGCGCGTGATTTCGTCGAACATCACGCGGATGTACTGGGCGCGCAGCGGCACTTCGATGCCCGCGAGCTTTTCGATCGCCATGACGTAGGCATGCTCGTTGGACATCATCGACACGTAGTCGAGACGGTCCATGTACGGCACCGACTGCAGGAAGGTCTTGTGCTCGGCCAGCTTCTCGGTCGCACGGTGCAGCAGGCCGATGTGCGGGTCGGCACGCTGGATCACCTCGCCGTCGAGTTCCAGCACCAGGCGGAGCACACCGTGGGCCGCCGGGTGCTGCGGACCGAAGTTGAGCGTGTAGTTGCGGATTTCTGCCATGGCGCGGAACCTACTTGCCCCCGGCGTAATGTTCTTCGCGCACGATGCGCGGCGTGACCTCGCGCGGCTCGATGCTGACCGGCTGGTAGATGACCCGCTTCTGGTCCGGGTCGTAGCGCATTTCGACGTAGCCCGACAACGGGAAATCCTTGCGGAACGGGTGTCCGATGAAACCGTAGTCGGTGAGGATCCTGCGCAGGTCCGGATGCCCGTTGAAAACGATGCCGAAGAGGTCGAACGCCTCCCTTTCGTACCAGTTCGCAGAAGGCCAGACCCCGATCAGCGAATCGACCATCGGGAATCCGTCATCGGGACAGTACACGCGCAGCCTGAGCCGCCAGTTGCGGGACACCGAAAGCAGGTGGGACACCGCCGCGAACCGCGGCCCTTCGACGGGGCGGTCGCCGTACGTGGAATAGTCCATCCCGCACAAGTCGACCAGCTCGTCGAACGCGAGTTCGGGGGAGTCACGCAGGATCCCGCATACCGCAAGGTAGTCGGCGGCCCCGACCTCGAGGGTCAGCTCGTCAAGGGCCTCGGTCAACTTCGAGATGCGGCCACCTAGCGTCGACTGGAGCGCGTCGTGCAGGCGCTGTAGCTTGGGGGTCATCGGTCAGCGTGCGATCGTGTTGGTGCGCTTGATCTTGTTCTGCAGTTGGATCAGGCCATAGAGGAGTGCTTCGGCGGTCGGCGGGCAACCGGGAACGTACACATCCACCGGCACGATCCGGTCGCAACCGCGCACGACGGAGTACGAGTAGTGGTAGTAGCCGCCGCCATTCGCACAGGAGCCCATCGACAGCACCCAGCGGGGCTCGGCCATCTGGTCGTACACCTTGCGCAGAGCCGGCGCCATCTTGTTGCAGAGCGTACCCGCCACGATCATGAGGTCGGACTGGCGGGGGCTCGGCCGGAACACGATCCCGAACCGGTCGAGGTCGTAGCGGGCCGCGCCGGCCTGCATCATTTCCACCGCGCAGCAGGCGAGGCCGAAGGTCATCGGCCACAGCGACCCGGTGCGTGTCCAGTTGATGACCTTGTCCGCGGTCGTGGTGACGAACCCTTCGCTGAGAACGCCTTCTATTCCCATTCCAGGGCTCCCTTCATCCATTCATAGATGAAACCGACGACGAGGATCCCGAGAAACACCATCATCGAGAGGAACCCGAACAGGCCGATCTCGTTGAGCACGATCGCCCACGGGAACAGGAACGCGATCTCGAGGTCGAACAGGATGAACAGGATCGCGACGAGGTAGTAGCGCACGTCGAACTTCATGCGCGCGTCCTCGAAAGCCTCGAACCCGCATTCGTAGGGAGACAGCTTTTCGGGGTCGGGGCGGCTGGGCCCGACCAGCTTGCCGAGCACCATGGGCACTACCCCGACGCCTATGGCGACGAAGATGAACAGAAGGACCGGAAAGTACTCTGCAAGCATTCGGTTCGGCCCGGCGGCTGCGGGCCGTGGATTTTCGGTTCCCGAAATCGGTTTGTTTGCTGCCACGGGGCCGGGATCATTCCCAGCCCCGCTTCTTCCTGGTGCCCACGAGCAGACTCGAACTGCTACGGCTGTTTAGGCCACCAGCCCCTCAAGCTGGCGTGTCTACCAATTTCACCACGTGGGCAATGTCGCAATTATCCCTCAAAAACCCCCGGCCCCAGAACTGCCGCAACGCGGCAGTTCAGTTCGGAACGTCCTTCGCCTTGGTTCCGGTCGCATCCTTGGCCGGTTCCTCGGCCTTTTTCGTCGCCGCGGGCGCCGGCGCTTCCGTCTTGACCGCGTCCATCACCCCTCCGCCCGCCTTGGGCTTGTGCGTGGCCATGTAGGCGAGGCCGAGGCTGGTGAGGAAAAACACGGTGGCGAGGACCGCCGTCGCGCGGGACAGGAAATTCGCCGACCCGGACGCGCCGAACAGGCTGCCCGAAGATCCCCCGCCGAACCCCGAGCCCATGTCCGCACCCTTGCCATGTTGCAGAAGCACTAGCCCGATGACCGCGAGGGCCACCAGCACATGCACCACCAGAACGATATTCAACCAGGTTTCCATTCGTCACTCCTTGCTTACCGCGGCCTTGCAGATCGAGAGGAAGTCCTCCGGCACCAGTGAAGCGCCGCCGATCAGGCCCCCGTCCACGTCCTGCATGGCAAATATTTCCGCCGCATTGCCCGGCTTCACGCTCCCGCCATAGAGAATGCGCAATTTCGCCGCTACTCCCGCGTCGCGTGCCGCCACCCTGCCCCGCAGGAAGGCATGCACGTCCTGCGCCTGCTGCGGCGAGGCCGTCCGTCCCGTGCCGATCGCCCAGACGGGTTCGTACGCCAGGACCGCACCCTCCAGCGCGGCAGCCCCTCCCGATTCGAGCACCGTATCGAGTTGCCGGCCCACCACTTCCTCCGTACGCCCGCCTTCGCGATCCACCAATGTCTCGCCGACGCACAGCACCGGCACCAGCCCCGCCTTGGCCGCAGCCGAAAACTTGGCCGCGACCTGCTCGCTGGACTCCCCGAAGAGCGCCCGGCGCTCCGAGTGCCCGACCAGGGCATAGCGGCACCCGAAGTCGGCCAGCATCGACGCGGAAACCTCGCCGGTGTACGCGCCAGACGCGAATTCGCTCACGTTCTGCGCGCCCCAAGCGATCGTCGACCCGGACAGCTTCGCGGAGACCTCGGCCAGGTAGGGAAACGGCACGCATACGGCACATTCGACACCCCGGATGCCGGCCATCCCGGCAAGGAGCGCATCCAGCAAGCGCGTATTGCTCCCGCGGCTGCCGTGCATCTTCCAATTGCCGGCTACGAGCCGTTCGCGCATTGCAGGACCGAGGGGTGAAAAGCTTGCGATTTTACCGTGCGTGGGGCGTGCCGGTCAAACCAAAACAACCCTAAGGATCAAGAAATTGCGCGATAAACGCTGCGCGCCGGGCGGCGCTAGCCGAAGCGCCCGGTGATGTAGTCCTCGGTCTGCTTCTTCTTCGGCTTGATGAAGATCGTGTCGGTCACGTCGAACTCGATCATCTCGCCCAGGTACATGTACGCGGTGTAGTCGGACACGCGCGCCGCCTGCTGCATGTTGTGGGTGACGATGGCCACGGTGTACTCGCTCTTGAGCTCGTGCACGAGTTCCTCGACCTTGGCCGTGGAGATCGGGTCGAGGGCCGACGTCGGCTCGTCGAGCAGCAGCACGGAAGGCTTCACGGCCACGCTGCGCGCGATGCAAAGCCGCTGCTGCTGGCCGCCCGAGAGCGAGAGCCCGCTCTGCCCCAGCTTGTCCTTGACCTCGTCCCAGATGGCGGCCTTGCGCAGCGCCCACTCGACACGGTCGTTCATCTCGACGCGCGACAGGTTCTCGTACAAGCGCACGCCGAACGCGATGTTGTCGTAGATCGACATCGGGAACGGCGTGGGCTTCTGGAACACCATCCCGATTCGCGCGCGCAGCAGGTTCAGGTCCTGCTTCGGGTCGAGGATGTTCTGGCCGTAGAAGTTGATCTCGCCCTCGGCGCGCTGGCCCGGGTACAGGCTGTACATGCGGTTGAAGGCACGCAGCAGCGTCGACTTGCCGCAACCCGAGGGCCCGATGAAGGCCGTGACCTTGTGCTCGGCAATGTCGAGGTTGACGTTCTTCAGCCCCTGGAACGATCCGTAGAAAAAATTGAGGTTCACCGTACGGATGGCCGGCTGCGCCGCAGCTTGCGAGGCCGATGGTGCGCCCCCGCCGCCCTGCAATGTGACGTTCATGCGCGCTTCCCCCGTCCTGTTCGTCCGTTCCGTAGCGACCGTACTCATGCCGACACCCTTTCCCTGAAGAACACCCGGGTGACGATGTTGATCACCAGCACCACCACGGTGATCACAAGTGCGCCGCCCCAGGCGAGCTTGATCCAGTTCTCGTAGGGACTCATGGCGAACTGGAAGATCACCACCGGCAGGTTTGCCAGCGGCTTGTTCATGTCGGTGGAGAAGAACTGGTTGTTGAGCGCGGTGAACAGCAGCGGCGCCGTCTCCCCGCTGACCCTCGCCAGCGCCAGCAGCACGCCGGTGATCACCCCGGCCCGACCGGCGCGCAGCGTCACCATCAGCGCCACCTTCCAACGCGGCGCGCCCAGCGCGAATGCCGCCTCGCGCAGGCTGCCGGGCACCAGCCGCAGGATGTTCTCGGTGGTGCGCAACACCACGGGGATTGCGATCAGCGAGAGCGCGATCATTCCCGCCCAACCGGAAAAGTGCTTCACCTGGGCCACCAGGATTGCGTAGACGAACAGCCCGATCACGATCGATGGCGCCGACAACATGATGTCGGACACGAAGCGCGTGACCGAGGCCACCACGCTGCGATCGCCGTACTCGGTCAGGTAGATGCCGGCGAGCACGCCGATCGGGGTGCTGACCAGGGTGCAGCAGGCAATCATCAGGAAGCTGCCGACGATGGCGTTGGCGAGCCCCCCGCCCTCGGACCCCGGCGCGGGCGTCGAGGCCGTGAAGAAATCCCAGCTCAACGCGGCGAAGCCCTTGTAGAAGAGCAGCCCGAGGATCCAGAGCAGCACCGAAAGGCCGATGACCATGGCGATCATCGACAGCGTGAGGCCGATCGCGTTGGTGCGCTTGCGCCGGGCGTATACGGATTGGTCCATGGCGGCTCAGGTACGCGTGCCCTGCCCGCGCTCCATGCGCAGGAGCAGCAGCTTGGCGCAGGCGAGCACGACGAAGGTGATGAGGAACAGCACCAGGCCGAGCGCGAACAGCGTCGACAGGTGCAGGTCGTCGGCCTCGCCGAACTCATTGGCCAGGGTCGACGCGATCGAACTGCCCGGCGAGAAAAGCGAGGTGCCGATGCGCTGCGAATTTCCGATCACGAAGGTCACTGCCATGGTCTCTCCCAGTGCGCGCCCGAGGCCGAGCATGATGCCGCCGACCACACCCGTCTTGGTGTAGGGCAGCACGATGTTGCGCACCACCTCCCAGGTCGTGCATCCCAGCCCGTAAGCCGACTCGCGCAGTACCGGCGGGACGATCTCGAACACGTCGCGCATCACCGATGCGATGAAGGGCAGGATCATGATGGACAGCACCAGCCCGGCGGCGAGGATGCCGATGCCGTTCATCGCGCCGCCGAACAAGGGCCCGACCAGGGGCATCTGCCCCAGCGTCGACTGCAGCGCCGGCTGGCCGTACTCGGCGAACAGCGGCGCAAAGATGAACAGGCCGAACATGCCGTAGATGATCGAGGGCACGGCGGCCAGCAGTTCGACCGCCGTCCCCAGCGGCTTCCTGAGCCACAGCGGGCAGGTCTCGGTGAGGAACAGCGCGATGCCGAAGCTCAGCGGGATGGCGATCACCAGCGCGATCGACGCGCTCGCCAGGGTGCCGAAGATCGCGATGGCCGCGCCGAAGTTCTTGTTGACGATGTCCCACTCCACCGTCCAGAGGAAAGCGGGGCCGAACCTCTGCAGGGTGGGCCAGGCATTGATGACCAGCGAGACGATGATGCCGGCCAGGGCGAGCAGCACGGTCAGCGCGAACAGCAGCGTGACCTTGTGGAAGAGGAGATCCTGGAACCGCTGGTTACGCGCGATGGACAGCAGCCGGGTGTCCTGCAACCCGGAATCCGGCATGGGCACGCTTGGCGCGATCGGTGGCATTCGCTCTTCCGGGTCGTGGCAACCCGCCGCGGATGCGGCGGGCCCGTGCAATGGTACCTAGGTTGCCCGGCTCAGCGCTTGACCTGCGGCCAGACCGAATCGGCGATCAGCTTGGTCAGCGCGTCCGGGAGTGCGACGTAGTCGAGGTCCGCGGCCATCTTCTTTCCGTTCTTGAACGACCAGTCGAAGAACTTCAGCGCCTCGTTGGAATCGGCGGCGTTGGCCGGCGTCTTGTACATCAGGATAAAGGACGCGCCGGAGATGGGCCAGGAAGTCGCGCCCTTCTGGTTGACAAGCGACAGCGCCATGCCCGGCACGCTTTTCCAGTCGGCGCTGGCGGCCGCCGCCGCGAAGGTCAGGTCGTCCGGTTCGACGTACTTGCCGTCGCGGTTCTGCATGAGCATGAACGGCATCTTGTTCTTCTTGGCGTAGGCGTATTCGACATAGCCGATCGCGCCCTTCACCCGCGTCACGTTGGCGGCCACGCCCTCGTTGCCCTTGCCACCGACCGAAGAGGCCGCCGGCCACTTGACAGCCGCGCCCTTGCCCACGGCCTTGGCCCAGGCCGGGCTGACCTCGTTGAGGTAGTCCGTGAAGATGAATGTAGTGCCCGAACCGTCGGCGCGGTGCGCGACCGTGATGGACTGGTTGGGCAGGGTCTTGCCGGGATTCAGCGCGGCGAGCTTCTTGTCGTTCCAGTTACTGATGGTGCCCATGAACATCTCGGCCAGGATTTCACCCGTCACGCGCAGGTCGCCGGGCTTGAACCCCTCGAGGTTGAACACCGGGACCACGCCGCCGAGGATGGCCGGGAACTGCACCATGCCGTCCTTGTCGAGGTCCGCGCCGGACAACGGCGCGTCGGTTGCGCCAAAGGTCACCGTCTTGGCGCGGATCTGGCGGATCCCGCCTGAGGAACCGATCGACTGGTAATTCAGGCCCACGCCAGTGGCCTTCTTGTATTCCTCGGCCCATTTGGCGTAGATCGGGAAGGGGAAAGTCGCGCCCGCGCCGGTGATCTCGGCAGCCGAAGCGTTGCCGGCCAACAGCGCCGTCCCGGCGGCAAGTATCCTCAATACCTTGAATGCATTCATTTATCCGCTCCTTTGCGTAGTTCGGCTTGAACTGTCCTGCGTAGGATGCGAAGTCTGCGGGCGGCGTGTTACAGGGTCATTACAGCGCCCTTCCATTCTCATGTCAGGGGACGACTTTCAGTCGCCGGCGACTTTCCTGACGGCCGCCGCGATGGCCTGCGCCCCCCGCTCGATCGCGGCGCGCGGCTCGCCCTCGACCATCACCCGCAGCACCGGTTCGGTCCCCGAGGGTCGCAGCAGCACGCGTCCACGGCCGTCAAGCGAGCGCTCGACCTCTTCGCGTGCCACCTCGATCGAAGCATGGCCCTTCCAGTCAAAGCCGCGCGAGACCTTTACGTTGACGAGCACCTGCGGGTACAGGCTGAGATCGGCAGTGAGTCCGGCAAGGCTCTTGCCGGACTCGCGGACCGAGGTGAGCACCTGCAGCGCGGACACCAGCCCGTCGCCGGTGGTGTGCTTGTCGAGGCAGATGATGTGGCCGGAATTCTCACCACCGTAGAGCCAGCCTTTCTCCCGCAGCATCTCGAGCACGTAACGGTCACCGACCTTCGCGCGGCCGAACGCGATTCCCATCCGCGCGACAGCCTGTTCCATGCCCAGGTTCGTCATCTGGGTGCCCGCCACGCCGGCGACCTTCTCGCGGCCCGCGCGGTGCCTGACGACCGCATACAGCAGCTGGTCGCCGTCGTAGAGCGTGCCCGACGAGTCGACCATCACGATCCGGTCCGCGTCGCCGTCGAGGGCCACGCCGTAGTCGGCCTTGTGGCGCCTCACCTCCATCACCAGCTGGTCGGGTGCGGTCGCGCCGAACATGTCGTTGATGTTGAACCCGTCCGGGGACACGCCGATGGGCACGACGTCCGCACCGAGCTCGTGAAACACATGCGGCCCCACGTTGTAGGCGGCGCCGTGCGCGCAATCGACCACGATCTTCATGCCCTTGAGGTCGAGCTCCGCGGGAAAGGTCGACTTGCAGAATTCGATGTAGCGTCCCGACGCGTCCTCGATCCGGCGCGCGCGGCCGAGCTGCGCGGCGGGATTGCATCCCATGGTGAACTCGAGCGCCCTCTCCACTTCCGCCTCGAAAGCGTCCGGCAGCTTGAACCCGTCACCCGAGAAGAACTTGATCCCGTTGTCGGAATACGCGTTGTGCGAGGCGCTGATCACGACGCCGGCCATCAGCCGCAGCGCCCGGGTCAGGTAGGCCACCCCCGGCGTAGGCAGAGGCCCGCACAGCAGGACGTCGACACCGGCGGCCGAGAACCCCGCCTCGAGCGCCGCCTCGAGCATGTACCCCGAGATGCGCGTGTCCTTGCCGATCAGCACCGCCGGCCGTCCCACATCCGGCCCCTTCCTCCTCTCGGCGAGCACCTTGCCGGCCGCGTAGCCGAGGCGAAGGACGAAATCCGCCGTCATCGGGGCTTGCCCCACCGTCCCGCGCACCCCGTCGGTACCGAAGTATTTCCTGCTCATACGCCCTCCACGGCTCGCCACACCGCGAGGGCATCGCGGGTGGCTGCGACATCATGAACCCTGAGTATTGTCGCCCCACGCTGCGCGGCCAGCAAAGCCGCGGCCACGCTGGCCGCGAGCCGGTCCTGCGACGGGCGCCCCGTGATCGCCCCCAGGGTCGATTTGCGCGACAACCCGGCGAGCAAAGGGAGCCCTCCCGCGACGACATCGAGGTTTCGAAGCAGGTCGAGGTTGTGGGCGGGAGTCTTGCCGAAGCCGAATCCAGGGTCGACGACGAGCCTGTCCCGCGCGATTCCGGCGGACTCCGCGGCGGACACGCGGGCCGAAAGGAAGGCCGACACCTCGCCGACCACGTCGCCATAGCGCGGATCCTGCTGCATGGTCGAGGGTGTGCCCTGCATGTGCATCAGGCAGACCCCGCAGCCGGAGCCGGCCACCGCCTCGAGGGACCCCGGTCCGGCCAATGCCTCGATGTCGTTGATGATCGAGGCGCCTTCGGCAAGCACGGCCCGCATCACGGCGGCCCTGCGCGTATCCACCGAGATCGGCACGTCGACGCCACTCAGCGCTTCGAGCACCGGGAGCAGGCGCCCGAGTTCCTCCGCCTCGCTCACCGGCCTCGCGCCAGGGCGGGTCGACTCTGCGCCGAGGTCGAGGATCGCTGCGCCCTCGGCCAGCAGGCGTTTCGCCTGCGCGATGGCGTCATCGGCGGCGAGAAACCTCCCGCCATCGGAAAAGGAGTCGGGCGTGATGTTCACCACGCCCATCAGGAGGGGAAAATCCAGCGGCAGCGAAAACCTGCCGCAGCGGAGGACCGCGTTCAGCTTGCCGCGGTAGCCGTGGCGCCGGCGGTGCCGTCCGTCGAAGGCGGCGGGGTCGGGCCCACGGCCGACACGACCTTCGGCGGGCGCGGCGGCTTGCCGGCCATGATGTCGTTCAACTGCTCGGCATCCAGCGTCTCCCACTCGAGCAGCGCCGCGGCCATGGCCTCGACCTTGTCGCGGTTGTCCTCGATGAGCTTCCTCGCGAGGGCGTACTGCGTGTCGATGATGCGGCGGATCTCGAGGTCGACCTGGCGCATGGTCTCTTCCGACACGTTCTTGTGCGTGGTGATCGATCGGCCGAGGAAGACCTCGCCCTCGTTCTCCCCGTACACCATCGTGCCTAGCGCGTCGGACATGCCCCACTGCGTCACCATGCGGCGCGCGAGATCGGTGGCCCGCTCGAAGTCGTTCGAGGCGCCCGTCGTCATCTGATGCATGAAGATTTCCTCGGCGATGCGGCCGCCGAACAGTACCGCAATGGTATTGAGCAGGCGTTCGCGGTCCTGGCTGTAGCGGTCCTCTGCCGGCAGCTGCATGGTCACTCCCAGCGCCCGGCCGCGCGGGATGATCGTCACTTTGTGCACGGGGTCGGTCTTGGGCAGCATCTTCGCCACCAGCACGTGCCCCGACTCGTGGTACGCCGTGTTCCTGCGCTCCTCTTCGGGCATGACCATGGAGCGGCGCTCGGCGCCCATCATGATCTTGTCCTTGGCGCGCTCGAAGTCCTCCATGTCGACCAGGCGCTTGGTCTTGCGAGCCGCGAACAGCGCCGCTTCGTTGACGAGGTTGGCGAGGTCGGCGCCGGAGAAACCGGGCGTGCCGCGGGCGATGATGTCCGCCTTGACGTCCGGAGAAAGCGGAACCTTGCGCATGTGGACCATCAGGATCTGCTCGCGGCCGCGGATGTCGGGCAGCGGTACCACCACCTGGCGGTCGAAACGGCCCGGGCGCATCAGCGCCGGGTCGAGCACGTCCGGCCGGTTGGTCGCCGCGATCACGATCACGCCGACGTTGGCCTCGAACCCGTCCATCTCGACCAGCATCTGGTTCAGCGTCTGCTCGCGTTCGTCGTTGCCGCCCCCGAGGCCCGCGCCGCGCTGGCGACCGACGGCGTCGAGTTCGTCGATGAATATGATGCACGGCGCACTCTTCTTCGCCTGCTCGAACATGTCGCGCACGCGCGCTGCACCCACGCCGACGAACATCTCCACGAAGTCGGAGCCCGAGATCGAGAAGAACGGCACTTTCGCCTCGCCCGCGATGGCGCGCGCGAGCAGTGTCTTGCCGGTTCCGGGAGACCCGACCATCAGCACACCGCGCGGGATGCGCCCGCCGAGCTTCTGGAACTTGGACGGGTCGCGCAGGAAGTCGACGAGCTCGGAGACCTCCTCCTTGGCTTCCTCGCAGCCGGCCACGTCCGCGAACGTCACCGTGTTGGTGGACTCGTCGAGCATGCGCGCGCGCGACTTGCCGAAGGAGAACGCGCCGCCGCGGCCGCCGCCCTGCATCTGGCGCATGAAGAAGACCCACACGCCGATCAGCAGCAGCATAGGGAACCAGGACACGAAGATGTTCACGAGGAGCGAAGGTTCCTCCTCGGGCTTGGCCTCGATCTTCACGCCGTACTTGAGCAGGTCGGACACCAGCCAGATGT
Organism: Burkholderiales bacterium; assembly: GCA_965279075.1. GTDB lineage: Bacteria > Pseudomonadota > Gammaproteobacteria > Burkholderiales > SG8-39 > SZAS-79. The sequence goes on along the minus strand of CBDIHI010000011.1, from coordinate 525,512 downwards.
CGCCGGGCGAGTAGCTGGTCACGCGCTTGCCGTCATTGGTGGTCGCCTTGAGCTGGCGGCCTTCGATCGTGACTTTCGCGATGCGCCCCGACTTCACCTCTTCGATGAACTGGGAATACTCCATCGGTGCCTGGACGGCCTGGCGGCTGTTGAACTGGTTGAAGACGGTCATCAGCACAAGGCCAATCACCAGCCAGATCACCAGGTTCTTCATCATATTGTTCAAAAGCGGCTCCTTGGAGCATCAAACGCGCGACAAGAAAATGACAGGCTGCGTGGAAAGGCTATTCTAATCCGAATCTTGCGCCGCTTGTGCGGGGCGCAATCCCCTGCCTACGAGGTAGGTTTCGCGGCTTTCGACCCTCGACGCCTCGGGCTTGCGCGTGGCCACCGAAGCGAAAGTCCCTTTCATCCGGGCAAGCAGGTCCTGGAAAGCCTCGCCTTGGAACACTTTGACCACGAAAACCCCCTCCGGTTTGAGCACCTCGCGGCAGAAATCGATCGCAAGCTCTGTCAGGGCCGCCGCGTTCGCCTGGTCCACACTCGGGATCCCGGAAACGTTTGGCAACATGTCGGACAGCACCACATCGGCGCGAACCCCGCCCAGGCCCGTCCGGACCATCTCCCTGACCTGAGCCTCGCGAAAATCCCCGCGCAGCACCGTCACTCCCGACATGGGGGCGATTTCCAGCAGATCAACCGCTACTACGGCCCCCTTCGGGCCGACCTTGGCGGCCGCCAGCTGCGACCACCCTCCGGGCGCCGCCCCGAGGTCGACCACCCGGACACCCGGCCTGAAGAGGCGCTCCCTGGCGGCGATCTCGTCCAACTTGAATGCGGCGCGCGAGCGCAGGCCCTGCGCCTTCGCCTTTTGCACGTACTGGTCGTTGACGTGGCGCTGCAGCCACGCCTTGCTCGATTTGGTGCGGGCCATCGATTGACTTAAAGTGTCGCCATGGATGAACTAACCCCTGCAGAACGGCGCGCCCTCAAGGCGCGCGCCCATTCCCTGGAACCTGTCGTGCTGGTCGGCGACAAGGGCCTGACCGGCGCTGTGCTGGCCGAAATCGAGCGAGCCCTCGCCGCCCACGAACTGATCAAGGTCCGCGTGCAGGCCGAAAGGGACGACCGCCGGTCGATCCTCGAGGAGATCTGCTCGCGCGCCGGGGCCTCTCCCGTGCAGCATATCGGCAAGATCCTCGTCGTCTACCGCCCCAAGCCACCCGAACCCGCCAAACCACCTGCCCCCAGGGTCCGCAAGGCATCGCCCAGGAAAGCGGCCGACCGTGCCCTCGCAGCCAGGGACTACACGGCGCGGAAGGCCGCCCCGAGGATCGGGCGTGCGCCCGACGGCCGCGCGCGGCGGCCAAGCACCTCCACGGGCGGCAAGGCCGCTAAAGGTACTGGACGTCCAGGATCTCGTACTGCTTCACCCCGCCCGGAGCCTGCACGTCCACCTCGTCGCCGGCGTACTTCCCGATAAGGGCCCGGGAGATCGGCGAGCTGATCGACACCTTGCCGAGCTTGATGTCCGCCTCATCGTCGCCGACGATCTGGTAGGTCACCTTCTCCTTGGTGTTGACGTCCTGGAGGTCCACGGTCGAGCCGAATACGCAGGCGCCGTCGGCATCCACAAGCTTCGGATCGACGATCTGGGCGTTCGAGAGCTTGCCCTCGATCTCGAGGATGCGGCCTTCGACGAAGCCCTGCCTTTCCTTGGCCGCGTCGTACTCGGCGTTCTCGGAGAGGTCCCCGTGCGCCCGTGCCTCGGCGATCGCGGCGATGACATTCGGCCGCTCGACGGTCTTCAGCTTGTGCAACTCGGCCTTGAGCATTTCGGCGCCGACGATGGTGAGAGGTATGGCCATGATCTGAATTCCCTAGGCAACTTTCAGTGACGCATGCAGTTCCTGCAGGCGGTAAGGCTCGAGTGCCGCGAGGTGGCGCATGCCCGTACAGGCCGCGCGGGCGCCGGAGATCGTAGTGTAGTACGTCACGCGCTGGGCGAGCGCGCTGGTGCGGATGGAGCGTGAATCCCTGATGGCGGTGCGCTTGTCCTCGACCGTGTTGACGATGAAGGCCACCTCGCCGTTCTTGATCATGTCGACGATATGGGGGCGACCCTCGGCGACCTTGTTTATCACGGAAACCGCGACCCCATGCGCCGAAAGCACCGTGGCGGTGCCGCGGGTCGCGAGGATCGAGAAACCGAGATCCACGAGGTCCCGCGCGATGGCCACGGCCGCCAGCTTGTCTCCGTCCCTGACGCTGACGAAAGCCTGCCCGCCGGACGGGAGCCGGATGCCGGCGGCCAGCTGCGACTTCACGAAGGCCTCGCCGAACGTCCGGCCGACACCCATGACTTCGCCGGTGGACTTCATTTCCGGCCCGAGGATGGTGTCGACGCCGGGGAACTTGGCGAAGGGGAACACTGCCTCCTTCACCGAAAAGTAGGGGGTGACCACCTCGGCGCCGACCTCCTGGGCCGCCAGGCTGATGCCCGCCATGCAGCGCGCGGCGATCTTGGCCAGCTGCAGGCCGGTCGCCTTGGACACGAAGGGCACGGTCCGCGAAGCGCGCGGGTTGACCTCAAGCACATAAACGGTGTCGCGCTGGATGGCGAACTGCACGTTCATCAGCCCCACGACCTTGAGGGCTTTCGCCATCAGCACCGTCTGGCGGCGAATCTCGCGCTCCAGGTGGCTTGCAAGCGAGTGCGGCGGCAGGCAGCACGCGGAGTCGCCGGAGTGGACACCCGCCTGCTCGATGTGCTCCATGATGCCGCCGACGAAGGTGTCCTTGCCGTCGCAGATGCAGTCCACGTCGACTTCGATCGCGTCCGACAGGTAGCGGTCGAGCAGCACCGGCGAATTGTTCGAAACCTTCACCGCCTCGCGCATGTAGCGCTCTAGGTCGGCCTGCTGGTGGACGATCTCCATGGCGCGCCCGCCCAGGACATAGCTCGGACGCACCACCACCGGATAGCCGATCGCCTCGGCGTGCTTGATCGCCTCGGGCGCGCTGCGCGCGGTCCGGTTGGGCGGCTGCAGGAGCTTCAGTTTGTTGAGCAGCTTCTGGAAGCGCTCGCGGTCCTCGGCGATGTCGATCGAATCGGGCGAAGTGCCGATGATGGGCACGCCGTTCTTCTCGAGGTCGCGGGCGAGCTTGAGCGGGGTCTGGCCGCCGTACTGGACGATCACGCCGAAGGGCTTTTCCCTGTCGACGATCTCGAGCACGTCCTCAAGCGTCAGCGGCTCGAAGTACAGGCGGTCGCTGGTGTCGTAGTCGGTGGAAACCGTTTCAGGGTTGCAGTTGACCATGATGGTCTCGAACCCGTCCTCGCGCAGGGCGAGGGCCGCGTGGACACAGCAGTAATCGAATTCGATGCCCTGGCCGATGCGGTTCGGCCCGCCGCCCAATACGATGACCTTCTTCGCGTCCGTGGGCGCGGCCTCGCACTCCTCCTCGTAGGTGGAGTACATGTAGGCGGTGTTGGTCGAGAATTCGGCTGCGCAGGTGTCGACGCGCTTGTAGACCGGGCGCACCCCGAACGCGTGCCGCGCGGCGCGCACCTCCGACTCGCCGGTCTTGAAGAGGTGGGCGAGCCTGCGGTCCGAGAAACCCATGCGCTTGAGCGCGCGCATGCGCGCCGCGTCCACCGCGCCCAGCTGCGTGTCGTCGAGCTCCATCTCGACGTCGACGATCTGCTTGATCTGGTCGAGGAACCACGGGTCGATCTTGGTAAGCTGGTGGACCTCCTCGAGCGTAAAGCCGTTCTCGAACGCATCGCCCACGTACCAGATGCGCTCCGGCCCGGGCTCGCCCAGTTCCTTCTCGATCGTTTCGCGGTCGGTGGTCTTCTGGTTGAGACCGTCGACACCGACCTCCAGCCCGCGCAGCGCCTTCTGGAACGATTCCTGGAAGGTGCGCCCTATCGCCATGACCTCGCCCACCGACTTCATCTGGGTCGTAAGGCGGTCGTTGGCCTGCGGGAACTTCTCGAAGGCGAACCGCGGCACCTTGGTGACGACGTAGTCGATCGTCGGCTCGAACGAGGCCGGCGTCGCGCCGCCCGTGATGTCGTTCCTGAGTTCGTCGAGCGTATAGCCCACGGCGAGCTTGGCTGCGACCTTCGCGATCGGGAAGCCCGTGGCCTTGGACGCGAGCGCCGAGGACCGCGACACCCGCGGGTTCATCTCGATCACCACCATCCGCCCGTCGGCCGGGTTGATCGCGAACTGCACGTTCGACCCCCCGGTGTCCACGCCTATCTCGCGCAGCACGGCGATCGACGCGTTGCGCATGACCTGGTATTCCTTGTCGGTCAGCGTCTGCGCGGGCGCCACCGTGATCGAGTCGCCGGTGTGCACGCCCATCGGGTCGAGGTTCTCTATCGAGCAGACGATGATGCAGTTGTCGGCCGAGTCACGCACGACCTCCATCTCGAACTCTTTCCAGCCGATCAGGGACTCCTCGATCAGCAATTCCTTCGTAGGTGACGCTTCCAGGCCCCGCTCGCAGATCGCGACGAACTCCTCGCGGTTGTAGGCGATGCCGCCGCCCGAGCCGCCCATCGTGAACGAGGGCCGGATCACGGTCGGGTAACCGAACGCGGCCTGCACCTGAAGGGCTTCCTCCATCGAATGCGCCATCGACGAACGGGCGGAGGCGAGGCCGATCTTCGTCATCGCCTTCTTGAACTTCTCCCGGTCCTCGGCCTTGTCGATCGCCTCGCGCTTCGCGCCGATCATCTCGACGCCGTACTTCTCCAGCACGCCGTGCTTGGCAAGGTCCAGCGCGCAGTTCAGCGCCGTCTGCCCGCCCATCGTCGGCAGCAGCGCGTCGGGACGCTCCTTCTCGATGATCCGCTCGACCGTCTGCCAGGTGATCGGCTCGATGTAGGTCGCGTCGGCGCTCTCCGGGTCCGTCATGATCGTCGCCGGGTTCGAATTGACGAGGATCACGCGGTAGCCCTCGGCGCGCAGCGCCTTGCAGGCCTGCGCCCCCGAATAGTCGAACTCGCACGCCTGCCCGATCACGATCGGGCCCGCGCCGATGATGAGGATGGACTCGAGGTCGGTTCTCTTAGCCATCCTTGCCCGCCTCCATCATCTTCGTGAAGCGGTCGAAGAGGTACCCGATGTCGTGCGGGCCGGGGCTCGCCTCGGGGTGGCCCTGGAAGCAGAACGCCGGCCGGTCTGTGCGGGCAAGGCCCTGCAGGGAGCCGTCGAACAGCGAAACGTGCGTGGTGCGAAGGTTCGCGGGCAGTGTCGCGGGGTCCACGGCAAAGCCGTGGTTCTGGCTGGTGATCGCGACGAACCCGGTGTCGAGGTCCTTCACCGGGTGGTTGGCGCCGTGATGGCCGAATTTCATCTTCATGGTCCTCGCCCCGGAGGCGAGACCCATCAGCTGGTGCCCCAGGCAGATGCCGAACACCGGGATCCTCGTCGTATCGAGGATCGTGCGGATGGCCCCGATCGCGTAGTCGCAGGGCTCGGGGTCGCCCGGGCCGTTGGAGAGGAACACGCCGTCCGGCTTCAGCGCGAGCGCCTCCTTCGCCGTGGCCTGCGCGGGGAGCACCGTGACGCGCGCGCCGCGCTCGCACAGCATCCTGAGTATGTTGGCCTTGATGCCGTAGTCGTACGCGACGACGTGGAAACGGGGGTCGGCGACATCCTTGTAGCCCTTGCCGAGGCGCCAGACGCCTTCGCGCCATTCGTACTTCGAGGCGGTGGTCACGACCTTGGCAAGGTCCATCCCGGCGAGGCCGGGGAACTGGCGGGCCTGCTTCAGTGCGCGCTCGAGGTCGGCGGCGACGATCGCGTCGCCCGCGATGAGGCACCCGTTCTGCGCGCCTTTTTCGCGCAGCAGGCGCGTGAGCTTGCGCGTGTCGAGGTCGGCGATGCCGACCACGCCGCTGCGCTCAAGGTAGGCCGGCAGGCTTTCCCGGGCGCGCCAGCTGGAAATCAGCGAGGGGACGTCGCGCACGACGAGGCCGGCGGCATGGATGCGCGGGGACTCTGCGTCCTCGGCATTGGCACCCGTGTTGCCGATGTGCGGGCAGGTCAGGGTGACGATCTGGCGGCAGTAGGACGGATCGGTGAGGATCTCCTGGTAGCCGGTCATCGCCGTGTTGAAAACGACCTCGCCGACCGCCAACCCGTGGGCACCGATGCTCCTGCCCCGGAATACCGTCCCGTCGGCAAGGACGAGGGCGGCGACGGGAGACTGGGACACTGAAACTCCAGGAGTAGATGCGCGAATTCCAAACGACGAAGCGGGAGAGGCCTCGGGCCTTTCCCGCTTCGGTAAGAAGCGCAGAATTATACCGTGAGGGACCCCTCCACGGCAACGCCCGGGCTAGCGCAGGCCCAGCACGTCCTGCATGTCGAAGAGCCCGTTTCCTTTGTCTTTCAGGAACTTGGCAGCGCGCAGTGCACCAGTCGCGTAGGTCGAACGGCTCGAGGACTTGACCGTCACCTCGACCCGCTCGCCCATGCCCGCGAACATCACAGTGTGCTCGCCGACGATGTCCCCGCCGCGGATCGCGTGGAAGGCGATTTCCTTCGGGTCGCGCTCCCCGGTATCGCCTTCGCGGCCATGCACGAACACCTTGGCCGGGTCGCGCCCGAGCGCCGCGGCCACCACCTCGCCCATCTTCAGGGCCGTCCCCGAGGGCGCATCGACCTTGTGGCGGTGGTGCGCCTCGATGATCTCCACGTCGTAATCGTCGCCGAGGCTGCGTGCGGCGATCTCCGCGAGCTTGAAGGTCACGTTGACCCCGACCGCCATGTTGGGCGCGAACATGATCGCGATCGTCTTCGCAGCCCCGGCAATGCGCGCTTTCTCCGCGTCCGAGAAGCCGGTGGTGCCGATCACCATCTTCGACCCCGACTTCAGGCAGGCCTCCAGGTGCGCGAGCGTGCCGGCCGGCCGCGTGAAATCGATGATCGCATCGGACTGCGCGAGCACTGCGGCGAGGTCGGCACTGACAGCCACCCCCGTCACCACACCCGAGGGTTCTCCCGCATCGCGCCCGATCAGCGCATGGCCCGGCATCTCCAGCGCCCCTGAAAGCTTCAGATTCGGGTCCTTCAGGACGCACTCGATCAGCGTGCGCCCCATGCGCCCGGAACTGCCTGCGATCGCGATCCGCATTCCCATCCCCTCAGTTTTTGGCCGCCGACGCCGCGCCCGGGACCGGCGCCTTGGACGCATCCGGAGCGCTCGTTGCCGGTTTCGGAACGGGTGCGTCCTTCTGCCCCTGCGCCGCGGGTGTCACGTCGCCGGAAACGCGGGCCAGGCGGTCCTGCTCGAAGAACACCGAGATGTTCCTCCGGTCCGTCTTGCCGTCCTGGAGTTCGCGGTAGTAGACGTAGTCCCACCGGTCCGGGTGAAAGATGTCCGTCACCAGCGGCGTGCCGAGCACGAACCTGACCTGCTCGCGGGTCATGCCCTTCTTCAGCTGGGACACCGTCTCCTGTGAAAGGAAGTTGCCCTGCTGGATGTCGATGCGGTATGGCTTGATCGCGCTGATCGACGGCATGGATGGCATCGACGGCAGGTAGCTGCACGCCGAAAGCATGCCGGCCGCCACGAGGCATACACCAGATTGACGTGCTGCACGAGCAGGAGTCACCGAGGTTTCTCAATGCGATGGAATGCCTATATGATATCCGATAGGTGAAGCACGATACCGCGACGAACGCCCGGAAGGCCCCGCTCCCAGCCATGAATACCTCGCAAAGCCTCAAGGAAATCGGACTCAAGGCGACTCTCCCGCGGCGTAAGATCCTCGAACTCTTCGAGACCAGCAAGGTCCGCCACCTGTCCGCGGAAGACGTCTACAAGGCGCTGATCGCGGAGGACATCGACATCGGCCTGGCGACCGTCTACCGCGTGCTCACCCAGTTCGAGCAGGCCGGGCTGCTTTCGCGCCAGCACTTCGAGACCGGCAAGTCGGTCTTCGAACTGAACGAGGGCCACCACCACGACCACCTTGTGTGCCTGCAATGCGGCCGCGTCGAGGAGTTCTACGACGCGCAGATCGAGCAGCGCCAGAACGAGATCGCGAAGGAAAAGGGCTTCGACTTGCGCGGGCACTCGCTCGCGCTGTACGCCGACTGCACAAAGGCCGAGTGCACCCACCGCAAGGCGGCGAGGTAGCATCCGGCTGAGTCGGGCCTGGCCGGTGCACCCCGGGCGGCCGGACGCGGACGCCCGCACATGGAATCCCTTGTAATTTCGACCGGCGTGGTCGCCCTGGCCGAAATCGGCGACAAGACCCAGCTCCTAGCGTTCATCCTTGCGGCACGGTTCAAGAAGCCCGTCCCGATCATCGCGGGAATCCTGTGCGCCACCCTCGTCAACCACGGCCTGGCCGGGGCGCTCGGGGCGTGGATCACCGCCACGATCAGCCCGGAGGTCCTGCGCTGGATCCTCGGCGCGTCTTTCCTGGGGATGGCCCTGTGGACGCTGATCCCGGACAAGATCGAAGAGGAGGAATCCCGGGTCGCGCACCGGTTCGGCGTCTTCGGCGCGACGCTGATCACGTTCTTCCTGGCGGAAATGGGCGACAAGACCCAGATTGCGACCGTGGCGCTCGCCGCGCATTACGCCAGCCCGGTCCTCGTCGTGATCGGGACCACGCTCGGGATGCTGGTTGCGGACGTCCCGGCGGTTTTCATGGGCGAGAAGCTCGCCGCAAGAATCCCGATGAAGCTGGTCCATTCGATCGCTGCCGCGATCTTCGCCGTGCTGGGCATCGCGACGCTGCTCGGCGCCGGTGCGCGCCTCGGCCTCTGAACCCGGTTCGACTCCAGGCTCAGTCGAGCTTGATCCCCGCTTCGCGGATCACCGCGCCCCACTTGGCATGCTCGGCGCGGATATGCTCGGCGAAGCGTTGCGGGGAGCCTCCCATCGCCTCGCTGCCGTCGGCCGCGAGCCTGTCGAGGATGTCCTTCCTCTGCAATGCACGCGCGACCTCGGCATTCAGGCGCTCGACGATGGCCCTGGGCGTGCCCGCGGGCGCCACGAGGCCGCTCCAGGTCCCGGCCTCGTAGCCCGGGTAGCCTGACTCGGCCACCGTAGGAATGTTCGGGAACGTAGGCATACGCCGCGCCGAGGTGACCGCGATCGCGCGCAACCGGCCCGACGTGACCAGCGTGGACACCGATTGCGAGTTGCCGAAGTAGAAGTCGATGGACCCACCCATCAGGTCGGTCACGGCCGGGCCCGCCCCCTTGTACGGGACGTGCGCGCCGCGGATGCCGGCCTGCCGCATGAAAAGTTCGCCGCCGATGTGCCCGACGGTGCCGTTGCCGGGCGACCCCATGTTGAGCGCGCCCGGCTTCGCCTTCGCGGCGGCTACGAGGTCCTTCAGCGCCTTGTAGGGCGACTGGCTCGCAACGACGAGCACCAGCGGCTGCGCCGACACAAGCGCGATCGGCTCGAAGTCCTTCAGCGCGTCGAAGGGGTTCTTCGCGTAGAGCGCCTGGTTCACCGCAAGGTTGGCGGTCTGCCCCATCGCGATCGTATAACCGTCGGGCACGGCCTTGGCCGCAGCCTCGAGCCCGATGTTCCCGCCCGCCCCTGGGCGGTTGTCCAGCACGAAGACCCACTTGGTCGCGGCGGAAATCGCGGCCGCCAGTTCGCGCGAAAGCAGGTCGGTCCCGCCGGACGGCGGGAAGGGGATGATCAGGCGGATCGGCTTCGAGGGCCAGGCCTCCTGCGCATTAGCGCCCGGCATCCCGGCCAGCAGTAAGAACGCGCCTGCCGCCCTGCAGAGTGTCCTGCGGTCCATTGGTCTTGCCTCCGTTATTGTCGTGTACGTCAGCGGCCGAGCATCTCGGCCGCGTGCTTGCGCGTGGTCGGGGTGATTTCGGTGCCCCCGAGCATGCGCGCGAGTTCCTCGACGCGGCCGGCCTTGTCGAGCCGCGTGACGCCAGTGCGTACCCGGCCCTTGCCGCCGTCCTTCGCCACGGTCCACTGGTGGTCGCCCTGCGCCGCCACCTGCGGCAGGTGCGTGACCGCGAGCACCTGCCTGTCCTTGCCCAGCGCGCGGAGCGATCGTCCGACAATCTCCGCCACCGCCCCGCCGATGCCGCTGTCGACTTCGTCGAACACCAGCGTTGCGACGGGCGAAGACTTGCTCGCCACCATCTGCAACGCGAGACTGATACGCGAAAGCTCGCCACCCGAAGCGACCTTGCCCAGCGGCCGCAGCGGCAGGCTGGGATGCGAGGCCACTTCGAAGACGACGTCCTCCAGCCCGTGCGCCGCGGGCTCCTCGAGCCGCGCGAGTAGCACCGCGAACCGCCCGCCGCCCATGGCGAGCTCCTGCATCCCCGCGGTCACCGCCTTCGACAGCGCAGCTCCCGCGGCCTTGCGCTTGTCGGACAAGCGCTTGGCCAATGCAAGGTATGCGTCCTTCGAAGCGGCCACCTGCTTTTGCAAGGCCTCGGGATTGGCGGCGAGCTCCAGTTCACCGAGCCGTACCCTGAGTTCGGCGGCGAGCACATGGAGTTCGCCGGGCTTGACCCGGAACTTGCGCCCGGCCGCATGCAGCGCCTCGATGCGCGCTTCCACGGAACGCAGCGCTTGCGGATCCAGTTCGATCTTCGAGGCGTAGTTGCGCAGCTCGCGCGCCGCCTCCCCGACCTGCGCCTCGGCCGACTCGAGCATCTCCACGACCGGCGACAGCGTCGCGTCGTGCTCCGCCAGCGAACGCAGTTGCGCGGCGACGCCGGACAAGCGGCCCAGCATCGCGCCCTCGGCCTCCGACAGCGCCTCGAGGGAGGACTCGGCGCCGGCGACCAGGCTGGAGCCGTTCGCGAGGCGCGCATGCTCGCCCGACAAGGCCTCCCACTCGCCCTCGCCCGGCGCGAGGCGCTTCAGTTCGGAGACCTTGTCCTGCAGCTCGGCACGCTCCACCTCGCGCTGCGCATATTGCTCGACCGCTTCGGCGGCCAGGGCCTCGAGCCGCTTCCACGCGCGCCACGCCGTGCCCGCCTCCCTGGCCAGGTCCTCGATGCCGGCGTGCCCGTCGAGCAGCGCGCGCTGTGCAACCGGGCGCATCAGCGACTGGTGGGCATGCTGGCCGTGGATGTCGACGAGGAACTCGCCCACCTCCTTCAGTTGCGCAAGGGTCGCGCCGCGCCCGTTCACGAACGCGCGCGAACGCCCGGAACGGTCGATCACTCGCCGCAGCAGGAGCACGCCGGGATCGCCCGCGAGTTCGTTGTCGTCTAGGTACGCGGCCAGCAGCCCGCCAGGCGCGACGTCGAATCCGGCGGAGAGCTCCGCGCGCTCGGCTCCTTCCCGAACCACGCCCGCATCTGCGCGCCCGCCTACCAGCAGTTCCAGCGCGTCGACCAGTATGGATTTTCCCGCGCCGGTCTCGCCGGTGAGCACGGTGAAGCCCCCGTCGAGTTCCAGCTCGACCGAATCGACGATGACGAAATCGCGGATCGCAAGGCTGTGCAGCATCAGCGTGCGGGCGGGGCCTTGTCGATGGATTCGCTCCAGCGCAGCTTCTCGCGCAGCATCACGAAATAGCTGTAGCCGGGCGGGTGGACAAAGCGGATCGCTTCCGCGGCCCTCTTCAGGCGCAGCCGATCGCCCTGCACGAGGTCCGCGAGCGCCTGGCCATCGAAGTGCGCGCGCGCGTCGACCGCATGCAGCAGCACGATCTCGATGGTGCTCCGGTCGCTGATGCTGACCGGCCGCGCGGACAGCGTGTGCGGATACAGGGGCACCAGCGCGAACGCGGGCAACGAAGGATGCAGGATGGGCCCCTGGGCCGAGAGCGCGTACGCCGTCGACCCCGTGGGCGTCGCGACGATCACGCCGTCCGAGCGCTGCGTATAGACATACTGGCCGTCGATGTGGACTTCGAACTCGATCAGGCGGCCCTGCGCGCCCTTGTTGACGACCGCGTCGTTCAGCGCCAGCGTTTTCAGGATCACTTCCCCGCCGCGGACGATCTCGGCGTCGATCAGCGAACGCTCTTCCATCGCGTACTCGCCGCCGAGGATCGCGCCCATCGAGCGCCGCATCTCGTGCAGCGCGATGTCGGTCATGAACCCCAGGCGCCCCTGGTTGACGCCGACCACCGGCACCCGGTAGCGGACCAGGTTGCGCGCCGCGGCGAGCATGGTGCCGTCCCCGCCCACGATCACGGCCAGGTCGGCATTGGCGCCGATCTCCGCGTAGCTCGCCGCCCGGGCCGCCGTCCCGATATTGCTGGCCGTCTCCTGCTCGACCATGACGTCGCAGCCCGCCTCCCGGAGGAATCCTGCGAGGTCGTGCAGGGATTCGGTGATCTCGGGGCTCTGGAACTTGCCGATCAGGGCGATGCGCCGGAACGCGGGCTGTGAATCGGCGGGTTGCGGGGCTGAGTCGGTGTGCATCGCCCGATTTAACCACAGCCGGCGAGCGCCGCGAAAGGCGGCCCTTGCGCCGCCCCGTGGATGTGTAAAATGGCCCGCATGCTAGACAAACGCGCCCAGGTGCTGCTCAAGACGCTCATCGAGCGTTACATCACCGAGGGCCAGCCGGTGGGTTCGCGCACGCTGTCCAAGTACTCCGGCCTCGACCTCTCGCCCGCCACCATCCGCAACGTGATGTCGGACCTCGAGGAGATGGGCTTCATCATCAGCCCGCACACCTCGGCCGGGCGCGTGCCCACGCCGGCCGGCTACCGGTTCTTCGTCGACACGCTGCTGGTCACCAAGCCCCTCGAGTCGTCCGAGATCCACCAGCTCGAAGGCAACCTCCACCCGGACAACCCGCAGCGGGTGATCCAGTCTGCTTCAAGCCTGCTGTCCGAGCTTACCCAGTTCGCGGGCGTGGTCATGACCCCGCGCAGGAAAGCCGTCACCTTCCGCCAGATCGAGTTCCTGCGCCTGTCCGAGAAGCGCGTGCTCCTGATCGTGGTCACGCCTGCCGGCGACGTGCAGAACCGGATCCTCTTCACCGAGCGCGAGTACACGGCCTCCGAGCTGATCGAGGCGGCCAATTACATCAACCAGAACTACTCCGGCCAGAGCTTCGAGGCCGTGCGCGCCAAGCTCCACGCCGAACTCTCCGAGCTGCGCCGCGACATGTACGGCCTGATGAGCGTGGCGCTCGAGGCCGGCGACCGGGCGGTATCCGAGAACAGCGAGCAGTACGTCATCTCCGGCGAGAGGAACCTCCTGTCGGTCCAGGACCTGTCTTCCGACGTGACCCGCCTGAAGCAGCTGTTCGAACTGTTCGAGCGCAAGTCGTCGCTCGTGCAGATCCTCGACCTGTCGCTGCGCGGCCACGGCGTGCAGATCTTCATCGGCGGCGAGACTGGCGTCTCGGCGCCCGACGATGTCAGCGTGGTGACGGCGCCGTACAAGGTCGACGGCGAGGTGGTCGGAACGGTCGGCGTCATCGGCCCGACGCGGATGGCCTACGAGCGGGTGGTCCCGATCGTCGACATCACCGCCAAGCTCCTCTCCAGCGCGCTGTCGCACAACTAGAAGGTCCATCCGATGCATCCGAACGCGCAGCTCATCCAGCGCTTCTACGAATCTTTTGCTCGTCGCGACGCCGAGGCGATGGCGGCCTGCTACCACAAGGACGTGGAATTCTCCGACCCCGTCTTCCCTGACCTCAAGGGCGAGGAAGCGCGCGACATGTGGCGGATGCTAGCCTCCCGCGCCGTCGACCTCGAGGTGCGCTTCAAGGTTCTCGGCGCCGACGACCGGAAGGGCGCCGCCCACTGGGATGCCGACTACCTGTTCTCGAAGACCGGCCGCAAGGTGAACAACCGGATCGACGCCGAATTCGAGTTCGAGAACGGCCTGATCCGGCGGCACCGTGACCACTTCGACCTGTGGCGCTGGTCGCGCATGGCGCTCGGTGCGCCGGGCCTGATGCTCGGCTGGAGCCCGGTGATCGGCAACGCGGTGCGCAGGGAGGCCGCCAAGGGCCTCGCCGCGTTCCGCAGCCGGAAATGAAGCCCGGCATCCTCCTCGTCAACCTTGGCACGCCCTCGGCCCCGACGGCGGCGGCGGTGAGGACGTATCTTCGCGAGTTCCTCGGCGACCCGCGCGTCGTCGAGATCCCGCGGCTCGTCTGGCTGCCGATTCTTTACGGAATCATCCTGACCGTGCGGCCGGCGAAGTCGGCCGCGAAGTACGCCGAGATCTGGACCCCGGAAGGCTCGCCGCTGGCCGTGCATACGGCACGCCAGGCGAAATTGCTCTTCGGGCTGCTGGGATCGCGCGCCAGGCCCAACCCGCCCGTGCCGGTCGAGTACGGTATGCGCTACGGCGCGCCCTCGATCGCCACGGCCTTCGAGAAGCTGCGCGCCGCCGGGTGCGACCGCATCGTCGTGTTGCCGATGTACCCGCAGTATTCGCGCAGCACGACCGAGAGCGTGCGCGACGCGCTCGATGCCCATGTGAAGACCCTCGCCTCGCCGCCGGACGTCCGCTTCGTCGAGCGCTTCAATACGGATACCGGCTACATCGAGGCATTGGCGAAGCGCGTCCAGCGACACTGGGAGTCGCACGGCCGCCCGGCCGGGGGCGGGAAGCTGTTCATGAGCTTCCACGGCATCCCCAAGCGGTCGGTGGAGCGAGGCGACCCGTACGAACGCGAATGCCTGGAGACCGCAGACCTCCTGGCGAAGCGCCTGGGCCTCAAGCCAGACGAATGGATGGCCACCTTCCAGTCCCGCTTCGGCCGGGCGGAATGGCTGCAGCCTTACACCGAGCCGACGCTGGTCGACCTGGCCAAGGGCGGCCTGAAGCGCGCCGACGTGTTCTGCCCCGGCTTCCCGTCCGACTGCCTGGAGACGCTGGAGGAACTGGGCATCGGGGCGAAGGAGGCTTTCCTTGAGGCCGGCGGCAAGGAATACAACCTGCTGACCTGCCTGAACGAGGACGGCCCCTGGATCGAGGCGCTGGCGGACATGGCATTGCGGGCCGCGGCCTGACGGGGCGAATTCACAAGATTCAGTTCAGGATGTGTCCGACTGGAGCCGCTCTCCGGTCAGTTGGCGTACCGGTACCGGTACATCCCTCTTCATAAAAATCCGGGTCAGAGTCGACTTTTCCCAGCCTCAACGCCTTGTTTTCCAAAGTATTGCAACCCTCCCCTTGAAACCCCCAAATCCATCCCCAGCTTGGGGAGATTGCCCAAAACAGACGCTGAAAGCCGAAGCCCCATGTCCGAACCCACCCCCCAGACCGAAACCGAAGCCGCTGCCGCGGCGCCCGCCAAATCCCTCGAAGAGTTGCTGGCCGAAGCCGAAGCCAAGGTCCAGGAGCAGCGCGACGCCTGGCTCCGCGCCCTCGCAGACGCGGAGAACGCCCGCAAGCGCGCCCAGGCGGACATCGCCAGCGCCCACAAGTACGGCGTGGAGCGGATCGCGGAGTCCCTCGTCCCGGTGATGGACAGCCTGCAGGCGGCGCTGGCCGACCAGGCCTCCGACCTGGCCACGCTGCGCAGCGGCGTCGAGCTGACCCTGAAGCAGCTCCAGGCGGCCTTCGAGAAAGCCGCCGTGGCCGAGATCAATCCGGCGGCCAGGGACAAGTTCGACCCCCACCACCACCAGGCGATGATGGCAGTCGAATCCGACGCCGACCCGAACACCGTGGTCGCCGTGATGCAGAAGGGCTACCGCCTCCACGACCGGGTGATCCGCCCCGCGCTGGTCTCGGTCGCCAAGGCCAAGGCCTGAGCCAGTATTGAATTCGGCCGCCCGGACCCCATTTCAGACCTAACTCCAAGACTGCTCCAAGGAAACCATCATGGGAAAGATCATCGGCATTGACCTCGGCACGACGAACTCGTGCGTCGCGATCATGGAGGGCGGCAAGCCCAAGGTGATCGAGAACTCGGAAGGCGCGCGCACCACGCCCTCCATCGTCGCCTACACCGAGGAGGACGAGATCCTCGTCGGCGCCTCGGCCAAGCGCCAGGCGGTGACCAACGCGAAGAACACCCTCTACGCGGTGAAGCGCCTGATCGGCCGCCGCTTCGAGGAGAAGGAAGTCCAGAAGGACATCGACCTGATGCCCTTCGCCATCGTCAAGGCCGACAACGGCGACGCCTGGGTCGAGGCCCGCACCAAGAAAGTCGCGCCGCAGCAGGTCTCGGCCGAGGTTCTGCGCAAGATGAAGAAGACGGCCGAGGACTACCTCGGCGAGGAAGTCACCGAGGCGGTGATCACGGTGCCGGCCTACTTCAACGACTCCCAGCGCCAGGCCACCAAGGACGCCGGCCGCATCGCGGGCCTCGACGTCAAGCGCATCATCAACGAGCCCACTGCGGCCGCGCTCGCCTTCGGCATGGACAAGGTCTCCAAGGGCGACAACAAGATCGCGGTGTATGACCTGGGCGGCGGCACCTTCGACATCTCGATCATCGAGATCGCCGACGTCGATGGCGAGAAGCAGTTCGAGGTGCTCTCCACCAATGGCGACACTTTCCTCGGCGGTGAGGACTTCGACCAGCGCCTGATCGACTACATCTGCGACGAGTTCAAGAAGGAGCAGGGCATCGACCTGCGCACCGACGTGCTGGCCCTCCAGCGCCTCAAGGACGCGGCCGAAAAGGCCAAGATCGAGCTCTCGTCCTCCCAGCAGACCGAGATCAACCTGCCGTACGTGACGGCCGACGCCAAGGGCCCCAAGCACCTGGCGATGAAGCTCACGCGCGCCAAGTTCGAGGCCCTGGTCGACGAACTGATCACCCGCACGATCGAGCCCTGCCGCATCGCGATCAAGGACTCGGGCGTCAAGGTGTCCGACATCCATGACGTGATCCTGGTCGGCGGCATGACCCGCATGCCCAAGGTCGTGGACAAGGTGCGCGAGTTCTTCGGCAAGGAACCCCGCAAGGACGTGAACCCGGACGAGGCCGTGGCCGTGGGCGCCGCGATCCAGGCTGGCGTGCTGAAAGGCGACGTCAAGGACGTGCTGCTGCTCGACGTGACCCCGCTGTCGCTGGGCATCGAGACGCTGGGCGGCGTGATGACCAAGCTCATCCAGAAGAACACGACGATCCCGACCAAGGCGCAGCAGGTGTTCTCGACCGCGGACGACAACCAGAACGCGGTTACCATCCACGTGCTGCAGGGCGAGCGCGAAGTGGCCTCGGGCAACAAGAGCCTGGGCCAGTTCAACCTCAGCGATATCCCGCCAGCCCCGCGCGGCATGCCGCAGATCGAGGTCATGTTCGACATCGACGCAAACGGCATCCTGCACGTGACGGCCAAGGACAAGGCCACCGGCAAGGAGAACAAGATCAAGATCCAGGCGAGCTCGGGCCTGTCCGAAGACGAGATCCAGCGCATGGTGAAGGACGCCGAAGTCAACGCCGAGGAGGACCGCAAGGCGCTCGAACTCGTCAACGCCCGCAACCAGCTCGAGGCCCTCGTCCACTCGGTCCGCAAGTCGCTGAAGGAATACGGCGACAAGCTCGAGGCCGGCGAGTCGGAGAAGATCGAGGCCGCGGCGAAGGAAGCCGAGGAAGCGGTCAAGTCCGGCGACAAGGCGAAGATCGACGCGCAGGCCGAAGCGCTCGGCAAGGCGGCCCAGAAGCTGGGCGAGAAGATGTACGCCGACCAGCAGGCGGCACAGGCCGCGGCCGGCGGTGCGGCGGGTGGAGGTGCGGGTGGCGCCCAGGCCGAGGGCGGCAAGAAGGACGAAGGCGATGTGGTCGACGCCGAGTTCACCGAAGTCAAGGACGCGAAGAAGTAATCCCTACAAGATCCACCGCGCGGGGCGTGGGGCGGTGAGCCCCGCGCCTTTCGCGTTTTAAGAACAGACCATGGCCAAACGCGACTATTACGAAGTGCTCGGCGTAAACCGGGACGCCTCCGAAGAGGAGATCAAGAAGGCGTACCGCAAGCTCGCCATGAAGCACCACCCGGACCGCAACCCGGACAACCCCAAGGCCGAGGAGAGGTTCAAGGAGGCCAAGGAAGCCTACGAGGTGCTGTCCGACCCGAAGAAGCGCCCGGCCTACGACAGCCACGGCCATGCCGGTATCGACCCCAGCATGGGTGCGGCGGGCGGCGGCGGCGCCAACTTCGCCGACGCGTTCGGCGACATCTTCGGCGACATCTTCGGCGGCAACCGCCAGGGGCGCTCCAACGTCTTCCGCGGCGCGGACCTGCGCTACAACCTCGAGATCACCCTCGAACAGGCCGCGCACGGCTTCGAGACCAAGATACGCATCCCGACCATGTCGGAGTGCGAGACCTGCCACGGCTCGGGCGCCAAGCCCGGCACGCAGCCCACGACCTGCACCACCTGCGCCGGCCAGGGGCAGGTGCGCATGACGCAGGGCTTCTTCTCGATCCAGCAGCCCTGCCCGCGCTGCCACGGCACCGGCAAGATCATCCCCACGCCCTGCGCGACCTGCGGCGGCAGTGGCCGGGTCAAGCACCAGAAGACGCTGGCGGTGAAGATCCCGGCCGGCGTGGACGAGGGCGACCGCGTGCGCCTCACCGGCGAGGGCGAGCCGGGCGTCAACGGCGGCCCGTCGGGCGACCTCTATGTGCAGGTGCACATCAAGGACCACGCCGTGTTCCAGCGCGACCATGACGACCTGCATTGCGAGATGCCGGTGTCCTTCGCGACCGCGGCGCTCGGCGGCGAGATCGACATCCCGACCCTCGACGGCTCGGCGCGGATCAAGGTCCCGTCCGAAACGCAGAGCGGCAAGACCTTCAGGCTGCGCGGCAAGGGGATCAAGGGCGTGCGCAGCCATGCGCCCGGCGACCTCTTCTGCCACGTGCTGATCGAAACGCCGGTCAACCTCACCGAACGCCAGAAGGAACTGCTGCGCGAATTCGAGGCGATCACGCAGAAGGACGCCGGCCGCCACAATCCGCGCGCCAAGTCCTGGTTCGACCGCGTGAAGGCGTTCTTCGAGAGCTAGCCGCAACGCCCGGTCCGGATAGCGCGGAATTGAGTAGAATCCCCTTCGTCGTGCGAGGAGGGATTCAAATGAAGACCAGCACCCTGCGTGGCTGCCTCGCGGCCGCCGCGCTCGCGATCGCAGGCGGAACCCAGGCGCAGGTGCCGGGCGTGACGCCTGCTGCCGTCACCGTCGGGCAGTCGGCCGCTTTCACGGGGCCGGCCGCGCAACTCGGCATCCAGATGCGCGACGGCATGAAGGCCTACTTCGACCACGTCAACGCCCAGGGCGGCGTGAACGGCCGCAAGATCCAGCTCGTCACGCGCGACGACCAGTACGAGTCCAAGCTCGCCGCCGACAACACGAAGAAACTCATAGACGAAGACCGCGTGTTCGCGCTGATCGGCTACGTGGGCACCCCGACCAGCGCCGCCTCGCTTCCCATCTTCACCGAAGCCAAGGTCCCGTTCATCGGGCCCTTCACCGGCGCCGAACTGCTGCGCGCCCCGTTCAACCGCTACATCTTCAACGTCCGGGCGAGCTACTTCGACGAGACCGACAAGATCGTCGAGCAGCTGCTGACGGTCGGCATGAAGCGCTTCGCGGTCTTCTACCAGAACGACGCCTATGGGCAAGCGGGCCTCGCCGGCATGGAGAAGGCGGTCAAGGCGCGCGGCGGCGAGATCGTCGCGCGATCCACGGTCGAGCGGAACACCGTCGAGGTCGCCAAGGCGGTGGGCGAGATCGCCCCCAAGTCCCCCGACGCGATCGTCATGGTCAGCGCCTACAAGTCGATCGCCGCCTTCGTGCGCGCCATGAAGAAGCGCGGCTATAACGGCCAGTTCCACAACGTGTCCTTCGTCGGCAGCAAGGCCCTGTCCGACGAGCTCGGCGCGGACGGCCAGGGCGTCGTCATCTCGCAGGTCGTGCCCTTCCCGTGGAGCCAGGCGGCACCGGTGGTGCGCGAATTCACCGACCTCGCGGTCAAGGCGAAGGTCGACGTGAATTTCTCGAGCATGGAAGGCTTCCTCGTCGCGCGCGTGTTCGTCGAGGGCCTCAAGCGCGCCGGCAAGGCCCCCACCCGCGAAAACCTCGTCACCGCGCTGGAATCGATGCGCGACACGGATTTCGGCGGCTTCGGCGTGAGCTTCTCGCCTTCCAACCACAACGGCTCGCGCTTCGTCGACCTGACGATCATCGGGCGCGGTGGCAAATTCCTGCACTGACGGACGCACAATGAAGAGACTCCTCGCCGGCGCCCTGCTTTCCCTGGCTTGCGGCACGGCCCTCGCGCAGGGCGCCGGGACCATCCTGATCGGCCAGTCGGCGCCGCTGTCGGGCGCCAACAAGGACCTCGGCGTGGACATCCGCGACGGTGCGCTTGCGTACTTCCGCAAGGTCAACGAGGCCGGCGGCGTCAACGGCCGCAAGATCGAGCTCGAGACGCTTGACGACGCGAACGTGGTGCAGCGAGCCGGCGAGAACACGCAGAAGCTGATCGAGGGAAAGCGGTGTCTTCGCGCTGTTTGGATACGCCAGCGCGACACTGTCGCGCCCCGCGCTGCCGCACGTCGAAAAGGCCCGCGTGCCCTTCCTTGCGCCGTTCACCGGCGCCGACCCCATGCGGGTCTACAACCGCTACGTGTACAACATGCGCGCGAGCTACGCTGACGAACTCGAGAAGATCGTCGAGTACTTCGCGCCGCTGTCGGTGAAGCGCTTTGCGATCGTCTATTACGACGACGTGGTCGGCCGCGAGAACTTCACCGCGGTCGAGCGCGCATTGAAGAAGCGCGGCCTGGCGCCGGTTTCGGTGGGTATCTTCAAGGACCGCGCCAAGCCCGACATCGAGGCCGGCATGAAGGACGTCGTCAAGGGCACGCCGGACGTCGTGATCTTCACCACGCTCTACAAGGCAACGTCGGACTCGATCAAGGCCGCGCGCAGGATGGGGTCGAACGCGTTCATGGCCTCCAACTCCTTTCCCGGCGCCAACCAGCTCGCCAAGGAACTCGGCAAGGACGGGGCCGGGGTGATCGTCGCCACCGTGGTCCCCCCCTACGCACGCATGTCGCTGGCGGTGGTCAACGAGTACCGCGCCGCGATGGAGAAATACGTCGCCCGCAAGGATTTCTCGTTCACGTCGATCGAGGCCTACCTCGCCGCCAAGGTGACCGTGGAAGCGCTGCGCCGCGCGGGCCCCAAGCTAACGCGCGACAGCTTCATGCTCGCGCTGGACGGCATGAGCGGCTACGACACAGGCGGGTATGCGGTGGCTTTCGGGCCGCGCAACCACAACGGCAGCTCGTTCGTCGAACTGACCATCATAGGCAAGGACGGCACGTTCAAGTTCTGAGCCGGAGCTAGCCCCGGCGCCAGGTCGTCCCGCCGGCGGCGTCCTCGAGCACCACGCCGCGGGCCGACAGGTCCTGGCGGATGCGATCCGCCTGCGCGTAATCCTTCGCCTTGCGCGCAGCCAGCCGCGCCTCGATCGCCGCCTGGATTTCGGCGTCCGACAGGTCGCCCGTATTCCCGGCCTGCAGGAACGCCTGCGGGTCGCGCTGCAGCAGGCCCATGACGCCGCCCAGCGCCTTCAGCTGGATCGCGAGCGCGCGATTCCCGCGGTTGGCCTCGTTGGCGAGGTCGAACAGCACGGCGATCGCCTCGGGCGTGGCGAAATCGTCGTCCATCGCAGCCTTGAACCTGAGTGCGTGCGGTTCGGCCCAGTCGACCTTCGCGTCGCCTGCGGGCACGCCTTTCAGCGCGGTGTAAAGCCGCGTCAGCGCGCCCTTCGCGTCCTGCAGGTGCGCATCCGAATGGTTGAGCGGGCTGCGATAGTGGGCGCGAAGCAGGAAGAACCGCACCACCTCGGGTTCGAACGACTTGAAGATGTCACGCAGCGTGAAGAAATTGCCGAGCGACTTCGACATCTTCTCGTCGTCTACGCGCACGAACCCGTTGTGCATCCAGGTGTTCACGAAACGCTTGCCCGTCGCGCCCTCGGTCTGCGCGATCTCGTTTTCGTGGTGCGGGAACTGCAGGTCCTGCCCGCCGCCGTGGATGTCGAAGGTCTCGCCGAGCAGCGCACAGCTCATCGCCGAGCACTCGATGTGCCATCCGGGGCGTCCCCTGCCCCATGGGGAATCCCACTTCACCTCCTCGGGTTCCGTGTCCTTGGCGGATTTCCACAGCACGAAGTCGAGCGGGTCGGCCTTGCCGGTGTCCACCTCGACGCGTTCCCCGGCGCGCAGTTCGTCGAGCGACTTGCCCGAGAGCTTTCCGTAGCCGGGAAATTTCCTGACCGCGTAGTTCACGTCGCCGCCCACGGCCTTGTAGGCGAGGCCCTTTTGCTCCAGCCGGCCGATGATCCCGAGCATCTGCGGCACGTATTGCGTTGCGCGTGGCTCGTGGTCGGGCTTCATCACCCCCAGGGCGGCGAAATCCTCGTCCATGAAACTGATGAAGCGCGCGGTCAGCTCGCCGATCGTCTCGCCGTTTTCGACCGCGCGACGGATGATCTTGTCGTCGATGTCCGTGATGTTGCGTACGAAGTTGACTTCGAGGCCGCTGGCTGCGAGCCAGCGCCGCACCATGTCGAAGACCACCATCATCCGGCCGTGGCCGAGGTGGCAATAGTCGTACACTGTGATCCCGCAGACGTACATGCCGACCGAACCGGGCCGGAGGGGGACGAAGTCCTGCTTTTCTCGTGCGAGGGTGTTGTAGATTCTCAGCATGGGCGGGATGCCGGGGGCGGGCCGTACGACCCCCGAAGTTGCAACTCCGATTGTCCGATAAAGTTGAGAACGGACCGGGGTTGGATTACAATGCTTGTTACCGTATGGCCTTGAAAAGTATAACACAATGCTCAAATTAGCCGGGTCAGGAAAAGCCTCCAGAACATGGCTGCTGCGCGGATGCGCGGCGCTGTCGCTGATCGCGGCGGCCACCGCCGCACGGGCTGACGACATCCAGGACGCAAGCCAGATGCTGCGATCCGGCCAGCACCAGCAGGCCCTCGAGCGCGTCAACAAGATCCTCGCCTCCAAGCCGCGCGACGCGCAGGCGCGCTTCCTCAAGGGCCTGATCCTGACCGAGCAGGGGAACACCAAGGAAGCGATCGTCATCTTCCAGAAGCTCACCGAGGACTATCCCGACCTGCCCGAGCCGTACAACAACCTCGCGGTGATCTATGCCGCGGCGGGCCAGTACGACAAGGCGCGCGCGTCGCTGGAGCAATCGATCCGCACCCACCCGAGCTACGCCACCGCCTACGAGAACCTCGGCGACGTGTACTCCAAGCTCGCAAGCCAGGCCTATGACAAGGCCCTGCAGCTCGACTCCTCGAACTCGGCCGCGCAGAACAAGCTGGCTCTGGTGAGGGAACTCGTCGGGGGCGCGCCGCGCGGTACTGCGACGGCCGCGGCCAAACCACCCGCCAAGCCCCCGGTCGTCGTTGCCGCTGCGCCGGCCCCGGCGCCCGTCCCCGCGGCTCCCGCCGTGCCCGAGGCTAAGCCCGCTGCGGCGGCGCCTGCCCCCGCCCCTGCCCCCGCGGCGAAGCCAGCCGCGCCCGCCCCGTCCCCGGTCGCGGAGAAGGCCCCCGAGAAGCCCGCCGCCAGGGCGCCTGCCGCAGGCGGCAACGACGAAGTCGTGCAGATGCTGAACGCATGGGCCGCCGCGTGGTCGAAGAAGAACGTGGACGCCTACCTCGCCTTTTATGCCAGGGACTTCAAGACTCCGAACGGCGAGGCCCGCGCGGAATGGGAGCAGGGGCGCCGCACGCGCATCCTCGCGCCCAAGTCGATCTCGGTCGACGCCGAGGCGCCCAAGGTCAGCATTGCCGGCGACAAGCAGGCGAGCGTCACCTTCCGCCAACGCTACAAGTCGGACACCCTCAGCGCGAACAGCATGAAGACCCTGGTCCTCGTCAGGACGGATGCGGGCTGGCGAATCCAGCAGGAGAAGGTGGGCAATTGAAAGGCAGCACCGCCGCCCAGCTCTGCGCCGCCAGCCTCACCGCCCTCCTTCTCTTCCCCGTTGCCCTCACGCAGGCGGCGCGCAAGGACAGCAAGAAAGCCCCGCAACCGGTGCGCCAGGTTGTGGCCCCGCCACCCCTCGCGCCTCAGGCAGAAAAGGCCTTGTCGCAGGTGTTCGAGGCCATCGAACACGGCAAGTTCGACCTCGCGCTGGAACGCGTCGAGGCGCTGCTGAAGGCGAACCCGAATTTCCGCCTCGCCCACCTGATCCGCGGCGACCTGCTGCTCGCGCGCACCCGGCCCATCACCACCTTCGGCAACGCGGGCAACGTCCCCAGGGAAAAGATCGAGGACCTGCGGGCCGAAGCCCTCTCGCGGCTCAGCGCGATGCGCGACCGGCCGGCGCCGGGCCGGCTGCCCAGGAACGTGCTGCAGTTCCGGCCCGACCAGACCCACGCGCTGGTGGTCGACTCGAAGCGCTCCCGGCTCTACGTGTTCGAGAACGACCACGGCCGCCCGCGCTTCGTCTCCGACTACTACGTGACGCTCGGCAAGCGCGGTGTCGACAAGATGCGCGAAGGCGACCAGAAGACCCCGGTCGGCGTTTACCACGTGACCGCCAACCTGCCGCGCAAGAAGCTGGGCGATTTCTACGGCTCCGGCGCGTTCCCGATCAACTACCCGAACGAGTGGGACAAGCGCCGCGGCCGCAACGGGCACGGCATCTGGCTGCACGGCACGCCCTCGGATACCTTCGCGCGCCCGCCGCGGGCCAGCGACGGCTGCATCGTGCTGTCCAACATCGACCTCGAGTTCCTCAGCGCCGAGCTGCAGGTCGGCATCACCACCGTGATCATCGCCGACGAACTGCAGTGGGTGGACGCAGCCGCACAGGAGGATGAGCGCAAATCCCTCGCGCAGGAGATCGATGCGTGGCGCGCCGACTGGGAAAGCCTCGACACCGAGAAGTACCTGCGCCACTACTCGGCGAAATTCCAGTCGGCCGACCAGGACCTGGCCCAGTGGTCCGCGCACAAGCGCAAGGTCAACGGCGGCAAGGAGTGGATCAAGGTCGCGCTGTCCGGGGTCAGCATGTTCCGCAACCCCGGCAAGGACGACTTCGTCGTCGTCAGCTTCGAGCAGGGCTATCGCTCTAACAACCTGTCCAACACGATGCGCAAGCGCCAGTACTGGATGAAGGAAGGCGCGCGCTGGAAGATCATCTACGAAGGTTCCGCCTGAAGGAGTGCCATGAAATTCACCAAGTTCTGGATCCCGTTCGTCATGCTCAGCGCCGTCGGCGCCGTTGAAGGTGCGCTGGCAGCAGACCCTCAAGTCGACATCAAGACCAGCCAGGGCACGATCCGGCTCGAGCTCTACGCCGCCAAGGCGCCGAAGTCGGTCGAGAATTTCCTCCAGTACGTGAAGGACGGCCACTACAACGGCACGGTCTTCCATCGCGTCATCAAGGACTTCATGATCCAGGGCGGCGGGTTCGACAAGGACATGCGCCAGAAACCCACGCGCGGCCAGATCAAGAACGAGTCGACCAACGGCCTCGTCAACGATATCGGCACGGTCGCGATGGCGCGCACCTCGGTGCGCGATTCGGCCACCTCGCAGTTCTTCATCAACACCAAGAACAACGAGTTCCTGAACTACTCGGGCGAAACCCCGCAGGGCTACGGCTACGCGGTGTTCGGCAAGGTCGTGGCCGGCATGGACGTGGTCATGAAGATCGGCGGGACCGCCACGGGCGCGGGCGACGTGCCGCGCGAGCAGGTGGTGATCGAGTCCATCTCGCTCGTCGCAGCGGCGAAGAAGTAGCGCCGACCGAACGGGCGCGCCTTCCCATGCCGCGCGCCCTGTTCGTCTCCGACCTGCACCTCACCGGCGAGCGGCCGGCCGCCAATGAGGCGTTCTTCGCCTTCCTCGAGCGCGAGGTCCCGGGTGCGGACGCGCTCTACATCCTCGGCGACCTGTTCGAGTTCTGGGTAGGCGACGACGACCTCGACGACCCGCTCAATGCGATCGTCGCCGGGTTCCTGGCCAATGCCGCGCGCGGCGGCACGCCCGTGTACCTGATGCACGGCAACCGCGATTTCCTGATGGCCGAGACTTTCTGCAAGGCCGCAGGAGCGACATTGCTCGCCGACCCCACGGTGGTCGACCTGTACGGCACGCCGACGCTGCTGATGCACGGCGACACCCTTTGCACGGACGACTCGGCCTACCAGGACTGGCGCAGGCTCTGCCGCAGCGACGCCTGGCAGGAGGCTTTCCTTGCCGCCCCGCTGCCCGCCCGGCGCGAGCAGATGCGTGTGCTGCGCTCGAGGAGCGAAGAGGACAAGCGCGCGAAGCCGCCGACGATCATGGACGTGAACGAAGGGGCCGTGAAAGAGGCGTTACGCGCGCACGCCTGCACGCGACTCATCCATGGCCATACGCACCGGCCCGGACATCACAAATTGGAAGTCGACGGCAAGCCCTGCGAACGCTGGGTCTTGCACGACTGGTACGGGCATGGCGGCTACCTCGCGACCGATGCGGACGGCCTGAAGCTCCTCAGCCTTCCCGCGGCCTGAAGCGGTCGAAGGCACGGTCGGCCGAGCCGGCCTCGAAATCCAGCCGGTAGGCCTCGAGGGCGAGGTCGTCGAGCCCCGCCACCGGCACCTGCTCGCGGAAGAACCGCTTGGTGGTCCGGGCCGAACCGGGCGGCAGGGCCGCGAGCTTCGCCGCTGCATCTCGCGCGACCCCACGGACATCCGCGGCCGGGACCTCTTCCTCGGCAAGCCCGATGCGCGTGGCTTCGCTGCCTGTCAGCGCGTGCGTACCCCACACCAGCCAGCGCGCCCGCGCGACGCCCACGCGCCGCGCCAGCGCTTCGATGCCCCAGGGCGGAAAAAATCCCAGCCCGACTTCCGGCAGGCGCCAGGCGGCGTCCGACGCCGTCACGACGACGTCGCACCCGATCGCCAGCATGAACCCGCCGCCCAACGCGAATCCGTGCACGGCGCACACCACCGGCTTGTCGATCCCAGCGATCAGGCGCATCAGTTCCGCCTTGCGCCGCGCGACGTCGAGGCGAGCCTGCATGGTGGCCTGCGCCATTTCCTTCACGTCGCTGCCGGCGCAGAACCCGGCGCCCTCTCCCCGCAGCAGCACGGCACGGACCGTATCGTCGTCGCGGGCACGCTCGAACCCCGCGAACAGCCGTTCGGTGGTCTCCAGGTCCAGCGCATTGCGCACCTTCTCGCGCGCGAGGACGAGTTCGAGGACCGCGCTCATGCGAACCCGTAGAGGGCAGCGGGATTGTCCACGAGGATCCGGCGACGCAGCGCCTCGTCGCCCGCCCAGTCGCCCAGCAGGTCGAACAGCGCCGCGTCGTCCGGCTTCACTTCTTTCTCGGTCGGGTGCGGCCAGTCGCTGCCCCACACCAGCCGGTCCGGAGCGGCCCGGACAAAGGCCTGCGCCACGCCAGTGCCGCCTTCGTAGTCGGGGCCACGGTGGTCGAGGTAAGGCCCCGACAGCTTCACCCAGGCACGGCCCCCCTTCAGCAGGTGCTCCACGATGCCGAAGGCCGGGTGGGAGGCACCTTCGGGCATCGGCAACCGGGCCAGGTGGTCGAAGACGAGCGTACCGGGCAGGCGGTCGAGCAGTTCGGCTCGCGGCACGATCTGGTCGGCCCGCCAATGCAGCTGCACGTGCCAGCCGAGCTCGGCCACGCGATGCGCCAGCGGCTCGACCATGTCGAAGGTCGTCACCGCGGTGGCCGGGTCGAACAGCGTGAACCGGATGCCGCGCACGCCCCCGTCGTCCAAGGCCTGCAGTTCGGCGTCCGTCACATCCGGGTGCACGACGGCCACGCCGCGCGTGCTGACCGCACCCAGCGACCGGATGGCGTCCAGCGTCACGCGGTTGTCGGTGCGGTAAGCCGCCGGCGTCACCACCACCGTGCGCGTGGTGCCGGTGCGCGCCTGCAGCTTGCGGTAGTCCGCCACCGCCGCACTGTCCACAAGCCGCGCCGTGCTGCCGGCCGGAAGGAACCCGGCGTCGTAGATGTGGATGTGGGCGTCGCAGGCGCCCGCCGGCGCTGCGAGGCGTGGTCGCGCCGTGCCCGAGGAGTTGGGGACCGGGCGTCCGCCGGTCACTTGATCTCGATTTCGATGAAGGCGTACTCGAAGGCGTTGGCGTTGATCACGTCGTGCTCCACCCCCTCGTTCCGGAAATACGGCACGCCCTTCTTCAGGTCGGCGACCTTCTCGCCGCCGCCCTCCACGATCTTCAGCTGGCCGTCATAGAGGGGAACAACCACGTAATCGTGCCCGTGGCGGTGCCAGCCGGTGGCCGCCCCGGGGGCAAACCGCCACTCGGTCACGCACACCCGGTCGTTGTCGATCATCCTGGTCGGCACGGCCTGTCCCTGTCCGCTCATGTGGCGCCCCCGGTTGGTTGCCCGCGGCGCGGGCTCTCGCGTATCGTAGCAGCGTATTTCGCCAACCATCCCGGGGGAGACCATGAAAACTACAAACGGGTTCATCCGATTCATCGCCGCCGTATCGCTCGTGCTGTTCGCAGGCGCGGCTGCGGCGCAGCAGCGGCCCAGCTACGGCGGGCAGATCAACCTCGAGGATGCCAAGAAGATCGCCGCGGGCGCGATCGCCGAAGCGAAGAAGAACAGCTGGAACGTGGCCGTGGCCATCCTCGACAACCACGGCATGCTGATCTACTACGAGATGCTCGACGACACCCAGACCTCGAGCGCGACGATCGCGATCGAGAAAGGCCGCACCGCGGCGATGTTCCGCCGCCCGAGCAAGGCTTTCGAGGACGTCGTGTCCAAGGGACGCGTCGCAGTGCTCGGCCTGCCCGGCGCCACGCCGATCCAGGGGGGCCTGCCCATCGTCGTCAACGGCAAGATCATCGGCGGCGTGGGCGTGAGCGGCGTCAACTCCGACCAGGACGAGCAGGTCGCCCAGGCCGGCCTCAACGCACTGAAGTAGCGGGTCGCAGGGAGGGGCGCGGCCCCCTCCTGCGCGTTACTTTTTCAGCAGGAAATCGATCCCCGCCTGCCCGATCTGGGCGTCCTCGTGCGACTGCACGCCGGACACGCCGATGCCGCCGACACAGGTCCCCTCGACCATGATCGGCAAGCCGCCCTCGACCGGCAGCACCCCCGGCATCTTCAGCATCGACACCCGGCCGCCCGCAACCCGCTCCTCCCACATCTTGCTGGGACGGCGGGTCAGCGCCGCGGTGCGCGCCTTCTCGGTGGCGATGGTGACGTTGGCGGGCGTGGCGCCGTCGCTGCGCAGTGCATGCAGGACATGCCCGCCGTCGTCGAGGATGACGATGGCGACCTCCCAGTTGTTCTTCTTAGCCTCGGCTTCGGCGCCGGCGCTGATCTTCTTGCAGTCTTCGAGGGTGAGTGCGGGACGGGTCTTCATGATGTTCCTTTCGATGCGCCTTTGAGCGCTGCCTTGATCTGTTCAAGCGAGGCCGGGTCCTCGATCGTCGTGAGGTCGCCGGGATCGCGCCCCTCGGCCAGAGCCGAAATCGAGCGCCGCAGCACTTTGCCCGATCGGGTCTTCGGCAGCAAGGTCACGAAGAAGACCCGGCTCGGTCGGCCGATGGCGCCGAGCTGCCTGTCCACGGTTTTCATGATCTCGCCTTCCAGCTTCATGCTGCCTTCCGGGCTCGCGACCTGGGAGGGATCCTTGACCACCGCGAACGCCATCGGCAGCTGGCCCTTGAGCTGGTCGGCCACCCCTACGACCGCGCACTCGGCGATGCCGGGGTGCATGTTCACCGCCTCCTCGATCTCGCGCGTACCGAGGCGGTGCCCCGCCACGTTGATCACGTCGTCGGTCCGGCCGAGGATGAAGTAGTAGCCGTCCTTGTCGCGGATGCCCCAGTCGAACGTGGTGTAGAGGACGCGGCCCGGGATGGTCGAGAAATAGGTCTTCACGAACCGCTCGTCGTCGCCCCACAGCGTCGACATGCAGCCCGGCGGCAGGGGCGGCTCGATCACCACCACCGCCTTCTCGTCGGCGCCCGCTTCGCTGGAATCCGACTCACGCAGCAGCTTCAGGTCGTAGCCGTAGGCCGGGAACGACGGGCTGCCGAACTTGATCGGCGTTTCCTCAACGCCCGGCATCGCGGTCAGCACCGGCCAGCCGGTCTCAGTCTGCCAGTAGTGGTCGATCACGGGCTTGCCCAGTCCCTCCGAAATCCACGCGTGCGTGGGCTCGTCCAGCGGCTCGCCGGCAAGGAACAGATGCTTCAGTGTGGACAGGTCGTACTTCTTCAGCCACGAGACATCGCTTTTCTTGAGCACGCGGATCGCGGTCGGCGCGGAGAACATCACGCTGACCTTGTGGTCCTGCACGATCTTCCACCAGATGCCGGGATCGGGCCGGATCGGCACGCCCTCGTAGATGATGCTGGTCATGCCGACGATCAGCGGCGCGTAGATGATGTAGGAGTGCCCCACCGCCCAGCCTATGTCCGAGGTCGTGAAGATCGATTCGCCCGGCCCGCCGCAGTAGATGTACTCCATCGATGCCGCCATCGCGACCGCATGCCCGCCCACGTCGCGCTGCACGCCCTTGGGCTTGCCCGTCGTGCCCGAGGTATAGAGGATATAGGACGGCTCGTTCGATTCCAGCCACGTGCACGGGACTTCCGCCCCCTCGTGCCTGCCGGCCAGCTCCACCCAGTCGACGTCCCGCCCTGCGACCACGGGCATCGCCGGGTCGAGCCCGCGGCGAAAGATCAGCACGTGCTTCGGAGGGTACTTCGACAGCTTGATCGACTCGTCCACCAGCGCCTTGTACAGCACCGGCTTGCCCATCCGGCTGCCGCCGTCGGAGGTCACCATCAGCGCCGGCTTCGCGTCGTCGATCCGCGCCGCCAGGCTCGCCGCCGCGAATCCGCCGAACACCACCGAGTGCACCGCGCCGATCCGGGCGCACGCGAGGATCGCGAACACCGCCTCGGGCGTATTCGGCATGTAGACGATCACCCGGTCGCCCTTGCCCACCCCGAGCGACTTCATCATCGCGGCCACGCGCTGGACCTCCGCATGCAGCTGCCGGTAGGTGTAGCTCTCCTCCTTGTCCACCTCGGTCGAGATCCACACCAGCGCCTTCTGGTCGCCGCGTTCCGCGAGGTGGCGGTCCACCGCGTTATGACAAAGGTTGGTTTCGCCGCCCACGAACCACTTCGCGAACGGCGGCTTCACGTACTCCAGCACCTTCGTGAAGGGCTTGTGCCAGTGGATGCGCTTCGCCTCGTCTCCCCAGAACCCTTCGCGGTCCTCGATCGAACGGCGGTGGAAGTCGATTATTTTTGTCATGGCTCCTCCTGCTCCTGTGCGAAGGCCTTCACGGGTTTGACCTTGTGAATCTCATGATTTCGAGAAAGTCTTGGGTTGCGCGTCCGCGCAACCCTTACTTTCTCGAAATCATGAGAGAGGGGACTTCAAACCCGGCTCAGGCCCAGATTGCGGCGGGCTTTCAAGCCGCCATATCCACCACCGTCCTCCCGGTGGCTTTGGCCTCGACGAACGCATTGAAGACCGTGGGAAGCTGGTCGAACGCCACCGTCTTCGTCATATCCTTCAGGTGCACCGGCCGCATGTCGGTCGCGAGCCTGCGCCAGACTTCGGTCCGCAGCGGCATCGGGCAGTTCACCGAGTCGATCCCCAGCAGGCTCACGCCGCGCAGGATGAAGGGCAGCACTGTGGTCGGTAGCGACGGGCTGGCCGCAAGGCCGATCGAAGCGATGGTGCCGCCGACCTTCATCGTGCTCGCCGTCCAGGCGAGGATTTCGCCGCCAAGGTTGTCGATTGCACCGGCCCACTGGGCGCGGTCAAGCGGGCGGATCTTGGCCAGGTCGATGCTCTGGCGCAACATCACTTCCTTGGCGCCGAGCTTCTTCAGGTAATCGGTCTCGGCTTCCTTGCCGGTCAGCGCGACCACGTGGTAGCCGAGCTTCGACAGTGCATCGATCGCGATCGATCCGACACCGCCGGTGGCGCCGTTGACGAGTACCGGGCCGTTGGAGGGTTTCAGGCCGTTCTGTTCCATGCGCACGATGCCCAGGCCCGCCGTGAAGCCGGCCGTGCCGAAGGCCATCGCTTCGAACAGGGTCATGCCCTGCGGGACCTTGACCAGCCAGTCGGCCGGCACGCGCGCGTACTCGGCGTAGCCGCCGTGGTGCTTCACGCCGAGGTCGAAGCCGGTTGCGAGCACGGCATCGCCCTTGGCGAAACGCGCGTCGGTCGACGACACGACGGTACCGGAAAGGTCGATCCCGCCTATGCATTCCGGGCGCAGCAGGATGCGGCCCTTGCCGGTCGCGGCCAACGCATCCTTGAAGTTCACGTCCGAATACGCCACGCGCACGACGACCTCGCCGGGGTCGAGCTGGTCCAATGTGAACTCGGTGAACGCGGCACTCGCCTTCTTGTCGACTTCGGTGATCTTGTAAGCCTTGAACTTCTCCATCTAGTCCTCCTCGCTGCGATTGTCGTGCTTCGGCCTCTCGGCCTGCAGGTAATCCATGGACTGCATCTCGGTCAGGCGGCTGACGGTGCGCGAGAATTCGACGCTCGCCGTCTCGCCCTGCGTGCCGTCCGCGTACAACTCCTCGGGGACGGTCGCGGCCGAGCAGATCAGCTTGATGCGCTCGTCGTAAAACACGTCCACCAGCCAGGTGAAGCGGCGGGCCGAATCCGCGTTCTTCGCCGAAATGCGCGGTATACCGGACAGTATCACCGTATGGAAACGCCGCGTGAGGTCGACATAGTCGGTGTACGAGCGGGCCCCGCCGCACAGCACGGAGAAGTCGAACCAGACCAATCCCCCCGCGCGCTTCCGGTAGGGGATCTTGCGGCCCTCGACGTCGAGCGGGTGGGTCTCCTCCTCGACGTCCTTCAGGCTGGCGAAGATGCGCTCGAGCGACGCCTCGGCCGCCGCGTCGAGCGGCGTGTGGTAGACCCTGACCTGCTCGAGCGCCCGGCGGCGGTAGTCGTTGCCCTGGTCCACCTCGAGCACGTCCATGCGGCTCTTGATCAACTCGATCGTCGGCAGGAAGCGCTCCCGCTGCAGGCCGTTGGGGTAGAGCTGGTCGGGCGCGTAGTTGCTGGTCATGCAGAACACCACACCGCGCTCCATGACCTGGTCAAGGAAACGGCCGAGGATCATGGCGTCGGCGATGTCGGAGACATGGAACTCGTCGAAGCAGATCAGCCGGTAGCGCTTGGCGGTGCGCGCGGCCACCTCGGCGATCGGGTCCGCGGTGCCCTTGACCTCGTTCAGCTCGCGATGGATCTCGCGCATGAAGTGGTGGAAGTGAACCCGGCGCTTGCGGATCAGCGGCACGCACAGGTAGAACGAGTCCATCAGGAAACTCTTGCCCCGCCCAACCCCGCCCCAGAGGTAGACCCCCTTGGGGAGCGGCGGCTTGACCAGCATCCGCTTCAGCGCCGTATTGCGACGGGCCTTGTAGGCGGTCCATTCGTCGTAGAGGCGCTGCAAGCGCTCGACGGCGCGCCACTGCGCCGCGTCCGACACGAACCCGCGCTTCGCAAGACTCTGTTGGTAGAGCGCCACGACGTCCATGCGGACGTCGCCGTCCTCCAGCGACTCGAGGTCCGCGTCGAGCGCGCTATCCCGCATGGCTGCGGGGCATCTAGCTGTTCAGCGAGCGCTTGTCGACGGCGAGCGCGGCCTCATGCATGACTTCGGACATCGACGGGTGCGCATGGCAGATGCGGGCGATGTCCTCGGCCGAGGCCGAGAACTCCATCGCCACCACCGCCTCGGCGATCAGTTCCGAGGCCTGCCCGCCAATCACGTGAACGCCGAGGATCCGGTCGGTCTTCGCGTCGGCCAGCATCTTGATGAAGCCTTCCGGCTCGTCACGGCCCAGCGCGCGGCCGTTGTACGCGAACGGGAAGCGGCCTGACTTGTAGGCAACGCCCTCGGCCTTGAGGTGCTGCTCGGTCTTGCCCACCCAGGCGATTTCCGGGGCCGTGTAGATGACCCAGGGGATGGTGTCGTAGTTCACATGCCCTTTCTGGCCGGCGATGATCTCGGCGACCATCACGCCTTCCTCCTCGCCCTTGTGCGCGAGCATGGGGCCGCGCACTACGTCTCCTACTGCCCACACATTCGGCAGGTTGGTGCGGCAGTGGCCGTCCACCTCGACGAAACCTCGTGCGTCGACCTTGAGGCCGACGCCTTCGGCGCCAAGGCCATCGGTGTTGGGAATGCGCCCGATGGACACGATCAGCCGGTCGCACTCGAACTTCTTCGCGGCGCCGTCGGCGGCCGAATACTCGATGACGATTTCCTTCTTGCCCTTCCTGACCGACTTGATCTTGATGCCGAGTTCGATGTCGAGGCCCTGCTCTTTCGTGAAGATCTTCCAGGCTTCCGCCGCGACCGATTCGTCGGCCGCGCCAAGGAAGGCCGGCAACGCCTCGACGATTTTCACTTTGGAGCCCAGCCGGCGCCAGACGCTGCCCAGTTCCAGGCCGATGACGCCGGCCCCGATGACGCCAAGGCGTTCGGGCACCGAATCGAAGGACAGCGCACCTTCGTTGTCGCAGACCATGACGTTGTCCACCGGCAGGTCGGGCAGGTGACGCGCCTTGGAGCCGGTGGCGACGATCACGTGCTTCGCGGTGACCTTCTCGGCGCCTCTCGCGCCCGCCACCTCGACCTGCCACCCTTCCGCACCGCCGCCGGCGAGCTTGCCGCGGCCTTGCAGCCAGGTGACCTTGTTCTTCTTGAACAGCCCCGCGATCCCGGAGGTCATCTTGGCGACGATCTTCTCCTTCCGGTCGAGCATCGTGGCGAGGTCGAACTTGACCCCGGTCGCAGTGATGCCGTGGGCCTTGAACTTGTCCGTCACGCGCTCGTAGTTCTCGGAGGACTCAAGCAACGCCTTGGACGGGATGCAGCCCACGTTGAGGCAGGTGCCGCCCAGGCGAAGGTCGCCCTTGGGCGACTTCCAGTCCTCGACGCAGGCCGTCGAGAGGCCCAGCTGCGCCGCGCGGATCGCGGCGATGTACCCCGCCGGGCCCGACCCGATCACCACCACATCGAAGGTCTGGGCCATGTCAGACCTCGATCAGCAGGCGGGCGGGATCCTCGAGGGCCTCCTTGACCGCGACCAGGAACAGCACCGCCTCGCGGCCGTCGATGATCCGGTGGTCGTAGGACAGCGCGAAGTAGTTCATCGGCCGCACCACGACCTGCCCGTTCTCGACCACCGCGCGGTCCTTGGTCGCGTGCACGCCGAGGATCGCCGACTGCGGCGGGTTGATGATCGGTGTCGACAGCATCGAGCCGAACGTGCCGCCGTTGGAGATCGAGAACGTGCCACCGGTGAGGTCCTCGATCGTCAGCTTGCCGTCGCCGGCCTTCTTGCCGAACTCGGCGATCTTCTTTTCTATCCCGGCGAAGCTCATCTGGTCGCAGTCGCGCAGGATCGGGACCACCAGCCCGCGCGGGCTGCCCACCGCGATGCCGATGTCGAAGTACCCGTGGTAGACGATGTCGTTGCCATCCACCGAGGCGTTCACGACCGGGTATTTCTTGAGCCCGGCGACCACGGCCTTCACGAAGAAGGACATGAAGCCGAGCTTGGTGCCGTGCTCCTTCTCGAAGCGCTCCTGGTACTTCTTCCTCATGTCCATGACCGGCTGCATGTTGACCTCGTTGAAGGTCGTGAGGATCGCGGCAGTGGACTGGGACTGGACGAGGCGCTCGGCGATGCGCGCGCGCAGGCGCGACATGGGCACACGCTGTTCGGGCCGGTTGGCGAGCATCGCGTCGATGTTGACGGGGGACGGCGGTTGCGGGAGCGCCGCGGCAGGGGCTGCTGCCGGCGTCGCCGCACGCGCGGCAGGGGCGCCGGCCTGAAGGACGTCGCCCTTGGTCACGCGGCCGTCGCGGCCCGTGCCGGCAATCGTGGACGTATTGATGCCTTTTTCGGCGGCAATCTTCTGCGCGGCGGGCATCACGGGCGCACTCGCTACGGGCGCCGCAGGTGCCGGCGCAGGCACGGGTGCCGCCGGTGCGGGGGCCGCGGCCTTGGCCGCAGGCGCTGCCGAGGCCACGCTGGCCTTGGCTTCGGTGTCGATCTGGGCGATCACCTCGCCCGAACCGACCAGGCCCTTCTCGCCCTTGATGATCTTCACGAGGACACCGGCCACCGGCGCGGGCAGCTCCATCACGACCTTGTCGGTCTCGATGTCGATCAGGTTCTCGTCGCGCGCTACGGCCTCGCCCTCCTTCTTGTGCCAGGAGAGCAGCGTCGCTTCGGACACCGATTCGGACAGCTGCGGTACTTTGACTTCTACGATCATGGGATTCCCCGTTCCGTTTTTCCCCGGGTCCGGCTAAGCCTCGCCTCGGGTTTTGAAAAAACAGGCGCGTAGCGCGCCGGGCTTCTACTGCCGGATTGCGGCTACTTGTACTTGCCGAAAGCCTGGTCCACCAGCGCCTTCTGGCGCTCGTTGTGCTTGGAGAGGTACCCGCCGGCCGGCGCTGCCGACGGGGGGCGGCCCGCGTAATGCAGCTTCTGGTCGTCGCGCATGTTCTCGCTCATGTAATGCCCGATCTGGTACCACGCCCCCTGGTTCTGGGGCTCTTCCTGGCACCAGACCACCTCGTGTGCGTTCGGGTACTTCTTCATCTCCGCCGCAAACGGCTTGTGCGGGAAGGGGTAGAGCTGCTCGACGCGGATCACGGCGACGTTGTCGTGGCGGCGCTCGCGGCGGGCCGACAGCAGGTCGTAGTAGACCTTGCCGCAGCACGCGATGATGCGCGTGACCGATTTCGGGTCGAGGGCGTCGATCTCCGGGATCACCGTCTGGAACGTGCCCTTGGCCAGGTCCTTCAGCGGCGAGGCGGCGTCCTTCTTCCTCAGCAGCGACTTCGGCGTCATGACGACCAGCGGCTTCCTGAACGGGCGCAGCATCTGGCGGCGCAGCAGGTGGAAGATCTGCGCCGCGTTGGACGGCACCACGACCTGCATGTTGTGCTCCGCGCACAGCTGCAGGTAACGCTCGAGGCGCGCCGAGGAGTGCTCGGGCCCCTGGCCTTCGTAGCCGTGGGGCAGCAGCATCACGAGGCCGCAGACGCGGCCCCACTTCGCCTCGCCCGACGAGATGAACTGGTCGATCACGACCTGCGCGCCGTTGGCGAAATCGCCGAACTGCGCTTCCCAGATCACGAGTTCGTTAGGCTCGGCCGTGGCATAGCCGTACTCGAACCCGAGCACAGCCTCCTCCGACAGCACCGAGTCGATGACCACGAAGTCGCCCTGGTCCTTGGAGATGCTGTTCAGCGGAATATGGGTGCCCGAATCCCAGCGTTCGCGGTCCTGGTCGTGCAGGACGGAGTGGCGGTGAGCGAACGTGCCGCGGCCCGCGTCCTGGCCGGAGAGGCGCACGTTGTAGCCGTTCGCCACCAGCGAGGCGTAGGACAGGGTCTCGGCCATGCCCCAGTCCACCGGGATCTTGCCCTCGCCCATCTGCTTCCTCGCCTCGAGGAGGCGCCCCACCGTCGGGTGCACCTTGAAACCTGCGGGCAGCGTGGTCAGCGCCTCGGACAGGCGCTGCAGTTGCGCGAGCGGCACGTGCGTGTCGGCGGCATCGGTCCACTTGGCGCCGACGAAGGAGGTCCAGTCCACCGCGAACTTGCTCTTGAAGTTCGACAGCACGGGGTTCGACGTGTGTTTGCCCGCGTCCAGGTCGGCGCGGAACTGCTTGATGATCTCGTCCGGCTCCTCTGCTTTGATCACGCCCTGCGTCACCAGCTTGTCGGCGTACAGCTTGCGCGTACCCGGGTGCTGCGTGATCTTCTTGTACATCAGCGGCTGCGTGATGAAGGGCTCGTCCTGCTCGTTGTGGCCGAGCTTCCTGAAGCAGACCATGTCGATCACGACGTCCTTCTTGAACTGCTTGCGGAAATCGAGGGCCATCTGCGTGACGTATTGCACGGCCTCCGGGTCGTCAGCGTTTACGTGGAAGATCGGCGCCTCGACCATCTTCGCCACATCCGTGCAGTAGATCGTGGAACGCGCGTCGCGCGGGTCCGAGGTCGTGAAGCCGATCTGGTTGTTCACGACGATGTGCACCGTGCCGCCCGTGCCGTAGCCGCGCGTGCCCGAGAGGTTCAGCGTCTCCATGACCACGCCCTGGCCCGCGAACGCGGCGTCGCCGTGGATCAGGATCGGCAGCACCTGGTCGCCGGTCTTGTCGTCGCGGCGGCGCTGGCGCGCGCGCACCGAGCCCTCGACCACCGGGTTCACGATCTCGAGGTGGGAGGGATTGAACGCCGCGCTGATGTGTACGGGGCCACCCGGCGTGGTGATGTCGGAGGAGAAGCCCTTGTGGTACTTCACGTCGCCCGAGAACGAGAAGTCGCTCTGGTGCTTGCCCTCGAACTCGGAGAACAGTTCCTCGGGCATCTTGCCCAGCACGTTGACCAGCACGTTGAGGCGCCCGCGGTGGGCCATGCCGATCACGATCTCCTGCACGCCGGACGCTCCGGCACGCTGGATCAGCTCGTCCATCATCGGGATCAGGCTTTCCCCGCCCTCGAGCGAGAATCGTTTCTGGCCGACGTAACGCGTATGCAGGTATTTCTCGAGCGTCTCGGCCTCGGTCAGCTTCTGCAGGATGCGCCGCTGGTAGGCGGTGTCGAATTTCGGGGTTGCCCGGACCGGCTCGATGCGCTCCTGGATCCACAG
Organism: Burkholderiales bacterium; assembly: GCA_965279075.1. Classification (GTDB taxonomy): domain Bacteria; phylum Pseudomonadota; class Gammaproteobacteria; order Burkholderiales; family SG8-39; genus SZAS-79. The sequence continues at coordinate 486,858 of CBDIHI010000011.1, read as the reverse complement.
GCGCTGGGCGCGCTCGCTGATGAACATGTATTCGAAGCCGATGTTGCGGCAGTACGTGTCGCGCAGCGCCTGGATCAGCGTGCGCAGCGTGACCCGCTCCAGGCTGATGAACGAGCCCGCATTGACCTCGGTGTCGAGGTCGGCCTCGGTCAGGTCGTAGTACGCCGACTCGAGCTCCGGCGCGGGCGGGCGCGGCATGCGCTTGAGCGGGTCGAGGTTCGACCAGCGCGAGCCGGAGATCCGGTAGGAGGTGACCAGCAGCAGCGCCGCAACCTGCAGCTTCTCGTGCGTGGCAAGCTGCACCGGCGCGCGCGCGCCGCCGAGCTGGCCGGCCTTCGCGCGCTGCACGAACGACTCGACGACCGGCGCGTGGGCCACGTCCTTGTCCCCGTTGCCCTGCGCGCCCGGCATCAGCTGCATCTGGTCGAAGTACTCGCGCCAGCCCTCGGGCACCGCGCCGGGATTGACGAGGTACTGCTCGTAAAGCTCCTCGACGAACGGCGCGTTGCCGCCGAAGAGGTACGAGTTGCCGGCGAGCTGCTTCATCATGGCGGGATCCCCTTGGATCAGCGTTTGTCGATGGGCTGCACTTCGCGGCGGGCCGCGCCCTTGTAAAGCTGGCGCGGGCGGCCGATCTTCTGCTCCGGGTCGGAGATCATTTCGTTCCACTGGGCGATCCAGCCCACCGTGCGGGCGAGCGAGAAGATGCAGGTGAACATCGACACCGGGATCCCCAGCGCGCGCTGCACGATGCCCGAGTAGAAGTCGACGTTCGGGTAGAGCTTGCGCGACACGAAGTAGTCGTCCTCGAGCGCCACCTTCTCGAGCGCCATGGCGAGCTTGAACAGGCGGTCGTTCTCCAGCCCCAGCTCGTTCAGCACCTCGTAGCAGGTCTCGCGCATGAGCTTGGCGCGCGGGTCGTAGTTCTTGTAGACGCGGTGGCCGAAGCCCATCAGCTTGGAACCGGAGTTCTTGTCCTTCACCTGCTTGATGAACTCGGGGATCTTGGAGGCGTCGCCGATCTCCTCGAGCATGTTGAGCGCGGCCTCGTTGGCGCCGCCGTGCGCCGGGCCCCACAGGCAGGCAATGCCCGCCGCGATGCAGGCGAACGGGTTCGCGCCCGACGAGCCCGACAGGCGCACCGTCGAAGTCGAGGCGTTCTGCTCGTGGTCCGCATGCAGGATCAGGATGCGGTCCAGCGCGCGGACCAGCACCGGGTTGACCTTGTACTCCTCGGCCGGCACGGCGAACATCATGCGCATGAAGTTGGCCGAATACGACAGGTCGTTCCTCGGGTACACGAAGGGCTGGCCGATGTTGTACTTGTAGGCCATCGCGACGATGGTCGGGAGCTTGGCGATCAGCCGGAACGCCGAGATCTTGCGGTGCTCGGCGTTACTGATGTCGAGGGAGTCGTGGTAGAAGGCCGACAACGCGCCGACCACGCCCACCAGCACCGCCATCGGGTGCGCGTCGCGGCGGAACCCGGTGAAGAACCGGCTGAGCTGGTCGTGGACCATCGTGTGGTTCGTCACCGTGTCGACGAACGTCTTCTTCTGCGCCGCGTTTGGCAGCTCGCCGTCCAGCAGCAGGTAGCAGGTCTCGAGGAAATCGCAGTGCTGCGCGAGCTGCTCGATCGGGTAGCCGCGGTACAGCAGCACCCCTGCGTCGCCGTCGATGTAGGTGATGCTCGAGTTGCAGCTGGCGGTCGACAGGAACCCCGGGTCATAGGTGAACATGCCCGACTTCCCGTATAGCGAGCGGATGTCGATGACCTCGGGCCCGATGGAACCGGTCAGGACCGGGAAATCGAGCGTCTTTCCGTCGGCGAGTGTCAGGGTGGCTTTCTTGTCCAAGGGATTCTCCAGTTCAGGTGTCGCAGAGGTTTCGTAGTTCAGCCGCGGTTGTGCCGCATTCAGCTCCGGCGCAGCACGTCTACCAGGGCCTTGTGACGGGGCGGGTAGTCCTCGCTGCGGCCGTTCACGATGTCCCACAGGTCGTTGTCCTGGTAGTCGAGGATCTCGTTGAGGAGCTCCAGCGACGATTCATCCAGGGTACCGGCCTTGTGTTGCAGGAAACGCTCGAGCACGATGTCCAGCTCCAGCAGCCCGCGCCGGCACTTCCACTTGAGACGGTACTGCGCGACGGTGCCGGGCGAGGAGTGCATCGGGGCGGGATCCGGTGGCGGGCGGTTCAGACCGCGCGCTTGACCATCATGTCCTTGATCTTGCCGATCGCCCGGGTCGGGTTCAGGTTCTTCGGGCACACGTCGACGCAGTTCATGATCGTGTGGCAGCGGAACAGGCGGTATGGGTCCTCGAGGTTGTCGAGGCGCTCGCTGGTGGCCTGGTCGCGGGTGTCCGCAATAAACCGGTAGGCCTGCAGCAGCCCGGCCGGTCCGACGAACTTGTCCGGGTTCCACCAGAACGACGGGCACGAGGTCGAGCAGCAGGCGCACAGGATGCACTCGTACAGCCCGTTCAGTTCCTCGCGGTCCTCTGGCGACTGCAGCCTTTCCCTTTCGGGTGCCGGCTCGTCGTTGATCAGGTAGGGCTTGATCGAGTGGTACTGCTTGAAGAACTGCGTCATGTCGACGATCAGGTCGCGGATCACCGGCAGCCCCGGCAGCGGGCGCAGCGTGACGTGGTCCGGCAGGTCGGCCAGCTTGGTGATGCAGGCGAGGCCGTTCTTGCCGTTGATGTTCATCGCGTCCGAGCCGCAGATGCCCTCGCGGCACGAGCGCCGGTAGGACACCGAGTCGTCGTCCGACTTGATGCGCGTCAGCGCGTCGAGGAGCATCCGGTCGGTCGGCTCGAGGGCCACCTCGTAGTCCTGCATGCGCGGGGCCGAATCCCTGTCGGGGTCGTAGCGGTAGATGCTGAATCGCATGGCTGTTCTTTTCCTCAGTACGTCCTGACTTCAGGCTTGCGCTAGTAGGTTCGAACCTTCGGTTCGAAGGCCTCCACCGACAGCGGCTTCTGGTGCACCGGCTTGTACTCGAGCCGGTTGCCTTCCTTGAACCACAGCGTGTGCTTCATCCAGTTCTTGTCGTCGCGGTCGGGGAAGTCCTCGCGCGCCTGGGCGCCGCGGGACTCCTTCCGCGCCTCGGCCGACACGGCCGTGGCCATCGCGGTCTCGACGAGGTTGTCCAGTTCCAGCGCCTCGATGCGCGCGGTGTTGAACACCTTGGACTTGTCGGAGATATAGGTGCGACCCGCGCGCTCGGCGATCTCCTTCATCTTCGTTACGCCCTCGGCCAGCATGTCCGGGAAGCGGAACACCCCGCAGTGCGACTGCATCGACTTGCGCAGGTCGGTGCCCACGTCGAACACGCGCTCACCCGAGGTCGCCGAATCGAGGCGCGCGAGGCGGGACATCGAATAGTCGCCGGCATCCTTCGGCAGGTCGCGGTGCGCGAGGGGCTGCCTGCGGATCTCTTCCACCGCGCTTTCACCTCCGGCCTTGCCGAACACGACGAGGTCGAGGAGCGAGTTCGTGCCGAGGCGATTCGCGCCGTGCACCGAAACGCACGCGCATTCGCCGACCGCGAACAGGCCCGGCACCGGCACTTCCGGGTTGCCGCCCTTCGGCACCACGACCTGGCCGAGGTAGTTGGTCGGGATGCCGCCCATCATGTAGTGCACCGTCGGCACGACCGGGATCGGGTCCTTGACCGGGTCGACGTTGGCGAACTTGATCGCGATCTCGCGGATGCCGGGCAGGCGCAGGTTGATGACGTCAGGACCCAGGTGGTCGAGCTTGAGCATCACGTGGTCGCCGTCCTTGCCGCACCCGCGGCCTTCCTTGATCTCGGTGGTCATTGCGCGCGAGACGACGTCGCGGCTCGCTAGGTCCTTGGCGTTGGGCGCGTAGCGCTCCATGAAGCGTTCGCCGTTCTTGTTCAGCAGGTAGCCGCCCTCGCCGCGCACGCCTTCGGTGATCAGTACGCCTGCGCCGGCCACTCCGGTCGGGTGGAATTGCCAGAACTCCATGTCCTCGAGCGGGATCCCCGCGCGCGCGGCCATGCCGATGCCGTCGCCGGTATTGATGAACGCGTTGGTGCTCGCCGAATAGATGCGCCCGCCCCCGCCCGTGGCGAGGATGGTCGACTTGCCCTGCAGGATCATCACGTCGCCGGTTTCCATCTCCATGGCGACGACGCCGCAGACCGCGCCCTCGGAATCGCGCACTAGGTCGAGCGCCATCCATTCGACGAAGAACTGGGTGTTGACCTTGACGTTGCTCTGGTAGAGCGTGTGCAGCATCGCGTGGCCGGTGCGGTCCGCTGCCGCGCACGAGCGCATCGCCATCTTGGCGCTGCCGTACTCCTGCGTGTGCCCGCCGAACGGGCGCTGGTAGATCTTGCCGTTTTCCAGCCGGTCGAACGGCATGCCGAGGTGCTCGAGCTCGACGACCACTTCGACCGCGCGGCGGCACATGTATTCGATCGCGTCCTGGTCGCCGAGGTAATCCGAGCCCTTGACGGTGTCGTACATGTGCCAGTGCCAGTTGTCCTCGGTCGAATTGGCCAGCGGCGCGGCGATGCCGCCCTGCGCGGCGACCGTATGGGACCGGGTCGGGAAAACCTTCGAGAGCACCGCGACCTTCATGCCGGCGCGCGCGAGCTCGAGCGAGGCACGCATGCCGGAACCACCTGCGCCGACGACGACGGCGTCAAACCTTCTTACGGGAAGCGACACGCTCTTATCTCCAAAGGATCTGGATGGCCCAGGCGAGGTAGCCCGCGATGGTCAGCAGCACCAGCGCCTCCAGCGACAGGCGCACGCCGGTCGGCTTGATGTAATCCATGATGATGTCGCGCACGCCCACCCAGGCGTGCCAGGCGAAGCTCGCGGCGAACAGCAGCGTCGCCACGCGCATCCAGCCCTGCGTGAAGAGGTCGCTCCAGACGCCGTAGTTGATCGGCTGGCCGGCGAGCAGGACCACGAGGATGATCACCGTGTAGACCGCCATGATCGCGGCCGTGACGCGCTGCGCGAGCCAGTCGCGCAGGCCGTAGTGGGCGCCCGTGACTACGCGGTTCACCATAGCTTTGCTCCCAGGAATGCGGTGAGCGCGAGGCTGACTGCGAGGACCGCCCAGCTGCTCGCGCGCGCGGCCGGCAGGTCGAGGCCCTTGTTCAGGTCGAGGAAGAGGTAGCGGATGCCGGCGCAGAAGTGGTGGCAGAACGCCCAGACCAGCACCAGCAGCGCCAGCTTGACCAGCGGGAAGGCCATGTAATGGCGCACCGACTGGAATCCGGCTTCGGAGGCCAGGCTGCGATCCAGCATGAACAGCAGCCAGACGGCCGCCACGAACAGCAGCGCACCGCTGACCCTGTGCAGGATCGAGACGAACCCGGGCAGCGGCAAGCGGATCTGCACGAGGTTGAGGTAGACCGGTCTTTTCTTCTTTATGGCGACGTTGGGCATGTCGGTGAACCGTGTTTCGGGGAAAGGACGCGGCCTGCGGGGAAAAATATCGCAGGCGCAACAATTATAGCGCCGCAGGGGAGGGGTTGGCGCAGCGAGGATCCGGGGTTTATCACCCCAATTCACTCTTGTAGAAGTAACGGTCGGTCTTGTAGAGCCCGCGGCGCCATTCCACAGGCTTGTCGGAGTACGTATATGAAACGCGCTCCACGGCAAGCAGCGGGTGGCCCGGCTGGACGCCGAGCGCGGCTGCGCTCGGCTCGTCGGCCGCCGCGGCCTTGAGCTTCTCCTCGGCCCGCACCATCCGCGTGCCGAACTGCGTTTCAAACAGGTTGTAGAGCGCGCCCCGGTGCTCCGAGACCGCCGAGGCCGTCAGGCCCTTGAACAGCGTGCCGGGCAGCCAGACCTCCTCCAGCACGACCGGGTCGCCGCCGAAGATCAGCAGCCGCTTGATCATCACCATGGGGTCGCCGGCCTTGAGTTCCAGCATGCGGGCCACTTCGGCGCTGGCGCGGGCGCGCTTGAACTCGAGCAGTTGCCGCTCCACCGCGCCCGGCTCGCCCGAGTCGGGCGCGAGCCGCAGGAACCTGAAGCGCACCTGGCGTTCGCCGTGGGTCGCGACGAAGGTGCCCTTGCCCTGGCGGCGGAACACAAGGTTCTCGGCGGCCAGTTCGTCTATGGCCTTGCGCACGGTGCCCTGGCTCACCTTGTACCGGCTCGCGAGGTCCATTTCGCTCGGGATCGCCTCGCCCGGGCGCCAGGCGCCGGAGCGCAGCGACTCGAGCAGCAAGGCCTTGATCTGCCGGTAAAGCGGGCTGAAGGTGGGCGAACTCATCGGGCCGATTGGAGCATAGTTCGCCATGGTCGTCTATCTAGTGTCATATGTCTTATAAAAGACACAAGATGGGTTGACGGGCCCCGATACAGGCGCTTACCATCGCAGGGTTCAGGATCGCGTCCCGCCCGTTGCTCCTGCAAGTGGCGCCGCATCCCCCTTCCAGCAACGTTCCCGGAGCCCTTGCCATGTCCAAAGCCCCCGTTCGTGTCGCAGTCACCGGCGCCGCCGGCCAGATCGGCTACGCCCTCCTGTTCAGGATCGCCAGCGGCGAAATGCTGGGCAAGGACCAGCCCGTGATCCTGCAACTGCTCGAGATCCCCGACGAGAAGGCGCAGAAGGCGCTCAAGGGCGTCATGATGGAACTCGACGACTGCGCTTTCCCGCTGCTGCAGGGCATGGTCGCCGCCTCCGACCCGATGGTCGCGTTCAAGGACGTCGGCGTCGCGCTGCTGGTCGGCGCCCGCCCCCGCGGCCCCGGCATGGAGAGGAAGGACCTGCTCGAAGCCAACGGCAAGATCTTCGCGCCGCAGGGCCAGGCACTCGACAAGGTGGCCAGCCGTGACGTCAAGGTGCTGGTGGTGGGCAACCCGGCCAACACCAACGCGCTGATCGCGATGAAGAACGCGCCGAGCCTGAAGCCCCAGCAGTTCACCGCGATGATGCGGCTCGACCACAACCGCTCGCTGACGCAGATCGCGCAGAAGACCGGCAACGCCGTCTCGGCCGTGAAGAAAATGACCATCTGGGGCAACCACTCCGCCACCCAGTACCCCGACGTATTCTCGGCCGAGGTCGGCGGCAAGAAAGCCTGGCCGATGATCAACGACCAGGCCTGGCTCGAGTCCACCTTCATCCCGACCGTGCAGAAACGCGGCGCGGCGATCATCGAGGCGCGCGGCCTGTCCTCGGCGGCGAGCGCGGCGAACGCGGCGATCGACCACATCCGCGACTGGTCGCTCGGCACCGCCGCCGGCGACTGGGTCAGCATGGGCATCCCGTCGGACGGCAGCTACGGCATCCCCGAGGGCGTGCTGTACGGCTACCCGGTCACCTGCAAGGACGGCAAGTACGAGATCGTCAAGGGCATCGAGGTCAGCGAGTTCAGCCGCAAGCGCATGGACGCCACGCTCAAGGAACTGCACGAAGAGCGCGACGGCGTGAAGCACCTGCTCGGATAAGCGGATGGCAACCAAAGCGATGTCCCCCGGCGCGCGCTTTCGCGCCGCGCTGAAGGAGGAAAGCCCGCTGCAGGTCATCGGCGCCATCAACGCCTACCACGCGCTGATGGCCAAGCGCAGCGGGTTCCGGGCGATCTACCTGTCCGGCGGCGGTGTCGCCGCCGGGTCGCTGGGCCTGCCCGACCTCGGCATCTCCAACCTCGACGACGTCCTCACCGACGTGCGCCGCATCACCGACGTCTGCGACCTGCCGCTCCTGGTGGACTCCGACACCGGCTTCGGCTCGTCGGCCTTCAACGTGGCGCGCACGGTCAAGTCGCTGATCAAGTTCGGCGCGGCCGCCACGCACATCGAGGACCAGGTCGGCGCCAAGCGCTGCGGCCACCGCCCCAACAAGGAAATCGTGTCCACCGGGGAGATGGTCGACCGGATCAAGGCCGCCTGCGACGCCAAGACCGACCCCGACTTCGTCGTCATGGCGCGGACCGATGCGCTCGCCAACGAGGGCCTCGACCGGGCGATCGAACGCGCCATCGCCTACACCGAGGCCGGCGCCGACATGATCTTCCCGGAAGCCATGACCGAGCTCTCGATGTACCGCAAGTTCGTCGACGCCGTGAAGGTGCCCGTGCTCGCCAACATCACCGAGTTCGGCGCGACGCCCTACTTCAGCGTCGAGGAACTGCGTTCCGCCGGCGTGGCGATCGCCCTCTACCCGCTGTCGGCGTTCCGGGCCATGAACAAGGCCGCCCTGAATGTGTATGAAGGCGTGCGCCGCGACGGCACGCAGAAGAACGTCGTCGACACCATGCAGACCCGCATGGAGCTCTACGACTTCCTCGGCTACCACGAGTTCGAGAAGAAGCTCGACCAGCTGTTTGCGAAGGAGAAGTGAGGGAAAAACCGGCGCACCTGCAAGGGACCGTGCCGGGTTTGAATTCCCCCGTCTCATGGTTTTGAGAAAGTCTTGGTTTGCGCGGCGCGCAAACCTTACTTTCTCAAAACCATGAGATTCATAACTTCAAAACACGCGATATCGTTGAATGCAGCGAAGGATCAGGAGACCTGAAATGAGCGAAGCCCCAGTCGCAGGCCCCAAGCCCAAGAAATCCGTAGCGTTGTCCGGAGTCACTGCAGGAAACACCGCCCTGTGCACCGTCGGCCGGACCGGCAACGACCTGCATTACCGCGGCTACGACATCCTCGACTTCGCCGACGAGGCCGAGTTCGAGGAGGTGGCGTACCTGCTGGTGCACGGCAAGCTGCCCAACGCGGCGGAGCTGGCGGGCTACAAGGCGAAGCTCAAGGCGCTGCGTGGCCTGCCCGCGAACCTGAAGGCGATCCTCGAGTGGATCCCGCCGTCAGCACACCCGATGGACGTGATGCGCACGGCGGTATCGGCCCTCGGCAACCTGCTGCCCGAGAAGGACGACCACAACCTGCCGGGCTCGAAGGACATCGCCGACCGGCTGATGGCCTCGCTCGGCTCGATGCTGCTGTACTGGTACCACTACAGCCACAACGGCAAGCGCATCGAGACCGAGACGGACGACGACTCGATCGGCGGGCACTTCCTGCACCTGCTGCACGGCAAGGCGCCCTCGGAAGAGTGGGTGCGCGCGATGCACACGTCGCTGATCCTCTACGCCGAGCACGAGTTCAACGCATCCACCTTTACCTGCCGCGTGGTCGCCGGCACGGGTTCGGACATGCACAGCGCGATCTGCGGCGGGATCGGCGCGCTGCGCGGCCCGAAGCACGGCGGCGCGAACGAGGTGGCCTTCGAGGTGCAGTCGCGCTACGACGGCCCGGACGACGCCGAAGCCGACGTGATCCGCCGCATCCAGGCCAAGGAGATCGTCATCGGCTTCGGCCATCCCGTCTACACGATCGGCGACCCGCGCAACAAGGTCATCAAGGAGGTGGCGCGCCGCCTTTCGAAGACGCAGAAGAACATGAAGCTCTTCGACATCGCCGACCGCCTCGAGGCGGTGATGTGGCGCGAGAAGAAGATGTTCCCGAACCTCGACTGGTTCAGCGCGGTGAGCTACCACATGATGGGCGTGCCGACCGCGATGTTCACGCCGATCTTCGTGATCGCCCGCACCAGCGGCTGGGCCGCGCACGTGATCGAGCAGCGCATCGACGGCAAGATCATCCGCCCCGCCGCCAATTACACCGGCCCCGAGAACATGCAGTGGGCGCCGCTCAGGAACCGCAAATAGGAGCCCGCATGATCTCTTCGTTGCTGGACAAGGTCTTCGGCATCGCCTTCGGGCGCTCCGGGCAGAAGTACGAGTCGGAAGCCACGCAGTTCATGCGCGATTTCATGGCGCAGCACCCCGAGGAGGCCGCCTCGCAAAGGACGGGCCGCGGGGTCTGGTGGGACAAGGGCGCGCGCGAGCGCACGGCGCCCCCCGCCGCCGTGAATTCGCCGAAGTCGGGCGGCGCCGAGTACACCTTCAAGGCCTAGTCGCTTGGCCACGGCGATCGCACGGCACTTCGCCGGCCACCGCATCCAGTGGTCGCGGGCGATCCTCGCCGCGGCGCTGGTCTACGTGCTGTTCGGCCGGCCGCCGGAGTTCATGCAGGGCTGGTCGGGCGAGCTGTTCCGGTTGTGCGGCTACGCGATGATGGTCGCCGGATGCCTGTGGCGCGTCTGGTGCCTGACGTTCATCGGCGGCACCAAGGACGGCGTGCTCACCACGTCGGGCCCCTACTCCATCGTGCGCAACCCGCTGTATGTGGGGAGCTTCCTCGGCGTGATCGGGTTCGGCCTCGCCGTGCGGCTGCCGTTGCTGCCATTCGCGCTGCTGGTGATGTTCGCCGCGCTCTACCCGGCCGTGGTCGCCAACGAGGAGGGCAAGCTCGAAGCCCTGTTCGGCGACGCCTACCGCGCGTACAAGGCGGCCACGCCCCGATGGATCCCCCGCTGGTCGCTCTATTCGGAGCCCGAGAGCATCCCCGTGTCGCCGAAGAAAGTGCGCCAGGGCATCCTCGACGCGATGTGGTATCTCTGGGCCTACGCGTTCGTCCAGTTGCTCGACCTCCTCCATGCGCACGGCATCGTGCCCGTGCTTTTCTAGCTTTCCATCCCCAACCTACCCTCCCCAAGGTCATGTCCGCACACATCTCGAACGTCCGCCCCAAGCCCGAAGCCGTACTCACGAAAATCGCCGATTACGCGACCAAATATTCGATCAAGTCGGCCGACGCCTTCGAGACCGCGCGCTACTGCCTGATCGACACGCTCGGCTGCGGATTCGAGGCCCTCGAATACCCCGCCTGCACCAAGCTCATGGGCCCGATCGTCCCCGGCACCGTGGTGCCGAACGGCGCCAAGGTCCCCGGCACGCAGTTCCAGCTGGACCCCGTCCAGGCCGCCTTCAACATCGGCGCGATGATCCGCTGGCTCGACTTCAACGACACCTGGCTGGCGGCCGAATGGGGACACCCTTCGGACAACCTCGGCGGCATCCTCGCGACGGCCGACTGGCTGTCCCGCACCGCGATCGCCAACGGCAGGAAGCCGCTGGTGATGAAGGACGTGCTGGCCGGCATGATCAAGGCGCACGAGATCCAGGGCGTGCTGGCGCTGGAGAACAGCTTCAACAAGGTGGGCCTCGACCACGTGGTGCTCGTCAAGGTCGCGTCGACCGCCGTGGTCGCCAACATGATCGGCTGCACCTACGACGAAGTCGTCAACGCCGTGTCCCAGGCCTGGGTGGACGGCCAGAGCCTGCGCACCTACAGGCACGCGCCGAACACCGGCTCGCGCAAGTCCTGGGCGGCGGGCGACGCCACCAGCCGCGCGGTGCGCCTCGCGCTGATCAGCAAGACCGGCGAGATGGGCTACCCCTCGGTGCTGTCGGCCAAGGGCTGGGGCTTTTACGACGTGCTGTTCAAGGGCAAGGAATTCAAGTTCCAGCGCCCGTTCGGCTCCTACGTGATGGAGAACGTGCTGTTCAAGATCTCCTTCCCGGCCGAGTTCCACTCCCAGACCGCGGTGGAGTGCGCAATGCAGATCCACGACGCCCTCAAAAAGCTCGGCAAGAAGCCGGAAGACATCAAGAAAATCACGATCCGCACGCACGAAGCCTGCATCCGCATCATCGACAAGAAGGGCCCGCTGAACAACCCGGCCGACCGCGACCACTGCATCCAGTACATGGTGGCCGTGCCCATCCTGTTCGGGCGCCTGACCGCCGGCGACTACGAGGATTCGGTCGCGAAGGACCCGCGCATCGACAAGCTGCGCGACAAGATCGACTGCGTCGAGGACCCGAGGTTCACCAAGGACTACCACGACCCGGCGAAGCGCTCGATCGCCAACGCGCTGACGGTGGAATTCAACGACGGCACTAAAATGAAGGAAATCGTCTGCGAATACCCGATCGGCCACAAGCGGCGCCGTAAAGAGGGCATGCCCGTGCTGGTGGAGAAATTCCGCACCAACCTGGCGCGCCAGTTCCCCGCCCGGCAGCAAAAGCTGATCCTCGACCTGTGTCTGGACGCGAAAAAGCTGCAAAATACGCCGGTCAACGAATTCGTCGACCTGTTCGTCATCTGACCACACAGTTCGGCCTGGAAAAAACACCCGGATCAACGACGGAGGCTTCAATGCCGCACAACCTGCACGACACCCTCAAGGACTTCCACCCCTCGGCTGGCAAGACGGGCAAGTTCTACTCCCTGCCCGCGCTCGAGAAGGCGCTCGGCACGAAGATCTCCCGCCTGCCGGTCTCGATCCGCATCGTGCTCGAGTCGGTGCTGAGGAACTGCGACGGCAAGAAAGTCACCGAAGCCCACGTGAAGCAGCTGGCGAACTGGAAGCCGAACGCCAAGCGCACCGACGAGATCCCGTTCGTGCTCGCGCGGATCGTGCTGCAGGACTTCACCGGCGTGCCGCTGCTGGCCGACCTCGCCGCGATGCGCGGCGTGGCGCAGAAGATGGGCAAGAACCCCAAGACCATCGAGCCCCTGGTGCCGGTGGACCTCGTGGTCGACCACTCGGTGCAGATCGACAGCTACGGCACCAAGGACTCGCTCGACATCAACATGAAGCTCGAGTTCAAGCGCAACGTCGAGCGCTACCAGTTCATGAAGTGGGGCATGCAGGCCTTCGACACGTTCAAGGTCGTGCCCCCGGGCATCGGCATCGTGCACCAGGTCAACCTCGAGTACCTCGCGCGCGGCGTGCACAACAAGGGGGGCGTCTACTACCCGGATACCCTGGTCGGCACCGACAGCCACACCACCATGATCAACGGCATCGGCGTGGTCGGCTGGGGCGTGGGCGGCATCGAGGCGGAGGCCGGCATGCTTGGCCAGCCGGTCTACTTCCTCACGCCCGACGTGGTCGGCGTGAACCTGACCGGCATGCTGCGCGGCGGCGTCACGGCCACCGACCTCGTGCTCACCGTCACCGAACTGCTGCGCAAGACCAAGGTGGTGGGCAAGTTCGTCGAGTTCTTCGGCGAAGGCACCGAGACGCTGTCGCTGCCCGACCGCGCGACGATCGCCAACATGGCGCCCGAATACGGCGCGACCATGGGGTTCTTCCCGGTCGACGACAAGACCATCGAGTACTTCAAGGGATCGGGCCGCACCGCGGCGGAAATCGACGCGTTCAAGGCCTACTTCAAGGCCCAGGGCCTGTACGGCATCCCGAAGAAAGGCGCCATCGACTATACCCAGACCGTAGAACTGGACCTCGGTACCGTGGCCCCGTCGCTCGCGGGACCCAAGCGCCCGCAGGACCGCATCGAGATCGGCAACGTGAAGAAGCAGTTCACCGACCTCTTCTCCAAGGCCGTGCCCGAGAACGGCTTCGCCAAGAAGCCCGAGGACCTGGGCAAGCGTTTCAAGGCCTTCGACGGCACCGAAGTCGGCTCGGCCGACGTGCTGATCGCCGCGATCACGTCCTGCACCAACACGTCCAACCCGAGCGTCCTGCTGGCCGCGGGGCTGCTCGCCAAGAAGGCCGTCGAGCACGGCCTCACCGTCAAGAAGCACATCAAGACTTCGCTCGCCCCCGGATCCCGCGTCGTGACCGAGTACCTGACGCGTGCGGGCCTGCTGCCCTACCTCGAGAAGCTCGGCTTCTACCTCGCCGGCTACGGCTGCACGACCTGCATCGGCAACGCCGGGCCGCTGTCACAGCCCATCGAGGAGGCCATCACCGGCAATGACCTCGTCTGCGCGGCCGTGCTCTCGGGCAACCGCAACTTCGAGGCCCGCATCCACGCCAACATCCGCGCCAACTTCCTCGCAAGCCCGCCGCTGGTGGTGGCCTACGCGATCGCCGGCACGATGCTCAGGGACCTCATGACCGAGCCCGTAGGCAAGGGCACGGGCGGCAAGGACGTGTACCTCGGCGACATCTGGCCGACCACCCAGGAAGTCCACGACTGCATGAAATTCGCGATGGACCCGAAGACCTTCCAGCGCCTGTACGGGGACTTCACCAAGGACAACCCGCTGTGGATGAACATCCCGGCGCCGACCGGGCAGGTCTACACCTGGCCGACCTCGACCTACATCGCGGAACCCCCGTTCTTCTCCGACTTCTCGATGCAGCCCGGCGCGGTCGCGGGTATCGCGGGCGCGAAGATCCTCGGCGTGTTCGGCGACTCGGTCACGACCGACCACATCTCACCCGCCGGCAGCATCAAGCCGACCTCCCCCGCGGGCCTGTTCCTGCAGGAGAACGACGTCTCGGTCATCGACTTCAACAGCTACGGCGCGCGCCGCGGCAACCACGAGGTCATGATGCGCGGCACGTTCGCCAACGTGCGCATCAAGAACCTGATGCTGCCGGGCACCGAGGGCGGCGTGACGCTGTACAAGGGCGAGAAGCAGCCGATCTACGACGCGGCCATGAAGTACATCGCCGACAAGACGCCGACCGTGATCTTCGGCGGCGAGGAGTACGGCACCGGGTCGTCGCGCGACTGGGCCGCCAAGGGCACGTTCCTGCTCGGCGTCAAGGCCGTGATCGCGCGCAGCTTCGAGCGCATCCACCGCTCCAACCTCGTCGGCATGGGCGTGCTGCCGCTGCAGTTCAAGGGCACGGACAGCGCGGCCTCGCTCGGGATCAAGGGCGACGAGGAGATCGACGTACTGGGCCTGGGCGACATCCGCCCGCAGCAGGAGCTGACCATCGTCATCAGGAGGAAGGACGGAACGAAATCGGAAGTGAAGGTGCTCTCCCGCATCGACACGGCGATCGAGGTCGACTACTACAAGCACGGCGGGATCCTGCCTTACGTGCTGCGCGAACTCATGGCAGCGGCATAGGGAGGGGCAAGATGCCGCCAAGAGGAAACCGCCTGGCCTGCATGCTGAAGAGCATGGATGGCTGCCAGGGCACGTTCGACGTCCACCCGGGTACGGCCGAGAAGTCGATCGGCACGATCGACCCGGTCACCTGGGACAAGGAGCCGCAGAAGCCCATCCAGGAGGCCATGTTCACGATCATCGGCGACATGGGCATGACGGGCCAGCTGATCCGCCTCAACTCCTACCAATGGCAGGCGCTGGCCGACGCCAAGATCGAGAAGTTCTTCTACGCGTCCATCCTCTGGAGCGGCAACCCGTTCAAGGTGGTCGAGGACGCGCAGATGATGGTGAAGAAGAAGTAACCGTCCCCGCGGGAAACGTACCGGAGTATGGCGTGGCCCGCAAACCAACCACCGCACTTCAAGTCCTGGCCGCCCTCGGCCGGATCGAGCGTCGGGTCAAAAGTGGCGAGACCGTGGCGCAGGCCTGCGCCCGGGCGGGCGTCGGCGTAGCCACCTACAGGCGCTGGAAAAAAGACTACGGCGGCCTCGCCCGGAAGCTGGAAAAGGCCGCCCTTCCCGCGGCGGCAGCCGGCACACCGGACCGCCAGCACCTTGACCTCACGATGCAGGCCCTTGACCAAGGCATCTACGACTGGGATATCGCAGGGAACTCGATCTACTTCTCCGAGAGTGTCTACCGGGCACTGGGTACCACCCCCCGAAAGGGCGACACACCGCACACCTGGCGCGTGCGCATCCATCCCGACGACCTGCCGGCCTACGATGCGGCCTACCGTGCGCATTTCAAGGGCGAGACCGAGCGCTTCGAGTGCGACTACCGGTTCCGCTCCGACGACGGCAACTGGCACTGGGCAAGGCAGCACGGCATCGCCATCCGCGATGCGCGCGGGCGTGCCGTGCGCATGGTCGGGTCCACCGGCGACATCAGCGAACTCAAGCAATCCGAACTCGACCTGAAACGTTCGCGCGACGAAACCGCGGAGGCGCTGAACCGCCAGACGGCGACCGCCGACATCCTTCGCGTCATCAGCCGTTCCACAACCGATGTCCGGCCGGTGTTCGATTCCATTGCCGAGAGCGCGATCCGGCTGCTGCGCGGCTGGAGCGCGGCCATCTGGCAAGCCGAGGGCGGGCAACTGCGGGTGGTGGCGATGAGCGGCGGGCTGCCGGGCTCGGGGCCGGCCGCGCGGGCCTTGCTGGCCCGGCCGATCGACGAAATTCCCGGCTTCGTCGCAGAGGCATTTCGCACCAGCGAGCCGAAGCAGGTCCTCGACTCCGAAGCGGAGGGCGTTGCGACGATCGTGCGGGATGCGGCGCGGTTGCGCGGCTGGCGCTCCAATGTCGCCGTACCGATGCTCCTCGCAGACAAGCCGATCGGCATGATCACGCTCAGCCGGGTGCAGCCGGGCGGCTTCTCGCCGCAGGAGATTGACCTCCTGAAAACCTTCGCCGACCAGGCCGTGATCGCGATCGAGAACGTGCGGCTGTTCAACGAAACAAGGGAGTCCCTGGAACGGCAGACCGCAACCGCCGAGATTCTCAAGGTCATCGCCAGTTCGCCTTCCGACGTCCAGCCGGTGTTCGACGCGATCGCCGCGAGCGCCCTGCGTCTGATCGATGCCATGTCCGCAACAGTCACGCGTGTCGACGGGGACAAGCTCAATCTCGAGGCCTATACGGGCACAACGGAATCCGGGAACGCAGCGCTCCGCAACCTCTTTCCGGCTCCCCTTTCGCAGCCCTCTGCCCTGAGCCAGGCCATCAGGACCGCGCAACCGTTCGTCATCAGCGACACCGAAACCGACACCACCATCAGCCCGGAATTCCGGGAGATGACGCGTGTCAGGGGCCATCGCAGCGTACTTGCGGTGCCACTGATGCGGAACGGCATCGCCGTTGGCACGATCAGCACCACGCGGCGGACACCGGGCGCCTTCACCAGCCACGAGATCGGCCTGCTGACCACTTTCGCCGACCAGGCCGTGATCGCCCTCGAAAACGTGCACCTGTTCAACGAGACCCGGGAGGCACTCGACCGGCAGACGGCGACGGCCGAGATCCTCCAGGTCATCAGCGGCTCACCGACCGACACGCAGCCGATCTTCGAGGCAATAGTGGAGAGCGCGGTGCGCCTGTGCGACGGCGTCTATGGCGCAGCCTTGCGGCTCGACGGCGGGCTGATCCACCTCGTCGCCAGGCACAAGTGGACAGATGAGGGATGGGCCGCGGCCCAGCAGCTCTTCCCGATGCACCCGGAAACCGACCACCTCACGGCGCATGCGATCAGGGAGGGCCGGATCATCCACCAGCAGAACCTGCAGACCGACCCCCACGCCCCCGCCTCGTCGCGGGACATGGCGATCACCACCGGTTACCAGACGCTGCTGGTCGTCCCGATGCTTCGCGACGGCCGTGCCATTGGCGCCATCGTCGTGGCCAGGGCGGAAGGCCCGTTCCCGGACAAGCAGATCGCGCTGCTGCAGACGTTCGCCGGCCAGGCCGTGATCGCGATCGAGAACGTGCGCCTGTTCAACGAGACCAAGGAGGCGCTGGAGCGGCAGACCGCGACGGCCGACATTCTCAAAGTCATTGCCGGTTCGCCTTCCGACGTCCAGCCAGTGTTCGACGCGATCGTCGCCAGCGCATTGCGGCTCGTACGCGGCAAAAATGGCCACCTGACCCAGCGCGTCGGCGGCGAATTGCACCTGGTTGCCTACAACGCCACCGACGAAGCCGGCGTCTCTGCGCTCAAGCGCATCTATCCGATGACGATCGCGGGGACCCCGGTCGAGCGAATCCTCTCCGAGGGCGAGCCTATGGTCGTTACCGATTCTGAAACGGATCCGAACTTGTCCGAGGTCATACGCGCGGGTCAGCGTGCCCGCGGCACGCGCGGCTACGTAGCCGTCCCGCTGTTGTCCAAGCAGCAGGGCGTTGGCACGCTGGTGGTGACCCGCGAGGCCGTGGGCAATTTCAGCGAACACGAGATCAGCCTGCTCAAGACCTTTGCCGACCAGGCCGTGATCGCAATTGAAAACGTCCGCCTGTTCAACGAAACCCGGGAGGCACTGGAGCGGCAGACGGCGACGGCCGAGATCCTTCAGGTCATCAGCAACTCCGTATCCGATGCCACGCCGGTGTTCGACAAGATTCTCGCGAGCTGCGAGCGGCTGTTCAGCGGAAACCAGTTGCAGCTGTTCCTGGTCGGAGAAGACGAGACGCTCAGCATCGGCGCAATACGCGGCACGGATCCGGTAAGTGTCGAGCGGGTGCGCGCCATCTTCCCGGTCCCGCTGGCCGGAACCGCGACCGAGCGGGCGATCCGCGAGCGCAGGCTGGTGACCTATGGCAACGTGCAGGACGACCCGGACGTTCCCGACGGGCTGCGGAGAATCGCAAAGCAGTTCGGCGAGAATTACTCGCTCGCAATCGCCCCCATGGTATGGGATGGCCGGGCAATCGGCTCGATCATGGTCGGGCGATCCACGCTGCAGGCGTTCAGCGAGAAGGAGCTGGCGCTGCTGAAAACCTTCTCCGACCAGGCGGTGATCGCGATCCAGAACGCACGCCTGTTCAACGAGATCCAGCAGAAGAACCGGCAACTCGAGCTCGCCGGCAGGCACAAGTCCGAATTCCTCGCCAACATGTCGCACGAACTGCGCACGCCGCTCAACGCCATCATCGGCTACAGCGAGATGTTGCAGGAGGAGGCCGAGGACATCGGCACCGACGCCTTCATCCCGGACCTGAAGAAGATCAACTCGGCCGGCAAGCACCTCCTTGAGCTCATCAATGGCGTACTCGACCTCTCCAAGATCGAGTCCGGCAAGATGGAGCTGTACCTCGAGGAGTTCGACCTGGCGGCAATGCTCGACGACATCGCCGCAGTGATCGAGCCGCTCATGGACAAGAACGTGAACGCCTTCGACAAGGTGTGGGACAAAACCCTCGGCACGATGCGCGCCGACCTCACCAAGACGCGCCAGGCCCTCTTCAACCTGCTCAGCAACTCGGCCAAGTTCACCGACCATGGCACGGTCGGCCTGACGGTGGCACGGGACAAGGACGCCACCGGCGAATGGATCACCTTCTCCGTGAGCGACACCGGAATAGGCATGACCGCGGAGCAGATCGGCCGCCTGTTCGAGGAGTTCTCGCAGGCCGACGCATCCGTCACGCGCAAGTACGGCGGCACGGGCCTCGGCCTCGCGCTCAGCCGGCGCCTTGCGCGCATGATGGGCGGTGAGATCACCGTCACGAGCGTCCACGGCCAGGGCAGTACCTTCACCATGCGCCTGCCTGCGACGGTGGGGGAAGCCCCCGGGGAAACGGGCGCGGGAACGGGCGGCAACACGGTGCTCGTGATCGACGACGATGCGGCGGCGCGCGACCTCGTGCAGCGTGTCCTCGCCAAGGAGGGCTTCAGCGTCGCCACGGCCAAGGGCGGCGCGGAGGGGCTGAAGGCCGCGCGGGAGACGAAGCCCGATGCAATCACGCTCGACGTCATGATGCCGGGCATGGACGGCTGGGCGGTGCTCTCGGCGCTCAAGGCCGACCCGGGCACCGCCGAGATCCCCGTGGTGATGCTGACGATCGTCGACGACAGGAACCTCGGCTACGCCATGGGCGCGGACGACTACCTCACCAAGCCCGTCGACCGGGAAAGGTTGCTCGCCGCGCTGAAGAAGTACCGCCGCGACCTGCCGGTGCTGGTCGTGGACGACGACGAGGTGCAAAGGGACCTCTTGCGCAAGATGCTGGAGAGGGACGGGTACCGCGTGACCGAGGCGATCAACGGCCGCGATGCCCTGCTGCGGCTGGGCGAATCCGTGCCCGGCCTGATCCTGCTCGACCTGATGATGCCGGAGATGGACGGGTTCGAGTTCGTCGAGGCCCTGCGCCGCAACGAGGCCTGGCGCGCGATCCCCGTCCTCGTCATCACCGCAAAAGAACTGACGGGCGACGACCGTGGTCGCCTCAACGGCTCGGTGGAAAAGATCCTTCAGAAAGGCGCGTCCTCGCGCGACGACCTGTTGCGCGAGGTCGGCACACTGGTTACGGCCGCACTGGCACGCAAAAAGGACCCGCATTAGATGGCAAAGATACTTCTGGTGGAAGACAACGAGATGAACCGCGACATGCTCTCGCGCCGGCTGATCCGGCGCGGCTACGAGATCGTGTTCGCGCTGGATGGTGCCGAGGGCGTGGCGAAGGCCACTTCCGAATCCCCGGACCTCATCCTGATGGACATGAGCCTGCCGGTACTCGACGGCTGGGAGGCCACGCGCCGGGTCAAGGCGGCCGAAGCGACCCGCGCCATTCCGGTGATCGCCCTGACTGCGCACGCCATGGCAGGCGACCGCGACAAGGCCATCGCCGCGGGTGCGGACGATTTCGACACCAAGCCGATCGAACTGGAGCGCCTGCTCGGCAAGATGGAGGCCCTCCTCCCCCGGAAACCCGCCCCGTGAGCATGGACCGGGGGGCGCTGGCGCACCTGCGCCACGAGCTCAGGACGCCGCTGAACCACATCATCGGCTACGGCGAGATGCTGGTGGAGGACGCCGACCGCCCCGAGCTCGTGCCGGCGCTGAAGTCCATTCTTGCCGACGCACAGCAGCTCCTCGGCCTCATCAACGAATTCCTCGCGCCGGCAGGCGAAGCGGGCGTGGACATCGCCGCACTGCCGGCGCAACTGGGCGCCCCGCTCCAGCGCATCCGCACGACGTGCGAGGACCTCAAGCGCCGGGTGCCCGACACCGATGACGTCCATGCCGACCTCGATCGGATCGCCACGGCCGCCGAACACCTGGCGGATCTCGTCACCAGCGGGCTGGCCGAGCGCGTGGCCGAGCGCAGCGCCGCGATGCCCCTGCCGGAGGTGGTTTCCGGAACCGCCCGCGGCGGCGCTGCGGGCACCGGCGTCATCCTCGTGGTGGACGACAACGAGGAGAACCGCGAGATGCTCGGGCGGCGCCTCGCGCGCGAAGGCTACGAGGTGCGGCGCGCGGCGGGCGGCACCGAAGCGCTCGCTGCGCTGCAGGCCTCGAGCGTCGACCTGGTGCTGCTCGACGTGATGATGCCGGACATCAACGGCTACGAAGTCCTCAGGCGACTCAAGGAGAACCCGCGCCTTGCGGACATCCCGGTGCTGATGATTTCCTCGCTGGAGGACACCGAGAGCGTCGCGCGCTGCATCGAACTGGGCGCCGAGGACTACCTGCCCAAGCCCTTCAATCCGGTGATCCTGCGGGCCCGCGTCGGGGCCTGCCTTGAAAAGAAGCGCCTGCGCGACCAGGAGGAGCGCCAGGCGGCCGAGCTGGCCGACTGGAGCCGCACGCTCGAGAAGCGCGTGGAGGAGCAGGTGGCGCAGGTGGAACGGCTCGGCAAACTCAAGCGCTTCTTCTCCCCGCAGCTGGCCGAGCTGATCGTCGCCGGCGGGGCGGAAGACCCGTTGCGCACCCATCGGCGGCAGGTGACGGTGGTATTCCTCGACCTGCGCGGATTCACCGCGTTTGCCGAGGCCGCCGAACCCGAGGAACTGATGGGCGTGCTGCGCGAGTACCACGCCGCGATGGGCGAACTGATCATGAAGCACGAGGGGACGCTTGAACGCTTCACCGGCGACGGGATGATGATCTTCTTCAACGACCCGGTCGAAGTCCCCGACCACGCGGAGCGCGCCGTGCGCATGGCCATCGAAATGCGGGAGCGGGTCGCCGTGCTGGTGGCCGGGTGGAAGCGCCAGGGCTGGGACCTCGCCCTCGGCATAGGCATTGCGCAGGGTTACGCCACGATCGGCGCGATCGGCTTCGAGGGCCGCTGGGACTACGGCGCGATCGGCACCGTGACCAACCTGGCCGCCCGGCTGTGCGGCGAGGCGAAGGGCGGGCAGGTCCTGCTGTCCACGCGCACCGCGAGCGCCGTGGAAGGCATCGTCGCGACCGAAGAAGTCGGCACGCTCACGCTGAAGGGCCTGCAGAAACCCGTGCCCGCGATCAACGTGACCGGCCTGAAGACCGGGTAACTGTACCGGTAACGGTACAAAATTTCCCTGGAACCCGCTCCTGGAGCGGGGTTTCTAAAAAATTCTTCCGAATTAAGCCGCGGCGACCGCGGTGCGCGACTGCTTCCTGCGCTCGTGCTCCTGCAGGTGGCGCTTCCTGATCCGGATCGACTTCGGCGTGACCTCGACCAGCTCGTCGTCGGCGATGAACTCCACCGCGGATTCGAGGGTCAGCTTGATCGGCGGGGTCAGCACGATGGCCTCGTCCTTGCCCGAGGCGCGCACGTTCGTGAGGTGCTTTTCCTTGACCGGGTTGATGATGAGGTCGTTGTCGCGCGTGTGGATGCCGACCACCATGCCTTCGTAGACCGGATCGCCGGGGATCACGAACATGCGGCCGCGCTCCTGCAGCTTCCAGAGCGCATAGGCCACCGCGGCACCGTCGTCGCCGGAGATCAGCGCGCCGGCGCGGCGCTCGCCGCTCTCGCCCTTGACCGGGGCGTACTCGTCGAACACGTGGGACAGCACGCCCGTGCCGCGCGTCATCGTCATGAATTCGGTCTGGAAACCGATCAGGCCCCGCGCCGGGATCCGGTAGTCGAGGCGCACGCGGCCGCGGTCGTCCTGCGACATGTCGAGCATCTCGCCGCGGCGGCCGTTCAGCGCCGCGATCACCGGGCCCTGGTTGGCTTCCTCGACGTCGACCGTGAGCATCTCGAACGGCTCGCAGATCGCGCCGTCGATGTTCTTCAGGATCACCTGAGGGCGCGACACCGCGAGTTCGAAGCCCTCGCGGCGCATGTTCTCGATCAGGATGGTCAGGTGCAGTTCGCCCCGGCCCCGACACGCGGAACACGTCCGTCTCGCCGGTGTCCTCCACGCGCAGCGCGACGTTGGTCAGCAGTTCCTTCTGCAGGCGGTCGCGCAGCTGGCGGCTGGTGACGAACTTGCCTTCGCGGCCGACCAGCGGCGAGGTGTTCACCTGGAAGTTCATGTTCAGCGTGGGCTCGTCGATCTTGTGGACCGGCAGCGCCTCGGGCTGCTCCTTGTCGGCCAGCGTCGCGCCGATGGACACCTCGTCGATGCCGGTGACCTGCACGATCTCGCCCGCGTAGGCCTCCTCCATCGGGACCCGGTTCAGGCCCTGGAAGCCGTACACGCCGGTGATCCTGGAAACCGCGGTCGTGCCGTTCGGCTCCATGACCGCGACGTCCATGCCCGGGCGGATCACGCCGCGGCGCAGGCGCCCGATGACCAGCCGCCCCACGTAGCTCGAATAGTCCAGCGCGGCCACGGCCATTTGCAGCGGCAACGTCGGGTCGCCGACCGGCACGGGAACGCTCTTGAGGATGGTCTCGAACAGCGGGCGCATGTCGGTGCCGCGGGGGCCACCCGAATTGGCCGAGGCCGGGTCCAGGCTCGCCCAGCCCTGCAGCGCCGAGGCGTAAACGACCGGGAAGTCGAGCTGCGACTCGTCCGCGCCGAGGCGGTCGAAGAGGTCGAACGTCTGGTTCACCACCCACTGGGCGCGGGCGCCGTCGCGGTCGACCTTGTTGACCAGCACGATCGGCTTCAGGCCGAGGGCCAGCGCCTTGCGGGTGACGAACCGCGTCTGCGGCATCGGGCCTTCGACCGCGTCCACCAGCAGCACCACGCCGTCCACCATCGAGAGGGTCCGCTCGACCTCGCCGCCGAAGTCGGCGTGGCCCGGGGTGTCGACGATGTTGATGTGCACCCCGTCGAAATCGACCGCCGTGTTCTTGGCCAGGATCGTGATGCCGCGGCTCTTTCTCGATGTCGTTCGAGTCCATCACCCGTTCGGTGATCCGCTCATGGGCCTGGAAAGTCCCGGCCTGCTGCAGGAGCTTGTCGACGAGGGTGGTCTTGCCGTGGTCGACGTGGGCAATGATGGCTATGTTTCTTAGGGCGCGTTGCATCGCGGAAATCCAGCTGAAAGGGGGCGCATTGTATCAGCGCAGGCCCCTGAACAGACAGGACTTTCTTCAATAACCGCGGAGCTTGGCGAGCGACCTCCTGTCACGCTTGGTCGGGCGGCCGTGCAGGTCCAGCGCAGGTTCGGTCACAAGGCGCCGGTTTTCGGCCGTAGCGAGCCGTTTCGCGATGCTGGCCTCGCTTTCCGCATACAGCTTCGCGGCCACGGCGGCCGAGCCGCGCTTGTCCGACACGGCGAGCACGCTGATTTCACGGATCAATTCGCCTGAACCCACGTCCAGCCGGTCGCCGGGCCGGACCTCCTTCGAGGGCTTGGTGCGCTCGCCGTTCAGGCTGACCTTGCCGCCCTCCACCGCCGCCTGCGCGAGGCTGCGGGTCTTGTAGAACCGCGCGGCCCAGAGCCACTTGTCGATCCGGACGCTCACGCCTTCGCCAGCACTCCCGCATTTACTCCCACGGGGCAGGACACGCCGGTACCGCCCAACCCGCAATACCCACCCGGGTTCTTCGCCAGGTACTGCTGGTGGTAGTCCTCGGCGTAGTAGAACTCGCCGGCCGGCTTGATCTCGGTGGTGATCTTGCCGAAGTGCCGGGCATCGAGTGCCGCCTGGAACGCATCACGCGTGGCGAGTGCCGCCGCCATCTGACCGTCGGTCGACGGATAGAGCGCGGTGCGATACTGGGACCCCTGGTCGTTCCCCTGGCGCATCTCCTGGGTCGGGTCGTGGCTTTCCCAGAACACCTTGAAGAGTTCTTCCGTCGAGACGATCTTCGGGTCATAGACCACCAGCACCGCCTCGGTGTGGTTGGTGAGCCCGGAGCACGTTTCCTCGTACGTCGGGTTGGGCGTTGCGCCGCCCGCATAGCCCACGGCGGTGGTCCAGACGCCCGGCGTCTGCCAGAAGACGCGCTCCGCCCCCCAGAAGCAGCCCATGCCGAACTGCACCACCTCGAGGCCCTCCGGGAACGGGGGCGTCATCGGAGTGCCCTTGACGAGGTGCTTTGCCGCCACGCGCATCCCGTCCTTGCGGCCGGGCAGCGTGCTGTCGGCGGGGAGCAATGCCTTGAGTTTTTTCGCGAATCCGAACATTGGAGGGCTCCTTGAGGGCTGTGCGCGTTAGTCGCCGCGCACCGCCGTTTCCTGACGCCGTAGAATACCGCACCTCCATCCAGTGCATTGGTTCCCAATGAAAATCTGCATCTTCGGCGCGGGCGCGATCGGCGGCGTCATGGCCGCCTGGCTCGAAAAGGCCGGGCACGAAGTCTCGATGGTCGCGCGCGGCGCCAACCTGGAGGCCATCCGGTCGAAGGGCCTGCGCATCCGGACCAACGCCACCGGCGAGATCCTGACCACGCACCCGAAGGCCGACAGCGATCCGGCGAAGCTCGGCGTGCAGGATTACGTCGTCGTCACGGTCAAGGGCCAGAGCCTGCCCGAGGTCGCGCGCACCATCGGACCGCTGATGGGGCCCGAGACTTCGGTCGTCACCGCGATGAACGGCGTGCCGTGGTGGTTCTTCGACAAGCTCGCTTACGGTGGCGGCAAGCTGCGGCTGGAGTCGCTCGACCCGGGCGGCAAACTCTCCGACGCCATGCCGACTTCGCGGCTGGTGGGCTGCGTCATCCACTGCGCGGCGTCGGTGCCCGAGCCCGGCCTCGTCAGCCACAACATGGGGAAAAAATTGATTCTTGGCGAGCCCGGCGGGAAGAACACCGCGCGCACGGCGAAGATCGTGGAGGCCTTTTCGTCCGCCGGTTTCGACACCATCACCAGCGGCTTCATCGAGAAGGACTTCTGGGTCAAGCTGCTCGGCAACGTGAGCTTCAACCCCGTGTCCGCGCTGACGCTCGCCACCGCGGACCGCATGATTTCGGACCCGCTGGTGAAGGGCTACATGGTTTCGGTGATGCAGGAAGTGCTCGCCATCGGCCGCGCGGTCGGCGTGGACGCCGACATCGACCCCGAAGCGCGCATTCGACATGGCCCGCGCGCTGGGCGCGTTCAAGACCTCGATGCTTCAGGACATGGAGGCCGCCAAGTCGCTGGAGATCGATGGCCTCTTGATGGGCACGCTCGACATCGCAAGGCAGGCGGGCGTGTCGGCGCCGTTCACGCAGAGCCTGCTGGGGTTGATCCGGTTGCGCGCGGGCACGAGCGGGCAGTATCCCTGAACCGATGACCCCGGCGCACCGCCTCTGCGCAGCCCCCATGATGGACTGGACCGATTTAATAGGTAACGAAAAGTTAATGGCGCATTTTGGTGCGCCTTTTCACGGCCGTATCCATGAGCGCGACAGCAGCGATGCCAAACTGGCAGTGCGCAAGCGCAAGAAGTCGAAGTACCCGATGAACGAACGCGCGCTGCGGCGGGTCGCCCAGCCTCGGCAGCGATGATCGCGGGTGCGTAGCCCGCCTCTCCTCTCATAGTCTGGTGATTGGTTCTGTATGCCGATCCGTCTGCTTACGACCCAAAGCAGGCCCAACGCATGTCCCGGGACCGTCCTCATGACCTCGGCACCGCGCGACGAACTGCTCAGGACGAAAGTGTGGGTGGGTGGTCCAGCACCTCGTGGGCTGTGCGGATTTCCGAACCTTTCTGGGGCAGGTGCGGCACGATATATGCAAATCTACGAAGTTGGAGCCGGTTACTTCAAATTCTCGGGTTCGTATACACTTGACGCAGCTACAGGTGCCCGACTGCTGCTCTTTCAGTCGGGTTAAACGGGAAAGAGGTGCGGCCCAATTGGCCAATGCCTCTGCTGCCCCCGCAACGGTAAGAAAGCGCGGGCGCGTCATGAAGCCACTGTGGGGAGTCCCCATGGGAAGGCGACGCGTCAAGACTTTCGAGCCCGGATATCGGCCTGTTGCACGAGCGAGAGTCGCGGGGTCGCGATGAAAGCGTAGCACGCCGATCCCCATTCTCATATTCACCGACGCCTGCGGGGACGCAGGCAAAGGAGAGTGTTATGTGGGTTGTTTGGCGCGTCGTGGTTCTTCTTGGTTTTTTCGTAATTGCCTCAGCGTATGCGCAAGACGAGGACGCGGTCATTGTCACCGCGACGCGTGTGCCGGCGCGCTTCAAGGATCTCGTCAACGACGTGAGCGTTATCACGCGCGAGGAATTCGAGCGCGCTGGGCAGAACTCGGTCGCGACGATGCTCCAGCGGCTGCCGGGCGTAGAAGTCACGCAGGCCGGCGGACCCGGCGGCGCCACCCAGATCTTCATCCGCGGCACCAATGCGGGCCACGCGCTTGTGATCATCGACGGCATGCGCGTAGGCTCAGCATCGACCGGGCTCACCGCGATCGAGCACATTCCGCTTGAGCAGATCGAGCGAATCGAGGTCCTACGCGGTGCAGCCTCCAGCCTCTACGGATCCGATGCGATCGGCGGCGTCATCCAGATATTCACCCGCGGCGGGCGCGGCGATCCCGGCATGAACGCTTCCGTCGGCGTCGGCTCTTACGGCACGTTCAAGCTCGGCGCCGGGTACGGCTACGAGCGAGAGGGCAACCGATTCGCCATCCAGGCGGCCGCGACGAACTCCAATGGCATCACGGCGGTGCGCAACCCCGCGTCGACAAGCTTCAACCCGGACGCCGACGGATACCGGAACACGAGCGTCACGGCGCAGTACGCGAAAGCCCTCAGTCCGTCGAACGAAATCGGAATGCGCGCGTTCTATAGCGATGGCGTAAAGCATTTCGACGCCACTCCCAAGGCCTTCAATCACCGCCTCACCGAAACGCTGAGCACGGTGTCGGCTTACTGGAGGAACCAGGTCACTCCCACCTGGCGCAGCAACGTCACTGTCGGCATGGGCACCGACGACCTGACTTCGATCCAGTCGATGGCGACGCAGGACGTGTTCAGGACGGTCCAGAATCAGGCGAGCTGGCAGAACGATTTCCGCACTTCGCTCGGCCTCTTCCTTGGCTCGCTCGAATATCTCAGCGAGCACGTCGGCGGGGCGACTGCGTTTCCCGTGAGGGACCGCACTGTGACTTCGATGATGGGGGGCTACCAGAACACATTTGGCGCGCACCAGGTGCAAGCAAGCCTCCGGCATGACGACAACACGCAGTTTGGTAACTACAACACTTGGCAGCTCGGCTACGGCTACAAGTTCGCGCCGACGCTGCGCGCGTGGACGAACGCCGGTACCGGCTACAAGGCACCGACCTTCAACCAACTTTATTTTCCCGGCTTCGGCAATGCGGCACTGCGCCCGGAGCAGTCGCAGGGCGTCGAGGTCGGCGCGCAATACTCGCCGGGAACGATCCAGTACGGCGCCGTCTACTATCGCAACAAGATCACCGACCTCATCGTGAACGCCGGCGTGCCGCTTGCGCCCTTCAACGTCGCCAAGGCCGACATCAGGGGCGTCACGCTGAGCGCCAAGGGCCAGATCAGGACCGCCACGATCAGCGCAAGCCTCGACATGCAGGAGCCTGAAGACGCCGTGACCCACAAGCTGCTGCCGCGGCGCGCGAAGAATCACCTCTCGACGGCCGCGACGATGCCGGCCTACGGCGGATGGGTGACCGCCGAATGGATTGCTTCGACTGCCCGCTACGATGACACAGCCAATGCCTTCCGGCTGGGCGGCTATGGAGTGGCCAATGTCGCGTACGAAACGGTCCTGAGCAAGCGCTGGAAAGCCTTTGCGCGCGTGGACAACATCGGCGACAAGCGCTACGAGCTGGTGCGCGACTTCAACGTGCAGGGGCGGACGTTTTTCGTCGGCGCGCGCTTCGAGGAAAAAGGCTTCTGAGCGCGCACCTGATCCTTGGCGGCGCCCGCTCGGGCAAGAGCGCCTACGCAGAGCGTCTTGCGAAGGAAACCGGTCTGGCGACGGTCTATATCGCCACGGCCGAAGTGCGCGACCCCGAAATGCGCCGACGCGTCGAGCGCCATCGCAGCGCGAGGCCGGCGTCGTGGCGCACCGTCGAAGCCGGCCCCGCCATCGCCGCCGTGCTGGAAGCTGAAGGCCGAGGCGGCACCTGCATCGTCCTGGATTGCGTCACGCTCTGGCTCGCGCGGATGCTTGCGCCGGGCCCGGATGCGGACGCGCCTTCGGGCGAAACGACGGCCCGCATGGAGGCCGAGCGCGAGCGCCTGGCTGCGGCCATCGCGACAATCGCGGCCGGCGCCGCCGAGCTCCTCATCGTATCGAACGAGCTCGGCTCGGGCATCACGCCCATGGGGCCGCTGTCGCGCGTCTTCGTCGACGAGCATGGCATCACCAACCAGCGCATCGCCGCCGTCTGCGACCGCGTTACGCTTATGGTCGCAGGATGCGCGCTCAGCGCTAAGCCGGGAGCTTCAGATCGAGGCCGCTGAACAGGCGAGAGAGGTCCAGGTGCTGCTCAATGGAATCGGCGAGGCGATCGATTTCGGCCTGCCGCAGGCCGATGTAATCGACTGGGACGGCGCGCTCGAGGCCCGCCCAGGCGAGCAGCGCGGCGCACGCGCCGGCCTCGTCGAACACCCCGTGCAGGTAGGTCCCCATCACTTGGTCGTCGGGAGACCTTGCGCCGTCGTCCCGGTTCGCAAAGCGGACCGCGGGGCGCGCGAGGCCGGGACCGCGGCTCACGCCCATGTGGATTTCGTAGCCGGTCACCTTCGTGTCTGCGCAAAGCAAGGTCCCTGCAACACGTTCGAGCGTCTTCACGGGCTCGAGCGTGGTTTCGATGTCGAGCAGCCCGAAGCCCGGGCTGACACCCGCGGGGCCTTCGACGCCGCGCGGATCGCACACCGTGCGGCCGAGCATCTGGAATCCGCCGCACAGCCCGATCACCTTGCCGCCGTAGCGAAGGTGCCGGGCGATGGCTTTATCCCAGCCTTCTCTGCGCAGCCATTCGAGATCGGAGCGCACGCTCTTGCTTCCCGGCAGCACCATCAGGTCGCAGGGCGGGATGGGCTCCCCGGCGCGCACAAAGCGCACCTCCACCTGCGGATGCAGGCGAAGCGCGTCGAAATCGGTGTGGTTGCTCATGCGCGGCAATGCGGGGACCACGACGCGAAAAAGGTCCGCTCCGGTTCGCCCCGGGGGCCGGGAAAGCGAGTCTTCCGCTTCGATGTGCAGCCCGTCCAAATAGGGCAGCACGCCGAAGACCGGCCGCTCGGTATGCGTTTCGAGCCACTCGATGCCGGGCTCGAGCAGGGCAACGTCGCCGCGAAAGCGGTTGATCACGAAGCCGTTGACCCGCGAGCGCTCCGAGGTGGAAAGCAGCGCGAGCGTGCCCACAATGTGCGCAAAAACCCCGCCGCGGTCGATGTCGGCGACCAGCGTCACCGGGATGTCGACAGCCTCGGCGAAACCCATGTTGGCGATGTCACCCTCGCGCAGGTTGATTTCGGCCGGGCTGCCCGCGCCCTCGACCAGGACCACGTCGTACCGCTCGCGCAGGCGCGCGAACGACTGCAGCACCGCTTGCATCGCGACCGGCTTGTACGCATGGAACCGGCGCGCATCCATGTCCTGCAGCACGCGCCCGTGAACGATAACCTGTGCGCCGGTCTCGCTGTTAGGCTTGAGCAGCACCGGGTTCATGTCGGTGTGAGGCTCGATCCCGCACGCCATGGCCTGGACGGCCTGCGCGCGGCCGATTTCGCCGCCGTCGACAGTGACCGCGCTGTTGAGGGACATGTTCTGGGGCTTGAAAGGCGCGACCCGCAACCCGCGCCGCTTGAGGATGCGGCAAAGACCCGTCACGAGCGTGCTCTTGCCCGCATCCGAGGTGGTGCCCTGGATCATGAGCGCGTCAGCCACGCGGCGCTCGCAGCATGACGAGCGCCGCTTTCCTGCCGTTCGGGATCGCGCTTGCGGCGCTGGCGCTGGACCGCGCCGCGGGCGAGCCGCCGAACCGGTGGCATCCGCTGGTGGCTTTCGGGCGCATCGCGACCGGCGTGGAACGCGCCATCCGCTCGATGGGGCTCGGTGCACCGGGCCTGCGCGTAGCCGGGATCCTCGCGGTGGCGCTGCTCCTTGCGCCGATCTCGCTCTCCGCGTTCGCGTTTTCGACGACGTCCACGGGGCCGCTCTTCGAAGTCGTATTCCTGTATCTCGCGATCGCGCCGCGCAGCCTCGAGGAGCACGCTGCGCGCATCGTCGACGCGCTGCGTGAGGGCGATCTCGCAAAGGCGCGCGTAGCCGTCGGGATGATCGTGAGCCGCGACACGACCGCGATGACTGCCGGGGATGTCGCGCGTGCCGGTGTCGAGTCGGTGCTCGAAAACGGGAACGATGCGGTCTTCGGGGCTCTGTTCTGGTTCATGGTGCTGGGTGCGCCCGGTGCGGTGTTGTATCGCCTGGCCAATACGCTGGACGCAATGTGGGGCTACAAGAACGAAGCATATCTGCACTTCGGCTGGGCCGCGGCGCGGCTCGACGACCTCCTGAACCTAGTACCGGCGCGCCTCACCGCTCTCACCTACTCGATGCTCGGGAATACGCGCTCCGGGCTGCGCTGTTGGCACGAGCAGGCGCGGACGTGGTACAGCCCGAATGCGGGACCGGTCATGGCCGCCGGCGCGGGTGCGCTCGAGGTGCGTCTCGGTGGCGCCGCATCGTACGAGGGAAAAATCGAGGCGCGTCCTCCCCTGGGCTGCGGCCATGCGCCCGGGGCGGAGGACATCGAGCGGGCGGTCGGGCTCGAGCGTGGCGGGATCGTGGCCTGGATGGCCGCCTTCGCGATCGTGTGCCTGGGCAGGGCGGTCGCATGATCGAGCACGGCGGCAATGTCAGGGACGCGGCAAAGCGCTACGGGATACCTTCGCACGAATGGCTTGACCTCTCGACCGGCATCAGCCCGCTCCCTTACCCCGCGGGAACGGTGGAAGCCTCGGCCTGGCACCGCCTGCCCACCGAGACCAACGAGTTCCTCGGCGCGGCCGCGCATTACTACGGTAGCGACCGATTTCTGCCAGTCGCGGGGTCCCAGGCCGTGATTCAGTTGCTGCCCGAGCTGCTCGGTGCGCGCGAAGTCGCGCTGGTCCAGCCCAGCTACGGCGAGCACATCCGCGCCTGGCAGGCGCACGGTGCAAGCGTACGGGTCGTGGACGAAGGCAACATCGAGGCCGAAGGCGCAACTTGCGACGCCGTGGTGATCTGCAACCCCAACAACCCGACCGGCACGTTGCGTTCGGGGGACGGATTGCGAAACCTGCGCCGCGCGCTCGCCGCGCGGGGCGGCTGGTTGGTGGTCGACGAGGCCTTTATCGACACGCGCCCCGGCGATAGCCTCGTGCGCGACGCAGGCGAACCCGGGCTGGTGGTGCTTCGCTCACTCGGCAAATTCTTCGGGCTGGCGGGCGCACGGGTGGGATTTCTTTTCGCAAGCGAAGACGTGCTTCGCCGCTCGCGCGCGAGCCTCGGGCCGTGGACCATCGCTGGCCCCTCGATCGAGGTGGCCACAAGGGCGCTCGGCGACTCGAATTTCCATGCGCGGGCGACCACGTATCTCAAGCAAGCCTCGCTTCGCATGCAATCCCTTCTGCGCCGCCTCGGCTGCGACGTCAAGGGTGCGACCGATTTCTTCGTGTGGACTGCAGTTGCCGAGGCGCGCGCGATGCAGGACCGGTTCGCCCGAAAAGGCATTCTCGTAAGGGCGTTCGACGCTCCTGCGAGCCTGAGATTCGGCCTGCCGGGCCCGGAACCCGCATGGCAGCGATTGGAGAAGGCCCTTGAAACGATCTAGTTTGGCGCTCGCACTGTTTGCGTTTTTGCCGCTCGTGCCGGCCGCGGCGGCGATCGAAGTGACTGACGACCTCGGCGCGAAGGTGAGGCTGGAGAAGCCCGCGGCCCGCATCGTCAGCTTCGCCCCGCACGTCACGGAGCTCCTCTTTGCCGTCGGCGCGGGCAGGCGCATCGTCGGCGTCGTGAAGCACAGCGACTATCCCGAAGAGGCGAAGAAGATCCCCGAAATCGGCATGAACCGCGCTGCCGACCTCGAGAAGATCGTTTCGCTTCAGCCCGACCTCATCATCGCCTGGCTGCACGCAAGCTCGATGAAGCAGCTCGACCGACTGCGCTCGGTCGGAATCCCGGTCTACTACAGCAACCCAGAATCGCTCGACGGCATCGCGCGCGACGCCGAGCGGTTTGCGATTCTCGCAGGGACGACCGAGCAGGCGAAGGAGTGGATTCGCGGGTACCGGCAGCGCCATGACCGGCTTCTTTCCGCGTTTTCGCGCCGTCCCAAAGTTGCCGTGTTCTATGAGATGTGGATCCGGCCCCTCTACACGCTCAACAACCATCATTTCGTCAGCGACCTGCTGGCCGCCTGCGGGGCGACGAACGTCTTCGGATCGCTTCCGGTGGTCGCGCCGGTAGTCAATACGGAGGCGGTCCTCAAGGCCAATCCGCAGACCATCATCGGCGCGGTGCCGCTCGAGGAGTTGCGCTCGCAATGGATGGAGTGGAAAGACATCGACGCGGTCCGGTTCGGCAACATCTTCTCGGTCAACGCGGACCTGACGCACCGCCCGGGGCCGCGCGCCATGGACGGCGCCGAGATCCTCTGCGACAAGATCGACGAGGCCCGGCGCCGCGTCGCCGCGTCCCGGCGTCCATGAGCGCGCCCGCCACCCCGATTGACGACGTGGTGCGCGAGCTCACGGACGGGCACCTGCTCATCGAGGAGGCGATATCGAGGTTCGTCGAGCAGAATCTCCCGCACCCCGCTTATCTTTCCGATGCGAGCCTGCGCTTCTACCAGAAGTCGACGCTCGCGCGCGCGTTGTGCCCGGCCGATCCGCTGGCCGGTGAGTGGACGCTGATCCATGCGATCAACGCGTTGCGTAACTCGTTGGGGCATGCGCTGCACTCACCCGAGCGCGACAAGCGTGTCGCGCGGGTGCGGCGCACGTTCTTCAAGGAGACCCCCGATACGCCGGCGCGCGCAGCCCTGCAGGACGCTCCGGACGCCGAAGTAATCGCGGCCGCATGCGCCCATTGCCTCGCATTTATTTGTGCCCTGGAGAAAAAATGAGCGACAACGAGCTTCGCGCGGAGCTGCAAAAATGCATCGATGCAAAAACCAAGCCTTTGGGCGCGCTGGGCCGCATCGAGCACCTGGCACTGCAAATCGGCCTCATCCAGCGCAGCGTGTCGCTCCAGATCGAGCCTGCCGCGATCTATGTATTCGCCGCAGACCATGGAGCGGCGGCTTCGGGCGTGAGCGCCTTCCCGCAGGCGGTGACTTTCCAGATGGTGCGCAACTTTCTTTCCGGCGGCGCGGCGATCAACGTCTTCGCCAGGGCAAGCGGCATGCAGTTCAACGTCGTGGACGCTGGCGTCGTCGAGCCGGTACCGCCGCATCCGTTGCTCCTTTCGAAGCGGATCGGCCCCGGCACTCGCAATTTCCTCGCCGAGCCGGCGATGACGCCGCGCCAATGCGCGCAGGCACTTAGCTACGGCGAGGAAATCGCCACCGAAGCCGCGGACAAAGGCGTCCGGGTGATCGGGCTGGGCGAAATGGGCATTGGCAATACCTCGTCGGCCGCGCTACTCACCAGCCTCGCGACCGGCGCAGACCTGCGCGAGTGCGTGGGCCGGGGGACGGGGCTGGACGATGCCGGGCTCGCGCGCAAGACGGAGCTGCTGCAATCGGCGTTACTCCTGCACCGGGTATCGGCCGATCCGCTCGAGCGGCTTCGCACTTTCGGCGGATTCGAAATCGCAATGTTGGCCGGTGCAATGGTCGGAGCCGCGCGCCGGCGCATGGTCATCCTTATCGACGGGTTCATTGTTTCGGCCGCGCTGGCAACGGCCTGCGAGCTCGAGAGCGGGGTGCTGGAGTGCTGTGTTTTCTGCCACCAGTCCGCCGAACCCGGGCATGCCGCGCTGTTGCTAAAATTCGCTGCCGAGCCGTTGCTCGACCTTTCGCTGCGCTTGGGCGAGGGCACCGGCGCCGCCTTGGCCTACCCGCTGGTCAAGGCCGCCGCGGCGTTCCTCAACGAGATGGCGACCTTCGAATCGGCCGCCGTCAGCGGGCGCTCGCAATGAGCGGCGTGAAAGCGCATCCTGGGATCGAGTGGTGGCTCAGCAACAAAAAAGTCGGAGATAAGACGATGCCTGGTCCAGGCCGCGATCGGCGGGCGCATGAGTGATTTCAGCCGTGAGCAAATAGACGCGGTCTACCGTGTCATTGCCTCGCGCCGCGACATGCGCCATTTCAGTCCCGAGCCGATCGATGAGGCGCTTCTCGCTCGTCTCTTGCAAGCCGCCCATCACGCACCCAGCGTAGGTTTTATGCAGCCATGGCGCTTCGTGCGGGTCTGCGATCAATCACTGCGCAGTCGGCTTCACGCGTTGATCGAGTTCGAACGCGCAGCAACGGCAAAGGCGCTGGGCGAGCGCGACGACGAATTCATGAAACTCAAGGTGGAAGGCGTCCGGGAATGTGGAGAGATCCTTGTAGCAGCACTCGATGCCGGCCGAGAAAAGCACATTTTCGGTCGCCGAACTCTTCCGGAAATGGACCTTGCCTCGGTTGCTTGCGCGATCCAAAACATGTGGCTGGCTGCACGTGCGGAGGGCGTCGGTATGGGCTGGGTCTCGCTATTCGATCCCGAAGCATTGCGTTTACTTTTGCGCATGCCGGAGGGTAGCCGACCAGTCGCGGTGCTATGCATCGGTCACGTGCACGAATTTTATCCACGCCCGATGCTTGAGATCGAGAATTGGGCACATCGAGTCGATATTAGTGATCTGGTATTTATCGACTACTGGGGTGCACGCTCGGCGTCGAAACGTCAAGGCGAAGATTGATTTTCTCCACAATGTTGCGTGTAATCCACTATCAGGTAATAGCCGCCGCGGCATTCCTCAACGAGATGGCGACCTTCGAATCGGCCGCCGTCAGCGGGCGATCACAATGATCGGCAACGAAGCGCGGCTGCTTGTGATGGCGACTGCATTCCTGACACGGCTGCCGGTGGCGCGCTGGGTGCAGCACAGCGACGAGGCGCTCAATCATTCGTCGCGCTACTTCTCGCTCGTTGGCGCCAGCGTCGGCGCGCTCGGCGCACTCGTGCTGGTGTGCTGCGCGGCGTGGCTTCCGCTGCCGGTGGCGGGGATCCTCAGTGTGGCTGCCACGGTCCTCCTGACCGGCGCGTTCCACGAGGACGGGCTTGCCGATACCTGCGACGCTTTAGGCGGCGGTTTCACCCGCGAAGACGTTTTTCGAATCATGGAGGACTCCCGCATCGGCGCGTTCGGCGCGCTGGCACTGGTGCTGGCTGTGGCGCTGAAGGTCACAAGCCTGTCGTACCTGCCGCTCGAGTTGCTGCCGCTTGCGCTCGTCTTTGCGCACGCTTTCAGCCGCTCGATCAGTGTCCTCGTGATGGCCCTTGGCACATATGCGAAGAAAACCGGCGGGAAGACGCGGCCGGTCGCGGCGGGCACGCGAATCGCCGATGCAATGGTCGCCGCCGCAATCGGCCTGGTTCCGCTGCTCTTTGCCCCGCTGTCCTTTCTCGCCGCAGCAGGATGCATGCTTGTCGTGGGCGCGGCGC
Organism: Burkholderiales bacterium; assembly: GCA_965279075.1. Taxonomy (GTDB): domain Bacteria; phylum Pseudomonadota; class Gammaproteobacteria; order Burkholderiales; family SG8-39; genus SZAS-79. Next base: position 450,623 of record CBDIHI010000011.1, on the reverse strand, counting down.
TGTATGCCTACTTCAGGGCGCGCATGCGGGGGTACACCGGCGATACGCTGGGGGCCATCCAGCAGGTGACCGAGATCTCCTGCTACCTCGCGCTGCTGGCCCAACTCCCGTGATCCTCTGGCTGGCGCGACATACCAAGACGACCGTCCCCGACGGGGTCTGTTATGGCTGCACGGATGTAGAGCTTCCCGAAGACTTCGCAGCGGAGGCGGCGTCGCTTGTAGATTCGCTCCGCTCCTCGGCACCAGCCCGCGTCTACAGCAGCCCGCTTCGACGCTGCCGCGCCCTGGCCGAGCTCATCGGTCCCGCGCAAACGGACCCGCGCCTCGCGGAAATGAATTTCGGCCGGTGGGAAATGCGCGCCTGGAACAGCATCGACAATGCTGAGCTTGAGCAGTGGCGTACGAACCTCGTCGACTGGGTGGTGCCCCAGGGCGAATCCGTCGGTCAGCTCGCCAGGCGCACGGGCGCGTTCCTGGAGGAGCTTCGCGACCGGGGGTCCGCGAGCGCTTGCGTGGTCACCCATGCCGGGGTAATCCGGGTGCTGAGCTGCCTGCTGTGGCGGCAGCCGCTCGCCGCGGCGCTGGACGTGCGCATCCCACTCGGTTCGGCGCTCAGGGTCCAGTGGGACGAAGGCGGCGCGCACCTCCTCGGTGCGCACGGGATCGACCACGGGTTGCCGGCATGGATGCAGTAATCGCAGCGGCCCGGCCACATTCGAGGTGGACGGTGACCTTTGCGACCGCGTTCCTGGCGCTGGCATGCTGGGCCATTGCGCTTTGCGTCGGCAGTGTGGCGATCCCGCTCGAGACTTTGCTTCGGATCGCAACCGGCGAAGAGGGGGGCCAAGCGCGCAAGATCCTGGTGGACCTGCGCATCCCGCGCGCGGCCGCCGCATTCTTCTCGGGCGGGCTGCTCGCAGTCTCCGGGGCGCTCATCCAAGTCCTGTTGCGCAATCCGCTGGGCGATCCTTATGTGTTGGGTATCTCGGGCGGCGCCGCGGTGCTCGCGCTGCTGTCAATCGCATTCGGCCTTGGCGGGTGGTGGCTCGAGGGAATGGCGTTCGCCGGGGCGATCGGCTCGATGTACATCGTGTTCACGCTTGCGTCGCGCGGCGGCCCGCTGAGCCCCCCTCGGCTATTGCTGACCGGTGTCATTGTCAGCGCGGCCTGGGGCGCCTGCATTGCACTGATCCTGTCGCTCGCGCCAGAAACCAAGCTGCGCGGCATGCTCTTCTGGCTGATCGGCGACCTGAGCGGCGCGGCCACCGCACTTCCCGCGGCGTTGGCCCTGGCGGCTGGGCTGCTGCTCACGCTCTTCTTCGCCAAGGACATGAACGTGCTTGTGCGCGGCGAGCTCGCGGCCTCCGCCCTCGGCGTCAACGTGCCGGTGGTCCACTACGTCATCTATTTCGCCTCCGCGCTCATGACGGCCGCATCGGTGACGACTGCCGGTACGGTGGGCTTCGTCGGGCTCGTGACGCCGCACCTCTTGCGCCTGCTCGGCATCACGGACCTGCGCATCCTCCTGCCGACCGCCGCGATCGGCGGCGGCACGCTCGTGCTGGCGGCCGACACGATCGCGCGCACGGCCTTTGCACCCCAGCAGCTGCCCGTGGGCGTGATGACCGCGCTGATCGGAGTACCGGTATTCCTCTACCTCATGCAGCGGCGATGACTGCCGCGGTTCCCAGCGCGTTGCTTGAGGCCAAGGGCCTTTCCGTGTCGATCGGCGGCAAGGACGTCTGCCGCGGGCTCAATTTTGCGGTCCGCCCCGGCGAAGCCTGGGCGATCCTCGGCATGAACGGTGTAGGCAAGACCACGCTGCTGCACACACTTGCGGGCCTCCTCGCGCCCGCTGAAGGCGCCGTGCTCCTTCGCGGTCGGCCGATCCGGTCGCTCAAGCGCAAGGCGGTCGCACAGGATGTGGGCCTCATGCTGCAGGAAACCGAGATGGTGTTCCCGCTCTCGGTGCGCGAAGCTGTGCTTGAAGGCCGCCATCCGTTTCTGCATCGTTTCCACTGGGAAAGCCCCGAAGACGAGGCCCTTGCCGATCGCGCTCTTGGCGAGCTTGCGATCGGCGCGCTCGCGGGCCGGCCGATGCAGACTTTGTCCGGCGGCGAGCGTCGCCTGGTCGCGGCCGCCACGCTTTTCGTGCAAGACGCAGCGCTCATGATGCTCGACGAGCCCAATTCGCATCTCGACCTGTACCAGCAGCTCCATGTACTCGGGCGGGTCATCGACCGGGTTCACACGCGCGAGAAATCAGCCCTGCTGATCCTGCACGACGTCAACCTCGCGGTGCGCTTTTGCGACTATGTGATTTTGCTTAACGGCGATGCGGAGGTGGTCGTCGGCCCGGTCGAAGAGGTGCTCGACGAGAAAGGCATCGGCAAAGCCTTCCGCCACCAGGTCACGCGGCTCGTCGGACCCGCGGGGCCGTATTTCGTCCCGACTTAATTTCCATTTTCGAGCCCGCCATGTCCGAGGAAGAGTCCGAAGAAGAGCGCCACCGGCGCAAGATGCAACACAAGCAGCAGGTTATCCGCGAGCGCATCGCGGCCGCGCCCATCGAGCGCGGAGTGCTGGTGGTCAACACGGGGCCGGGCAAGGGGAAATCCAGCTCTGGCCTCGGAATGGCATTGCGCGCGATCGGCCACGGCATGCGCGTGGGCATCGTGCAGTTCATCAAAGGCCGCACCGACACTGGGGAGTTGCTCTTCTTCAAGCGGTTTCCAGAACTGGCCGAGGTGTACGTGATGGGCGGTGGGTTCACCTGGGACACGCAGGACAAGGAGCGCGACGCGCGGGAGGCGAAAATTGCGTGGGTGCAGGCGCAGCGGTTCCTCGGAGACCCGAAGTACGACATGGTCCTGCTCGACGAACTTAACATTGCTCTGCGCTACGGTTACATCGACGTCGCCCAAGTGGTCGCGGACCTGCGCTCGCGGCCACCGGCACAGCACGCTATCGTCACAGGTCGCAATGCCCCTAAAGAATTGATCGAGATCGCCGATACAGTGACGGAAATGGCGCTCGTGAAACACGCATTTAAGAGCGGTGTTAGGGCTCAGCCCGGGATCGAATGGTGAATGCATTTCATCCATTCGGAGTTGAATCGACCGCGTTGCGGCGAATTTCTCGATCATATCGGTAGCGCTTCGCGAAGCACCTCCTTTCTGAATCTATCGTGCAACGACAAGGGTGTGCAAACGTCCGCCGTGATCCCTGTTAGCGTCTGATAACTGAGGAAATTGGCGCAGAAACGAATTCGGAAACTTCTCCTATAAATTTCTGATTTAACGGCAAGTAATGGCAATCTTATGAACTACCAATTGTGCGCAGCCCCGATGATGGACTGGACGGACCGGCACTGCCGGTTCTTCCTGCGCCTCGTGAGCCCGCGCGCGCTGCTCTACACGGAGATGGTGACGACCGGCGCCCTGCTCCACGGCGACGTGCCGCGCCACCTCGACTTCAACCGCGAAGAGCACCCGGTGGCGCTGCAGCTCGGCGGCAGCGAGCCGGCCGACCTCGCGCACTGCGCGAAGCTCGCGAAGCAGTGGGGCTACGACGAGGTGAACCTGAACGTCGGCTGCCCGAGCGAGCGCGTACAGCGCGGCGCGTTCGGCGCCTGCCTGATGGCGGAGCCGGCGCTGGTGGCCGACTGTGTACGCGCGATGAAGGACGCGGTCGACCTGCCCGTGACCGTCAAGCACCGCATCGGCATCGACAACGTCGAGGCCTATGAATTCGTCCACGATTTCGTGGAGAAGGTTTCCGACGCAGGCTGCACCACATTCATCGCCCATGCCCGCAACGCCGTCCTCAAGGGACTCTCCCCCAAGGAGAACCGCGAGATCCCGCCGCTGAAGTACGACTACGTGCACCGGCTGAAGCAGGATTTCCCGCACCTCGCGATCGTCATCAACGGCGGCATCACCCGGCTGGACGAAATCGAAGCCCAGCTGCAGAACGTCGACGGGGTCATGCTGGGCCGCGCGGCCTACCACGACCCCTGGCTGTTGGCGGTCGCCGGCGACAAACTCCTCGGCGCGGCCGCAGCCTCCCGTTCCGACGTGGCCGTGGCGATGCACGCATATGCGACTCGCGCACTTCGATCGGGCGACGTGCACGTGCACCTGCGCCACATCACCCGCCACATGCTCGGGCTGTACCACGGCTACGGGCGCGCCAAGGCCTGGCGGCGCCTGCTGTCGGATGCCGGGCGGCTCGCCGCCAACGACCCGGGGCTGATCCTCGAGGCGCTGGAGGTTGCCGAGAACCGAAACCCGCTCGCCGCCTAGGGCCCGTTTCGCAGGAACCACCTCCCCCGGGGGGTGGCGCAGGCGTATGATTCACCTAACTTTTCCCGGGAGATCCCCATGAGCGCCGTCCTCAAAACCAGCCCCTCCGTCCGCGACCGCGTCAGCAAGGAGGAGTGGGACGTCCGCGTCAACCTCGCCGCCGCCTACCAGGTCGCCGCGCACTACAAGTGGACCGACCTGATCTTCACGCACTTCTCGGCGCGCGTGCCGGGTCCCGAGCACCATTTCCTGATCAACCCGTTCGGCATGATGTTCGACGAGATCACGGCTTCGACGCTCGTGAAGATCGACCGTGAAGGCAACATCGTCGACGACCCCGTCGGCATGGGCGTGAACCAGGCCGGCTTCGTGATCCATGGCTGCATCCACGACGCGCGCCCGGAAGCGCAGGCCGTGCTGCACACGCATACGCGGGCAGGCGTCGCCGTGTCGAACATGAAGGAAGGCCTGCTGCCGCTCTCGCAGCACTCGCTGCGCTTCTTCAGCGAACTGACCTACCACGGCTACGAAGGCGTGGCCCTCGACATGGACGAGCGCACCCGCCTCGCCGGCGACCTCGGCCCCACCAGCCGCGCGATGATCCTGCGCAACCACGGGCTGCTGACCCTCGGCACCTCGATCAGCGAAGCGGTCGAATTCATGTACTACCTCGAATGCGCCTGCCAGATCCAGGTCGACTCGCTCTCGGCCGGCCGCGAAGGCGTCACGCTGATGACGCCCGACGTCATCGAGAAGGGTCGCCAGCAGTTCAATCGCCCGAACCGCGAGTCCGCCACCAAGCACTGGCCGGCGCTGAAGCGCATGCTGGACCGCCGCGGCAGCGACTACGCCCAGTAAAGCTCAGGCTGCCTGCGCCTTGCGCGCAGGCAGCTGCATCACCGTCAGGATCGTGATCAACAACACGATCGACGAACTCAGGAACACCCACTGCGGCCCCCCGCCGTCGAGCAGCCAGCCGAAATACACCGGCGCGACGACCGAGCCGAGGTCCAGCCCCGAATACACGAACCCGTAGACCGCGCCCGTCGAGCCCTTGGGCGTGGTCTGGCGCACCAGCAGGTCGCGCGAAGGCTGGGTGATGCCGTTCGCGAATCCGGCGACCGCGAGCACCACGGGCAGCGTGAAGCCCGGGAAGACGTTGAGCCCGACCAGCAGCATCACCAGCGCGCTCGCCGCCATGCCGCCGGAGGCGACGTACGCGGGCTTCCAGCCGCGCGCCGCGACGAACCCGCCCGCGAAGATGCCGCCCGCCGAGCCGGCCATGTACGCCGTCAGGGCGGCGGAAGCCAGCCCCATGTTCACGCCGAAGACCGACACCATGGCGGTCACGCTGAAGGCCTGCATCGCGATGAACACGAAGGCCACCAGCAGGAAGTACGCGAAGCACATCAGCACCGGCGCGGAGAGCAGCACCTTGATGTCGTCGGCGACCTTGCCTTGCCGGCCGCCCCCGCGGGTGGGCGCGACTTCGAGCGCGGCGCCGTTCATCGCGATCAGCACCAGGACAGCGGCACCGACGCCGGCGGCGACGAAGACCGCGCCGTGCCAGCCGAGCTGCGTCGCCAGCGCCACGCTGATCAGGGGCGCGACCGCGTAGCCGAGGCTCCCCGCCATGCTGTGCCAGCTGTAGGCGAAGCCGAGGCGCGCCTGGCTGACGCGCGCGTTGAGGATCGCGAAATCGCTCGGGTGGAACACGCTGTTGCCGACCCCGCCGATGATCGCCGCGAAGATCAGGGCCTCGTAACTGCGCGCCAACCCCACCAGCGCCGCGCCCGCGACGCACAGCGTGATGCCGAACAGCATCACGCGCCGCGCGCCGAACCGGTCCGCCGCAAATCCCGCCAGGGTCTGGCAGATGCCCGACACCCCGTAATAGAGGCCGGTCACCACGCCGAGCGCCGTGTAGCTCACGCCGAGGTCGTCCTTCAGCAGCGGGAACAGCGGCGCGATGAACAATTGCAGGAAGTGCGACATCGCGTGCGCGATGGCGACGAGGCTGATCGTGCGGGCGTCCGTCGCGAGCGGCGGAAGCGAAGGCGCGGCTGCGCTCATGCGGGCTTTCCTTCGACGAGGGTGTTTATGAACCGCGTCACCGCGGCAAAGGTCTGCTCCGGCTGCTCCTTGTGCGGCGTGTGGCCGCATTCGGGAAGCTTCACCAGTTCGCACGGGCCCTTGACCCGCCTCGCGATGGCGTCGAGCTGGGCCATCGTGCCGTAGGCGTCGTCCTCGCCCTGGATCGCCATCACCGGGCAGCGGATGTCCGAGAGAAACGACTCGATGTTCCACTGGCGGAACTCCGGCATCGTCCAGACGTCATGCCAGCCGAAGAAGGTCTTCGCCGGGTCACGGTGGTGGCGGCCGAGCTTCTGCGGCAGGTCGGTCGTCTCGAAGGCCTTGCGAGCCTCCGCGATGCCGGCCATGTTGATCTCTTCATAGAACTCGTGCGGCGCCTCCACGACCACGCCCCGCACCGGGTGGCCCGATCCAGCGTGAATCAGGGAGATCGAAGCCCCGTCGCTGTGGCCGACGAGGATGGGGTTGGAGATGCCGAGCGCGGCAAGGAGTTCGGGCAGCGCCACCTGCGCCTCGTGATGCATGAAGTCGATTTTCCTCGGCCCTTCGAGCACGTCCGATTGCCCGTAGCCGTAGCGCGCGTAAACAAGGGCGGGGCAGCGCGTCGCTTCGACGACCTTCTGCGGGAAATCGCGCCACTGCGTGATCGAGCCGAGGCCTTCGTGCAGGAAGACGAGCGTTGGCCGGGCGGGGTCGGCCCCGATGCGCTGGTATTCGAGCGAGTGGCCGGCGGCAGTGGCGAAAGGCATGGGGCGTGGCGGGGGAAAAGCGACCCGCAGAATATCACGCAGGATCCCCCCGGGCCGGCCCCGGCCCGCCCTGTTTCAAGGATCGAGCACGAACTCCACCAGCGCCCTGCCCAGCGCGTCCTCGGCCGTGTTCAGGTGCGCGATGATCGACGTATGGTTGTGCCCCCACAGCTGCATGAACCGCGGCGCGCGGCCGTTGGCCCGCCCGAGGCGATGGGCCAGTTCCAGGCAGTAGACATCCAGCAGCGGGTTCTCGTACTGGGCGATCGCGATGAAGGTCGGCGGGCTGCCCTTGCCGGCGAGGTGCAGCGCGGACCGCTGCTCGAACAGGCCCGCATCGGTGCCGTAATAGGCTTCGACCTTGCGGGCATTCGGGTTGGTGGGCAGGTTGTCGGCGCGCACGCGGCCGCTGACGACGATCGATCCCGCGACTTTCGGCCCGCCCTCCGACCCTGTGTCGCCGTAGGCATAGGCGGCCGAATGCGCCGCGCCCGCGGAATGGCCGAACACGAACAGCCGCCCGATGTCCACACCCAGCGATGCGGCGTTCCGCTCGACCCACTTGCACGCGAGCTTCACGTCCTCGGTGCCGGCGGGATACGGCGCGGACGGCGCGCTGCGGTATTCCATGTTGATGCCGACGATGCCGTTCCGGGCGAACCAGATCGACACGTTCGAATACACCTCGGCAGAGCGGTCCTTCTCGCCATCGGTGAACGCGCCACCGTGCACGAACACGACCACGGGCGCACCTTTGGGATTGGCGGGCGAATAGACGTCGAGCACCTGCCGTTCGTGCGCGCCATACGGCAAGTCGCGCTTCACACTGACGCCGTCCTTCGGGCATTTCGCCAGCACGGCGCTGAACGCCTCGACCATCTGCTTCACGTGCCCGGGCACGTTGGTCGCCCATTTCGGGCCGACCTCGGCCATCAGCCGGCGCAGGTCCGGGAGAATCTCGACTTCGGCACTCATGAGTTCACACCGAAGCCTTCAGGCCGACAAACTTCCATTGCGAATACTCCTCCATCGCATAGCGGATGCCCTCGCGGCCGTAACCGGACTGCTTCACGCCGCCGAACGGGTACATGTCGAGCCGGAACCGGCTCGCCTCGTTGATCCACACCGAACCGGAATCGAAGCGCTCGGCGACTTTCATCGCCGCGTCGAGGCTGGACGTGAAGCAGGCCCCCTGCAGCCCGAACTGGGAATCGTTGGCCTGCGCCAGCGCATCGTCGAGATCCTTCGCGGGCTGCACGACGACCACCGGCCCGAACGCCTCCTCGCACAGCAGGCGCGAAGCACGCGGCGCGGAGACGAGGATCCCCGGCGAAACCACGGCGCCCTTGCGCACGGGCGCCAGCGCAACCTTCGCACCGCGGTCCTCGGCGTCCTTCACCATCGCCATGACGCGCTCGGCCGAGGCCACGTTCACCATCGGTCCCACGTCCACGCCCTCCTCGTCCGGCAGCCCGACCTTGAGGGACTTCGCGGCGGCAACGAACAACGTAAGGAACTTCTCGAACACCGCCTGCTCGACGATGATGCGCTGCGCCGAGATGCACTGCTGGCCGCTGGCTTCGAAGCCGGCGCGCGCGATCTTCTGCGCGGCGTCCTCCATGTTCGCGTCCGCCAGCACGATGTTCGCGGCGCTGGAACCAAGCTCCGCACAGAATTTCTTCGCCCCCGCCACGCGAGCGAGCGCCTCCGCGGCGGCAACGCCGCCCGTCAGCGTGACCACGTTCACTTGCGGATGCGCCGCCAGCGCCGCTGCCGCAATGCGATCGCCCGGCACCACGTTGTAGAGGCCATCCGGCAACCCTGCCTTCCTGCACAGCTCCGCGATCAGCAGCGCGGTCTCGATGCCGGTGGGATGCGGCTTCACGACGACCGCATTGCCCGTGGCCAGCGCGGGGCCGATCTTCTGCACCAGCAGGTTGGCCGGCGCGTTGAAAGGCGTGATGGCACCTACAACGCCGCAGGGAATTCGCTTCGCAAGGCCTAGATGCCCGGCGCCCAGCGGCACCGTGTCCACCGGCACGAGTTCCCCGCGCCAGGTGGTCAGCTCCGCCGTGCAGCCGCGCAGGAAATCCGCCACCCGCCCCGCCTCGAACGTGGCCGCGCGACGCGGCTTGCCGATCGCCCGCACGATGCTTTCGATGATCGGGCCGGTGTTGGCCGAGACGGTCTTTGCGATCGCTTCGAGCCAGGCGAGGCGCGTGGCCGTGGACGCGTAGCGATGCGCCGCGAAGGCCTCCGCGGAATTCTTCACCGCGGCATCGACCAGCTCCGCGCCCGCATCCGGCATCCGGTAGGTCACGCTGCCGTCGACCGGGCTGTGGAGCTCGATGCGCGGCACCGAGTCCGGCACCGCGACGGCCTTGCCACCGATCCAGGCGCCGAGCTCGATCGTCATACCGACCGTCCGCGTTCGCGCTCGACATGCATGCGAACGAGGAAAATCAGCAGCGGGTGCACGCCGGCGGCGACGATGCCCGGCGCGTCGAAGTCCACGAGCAGCTTCTTGTGCCGGCCTTCGAGGTGGTATTTCTCCGCATACGCGTTCGCATCGGCGAACCACGCGTCGCGAGAGGCCTTGTCGTTGGCCATGTTGAACAGTGCGCTGGTGATCGACTGCAGCCCCGGTGCGATCTGCGGATAGTGCGGCGCCTGCGGGGGCGCGCCGGCCCCCGAGAACCAGCCGAGCGACGCGTAGTTGTGGTGCCAGCTCGGGTCGAGCTGCACGATGTCGGGCTTCCTCTCGCCCAGCGCGCCGGCGGCCACGCCCCAGCAGCGCAGTTCGATGTTGCCGGTCGAATCGAGCAGGCCCTCGTCGTAGCCTAGCAGCGTCTTGAGGCGCCCCTCCTTCATGGGCTCCAGCACCGATTCGTCGAATTCCAGCGCCGGGTTGCTGTAGTTGTCGGTCCCCGGAAAGTGCGACATGCCGCCGCTCGAGACGATGACAGCCTTGACGCCGATCGAGGCAAGGCCCCGCGCCAGCGCCTGGCCGAACGCGTAGCAGCGTTCCATGGTGGGCTGTGGCGGCAGGTAGGCGTTCACGAAGATCGGCAGTACGGGCGCGTCGCCGATGCCGAGATGCGTCATCGGGATACCGAGTGCGTAGTCGATCTCGGCGGTGCTCGTGAACGCCGGATCGAACCCGGCACGGTAGAAATCCTTCACCAACGCGAACCCGACTTCACTGGCGATATTGAACTTGAACTCGCGCCCCGCGAAGGTCCCGCGCCCCACCCCGCCGACATGCAGCGTGAACGGCGGCGCGACGTTGGCGAAGAACTGCTGCGCGTGGTCGTTGCCGATCACGATCCAGACGTCGGGCTTGAGGGCCTTGAGGCCCTCGCCGATCTTCGCGGCGACCTGCTGGACGCGGGCGATGGTCGCCTTGTCCTCGGTCTCGGGCTGGGTAAAGAACTGCGGCGCGTGCGGCAGCATCGCACCGCCGAGGATGTACGGGTTCGACATGTGCGTTTATTGCTCCATCTTGAAATTGGCCGCCTTCCCGGCGCGCGTCCAGCGCTCGATCTCGGCGCGCACGTGCGCCGCCAGTTGCTGGGACGTGCTGCCGACCGGGGTTGCGCCCAGGCCCTTGAGGCGCTCGCGGAAATCCGGCGAATTGGTCGCTTTCGCAACTTCGCTGCTGAGCCGGGCGGTCACGTCGGCGGGCAGGCCCGCAGGCGCGAACACCGCGTACCAGGCCATCACCTCGAACCCCTTGTAGCCCACTTCGGCGAAGGTGGGAATGTCGTACCCCGGCAGGCGCGCAGGCGCGGCCAGGGCCAGCGGCCGGACCCTGCCCGACTTGATATGCGGGTCGGCGGCGGTGATCCCCACCGACATGAAGGTGATCTGACCGCTCACCAGGTCCGCGATCGACGGCCCCACGCCTTTGTAGGGCACGTGGGTCGCCTCAAACCCGGCCAGGTTGGCGAACAGCGCCCCGGCGAGGTGGTGCGGGGACCCGTTGCCCGCCGAACCATAGGGCAGCCCGGGTTTGGACTTGGCCAGCTTCACGAACTCGGCAAGCGTATTCGCGGGTACGGAAGCGTTGACCACCAGCACGTGCGGGATCGTGGTCACGAGCGAAATCGGCGTGAAGTCCTTTTCCGCGTCGTAAGGCAGCTTGGGGTTGAGCGCGGGATTGATGCCGTGCGTGGTCGTGGCGCCCAGCAGGATCGTATAGCCGTCGGGCGCCGCTTTCGCGACCTTTTCTGACCCGATGGCGCCCGCCGCCCCGGAGACGTTCTCGACGACGACCGTCTGGCCCATGCTCTCGGTCATTTTCTGGCCGATGCCCCGGGCCACGAGGTCGATTTCCCCGCCCGGCGGGAAGGGCGCGACGAGGCGGAGCGGCTTGGACGGGAAGGGCTGCGCATGCGCGGGCGCAGCCGCGACGGCCATGAGGACGGAAGTGACGAGGATTCTGCAGAACATGTTCTTCTCCGGGAGTCGAGTCAGACGGGAATGACCAGCAGCGTATCGACGCGATTCGAGTCGAGCACCACGGTCTTCTCGTGGAAAAGCAATTTCCCTGCCTGTTCGACGACCAGGTCGTCGTAGTACCCGGCGAGGAACAGCGATTGCTCCCCAGCCTGCATCGTTCGCACGATCGCGAAATTGCTGTGCAGCCGCCAGCCGCCGCCCTCCTGCCCTTTCAGCCGGGTGGACGTGACGAGGTGCCGGTACCAGTGCGGCTCGAAGATGTTCGCGCGGCGCATCGACAGGATGCGGTCGGCGAGCATGCCGCGCCCTTCGCAGTGGAGCACGCCCGCTGGCCATTTTTTGCGCGCGGCCTCTCGCGTGAGGATCCGGTAGGTACAATCCTCGGTGAAAAACGCCGGCCAGGACTCAAGCAGGTCGTCGTCGATGCAGCCGGCATACTCGGCGAGCAGCCGCTCGACCCGGGTTTCGATGACCATCACAGCCCCCGCCTCATAATCCCATCCTCATAGCCCCATTAACCCGCGGTAGGCCTGCCAGAAGCCCCGTACCGAGGCCTCGCTGACGCGGCTTTTCTGGGATTCCACCTTGCGCCCGCCCATCTCGAGCACCGCCGAGCGATCGCCGTCCTGCCGGATCGAGCGCTGCACGAAATTGCCGATGATGCCGTCCTCCATCGACACGAGTCCCGCCGGGCCCACGAGGTTGCTCTGCATGAGGCGGATGCGGTCCTGCTCGGGCGTGTCGTCCGCGTAGCCGAACAGGACCCACTGCAGTTCCGTCTCGTTCACGCCCTTGGGCACCGCGAGGCGGATCGCGAGGCAGTTCTGGATCTGCTGCACGATGAAGTTGGGCCAGACGCCCTGGATCGCGTGCGTCACGCCGTCCTCGAATTCAGGCCAGTTCTTCAGCACGCCGCGGTCGGCGAGGTCGAAATCGGAGTTCATAGCGCGCAGCGCGCCGTCCTGGTATTCGGTGCCGGCCGCGTTGTCCGAGGCCATCTTCGACCAGCTGATGTGGTGCCCGCCCGAGGTCGACAGCTCGATCGCCCCGTCCATCGACATGCGGTTCAGGCCGAAGGTCGTGAAGAACAGGTGCAGCAGGCTCGCGTGGTACGAGTCCTTCACGTTCTCGATGTAGAGCTTCCAGTTGTTGTGCAGGACCTGCACGTAGGCGCCGAGCACCTTGACCGGGCGGTTGAAGATCCGCTCGATGTGGCCGGTCATGCGCGGGCCGAGCCAGTCGCGCAGCGGCGCCACCGATGCGGAAAACGTCGCGAACACCAGCCCGTTTATCGTCTCGGTGCGCAGCCGGTGCAGGCTGTGGTCCGCCATGTCGAAGTCCTCGGGCAGGCCGCCCTGTCCCCGCACGCCGCGGCGGAAGGCGACGCTTTTCAGCTTGCCGTCGAAGTCGTAGGACCAGTTGTGGTAGACGCAGGTGAAGTCCTTCTTGTTGCCACTCGTTTCGATGCAGAGCAGCGAGCCCCGGTGCGCGCAGCGGTTCACGAACACCTTGATCCCGCCCTGCGGGTCGCGCGTCGCGAACACCGGCGTGTCGCCGATGTAGTTGGCCTTGTAGTCCCCGCCCCCGGGGATCTCCAGTTCCATCGCGACGAAGTGCCAGGCCTCGCCGCGGAAGACTTTCTCCTGCTCCTGCTGGTAGACGTCCTCGTCCGTGTAGATCCGGAACGGTACGCGCGAAACGCCCGTGTCCGGCCACTCCATCGCCTGCGTCGCCGTGCTCATGCCCATCCCTTGGGTTGCGGTGCCATGGCGCTATCGTAACCTCGCCGGCGTCCCGCGGAAGGGGCGTTTCACCGCTCAGACCTGCACGGCCTCGGTGCGGTTGCGAATCACCCTCAAAAGCGACAGCCCGGCGAGCATCGACGTCTTGGGGTTGTCCGGGAAGGGCTTGTTGGAAAGCTCGATCCGCATGCTGCCGCAGGGCCCTTCCACCTCGACCAGGTGCGTATTGCCCCGGGCCCCCGGGTCCGCGTTGAGCGACACCTCGGTACGCTCGAATCCCACGCCCGCCAGCGCGATCGTCGCCGCGACGTTCGCGTTCTGCGGGAACAGCGTGGCCGCCTGGCGCGCATCCGTGCGCAGGAACTCGGTCGACTCCCTGACCGCGCCGAGGTCGCACAGTTTCTCCGCATGCGTGCCCTTCCACGCGAGCGGCAGCTTCCTCGAGGTGTAGCGCACGCGGTCGATGCCCGCCAGGCGCGCTGCGGCGAGGCCGTCCATGCCCGCCACCGCACCCGCGGGGATCAGCAGCTTGCGGCCATTGCGCTTCGCGGCCGCCACCAGCTTGTCGTACAGCGCCTGGTCGGCCAACGCGCCGACGGACGCGACCAGCAGGTCGTAGCCCGCGTCGAGCGCGGCTTCGCCGTGTTGTGTGACCGCGGCGTGCCCGCCACATTCGACGGCCAGGTCCGCGCCGGACGGGACCGACGAAAGGCGGTCGTAGACCTCGACCGAAGCACCCGCGATGGCGCGCAGCTTCGCTCGCGCCGCGTCCACGGCCTCCGCCCGGTCGATGCAGGACAGCCGTGCATCCGGGTACATCCCGTGCAGTTCGCGCACAAGGTAGGCGCCGATCGCACCCGCGCCGATGATCACCACATGCCGCATGCCTTTTCCTCCTTCTGGGGACGGGTCGAAGATATCAGAGCCGCATCGGCTTCCAGTAGCCGGTGAGCTCGAGGTAGCCGCGACCGGGCGCGCCGCCACCCTGTTCCGGCACCAGCCGCACCGCGCCCTCCCAGTAGATCGTCGCGGTACTCGCGCGCGAGTCGAGTTCCTGGTCGTCGAACAGGGGCTCGATGCGCCACGCCTTCGACCCTGCCCTCACGCGCATCGCGACCGGGTACTCGGTGCCGCTGCGCGGCGAACGCCAGCGGCGCAGCGGCGTGAACTCGACGTCCTGCGGCCCGAGCGCTTCCCTGTCGCCGCCCGGTCCCCGCAACGTGCCGCCCGCATACAGCACGCTGCCGTCCTTGCCGCGCATCCGGAAGGCCATCAATGCGCCGCCGCCTTCGAGGTTGATGCCGATCCAGTCCCAGCCCGCGGCCCCCGATGCGAGGTATTCGCTCGACCATTCGTGGTCGAGCCACGCGAGTCCGGTGACCGTCTCGCTCCCCGCCCCACGTTCGATGGATCCTTCCACCGCCAGCGCCGGGCGGCTGTAGTAATAGCTCGCCTGGTCCTCGCGGGGGCCCTTGCGGCTGTAGCCGTTCACGCCCTGCAGCAGCGGCGGTGCATCGGTCGAGAACGCGAGGTCCAGCGCGAAGTCGCGCGCGGGAATCCGGGCGTGATAGCGCCGGCCCTCAAGCGCCAGCCGCCAGTCGTCCACCCATAGGCGCGTGGTGCCTTCGTCGGCGCCCGCGACACCGAGCGCCGCGCGCGCTGCACGCTGGTCGTGACGCAGCCGGCCTGCCCGCGGATCGGCCAGCGCCGCATGCGCGAGGATCACCTGCCGCGGCGCGAAGGCGCTCGGGTTGTCCCCCGCGTACGGCGTGCGCGTGCGGAAAAAAGTGACTTGGAAGCCGAACTCCACTTCGCTTTTTCCCCTCAACCAGCCGGTCGCGTACCACCACTCGGTGCGGAAGTCCGGGTGGGCGCCGTGGTCGCGGGGAAACGCCAACGCGTATCCCGGCTTCACGGCGGGATAGCTCACACCGGCCGGCCACGCGGGCCGGACCGCCAGCGCGCCCAGCGCACCGATGAAGGCCCTGCGTTTCACCAGTCCTCCCTGACGGCGCGCACGGGCCCCATGCCCATCGCCTCGCGTCCGGAGAAGAAGGCCGTGACCACCGCGAGCGCGACCATCGCCAGGGCCAGCATCGCAAGCAAGCCATAGGGCGGATGCAGTTCCATGCCCCAGTTGAACGACTGCCGGTTCACGACGTGGATCAGGATGAACCCGATCACGCCGCCGACCGCGAGGCCCGCCGCCGCGCCGAACGCCGCGAGCAGCCCGCCCTCGCAGGCGAGCATCACGCCGATCTCCCGCCGAGTCATGCCGATGTGCCGCAGCATGCCGAACTCGCGCTTCCTCGCGAGTACGATCGCGCCCAGGCTCGACGAGAGCCCGAACAACCCGACCAGCACGGCCACCGCCTCGAGCGCGTAGGTCACCGCGAAGCTGCGGTCGAACACGCGCAGCGAAGTCGCGCGGATCTCCCCCGGCCCGGCCATGTCGAGCGCCGCGCCGCCCGGCAGCGCGCGCAGCGCGGCCTCGATCGCCGCCACGCCCACGCCCGGCTCCAGCCACAACGCCCCGTCGTTGACGCGAGCGTCGCCGGTGAGCCGCAGGTAGTCGGCGCGATCGATGACGATGGTGCCGTGCTGCCGCGCATAGTCCCGCCACACGCCCGCGACGAGGAACTCGCGCCGTTGCCCGCCGAGGGGAAGCGTGGCGATGGTCCCGGGCCGGTATCCGTAGAGCTCTGCGACGGCTTCGCTGACCCACGCGGCCGGCGGGTCCCCGGCCTTGCGCGGATAAGCGGCACCCAGCAGCGGCAGCGACTTTTCCGCGCCCGAAGGCAGGTCGCGGGCGATCAGCGCCACGGCCGGGCGCGCGGGATCGAGCGAAAGCCGGTCGCCGCGCAGGAACTCGACGCGCGCCACCCCTGGGAGCGCGCGCACGCGCGCCTCCATGCCGGGATCCAGGTACGCGGTGTCGCCCGCGTGCGAAGTTCGAAAGTAATAGTCCGCCGGCAGCACCGCGCCCAGCCACTGGTCGACCGACTGGCGAAACGACGCCACCATGATCGCCATCGCCACCATAAGCGCGAAACTGGCCACGATCGCGGACAGGCTCACCATCGCCTGCCCCGGCGCACCGCGCAGCTGCGCGAGCGCAAGCCCGAGCGGCACAGAGTGCGGGAATCCGGCAAGCCCGAGCAGCGCGCCGAGCGCGGCCGGCATCAGCAGGATGCCGCCGACGAGGATCAGCGCGATCGCCGCGTAGCCGAACACGGGAATGCCGCCGACCGGGCCGAGCTGCGCGAGCACCGCGCCCGCCGCACCCATCGCGAGCCCAGGCCATACCGACACGATCCGGCCGAACATGCGCTGCTCGTCGCCGCTCTTCAGCGCCCGGGCCGGCGCCGCGCCCGCCGCGTCGAATGCCGGCAGCGCCGCGGCGACCAGCGCGATGACCATCCCCGCGGCGAAGAACAGGCTTGCCGCCCCGACCGGGAACACCACCTCGGGCGTCACGCCGCGGAACATGCCGGCGCCGAGGTCCCCGCCGGCCGCGCGCACCGCGATCCGCGCAAGCGCATAGCCGAGCGCAAGACCTGCGGCGCTGCCAATGGCACCGACCAGCGCAGCCTCTGCCAGCACCAGCTGCACCACGCCGCGCCGCGTCAGGCCCATGACGCGCAGCAGCCCGTGTTCGGTGCGTCGCCGCGCCACCTCCAGCGCCTGCGCCGAGAACACGAGGAAACCGCCGGTGAACAGCGCCACCATCGCAAGCACGTTGAGGTTCACCCGGTAGGCCCGCGACAGGTTCGCGCCCTGCTCCTCGAGTTCGGCGACCTCCGCAACGTAGGCGCCCGGCGGCAGCAGGGCCGCGACACCGGCGCGGGTTGCGGCGGCATCCGCGCCCGGCGCGAGGCGCAAGTCGATGCGGTTGAGGCTGCCGAGCCGCCCCAGGCGCCATTGCAGCGTCGCGATGTCGGCGAGGGCCGCACTGCCGCGCAGGCCTGGCACGATCCCGGCGACCTCGAGTTCCACGCGATCGAGCCCCGCCAGCAGCGCGAGCCTGTCCCCGGCCTTGAGCCCGAGCGCCTGCGCCGCGCCCGGGGAGAGCATCACCGCATCGGGCGCCATCAGCGCGAACATCCTCTGTGGGTCGTCGGCGAACAGGACGGGCTGGAGCCCGGCCGCGCGCATCGGGTCCACGCCGATCAGCCGCAGCGCCCCCCGCGCGCCGGGGGGACGGTCGGCAAGCGCGGCCTCCAGGTCGAGCATGGGGCTCGCCACCGCGATCCCGGGCAGGCGCGCGATCGCGGGGTAGAGGGACTCCGCAAACCCGCTGCCGGGCCCGCGCACTTCGAGGTCGGCCACCCCGGCCATCGAGCGCACTGCGAGCGAGAACTCGTTCAGCGCCGCGCCGTTCACGAGATGCACGGCGAACCCGAGCGCCACGCCGAGTGCGATACCGGCGGCCGACAGCAGCGCGCGGCCGCGCTGGTGGGCGAAGCGCGCATTGACCAGCGCGAACAGCTGCAACGTAAGTGTCATGGGCGCTGCGATTCTACGCGCCGTAAAATGCTCCCCGATGAAAGGCCGCCTCCTCTACGTGGCCGGGCCCTCTGGCGCCGGCAAGGACAGCGTGATCGACTACGCTCGCTCGCGGCTGCCGCCTGATGCGAACGTCTTGTTCGCACGGCGCACGATCACGCGCCCCCCAGGGCCCGGCGAAGACCACATCCCGGCAAGCGCGGCGGAATTCGAAACCCTGCTCGCGGCCGGGGCATTCGCGCTGCACTGGCGCGCGAACAGCCTCGCGTACGGGATCGGGCGGGACATTCTCCAGTGGCTGGAGTCGGGCCGCACCGTGGTGGTGAGCGGTTCGCGTGCGAACCTGCCCGAGGCGCTCGTCGCATTTCCGGAGCTCGAGGTGGTGCTCGTCACCGCCTCTGCGGAAACCCTCGCGCGCCGGTTGGCCGGGCGCGGAAGGGAAGACGCAGTGTCGATTCGCGCGCGCCTCGAGCGCGCCCCGGCGCTGGCGCTGCCCGAAGGCGTAAAGACCACGGAGATTCGTAACGATGGCGATCTCCCGATCGCAGGCGGGCAACTCTTGTCCCTGCTGCAATAGGGGCACCCGTCACCCTTCCCAGGCACGATGCAGGTCCCCGGCAGCGGCTGACCTGCCCCGCGCCTACTTCCCGGATACCGCCGGCGCGATCACGCCGGCGCGCACGCCCGCGGCGTCGAGCGACTGGCGCAGCGCCCCGGTCGCTTTCTGTTCCTCGATGAACTCGCCCAGGTAGGCGAGCGCCTCGGGACGGTCCTTGCGGACGGCCGCGGCCACGCCCAGCGAATGGTAGCTGCCCTCCAGGATCCGCGACCCGGGCAGCTTCGCCGCCAGTGCCTCGAGCGATTCACGACCCATCGCCGCCGCATCCACTTTCGAGGCGCGCAAGGCGGCGAGCAGTTCGGGTTCGCTGCCGAACGGGACCACGGTCGCCTTCCTGAGGCTGCGGCTCGCGGTCTGGATCGTCGTGCTCCTGGCCAGCGCACCCACCCGCACACCCGCGCGGTCCACCTGGTCGATGCCGCGGATGCCCGCGCCCTGCCTCACCAGAAACGAACTCTCGAACAGCACGTAAGGCGGGCTGAAGTCGAGCCGCCTGGCGCGATCCACGTCGGCCGGCAGGAAGGCCACGTCCCAGGCCCCTGCGGCCGC
Organism: Burkholderiales bacterium; assembly: GCA_965279075.1. Taxonomy (GTDB): domain Bacteria; phylum Pseudomonadota; class Gammaproteobacteria; order Burkholderiales; family SG8-39; genus SZAS-79. The sequence goes on along the minus strand of CBDIHI010000011.1, from coordinate 431,597 downwards.
CGCGTCGGCGATGGCGCCCGAATTGCCGAAGGGCACGAGCTGCAGCTGCACGCCGAGCTTCTGCGCGAGCGCGGTGGCGAGGTCGACCGTGACGCCGCGCGGCGTGCCCGTGGCCGGGTCGCGCACGGCGCGAAACGCCGTGGGCGAAGCACCGATGGCGACGGCGACACGCAACGTGCCGGTCGGCGAGAGTTCCTTGATGGCCGCCTCGGAAGGCGTGGTGCCCGCAAAGGCGGTGTGGGTAAATGAGGCGAGGGAAGCCGCAATGGTTGCAGCCTTGAAGAGCCTTGCGAAATTCATTTTCGATTCCTTGTTAACGGCTTGTGAATGCCGAAACCCGCAAGGAACCGAAGCCAGGACATGGCTTCAGTCCGCGCGGGCGCCGGACTCCCTTACGACCTTCGTCCAGCGAACAAGTTCCGTACGGATATATTCCGCATACTGCTCGCTCGTGCCGCCGAGCGGCTCGGCGCCCTGAGTCGCGAGGCGCTGGCGCAGGTCAGCGTTCTGCACCGCCTTGTTCACTTCCGCGTTCAGCCTCGCGACGACCTCCTTCGGCGTCGCCGACGGCACCACGATCCCCTGCCAGGCGCTCATCTCGAAGCCCGGCAGGTTCGCCGCCTCCTCGAGCGTGGGCACGTCGGGCAGCGCCGCTGAACGCCGCTGGATAGCGATCGCCAGCGCGCGCAAACGGTTGTCCTTCACGTAGGGCAGCACCGTGTTGATCGTGTCGATCATCATCTGCGTCTGCCCGCCCGCCACGTCCACCAGCGCCGGCGCGCTGCCCTTGTAGGGAATGTGCTGCATCTTCAGGCCCATCTGCGTCGCGAACAGCGCGCCCGCCAGGTGCGTGATCGTCCCCGACCCCGAAGAGCCGTAGTTCATCTTCGCCGCGTTGGCCTTCGCATAGGCCACCAGTTCCGGCACCGTTTTCGCCGGAATCGCCGGGTTCACCACCAGCACCAGCGGCACGGTCGCCGTCAGTGCCACCGGCGCGAAGTCCTTCTGCACGTCGTACGCGAGCTTCGAGTACAGCGACGGCGCGATCGAGATCGCCGACGTGTTGTAGAAGATCGTGTACCCGTCGGCCGGCGCCTTCGCCGCCTCCGCCGCCGCGATGTTGCCGCCCGCGCCGGGCTTGTTGTCGACGACCACCTGCTGGTTCATCGACTCCGAGAGCTTCTGCGCGAAGATGCGCGCGTTGATGTCGGTCGGCCCGCCCGGCGGGAAGGCGAGGACCAGGCGGATGGGCTTGGACGGGTACTGCGCGAAGGCCGCGGAAGCAATCAATGCTCCCGCCAATACCGCAAAGAATCGTTTCATTACGTTGTCTCCTCGATACCGGCTGCGCCGGTTTTGTTTTGCGCTCTTGATTGTGCTTTTAACCGAATCTCCTTGTTTTGTGAAATTCTTTGCTTGCGCGAACGCGCAAGCGTTAATTTCACAAAACAAGGAGAGTGTGTAACGTCGATCACTGCAGGCGCCCATGTCGGCGCAGGCGGCCGGGTTACGCGTCAAACCGGTCCAGCACCTGTCCCGGCCCCTTCTCCATCCTGACGTAGTCCTTCCCGTCGAACACCTTCACCCCGTTCACCCAGACACCGGCCACGCCTTCGGGCTTCCTGATCATCCGCGAACCCCCGCCCGGCAGGTCGTGCAGCCGGACGAGCCCGGACACCCCGACGGTCGCCGGGTCGAACAGCAGCAGGTCGGCCCACGCGCCGGGCGCGATGCGTCCCCGGTCGGGAATTCGATATCGCATGGCGGGGTCGCCGGTCAGCTTGCGTACGCCCTCCTCCAGCGTGAAGGTTTTCGTCTCTCGCACCCAGTGCTTCAGGAAATGCAGGCCGAACCCGGCGTCGCACATGAAAATGAGGTGCGCGCCCGCGTCCGACAGGGTGACGACGGCCGCCTCGTGGCGCAGCAACGGCGCGACGCCCTTGTCGTCGTTCTGGAAAAGCTTGGCGACGAAGCGAGTGGCGAGGTTCGCCTCCAGCGCGATATCGAAAAAGCAGTCGAGCGGATCGGCGCCGCGTTCGGCGGCGATATCGGTCACGCGCCGGCCGTCGACCTCGACCATGGCCCAGTTGCCATAGAACAATATGCCGGGCCGCGGGTTGGCGAGGTCGGCACGGAACTGGCGCCTGAAGTCCGGGTCGCGGTAGATGCCGGCGAGCGACTCGTCGCCACGCTTCGCCACACGCTCGAACGCCGAGTGCGTGAGCAGCAGGTACGGGTCCTCGAGCGTGAAGTCGAACGACAGGGGCTGGCAGCTGGTCTGGATGCACACCTCGTGCCCGCGCCGCATCGCCGCCGCGCACTTCTCGTAATAGGTGAGGCCGCGCAGGGGGTCGGCTTCGTTGTACATGGTGAGCACGGTGGAGATGAATGCCGGGCGGCCGTTCGCCGCCGCGATGCCCTCCATGAATTCCGGCGTCGCGCGCGGGCCGGTGGCCATCATGAAGACGCCGCGCTTCGCCTCGCCCAGCACGCCGGCCAGCGCGCGGATCTCTTCGTCGCCCGCGATGGTCGAGGGCATCGGCAGCCCGCCGTGGCCGCTGTGGTTGGGCGAAAAGGAAGACGCGAACCCGATCGCGCCCGCCCCGAGGGCCGTGCGCACCTCCTCCTGCATGCGCGCGAGCTGCGCCGGGGTGGGCGCCCTGTCGGTCGAGGCAGCCTCGCCCATGACGGCCGTGCGGATCGTCGAGTGCTGCGCGAACACGCCGACGTTGGCATAGGGGTGCGTACGTCGCAGCAGGTCCATGTACCCGGCGAAGGTCTCGAACTCCCAGCGCGTGCCGGCCTGCAGCGCGTCGAGGTCCATGCCCTCGACCACGGACAGGTTCTTCACCATGGTGTCGCGCCGGTCCGCCGGGCACGGCGCGATGCCGAACCCGCAGTTGCCCATGACGGCCGTGGTGACGCCGAGGGACGGCGACGGCGACAACGTCGGGTCCCAGGTGGCCTGCGCGTCGTAGTGCGTGTGCAGGTCGACGATGCCCGGCATCAGCGCGAGGCCGCGGGCGTCGACCGTCTCGCGGCCGGCGGCCGATTCGCCGACGGACGCGACACGCCCGTCGCGGATCGCGACGTCCGCGACGCGGCCGGGCGCACCCGTCCCGTCGTAGACGGTGGCGCCGCGAATGACGAGGTCAGCCTGCACCGATCTGCTCATTCCGGCTTCACCCCGGCGTCGCGCGCGACCTTCTGCCAGCGCGCGATCTCCTGCCGGATGTAGGCGCCGAACTCTTCCGGCGACGAAGGCGAGGCCTCGGCGCTGTGCTGCGCGAACTGGTCCTTCACGTCCTGCGCCGCGAGCACTTTCACGAGCTCGCGGTTCAGCCGCTCGACGATCTCCCTCGGCGTCCCCGCGGGCAGCACGATGCCTTGCCAGGAACTCACGTCGAACCCGGGATAGCCGAGTTCGGCCACCGTCGCCAGGCCCGGCGCCTGCGCGGAACGCTTCAGCGTGGTGACCGCGAGCCCGCGCGCCTTGCCTGAGCGCACCTGCGGGTAGAGCGAGGAGAACGGGTCGAACAGCACCTGCAACTGCCCGCCGATGAGGTCGGTGATCGCGGGCGAGCTGCCCTTGTAGGGGATGTGGTTCATCCTGATCCCCGCTGCGGTGTTGAAGAACTCCACCGCGAGGTAGATCGAGCTGCCGGCCGTGCCGTAGCCGAGCTTGCCGGGTTGCGCCTTCGCCAGCGCCACGAGTTCCGCGAGCGTATTCGCCGGCACCGAGGGATGGACCGCGATGACAAGCGGCTGGATCGCCACCATCGACACCGGCGCGAAACTCCCCACCGGGTCGTAGGGCAGCTTCGCGAAAGTCACCGCGTTGATCGCGAGCGTGCTGATGTTACCCATCGTCAGCGTGTAGCCGTCGGGCGCGGCCTTGGCGCCCGCTTCCGCGCCGATCATGCCGCTTGCGCCCGCGCGGTTCTCGACCACGACGGGCTGGCCGATCTCGGCGGAAAGCTTCTGCGCGACCACGCGCGAGCTGATGTCCGTGACGCCCCCAGGCGGGAAAGGCACGACCAGCCGCAGCGGCCGGTTCGGGTAGCCCTGGGCCTGGGCCAGAGCGCAGAACGCGAGCGCCGCGAGTGCAGAAGAAAACTTCATCGATCGAGCCATCACTGGGATCCTCATTTCGGGAACTGCAGCACGAGCACCTCGGCGCCCTCCGGCCCGGCCTGCACCGAAACCGGCCCCTCTTCCGGGGTGACGAACACGGTGGCAAGGCGCCCGAGCAAAGCCCCGCAGACGCGGGCCCGCCCTGACATGACCACATAAAAACGCCCCAGCCCGCCGGGGTGTTCGGGCGCGGCCAGCGAACCTTCCGGCGGCAGGCGCAGGAACCAGCCCGCGATACCGTCGGCCTGCGGCGGCAGCGCTTCCTCGCAAACGGCTTGCGCGCGGCGCGAGGCGTCCTCGGTGACCGCGAGGGGGTGGCCGAGCAACTGGCGCTTGGGTCCTTTTCGCATCTTCCCGCGCGACTCGGGCAGGAACAGCGCGCCCTGGTCCATCGCCGGCCGCAGCGTGAAGTACCAAAGCCCGCCCGGGCCCGCGGTAATCGGCCCGTAGCCCGTATACGCGCCCGCATAGTGCACGCTCAAGGGCCGCACCGGGTGGCGGCCGAACGAACCGCTGCCCTTCACCACGACCTGGAACTCGTTCTGCTCGTGGAAGTGCGGCAGGATCACCGAGTCGGGGTCCTGCTCGACGAGGAACGATTGCGGCGCCAGCGCCTCGCCGAACGGCGAAGCGATGAACTCGCTCTTGTAGTACCCCGTGCCGTTCGCGAGCGTGAGCTTCCTGCGATTGGCCGCGCCCTCGTCCGGTGTGCCGGTTCTGATCATGTGACCTCCTCCCGGCCGCAAGTGTAAGCCCGCCCCCGTCCCGCCGCTCGTCCCGCAGGGCGGTGGTTCGCACCCCGGAACCGGCGTTTCGTCGCAGTCCGCTCGTCGAAGCCCCCCGGCCGCGCCGACAATTCCCCCATGGAACAGAAAGACCTCCTTCGCATCGCACGCCGCCGCGCAGCCGCCAAGTTCGGCTTCCTGGTCCACCTCACCGTGTTCGTCGCCGTGAACGTGCTGCTGTACGTCGTGAACCAGCGCACCACGCCCGCCGTCGGCTGGTTCACGTTCCCGCTGGGCGGCTGGGCCATCGGCCTGGCGATCCACGGCCTCGCGGTGTTCCTGTCGGCCTCGGGGCTGCGCGAGCGGCTGGTCGCGGACGAACTGGCCCGGCTCGAGCGTGGCGGGCAAGGCCGTTGACTCCGGGAATGCGCGCGACGCCGCCGCGGTATCCTGAGGGCGTGCTGTCCGCATTCCAAAGTGTCCCGCGATACCTGCTGTTCACGACCGCACTGAGCGTCGTGATCGCGGCGGCCATCACCGCATTCGGCAACCATGATCACGGGTTCCCTCACAACCTCGTCTTCAGCCTGTGCATCGGCTTCGTGACCTACCTCACCATAGACATTCCGCGCAGGACGGCCTGGCCTCGCGGCGCGCCCGCGCTCGCGCCGATGCTGTTGCTTGCGGTGGCGGCGGCCCCCGTGGGCTGGTTCGGCGGCAGCTATATCGCCAGCTTCCTTCTCGGAGAAGCGGGCGGCCCGGCGGAAGTCCGCCTCGACACGATGCTCGGTTTCCTCGCACTGACCGCGGGCGCGGGCCTCGGCGGCACGTTCTTCTTCTGGACGCGCGAGCGCATCGCCGAATCCGACCGGGGCGCGGCCGAGGCGCGCCTCAAGCTCCTGCAGGCGCAGATCGAGCCGCATTTCCTGTTCAACACGCTGGCCAACCTGCAGGCCTTGATCCCTCTCGACCCGAAGCGCGCGCAGTCCATGCTCGGCCACCTCGACGGCTACCTGCGTGCGACCCTCGCAACCACCCGCAACGACCGCGGCACGCTCGCGGAGGAATTCGCGCGGCTGCGCGGCTATCTGGAGATCCTCGCGATCCGCATGGGGCCGCGCCTCGCCTACACGCTCGACCTGCCCGAAGACCTGTCCGGGATCACGCTGCCGCCCATGCTGCTGCAGCCGCTGGTCGAAAATGCGATCAAGCATGGGCTGGAGCCCAAGGTCGACGGCGGAAGCGTAAGCGTGAGGGCGCGCGCCGAAGGCGGGCGGCTCGTGCTTTCGGTCGAGGACACGGGCCTGGGCATGACGCACGCCTCTCCCGGCGCGGGGACCGGCGTGGGCCTCGGTAACGTGAAGGAGCGCCTCGCCGCGGTGTACGGCGGCAGGGCGTCCTCCGGCATCGAAGACCTTCCCGGCGGCGGCGTGCGCGTCACGCTGCGCATCCCGATCGAAACATGAACCCGCGCGCCCTCATCGCCGAAGACGAGCCGCTGCTGGCCGCAAGCCTCAAGGCGGCGCTCGCCGCCGCGTGGCCCGAGCTGGAAGTGATGGCGATTGCGCCGAACGGCCTCGAGGCGGTGAAGCTGATCGAGGCGGAGCGCCCGCAGGTCGCCTTCCTCGACATCCGCATGCCCGGCCTCACCGGCCTGGAAGTGGCGGCCGACCTCGCCGATCGGCTGGCCGAGGGCGAGCCGGTGCCGAAGCTGGTCTTCGTGACCGCGTACGACGAGTTCGCGTTGAAGGCTTTCGACCTGGCAGCGGTGGACTACCTGCTGAAGCCCGTTTCCGCCGACCGGCTGGCGATGACCGTGGGGCGGCTCAAGGCCGCGCTGTCGGCTTCGCCCCAGCCGGCCCTCGATCTCGCCCACCTGGTGAAGGCCCTGCAGAAAGTCGGCAGCGCCGAAGCCGTCCAGGGCGGCGAGCCGCTGAAGATCATCCGCGCCGCGGTGGGCAACACCGTGCGCATGGTGCCGGTGGAAGACGTCTGCTACTTCCAGGCCACCGACAAGTACACCAGCGTGGTCACGCGCGATGCCGAACTGCTGATCCGCACGCCGCTGAGGGAGTTGCTCGCCCAGCTGCCGCAGGAACGCTTCAGGCAGGTCCATCGCGGCACGATCGTGAACATGGCGGAGGTGGCGTCCGCCACGCGCGACGAAGCGGGCAAGCTCTCGCTGCGGCTGAAGCACCGCGAGGAGAGCCTGCCCGTAAGCCGGGTGTTCGCGGACCTGTTCCGCCCGCAGTAGGCCGGACCTACTTCTTCTCGACCTTCGCGGCCGGCGTGGCCGGCGTGGCCGGGACCGCCGCGGTGGCCTTGGTCGCCGGCGTGGCCGGCGTGGCGGGCGTGGCGGGCGTGGCGGGCGTGGCCGCATGCGAGGCTTTCTTCGCGTGCTTCGCCTCGCCCTTGGCCTTCGCCTTGCCCTTGGCCGGGGCTTTGACTTCGCCCTTCGCCTCGACCTTGGCGCCGGCCTTGGCGTCGGCGTTCCCCGCCGCGGGCGCCTGGGCGAACGCACTGCCGCCGAAGGCTACGAGTGTTGCGACTGCGAGGATCCTGAGTTTCATGTGTCTCTCCGTTTTGGTTCCATCGCCGAAGGGCGACGGGCCGTGCACGTCCAATAACGCGACAGCCTGCGTTCGGAAGACCGCGAAGTTGTAAGCAGTTGTGACGCCGGGACCCGCGTCAGCGGTAGACCAGCACCGGGATCGTGGTGTGCGCGAGGACCCTGGCGGTGACGCTGCCGAGCACCAGCCGCGCAAGCCCCCGATGGCCGTGCGAGGAAATGAAGATCAGGTCGCATCCGGCCGCCCTGGCGGCATGCACGATCCCCAGGTGCGGATCGGCGACGCGCCCCACCTTCCAGTCGAAGGGCACGCCCGCGGACCTTGCGATGCGGCCCAGGTCGCCGAGGTGCTCCGCGGCGGCCTCGTTCGTGCGCCGGTCGAACTCGGCGACAAGGCTGCGCGTCCCGGACGCATGGACGCTGAGGTCTTCGAGGGCGTGGTAGCCGGTGATGCGCGCGCCGCGGTGGCGCGCGAAGTCGACCGCGGCGCGGAACGCGCGCGCGGCGACCTTCGAACCGTCGGAAGGCACCAGCAGGTGCTTGAACATGGTCATGGCGTGGCGGAAGCATACCCGTGCCTCCGGGACGGTAAAATGCGGGCGTGAACACCAAAACCCCCAAGACCGCCGCGCCCGAGGGACAGGCCTCGACCTCCAACTTCATCCGCTCGATCGTCGAGCACGACCTCGCCGCGGGCAAGCACGCGGCACGGGGCGACTGGGCGAAGGTCCGCACGCGCTTCCCGCCGGAGCCCAACGGCTACCTGCATTACGGCCACGCGAAGAGCATCTGCCTCAACTTCGGTCTCGCGCGCGACTACGGCGGCGTCTGCCACCTGCGCTTCGACGACACCAACCCGACCAAGGAAGAGCAGGAGTACGTCGACTCGATCATCGACGCGGTGCACTGGCTCGGCTTCTCATGGGAGGCCAACGGGACGTCCCACCAGTTCTTCGCGTCGAACTACTTCGACAAGCTTTACTCGTTCGCAGAGGACCTCGTGTCGCGCGGCCTTGCGTACGTGGACAGCCAGAGCGCCGAGGAAATGCGCGCCTCGCGCGGGTCGCTGACGCAGGGCGGCCGCAACAGCCCCTTCCGCGACAGGACGGTGGAAGAGAACCTTGCGCTGCTGCGCGACATGAAGGCGGGCAAGCACCCCGACGGCGCGCACGTGCTGCGGGCGAAGATCGACATGAACTCGCCCAACATCAACCTGCGCGACCCGGCCATGTACCGGATCCGCCATGCGCACCACCACCGCACGGGCGACGCCTGGTGCCTCTACCCGACCTACGACTGGGCGCACGGCGTGTCGGACGCGATCGAGCATATTTCCCACTCGGTCTGCACGCTCGAGTTCCAGGACCACCGGCCCCTGTACGACTGGTTCAACGAAAGGCTCGCCGAGGGCGGCCTGCTCGACCGGCCGCTGCCGCAGCAGATCGAGTTCGCACGCCTGAACTTCACCTATGTCGTGCTCTCCAAGAGGAAGCTCATCCAGCTCGTCGAGGAAAAGCACGTTGACGGCTGGGACGACCCACGGCTCGCAACGCTGGTCGGCGCGCGCCGCCGCGGCTATACGCCGGAGGGCTTTCGCGCGTTCTGCGACCGCATCGGCGTGTCCAAGGCCGACTCGTGGATCGACATCTCGGTGCTCGAGGACTGCGTGCGCGAGCACCTGAACGACGTGGCGCCGCGCCGCATCGCGGTGCTGGAGCCCCTCAAGCTCGTCATCGAGAACTACCCCGAAGGCAAGGAAGAACTCTGCGAGGCGCCCAACCACCCGCAGAAGCCGGAGTTGGGCAAGCGCCCCGTGCCCTTCTCGCGCGAACTGTGGATCGAGCGCGAGGATTACCAGGAGGTGCCCCCCAAGGGGTACTTCCGCCTGTTCCCGGGCAACAAGGTGCGGCTGCGCTACGGCTTCGTGCTCGAATGCATCGGCTACGACGCGGCGACCGACACGGTGCGCTGCAAGTACTTCGAGGATTCGAGGTCCGGCACGCCCGGCGCCGACACCTACAAGGTCAAGGGCAACATCCACTGGCTGTCGGCGAAGCACGCCCACGCGGCCGAAGTGCGCCTCTACGACCGCCTCTTCAAGGTGCCGCACCCCGGCGCCGGGGACACGGATTTCCTCAAGGACATCAACCCGGACTCCAAGAAGGTGATTTCCGCGCAGCTGGAGCCGGCCCTCGCCGAAGCGAAACCCGAGGAGCGCTTCCAGTTCGAGCGCCACGGCTACTTCGTCGCCGACCGCGTCGACTCGAAGCCTGGTGCGCCGGTGTTCAACCGCACCGTGACGCTGCGGGATTCCTGGGCGAAGTAGCGGCGCGCGGCCGCGCATTTTTGCCGCAAGTGCACAATGTTTCACGAATCCTCGCCTGAACCCGTCCGCCCCGGGCCTGCATGGGGGGGCCTCCTGCGCACCCGGTGGTTTATGATGCATCCTGTTGACCGGACGAAAAGTCTACCGAGCACATCATGTTCCTGAACCTGACCTATTACCTCCTCCTGATCGTCGAAGGCTGCGTCGGCCCGACCAGCGCGGGGCAGACGTGCAACGGCCAGAACTTCAGCCTGCGCGTGCCCTACGAGACGCTCGAGCAGTGCGAGTCCGCGAGCAAGAAGGTCATGGTCCCCGGCGGCTTCCAGAAATACGTACGCGGCGTGTGCATGGCGGTGCCCAACACACCGGCCCCGCCCGCCCCCACGGCGCCCGCGGCCGCCCCGGCACCCGCTGCTGCACCCGTCGCAGCCCCCGCGCCGGCCAAGTGACCGGGCGCCGCCGGCGCCCTATAATTCGATAGATTACCTTCCGGAAGTCGGCTACAGAAGCCGCTTTCCGGCCAGTCTGCTTTCCGTTTTTGGAAAACATGCCGCCATGCTCATCGAGACCCAGCAGGACGTCACGGAAGCCGTCGTCGCCGAGATGCACCGCACGCCGGACGCGCGCACGCGCGAGATCCTCGAACTGCTGGTGCGCCACCTGCACGCCTTCGTGCGCGAGGCGCGGCTGACCGAGCGCGAGTTCCAGCAGGCCGTGGCGCTGGTCGCGGCGCTGGGCCAGCGCACCACCGCCAGCCACAACGAGGTGATGCTCGCGTGCGGGGCGCTGGGCGTCTCCAACCTCGTGTGCCTGCTGAACAACGGCGCGAACGGCACCGCCCCCACTCAGGCGAACAACCTCGGCCCCTTCTGGCGCGCCGACGCGCCGAAGTGTGCGGACGGGGCCTCGATCGTGCGCTCGCCGGTGCCCGGCCCCGCGCTCTTCGTGACGAGCTGCGTGCGCGACGCCGCAGGGTCCCCGCTGGCTGGTGTCGAAGTCGACATCTGGCAATCCTCGCCCGCGGGTCTCTACGAGAACCAGGACCCCGCGCAGGCCGACATGAACCTGCGCGGCGTGTTCACGACCGGCGCGGACGGGCGGTTTTCGTTCCGCAGCGTGCTGCCGTCCGGCTACCGAGTGCCGGTCGACGGCCCGGTCGGGCAACTGCTCGCCGCGCAGAAGCGCCACAACTGGCGGCCCGCGCACGTGCACTTCATGCTCCACAAGCCCGGCTACAAGACCATCGCCTCGCAGGTCTACGTGGCCGGCGACCCGCACCTGGAGACCGACTCGCAGTTCGGCGTCACGCGTGCGCTGGTCGGCGACTTCGTGCGCCATGAGGGCGAAGCGGCGCCGGCCGCCGACGTCGCCGGCCCGTGGTACTCGCTCGCGTTCGACTTCACCCTCGAGCCCGGCACCGCCGCGCGGCCGCGGCCGCCGATCACCGGCAAGGCCGCGTGAGCGCCGCCGCGCCGACTGCGGACGCCGCGGGCGTCGAGTCCGCCTACGCATGGCAGCGCCTGGTCGCGGCCGTGCTGCTGATGGGCCTCGGCGGGTGCGGGATGTACTCGGTCACCGTGGTGCTGCCGCTGATCCAGGCCGAGTTCGGCGTCAGCCGCGCCGACGCTTCGCTCCCCTACACGGCCACCATGGTCGGCTTCACCATCGGCGGCATCCTGATGGGGCGCTTCTCGGACCGCCACGGCGTGATGCGCCCGATCATGCTCGGCGGGCTGTGCCTCGGCGCGGGTCTCGCGCTCGCCGCCTCGGCGCAGAGCCTGTGGGCGTTCGTGCTGTGGCACGGCGTGCTGGTCGGATTGCTCGGCACCTCGGCGACCTTCGGCCCGCTGGTGGCCGATATCTCGCACTGGTTCACGCGCCGGCGCGGCCTGGCCGTGGCCATCTGCGTGAGCGGCAACTACCTCGCCGGCACCGTCTGGCCGCCGGTGATGCAGGCGCTGTTCGACGCTTACGGCTGGCGCACCGCGTACATGATCGCGGGCGCGGCCTGCGTGGCGCTGATGATCCCGCTCGCCTGGGTGCTGCGCCGTCCTTCGCCGATCGGCCAGGTCGAGGCCGAAGCGGCGCCGGCGCACGCAGTCCCCGCCCGGCCACTGGGCCTGTCGCCCAAGGTGCTGCAGGCGATGATCGTCGCGGCGGGCATCACCTGCTGCATGGCGATGTCGATGCCGCAGGTGCATATCGTCGCCTACTGCGGCGACCTCGGCTTCGCCGCGCAGCGCGGCGCGGAGATGCTCTCGCTGATGCTCGGCTTCGGCATCGTCAGCCGCATGGCCTCGGGCTGGATCGCCGACCGGATCGGCGCGCTGCGCACGCTGCTGCTCGGCTCCGTGCTGCAGGCCATGGCGCTGGCGCTGTTCCTGCCCTTCGACGGCCTGTTCAGCCTCTACGTGGTGTCCGCGTTCTTCGGGTTCGTGCAGGGCGGCATCGTGCCCATGTACCCGCTGATCGTGCGCGACTACTTCGCCGCGAACGAGGCCGGCGCGCGCGTCAGCCTCGTGCTGATGGCCACCGTGTTCGGCATGGCGCTGGGCGGCTGGATGACCGGCGCGATCTTCGACTGGACGGGTTCGTACCGCGCCGCCTTCCTGAACGGCATCGGCTGGAACGTGCTGAACATCGCGATCGCCGCATTCCTGCTGTACCGGGCTTCGCGCCCGCCTGCGATGCGAGCCGGGCCTCCGCCGACCAACGCGATGGCCTGATCCCCGCACCGAACCCGGAGGAACACCGATGACGATTCGAATGTGGGACCTGGCCGGCGCGGAGGACGAACGCCGGTTCTCGCCCTATTGCTGGCGCATCAGGATGGCGTTGGCGCACAAGGGGCTCGAGGTGGAGACCCTCCCCTGGCGCTTCACCGAGAAGGACGCGCTCGCCTTCTGCGGCCAGTCCACCGTTCCGGTCATCGTGGACGGCGGGAAGGCGGTCCACGACAGCTGGTCGATCGCCGAATACCTCGACGCCGCCTACCCGGACCGGCCCGCCCTGTTCGCCGGCGAGGAGTCCAGGGCGCTCGCCTACTTCTTCAAGTTCTGGTGCGAGCGCACGGTGCACGCCGCGATCATGCGCGTGATCCTCGTCGACCTGTACGCAAGCCTGCACCCCAAGGACCAGCCTTATTTCCGCGAATCCCGCGAGAAGCGCCTCGGCACGACGCTCGAAGCCTTCGGCGCCGACCGGAACGCGGCGCTCGCTACTTTGCGGGGGTCTCTCGACGCGGTGCGCGCAGCGCTGGTGCTGCGGCCTTTCATGTCGGGCGCCGCACCCGCATTCGCCGACTACATCCTGTTCGGCGCGTTCCAATGGGCGCGCGCGGTCTCGCCGATCCGCCTGCTAGAACCGGACGATCCCGTGTATGCGTGGCGCGAGCGCATGCTCGACCTGCACGGCGGCCTCGCGCGCTTGGCGTGCGGCTATCCCGTCTGGGCCTGAGCGGAGACCGGCCATGGGCGGACCGAAGGAAGCAAACGCCGCGCTGATCGCCGAACTGCCCGACCAGGGTCCGGTGGTGATGGTCAATATGCTCAGGCTGCGCGACCGCGCGGCCTACAAGCGCTACAGCGAACTCACCATGCCGCTCATCAAGGCGCGCGGCGGCACGGTGATCTGGGCGGGGGACGGCGAGGCCGTGGCCTATGGCGATGCCGCAGCCGACAAGTGGGACTACGTGGTGCTGGTCCGCTACCCTTCGCGCGCCGCCTTCCTCGACATGCTGGCTTCGCCGGACTACGCCGCGGCCAACGTCCACCGCGAGCAGGCGGTGGAAAAGCACGTCATCCTCGCCACCGGCGAGACCTACTCCAAGCTGAAGTAGGCGCTCAGGCCTGCACGGGGCCTTCGGGCTTGAGCGCGGCGACGAGCCCCTTGAGGTGCTCGTTCAGCGCAAGCAGCGATGCGGCTGGCAGCCGCGCCAGTGCGCGCTCGAGCCGGCCGGCCCCGCCCGGCGGCAGGGCCTTGATCGCAAGCCTGCCCTTGGCCGTGACGTGGAGGCTCACCGTACGATGGTCCTCGACCGCGCGGCGCTTGGCCACCAGGCCCTCCCGCGCTAGGCGGTCGAGCAGGTTGCTCGCCGTGGACTGGTGGATGCCGAGCTCGCGCGCAAGGCTGCCGACCTGGATGCCCGGGTTCGCCTCGATGTGCGCGATGGCACGCAGGCTCGCCGCGCTGCCGCCGCGCACGGCGCGGCCTTCCTCGCGGCGCACCGTCCTGAGCAGCGTGCGCAGCTGGTCGAGCACTTCGGGCGCGGCCGCCTTCGTGGTGCCGTTCGACTGACGGGCGCCGCGGCGCGCGGCGCGCTGCAGCGCCCAGGACGCGGCGGGACGCAGCTTGGATTTGCCGAGGCGTGATTCGGGAAGGCTGGCGGCTGCCCGGGTGTAAGAGTAGGCGAGGCCGCACGAGCCCGGCCGGATGGTCTTGTCGCGGACGAAATAGGGACGCGCACGCTGCGGCGCAGCAACGACTGCAAGGATCTTCGCCTGCACGGCGGCCGTGGGCGCCTGCGCCGCGGGCGCCGCTGCGGGCGCAAGCAGGCTGCCCGCCAGGGCCAGGGCGGCGGCGAGCCAGCGGCCGGCGCGAAGTAGTGTCGTGTGGTTCATGCGTCCCCCCCGTTGCAGTACGCTGCACATATATTTGCACAAATACATTTGCATGAATATACTCATTTCCGATTCTTGCGAGGCCGCCCGCAAAAAACGATCGACAGACAACCCGAGGAGGGGGACGGACTCCCAGCAGGGCTGTCCCGGAATGAGGGTTCCGGGGCAGCCCTTTTTTTTCGATCATACCGGGATCCCGCCCCGCGCAGAACCGCCCCCGTCGACGTTGATCACCGTGCCGCTCACGTGCGCGGCCCGCCCCGAGGCCAGGAACACGACCATGTCGGCCACATGCCCCGGCTCACCCGGCGCGGGCTGGCCCTTGGTCAGGTCTTCCCAGCGCGATTCGTCGCCGAACTTCTTCGCGGCCTGCGCGCGCAGCATGCCGATCATCCGCTCCGTGCGGATCCAGCCCGGGTTCACCGCCACCACGCGGATGCCGTCGTCGAGGCTCGCCCCGCCCAGCGCCCGCGTGAACGCGTTCAGCGCCGCGTTGGCCGTCGCGCCCGCCATGTAGCGCGAAGGCCGCGCGGTCGACAACCCGACCACGTTGACGATGGCCCCGCCGCCGCGCGCCTTCATGCCCGCGTAGACGCGGCGCGTCAGGTCGATCGTGCCGAACACCTTGAGGTCCCAGCCGTTGCGCCAGGCGTCCTCGCCGACCTCGGCCAGTCCGCCCGTGGGGATCGCCCCCGCGTTGTTGACGAGGATGTCGAGCGGCCCGCAGGCCTCCCCCAGCGCATCCGCCACGCCGCGCGCCGCGAGGTCCACGGGATGGGTCGTCACCTTCACGCCGTGCGCTTTGCGGATCTCCGCCGCCGCGGCCTCCAGCGCATCGCGCCCGCGCGCGGCGAGGTGGAGATCCACGCCCTCTTCCGCCAGCCTTTCGGCCACCGCGCGGCCGATGCCCTTGGAGCCGCCGGTGACCAGCGCCGTCCTGCCCCTGAGTCCCAGGTCCATCCATTTACCTCCGGATTACAAAACAAGTTCCAGCATTGCGCGCATAACACCATAAAATGGGCGAATACAGGGCCCCGTCTCGCAGCCATGAACACTTCCACGCACGCCTCCCCCGCCGTCCCGGACGACATCGGATTCGGCACCGTGGCGGGCCTGATCCGCGACCACGCGCGGGCGCGTCCCGGGCACACGGCCCTGGTCATGGACGGCCGCACGGTCAGCTACGCCGAACTCGACGCCCTGATGGACCGCGTAGCCGCATCGCTGCAGCGGGACGGCCTGGCGCCGCAGGACTCGATCGCCATCTGCGCCGGCACCTCCATCGAATACGCAACGGTGTACCTCGGCGCGCTGCGCGCCGGCGTGGTCGTCGCGCCGCTCGCGCCTTCGTGCACCGCGGAGGAACTCGCCGGCATGGCGGCCGACGCCGGCGCGACGCGCTTCTTCCTCGACGCGGCCGTGGCGAAAACGCTCGAGCCCGTCGCCGGGAAGATCGCCGCGCAGCGCATCGCGCTCGACGACTCCGCGGCCGGCACCCCGCTGTCCGGCTGGCTGGCCCCGGAAGGCGCAAGGCCGGCCGTTGCCGACGTGCAGCCGCAGTGGGCGTTCAACATCATCTATTCCTCCGGCACCACCGGGCTGCCCAAGGGCATCGTGCAGTCGCACGCGATGCGCTGGTCACACGTGCAACGCGCCGTGGGCTACGGCTACTCGCCCTCCAGCGTCACGATGATCGCGACGCCGCTGTACTCCAACACCACGCTGGTCTGCGTGTTCCCCACGCTCGGCCACGGCGGCGCGGCGGTGCTGATGGGCAAGTTCGACGCGGCGAAGTACCTGGCCCTGGCCGAAAAGCACCGCGCCACGCACACGATGCTGGTGCCCGTGCAGTACCAGCGCCTCATGGCGCTGCCCGGGTTCGACGCATTCGACCTCTCCAGCTACCACATGAAGTTCTCCACCAGCGCGCCGTTCAACGCGAAGCTCAAGGCCGACGTGCTCGCGCGCTGGCCCGGCGGCCTGATCGAGTTCTACGGCATGACCGAGGGCGGCGGCACCTGCATCCTGCACGCGCACGAGCATCCCGCGAAGCTGCACACCGTCGGGCCGCCCGCGCCCGGCCACGACATCCGCCTGATCGACGAGGACGGGCGAGAGGTGGCGGAAGGCGAGCTCGGCGAGGTCGTGGGCCACTCGGCCGGCATGATGAACGGCTACCACAACCAGCCCGCCAAGACCCGCGAGGCGGAGTGGTACGCGCCGGACGGCAAGCGCTTCATCCGCACCGGCGACGTGGGCCGCTTCGATGCGGACGGCTTCCTCACGCTGATGGACCGCAAGAAGGACATGATCATCTCCGGCGGCTTCAACGTCTACCCGAGCGACCTCGAGGCCGTCATGCGCGGCCACGAGGCGGTGGCCGACGTCGCCGTGGTCGGCGTGGCCTCCGAGAAATGGGGCGAGACCCCGGTGGCTTTCGCCGTGCTGCGCACGGGCGCCGCCGCCGAAGCCGAGGCGCTGCGGGCCTGGGCCAACGCCAAGGTCAACAAGATCCAGCGGCTCGCCGCGGTGGAGATCGTGGACGCGCTGCCGCGCAGCGCGATCGGCAAGGTCCTCAAGCGCGAACTGCGCGACAACTACCGCCCCGGGGTGCCGCTATGACGAAATTCCTGCGCCGCGCCAAGATGTCCGACGCCGCGTGGGACCTCGCGCTGCTCGCGATCATGCTTGCGATCGGCGACGCCATCGCCGGCGTGTTCGCCGGCATCGGCTACCGGCTGGAACTCTGGGACTACCGCGACGGCATCGGCGCGCTGCGCTACGTGTTCTGGCTCGCGGTGGCGATCTGTGTCGGAAGCCTCGTCGCGCTGGCCGGGGGCCTCTACTACCGCCGGCCGGGTGCCATCGCCTGCGGGTCGATCGCGCTGCTGATCGCCGCCACCACCGCCTACGTCCCGTGGAACCTGAGGGAGCAGTTGGGCCGCGTGCCCCCGATCCACGACATCTCCACCGACACCGCCAACCCGCCGCAGTACGTGCACGCCGCGACCACGCGCAAGAAAGGCGAGCACCCCGTCGCCTACGACGGCCCGGAGGTGGCGGCCCAGCAGAAGAAAGCCTTCCCCGACATCCAGCCCCTCGTCGTCAAGGCGCCCGCGTTCAAGGTCTTCCGCGTAGCCGAGTCGGTGCTCGCGGGCATGGGCCTCGAGATCGTCGAGGCCGACCCCGCGCAGGGGCGCATCGAGGCGGTCGACCGGTCGCTGCTGTTCGGCTTCGGCGACGACATCGTCGTGCGCATCGCCTCCGGACCCGACGGGAATTCGGTCGTCGACGTGAGGTCCAAGTCGCGCGTCGGGCGCAGCGATTTCGGCGTCAACGCGACGCGCATCCGCGTGTTCACGCGGACGCTGGCCAAGCAGCTCGGGACGGACAAGGCTTCGTGAAGCGCCTCCCCGCGGTCTTCATGCGCGGCGGCACCAGCAAGGCGCTGATGTTCCACCTGCGCGACCTGCCCGCCGACCGCTCGGCGTGGGACCCGCTCTTCCTTTCCGCCATCGGCAGCCCCGACCCGCACGGCCGGCAGCTGAACGGCATGGGCGGCGGCGTGTCCTCGCTCTCCAAGGTGTGCGTGCTCGGGCCCTCCACCCGTCCGGACGCCGACCTCGACTACACCTTCGCCCAGGTCCTCGTGTTCGAGGCGCGCGTGGATTACAGCGGCAACTGCGGCAACATGTCCTCCGCCGTGGGCCCTTTCGCCATCGAGGAAGGCCTCGTACCCGCGCGGGACGGCGAGATGACCGTCCGCATCCACAACACCAACACGAAGAAGATCATCAATTCCACCTTCCGCGTGAAGGACGGGCGGGCGGTGGTGGAAGGCGAGCTGGAGATCCCCGGCGTGGCCGGCACGGGGTCGCCCGTGCGGCTCGACTTCCTCGACCCGGGCGGCGCGGTCACCGGGACGCTCCTGCCCACCGGGAATCCGCGCGACGTGCTGGACGTTCCCGGCATCGGTCGCGTGGAAGCCTCCATGGTCGACGCGGCCAACCCCTGCGTGTTTTTGGATGCCCGCGCGCTCGGGCTGAAGGGCACCGAGATGCCCGACGAACTGGATGCCAACCCGGCTTTGGTGGAGCGCATCGCCGAGATCCGGCGGCATGCGTCCGTGGCCATGGGAATCGCCAAGACGTTGGAGGAAGCGCGGGGCAAGTCCATGCCCCAGATCGGGTTCGTTTCCGCGCCGCAGGAATCGAAGACCCTGTCCGGCGAGATCCTGCCCGCTTCGTCTTCCGACCTCACCGTGCGGATCTTCTCCAACGGCCAGCCCCACCGCGCGCTGCCTTTGACCGGGTCGCTGTGTACTGCCGTCGCCTCGTGCATCGAAGGCACCCTGCCTCACCTGTATGCGCGTCCCGGTAGCTCGGGGACCTTGCGGCTGGCCATGCCTTCGGGCGTGCTTACTGTGGGTGCCAAGGTCGTGCTGGAGGGCGGGCAGTGGCGCGCCGTGCGGGGGTCGTTCTACCGGACCACGCGGCGGTTGTTCGACGGGTACGTCTACGCCTGAGTCCTTCGGGCGGGTGAATTCGAAAGAATTATTTCAGAAGTCCGCGCCAGTGGACGGTCTCCGGGTGGTTTTGTACTGGGACTGGTACGTTTGCCTATGGAAAATTGATTTCCGCCTGGTTGGTTGGGGTGGTCTGCGATCTATTTTCAAGATTCGAGATGGGTTGGCGGGTGTTGTGCGTATCGGCAAGGTGACTTAACGTGCCGGAAGCGAAGGGGGTTTGGATTGAGAACGAAATGGTTAATCACGGAAATAGGTAATAGACAGGGCGTGTCAACTATTTCTGTCAACCAATTAGATCAACTACTACTACTTAGATTGCACTCGCAAAGTTTATGACCTGGCTTCTCGACAGACTCTTTACCCACCAAGACCAGCCCAAACCGCAATTTGCGTTTCAAGGCACCGTCAACTGGCTCCGCGCACTAGCCATAGCGTGCGCCCCTCCAGATTTTGAAGACGCAGTTCTACAATCGTTTTATACGCACGTTGCTCGACGAGCGCCGAATCAACTCGCAGATACTTTGGCCTACGAGTGTCTCGTCATGGCAATGGCTCAAGCCGCCGCAACGAAGCACCTTTCATCAGCGCCAGGAAACGTATATGACGCCTGTCGTTCGGCGATCGTTGCTTGGTACTACGCAATCTACTATGCCGCCAAGGCAATGCTGGCTGCGCGGAGCGGTGCTGATCCCCAGACGCATGCCGAAGCAGGGCGCATGTTTCAGACGGAAATAGTGGCTACAGGGCTCGCAAAGTATCCCTTCGACCTCAGCATTACAGGGCTCGTTCCAGCGACCGTTCAACCACAGATAAATGTATTACGAGGCGGATCCACCGCTGACCTCAATGCTGTGCCAACGACGGCGCTTGAGGTAAAAGGAGCACTGTGCTCGTATCTCAACGGAACTTGCGAGTACAGGCAATGGGAGCTTGAAGAGAGAGTGAAGAGGAGCGCTCCGTTTCGGGCGCTAGGGGTGACAAACTTTCGAAAGGCGACGGCGCGGGCATTGCGCGACGCGGCTCTCGCATCTGAGTCTGTAAATTTTCTATCACAAGCATTTCGTTATCGAGGGAAGGCCAACTATCGCGATGCGATCTACCTCTCCTATGGAGCTAACAATGCCGCATCAATTCGTATACTGAACACCGACCTCGCTTCCTCTGCGCTATGCTTTGTCCGAATGGCGGCTCACTATGTGTCACGGCGAGTGGAGGCAGGCACATGGGCAATCTACGCAGCAGATGTCATGGCGCAAGCTCGGTTCACACCGCCATTCGACCTACGTGCAATCTAACTCAAGCATGAGTGCGACGCCTTTCGCCAGGCGCTCCCGCGCCTCGTTTCGCGCGCCTCAGCAGGTCCGTTAGACTTCTCAAGCAGCGCAACCTCATCACACCCATGGACAGCCCAATATCAATTCTTGGCTCACTCGCCTCAATTGGCGCAGCGGTCTGGGCATTTGTCGAGGCCAAAAGGTCAGCGAAAGCGGCGACCCGGGCCGAAGAAATGCGAGACGAAATCGTTGATCGACGACGACTTATAGAGGTGACTCACATCTATACGGAAACGAAGCGAATTCTCGCGGTTGTAACCGAGGTAGGACCAGCGACAAATACGAAGCTCCTTCGGGGCATCGATAGCGCAAGAATCGCGAGGGAAGTCGAAGAGTACGCACGATTGCTGCTTGACCAAAGCAGCCACTTCTCTGCCGGATTTGGCAACGACGCTCGGGCGCTATGTGATCGCCTTCGGCCTGATATTGAGGCTCTTGCGGAAGCAAACACACCAGAGGAGAAGAAGGCGTCGGGCAAAGGTATCTACTACAGCATCTCCGCGTTTATGCCGCTCACCAAGAAACTTGCGGATGAGCGCCGCGAAAAAGCACCCAAGGCAAAAGAAAGAGGTATGAAATGAAGCTATCTGATGGCGAAAAGATCATCATTCTGATGCTGACTGAGTTATACGAAAAGCTTCAGATCGACGGAGAGATGGAGCCGGACTTTTTGAGATCTGCGATTTTTAACGACATGCCGTGGGGTATCAAATGGAAGTACAGTGGCATCCCCTTCTCGGAATCCGAAGAACCCCCAGTCGTCAAAGAAGTTCTCGACATCCTTGACATGTGGAGCTGCATCGAGCGCGCCTATTCCAAGTTAAGCTCTAGTGACAAAGAAATTATCAAGGCAAAGCTCGGTGTTCTTGGGGAATCACCGCGCTTTCAAGGATTCGATGGAAACAACGAGAGTGAGTACGTTGGCACGGCACTCTTCCTAGTTAACGAGCTAGAGCGCTTCATCGAGTTCAAAGGGAGAAGCCTCAACTGCCACTATCCGTCCATAGACATGCATCACCGCATGCTTGCTGCCTTTGAGCCGCTTCGATTGGAGTTTTCGCCCACAGATCTGTCCGTCGAAGACTTGCTATCTGTTTTGCGAGAGCGGATTCACCCGAGCAACAGAGATGCCTAACCCTTCCATCGATCTGACAAGTTTCGGTAAGCCGAGTCATGCAACTCATGTTAAACGTTGTGCAGAAAATTGAAGTCTGATCATGAACGCAAAGATGATCATGTTTCATGTGCCCACTGATCAAGCTCTACTGGCGGCGTTTGGGGAAGTCGCGCTTCGACATGAACACATGAACCACATACTCCGCATGACGATAAAGTCACTGACCGGCGTTAGTCCAGCAGAGGCCGTTGCGGCCACGATGTTCGAAGGTTCTTCGCAGTTGAGGGACCGCGTGCGCAATATTTCGAGAAAGCGCCTTGGCGATGGCACTGCGCTAGTTCGGTTGCAGGCGATTCTCGCGAACTGCAAAAGACTGACTGAGAGGCGCAATGAAATCGTTCACGCGTTGTGGGCGCAAGAATTGGATGGCGACGCCCATCTTCGCGACAGCTTTGGAGGTACAAAACCGTTACCGACCGTCCAGGAATTGCGCACACTCGCATTGGAACTCGGGCAATTAACTGGCCATTTGAATTCCGAGCGGTTAGAAGGCTTTCTTAAGGATGCGCTGGAAAAACCCAACAATGGGAATCGTGCTGCATAGCTCCGGTTGGTCGTCGACACTTTTCGCCCGACGCTACGCACGTTCGTGCGCGTGCCGCACCCGGTGCGTTACCCACCACCCCTCAGCCTGAACACGTGAAGCACCTCCGCCTCGCAACCCTCCTAGCCCTCCCCCTCCAGGCCCTCGCCGCCGACCCCTACCCCAACATGTCCGGCACAGGCTTCCCGCCGGACCCGAAAGCCGCTTGGCACCAGGGGTGCATGAAGGCGAAGGACGCACGGATCCCCGAAGCGGACCTCCCCAAATCACCACCGAACGCCAAATGCGACGCGACGGACCTCTACTACAGCGCCGCCTCCCCCGCCGACCTCACCGCCGCGCGCCACTGCGCGATCGCAACGAAGGACCCCGCAATCCTGATGATGCTCTACGCCAACGGCAAGGGCGTGAAGCGCGACTACCGAATCGCGATCCGGCAGGCCTGCGAGATGGGTGGCGCGATGGCGGAGCTCACCGGGCGCGTGATGCACCTCGCCGAGCTGCGCGACAAGGGCGCGCCGAAGGACCCGCCCTTCGACCAGTGCGACGACATCACCAGCGGCTACATGGGCGGGGTCTGCGCGAGCATCCAGGCCACGCAGGAGGCGAAGAAGCGCAACGCGCGCTACGCGAAAGTCACCGCCCGCTGGCCGCAAGCCACGAAATCAGCGTTCTCCACCACCAGCGCGGTGTTTGCAACGTTCGTCGAGAAGCGCTCGCGTGAGGAGGTCGACCTCTCCGGCACGCTGCGCGGCGCGATGGTGATCGAGGAAGAGGAAAAGCAGAACGACCGCTTCCTCAAGGACCTCGAGGCGTTCGAGAAGGGCGCGCTGCCGAAATTCACCGAAGCCGACTTCAGGGCGGCCGACGCGAAGCTCAACACCGCCTACCGGAAGATCATGGGCGACGCCGCATTCGACACGGAAAACCGCTACGGGACGGTCAGGAAGGCCGGCATCCGCGAAACACAGCGCGCCTGGCTGAAGTACCGCGACGCCTGGGTGGAGTTCGCGAAGCTGCGCTACCCGGCGGTGAAGCCGGAGGCGTGGAAGACACTGTCGACGGGCCGCCGCACAGAAGAACTCGAAGACTTCCTGCCGCCGCCCTAGTCGACCTTCGCCCCGACCGCCTTCACCACCGCGCCCCAGCGCGTGTGCTCCGACTGCAGGAACACGCGGAACTCGTCCGGCGTGGAGGTCCGCTGCAGCGCGCCGAGCGAAGCGAACTTCTGCGCGATTTCCGGCGACTGCACGACCTTGCCGATCGCCGCGCTGAGCCGCTCCACTCGCTCCTTGGGCACTCCCGCGGGCACGACGAACCCCAGCCACGCCGACAGGCTGAACCCGGGATACCCCTGCTCGGCGATGGTGGGCGTGTCGGGGAAGGCCGCGATGCGCTGCGAATAGGCGCTGGCGAGCAGCCGCATCTTGCCCGACTGGATGAAAGGCTGGGTCACGGCCACGGTGTCCATCGCCACGTTGACCACGCCGCCGATCAGGTCGGTCATCGCGCGCGGGCTGCCCTGGTAGGGCACGTGCAGGATGCGGATCCCGGCGCGGCGCTTGAGGTCTTCCATGCCAAGGTGCGACAAGGTGCCGTTGCCCGAGGACGGGTGCGTGAGCTTGTCGGGGTTGGCCTTCGCGTAGGCGACCAGCTCGGCGACGTTGTTCGCGGGCAGCGCGGGATGCGCGACCAGCAGCAGCGGCAGGTCGGCCGCCAGCGCGACGGGCGCGAAGTCCTTCAGCGAGTCGTACCCGATGTTCTTGTACAGGTGCGGGTTCGCGGCGAGCGACGCAAGGGGCGCGAGGACCAGGGTGGCGCCATCCGGCGGCGACTTGGCCAGGGCCGCAAGCGCACCGCTGCCGCCCTGCCCGGGCCGGTTCTCGACGATGACGGTCTCGTTCAGCTGCGGGCCGAGCCGCTCGGCGACGAGGCGCGCGACGAAGTCCGTCGCCTGCCCGGGCGGAAAGCCCACTACTACGCGAGTGACGCGACCATCCTGCGCGTGGACACAAAAGGAAAGCAGGGCGAAGCCTGCCGCACCCAGGAATTGCACGAAACGCAGCGCCATCGTCGTTCTCCTCAGTTGGGCGAGCAGACCACCCCGCCCGCCGGCCCGGTGGGCGAGCAGGTCATCGTCTTGGGCTGCTGGCGGATCGGGCTCAACCGGTCGTCCCGCTCCGCGTCCAGCAGGTTCTCCAATACCTTGCGGTGGATCAGGCGCGCCTCGGTCTCGGCGAGGCGCCCGGTGGCGACCTTCTCGCTCAGCTCCTCGGAGATCTGCGCGAAGCGCTGCGCCCGCGCCTGGCTGCGGGCGCGCTGCGCGGGGTTGGAGGAGCGCGTCGCGTCCTCCTGCACCGTGCGGTTGGTGCAGTCGGCCATGGCCACGAAGGTGGGCGCGCCCTTGTCGCACTCGTCCCAGCGCGTGTCGATGGCGCCGCAGCCCTGCAGCGAGGCCGCAGCGACGATCACCGAGCACGCGAGGGCGGCACGCATCTGGCTCAGTCCAGCGTGATCTTCTGCTTCTTCACGATGTCGCGGCGCAGCGCCAGTTCTTTGGCGGCGGTCTGCGCGAACTGCTGCGGCGTGCCGCCGGCGGCGATCGAGCCGTTCTCGGCGAAACGCTTGAGGACCTCGGCATCCCTGAGCGCCGCATTGGCGGCGCCGTTGACCTTCTGCACCACCTCCGGCGCCAGCCCGGCGGGACCGATCAGCCCGTACCACGCCATGTTGTTGGCGTCCTTCAGCCCGACTTCGGCGAAGGTGGGCACATCGGGCAGCGTCGGCAGGCGCTTGTCCGACATGACGGCCAGCGCATGCAGCCGGCCGGCCTTGATATGGGGGAGCGACGAAGGCACGTTGTCCATCTGGATGTCGACCTGGCCGGCGATGGTGTCGTTCAGCGCCGGGCCCGAGCCGCGGTAGGGAATGTGCACGATGAACGTGCCGGTCAGCGCCTTGAAGAGCTCGCCGTCGAGGTGCGAGATGCCGCCCGTGCCGGAGGACGCGTACGAGTACTTGCCGGGGCTCTTCTTCAGCAGCGCGATGAACTCCTTCATGTCCTTGACCGGGAGGTTCTTGGGGTTCACGGTCATCACGTTCGGCACGTTGACGAGGTTGATGATGGGCGTGAAGTCCTTCGCCGGGTCGTAGGTGTTCTTCGGCGTGGTCGCGGGGATCGTCGCCATCGTCGACACGGTCGCGACGCCGAGCGTGTAGCCGTCGGTCGCGGCCTTGGCCACGGCCTCGGCCCCGATCGCCCCGCCCCCGCCCGCGCGGTTCTCGACCACCACCACCTGCCCCAGTTCCTTGGTCAGGCGCTCGGTCAGGATGCGCGCGACGATGTCGGTGGTGCCGCCGGGCGCGAAGGGCACCACCAGCCGGATCGGCTTGGTCGGCCAGGCTTGTGCGAAAACGGTGAGCGGCAGGCTCGCGGTGAGCAGTGACAGGAGGGCCTTGCGTAGGGTCGTATGCATCGCGGTCGTCCTTGGATGTCAGTTTCGGATCGGGCGCGATTATGCCCCACTCCGCCCCGCCCGGAACACCGGGGGTAGACTTGGCGCATGAAAACCGTGGCACTGCCTTCGGGCGAGCGCGTCCCTGCACTGGGACAGGGAACCTGGAACATGGGCGACCGGCCCGCGCAACGTGCTTCCGAGCTCGCCGCGCTGCGGCTGGGCCTCGACCGCGGCCTCACGCTCATCGACACCGCCGAGATGTACGGCGACGGGCGCTCGGAGTCCCTCGTGGCCGAGGCCATCGCGGGACGGCGCGACGAAGTGTTCCTCGTCAGCAAGGTGCTGCCGCAGAACGCCTCTGCGCGCGGCACCGCCGCCGCGTGCGAGGCGAGCCTCAACCGCCTGAGGACCGACCGCATCGACTTGTATCTGCTGCACTGGCGCGGCGGCGTGTCCTTCGCCGAGACGCTCGGGGCTTTGGGAAAGCTCAAGGCCGCGGGCAAGATCCGCCATTACGGGGTCAGCAACCTCGACCTCGACGACATGCGCGAGTTCCACGCGCTGGAAGGCGGCGCGGGCGTAGCCACCAACCAGCTGCTCTACAACCTCACGCGCCGCGGGATCGAATACGACCTGCTGCCGTGGCTGCGAGAAAAGCGCATCCCGGTGATGGCCTACTCGCCGCTCGAGCAGGCGCGGCTGCTGAAGGCCAGGCCCCTCGCCGCGTTCGCGGCCCGTTACGGCATGACCCCCGCGCAGGCGGCGCTCGCCTGGCTGCTCGCGCAGCCGGAGGTCATCGTGATCCCGAAGTCGGGCGACACTGCGCGCGTCGAGGAGAACTTCGGCGCGCTGGGCCACGCGCTTACGGCTGCGCAGCTCGCCGAACTCGACGCCGCGTTCCCGCCGCCGAAGGGGCCGCGGGCGCTGGAGATGCTGTAAGCGGAGCGACGCCATGACCAAACTCGCCGCAAAACTGGCTACCCTCGGATTCATCGTCGCGGTGCTCTGCGCGTTCGCCGCCCTCACCGCGGGCCTTGGATACCGGCTCGAGATGTGGCACTACCGCACCGGCATCATGACCATCGGCTACGTGTTCTGGGTCGCGGCCGTCACCGCGCTCGTCACGTTCGTGGCGCTGGTGGTCGTCGCCGTGCGCAAGGCCGGCAACCGGTCCCTTGTCCTCGGCGCGATCGGCGTGATCGTCGCAAGCATCACCGCCTACGTCCCTTACCACCTCCGCCAAACCGCCAACAGCGTGCCGGCGATCCACGACATCAGCACCGACGTCGCCAACCCGCCTGCGTTCGTCAAAGCCGCAACGCTGCGCGGCAAGGACGACCACCCGGTGGCGTATGACGGCCCCGAGGTCGGCGAACTGCAAAGGGGCGCCTACCCGGACATCGTCACGCTCGTTGCAGCCGTGCCCGCACCGAAAGCTTTCGAGGCCGCGAGCGCCGCCCTCACGGAGATGGGGCTGGAGTTGTCGGATATCGATCCGGTGCAAGGACGCATCGAAGCGGTGGCGACTTCCTTGCTGTTTGGGTTCAAGGACGACGTGGTCGTACGCGTGGTCACCGTCCCCGAGGGCGCGAAGATAGACATCCGCTCCAAGTCGCGTGTCGGACGCAACGATTTCGGCGCGAACGCCAAGCGCATCCGCGCCTTCATGGCGAAGATGAAGGCGAAACCCGGCTAAAGTCCGCGGCAGGCCGGCCTGCGATCCTTGAATTGCGCGCCCTTGCGCTTCCACCGACAATGCCCCGGCAGCCTTACCCCCGGTGCAGCCTTGTCCCCCGAATCGCCCCCGCCCCACCCCGACATCGAATCCCCCTATGCGTGGCGGCGCCTCGCCGCGTCGTTCCTGCTGATGACGATCGGCGGCTCGGGCATGTACATCGTGACCGTCGTGCTGCCGCTCCTGCAGAAGGAATTCGGCACCACGCGCGCCGACGCCTCGATCCCCTGGCTGCTGACGACGCTGGGCTTCGGGTTCGGCGGGATCCTCGTGGGCCGCATCACGGACCGCTGGGGCATCCTGCTGCCCTCCATCAGCGGCGCGCTCTGTGTGGGCCTCGGCTTCATCCTCGCGGCCCACGCGCAGAGCCTCACGCAGTTCGCGTTGATACAGGGCCTCGTGATCGCGATGTTCGGCAGCGCGGCGAGCTTCGGCCCGCTGGTGGCCGACGTGTCTCACTGGTTCTCGAAGCGCCGCGGCATCGCGATGGCGATCTGCGTGAGCGGAAATTTCGCGGCCGGGGCGCTGTGGCCGCCGATCGTTCAATACTTTTTCGACCGGGTGGGCTGGCGCACGACGATGACCTGGACGGGCGTGGCGTGCATCGTGCTGATGCTGCCGCTCGCCCTTACGTTGCGCCGCCGCTCGCCGGTGGGCGCCGCCGTGCCGCAGACCGCGGCCGGCAGGCAGGCGGACCGCCCGCTCGGCTTCAGTCCCGGCACGCTGCAGGCGATCCTCTGCGTCGCGGGCCTCGCCTGCTGCACGGCGATGGCGCTGCCGCAGGTCCACATCGTCGCGTACTGCAGCGACCTCGGCTACGGCGCGGTGCGCGGCGCGCAGATGCTCTCGCTGATGCTGGCCTCCGGCATCGTCGCGCGGATCCTTTCGGGCTGGCTGTCGGACACGATCGGGGGCCTGCGCACGCTGCTGCTCGGCTCGGTGTTCCAGTGCCTGACGCTGGCCTTCTTCGTGCCCTTCGACAGCGTGGGTTCGCTCTACCTGCTCTCGGCCCTGTTCGGCTTCTTCCAGGGCGGCATCGTGCCGGCCTACACGCTGATAGTGCGCGAGTACTTCAGCCCCGCCCAGGCCGGCCAGCGGACCGGCGTGGTGCTGCTCGCGGCGCTGTTCGGCATGGGCGTGGGCGGGTGGCTGGGCGGCTGGATCTTCGACCTGACGGGGTCGTACCGCAACGCTTTCGCTTTCGGCGTGGGCGCCAACGCGCTCAACATCGTGATCGTGGCCTGGCTGATCGTGCGCTCGGGGCCCCGCAACCGGCCCGCGACGGCTTACGCGCCCGCCTGAGCCGCGCCTAGGCCTTCGGGTCGGGCCGCCAGGTCTCCACGCAGCGGTACTCGGCCACCTGGAGGGCCTCGGTGCGCGGCTGGCCGAAAGAGATCCAGCCGTGCCCCATCAGGGTCATCTCCTCGTGGTGGACCTTCATCTCGGGCTTGTCCTCGACGGTGACGAAGGTGCCGTTGGAGCTGTGGTCGATCAGCACGAAATGCTCGCGGCGCCGCTCGAGCATGGCGTGCGCGCGCGACACCTTGGCGTTGTGGATCGTGTAGTCGGCCTCGTGGTCGCGCCCGAAGGTGACCTTGCGGCGCTGCGGCCCCATCTCGATGCGCGTGCCCTCGAGGTCGAGCTCCAGCAGCGCCTTGCCGGCGGACGGGCTGGCGGGCGCCGTGACGATGGAGGTCATCTCCTGCGTGGCGGTCTGCCATACGATTTCGATCAGGTCGACCTCCTGTTCCTTCCCCTTCACGGGGATGGAAAAGAGCTTCCTCAGGTTGGGCGTGTAGATGTTGGACAGGCGCGCGGCGGTGTCCTTGTCGGTGATGATCTGGCCCTTGGAGGCGAGGTCGCACAGGCGCGAGGCGAGGTTCACGCAATCGCCGAAGACGTCGTTGTCGCGCTCCACCACCGGCCCGTAGTGGAAGCCGATGCGCACGCCGAGGCGCACGCCCACCGCCGGCCCGAGCTTGTCGACCCTGAACTGCATCTCGGCCGCCGCGGCGGCGGCTTCGTCCGCGTCCTTGAAGACCGCCATCACCGCATCGCCGATGGTCTTGACGACGCGGCCATGGACTTCGGTGGTGCAGTCGGACATGGTCTTCAGGCACTGCTCCACGAGCGCGAACGCGCGCTCGTCCCCGAGGACCTCGTAGAGGGCGGTGCTGCCGGCGACATCGGCGAAGAGGACTGCGCACTCCATGGGATTCTCCTGTCGTTCAGGCCATTCTGGGCCACCGGCCGCGCCCGGTATTGATCCTCATCAACCCGGGGAAGGCCCGGGGCCCCGGCCGGGACGGGCGCAACCAGCCCGCCATCGTTCCCCACGCAGGGCGCAGAAGGGCTAAAGTAGATGCCGGCAGCCAACCCTCGGGGAGGGGAAATGCACGACACCAAGACCGGTCCGGCCAGGGCGTCCTTCTGGTGCGGGATCCTGACGGCGGAGAAACGCGACACGCCGACCCAGGCGCGTACGGTGCGCGGGCCCTATACGGCCTTCACCCTTGCGAATTCGCGGCGCGACAAGACCGGCGGGACGACCGGACTGGGGACCATGGATGACGAAGGCGAAAAAGAAGAAGGCTAGTTCCGGGGTGGCGAAAGAATCCTCCAGCGCGTACTTCGCGCGCCTCCGGCCGAAATTCCTCGACTGGAACCCGCCTACCGCGGAAGAGGTCCTCCAGGAGGCGCAGAAGCGCCAGGAGGATCGCGACGCGGAGCTGCGCAAGGTCACGGCGCTGGAGAAGGCGCGGCTCGCGGAGAAGAAATCCGGCAAGAAAAAGCCGACCGGGCGCTGATGGCCGCCCGGCTGCGCGCCGTCGCCGCCGCGGCGGTCGCCGCGATGGCTTTCGCCGGGGCCGCCCCGGCCTTCGACCTGCAGGGACACCGCGGCGCCCGCGGCCTCGCCCCCGAGAACACCCTGCCCGCCTTCGCCACGGCGCTGTCGCTGGGCGTGACGACGCTCGAACTCGACACCGGCGTGACCGGCGACGGCGTCGTCGTGGTCAGCCACGAGCCGCGGCTGCACCCGGACACCGCCCGCGGCCCGGACGGCCAGTGGCTGAAGGAACACGGCCCGGCGATCCGCTCGCTGACCTATGCCGAGCTCGCGCGCTACGACGTCGGGCGGCTGAACCCCGCCACGCGTTACGGGACGAACTTCACGGCGCAAAAGCCGGTCGACGGCACGCGCATCCCCCGGCTCGCGGACCTTTTCGCGCTGGTGGGCAAGTCCGGCAACGCCGCGGTGCGCTTCAACATCGAGACCAAGATCGACCCGCGCGCCCCGGACCTGACGCTCGCGCCGGAAGCTTTCGCGCGGGCGCTCGTGCGCGCGATCACGGAGGCCGGCATGGCCGGTCGCGCGAGCATCCAGTCCTTCGACTGGCGCACGCTGAAGGTGGTGCAGGCCGAGGCGCCGGACATCCCGACCGTCTACCTGACGGCGCAGCAGAAGTGGCTCGACAACGTCGGCGCCGCATCGGCCCAGGGCTCGGCGTGGACCGCGGGCGTGCAGCATGCGCAGCACGGCTCGGTGCCTAAGATGGTCAAGGCGGCGGGCGGGCGGACCTGGTCGCCCTACTTCGGCGACCTCGATGCGGCGAGCCTCGCGGAGGCGAAGGCGCTCGGCCTTGCGGTGGTGGTATGGACCGTGAACCAGCCCGGCGACATCGCCAGGATGATGGCGATGGGCGTCGACGGCATCATCAGCGACCGCCCCGACCTCGTCCGGGCGGAGATGGCGAGCCGCGGGATGCCGCTGCCCGTGTCCACGCCCGTCGTGCCGTAACATCCGCAGCAAAACACCGGTGAATCCCGGTTGATGCGGGCGTCAAGCCCGCGTAGCCTATGCGGGTCATTGCGCCGCAACATCCCATGCGCCCGAGCCCGGGAATGCCGCTGCGATCCATCCCAGAGACAAGGAAAAGGAATCCCAATGGAATATAAGACTCTCAATTGGCAAGTTCTGCCCAATCCGCTGCGCCCGGAGGAAAAGACGATCGGCGTCATCACGCTGAACCGTCCGGAGTTCCTGAACGCCGTAGACGTGAAGATGCGTGTGGAACTGGACATCCTGCTCGACGAAATCCGGCACCAGAGCCATGTGCGCGTCATCGTCATCACCGGTGCCGGGCGAGGTTTTTCGGCGGGCGGCGACCTCAAGTCCGAGGCCGGGCCGCTGGGCGCCGGGGAGGAAGACTTCGACATGGGGAACTTCGGTCCCTACAAGGAACTGGCCCACTACTTCTTCAACGACCTGCGCCACTCCGTGCTGCAGCGCTGCTTCCGGAAATTCGAAGACCTCGAGGCCATCACCATTGCAGCCATCAATGGTCCCGCCGTAGGTATAGGGCTGGAGCTGTGCACGCTTTGCGACATGCGCTTCGCCTCGGACCGCGCGAAGCTGGGCGAAGTCGCCGTGCCGGCCGGGTTCCTCCCGGAGTCGGGCGGTGCACGCAACCTGCCCAAGCTCGTCGGCGTCGGCAAGGCCCTCGAACTGATCCTGACCGGCCGGATCATCGACGCGGCCGAGGCGGAACGCATCGGTCTGGTAGAGCGCGTGATTCCGCACGAGAAGCTGATGGCGGAGTCGCTGACATTTGCCGCACAAGTGGCCTCCAACCCTTACTTGTCGGTGCGCTACGCCAAGCAGCTCGTCAAGCATTACTGGAACACCAACCGGACCGAGGAAGGCTGGGGACACGAGCTCGATGCCATCAAGGAGATCACGCGCACGAAGGATTGCCAGGAAGGCATTCGCGCATTCCTCGGCAAGCGCAAAGCCGAGTACCGCGGCCCGTATTACGACAACTCCCCGTTCTGAGGCTGGCTTGGGCGAATATTCCGTGAAAACCGACATGCCGGGACGGTTGATCCCGGCACGCCTCAACATAGCGCGTGAGGCGCTGGGTGGCGCAATTGCCAGGGGGCTCGGCAGCAAGGTGGCGCTAGTCGGTCCGCGCGGGCAACTTTCCTACTCGCAACTCGACGCCCAGTCAGGCGCATTTGCCGCGTCCTGCGCGGCTCGCGGCATCGTGCGCGGAGACCGGGTGCTGCTCCGGACCTGGAACTGCATCGAATTTGCCGTGGCGCTCCTGGGACTGGCAAAGCTCGGCGCAGTGCCGGTGATGCAGAACTCCGCCGCGGGGCTCGATGACGTGGATTACGTCCTTGGCCACAGCGATGCGGTCGCTGCAGTTGCGCTGGCCGAACTGGCCGAGCCGCTGCGCGAACTTGCCCGCCTCTTGCCCAAGGGGCTGATCGTAGCCCGCGGCGCAAGGCCGGGCGAAGGCGTGTACGAAGACATGATCCGGCAAGGCACGGTGGAGATCGCGGACACCGGCGCCGACGATCCGGCACTAATGTGTTACACCTCGGGGACCACGGGCCGACCGAAGGGCATCGTGCATGCCAATCGCTGGATCATCGGGCGCGGCGACGCCAACCGACTGCGCCTGCCACCCGAGCCCGACGACATTGCGCTGGCCGCGGGCGAATGGAGTTTCATCAGCCTGCTCGGGCACAACGTGCTGTTCGCGCTTCGCAACGGCATCACCGGCGCCATCCTCGAAGAGCGGGCCTCACCCGAGAAATTCCTCGAAAGCATTGAGCAGTTCCGGGTGACGGTCGCCTATGCCGTCCCGACGCTTTACCGCCGTACGCTGGCGATCGACGGGATCGAAAAAAACTACGACCTTTCCAGCCTGCGCGCCTGCAACGCGAGTGGCGAGGCGCTCGGAGCCGCGCCCCTGACCGCGTGGAAGCAAAGATTCGGCACCGACATCTTCGAGCACTACGGCATTTCGGAGTACCAGATGGTGCTGGGCCAGAGCCCGCTGCTGCCGATCAAACCGGGGTCCGTGGGCATTCCATGGGACGTGACGGCGAAGATCGTGGACGACGAACTGAACCCCGTGCCCCAGGGTGAAGTGGGGCAGCTCGTTTTCGGAACAGACAATCCAAGCCTCTTCCTCGGCTACCACAAGGATTCCGAGAAGACCGCCGCAGTGGTGCACGACGGCCTGTTCCACACGGGCGACCTCGCTCGCAAGGACGAGGACGGCTATTTCTGGATTGCCGGGCGCGGGGACGATTGCTTCAAGAGCCGCGGGATCTTTATTGTTCCCATCGAAATCGAAAATGCGCTGCTCGAGCAGGCTGTGGTCGCCGAGGCCTGCGTCATCCCGGCCCCCAGCGCTACCGACGGAAACCTGATCCGCGCGGTCGTTGTGCTGAAGGCGCCGCTGACCACGGACGACGCGATCCAGGGCGGCTACGCGGAGAAGTTGCGAACGGCACTGAAGTCGCGCATCGCGCGCAACAAGGTCCCGCAGGTGTTCGATTTCGTCGACGTCCTTCCGAAGTCCGCCAACGGCAAGGTCCTTCGGCGCTCGCTGACGGGTTCGCCGCCGGGCAAATAACCCCCACTTTCGATCCACCAGGAAGCCCATGCATCCGAAAGCGAACCGACCCTTACTGCCCGCAACGATCGCCGCGGTCCTGTGCCTTCTTTGTGTGGCGCAGGCGGTAGCGCAAGCTCCGTCCGACTTCCCGAAACGCCCCCTCAGGATGGTCGTCCCCTATCCGCCGGGGGGCAGCACGGACATTGTGGGCCGCATCGTGGCAGCCAAGCTCGGTGAAAGCCTCGGCCAGCCGGTGATCGTCGACAACCGGCCCGGCGCCGGCGGCAACGTAGGCACGGACGCCGTGGCCAAGGCGCCGCCGGACGGCCACACACTGCTGATGAGTTCGGTTACCACCCTGGCGATCGGGGCCAGCCTGTACAGCACGCTGCCCTACGACCTCAACAAGGACCTCGAACCGGTCGCACTGGTTGGATCGGTACCATTCGTGCTGCTTGTCAATGCATCCCTCCCGGCCCGCACGGTGCGCGAGCTCGTGGCCCTCGCAAAGGAGAGGCCTGGCCAGATCAACTTCGGTTCGGCGGGGACGGGCACCAGCGCGCACTTCGCCGGCGAAATGTTCAAGTCCCTCTCCGCCATCGACATCGTCCATGTGCCCTACAAGGGGAACGCTCCCGCCATCGCGGACCTGATCGGCGGGCAGATCCAGATGATGTTCGACTTCCTGCCGTCAGCCATGCCCTTCGTCAAGTCGGGCAAGGTCCGCGCACTTGGCATTACTCCGACGCGGCGCAGTGCCGCCTTGCCGGACATTCCCACGATCGCGGAATCGGGCGTGCCGGCTTACGACGTGCTGAGCTACTTTGGCGTGCTTGTACCGGCCAGGACGCCGCCTCAGGTCGTGGCCCGGCTGCACTCCGAAATCCTCCGAATATCGTCGCTGCCCGACGTTCGGGAGCGGTATGCGCGCGAAGGTGTCGAACCCGCCCAGGAGACCCAGGAGAAGTTCCGCACTTACCTGAAGAGCGAAGTGGCAAAGTGGGCCGCAGTCGTGAAGAGCACCGGCGCTCGCGCCGATTGAACCTGGGGGCGCCAAGATAGCGAAACGCAGCCCGTTAAAATCCCTTAATTGTCAAACATTGTTTCTTAAATATCGGCTACAGGAGCCGGTCCGGAGGTAGTTTCCATGTCTGAAAAGACAAATTTAATCCGTCGTTTGGCGGCACTGAATGCGTGCGTCGCACTGGCGATCGTCCTTGGCGCGCTCGCCCCCGGGGCGGCGCAGGCCCAGGCCTGGCCCACCAAGCCGCTGCGCTGGATCGTGCCCTTCTCGGCCGGCGGCCCGGCCGACGTGATCGCCCGCGTGGTCGGCCCCAAGCTCGCCGAGCGGCTCGGCCAGCCGGTGGTGATCGACAACCGCCTCGGCGGCAACAGCAACATCGGCCACGAGGCGGTCGCCCGCGCGGCCCCCGACGGCTACACCTTCCTCTACGT
This sequence comes from Burkholderiales bacterium, assembly GCA_965279075.1. Taxonomy (GTDB): domain Bacteria; phylum Pseudomonadota; class Gammaproteobacteria; order Burkholderiales; family SG8-39; genus SZAS-79. Next base: position 396,580 of record CBDIHI010000011.1, on the reverse strand, counting down.
CGTGCCGAACATCGTCACGAACCCCTCGCTGTTCAAGAACATGCTCGACCCGCTGAAGGAACTCGCCCCGCTCGCGCAGATGACGGTGCAGTCCTACGCGCTGGTGGCGAACCCGGGGTTCGAGCCGAAGACGGTGGCCGAAATCATCGCCGCGGCGCGCGCGAAGCCCGGTGGCGTGTCGTGCGCCTCGGGCGGCGGGCTGATGACCTTCGGCTGCGAATGGCTGCGCACGATGACGAAGACCGACATGATCCACGTGCAGTACAAGGGCAATGCCCCGGCGCTGACCGACCTGATGGGCGGGCAGGTGAACATCCTCTTCGACCTGTACAACACCTCGCTGCCCCAGATCCGCGCCGGCAAGGTGCGCCCCGTGGCACTGACCCGGCCGACGCGCGGCGCCCCGTTGCCGGACGTGCCCGTGATGGCCGAAACGCTGCCGGGCTTCGTGCTGGTCGGCTGGCACGGCACCATGCTGCCGGTGGGCGTGCCGCGCGCGGTCGTCGAGCGCCTCAACCAGGCGCTGGGCGAGGCGCTCGCGGACAAGGACGTCGCCAAGCGCATCACCGACGGCTACAGCGAGGTGGCGCACGGCACGCCGGAAGCTTTCGGCGAGATCCTCAGGCAGGACTACGCCAAGTACGCGCGCATCGTGAAGGACGCGGGCATCAAGACGGAATAAGGCGGTGCAGGCCGACCTCCTGCTGCGCGGAGGCACCGTACTGACGCTGGGCGGGCGGTCCGCGACGGCCGAAGCGATCGCGGTCGCAGGCGAGCACATCGTCGCCGTCGGCGACAACCACGCCGTCTCGGCCCTCGCAGGCCCTTCCACCCGCGTGATCGAACTGGCCGGGCGCACCCTGATGCCCGGCCTCACCGACGGGCACGCGCACCTCGACCGCGAAGGCCTGAAGGAACTGCTGCCCTCCGTCTCCGGCTGCCGTTCGATCCGCGAGCTCGTTGAGCGCCTGCGCGCGCTCGCCGCCGCGACACCGCCAGGCACCTGGATCGTCACGATGCCGCTCGGCACGGCCCCGGAGTACCGCTGGTCGGAATCGATGTTCGAGGAAGGGCGACTGCCGGACCGCCGCGACCTCGACCGCGCCTCCACCGCGCACCCGATCCTCATCCGCTGCGCCTGGGGCTACTGGTCGAACCAGCTGCCGCTGGTGTCCGTGGCCAACACGGCGGCACTGGCGCTTGCCGGCGTACGCCGTGGCACGCCACCGCCCTCGCCGCTCGTGACGATCGACACGGACGCGGCCGGCGAGCCCACCGGGGTCTTCCGCGACAACGCGTTCCAGCCGATCTCGGAGTTCACGCTGTTCCGCTGCGCGCCGCAGTTCACCGCCGACGACCGCGTGCGCACGCTCGGCCGCTCGATGCAGGCGTACAACGCCGTCGGCACGACCGCGGTCTTCGAAGGCCACGGCGTGTCGGAAGAAGTGGTCGACGCCTACCGGCGCCTGCGCAGGCAGGACCGCCAGACCGTCCGCGCGACGCTGGCCATCAGTCCCGGCTGGAGCGGCGCGAGCGAGGAAGACGTGCGCGCGTGGGTGGCGCGCGAGGCGGCACGCCTGCGCGGACGCGGCGAAGGCGACGCCTGGCTGCGCCTCGCGGGCCTCTTCGCCGAGCCGGACGCCCAGCCCGCGGAAAGCCGGCTGCGCGCGCGGTGTGCCCCGCAGACCGGCTGGGCGGGCTTCAACTACGACGCAGGGCTGCCGCGCAAGGCATTGCTCGCACTGCTCGGGGCCGCGGCGAAGGAACGCCTGCGCGTCTGCGCGATCCAGATGCCGATGCTGGAACTCTTCGCCGAAGCCGCCCTCGAAACGCCGATCGACGACCTGCGCTGGGTCATCGCGCACCCGGTCACCATCACCGCGGAACAGGTCGCGAAGCTGAAGCACCACGGCGTCGTCGTCACCACCCACACCAACGCCTACCTCTGGAAGAAGGCCTCCGAGGTGCTCGCCCGCATCGGCCGGGAGAACGAGGACACGCTCTGCCCGATTCGAGCGTTGCTGGACGCGGGCGTGAAGGTGTCGCTCGCCACGGACAACGTGCCGGTGTCGCTGTGGCCCTGCGTCTGGCAGGCGGTCGAGCGCATCGACCGGGACACCGGCGCGGTGATCGCGCCGGGCCAGAGGATCTCGCGCGAGGACGCCCTGCGCTGCGCGACCGTGAACGGGGCGTGGCTCTGCCTCGACGAGGACGCGCGCGGCACGCTCGAGCCCGGCAAGCTCGCCGACCTGGTCGTCCTGGACGAGGATCCGCTGACCATGCCCGTCGGGCGCATTCCACACATCGAACCTGCGCTCACGATCGCCGGCGGGCGCATCGCCTGGGAACGCGGCTCTGGTATCGTCGGGCCATGAGCATCCTCAACACCGACAAGACGTTGCCGGCCAACAAGCTGATCTTCGAGGTGCGCCGCGACGCCGCCAGGCGCGAGCGCTTCCGCACCGACCTCGAAGGCCTGATGCGCGACTACGGGCTCTCGGCGGAAGAATGCAAGGCGCTGCGCGAGATCGACCTGAAGCGCCTGGGCGAGCTCGGCGTGCATCCGTATTTCCTGCCGCAGGTGTCGCGCCTGTTCCGCGGCGCCGGCTACAACCACAACGAGAGCGCCGCCGCGCAGCTCTACGCCGAAAAGATGCTGAAGGGCTGAGCATGGCCGAGATCGTCTCCGTCATCGCCCTCGCCCATGCCCCCGGCGCCACCGGCTGGATCGACAAGGCCCCGAAGCACGAGCAGGACGCCGTGCTGTCGGGCTACGCGCGCATGGGCGAGAAGCTGCGCGCAGCGAAGCCCGACGTCATCGTCGGCATCGCCAACGACCACCTGCTGAATTTCCCGATGGAGAGCGTGCCCGACTGGTGCGTGGGCACGGCCGCGCACTGGAAAGGCCCGGCCGAGTGGTTCCGCGACTGGGTCAACGTGCCCGACTACGAGGTCGAGGGCAATCGCGACCTCGCGCGGCGGATCGTGCGCGAGTCGGGGAAGCAGGGATTCAACCTCGCGTTCTCCGACCAGCTGCAGTTCGACGACAACTGGTCGGTGCCGCTCAGGTTCCTCACGCCGGACTACGACGTGCCGCTGGTGCCCATCCACATGAACTGCGTGGTGCCACCGATGCCCTCGCCCGCGCGCTGCCACGAATTCGGCCGGGTGCTGGCCGACGTGATCCGCGCGTGGCCGTCGGACGCGCGTGTCGCGATCATGGCCACGGGCGGCCTCTCGCACGATCCGGGCGGCCAGAAGTACTTCGACGTGGACGAGAAGTTCGACCGCTGGTTCCTCGACCTGCTGGCCGGCGGCGACGCCGACCGCGTGCTGCGCGAAGTCACCATCGAGAAGATGATGGCGGCCGGCGACGGCGGCACGGTGGAACTGCTGGCGTGGCTGGTCGCCATGGGTGCTGCGGGCCCGCGCAAGGCCGAGACGATGTTCTACGTGCCCTCGGTGCCGCTGCGCTGCGGCATGGGCGGCGTGGACTGGAACGTCGCGCCCTGAGCCTCAGCGCCTCCGGCCGCCGCTCGGCGGCTCGGCGGCGAAATCGCGCATGTTGAGCACCTCGCGCACGATGCCGTCGTCGGAGAACTGCACCCAGAGGATGCGCTTCTCGTCGTAGTGCAGCCACTTGTATTCCCAGACCTCGCGCTGCTGGCGCGGCAGGCGGGAGACGATGCCCGGCGGCCCGAGCAGTTCGCGGACCTGGGGACGGGTGGTGGTCCCGGCCAGCAGCTTCTCGGTGTTCGCCCAGGTGAGGAGTTGTTCGACGCCGCGCACCTTCCCGTCGGGCCCCAACGCGACCGCGTAGGTGTGCCGCCCGAGCGGCGCGCGGGTGAAGACCAGGACCTTGCCGCCGTCGGCCGTGGAACGGGTCTCGGCCGGGGAACCCATCAGGGCCTCGGCCTGCGCCGCAGTGGCCACGCCCGGCACGAGGCCGCGCCCGTCATAGGAGGCGCAGCCGCCCGCCAGGGCCGCGACCATCGCAAGGAACAGCACCTTACCCAAGGGAATACACCTCCACCTCCGCCGTCCTGCCTTTGACCTTTACGGCGGGCAAAGGTTTCAGGTCGAACCCGGGCGCGAGCCTGCGCGTGGTCTCGCCGCTCACCAGGATGCGCGTACCGAAATCCTTGTTCAGCGACTGGATGCGCGAGGTCAGGTTGACCGCGTCGCCCACCAGCGCGTAGGACATGCGCTCGCTGCTGCCGATGTTGCCAGCGATGACGGTGCCGGTATGGATCCCGATGCCGTGCTGCAGCGCGGCCTTGCCGGCGGCGACGCGTCCCGCATTCCACGCCGCGAGGCGTTCGCGCATGCCGATCGCGGCGCGGACCGCGGATTCGGCGTGGCGCGGGTCCGCCACGGGGGCGCCGAACACGGCCTCGATCTCGTCGCCGATGAACTGCAGCACGAGGCCGCCGTGCGCGCGGATCGCGGCGTCCATCTCGGTGAAGTAGGCGTTGAGGCTGGCGACCACCTCGTCGGCCGGCGTGGCCTCCACCCACGGCGTGAAGTCGCGCAGGTCGCAGAACAGGATCGTGACCTCGCGCGATCCCCCGGCAAGCGAGGCCCGTCCCGCGAGGATCTCGTCGCGCACCTCGGGGCTGACGTACTTGCCGAAGGTTTCGCGGATGGACTCCCTCTCCCTCAAGCCTTCGACCATGCGGTTGAAGCCCTCTGCCACCGCGCCGATCTCGTCGTTGGACACCACGGCGCAGCGCGCGTCCAGCCCGCCGCGCGCGACTTCGGCCATCGCCGCCTGCACGTCGCGCAGCGGCTCGGCCACGCTGCCGGCCACGAACCGGGCGAGGCGGATCGACACGAGGAAGCCCCCCACGGTCAGCACCACGACGACGACGATCAGGTTGCGGATGATGCCCTCCGCCGTTTCCGCGTCGGCGTGCAGGAGGGCGTTCGCGCGCGTCAGCGCAGCGACCGACAGTACCGCCATCGGCACGAGGCCGACCAGCAGGAACACCGTCACCATGCGCGCGCGCACGCGCAGGCTCGGCGCCCCCGCCGCACCGAGGTCCCCCGCCGGGAACAGGCGCGGCAGTTCCCGGCGCCACATTCGCTCGATGCTGAAGAACACCGTCGCCGCGACGATGGGCGCGGCCACGAAGCACATGCCGAACACCTGGCGCACGGCGCGTGCCGGTGTGAACTCGCCCACCAGCATCGGCCACGCCACGCCCCAGATCAGCGAGGCCGCGGCCCAGCCCGCGAACGAGAGCAGCGCGAAGAACGCCGGCAACAGCAGCGCGCGGCGGCGCAGCTCGGCCCCTTCGGGACCGGCCGGCAGCGCGCCCTCGCACCCCACGACCGGGCGCAGCCAGGCGGCACCGATCCCGCGCCCGAGCAGCACGAGCAGCCCGAACGACATCGCGAAGAAGGCCCACATCCCCGGCCCCACCTTCGGGGCGCCCTCCTGCGCCGAGGGGTCGAGGAAGTTGAAATAGACGAAGGTCAGCAGGGCGCCGGAAAGGTTGCCGAGCGAGGTGATGCGGGTAAGGTGGTTGCGGAGGGCGCTTCCGGGCATCGGGTCCCTGCGGGCGGGGGTGGGCGGTGAGTCAAGGCTAACCGCTCCACCGCCCCGCAGCAACGATCGTCGGGGCCGCGCGCGCCGGCTTCCGGCCACCGTGAAACTGCGCTAACCTTGAAACGTGACAAGACACCCTGCCTGCCTGCTCGCCCTTGTGTTCGCGATGGCGCTCCCGGCGCCTGCGGCCCTTGCGGCCGACGGCCCTTGCGCCGTGGCCGAGCGCGACTTCAATTACTGGGTGTTCGGCAGCACCACGGCCTTCAACACCTTCCGTGCGCAGTGCGCGGCCGGGAAGTCCGCGCCCGAGGCGCTGATCGCCTCACAGCGCGGCAACCCCGCCGCGCTCGCGCAGATGCGCGAGTGCGGCGCCGAGATGGTCCAGCTGCTGATGGACCGCAAGATGGACCAGATGTGCGAGCAGTTCCCCAAGGTCGGGACGGCCGCGGTCTCCGGGCCCCCGGCGGGGCAGGCCGTGCCGGCCGCCACGCCACAGGGCGACCTCCTCGCCACGCTGCAGGGCACCTGGTGCTGGTCCACCAACGGGGTCAACGGCCAGAACATCTTCGCCGGGACTTCCGTGACCTCCCGCGGGACCGGTTTCATGGGCGCGGGCTTTTCCAGCCAGGGATCGCTGCAGGTGCTCGACCAGCGCAGCTTCCGGATCACCATGTCCACCGGCTTCGGCGGCACCAACGCGCAGGACGTCGAACTCGTCGACAACGACAGCATCCGCTGGAAGCAGGGCGGCGCCGTGGCGAAGCGCTGCACGGGGTAACGATCCCAGGTGACTATCCGTACCCGCCGTACCGCGCTCGCGTTCCTGCTCGCCGTGGTCCCCGCCCTGACGCATGCCGCCGACGGCCCCTGCGCGGTGGCCGAGCGGGACTTCAGCTACTGGGTGTTCGGCAGCAATGCCGCGTTCAACATTTTCCGGTCGCAGTGCGCGGCGGGAAAGACCGCGCCCGAAGCGCTGATCGCATCACAGCGCGGCAACCCCGCGGCACTCGCGCAGATGCGCGAATGCGGTGCCGAGATGGTTGCCCTGCTGATGGACCGCAAGATGGACCAGATGTGCGAACAGCTGGCGAAACCCGCAGCCCTGGCGGCGCCGCGCGCGCCCTCGACACCGGCCGCCTCCGCGACGCCGCCGGCATGCGCGCTGAACCTGCAGGGGACCTACATAGGGTACGGGCGCAACGACAATGCACCGCCCGATGCCGCCGCTTCTCCGGCGGTGACGCTGGTCTGGCAGACCCGGGAGGGGAAGACTGCGGGGAACGGTGTCGTCCCGAACTACGGGTCCTCCGTCCTGGAAGTGGTCGGGACCGACGGCCCCGACCTCGTGGTGAAGGTCGTCTCGACCATCGGCGCCAACCGGTACGACAGCATGTCGAAGTACCGTTTCGACCCGAATTGCGCTTCCTACTCCGGCACCACGCGCCGCGGGGACGTGACCGGCACCATCTGGGGCACGCGCGTCGGCGGTTGAGCGCCCGGCCCTACTCCGGCTTCAGCTTCGCCGCCTTGATGATCGGCGCGAACGTCTTCTGCTCGGCGATCACCCTCGCGCGCACGTCCTCGGGCGCCGACGCGCCGGGCTCGTGGCCGATCCTCGCGTAGGCTTCCTTCGCCTCCGCGGACCCCAGGTACTTGCGCACTTCGGCGTTGAGCCGGCCGACGATCGCCGGCGGCGTCTTCGCCGGGGCATACAGCGCGAACCAGACGTCGATCTCGTAGCCGGGAATGGCGAGCTCGGCGACCGTCGGCACCTCGGGCATGAACGGCGAGCGCTGCAGCGAAGTGGATGCGAGGAACTTCACCGCGCCCGACCTGGCGTTCGACCCGAGCGGCGCGAGGTCCATCATCGTCAGCGCCACCCGGCCCGAGAGCAGGTCCGGCAGCATGGGGCCGAAACCCTTGTACGGCACGTGCGCGAGGTCGAGGCCCACCGCCTGGCGGATCATCTCGGTGCCGAGATGGCCGAGGCCGCCGGTGCCGTTGGAGGCGTACGACAACTGCCCGGGTCGCGCCTTCACGTAAGCGACGAATTCGGCGAAAGTGTTGACGCCCAGCGACGCGGGCGCGACCAGGAAGAACGGGAAGTGCGAGACCATGCTGATCGGCGCGAAGTCGCCGAGCGGGTCGTACGGGAGCTTGCCCGGGAAGACGAAAGGCTGGACCGACATCGTCGACCCGCCCGTCAGCAGCAGCGTGTAGCCGTCGGCCGGCGAGCGCGCCGCCGCCTCGGTGCCGATCACGGTGTTGCCGCCGGGACGCGGGTCGATGACGAACCCCTGCCCCAGCGTCCGGCCGAGGTGGTCCGCCAGCAGTCGCGCCGCCGCGTCGGCGCCGCCGCCCGTGGGGTAGGGAATGATGATTCGCACCGACTTCGCGGGGTAGGACTGCGCGGATGCGTGCGCGGCGAACAGCGCCAGCAGGGCCGCGATAACGCTGGCCAGGACCTGCTTCATGGGGGTCTCCTCGTTATGGTTTTCGCCATGGTAAACCAAGCCCCCCGCGGCGCTGCGAACCGCCCGAAAACCATTACACTCGGCGGTCTCGGAAAGAGGTTCAGCATGCGCGTGCAAGTCGCAATCATAGGCTCCGGCCCGGCCGGCCTGCTGCTCGGGCAGTTGCTGCACGCCGCCGGCATCGACGCGGTGATCATCGAGCAGCGCAGCCGGGCGTACGTGCTCGAGCGCATCCGCGCGGGCGTGCTGGAGCAGGCGACCGTCGACATGCTGGACCGACTGGGCGTGGGCGCGCGCCTGCACAAGGAAGGCCTCGTCCACGGCGGCGTGGAGATCAGCTACAGCGCGGGACGGCAGCGGGTCGACCTCCACGCGCACACGGGCCGCAACGTGGTCGTCTATGGCCAGACCGAGGTGACGCGCGACCTGATGGATGCGCGCGCGGCCGCAGGCGCGAAGACCGTCTACGAGGCGGACAACGTCAGCGTCCACGATTTCGACACGCAGCGGCCCCGCGTGCGCTACACGAAGGACGGCGCCACGCACGAGGTCGAATGCGACTTCATCGCCGGCTGCGACGGTTTCCACGGCGTGTGCCGCCAGAGCGTCCCGCAGGGCGCGCTGCAGACCTTCGAGCGCGTCTACCCCTTCGGCTGGCTCGGGGTGCTGTCGGAGACGCCGCCCGTGTCGGAAGAACTGATCTACGTCTGCCACGAACGCGGGTTCGCGCTGTGCAGCATGCGCAGCCATAGCCGCAGCCGCTACTACATCCAGTGCTCGCTCGAGGAGAAGGTCGGGGAGTGGCCCGACGAGCGCTTCTGGGACGAGCTGCGCGCCCGGCTCGACCCGAAGGCGGCGCACGACCTCGTCACCGGCCCCTCGATCGAAAAGAGCATCGCGCCGCTGAGGAGCTTCGTCGCCGAGCCGATGCGATTCGGCCGACTGTTCCTCGCCGGGGACGCAGCGCACATCGTGCCGCCGACGGGCGCCAAGGGCCTCAACCTCGCCGCGAGCGACGTCCAGTACCTGTCCGAGGCCCTGATCGGCCACTATCGGGGCAGCGCCGCGGAACTGGACGCCTACTCGCAGCGGGCGCTGGCGCGGATCTGGAAGGCCGAGCGCTTCTCGTGGTGGATGACGATGCTCCTGCACAAGATTCCCGAGAACGGCGCCTTCGGCCAGAAGATCCAGCAGGCCGAACTCGGGTACCTTGCCGGCTCGAAGGCCGCGCAGGCCGCGATGGCCGAGAATTACGTAGGACTACCTTACTGACATGACCAACCAAAAAAGATCCAAGGAGACCCCAATGAACCGCATCATCCTCGCCGCCTTTTCGGCTTGCCTCGCGCTGGCGCTGGCCGGCACCGCGGCGGCGCAAGCCTTCCCCACCAAGCCCCTGACCATCGTGCTGTCCTACGCGGCAGGCGGGCCGACCGACTTCCTCGCCCGGACGCTCGGCGAGAAAGTGTCCGCGCGCATCGGCCAGCCCGTGCTGGTCGACCCCAAGCCCGGCGCCAACGAGCGCGTCGCCACCGAGTACCTGCTGCGCCAGCCTGCGGACGGCTATACCACCGTGCTGGTCGCGCTGCCGCATGCGACCAATCCGGCGGTGTTCGCTTCGCTGCCGTACGACACGTTCAAGGAGTTCATCGGCCTCGTGCACCTGGTGAACATCCCGGTGATCCTGACCGTGAAGTCCGACTCGCCGATCCGCAACTTCGCCGACTTCGCCGCCTTCGCCAAGGCGAAGCCCGGCGAGGCGATGTTCGGCTCGCCGGGCGCCGCCACCAGCTCGCACCTCACGGTGGAACTGCTCGGCACGTTGACGGGCGCGGCTTTCACCCACATCCCCTACAAGGGCGACGCCCCGGCGATGACCGAGTTGATGGGCGGGCGCATCGTCGCCAGCGTGAACTCGCTGCCGGGCGCGCTCGGCCAGATCCGCGGCGGGCGGGTGCGCAGCATCGGCATCTCCAGCGCACAGCGCGTCCCCGTGCTGCCGGACGTGCCGACCTTCGCCGAGCAGGGCTATCCCGACGCCGTCACCGCCACCTGGTTCGGGCTGATCGTGCGCAGCGGCACGCCGAAGGACGTGGTCGCGAAGCTGAACGCGGAATTCAACGCAGCCCTTGCGATGCCCGAGGTCAAGGACAAGCTCAATGACCGCGGCATGACCACGGTCGGCGGCAGCTCGGAGACCTATACGGCCTTCATCCGCAGCGAGAACGAGCGCTGGAGCAAGGTCGTCAAGGCACGCGGGATCAAGATCGAGTAAGGCCGATGCCCCGCATCATCCGCAACACGCTCCTGTCCGCCCGCGACCTCGCGGCCACGGTCGGGCCGTTCGCGCTGGTCGCGCTGGTGCTGCTCGTCGGCGCGTACTTCGTCCTGAAGCCCAACCCGCCCCGCCGCGTGGTGCTCGCCACAGGGCCCGAGCAAAGCGACTACGCCGAGTTCGGCAAGCGCTATGCGGCGGCGCTGAAGAAGCACCACATCGAAGTGGTGCTGAAAGCCACCAACGGCTCCTCGGCCAACCGGCGCCTGCTGCGGAACGCGAAGGAGCAGGTCGACTTCGGCTTCGTGCGCGGCGGCTCGAGCGAGGTGATCCAGAGGGAGGACGAGAAGGGCGAAGGGCTGCCGCTGGTGACGCTGGGGAGCCTCTTCTTCGAACCGGTGTGGATCTTCTATCGCCTGGATGCCGCGAAAAAACTCCCTGGAAAGAGGCTCGAGCGGCTCGACCAGTTGCGCGGCTGGCGTGTGAACACGGGCGGGCGCGGCGCGGGCTCGACCAACCTCATGGCCAAACTCGTCAGCGCCAATGGCCTTGCCCGCGAGGACCTGAAGATCGAGCGCAAAGACCTGACCGAAGCTGCGATCGAGCTCTTCAACAACGAAATCGACGCGATGGCACTGGTGTCCGCGCCCGAGTCCCCGATCATCCAGATGCTGCTTCGCACGCCGGGGATCGCGCTGTTCGAGTTCACCCAGGCCGAGGCCTATTCCCGCCGCTTCGGCTACATGAGCCCGGTCACCCTGCCGCGGGGCATCGCCGACCTCGCCCGCGACGTGCCGCCGCGCGACGTGCCGCTGATCGCGCCGACCTCGATGCTGGTCGCGCGCGAGGGCACCCACCCGGCGCTGGTGCAACTCTTCGTGCAGGCTGCGCGCGACATCCACGGCGAGCCCGGCTGGTTCGCGAAGGGCGGGCAGTTCCCTTCGAAGGAGGACATCGAGTTCCCGCTGGCGCCGGAAGCGGAGCGCTTCCTGAAGAGCGGCCCGCCGCTGATGCAGCGCTACCTGCCGTTCTGGCTCGCCAACCTGATCGACCGCATGTGGGTGGCGCTGTTCTCCATCATCGCGTTGCTGATCCCGCTGGCGCGCGTCGTGCCCCCGCTGTACAACTTCCGCATCCGCTCGCGGATCTTCCGCTGGTACCGGCAGCTGCGCCAGATCGAGGATTCGATCTCTTCCGGCAAGGGTCAGTCGTCCGACCTGCTCGAGGAACTCAACAAGCTCGACGCCAAGGCCGAGCGCATCACGGTGCCGCTCTCGTACACCGACGAGCTGTATTCGCTGCGCAGCCACATCGCACTGGTGAGGGACAGGCTGGGCAAGCCCTCCTGAGGTCGCCTTGAAGACCGCCTACGTCACCGGCAGCAACGGCTTCCTCGGCCTGAACCTGTGCGAACAACTGCTGGCGCAGGGCTGGCGGGTGCTGGCGCTGCACCGGGCCACTTCCGATATCGGGTACCTCAAGCACCTTGCCGTCGAAGCCATCGAGGGCGACATCAACGACCCGGCCTCGCTCTCCCGCACGCTGCCCCGTGAAGTCGACGCGGTGTTCCACGTGGCGGGCAGCACGAACCTGTGGTCGAAGCGCTACGCGGAGCAGGACCGCGTCAACATCGACGGGACGCGCAACGTCGTCGAAGCGGCGCTGGCGGCCAAGGCACGGCGGTTCGTGCACACCTCCAGCATCTCGGCATGGGGCATGTGCAACGGCAGGATAGACGAAGCCCGGCCGCAGCTCGGCGGGGTGTCGCCGGTCAACTACCAGCGCTCGAAGTACGCGGCCGAAGGCGAAGTCCTCAAGGGTATCGTCAGGGGGCTGGACGCGGTGATCCTGAACCCAGCGGGCATCATCGGCCCCTACGACACGGCCAACTACGCCCGCCTCTTCCGGATGGTGCACCAAGGCACGTTGCCAGGTGTTCCGCCGGGATCGCTGTCCTTCTGCGATGCGCGCGAAGTGGCGAAAGCGCACATTGCCGCGGCCGAGCGCGGCCGCACCGGCGAGCGTTACCTCCTCGGCGGCACGGACGCGAGCCTGCTCGAATGCGTCACCCTGATCGGGGAACTGGCCGGCAAGCCGGTGCCGGCCAAGGTCACACCGGCGTGGCTGTTGAAGACCGTGGCGAGCGTCGGTGAATTCGTCTCCACATTCACCGGCAAGGAACCGCGCCTGCCGCGCGACGCCGCCATCATGGCGACCCGCACGCTGTATTGCGACTGCTCGAAGGCGGTGACGGAGCTGGGCTTTCGCGTCGTGCCGCTGCGCGAAATGGCCGCCGAGTGCTATGCCTGGATGAAAGCCGAAGGCCGGCTGGAAAAGTAGGAAAAGTCGACTCTGACCCCGATTTCCCTACCCTGAGACGTGGATGACTTCGCGCACCACGGGGTAGATGTTGTTGTTCCACCGCCGCCCGCTGAACACGCCGTAGTGCCCCACGCCCGCCTGGATGTAATGCGTGCGCATGTACTGGCGCAGGCTTGAGCAGAGGTCCTGCGCGGCGAGCGTCTGGCCGATGGAGCAGATGTCGTCCTTCTCGCCCTCGACGGTCAGCAGCGCGGTGCGGCGGATCGCGCGGGGGTCGACCGTGCGGCCGCGCCATGTGAGTTTCCCCAGCGGCAGCGCGTACTCCTGGAACACGAGGCGCACGGTCTCGAGGTAGAACTCCGCCGGCAGGTCGGCCACCGCGAAGTACTCCTCGTAGAATCTGCGGGTGGAGGCGACTTTCTCAGTGTCGCCGTCGACGATATCGTGGTAGAGCTTGCGGAAGGCCTCGATATGCCGCTCGAGGTTCATGTTCATGAACGCGGTCAGCTGCAGGAACCCGGGATACACGCGCCGCAGCGCGCCCGGGTAGCGGGCCGGCACCACGCCGATCAGGTTGTCCTCGAACCATCCGATCGGCTTGCTGGTGGCGAGCGTGTTGACCGCCGTCGGGCTGATCCGGCAGTCGATGGGGCCGGCCATCAGCGTGAGGCTGGCCGGCACGGCCTCGTGCTTGTCCTCGGACATCAGCGCCACGGCGGCGAGCGCCGCCACGCAGGGCTGGCAGATCGCCATCAGGTGTGAGCCCGGCCCCATGACGGCGAGGAAGGTCATGATGTGCTCGGTGTATTCGTCGAGGCCGAAGGGGCCGGCCTCCAGCGGCATGTCCCGGGCGTTGTGCCAGTCGGTGATGTAAACGTCGTGGTCGCGCAGCATCGTGCGCACCGTTTCGCGCAAAAGCGTCGCGAAATGGCCCGACATTGGTGCGACGAGCAGCACACGGGGCTCGCTTCCGCCTGCGCCCTCCTTCCTGAACCTCAGCAGGCTGCCGAAGGCCGTGCTGTGGACGACCTCTTCCTTGACCCCGACGACGCGCCCCGCCGACTTGACGGTGGTTATGCCGAAGGCCGGGCGCTTGTGCGTCAGGTCGGCCAGCGCGAACACCTGCATGGCGGCCGCCATCTTGCGCACCGAGGGCAGCAGGTCCAGCCCGTAGGGCGCGTCTTCCAGGACCGGGAACGACGCCCGGGCGAACTCCCTGAAGGGCGCCATTGCATCCACATGTGATTGATACATCTGGTAAATCATTGCGCTCATGCCGCTCCCGTTGCGGGTGGGTGCCTGCCTCCCCCGGATACACGCAAGTTGCACGCCAGCGCCGGGGCCCGGTGCGCCATGCACCGCCGTGGCACAACCCTTGCAATGCCATGGCAAAGGAGACTCCCCATGGCGAAGGCCACGCTCAGCATCAGCAGCAGGAATTACTCTTCGTGGTCGCTGCGGGGCTGGCTCCTCGTGAAGCTTTCCGGCCTCGAATTCGAGGAGACCATGGTCTCGCCCGACGACGCCGATGCGCGAAGGGAGATCCTGCTGCTGTCGCCCTCGATCCTCGTGCCCTGCCTCACCCACAACGGCATCAAAGTCTGGGACACCCTCGCGATCGCCGAGTACCTGAACGAGGTGAAACCCAAGAGCGGCCTGCTGCCCGCCGACCGCAAGGCTCGCGCGCATTGCCGAGCGATCTGCGGCGAGATGCACTCCGGTTTCTCCGCCATGCGCTCGGCGCTGCCGATGAACCTGAAGGCGCACCTGCCCAACCACAAGATCTGGATGAAGGCGGTGGCCGACATCGAACGCATCAAGGCGATCTGGCTCGAGTGCCTGGAAACCTACGGCGGGCCGTTCCTGTTCGGCGAAATCAGCATGGCCGACGCCATGTACGCGCCGGTCGCCACGCGCTTCACGACCTACGACGTGAAGCTCGAACCGGCATGCGAGGCCTACCGCCAGCGCATCATGGCCCTGCCCCAGATGCAGGAGTGGATCGAGGCCGCGAAGCTCGAACCCGAGGACATCGAAGAACTCGACATGGAGTTCTGAACGCGCTCGGAACAGGGGAACCCAGGTTCCCCCGTTACCCCTTCCTTACTTCCACGGTGTCGGATCCGGCACGGTGCACGGCCCTTCGACATCCACCGTCTTGAAGTCCGCCGGGCCGACGATCTCCAGGTACTCCATGTCGGGCGAGTAGTCGAAGAGGTAGTGCACGATGCCGGGGCGCTGGTGCACGCAGTCGCCGGCGGCGACCAGGTGCTCCTTGTCCTCGTACATGAACCGCGCCCAGCCCTTGAGCATGATGACGATGTGGAATTGCGCTTCATGGCGGTGCCAGCCGGTCCCTTTTTCCGGCGCGAGGTTGGCCTTCGTCAGTTGCGCGATCACCGCGCCACGGGTGGCCTCGGCGATCCCGAGATCCTTGTAAAGAAAGAAGTCCCTGAGCCCTTCGGACCGGTACTGCGTGTCGCCCGGCTTGACGTGCGAGAACTGGACCGCGGTCTTGTCCAACATGGTGCACCTCCTGGGATCGGAATAGACCCCCGCTTTAAAGCATTAAATATTCCATCGACTGCGCGCCGGGAGGCGGATGCCATAATCGGCGGATGCGCAGCGCCTTATCGACCGTCATGCTCGCCGCAGTCCTGCTGGCGCCAGCCCCTCACGCCGCCTCCGCCATCCCGGATACGCTCGAGCAACGCGTGCTCGCCTGCGCCGCCTGCCACGGCGAGCAGGGCGAGGGCCTCAAGGCCAACGAGTACTACCCGCGCATCGCCGGCAAGCCCGCAGGGTACCTCTACAACCAGCTGCTGAATTTCCGCGACCGGCGCAGGCAGTCGCCGGTGATGAACCACGTGGTGGCGCACCTGTCGGACGAGTACCTGCGCGAAATCGCCGAACACTACGCAAAGCTGCCGCCTGCCGCCGCATCCGTGTCGCCTGCCGCGGCCGCGGCCGTGCTGGCGCGCGGCGAAGCCCTGATGACCAAAGGGGACGCCGCGCGGAAAGTCCCCGCATGCATCGCGTGCCACGGCAAGACGCTGTCCGGGATGAACCCTGACGTCCCGGGCCTCGTGGGGCTGGACGCGCAGTACATCGCCGCGCAACTCGGCGGCTGGCGCAACGGCACGCGCCGCGCGCAGGCGCCGGACTGCATGGCGGACATCGCGGCAAAGCTGGTCCCCGGCGACGTCGAGGCCATCTCGGCGTGGCTCGGGGGCCGGCCGCGCCCGGCGCACGCCACCGCGCCGCTCCCGGCAGGCGCGCTGAAGCCGCCGCTGAAATGCGCGCCACCGGTGCTCGCCCCTGCAAGCGTCCCCGCGGCGCAGCCGCCCTCCCGCGGCGAGTACCTCGTGCGCGCCGGCAACTGCATCTCCTGCCACACCACCGCCGGCGGCAAGCGCTATGCCGGCGGACGCGCGATCCCCACACCTTTCGGCACCCTCTACAGTTCCAACATCACCCCCGATCCCGTGACCGGCATCGGGAAATGGACCGCCGACGAGTTCTGGCGCGCGCTGCACGAAGGCAAGTCCCGCGACGGCTCGCTGCTCTACCCGGGATTCCCGTACACGAACTACACCAAGGTCCTGCGCGAGGACGCCGACGCGATGTACGCGTACCTGCGCACGATCCCGCCGGTGAGCCGGCCGAACACCCCGCACGCGATGCGCTTTCCCTATGACAAGCGCAGCCTGCTCGCCGGGTGGCGCGCGCTGTACTTCCAGCCGGGCGTCCACCGGAATGACCCCGCACAAACGGCGCAGTGGAACCGCGGCGCCTACCTTGTCGAGGGCCTCGGCCACTGCAATGCGTGCCATGCGCAGCGCAATGCCCTCGGTGCGGTCAAGGGCGAGCGGCACCTCCCGGGCGGGCTGATCCCGGTGCTGAACTGGTACGCGCCCTCGCTGGCGGCCGGCGGCGAAGCCGGCCTTGGCGAGCGCGACACCGCCGAGATCGTGGCGCTTCTGCAGTCGGGCGTCTCGCATCGGGGCGCGGTCTACGGGCCGATGTCCGAGGTCGTGCGCGACAGCCTGCAGCACCTGTCGGCCGAGGATCTCACAGCAATCGCGGTGTACCTTAAGGCGCAGCGGCCGGTGGCCGCGCAGGCGCAGACCGGGGGCGTGCGAGTGCCGCCCGAGCAGAGGGAGTCCCTGATGAAACTCGGCGCGCAGGTCTACAAGGACCGCTGCGCCGACTGCCACCAGCCCGACGGCCGGGGCGTGCCGCGCGCCTACCCCGCGTTCGCCGGCAACGCCTCGCTGCTGATGAGGAACCCGGTGAACGCGATCCGCATCACGCTGAACGGCGGCTTCCCGCCGAGCACGCAGGGCAATCCCCGTCCGTACGGCATGCCACCGTTCGCGCACGTCCTTGGCGACGAGGAGGTCGCCGCGGTGGTCAGCTACCTTCGCGGGACCTGGGGCAACGCCGCCGACCCCGTCTCCCCGGTCGAGGTCGCCCGCGCGCGGGGCGTGCCGCTGGAATGACCACGATCCTGCGCGGCCTCAAGGCCCTGTTCCACTGGGCCGTCGCGCTGCTGATCCTGTTCGAGGAATGGGGCTGGGAGCCGCTCGGGCGGCTGCTCGCGCGCATCGGGCGGCTGCCGGTGCTGCGCACGATCGAGCGCCGGATCGCGGCGCTGCCGCCGTACGGCGCGCTGGCGGTGTTCTTCCTGCCGAGCCTCGCGCTGATTCCGGTGAAACTCGCGGCGCTGTGGCTGATCGCAGAGGGCCAGCACATGCTGGGCGTGGCGGTCATCCTCGCCGCCAAGGTCGCGGGTACCGCCGTGCTCGCGCGGCTCTTCGCATTGACGCAACCCGCGCTGATGCAGCTTGCGTGGTTCGCGGGCCTCCATGCACGCTGGTCCGCCTGGAAGGCCATGGTCGTCGCCCGCGTGCGCGCCTCGGCCGCATGGCAGGCGATCCACCGCGCCAAGGCCGCGGCGCGCGCCGTGGCGGCGCGCGTCAGGTCATGGCTCGGCTGAGGGTCCCACGAATGGCCGCGGGCGGGGATCTCTGCGTCAGTATGCGGTTACCCGGTGCGCAAACTGGTCTACACTTCGACCATTGCCGGCACCGGGGCGACCTCCAGGACACCCGCTTGGCCCACACTGCGACGCTCAGGCTCATCGCACTGCTCCCGGAGCGCAGCCCGGCTGCCTCCGCGCCGCCCGTCCTCCACCCCCTGTTCCAGAAACTCGCGCGCGCGCATGACGAGCGCGAGGCCCTCGCCACCGAAGAACGCATCTGGGCCCTCTGGATGTCGCACCCGAACGCCGCCGCGACGAAG
Organism: Burkholderiales bacterium; assembly: GCA_965279075.1. GTDB lineage: Bacteria > Pseudomonadota > Gammaproteobacteria > Burkholderiales > SG8-39 > SZAS-79. Next base: position 378,654 of record CBDIHI010000011.1, on the reverse strand, counting down.
GTGCTCGATCGCGCCACGGGCGACATCGCCGCGCGCCGCTACGACATCGCGGAGACGCGACTGGTTCGCCTGCTGCGCGTATGCCCGGGGTACGCGGAAGCCTGGCACAAGCTCGGCACGCTGTACTACCTGCTGGGACGTGACGAGGAGTGCCTCGCCCAGCTGCACCGGGCCCTCGAACTCGAGCCCCGCCATTTCGGCGCGCTGGCCTCGATAGGCGAGATCCTGCTCGGCACCGCCGACACCGAGGGTGCCGTGCTGGCGTTCGGCTCGGCGCTGCGGCTGCACCCGCGCCTCGCCGCGGTGCGCGAACGCCTTCAGGCGCTGAACCCGGGCTGACCCCGCCCGCCCCATGCGGGGTCGCCAGCCGCCCGCCTATAAGCTACGCTTCGGCTCCCGGTAATCAAGCACAGAGCGCCTTCGCGGCGCCTCCCAGAGACATGCCACGCATCACCGCTTCCCCCGCGCTTTCCCGCCTCCGGATCCTGGACCTCACGCGCGTGCGCGCGGGCCCGACCTGCGTGAAGCAGTTCGCCGACTTCGGCGCCGACGTGGTCAAGGTGGAGAACACCGAACCCGAGGACATGGGCGGCGCACGCGACGGCCCCGACTTCCAGAACCTCCACCGCAACAAGCGCTCGATGACGCTGAACCTGAAGGCGCCCGAGGGCAAGGCGATCTTCATGAAGCTGGTGGAGACCGCCGACATCGTGGTCGAGAACTACCGGCCGGACGTGAAATTCCGCCTCGGCATCGACTACGAGTCGCTGAGGAAGGTGAACAGGCGGATCATCCTCGCGAGCATTTCGGGCTTTGGCCAGGACGGGCCCTACCAGTCGCGACCCGGCTTCGACCAGATCGCGCAGGGCCTCTCGGGAATCATGTCGGTCACCGGCGCGCCGGGCAAGGGCCCCATGCGCGTCGGCGCCGCGGTCTGCGACGTCACCGGCGGCCTGATGGCGGCGCTGGGCATCATGACCGCGTTGCTCGAGCGCGAGACTTCGGGCGAGGGCCAGTGGGTGCAGTCCAACCTGCTGCAGGCCGGCATCCAGCTGCTCGACTTCCAGGCGGCGCGCTACACGATGGCAGGCGAGATCGCCGAACAGGTGGGCAACGACCACCCGACCAGCATCCCGACCTCCGCCTACACCACCTCTGACGGCTTCATGAACGTCGCGGCCGCGGGCAAGGCGATCTGGACGCGGCTGTGCGAGGCGATCCAGCGTCCCGACCTGCTCGCGAACCCGGATTACAGGGACGGCCCCTCGCGTTCGAAGAACCGCAAGGCGCTCAACGCGGAGATCGACCGCGCGCTGCTGTCGAAGACCAGCGCCGAGTGGGTGGAGATCCTCAACGCGGCCGGCGTCCCCTGCGGCCCGATCTACACGATGGACCAGGTCTTCGGCGACCCGCAGGTGAAGCACCTCGGCGTGGCAACCCCCGTCGACCACCCGAAACTCGGCCGGATCAACATCCTCGGCCAGGCCGTGAAGCTCTCGCGAACGCCCGCGTCCCTCGCGGCCGCCTCGCCCGAGCGCGGCGAGCACAGCGAGGAAGTCCTGCGCGAAGCCGGCTTCGAGGCCGCCGCGATCGAACAATTCAAGCAGAAAGGGATCATCTGATGTCCGGACTCATCGTAAAGCGCGACGGGGCGGTGGCAACCGTCCTCTTTTCCAACCCCGAGAAGATGAACGCGATGACGTTCGACATGTGGACGGCCGTGCCGAAGACGCTTGCCGAACTCGACGCGGACCCGTCGGTGCGCGTGATCGTCGTCGCGGGCGACGGCGAGAAGGCGTTCATCTCGGGCGCCGACATCTCGCAGTTCGAGAAATTGCGTGGCACCGCCGAAGCCCAGGCCGACTACAACAAGGCGGTCGAGGCGGCCTATCTCGCTCCGATCCTGTGCTCCAAGCCCGTGGTCGCGCGGATCCGCGGCATCTGCATCGGCGGGGGCCTCGGGTTCGCCGCCGCCTGCGACATCCGCATCGCCTCGGACAACACGGTGTTCCGCATGCCCGCCGCGCGGCTGGGCCTGGGCTACAGCCCGAGCGGCGTGAAGCGCTTCATGAACGTGATCGGCGCCGCGAACACGCTCGACATCTTCGTATCGGCGCGCAAGTTCGACGCGAAGGAAGCACAGCGCATGGGCTTCGTCAGCCAGGTCCACCCGGTCGCCGAGCTCGAACCGAAGGTCGCCGAATACGTGAAGCTGATCGGCGAGAACGCGCCCCTGACCGTCGCCGCGGCCAAGTTCGCGGTCGTGCAGGGACTCAAGGACGCGGCGGACCGCGACATGGAAACGGCCGTCGGCATGGTCGTCAAGTGCTTTGCGAGCGAGGACCACAAGGAAGGCCGCAAGGCATTCATGGAAAAGCGCACGCCGAATTTCACCGGAAAGTAAGCGCAGTCCCACCAGGAGGCAGGCATGAAGAAGCGGATTGCGGCAGTACTCGCAACTGCGCTCGCGGCGCTGCTCGTCGCGGCAGGCGCAACGGCACAGACCTTCCCCTCCAAGCCGGTCAAGATCGTCACCGGCTATCCGCCGGGCGGATCGGCGGACTTTCTCACCCGGCTGCTGGCCGAGGAGATGACCAAGGCGCTCGGGGTCGCCGTCGTGGCCGAGAACCGGCCCGGCGCGGGCGCGACGATCGCCTCCGAAGCCGTGGCCAAGTCGCCGGCCGACGGCTATACGATCTTCAATTCGACCCATCACACGATCAACAAGGCGCTCTACAAGAAGCTATCGTACGATCCGGACAAGGATTTCACCCCGATCACGCGCGTGGCGACCGGGCCGCTGGTGATCTGCGTGAAGAACGACTCGCCCGTCAAGAGCCTGCGCGAACTGATCGCCTACGCGAAGGCGAATCCCGGCAAGCTGTTCAACGCGAACTCCGGCAACGGCTCCTCGCCTCACCTTGCGGGCGTGGATTTCATGACGGTGGCCGGCGTGAATTTCACCACCGTGCAGTTCAAGGGCGGCGGGCCGGCCGCTCAGTCGATCATTGCCGGCGACACCGACGTCATGTTCGCCACCCCGCCGACCGTGATGGGATTCATCAAGGCCGGACGCATGCGCGCGCTGGCGATCACCTCGAAGGCCGCGTCCCCTTCGATCCCCGGCATCCCGGGGGCCGGCGAAGCCGGCCTCGCGGGCTATGACCATACCTTCTCGTTCGGCCTCTACGCGCCGGCCGGCACGCCGCAGGCGATCGTCAAGCGCCTGCACGAGGCCGCGGCCAGGGGGCTGCTCAAGGCCGACGTGCGCGAGAAGATCGCCTTGCAGGGCATGGATGCCACGCCCTCGGCCTCGCCCGAATCGTTCGAGGCCGAACTGAAAGCCGAGGCGCCGACCTGGGAAAAGGTCGTGCGCGATTCCGGCGCACGCGTCGAATAACACTTCCGTCAAGGAGCAGTCAATGGATTCCACCAGCAAAGTAGCGATCGTCACCGGCGCCGGCACCGGCATCGGCAAGTCCGCGGCCCTCGCGCTGCTGAAGGACGGCTATCACGTCGGCCTCGTGGGGCGCAGGCGGGAACTGCTCGACAAGACCGCCGCCGACTCGGGCGCGGCCGACCGCACGCTCTCGCTGCCCGCCGACCTCGCGATCCCGGGGAACATCCCGGGCGTGTTCGCGGCGGTCAAGGCGAAATGGGGGCGGCTGGATGTGCTCTTCAACAACGCCGGCATGGGCGCCCCCGCGATCCCCATGGAGGACCTCACTCTCGAGCAGTGGCAGAACGTGGTCAACATCAACCTCACGGCGATGTTCCTCTGCACGCAGGAGGCGATCCGCATCATGAAGGCGCAGTCCCCGATGGGCGGGCGCATCATCAACAATGGCTCCATCTCGGCGCACGCGCCGCGCCCCTTCTCCTCGCCCTACACCGCCACCAAGCACGCGGTCACCGGCCTGACGAAGTCGACGTCGCTCGACTGCCGCAAGTACGACATCGCCTGCAGCCAGATCGACATCGGCAACGCCGCCACCGAGATGACCGAGCGCATGAAGAACGGCGTGCCGCAGGCCAACGGCACCACGATGGTCGAGCCGCGCATGGACGTGGCGCACGTCGGCAGCGCGATCGCGTACATGGCGGCCCTGCCGCTGGACGCCAACGTGCAGTTCATGACCATCATGGCGAGCAAGATGCCGTTCGTCGGGCGCGGCTAGAAACGCCGCATGCGGCTGGTCCTCGACACCAACGTGGTGCTGGACCTGGTCGTATTCCGCGATCCCGGCGTCGTGCCGCTGCGTGCGGCCATCGAGGCCGGCCGCGTAACGGTCCTCACCAGCGCCGGATGCCTCGCCGAATTGCGCCGGGTGCTGAATTACCCTGAGTTCAAGCTCGACGAAGCGGCGCAGGCGGCGGCCTGCGACTGGTTCGTGGCGCACGCCGAGATCCTCGATACGCCCGACCCGGAGCACCTGCTTCCCCGCTGCCGCGATGCCGACGATCAGAAATTTCTCGACCTCGCCTGGATTGCCGACGTCGAGCACCTCGTGACAAAGGACAAGGCCCTGCTGGAACTGGCGCGGCGCGTTGCGAAGCTCGGGCGGTTCGCAGTGACGCGGCCCGCCGACTTGATGGATCGCCTGCAGCGATAGGACCGGGTGTCTCGCTGACTCCCGCAGTAGTCGCGAGACAGGGCATCCACCGGCCGCTCCCGGCCCAAGACGATTTGTAATACAATATATTAACGTCAGTATTACAAAATCGAGCCAGCCATGACACTCACCGTCCGCCTGCCCACCCGGGTGGAGCAGGAACTCGCCGAATACTGCGCGACCCACGGAGTCAGCAAGAGCGACGCCGTCAAGCAGGCCCTTGAGGGCATGCTGCGTCCCGGCGACGCGAAACCCGCCCTGAACCACCCTTTCATCGGTGGCGACAAGGGGGACGGCTCGGACGTCTCCGGCAACATCAAGGCCGCTTTGCGCGCGCGCTTTCGCAAAGGTCGCTGATGCAGTCGGTCATAGCCGACAGCGGATTCCTCGTCGCCTTGGGCATTGAACGCGACACCAGGCACGAGGCCGCCAAGGCGTATCTCGGCCGCTTTCAGGGCCGGCTCGTCGTGCCCGCACCGGTCGTCGTGGAGACGTGCTTTTTCCTGTCCGCCCGGATCAAAGCCAGCATGCTCGATTGGCTTTCGAAAGAGCCCGTGAAAGTCGCCGAGGTTCCGTTGCAGGCCTATGGCGAGATCGGGGCGATCCTCACGCGGTATGCCAAGCTCGACCCCGACTTCACTGATGCGGCAATTGTCTGGCTGGCGGACAGGATCGGCTGCCGCGCGATTCTTACTGTGGATGCGCGGGATTTCGGGGTGTACCGGTTGAAGGGTGGGAAGAGGTTTGAGTTGGTGAGGTGGGTGAGGTGAGCGCCTCAACCGGGCAATCACCTGCCGATCCGTCTTCGCGGCAGAATTCCTGGCCCGGTTATACCTAGAATTAGTAGACTTTAGGTATAATCAACCGCATGACCCGCCATCCTCCCGAAACCCAGACGCTCTACGCCGAACTCGCCGAACGCCTGCGTGCGCTCGAAGCGGCGCGCTCGTTTGCAAGCCTCTCGGGTTCCTTCACCAGAAAGCAGATCAAGTCCGGCGACTACTGGTACTTCAAGACCAGCGAAGGCGCCGCGGGCCAGAAGGAATATTTCATCGGCCCGGACGACGACGAAACCCGGGCGGTGATGAAAGCCTATTCCGCCAACCGCCCGGAAGCAGAAGACGCCACCACGCAGATCGAGCGCCTGTGCGCGATGCTGCGTCAGGGCGGGGCCATGCTGACCGATACGGCCTCGGCCAGGGTGATTGCCGGGCTCGCGAGCGCGGGCGTGTTCCGCGTGGGCGCCGTGCTGGTAGGTACGCACGCATACATAGCGCTGGGCAACATGCTCGGCGTGCGCTGGGACTCCGCCCTCCGCACGCAGGACATAGACGTCGCCGCAACGAGCGTGCTGCAGGTGGCGGTGCCCCAGTCGGAGGCGGACCTGCCCAAGGCTCTCGACGCGCTGAACATGGGCTTCCTGCCGGTCCCCGGGCTGAACCCCAAGGTGCCGGAAACCTCCTTCAAAGTCCGTGGGCAGTCGCTGCGAGTGGACCTGCTCACGCCCGCTCAGGGCACACGCAGCGGCAAGCCGATCCCCATTCCGCGCCTCAAGGCCGCCGCGCACCCGCTCGAGATGCTCGACTACGTGCTGGAAGCGCCGATCGCGGTCCCGTTGCTCAACGGCGGGGCGACTCTGGTCAACGTCCCCGACCCGGCGCGCTTCGCCCTGCACAAGCTGCTGGTCAGCGGACGCAGGCTGGTTTTCGAGCAGGCCAAGGCCGGCAAGGACCGCCAGCAGGCCGCCGAGATCATCGCGGCACTGTACGAAGACCGCCGGGGCGACCTGACGCTCGCCGTGCGAGCGCTGAACAAGCGGGCGGCGGCCTGGAGAACGAGGCTCAGGCGCGAACTCGCCAAGCTGCCCGACGACCTGAAAGCAGCGAAATCCCTGATCGTGCGCGGCCTCGATGCCTGATCCCGTTGTGGAACAGAATCCGATCCTGTTCCACAATCGCCCCGGAACCCGACCCTGACCATGGCAACCACCACCCTCACCGACCTCGACACCCCCGCCCTCCTGCTCGAACGCGACAAGGTCGCCGCCAACGCGAAGCGCCTGCGCTCGCACATCGAATCGCTCGGCCCGAAACTGCGCCTGCACGTGAAGACCGCCAAGTGCCTCGAAGTGACCCGCATGGTCGCGGGCGACTCGGGCCCGCTGACGGTGTCGACGCTGAAGGAAGCCGAGGAATTCGCCGCGCACGGCTACACCGACATCCTCTACGGCGTGGCGTTCGCGCCGCACAAGCTCGAACGCGCGCTCGGGCTGGTCCGGCGAGGCGTGGACCTGAAGGTCACGCTCGACAACCTGGAAACCGCGAAGGCGCTGGCCGCCGCCCTCCCGGCCGGCCGGGAGAAGCTGCCGGTCCTCGTCGAGATCGACTGCGACGGCCACCGCTCCGGGCTGCACCCCGACGCGCCGGAGATCCTCGACATCGCACGCACGCTCACCGGCAGCGGCGCCGAGGTCTGCGGCGTGATGACACATGCGGGCGGATCCTACGACTGCCGCAGCGTCGATGCGATCCGCTCGATCGCGCGCAGGGAAAGGGACGCGGTCGTACAGGCGGCCACACGCCTGCGCGAAGCGGGCTTCGACGCCCCGATCGTCAGCGTGGGCTCGACGCCCACCGCCACCTATGCCGGGGACCTCGCCGGCGTCACCGAGGTGCGCGCCGGCGTGTTCGTTTTCTTCGACCTCGTGATGGCGGGCATAGGCGTGTGCCGCGTGGCGGACATCGCGCTCTCGGTGCTCGGCACCGTGATCGGCCACCAGCGCGAGAAAGGCTGGGTCATCACCGACGCGGGCTGGATGGCGATGTCGCGCGACCGCGGAACCGCGAAGCAACCCGTGGACCAGGGCTACGGCCTGGTCTGCGACGCCGCGGGCCGGCCGATCGATGGCCTGGTCATGGTCGACGCCAGCCAGGAGCACGGCATCATTGCCCACCGCAGCGGCGACGCATCCCGCCTGCCCGAACTGCCGGTGGGCACGCTGCTGCGCATCCTGCCCAACCACGCCTGCGCCACTGCCGCGCAGTACGACCGCTACCGCGTGCTGGCGGGGGGCGACAGGGTCGAAGCGGAATGGAGGCGTTTCGCAGGCTGGTGAAGGGGCGCTGATAGAATCGGCCGCATTCCCCCTCCCCGCAAAGGACCGAGCACAATGGACGGAAAAGCACGCAGTAAAGCCCAGTACCTCTTCACCGTCTGCATGGACGTCGATGCCGACAAGGAAGCGATCTTCAACGAGGTCTACGACACCGAGCACATCCCTCTGATCCTCAAGGTGCCCGGCGTGGTCTCGGCCAAGCGCTACAAGATGGTCCCGCTGACCATGGTGCTGGGCGGCGAGAAGAAGACCATCGTGATGGAAAACGAGCCCACCTACATGGCGGCCTACGAGCTGGAGAGCGCCGACGTGCTGACCGGCGCAGGCTGGGCGCACGCCGTCGACGCGGGCCGCTGGCCCACCCACGTGCGGCCGTTCACGAAGAACCGCCGCCACGTGCTGCGCAAGCTGACAGGCTGAGGCGCGCGGCTAGCCGGGCACCGTCAGCCGGACGACCGCCACCCTGGCGCCGGCCGGGGGCGCCACGATCTCGCAACGCCCGCCGGTTTTCGAGTCGAGCATCACCGTATCGTTGGGGATCAGCGTGACCGGGTCGCCGATGGCCCTCGCGGTGCCGCCCAGCAACACCACCAGCACGATCTCGCCCGGCGGCTGCATCATGAGCAGCGGCCCGGCGAAGCGCTGGATGCGAAGCTTCGCCGCGGCCCGCCCGCGTCGCGTCATCACGTTCAGGACCCGCACCTCGCCGCCGAGCAGCCGGCAATCGGTCTTCCAGTCGCCACGGAAGGCAAACGGCACGAATGGCGTGTCGACGGCCTTGACGAGGTCGACGCCGTCGGCGGCGCTCGAGCACTTCAGCTCCACGCCGCCGCCTTCGATGACGGTGAACTGCCGGTCCGTCCCGGGCAGGCTGGAGAACGGGCAGTCGGCGGTGATCGAAGTCGTGCCCACCTGCCAGAGGGCCGCATCGTAGCCGGCCCCGGGAGGCTCGGACGCGATGACGCTCGACACACCCAGCCCGTTCTTCCAGGGCAGGTCCGCAAAATCACAGGCGCGCAGGGTCCGCATGTCGGACAATATAACAACTCCCGCACTGCCCGAGCATCCGCCTCGCCGAAACTCCCCCGCCGCGTGACCCGACCTTGAGTACCCTGCCGGCAGCCCCCAAGGCGCCCCGCGGCCAGTCGCGGGGCGTGCGCCGCCTCCGCCTGATCTCCGGCCTGGTGATGTTCGCGTTCGTCACCACGCACCTCCTCAACCATGCGCTGGGGCTGGTGTCCCTGGCCGCGATGGAAGCCGGGCGCCTCGTGTTCCTCCTGCTGTGGAGGAACCCCGTCGGCGAGGGGGTGCTGGCGGCCGCGATCGTCGTCCACCTCGCCCTCGCAGCGTGGTCCATCTACCTGCGCCGGCAGCTGCGCATGCCGCTGTGGGAGGCGGTGCAACTGGTGCTCGGCCTGTGCGTGCCGGTGCTGCTGGTCAACCACCTGGTCGGCACGCACATCGCCAACGAGCTCTACGGCTTCCAGGACTCGTACACGGTGATGGTGCTCGTGTTCTGGGAGCTGAAGCCCGGGATCGGGGCTTCGCAGGCGATCCTGCTGCTGGTCGCCTGGGTGCACGGCTGCATGGGGGTGCACTACTGGCTGAGGATGCAGCCGTGGTACGCGCGCATGGGCATGGTGCTGTACACGCTTGCCCTCCTGCTGCCGGTGCTCGCGCTGCTCGGGTTCGCGCAGGCGGGCCGCTTCGTCGCGAACCTCGCCGCCGACCCGCAGTGGGTACGCGCGACTTTCGGCGATGCGCGCATGCCCGACGCGCTGGCCGCCGAGGCCCTGCGCAGGATCGGCGACTCGATCCGCATCGTGCTCGGCGCCCTGCTCGGGCTGGCCATCGCGGCACGGGCATTGCGCCAGTTGCACGAGCGCAGCCGCTCGGTGCGCATCACCTACCCCGGTGGGCGCTTGGCGAGCGTGCCGGTGGGATTCTCGATCCTCGAGGCGAGCCGGCAGGAGAGGATCCCGCACGCCTCGGTCTGCGGCGGTCGCGGGCGCTGCTCGACCTGCCGCGTGCGCATCCTGTCGGGCGCGGGCCCCCTGCCCGCGCCCGGCCCGGCCGAGACGCGCGTGCTCAGGCGACTGGGATCCGCCCCCGATGTGCGGCTTGCCTGCCAGTTGCGGCCCGTGTACGACCTCGCAGTGATGCCGCTGATCCCGCCGAGCGTCGAGGCGGACGAGTCGCTCGAGCACCCAGGCATCATGGCCGGCCAGGAAAGGGAGCTCTGCGTGATGTTCGCCGACCTGCGCGGCTTCACGCGCATCGCCGAGACGCGCCTGCCCTACGACGTGGTGTTCCTGCTCAACCGCTACTTCGAGGCCGTGGGCGGCGCCATCGAGTCGGCCGGCGGGATCCCCAACCAGTTCATCGGCGACGGCGTGATGGCGCTCTTCGGCGTGCACACCGGGCCGGAGGTCGGCGCAAGGCAGGCGCTGGTCGCGGCGCGCGCGATGCACCGCGCGATGGATACGCTCAGCGCCGACCTGCACGAGGCCCTGCCCGCGCCGCTGCGCCTCGGCATCGGCCTGCACATCGGCCCCACCGTCGTCGGCCACATGGGCCGCGGCGCGGCGACCTACCTCACGGCCGTGGGCGACACGGTCAACACCGCCAGCCGCCTGCAGGACCACACCAAGGAGTTCGGCTGCGAGCTGATCCTCTCCGCGCGGGTGGCCGAGCGCGCGGGGGCTCAGCGTCACCGGCCTGCGGCAGGAAGAGATCTCGGTACGCAACCGCGCCGCGCCGATCGCGGTGTGGGTCGTCGCCGACGTCGAGGCGCTGAAGGAGTTCGAAGAACAAGGGAAAGGGGACGCATGAACATCAGCTTCAAGGGGAAGAACGTCGTGGTCGCAGGCGGCAGCCGCGGGATCGGCCGCTCGATCGCGCTTGCATTCGCCGCGGCGGGCGCGAACGTATCGGTCTGCGCACGAGGCAGGGAAGCGCTCGAGGAGACGGGCGGGAAACTGCGCGCCTCCGGCGGCAGGGTCCATGTCGCGTCCTGCGATCTCGGCGACGGGCAGGCGGTGAAGGCCTACGTCGAGTCCGCCGCCGCCGCGCTCGGCGGCGTCGACGTGCTGGTGAACAACGCGTCAGCCTTCGGGCGGTCCGACGACGAGGCCGGCTGGGAAGCCAGCGTCAGCGTGGACCTGATGGCGCCCGTCCGGGCTTCCTACGCGGCGCTGCCTTACCTCGAAAAGAACGGCGGCGCAATCGTGCACATTTCGGCGCTGGCGGGGTTGCGGCCCAGCGTGCGCACGCCGCCCTACGGCGCGGTCAAGGCCGCCATCATCCAGTACACGCGCACCCAGGCCGCGCAGTATGCGGCGAAGAGGATCCGCGTGAACTGCGTGGCCCCGGGCCCGATCTACTTCGAGGGCGGGACCTGGGACCACAACCGCAGGCACAACCCGCAGATCTACGAACATGTGATGGCCCGCTGCCCCATGGGGCGGATGGGCACGCCGGAGGAAGTCGCCAACGTCGCGCTGTTCCTGGCAAGCGACGCGGCGAGCTGGGTCACCGGCCAGACGATCGCCGTGGACGGCGCGCTGGCCTAGAACAATAGACGAGGAGAAAAAATGCTGAGGAATGCCCTGCGGTTCGCCGCACTTATGCTGTTCGCCTGCACGCCCGTCCATGCACAGGAGTACCCGGCCAAGCCGGTGCGCTTCGTCGTGCCCTTCCCGCCCGCCGGTTCGGCCGACATCCTTGCGCGCCTGATCGGCGACAAGCTCGCCGCGGCGATGGGCCAGCCGTTCATCATCGACAACCGCCCCGGGGCCGGGGCGACGCTGGGCGCGGACATCGTCGCGAAATCGCCCGCCGACGGCCATACGCTGCTCTACGCCAACACCAACATCTCGATCAACCCGAGCCTGTACAAGACGCTTCCCTACGACAGCGCGAAGGCTTTCGCGCCCGTGGTCAACATGGTCGCGATCCCGAACCTGATCCTCGTGGCGGACAACGTGCCGGCGAACTCCATCGCGGACCTCGTGAAGCTTGCCAAGGCCAGCCCCGGCAAACTGAACTACGCCTCGGCCAGCAGCGGGACCTTCCCGCACCTCGCGATGGAACTGTTCAAGCTGCAGGCGGGCGTCGACATCATGCACGTGCCGTACAAGGGCGCGGCCGCCGCGCTCAATGCACTGGTCGCGAAGGAGGTGCAGGTGCTCTCAAACGACCTGCTGACGGCGCTGCCGCACGTGAAGAGCGGCCGCATCCGCGCGCTTGCGATCACCGGCACGACGCGCTCCCCCGCGGCGCCGGACGTGCCGACGATGGCCGAGGCCGGGCTCAAGGACTACGCCGCCGTGGGCTGGCAGGGCGTCATGGTGCCCGCCGGCACGCCCGCCGCCGTCATCGCGAAACTCAACGCGGAAATCACGAAGGTGCTGGCCGACCCTGCGCTGCGCGAGAGGTTCGCCTCGCAGGGGCTGGAAGTCGTGACCGGGACGCCGCAGCAGTTCGGCGAATTCGTGCGGAAGGATACGGAGCGCTGGAGGGAGGCCGTGGCCGCTTCGGGCGCGAAGGTGGATTAGCGGGAGGCCTTCCAGCCTTCCTTCATCAGCCGGTCGAACTCCTCCGCGACCTGCGAGTCCTTTTCCAGCATCGCATCCGCATCCGTGGTGGCGTACTTCATGACGCCCATGTCGGTGAAGGCCTGCTGCACGCGCGGGCTCCACAGCCCGATGTCGCGCACGGTGGGGACGATGCGCGAGAAGAGGCGCATGCGGTAGCGGATGTTTCCCTCCGAGGCCTCGAGCGCGGGGAAGACGTCCTTGGTGTCGTAGCCGAGCTTTTCCCACATCTCGGGCGAGCGCAGCCGGTCCCGCAGGTGGATCGCGCCTTCGATGACGAAGTCCTCGCGCTCGCGCCGCTCGGCCTCGGTCAGCTGCGGGTAGTAGTCCTTGAGCGCCATGCGCCCGAACGCCACATGCCGCGCCTCGTCCTGCATGACGTAGGCGTTCACCTGCCGGCACAGCAGGTTCTTCGAGTAGTCGCGGATGCTCTGGAAGGCCACGAGGGCCAGCCCCTCGATCAGCACCTGCATGCCGAGGTAGGTGAAGTCCCAGCGCGGATCGGACAGCGTTTTCTCCAGCAGGTCCTTCATCGGCGGCGAGATCGGGTACACCATCCGGTACTTGTCGGTGAGCAGCCGCCGGAAGGCCTCCACGTGCCGTGCCTCGTCCATCACCTGCGTGGCCGCGTAGAACTTGGACTCGATCGTCGGCACGTCCTGCACGATGCGCGCGGCGCACACCAGCGCGCCCTGCTCGCCGTGCAGGAACTGCGACAGCGTATGGACCTGGTTGTGGTAGCGCAGCTCCGTTTTCTGCCGTTCGGAGAGCTTGTCCCACAGCGGCGTGCCGAACAGCGGCAGCACGGACTCGTCCATCTGCATCGGGTCCTCGGGATCGACCTCGAGCCCCCAGTCGATGCGCGACTCGGCGTCCCACTGCAGGCGCTTGCCCTTGGCGTAGAGGTTCAGCAGGTCCTCGCTGCGGGCGTCGTAGTCCCACGTGAACGAAGTCTCGACCTTGCCGCCGACCTTCCAGTGCGTCTCCTCTACCGGGAGCGCGTATCGATGGAGCGTGGACATGGGGCACCTCCTCCTGCCTGCGATGGTAGGGGGTTTGCCGCGCGGCGTCGAGGCTCCGCCCGCAAGCGCCGCTGGTGTGCGGCCGGCGTAGTAAGCTGGCCGCATGAAGGCAACCGGACCCGGGGACGGCCGCAGGGCGACGCCGGCGAAAGCGGTGCGCATCGTGCTCGATCCCGCATCCCCACTCCAGGAAGCCCTGCACCAGCTGGTACGCGGCTGCCTCGCCCAGTTCCATGCCAACGAACGCGGGGCGACCAATCCTCGCAATGTCGAGTTCCTCCACCAGGCGCGCGTCGCCCTGCGCCGCATGCGTTCCGCGCTGAGGCTGGCCGACGCGGCCGACCCTGCCGTTCCCGGGCTGAGGCGTGAACTCAAGTGGCTGGCGGGAAGCCTCGGCGCGGCAAGGGACTGGGACGTGCTGATCGAGGAAACGCTGCCTCCCGCCTGCGTTGCCTATGCAAGCGCGGAGGGCGGGACGCCTGCAAGACAACGGGAGGTCGCCCGGCTGGTACGGACCGCACGCAGCAGGCGCGCGCACGCCCGGCGCGAGGTGCGCGAGGCGCTGCTTTCCCCGCGCCGCGCTGCGCTGTTCGCGAGCCTCGCGCTCTGGCTGGAGGCGCCCCCTTCAGCAGCATCCACCGGCACCGCACTGCCGAAGTTCGCCGCCGGCAGCGTGCGCAGGCTCCACAAACGCTTGATTCGCGACGGCGCCGGACTGGACGCGTGCACGCCGGAGGAGCGCCACCGGCTGAGGATCGATGCCAAGCGCCTGCGCTACGCCACCGAGTTCTTCGGCTCGTTGTTCGCCGGCAGGGTTGCGCGAAGCTACCAGCGCAGCCTGGTCGGGCTGCAGGACGCGCTCGGTGCACTCAATGACGACGCGACCGCGACACGCCTGCTGGCCGGCCTGCCCGCCGGGGAGGGACTCTGGCCCTTCATTGCCGGCTGGCTCGCGGCACGCGATGCCGACCGCCTGTCCGAAGCCGTCGCGGCGCTCGAGGACCTTGCGCAGGCGCCGCGCATCTGGAAGTCCACCGTCCGATACAAGGGGCCCCTGTGAAGATCGATACGAAGATTTACCGCGTCCAGGCGGGCAGGAAAGCGAACCTCGGCAAGCGCCCGACGCTGGTGGCGCCCTGGTACGAATCGAAGCAGGTCTACCAGGACCTGCTTTCCCGGCACGCCGCCGAGATGCGCGAGCTCCAGAACCTGCTGTACGCGTCGGACAGCTACTCGGTCCTCATGATCCTCCAGGCGATGGACGCCGCCGGCAAGGACGGCGTGATCTCGCACGTGATGTCAGGGATCAACCCGCAGGGCTGCCAGGTGTTCAGCTTCAAGCACCCGAGCGAGGAGGAACTGGACCACGATTTCCTCTGGCACGCGGTGCGCAGGCTGCCCGAACGCGGGCGCATCGGCATCTTCAACCGGTCCTACTACGAGGAGGTGCTGATCGCACGCGTGCACCCCGAGATCCTGCGCGGCCAGAACCTGCCGCCCGACGGCGAGCGCGGGAACGCGGTCTGGGAGGGCCGCTACCACTCGATCGCCGGGCTCGAAAGGCACCTCCACCGCAACGGCACGCGCATCGTCAAGATCTTCCTGCACCTGTCGAAGGAGGAGCAGAGGAAGCGCTTCCTCGAGCGCATCGACACCCCGTCGAAGAACTGGAAGTTCAGCCGCGCCGACGTGGAGGAGCGCGGGTACTGGAAGCAGTACATGCGCGCCTACGAAGACTGCCTCTCTGCGACGAGCACCGCCGACTCGCCCTGGTACGTCGTGCCGGCCGACGACAAGCTGAACGCCCGGCTCATCGTGCAGTGCATCGTCAACGATACGCTGCGCGGCCTGCGCCTCGCCTACCCGCTGCCGGATGCGAAGCGCCGGCGCGAACTGAAGGCGCTGCGCAAGCTCCTCACATGATCGACAGGCCGCCGTCGACCATCAGCGTGGCGCCGGTGATGAACGACGCCTCTTCGGAGGCGAGCCACAGGATCGGGTAGGCGACCTCCTCGGGCGTGGCCCAGCGGCCGACCAGCGAATTGTCGCTGCGCTCGCCCTTCAGCTGCTCGAGGGTCTTGCCCGCGGACTTGCCGCGACCGATATGGAAATCGGTCAGCGTGGAGCCGGGGCAGATCGCATTGGCGCGGACGCCGTGCGCGGCCTCCTCGAACGCGAGCGTGCGCGTCAGCGCGAGCAACCCCGCCTTGGTCGCATCGTAGAGGCCCATGCCCTTCCTCCCGGTCACCGCGTAGCAGGACGACACCGTCACGATGCTGCCGCGCCCTGAGCGGCGCAATTCGGGCAGCGCGGCGCGGCAGTAGTTCGCCGCGCCCACGAGGTTCACGCCGAGCATCGCCTGCCACTCCTCGCTGGTGGCATCGCCGACCGCGGCGTAGTTGCGCATCGCCGCGTTGTTCACGAGAACGTCAAGGCGTCCGAAGGCTTTCAGGCCGTGTGCCACGGCTTCGAGCGCCTTGGCTGCGTCCGACACGTCGGCGGCGAAATGCGCCACGCGCGCACCCTCCACCTCGGCCCGGATCGCGGTGGAAGCGCGTTCGAGCGCGGCGGCGTCCCGGTCCACGAGCACGACGGCCGCGCCTTCCGCGGCGAAGATCCGCCCGGTCGCCGCGCCGATGCCCGCGCCCCCGCCCGTGACCAGCGCGACCTTGCCCCGCAACCGGTTCATGGCGATGCCTCCGTGATGCCGAGCAGGCGGCAGGGGTTGTCGACGAGGATCCTGCGGCGCATGGCTTCGTCCGGCGCGAATTCGAGCAACGCATCCAGCAGCAGGCCATCGTCCGGCATGCGTGCGCGTTCGAACACGCCCGTGTGCGGCCAGTCGCTGCCCCAGATGACGCGGTCCGCGGCCACGTCGAGCAGCCGCCGCGCGTAGGGCACCACGTCGGCATAGGGGGCGCCCGCCTTCGTCAGCCGGTCGGCGCCGCTCGCCTTGACCCAGATGTTGTCGCGCCGCGCGAGCTCGAGCAGCACGCCAAAGGGCTCCTGGCCGAGGCCGAGCGAAGGATCGACGCGGCCGATGTGGTCGATCACGACCGTGGCGCGGATCGACTTCAGCCAGTCCGCGAGGCCGGGCAGCGCCCCGCCGTCGAAGTGCAGCTCGACGAACCAGCCGAGGCCTTCGATGCACCGGAGTACGTGGTCGAACACCGTGTGGTCGAGCGTACCGCCGTGCTGCGGGTTGAAGGCGAACCGCACGCCCCGCGCGCCCTGCGCGTGCAGCCGCTCGCACCCGGCGCGCGTCGCCGCAGCATCGAGACGGACCACGGCGAGGTAGCGCCCGTTGGATCGCGCCACCGCGTCGAGGTCCACCGCGTTGTCGAACCCGTGGGTGTTGGCGTGGACCACGAGTCCGCGGGTGATGCCGAGGCGGTCATGGAGCAGCATGCACGCATCGAGCGTGGCATCGGGCGGCGTGTACTTGCGCGTGGGCGAGTACGGGAACCTGGCCTGCGGGCCGAGCACGTGGAAGTGCGTGTCCCAGGCGCCCGCGGGCAGCGTCCAGCGCGGCGCCGTGGGACGCGGCAACGGCCCGAGGCAGTCGCGGATGGGCTTGTCTTCCAAGCGTGCCTGTGGTCCGGGCCGCGCTACGCGTCGACGAAGAACGGGGTCTCGCCCCTGCCGCGCAGGACGACGTCGAAACCGAAAGCGGCCGTGCCATCCGGCCCGGCAGGCAGTTCGCGGCAGATGAGCGAAGCGCGCGCCTCGAGGTCCCCGATGCCGTTCAGGATCGGGTCGATGTCGTTCAGGGGCTCCCCGGGGAAGTAGAGCTGCGTGATCAGGCGCTGCATCACGCCCGCGCCAAACACCGAGAAATGGATGTGCGGGGGGCGGTACCAGTTGTCGTACCCCGGGTTGGGATAGGCGCCGGGCTTGATCGAGCGGAAGCGGAAGCGCCCTTCGGCATCGGTGAGCTGGCGGCCGTAACCCTTGAAATTCGGGTCGAGCGGTTCGGGCGTCTGGTCCGCGGGATGCTCGTACTTGCCCCACTTGTTGGCCTGCCACACCTCGACGAGCGCGCCGCGCACGGGCTTGCCCGCCTCGTCGAACACCTGCCCCGAGAATACGATCGGCGTGCCCAGCGCGCGCGCGCCGCCGGGCACCTTGCAGGCGAGGTCGTCATCGCCGGGCTGGATCAGCGCCTGCGGGTAGAACGGCCCCACCGTCTGCGAAGGCGTGACCACGCGCACGGGTTTGGAGGGCGTGCGCGACTCGTGCACGCGGTAGCCCTTGATCAGCTCAAGGTGCTTTTCCTCGACGAAAACCGAAGGATGGGGGATGGCTTTGTCGGGCATCTCGGTTCGCCTCAGTTCGCTTTCGCGCCGGTTTGCTTGATTACCTTTCCCCACCTCTGGATCTCAGTCCTGATCCATTCGCCGAACTGCTCCGGGGTCCCGGCGACCATCTCGAACTCCACCGCCAGCAGCTTGTCGCGGACCTCGGGCGAGTTGAGGATCTTCACGATCTCGCGGTGGTAGCGGTCGATCACCGGGCGCGGCGTGCCGCCGGTGGTAAGGAACCCGATCCAGGCCACGGCCTCGAAGTCGGCATAGCCGGACTCGATCATCGTCGGGATGGCGGGCGTGCTGGCGAAGCGCTTGCGTCCGGTGGAGGCGATCAGCCGGATCTGGCCCGACTTCACGTACTGCAGCACGTTGCCCGGCACGAAGAACGCGGTCTGCACGTTGCCGCCGAGGATGTCGGTGACGGCCGGAGCGGATCCCTTGTACGGGATGTGCACGATGTCCACGCCCGCGGCGGTCTTCAGCATCTCCATCGTGAGGTGCGAGGCGCTGCCGACCGCGATCGAGGCGTAGCTGAGCTTGCCCGGTTGCGCCTTGGCCAGGGCCACCAGTTCGGCCACGGTGTTCGCGGGCACGCTCGGGTGCACCGTGAGGAACTGCGGCGCGGTCACCGCAAGGGTGATCGGCGCGAGGTCCTTGACCGGGTCGTAGGGCATCTTTTCGAACAGCGACACGTTCACCGCGATCGGGCCGTTGTAGCCGATCAGCAGGGTGTGGCCGTCGGGCGCGGACTTCGCGACGAGGTCCGCGCCGATATTGCCGCCCGCCCCGCCCTTGTTCTCGACCACCACGGACTGGCCGAGTACCTCCTGGAGTTTCGGCGCGACCAAACGCGCGACGAGGTCGTTGGTGCCGCCCACGACCGGCACAATGATCCGCACGGGCTTGGTCGGCGCCCAGTCCTGGGCGGTGGCCGGCAACGCGAGCAGGGCACACGGCAGGATGCACGCGAGCGCGGCCGCGCCCCGGAAAGAGAGTTTGGAAGTCTGCATGGCGATCCTCATAGGGAAAATACCGGTTGGCCCAGCTCGTCGTAAAGGGCTTCCTTCGCCCACTCGGTCACGCTCGCCGACTTGTCCAACAGCACCGAGGCCGCGCGCACGCGCTGCACGGCGTCGTCGAGGGCCGGCGGTTCGATGCCCTGCGACAGGTTCAGCGCCGCGTTGAAGAGCATGCGCCGCGCCATCGAGATCGGCTTGTCGGTGGAGACGAGGTGCTCCTTGGCGTGGTTCTGGATCGGGCCCATGCTCTCCTGCAGCGAGGAATCCTGCACCGAGAAGCCTTCCACGCCGCTGAACGAGCGCTTCTCCTTCTGCGCCTGGCGGTCGATCAGGTAGTCATTGTCCTTGTTCGCCGCGGGGCGGAAAGTGCCGCCCGCCTCGTACCTGACGTGGATGCCCTTGCCGTCGACGAGGTCCTGACGCTCCTCGGCCGACAACGGCTTGTCCGGGTAGAAGTTGATGCTCCACGCCCAGCAGTTCTCGTCGTCGATCGGCACCCAGACGTGGCCGCCGAGCGGGTGCGGGCCGAAGGGCGGGATCAGCGTGTACCAGGGGAACAGGTACTGGGTGACGCGCCAGTAGTAGGAGTCGGGCTCGCCGTTCCTGCGGCCGTAGATCGACAGGCCGTGCGGCATGTCCTCGACGTCGAACACCGCGTTGCGGTCGGCCTTGATGTACTTGTTGGCCAGCGCGTGCATGTGCATCGGATCCTTCTCGAGCTCGTAGCGGTGGACCCACGAGGCGTGCGTGGTGTCGATGCCGCCCTCCATCGCCTGCAGCCAGCTGCACTCCTGGAGGCGCTTGGAAACATAGCGATGGCTTTCGGGCAGGTTGCACCATTCGAGGCCCGGCGGCGGAGGTTGCTTGCCGGGCGGGCCCATGTAGGCCCAGACCAGGCCGCCGCGCTCGATGCACGGGTAGGCGGTGATCGACATCTTCGGCGCGAGGGCGGGCACCGAGGGCAGCTCGACGCATTTTCCTTCGCGGTCGAACTTCCAGCCGTGATACGAGCAGCGCACGCCGCCCTCCTCGTTGCGCCCGTAGTACAGCGACACGCCGCGGTGCGCGCAGTACTCGTCGATCAGCCCCGGCTTGCCTTCGGAATCACGGAAAGCCAGCAGGCGCTCGCCGAGGATCTTGACCCGCACCTGCGGGCAGTCGGGCTCCGGGATTTCCGAAGAGGAGAGGATCGGCACCCAGTAGCGGCGCATCAGCCTGCCCATCGGCGCGTCCGGCCCGACCCGCACCAGCACTTCCGCCATGTCCTTGTTCATGAGTTGCCTCCCCCTGTCCGTCCGGCTATAGTCCATCAGGTGGACTAAAAGTCTGAAAACTGAATGAGAATCGATTTTCGCAGCGTGCGCCGCCATGTCAAGGCCTGAGCCGAAGTCGGTTCGCGCTGTCGAACGCGCCATCGACGTGCTGACCAGCTTCGACGCGGAGCACACCGTGCTCGAGATCGGCGACCTGCAGCGCGCCACCGGCCTCACTCGCCCGACGCTGTACCGGTTGCTAGGCACGCTGCAGGCCAAGGGGTTCATCCATTCGGGCGGCACCCCGCTGCGCTTCGAACTGGGCCCGGCCGTGCACCGGCTCGCGCACGCGTGGGACCGCAGCTTCCCGGTGGTGTCGGTGTCGCGGCCGGTGCTTGAGGACCTGTGGCGCACGACGGGCGAGACCGTCGCGCTGATGCTTGCCGTGTCGCCGCTCGAGCGGACCTGCGCGGTCGAGCTGAAGAGCCCCCACCCGATCTCGTTCAGCCGCGGCAGCGGCTACTCGGACCCGTTGCACCTCGGCGCGAGCGGCAAGGCGATCCTCGCTTTCCTGCCGCCGGAAGAGCAGGCGCTGGTGCTCGCGCAAGTGGAACCGGCGCGGCAGCGTACGGACCTCGCCGCGGAACTCGGGCGCATCCGCAAGGCGGGTTATGCGCTCACCAACGCCGAACTCGTCGAGGGCGTCTGCGCGCTCGGCGCGCCGGTGGTCGGCGCCGACGGGCATGCGCGCGCCTCCCTCTGCGTGTTCGGGCCCCAGCAGCGCATGCAGGGCCGCCACCTCAAGGACTGCATTCGCGAAACCGTGGCGGCAGCGAAGCGGGTCCGCGAACGCCTGTCCGCCGCGCAACCCGACCCGCGCCTCGCCGGCCGCACGCGCCGCTAGAATGCGGGCTCATCGCGAACCGGGTTGCTGAAGCCGCCATGGACTGGACCGAAGGCTACGTGCAGGAGATCGACTACACGCACGACTACTACCGCGAGCTCGCCCCCGCGCACCTCGACTTCGCCTGCCTTTCGCGCGGCGTCTCGACGCTGCTGGACTCCCGGCCGCTGCGGTACCTCGAGCTCGCCTTCGGACAGGGAGTTTCGGTGAACATCCATGCTGCCGCGTGTCCCGGCGAATACTGGGGCTTCGACTTCAACCCGACCCATGCCGCGAACGCCCGCGACCTCGCGCGGGCCGCCGGCACGGACGCGCAGCTCTTCGACGACTCGTTCGAGGAGTTCGCCGCGCGCGAGGACGTGCCCGAGTTCGACGTCATCGTGATGCACGGCACCTGGTCGTGGATCTCGGCGGAGAACCGCAACCTAGTGGTCGACATCGTGCGCCGCAAGCTCGCGCCGGGCGGCGTGTTCTACGTGAGCTACAACTGCTGGCCCGGCTCGGCCGCGGAGATGCCGCTCAGGCACCTGCTGGTCGAGCACGCGGCCCTCGCCGGCCCGGAGTCGCGCGGCCTGGGCGCAAAAATCGACGCGTCGCTCGACTTCGCGCAGTCGCTGGTCGACGCCGACGCGCGGTACTTCCGCCAGCAGCCCGCGCTCAAGGACTGGCTCTCCAGGATGCGCGCCCACAGCCGCAGCTACCTCGCGCACGAATACTTCAACCGCGACTGGCACCCGATGCCCTCGTCCGAGGTCGCCCGCACGCTTTCGGCGGCCAAGCTCACCTTCGTGGCCTCGGCCATGCTCACCGACCACCTCGACGGGGTCGGCCTGCCCGGCAGGAAGGCGAGCGACCTGGTGGCCGGCATCACCCACCCGATGCTGCGCGAGACGGTCGTCGACTTCATGGTGAACCAGCGCTTCCGGCGCGACGTCTTCGTCAAGGGACCGCGGCCAATGTCGCCGGCGGCGCGAACTGGGCGCTTCCTCGACCTGCCGCTCACTCTGGTCCAGCACCCGGACCACGTGCCGAAAAGGATCCAGCTGGCTGGCGGCGAAGCGGACCTCCAGGCGGACGTCTACCGGCCCTTCCTCGAGGCGATGGCCGAGCGCGACTACGCCCCGAAGACCTTGCGTGAGCTGGAAGCGCACCCGAACTGCGCGCAGACCCCGCTCCCCCAGCTCATCCAGGTGGCGCAGATGCTGGTGGGCGCGGGAAGCCTCCACCCCACGCAGCCGCGGGCCGTGATCGAGGCGGCCGCACCGCGATGCGAAGCGCTCAACGCGCAGATCCTCGAGCGCGCGGCGCTTTCCGACACAGCCTCCGCGCTCGCCTCGCCGGTGCTCGGCGCGGGCGTGTTCGCCGCGCGCAAGGAGATGCTGTTCCTCCGGGCCCTGAAGCGCGGGCTCGCGACGCCCGAACTCTGGGCTCAGCACGCCTGGGACTGCCTGGACGCCAACGGCCGGCGCGAGGACCTAGAGCGCCTGCGCGCCGATGCGAAGGCTTTCGAGACCGTCCGCCTGCCCGCGCTCAAGGCGCTGAAGGTCGCGTGACGCCGCCCGACTGGCTCTGGATCCCGGTCACGCTGTGGGCCGCGTTCGCGCAGACCATGCGCAATGCCGCGCAGCGCAGCCTGACGGCCGAGCTCGGCACGCTGGGCGCGACGCTGGTCCGGTTCCTCTACGGCCTGCCGTTCGCGCTGCTGTGGCTGTACGGCGTCCATCTCGCGGGCGGGTATGCGCTGCCCACGCCCAACCTCGCGTTCCTCGGCTGGGTCGCGTTCGGCGCGCTCAGCCAGATCGTCGCCACCGCGCTCCTGCTGCGCGTGATGGCCGAGCGCAACTTCACGCTCGGCGTGGCCTACTCGAAGACCGAGATCATCCAGGCGGCGGTGTTCGGCCTCGTCGTGCTGGGCGACCCGCTGACGGCAGGGACGGCGCTCGCCGTCGGCTGCGGCACGCTGGGCGTGCTGCTGCTGTCGCCCGCGGACAGGCAGCGCCCGTTCCGGACGATGCTCTCCGGGTGGATGACGCTGCCCGCGCTGCTCGGCCTCGCCTCCGGTGCGTTCTTCGCGTTCTCGGCCGTCGGCTACCGCGGCGCGGCGCTCGCGCTCGGCGACACGCCCTTCATGATGTCGGCCGCGTTCGCCCTCGTGGTCGCCCAGACGCTGCAGACCGTGGTGCTGGGCGGCTGGCTGCTGGCGCGCGACCGGCCCGTGGTCTGGCGCGTGTTCGGCGCGTGGCGGCGGTCGCTCTTCGCCGGCTTCATGGGCGCGGCCGCCTCGGC
This sequence comes from Burkholderiales bacterium, assembly GCA_965279075.1. Taxonomy (GTDB): domain Bacteria; phylum Pseudomonadota; class Gammaproteobacteria; order Burkholderiales; family SG8-39; genus SZAS-79. The sequence goes on along the minus strand of CBDIHI010000011.1, from coordinate 355,540 downwards.
CGGCTGGTTCACCGCGATGGCAATCGAACCGATCGCGCACGTGCGTACGCTGGGACTGGTGGAGCTGCTGATCGCGCCGGTCGTGTCGAGGAAGCTTTTCCGCGAGAAGCTCTCGCGCCTGGAGATGGCCGGCATGGGGCTGCTGGTGCTGGGCCTGGTGATAGTGACGCTTGGACGCTGACCGCGCATGAATGTACTGGTAACGATACAACAACTACCCGGAGAGCGAATCCCGGCGCGGGGTTTTAAAATAAAAGTCGTGAAATATGGGCTCCTCGCCGTGATGTTCCTGCTCCTTGCGGGAACGCGGGCGGCACTCGCGGGGCCGCTCGAGGACGGCGAATCCGCGCGCCAGCGCGGCGATCGCGCCACGGCCCTGAAGCTCTGGCTGCCTCTCGCCAGGCAAGGCAACGCCGAAGCGCAGGCCCGGGTGGGGCTGCTCTACTCGAACCTGGACGCACCCGACCGCGCCGCTGCCGCTGCATGGACGCGCCTTGCGGCGAGGCAGGGGCACGCGGAAGCGCAGGCGACCCTCGCCGCGCTGTATGAAGGTGGCGCCGGCGTGCCGCGGGACCTCGTCCGGGCCTACATGTGGCGCAGTGTCTGGGGCGCGCGCCAGACCGGGGAGAACGCGAAGACCGCCGCAATCCTCCGGGACATGCTGGCCGGGCGGATGACGGCCGCGCAGTCGAACGAGGCGCAGGACCTCGCGAAGGCCTGCGCTGCGTCGAACTACAGGCAATGCGGCGAACCGGAGGTCGATGCGTCGAAGCTGGCCGGCGCCCCCGTGCTGGCGGCGGCTGCCGCTGCGAGCGCGGCTGCGGCCGCGCCCAAGGCCGTCCCCAGGGCACCGGCACAATCCCCGGCGCAGAAACCCCCGAAGAAGAAAAAGAAGAAGCCGGCGCCGGCGAAAGCCTAGCAGCCGATCGCCGCGCCGTCGCTGCGCGGGTCGGACCCGCCCGAGTACACGCCGCTTTCCGGATCGACCGTGATGCCGTGGGCGTGCCCGGCAAGTTCGTTCCACGCGCCCCAGCGGTCGACGAGGTGCCCGCGCCTTGCCAGTTCGGCGATGGTCGCCTCACCGAAGCGGCTCTCGATGTGCAGCGTGTCGCGGTCCTCGCCGAGCGCGAAGCGCCCGGACAGCCAGCGCGGCGCCTCCACCGCCTGCTGGATGTCGTAGCCGTGGTCGATCATCGCGGTGTAGGCCTGCAGGTGGATCTGCGGCTGGCCGTCGGCGCCCATGCAGCCGAGCGCGCCCCAAAGCCGGTCGCCACGGAACGCGAGCGAAGCGATCAGCGTATGCAGGGGCACCTTGCCGGGCGCCAGCGAGTTCGGGTGCGCGGGGTCGAGCGAGAAGTACGCGCTGCGGTTCTGCAGCACCACGCCGGTGTCGCCGGCGACGATCCCTGAGCCAAACACCCCGTAGAGGCTGTTGATCAGCGAAGCCGCGTTGCCCTCGGCGTCTATCGCGGACACATAGACGGTGTCGCCCTTCAGGCTGCCGTAGGACGGCACCTTGTCCCAGGGCAGCGCGCGCTCCGGGTCCATCAGGTGGCGGCGCTCGTCGATGTAGGCCTCGGACAGCAGGCGCGCCATCGGCACGTCGGCGAACGCGGGGTCGCCGATCCAGCGATCTCGATCGTGGTAGGCGACCTGCTTGGCCTGCACCATCAGGTGCGCGCGCATGGGGTCCGCGAAGTCGCGCTTATGCAGCTCGAACGGCTCGATGAGCTTCAACATCTGCAGCACCGCGAAGCCCTGCGTGGGCGCCGGCGTTTCGTAGATCGTCACGCCGCGATAGCTCCCCTGCAGCGGCTCACCCCACACGGCTTTCTGGGCGGCAAGGTCGGCGGCGTCGAAGAACCCGCCGTTCTCCTGCGCGAAGCGCGCCATCTCCGCAGCGACCGGGCCGGCGTAGAACCCGGCGTGGCCGCCGCCGGCGAGCGACTGCAGCGTGCGCGACAGGGCAGGATTGGCGAGCCGCGTGCCGGCGCGCGGTACTTCGCCGCCCGGCAGGAACAGTTGCGCCCATCGGGCGGTCCCGCGCAGTTCGGGCGCCACCGTCGCGATCCAGTTCGCGAGCCGCGCCGTGACCGGGTAGCCGTCCTTCGCATAGCCGATCGCCGACTCGAGCACCCGCGCGAAGGGCAACCTGCCGTACTCCGCGTGCGCGGCGCACCAGCTTGCCGCCGCGCCCGGCGTGGTCAGCGTCGCGGGCAGGATGCCGCGGAACGGGATTTCGGCGTGGTTGCGGCTGCGGAACCAGTCGACGCTCGCGCTGCGCGCCGCGCGACCGCCGCCGTCCAGATACCTCACGCGCTTCGCCTTTGCGTCGTAGACCAGCCAGAAGGCGTCACCCCCGGCGCTGGTCATGTGGGGGTAGACGACGCCGAGCACCGAAGCCGCCGCGACGGCCGCATCCACGGCCGAGCCGCCTGCGCGCAGCGCGTCGACGCCTGCCGCGGAAGCTAGGCTGTGCGGCGACGCCACCATCCCCCGCGTGGCCAGCGTTACAGGGCGTCCAGTGTCTATGACCATCGGGGTCAGGCCTTTCGCGCGGCGTACATCCCGCGCAGTTTGAGCTTCCAGAACTTGCCCGTGGAGGTCCGCGGGATCGCATCGAGGAATTCGTAGGTATCGGGTAGTTGCCACTTTGCGAATTTCTTCGCGAGCAGTGCAGAAATCTCGGCCGGCTCGACTTTCATGCCCGGCTTGGCCACCACGCAGGCCAGCGGCCGTTCGCCCCATTTGTCGTGCGGGATTGCGATGACCGCCGCTTCCGCCACGCCGGGGTGGGCCATGATCGCGTTCTCGAGGTCGACCGAACTGATCCACTCGCCGCCCGACTTGATCAGGTCCTTGGTGCGGTCCGTGATCATCAGGTAGCCGTGGGCGTCCATCTTCGCCACGTCGCCGGTGCGCAGCCACCCGTCCGGGCTGAACTTCACCGGGTCGGCCTCGACCTTGTGGTAGCTGCCGGTGATGAAGGGCCCGCGCACCTGGATCTCGCCGACGGTCTGTCCGTCCCAGGGGACGACCCCTTCGTCGCCCATCAGCCGCAGCTCGACCAGCGGCGCGGTGACGCCCGCCGTGGCCGCGAGCCGGAAGCGCTCGTCCTCGGATATGCCCCGCAGCTCCGGCTTGATGTAGCTGACCGTGGCCAGCGGCGAGGTCTCGGTCATGCCCCAGCCCTGCGCGATGCGCACGCCGTGCTTCGCAAACGCGCGGATCAGCGCCTCCGGCACGGCCGCGCCGCCGACGAGGCTGCGCATGCCCTCCGGCAGGCGCCACTTGCCCGGGTCGGCCTCCAGCGCCTGGATGAGCGAGAGCCAGATCGTCGGCACGCCGAGCGCCATCGTCGGCGGCTCGAGCTTGATGAGGTCGAGCAGGTCCGCCGGGTGCAGGTGCGGGCCCGGGAACACGAGCTTCGTGCCGAGCATCACCGCGGCGTATGGGATGCCCCAGCAGTTGGCGTGGAACATGGGGGTGACCGGCAGCACCACGTCGCGGCCCGCGAGGCACCAGAAATCAGGCAGCGAGGCCGCCAGCGTGTGCAGCACCGTCGAGCGGTGCGAATAGGCCACGCCCTTGGGGCGGCCCGTTGTGCCGCTCGTGTAGCACATCGCCACCGGGTCGTCCTCGCCGTGCGGCGCGTAATCGAAGGTGTCCGGCGCATCGGCGAGCAGCGCCTCGTAGTCGTCGAATCCTTCCGGCACCTTCGCACCGGAAAAAGGAAACACGATCACGCGCTCGAACCTGTGCTTGCCGGCGAACTTCTCGTACAGGGGCAGCAGGATGTCGTCGACGACGAGGAAGCGATCTTCGGCATCGGCCGCGATCCAGCCGATCTCGTCCGGCGAGAGCCTCAGGTTCAGCGTGTGCATCACGCCGCCCGCGGCCGGGATGCCGAAGTAGCACTCGAGGTGCGCGTGGTGGTTCCAGGCCAGCGTCGCCACCCGGTCGCCCTTCTTCAGGCCGAGCATCCGCAGGGCCGCGGCAAGGCGCCGCGTGCGCGCGTAGTACGCGGCGTAGGTGTGGCGCCGGAGCGACTTGTCGGGCAGCCGCGAGACGATTTCGGACTCGGGAAACAGCGTCCCGGCGCGATCGAGGATATGGTTGAGCGAAAGCGGCACCTGCATCATCGTGCTGCGCATTGCGATCTTCCTCCGGGCGTGCCTGGTTACGCCTGCTTCGGCGGCAGGTCCTCGAACTCCGGCGGCTTGCCGGCCTTTGCCGACCCCTCCGCGCGGCGGATGTCCTCGACGCTGAACACGCCGGGCTGCAGCACGTTCATGTACTCGAAGCTCTCCGCCACCGAGTGGTCGCGCGTGTACGAGATCATCTGCTTGGTCGCGGCCACGGCCACCGGCGCTTTGGAGGCGATCCGTTTCGCCACCGCCAGCGCGCCTTCCACCAGCGCCTCGTGCGTGTCATAGAGGCCGTTCACGAAGCCCAGCCGCTCCGCGCGCTCGGCGGGCAGGCGGTCCCCCGTGTAGCCCAGCTCGCGCACGACCGCCTCGGGGAGCTGCTTGGGCATCCGGTTGAACGTGCCCACGTCGGCCATCATGCCGATGTTGATCTCCTGGATCACGAAGTACGCGTCGCGCGTCGCATAGCGCAGGCAGCACGCCGTCGCGAGGTCCACGCCCCCGCCGATGCAGCCGCCCTGCACCGCGGCGATCACCGGGTAGCGCGCGTCCGCCAGCGCCGAGAAGCTCTGCTGCAGTTCGATCAGCTTTTGCCGGAAGCGCCCGCGCGCCGCCACCGAATCCGTCTCCAGGGTCTCGGCTCCCTGGAACACCGACAGGTCCATGCCGGCCGTGAAGTGCTTGCCCGTCGAGGAAAACACCGCTGCCCGCACATCGCCGCGCGCATCGAGTTCCCTCGCAATCTCCGGGATCTCGCGCCAGAAGCCGAGCGTCATCACGTTGAGGCGCTCGGGGCGCGACAGCCGGATGTGCGCGACCTTGCCTTCCACCGTCACCTCGAAGCACTCGCGCGCGCTCATTCGCTTGCCTTGATGCCGCTTGCCTCGATCACCGGCTTCCATTTCGCCAGCTCGGAGCGGATATGGGCCGCAGCCGATGCCGGGTTGGAACCCGCCATCGTCTCGATGCCCAGCCCCGCGAGCTGCTCCTGAAACGTGGCGTCCCCCATCACCTTCGCGGTGGCCTGGGACAGGGTCTCGACCACGGCGGCCGGCGTGCCGGCCGGGGCCACGATCACGTTCCATAGCAGCGCCTCGAAGCCCCTGATGCCCAGGGCCTCGTCCACCGTGGGCACGTCCGGGATCAGCGACGAGCGGCGGGCGCTCGCGAGGGCGAGGATGCGGATCCGGCCGGCCTTGTGGTTCTGCAGCGAGGGACCGATTGTATCGACCGACAACCCGATCTGCCCGCCGAGCAGGGCCTGCATCGAGGGCGCGCTGCCGCGGAAGGGGATGTGCTGCAGGTCGGCACCGGTCTCCCGTTTGAGACGCTCGACGGTGATATGCATCAGCGTGCCGTTCCCCGGGGAGCCGAACTGGAACTTGCCGGGTTGGGCGCGGGAGGCGTCCAGCACTGCCTTGAGTGTGGGCGGCAGCGACGGGTTGGCGGTGATCACGATGCTGGCCCCGCCGATCACCGCCACCGGCGCGAAATCCGCGAGCACATCGTAGACCGGCTTGTCGGTAAGGAGCGGGTACATGCAATTGGTCGATGCCGTGCCAAAGTTCAGGGTGTAGCCGTCGGGGGCGCTGCGCTTCACCTCGAGCGTCCCGACCACGCCGCCCGCGCCCGACTTGTTGTCCACCACCACGGATTGGCCGAGCACGGCGGAAAGCCTGGCCGCATAGGCGCGCCCGAACACGTCGGTCGGCCCGCCCGGCGGGAACGGCACGACCAGCCGCAAGGGCTTCGACGGGAAAGGCGCCTGGGCCGGGGCGGGGGCGGCAACGCACAGCGCGAACACGGCGAGCGCCGCGGACTTGAGGATATGACGACGAATCATGCTCGGTCTCCCTGTGATCAAAGGCCTGCGGCACGCCACCCGGGGTTCGGGACGGCCGGCTCACAGCCGAATCCGGCGGCCTTGATCCCCTCGATCGCGCAATATTCGTCTTTGTCCGACGCATCGCCGCTCACGCCCACCGCGCCCACCGCCAGGCCGGAATTGTCGATGACCAGCACGCCGCCGGGGACCGGGATGAAGCGGCCATCCGCTGCCGTGGCGAGCGCCCCCTGGAACGCCGGGCGCTGCGCGAGGCGGTCGCGGATCAGGCGCGTCGACATTCCCATGCCGAGGGACGCCCACGCCTTGCCGAACGCCACGTCGAATCGCAGGATCCCCGAGCCGTCTTCACGCTTGCAGGCCACCAGGTTGCCGCCGGAATCGAGGACGGCCACCACCAGCGGGAGCAGGCCCTCCTTGCGGCGCGCGGCGATCGCGGCGTCGATGATCTTCTCGGCGGCGGAAAGGGTGAGGCTCGAGTGGATGGGGTGGAGGTGTTCTAGCACGGGGCATTTCTCCGAATAAGGCTTCTAAGCTTTTGACCTTAATGAATCTCCTTGTTTTGCGAGTTTACGTGTTTGCGCGACCGCGCAAACTCAGAAACTCGCAAAACAAGGAGACGGGGGACATTCAAAAACTCGAAGCTCTAGCCCATCGCCCGGGCCTCGCCTCGGTAATCCTTCCGCCCTCGCACACCACCTCCCCGTTCACCAGCGTCGCCACGTACCCCTGCGCGCGTTGCACGAAACGCCGCCCGCCGGCGGGCAAGTCGCGCACGATCTCGGGCTTGAGCGGCCCGACCTTCGCGTAATCGATGACGTTGATGTCGGCGCGCAGGCCGACCTGAAGGGACCCGCGGTCGGTGAGCCCCATGTGGGCGGCATTGCGGGAGGTGAGCATGGCGATGGCCATCTCGAGCGGGATCCTCGGCCCGCGCGAGCGGTCGCGCGTCCAGTGGGCCAGCAGGCTGGTCGGAAAGCTCGCGTCGCAGACAGTGCCGACGTGCGCGCCGGCATCGGACAGCGCGTGCAGCGCTTGCGGATGCCCGAGCATCGTGTGGACCGTGTCCAGTGAGCCCCTAAGGTAGTTGAAAATGGGGAAGTAGACGAGGTTGGACCCGTCGCCCTCGGCCAGGTAGTCGTAGATGACCTCGAAGGCCCGGACGCCGCGGGCCGCGGCGCGCGCGGCGAAGGATTCGGTGGGCAGCGGCTCGTAGTCGGGACCGCCCGCGCCGACCTTGAGCGGGAACATCAGCGCGGCCATCTGGTCGAGCTGCGCGAGGATCTGGTCGACCAGCGGCGGGATCGGCGAGCCGTCACGCGCGAGCTTCACGGGCTTCTCGGCGAGGATGCGCGCCTTGGTCGCGGGATCGCGCAGCCGGGCGGCCCGTTCGGGCAGCGGCAAAGTGGCGAACTCCTGGTAGGTCGGCATGGCGGTGAAGATGTTGAAGCTGGTGTCCAGGCCGTTCATGACGCCGATCGCGCGGCAGCCGGTCTGCAGCCGGATGTCGAGGCCGCCCGCCTTGGAGGCCTCGGCGCGCTCGGCCAGCCACCGCCACTGCGGGGGCGCGTTGACGCGCTCAAGCCAGGTGAGGGCGAGCGGCCGTCCGGTGGCGCGGGCCACCGCTTCGAGCAGGTCGTATTCGGCGTCGAACCTCGCGCGCTGGCCGGCAGGCTCGCCGCGCATGCAGTCGAAATCGCTGACGGCGTGCATGACCCGGTAGGGCAGTCCGGCGTAGGCGCCGGCGAGTTCGAGCAGTTCGTCCTTCGCGGCGGTCGCAGCTGGGGTGTCCTGGCCCTTGGAGGTGCGGTGGTTGTCGGAACGCCCGGTGGAGAATCCGGCCGCGCCCGCGACGAGGGCCTCGCGCAGCAGTGCGCGCATCTGTCGCAGGTCCTCGGGCGTCGCCGCTTCGAGGTTCGCCGCGCGCTCGCCCATCACGTAAAGGCGCAGGCAGTCGTGTGGTACGAGGGTCATGAAGTCGAGGCTGTGCCGCATGCCGTCGAGGACCCGCGCGTAATCGCCGAAGCTCTTCCAGCCCCAGCGCACGCCTTCGGCCAGCACCGCGCCGGGGATCTCTTCCACGCCTTCCATAAGCTGCACCAGGCGCTGCTCCTCGCCTGCCTGCACCGGCGCGAAGCCCACGCCGCAGTTACCCATCACCACGGTGGTCACGCCGTGGAAGATGCTCGGGCTGAAGGTCTCGTCCCAGGACGCCTGCCCATCGTAATGGGTATGGATGTCGACGAAGCCCGGCGTGACCAGCGCGCCCGCGGCGTCGAGGCTGCGCTTCGCCGGCGCGGTGACCTTGCCGATCTCGGCGATCCTGCCGTCGAGCACGCCGATGTCGGCCACCCGGGGCGTTGCGCCCTGCCCGTCATGGACGGTACCGCCGCGGATCACCAGGTCAAGCATCTGCAGGTTCCTTTTTCGAGTCGATCCGACGCCACAGCAGCGCCAGCGCGCCGCCGGAAACGATGTGCCAGATGCCCCACAGCCCCGCCACGGCGACCATCGCGAGGTCGGAGCCGAACTGCGCGGCGATGATGCCCAGCGCGAGGCCGGAGTTCTGCATGCCGCTCTCCACCACGACCGCGCGGCGGTCCGCGACGGCGAGCTTCGCAAGAAGCGATGCGGCATAGCCAAGGCCGAGCCCTAGGCCGTTCTGCAGCACCACCAGCGGCAGCGTGCGGGTCAGCTCGACCACGAACAGTTTCCATTGCGAGGCCACCGCCAGCACGATGAACACCAGCAGCGCGATCCCCGCGAAGCGCCCGAGCGGCTGGCGGATCCTCAGCGCGAAGGCCGGGGCGTTGCGCGTGGTCAGCATGGCCGCCGTCATCGGCAGCGCAAGCAGGAGCACAAGGCTGACGACGAGGTCCTTCGGGTCCACCGCGATGGAGCGCGACCACGCGGCGGTTTCGGGGTTCGCCGCGACCATCAGCGTGAAGTTGAGCGGCGTCAGGAACAGCGCCAGCACGTTGGAGACCGCCGAGATCGACAGCGACAGCGCGAGGTTGCCCCGGCCGAAGAAGGTGATCACGTTCGACAGCGCCCCGCCCGGGCAGGAAGCGACGAGCATCATCGCGGCTTCGGTGGCGGGCGGCAGGTCCAGCACCAGCGTCGCGAGCAGCGTGGCGCCGGGCAGCAGCACGAACTGCGCGACCAGCCCCGCGCCGACCGCGGCCGGATGCGTCGCGACGTAGCGGAAGTCCTTCACGCGCAGGTCCAGCGACACGGAATAGACCATCGTCGCGAGGACCATCATCAGTATGACCTGCTGCATCTCCCCTCCCCTGGCCGCAATCTATCACCGCGCGGGCGCGCGCGGGCCTCAGGCGGCCCGCAATGCGTCCACGATCTGCAGTCGCGCGGCGCCCAGCGCGGGCAGGAACCCGCCCGCGAGGCCCATCGACACGGAAAACAGCAGCGTCTTCACCGCGATACCGGGCGTCAGCGCGAAGCTGAACGACAGGTCGGCGAAGGTCTGGAAATTGGTGGTCGAAAAGGACGCGAACTGCATCAGCGAGGCGACTGCCAGTCCGACCGCGCCGCCGACGACGCCGAGCAGCAGCGACTCCAGCAGGAAGGCGCCGAGCACGCTCGCTCGCCGGAACCCCAGCGCCCGCAGCGTGCCGATCTCCCCCACCCGGTTGGCGACCGAGGCGTACATGGTGATCATCGCGCCTATCGTCGCGCCGATCGAAAAGATGCCGGTCAGCGTGAGGCCGAGGATGTTGATAAACGACGACAGCGCCCGCGACTGGTCGCTGTAGAAGACCTGCTCGCGCTTGGCCTCGTTGGTGAGACGGGGGTCGGCATCGATGTCGGCGCGCAGCGTGTCGAACTCCGCGCCGGAGGCGAGGCGCACCACCATCGCCGAATACACCGGGCGCCGGAACGCCTGCATGAGTTGGTCGACGTCGCCCCACACCTCGGAATCGAACCCGCTGCCGCCGCCGTCGACGATGCCGACCACGGTCCACTCGCGCTGGGCAAACCGCAGCGTACTGCCGATGCCCGCACCCTCGAACCCGCGGGCGATCGCCGAGCCGACCACGATCTCGGTGGTTCCCGGCGCGAACATGCGGCCCGAAGCCACCTTGACCTGCGGGCGCAGGCCGAGCCCGGCCGCGGACGTTCCGCGAATCACCACGTTCGCGGGCTTGGACGTGCCCGCCTTCCTCAGCGAGATCAGCACGACCGTCTCCTTCGAGACCAGCCTGCGGCCGTCGGGCCCGGTCGCCACGGCGGGGTTGACCTCGATGGCCGCCGCCTGCGTGCGCGTGATGCCGCTCTGGATCTCGGTCTCGGAACCCTTGCGGATCACCACCACGTTGTCGTATTCGCCGGTGGTGACCAGCGTCTGCTTGAGGCCGGCGTCGAGCATCAGCACGGTGGCGAAGACGAACACCACCAGCGCGAGCCCCCCGGCCGTCAGCGCGGTCGTGACCCGACGGGTCCAGAGGTTGCGCACGATGTAGTTGAGGGGCAGCGCCATGGGGACGGGTCAGGCGATCGAGCGCAGGCCTTCGACGATGCGTACGCGCGCCGCCGCGATCGCCGGCACGATCGCGGCGGCGATCCCGATGGCCAGCGCGCTCGCCGCCTGCAGCGCCACCGTCGTGCCCGACACCGTGAACACCGGGAACACGCCGCCCACCGCACTCTTGAAGGCCGCGGCCGCGGGACCGGTCAGCGCGAGGCCGAGGCCCGCGCCGATGAAGCAGATCGCGAGCGACTCGCCGAGGATGAGCGAAGCGAGGAAGCGCGGCCCGAAGCCCAGCGCCTTCAGCGTCGCGTACTCGGCGGTGCGCTCGCGGGCGCTCATCGCCATCGTGTTGGCCATCACCGCCATGATGATGAAGATCACCACGTAGGAGACGATGCGGATCGCCGCGATGATCTGGTCGGACATCGCGACGAAGCCCAGCTGGAACGCCTGCTCGGTCTCGGTCAGCGTCTCGGCGAGCGAGTTCCTGAACACCCCGTCGATGTTCTGCGAGACCGCCGCCGCGTTGTCGATCGCGTCGATGCCGACGATGTACACGCCGACCTGGTCGGCGCGGCGCGGCGCGACCTTCCTCATCGTCTCGTTCAGGTAGTCCCAGTGGAACAGCATCAGCCGCGTGACCTTGGTGCTGTCGACGCCGTCGAAGATGCCGCGCACGACGAACTCCCAGGTGCCCGAATAGATCGTGCCGCGGATCGGGATCGTGTCGCCGAGCTTGAACCCGTAGGTGTCCGCCAGCTGCCGGCCTACCAGCACTCCCTTGCGGTCGCGCTGGTAGGCGGCGCGCTGGTCCTCGGGCAGGATGAACTCCGGGTACAGGTCGATGTAATTGTCCGAGACGGCGAACTGCGGGAAGAAGTTCTTCGGCTCCTGGTAGACGCCGCCGAACCAGCTGGAGCGCGCCACCCTGGCCACGCCGTCCACCCCGCGGATGCGGTTCTCGTAGTTCACCGGCAGCGAGAACGCGAGCGAGATCGAATTGCGCGTCACCAGCCGCGTGCCCGAGGCCGCTGCCGCCCCCGCGTACCACGCGTCCACCACCGTCTGCAGCAGCCCGAAGGCGAGCACCGCGACCGTCAGGCCGGTGATGGTCAGCAGCGTGCGCAGGCGGTGCCTGAACGCGTTCCTGAGGACGAGGCCGAGGAAGAACATCTCACTCGCCGGCGCGCGGCGCCTCCGCGCTCAGCTCGCCCTTGTCGAGGTGGATCATCGCGCGGGCGGCGTGCGCCGCGGTCGAGTCGTGCGTCACCATGATGATGGTCTTGCCGAGGTCCGCGTTCAGCCGCCGCATCATCGCGAGGATCTCGCCGGCCGACACCCGGTCGAGGTCGCCGGTGGGTTCGTCGGCGACGATCAGCGTCGGGTCGGTGACGATCGCGCGCGCGATCGCGACGCGCTGCTGCTGCCCGCCCGAAAGCTCGTTGGGATAGTGCTTCACGCGGTCGGCGAGGCCCACCGCCTCGAGGGTGAGCTGCACGCGCTCGCGCCGCTCGCCGCGCGACAGGTTCGTCAGCATCAGCGGCAGCTCGACGTTCTCGTACGCCGTCAGCACCGGCATCAGGTTGTAGAACTGGAAGATGAAGCCCACGTTGGCGGCGCGCCAGTCGGCGAGGTCCGACTCGTCGAGCCGCGTGATGTCGAGGCCGCCCACGCGCAGCTCGCCGCTGTCGGGCTTGTCGATACCGGCGATCAGGTTGAGCAGCGTGCTCTTGCCCGAACCCGAGGGACCCATCAGCGCGGTGAAGTCGCCCGCCTGGATGTCGAGCGAGATGTCGGTGAGCACCGGCACGGCCTGGCCGCCGCGCCGGTAGGACTTCGCGACGTGGCGGATCTCGACGAGCGGGGCGCCCATCCCGGTTATTTCTTGGCGACCGTGACCGCGGCACCGTCGGCCAGCTTGTCGCCCGGGGCCAGCACCACCTTGTCGCCGGCCTTGAGGCCCGTGACCGAGACGAGTTCGCCGACCTTTTCGCCCGGCGTGACCGGCGTGGCGCGCACCTTGCCGTCCGCGACGACGAAGGCGACTTTCTTCCCGTCGCGCTCGACGACCGCACCGGGCTGGACCGCGAGCACGGCTTTCTTGTCCCCGGGCGGGACGGGCTTCGACATGAAGGCGACCTTCGCGCTCATGTCGGGCAGAACGCGCGGGTCGCGCTCGACGAACCTCACCTTGACCAGCACCGTGGCCTTGGAACGGTCCACCGTCGGCACCATGCGCGAGATCACGCCCGAGAGCCGCGTGTCGGGCAGAGCGTCGAGCAAGATCTCGCACGGCTGGTCGACTTTCAGTTTTGCAATGTAGGACTCGGCGACGTCGGCCTCGACTTCGAGCGTGGCCATGTCGGCGATGGTCACCACCGCGCCCTTGCTGTCGGCCGCGGCCGAGAACGGCGTGATGTTGTCGCCGACGTTGGCGTTCTTGGTCAGCACCACGGCGTCGAACGGCGCGCGGATCTCGGTCTGGTCGACGCCGACCTGCGCGACGCGCTGGTTCGCCTGCGCCGAGCCGATCGCCGCCCGGTAGCCCGACATGACCGCCACCGCCTTGTTGCGCCGGGCGATGTCCGTATCGTGCTGCGCAGCCGAGATGTAGTTCTTCTCGCGCAGTTCGGTCGAGCGCCTGAGGTTGGCCTCGGCGTCGCGCAGCTCTGCGGCGCCCTGCTCGAGGTTCGCCTGCGCCACGCGGACCTGGGCCGCAGCCTGCTCCAGCGTGGCCTTCACGTCGCGGCTCTCGATCCGGGCGATGACCTCGCCCGCCTTGACGACGCTGCCCTCCAGCACGCCCAGCCATTCGAGCCGGCCGGTGGCCTTGGACGACAGCGCGGCCTTGCGCTGGGGCACGACGTAGCCCGAGGCGTTCAGCAGCGTGTAGTTCTGCGACGGGTAGGCGCTGACGACCGTCCCCACCTCGACGGCCGGCGCCGCGGCGAAGCGCTTCCAGCCGAACAGCGCGGCCACCACGACCACGATGCCGATGGCGAGCCCCTTCCACAGCCCGCGCCCGCGGCGCGAGGACGGCGGCGCAGTTCGGTCGATGCGCAGCTTCGAGAGGTCGGTGTCGGCCACTGGTTCAGGCGACCAGCGGCTTGTAGCGGATGCGCTTGGGGCGCGCGCCTTCCTCGCCGAGGCGCTTCTTCTTGTCGGCCTCGTACTCCTGGTAGTTGCCGTCGAAGAACACCGCCTGCGACTCGCCCTCGAACGCGAGGATGTGCGTGGCGATGCGGTCGAGGAACCAGCGGTCGTGCGAGATCACCATCACGCTGCCGGCGAACCCGAGCAGCGCCTCTTCCAGCGCGCGCAGCGTTTCCACATCCAGGTCGTTGGACGGTTCGTCCAGCAGCAGCACGTTGGCGCCGGACATCAATGTCTTGGCCATGTGCAGGCGGCCGCGCTCGCCGCCGGACAACTGGCCGACGACCTTCTGCTGGTCGCCGCCCTTGAAGTTGAAGCGGCCCAGGTACGCCCGCGAGGGCATCGTGAACTTGCCCACCGTGATCATGTCGTGCCCGCCCGCGATCTCCTCGAACACGGTCTTGTCGGCCGACAGCACGTCGCGCGACTGGTCGACGTAGGCCAGCTGCACCGTTTTCCCGATCTTCACCTCGCCCGAGTCGGGCTGTTCCTTGCCGGTGATCATTCGGAACAGCGTCGACTTGCCTGCGCCGTTCGGGCCGATCACGCCGACGATGGCACCCGGCGGCACCTTGAACGACAGCTTGTCGATCAGGAGGCGGTCGCCGAAGGCCTTGCTCACGTCGGTGAACTCGATCACTTCGTTGCCGAGGCGCTCGGCCACCGGGATGAAGATCTCCGAGGTCTCGTTGCGCGCCTGGCTCTCGTAGGACGACAGCTCGTCGAACCTGGCGAGGCGCGCCTTGGACTTCGCCTGGCGGCCCTTGGGGTTCTGGCGCACCCACTCCAGTTCGGCCTTCATCGCGCGCATGTGCGCGTCTTCCTGCTTGGCCTCGGCCTCGAGGCGCTTCTCCTTCTGCTCCAGCCACGAGGAGTAGTTGCCTTCCCAGGGGATGCCCTTGCCGCGGTCCAGCTCCAGGATCCAGCTGGCGGCGTTGTCGAGGAAGTACCGGTCGTGCGTGACCGCCACCACGGTGCCGGGGAAGCGCTGCAGGAACTGCTCCAGCCAGTCCACGCTCTCGGCGTCGAGGTGGTTGGTGGGCTCGTCGAGCAGCAGCATGTCGGGCTTGGACAGCAGGAGGCGGCACAGCGCCACGCGGCGCTTCTCGCCGCCCGAGAGGTTCCCGCACTTCGCGTCCCACGCGGGCAGGCGCAGCGCGTCGGCCGCGATCTCGAGTTGGTGGTCCATGTCGCCGCCGCCGGAATTCAGCTGCGCCTCGAGCGTCGCCTGCTCCTCGGCCAGCTTGTCGAAATCGGCGTCGGGCTCGGAATAGGCGGCGTACACCTCTTCGAGGCGCTTCTTCGCCGCGGCGACGTCGCCCATGCCCTCCTCGACGATCTCGCGCACGGTCCGGTCCGCCTCGAGCACCGGCTCCTGCGGCAGGTAGCCGATGCGCATGTTCGGCATCGGGATCGCTTCGCCGTCGAAGTTCGTGTCCTCGCCGGCCATGATCCTGAGGACCGTCGACTTGCCCGAGCCATTCAGGCCGAGTACGCCGATCTTCGCGCCCGGGAAGAACGACAGGTTGATGTTCTTGAGGATCTGGCGTTGCGGCGGAACCGTCTTGTTCAGCCGCTTCATCGAAAATACGTACTGCGCCATGGCGTTTCCTGCGGGGTAAAACCGCAATTATCTCAGGCGCGGCCCTTCCGTGCGGCTTACTCCGCTTTCGCCCCCGACGCCTTGACGACTTTCGCCCACTTGTCGCCTTCCTTGCGCAGGAATGCCGAGAACTCGGCCGGGGTGCTGGACTGGATCTCGAAGCCCAGGCCGCCGAGCTTGTCCTTCACGTCGGGCGACTGCATCGCCTTGCCGGCCTCGGCGTTGAGCCGGTTGACGATGTCCGCCGGGGTCCCGGCGGGCACCATCAGGCCGAACCAGTTGCTCGCCTCGAACCCGGGCACGCCAGACTCAGCCACCGTCGGGACGTCCGGCATCGCCGAGGAGCGCTTCGATCCCGTGACCGCCAGCAGCCGCAGCTTGCCGGACTTCGACAGCGACACCACCGAGGGCAGCACCGGGATGTAGATCGACACCTGCCCCGCGAGCAGGTCGGCGATCGCCGGGCCGCCGCCTTTGTAAGGCACGTGCAGCATGTCGACGCCCGTCATGCCCTTGAACAGCTCGAAGGTCAGGTGCGCGCTGCTGCCGATGCCGAAGGACGCATAGGTCAGCTTGCCGGGCTGGGACTTCGCCAGCGCGATCAGTTCCTGGATGTTCCTGGCGGGCAGCGACGGCAGGCTGACCACGCCGTTGGGCACCCACGCGAGCAGGCCCACGTGCGTGAAGTCCTTGTAGATGTCGTAGGCCTTCTTCTCGTGCAGCGCCGCGTTGATCGTCTGGCCGGTGATGTTCTCGACCAGGAGCGTGTAGCCGTCGGGCGCCGCCTTGGCCGCCATGTCGGTGCCGATCATGCCGTTGGCGCCGCCGCGGTTGTCGATGACCACCGACTGGCCGAGGGCATCGCCCAGCTTCTGGCCGAGCGTGCGTCCGAGGATGTCGACGGTGCCGGTCGGCGGCCAGGGCACGATCAGGCGGATCGGCTTGGCGGGGTAGGCCTGGGCGAATGCGAAGGCCGGCAGGGCCAACAGGAATGCCGCGGAAAGGCGGGCTGCGAGGCGGGCTGGGTGCGCCATAACTTTTCCCATCATGGGTTCGACAAGCCACGCACTTTACAGGATGCTGACGGCTCTGGCGCTGCTGCTCGCACTGGACGCTTCTGCACAGATGCGCGAGGTCGATCGTGCGCTCGTTTCGGCCGCGGCCCGGGGCGACGCGGTCGAGGTCGCTCGGGAGCTGCTGAAGACGAAGGTCGACGTGGACCACGTGAACAACCTCGGCTGGACCGCGCTGCTCGAAGCGGTGATCCTCGGCGACGGCGGCGAGGCGCACACCGAGATCGTCCGGCTGCTGGTGTCCCACGGCGCGAAGGTCAACCTGCCCGACCGCGACGGCGTCACCGCGCTGCAGCACGCAAGGCGGCGCGGATATGCCAGTATTGTGGCAATACTCGAGCGCGCCGGTGCGCGATATCGGAGACGAATTATGAAAACCCTGTTCGCGGCCCTCGCCGCCCTGATGCTCGCCCTGCCCGCCCATGCGCAGGCGCCCGCCGGCAAGCAGCGCCTCGTCATCCAAGTCAGCGACGCGGACCCGGGCAAGTGGAAGCTCGCGCTGAACAACGCGAAGAACGTGCAACAGGACCTCGGCGCGTCGAACGTCGAGATCGAGCTCGTCGCCTACGGGCCGGGCATCGGCATGCTGAAGATGGAGTCCGAGGCCGGCAACGGCGTCGCGCAGGCCATGAAGGAAGGCGTGAAGGTCGTCGCCTGCGAGAACACCATGCGCAACCAGAAGATCAAGCGCGAGGACATGCAGGGCGGGATCGGCTATGTCGGCGCCGGTGTGGTGGAGATCATGAAGCTGCAGCGGGAAGGGTGGGCTTACCTGCGGCCTTAGCGGGGAAAATGTACTGG
Organism: Burkholderiales bacterium; assembly: GCA_965279075.1. Lineage (GTDB taxonomy): Bacteria > Pseudomonadota > Gammaproteobacteria > Burkholderiales > SG8-39 > SZAS-79. The sequence continues at coordinate 338,430 of CBDIHI010000011.1, read as the reverse complement.
TATCGGTACAAAATTTTCCGGAGAGCGGCTCCTCGTGCGGACTTTCCGAAAAAATCTCCTGAATTCACAGCAGCTCCAGCTGCGCCCCGCCTGCCGTTGACGCTTCCCTGGGCGGCTCGTCCGCGCGGTGCAGCTCGGTGATTCTCACCCCCAGCAACCTCACCCGCTTCGTCAGTTCCACCCGCCCCAGGCACTCGAACACCGCATTGCGGATTTCCAGCGGATCGTCGGTGGACTCCGGCAAGGTCTTGTCACGCGTGACCAGCTCGAAATCGGAAAACCGCAGCTTGATCCCCACGGTCCGCCCCTTGTAGCCCTTCTGCTTCAGCTCGTCCGCCACGCGCTTGGCATACCGCGCGAGGACTTTCGCGATGACCTGCCACTCGCGCGTGTCCTCGTCGAAGGTGGTCTCGGCGCTGATCGATTTCGGCTCGCGGTAGGTAACCACGGGCCGCTCGTCGCGGCCGTTCGAAGTCTCGTGCAGGTGGCGCGAATAGGATTCGCCGAACGATTCGCGCAGCTTTTCGAAAGACACCGCCGCAATGTCGCCGATCGTCCTGTACCCCAGGCCTTTGAGCTTCTCCTCCGCCTTCGGCCCCACGCCCTGGAGTTTTCTTACGTCCAGCGGCCAGATGCGCGTGGCGAGGTCCTCAAGTCCCAGGATCGTCAGGCCGTCGGGCTTGTCGAGCTCGGAGCCGAGCTTGGCGAGCAGTTTGTTCGGGGCGATCGCCAGCGAACAGGTCATCCCGGTGGCGGAAACGACGCGCGCCTTGAGATTGCGCCCGATCTCCTCCGACGACCCCGGCACGTCGGTCACGTCGAGATAGGCCTCGTCGATGCCGCGGTCCTCGAACAGGGGCGACACCGACTTCATCTCGCCCTTGAAGACCTGCGACCAGCGCTTGTACTCGGCGAAGTCGGTGGGCAGGAAGATCGCGTCGGGACACAGCTTCTTCGCGGTGCGCATGGGCATGGCCGAACGCACGCCGAAAGCGCGCGCTTCGTACGTGCACGTGGACACTACGCCGCGGCTGTCGGGGTTGCCGCGCCCGCCGATGACCACTGGCTTGCCGCGCAGGTCGGGACGGCGCAGCAGCTCGACCGACGCGTAGAAGGCGTCCATGTCCAGATGCAGGACGCGGCGCATGGCGGGACTAGAACCCGTAGAGCCGCGCCGGGTTGTCGACCAGCACCCTGCGGCGCGCGGCCTCGTCCGGCACCCATGAAGCCAGCAGGTCGCAGAGGTCGCCGTCGTTCGGCATCGCGCCCTTGACGGTGACGTGCGGCCAGTCGCTACCCCAGACGACGCGGCCCGGCGCGCAATCGACGAGCGCATGCGCGTACTGCGCCACGTCGGCGTAGGGCATGGGACTCGCCGAGATCCGGTACGGTCCGGTGAGCTTGACCCACGCCCGGCCACCCTCCAGCAGGCGCATCAGCGCCTGGTAACCCGGCGCTTCGAGGCCGAGCCCGGTCCTCATGTAGCCGAGGTGCCCGAATACGACGTCCACCGGGAAGTCCCCGAGCAGCCGGTCGAGGTCGGGGAACTCGTCCACGTGCATCAGGAACTCGAGGTGCCAGCCGAACGGCTTCACCCTGGCGGCGAGCGCATGCAGCATCTCCAGCGGCAGCCGGCCCTTGCCATCCTTGATGTCGACGATGTTGCAGCGAACGCCGCGCACGCCGAGCGCATGCATCCGCTCGAGCTCCGCGGTGTCGACTTCGGGAGGCACCACGGCGACCGCGCGCAGGTTCGTCGGGTCTGTCGCCAGCATGTCGAGCATCGCGGCGTTGTCGGTGCCGTAGACGCTCGGCTGCACCAGGACGGCGCGCCGCACGCCCAGAGTTGCGAGCATGTGGCGGTAGTGCGCCGGCAGCGCGTCGGGCGGCGTGTAGATCCTTGCCGGCCAGTAGGGGTATCGCGAGGCCGGGCCGCAGACATGGGCGTGCGTGTCGCAGGCAAGCGGCGGCAACACCAGCTTCGGCTTGCGGGGATCCGGGTCGTGCGCCGCGCACAACGGCGCGTGGTCTGGGACGGGAAGCATCGGGATATTTTCTCAGATCGCGCGGGGCCCGGCATGCGCATGCAGTTAAAATGGGCGCATGCCGCACAGCAAGCCCACCGACGCCATCGTCATCCATGGCGCCCGGCAGAACAACCTCAAGAACCTCACGCTGACGATCCCGACCGGGGAACTGGTCGTGGTCACCGGCGTGTCCGGCTCGGGCAAGTCCTCGCTAGTCTTCGACACCCTGTACGCCGAGGGCCAGCGCCGCTACGTGGAGACCTTCTCCCCCTACGCGCGCCAGTTCCTCGACCGCATGGACAAGCCCCAGGTGGACCGCATCGACGGCATTCCGCCCGCGATCGCGATCGACCAGACCAACCAGGTCCGCACCTCGCGCTCCACCGTGGGCACGATGACCGAGCTGAACGACCACATCAAGCTCCTCTTCGCGCGAGCCTCGCAGTTGTATTGCCGCGGCTGTGCCCGGCCGGTGAAACGGGAGTCCCCGGAGTCCATCTATGCGGACCTCGCGCAGAGAGCCGCCGCGGCCGGCGACCCGCGCCTCGTGATCACGTTTCCGGTCACCGTGCCGAACAATTTCAGCGACGCCGAAGTCACGCAGATGCTCGAGGCGCAGGGCTACACGCGCATCCACGCCCGCTCGAAGACGGTGCTCGAAGTCGTGCAGGACCGCCTGCGCATGGGTACGGCCGGGAAAGCCCGCGTCAGCGAGGCGCTGGAGTCCGCGCTGCGCGTCGGCCAGGGCAAGGTCAACGTTTACGTGCTTGACGACGCGTCCGAGCCCACCGGCGAAGTCTGGCGCTTCTCCTCCGGCCTGCATTGCCCGGACTGCGATATTTCGTACACCGAGCCGGTGCCGAGCCTGTTCTCGTTCAACTCGCCGCTCGGCGCGTGCGACACCTGCCGCGGCTTCGGGCGGGTGATCGGGATCGATTTCGGCCTGATCGTGCCCGACGAAAAGAAGTCGATCCGCGACGGCGCGATCCGCCCGTGGCAGACGCCGAGCTTCAAGGAATGCCAGGACGACATCGAGAAGTACGCGAAGAAGCGCGGGGTGCCGCTGGACACCCCCTGGCGCGAGCTGAAGGACGAGCATCGCCACTGGGCGCTCGAAGGCGAGCCCGACTGGGTGGACTGGAAGAAGTCCTGGCCCGGCACCTGGTACGGCGTGCGCAGGTTCTTCGCCTGGCTTGAGAGCAAGGCCTACAAGATGCATATCCGGGTGCTGCTCTCGAAGTACCGCGCCTACACGCCCTGCCCCACCTGCGAAGGCACGCGCCTCAAGCCCGACGCGCTGCTCTACAAGCTCGAACCCGGCAAGCGCTCGATCCACGACCTGATGCTGATGCCGATCGACCGGCTGAGGGACTTTTCCGAGGCGCTGCAGCTGCCGGCGCCGCTGGACGAAGCCACCGAACTCCTGGTCGGCGAGATCCGCTCACGGCTCAAATTCCTCAACGCAGTGGGCCTTGGCTACCTCACGCTCGACCGCCAGTCGCGCACGCTGTCGGGTGGCGAGGTCCAGCGCATCAACCTGACCACCGCGCTCGGCACGTCGCTCGTCAACACGCTGTTCGTGCTCGACGAGCCCTCGATCGGCCTGCACCCGCGCGACATGGGCCGCGTGATCGACGTGATGAAGCGCCTGCGCGACGCAGGCAACTCGCTCGTCGTCGTCGAGCACGATCCGCAGATCATGTTCGAGGCCGACCGCATCATGGACATGGGCCCCGGTCCCGGGGAAAAGGGCGGCGAGATCGTGTTCTTCGGCCCGCCCGATGCGCTCAAACAGTCGAAGACGCTGACCGCCGAATACCTGTCGGGCCGCCAGCGTGCCGGCGTTGCGGCCTGGGGCGAGGGCCGCGCGCGCATGCTGCCCACGGCGCCGAGCCTCGAGGTCCTCGGCGCGTCAGAGCACAACCTCAAGGACATCGACGTCACGTTCCCGCTGCAGCGGCTGGTCTGCGTCACCGGCGTCTCGGGCTCGGGCAAGTCGACCCTCGTCCACGACGTGCTGTACGCCGCGCTGCTGAAGTCCAAGGGCAAGCCCACGGAATCGGCCGGCAAACACCGCGAGCTGAAGGGCGCCAAGCACATCGCCGAAGTCGTCATGGTGGACCAGTCGCCCATAGGCAAGACGACTCGTTCCAACCCGGCAAGCTACGTCGGCGCCTGGGACGCGATCCGCAACATCTTCGCGAACTCTGACAAGGCGAAGGAACGCGGCTACACGCCCGGCACCTTCAGCTTCAACGCCGGCAACGGCCGCTGCCCCACCTGCGGCGGCAACGGCTTCGAGCACGTCGAGATGCAGTTCCTGTCGGACGTGTACCTGCGCTGCCCGGACTGCGACGGCAAGCGTTTCCGCGACGAGGTGCTCGAGATCCTCGAGCGCGGCAAGTCGATCGCCGACGTGCTGGAACTCACCGTGTCCGAGGCCCTCGTGTTCTTCCGCGACCAGGCCGAGGTGCAGCGCGTGCTGAAACCGCTTGCCGACGTGGGCCTCGAATACCTGCGCTTGGGCCAGCCCGTCCCCACGCTGTCCGGCGGCGAGGCGCAGCGGCTCAAGCTCGCCGGCCACCTCGCCGAGACGGCCAAGGGCACGGAGAAGCTGAAATACCCGCAAAGGATGATCTACGCGCCGAACTCGGGAAAGCTCTTCCTGTTCGACGAGCCGACCACGGGCCTGCACTTCGACGACGTGGCCAAGCTGTTGCGTGCATTCCGGCAGCTGCTCGGTGCGGGGCACTCGCTGGTCGTCATCGAGCACAACCTGGACGTGATCGGCGCTTCCGACTGGATCATCGACCTCGGCCCGGAGGGCGGCGAGGCCGGCGGCTCGCTCATCGCGGCCGGCACGCCGCTCGACATCGCGAAGAACCCGGCATCGCACACCGGGGTGGCGCTCAGGGCCTATGAGGAAGCGCTGACAAAGCCGGCGACCGCCGCGGTTGCGCGCGAGGTGCCGCTGCAGGCGAAGCTCCTCGCCAACGTGGTCAGCATCCACAACGCGCGCGAGCACAACCTCAAGAACATCGACGTGGAGATCCCGCGCGGCCGCTTCACGGTGGTGACCGGCGTGTCGGGCTCGGGCAAGTCCACGCTCGCGTTCGACATCCTGTTCGCCGAAGGCCAGCGGCGCTACCTCGAATCGCTCAACGCCTACGCGCGCCAGTTCGTGCAGCCCGCCGCGCGCCCGGACGTGGACGCGATCTTCGGCATCCCGCCGACGGTGGCGATCGAGCAGCGCACCAGCCGCGGCGGGCGCAAGTCCACCGTCGCCACGCTGACCGAGATCTACCATTTCCTGCGGCTGATGTACGTGAAGCTCGGCACGCAGTACTGCCCGGACTGCGACGTGCCGATCGAGCCGCAAAGCGAAGACGCAATCGTCGCGCGCCTGATGCGCGACTACAAGGGCCAGAGGATAGGCCTGCTCGCGCCGCTGGTCATGAACCGCAAGGGCTTCTACACCGACCTCGCCAAGTGGGCGCTCGGCAAGGGCTACACCCACCTGCGGGTCGACGGCGAGTTCATGGCCACCGACAAATGGCCGCGCCTCGACCGATTCAAGGAGCACACCCTCGAATTGCCGGTGGCGGACCTGCGCGTCACGCCCGAGAACGAGCCGCGGCTGCGGCGCGAGCTCGCGAAAGCCCTCGAATTCGGCAAGGGCGTGGTGCACGTGCTCTCCGACCTCGATGCGCTGGTCAAGGCGGCGTCGAAATCCAAGGCCCCGCTGGTCGAGATGGTGCTCCACCAGCAGGTGTTCTCGACCAAGCGCGCCTGCCCGTCCTGCGCGCGCAGCTTCGCGGAGCTCGACCCGCGCCTGTTCTCGTTCAACTCCAAGCACGGCTGGTGCGCAACCTGCTACGGCACCGGCATGAAGCTCACCGGCATCGACTGGGACGACGAGCGCGAGAAGACCGGCACCGAGGACCACGTGCTCGACTCCTGGCTCGAATGGCTGGAGGTCGAGGAAGCCTGCCCCGCCTGCGACGGCAAGCGCCTGAACAACGAGGCGCTGGCGGTGCGTTACCAGGGCCGCTCGATCGCCGAGCTGGTGGCGCTGTCGGTGGGCAGGATCCGCACGCTCGTCACCGCGATGAAGCTCAGCGGCCGCGACGAGGAAATCGCCCGCGACCTGCTTGCGGAGCTGCGCTCGCGCCTCGGCTTCCTCGAGGAAGTGGGCCTGGGGTATCTCTCGCTCGACCGCTCCGCGCCCACGCTCTCGGGCGGCGAGGCGCAGCGGATCCGCCTGGCCGCGCAACTCGGCTCCAACCTGCGCGGCGTCTGCTACATCCTGGACGAGCCGACCATAGGCCTGCACCCGCGCGACAACCGGATCCTGCTCGACGTGCTGGAGAAGCTCGAGGCCAAGGGCAACACGCTCGTGGTGGTCGAGCACGACGAGGACACGATCCGCCGCGCGCACCACGTTCTCGACCTCGGCCCCGGCGCGGGCAAGCTCGGCGGCCGCGTGATCGCCGAAGGCTCGGCCACGGACCTGATGGCCAACCCCGAGTCCCTCACCGGCCGGTTCCTGAAGAACCCGCTGCGCCACCCGATCCACCCGCGCCGCATCGTGAACAAGTCCACGCCCTCCATCGAAGTCAGCGGGGCCGACCTGCACAACCTGAAGACCGTCAGCGCCCGCGTGCCGCTGGGGCGCCTGACCGTCATCACCGGCGTCTCCGGTTCGGGCAAGTCCACGCTCGCGCGCGACGTGCTGCACACGAACCTCGCCAAGATGGTCTCCGAGCGTCGCGCAAAGACGGCGGTCCCGCTGAAGGGCTGCAGGTCCATCAAGGGCATCGAGCACATCGGCCGCGTGCTCGAGGTCGACCAGACGCCGATCGGCAAGACCCCGCGCTCGTGCCCCGCCACCTACGTCGGCTTCTGGGATTCGATCCGCAGGATCTTCGCCGAGGCCAACGAGTCGCGCATGCGCGGCTGGACCGCGAGCCGCTTCTCGTTCAACACCAAGGGCGGCCGCTGCGAGGCCTGCGAGGGCCAGGGCATCCAGAAGATCGAGATGTCCTTCCTGCCGGACGTGCGCGTGCTGTGCGACGTCTGCAACGGCCGGCGCTTCAACGCCGAGACGCTGTCGGTGCGCTGGCGCGACAAGTCGATCGGCGACATCCTCGCCATGGACATCGACGAGGCGGTCGTGTTCTTCGCCGCGCACACCTCGATCCACCATGCGCTGCGGCTGATGCAGGACGTGGGCCTCGGGTACCTGACGCTCGGCCAGCAGAGCCCGACGCTTTCGGGCGGCGAGGCGCAGCGCATCAAGCTCGTCACGGAACTGGCCAAGGTGAAGATCGACGCCGAAGGCAACGCCCTCGCCCGGCCCGGCCGCTCGGGCGAGCTCGCGCACACGGTCTACGTTCTGGACGAGCCGACCGTGGGCCTGCACATGGCGGACGTCGAGAAGCTCATCCATGTATTGCACCGCCTGGTCGACGCGGGCAACAGCGTGGTGGTGATCGAGCACAACCTGGACATCATGGCCGAGGCCGACTGGATCATCGACCTCGGACCCGAAGGCGGCGACGCCGGCGGGCGCATCGTCGCACAGGCGCCGCCCGAGGCGCTGGCGGCGGAACCGGGAAAATCGCACACCGCGCGCGTGCTGGCGGAATTCCTCGCCGAGCGGGGGAACTGAACGCTTCCAACAAGGTCAAAAGGCCCATGAAGACACTGACCGCACTGCTGTTCACCCTCCTGCTGCCCTTCCCGCTGTCGGGCCAGGCCGACACTTCGCCCCCCTCCTCGCCCGAGGCCCTCGTGCGCCAGGTCACGGACGACGTGCTCACGGCGATCAGGCAGGACAAGGCCCTGCAGGCCGGCGACAGGCAGAAGGCGCTCGCGCTCGCCGAACAAAAGGTCCTTCCGCATGTCGACTTCGCCGAGATGACGCGCCTCGCCGCCGGCCGCACCTGGAACACCGCCACCGCGGAGCAGCGCGAACGCCTCACCACCGCGTTCCGCACCATGCTCATCAGGACGTATGCAAGCGCGATCGACACCTACCGCGGCCAGACCATGAAGGTGGACGCGATGAGGGTAACGCCGGACCCGAACGAGGCCACCGTGCGGAACCGGTACCTCAGTCCCGGCCGCGAAGCCACCATCGTCGACTACGCGATGAGGAAAACCCCAGAAGGGTGGAAGATCTACGACATCGTCGTGGAGGGCGTGAGCCTCGCGCTGACCTACCGCGCCCAGTTCACCGAGGCGGCGCGCAACGGCGGGATCGAGAACCTGATCCAGCTGCTCGAGAAGAAGGCGAAAACGCAGCCCGCGGTCGCGAAGGGCTGACGCGCCGGGGAGCCTAGCCTCCCGTGTAGATCGCCCCGCAGGTGCACGTCTCGTGCACCACGACCTTCGAGAGCAGCGGCAGCGCGGGCTTGAGCCCGTCCCACACCCACTTCGCGAGGTTCTCGCTGGTCGGGTTCGCGAGCCCCGGCACGTCGTTCAGGTAGTTGTGGTCGAGCTGCTCGAAGAGCGGCTGGAACGCGGCCTTGATATCGGCGAAGTCCTGCACCCATCCCACGTGCGCATCGACCTCCCCCGACACGTGGATTTCGACGCGGAACGAATGCCCGTGCACGCGCGCGCACTTGTGTCCCGCAGGCACGTTCGGCAGCCGGTGCGCGGATTCGAGGGTGAAAGCCTTGAAGATGTCCATGGGTGGTTCAGCGTATGCCGGTGATCTTGTGGGTCTGCAGTGACAGCCGCCACTGCGGATGCGCGAGGCAATAGTCGATGGTGCGCGCGGTGTTCTTCGCGCGCTCCGGGCTGTCCATCGGCTGCAGGAAGAAATGCGTGAAGGCGAGGCCCTCGAACTTCTCCGGCTCCGCGCCGGGCTGCGGGTAGACGAGCTTCAACTCGCTGCCTCGCTTTAGAGTGAGCTGCGCGCCGGCCTTCGGGCTGACGGTCAGCCACAGGTCGCCGGCCGGCGGTTCCAGCGTGCCGTTGGTCTCCACGGCGATCGCGAACCCTTTCGCCTTCAGCGCGGCCACCAGCGGCGCATCGAGCTGCAACAGCGGCTCGCCGCCGGTGCAGACCACGAACGGCGCGCCTTTGCCGCCCGACGGCCATTTAGCTGCGACCGCATCGGCGAGCGCTTCAGGCGTCTCGAACTTTCCGCCGCCGTCGCCATCGGTGCCGACGAACTCCGTGTCGCAGAAGCGGCACACGGCCGTCGCCCGGTCCGCTTCGCGGCCCGACCAGAGGTTGCAGCCCGCGAAACGGCAGAACACGGCCGGGCGGCCGGCGTTGGCGCCCTCGCCCTGCAGCGTGTAGAAGATTTCCTTGACGGCGTAAGTCATGGCCCGGCCCGACCGCGGCACCCCGCGAAAGGGCGACATTATGGGCCATACTTCCGGCTGGATGCGCCCCGCCCACCCCACCACGATCGAGCAGTTGCGCGAACGCCACGGCCCGAACTTCCGCTGGCTGGTGCTGGTGACCGTGATGGTCGGCATGATGGCCTCGATCCTGTCGTCGACGATCGTCAACGTCGCGGTGCCGGACATGAGCCGCTATTTCCACATCGGCCAGGAGCGCGCGCAGTGGATCTCGGCCGCGTTCATGGCGTCCACGACGCTGTCGCTGCTGGTCACGCCGTGGCTGCTGCAGCGCTACGGGCTGCGCAAGACCTACGTGGGCGCGAACCTGCTGCTGATGACCGGCGGCATCGTCGGCGGGCTGTCGGGCAATTACCCGGTGATGATTTCGATGCGCGTGCTGGAAGGCGTGGCCGCCGGCATCCTGACGCCCATTCCCAACGTGGTGATCATGCGCGAGTTCCCGCCCGACCGGCAGGGCCGGGCGATCGGCATCTTCGGCTTCGGGGTCGTGCTCGCGCCCGCGCTCGGGCCCGTGGTCGGCGGCGTGCTGGTCGAGATCTTCGGCTGGCGCTCGATCTTCTTCGTGGTCGTGCCCTTCTGCATCGCCGCGCTGGTGCTGGCGCGCAAGTTCCTTCCCGCCGTATCGACCTTCGTCACCCAGCCGCGGCCCTTCGACTGGGTCGGACTCTTCCTCGCCACCTGCGCCACGCTCGCCGTGCTGAACGGGCTGGTCGAGCTGCAGGGCGAGCAGCGCTCGCGCGGCATGGTGCTGCTGGTCGCCGGCGTCGCGGCCTTTGGCGCGTTCGCTTTCCACCAGCTGCGGGCCGCGCACCCGCTGCTGCAGATGCGCCTGTTCATGCACCAGCCCTTCACGATGGGTGCCATCGTGGCTTTCGTCTACGGCGTGGGCCTGTTCGGCTCGACCTACCTGCTGCCGATCTACCTGCAGGCAGCGCTGGAATTCTCGCCCTCCAAGGCCGGCCTCATCATGTTGCCGGCAGGGCTCGTGCTGGCGGTCACGATGCCCGTCGCCGGGCGCCTTGCGGACAAGATGCGGGCCTCTTGGCTGGTGGCCGGGGGCGTGGGCGTGCTCTCGGCTTCGCTTGCGCTCACTGCTACCGTGACGCCGCAGACCTCCGTGCTGGTGCTGATGTTGTGGGTGGTGCTCGGCCGCATCGGGATCGGCACGATCATGCCGGCGCTGAGCCTGGGGTCGATGCGCGGGCTGGGTCCGGCCGAGATTCCCCAGGCGGCCAGCATGAGCAACTTCCTGCGCCAGCTCGGCGGGTCGGTGGGCGTGAGCCTGATCGGGATCCTGCTCGAATGGCGGCTCGCCGCGCACGGCGTCACGCTGCTGGGCACCGGGGGCGAGGCCGCGCGCGTGGCGGCTTTCGACGAGTCCTTCCTGCTGCTCGCCGGGATCTGCGTGCCGGCGGTCGTGGCTGCGTGGTACATGGAGCCGCGCAGGCGCTCATGATCCTTTGGCCGTTGGTTAGAGTCCAACACGGCCCACCAACGCAAGGGCGGTACTATTTCCGTGGGCATGGCATGAACGAGGACGAAGGCGAAGGCGTGAGATTGCGGTGGCCAGGAAGCGGGCTGCCGCTTGGCGGCCTGCCACATAACCGCGCAGGACACTGATCGTGACGATATACAAAATCTTGAAACGGCTTTCGGCCACCGCGCTCGGTTTCGTGGTGCTGGTGGTCGTGGCTTACGGCGCATTGATCATCGTGAATCTCGAGGACGAGGCGCTGGGTCCGGCAGCGCAGGCCTTTGCGGCAGCGGCCGCGCGCACAGTTCCAGATGCACAAAACGGCTACTTCGCAGCGCAGGGTCTGTATTTTTCCTCGGCAGGCATGGATCCGCACGCGGTCGGTCTGGAGATGTTCGCGCACGCCGCCACCAGGCAGCGCAAAGGCGACTTTCGGTGGGATAAAAATTTGAAACGGTATTTGCCGCGGCCGGAAGGTACGGACCTGTGCAACGAGAGCTCGCCCTGCCTGGCCAGGGTGCGCGCCGATCGTGCGGCAATCGAATTCCAGCTCGCCAAGCACGAGACGCTGCGGCAGCGGATCAGCGAGTTCGTACGCTATCCGCAGTACGAGGTGCCGTACTTGCCCTACCCCGGGACATTCATGATGATGCAGACCGCTGATTTCCATATGATCAGGACGCTGGGGGGTACGGAATCCGCATATTTATGGGCGTCGGGCCGGCAGGGCGAGGCGATTGCGCAGGTCGCCGAGCGGGTCGCCATGGCACGCCGGATCCTGCGCGAACCGAATGAGGTTATCAATGTCCTCCAGGCCTCGATCTGGCTCCGGGACGAGTACCGCCTTCTCGCCGAGTTCACGCACGACGATCCTGCTGCTGCGCGCAAGTTTTACGCGCAGATTGAGCCGTTGCTGCGCCCGCCGCCGGACGATGAGGTGCGCGCTACGCGCTGGGTACACGGTGAATTTGCCAATGCGCTCGAGACAACCCGTGCGATTGCAACCATCCCGCAGGAGCGCCGAATAGCCATCGGGTACCTACTGCTGCCGCAAGCCTACTCCACCACCGATGGCTACGAGAAGAACCTGCCGTGGTGGTTCGATCCTGCCTTCCAGTTGCTTTCCCCCCTATACCAGCCGATGGCGACGCTCAATCGGCTGGCGCAGGACTATGCGCGCCTAGCAACAGCGATTGGCGGCGGGCCGCGGACCGTGGCGGAACTGCTCTCGAAAAGTGGCGCTCCCGCGCAGCGCCACGCGTGGTCGGCGTACAACCCGGTCGGCGCGGTTGTGGAAAGTCCGGATTACGGCACGTACGTGAAACGGCTGAACGACACCTTCCGGTTCATGCGTCTGGTCGGCCTCCAGGGAGCGCTCGTCAAGGAGCGCGTGCCGCTCACGGACATCAATGCCTTCCTTGCATCGAGTGAGCTCGCCGTGGACCCGGTCACCGGCCGGCGTATCGGCTGGGATGCCGCGCGGGCCCGGCTCCATCTCGATGCGCTGGACCCTGCGCGCCCCACCGGCGACGTGGCGGGGCAGCTCAGCGTGAACTACAGGCCATGACGACCGCCTCGAGCCCGGGGCGCCGCATCCTGTACGCGCTGGTGGCAGGCGCCATCCTGCTCGCGGCAGCCTGGTTGCAGAATGATGTCAGCAGCGAAGCGCAAATCGAGCGCGAGATCAACGAATTCATCGTGCGTTCGACCCGCAGCCTCGAACTGGAGGCGGCGGAAGTCAAGGATTTCCACGGGAACATCACTACCTTTCTGGCGCGCCAGCGCGTGATCGAGACGTTGAGATCGGGTGCGGTTCCCGCTGCGGAAGCACTCGCCGACCTCACTCTATTGCCCCGAACCGTGGTGCTCGAGAGCATCACGATCCAAGGCCGCGACCTGAGAGTGTACGGTGTGGCCGCTTCGGAGGAGGAGGCCAGGAAGGCGGTGTCCGCGCTCGCCGCATCCCGTGTCATCGGCAAGCTGCGAATCAGAAGCTCCTGGGCACGATTCTCACCTGGCGATGCAGGCCCGCCTCGTGCGGCCTTCATCGCCGAGGCGAATCTGCCCCCGCCCTCGAGCGGCGCGGAGCAGCGTAAATGAAGACTCCCGGCAAAGGCCTGATCGTCGCTGTGTTCGCGGGCGTGCTTGGCCTTGCGGCGTATTCGCTACTCCTGTGGCCCGACCTGGAGGCGATCCATGCATCGAAAGACGCGCGCCCCGGGCTGCTCTCGAAATATCGCGAGGCCGCCGGTCTCGCCATGAATCTCGATGCGCGCAAGCAGCAGATGCGCCAGCTCGACGATAGGTTCGGTGTCGCGCTCGCGATCCTGCCCAATCCAGGCTACGCGTGGTCGCCGGAGCGGGTACAGTCGATCGAGAGCGATATCCGGACGGCGGCTGTCGCGGCCGGCATCGGCAGTCCAGCCCTCTCCCACGGACCGAACCAGTTCAATGAGTCCTACTTCTGGCGGCGGATCGAAATCCTCGCATCCGGAGAGTACGCGCAGGTTGTCGACTTCCTGCAGCGTATTTCCACCGCGTCAGAGTACGGCGGGACGGTACAGTACGCCGCGGTCAAACCGACTGAATCAGGCAAGGGCGTGCGGCTGATCGCCGAGATCTTTGTCTACGGCTACATGGATGCCGAAACGCATGCGGCGCTCAAAAAGGAAAAGCCATGAAGTCGGCACGGATCGCATCGCTTATCGCACTCGCGCTTCTCGGCGGTTGCGGCGCGTCGGAGTATCCCGACTGGCGCGACGCACTGAAGCAGATCCGGAACGAGGAGAACGGGAAAATCGTTCCTCTTCCCCAGTTGCCGGAAAAAGCGGTCGTGCCCCTGGTCGTGCGGCGCGACCCGTTCAAACACGACTGACCCGGCTGATTGAATTGTTCCCGCTTGTCGCAGGTTGTTCCAGCTAATTTGCGTGATCCGTTTCAAAATCCGTTGGTCGTTGGTTCGAGTACTACACGGCCTGCCAATCTAGTCGCCACCGCCACCGCCGTCCCCTCCACCACTGTCACCATCGCTTCCGCTGCTGTCGGAACTGGAAGACCAATCGCCGCTCCAGAAGTATCCGTCACCGGAATCATCGACGACGAGCCTCCACAGCCAGGGAATCACTGCCAGTACCCCACCGACCCAAAGCAGCGCAACAGTGCCTGATCGATGGGCGTGGAAAGCGGCGGCCGCCCCGACGACCGAGATGGCCCCCTTTACCGCATAGCCAAGGACGGAGGAAGAATGTTCGTTCCCAGTGTCCTTTCCAGATACCGGGCGCGAGTTCGTGTTGAAGGACGTTGACCCGCCCTGTGCAGACGCTTCGAACTTGGCATAGACGATTTCGCATCTGGGGCACTGCCACTCCGGATTCTTATCCTCGGGCTTGCGAACGTACTGGCACTTCGGACACGCCTGCATTTTTCCTCCTTGTCCCGGCATTGCTGTGTCTGTCCCGGGGGCTACTTCGCGATGCCCGCCTCGCGAAGATACCGCATGACCCCCGGGTGGATGAGGTCCTGCTTCGGCGCAGCCACCCAAGTGTTGGCCGCGGTGGTCTCGGCCGCGGCCGGCAGGCGCTTCGCCATCGCGGCCTCACCTCTGTGGACCGCGCGGATCAGCTTGTAGGCGACTTCATCCTGCAGGGTCGGCCGCGCGAGCACGAAACTCCATGAGCCTACCGACTGTATCGCCGCGTCCTGCCCGGGATAGGTACCGGCCGGCACGCCGAGAGGCTTGAGGAACGAGTGCTTCGCGAGGATGCGCCGCACCTCGTCCGCGTCGGGGGCGATGAAGCGCGCGCCTGACGGGGCCTTCGCCATCGCCATGAAACCCGGCCAGCCGACCCCCCCGCCCCACAGCGCGGCGACCCGCCCGTCCTGCGCCATCGGCGGCCCCTGGCCGGCCTGGTCGAGGTAGACCGCTTTGAAATCCGTGTCCTGGTCGAGGCCGATGCCGTCGAGCACATAGCGGGCGAGGATCACCAGCCCCGAACTTTTTGCGCCGAACGCCACGGGCCTGCCCACGAGGTCGTGGATCGTCCTCGCGGGCGAGTCCGCGCGCACGACGAACATCCCCGGCGAGGAATACATCGCCGCAATGATCTTCAGGTTCGCGGGCGCGCGGCCGATGCCGTTGATCGCCTCGTGCGCCGACTCGCCCTGCACCAGGCCGATGTCGAGCTTGCCGGCCTCCAGCAGCGGGATGTTCTCGCCGCTGCCGCGCGTATTCTTCGTCTCGATGCGCAGCGTGGCTTCGGCTTCGTTCACCGTCGCTTCGAACGCCGCGCCGTAGACGGGGAACCCGCCGCCGGGCGTTGCTGTTCCCAGCAGCACGGTGGTCTTCTCCTGCGCGTGGCACAGAGTCGCGACGGAGAGGGCTACACAGGCAATCAGTCTCATGGAAGTTTCGCCAGCCGGAAATTCGCCGCGGCGCGCGCGGCGCCGGTGGGTTCGAGGATGTGCAGGCCGAGGCTGCCGCGGTCGGCGATGTACACGTAGCCCCGCTCGTCCACCTCCACGTTGTTGGTGTTCGCGCCGGCCGGCACGTAGTGGCCGACCTCGACGGGACGGAACGGATCGCGGATATCGACCGCGCGCACCCCCGCATTGAAGAACGCGATGAACACCAGCCGCTTGTAGTACACCGGCGCAAAGCTCTCGTTCGACGAGTGCGCGCCGAAGCGCCCGCGCCCGCAGTAGCCCCCGCCCGCCTCGCTTGCCGTATAGCCGGAGACCGGGAAAGGCCGCGCCTCGTCGCTGACGTCCACCATCCACGCCATCTGGCGTGCTTCGCGGCAGCCGGAGGTCACGGCCTCGTTCACCACCAGCACGAAGTCCTTCGTCCGACCCTCGGCATCCTTCGCGAACTCGGCGACCTCCATGCCCTGGATCGGGAAGGCCGTGTGCGCACCGAGCTGGCGCGGCAGGTCGAGCCGCCCGACCTGGGGGTGGAGGAGGTTCTTCACCGTGGGTTCCTTCGGGCCGTGCAGCAGCTTGTCACGGTCGAGGATCTGCAGCACGCCGTAGCTGTTCACGCCATAGCCCATGTAGACGCGGTTGCCCGCCACGATGGGGCCGTGCAGCCCCGTGGGCACCGCGCCTGTCGCGCCGGGCTGCATGCCGGGCAGGCCGAAGTCGCGGATGAAGGCCGGCTTCGCCGGGTTGGAGAGGTCGTAGATCTGCATCATCCGCGACGTGCGCCAGCCCGGTGCGCCCGACACGAGGTAGGCGATGCCGGTGCCGCACTCCCACCAGTTCTTGTGCGTGTCGGACAGACCGTCGACGACCGTCGAGGTACGCACCGGCTTCGCTGGGTCCGTGGTCTCCCATACCTCGTGCGCGCTGTGCCCGAGCGTACGCAGGATGAAGGTGCGACCCGGCGCCTTCGGCAGCGTGCTGCACGCACGCACCATCTGCGCGCCGCCGCCCTTGCCCGGGATGTGCGCGAGGAGTTTAGGCTGCCTCGGGTCGGTCACGTCGAGGATCGACGTGCCGTTGGCCTCCTCGGCCCCCGTGACCTTGTTGGGCGCCGAGCCGCCGTGGTGTCCTACGTAGGCGATCCAGCGCACGCCCTGGCGCTCGATCACCGGCTGGTAGGCGCTGCGGCCGGCCAGGTCGTGCGCGCCGACCAGCGCCATGTCGAGTCGCGAGACCCCTTGCGCGGGCACGGCCCAGGGGAAGGCCAGCAACAGCGCGGCCGCGCAACAGCGGGCGGTCAGGCTAGAAATCGGCGTCATCCTCCGTGGCGGCGCGCCCCTGCTGCCGCCGGTGCTGCCACACCGAGAACGCAAGCGAGGCCGCCGACAGCGCGATCAGCGCCCCGGAGATCGGCCGCGTAAGGAACAACCAGGGGTCGGGATCGGTCATCACCGCGCGGATCAGGTTGATCTCGATCTGGTCGCCGAGGATCACGCCGAGGATGAAGGGCGCGAGCGGGAAGCCGAATTTCACCATCAGGTACCCGAGCACGCCGAAGGCCAGGAGGACATAGACGTTCGACATCGTGTTGTTGAGGGCGTACGCCCCGATCACGCACAGCACCAGCACCACCGGGAACAGGGCCGCTTTCGGGACGGTGACGACCCGGAGCATGAAGCGTGCCGACAGCGCGAGGATCAGCACCATCAGCGGATGGGCGACCAGGTAGGCCGCGAAGATGCCGTAGGCCAGTTGCGGGTTCTGCTGGATGAACAGCGGCCCGGACTGGATGCCGTGGATCGTGAGCGCACCCAGCATCACCGCGGTCACGGCGTCGCCGGGGATGCCGAACGCCATGATCGTGACCAGCGAGCCGCCGACGTTGGCGTTGTTCGAGGATTCCGAGGCGATGATCCCCTCGGGCGTGCCGGTGCCGAACGCCCCGGGGCGCTTGGACATCTTCTTCGCCTGGTCGTAGGCGAACATGCTGGCCGCGCTGCCGCCGATCGCCGGCAGCACGCCGATCAGCACCCCGACGAACGACGACCACAGCAGCAGCACGGGGCGCGACAGGATCTCCCACACGACCTTGAGGTGTGCCACGGCCAGGGTCAGCTTGGCGTCCACCGCGCCCAGCGCGTTGCGCGCACCGCCCATGCGCTCGACCTCGGACATGGTCTGCGCGAACGCGAACACGCCGATGAGGACCGGGAGGAAATCGATTCCCCCCTCCAGCGCCGGGATGCCGAGCGTGAGGCGCTTCTGGCCCATCACCGGGTCGCTGCCGAGGATCGTGACGATCAGCCCGAGGCCGCCCGAGACGAGTCCCTTGGCGAGCGAGGACTCGACCAGCCCGGCGACCATGGACAGCGCGAGCACGAACAGCGCGAAGAACTCCCACGGGCCGAACTCGAGCGCGATCTTCGCGAGCGGCCCGGTTGCGAGGATCAGGAACGCGCCGCCGAGCATCCCGCCGAAGAAGGACGACCACACGCCGAGCCAGAGCGCGCGCCCGGGCTCGCCCTTCTTCGCCATCGGATGGCCATCGAAGGTCGTCGCGATCGCCGAGGGCGTCCCGGGGATGCCGAGCAGGACCGCGGTGACGAGGCCGCCGGCCGAGCCGCCGACGTACACACCGGTCATCGCGGCAAGGCCCTGCAGCGGATCGAGCCCGAACGTGAAGGGCAGGACCACGATAATGGTCATCGTGATCGTCACGCCGGGCAGCGCCCCCCCGATCACGCCCGCGAGCGTGCCGAAGAAGAGCGGCAGCAGGTACTTGAACTGGACGATGCCGGCCAGCGACGCGCCGAGAAGCTCGAACATGGTCAGAAATCCGTCCAGCGACCGCGCGGCAGGAGCACGGAGAGGTAGTGCTCGAATACGAGCCAGGTCGCCAGCGTCGTGGCAAGGCCCAGCGCAGCCGCAAGCACCCAGCCACGCGCGCCGCGCGGCGCGGAGAGGAGCAGGTTCGCCGCCATGACATAAGCGAACGTCGCGATGCGAAAGCCGAGCGAGGGCAGCGCCACGCAATACAGCGCGAACACGCCGAAGCTGTACGCGACGAGCGGGTAGTTGGGCTTCGCGCCCTGCGCGGCGGGCGCCGAGGGACGGCGACCGGCGAGCAGTTCGAGCACGACGAGGCCGAGCGACAGCGCCGCCGTCAACCCGAGCACCAGCCGTGGGTAGAACCCGGGCCCGACCGGCACCAGCGGGCTGTCCTTCAGGTCCAGCGTCAGCGCAAACAACACGAGGCTCGCGGCCAGGACCACGAGCCCCGCCTTTGCGTCGCGGCTCACCGCTTCAGCAGCCCGAGGTCCTTCGCCAGGGTCTTGTTCAGGTCGTCGTTGCCCTTGAGCCACTCGCCATACTGCTTGCGGCCCAGGTAACGGACGTCGGTCGCCTGCTTCTTCATCGCTTCAGCGAACGCCGGCTCCCTGGCGGCCGCCGCGCAGGAGGATTCCAGCTTGGCGAGCACGTCGGCCGGCGTCCCCTTGGGCGCCAGCACGCCGCGGTTCACGTCATAGACCACGTTCACGCCGAGTTCCTTCAGCGTCGGCACGTTGGGCATCTCCGGGCTGCGCTTCTCGGTGGCGATGGCGATGAACTTCAGCTGGCCCGCCTCGACCTTGCCCTTCTGCGTCATGTTCGAGTCGGTCAGGTCGATGTGGCCGCCGAGGATCGCGTTCATGCGCGGCGCGAGGCCTTCGTAGGACACGTACTTGAACTTGATGCCCGCGGCCTTCTCGATCAGCGCCGGGAAGAAGTGGCTCGTCGAACCGAGCGTCGCGCCCACGGAGATCTGCCCGGGGCGCGCTTTCGCGTCCGCCAGCAGGCCCTTCCAGTCGCCCCAGGCGGTCTTCGGGCTGGCCGTCAGCACCGAGGCCGTCGAGGCGAGCAGGCAGATCGGCTCGAAGTCCGTGTAGTTCACGTCGGCCACGCCGGTGTAGTAGGTCGAGTGGATGTAATCGTGCACTGCATAGAGCGTGTAGCCGTCCGGCGGCGCGTCCTTGGCCTCCTTGGCCCCCTTGGTTCCGGAAGCGCCCCCGACGTTGGCGATCACCACGGTCTGGCCGATGTGCTTTTGCAGCAGCGGCGCGAAGGGCCGGAAGATGTTGTCCGTGTCGCCCCCCGCCGGCCAGGGCACGATCAGCTTGACGGGGCGGTCCGGATAGGCGGCGGCAACGTTGAATGCCAGCGAGCAGGCTAGTGCGACCGTCGTTGCGGCCAGGATTTTTTTCATGGTAAGTCTCCTTGGTATGCAGCGCGGGCATCTTAGCCTTGCAGCGGCGGGCGTTGCAAACCTCGGCAACCCCGGGGGCCATGGTGCGGCGCAACCTCCGCCGGGAAACTTCAGGCTGATGCAGGGGAAGGCGGCGGATGCATTTCGTGTGATCCTTGGCGCATTCCATTCAATGCGTGATTCGAAGGCCTTTGACAAAGGGAACCTACGCCCCCGTGTACAGGGACGGCCCGCTCAGCATCCGGCCGCCGGAGGAAATCACCTACGGGACCGGCAAGTGTGTGCTCGGGCACCTGCTTGTTGCCGTGAGCGGCAAGGGAATCGTCACGATCATGGTGCGGGAAAATGCGGCGCAGCTGGTCGCGGACCTTCTGCCCCGGTTCCCCAAGGCGGATCTTGTCAGGGACGAGAAGGGATGCAAGGGCGTGGTGGCGAAGGTGGCTGCGTACATTGCAGCGCCTTTCAAGCCCTTTCCACTCCGACTCGACATCAGGGGCACGGCGTTCCAGAAAGCCGTCTGGATCGAAGTGCGGAAGATCCCGTTCGGGGAGACTTCCACCTATTCGAAGATCGCCGAGGCGATCGGCGCACCCAAGGCCGTGAGGGCCGTGGGAAGTTCATGCACGCATTGCTGGTTTGCGTGGGCGGTGCCTTGTCACAGGGTACTGAGCAGGGGCGAAGCTGCCGCGAAAAAAAAGGAGGGGCGGCGGTATCGGTGGGTTGCCTACGAAGCGGATCTCGTCGCGAAGCGTGGGAAGGGCCCGCATGGCCCAACCCTCAAGAGTGAGTATCTGACTCCAAATCACATGAAGAAACCTAGAACGGATTGACCACCCGTACCCCATCCAAAACCTGCCCGTTCTGCATGTCCTCGGAGTAGAGCGTGCTGGCGCGCCCTTCGATGGCCGCCTGCACGATCAGCGCATCCCAGAAAGAAAGCCGGCTCTCCTGGCTACGGTGGATGGCGGCAAGGATCAGCTTGTCGTCCACCTGAACCATGGGCAGTTCCGCGAAACGTGCCGCCGCCTCGGTCGCGGCGATTCCATCGAGCGGGCGTGAAAGCTTGCGAGTGACCGTCACGTAGAACTCCTGCAGCACCTGCGTGCTCAGCAGGATATCCCCCGCTTCCGCATGCTTCTGGAACAGCGCCCGCGCCTTCCGGCGCTTGTCAGGTGAATCTATGTCGAAGAGGTAGACGAGGATGTTCGTGTCGAAGAAGAACTTCATCGCTCATGCAGGTCGTCGCGGGTCCACCCGGCCTTGCCCCGGCCCGACCGCGCCTGTCTGGACAGATCAAGCACGCGTCGCGCGGCGCTGGACAGCGCGGACTGCCTGCCGGCGAACTGGCTGAGGTAGTCGCGCAGCAGCGCGTTCACCGAAGTACCCTGCTTCATTGCACGCTCGCGCGCGCTTTTCAGCACCTCGTCGGGGATTGCGATCGTCAGATTGGCCATGGCAGACCTCCAAGCCCGTGTAGCATCGAATCAGTGTAGCACGGGTTGGCCTAAAGGTCGGGAACTAGCGATCCTGACTTCCAGGCGGGAGCGGCATGGCGTCCTTTTTGAGCAGAATGCACGCAATTCAGGGCGCGATGTACGCATACCCTTGCTGCTGGTAAGTACCCAAGGCAATCCAGCCATTGGGCACAAGCTTGACTTCCGACATGAGGTCGGCGGGTTTCAGCTTGCGGTCGGCCAGCGGCAGGTTGCACTGCTCGAGTCCCTGCACGCCTGGTGCCTGCTTCATCTCCCGCAGCTTGGCGGCGACCTTGAGCGCGTCGGCCCGATCCCCTTCCTTCACTGCATCGAGGTTGGTTTGCGTGAAGTACGAAGCGTTTCCACGAAAAGTCATGACGATTTTCGGGGTGATCCCGCTCTCGATCAGCTGCTTTCGCGTGGTGTCCACATTGTTCAGCTTATTCAGCAGCACGACTGGACTGGCATCGGTGAAGTCGAAGGCGAGCTTCATCTCCTTCGTGTCGGCGGCGTGCGCCGTCCCAGTCGTCACGAGACCCGCGAATGCCAACGTAGCGATCGCAACTGCGTGTTTCGGAATTTTCATTTGCGTCTCCTCAGGATGGGGCGAATTCAGAGTACACCTCTGCAAGGTTCACGACAACGGCAGAGCACACAACGTTTAGACGAACTTCCGATCAACACGCTCGCCGGCCGGAAATAGTAGAGGGTAATTTGCCGGCTAGCCTGGCCCGAGAACTTTCCCGAATTGGCTCTCCGGCGTGGGATCGAACACCTAGACATTGAATCTATTTTTGCCCCCCTACTCCACCACCGCCTGCACCACCATCGTCCTGAACTGGTTCCGCAGCGCCACCCGCTCCGCGTCCCCGACCTGGACCATGTAGATCACGATCATCCGCTCCTTCGGGTCGATCCAGAACAGGGTCCCGGCGTTACCCGCCCAGCCGTACTCGCCCACGGACCCGGCCAGGGTCGCCACCCCGGCCTCGCGCCGGACCTGGAAGCCGAGCCCGAACCCCAGCCCCGGCGCTTCGATGGGAATGGCCCCCAGGTGGTCGGAGGTCATGTACTCGACGGTCTTTCTCCCGAGCAGTCGCACGTCGCCAAGCTTGCCGCCGTTCAGCATCATCGTGGCGAACCGCAGGTAGTCCGAAGCGGTCCCCACCAGCCCACCGCCACCGGACTCGTACTTCGCCTGAACCGCCACGTCGAACCGGGGCGTCATCGGCGGCCCGCCGGGACGCTGCCAGGGCTGGGCTGCGCGGGAGAGCTTCTCCGCCGGAACGTAGAACGCCGTATCCGTCATCCCCAGCGGCTTGAAGATCCTTTCGTCGAACACCTCGCCGAGCTTCTTCCCGGAAATGACCTCGACCACGCGGCCCAGTACGTCCGTCGATACCCCGTACTCCCAGCGCGTTCCCGGCTGGTACTTCAGGGGGATCTTCGACAGCTTCGTCACGAGGTCCGCGTTGGTGTCGTCGCGCGAGCCGATGCGCATGTCCATGTAAGCCGCGTGTACCGGCCCGTTGCCGCGAGTCCCGTACGTGAACCCCGACGTATGCCGCATCAGGTCCTGCAGCGTGATCTCGCGCGAGGCGGGCACGCTGTCCCAGGCCTTCCTGCCGCCGGCGGTGATCTCGGTGCTCACCTTCATGTGCCCGAGTTCAGGCAGGGTCTTCGACACGGGCTCGTAGACCTGCAGCCGGCCTTCCTCTTGCAGCATCATCGCGGCCGTGGTCGTGACCGGCTTGGTCATCGAGTAGATGCGGAAGATCGCGTCCCGCGTCATCGGCAGGCCCTTCTCGCGGTCGCGAAAGCCGAACGCCTCGTAGTAGGCGATCTTGCCGCGCCGGGCGATCAGCACCACCGCCCCGGGCAGCCGCCCGGCGTCGACGTGCTCCTGCGTGACCTTCGCCATCCGCGCCAGGCGTTCGGAGGAGAGGCCGACGTCCTCGGGTTTCGACGCCCGGGGGAGGACCTCCTGCGCATGGGCAATCAAGCCGGCTCCCGCCAGCAGCGCGCCAGCAGCGAGTGCTTTCATGGACCGTCCCCTGCTGTCTCGATCGTACATGTTCTTGTTTCCGGGCGCGTCAGCCCCTCTCCGGACGCTCCAGCCATTCCAGGTCGGCAATATCCTGCGGCCGTCCGACCGCGCGCTTATTTCGAATCAGGTGGGCAACGGAAAGGACCGGAACGCTCTGTCCTGCGAAACTGGTGACGATCCGCGCAGGCCACGCCTCATCGAACTCGACGGCATCGATGCCGGTAAGGATGTCGATCCGAAGCGGCGCGAGACCAATCTGGAAGACGATCCCGGGGCGGCTGAGGTCCTGTTCGGTCAGATCCTGCATCGGCGCCCCGAACACTGCCAATGCCCCTAGAACCCGCTTCGCGTTCTCCGGGGCAGGACGGACCCATACGTCCAGATCACCCGTGGCCCTGACACGGCCGTGAGCCGCCAGGGCGTACGCCCCGACCACCAGATATTCAACGCCGTGGGCGTTGAATTCTGACAACAGATCTTTGAAGTCTGGGCTCAAGCGCTTCGCTTCCCTGCATCGCAAGGCACTGCAAGGTCAGTTCCCACACCATGGCCATGCGCGATTCGGGCGTCGAATCACCCGGGGGAAGATCGCAGGTGTCCCGATCCGCCTCGCGAATGACCAGGGAGGTTGCATTTGAACGAAGGCGCGAAGCGGGCATGCGGAAATTATAGGCGCGTCAACCGCACGCCGCCAGCGCCCATCGAGTGTGCAACCCGGTAGAATCCACCCTCCCCGGAAAGGCCCAGACACCATGCGCGAACCCACTCCCAAGACCATCTTCCTGAAGGACTACACGCCGCCGGCGTTCCTGGTCTCCACCGTCGAGCTGGACATCGAGATCCGCGACGAAGACGCCATCGTGCGGGCAAGGCTGACGCTCTCCCGCAACCCGGACGCGCCGGACCAGGCGGCGCCGCTGGTGCTGAACGGCGACGAGCTGAAGCTCGAGTCGGTCGCGGTCGACGGCAGGAAACTGAAGGACGGCGAGTACGCCGTCGACGCCGAAAAGCTGACAATCGCCGGCGCCCCGGACAGCTTCAAGCTCGAAACGGTGGTGACCATCGTCCCGCAGAAGAACACCAAGCTCGAAGGCCTCTACGCGACCAAGGCCGGCTTCGTCACGCAGTGCGAGGCCGAAGGCTTCCGCCGCATCACCTGGTTCCTCGACCGCCCGGACGTGATGGCGAAATACACAGTCACGGTGCGCGCGAACAAGGAGAAGTACCCGGTGCTGCTCTCCAACGGCAACCTGGTGGGCTCGGGCGAGCAGCGCGGAGGCGGACGCCATTGGGCGAAGTTCGTCGACCCCTTCCCCAAGCCCTCGTACCTGTTCGCGATGGTGGCGGCGAAGCTCGACATGCTGGAAGACGCGTTCGTGACGAAATCCGGCAAGCAGGCGCGCCTTGCGATCTACGTGGAGCCGGGCAAGCTCGACCAGGCCGGCTTCTCGATGCGGTGCCTGAAGAATTCGATGAAATGGGACGAGGATGTGTTCGGCCTGGAGTTCGACCTCGACCAGTACATGATCGTCGCGGTCAGCGACTTCAACTCCGGCGCGATGGAGAACAAGGGCCTGAACATCTTCAACACCAAGTACGTGCTGGCGCGGCCCGACGTCGCAACCGACATCGACTACCAGAATATCGACCGCGTCATCGCGCACGAGTACTTCCACAACTGGACCGGCGACCGCGTGACCTGCCGCGACTGGTTCCAGCTCTCGCTCAAGGAAGGCCTCACGGTGTTCCGCGACCAGGAGTACGGCGCCGACAACTACTCGCGCCCGGTGCAGCGCATCCAGGAGGTCCGCAGCCTGCGGGCCGCGCAGTTCCCCGAGGACGCCGGCCCGATGGCGCACCCGGTGCGCCCGCAGTCCTACATGGAGATCCGCAACTTCTACACGATGACCGTGTACGAGAAGGGCGCCGAGGTCGTACGGATGCAGCACACGCTGCTCGGCGCGGAGAACTTCCGCAAGGGCATGGACCTGTACTTCGAGCGCCACGACGGGCAGGCCGTGACCACGGACGATTTCGTGGCCGCCATGCAGGACGCCTCCGGCATCGACCTGACCCAGTTCAAGCGCTGGTACGACCAGGCCGGCACGCCTGTGCTGGACATCAAAGGCGATTACGACGCGGCGGCGAAGCGCTACACGCTGACCGTGAAGCAGTCGTGCCCGCCGACGCCGGGACAGAACACCAAGCTGCCCTTCCACATCCCGTTCGCGGTCGGCCTCGTCGGCCCGGACGGCAATGATCACGTTTCAAAGCTGCTTTCGGTGAAGGCCGCCGAAGAGACTTTCGTGTTCGAGGCCATCCCCGCGAAACCCGTGCCTTCGATCCTGCGCGGCTTCTCGGCGCCGGTGATCGCGAGGTACGACTACACCGAGGCCGAGCTCGCGCACCTGATGGCGCACGACTCCGACTCGTTCAACCGCTGGGAAGCGGGCCAGCGCCTTGCCACCGGCCTGCTGCTCGGCGGCAAGGACAAGGCGCCGCAGTCCTTCATCGATGCGTTTGCGCGCGTGCTGCGCGATGCGCCCAACGACCCGGCCTTCGCCGCCGAGGCGCTCAGCCTGCCCTCCGAAACCACGCTGGCCGAGCAAATGGAAGTGGTGGACCCGGACGCGCTCCACGCTGCGAGGAACGGCCTGCGCCGGCAGCTGGCCACCGCGCTGCGCGCGGAGCTGCTTGCCATGCACCGGGCCATGACCGTCTCCGGGCCCTACTCGCCCGACGCGGCCTCGGCAGGCAAGCGTTCGCTGAAGAACCTCTGCCTCGGGCTGCTGATGGAGCTCGACGACGCGGACATCCGTGCCTTGTGCGTGAAGCAGTTCGAGGCCGCGGACAACATGACCGACGCGATGGCGGCGCTGTCCCTGCTCGCCAACACCGACTGCCCGGAACGCGTACGGGCGCTGGAGTCCGTCTACGGGAAGTGGAAGCAGGAGCAGCTGGTCGTGGACAAGTGGCTGGCGGTGCAGGCCACGTCGCGCCTGCCGGGCACGCTCGCCGAAGTGAGGCGCCTGACCGAGCACCCCGCCTTCGACATCCGCAACCCGAACAAGATCTACGCGCTGATCCGCGCTTTCGTGGCCGCGAACCACGTGCGCTTCCATGCGGCGGACGGCGGCGGGTACGCTTTCGCCGCGGAGCAGGTCGTCGCCATCGACAAGCTCAACCCGCAGGTCGCCGCGCGCGTGGCGCGGTGTTTCGACCGCTGGAGGAAGTTCGACGCCGGCCGCCAGGCCCTCGCGAAGGCGGCGCTGGAGAAGATCCTGGGCACCGACGGGTTGTCGCGCGACGTGGCCGAGATCGTCGGCAAGGCGCTCGCCTAGCTATTTCCAGCCAATTACGTCGTAGCCACGCTCGGCGAGGCACCGGCCGACGAAGTTGCGGAACACCGGGCTGCCTTCGCCGTCGTTGAAGGCCCCGCCGGCCGCCCCCGCGGCGGCCCCGACCGCGGCCCCGGCCGCCGCGTCACCCAGGATGTTGCGTCCGCGGATCAGGCCGCCGACCGCTGCGGCCGCCCCGCCCACCGCCGCACCCCGGGCGGCGCCACGGCCCGCCGCGCTGCCGCCGGATGTCGCGCCGGCGTTCTCTGCCAGCGCCACGCACTCGTCCACGTCCTTCTGCGCGCTGGCGTCGCCGACCTGCTTGAGCTTCGCGTTCGGGTAGAGCACCGGTCGCTGCTGAACGGCCGCGCAGCCCCCGAGCAGCACGGCTGCCACTGCCAATGCGATGAGCTTCATCATGTTCCGGCTCCCAAAAGTGGTTCCCTTCCCCGATCAACGTTCGACCGGACACTACGCTGACCGTTCACTTGCCGCCCGAGTTCACTAGGAAAATCCCCGCCCCGACCAGGGCTGCGGCGCCGAGGAAAGCGGCCGTGACCGGCTCGCCCAGCATCAGCACGCCGGCGGCTACGCCGAAGAGTGGCGTCATGAAGGCGAACACCGACAGGCGCGAGGCCATGTAGCGCGTCAACAGCCAGAACCAGCCCAGGTAGGACAGGAAGGCGATCACCACGCACTGGAAGACGAGGCTAGCCACCACCACCGGCGTCAGGCGCGTGACGCCCGGTTCGCCCAGCGCCACGGCGAGAGCGGCCAGCATCACCGCCGACACGCCGAGCTGGTAGAAGAGGGTCTTGCCGGCGCTGATAGAGGCGAGACTGGTCGCGCGGATCAGCACCGTGGTCGCAGCCCACAGTAGGCCGGCCAGCAACCCGAACACGTCCCCCATCAGCGTGCCGCGCGACGAGAAGAAGCCGTCGGCAAACGCGATGACCAGGCCGCCGAACGCCAGCAACACCCCCGCCCACTGGCGTGCGTTCATGCGCTCGCTCGGCACGAACCAGGCGAGGCCGATCGCCGTGAAGCACGGCGACAGGTAGATGAATACGACCATGCGGGCGGCATCCGTCCACCCGAGGCCGAGGAAGATGAAGACGAACTCGGCCCCGAACAGGATGCCCACGAAGATGCCCGGCCACAGCGTGCCGTCGCGCCCGAACAGCGGAATCGCGCGAAAGCGCGTCCACGCGAACAGCAGCACGGTCGCCACGGCGGAGCGGATCGCCGCCTGGGTCAACAGAGAAACGCCTTCGGTCGCGAGCTTCACGGCGACCTGGCCAAGGCCCCAGATGAGGCACAGCAGGACCATCAGCGAGATGGCGGACGCATCGAGAGGTTTGCGGGTCGGGTTCATCCGCCGGATCGTAGCCGAGCGAAGGTTAGAATGAACGCTGCACTGCAAACCACCCAAAGCCCCCCATGATCGACAAGGTCCTCAGCTTCAACGTCCTGCCGGCCACGCCGGAGATCGACTACCCGAAGCCCGCGCGCCTCGTGCGCGGCAACCCGCGGCGCGCGACGCTGAACCTGTACACGGATCCTTCGGGCAATTTGTCCGCCGGCGTGTGGAGCTGCGAGGCCGGCGCGTGGAACATCGACTTCCCGCAAGGCAAGGACGAGTTCTTCCACGTGCTCGAAGGCCGCATCCGCATCACCGGCCAGACCGGCCGCGCCGAAGAGTTCGGCCCTGGCGACGCGGGCGTGATCCCCGCCGGGTTCAAGGGACTGTTCGAGGTGCTGGAACCGGTGAGCAAGCACTACGTCGTGAGCGACCGCAGCGCCGGATAGGTCAGCCGGCCAGCTTCTTCTGCACCCGCTGGTCGAAACGCTCCACGTTGACGATGACGCGCTCGTGCAGCCCGTCGCCGATCAGGTCCTGCTCGTCGCGGGCCTCGACACGGAAGGTCAGCGTGCGGCCGTCGATCTTGACGAGCTCGGCAGTGGCCGTCGCCGCCATCCCCACCGGCGTCGCGGCGATGTGGCGCACGTCGAGGTGGATGCCGAGCGACTGGTGGCCCTCGGGCAGCAGGTGCTCGCAGCAGGCCAGCGCCGCCGCCTCGATCAGGTTGATCATGACCGGCGTGGCCAGCACGCGCACCTTGCCGCTGCCGACGAAGGGCGCCGTGTGCTCGTTGGCAACCACGATCCGGTAGGTGCCGACGAGGCCGACGCGCAAGGCGTCTTTCGATTGCATCTGTGATGCTCCGCGGGGGTTTGCGAAGCCCATGGTAACGCGCCGGGGACTAGAATGGCGCCCACTGCCATGGCACATCATGTCGTCATCCTCGGCTGCGGTTTCGGCGGCCTGTTCGCGGCGCAGGGGCTCGACGGGGCCCCTGTGCGCTTGACCGTCATCGATCGCGCCAACCACCACCTGTTCCAGCCCCTCCTCTACCAGGTCGCCACCGCGGGCCTGTCGGCGCCCGCGATCGCGGCGCCCATCCGCCAGGTCCTTGCCCGCCAGCAGAACGCCACCGTCCTGATGGCCGACGTTCGCGGGATCGACACGGCGCGCCGCAAGGTCGTGTTGGAGGATCAAAGCGAGGTGGGGTACGACTCGCTGATCGTCGCGACCGGCGCCACGCACAGCTATTTCGGCAACGACGACTGGGAACGCGTCGCGCCGGGCCTGAAGACGCTGGACGACGCCTTCGAGATCCGCCGCCGCATCCTGACCGCCTACGAGCGCGCCGAACGGGAAGGAGACCCGGCGCAGCGCTCGCCGTGGCTGACCTTCGCCGTCATCGGCGCAGGCGCCACCGGCGTGGAGATGGCGGGCACGCTCGCCGAGATCGCGCGGCACACGCTGCGGGGCGAGTTCCGGCGCTTCGACTCGCACGAGGCGAGGGTGATCCTGCTGGAAGGCACGCCCAACGTGCTGCCAAGCTACCCGCAGGACCTTTCCGACAAGGCGCGGCGGCAGCTCGTGCGCCTGGGCGTGAACGTGCGCACCGGCTCGCGCGTCACGGGCATCGACGCCGACGGCGTGATGCTGGGCGAGGAGCGCATCGCCGCGAAGACGGTGATCTGGGCCGCCGGTGTGGCGGCCTCCCCGCTGGGGAAATCGCTCGGCGTCCCGCTCGACCGCGCGGGACGCGTGCCGGTCGGCCCGGACCTTTCAGTGGCTGGGCACCCGGAAGTCTTCGTGATCGGCGACCTTGCCGCGGCGAGCAGCGACGGCAAGCCCGTGCCCGGCATCAGCCCGGCCGCGAAGCAAATGGGGCGCTACGCGGCCCGCTGCGTCATGGAACGATTGCGCGGCCGCGAGTTGAAGCCCTTCCGGTACGTCGACTATGGGCTGCTGGCCACGATTGGCCGCAACGCGGCGGTGGCGATGATAGGCGGGCTGAAGATCTCCGGCTACCCGGCGTGGCTGGTTTGGCTGTTCGCGCACATCTACTTCCTGATCGGCTTTCGTAACCGGCTCGTGGTGCTGATCGACTGGGCCGTGGCCTACTGGAGTTTCGAGCGGAACGCGCGCATCGTCACGGGGACGAAACCGCCGGACTGAACGGGCGGCTCAGGCAACCGCAGCCGCGGACCGGAGGAAACCTTGAGGGGCCCCGGGCAGGCGCCTGTGGTATAGATCACGGATGCCGAAATACGCCCGCTCCGAAGCCCGCGACTGGGTGCGCGATACCCTGCGCGGTTACTTCGCCGTGCTGTACACCCCGTTTCGCCCGGATGGGGAGATAGACGAGCCCGGACTGCGCTCGAACGTGGCGGCCACCCTCGCGCTGCCCGGCGTGGGCGGCCTGTCGGTGCACTCGATCCACCAGGAGTTCTGGACGCTGACGGACGCGGAAAGGAAGCGCGTCACGGAGGTCGTCATCGAGGCCGCCGGCGGCCGGGTGCCGGTCGTGGTGGGCTGCTCCGACACCAGTGCCCGGACGACGATCGACCTCGCGCGCCACGCCGAGGCCGCCGGCGCGGATGCCGTCATGGTGTGGCCTCCCTACTACGGCCCCCGCACCGCGGACGGCGTGCGCGCCTTCTACGAATCCGTGGCCTCGCGCATCGACATCGGCCTGTTCGCCTACAGCACGACGCTGTCCGAACTGGGCTACTACCTGGCGCCGGAGCAGGTCGAGGCGCTGCTGCCCATCGAGAACCTGTGCGGG
This sequence comes from Burkholderiales bacterium, assembly GCA_965279075.1. GTDB lineage: Bacteria > Pseudomonadota > Gammaproteobacteria > Burkholderiales > SG8-39 > SZAS-79. Next base: position 307,883 of record CBDIHI010000011.1, on the reverse strand, counting down.
GTGCAGAACACCACGGCGGACTTCCCGAGCTACGCGGCCATGATGGAGCGGGTCGGCGACCGGATCTGCGTCACGACTTCGCTCGAGGAAACCATGCTCTCAGGCAAGACGGCGTTTGCCGACGGGCGCACGCCGGATTTCCTGCTCGGGGCCTCGCGGCCGCTGTTCGTGCAAAGCGCGGCGCAGCCGCGTTGCGGGCGGTTCATGCAGGCCGTGCTCGCGGGGGATTACGCCGCAGCCGCCGTTGAGGTGCGCGGCATCGTCGCGATCGCGGGAAAGCTCCAGAGCCGCTATTTCGCACGGGGCTTCCACCACATCGCGCTGTCCAAGGCCCTGACCGGGATCATGGGCATGGCCACGGGCGGCACGCGGCCGCCGCTGGGTGAGGCCGGCGCCGGGGAACTGGCCGAATGCAGGGCCATCCTCGTCGCCGCCGGGCTGGTCAGGCCTTAGCCGCCAGGAAAGCCTGCAGGCCGGCCACGCACTGGTCCGGGTAGCCGTCGCAGATGTTGTGCGCGCCGGTGTCGAAGAGCTTGAGTTCGGACCCCGCGATGCGCTTGTGCATGTCGTCGTAGGCGCTGGCGTGGCCGATCTTCTCCTTGCCGGCCGCGACGATCAGCGTGGGACACCTGATCTTCGCCACGTCGTCCATGAAATCGTGCGTGGTCATGTGCGTGACGAAACGCGCGATGAAGGCCGGGTCGTTCGATCCCGCCTGCCCGATGAACCACTTCACCAGCGCCGGGTCGGCATTCGAGTCGAAGCGCTCGTCGATCGTGTCGGAGAGGAACTTTTTCAGGCCGACCTCCTTCACCTTCGGGATCCACGTCAGCGCGTGGCTGTTCTTGAGGCCGGGCGTGGATCCATAGAGCGCCAGCGTCCTGACGCGCTCCGGGTGGTGGATGGCGAGCTGCTGCGAGACGTAGCCCCCCGCCGAATTCCCGACCACGTGCGCGATCTTCACCTTGAGCAGGTCGAGCAGCTCCAGCACGTCGCCGACGAGGTGCCCGAGCGAGAAGTCCTGGTCCGGGGCCGGCAACTGCGACGCCCCGTGCCCGCGCAGGTCCATGCGCACCACGCGGAACCGGCGCGACAGCGGAGGGACCCACCTGAACCAGCGGCGCGAGTTGCCCATCGCCGCGTGCAGCAGCAGCAGCGTGTCGGGCTGCGTCCACGGGTCCGTGAAGTCGTCGACGTAATACGCCACCTGCATGCCGTCGCGCGTCTTGAATGTCTGCATTGCCACTCCTCGTTCAGCCCTTGTGGGGGTACTTCCTGTCGTAGATATCCGCCGCATCCTCCATCGCGAGGAAGGTCGCGCCCTCCTCGGCAAGCGTGCGCAGCAGCTTCTCCAGCACGACCATGCGGTGTCCGCGCCCGATCACGAAAGGATGGAAGGTGTAGTTCAGGATCCCCCAGTCGGTCAGGCTTTTCATGTACTGGAAATCGGCGATCCAGTTGCCCAGCACCGCCTCGGCGTTCATCAGACCCTGCAGCACCGTGGCCTTGGTGCGCAGGAACTCGAAGTGCGGGTAGTCGTCGAGCGTCCAGCTCACCGGCATCTCGATCAGCCTGGTCTCCCTGCCGAACACGGCGGGCTTCTCCAGCTCGATGATGTCGCCCTGCCGGATCCGGTAGGGCATGTGGTCGTTACCCATCATGCTGCTCTCGTAGAAGAAACCGTGCTTCAGCAGCAACTCCACGGAGTGCGGTGACAGGTCCCACGACGGCGAGCGGTAGCCGCGGGCGTACCGCCCGGTCAGCTTGCGGATTTCCTCGTTGGCCCGGACCAGCCCGCCCTCCTCCTGCTCGCGGGTCATGTCGTTGGGCGGCATGTGCGTCCAGCCGTGGTGGCCGATCTCATGGCCCGCGTCGAAGATCATCCTGCATTCGGCCGGGTAGGTCTCGAGCGTATGGCCCGGCACGAACCAACTCGAGCGCACCTTGTACTTCTTGAGCAGCGCGAGGATGCGGGGGACCGCGACCGGCCCGAATTCGCCGCGCGAAATCGGCGTGGGGCTGGTCAGCCCGCGCGAGATGAAGCCTGACATCGCGTCGAAGTCGAAGCCTATGGTTGCGACATGGGTTGCCATCGTGTGACTCCTCAGTAGGCCGAGCGCCCGCCGTCGGCGGGTATCGCCGCACCGGTGATCATGCGCGATTCGTTCGAAGCGAGGAACAGGGCGATCGCGGCGACGTCCTCGGGCGTGCCCATCCAGAACGGGTAGGTCTTGAGCTGCTCGGTCACGTTCTGCCGGTCGGGCGCGCTGCCGGGCTGGCCGGGCATGCCGTAGGTCGCGATCACGCGCTCCGTGTTCGTGCGGCCCGCGCAGATGCAGTTCACGCGGATGTTGTCGTGGGCGTAGGAGGCGGCCAGCGTGCGCGTCAGCGAGATGATCGCCCCCTTGGCCGCGGTGTAGATGTGCGCCGGGTTGGAGCCGCGCAGGCCCGCGCCCGAGGACATGTTCACCACGGCACCGCCGCCCGCCTTCGCGATCTCCGGGATCACCTGCCGGCACGCGAGCATGGTGCCCTTGAGGTCGAGCACCATGGTGCGGTCCCAGACCGCCATGTCCACCTCGGTGATCGGCGAATCCGCCGGCAGCGACCCGCCGGCCGAATTGAAAAGCGTGTCTATCCTGCCGAACTTCGCCACGCCTGCCTTCACCGCGGCGGCCACGCTCGCCTCGTCCGTGACGTCCATCTTCACGAAGATCGCCTCCCCACCCTGTGCGACGACGGCGTCGGCAGTCGCCTGGCCGGTTGCGGCGTTGATGTCCGTGACGATGACCTTCGCGCCTTCGCGCGAGAACATCGTCGCGCAGACCTTGGCGATGCCGGCGCCGCCGCCGACGAGGAACGCCACCCTGCCTTCGAGCCTTTTCACGCCATCCCTCCCTTGATTTTCCGCATTTCAGGCCCTCTTCAGGTGCGCCAGGGATCGGCCGGCGCACATGCGCGCGAGTTCGCCGGTGTCCTGCATGCGCTCGATGCGGCGTACCGCCTCGATAACCTCGTCGGCACCGGTCCAATCCGGGCGGCCGAGCCCGGCGCAGATGCGGAACTTGGCCGCAACGTCGTCGAAGGTCATCGGGTTTTTCGGGTGTCCCTTGACGTACGTGACGGTCTTGTCGACGCTGCGCCCGGATTTCGCCCGGATGGTGACGATACCCGGCATGGGAAACGTGCCGCGCCCTTCGCCCTGCGCCGACATGTCGAGGATGGCCTCCACTTTCGGCAGCAATGCTCGTGCGCCGACGTTCGCAAGGCCCGACGGCTGGAACGTCTCGACACCCACGCCGCCATTGGCCGCCGCATAGGCGACGGTGAACGGCAGGCTGAACTGCGCATCGGTCAGGCTCTGCGGATCCCACTTGCGCTCCCTCGACAGGCACACCAGGTCGTGCACCTCCCGATTGGTGACCCTGACGGTGATCTTCTCGATGCCGTCGGCGCCGATGCCGAGGTCCTTCATCGCCTCGACCGTGGCCTCGATCGGGCCGTGCGTGTACTTGCAGCACGGGTAGGGCGGCTTGATCGACACCTCCATCAGCAGCCAGGTCCTGCCGAGCCCGTCGATGAGCGCGTTGCGGTCGTACTTGCCGCGGTGGTAGACGGGGAAGTATCCGAACTTCCCTTCGAGGATCTCCGTCGACCCGGTGACCCCGCGCTCGGCCATCAGCGCGGACAGCAGCCCGCCCTCCACCGCCACGCCCTGCATGAGCCTGACCGTCATCGCCCCGGCGACGTAGCCCTGCTGGTTGCCGGCGATCCGCGCATGCGCGATGCCAAGCGCATGCCGCGCCGCGTCCTTCGACAGCCCCAGCAGGCGGGCGCTCGCCAGCGCCGCGCCGTAGAAGCCGCACTGGTAGCTCATCGAACTGCCGGTCTCGCTGAAGCTGATGCGCGACGCGGCGGAGGTGCGGCACACCATCTCCGCGCCCACGGCCACGGCGGTGAGGAAGTCCCTGCCGCCGACGGGGCCGCGTCCCTCGGCCAGCGCGAGCGCTGCCGGCACCACATTGACGTTCACGTGGCAGGTGTTCTGCTCGTGCACGTCGTCGAGGTCCCAGGCGCGCCCGGCGAGGCCGTTGAGCATGGCTGCCGCGGGCATGGGCAGCATCGCGCCGAGCGGCAGCGCGGTAGCCTCGGCCTTGCCGCCCCAGTCGGCGTACATCGCGGCGAGCGGCGCCACGCCCTCGCCGCTGATGCCCGAGACGGCCGCGCCCAGCGTATCGAGCACGGCCATGCGGGTGCGCTCGACGACTTCCGGCGGGAGGTCCCCGAACCGGGTCCCAAGCCCCATGTCGAGGAGGTTTTCGACGGCATCCATGTGCGCAGCCCCGCTCACTCGGCCTTGATGCCGGCGTTCTTCACCACCGCCGCGAACTTCGCCACGTCGGAGCGGATGCGCGCCGTGAACTCGTCCGGCGTGCTCGACTGCGGCTCGGACCCGCCGTCGATCATGACCTTCTGCACGTCGGGCATGGCCACGATCCTGACGATCGCGGCATTCAGCTGGTCGACGATGGGGCGCGGCGTGCCCGCGGCCGCAAGGATCCCGTACCACGACGACAGCTCGTAGCCCGGCACCCCGGCCTCCTCGATGGTGGGCACGTCCGGAATCGTGTCCGAACGCTTCCTGGAGGTGACGCCCAGCCCGCGAAGCTTGCCGGCCTTCACGAAGCCGATCTCGCCGACGATGGTCGAGCAGTACATGTCGATCTGCCCGCCCATCAGGTCCGTGAGCGCGGGCGTGTCGCCTTTGTACGGGACATGGACGATGTCGAGGCCGGCGAGGCTCTTGAGGATCTCGATGCACAGCAGGGGCGTGCCGATGCCCGACGAACCGTAGGTGAGCTTGCCGGGATTGGCCTTGGCGTGCGCGATCAGCTCCCTCACGTTGTTCGCGGGCAGTGTCGGCCGCACCACGAGAAAGTTCTGCGAAGAGACGATCTGCGAGATCGGCGAGAAGTCGGTCAACACGTTGAACGGCAGCTTCGACGAGAACGCGGGCGCGATCGTCAGGTTCGCGGTGCCGGTCAGCAGCGTGTAGCCGTCGGGCGCGGACTTCGCGACGAAGTCGAAGCCGAGGTTTCCCGAGGCGCCGGCCTTGTTCTCAACGACGACCGTCTGGCCGATCATCGGCCCGAGTTTTGCGCTGATCAGGCGCCCGAGGATGTCGGTCGCGCCGCCCGGCGGGTAGGGGATGATCATGCGCAGCGGCTTGGTCGGCCAGGATTGCGCGGCGGCGCAGGGCGCGACCAGCGTTGCCACTGTGGCACACAGGACAGCGAGGATTTTCTTCATCACAAACCTCCGGGAACGTTGGACGGGACACTGGCTTTGAATTCTGCATCGCGCAGCAGCCGGCGCGAGATCTTGCCTGAAACGGTGCGCGGCAGCGCCTCCACGAACTCGACCTTGCGCGGGTACTTGTAGGGGGCGATCCGCTGCTTCACGTGGTCCTGCAGCTCGCCGGCGAGGGCTTCGTCCCCGCGGGTTCCGGGACGCAGCACCACGACGGCCTTCACGACCTCGCCGCGCAGCTCATCGGGACTGGCCACCACGGCGCACTCCGCCACCGCGGGGTGCAGTGTGAGCGCGTTCTCGACTTCCGTCGGGCCGATACGGTAGCCGGAGGAACTGATGATGTCGTCGTCGCGCCCGACGAAGTACAGGTCCCCCGCCTGGTCGCGGTAGCCGACGTCGCCCGACAGGTGCCAGCGCCCGGCGCGCAGCGGCATCTGCGCCGCGCCGTCCTTCCAGTAGCCGAGCATGAGGCCGGGATCCGACGCGGCAAATGCGATGTCGCCCTGGACGCCCGGCGCGCATTCGCGACCGTCCGGGTCGACGATGCAGACCTGGTTGCCGGCCATGGGCCTGCCGATCATGCCGTTGATCGCGGGCGTGGCCGGGTCGGTGAGCGTGGCGGTCGGCGTCTCGCTCTGGCCGTAACCCACCAGCAGCGGCCGCCCGGAGAATTCGCCCCAGCGCATCGCCATCTCGGCGGTCATCGCCTCGCCGGCCGACAGTGTCCAGCGCAGCTTCGGCAGCGGGCGCCTGACCGCTTCGGCGAGGATCAGTCTCAGTTCGGTCGTGACAGCGCCGAAGATCGTCACGCCGTGCCGCTCGAGGATATCGACGCGCGCGGCGGGTTCGGGCGGGCTTTCGTGCATCAGCGCGACGGCGCCGTTCATCCATGCCCCGAATACGAGGCAACTGCCCGCGCGGGTCCAGCCGGTGTCGCTGGTGGTCCAGATCAGGTCGCCGGGACCCACGCCCAGCTGCCGCCAGGGCTGGCACGAACGCACGTAGACGCTGCGCATGGCGTGCATGACGGCCTTGGGCAGCCCGGAGGAGCCGGAGGTGAAGTACATCAGCGCCGGGTCGTTCGCGGCCATGGGCTCGACGGGAACCCCCGCACCGTCGCCCCGGGTCGCGTCGGCGAAATCGATCCACCCGGGGGCGCCGCCGCGGGCCACGCATGCGCGCAGGCTCCCGCCCGCGGCACCGAAGCGATCCACGTAGCGACGGTCGCAGATCGCGCCCAGCGCGCCGCTCGCCTCCACCCGGTAGGACACCTCTTCCGTCGTGACCTGGGTGACGCAAGGCACGGGAATCGCACCGAGGTGCAGGCACGCCGTCATCGCCGCCTGCCAGTCGGGCGTGCGGTCCATGAAGAGCAGCACCCGGTCCCCCTTGGCGATGCCGGCCCCGGCCAGCGTACCGGCAAGCCCTCGTGCCGCGGCGACAATGCGGGAGAAGGTCCATTCCTCCGTACTGCCGTCTGCGCGTATCGCGAGCGTCGCCACCGCCTCCGGCGTCTCCTTTGCGCGGCGGTACACCACGTCGCCCGCGAAATTGAAGGCCGGCGGCGGCTCGGGAGCGGCCACCGCCTTCAGCGCAGGCGCCACCGTTGCGATGGTCAGGTCCTGCCTTTCTGCCAGTCGCGCTCGGCCTGCAGCGCGGCCGGGTCGTCGAGGTCAACGCCCAGCGCGACCACCATGCGGCCGAGGGCGCCGTAGTAGGACGCCGACATCGCGACGTCGACGATCTGGCGCGGCGAAAAGTGCTGCTTCATCGCATCCATGATCGCGTCGGTCACCGTCAGCGAACCGAGGGCCATCACGAAAGCCACGATCGCCTGTTCGTTGGCCGGCAGGATCGCGGGGACCTTGCCTTCGCCTATCTGGCTCACGGCCGCTTCGGCGATGCCGGCCTGCACGGCGAGCGGCTGGTGGTGTGTCCATGCGTAGGGCACACCGCGCGCGGCGGTCAGGATCGTCAGCTCGCGCAGGCGTTCCGGCAGGTCGGTCTTGTATTTCACGTACTCACCGACGCGCGCGAAGTGCAGCAGGCCGCCGGGCGCATGGCCCAGCGTGCGCAGCGCGTTGGAGACGAACCCGCGGGTCGCCTTGATTTCGTCCAGGGCCGTTTCGAGCCCAGGGCTGTCCTTGAAGCCCGGCAGGGGCAGTCTCGCCATGATGTTCAGAACTCCGTAGGTTGGCCGCGGCGCTTGATCCGGGAGATCCCGGCTTCCAGCATCCGCGTGAATTCGGTCAGGCGCTTCTCGACGGTCTTCGGGTCCCAGGTGTAGAACCCACGGCCCGTAGTCACGCCGTGGTGGCCCTGATTGACCAGCTTTTGCAGCGTCCTGCTCGGCGTGCGGCCGTTGTGCAGCGTCGGATACAGGTTCTTCGAGGTCGCAAGGTGCACGGGCAGGCCGTGGATGTCGCGCGAAACCACGGGCCCGAGGATGTTGTAGCGAAAACCGAAGCCGAACCTCACCGCACGGTCCACGTCGACCGCGGTCGTGATCCCCGAATCGATCAGGTGGTAGATCTCGCGGTACATGGCGTGCTGGATGCGGTTGATCAGCATCCCGGGAATGTCGCGATTCAGCACCACAGGGACCTTGCCCATCGCGTCCATCCACCCGAGCAGCTTCTTCATCGTCGCATCGGAAGTCTTCGGCCCGCGCGTGACCTCGACCACCAGCATCACGTGGGCCGGCACGCTGAAATGCAGGCCGGCGCTGCGCGCCTGGCGCTTGAGGGGTTTCACCACGTCCCGGACCCTGAGTCCGGAGGTGTTTGTGACGATCAGGGTGTCGGCCCGCACCCGCGGCTCGATGTCGCTCAACAGGCGGTGCTTCAGCGCAAGGTCCTCGAATACCGCCTCGATGACCAGGTCGGCGTCCTTCCAGGCCACGGCGTCGAGCCCGGCATGGACGGTGATGCGCTTCATCGCCGTGGCCGCCTTCAGGCGCTTCGCCTCCTTCGCCCAGTACGCGGTGGCGCGATTCCTGACCGCCGTGCCGGTTTCGACGACCTCGCAGCGCCAGCCGCTGCGAACGAACGCAATCGCGATGTCGGCGCCCATGCGACCGGCGCCGACGACGACCACGCGGCGCAGCCTGCTATTCGACCTTGGCACCGGAGGCCCTCACGACCTTGTGCCAGGTGGCGACCTGGTTCCTGATGTAGGCGCCGAACTCCTCGGGCGTCCCCCCGACCGGCACGGTGCCGAGCTTGTCGAACCGGTCCTTCACCTCGGCCGTCTGCAGCAGGCGGTTGGTGTCGGCATTGATCCTCGCGACGAGGTCCCGCGGCATGCCTGCGGGGCCCACGAGGCCGAGCCACGAGACGTAGTCGTAGCCTGGCACGCCGTTCTCGGCGACGGTGGGCACGTCGGGCGCATTCGGCGCGCGCTTGCCGCTGCTGACGGCGAGCGCCTTGAAGCGGCCCGACTGCACGAAAGGCCAGGCGCCCGGCATCGAGTCGAACACCATCGTGATCTGGTTGCCCATCACGTCCTGTCCCGCCGGCCCGCTGCCCTTGTACGGCACGTGCGTGATGTCGGTGGCGGTCATCATCTTCAGCACCTCCATGAACAGGTGCATCGACGAGCCGCTCCCCGCGGTGCCGAAGGTGAGCTTGCCGGGATTGGCCTTGGCGTAGTCGAGCAGTTCGCGCAGGTTCCTGAAGGGCGAGTTCGGGTTGACCACCAGCACGTTGATGCTCGAGTTCACCCAGATGATCGGCGTGAAGTCCTTCACCGGGTCGTACGGCAGCTTGGAACCGAACAGCGCGGGGTTCGCGCCGTGAGTGTTGATCGCGGCGATCTGCAGCATGTAGCCATCCGGCGGGGACTTGGCCACGACATCCGTGCCGATGCTGCCGCTGGCGCCGATCCTGTTCTCGACCAGCACCGATTTCCCCCACAACTGGGTATAGCGCTCGGCGAGGATGCGCCCGATGATGTCGGTCTGCCCGCCGGGGGCGAATGGCACCATGATGCGCACCGGCTTCTCCGGCCAGCCGGACTGTGCGCCCGCATTCATCGCAAACGCTGCGGCAGCGAGGAAAAGGACCCTGCGGAAAATCACCATGGCGCACCTCCGAGCGAGGAGCCGCCGCAAACGTGCAGCAGCTGCCCCGTTACGTAACCGTTGTCCGGGGAAATGAAGAACATCGCGGCACGCGCGACGTCGTCGGGCGTGCCGCCCCGGCCGACCACGCACATGCCGACGAGCTTCTGCGCGACTTCGGGCGGGTTGTTCTTCATGAAGAGCTCCGTCAGCACCGGCCCCGGCGAGATGGCGTTGACCGTGATCCCGGACTCGCCGAACTCCAGCGCCCAGCTGCGCGTGAAGGCCACCAGCGCCGCCTTCGTGCCCGAGTACACGGTACGCGCCTTCTTGCCGTGGATCGAGCGCGAGGACATGTTCACGACGCGACCGAAGCGCTGCGCCTTCATGGCCGGCAGGAAGGCCTGCATGAAGATCACCGCGGCGCGCAGGTGCAGGTTCACGCCGTGGTCGAACGCCTCGTCGGTGACCTCCTCCAGCAGGCCCGGCGTCGGGAACCCGGCGTTGTTCACCAGCACGTTGACCTGGAACCGCCGGGCGATGTCCGCGGCGGCCCCGCGGGTCGCCGCGGAGTCGGTGAGGTCCGCCTGCACGAAATGGTAATCGCCTGCCGGCAGGGCCCCCGGCCTGGCGATATCGACGTTGATGACGGTGGCACCGGCCGCGAGCAGGTGCCGGCAGATGCCCTCCCCTATGCCGGCGGTGCCGCCGGTGACGACCGCGATGAGCCTGGGCACGTTCACTCCGAGCTGATCTTGAGCTTGTCGATCACGTCGATCCAGCGCGCGATCATGGCCTGCATCTGCTGCGTGTGCTCCTGCTGGGTGTTCGCGATCGGGAGGTACCCGAGCGCCGCGAGCTTCTCGGCATGTGCGGGGCTGCGCAGCGCCGCCACGAAATGCCTGTTTAGCGCGGCGAGCACGGCCGGCGGCGTGCCGGACGGCGCGTAGACGCCCCAGTACGAGTCGGCGTCCACGCCCTTGAGGCCGAATTCCTCGAACGTGGGCACGGTCGGCATGGCCGGGTTGCGCTCCCGGCTGGTGACCGCGAGCGCGCGCAGGCGGCCCGCCTCGACATGGGTCCGGGCGGAGCTGATGCCGGCGAACTGCATGCTGACCTGCCCGCCCAGCAGGTCGGTCATCGCCGGCCCGGTGCCCTTGTACGGGATGTGCAGGATGTTGACGTTGGCGGCCAGCTTCATCAGTTCGGCCGCGAGGTGGGTCGAAGTTCCAGAGCCTCCGGAGGCATAGCTGAGCGACCCGGGCTTCGCCCGCGCCAGCGCAAGCAGTTCGGGCAGCGTGGTGGCCGGCACCGAGGGATGGGTGACGAGGAGCACCGGCGCGTAGGCCATCATCGTCAGGCCCGTGAGCGACTTCGCCGTGTCGAACGGCACCTTGGCGCGGAACAGGCCCGGGTTCACGAGCACTGCCGTGTCGGTCGCGAGGATCGTATACCCGTCCGGCGCCGCCTTGGTCACGAGTTCGGTGCCGATGAAAGTATTGCCGCCCGGGCGGTTCTCGATCACCAGCGACTGGCCCATGGCCGCGCTGACGCTGGGCGCGATCGTGCGGATCAGGTTGTCGGTGCCTCCGCCCGGCGCGTAAGGAATGATCACCTTGACCGGCTTGTCGGGGAAAGCCTGGGCAAAGGCGGAGGCGGCGAATCCCGCAAACGCCGCGGCGAGCACTCCGTGCATCAGTGTCTTCATGAGTTCTCCTCAGTCTATGGTCCAAAGGTCGCGCATCGAGCCGAGTGTCTCGACCCGGCCGACCCGGTCCGCGAACCGCGCCGCCTGCGCCGCCGTCATCGGCCGCGCGCCGCTCGTCAGGCAGGCGATCGCCTTCCCGCGGTGCTCGCCGTCCGACATCGGGTGCGAAGGCGTGCCCGGCAATTCCGTCGCCGTTGCATGGTACTCGGCACCCCGGTTCGTCCTCACGCTGACGGTCGCCGGGGCGAACTTGCCGTCCTGCGCGGCATCGACTTCCACATGCACGCGTCGTGCCAGCGCGCCGACGTCCTGCGAAACGACCGCCGCGGGATGGATGTCCTCGACCGAGAAGCGCCCGCGCTGCAGGGCGCTTGCCACCGAGTACTGCACGCTGAACTGCGCCGCGACCTGCGGGTTGTCTCCCGGCGAAAAGTCGGCGCCGACGAGCCTCGCCATGAACGGCGAGATGCGCACGCTTGCGCTGACCACGTCCTCGGCGCGCAGCTGGTGTCGCGACACGAGATCCAGCGCCGCCTCGATCGCGGCATGGTTGCAGAAGCAGCTGGCGTATTTCTTGAGCGTGAGGGAAGCGAACCGGTAGTCCCGGCCCAGGCCTTCGAGCACCACTGCATGGTCGAGCTTCGTGTACAGGGCCTCGAACCCGCAGCGCCCCTCGAAGGCACCGGCCGGCGCGCTGACGCCGCATTGCGCGAGCTGCGCGGCATCGACTCCGTCCCGCGCGGCGAACGCCGATTGCAGGCGCTTGGTGAGGGAGCGTTCGACCAGGGCCTGCTGGGTGCCCGCGGCGCGGCTCAGCGCAACGCCCATCGCCGCCTGCACGCCGACGGCGTCAAGGCGCAGCGCACGCGCCGCAGCCGCGGCCGCGGCGAAAACGCCGAGCACCGAGGTATAGAACCACCCCGGATGCGACTGGATCGCGAGGCCCATCCTCACGAGCATTTCATCGCCGGCCACGTAGGCGGCGAGGAACTCACGACCGGAAAGGTTGCCCTGCTCGGCCACGGCCAGCGCCGCAGGAACGACGACGATGTCCGCATGTACGGTCGCCTCATCGTGCACGCTGTCGAAATCGAGCGCCGCGGCCATCGCGCCGTTGACGAATGCGGCCTGCGGCGCCGGAACGCGGCCGCCCAGGGCCCAGAGGCCGCTGTCGGGCACCCCGCCCTGGCGCACTGCGAGCCCGTGCAATGCCGCAATCCCGTCGGCGCCGGACCCGGCCCAGGCGACGGCCAGCGTATCGAGAAGCAGGCGCTTCGCGCGCGCGACCGCATCCGCCGGCAGGTCTTCATAACGAAGGCCGGCGGCCCAGGCGGCAAGCGTCGGGCCCATCTCAGGCATTTGCGGGGATTCACGAGTTAACAAGAACCAGTTGCAAATCCTAGGCCCGGCATCCCGCCGGAATTGTCATGCAAGTTACAATCTGGCGCACATACCCCGCGAACGGAGCCCGTCAGCACATGGCCGAGCACGACTTGCAGTGGCGCCTCGCGGTGCTGCAGGGCAACGACTGGTTCCGCCCCCTTCCGGCGCCGGTCCTGAACGCCCTTGCCCGGATATCGCGCCACCGACGTTTCCTGAACGGCGAACTGATCGCTCCCCGGGGCGTGCCCCCCGAGGGTCTGGCGATCGTGCTGCGCGGCGCGATCCGCAGCGCCACGCTGACCTCGGACGGGCACGAGGTCGTGTTCTCCCTGATCCAGCCGGGCTCCGTATGGGGGCTCGTCGCGGCCATCGACGGGCTCGGCGCGGTCCATGACACGCGCGCCCACCGGCGCACCGAAGTACTGCTCGTCCCCAGGGGCGGCTTCCTCGCGGTCCTCGACGAGACCCCGGAACTCCATGCGCATTTCGCAAGGCTGCTGTGCTATCGCCTGCGCAAGGCGTACTCGGCCGTGGACGAGTTCGCGCTGGTTCCGCTGCGGCAGAGGCTGGCACGCCAGCTGTGCACGCTAGCGCTCGCCGGGCGGGACGGCGGCGACGGCGCCAGCCTGCGACTGACGCAAGCGGAGATCGCGGTGATGCTGAGCGCGGCCCGGCCCAGCGTGAACCGCGAGCTCAAGCGCATGCAGGAGGAAGGCCTCGTCGAGCTCGGGTATCGCGGCGTGACCGTGAAGCAGTTCGCCCGCCTGCGCGACCTGTGCGCGCACCAGGGGCTGTTCGCCTCCTGAAGCTACTCGGGCTTGATGCCCGCCCCCCTCGCGATCTGCGCGAACTTCGCGACACTGTCACGGATCAGCGCCTGGAACTCCTGTGGCGTGTTGCTGGTGGGCTCCGAGCCCAGCGCCACGTATTTCTCGCGCAGGTCGGGTTGCGCGACGGCCTTCGCGATCTGCGAATGCATCAGGTTCACGATGTCGCGCGGCGTGCCGGCGGGCGCAAGCACGCCGAACCACGACGCGACTTCGTAGCCCGGAATGCCCGCTTCGTCGAGCGTAGGCACCTCGGGCAGGGTCGCCGCACGCTTCTTCGCGCTGACGGCCAGGGCACGCACCTTGCCGCTGCGGATCTGCTGGACGCCGCCCGCAATGGTGGCGAAATACATGTCGACGCGGCCTGCGACGAGGTCGACCATCGCGGGCGAATCGCCCTTGTAGGGAATGTGCGCGATGTCGACGCCGGCCATGCTCTTGAGGAGCTCCATGCTCAGGTGGGGAATCGCGCCGGCGCCCGAGGACGCGTAGTTGAGCTTGCCCGGCTGTGCCCGGGCCGCGGCAATCAGCTCCGGTGCGCTTTTCCAAGGCGCGACCGCGGGCACCATCAGGACGTTCTGCACGACCACGACCAGGGAGATCGGCGCATAGTCCTTCACCACGTCGAAGGGCAGGTTGGCCGTGAGCGCGGGCGCCACGGTCATCGAGCCCGCGCCCCACAGCAGGGTATAGCCGTCGGGAGCGGCCCTGGCGACGTACTCGAATGCGACGTTGCCGCCGGCGCCGGCCCGGTTCTCGACGATGACCGGCTGCGGCAGGTCGGTGAGCTTCGCCGCGAGGTGGCGGGCATGCAGGTCCGACGCCCCGCCGGGCGGGTAAGGCACGACCAGGCGCACAGGCCGCTGCGGCCACGACTGGCCCCACGCCGGTAACGCTAGCAGGGCGAACACCAGGACGACGGCGCGTTCGAATGTCATTTCCACTTCCTCCTCACCAGTTCGATATCCGCTATAGTGCCACCATGCAGGAGAGTACCGGGCACGCCCGGTCACCGAAGGCGCAATCTCCCATACACGCTCAGGTCCAGTACTGCATGCGATGAACAGCCGTCTGGAGAGCCGTCACACCAGGTGACGCACCGAAGGAGCAAGGCCGCGGCAGGCGCCGCGCCCGAATCTCTCAGGTAACACGGACAGGGGGAGCGGCGCCTTACAAAGGGTGCTCCCATGCGCGTCATCGTCCTCGGCTCCGGCCTGCTCGGCGTTTCCTCCGCCTATTACCTCTCCAGGCTCGGCCACGAAGTCACCGTCGTCGACCGGCAGGCCGCACCGGCCGCCGAAACCAGCTTCGCCAACGGCGGGCAGATCTCCGTCAGCCATGCCGAGCCCTGGGCCAATCCCGGCGCGCCGCTGAAAGTACTCAAGTGGCTCGCGCGAGAGGATGCTCCCCTGCTCTTTCGCCTGCGCGCCGATGCGCGCCAGTGGCTCTGGGGGCTCCAGTTCCTGCGCGAGTGCACGCCGGAACGCACGCGGCACAACATCGGCCAGATCGTGCGGCTCGGCACCTACAGCCGCGAGACGCTGCAGGCGCTGCGTCGCGAGACTGGCATCGCGTACGACCAGCGCACGCAGGGAATCCTGCACTTCTACACCAGTCCGAAGGAATTCGAGGCCGCCCTCGAGCCCACCGAACAGATGCGCGCACTGGGCTGCGACCGGCGCGTGATCTCCGCGGACGAGGCCGTGAAAATAGAGCCCGCGCTCGCGCACATCCGGCCCCAGCTCGCGGGGGCGACCTACACGGCGGAGGACGAATCGGGCGACGCGAACCTGTTCGCGCGCGAGCTCGTCACCTTGTGCGAGGCGGCCGGCGTGAAGTTCCTGATGAGCCACACGGTGACCGCGCTGCGCGAAGCCGGCGGCACGGTCGAGCACGTCGAAGCCACCGACCCCGACGGGCGCTTCCAGCGCATCCGCGGCGACGCCTACGTGCTGTGCATGGGTTCGTTCAGCCCGCTGTATGCGGCGCCCTTGGGGATCAAGCTGCCGATCTACCCCGCCAAAGGGTACTCGGTGACGATGCCGGTAAAGGACGCGGCGATGGCGCACCGCGTCTCGCTGACCGACGACGAATACAAGCTCGTGTTCTCGCGGCTGGGGGAAAGACTGCGCATCGCGGGCACGGCCGAGTTCAACGGCTACGACCGCGACCTCAACCGCGTGCGCTGCGAGGCGATCGTGAAACGCGTCGAGCACCTCTTCCCCGGCGCGGGTGACGCAGGCGAGGCGCAGTTCTGGACGGGACTGCGGCCGGCGACGCCGTCGAACGTGCCCATCATCGGGCGCTCGAAAGTGGCGAACCTCTACATGAACACCGGCCACGGCACGCTCGGATGGACGCATTCGTGCGGCTCGGGCAAGTCGATCGCACGGATCGTGAGCGGGCTCTCGCTCGAAGTGGACTTCGCGTTCTGCGGGACCTAGCCGGCCGGTGTCGATCCGTCGCCTTCCGCTGCGGGATTCGCCGCGATCGCCCGGTCGCGGCCACTTTTCTTTGCCTCACCGAGCGCGATGCCCACCCGATTCAGGAAAGTCTTCGCGTCCTCGTTCGTATCGAACTCCGCCACCCCGAAGCTTACCGTGGCCGGATGCTCGGGACCGTCGGCAGTCGGCTTCGAAAACGCCACGCGGATCCTCTCGACCAAGACAATCGCTCCTGCGATATTCGTATGCGGCATCAGCACCGCGAAGCTGTCTCCGTACAGGCGCGACGAGACGTCTGTCGGCCGGGTCAGCAATCGCAACAGGAACCCGAAGCGGGTGAGCAGCGCGTCTCCGGCACTGCGCCCATTCTGTTCGTTGACCCGGGCAAGGTGGTCCAGGTTCCCGACCAGCATGCTGAGCGGCAGGGCGGTGCGCTTGACGCGACTGATCTCCCGCGCGAGGGCCTGGTCGAAATGTGCCCTGTTTCCGACCCCGGTGAGACTGTCGGTCAGCGTGGCATCGACGACACGTGGTTCCTCGGGCGAGCGTGCGGGACTGCGTCGGTCGGGCGATCCCGCGGTCTCGTCGAGGGCGAAGTCGGCTAACAGGCAGATGCCGAACGCCGAGCGCGTAACGACCCCTTCGATGTGAATCGTCCCGCCCTTGAAATCGCGCATCCGCATCGCGCCCCGATAGAGGGTGCCCCCTTCGCCCGGCGACGCGGTGGAAAGTTCCCTGAAGGCAGGGTACTGGAAGCAGTGTGAGACGCCTTGCCCGACGCAGGCGGGCGCAGTTGCGCCGAGGATCCGGTTGAACCCCGCGTTCGCCTCAAGGAGCGTGCCGGATAAATCGAACACCGCCGCAGCGACGCTCCTGAGAGAGTCAAGTTCATATGGAATGAGCTTCATGCTTTTTCTCTCGCAGACTGCGGTGGCGGAACATTGAGTGTAAGCCAGTACTCATGGATCTTTCCAACCACCTCCAGGAACCCGGCGAACGACACCGGCTTGACCAGGTAGCTGTTGACCCCGTTGTCGTAGCTGAGCGCACGATCACCCTCTTCCTTGGACGAAGTCAGCATGATGACCGGGATCCGCTTGAGGCGCCCCGACTCCTTGATGCGCTTCAGCACCGTCAGGCCGTCGACCACGGGCATCTTCAGGTCCAGAAGGATCAGGTCGGGGACCGGAAACCTTTTCCGGTCGGCGTACTCGCCCGCCCCGAAAAGGTAATCGATCGCCGTCTGGCCGTCGTTCACGGTGTGGACCGGGTTGTCGAGCTTGCGCTCGCGGAAGGCGTCGAGCGTGAGCTCCAAATCAGCACTCGCGAGGGTCCGGGTAACGTACTGCTCGAACGCAATGGCAAGATTGTCGTTGCGATCCACTGCGGAACGAATGGCTTCGTCCCGTTCGGATCGTATAAGGGAAACCGCTGCACTCCAAAGAATCACTACGAGGGCAGTATTGAAGCAGAGGACGGCGACTTCAACTCCGCGCGCGACGGCGGGCGCGTCCCAAGACTTGCCTTTGGCGCTTTGTTCACGAAACGGGTTCTTTTCCACCGCCACGGGACCCCCTTTTCGCAACCCGTCAAAGTTGAACTTTGACGCGCGGCAGCCAGCGTATGGCATACGTCACAATCATGCCCCGCTTTCAGGGGGTTGAATAGAGCGGGTCCGTGACCGGACCCCGGCATCCCGACGGCAAACCTGCGACGGCCCAAAGTGTTTCGTGTATTTCGTGTATACTCCGTCCCAAGGTCTTGAATCGCTTCAATCGGTTAGCGCCTCAACCCTCTTCGCGGCTCCCCGCCAAATGCAACACCTCGCGGGCTCTCGAATCCCCTTAAAGCGGTACCTCATCTGCCTGAACCGGTATGGAAGACCTCGAGTGAGGTGACTTCCCAGGCCGATCCCCAGGAGATTGTCATAGATACGTCGTTCTCGACGCTCGGGCTGTCGGACGCGCTGCTGCGCGCCGTCGCCGAGCAAGGCTATACCACCCCCACGCCCATCCAGGCGCAGGCCATTCCCTTCGTCCTCGCAGGCCGCGACCTGCTCGGCGCCGCCCAGACCGGCACCGGCAAGACCGCGGGCTTCACGCTGCCGATGCTGCAGCGCCTGTCCGAAATCGCGCCGAAAGGCACGGGCAAGAACCCCATCCGCGCGCTGATCCTCGTGCCCACGCGCGAACTCGCCGCACAGGTGCACGAAAGCGTGCGCACCTACGGCAAGCACATGAACCTGCGCTCATGCATGATCTTCGGGGGCGTGGGTTTCAACCCCCAGGTCACCGAACTGCGCCGCGGCGTCGACATCGTCGTCGCCACGCCTGGCCGGCTGCTCGACCACGTACAGCAGCGCACTATCGACCTGAAGTCGGTCGAGATCCTCGTGCTGGACGAAGCCGACCGCATGCTCGACATGGGCTTCATCCACGACATCCGCCGCGTACTGGCGATCCTGCCCGCCGTGCGCCAGAACCTGCTGTTCTCGGCCACGTTCTCGGACGACATCAGGAAGCTCTCCGGCACGATCCTGCGCGACCCGGCCACGGTCGAGGTCGCGCGCCGCAATGCGCCGATCGAACTGGTGGCGCAGTGCGTCTACCACGTGGACCGCGACCGCAAGCGCGAGCTGCTCGCCCACCTGATCAAGGGCGGCGACTGGCACCAGGTGCTGGTGTTCACCAAGACCAAGCACGGCGCGAACCGTCTCGCGCAGCAGCTGGAAAAGGAAGGCATCCAGGCCGATGCCATCCACGGCAACAAGAGCCAGCCGGCGCGCACCAAGGCGCTCAAGAAATTCAAGGACAACGAGCTGCAGGTGCTGGTCGCGACCGACATCGCCGCGCGCGGCCTCGACATCGAGGCCCTGCCGCACGTCGTGAACTTCGACCTGCCGAACGTCTCGGAAGACTACGTGCACCGCATCGGCCGCACCGGCCGCGCGGGCTCCACCGGCGAGGCGATCTCGCTGGTCAGCGCCGACGATCGCCCGCTGCTGCACGCGATCGAACGCCTGATCACCAAGGCAGATCCCCGTGAAGACCGAGGAAGGCTTCGCGCCCACCCCCGGCCTGCGCCAGGCGCCCGAGGTCGACGACCGCGGCCCGCGCCAGCCGCGCGGCCAGCCGCGCCGCCGCGATTCGCAGCCGAAGAGCGACCGCCCGGCGCGCGCGCCGCGCCCCTCCACGCGCGACGGTGCGGCGCGCCCCGCCCGTGACGGCGCCCCGCGCCCGCAGCACGCGCGTCGCGGCGACCAGCAGCCGCGCAGCAACGACAACGCCCGCCCCCAGGGCGCGCGTCCCGGCGCCCGTCCGCAGCAGGGCGGCTACCGCCCCGCCGTGCCGATGGACCGCATGGAAGAGGAACGGCTCGCGCAGGTGCGCGAAGGCCAGCGCCTCGCGCGCAGGCGAACGCGAGGAACACGCACGCGCGCCCCAGGCAGAAGCCAAGCCTTCAGGCGGCATCTTCGGCTTCCTGAAGCGCAAGATCGCGTAAAGCGAAACGCCGCAATAAGCGGGAAGGCGGGGGCACGCACTGGCGGTAAAGTGCGTGCCTTGCCATGAAGCCCGCCGACCTCGCCCGCCTCTTCGCGCTCGCCGCGATCTGGGGCGCGTCTTTCCTCTTCTTCCGCATGGCGGTGCCCGCGCTCGGCGCCGTGTGGCTGGCCGAGCTGCGCGTGTCGATCGCGGCGCTCGCCATGCTGGCCTACCTGTGCGTCACCGGCGCGAAGCTCGACGTGCGCAAGCACTGGCGCGCCTACCTGTTGATGGGGGTGCTGAACGCGGCTGCGCCCTGGACGCTGTATGCCTACGCGGGCCTGCACCTCGGAGCCGGCACCATGGCCATCCTGAATGCGACCACCCCTTTCTTCGGCGCGATCTGCGGGGCGCTGTGGCTGGGCGAGCGGTTCACCGCGCGCAAGCTCGGCGGCCTGATGCTCGGCGTCGCGGGGGTTGCGATGGTGGTGGGCCTCGGCCCGATCGCGCTGACGCCAGGCGTGCTGCTGGGCACCGCGGCCTGTGTCGGGGCGACGCTGTGCTATGCCGTGTCCACCACGCTGCTCAAACGCATCGGCGCCGGTGTGCAGCCCATCGCGCTGTCGACCGCCACGCTCATCGTCGCGACACTCGCGATCGCGCCATTCCTGCCGCCGGTCCCGCCGCCTTCGGCTTTCACCCCTTCCGTCATCGTCGCCGTGCTGGGGGTGTCGCTCGTCTGCAGCGCGCTCGCTTTCGTGCTGTTCTTCCGGCTGATCGCCAACATCGGGCCCACGCGCTCGCTGACCGTCACTTTCCTGATTCCTGTCTTCGGCGTGCTGTGGGGCGCCTTGTTCCTCGGCGAGGCGATCGGCGTGGGGACAATCGCGGGTGGGCTCACGGTGCTCGCGGCTACGGCGCTGGTGATCCGGAAATAACCGCCCCCACCTCATCGGCCGGGGCAGAACGATGGCAACAATAGGCCCGGAGACCGGCTCCCGGCGCGGACCTTGGCCGAAAAGTGGCAGTAATGGCCCTCATTGGCATCCCTCCCAAGGGTTGAGGCAACGGTAACCACAAAATCCCCACCCGGGGGTCCGGCGCCATCGGCAATCGTCCTTGCCTGCCTCCCCTACAATAGGGCCATGGCCAACTCCATCGGTTCGTTCGACTACATCATCGCCGGCGCGGGCACGGCGGGCTGCGTGCTCGCCAACCGGCTCTCCGCGGACCCCGAGGTCAGCGTGCTGCTGCTCGAAGCCGGCGGCAACGACGACTGGATCTGGATCCACATCCCGGTCGGCTACCTCTACTGCATCGGCAATCCGCGCACCGATTGGTGTTACAAGACCGAACCGGACGCGGGCCTCAACGGCCGCTCGATCCTGTATGCGCGCGGCCGGGTGCTCGGCGGGTGCTCCTCGATCAACGCGATGATCTACATGCGCGGCCAGAAGCGCGACTACGACGAGTGGGCAAGGCTCACCGGCGACAGCGGCTGGTCCTGGGACAACGTGCTGCCCGTGTTCAGGAAATCCGAGGACCACCACGCCGGCGCCACGGAATCGCACGGCGCGGGCGGCGAATGGCGCGTGGAGAAGCAGCGCCTCTCGTGGGAGATCCTCGACGCCTGGCGTGACGCGGCGGCTGAGGCCGGGATCCCGAAGACGGACGACTACAACCGCGGCGACAACGAGGGCTCGGGCTTCTTCGAGGTGAACCAGAAGCGCGGCGTGCGCTGGAACGCGACCAAGGCCTTCCTGCGCCCGGCGATGAAGCGGCCCAATCTGACCGTGGTCACGCAGGCGCAGGTGAAGCGCCTGCGGATGGAGGACAAGCGCGTGGTGGGCGTGGAGTTCTGGCGCAAGGGCAGGTCGAATTTCGCTTCTTCACGCATCGAGACGGTGCTGGCCGCGGGCGCGATCGGCTCGCCGCAGATCCTGCAGTGCTCCGGCATCGGGCCGGCCGGCCTGCTGAAGGAGCACGGTATCCCTGTCGTGCACGCGTCCCCCGGTGTCGGCGAGAACCTGCAGGACCACCTGCAGTTGCGCACCGCGTTCAAGGTGAAGGGCGTGAAAACGCTGAACGAGTGGGTGCGCTCCCCCTTCGGCAAGATCCAGATGGGCCTCGAGTACCTGTTCTTCCGCACCGGTCCGCTGACGATGGCGCCCAGCCAGCTCGGCGCGTTCACGCGTTCCGACCCGGGACAGGCCAGCGCGAACATCGAGTACCACATCCAGCCGTTGTCGCTCGACAAGTTCGGCGAGCCGCTGCACCCCTTCCCTGCATTCACGTCATCCGTCTGCAACCTGCGGCCCGCTTCGCGCGGATACGTCCGCATCAGGAGCGCCGACCCGCGCGAGGCGCCGCTGATCAATCCGCGCTACCTGTCGGACGAGGAGGACCGCAGAATCGCGACCGACGCGCTGCGCCTCACCCGCAGGATTGCCGCGCAGCCGGCGCTCGCGCGCTACGCCCCGGAGGAATTCCTGCCGGGTCCGCAGGTCTCCACCGACGAGCAACTGGCGAAGGCCGCAGGCGACATCGGCACCACGATCTTCCACCCGGTGGGCACCTGCAGGATGGGCCCGGCGGGCGACCCCATGGCCGTCGTGGATACCCGCCTGCGCGTGATCGGTGTCGAAGGCCTGCGCGTGATCGACGCATCCGTGATGCCGACCATTACTTCCGGTAATACAAACTCGCCCACGATCATGATTGCCGAGCGGGGCGCGGAAATGATGCGCGAAGACCGCCGCCGGGGGACTTGAAATCCCGGTGCCGGCCCCAAACTCGGCTACCATGGCGCGCGCCCGGATTTCCCTCAACCCCGGGCGGCCCGAGGAGGATTTAAAAATGAAACGGATCGTGCTGTTCCTGGTCACAAACGTCGCCGTGATGGTCGTGCTGTCCATCACACTGTCCGTGCTGGGCGTGGACAAGTTCATGAATGCCCAGGGCCTGAACCTGGGCATGCTTCTCGTGTTCTCGCTGGTCGTCGGCTTTACCGGCTCCTTCATTTCGCTGCTGATCTCCAAGCCCATGGCCAAGTGGTCCACGGGGGCGCAGGTCATCGACGGGTCCGAAGGCACCACGCAGTTCTGGCTGGTCAATACGGTCAAGACGCTGGCCGAACGCGCCAACATCGGCATGCCGGAAGTCGCCATGTACGAAGGCGAGCCCAATGCGTTCGCCACCGGCGCGTTCAAGAACGCATCGCTGGTGGCGGTCTCCACCGGCCTGCTCAACTCGATGAGCCGCGAGGAAGTCGAGGCCGTGCTCGCCCACGAGGTCGCCCACATTGCCAACGGCGACATGGTGACGCTCACGCTGATCCAGGGCGTGGTGAACACCTTCGTCGTGTTCCTCTCGCGCGTGGTCGGCTACTTCGTGGACCGGGTCGTCCTGAAGAACGACCGCGACGCCCCGGGCATCGGCTTCTACGTGACATCGATCGCCTGCGACATCATCTTCGGGTTCGTCGCCTCGATGATCGTCGCGTGGTTCTCGCGCCAGCGCGAGTTCCGCGCCGATGCCGGGTCCGCGCAGCTCCTGGGCAGCCCGCAGCCGATGGTGGCCGCGCTCTCCCGCCTCGGGGGCCTTGAGCCCGGTGCGCTGCCGCAGTCCTTCAAGGCCTCCGGCATCAGCGACCGGCCCGGCTTCATGGCGCTGTTCTCCACGCACCCGCCGATCGAGCAGCGTATCGCCGCACTGCAAAACCGCTCGTAACGCGCAAGTAACAGGCTCGAAACATCCCGCGGCAGTCGCCGCGGGATGCGAAAATGGCGGCCTCCATGACCGCCCCTCCCCATCCACCGGCCGACCGCCGCTGGATCGACACCGCCCTCGCCTGGTACTTCGTCAGCGTCTGGGGCTCCGGCTTCCTCGCCAGCAAGGTTGCGCTGCTGTACGCGCCGCCGTTCACGATGCTCACGCTGCGTTACGCGCTCGGCGTGGCGTGCATGGTGCCGGTGCTCATGCTGACCCGCCCGGCCTGGCCGGCTTCGCGCCGTGAGTTCGGCCACCTGGTCTTCGCAGGCCTGCTGATGCACGCGGTGCACCTGTCCGGCAGCCACTACAGCCAGTACCTCGGGCTGTCGGCCGGCATCACCGCGCTGATCATGTCGCTGCAGACGCTCGCGACCGCGGTCATCGCCTGGCGCTGGATGGGGGAGCGGTTGTCCCGCCTGCAGTGGGCCGGCGTGATCGTGGGCCTCGCGGGCGTCACGCTGGTCGTCTGGCACAAGATCGACGTGCAGGAACTGCCGCTCGGCAGCCTCGTCGCCCTTGCGTTCGGTCTCACCGCGATAACCGCCGGCACGCTCTACCAGAAGACCTTCTGCCCGACGACCGACCTCAAGGCCGGCGCCTTCATCCAGTTCGCCGCGTCCGGCCTGGCGCTGGCCCCGGTGGCCTATTTCGTCGAGGGGATGCGTGTGGACTGGGCCTGGCAGCTGTTCGCGGCGCTGGCCTTCCTGGTGATCCTCGCCTCGATCCTCGCCACCAACGCACTGAACCTCCTGATGCGCCACGGCCAGGCCACGCGCGTCACCAGCCTGATCTACCTGACGCCGATCATCGCGGTCGCCCTCGAATACCCGATGTTCGGCGTGGTGCCCAGCGCGCTTTCGGTGGCCGGCATCGCGGTCACCTGCGCAGGCGTCTCGATGGTGACCTGGCGCAGCACGCGTGCCCCTTCGGCGGCGGCGGTGGACTGACGCGATGAAGTTCCCGCACATCATCCTGCTGACGATCCTCGCGCACACGGCGTTCACCAGCAGCCGCATGACGGTGTCGCTGTACGCGCTGAAGCTCGATGCCTCGCCGTTCACGGTAGGCGTGCTGATGTCGCTCTACGCGCTGCTGCCGATGCTGATGTCAGTGACCGCAGGGCGCCTGATCGACCGCATCGGGCCGCGCGTGCCGCTGCTGTGGGGCAACGGGCTCCTCCTCCTCGGGGTAATGCTGCCCTTCCTGGTCCCGGGCCTGCCGACGCTCTTCGTCGCCGCGACCCTGATCGGCTCGGGCTTCATGCTCTCGCACATGATCTCCAACAACCTCGTCGGCGCATACGGCAAGCCGGAAGACCGCGCGGCGAACTTCTCGTGGCTCTCGCTCGGGTTCTCGGTGTCGGGGTCGCTCGGCCCGCTGGTGGCCGGTTTCTCGATCGACGGGGTGGGCGAGGTGCGCGCCTTCGCGATCATGGCGGCCTTCGCGGCCGTCGCGCTGGGAGTCACGTTCTGGCGCCGCAAGGACCTCGTGCGGCACGAGACGCCGAAGCACCGCCCCTCGGGCCACAGCGTGATGGACCTGGTGCGTATCCGCGACTTGCGGCGGGTGCTGATCGTCAGCGGCATGCTCTCGACCGGGTGGGACCTGTTCACGTTCGTGATGCCTATCCACTGCTCGAACATCGGGCTGTCGGCCTCCGCCACCGGGATCATCATGGGCTTCTTCGGTGCGGCGACCTTCGTCGTCCGGCTTGCGATGCCTGCGCTTTCCCGGCGCCTGCGCGAGTGGCAGGTGATCAGCGTGGCCTTCGTCGTCGCGGGCACCGCGTACCTGATGTTCCCCTTCGTCACCAGCGCGCCGCTGATGATGGCGATCGCCTTCCTGCTGGGCCTGGGCCTCGGGTGTTCGCAACCGATGATCATGTCGCTGCTCTACGAGGCTTCGCCCGCGGGCCGCCAGGGCGAAGTGGTCGGCATCCGCACCACGGTGCTGAACACGAGCAGCACGGCGCTGCCGCTGGTGTTCGGGGCGGTGGGATCGGCGCTGGGGATGACGCCGGTGTTCTGCGCGATCTCGGCGTGCCTGCTTGCAGGGGGCTACGGCTCTGGCCGGAGGGCCAGGAAAACCGCTAGCGAGGCGTGTCGCCCGCCAGCGTGATCCGGTGCATCACGCGCCGGAAGCCGTGGTAGTCGTTCACCGGGTTGTGCTGCGCGCAGCGGTTGTCCCAGAAGGCGAGCGACCCGGGCTGCCAGACGAACCGGCAGGTGAACTCGGGCCTCACCTGGTGCTTGAAGAGGTAGCCCAGCAACGGCGCGCTCTCCTCCTCCGTCATGCCCGAGAAGCGCGCGGTATGCGCGACGTTCACGTAGAGCGCCTTGCGGCCGGTCTCGGGATGCGTGCGCACCACGGGATGCTCGGTCTCGTAGCTCTTCGGGGCATCCGCGCGCCCATCGGAGGCGAGGCGATCCTCGCGCGTCTTCGAGACATCGGCCTTGGCGGAGGTGTTCACCGCCATGCGTCCGTCCAGCAGCTGGCGCATGCCCTCGGAAAGCGATTCGTACGCGAGGTACTGGTTCGCGAACAGCGTGTCGCCGCCGTACGGCGGGATCTCGCGCGCGAGCAGCATGCTGCCCATCGGCGGCTGGTCGAGGTATGCGGTGTCGGAATGCCAGACGCCGCCGAAGTTGGATTTTTCGTGCTCGAGCTTCTTCACCTCGATGACGTTGGGGTGGCCCGGCAGGCCCTTCACGAAGGGATACTCGACCGGCGTCCCCATGGCGCGCGCGAACGCCATGTATACGTCGAGCGCGAGGTCCTGGCCGCGGAAGAAGATCACCAGGTGCTCGAGGAAGGCGCGGCGGATCTCCGCGATCACCGCCGGATCGAGGGGGATCGAGAGGTCCGCGCCATGCACCTCGGCGCCGAGCGCGCCGGCCACGCGGCGCACTTCGATCGTGCGGTAGGCGTTGTCGTTGGGTGTCATCGGGCAAGTATATACTCGGCCGAAAAAACCGCCTCGAACACCAAAGGAGCACCGCAAGAATGAGCCGCATCACCCTCACCCGCTTCCTCATCGAGCGCCAGCGCGACAAGGCGCTCATCAACGCCGACCTGCGCCTCCTGATCGAGACCGTGGCGCGCGCCTGCAAGGCGATCAGCCACGCCGTAAACAAGGGCGCGCTCGGCGGGAACCTCGGCTCCGCGGGGACCGACAACGTGCAGGGCGAAGTGCAGAAGAAGCTCGACGTGCTGTCCAACGAGATCCTGCTCGAGGCGAACGAATGGGGCGGCAACCTCGCGGCGCTCGCCTCGGAGGAGATGGAGGACCCGCACCCGATCCCGACGCACTTTCCCAAGGGCGAGTACCTGCTGCTGTTCGACCCGCTCGACGGCTCGTCGAACATCGACGTGAACGTTTCCGTGGGCACGATCTTCTCGGTGCTGCGCTGCCCGAAGGCCGCCAGCGGCGAGGGCTACTGCGAAGCGGACGAAACTGCGTTCCTGCAGCCGGGCACGGCGCAGGTCGCGGCGGGATTCGCGGTGTACGGCCCCACCACGATGCTGGTGCTCACCGTGGGCGACGGCACGCACGGCTTCACGCTCGACCGCGAGATGGGCTCGTTCGTGCTGACGCACCCGGATATCCGCATCCCCGAGGACACCGCGGAGTTCGCGATCAACATGTCCAACATGCGCCGCTGGGATGCGCCCGTGAAGCGCTATATCGACGAGTGCCTCGCAGGCAAGACCGGCCCGCGCGGCAAGGACTTCAACATGCGCTGGGTGGCTTCGATGGTGTCCGACGTCTACCGGATCCTCACCCGCGGCGGCATCTTCATGTACCCGCGCGACGACAAGAACACCTCCGGGCGCCTGCGCCTGATGTACGAGGCGAACCCGATGTCCTTCATCATCGAGCAGGCCGGCGGCGCCTCGACCGACGGCAGCATCCGCCTGCTCGAGGTGAAGCCCGAGGGGCTGCACCAGCGCGTCGCGGTGATCCTCGGCTCGAAAAACGAGGTCGAGCGCGTCACGACCTACCACAAGGGCTAGCGATGGCCGCCGAGATGACTGCGGCGAAATTGCTGCCCTTCCTCCTCGCGTCCGTCGGGCTCGCGGCGCTGCACCTTCTGCAGAAGCTCGTGCCCGCGGGCGCCAACGCGGGCGCGACGCTCGCCTCGGCCTACGTGGTCGCGGCGTTCGCCTGCCTCGCGGCATTCCCGCTGCTGACGCCGGGGCGCTCGCTCGCGGAGGGCTTCGGCACGGTGCCCTGGCACTCGCTCGCGCTCGGAGTGGCGATCGCGGCCTGCGAGATTGGCGTGCTGCTCGCCTACCGCGCGGGCTGGCCGGTGGGCACGACGGGCGTGTCGATCAGCGCGGTGATGACGTTGATCCTGCTCCCGATAGGCGTGCTTTCGTACGGCGAGGCGTTCACGCTGACGCGCACGGCGGGCATTGCAATGACTGTCGGGGGCTTGTACCTGCTTGCGAGGGGATAGCAGGCTGACGCTCTGGCCGCGGGGGAGGCGGCACAGGGGCTGCCCGCGACCGCAGGGCCGCAGGCAGCCTTACTGAATTACTTGAGGTGCTTGCTGACCAGCTTGGTCATGTCGAACATCGAGACCTGGGCCTTCGTGCCGAAGATCGGCTTGAGCTTGTCGTCGGCGTTGATGTTGCGGCGGTTCTTCTTGTCCTGGAGGCCGTGCTTCTTGATGTAGGCCCAGATCTTCTTGGTCACCTCGGTGCGCGGCATCGGGCCGGCGCCGATCACCGCGGCGAGCGCGGGGCTGATCGTCATCGGCTTCATGAAAGCAGCATTCGGCTTGCGCTTGGCTGCGACCTTCTTCTTCGCGGCGGGTTTCTTGGCGGCGGCTTTCTTTTTGGTAGCCATTGGGGTGTTTCTCCTCTGAACGGTGGTGACGCTGAAATTTTCGGGTGGTGCATGCCGCCATAGAGCAAGCGGAAGCGACAAGATGCCGAATCTCCCTCTATGTGTCAACGGATTTCAGAGGAAAAAATGCGCGCTTTCCCCGCCGCCGCCCTCTGCGCAACGCCCGGCAGGAGGTAAAATCCCCCGCATGGCCAACCTGAATCTCGCCGACGTGCGCAAGGAATACATGCTCGCCGGCCTGTCCGAAGCAGAAGCGGCGCGCGACCCGCTCGACCAGTTCGAGCGCTGGATGACCGCCGCGCTCTCTCACGACCTGCCGGTCTCGAACGCGATGACCCTCGCGACCGTCGCCGCCGACGGCAGGCCCGACGCGCGGATCGTCCTGCTGAAGGGCGTGGACCACGGCGGGTTCGTGTTCTACACGAACTACGCGAGCGCCAAAGGGCGCCAGCTGGCCGCCCGCCCCGAGGGCATGCTGGTGTTCTTCTGGGTCGAGCTCGAGCGCCAGGTACGTGTCTCCGGGCGCGTGGAAAAGGTCACGCCGCAGGAGTCCGACGACTATTTCGCCAGCCGGCCGCTCGGCAGCCGGCTCTCGGCCTGGGCCTCCGCGCAGAGCAGCCCGGTGCCCGCGCGCCGCGCGCTGGAGGACGCACTCGCCGCCGCGGAGCAGGCGCATGGCGCCAACCCCGCGCGCCCGCCGCACTGGGGCGGCTACCGGCTGGTGCCCGACAGCATGGAGTTCTGGCAGGGTCGCCCCAACCGCCTCCACGACCGGCTGCTGTACACCAGGACCGGCGACACCTGGACGATCGGGCGCCTGTCGCCTTGAAAGGGAAGGGACGCGCCGCGCCGGCGCCGTCGATCCCGCCGGGCTTCGAGCCCATCCTCGATTTCCTGCGCTCCGCAGGCCTCGCGGGCGCGTCCGAAATCCCGCCCGCCGAACCGCTCACCGGCGGCGTCTCCTCCGACATCTGGAAAGTGGCGCTCCGCCGCGGCACCGTCTGCGTGAAGCGTGCGCTGCCCCGGCTGCGAGTGGCCCAGGTCTGGGAGGCGCCCGTCGGGCGCAACCGCTACGAGCGGCTCTGGATGGGTGCAGCCTCGGCCCTCGTTCCGGGCATCGCGCCGGCGGTGCTGGCCTCGGACGAGGCCGGGTTCTTCGCGATGGAGTACCTCGACCCTGCCGCGCACCCGCTCTGGAAGGCCGAGCTCGCGGCGGGTCGCGCAGACCCCGGGTTCGCCGCCCAGGTCGGGCGCGCACTCGCCCGGATCCACGCCGGGACCGCCCGGCGCGAGGCGGTCGCCGCGCAGTTCCGCACCGATGCAAGCTTCCATGCGATCCGGCTGGACCCCTACCTGCTCGCCACCGGGCGCGCCCACCCGGCGCTCGCGGGACGCCTCGCGGAGCTCGCGGCGGTGACGGCCGAAACGCGTCTCGCCCTCGTCCACGGCGACGTCAGCCCGAAGAACATCCTGATCGGCCCCGGGGGGCCGATCCTGCTCGACGCAGAATGCGCGTGGTACGGGGACCCGGCTTTCGACCTCGCCTTCTGCCTGAACCACCTGCTGCTTAAATGCCTGTGGGTGCCGGCTGTGCGCGAAGGCTTTCTCGCCTGCTTCGATGCTTTTTCTGACAACTACCTTGCAGGCGTCGACTGGGAGCCGCGCGACGCCATCGAGGCGCGCGCCGCCGCGCTGCTGCCCGGCCTGCTGCTTGCGCGCGTCGACGGGAAATCGCCGGCCGAATACCTGACCACCGACCGGCAGCGCGATACGGTGCGCAAGGTGGCTACCGCGCTGCTGCGGCATCCGGTGCAAAGCCTCACGGCGGTGCGCGACGCATGGAACAAGGAACTGGGAGAAGGCAAAGCATGAACCCGATTGCGAAAGTGCATGCCCGGCGGGTCTGGGACTCGCGCGGCAAGCCGACCGTCGAAGCAGAAGTGACGCTCGAGTCCGGCGCCATGGGCCGTGCCATCACGCCCGCCGGCGCCTCCACGGGCAGCGGCGAGGCCAAAGAGTTGCGCGACGGCGGCACGCCCCTGCGCGGGCTCGACGTGCAACAGGCCGTGCGCAACGTCATCGGCCCGATCGCCGGCGCCCTGCGCGGCATCGACGGGCTCGACCAGGCCGCCGTGGACGCGGCGATGATCCGGCTCGACGGCACGCCAGACAAGTCGAAGCTCGGCGGCAACGCCATCGTGGCGGTGTCGCTCGCGTGCCTGCATGCGGCCGCGGCCTCGGCCGGCGTGCCCCTGTGGAAGCACCTCGCCGCGGGCCGGCGCGTCGCGCTGCCCGTGCCCGAGATCCAGATCTTCGGCGGCGGCGCGCACGCCCGCGGCCGCGTCGACCTGCAGGACTACATGGTGGCCTGCCCGGGCGCCGGGACGTTCGCCGAAGCGCTGGAGATGACGGCCGAGGTGTACTACGCGGCGGGGGCGCGGCTCGCCAAGAAAGGCGCGCTGCAGGGCGTGGCCGACGAGGGCGGCTACTGGCCTTCGTTCAAGTCGAACGAGGAAGGGCTCGTCGAACTCACCCGCTCGATCGAGGACGCGGGCTTTCGCCCCGGCGCGGACGTCGCGATCGCGCTGGACATCGCCGCCACCCAATTGCAGCAGCCCGGTGGTCGCTACGCGCTGCCGCTGGAGAACCGCACGCTCTCGGCCGACCAGTTCAGCGTGATGCTGGAAAGGTGGGTCGACGCCTACCCCATCGTGTCGATCGAGGACCCGTTCGGCGAGGCCGACGCCGGGAACATGCGCGCCTTCACGAAGAAGATGGGGCACCGCATCCAGATCGTCGGCGACGACTTCTTCGTCACCGACGCGAAGCGGATCGCCGCGGCCGACGGCGCCTGCAACGCCGTGCTGATCAAGCCCAACCAGATCGGCACCGTGACCGAGGCCTATGCGGCCGTCGAGGCCGCCCGCGCGGCCGGCTACGGCGCGATCGTGTCCGCGCGATCGGGCGAGACCGAGGACGTCTCCATCGTGCACCTCGCCATCGGCTGGGGCGTGCCGCACCTGAAGGTGGGCAGCTTCTCCCGCTCGGAGCGCATGGTGAAGTGGAACGAGGCCGTGCGGATCGAGGAGGAGCTGGGGTCGTCGGCGCAGATCTTCCCGGCAGGGCGGGTGTACAAGCGCCCATGAGGATCCTGTTCCACTTCGACGCAAGTGCCGAGCTCGCGAACCGTGCGGCGGAGCTCTGCGCGCCGATGACGCTGGACTGCTGCCCCGAAAGCAGCGACGCGCAATTCGACGCCGCCATCGGCGAAACGAACGTCCTCTGGCACTCCCTCAAGCCCGTCACCGCCGCCGTGATCGCGCGCGCGCCGAAGCTGCGCCTCATCCAGAAGATCGGCGTGGGCGTGAACACGATCGACCTCGAAGCCGCCAAGGCCCGCGGCATCGCGGTCTGCAACCTGCCCGGCGCCAACAGCCGGGCCGTGGCCGAGATGGCGCTGCTGCTGATGCTCGCGTGCCTCAGGCGCCTGCGCGAGCTCGACGCCTCAGTGCGCACGCCCGGCGGCTGGCACGCCGCCATGGCGCTGCAGGACAAGTTCGGCGAACTCGGCGGCCGCACGGTGGGGCTCGTCGGCTTCGGCTCGATCCCGCAGCAACTTGCAGGCTGGCTCGCGGGAATGGGGGTCAGAGTCGTTTATTCGTCACGCACCGCGAAGGACTGCCCCTGCGAGCGCCTGCCGCTGCCGGACTTGCTTGCCTGTTCCGACATCGTCTCGCTGCACGTGCCGCTGACGGAAGAAACGCGCGGCTTGGTCAATGCTCAGGCCCTTGCCACGATGAAGCCCGGCGCGATCCTCGTGAACACGGCCCGTGGGGCCCTGGTCGAAGAAACCGCCCTGCTCGCCGCTCTGTCTTCCGGGCGGCTGGGCGCCGCGGGCCTCGACGTGTTCGCGGAAGAACCGCCGCCCGTCACCCACCCCCTGCTCGCCTTGCCGAACGTGGTCGCCGCGCCGCATGTGGCGTGGCTCACGCAGGAGACCTGGGAAAGGAGCCTCGCGATCGCGGTGGAAAACTGCCGCCGGCTGGAGGCCGGCGGGGCGCTGCTGAATCGCGTCGCCTAGCCGCTACTCGACCTTGATCGCCGCGCGGGCGATGACGTCCTTGTTCTTGCGGATGTCGTCGCGGATCAGCCCGGCAAACTCGTCGGTGGACATCGGGCCGGGCTCCAGGCCCTGGCCGAGCAGCGCGGTGCGCACGTCGGGCCGCGCGAGCAGCTTGTTGATGTCGGCGTTCAGCCGGGCCACCACCGCCTGCGGCATCCCGGCCGGGCCGAACACGCCGTAGTACGAGACCACGCTGTAGTCCTTGTAGCCCGCCTCGGCCACTGTCGGCACGTCCGGCAGCGCCTGGTTGCGCCTGGGCGAAGTGACCGCCAGCGCGCGGATCTTGCCGGCATGCGTGAGCGAGGCGGCCGACGAGATCGACGAACCCGCGAACCCGAGGTGACCGCCCAGCAGGTCGGCCAGCGCGGGCGCCGAGCCCTTGTACGGCACGTGCTGCATCCTGAATCCACCCTGCAGCTGCAGCAGTTCCATGGCGATGTGCACCTGCCCGCCCGTGCCGGACGTTCCATAGGCGATCTTCCCCGGGGCGGCCTTGGCCGCGGCGATCGCATCGCCCAGCGTCTTGTAGGGCGAGTCCTCCTTGACGATCAGTACCATCGGCGTGGTCGCCACGTTCGCGATCGGCGTCAGGTCCCTGGCGGGGTCGTACGCGACCTTCATGAGCAGCGGGATCAGCGTGACGTTGTCGGTCTGGCCGATGACGAGGTCGTAGCCCGCGGGGTTGGCCTTCGCGCCTTCGGCGAGGCCCAGCGCCGTGCCCGCACCGGGCCGGTTGACCGGCAGCATGGTCCAGCCGTTGAGTTCGGCGAGCTTGTTGGTCATCAGTCGGCCGATGAAATCCGTGCCGCCGCCGGGCGTGGAGGGAATGATCATGCGGATCGGCTGGGTGGGATAGGCCTGTGCGTGTGCGAGGCCCGCTGCGGCTGCAAGCGCCAGTGCGGTCGTGAGTCTGCGGATCATTTTCATGTGCTCCCTTTGGTTTCGGTGACCGCGGTTTCGGTGACCGCGCCCGATGCGAACAGCGCGGCGATCTGGGCCTCGTCCATGCCCAACCCCCTGAGGATCGCGCGGGTCTGTTCACCCACCTGCGGCGGATCACTGCGCTTGGGCGCCTTGAGGCCGTCGAACTCGATCGGCAGCGCGGCCCCGGCAATCTCGGTGCCGCCGGGTTCCCGCGTCTTCATCAGCGCCCCGCCCGCGAGCAGGTGCGGGTCCTCCAGCAGGTCGATCGGCTCCCGGATCGGGCCGTAGGAGAGCCCGGCTTTCTCGAGGGCTACGCACAACGCATCTGTCTTCCACAGCTTGAGGACCTCGCCCACCCCCGGCACGAGCCAGGAGCGCGCCGCTTCGCGCTGCACGGAGGTCTTCAGCCTTTCGTCCCCGGCCCACTCGGGCGGCATGAAGGCGCGCGCGAAATTCTGCCACTGGGCGTCGCTCACCACCGCGACGAACACGCGGCCGTCGGCCGTGTCGAAGATGTCGTACACACCCCACGGCGGCTGGCGCAGGGCGCCGAAAGGCTTGGGCGCAATGCCGGTCATCTGGTGCTGCGCGATGAACTGCGCCATCAGCACGAGGTTGTTCTCGAACAGTCCGGCGCGGATGTAGCGGCCCTTGCCGGTGGCGTGCCGGTCGTTGAGCGCCGCCAGCGCGCCCACCACGCCGAACGTGCCGCCGAGGATGTCGTTGGCCGAGGGGGCGATGCGGCGCGGGGCGTTCTCGCCGCCGTTGATGTAGGCGAGGCCGCCCATCATCTGTACCACCTCGTCCAGCGCCGTGCGCTGCTTGTAGGGGCCGGAGAGGAAGCCCTTCAGCGAGATGTAGATGAGTTTCGGGTTGTCGTTTGAAAGCGATTCGTAATCGAGGCCGTACTGCATAAGGCTTCCGTCGCGGAAATTCTCCAGCAGCATGTCGGCTTCCAGCGCGAGCTTTTTCACCACCGCCGCGCCCTCCTTCGACTTCAGGTCGACCGCAAGGCTTTGCTTGTTCCGGTTGAACACCGGGAAGTAACCGCTGCCCGAACCCTTCAGCAGGCGCGTGCGGTCGCCCTCGAGCGGTTCCACCTTGATGACCTCCGCCCCAAGGTCGGCCAGGATCATGCCGGTCACCGGGCCCATGATCATGTGGGAAAGCTCCAGCACCTTGATGCCGCGCAGTGGCAGTTCGGCGTCCTGCATAAACGAAGTTGCGGTCATGCTGCCTTTGGGAAAGGTCGGGAAAGAGGGCACATAATATCGAATGTTGCCGGGCTTACAGGCATTGAATCTCGAAGGACATCGCAGGCAATGTTGGATTCAAGGATCGTGCTGGTCGACCGGGATGCCTATACGGCGACGGTGCTGGCGGATGAACTGGCGAACCGCGGGTACCCGTCCGTCCGGTCCGTGTCGGGCACGCTGGAGCTACCCGCCGTGCTCGAGGCCGCGAGGCCGGACATCGTGATCTTCAACTACCACGCGGACCATCCCGACAGCGTGGTGGCGTGCAGCACGGTCCGGCTGATGGTGCCGCAGGCCGCGATCGTGGCACTGTGTTCGACCGGACCGGCGCTCAAGGCCCTGCGGACGTGGTCGCGGCAGACCAACTGCATCGATGTGTTCGTCGAAAAGCCCCTTGCGCAGGAGCGGTTCTTCGCGACGCTCGGCGCCCTTGTTGAAGCGCGCGTGTCGAAGCTCAAGCTCGAATCGCGGGCCGCGCTGCTCTCGAACCTGGTGCCCGAAGGCGCGCTGTCCAGCGTGGAGCGTGGAGCCCGCTCGGAAGCCGAGATGTTCGAGGCGGCCGTGCTGTTCACCGACATCCGCGGGTCCTCGCAGGTGATTCGCTCCACGCCGCCGCGGGATTTCTTTCTGCTGCTGAATGAATTGCTGAGCGCGCACTCCAAGCTGATCACGCGTTACGAGGGCTCGGTCATCAAGTACACCGGCGACGGAGTGATGGCGATCTTCCGCGGCATGGGCCGCTCCTACCTCGCGCTGCGCTGCGCCATCGAACTCGCGCGCACCGGCATGGTCGCGCCGCTGCCCTTCGGCACGGGCGTGGCCGAGGGGTTGGTGCTGGCCGGCCTGATCGGCGACTCCAACGAGGCCGGGCAGCGGCGCCAGTACGACGTGATCGGGGCCACCGTGCACCTCTCCGCGCGGCTGTGCAGCATGGCCGGGCCCGGCGAGGTGTACACCACGCGCAGCCTGAATTCCGTGGCCAGGCTCGAGACACCGGTCCCGCGGCAGGTCGGGCGGGTATCGGTCAAGGGGTTCGAACGGGACATTGACTGCGTCGCGTTCGGCCCCTCCAATGACATGAACCGGGAGCAGAACCCATGAAGGAACAGTTCACCGCGGCGCAGGTCAGCCGGATCATCGACCAGTCGCTGATATACCAGTGCGCCTGCCCGGCGCAGGTGTGCCGGGCCATCTTCGAACTGCGCGAGTTGTACGAGTACCAGATGAATTGCGCCAACAACACCACGAACGACAAGCGGGTGCACACCTCGATAGCGCAGGCGACGGAGAAGTCGCATGCCGTCATGGAGGAGTGCCTGAAGGACATCCTCGCGATCGAGGGCTGGGACCCGCAGACGCTGGCGCTGCCGGAATCGCTGAAGCGCAAGCCCGCGAAGAGCATCTGACGATGGCCGGCAAAACCATCCGCATCGGCTCCGGCGCCGCCTGGTGGGGCGACCGCGTCGAGCCCGCGATCCTGAACGCCGAGAAGGGTGACCTCGACTACCTGTGCTTCGAGACCATGGCGGAGGCGACGATCTCCGCGGCGCAGGTGCGCGCGCGGCGCGACCCTTCATTTCCCGGGTACGACACCTACCTGGACGCCCGCATCGGCGGCGTGCTGCCCGGATGCCTGCGGCGCGGCACGAGGATCATCACCAACCAGGGCTGGATCAACCCCGACGCCGCTGCCGAGCGGATCGTCTACTGGCTGCGCCAGAACGGAGCGAAAGGCGTGAAGGTCGCCGCGGTCAACGGGTCGCTGATCACGGAGCGCGTGCTCGAATTGACCGACACCATCCTCGAGGACGGCAGGCCGACTTCCACGCTCAAGGCCGATCTCGTATCGGCCGAGGTGTACCTCGGCGCCGAGCCGATCGTCGCGGCATTGAAGTCCGGCGCGCAAATCGTCGTCACCGGGCGCGTCGCGGACCCCTCGATCTTCCTCGCGCCGATGATGCACGAGTTCGGCTGGGACCCGCTGGACCACGCGCACCTCGGCGCCGGCAACGGCATTGGGCATCTCCTAGAATGCGGCGCGCAGGTCACCGGCGGCTACTTTTCCGATCCCGGTTTCAAGGACGTCCCCGAACCGTGGAACCTCGCGTTCCCGATCGCGGAAGTGTCCGCGGACGGCAGTTGCGTGCTGTCCAAGGTCGCGGGCACCGGCGGCGCCATCAACCTGATGACCGTGAAGGAGCAGTGCCTCTACGAAGTCCACGACCCGGCCAACTACATCACGCCGGACGTGGTGGTCGATTTCACCGGCATCCGGCTCGAGCAGGTCGGCCCGGACCGTGTGCGTGTCACCGGCCTCACCGGCAAGCCGCGCACGCCCACGCTCAAGGTGTCGATAGGCTGCATCGAAGGCTTCATCGGGGAGGACATGTTCTTCTACGCCGGCCCCGGCGCGCTGCGCCGCGCGCAGCTCGCGAAAAGGATCCTCGAGGAGCGGTTCAGGATCGTGAACCTGCGGGCCGAGGAGGTGCGCATCGATTTTCTCGGCGTCAACGCGATCCACGGGGAGATGTCGCCCGCCAACAGGCCGGAGCCCTACGAAATCGCCGTGCGCGTTGCCGCGCGGACGAAGACGAAAGAGGAGGCCATCAAGGTCGGCCGGGAAGTCGACGGCATGGCCGTGTCGGGCGTCGCGCACACAGGCAAGCGCGTGCCGCACCAGGAGCGCTTTCGCGAAATCATCGGCGTGTGGTCCTCGCTGGTGCCGCGCGAGAAGGTACCCGCGTCCATCCACTATTTCACGAGCTGACCATGAAAGTCCTGCTCCAGCACCTTGCGCACACGCGCTCCGGCGACAAGGGCAACACCTCGAACATCATGGTGATCGCCTATGAGCCGGAGTTCTATCCCCTGCTCAAGAGCCAGCTCACGGCCGAACGCTTCAAGGCCTTCTACGCGGGCACCGTGAAGGGCGAAGTGCTGCGCTACGAGGTCGACGGCATCGGGGCGCTCAATTTCGTCGCGCACGGCGCGCTCGGCGGCGGAGTGTCGCGGAGCCTGTGCCTCGACAACTACGGCAAGTCGCTGTCGGCTGCGGTGCTCGGCTTCGCGATCGAGGTACCCGATGCGCTCGGCCCCAAGCTGCGCGGGATGCGGTGAATTCGCTGCGCACCGCGGTGCTCGCACCGCTCGTCGAGGCGGACGCCGTTCGCAAGGCCGGGGCCACCCTTGCGCTCGACTCCGGCCTGCCGGCCGATGCCGGCGCACTCATCGAGGCGCCGCCGGGCATCCCGGGGCGGCCGACCCTGCCCGTGCTCGTGCCGCACGGCCAGCTCGGCCAGACCTCCATGGCGAACCCCGAAGGCCGCGCCGCCCTGGTGCACTCGATCGCGCATATCGAACTGAACGCCATCGACCTGGCGCTGGACATCGTGTGGCGCTTTGCCGGCATGCCCGAGGCCTTCTACCGCGACTGGGTACGCATCGCGAAGGAAGAAGCCAGGCATTTCCTGATGCTGCGAGACCACCTCGTCGCGCTGGGGTACGACTACGGGTCGTTTCAAGCGCACAACGCGCTGTGGGACATGGCCGAGCGCACGCAGGACGACCTGCTCGCGCGCATCGCGCTGGTGCCGCGCACGCTCGAGGCGCGCGGGCTCGACGCCTCACCCATGGTGAAGAAAAAGCTCGTCAGCGGGGGGGACCATGCGGCCGGGAGGATCCTCGACGTGATCCTCGCCGAGGAAATCGGCCACGTGGCCGTGGGCAACCGCTGGTACCGGCACCTGTGCTCGGAACGCGGCCTCGACCCGGTCGCCACCTACGCCGAACTCGCACTGAAGTACCGGGCCCCGCTGCTGCGCGGGCCGTTCAACCTTGAAGCGCGCAGGGCCGCCGGATTCGACGAAGACGAACTCGCCGCGCTACAGGTCACTTGAGGAGGTTGCAATGAGGAACACCGCGGGAAGGATACTTCGCGCCGCAGTCGCGGCGTCGTTCACCATGGCGAGCGCAGGTGCGCTGGCCGAGTTTCCCGAAAAGCAGGTGCGGATCGTCGTGCCCTACCCGCCCGCAGGCACCACCGACATCCTCGCGCGGCTGATCGCGCAGAAGCTCTCGGACCGACTGAAGCAGCCCTTCGTCGTTGAGAACCGGCCCGGCGCGGGCGGCGCGATCGGCTCGGTCGCCGTGGCGAAGTCCCCGGCCGACGGGTACACGCTGCTGATGGGCACCGTGAATTCGCACGGCATCAACACCGCGCTCATCAAGAACCTGCCCTACGACGCAATCCGCGACTTCATCCCCATCACCATCGTCGGCAGCACGCCCAACGTGCTGTCGGTGAACCCGTCGGTGCCCGCGAAGACCCTCGCCGAACTGCTGGCGCTTGCGCGTGCGAAGCCCGGCTCGCTCAACTTCGGCTCCACCAGCCCCGGCGGGTCGCCGCACATGAGCGGGGAACTGTTGAAGGCGATGGCGCAAGTCGACATCACGCACATCCCCTACAAGGGCGCCGGGCCCATGCTCGTCGACCTCATCGGCGGGCAGGTACAGATGGGGTTCGACAACCTGCCTTCCTCCATCGGGCACATCCGCTCCGGCAAGATCCGCGGGATTGCCGTGACCACGCCCAAGCGCTTTCCCGGGGCGCCCGAACTGCCGACCATGGCCGAGAGCGGGCTGGCCGGGTACGAGGTGTCGGCGTGGTTCGGGTTGCTGGCGCCGGCGGGGACGCCGAAGGCGGTCGTGGATGCCTTGTATTCCAACATCTCGGCGATCCTGAAAGCGCCCGGGATGGACAAGCAGTTGCTCGACCTGGGTGCGGAACCCGGGGGAAATACGCCTGAAGCCTATGCCGCCCAGATCGTGTCGGATGTGGAAAAGTGGAAGAAGGTGGTGGCTGTGACGGGAGCGAAGGCGGAGTAAGTCAATTACTGCCACTTTTCGGCCAAGGTCCGCGCCAGGAGCCAGTCTCCGGGGAGATTGTTGCCAAATAATCAAATCGGCCCTGACCCGGTTTTGATGGCCAGCACCAGCGCGAAGAGGATTACCACTGATCCACCCTCAATCCGTCCGCGCCCCGCTCTCCTTCGCCACCTTCGACCACTTCGCAATCTCGCTCTTCACGAAAGCCGTGAACTGGGCCGGTGAATCCCCCACCGGCATGAAAGCGAACTGGTCGATCCGCGCCTTGACGGCCGGATCCTGCAGCATGCCCTTGATCTCGGCATTCAGCCACTCCACCACGGCGCCAGGCGTCTTCGCGGGCGCCGCCAGCCCGATCCACCCCACCGACTCGAACCCCGGATAGCCCTGCTCCGCGATGATCGGCACGTCCGGCAGGCAGGGGGAACGCCCGGGATTGATGACACCCCCAGTGGTTTGCCCATGCCCATCCGGGCCGCCTTCCCGACCACGACGGCAACGACATCACTCTGGTCCCGCCGGCGCTACTGCACCCCTTACGGTGTCGCGCAGACCGGGCAGCAGTGCACGGACCGCGACTAGCCCCCCATGAAACCCGCCACCCACCCCACCGCGCTGCGCATCCAGCAGCTGCACGGTGGCCGAAATCGCGGAGTCGGTGGTCTTCTGTGCAAAGGAAACCGGCCGGGCGGTGATCGTCGTTGCCAGCGGCGACAACCGCGTGAGCGAGAAGAAGGCGGCGAAGCTCGTCGGCGAGCCCCTGGGCCGCGCCGACGCGGACTTAGTGCGCGAGGCGACGGGCTTCGTGATCGGCGGCGTCTCCCCGGGTAGTTGGTGTACCGGTACCGATACACGCATCTCGAAAGGAGATTCGTACGCGGGGATAAGTTGCGCGCGAAACAAGGGCGTTTCTCCCTGCAATAGTCTCTGGTGCGGCGCGCCGTTCCATGCGTAGACTGCGCCGCATGCGCATGCAGGCCTCTCCCGCTTCCCACTGATGGACATCGATCCGCGCACGCTGCTGGTCGTCGGTGGCTACGGGAGCTGGATCCTCGCCGCCGTGATCGAATTCCAGGCCGTGCGTCCCGGCCGTGCGCGCGCGCTGCCGGACTCGTGGACGATGGGCCTGCTCGCGCAGGGACTCGGCCTCGTCCTCATCTCGCAGCGCGGCCTGATCGCCGACGTGTGGTCGATCTCCCTTGCCAACGCATTGCTGATGGCCACGCCGCTGTTCAGCTACGCCGCGCTGCAAAGGGTCCGCGGCGCAAAAACCTCCCCTTACCTGATCGCTTCCGTCCCGGCGAGCGTCGCCGTGTTTCTGGTCCTCGTCGGGTTCTCCGATGACGCATTCGCGCTGCGGGCCGGGGTGGTCCTGTGCGCCGCGCTGTTCGGGCTGGCCCTGGGCGTTTGGTCGGCGGCGCAGATCGCGCGCTCGGGCTTCCGCACCGGCCCCCACCTGATCATCGGCTCCAGCGCCATGCTGGTGCTTGCCTTTGTCGCCTTCGTGGCCTCCGCGGCCATGAGCGGAGACCAAGGGGTCTTTTCCGGCACGGGGTTGCAGCTTGCCTTCTACGCGATGAACGACGCGTGCATCCTGCTCAGCACGCTGGGCTACATGGACATCGCCCGCATCGCGCGCGACGAACTCGCGCACATCGAGGACCCGATGCTACCGGATCCGTTGACCGGGCTTTTCAGCCAGCACGCCTTCATGCGCGTGGGCCAGGACGAGCTGCAACGCGCGCGTCGCCGCCGCTATCCCGTGTGCGCGATGGCCCTCGCGATCGAGGGGCTCGACCGGCTCGCGACGACGCGCGGCCGGTCCTCCGCCGATGCCGCCTTGAAGCGCGTCGCCGGCATCGTCCAGAACGACATCCGCTCCTACGACCTCGCGGCCCGCCTGCCCCGGGGCCTGATCGGCGTGCTGCTACCCGAACTGCCGCTCGCGAAAGGCGTGGAGGCGGCCGAGCGGCTGCGCGCCCGTGTGGTGAGGGAGCTTTCCGGCGACGGGGGCCTAGAAGGACTGCGCCTCAGCGCGGGCGTGTGCGAGGCCGCTGCCGAGGAGGCGGACCTCGACGCGCTGATGGCCCGGGCGGAGGGCTGCCTGGTGAGCGCGCGCGAGGCCGGCGGCGACCGCGTCGCCACGCCGCCGGCGAGAG
Source organism: Burkholderiales bacterium (assembly GCA_965279075.1). Classification (GTDB taxonomy): domain Bacteria; phylum Pseudomonadota; class Gammaproteobacteria; order Burkholderiales; family SG8-39; genus SZAS-79. Next base: position 266,697 of record CBDIHI010000011.1, on the reverse strand, counting down.
CGACATGATCAGGCTGATCCGTTCGGTAACGCACTGAATCACGCACGAGGTTCGCGCAAGATCTTTTCTATGTCGTCACTCCGGCGACGCAACTGATTGATCCTGGCGCGAGGTCCCGCAATGAGAATTTCAAAGCTGTTCACCCTGTTGGCTACCGCGATTGCCCTCGGCGGCTCGATCCCGGCGGCGCTCTCCCAGAGTGCGAACGCGCCTGCGGCAGATCGTTATTCCCAAGGGGAACTCTTCGAGCACCGGGGCGACCATCAGGCGGCCCTGGATGCGTATACGGAGTCGGCCGAGTCGGGGAACGGCTACGCGCAGAAAAAACTCGGTGAGATATACAACACCGGGAACGCGGTTGTAGTGCGCGACTACGAGACTGCGCTCAAGTGGAACTCGAAGGCGCGCGCCCAGGGCATTGAAATTGCCACGCCTGATCCCATCCACTTGTCGAATCCGGGAACGCGGCGCCAGTTTTAGGCAGAGGGCTACCTGGTGAGCGCGCGCGAGGCCGGCGGCGACCGCGTCGCCACGCCGCCCGCGCCGGTGGCATGATTCGGGCCTCTGACAGTCCCCGGATACGCCCCGCCATGCTCTTCCTCGTCATCAGCAGCCCCGCCCCCGTGAAGCCCTCTTCCGTCACCGCGACACGGCAGGCGTACTGGAAGTGGATGGACCCGCTGCTGAAGTCCGGGACCGCGAAATCGGCCTATGCCCGCACCGGGCGCGGCGCGGTCGTGGTGTTCGACGTGAAGAGCCACGAGGCATTGCATGCGCTGCTGACGGAGTGGTCCGACATGATCCCAGCCACCTTCGAGCTCCACCCGCTGATCGACCCGAAGGCGGCCCGGGGCTACCTCGCCAAGCAGCGTGGCAGGAAGGTCAGTCGACCTTCGCGCCGGAGTCCTTGACGATCCTGCCCCACTTCAGGGTCTCGGCGCGCATGAAGGCCGCGAACTGTTCGGGCGAGTTGCCGACGACCTCGATGCCCATGGACTGCAGGCGCTCCCTCACCTCCGGGATGCGCAGCACCTTGAGCACTTCGGAATTGAGCTTCGCGACGATGTCCGGCGGCGTGCCCGCCGGCATCAGGATCCCGAACCACTGCAGCGCCTCGAACCCGGGCAGCGTGGCGGCAACGGTAGGCAGTCCGGGCGCGACCGGCGAAGGCTTCGCGTTGGTGACCGCCAGCGCGTTCAGCGCGCCCTTCTGCACGTAGGGCAGGAAAGCCACCGCCGTCCCGAAGGCGAGCGACACGCGCCCCGCGACCAGGTCGATGATCATCGGCGTGTCGCCCTTGTAGGGCACGTGCTGCATCTCGATGCCGGCCAGCGACTTGAAGTACTCCCCCGTCAGGTGCGAGACGCCGCCGTTGCCGCTGGAGGCGAAGTTGAGCGAGCCGGGCTTCGCCTTGGCCAGCGCGATCAGTTCCTGCACCGACTTCGCGGCCACCGATGGATGCACCACCAGCAGGATGGTGGCCGAGCCGAGCAGCGTGACCGGCGCGAAATCGCGCACCTGGTCGTAGGGGAGCTTGCCGTAGAGGCTGGCGGCGATCGCATGCGTGCTGCTGGTGCCGATCAGCATGGTGTAGCCGTCGGGGGCGGCCTTCGCCACGGCATCCGAACCGGTCGTGCCGCCGGCACCCGCGCGGTTGTCGATGACGAACGACTGGCCGAGGGACTGGCGCAGGTGTTCGGCGACGAGCCGCCCCACCACGTCGGTCGACCCGCCCGCGGGGAAAGGCACGACGAAGCGCACAGGCTTGGCGGGCCACTGCGCGTGCGCAGTGGCTGCGGCCAGGGCCAGAAGGCCGGCGGTGGCGGCACGGAGTACGGATACGAATCGCATGGCAGCTCCTTGTGTGTTCAGGCGGGCAGCATCGCGTCCGCGATGCGTTTGGCGGTATTGGCCGAATCGGTCATGCCCAGGTGGCCGTGTCCCACCGCGAGCCACAGGCCGGGCCTCCCCTGCGCGGGGCCGACCACCGGCACGGAGTCCGGCATGCAGGGGCGGTGCCCCATCCAGGTCGTGGTTTGCAGGCCGTCCAGCCCGGTGAAGGCGTCACGCGCGAGGCGCTCGAGGATTGCGGCGCGGCGCGGGTCGGGGGCGCGTTCCAGCCCGCCGATCTCCACGGTGCCACCGACGCGCAGGCCCTCCTCCATCGGCGTCGCGAAGACCTTCATGTCGGCGAGGATCACGGTGCGCGAGACCGTGCCGGACCCGCCCGCGAACTGCACGTGGTAGCCGCGCTGGCTCTCCAGCGGCACGCGCACGCCGACCGGGTCGAGCAGGCGCCGCGCCCAGGCGCCCGCCGCGACGACCACGTCGTCGAAAGCGGTCGACGCGCCGCCCGTATTCACCAGCCAGCGGCCGTCGCCCTGCCGGTCGATCGACGAGACATCGCCGCGCTCGAGCCTGCCGCCGTGCGCGACGAACGCGCGCACGATCGCCTGCACGTATCGCAGCGGGTTCAGGATCGTCGCGTGGTCCGCGAGATACAGGCCGATCCGGTAGCGTGCGCCGACCCGCGGTTCGAGGGCCAGGATCCCGTCCCGGTCGAGGCGCTCGACCTTGTAGCCGTAAGCCTCGCGCATCCGCCAGCCGCCCGCGTCCTTGGCCAGCGCCTGCTCGTCCGGGTAGAGGTGCAGGTGGCCCGCGCGCAGGATCAGCTCGGGCACGCCCACCTCCGCGGACAACGCCACGTGCGCCTCGACCGCGCCCGAATGCAGCGCGGCGAGTTTCTTCGCCGAATCCTCCACCCTTGCGGGCGTGGCCGAAGCGACGAACCGCAGCAGCCACGGCAGCGCCCGCGGCAGGTAACCGAGCGGCAGGAACAGGGGGCTGTCCGGGTCCATCAGCATCGAGGGTACCGAGGCGACCACGCCGGGCATCGCCACGGGCGCGACCGAACCGGGGCTGATCGCTCCGGAGTTGCCGTAGCTGCAGCCGCGGCCCGGCTCGTCCCGGTCGAGCAGCGTGACGGCGGCGCCGCGCTTGGCAAGCGCAAGCGCGATCGTCGCGCCTATCATGCCGGCGCCGACGACCGCGACGGTTTTCCGCGCGCCGGCCATTACCTGCGGCGCTTGTCCGAGACGACGCGGCCGTCCTTCAGGACCAGCTGCAGGTGCCGCACGTTGTTGATGTCCTCGAGCGGGTTCTTCCCGACCACGATCAGGTCGGCGATCTTGCCGGCCTCGATCGTGCCGAGGTCCGCGCCCACGCCGCACACGGCCGCGGCGTTCCTCGTCGCGGCAAGCAGGATCTGCCAGGGCGTCGCGCCGTTGCGGGCCCACAGGCCCATCTCGAGCAGCGCCGCGTCCTTCAGCGGCCGGATGTCGGAGCCCACCGCCATCTTCACGCCGGCCTTGAGCGCCTTCTTGAAGCCGCTCGAATGCTCGTCGCACGCGGCTTCGGCGCGGCAGCAGAGCGAAAACGCGAGATTGCGCTGCTTCGACCAGGAACTTTCCCACTCGTTGGTCGACTGCTTCGGCGTCAGGTGGCTGATGGCGAGCGTGGGCACGTACCAGGTGTCGTGCTTGAGGAACAGCTCGATGCACTCGTCGTCGAGGATGTAGCCGTGCTCGATAGTGTGCGCGCCGAGGCGGATCGCGGCCTTGACGGACTCCGGGTTGGTCGCGTGCGCCATCACCTTGAATTCGCGCTTCCTGCAGATGTCGAACGCGGCCTTGAGCTCGTCATCGAGCAGGAACGAGTGCTTGTGCAGGTCCCAGGCCGGTCCCATGATGCCGCCCGACAGGTTCAGCTTGATGTGGTCGACGCCGTTCTTGATCTGCTCCCGGATCGCCTTGACGAATCCGTAGGGGCCGTCGACCTCGATGGCGTGGCCCGAGGTCAGGAAATGCCCGCCCGTGGTCGTGAGGAAATGGCCGGCCGCAAAGAGCCGCGGGCCGAGGTGCTGGCCCGAGTCGTAGGCGCGCTTCCAGGCCACATCCATGTAGTGGTGCGCGCCGGCCGAGCGCATGCCGACGATGCCGGACTCCACCAGCGCCTGGGTCATCTTGTGGCCGAAGAGGGTCACCTGGTCCACCAGCGGCATGTCGTTTACCGTGGGGAAGTAGTCCGGGTGGATGTGCACGTCCCACAGGCCGGGCATCAGGTACGCGCCCTTGAGGTCGACGACTTCCGCGCCCGCGGACGCCGGCGCCTTGCCGCCCGCGATGATCTCCGTTATGCGCCCGTTCTCGATGACTACGGACGCATTGGCGACCGGCGCCGGATTGACGCAGTCCACCAGCGTGGCGTTGGTGAGGAGGGTCTTCATTCGTGGTGATTCCGTCAGGAGTGTGTCGCTATCGTATCGGTTCCCGGTGCCCAGGCACTAGGCCGTTTCGCGGCCCGGGAGGTCGCCGTGCGACCGCAGGACTTCCCGGTCCAGCCAATGCCCGAGGGCACCTGCATCACGGTGCCGGCTGTGCCTGACCAGCCGTCGCAACCCGCTCGCGGATAGGCAGGCGCCCGGCGCCTCAGCCGGTGTCCCCAGTTCTTCCGGGCCATAGCGACGCAGGCCGGCCTCGGCAGCGTCGACCTCGAGGATGGGCACGATGTCCTCCAGCGCCATCCACGGATGCCCGTCCGGGTCGCGAAACACCCGCACCCGCAGCCCCTTGAATGCGTACCACTCGTGCAGGTGGTCGCCTTCCACGCCCTGGACGAATCGCCGCGCCCATTCGAACGGGGCGAGATAGGCGTCCCGCCAGCTCCACGCGAGCAGGATTCCACAGGCGACGGCCGCGAATACGAAAAGGCTTGCGCGCTGCGTATCCTTGTCGCGAACGAAGACCCCGATCGCAACCAGGGACGCGATGATCCCGGCCAGGGACACGACGCGCAGGAAGATCATGCAGGCCCTGCCGTGGAAGCAGCGAAGTCTTTCAGCTTCATTGCGACTTTTCCACGACGATGCCCCTCTCCTTGATGAGCTTCTCCCACTTCGCATTGTCGCTGCGGATGAACTCGAGGAACTGCTCCGGCGTCATCGCCCCGGGCTCGGCGCCCAGCTCCAGCAGCCGCGCCTTCACGTCGGGCACCTGCAGGATGCGGTTGACCTCGCGGTTGAGTGTCGTAACGGTTTCCTTCGGCGTGCCCGCGGGCGCCATCAGCCCGAACCAGCCCACCGCCTCGTAGCCGGTCACGCCCGCTTCGGACAAAGTCGGCAACTCGGGCAGCGAAGGCGTGCGCTTCGAACCGGTGACGGCCAGTGCCCGCAGCTTCCCGGACTTCACGTGGCCGGTGACCGACTGCGTTGGCGCGACCATCACCTGCACCTGCCCGCCGAGGAGGTCCGTTACCGCGTTGCCGACGCCTTTGTACGGCACGTGCAGCAGGTCGATGCCGGCCATGGCCTTGAAGAGTTCCGCCGCGAGGTGCGAAGCCGCGCCACCGCCGGTCGAGCCATAGGCGAGCTTGCCGGGCTGGGCCTTGGCGAGCGCTATGAGCTCCTTCACCGTGGTCGCCTTGACCGTTGGATTGACCACCAGCGTGTAGGCGGGCGCTGCGAACAGCGACACCGCCGAGAACAGCTTCAGGTTGTCCTCGTTGAGCGGCCCCGCGGCGATGGCCAGCAGCGTGTAGCCGTCCGCGGGGGACTTGGCCACGAGGTCGAGGCCGATGCCACCATTGGCGCCGGCGCGGTTCTCGATCACCACCGACTGCTTCATCGAATCGTTGAGGTACTTGCCCGCGAGGCGCGTGAGCACGTCGGTTCCACCGCCCGGCGGGTAGGCGACGATGATCCGGATGGGCTTGGCCGGGTAGGCCTGTGCCTGCGCGAGGCCGGGCATCACGGACAAATGCACCAGGGCCGCGAGCGCCGCGTGGAGGATATTTTTCATAGTGCCGCCGTCGCCTGGAATTCGATCATGAGTCCGGGATCGGCGAGGTGGTTGACCTCGACGATCGTGCTGGTGGGGAGCTTCGCGACGAAGAACTCCTCGCGCGCCGCGACGATCTCCTTGAACGCGCGCATGTCGGTCGTGTACACGACGATGGACACGATGTCGTCGAGCGTGCCGCCGGCCGCTTCGAGCACGGTGCGCATGTTGCGGATGCACTGCCGCGTCTGCTCGGCCATGTCGCCCGCGCCGACGAGCCTGCCGTCGGCGTCGCGCGCCAGCTGGCCCGACAGGAAGATCAGCGACTTGGGATTGTCGACCCGGATGTAGTGGTGATAGACCGTCCGGCGGACGTTCTTCAGGCCCGGCGGGTCGCCGCGGGTGATCGTGCTCATGGAATCTCCTTTACTTGGGTGCGACGATGCGGGTGCGCAGCACCATGTCCGGCTTTTCGAATGCGCACTCGACCACGTCGCCGGGATTGAGGAACAGCGCTTCGGCGTTGGGCTTGCCCACCGCCACGCCGCCCGGCGCGCCGGTGGAGAACATGTCGCCGGGCTCCAGCGGCAGCAGTCGCGAGAAATGCTCGATGATGTCCGGCAGCTTCCAGATCTGGTCGCTGGTGTTCACGCGCATTCGCTGCTCGCCGTTCACGCTGCAGGTGACCCAGATGTCGTACGGGTCGGGCACCTCGTCCATCGTGATGATGTACGGCCCCAGCGGCCCGAAGCCGGGCGCGTTCTTCGCGGTCCAGAAGCGCGAACCCGAGGCGACCTCGCGCTTCTGCGTGTCGCGGCAGGTGAGGTCGTTCAGGATCGTGATGCCGGCCACGCAGTCGAAGGCGTCCTTCTTCGTGCCGCCGAACACGTGCTTGCCGATCACGAACACCAGCTCGGGCTCGTAGTCAAGGTGCGTCACGGTCGCAGGCCTTTCCACCTCGGCCTCATGGCCCGCAAGGCAGGAATTGAGCTTCACGAACCCGGTCGGCTCGCCGGGCATCTCCTTGATGAGGTCGGTGCGCTTGAGTTCCTCGAGGTGCGCCCGGTAGTTCTTGCCCACGCAGAGGAACTTGTCCGAGTCGGGGATGGGCGGCAGGAAGTTGATCTCCGCCATGTCGCGCAGCGCCCCGGCCCTGGGCTTGTCCAGGTGGCGGCGCACTTCGTCGAGGCCCGCGGGCCCGAGCGCGAGCAGTTCCTTCATGGTCTGCGGCTGCAGCGCGCACTGCGCGAGGTCGAGCATCTTCGTGCCGGACAGCACGCCAAGGCGCGGGTAATGGGGGTTGGTCTTCAGCGCAAACGTTGCGAGTCTCATGGGGATCCGGGTGCTCTTCCTGCGGGGAACGGTGCTTCGATGATACCCGCGAAGATTCGGCGCGGACCGCGGAGTTTCATTTGTTCGGCATAGAATCGCCCTTCCGAGGAGACCGCAATGACCACCGCGAACACCATCAGCCTGCCCACCCCGAAGATCCTCGCGAGAAGCGGGGACGGGATAGGGTGGATCACCTTCAACCAGCCGGAAAAGCGGAACGCCATTTCGCTCGAGATGTGGGCCGGTGTCGCCACCGCGGCCGGCCTGTTCGCTGCGGACGATTCGGTGCGCGTGGTCGTACTCGGCGGCGCCGGCGGCAAGGCCTTCGCCTCGGGCGCCGATATCGGCGAGTTCGCCTCCGCCCGCGCCAGCGCCGAAGCCGAGGAATCCTACAAGGCCGTCTCGCAGGGCGCCCGCACGGCGCTGCTTGCCATGCGCAAGCCCATCCTCGCGATGATCCAGGGGTACTGCATCGGCGGCGGGGCGGCCACGGCCCTGCTCGCCGACATGCGCATCGCCACGCCCGAGAGCAGGTTCGGGGTGCCGGCGGCAAAGCTCGGCGTCGCCTATGCGCTGGACGGCCTGCACCGGCTGGTCGCGCTGGTCGGGCCGTCGGTCGCGAAGGAGATCATGTTCACCGCGCGGCAATTCACCGCCGCCGAGGCGCTCGCCGCCGGGCTCATCAACCGGATCGTCGAGGCTGCGGACCTCGAGGAAGAGGTCACCGCACTCGCGCACTCGATCGCGCACAACGCGCCGCTCACGATCCGCCACTCACGTGAGGCGATCGACATGCTCGCGGGCGACCCGGCGGCGTGGGACCGCGCGCGCATGGAGGCGATGTACAAGCAGTGCTTCGACAGCGAGGACTACCGAGAGGGACGCACCGCGTTCATGGAAAAGCGCGCGCCTGCCTTCAAGGGCCGCTGAAGGGACAACCACAAGGGGACGACGACGATGACCAAGACCTTCGCCGCACGCATCGCCGCGATGAACGCGATGTACAAGCTGCCCGCAAACCAAACGCCGACCCTGCCGGCCGAAACGCCGGACCGGCTCGTGAAGTTCAAGGCTACGCTCATGGACGAAGTGCACGAGATCGACGAGATCGTGCAACTGGCAAAGGGCGGCGCCGACCCGGCCGAAGTCGCCGTGGCGATCGCAGACGTGCTCGGCGACATCATCGTCTACTGCCGCTCTGAGGCGCTGAAGTACGGGCTGCCGCTGGAGGATGTGCTCGACATCATCATGGACAGCAACGAGAGCAAGCTCGGCGCCGACGGCAAGCCGATCTACGATGCGAACGGCAAGTTCCTCAAGGGCCCGGCATACTGGAAGCCCGAGCCGAGGATCAGGGCGCTGCTGGAGGCACTTGGCGTGAAAAAATTGCCCTGACGCGGCCTGGCGGCCCGTAACGCCGAGCCGGGCTCAGGGCAACGCGACGAGGCCCGCGCCGGTCAGCCGGTAGCGCCGGTCGGCCGTGGCGGCCGCGGCCTGCGAATGCGTGACGAGGATCGCGGCCGCGCCCTTCTCCTTCACCTGCACGCGAAAGAGCTCGAGCACCTGTGCGGCGTTGTCAGGGTCGAGGTTGCCGGTGGGCTCGTCCGCGAGCACCAGCTTCGGGTTGCCCACCAGGGCGCGGGCAATCGCCACGCGCTGCAATTCGCCGCCCGAGAGCTCGCGCGGGAAGCTGTCCTCGCGGCCCGCGAGCCCGACCGCCGCCACGGCCCCGCCTGCACGCGACAGCGCCTCGGCGCGCGCCACGTGCCGGAGCGCGAGCGGCAGCGCCACGTTCTGCGCGACACCGAGGTGCGGCAGCACATGGAAAGCCTGGAACACGAACCCGAAGTGGTCGCGCCTGAGCAGCGTCAGCTCGTCGTCGCCAAGCTCAGTCAGCTCGCGGCCTTCGAAGCGGATGCTGCCCCTGTCCGCGGGCTCGAGGCCCGCGATCACGTTGAGGAGTGTCGACTTGCCGGCACCCGAATCGCCGAGGATCGCGACGTAGTCCCCCGCAGCCATCGACAAGCCCACACCCGAGAACAGGGTCCGCGCGCCGAAGGACTTTCCGACGCCGGACAGCTCCAGCATCACACGCCCAGGTAGCGCAGGTGCACGTCGGGCTTCGCGCGCAACTCGTCCGCCGGCCCGGCGTAGACGACCTCGCCCTTCACCAGGATGACGTTGCGGTCGGTGATCGCGTTCACGGCGGCGAAATTCTTGTCGACTATCACGGTGGCGATGCCGGATTCGCGCACCAGCCCGACGATGCGCATGATCTCGCGCGCGATCAGCGGCGCGAGGCCCTCGGTGGCTTCGTCCAGTATCAGGAGGTCGGGGTTCGTCATCAGCGCGCGGCCGATCGTCAGCATCTGCTGCTCGCCGCCGGAGAGTTCCGCGCCGCCATGATGGATCCGCTCGGCGACGCGCGGGAAGGTCTCGAGCACGCGCTCGTAGGTCCAGTCGCGGCGGCCCCCGGTGCCGGCCCGCGCCGCCATCACGAGGTTCTCCTTCACCGACAGGTTCGGGAAGATGCCGCGCCCCTCGGGCACGTAGGCGATGCCCGCCTGCGCGATCCGGTGCGGGGCGGCGGCGGTGACGTCCTCGCCCTTGACCTTCACGCTGCCCGAGCGCGGGCGCACCAGGCCGAGCAGCGTCTTCAGCAGCGTGCTCTTGCCCATGCCGTTGCGCCCCATCAGGCCGACCGCCTCGCCGCGCCGGATCGAGAAGTCGACGCCGTGCAGGATGTGGCTCGCGCCGTAGTAGGTGTTGAGGCCCCGCGCTTCGATCAGGAGGCTGTTGATCGAACCGTTACTCATGGCCTTCGCCCAGGTAGGCTTCCTGCACGCGGGGATTGGCGCGGATCTCGGCAGGCAGGCCGCTCGCAAGCACCTGCCCGTTCACCATCACGGTCAGCCGGTGCGCAAGCGCGAACACCGCGTCCATGTCGTGCTCGACCAGCAGGATCGCGTGCGTGGCGACCAGTCGTTTCAACAGCGCGACCATCGCGGCCGACTCCTCCGCGCCCATGCCCGCGAGCGGCTCGTCGAGCAGCAGCAGGCGCGGGCCGGTGGCCAGCGTCATGGCGATCTCGAGCTGGCGCTGCTCCCCGTGGGACAGTGCGCTGGCGATGCTGCCGGCGCGCGATTCGAGCCCCGCCTCGGCCAGCGCCGCTTCGGCGGCACGGTTGACGTCCGCCATGCGGTGCGCCGGGCGGAAGAAGCGCATCGAGGTCTTCTGGCGCGACTGCGCTGCGAGGCGGCAGTTCTCGAACGCGGAGAACGACAGGAACACGTTGGTCTTCTGGTAGCTGCGCCCCACGCCCATGCGCGAGATCTGGTGGGCGGCGAGGCCCGTCACGTCGCGCCCCTCGATCGACACGCTGCCGCTCGAGGGCGGCAGGTCGCCGGAGAGCATGTTGATGAGCGTCGACTTGCCCGCGCCGTTGGGGCCGATGACGGCGTGCAGCTCGCCCATGCGCGCCTCGAGCGACACCCCGGCCACGGCCGCAAGGCCGCCGAAATGGCGGGTCAGGTCCCGCGTGGCGAGGATCGCATCACTCACCCGGCTTGCCCTTCCTCTTCAGCAATGCGGCGCCGAGGCCAAGCAGCCCGTTCGGCAGAAGGAGTGACGAAAGCACGATGAAGCTGCCCATCCACAGCTGCCAGTGCTTGCCGAGGTCGACTTCACCCCACTTGGGAAGCCCCTGGAAACCGAGCTCGAGCAGCATCCATGCCGCTGCGCCGATGATCGGGCCGGTGAGCGTGCCCATGCCGCCGAGGATCACCATCATCATGACCGCGCCGGACAGGTGCCAGCCCATCATCTCGGGATTGACCGCGCCGAACTGGATCGACGACAGGTACCCCGCGACCCCCGCGATCGCCCCGGCGATGACGAAACAGGCGAGCTTGTAACGGAAGGTCGCGTAGCCCAGCGACCTCATCCGGTGTTCGTTCACCTTGATGCCCACCAGCACCCGGCCGAACGGCGAGGCGAGCACCACGCGAAGCAGCACGTACACAAGCACGAAGAACAGCAGCACGAGGTAGAACACGTGCACGAAGTTGTCGAGGTTGAAGGGCTGCCAGTCGCCGATCTTCGCGACCGGTCGCACGTCGATGTAGATGCCGTCGGTGCCGCCGGCGATCTTGGTGTCGTGGAACACGAAGAACAGCATCTGCGCGAACGCGAGCGTCACCATGATGAAGTAGATGCCGTGCGTGCGCACCACGAAGAACCCGATCACCAGCGCGAGCAGCCCGGAGACCCCGATCGCGATCGGGAACGAGGTCCAGAAATTCGCCGCCTGGTACTGCGGCGTGAGGATCGCCAGCGTGTAGGCCGACGCGCCGTAGAAAGCCGCATGGCCGAAGGACACGAGCCCCGTGTAGCCGAGCAGAAGGTCGAGGCTCATCGCGAGGATCCCCATGATCAGGATCTTGGCGAAGAACTGAACGTAGAACTTCTCGGCGAAGAACGGCAGCGCCGCGAGGCAGGCCACCGCGGCGACGAGGAAGGCGATGTTCGTGCGCGAGGCGTTCACAGCTTCTTCCCGAACAATCCCTCGGGCCGCCACAGCAGGATCGCCGCCATCAGCAGGTAGACGGTCATGCTGGAGAGCTCCGGCAGCACCTTGAAGCCGCCGACCTCGAACGTCAGCACCTTGCCGAAGGTGTCGACCAGCCCGATCATCAGCGAGGCGACGAGCGCGCCCTTGACCGAGCCCATGCCGCCGATCACGACGACCACGAAGCAGACGATCAGCACCTGGTTGCCCATGCCGGGGAACACCGCCGATACCGGCGCGGCGATCATGCCGGCGAACGCCGCCAGCGCGAGGCCCGCGGCGAACACGAAGCGGTACACGACCTGGATGTTGATGCCCAGGGACTGCACCATCTCGCGGTTGGAGGCCCCGGCGCGGATCATCATGCCCAGGCGCGTCTTCTGGATCACCCAGTACATCAGGCCGGCCACCACGAGGCACACGGCCGAGATCCACAGCCGGTACACGGGATAGGACTGCGTGTCGGTGAGCTGAATCGAGGCCGACAGGACCTGCGGGATGTTCACGCCGCGCACGTCGTCACCCCACAGCACGCTGCGCAGTTCCTCGAACACGAGGATCAGGCCGTAGGTCGCGAGCACCTGGTAGAGGAGGTCGCGGCGGTACAGGAAACGGATCACCAGCCATTCGAGCAGCATGCCGAGCGCCACCGACAACACGATGCCCGCCGGCAGCGCGACCCAGAAGCTGCCCAGCCCGGCGGTGAGCGACCAGGCGAGGTAGGCGCCGATCATGTAGAAGCTGCCGTGCGCGATGTTGATGATGCCCATGATGCCGAACACCAGCGTGAGGCCGGAGGACACCAGGAACAGCAGCAGGCCGTACTGCACGCCGTTCAGCAACTGGATCAGGAAAGTATGAAATTCCACTCACTGCGCCCTTGAAACGGAACCGGCGGCCTCGGCCGCCGGTTCCGGTGATGCAAGAAGCACGCCCGGGGCGTCGGTCACATCTTGCAGGCGGCCATCACCGACGGGTCGTCGTCCAGCGCCTTGACGGCGATGCCCGACACGCGGTTCTCGTTGCCCTGGACCTTGCGCAGGTACTGGTCGTGGATCGGGTTGTGCGCGCGCGACAGCGTCACCGGGCCGCGCGGGCTGTCGAGCCTGGCCTTCTCCATCGCCTTGATCATGTCCGCTTTCTTCGAGATGTCGCCCTTCACCGCCTTCATGCCCGCCTCGAAGAGGAGTCCCGAGTCGTAGCCGGCCACCGCGTACACGTCCGGCTGCAGCTTGAAGGTCTTGGCGTAGGCGAGGCGGAACGCCTTGTTCTTGGGCGTCTCGAGCCCGTCGCCGTAGTGCAGTGCCGTCTCCACGCCCTCGGCCGCGCCGCCCGCGGCTTCGAGCACGCCCTCGGTCAGGAACCCGGCGCCGACCAGCGGCACCGACTTCGACAGGCCCGCCTGGTTGTAGTCCTTGAGGAGCTTGGCCGCGCCGCCGCCCGCCATGAACGAGTACACCGCGTCGGGCTTGAGCGCCGCGACCTCGGTCAGCAGCGCCTGGAACTCGACGTTCGGGAAGGGCAGCCAGAGCTCCTTCACGATCTGGCCGCCGCCCTTGAGGAAGGCGTCCTTGAAGCCCTTCACCGACTCCTCGCCGGCCGCGTAGCGCCATGAGAGCGTCACCACCTTCTTGACCGACGGGCGCTTGGCCATCACCGCGCCCATGCCGTAGCCCGACTGCCAGTTGGAGAACGAGGTGCGGAAGATGTTCGGCGCGCACAGTGCGCCCGTCGCCGGCGCGAGGCCCGCGTTCGGGATGATGTGCAGCACGCCGGATTCCTTGGTCACGCGGATCATGCCCGCCGCGACGCCCGAGTGCACGGTGCCGAGCACGAGGTCCACCTTGTCGCGCGTCACCAGCCGGTTGATGTTGTCGGTCGCCTTGGACGGCTCGGACTCGTCGTCCACCTTGATGAACTCCACTTCGCGCCCGGCGAACTTGCCGCCCGCCTCCTGCAGCGCGAGCCGGAAGCCGTTCTCGATGGCGATACCGAGCGGCGCGAACGTGCCGGTGTACGGCAGCATCAGCCCGACCTTGATCTTGGCGCCCTGCGCGCGGACGATTGCCGGGAATCCCGCGACGCCCGCGACCGCCGCGCCGGCCTTCAGGAATTCGCGCCGGCCGAGTTTCGAGTCTGTCCTGTCCATGCCCTCTCCTTGTTTTGTATAGGCGAAGCCTAGCCGGTCAAGGATGCCGAACCCTCACTGCCGAGTCAACTTGCAGTAAAGTGCACCCTCGACCGCAGTGCAGAAGGGATTTTCGCCATGATCAGCGCCGAGCAGAACGAACTGATGACCCGCGTCGGCGCCGGTACGCCCGGCGGGCGGCTGTTGCGCAACTACTGGCAGCCGGTGGCGCTCGTCGACGAACTGCAGGGCAAGCGCCCCGTGCGGCCCGTCAAGCTCCTCGGCCAGGATCTCGTATTGTTCCGCGACGAGGCCGGTCGCTACGGCCTGCTCGACCGCGACTGCCCGCACCGCGGCGCCGATCTCGCCTACGGGCGCATCGAGGACGGCGGCCTGCGCTGCGCGTTCCACGGCTGGCTCTTCGACGTCTCCGGCAACTGCCTGCAGACCCCGGCCGAGCCCGAGGGCAGCAAGCTGCACCAGCGGATCCGGCAGAAGTCCTATCCCGTCGTCGAGAAGAGCGGCATCCTGTTTGCGTACCTGGGCGAGGCTTCCCCTCCCTCGTCACCGCCCGCCTTCCCGGCCTTCGACTGCTTCGTGGCGCCGGGCACGCACACCTTCGCGTTCAAGGGCCACCTCGAATGCAACTGGCTGCAGGCCCTCGAAGTGGGCATCGACCCGGCGCACGCCTCGTACCTGCATCGCTTCTTCGAGGACGAGGACACTTCGGGCAGCTACGGCAAGCAGTTCCGCGGCGCCTCGGCCGACTCGAGCATGCCGATCACGCGCGTGCTGCGCGAGTTCGACCGGCCCGAGATCTCGGTCGAGAAGACCGACTACGGCATGCGGCTCATCGCGCTGAGGAAGCTCTCGGAGTCGGACACCCACGTGCGCGTGACCAACCTGATGTTCCCGCAGGCCTTCGTGATCCCGATGAGCGCCGAGATGACGATCTCCCAGTGGCACGTGCCGGTCGACGACCACAACTGCTACTGGTTCGCCATCTTCACGAGCTTCACCACGCCCGTCGACAAGCAGGCCATGCGCGACCAGCGGCTGCAGCTCTACACGCTCCCTGACTACAAGCCGCGCGTCGGCAAGGCCAACCACTACGGCTTCAATCCCGACGAGCAGAAGTCGGCCACCTATACCGGCATGGGCAACGACATCAACGTGCACGACCAATGGGCAGTCGAGTCGCCCGGGCCGATCCAGGACCGCACGCGCGAACACCTCGGCACCACCGACAAGGGCCTCATCGCGTACCGCCGGCTGCTGGTGGACGCGATCGAAAAGAACGCCGCCGGCGAAAAGCCCCTGATGGTGCTCGACGAAGCGGCCGCGGGCGCGCTGAGCGGGCCGCCCTCGATCGACGGCATCGGCCCGACGGCCACCTGGAACGACTATTGGCAGGAAGCCGACCTGAAGCGCCGCCGTGCATCGGCGTGGGCGGCGCAGCGCCTCGCGAAGGAAACCGCATGAGCTTCGTCGAACGCCACGGACTGTGGAGCGACGGCCAGCACGCGGCCGCAAAAGGAGTCCTCGCCGAACTCCAGTCGCGCGGCATCGAGGTGGTTCGATTCTCGTTCCCCGACCAGCACGGCGTGCTGCGCGGCAAGACCGTCACCGCCGCCGAGGCCGCCAAGCTGCTCCATGACGGCGTCGCGCTGACCAGCACGCTGCTCGCCAAGGACACCTCGCACAAGACGGCGTTCCCCGTATTCACGCGCGGCGGCGGCTTCGACATGCCGGAGATGCAGGGCGCCGCCGATTTCATGATCGTCGCGGACCCCGCGACCTTCCGCGTGCTGCCGTGGCTGGAGAAGACCGGCTGGCTGCTGTGCGACGCGTACTTCTCGAGCGGCAAGCCCGTGCCTTTCGCCACACGGGCGCTGTTGCGCAGCGCTGCGGCCAGGCTCGGTGAGGCGGGGTACGACTACATCGCGGGGCTCGAGGTCGAGTTCCATGTGTTCAAGGTCACCGACCCGCACATGCAGCCCGGCGATGTCGGCTCCCCCGGCCTGCCCGGCGTACCGCCCGAGGTCGAGGTGCTCTCGCACGGCTACCAGTACCTGACCGAGACCCGCTACGACCTGATCGAGCCGGTGTGCGAGCTGCTGCGCAAGCACATGCAGGCGCTGGATCTGCCGTTGCGCTCGCTCGAGGTGGAGTACGGCCCGAGCCAGTTCGAGTTCACGTTCGGCCCGCAGAGCGCGGTCGACGCGGCCGACGCGATGATCCTGTTCCGCAGCGCGGCCAAGCAGGTCCTGCGCCGGCACGGGTACCACGGCACGTTCATGTGCCGTCCGCGCATCCCCAACGTGATGTCCTCGGGCTGGCACTTGCACCAGTCCCTGAAGAAACACTCCGACGGGTCGAACGCATTCATCCCCGCCAAGGAGGGAGAACAGCTCTCGGAGGTCGGCCGGCACTTCCTCGCCGGGCTGCTCGCGCACGCACGCGGGGCGAGCGCCTTCTCCACGCCCACCATCAACGGCTACAAGCGCTTCCGGCCTAATTCGCTTGCGCCCGACCGCGTGCTCTGGGGCCGGGACAACCGCGGCGCGATGCTGCGCGTGCTCGGCGGGCCGGGCGATCCGGCCACGCGCATCGAGAACCGGGTGGGCGAGCCGGCCGCCAACCCGTACCTGTATTTCGCCTCGCAGATCCATTCGGGCCTCGACGGGATGGCCCGCAAGCTCGACCCGGGGCCGTCGGCCGATGCACCCTACGACACCAAGGCCGAAGCGTTGCCTGCGACGCTCGCGGAGGCGCTCACGGCGCTGCGCTCGGACGACCACCTCAAGTCGGCGTTCGGGCCAGCGTTCGTCGACTACTACTGCCGCATCAAGGATTCCGAGATCGCGCGCTTCAACCTCGAGGTCACCGAGTGGGAGCACCGCGAATACTTCGAGATGTTCTGAAGGAGCCACACCCAGCATGCCGAAAGTCACTTACGTCCTCCCGGACGGCACTCGCCGCGAAGTCAGCGGCACCGCGGGCGCCAGCCTCATGGAAACCGCGATCAAGCACAACATCAAGGGCATCGAGGCGGCCTGCGGGGGGTGCCTGTCGTGCGCGACCTGCCACGTCTACGTCGACGAGACCTGGCTCGCGAAGCTGCCCGCGCCGGACAGCGAGGAAGCCGACATGCTCGGCTTCGTCGCAGCCGAGCAAAAGCCCAACAGCCGCCTGTCCTGCCAGCTCGTGGTGGCGGAAGCGATCGACGGCATCGTCGTGCACATCCCCGCCGGCCAGTAGCGAACCGGCCCCCGGCAGCAATGCACATCGCCGTCATCGGCACAGGGGTTGTCGGCGCGTGCAGCGCGGCCTGGCTGCAGCGCGACGGCCACAGCGTGACTTTCGTCGACCCGCGCGATCCGGGCGAGGCGTGCTCGTTCGGCAACGCGGGTTCGCTGTCGCCCTCTGCCTGCCTGCCGGTCGGCATGCCGGGCATGTGGAAGAAGGCGCCCGGGTGGCTGCTCGACCCGCTCGGGCCGCTGACGATCCGCTGGTGGTACCTGCCGAAGGTCGCGCCGTGGCTTACGCGGTTCCTTGGCTACTCCAACCCGGCCGAAGTGGTGCGCATCGCGACAGCCATGCGCGGATTGCTTGCGCCGATCTTCGAGGCCTACGGGCCGCTGCTCGAGCATGCCGGCGCGCAGGACCTCGTGCGCCGCTCGGGGTGCCTCTACGTGTATTCGTCGCGCGAGACGGCGAACCAGTGGCAGTGGGGCATGAACCTGCGCCGCAGGCTGGGCGTGGACCTGCGCGAGGTCGAGGAGGACGAACTCGTCGAACTCGAGCCCGACCTGCGCGGCAGGTTCCGCTTCGGGCTGCTCGCGCCCGAGAACGGCTCGACGCTCGACCCCTCGAAGCTCGTCAAGGCGATCCACGCGCAGTGCGTCCGCGACGGGGCGGCGGCGGTGAGGGCCTCGGTCACCGGTTTCGTGCGCGACGGCGCGCGCGTGAAGGCGCTCGCGCTCGACAACGGTGCGACGCTGCCCTGCGACGGCGTGGTGGTCGCCGGCGGCGCCTGGTCGGCGAAGCTCGTGGCGGACCTCGGCACGCCGATCCCGCTCGAGACGCAGCGCGGCTACCACGTGACCGTGGCGAGCTCGAACCTCAAGCTGCGCCACACGGTGATGGCGCTCGAGCACAACCTGATGATCAACCCGATGGCGATGGGCCTGCGCCTCGCGGGTTCGGTGGAGTTCGCCGGCCTGAAGGCCGCGCCCAACTACGCGCGCGCCGGCGTGCTGCTCGCCAAGGGCCGCGAGCTGTTCCCCCACCTCGACACGAGCCGCACCTCCGAATGGATGGGCCACCGGCCCTGCCTGCCCGACAGCCTGCCGGTGATCGGCCCGGCACCGGGCACGGAGAATGCATGGCTTGCGTTCGGGCACGGGCACGTGGGCATGTGCGGCGGGGCGAGCACGGGGCGCGAGATCGCCAACCTCGTCGCGGGCCGGGCGCCGCAGGTGGACCTGGCGCCGTTCCGCGCCGATCGATTCCAAGGAGGATGAAATGAAAACAGCATTGAGAATTGCGCTATCCCTGCTGCTGGCCGCGTGCGCGGCGAACGCCCTCGCACAAGGCTACCCGAACAAGGTGATCCGCCTCGTGGTGCCCTTCCCCCCCGGCGGCAGCACGGACCAGCTCGCGAGGAAGCTCGCCGAGAAACTGCAGGCCTCGATGGGCCAGCCGGTCGTCGTCGAGAACAAGCCCGGCGCGGGCGGGGCGGTGGGCTCGGAGTTCGTCGCGAAATCCGCGCCCGACGGCTATACGCTCGAGGTCGGGGTCACCGGCTCGCACGGCATCAGCGTAAGCCTGAACCCGAAGCTCCCCTATCACCCGCTGAAGGACTTCGCGCCAATCTCGATGATGGTGACGACCTCGCTCGTGCTCGTGGTCGGGCCCTCGTTCCCGGCGAACACGCTTGCCGAGTACGTCGCCTACGCCAAGTCGCGGCCGGAACAGGTCACCCACTCGTCGCCCGGCAACGGTACTTCGATGCACCTGACCGGTGAGATGTTCAACCTGGCCACCGGGACGAAGCTCGTACACGTGCCCTACAAAGGCAGCGCCGGTGCGGTCACCGACCTGATGGGCGGGCAGGTGCAGTCGATGTTCGGCGACTTCCTCGTCGTGTACCCGCAGGTCAGGGGCGGAAAGATCCGGGCCCTCGCCATTACCTCGGCAAAGCGCCACCCGATGCTGCCCGACGTGCCGACGATCGCCGAATCCGGCTACCCGGGGTTCGAGGCGCTGTCCTGGCAGGGACTGTTCGCTCCGGCGGGCACGCCGGCGGACGTGGTCGCGAAGCTCAATGCCGAGACGCTCAAGGCGCTCGCCGCGGAAGACTTCCGCGATTCCTTCGCGAAGCAGGGGTTCGCGGTCGCGGGCAGCTCACCCGCCGAATTCCGCGCCTTCATCGAAGCCGAGATCCCCAAGTGGGCGAAGATCATCAAGGCCGGCAACGTCACGTTGCAGTGACGATTATTTCTGGTCGAAGAACTCGGCGTTGAAGTCGGCGGCGACGGGCTTGGCGGCATGGATGCGGGCCGCGTCGACCTGCTCGAACGCCTCGGCGAGCTTGAAGCTGATCTTCGCCATCATCTCGGCCTTGCCCGGGTCGGGCGCCTTGGAGACCAACTGCACGTAGATCTCGGCCGCGAGGTCCCGCACGGGGCGGCCGACGGAATGTCCGTCACCGCCGCCGGCTGCGGGGGCTGGTTTGGGTGGGGCTGCGTGTCCGCTCATAGGTTTCGATGATATGCCAGAAACCGGGCCTCAGGCGGCTTTCGCCTTCTTCGCGCCCGCCTCCGGGATCCCGTAGCTCGCCATCAGGTCGTCCACGACCTTGTGGTAGCTCTCCCACGGGGCTTCGCGGAAGTTGTGGTTGCGGATGATGAAGGACGCCCCGGCGTAGAACTTCTCGTACTGGGCGTGCCGGCCGGCGAATTCCGAGCCGATCAGGTCCCAGGCGAGCTTGAAGAGCTTCATGCGTTCGACCGCGCCCATCTGCGGGGTCTGCCAGTAGGTCTCGAAGTCCGGCCGCATCTCGGGGTTATGCATGACCGAGATGTCGGCCGGCATCTGGAACACGCCGCCGCCGCACAGTTCGCGGATCACGTCGATGATGGCCGAGTGCCCTTCGGTGCACCAGTTCAGCGCCGCGTACATGTAGCGCCGGTTGTAGGTGGTGTGGCCCTCGGGCCAGGCCTCGGCGTCCTGGATCTGCCCGGCGATCATGCCGCCCAGCGTAGCCTCGAGTGCCGACAGCCTTCCCAGCGTCTCCTTCACCGCCGGGATCTGGTCGGCGCCCGAAGCCTGCGTGATGCGCGAGGCGAGGCCCACCAGCAGCTGCATCTTCTCGTGGAAGCGCACGTTCGACTGGTGGTTGCCGTAGCAGTGCGCCGGCGTCTTGATGTAGATGTCGCGCGCGAGCACCGCGTCGTTGTGCACGAACACCTTCTCCCAGGGGACCTTGACCTCCTTGCACATGACCATGCTGTCGGTCTCGTCGAACCGGTGGGCGAGCGGGTTCTCGAACTCCACCTGGGCGTCGCGCTCGAACGGCTTGCGGGACCACAGCGTGAGCCCCTTGGCGTTGACCGGCACCGCGCAGGTGATCGACTCGGCCAATTGGCTTGGCGCGAGCGGGATCAGGTTGCCGATCCAGATCTCGTTGGCGAACACCGCACCGGTGGCGAGCATCTTCATGCCCGAGATCACCACGCCATCGTCGTCCTCGCGCACGACCCTCAGCGTCGGGATCGGCAGGTTCGCCTTCACGTAGAACTCGGGGTTGCGCGCGGCCTGCGGCGGGATCACCGCGTAGGTCGCGTAGGTGTCGTTCTTCCTCATGTGCTCGTAGTACTTGAGGAGGTTGCCCGCGTACTGGCCGAACACCGAAGGGTTGGTCGACATGCCGGTGACGAACGCCGACACGTGGTCAGGCGAGCGCCCCCACAGGCCGTGCGTCTTCGCGGCGATCGCGCGGTGCAGCAGCGTGCGCTTTTCGAGGTCCTGCTTCGACTTCGCGCGCAGGAAGTAGCTGCTGTAGCGCTCGCCGTCCTCCTCGAAGCTGTAGGCGTCGCGGTTCTCCGGCGCGCACTTCAGGTCGTAGAGGCTCGCGATCGACTGCGCGGCGTTGCGGAACGCGGGGTGGGTCGTGACGTCGGTGACTTTCTCCTCGCCGATGTAGATGACGCGCCCGTCGCGGATGGATTCGAGGTGTTCCTTGCCGGTCTTAAGCATGGCGGGCTCCTATTTCTTTCCCGAGGTTTCGTAATAGTGGATCTCGTACAGGAGGCACCCGTTCTTCGAGGCGAACGGGCCGTGGTAGACGCCGGGCGGCCGGCAGGCGTACGTGAAAGCGGAGGACGACTGCCCGCCCTGTCCCTTGTCGTCGTTGCCGAAGATCAGGTCGCCCTGCACCAGGAACACCTCCTCCCAGTGGTCGTGCACGAAAGGCGCCGTGGAGAACGCGCCCGGCTCCAGCTTGAGCAGCCGGGTGCGGCTGCCGCGCTTCGCAGTCTCGTCGATGTCGCTGGCGAGGATCTTCTGGGTGAACGTCGTGGGGTATCCCGCCGGCGTCTCCCAGCCGTTCTTGAGGTCTACGCCGACGAATTCGAGGTGCTGCTTGGGGGCCATGGGGGTTCTCCGAAAGTGGATGGTGTCAGGCCGCGCGGCTGTCGCCGGCGGGGGCATGCGAATCGAGGTAATCGAAGAGGGCCGTGGCGCGGTCGCCGCAGCCCACGAGTCCGGAAGCCAGCGCCCGGAAGCGCTCGAAACCCTTGCGGTCGAGGCATTCGAACAGCACGTCGTTCACCTGCTGCTGGACCGGCGCAAGGCTGCGGGCGAGCGCCTCGCCGGGCTTGCTGATCGCCAGCAGCACGCGGCGCCGGTCGCCCGCGTCCTCGAATTTCTCGAGGATGCCCTTGGCCACGAGCTTGTTGGTCTCGATGGTGATGAAGGCACCGGAACGGCGCAGGCGCGCGGCGACCTGCCCCACGCTGATGCCGCCCTCGGCCTTCTGGAACCGCCTCACGGCCATCACGATCTCGTACTGCACCCCGGTGAGGCCGATGTAGGCGCCGAAGCGGTCGCGGCAGGTCTCGAGCAGGTGGGAGAACGTCAGCAGGTCGTGCACCAGGTTGCGGAACTCCGCATCGGAACCGTGCACCAGCAGCTCGGCGCGCGAAACAGTGCGCGGCGCGGGCGACTTCGATGCCGGGACCTTCTTCTTCAGCCTTGTCATGGGTGCTCCTTTGATGCTACTTTTACTTTTCCGAGATAGCTTTGTCAACAAGGTAATTTCCGCCCATGCGCATTTCCGCCCGCGTTTCCGCCCGCATTGCCGCCGCGCTTGCAGTCCTCCTGGTCTCGTCGATCGCGTCCGCCCAGTCGCCCTGGCCCACGCGCCCGCTGCGCATCGTCGTGCCCTACGCCCCCGGCGGCATCACCGACACGGTGACGCGGCTTTCCGCCCCGAAGATCCAGGAGGCGTTCGGCCAGCCGGTGGTGATCGAGAACAAGGTCGGCAACGGCGGGGCGCTCGCCACCGACTACGTCGCGAAGAGCCCGGCCGACGGCTACACGCTGCTGATGGGCTCGGCCGCGCCGCAGACGCTGAACCAGTACATCCAGAAGCTCGGCTACGACGGCCTCAGGGACTTCGCGCCGGTGACCCTCGTCAACACCAACCCGCTGGTGCTGATGGTGCACCCCGCGCTGCCCGCACAGAACGTAAAGGAGCTGATCGCCCTTGCCAAGGCGCAGCCCGGCAAGCTCAACTTCGCCGGCGCCGGCGGCCTCACGCAGTTCAGCGGCGAGATCTTCAAGTACATGGCCGGCGTGGACATCGTCTACGTGCCGTACAAGGGCGGCGCGCCCGCCACCGCCGCGGCCGTCGCGGGCGACACGCAGCTGACGTTCGCCAACTACTCCGACGCGCTGCCGCAGATGAGGGCCGGCAAGCTGCGCGCGCTCGGCATCACCGGGGCGAAGCGCTTCCCGCAGTCGCCCGAGGTGCCGACGATCGCCGAGGCCGGCATCCCCGGCTATGCGGTGGACTCCTGGAACGGCCTGTTCGCGCCGGCCGGCACGCCGCCGGAGATCGTCAGCCGCATCTCGGTCGCGGTGCAGCAGGGGTTCAGGGATCCCGCGCTGAGAAAGCGCATGGAGGACATCGGCGCCACGCCCGTGGGCGACACCCCGGAACAGTTTCGCGCCTTCGTGCAATCCGAACTGCAGAAGTGGGGTAACTTCGTAAAGCAGACCGGCATCAAGGTCGAGCAGTAACCCGGCCGCCGCGCCACCCATCCAAAGGACAGTCCCATGGACGCCAGCAAGCAGGTAGTCATCGACACGAGTTTCCGCGCCGCCCTGCGCCGCATGCAGGCCGCGGGCCGCATCAACACCTACGCCCCCGAGGCGGACCCCGAGTTCCAGATCGCCGGCATGATGAAGAAGCTCGACGGCGGGCCCTCGCTCCTGTTCCCGCGCGTCAAGGGCCATTCGGTGCCGGTGCTCGGCAACATGCTGTCCTGCCGCGAGAACTGCGAGGCCGCGTTCGGCGTCGACTACCGCGGCATCCGGCAGTTCGTCGCGCGCGCCCTCGGCAACCCGGTGCCGCCGGTGCTCGTGCCCAAGGCGCCCGTGCACGAGAACGTGCTGCGCGAGTTCGACCTCGGCAAGGTCCTGCCCATCCTCACCCACACCGACGGCGACAGCGGCCGCTTCATCACCGCCGGCATCATCGTCGTGCGGGATCCCGAGACCGGCGTCTACAACGCCTCCTACCACCGCCTGCAGGTCATCGGGCCGCAGCGCACCGCGATCAAGCTCGACTTCGGGCGTCACCTGCGCGCCGCCTACGAGCGCGCGCAGAAGCGGGGCTTGCCCCTGCCGGTCGCGATCTGCATCGGCACCGACCTCGCCGTGCACTACACCGCCGCCACGATGGGCGCGCAGATGCCCGAATCGGCCGACGAGCTGGCCATCGCCGGCGGCATCCGCGGCGAGCCGATCCCCGTGGTCAAGGGCGTCACCCAGGACCTGCACTACCCGGCCGAGACCGAGATCGTGCTCGAAGGCGTGCTCCTGCCGAACGAGACCGTCCGCGAAGGCCCGTTCGGCGAGTTCGTCGGCTACCTCTCGCCCGAGGGCGACGCGCCGGTGTTCCAGGTCACCGCGCTGTGCCACCGCAAGGACCCGGTCTACTTCGCGATCAACGGCGTCGGCCGCGAGACCATCATGCTGCGCAAGTACGTGATGGAGGCAAGCCTGCTGAAGGCGCTGCAGGCCGTCTCGCCCATCGTGCAGGACGTCGAGGTCACCGCCGGGGGCCTGCACCGCTTCCACGCCGTCATCCAGGTGAAGAAGACCAGCCCGCAGCAGGAAGGCATGCAGAGGAACCTGATCCTCGCCGCGTTCGGCACCCTCAAGGACCTCGACTTCATCATCGCCGTCGACGAGGACATCAACATCCAGGACTCCAACGACGTGGAGTACGCCCTCGCCATGCGCATGGAGGCGAGCAAGGACCTGTTCGTCATCCCCGGCGCGCGCACGCACGAGTACGTGAGGAAGAGCAACAACGGCATCCGCGCCAAGGTCGGCATTGACGCGACCGTTCCCTTCGAGGAGAAGGCGCGCTTCGAAAGGGCGCCCTTCCGCACCATGACCGTCGACCCGGCCGACCTTTCCACGCAGGCGCCCACCACCCTGGGATGGCTCAAATGAAGAAACCGATCCGACTCGTCTTCGCGGGACTCCTCGCGGCCGCCGCCTCGTTCGCTTTCGGCCAGGGGGCGGCGTCCTGGCCCGCCAAACCCGTGCGCCTCGTCACCGGCTTCCCCGCGGGCGGCCCCACGGACCTCATGGCCCGCGTGTACGGCGAAAAGCTGCAGGCGCTCTGGAAGCAGCCCGTGATTGTCGAAGCGCGTCCGGGCGCCTCGGGCGCAGTCTCGATGGAGCAGCTGAAGAGCGCGCCGCCCGACGGCTACCACCTCATCATGGCGCCGACCAACACGCTCGCCGTCAACCCGCACCTGTTCCCGAAGCTCGCCTACGATCCCCTCAAGGACTTCGCGCTGATCGCCCGCATGGCCAACATCGACAACGTGCTGGCGGTCCACCCGTCGGTGCAGGCGAAGACGCTGCAGGAGCTCGCGGCGCTCGCCCGCGCCAAGCCCGGCCTGCTCACCTTCGGCTCCCCGGCCAACGGCTCGCAGGCCCACCTTGCCGGCGAGTTCCTCAACCAGCACTTTTCCGTGAAGATGGTGCACGTGCCCTACAAGGGCGTGGGCCCCGCGATGAACGACCTGATCGGCGGGCAGATCTCGATGATGTTCGTGCCGGTGGCGAATTCCCTGCCGCACCTGCGCTCCGGCAAGCTGCTCCCCGTCGCGATCCCCACGCGCGAGCGCAACGCTCAGATCCCCGAGGTGCAGACCTTCGCCGAGCAGGGCGTGCCCGGGTTCGAGGCCGTCACCTGGTTCATGCTGATCGCCCCTGCGGGCCTGCCGGCCGACCTGCAGGCGAAGATCCGCACCGATGCGGCCACCGTCCAGCGCGACCCCGACCTCAAGGAGCGCCTGCGCGCTTTCGGCGCCGAGACGCCGGCCCCGGGCGAGGACCTCGCCGCTTTCCTGCGCGCCGACCTCGCGCGCTGGGGGCAGGTGGTGCGCACGGCCGGCATCAAGGCGGACTAAGGGTGACGCACCCGCTGCGCGGCGCCGCGGCGATCGTCGGCGTCGGCCTCGCCGGCCTCGGCGAGGCGCCCGGGCGCACGCACCTCGAGCTCCTTGCGGAGGCCGCGCACGCGGCGCTCGCCGACGCCGGCCTGGAGATGAACGACGTCGACGGCCTGTTCACGGCCAACTCGGTCAACTTCCTGCCGGTGCTGTCCACGGTGGACTACCTCGGCATCCATCCGCGCTACGTGGACGGCACAAACATCGGCGGGTCCTCGTTCCTGAATTTCTGCCTGACGGCCACGCTGGCGCTGCAGGCGGGCCTCTGCGACGTGGCGCTGATCTGCTACGGATCCAACCAGCGCACCGGGCGCCACTCGCCGAATTTCTCCGACGCGCCACCCTTCGAGGCCGCCTACAAGCCCAGCTACATGGTGGGCCCGTTCGCGCTCGCGGCCGCGCGCCACATGCACGAGTACGGCACGACGCCAGAGCAACTGGCCGAGATCCCGGTGGCAGCGCGCGCCTGGGCCCGGCTGAACCCGGACGCCTTCACGCGCGACCCGTTGACCATCGCAGACGTGCGCGCCTCGAGGATGCTGTGCGATCCGCTCACCGTGCGCGACTGCTGCCTCGTCACCGATGGCGCGGGTGCGATCGTGATGGTGAGGTCCGACCGGGCGAAGGACCATCCCGCGAAGCCCGTCTATTTCCTCGGCGGCGCGACGGCCACCTGGCACCGGCAGATCTCCTCGATGCCGGACCTCACCGTCACCGCCTCCACCGAATCCGGGCCGCGCGCGTTCGCGATGGCCGGCCTCGGGGTCGGGGATGTCGACGTGGCCGAAATCTACGACGCCTTTTCGATCAACACGCTGCTCGCGCTGGAAGACCTCGGCTTCTGCCCCAAGGGCGAAGGCGGCCGCTTCGTCGCGGACGGCGCCATCGCCCCCGGCGGGCGCCTGCCGGTGAACACCAACGGCGGCGGGCTCTCGTGCGTGCATCCCGGCATGTACGGCATCTTCCTGCTGGCCGAGGCCGCCACGCAGCTGCGCGGCGCCGCGGGCGAACGTCAGGTACCACAAGCGCAGGTCGCCCTGTGCAACGGCAACGGCGGCACGCTCTCCTCCCAGGTCACGGTGCTGCTCGGCACCGGGGCCGTGCTCTGAATCCCACCCAAAGGACCGCCATGCCCGTCAAGTACCCGAAGGCCCCGCGCACCGACTACGAATGCATCAAGGTCGAGACCGACCGCGACGGCATCACCTGGATGACCTTCAACCGTCCGGAAAAGCGCAACGCGATGAACCCGACGCTGCACGCCGAGATGGCGCAGGCGATGCTCGAGCACGAGACGCACCCGGCGACCAAGGTCATCGTGCTGACCGGCGCGGGCAACTCGTGGAGCGCGGGCATGGACCTGAAGGAGTACTTCCGCGAGACCGACGACGACGCGCAGGCGCAGTTCCGCTCCTACACCGACAACCGCCGCTGGTCGTGGGATGCCCTGGTCCGCGGGCGCAAACCCGTCATCGCGATGGTCAACGGCTACTGCTTCGGCGGCGCCTTCATCCCGCTGTGCAACTGCGACCTCGCCATCGCCTCCGACGACGCGGTGTTCGGGCTCTCGGAGATCAACTGGGGCATCGTGCCCGGCGGCGTGGTCAGCAAGTGCCTGGTGGACACGCTGCGGGTACGGGACGCCATGTACTACGCGGTGACCGGCCGCCCGTTCAAGGGCAAGAAGGCCGCCGAGATGGGCCTGGTGAATTTTTCCGTGCCGGCGAAGAAACTGCGCGCCGAGACAGTGGCGCTCGCGAAGGAACTCATGAGCAAGAGCCCCATGGTGCTCGCCTACACCAAGCAGGCGATCCGCCAGGTGCGCACGATGGACATGGAGCAGGCCTACGACTACCTGATCGCGAAGATCACCGCGCTGGAGGCCAAGGACCCGGAGCGCACGCGCGAGCGCGGCATGCGCGAGTTCCTCGACAAGAAGTCTTTCAAGCCCGGGCTCGGGGCCGTGGCGCGGCCGGGGAAGAAGCCGGCTGCCAGGCCCGCTGCGAAAAAGACGCCCGCCAGAAAGAAGCTCGCCTAGCTGCGGGCGTTCTCGCGGTCCTGCACCTCGCGCCAGAGGATCTTGCCGACCGGCGACTTGGGCAGCGAGGCGACCACCTCGACCACGCGCGGCACCTTGTAGGCGGCCATGCGCTCGCGCGCCCAGGCCGAGAAGGCCTCGGTGTCGAACGCGCCACCCGCGCCCTCCTTCAGCACCAGCAGGGCCTTCACGTTCTCGCCGCGGTAGGCGTCGCGCACGCCGACGATGCAGGCTTCCAGCACGTCGGGATGCGCGTAGAGCACGCTCTCGACCTCCGCCGGCCAGACCTTGAAGCCCGAGGCGTTGATCATCCGCTTGAGGCGGTCGGTCATGAAGAAGTAGCCTTCCTCGTCGACATAGCCGATGTCGCCCGAGCGGTACCACTCGCGGCCCGCGACGGTGACCCAGGCCTCGGCCGTCGCGTCGGGGCGGTTCCAGTAGCCCTTGAACATCTGCGGGCCGCGGATCAGGATCTCGCCCGGCTCGCCCACCGCGCAGGGTTCGAGCGTCCCGGGGTGGATCACGCAGGACTCGCTGTCGAACCAGGTGATGCCCAGGCACTGCCGCTTGGGCCGGTCGCCGGGGTTGTTGTGCGTCGTGGCGGCTGCCTCGGTCATGCCGTAAGCCTCGATGAACGGGATCCCCATGCGCTCGTTCAGGCGCTTCCAGACCTCGTCCGGCATGGACGACCCGCCCGAGCCGATGCGCCTGAGGCTCGACAGGTCGCGCTTTCCCAGCTCCGGGTCGGCCAGCAGGTCGATCACCGCCGTGGGCGCCATGCTCGCGTGCACCACGCCGTAGTGCTCGACCAGGTGCGCGGCCAGCCTGCGCTCCCAGCGCGGCAGCACCACGATGGCGGCGCCGGCGTAGATCGGCACGTTGACGCTGTGCGTGAGGCCCGACACGTGGTACATCGGCGCAACGCCGAGGCACGGGTCCCCCGCCGCGATGCCGTGCCACAGCGTGAGGCCCGCCACGTTGTGCCCGAAGCTCGCGCTGGTGTGCATGCAGCCCTTGGGCAGGCCGGTGGAGCCCGAGGTGTAGGGCAGCAGGCACAGGTCGTCGGGCGTGGCCTGCGGCGCGCGCGGCGCGTGCTTCGCGCCCAGCACCTCGTGCCAGGCGAGCGTACCCGGCACCGCCTCGCGCGGCGCGCGCAGCCACTCCGGCACCGCGAACGGGGTGTCGGCGGGCACATAGTCGGAATAGGTGGCGGCGACGACCTGCCCCAGCGCCGTGCCGGGCGCGGCCGCGAGCAGCGCCGGCGCGAGGTCCTGCGCGCACACGGCGACCTTCGCCCCCGAGTCCTTGAGGTAGTGGTGCAACTCGTCGGTCCGGTTCATCGGGTTGACCGGCACCACCACCGCGTCGGCGCGCATCGTGCCGAACGCCGCGATGAGCCACTGGGCCGAGTTCTGCATGTAGACG
Organism: Burkholderiales bacterium; assembly: GCA_965279075.1. Classification (GTDB taxonomy): domain Bacteria; phylum Pseudomonadota; class Gammaproteobacteria; order Burkholderiales; family SG8-39; genus SZAS-79. The sequence continues at coordinate 237,608 of CBDIHI010000011.1, read as the reverse complement.
AGCACCCGGTCGCCCTTCTCGACGCCGGCGTGCTGCAGCCAGCCGGCAAAGGCATCCGCTTCGGCGGCGAACTCCCGGTAGGTGAGCGTCCGCCCGAGGCTGTGGATCGCGGGCGAGTCCGCGTAGCGCAGCGCCGACACGGCCAGGTTGGCCGCCAGCGTGACGCGCGGCGCGGTCAGGCTGCGGCGGAAGCGCTTCGGCCAGTAGCCCGAAAGGCCGAGGCTGGAGGGTTTTGCGGACGAGGCGTTCAAATTCCGTTCTCCTGTGGGGGCGGCGCGGGCGCGCAGTTTTACATCGGCGCTTGCCGCGCTGCCCGGGCCATTCTATCGTCGGGGTCGGGCGGGCTGGAGGGCGTTTCGCGCCACCGGCCCCGCCCCTCATCGCCAGCAGGACTCATTAGCAACAACCATTCCCGGAGAAGACATGCTCAAGATCTACGGCCAGCCCAAGTCGCGCGCTTTCCGCGTGCTGTGGATGGCGAACGAGGCGGGCCTCGCCTACGAACACATCCCCGTCTCCATCATGGTCGAAGGCGCCCAGTGCAAGGAGCCCTGGTTCGTCGAGATCAACCCCAACGCACGCGTGCCGGCGATCGACGACGACGGCTTCCAGCTGTGGGAGTCCGCTGCGATCAACCTGTACCTGGCCGAGAAGTCGAAGTGCGCGATCTACCCGGCCACGCCGCAGGGCCGCGGCCGCATGCTGCAGTGGGCGTTCTTCACCTCGAACGACGTCGAGCCGCCGATGATCACGATGTTCCAGAACCGGGTCGCGTTCCCGCCCGAAAAGCGCAACGCCGCGCTGGCCGACTCGGCCGAGGCGCAGCTCGTCGGGAAGCTCGCGATCCTCGAGGCGCACCTCGCGAAGAACAAGTACTTCGGCGGCGACACCTGGGACATGGCCGACTTCATGGTGGCGAGCGTCGTCTACACCCTGACCGCCATCAAGCACGACCTGTCGAAGTTCCCGAAATTCAACGCCTGGCTGATGGCGAGCATCGAGCGGCCCGCAGCGAAGGTCGCCAGGAAGCTGCGCGAAGGCTGATGCCGTGGCCGCCCTCGCCGAAACGATCCCCCTGCTCTCGGCACGCGACTGGGAGGCCGCGCACCTGATCGCCCAGGACAGCTTGGAGCCGCTTGCCGCCTGGGCGCACGGCATCGTCCACCTGATCGAAGGCGACGAGGCCAACGCGCGGTACTGGTACGGCGCGGCGAAGCGCGATTTTCCCGGGATGGGAGCGATCGACGCGGAGATTGCGCTGCTGGAAAAGGCGCTCATCCCACGGTAGGAATTTCCATTATCGGCATATAAACTGGCGGGAGACCATCTCCAGCCGGGCACTTTCAGCCAGGAATGTTGATGAATCCTCTCGGCCTCCCCGCCGCACGGCTGGTCAACCTCGGCAAGCGCGCGGGCGTCGCCTCTGGCCTTCTGGGCGCACTCTGCGTGCTCGCGGAACTCTGCTTCCTGCTGCCGGACCTCCTCGTCACGCGCGACGCGCTGCCCATGTACAAGGCCAACCTCGGGCTCTTCCGCGGGATCCTGCAGGCGGCCATCGTCGCCACCTTCGTGCTCGGCGTGTACTCCACGCTGCGGCTGCGCTCCAAGCTCCATGGGCTCAGCGGCATCGCGCTCGGGTCGGTCGCGCTGCTGATGGGCGGGGCCGAGGCGCAGGCCATCGACACCGGGCCGCGCGCCTTCGCGGTGGGCCTCGACTACTTCGTGCTCGAGCTGCTGGTGCTGGGGCTGCTGTTCGTGCCCATGGAGCAGCTCTTCGCGCTGCGGCCGCAGAAGATCTTCCGCGCCGGCTGGCAGACTGACCTCAAGCACTTCTTCGTCAGCCACGCCGCCGTGCAGCTGCTTTCGTTTGCCAGCATGATCCCCGCGCAGGCCGCTTTCGCGTGGGCGCTGCAGCTCGACTTCCAGAAGGCCGTGGCGGCCCAGCCCGTGGCGCTGCAGTTCGTCGAGATCCTGCTCACCGTGGACCTCGTCACCTACTGGGTGCACCGCACTTTCCACACCGTGCCGTGGCTGTGGAACTTCCACGCCATCCACCATTCCAGCCGCGAGATGGACTGGCTGGCCGGCTCGCGCATGCACCTGGTCGACGTCCTGCTCACCCGCTCGGCGGCCTTCATCCCCGTGTTCGTGCTCGGCTTCGCGCCCGCGGCGCTGTATGCGTACCTCGTCTTCGTGTCCTTCCATGCGGTGTACATCCACGCCAACGTGCGCTGGCGCTGGCCCGGGTTGCGCTGGGTCATCGCCACACCCGAGTTCCACCACTGGCACCACACCTCCGACGAGGAAGGGCTGGACAAGAATTTCGCCGGGTTCCTGCCCATGTGGGACGTCCTTTTCGGCACCGCGCACCAGCCCGCGCACTGGCCGCGCAACTACGGCACCGTCAAGTTCCAGCCGCCCGAGACCTGGGTCGGGCAGCTGCTCTACCCGTTCCGGCAGCACGGGGAGAAGACGCCCTATGGGTGAGTACTCGCGGGTGCAGCGGGTCTTCGAATGCGCGGTCGTCGGCGTGTTCTGCCTGCTCGCCGCCTGGGGGCTCACGCGGATCCCCCTCAGCTTGTGGCTGCTGCCGGTTGCCGTTTGCGCCTGGCTCGCCACCGACCTCCTCAGCGGCCTCGTCCATTGGGCCTTCGACACCTGGGGCAGCACCCGGACCCGGTTCTTCGGGCCGTGGTTCATCCGGTCGTTTCGCGAGCACCACCTCGATCCCCGCGCCATGGCCGGTCACGACTTCGTGGAAACCAACGGCTCCAGTGCGATTGCAGCCATGCCGCTCGCGTTGCTCGGCATTGGCCTTGCTCCCGGACAGCTGCAGGCCTTCGTCGTCTTCCTCGCCCTCGGTGCGCTGTTCGCCAACCAGTGCCACAGGTGGGCCCACCTTCGCGCCGCTGAGCGTCCTGCCTTCGCCCGGCTCGCCCAGCGGCTCCGCCTTAGCCTTTCGCCCGAAGTTCACCGCCTCCACCACGCCCGGCCCCACGACTCCTACTACTGCACGGCCAGCGGGTGGATGAATCGGGGGCTGGAGGGGGTTGGGTTCTTTCGTTGGATGGAGCGGGGGGTATGGTTGGTTGGGCGAGTGGTGCCGCGGCGGGATGAGGTGGGTTAGGGCTGGGGATGTATTGCCGGTTCGGGCATCTATCGCGTTTGGGGAATAACGGGTATTTTTAATGCCTGAACGGACCTAAGGCCCTGATCCGGATTGCAGAATGCAAAGCCTGTTACAACTTTACGGAATGCAAACCCGTATTCGCACGAATAACGGGGGAAATTGAATGCAGAAGTTACCTAACGTGTTGAACCAAAAGAAGGATGGCGCGGTGAGTTACAAATATACGGAATGCGTACCCCACTATCACCGACATACTTCACGTTGAACTAAACCGCTTCGCGGTGGTGGACCGCGCCTTGTCGTCCGACGAGGTGAATTGAACTCAGATGAATTGAAGCGCGTGAAGGGTGATCGCGCGCGCCGTGTCAGCGTTGTAGTTGCGGGGATGTCCCGCGACTTTCGACGAGGAGACGGCGATGAGCGCATTGCGCAAGCAGATGGATGGAGACCTGGTCGTTCGCGGCATGTCGGTGCGGACGCGGGAAGCGTATCTGGGCGCGGTGGCGGGGCTGGCGAAGCACTACGGCAGGCGTCCGGATCAGGTGAGCGAGGCCGAAGTGCAGCAGTACCTGTTGCACTTGATCGAGGAGAGGAAGCTCGCCTGGTCGAGTTGCAACATCGTGGTGCAGGGCCTGAAGTTCTTCTATCGGGTCACGCTCAAGCGCAGCGAGGCGCAGTTCGTGATCCCGCGGGCACGCACGCCCCAGAAGCTGCCGCAGATCCTGTCGCGTGAGGAGATCGCCGCGCTGATAGACCAGACGAAGCATCTCAAGCATCGCGCGATCCTGATGACGGCCTATGGCGCGGGGCTCAGACTCAACGAGATCCGCCACCTGAAGGTGAGCGACATCGATTCGGATCGCATGACGATCCGCGTCGAGCAGGGCAAAGGGGCGAAGGACCGCTACACGCTGCTCTCGTCACGGCTGCTCGAGGAGTTGCGCCGCTGCTGGCTGACGCATCGGTCTGAGCGGTGGCTCTTTACGGGGAAGGACCCCGAGCACCCGATCGGCGAGCATACGGTGCACAGGATCTACCACGCGGCCAAGGATCGCGCGCAGATCGCCAAGCAAGGCGGCATCCACTCGCTGCGGCACGCGTTTGCCACGCACCTGCTGGAGGCGGGCGTGGACATTCACACCATCCAGCGCCTGATGGGCCACAGCCACATTAGCTCGACGCTGAGGTACTTTCACCTCGCGCGCAAGCACCTGGCGGGAACGCCCTCGCCCCTGGAACTGCTGCAGGCACCTCTACCCAAGCCACGGTAGCGCGCCGTGGCCGCACGCCAACCGGGCGCGCGCGGCGGCAAACCGGAACTGGCCGACATCGTCCGGGCGCACGGCGCGGCGTTTCGCGCGGCGCACCGGCTTTGCTCGGTCCAGCACCGGGCGCTGCGCGCGATCGAGCGCTGCCGCACGGCCGCGCTCGGGGGCGAACTGCGCGAGTGCGACGCGTGCGGCGAGCGCCGCTACGTCTACCATTCATGCCGCAACCGCCACTGCCCCAAGTGCCAGACGCGGGCGAAGGCGCTTTGGCTCGACCAGCGCCGCGCCGAGTTGCTGCCCGTGCCGTACTTTCACCTGGTCTTCACGCTGCCCCACGAACTGAACGCGCTTGCCCAGGGCAACCCGCGCGCGCTCTACACGATGCTCTTCGCCGCGGCCTCCGAGACCCTCACCGAGTTCGGCGGCAATCCGCGCTGGCTGGGCGGCCAGATCGCCGCCACCCTCGTGCTCCACACCTGGGGCCAGACGCTCACCCAGCACCTCCACGTGCACGCCCTGGTCGCCGCCGGCGCACTCTCCGGCGCGGACACCTGGATCCGGGCACGGCGCGGTTTCCTGTTCCCGGTGAAGGCGCTCTCGATCGTGTTCCGGGCCAAGTTCCTCGCCGCGCTGCGCGAGGCCCTCGAGCACGGCCGACTGACGCTCTCTGGCACGACCGCCGCGCTCGCAGAACCGCACACCCGGCGCGCGCTGCTCGCGTTGCTGCGTGCCAAGGCCTGGGTCGTTTACGCCAAGCGCCCTTTCGGCGGTCCCGCCCAGGTGCTGGAGTACCTCGGGCGCTACACCCATCGCGTGGCGATCTCCAACGAGCGGCTCGTCTCGGCCGACGCAACCACGGTGCGCTTTCGCTACAAGGACTATGCCCACGGCGACCGGCGCAGAATCATGAGCCTCGAACCCCTTGAGTTCCTGCGCCGCTTCGCCCTGCACGTCCTGCCGCGCGGCTTCAACCGCATTCGTCACTACGGCCTCATCGCCAACCGCAGCAAGCACGACCTACTTGCGCTCGCCCGCACCGCTCTGAACGCGCCCGCTCCCGAGCCCGAGGCCTCCAGCGCCGAATCCGTCCCGGCATTCTGGCAACGACTCACCGGCACCGACATCGCACGCTGCCCGCACTGCGATCAGGGCACCCTGCGGTTCGTCGCCTCGCTTGTACCTCAGCCCCGGCCGCCGCCATGAGCGCGCTCGACCGAAACCACTTTCCGCCCTTTACCTCACCGCCGCCTTCCCTGGCGCGCCGACTCCGCTCGCCCATACCCGGTGCGTTGACCGTACTTCGGCCCTCTGCCATAGTACGAACATCGAATTTCCAAGACCGGCAAGCGATCCGATACCCACATGCACGCCGCTCCACACCTCGCGCCTCTCCCACGGCCGCATTCAATTCCCAAGTACCACCGGCTCCGCTCTGAATCCAGCGGTTCAGTCCAACTGATCGTATCCGTCATGCTCGCGCACGCCGGATACGACCCTGTTCGTTAGAGCGCACTATGGAACGCCATACGACGCTACTTGCTGAGTACGCGGAAGCCGGCCAAGTCAGCCGCGCGCACGAGCAAAACGTGCGGCAGGCGTTGAATGCCTACTTGGTGCTAGCCGCGGCGATTGTCGCGGTTTGCTTTTCCATCTCACTAAGCAACGCAGGTCGTTCGGCGCTGTGTTTTCTCGCGTTTTCTAGCGGTGCATTTATCCTAAACACTGTTTATCGACATCGCGCTTTCTACGCTTCGTATGTTGCGCGCGCCAAAGTGATCGAAGCGGAATTGGGCATGACCCTGTATACGCAGGCAGCACAAGACGTCAAATCGTCGAACACGTTCAGCAACAAAGTGGCAATTGCTGCGGTCTTCGTGCTGCTGCTTACTGCATTCGGAATATCGGCAGTGGTTCTCGCATTTAGGGGGTGAGTGTGCGCTCTAACCACCGGTTGTTGACCGACGCCTATTTCTCAGCGCTGCGCGCTTCGTGCGTCGCGGCAAAACCGGAACGTTAAGATTTACAGCTCCCGCGAACTCACTCCCGTACTATGCTCTCCAAACACGACGAACTCCTTCTCAAGGACCTCAAGCTCCAGCCGCTCTGGCTGCTCTCGCTATACATAGCGCTCGGCGTCGCAGCGTCCGCGACCGGACTCGCCATGCTCAACTGGAGCTCCGAAGCGGTCGTCTGCGTTGGTGGCGGTTTCCTGGTTGCCCTGGGCGCCGAGAAGTTGGTTACGCGTCGCATCAGAGCGGCAGCCATTCACGTACTCCCGCACGACAGGTGAACGGTTTAGAGAGTGTTCAACGGGCCTACATTCACTGTTGAAGATGCCCGGGAATACGACGGCGAGCAGCGTTCAATACCACCGGCTTTCTCGATACGGCCATCGTGACGATTTGCCACACGGAAACCGAAGACGAAATTCACATCATCTCCATGCGAAAGGCGGAACTCCATGAAATCGAAACACTTGCCCGCTACCTCTAAGCCCCCACGCCTGCGCGTTGGCCTGAAGGATGTCAGCCGAGAACAATTCTCTGCCGCAGTCAACGAGCGCTTGGGCAAGCAGCGCGTTTCAATCATGCTGGATGGCGCGATCATCGCTTTCTTCAAGGCCAAAGCCGGGGAGCGCGGCTATCAGACACTCATCAATCAGGCGCTGCACCAGGCAATGACTGGCGAGCAGATTGAATCCACGCTTCGCCGGGTGATTCGCGAAGAACTCCATACGACGTGAGGTAAGCCCGCGGTCGCTTCGCTCCCTCGGCGCCGCTGAGCTCGGAAGTTGAGGCTTTTAGGGTGCTCAGAGATATTGCGCGCCAAAGGCAAGGCGCAGGATGCCAATGATTCCGGTCACTAAGCCAACCCTCCCCCTCACCCCACCACCCGAAACACCTCCCGCTCCCCCTCCAGCCCCTTGAGCGCGTGCAGCCCGCGCGACTCGAGCCGCACGCCCGACCCCGCCAGCAGGTCCCGCGTGGTCCACGACACGCACACCTCGCCGTCCCCGGCGAGCGACAGCACCCGCGCCGCGGCGTGCACCGCGACACCATAAGCATCCCCCTGCCCAAGCTCGACCTCGCCGGTATGGCACCCCGACCGGATCTCAAGCCCCACCGAACGCGCCGCCCCAACCATCGCCTGCGCACACCGGATCGCCCTCTGCGCGCTGTCGAAGGCCGCGAGGAACCCGTCGCCGGTGGTCTTCAGCTCGCGCCCGCGATGCCGGTCGAGTTCGGAACGCATGGCCGCGTTGTGCTCGAGCAGCATCGCCCGCCACCGCGCGTCGCCCACCTCGGCGAGCTTGGCCGTGGAGCCGACGATATCGGTGAACAGCAGCGTGGCGACGACGCCCCAGCCCATGTCGTACGGGGATTGCGCGAAGGTGCGGGCGCCGCTGAACTCGACCCCGTGGTAATGCTCGTCGCCGACCACCCACGCGTCGTGCCCGGGCGGGATCTCGTAGGCGTCGCCGGCGACGAAATCCATGCTGGCACCGTCGTCCATGACGATGTGGAGCTGGCCCTGGATCACGAAGCCGACATGCCGGTGCTGGCATTGCGGCGTGCCCGCGATCGGCTTGACGTCCTGGGACCACTTCCACCCGGGCCGCAGCAGGAACTGCCCGAACACCATGTCGTCCAGGTTGACGAGGCGCAGCTCGCCGTTGGGGAACTTCCGGACCTCGTCGGATTCGACGAACTTGCGGCGCTGAAGTCGGGGCATCTGCGGATCCTCCCGGTCGGGCCAGAGCGGTCATGGTAGCGCAGGCGCTACGATAAGAAAATACGGTCGGGAACTGGAACTAATTTCGAGTTACCGGTTCACAACGCCCGAGGCCCTTCTTGCGGCCTTCGAGCTGGACATAGCGAGGTGGGATCGTGAAAACCGTAATCCTTGAGGTCCGTACGCCAGGCGATGCCATGGCCGGTTTTGCGCGCACGTGGAAAAGCGGCAAGCCGGAAAAGTCCGCGCGTATCGGCTTTGCCACGCCCGAACTCCTGTGGAAGGTGCTGACGGCAAAACGCTGGGAGCTGTTGAAGGCCTTATGCGGTGCCGGCCCCGTTTCGATCCGCGAAGCCGCAAGGCGGGTCAATCGTGACGTGAAAGCCGTGCACGGCGACGTCACCGCCTTGCTTGGTGCCGGGGTGCTCGACAAGGCCGACAGCGGCGGGATCGTCTTTCCCTACGAGGCCGTCAAGGTCGAGTTCCTGCTCGAGGCGGCATAGCCACTCACGGAATGCCCAAGCACCCCCACACCGCCCTGCAGCGCGCCGTCGTCGCGGCCGTGCAATTGCCGTCGACCAGCGACGCGGACCTCCAGGCCTCGCTCAGCGAGCTGCGCGAACTGGCCAAGACCCTCGGCTACGAAGTCGTGGCCACGTTCACGCAGAAGCGCGCCACCTTCGACTCGGCGGCCTACCTCGGCACCGGCAAGCGCCAGGAGATCCGGGAGTACGTGCAGGGCGAGGCGAAACACCCCGGCCCGGAAAGGCGCCTTGCGCACCACGGCCTCGTCGCCGCGCGCGAGGCGGCCAAGGCGCGGGCGGGCGATGACGGACGCCGCGCCGCCGTCGTGCTGGTGGACCACGAGATCTCGCCTTCGCAGGCGCGCGCGCTCGAGAACGACATCGGCTGCGAGGTGATGGACCGGACGATGGTGATCCTCGAGATCTTCCACCGCCACGCGCGTTCCAACTCGGCGCGCGCGCAGGTCGAGATCGCGCGCCTGCGCTACCTCGCGCCGCGCCTGCGCGAGGCGGCCAAGCTGGCCGGGCCGCAGGGCCGGCAGCGCAGCGGCGTGGGCGGCCGGGGCGCGGGCGAAGCCGCGGGCGAAGCGGACCGCGCCAAGATCCGCGACCGCATCGCGGAACTGAAGAACGAGATCGCGGCGCTGGACCTCGAGCGCCGCACGCAGCGCGCGCGGCGCCAGGAAAGCCGCGGCGTGGCGCGCGTGGCGCTGGTCGGCTACACGAACGCGGGCAAGTCCACGCTGATGCGCGCGCTCACCGGCAGCGAGGTGCTGGTCGCCGACAAGCTCTTCGCCACGCTCGACACCACGGTGAGGACGCTCGTGCCCGAAGGCGTGCCGCGTGTGCTGGTCAGCGACACGGTGGGCTTCATCAAGAACCTGCCGCACGACCTCGTCGCCTCGTTCAAGTCCACGCTGGAGGAGGCCGCCGAGGCTTCGCTGCTGCTGCACGTCGTGGATGCGAGCGACCCCGGGTTCGAGCGCCAGCTTGCCGTCACCGAAGAGGTGATCGCGGAGATCGGCGCCGGCAAGGTGCCGCGGCTCATTGTGTTCAACAAGATCGACCGGGTCGGCGATGCGAAGGTCCAGGCCGAGCGGGCGAAGGCGCTGCGCGCGCAGTTTCCGCGCTGCCTCGTGGTGAGCGCGATCGACAAGGACGGCGTTGCGAGACTGCACAAGGCGATCCGTACGCATTTCGCGCGCCGCCTGTCCAAAGCCGAACTGTTCCTGCCGTGGGCTGCGCAGCAGCTGCGCGGCGAGGTGTTCGCGCAGTGCGAGGTGCTGGAGGAAACCGCCGACGAGGCCGGCACGGTCTTCAGCGTGCGCGGCGCGCGCAAGGACATCGAGGCGCTGCAGGAGCGGATCGAACGGGAAGGCACCTCCAGAATATAGTCAATCCGGTATTCGAACTACCCGGAGAGGCGCTTCAGTCCTAGGCTTTCAGAGATAAATCCCTGAAATTCAAGCGGCCGCGCGGGCCGCAGGCCGGCGCCGGGCCACCTTGGCAGGCTTCGCCCCGGACTGGATCCGGTGGGCATTCACGATGGAGGCGATCAGCCCGGGGAAACGCCCGTCGATCTCCCCGCAGCGGGAAGTGTTGTGCATCTCGACCCCGCGGCGCTCGCTGCGGATCAGGCCCGCCTCGCGCAGCGCCTTGAAATGCTGGGACAGCGTGGACTTGGGGATGTCGCGTTCTCTGACCGTCAGGAACGTGGAGCAGTTCTGCGAGCAGCCGGCCCCGGCGAGGTCGGCGAAGATCGCCACACGCACGGGGTCGGACAGCGCGTGCAGGAGGCCTTCGACCGTAATGTCTTCAATCGACGGGTGAATCAGGGGTCGCATGGGCGCAACTATAGCGCCGCTTGACATCTAGTTCAATAGTTCGTAAATTCCGAACCACAGAAGCATGGAACCCCGGCTTCCCCCAGACAACACCTCAAAGGAAGGCACATCATGAGCAAGCTCGCAGGCAAGGTCGCAGTCGTCACCGGCGCATCCAAGGGCATCGGCGCCGCCATCGCAAAGGCGCTCGCCGCAGAAGGCGCCAGCGTCGTCGTCAACTACGCGTCGAGCAAGGCCGGGGCCGACGCGGTGGTGGCCGCCATCACGAAGGCCGGCGGCAAGGCGCTCGCCGTAGGCGGCGACGTCACCAAGGCCGTCGAGGCCCAGGGCCTCATCGACGCGGCCGTCAAGGCCTATGGCCGCCTCGACATCCTCGTCAACAATTCCGGCGTGTACGAGTTCTCGCCGATCGAAGCCGTCACGGAAGAGCACTTCCACCGCCACTTCAACGTCAACGTGCTGGGCCTCCTGCTGGCCACGCAGGCGGCGGCGAAGCACCTTGGCGAGGGCGGAAGCATCATCAATATCGGCTCAGGCGTCACCCGCCTGACGCCCGCGACCAGCGCGGTCTACAGCGGCACCAAGGGCGCGGTCGACGCCATCACCGGCGTGCTGTCGAAGGAGTTCGGCTCCAGGAAAATCCGGGTCAACTCCATCAACCCCGGCATGATCGACACCGAAGGCGCGCAGAGCGCCGGCTTCATCGGCTCGGACTTCGAGAAAGCCTTCGTCGCGCAGACGCCGCTGGGCCGAATCGGCCAGCCCGGTGACATCGCCGACATCGCGGTGTTCCTCGCCTCGAACGACGCACGCTGGCTCACGGGCGAACTGCTGCTCGCTTCCGGCGGCCTGCGCTGACGAAGGGCCCGCCGGGCACCGGCCCCGGCGGGTTGTTACACTGGCCCCCAACGACCCCGGGGACCTGGCCATGACGATGAAATTCCTGTTCGCGCTCGCCGCGACGCTCGCCGGCGCCGCGATCGCGGTGCAGGCCGCCGTGAACGCGGGGCTTGCCGCACGCATCGGCCTCGGTGCCGCACTGATCGTCAGCACGACCCTCGTCCTCGCCTTCTGCGTCACCTTCCACCTCGCGACCGGCGGCACGACCTTCTCCCTGCCGTCGGCGGCCCCGTGGTACGTCTACCTCGGTGGCGCCTGCGGCTTCGGCTTCATCCTCGCCACCGCCTTCGTATTCCCGAAGCTCGGGGCCGCGTCCTCGGTGGCGCTGGTGGTCCTCGGCCAGGGCGGGACGGCGCTGCTGCTCGACCACTACGGCCTGCTCGGCCTCGACCGCGAGCCGGTGTCGCTGTCGCGCATCGGCGCCTTCGCGCTGATCGTCGCGGGCGTCGTGCTGCTGCGGCATTGACGCCCCATGACATCCGCCACGCTCGAACTCAAGATCCCCCCGCCGCTGGTCGGCCTCGCGTGCGCGCTCATGATGGGCGCGCTCGGCTACGCCTTCGACGGCCTGCCGATCGCATCACTGCCCAGGGGAATCGCGGCCGGGCTGCTCGTGCTGGCCGGCCTCGCGTTCGACGTGGCGGGGCTGGTGGCTTTCCGCCGCGCGCGCACGACGATCAACCCGCTCCGCCCGCAGAAGTCCTCGTCGCTGGTCTCGGGCGGCGTCTACCGCCACACGCGCAACCCGATGTACGTCGGCATGGCGTGCATCCTCCTCGGCTGGGCGGTGTGGCTCGCGCAGCCGCTGGCCCTGCTCGGTCCGGTCATGTTCGTGCTGTACATTACGCGCTTCCAGATCCGGCCTGAGGAGAAGGTGCTCGCGGGACTGTTCGGCGAGGACTTCACCGCCTACGCGGCGAAGGTTCGGCGCTGGCTATGACAAGATCACACTGGAGAAGACAACCAATGAAGTTCGCACGCATCCTCGCGGCCGCCCTGGCCGCGGCTACGCTGCAGTTCGCAATGACCGTCGCCCACGCGCAGGCGTTCCCCTCCAAGCCGCTGCGCATCGTGGTGCCCTTCCCGCCCGGCGGCGCGGCGGACCTGTCGGCGCGGCTGCTCGGCGACCACCTCGCGAAGAGCCTCGGCCAATCGGTCGTCATCGAGAACCGGCCCGGCGGCAGCACGATCATCGGCGCCGAAGTCGTGTTCCGCTCGCCGCCCGACGGCCATACGCTGCTGGTCGTGTTCCCGAGCTTCATCGTGAACCCGCTGCTGCGCTCCAACATGCCTTTCGAGCCGCTGAAGGACTTCCGCGCGGTCGGCCAGACGCTCGCCGTGCCGATGGTGATCGCCGCGCACCCCTCGGTCCCTGCCAACAACCTCAAGGAATTGATCGAGCTCGCGCGCGCGAAGCCCGGCGAGCTCTCCTACGGCACGCCGGGCCTCGGCACCACGCACCACGTGATGGGGGAGCTGCTGAAGCTCACCGCGAAGATCAACATCACGCACGCGCCGTTCCAGGGCGGCGGGCCGAGCCTCGCGGCGGTCACCGGCGGGCACATCCAGCTCGTCTACGGCAACGCGAACGAAGTCGCGCCCTCGGCGAAGACCGGCAAGGTGAAGCCCATCGTCGTGACCTCGGCCGAACGCGTGGACGTGATGCCCGACACGCCGACGATGAGGGAGGCGGGCTACCCCGAGCTCGAGGCCACCAACTGGAGCGGCTTCGTCGTCCATGCGGCCACGCCCGCAGCGGTCGTCGCGCGCCTCAACAAGGACCTCGTCGCGGCGCTGGGAACGCCCGAGGTGCAGGCCAGGTTCAAGGGCTTTGGCATGATCCCCTCGCCGGGCACGCCGGAGCAGTTCCAGGCGTTCCTGCAGTCCGAGTCGGCGCGCTACGCGCGGACCGTGCGCGAGGCGGGCGTCAAGGCGGAGTAATTGCGACCAAAGGAGGACCCATGAACGCACCCGAGCGCGTACTGAACCAGCAACCGCACGCCCCGGAACCGGTCGTGCGCACCAATCCCTTCACGGGCCCGATCGCCTGGACGCGCGACACCCTCGCGCAGGACGACGGGCTGATCCGGCTGGACGCGGAAAGCCGCCGGGAACTCGACCGGATCGTGGACGCGATCCGCCACAACCCGCTGCCCACCCCGATGCTCACGCCGGACGATTTCGAGATGCCCGCCTGCCGCGCGATGATGGCCCGCGCGAAGGAAGTGCTCGAGACCGGCGTCGGCTTCGTGATCGTCGACCGCCTGCCGCTCGGCGACTACTCGGTCGACGAGGCACGTGCGGTGTACTGGCTGCTGTCGCAGCTGGTGTCGCGTCCCGTCGCGCAGAGCTGGGACGGCAAGGTCATCTACGACGTGCGCGACATGGGCAAGCCGCCCGGCAACGGCGTACGGCCGGACATCACCAACGCCGAGCAGAATTTCCACACCGACAACAGCTACAACCTCTGCCCCCCGGACTACGTGGGCTTGCTGTGCCTGCGCCCGGCGATGGAAGGCGGCATCAGCGGCGTGGTCAGCTTCTATGCCGTCTACAACGACATGATCAAAAACCACCCCGACCTGCTGGGGCGCCTGTTCAAGCCTTTCCTGTTCGACCGCCAGCGCGAGCATGCGCCGGACGAGCCCCGGGTGCTCAGCCACCCGTTGTTCGAACTCGACGGCGAGCGGCTGGTGTGCCGGCTCTCGCATCGGCACGTCGTGAACGGCTATCGCATGGCTGGCGAGGACCTCGACGCGGAAGGCCTCGAGGCGCTGGAGACGCTGGAACGCACGATGATGGCGCCGCGCTTCGCGCGCGAGTTCTTCTTCGAGCCCGGCCAGATCCAGATCGTGGACAACGTCCGGCTCGGCCACCGCCGGACCGGGTTCAAGGACTTCCCGGAGGAGGACCGCAAGCGGCACCTCGTCCGGCTGTGGCTGCGCGGTCGCGGCCGCCGCTTCTACAACGGCTGAGCCGCGCCGGGCGCCGGCCTAGTTGCCGGCGGAGATCTTGTTGTCGCGAACGACCTTGCCCCAGCGTTCGACTTCGTTCGCGACGAACTTCGCGAGCTCTTGCGGCTGGGACAGCGACATCACGATGCCCTGCCCGGTGAGCTTCTCGTTGACGCCGGGGTTGCGCAGCGCATTGGCGAACTCGGCGTTCATGCGCGCGACGATTGCGGCCGGGGTCTTCGCCGGCGCGAACACGCCCCACCACGATTCCGCCTCCATGCCCGGCAACCCGGCCTCGGACACCGCCGGCACGTCAGGCAGGTTCGGGAAGCGCTTGGCCGAAGTCACCGCGAGCGGGCGCAATTTGCCCGACTGGATATGCGGCGCGAACAGCGCGACCGTCGCTACCGACAGCGACACGTGCCCCGCCACCGAGTCGGTGATCAGCGGGCCGCCGCCCTTGTACGGCACGTGGGTCAGCGAGAAGCCGTTCTGGCGGCCCGCCATGGTGACGAAGAGGTGGGCGAGGCTGCCCGAACCGATCGTGCCGTAGCCCAGCGAATCCGGTTTCGCCTTTGCGGCGGCGATCACCTCGCCGAGCGTCCTGTAGGAGGTCGACGGGTGCGTGACGAACACCATCGGCGACTTCCCGACCAGCATCACCGGCGCGAGGTCGTTGAGCGTATCGAAGGTCATGTTCGGGATCAGGCTCGGGTTGACGCCGTGGGTGTCGAACACCACCGCGAACGTCGCGCCGTCGGGAGGCGCCTTCGCCACGACGGCGGTGCCTATCGCGCCCGAGGCCCCGGCCCGGTTCTCGACCAGGACCTGCACCCCCAGCGCCTGCTGGAGGTGCGGCTGCACGTGCCGCGCGATCTGGTCGGTGGTCCCGCCGGGCGGGAACGGCACGACCAGACGGATCGGCTGCGAAGGCCACGCCTGGGCCGTCGCGGCGAGCGGGGTTGCAATGGACAGCGCGGCGGACAGCGCCGCAAGCACGGTGGTTCTTTTCATTTCGTCTCCTCCTTGTAATTATTCCGCCCGAGTCTACCCGGGTCGTGCCGCCATGAACCGCGGCGCCATCCTGGCGAGCCGCGCGTCGTCGATCCGGCCGCTGCGGGTCATGTAATCGTACGCGAGGTCCCAGGGCGCGAGCGCCAGCTTCTGCGGGAATTTCTCGTACCAGTACGACGAGCGGTTCGCCGCCGCGTGCATCTTCTCGACCACGGGTCGGCGCTCGCGCTCGAAAGCCACCAGCGCGGCCGGCACGTCGTCCCCCGCCTCGCCGAACGCGCGGTCCAGCGCGATCGCGTCCTCGAACGCGAGGCGCGTGCCCGAGCCGATGGAGAAATGCATCGTGCGCAGCGCGTCGCCGATCAGCACCGCATTCCCAACCGACCAGCGATTGTTGGACAGCAGCGGAAACTGCCGCCACACCGACTTGTTCGACACCAGGGGATGCCCGTCGAGGTCGGCGGCGAAGACCTTTTCGCAACAGGCGCGCGACGCCGCGTCGTCCATGCGGTCGAGCCCCGCGCGGCGCCAGGTCGCAGGGTCGCACTCGACGAGGAAGGTGCTCATGCCGGGCGCATAGCGGTAGTGGTGCGCGACGAAGGCGCCCTCGGCGCCCTCGCGGAAGGTCAGCGTCAGGCACTCGAAGGGCTTGGAAGTGCCGTACCAGGCGAAACGGTTGCCGAGCAATTCCACCTGCGGCTCAAACTGCGCTTCGAATGCCCTGCGCACAAGGGAGTTCAGCCCGTCCGCGCCCACCATGAGGTCGGCCCCCGCCAGTTCGTCGAGGGACGCGATCGTGCGCGAATATTCGACTCTGACCCCGATTTCGCGGCACAGGGCCTGCAGGAAGGCGTTGAGTTGCTGGCGGCCGATGGCGGAGAAGCCGTTGCCGTCGATGTCGACCCGCTGGTCGCGGTGCACGATGCGCTGCATGGGCCAGGTTTCCATGCGGGAAGAAAGCTGCGCGAGGAGGTCGGGGGCGTCGCGCTCGAGGAAGGCGAGCGCGCCCTGCGAGAACACCACGCCGAAGCCGAAGGTCGCGTCGGCCGGGTTCTGTTCGTAGACGGTGATATCCCATCCCGGGTTGCGGCGCTTGGCGAGCAACGCGTACAGCAGGCCCGCAGGCCCGGCGCCGAGGACCGCGGCCTTCACTGCTAGTACACCACCACGCTGCGGATCGATTCGCCCTTGTGCATCAGGTCGAAGCCGTCGTTGATCTTCTCGAGCGGCATCACATGCGTGATCAGGTCGTCGATGTTGATTTTGCCTTCCATGTACCAGTCGACGATCTTCGGCACGTCGGTGCGCCCCCTTGCGCCGCCGAACGCCGTGCCTTTCCAGGTTCGGCCGGTGACGAGCTGGAAAGGCCGCGTCTTGATTTCCTGACCCGCGCCCGCTACGCCGATGATGACCGACACGCCCCAGCCGCGATGGCAGCACTCCAGCGCCTGGCGCATGACGTCCACGTTGCCTATGCACTCGAAGCTGTAGTCCGCGCCGCCGCCGGTGAGCTCGACGAGGTGCGCCACGAGGTCGCCGCCGACCTCCTTCGGGTTGACGAAGTGGGTCATGCCGAACTTCTCCGCGAGGGGCTTTCTCGCCGGGTTGAGGTCCACGCCGACGATCAAGTTGGCGCCGGCCATGCGCGCACCCTGCACG
Source organism: Burkholderiales bacterium (assembly GCA_965279075.1). Taxonomy (GTDB): domain Bacteria; phylum Pseudomonadota; class Gammaproteobacteria; order Burkholderiales; family SG8-39; genus SZAS-79. The sequence continues at coordinate 220,583 of CBDIHI010000011.1, read as the reverse complement.
ACGTTGAGCCCGATGCCGCCGAGGCCGAAGACGACCACGTTCGCGCCGACCTCGACCTTGGCGGTGTTGATCACGGCGCCGATGCCGGTGGTCACGCCGCAGCCGATGTAGCAGACCTTGTCGAACGGCGCGTCTTCGCGGATCTTCGCAAGGGCGATTTCCGGCAGCACCGTGTAGTTGGCGAACGTCGAGCACCCCATGTAGTGGTGCACCGGCGACCCCGCAATGGAGAACCGGCTTGTGCCGTCGGGCATCAGGCCCTTGCCCTGGGTGCCGCGGATCGCGGTGCACAGGTTGGTCTTCCGCGACAGGCACGACTTGCACTGCCGACACTCGGGCGTGTAGAGCGGGATCACATGGTCGCCCTTCTTCAGGCTGGTCACGCCCGGGCCGACGTCGACGACGATGCCCGCGCCTTCGTGGCCGAGGATCGCCGGGAAAAGACCCTCAGGGTCCGCGCCTGAGCGCGTGAACTCGTCGGTGTGGCACAGGCCCGTGGCCTTGATCTCCACCAGAACTTCGCCGAAGCGCGGCCCTTCGAGCCGTACGGTCTCGATGCTCAAGGGGGCGCCCGCCTTGAAAGCCACCGCTGCACGCACATCCATGGAGTTCGTCCTGCCTAGTGGTGTGAAGAGGACCGGCGCCCGCGGCCGCCGCGCCGCGCAAGCGGCCCCGCGGGCCGACGGCCGGCCTTGATGAGGGCGCTCGCCAGCGTGTATTCGACGAGGTCGCGCTGCGCACGGCTGCCGCCTATCCTCTCGTGCTCGCCGAGCACGGGGTCGATGCGCTCGATGGTTGCAGCCCAGTCGCCACGCACGTAGGCGCCGAATGCCTCGGCCAGCGCGGGCACCAGCGGGCCGGCGGCGAGCTTGCCCGCGGCCTGCCGGTCGTGAAGTTGCCCGATGATCTTCTCCAGCGCCGCAGTGTCGCCCGCGGCCGCGCAGGCAAGCGCCGTATGGACGTCGACGAAAGTGATGCCCGCCCTCGGGAATTCGCGCAGCGCGTAATCTTTCACCTCGCGCCAGGTCCCGGGGTCGACGGCCTCGCCCGCGAGCTGCATGCGCCACAGAAGCGAAGACGCATCGGAAGCGACGTTGATGGGTGGACCCCACGCGGCCCCCGGGCGCACGTCCGCGGCATAGACGCGCCGCGCGGCCTCGACGTTGCCGAGGTCGAAGTTCCACAGCGCCACGTGCCAGCTCAGGTGGCAGTGCAGTTGCGATTCGCGCGGCAGGTCGGGAAGCCATTCTTCGAGATACCGCAGGCCCGCGGCGTCCTCGCCCGACTCGTACAGCACGTGCGCGTACACATGCGCCCCGTGCGAGTTGCGCGGATAGATCTGCTGGGCGCGGTCGATGGCGCGCCGCGCTTCGGCGAGGCGCCCCACCTCGCCGAGCGCGAACGCATGCGAGGACAGGAACCACCAGTCGTCGCCGTACACCGGCGCCAGCGCGTCGAGCTGGGCGACCTGCTCCTCCTCGCGGCCCGCGCGGCCGGAGAACCCGATCAGCCCGAACACGCCGGCGCATGGCGCGAGCGCCATGACATCGCGCGGGAATTCCTTCAGGTGCTCGAGCGCGAATGGCAGCGGCGCGGGCCCCTTGCCGTCGACCAGCGTGGCAAGCAGCTCGACGTTGGCGCGCTCCTGCCGGCCGAGGCCCGCGGACAGTTCGCGCGCGCGGGCTGCGCTCCGCTTCGAGGCTTCCGCCTTGGAGTACAGCTGGCGCGTGCGCGCGAGCGCCGCATGGGCGAGTGCAAAGCCCTCGTCCGCGGCGATCGCGCGCTCGAACGCGGCCTCCGACCCGAGGTTGGCCGAAAGGAACAGGTCCACGCCCTCGACGTACGCGTCGCGCGCCGCCTGCGAAGTGGTCGACATTGAAAGGCCGTAGCGGTCTGCCAGCATCGGACAAATCTCCTTTGCGATAGGGTACATTACGCGCGGAGGAGGAGACCCCCATGAAAACTAAAATAGCGCTGGCCCTCGTGCTAGCCGCGACCACCTGCCTGCCCTTCGTCGCGCAGGCGCAGGACTATCCCAGCAAGCCGGTGCGCATCATCGTGCCCTGGCCGCCGAGCGGCAACGTGGACATCACCGCGCGCACCATCGCGCCGGCGCTGTCGGACGCGCTCGGCCAGCAGGTCGTGGTGGAGAACCGCGCCGGCGCCGGCGGCACCATAGGCACGGCAATGGTCGCGAAGTCGCCGCCCGACGGCTACACGCTGGCGCTCGGCTCCAGCGGCACGATCACCAACGCGCCCGCCGTCTACAAGACGATTCCCTACGACCCGAACAAGGACTTCACGATGATCGGCCCGATCCAGTCGGTGCCGATCGTGCTGACCGCCGCGCCGAAGACGCCGGTCACGACCTACAAGGAGTTCGTGGAACTCGCGCGGTCGAAGAACGGCGGCCTGAGCGTGGCCTCCGCGGGCAACGGCTCGTCCAACCACCTCGCGCTCGAACTGCTGATGCGCCAGGCGCGCCTCAAGCTGACGCACGTGCCGTACAAGGGCAGCGGCCCGGCGATCACGGATCTCCTGGGCAGCCAGGTGGACGCGATGATGGACCAGCTCACGGCTTCGATCGGGCACATCAAGGAGGGGCGCATCAAGGCGCTCGCGGTGACCTCGAAGGCGCGCTCGCCGCTGCTGCCCAACGTCCCCACGCTCGCCGAGCTCGGCGTCGCGGGTTTCGAGGCGAGCACCTGGACCGGGATCGTCGGCCCGGCGGGCATGCCGCCTGCGGTGGTCGAGAAGCTGCACGCCGCGATCCGCAAGGCGATGTCGGTCGAGGCGGTGCGCGAACGCTACAAGTCGATGGGCGTGGAGCTGATGGACATGAGCCAGCCCGAGTTCGCCGCCTACGTGCGCGCCGACTACGAGAAATGGCGGGGGCTGGCGAAAGAGGGCAACATCGTCATCGAATAGGGTCGATCGAGCGAGACCCGAGGCATGAACCCTTCAGACGTCCTTCCACCGAGCCCCGCGCGGCGCGCCCCGAAGCGCGCGCTGCCGCCCGGCACGATCGACTGCCATGCGCATATCTTCGACCGGTTCGACCGCTATCCGCTGGCCGGGGAGCGCAAGTACTCGCCGCCCGAGTGCACGCGCGAAGCCTGGCTCGACCTGCACAGGGCGCTGGGCGTGGCGCGGGGCGTGCAGGTCCACGGCACGCCCTACGGCCTCGACAACTCGATCACGCTCGACTTCCTGGCAGGACATCCGGGACGCTTCCTCGGTATCGCCGCGATCCGGCCCGACATCGCTGAAGCCGACCTCAGGCGGCTCGACGCGGCCGGGTTCCGCGGCGCGCGCCTGATGGACCAGTTCCCCAACGGCGCGACCACCGACATGCTCGAAGGCATCGCGCGGCGCATCGCGCCGTACGGCTGGCACATCGAGATCAACGTTGCGAATTCCGCTGACTGGGTATCGCTGGAGCCGCGGCTTCGCGCCTGCCCCGTGCCGCTGGTATTCGACCACCTCGGCCGCGTGCGCGGCAGCGAAGGCGTCGATTCGCCGGGGTTCGCCGCGGTCCGCAGGCTGCTCACCGAACGCGACGACTGCTGGACGAAGATCTCCAGCTGGTACCGGCTCTCGGACGCAGGCCCCCCGGGGTTCGAGGACATGCGGCCGCTGGTCCAGGCACTGCTCCGCGCGCGACCCGACCGCTGCGTGTGGGGCACCAACTGGCCGCACCCGGGCCTGCGCGAATACATGCCTGGCGACACCGACCTGCTCGACCAGCTCGAAAGCTGGCTGCCGGGCGAATCGGTGCGCGTTCCGCTTTTCGTCACCAACGCCGAAAAACTCTACCGATTCCGGAGCCCGCAATGAGACTACTGACACTGATCCTGCTGGCACTGCTGCTGCCCGACACCACGCTGGCGCAGGCCTACCCCACCAAGCCCGTGAAGCTGATCGTCGGCTTCACACCCGGCGGCGGCGTGGACATCAACGCGCGGCTCCTCGCCGCCAAGCTGACCGAACTGCTCGGCCAGCAGGTGATCGTCGAGAACAAGCCCGGCGCGGGCACCAACATCGCCAACGAGTTCGTCGCGCGTTCCGCGCCCGACGGGTACACGCTGCTGATCAACACCGCGGCCGTGGCGATCAACATGGCGCTCTACAAGCGGCCCGGCTACGACGCGCTGAAGGACTTCGCCGCCGTGTCGGTGTTCTCGTCGAGCCCGAACGTGCTGGTGGTGAACGCCGCGGTCCCGACGAAGTCCGTCGCCGAGCTGATTGCCGCGGCGAAGGCCGAGCCCGGCAAGCTGAACTACTCCTCGGCCGGCAGCGGCAGCACGCAGCACCTTTCGGGCGAGCTCTTCAAGACGCTCACGAAGACCAGCATCGTGCACGTCCCCTACAAGGGCACCTCGCCCGCGCTGACCGCGCTGATCGGGGGCGAGGTGCAGTTGTCCTACGCGAACATCCCCGCGATCAGCGCACACGTGAAGTCGGGCCGCCTGCGGCCGCTGGCCGTCACCGGCCCGAAGCGCGCCGAGCAGCTGCCCGACGTGCCGACGATGAAGGAGTCCGGCGTCGACATGGACGTGGTGGTCTGGTACGGCGTGCTCGCGCCCGCCGCCACGCCGCGCGACATCGTCGCGAAGCTGGCCGACGCGGTGGCGAAGGCCGCGCATTCGCCCGATGTGCGCCAGCGCCTGCTCGAGCAGGGCGCCGAGCCGCAGGGCAACACGCCGGAAGAGTTCTCGCGCCTGCTGCGCAGCGAGGTGGGCACCTGGGCGGAAGTCGTGAAAGCCTCGGGCGCGAAGGTCAACGACTGAACGCAGGCGCATCCGGTGCCGGCCCGCGCCGCCGGGGCGCGATGAAAGCGACTACTCCTTGTACCAGGCGATCTGCTGGGTAGTTGCGAGCAGCTTGCCGTCGCGGCCCCAGACCTGGCCTTCCTGGTCGTAGTAGCCCTTGTTGAAGACCTGCGCCTTGGCGACGCACAGCACATGGGCGTCGCCCTCCGCGGCCAGCTCGGCCGCGTCGACGTGGTAGTAGACGTTCAGCGACACCGTCGCGATCGGCGCCATGCGGGGACGCCGCAGGAAGATGCGCGGGAAGAACGCGTCGCAGATCGCGGTGAGCGAGGCGTGGTCCAGCGTCCGCCCGGGGTTGTCGCGCAACCAGCAATGGGTCTCGCTGTCGGGGTTCTCGCGGCCGAACTGCCCACGGGCGTAGCGCATTTCGTACATGCGCGGCCACAGGATCTCTAGGCGCGGCTCGAACACCTTGCAGGCCTCCGGCGACGGCGCTTCGGGCGGCACCGCCTCGCGCAGGCCCCAGGTGTCGCGGCGCGCGGCGAACACGGCGATCGCGCCGAGCACCGCCTCGCCGTCCTGCACGAGCTGCACCGACCAGTGCTGGGTCGAACGGTTGGAGCGCACCAGCTTCGTCTCGACGTCGAACGCTCCGGCCTTGATCGGCGCCATGAAGTTCGCGGTGAGCGAAAGGGGATCCCCGATGCGCTCGGGGCGCTGCATCAGCGCGTTCAGCGCGGTCGCGGCGGTGATCCCGCCGAACGGTCCGACGAAATTCCAGTACTGCTCGCTGGTGTGGCCGCGGTAGCGCCCCTCGCCGAGCGCCTCCAGGCGGACGGCGGCGTCGAATCCGTGGGCCTCAGTCACCGGCAACCTTTATCAGCAGCTTGCCGGTGTTCTCGCCCTTGAAGAGCATCAGCAGCGTCTCGGGGAAGGTCTCGAGCCCGTCGACGATGTCCTCGCGCGTCTTCAGCTTGCCGGCCTTCATCCAGCCGGCCATCTCGCGCACGGCCGTGCCGAAATTCTCCGTGTAGTCCATCACCACCATGCCGGTCATGCTCGCTCGGTTCACGAGCAGCGAGAGGTAGTTCGACGGCCCCTTCACCGGCGTCGTGTTGTTGTACTGCGAGATCGCGCCGCAGATGACGATGCGGCCGTTCCTCGCCATCCGCGCCAGCGCCGCGTCGAGGATGTCGCCGCCGACGTTGTCGAAGTAGACGTCCACGCCCTTGGGGCAGTGCTCGCGCAGCGCCTTGTTGACGTCCTGCGACTTGTAGTCGATGGCCGCGTCGAAGCCGAGTTCGTCGACGATCCACTTGCACTTGTCCGGCCCGCCCGCGATGCCGACCACGCGGCAGCCCTTGATCTTCGCCACCTGCCCGACCACCGTGCCGACCGCGCCCGCCGCACCCGAGACGACGACGGTGTCGCCCTCCTTCGGCTTGCCCACTTCCAGCAGGCCGAAGTACGCCGTCATCCCCGGCATGCCGAGCGTGCCGAGGAACACAGGCAGCGGCGCGAGCCGCGGGTCGACCTTGGTGATGTCCTTGCCTTCCGACACCACGTAATCCTGCACCCCGCCCCAGCCGGCGACGTAATCGCCGGCGGCGAACTTCGGGTTGTTCGAGGCCACCACCTTGCCGGCGGTGCCCGCGCGCATGACCTCGCCCAGCGCAACCGGCGGGATGTACGAACGGCCCTCGTTCATCCAGCCGCGCATCGCGGGGTCGAGCGATACGTACTGCACCCGCACGAGCACCTGGCCGGGACCCGGCACGGGGACGGGCGAGGAGGTGAATTCGAAATCGCTGCGCTTCACCATGCCCACGGGGCGCGCGAGCAGCTTGAACTGGCGGTTCACTTCGGTCATCGGGGAATCCTTGGTTGGGTATTCGGTGTGACGAGCCGGTCCGCGGCCGAGCGGTCGCCGAGGGCGCGCTCGGTTGCGAAGCGCAGCAGCGCGGCACGGTTGTCGGCCGCGCGCTTGTCTTCGGCCGCCTTGGCGGCATCCTCCGCGGCCTTCGCGCGGCGCTCCGCGGCGGCGGCACGCTTCTCGGCGGCGGCGGCATCGGCCGCAGCCTTCGTAGCGGTGGCGTCCTCCACGGCCTTGGCCGGCGCGGGGTCCGGGACCGCGGGGGCGGGCGTAGGCGCTGGGACCGGCGCAGGGGCTGCCACAGGTGCCGGCGCCGGGACCGCCACAGCGGCGGGCGCAGGCGCCGGAGCCGCGGCCTTGGGCTGCAACGCAAAGTACGCGGCGCCCGCGCCTGCGATGACCAGCACGGTCGCCAGCACGGGGACGAGCGGGGAGCCGCCCTTGACCGGCTCCGCGAGCGTCGTCGCGGACGGGCGTGGCTCCTGCCCGATCACGGGCGCGACGCGAACCGCGGGCGCGGGACGCGCCGGTTGCGCCTGTACGGGCGCGCTGGCCTGGGCCGCCTGCCGCGCTTTTTCTTCCGCTTCGCGGCGCGCCCTCTCTTCGGCTTCGCGGCGCGCCCAGGCGCGGGCCTCGGCCTCGCGGCGCACGCGCTCGTCCTCCTGGCGGGCGAGCGCCTCGGCTTCGCGACGCGCCTTCGCCCGTGCCTCGAGCTTCGCCTTTTCTTCCTCCTCCCGCTTGCGCTCGGCTTCGCGCTGCAGCTTGGCGAGCTTGCGCTGCGCGAGCTCCGTATACACGCCGCTGGGGAACTTGCGCAGGAAGAGCGCGAGCTGCTCCGGATCCTCGGACTCCTTGATCGAGCGCCAGAACTCGATTTCGAGGTCGCGGTTCGACGCCCCGGCCTGGGGAGGCGCGGCTGCCGGCGCCGCAACAGGCGCCGCCGCGGCCGCGGCGGCCAGGTCCACGCCCTGCAGCGCGAGGTTGAGCGCCTCCGAGAACTCGAGCGCGGACTGGTAACGGTCCTCGGGCTTCTTGGCCAGCGCCCGGTCGACCACGCGGTCGAACTCCGGCGAGATCGACTCGACGATCAGCGAAGGCCGCGGGGGATCATCGTGCAGTATCTTCTTCGCCAGCGTGTACACGCCGCCGCCGTGGAAGGGTTTCCGGCCGGTGAGGAACTGGTAGAGGATCACGCCGGCGGAGAACAGGTCCGCGCGGCGGTCGACCTTCTGGCCCTGGATCTGCTCGGGCGACATGTAGGCCGGCGTGCCGACCATGGTCCTGCCGGCCTGGGTCGCGTCCTGGCCGTCGGTCACGCGCGCCACGCCGAAATCGGCCAGCTTCGCGCGGCCGTCGCCGTCGACCATCACGTTGGCGGGCTTGATGTCCCGGTGGATGACGCCCGAGTTGTGCGCGAGCTCGAGCGCGTCGAGCAGCTCGGTCATCAGGCGCATGGCGTCGTGGATGTCGAAGCGCTCGCCGGACTCGAAGAAGGCGCCGAGTTCGGTGCCCTGCACGAACTCCATGACGAGGTACGCGATGTCGCCCTCCACGCCGAAATCGTAGACCTGCACGATGTTCGGGTGGCTGATGCGCGCCGCGGCCTTGGCCTCGCGGGTGAATCGCTCGGCGTAGTCGTTCGCGGCGCCGGCTTCGAGCGCCGCCTCCTGCTGGATGGTCTTGATGGCGACGCGCCGGCTGAGCTTGGGGTCGTAGCCTTCGTAGACGACGCCCATCGCGCCGCGGCCGAGGACCCGGCGCAGCTCGTAGCGTCCCACCCTGGTGAGTTCCAGTTCCTCGTCCACCGCCTGCCCTGTGCGTTGCCGGGAGCCCCCGATGCCCGCGCAGTATAAACGCGCCGCAACACGGCTTGCCCGGGCGCCGGGGTTCGGGGCAGTATCGGGCATGTTCCGCTCAAGCGTCCACAGACTGCGGGCACTCGGCCTGAAACTCCTAGGGCGCCCGGACGGGCCCGGCGCGGACGCCCTGTTCGGGCAGGCGCTTGCCCTCCACCAGCAGGGCGAACCGGGCAGGGCCGCGGTCCTGTACGGCGAAGCCCTCGCCGCCGATCCCGGCCATTTCGGCGCGCTCAGCTGCGCGGGGATCCTGGCCTACCAATCCGGCCGCGCGGGGGACGCGGCCGGGCTGCTGCGGAGGGCGCTCGCGGTCGATCCCGGCCAGGCCGGGGTGCACTCGAACCTGGCGCTGGCGCTCAACGCCGTCGGCGCCGGGCTCGAGGCGATCGAAGCCTGCGACCGTGCAATCGCGCTCGACCCGGCGTGCATCGAGGCCTGGAGCAACCGCGGCAACTCGCTCTGGGGGCTCGGCCGTCGCGACGAGGCGCTGGAAAGCTACGCGCGCGCCCTCGCCCTGCAGGCGGACCACGCGCAAACCCACTGGAACGAAGGGTTCCTGCGGCTGCAGCTCGGCCAGTTCGAGGCCGGCTGGCAGAAGCAGGAATGGCGCTGGCAGCTGCCGCACCTGGCCGCCGGCCGGCGCGCCTTCGCCCAGCCGCTGTGGCTGGGCAAGGAGGACCTCGCCGGCAGGACGATCCTGCTGCACGCGGAGCAGGGCCTCGGCGACACGCTGCTGATGTGCCGCTACGCGAAGCTGGTGGCGGCGCGCGGCGCGCGCGTGGTGCTCGAAGTGCAACCGCCGCTGCGCGCGCTGCTCTCCCGGCTGGAAGGGCCGGCCGAAGTGATCGCCCGGGGCGACCCGCTGCCGGCTTTCGATTTCCATTGCCCGTTGATGAGCCTGCCGCTCGCGTTCGGCACCACGCTCGCCACGGTGCCGTCGGAGCGTGCCTATCTCAGCTGCGACCCGGCCGAACTTGCGCAGTGGCGCGAGCGCCTGGGTCCCGCGACGCGACCGCGCATCGGGCTGGTGTGGCAGGGCACGGTGGAGACCCGGTCCGTGGCGCTCGCCGAGATGCTGCGGATCGTCGGCCCGGCCGCGCAGTTCTTCAGCTTCCAACACGGCGCCACGCCGGCCGACCAGGCGCTGCTCGAAGCGCATCCGGAAATCGACCGGACGGCGGCCGGGCTGCGCGACTTCGGCGACGCGCCCCTGGTCGCACTGATGGACCTCGTGGTCAGTGTCGACACCAGCGTCGCGCACCTCGCCGGCGGCCTGGGCGTCCCGGCCTGGGTACTGCTGCAGCACAACCCGGACTGGCGCTGGATGCTCGGGCGCGAGGACAGCCCGTGGTACCCGGGCACGCGCCTCTACCGGCAGGACGCACCGGGCGACTGGACGGGTGCCCTGGCGCGCGTCGCGCGCGACATCGAGTCCGGGGTTGTTGTCAGATAAAGTACGTAAACCGGCAGGAGACTGGCTCCTGCCCTTGGAGTTCAGATACAAAAGTTAAACTTATTTGCCGGCGTCCAGGGCCTTCGGCGTTCCGAACAGCAGCGTGACGCTCACGCGCCGGTTCACGTAACCTGCGCGAAAGCGGAAGGCGTCGCTCTCGTGGAACAGGCCCGCGTCGAAGATCACGGCGCGGTTGGCGCGGTAAGGGATCGATTGCCGCTTCGCGCCCGCCGCGGCAAGCCCTGCGTGGATCGCCTCGTGGCCCGCGTCGAGGTGCGCGAGGCGCCGGTCCAACGCATGCTGGGGCGTGTAGACCGCAAGCCCCCCGGAGGCCGGGTCCAGGTTTGCCTCGTCCGGCGTCAGCCAGAAGTTGATGTTCACCGCGCCCGCGTCGGCATGCACGCCCATGCCGGGATGGCGCGAGTCGTACTTGTAGGCCCACATGCCCTGCAGCGGGTGGTCGCGGATCACGCGCGGCATCGTCGCGCGCAGCTCGTCGGCGATGGAAAGCAGCAGCCGCCCCGAGAACCCGTCGGGCATGTAGGCGCCGAGGTAGCCGCCCTTCAGTTCGTTCCAGATGGTGGATTCGAGGCAGAACGCGCGCAGCGCGGCCAGTGCCGCGGGCGCCAGCAGGTCGTCGACGACGGCGAGCGCGGGGCTGCCGTCGAGGTACTGCGATTCGATCGCCTGCCAGTCGAGCGCGGGGTTGACCAGCGGCCCCTGCGGCGGCTCCGGGTCGGGCGCGTACAACGGCGCCTTGTAGGTGCGCGAGAACATCGGGTACGTGCCCGGATGCAGCGCGACCATGCTGTACGCGTCGGTAGGCAGGTTCGGGTCGCGCAATGCCGCGACGTACTCGTGGATCACCGGGTCGAGCGCCGCCCCCACCGCAGTGTGGTCGCGCAGGTAGCCGAATTGCTCGAGGTCGTGGTCGATCTTGAAACGCGCCGTGGCCCAGTCGGGGTCGGCGTCGTTGCGCTCGACGTGCACCGCGAGCTTCGCCGCGATGTCCTGCACGGCCCACGGCGCGCCGCGGGTGACCGCACGGGCACCGAGCGCGAGCCCGGCGGCCTCGTCGATGCGGCCCTGGTCGAAGCGCAGGCGCCCGAGGTTGTACTGCGCGAACGAAGAGCCCGGGTCCAGCACGAACGCGCGTGACAGCAGGCGATCGGCGGTGTCCACGTCGTGGACGTCGCGTGCGGCGATGCCCGCCATGCTGAGCGCATCGACGTTCGCGGGCTCGGCCTCGGCCGCAGCCCCGTATACGCGCGCAGCGTCCCCGAGGCGGCCGAGGTCCTGGCAGACCGCGGCCAGCGGCAGCAGCACGTCGGCGCGGGGACCGAACTGCGCGCGTAGCGCCTCGAACGCGGTGGCCGCGGTTTCGAGCTCGCCCGCGGCGATGCGAGTGCGCGCCGATTCCAGCAGCGGTTCGATCGCGCCGGGCGCGAGCGCCTGCCAGATCCCGCTCGCTTCCTGCCGGACAGCGTGCGAGCTGGTGCGCCGGGCGTTCTCGAGCACAGCGGGGATCACGGCGAGCGCCTCCTCGGGGCGGCCCGCCGCGACCAGCACCCGGAGCGCGGCGAGACCCACTTGCGGATCCAGGGGCGCGAGGGCATGGGCACGCTGCGCATGATCGGCGGCATCGCCCGCATAGCCCGCGTCGATGCAGAGCTCGGCCCGCGCCGCCCAGGCGCGTGCGTTCGCGGGACGCGCGGCGCATGCGCGCTCGATGAGCGAGAGCCCGTCCTGTGTGGACTTCGCTCGCGATACGAGGGCGCCGTCGTCGGCCTTGCCGGTGATCCACTCGAGGAGGAAGGCCTGCCCCTCCGCGCCGAGCGGCACCTGCTCCGGCCGCGACTTGCCGCCCGCGGAGAGCGTCGCGACGCGGCGTTCGAGCCGGTCCTTGAGCATGCCGAGCCGGCGCCTGAATAGTGTGAGCATCCCGTATTTTAGGCTGCCGGCCGCGCCCGGGCGCTGTGAACTACGCCCTCCCCGGCCGCAATCAGCCGCCCGCCGCCCCGACGAGCTTCGGCAGCACTGCGCCGATCTGCTCGCGAAAAACCGCATCGGCCATCCGGTCGAACTGCGTGTCGCCCGCGTTCACGATCACCACCTTTGCTCCCGCTTCCTTTGCTGCGGGCACGATCCCGGCCACCGGGTAGACCTGCAGCGTGCTGCCCACGGCTACAAGAAGGTCGGATTCGACCGCAGCCTGCAGCGCGCGCTCCATCACGCCGGGCGTGAGTCCCTCGCCGAACAGGATCGTCGCGCTCTTCAGGATCCCGCCGCACTCGCCGCAGGCCGGGTCCGCTTCGCCCGCGCGCACGCGCTCAAGCACAGGCAGCATCGGCCCGCGCCGGCCGCAGTCCCAGCACAGCACCTCGCGCATCGTGCCGTGGACCTCGATCACCTTGTCCGGGGAACTGCCAGCCTTCTGGTGCAGGCCGTCGATGTTCTGCGTGACGAGCGCGTGCAGTTGCCCGCGGCGCTCGAGTTCGACGATGGCCTTGTGGCCCGCGTTGGGTTCGGCGGTCCAGCCGGGATTGGTGAGGCGCTTTTGCCAGGCCTTCCTTCGCACCCCGGCGTCGGCGACGTAGTAGCGGATGTCCGAGAGCTTCTCGGCTTCGGGCTCGCGGGTCCACAGGCCGTTGGGGCCGCGAAAGTCGGGGATGCCGGACTCCGTGGAAATGCCGGCCCCGGTCAGGAAGACGATGCGCCGGGCCGCAGCGACCCAGCCACGGGCAGTCTCGATCACCCGCGCAGCTTGAACCGCTGGATCTTGCCGGTAGCCGTCTTGGGCAGCTCGGCGACGAATTCCACCCAGCGAGGGTACTTGTAGTGCGCGAGCGCGGCCTTCACGTGCGCCTTGAGCTCGTCCTCGGTCGCCGCGGCGCCGGGCTTCAGCACCACGAAAGCCTTGGGCTTCACCAGCTTGTCCGCATCCTCGTGCCCGACCACCGCACACTCGAGCACCGCCTGGTGCGAGACCAGCGCGGCCTCTACCTCGGCCGGCGACACGTAGATGCCGCCGACCTTGAGCATGTCGTCCGACCGGCCGCCATAGGCGTAGTAGCCGTCCGGCGTCATCGTGTACTTGTCGCCGCTCTTCGTCCACGGGCCCTGGAAGGTGTTCTTGGTCTTCTCGCGCTGGTTCCAGTACATGATCGCCGAGGTCGGCCCGGAGATCTGCAGTTCGCCCAGCTCGCCCGGCTTGACCTCGTTGCCCTGCTCGCCGAGCAATCGCAACTTATATCCGGGCACGGGCTTGCCGGTGGTGCCGGGCTTCACGTCGCCGGGACGGTTGGAGATGAAGATGTGCAGCATCTCGGTCGAGCCGATGCCATCGAGCAGTTCCACGCCGGTGCGCTCGGCAAAACGCTTGAGGATCTCGGGCGGCAGCGCCTCGCCGGCCGAAGTGCCCACGCGCAGCGCGAGGGTTTCCTTCGCGGGGAAGTTCGGGCTCACGAGCATGGCCGCATACAAAGTGGGCACGCCGTAGAAGATCGTCGCCTTGTGGTCGACCAGGCGCTTGAAGACGGAATCCGGCGTGGGGCGTTCGGCCATCAGCACGGTGGTGGCGCCCACCGCAAGCGGGAAAGTCAGCGCGTTGCCCAGGCCGTAGGCGAAGAACAGCTTTGCCGCCGAGAACACGACGTCGGACTCGCGGATGCCGAGCACCGGGATCGCGTACAGGTCCGCGGTCAACACCAGGTGCGAGTGCAGGTGCACCGTGCCCTTGGGCGCGCCAGTCGATCCGGACGAGTACAGCCAGAAGCAGATGTCGTCGGCGAGCGTAGGCGCAGCCGAGAACGCGTCGCCCGCCTTGGAGAGGAGCGTCGAGAACAGCGCGTGTCCCTGTGGGTCCTTGCCCGAAACGATCACGTGCTCGAGGTCGGGGAGCTTGCCGATCAGCGGCAGGAATGCCCTGAGCAGCGGCTCGGAGACCACCAGCACTTTCGCGCGGCTGTCGCGGAGCATGTAGTCGTAGTCGGGCGTGGTCAGCAGCGTGTTGAGCGCCACCGGCACGATGCCGGCCTTGATCGCGCCGAGGAAGGCGGCCGGGAAGTCGATCGTGTCGAGCAGCGCCAGCGCGACGCGCTCCTCGCGCTGCGCGCCCAGTGACACGAGCGCATTGGCCGCGCGGTTCACGCGCGCGGCGAGCTCCGCGTAGGTGTAGCGGCCGGCGTCGTCGATGTACGCGAGCTTGTCGGCGCGTCCGGCCTTCAGGTTGCGCTCGACCAGATCGACCGCGGCGTTGTATTCACGCGGAAATGCGCGCGCAATCGTGTCCATCCGTCCCCCTCCGGTTTTCGGTGCTACGCGGTCTGCGCCGCCGCTTCCCTTGCCTGTTCCAGCCAACCTGCGGCCCACTCTTCCGCCTTTTCCTCGGGCAGCACGCCTGAGGACGCGTCGTGCTGCACGCGCTCGCCGATCCGCTGCGCGCCGAGTTCGCCGAGCAGCACATCGAACTTCATGCCGCCGAAGTTGAACGTCTCTGCGTACGTCCGGTCGCCGAGGCCGAACACGCCGTAGCGCACGCCGGACAGGTCCGGGCGCTTCGCCTGCAGGTCTTCGTAGAACTTCTTCGAATTATCCGGCACGTCGCCCTGGCCGTACGTGGACGTGCAGACGAGGAACACGCCGTCGCGCGAAAACACCGCCGCATCGAGGTCGTCCATCAACAGGGTTTCGACAGACACGCCGTCGCCGTCCCACGCGAGTTCGAGCTCCTGCGCGACGAGCTGGGCGGTGCCGGTCATGGTGCCGACGAGGATGGTGAGTTTCATGGGGCGTCCGGCGGACAAGGGTCCGAAACGAGTTTCATTTGACAGCCATTATATTGCAGCTTAAAATATTTTCAAGCACTATATTTCATGCAAAATTCCCCAGCCCCCGCATCCACCCCGACCGAGGACGAAGCCTTCCTGGCACGCCTTGGAGAGCGCGTGCGCGCCTGGCGCGATGGTCGCAGGATAACCCGCAAGGCCCTGGCCCTCTCCTCCGGGGTATCCGAGCGCTACCTCGCCCAGCTCGAATCCGGGCAGGGCAACATGTCCATCCTCCTGTTGCGGCAGTTGTCGATCGCGATGCAGGTGCCGCTGGAGGATCTGGTTCGCGAGTCCCCCGCCACGCCACGCCGCGACCGCATCGCGCTGGTCGGCCTGCGCGGCGCCGGCAAGTCCACGCTCGGCGAAAAGCTGGCCGCGGACGCGGGCCTGACCTTCATCGAACTGGACCGCGAGGCCGAGCGCGAGGCCGGGGTGACGCTGCAGGAAATCTTCAGCCTTTACGGCCAGGACGGCTACCGGCGCTACGAGCGCCGCGCGCTGGAGCGTGTGCTTTCCGACAACCCGCGCTGCGTGATCGCGACGGGCGGCAGCCTCGTGACCGCGCCGGAAACCTACGCGCGGCTGCTCGAAGCCTGCTTCACGGTGTGGCTCAAGGCCGCGCCGGAGGAGCACATGTCGCGGGTGATCGCGCAGGGCGACCTGCGCCCGATCCACGGCCATGCCGCCGCGATGGACGACCTCAAGCACCTGCTCTCCGAGCGCACCCACCTCTACGCCCGCGCCGACGTGTCGGTGGACACGGCCGGCCGCACGGCGAGGCAGGCCCTCGCCGACCTGAAACGCACGACGCACCACGACGCCTAGGACCCCCGATGATCACCTTCGACACCACCCCCGCAAAATACAACCACTGGAAGCTCACGGTCGACGGCCCCGTGGCCACGCTGACGCTCGACATCCAGGAGGACAAGGGGCTCTTCCCGACTTACAAGCTGAAGCTGAACTCCTACGACCTCGGCGTGGACATCGAGCTGAACGACGCGCTGAACCGCATCCGCTTCGAGCATCCCGGCGTGAAGAGCGTGGTGGTGACCTCGGGCAAACCGCGCATGTTCTGCTCGGGCGCCAACATCTACATGCTCGGCCAGAGCACGCACGCGTGGAAGGTCAACTTCTGCAAGTTCACCAACGAGACAAGGAACGGCATCGAGGACTCGAGCCGCCACTCCGGCCTCAAGTTCCTCGCGGCCCTGAACGGCGCGACCGCGGGTGGCGGCTACGAGATGGCGCTCGCCTGCGACGAGATTGCGATGATCGACGACCGCTCCTCCGCCGTCAGCCTGCCGGAAGTGCCGCTGCTCGGGGTCCTGCCCGGCACCGGCGGCCTCACGCGCCTCGTCGACAAGCGGAAAATGCGGCGGGACCTTGCCGATGTGTTCTGCACGACGTCGGAGGGCGTGCGCGCCGACCGCGCGAAGGAATGGCGGCTCGTCGACCACGTGGCCAAGCCGCAGGCGTTCGCGGACATGGTGAAGGCGCGAGCGCTGGAACTGGCGAAACTCTCCGATCGGCCCGATGGCGCCAAGGGCGTGGCGCTGACGCCGCTCAAGCGGGTTATCGACGACAAGGGCTACCGGTATCCGACCGTCGAGGTGGCATTTGACCGCGCCGCGCGGGTCGCGGCGATTACCGTGAAAGGGCCGCAAGGCGCGCAGCCGGACACGGTCGACGCGATCCTCGCGCAGGGCGACCAGTGGTGGCCGCTCGCGATGGCGCGCGACCTCGACGACGCGATCCTGTTGCTGCGCACGAACGAGGCCGAGATCGGCACATGGGTGCTGAAGACCGAAGGCGCTGTGGACGCCGTACTGGCCTCCGACAAGGCAATGGCGGCCAACGCCGGCCACTGGTTCGTACGCGAGACGCTGGGCTTCATCCGGCGCACGTTCTCGCGCATCGACGTGGCCTCGCGCTCGCTGATCGCGCTCGTCGATGCGGGCTCGTGCTTTGCGGGCACGCTCGCGGAACTGGCGCTGGCCGCCGACCGCAGCTACATGCTGGCGCTGCCGGACCAACCCGCGAATGCACCCAGGATCGCGCTGTCGGCGCTCAACTTCGGCCCTTACGAGATGGCCAACCACCGCACGCGCATCGCCACGCGCTTTTCCGACGAGGAGACGCCGATCGAGCGCTGCAGGTCCGCCATAGGCGAACCGCTCGACGCGGACGCCGCCAGGGAACTGGGCCTCGTGACCATCACGCCGGACGACCTCGACTGGGCCGACGAAATCAGGCTCGCGATCGAGGAGCGCGCGAGCCAGTCGCCCGACGCGCTCACGGCGATGGAAGCGAGCCTGCGCTTCGCGGGTGCTGAGACCATGGAAACGCGCATCTTCGGCCGCCTCACCGCCTGGCAGAACTGGGTGTTCAACCGCCCGAACGCGGTCGGCGAACAGGGCGCGTTGAAAGTCTACGGAACGGGCAGCAAAGCCAAATTCAACTGGGAACGGGTGTAACCATGGCCATCGACTACGCAGAAAAAATCCCCAACAACGTCAACATCGCCAACGACAAGACGCTGCAGCGGGCGCTGGAACACTGGCAGCCGAGCTTCCTCAACTGGTGGCAGGAGATGGGGCCGAGCGACTTCCAGGCCTCCGACGTGTACCTGCGCACCGCGGTCTCGGTAGACGCCGAGGGCTGGGCGCAATACGGCGCGGTGAAGATGCCGGACTACCGCTGGGGCATCTTCCTCGCCGACCAGGTGCCGGACCGGAAGATCGGGTTTGGCGACGCGATGGGCCAGCCCGTCTGGCAACAGGTGCCGGGCGAGTACCGCTCGACCTTGCGCCGCCTGATCGTCACGCAGGGCGACACCGAGCCGGCGTCCGTCGAGCAGCAGCGCCTGCTCGGCCATACCTGCCCGTCGCTGTACGACCTGCGCAACCTCTTCCAGATCAACGTCGAGGAAGGCCGCCACCTGTGGGCGATGGTCTACCTGCTCCACGCCTACTTCGGGCGAGACGGCCGCGAGGAGGCCGAGGAACTCCTTGCACGCCACTCGGGCGACGCCGACAAGCCGCGGATCCTGTCGACCTTCAACGAGCCGATCACCGACTGGCTGTCGCTGTACTGCTTCACGTACTTCACGGACCGTGACGGCAAGTACCAGCTCAAGAGCCTTGCGGAGTCCTCGTTCGACCCGCTGTCGCGCACCTGCCGCTTCATGCTGACCGAGGAGGCCCACCACATGTTCGTCGGCGAGACGGGCATCGGGCGCGTGATCAAGCGCACGCTTGAGGTCATGAAGGAACTGGGCACCGACGACCCGGCCGCGATCCGCCGCGCGGGTGCGGTGGACCTGCCGCTGCTGCAGAAATACATCAACTTCTGGTGCTCGTCCTCGCTCGACCTGTTCGGCAACGAGATCTCCTCGAACTCGGCGCAGACCTTCGCCAACGGCCTCAAGGGCCGCCCAGACGAATCCACCTACACGGACCACGTGCTGCGCGACGCGGTGATGCACATGCAGACGCCCGTAGGCGCGCAGGACGTGCCGATGCTGAACGCGCTGAACGAAGTGATGCGCGAGTCCTACCTGAAGGACTGCGAGATCGGCATGCGCCGCTGGAACCGCGCCATCGAGCGCGCCGGGCACGAATTGCGCCTCACGCTGCCCGACATGCACTTCCGCCGCTCGATCGGCGCCTGGGCCGGGCTGCCGGTGGATCCGCAGGGCAAGCTGATCCCCAAGGAGGAGTACGAACGGCGCAAGGACGAGTGGGTGCCGTCGCAGGAGGACCGCGCCTACGTGAAGAGCCTGATGCAGAAAGTCGTCGCGCCGGGCAAGATGGCGGCCTGGATCGCCCCGCCGGAACGCGGCATCAACAACATGGCGGTCGACTACGAATATGTGCACTTGAACTGAGCGTCCACCCTTACTGAACGAGGACCCCGCCCCATGGCCGACGACTGGCAGCCCAGCCCCCGCTACCCCGATCCCGCAGTCGTCGTCCTGGATCCGGCCTTCGAGAAATACCGCCTGCCGCTCGCCAAGGTCGAGCGCATCGCCACCGGCTGCCGTTGGTCGGAAGGCCCCGTATGGCTGGGCGACACGAGGTCCCTTGTCTGGAGCGACATTCCCAACAACCGGATGCTGCGCTGGGACGAGGAAACGGGCGCGGTCAGCGTGTTCAGGAAGCCCTCCAACTACGCCAACGGCCACACCCGCGACCGCCAGGGCCGCATCGTCAGCTGCGAGCACGGTGGCCGGCGCATCTCGCGCACGGAACACGACGGGACGGTCACCACGGTGGTCGATTCGTTCCAGGGCAAGCGCCTGAATTCCCCGAACGACATCGTCGTCAAGTCTGACGGCTCGATCTGGTTCACCGACCCGACCTTCGGCATCCTCGGCTGGTACGAGGGCGGCAAGGCCACGCCCGAGCTGCCGATGAACGTGTACCGCGTGGATCCGTCGGGCGAAATCGAAGCCGTCGCCGAAGGCATCAACCAGCCCAACGGCCTCGCGTTCTCGCCCGACGAGAAGCTGCTCTACATCGTCGAATCGCGCTCGGTGCCGCGCAAGATCCTCGTGTGCGACGTCGTTGGCGGGAACGCGCTCGCCAACCGGCGCATGCTGATCGAGGCGGGCCCGGGCACGCCGGACGGCTTCCGGCTCGACGTCGACGGCAACCTGTGGTGCGGCTGGGGCATGGGGCAGGCCGGGCTCGATGGCGTGCACATCTTCAACCCGGACGGCAAGCTGATCGGCCGCATCGACCTGCCCGAGCGTTGCGCGAACCTCTGCTTCGGCGGCGTGAACCGCAACCGCCTCTTCATGGCGGCCAGCACGTCGGTGTATTCCCTCTACGTCAACACGCAGGGCGTAGGCTACTTCTAGGCAAAAAAAAGGAACCCGAGGGTTCCTTTTGAAATCGAGGCCTTTGCGGCCCCGAGGAGGAGACTGTGCAGCCGGCCCGGAGGCTAGCCGTGGTAATGGGGCTTCAGCACGGGCGAGGACTCGAACCAGTGCGCAATCGACAGCAGCGCCTGGGCGAAGGTCTCGCCGGAGGAGACATAGGCCTGGGCCTGGCGGCGCTCGGCTTCGGTAATCGGCAGGGCGGCGATGCGCTCGGCGATCAGGTCGGGGGTGGCGTTCATGGGCGGCCTCACTAAGGGTTAATCCGGTTGAGCAGTTGCGCTTCGATGAGTTGAATCATCCCCTCTTTACCGCATCGCAACAACTGACGATTTATCCCGGAATGCGTTAGAATTTCTAATCCCTACCCATCCCGGTGCGCGATGCCCGAACGCCTGCCCCCTTTGAATGCACTGCGCGCCTTCGAGACGGTGGCGCGGCTGCTGAGCGTGAAGAAAGCGGCGGCCGAGCTGAACGTCACGCCCGCCGCAGTCAGCCACCAGATCAAGCTGCTCGAGGACCTGACCGGCCGCGCGCTGTTGATCAGGAAGCCCCGCGGCATCGAGTTGACCGATGCCGCGCGCGCGGCGCTTCCGCACCTCGCGGCAGGATTCGACCAGCTCGGCCTCGCGGTGCGCGAACTCCGCGACAGCCGCGCGGGGCTCACGCTCACGGTAAGCGTGGCGCCCTCCTTTGCGACCTGCTGGCTGATGCCCCGGCTGCACCGCTTCCTGACCGCACAGCCGGACATCGACGTGCGCATCACCGCCCGCACACGGCAATCCACCGTGGTGGGCGCACAGTCGCGACGCGAAGCGGAAGCCTGGCTGGCCGACGCAGACGTTGCCGTACTGCTTTCAGATGGCGACTTCCCGGGCTTCCATGTCGAACGGCTGGTGCCGCTGACGGTCACCCCGCTGGTCAATCCCGGCCTCGTCGGCCGCGCCCGGCTCACCCCGGGTGACTTGCGCGGGATGACGCTCCTGCACGACGACATGGGGCGGCTGTACGACGGGCGGGACTTCTGGGCGCTGTGGCTGGAGGCCGCGGGCGCCTCGCGCCTCAAGCTGAAGCACGGCGCGCAGTTGTCGCATACGGTGCTCGCGCTGGAAGCCGCGGCGGAGGGGGTCGGCATCGTCGCCACCTCGCCGGAACTCGCCAGGCCGCAGTTGGACGCCAAGCGGCTGGTGGCGCCCTTCGACCTCCGGGTACCCCTGCCGTACGCCTACTACATGGTGACGACCGAGGAAGCGCTCGCACGCTCGTCGGTGCGGGCCTTCGTCCAGTGGCTGGGCGAGCAGCGCAGTACCGGCTGAGGCCGGGCGCGCGGCTATGAGGGCCCCGGCGGCCCGCCGGCGGCCTGCGGCGCCCGCATCCAGGACTTGAGCAGCATGATGGCCACCGCCAGGAGCACGGGCCCGAGGAAAAGCCCGATCAGCCCGAAGGCGAGCACGCCGCCCAGCACCCCGAGGAACACGAGCGCGAACGACAGCGAGGAGCCGCGGCTGATCAGGTAGGGCTTGACCAGGTTGTCGATGCTGCTGATGACGAAGAAACCGTACAGCGCCATGAACACCGCCCAGCCCGGCTCGCCGCGCTGTGCGAGCCAGAGCGCGGCACCGCCCCAGACCAGGGGCGGGCCCACCGGCACCATCGACAGGAAGAAGGTGGCCGCGGCCAGCACGAAGGCGTTCGGCACGCCCGCGACGAGGAGCCCGGCCAACGCCACCCCGGCCTGCGCGAGGGCAGTGCCGACGATCCCGAAGAGCACGCCGGTAATCGTGTTGTTGATCGTGTCGAGGATGCGGGCGGACATGTCCCCGGCCATCCGGGACATTATGGTTCGCGAGGCCTGCATCAGGGCCTCCCCGTCCCGGTAGAAGAAGAAGCCGAGGAACCCGACCAGCAGCATCTGCAGGATGCCTTCGCCCAGCATCGCGCCCGCCGCCAGCAGCGCGGCGCGCGCGGGCCCGGCGAGGCGCTGCAGCAGCGCGTCGAGCTCCTGCCGGCTGTCCATCAGCCGGTGCCAGTAGGCGTCCGCCACCGACCCGACCAGCGGCACGCCTTGGAGCCAGGCCGGCGGGTCCGGCAACACCCCGGCCAGCAGGCGCCTTGAGGACTCCACGATCCCTGGAACGTTGTCGGTGAGGCTGGCCGCAAGCAGCGCCACCGGCACGATGACCGCAAGCGCCATGAGCAGCGACATTGCCATCGCCGCGAGCCACGCACGTCCGCCAAGCAGTCCACGCAACCACGCATACAGAGGCCACGTCGCGGAGCACAACACTGCGGCGAGGACGATGGCGGCCACGAAAGGCTTGAGCACGAGCAGGCAGGAGATCGCAAGGATCGCGATTGCCGCGACCCGCGCATACCGCTCGAACAATTCCGCGGGCATGGTGGACTTCAGTACAACTGCTCGCGGTAGCGGGCGACCATCTGTTCCTGCGTCTCGGCCTCGGTCGCGCCACCCGACTGGTCGCGGATCATCTCGCCCATCGAGGGCAGTAGGCTGCGGGGAATCCGGCTTTCGGGCTTCCAGAGGCCGGCGCGCATGATCGCCTTGGCGCAGTGCAGGTAGGCCTCCCGCACGGCGACGGACACCACGACCTTCGGCGCCTTGCCCTGCTCGAGGCATTGCGCGCAGAGGTCCGCGTCGGTGCGCAGCTCCGCCGTGCCGTTCACGCGCAGCATCTCGTCCACGCCCGGCACGAAGAACAAGAGGCCGATGCGCCCGGTCTCGATGATGTTGGAGAAGCTGTCGAGACGGTTGTTCCCCGGTCGGTCGGGAACCAGCAGGGTATGGTCGTCGGCGACCCTGCAGAACCCGGGCGAGCCGCCGCGCGGCGAGGCATCGAGGTTGCCCGCCGCGTCGGAGCTGCACAGCACTACGTACGGGGACAGCGCAATGAAGCTGCGGCAATGCGGGTCGAGGTGCGCGAGCTGCTTCCTGATCGCGCGTTCGATCGGCTGGGCATAGAGGCTGCGAAGCTGGTCTATCGTGTGGAGTGCGGGCATGCAGGTGTCCTCGAGTACAGGCAAGGCGGTTAGATGCCCAGCGCCTCGGCCGTGAGTTTCCTGAGTTCCTTTTTCACCGCCTCGCGCTCTTTCACGAGCGCCGGGTCCGCCGCCAGGTTCTTCATTTCATATGGATCCGCCTGCAGGTCGTACATCTCGGCCATGCCCTGGTGGTGCGTCCAGTGGATGTACTTCCAGCGCTCGGTGCGCACGGCCTTGTAGCCCATGCCCACGATCCACGGCCACGCGCCCTCGCTCCAGTACTCGCACAGGAACGACTGGCGCCACTTCTTCGCCTTGCCCTTGAGCAACGGCAGGAGCGATTTTCCCTGCACAGTGTCGCCGGGCTTGCCGCCGGCCAGCTCGATCAGCGTGGGAGCGATGTCGATGGCGAGGATCATCTCGCGGAACTTCGTGCCGGCCGCCACCTTCTTCGGGTAGTGCACGTAGAACGCGGTGCGGATGCCCTCCTCGTACGCGAAGCGCCGCTCGACCGTAAGCCCGTGCTCGCCGAAGAAGAACCCGTTGTCGCCGAGGAACACGATGCAGGTGTTGTCGAGCTGCTTCGTTGCTTCCAGGGCCTCCAGCAGCATGCCGACCCCCTCGTCGACCGAGGCCATCATCGCGGCGCGCTTGCGGATTTCCTCCTGCGTGCCGCCGTCCATCGCGGCGAGGATGTCGCGCGACAGCGGCTGGGCGCGTGCCTCGAACATCATCCTGAGCGCGGGCTTGTCCTTCGCGACCTCCTCCAACGGCAGCATGTTCGGCCGCTTCGGGAAGGTCATGCCCTTGTAGAGGTCCTTGTGGCGCTCGGGCAGCGTGTAGCCGCCGATGGTGGACGCGTCGATGCCGCCGCTCGCGTTCTGGTGCAGGTCGGGATGCACGGCCTTGTGCGCGAAGAACAGCGCGAACGGGGACTTCCTCTTCTTCTTCACGAAGTCCGCCGCGCGAGAGTTCAGGATGTCCGTCATGTAGCCTTGCACCTGGTGCTCGCCGCCATCCTCCCAGAGGATCGGGTCAATCAGCTGGCCCTGCCCCTTGAAGCTCACCCAGTGGTCGTAGCCGGGGCGCGGGCTGGCGTCGTTGCCCATGTGCCACTTGCCGACGTGCGCGGTCTCGTAGCCGAGCGCCTTGAGGGCCACGTGGTAGTTGTCGAGACGGTGGCTGGCGATGTCGCGGCCGACGTTGTCGATGATGCCGTGGCGCGAGGCGTACTGGCCGGTCAGGATCGAGGCGCGGTTGGGCGAGCACAGCGGCGTGGTGTGGAAGGCGTTGTCGAACATCGCGCCGTCGCGGGCGAGCCGGTCGATGTTGGGGGTCTTCATGTACGGGTGCCCGGAGATGCCTGTCTCGTCGAAGCGCAGGTCGTCGATCAGGATGACGATGAGATTTGGTTTCTTGGCCATTTTTCTTCGCTGGTTGTGTACGGGTGGACGTCGTGTGCGGCGAACGCGGCCGCCTAGCCTTTCATGAATATTCCTATTGTAGTCCGGTAAGATGAAAGGCCCGAAGCGCCGATTCGGGCGATCCCTTTCGAACACGAGGTGAACCAGCGTGAGCAACCCGACCCCCTCCCCGTCAGACACCGACCTGCAGCACCTGCGCGAGGCGATCCGGCTTTCCGAAGAAGCCCTCAGGCACGGCAACATGCCCTACGGCGCGGTGCTGGTGGCCGCCGACGGCGAAGTGCTGGCCTCGACCGAGAACACCATCCTCACCGCACGCGATGCGACGGCACACGCCGAGACCAACGCGTTTCGCGCCGCCTCGAAAACCGCCGGCGTGCTGCGCTTTGCGGGCGCCACGATGTACGCAAGCGGCGAGCCCTGCCCCATGTGCTCGGGGGCCATCATGCGCATGGGGCTGAAGCGCGTGCTGTTTGGCGTCAGCGCGAAAGTGGCGATGCCTTTCATGCCGAAGACCGCCGGCGCCATGCCCGGGGCCGTTGCGTGCCGCGACGTGCTTGCGCTTGCGCCCCAGGGCATCGAAGTGCATGGCCCGCTGCTGGAAGCGGAGGCGCTGGCGCCGTTTCACCGCATGGGAAAGCCCTAGCCGCAGGCGGAGACGACATGAAGCTGCATTCGAACCTTGCGTTCGCGCCTGCGCGGGTCGACGTGGAGAAACGCGCTGACGGCACCACGCTGCTGCGCTCGCCGCAGCCTCTCGGGGACTATCCGCGCGCGCTCGGCGTGTGGCTGGAACACTGGGCCCGCACGTCTCCTGACCGGACCTTCCTCGCCGAGCGCGCGGGCGAAGGCTGGCGCAAGGTCTCGTACGTCGAGGCACTCGACGCTGCGCGCCGCATAGGCGAATCGCTGCTCGGGCGCGGCCTCTCCGCGACTCGCCCGGTGGCCATCCTTTCAGACAATTCCGTCGACCATGCGCTGGTGGCGCTGGGTGCGATGCACGCGGGCGTCCCAGTCGCGCCGATCTCCCCTGCGTATTCGCTGATGTCGAAGGACCACGCGAAGCTGAAGGGCATCTTTGAACTGCTGCGGCCCGGGCTCGTGTTCGCGCAGGACGCTGCGAAATTCGCGCCGGCGCTGGCCGCGGTCGGGGCCGAGGCCACGCCGGTGGCGGAACTGCTCGACGCCCGTCCGGGCGAGCGCATCGACGCGGCCTTCGCGTCGGTCGGGCCGGACACGGTCGCGAAAATCTTGTTCACCTCGGGCTCCACCGGCACGCCCAAGGGCGTCGTCAACACCCAGCGCATGCTCTGCTCGAACCAGCAGGCCTGGGCGCAGTTGTGGCCTTTCCTCGAGGACAAGCCGCCGGTGCTGTGCGAATGGCTGCCCTGGAACCACACGTTCGGTGGGAACGCCACGTTCAACATGGTGCTGCGAAACGGGGGCACGCTCCACGTGGACGCAGGCAAGCCCGCGCCCGGCCTCGTAGAGATCACGGCGAGGAACCTGCGCGAAGTCTCGCCGACGATGTACTTCAACGTGCCGCGCGGCTTCGACCTGCTGCTGCCCTTCCTCGAGACGGACGCGGACCTGCGGCGCAGCTTCTTTCGCAACCTCGACGTGGTGTTCTATGCCGGCGCCGCGCTGCCGCAGAACCTCTGGGAGCGGCTCGAGGCGCTGGCCGTCGCCGAGAACGGCGGCCGGCTGTCGATGCTCTCGGCGTGGGGGTCGACCGAGACCTCGCCGATGGCGACCAGCGTGCACTACCCGATAGAGCGAGCCGGCGTGGTCGGCAACCCGGCGCCAGGCACCGAGCTGAAACTGGTCCCGTCCGGTGGGAAACTCGAGGTCCGCGTGCGAGGGCCCAGCGTGACCCCGGGCTACTGGCGGCGCGACGACCTGACTTTGGCGGCGTTCGACGAGGAAGGCTTCTACAGGATCGGCGACGCGATGAGGTTCGCCGACGATAGCAACCCCGCGAAGGGCATCACGTTCGACGGGCGCGTGGCCGAGGACTTCAAGCTGATGTCCGGCACCTGGGTGCACGTAGGCGCCGTGCGCGTGAGGCTGATCGCGGCATGCGACCCGCTCGTCCAGGATGCCGTGATCACGGGCCATGACCGGGAGGAGATGGGCGCGCTGGTGTTCGTGAACCCTGCGGCCGCAAAGGCCCTGGGCCTGGATGCGGAAGGCGTGCGCGCGCGCCTGAAAGATGCGCTGGTGGCGCTGAATCGTGATGCGACCGGCAGTTCCACGGCGCCCGTGCGCCTGCTCGTGATGGACGAACCGCCGTCGATCGATGCCAACGAGATCACCGACAAGGGCTACATCAACCAGCGCGCCGTGCTCGACCGGCGCGCAGCCCAGGTCGAGCGGCTGCACTGCGGCGGGGACGGGGTCATTTCCCTCTAGCTCGTCGTCCTGACGGTGATCCCCGAACCCGCCTTGTCGCTGCCCCACGTCTCGCAGTAGGATGCCGCACCATGCAGAAGAATCCCGCGCGCTTGCGCACCTACATCCATGACATGACCGGACTCGTCGCCGCCCACGGGGCGGACGAACCGAGGATGCTCGACGAAGGCGAGGCCCTGCTCAAAGCCCTCATCGCGCACGACGACTGGCTGGCCGACGAGTTCGCCCTGCCTTCCACCCAGTCCTACCGGCAGTACCTGCTCCACTGCGACCCGCTCGAGCGCTTCTCGGTCGTCAGCTTCGTCTGGGGGCCGGGGCAGAAGACCCCTGTCCACGACCACACGGTCTGGGGGCTGGTGGGCGTCCTGCGCGGCGCGGAGCTGTGCGAGGAGTTCAACGGGTGCGTGCCCGGCCGCCCGTTCAAGACCAGCGGCTCCCACCGGATCGAGCCCGGCGAGGTGGATCGCGTGTCCCCCACGATCGGCGACATCCACGTGGTCTCGAACGCCTACGCCGACCGCCCTTCGATCAGCATCCACGTCTACGGCGCGAATATCGGCGCGGTCCGGCGCCACGTATTCGACCCGGCGACCGGTGCGCCGAAGGAGTTCGTCTCCGGCTACCACAACACCGTAATGCCCAACCTCTGGGACCGCTCCCAGGAGCCTCGTTGAGCGTTCCCCGGCCGAACACGGCAACGGGGCCGTTCGACTTCGACAACACCTTCGCCCGACTGCCGGGCGCCTTCCACACACGGCTGCAACCCACGCCGCTGCCGGACCCCTACCTGGTGGCGTTCAATCCTTCGGCGGCGGCGCTCGTCGGCCTCGAGCCGTCGCAGGCCGGGACGAAGGCGTTCCTGGAGATCTGCAGCGGCAACCGGGTGCCCACGGGCGCCGACCCGCTCGCTGCGATCTATGCCGGGCACCAGTTCGGCACCTTTGTCCCGCAACTGGGCGACGGACGCGCGATCCTGCTGGGCGAGGCCCGCGGACCGGACGGGCGCCGCTGGGACCTGCAGCTGAAGGGTGCGGGGCGCACGCCCTATTCGCGCATGGCGGACGGCCGTGCGGTGCTGCGCTCCACGATCCGCGAATACCTCTGCTCGGAGGCTATGCACGGCCTTGGCATCCCCACGACGCGGGCCCTGGCCATCGCAGGCAGCGACGCGCCGGTGCGCCGCGAGGCGGTCGAATCCGCCGCGGTGCTGACCCGCATGGCCCCCTGCCACGTGCGCTTCGGCTCGTTCGAGTTGTTCTACCACCGCAGGCAGGAGGAGCAGGTGCGGGTGCTTGCCGACTACATGCTGCGAGAGCACTTCCCCGAACTGCTGAATGCCGGGAAGCCGTACCTGGCGCTGCTCTCGGAGGTGGCCTACCGCACCGCGGAACTCGTCGCCCGCTGGCAGTCGGTGGGCTTCTGCCATGGCGTCATGAACACCGACAACATGTCGATCCTCGGCCTGACCATCGACTACGGCCCCTACGGCTTCCTCGACGGGTTCGACTGGAACCATGTCTGCAACCACTCCGACGACGGTGGCCGCTATGCCTACAACATGCAGCCGGGCATAGCGCGCTGGAACCTGTATTGCCTGGGGCAGGCACTGCTGCCGCTGATGGAAATGGAGGAGGCGGAGGCGGCGCTGCAGCGGTTCGAGCCGGCCTTCGACAGCGCTTACTCGACGCTGATGCGCGCCAAGCTCGGCCTCCTGACCACCGAGGACGGGGACGCCGGGCTGGTCGAGCGGCTGCTCGGCCTGATGCACGCGAGCCGGACCGATTTCACGTTCTTGTTCCGCAGCCTGTCCGGATTCGACACGACGGCCGGTGCGAGGAACACCGCGCTTCGCGACCAGTTCACCGGGCGCGAAGCCTTCGACGCATGGGCCGGAGAGTACCGTGCGAGGCTGGCGCGGGAGCACTCCATGGACGCCGAGCGACGCACCAGGATGGACGCCACGAACCCGGCCTACGTCCTGCGCAACTGGATGGCGGAGGAGGCGATCGAGAAGGCGCGCGACCAGCGGGACTACACCGCGATCGAGGCCCTCCGCCGCCTGCTTGCCGACCCCTTCACCGAGCAACCCGGCATGCGGCGCTACGCCGGCCTTCCGCCCGACTGGGCGGGTGCGATCTCGGTCAGTTGCTCCTCCTGAGGACCGCGCGGGGCCCTATTTCCCGCCCCGCTCGCGCAGCATCTCGGCCAGCGGCTTGTTCTTCGCGGCGGTGGCAAGCGCCAGTGGCGTCGAACCGCCCACGCTCAAGGCGTTGACGTCGGCGTTCTTCTCGATCAGCCGTTCGGCGACTTCCTTGCGCGCGTAGAGCGCGGCAGTGTGCAGCGGGGTGGTGCCGTTGCGGGTGCGGCTGTTCACGTCGGCCCCGCGCGAAAGCAGCAGGTCGATGATCGGCATGCGGCCTTTCATGACGGCGTAGTGGAGCGGGGAGGCGCCCGAGCGGGGGTCCCGGGCTTCGATGTCCGCGCCCTGGTCGAGTAGCCTGAGCGTCGCGTCGTAGTCCCCGCTCACGACGGCTTCGTGCAGGTCGCGTGCGACAGCCGCAACTGGTTCCGCGGGCGCAGGGGCGGGAGCAGGCGCGGTTTGGGCCGCCGCGGCCGGAGGCGGTGCCGGCGGTGATGGAGGCGCTTCGGTCCCGGCATCCGGCTTTTTCGAATCACTGCCGAACAGCCTGTTGAACAGTCCGCGCACGCCATCGATCAGCTGGCCGAACGGCGCGCCCTCTTCCTGGGGCTGCGCCTGCGCAGGCAGCGGCGCCGTGCAGCACAACATCGCGACTACCAGGGCCGCGGATACTCTGAATCTCATCGGTTCCATGCTTCCTCCTCCCCCAAGCCTGGCGCCAATCTACCGGAATCGTGCTCCTACTCGATTACACCAAGCTTGCCGTTGTGCGAGCCCATGTACCAGTAGCGGCCCTGCGCGTCGATGACCGCCTTGCGGATACCGGCGCCCTTGGTCGGCAGGTCGAAGACCCGCACGACCTTATCCGCCTTCGGGTCGAACAGGGCCACCGTGTCGGTGTCGATTTCGTTCACCCAAACGCGCCCCCCACCGTCGACCGCGACCGCGTAAGGCCCGCCGCGCGAGCCGGCCGGCAAAGGGTATTTTTTCAGCAGCTTCATCGCCGCCGGATCGACCTTGGCGAGTTCGCCCGAACCGTACAGGGCCACCCAGAGCATCCCGTCGGGCGCGGTGGCCACGCGGCGGGGCCGCGTGCCGGGGCCCATGGGCAGTTCCTCTACCTTGCCCGTTTTCGGGTCGAGCTTGCCGAGCGCATTGGCGCCCATCCGGCACACCCAGACGTTGCCCTGCCTGTCGATCGACAGGCCGTAAGGGCCGCCCGGCATCGCGTATTCGGTAATCCTGCCGCTTGCGCGGTCGAGCCAGCCGATGCGGCCCGCGCCCTGCGCCGTGAACCAGGGGTTGCCCGCAGCATCCAGCACCACCGTATGCGGGTCGCCCGCGGAAGGCGCCTTGTGCTCCACGACCTTGCCGGTCGCCGGATCCAGCTCGCCCAGCGTCCCGTTGCCGTTGCCGGTGTAGAACACGTGCCCGTCCTTCGCCACGACCAGCCCGTGGGGTTTCGCGCCTGCGGGCAGGTCCCATTCCCTGAAGGACTTCGCGACCGTGTCGAACCGGGCGATACGGTTGCCGAACATCACGGTGACGAAGATGCTGCCGTCCGGGGCGACGGCCGGATCGCGCGCGAACTTCGGCGTGGGCACGGACCATTCGCTGATCCGCCCGGATATCTCGCGCTGCCCCGGGACCACCCCATAGTTGGAGCCCCCGGCGTGGACGGAAGCCGCGGCGGCTGCGAGGATTGCGAACAGGATGGCCGCTTGCGCGATCATGGAACTCCTCCTGACGGGCGGGGTCTGACACGCGGCCCTTGCGACGGGAACCTGACCGATAATAGCAGTGCCCGGCGCCCCGGACATCACAAGGAGGATCGATTGAAGCCAGGCAAGACCGACGCGGAGTGGAAGGCGGAACTGACCCCCATGCAGTACAAGGTGACGCGCAGGCACGGCACCGAGCCGGCCTTCACCGGCGAGTACCACGACCACCACGGCAAAGGGGTTTATCTCTGCGTCTGCTGCGGCGCGGAGTTGTTCTCCTCGGACCACAAATTCGATTCCGGCACCGGGTGGCCGAGCTACTGGCAGCCTTCCGCGCAGCAGGGCGTGGCCACGCAGGAAGACAACAGCTTCTTCTCGCGCCGCACCGAAGTGCACTGTTCGGCGTGCGAGGCGCACCTGGGGCACGTGTTCGACGACGGCCCGCAGCCCACCGGCCTGCGCTACTGCATCAACTCCGCCTCACTGCGCTTCGAGGGGAAATAGTCCCTCCGGCCCCGGGGACCCGGGGTGATAAACTCCCGCTCCCATGAAATTCCTTTTCGACCTCTTCCCGGTGATCCTGTTCTTTGCCGCGTTCAAGGCCTGGGGCATCTATGTGGCGACCGCGGTCGCCATGGCGGCGACCGTCGGGCAGATCGCATGGGTCTGGGTGCGCCACCGCAAGGTCGAGCCCATGCTATGGGTGAGTTTCGGCGTCATCGTCGTGTTCGGCAGCGCGACGCTGCTGCTGCAGGACGAGACCTTCATCAAGTGGAAGCCCACCGTGCTGTACTGGCTGTTCGCAGGGGCGCTGGCCATCTCGCGTGTCGCGTTCGGCAAGAACCTGATCCGCGCGATGATGGAGAAGCAGCTCCAGCTTCCCGCGCCTGCATGGACGCGCCTGCTGTGGAGCTGGGCCGGGTTCTTCGCCTTCATGGGCGCGGCCAACTTGTACGTCGCCTTCAACTACCCGACCGATGTCTGGGTCAACTTCAAGCTGTTCGGCGGCATGGGGCTGATGTTCGTTTTCGTAATCGGGCAGGCTGTGTTCCTTTCGCGCCACATGGAGCACGACCCCGCCGGGAGCGGAAAACCGTGAACCTGGAGCCGCTCCTGCGCGAGCGCCTGGCGGCGCTCGCCCCTGAATCGCTCTCGCTCTCGGATGACAGCGCGGCGCATGCAGGCCACGCCGGCGCGGCGCCCGGCGGCAACACGCACTGGAGCGTGGAAATCGTCTCGCGCGCCTTCGTCGGCAAGCCCACTGTGGCGCGCCACCGCATGGTGTACGCTGCCCTCGGCGAGTTGATGAACAACCCGATCCATGCGCTGCAGATCCGCGCGCGGACACCGGACGAGGCCTGAGGCCCGCCGGCACCCCGACTACCAACCCGAAAGGACCAAGATGAAATCCCTACCGCTCACAACCGCACTGGCCGCCGCCTTCGCCTCGGGGCTGCTCGCCGCCGCCCCGGCGTTCGCGCAGGCCCCCGCGAAGCCGGCCCCGCCTGTGCCCGCCGCGCTCGCGGCTGCGCCGACGGGCCCGGTCGCGACAGTGAACGGCGTCGCGATCCCGCAGCAACGCGGTGAGCTGCTGATCCGGGAAAGGGCGCAGCAGGGCCAGCCCGACAGCCAGGCGCTGCGCGCCGCGGTCCGCGACGAGCTCATCAACCGCGAGATCATCTCGCAGGAAGCCATCAGGAGCGGGCTGACGAAGAAGGCCGAGCTGCAGAACGAGCTCGAGCTGGTGCGCCAGACCGTGATCGTGCAGGCCTACCTGCGCGAATACATCCGCACCCACCCGATCACCGATGCCGAGATGCAGAAGGAATACGAGCGCATCAAGGGCGAGCTGGGCGACCGGGAGTACAAGGCGCGGCACATCCTGGTGGGCACCGAGGACGAGGCCAAGGGCGTCATTGCCGACCTGAAGAAAGGCGCCAGGTTCGACGACCTCGCGAGGAAGCTCTCGAAGGACGACGGCACGAAGGCCAAGGGCGGCGACCTCGAATGGCAGGCGCCGGGCACCTTCGACAAGGACTTTTCCACCGCGATGGTCAAGCTCGCCAAGGGCAGGTTTACCGAAGTCCCGGTGAAGACACGCTTCGGGTTCCACGTGATCCAGCTCGACGATTCGCGCGGCGCGCAGCATCCGCCGTTCGCGGAGGTCAAGGCCAACCTGTCGCAGCGGCTGCAGCGCACGCGTGTCGAGGCGCTGATCGCCGAGCTGCGCCAGAAGGCCAAGGTCGAGTAACCGCGATCCGCGGACCGGGAGACGCCATGGGCACAGAGAAAATCAAGGTCCGCATCACCGACACCGGCAAGTCGATGGACGTCGTGGTGCTCACGAAGCGCGCCGAGTTCATCGAGGTGGTGCTCGGCGAAGGCATCCACAGCGTAAAGTGCCAGCTCACCCCGACCCGCAACGGCCTCGCCTATGCGGGATCGGCGATGGGCCGGGAGATCGTCTACGAACGCAGCCTCGCCCAGGTGAAAGCGGAGCTCGCGCTTTTCAACCCGGCCGTGCCGAAATCCCGGCCGCGCTGAGCGCTAGGGCTTGGTTTCGGGCTTGGCCGGGGGTTTCGCTTCGGGCTTGGCCGCCGGTTTCGGCGGTTCGGCGCTGGGGATCCTGCAGCCCGAATAACTCGCGGTCGGCCCGTCGGACAGTGTCACGACGCCGTCGCCCATGCTCAAGACCGCCTTGCCGCTCCCGAAGCGCGTGCCACCATCGCCCGGCACCTTGTCGAGGCGGAATTCCCGTTCGGGCAGGATCACCCAGGCGGCGGCCCCGTTGTCGAGGTAGCGCAGGTAGAAGCGCTTGCCGCCCTCGCACTGGTAGGTGATCGAATTGGGCGGGACCCGTGATCGCTCCTCACCGCTGCCCCCGAAGGGCCAGAGGCCGCCCGTGCTGATACCCCCACCCCCACAGCCGGACAGCAGGAGGGCGAGCGCGGCAAGGACCGGCGCCGCGGTGCGAATGGGTCTTGTCTTCATGGTTTCCTAGTTGAGGCCCGCCAGCACCCGCAGGTGCTGCACGGCACTGCGGCCGAGGGCGGACAGGTCGTAACCGCCCTCGAGCATCGAGACGATCCGGCCGCCGGCATGGCGGTCGGCGATGTCCTTTACCTGCTGCGTAACCCACGCGTAGTCCGCATCCTGGAATGCGAGCATCGCCATGTCGTCCTCGGCATGCGCGTCGAACCCGGCGGAAAAGATCACCAGGTCCGGCTTATGCGCCTCCAGCGCAGGCAGCCAGAATTTCGTCACGGCCTCGCGGAACGCCTTGCTGCCCGCGCCCGCAGGCAGCGGCACGTTGACCATGTTCTCCGCCGCCGGCTCGGTCCCGCTGTAAGGGTAGAACGGATGCTGGAACGTGGAGGCCATCAGCACACGCGGGTCGCCGCTGAAGATGTCCTCGGTCCCGTTGCCGTGGTGCACGTCAAAATCGATGATCGCCACTCGCTTGGCGCCGTGCACGTCGATGGCATGGTGTGCCGCGATGGCGACGTTGTTGAAGATGCAGAATCCCATCGGCCTCGAGCGCGTGGCGTGATGCCCGGGCGGGCGGACGCTGCAGAAGGCATTCTCGACCTCCCCCTTGTAGACGAGGTCGGTGGCAAGCACGCCCGCCCCCGCGGCATGCAGCGCGGCCGTGAGGCTGTACGGGTTCATCGCCGTGTCGGGATCCAGGTGTACCGTACCCGACGCTGGCGCGGCCTCGCGAATGGCGCGCACGTACTCGATCGGGTGGACGCGCGCGATTTCGTCGTCTGTCGCCTGCGGCGCATCGTAGCGGGCAAGGTATTGTCCGACGCCCGAAGCGATCATCTGGTCCTCGATCGCGGCAAGGCGCGCCGGGCACTCAGGGTGGTGCGCACCCATATCGTGCTTCATGCAGTCCGCATGGGTGATGAAGGCCGTGGTCATGACAATCGGTGCGCGGAATCGGTGCGTGATTTTGTTGTCGAATCATAGCGTAAACCGGGCATCGGCTAGCCGCGGCGCATGCCCAGCCCTTACAATCCGGGCATGCTGCTCAAACCCCAGTTCCAGCCCGGCCCGAACGCCCCGATGCAGCGCGTCATCGAGGCGGCCGGCCAGATCATCCTCGGCAAGGAAACCCAGATCCGCATGGCCCTCGCGTGCCTGCTCGCGAAGGGCCACCTGCTGATCGAGGACCTGCCCGGCGTGGGCAAGACAACGCTCGCGCAAGTGCTCGCCCGTACGCTCGGGCTCGACTTCCACCGCATCCAGTTCACCAGCGACATGCTGCCCGCCGACATCATCGGGGTCTCGGTTTACGAGCGCGAGTCGGGTGCGTTCAAGTTCCACCCGGGGCCGGTGTTCGCGCAGGTGATCCTTGCCGACGAGGTGAACCGGGCCACGCCGAAGACGCAGAGCGCCCTGCTCGAGGCCATGGAGGAACACCAGGTGACTGCGGAGGGCGAAACGCGCCGACTGCCCGAGCCTTTCTTCGTCATCGCCACGCAGAACCCGACCGAGCAGGTCGGCACATTCCCGCTGCCCGAGTCGCAGCTCGACCGCTTCCTGATGCGGCTGGAGCTGGGCTACCCGGGACGCGAAGCCGAGCGTGCACTGCTAGCCGGCGCGGACCGCCGCGAAATGCTGGCGGCGCTCAAGCCCTGCCTGACGCCCGTGGAACTGGTGACCTTGCAGGCCGAGGCCGCGCGCACGCATGTGGCACCGGCGCTGCTGGACTATGTGCAGGCCATCATCGAGCACACCCGCCGTTCGCCGGACTACGTGGCGGGACTGTCGCCCCGGGCGGCATTGGCCATGGTGCATTCGGCCCGCGCCTGGGCTTTCCTCGAAGGCCGCGACAAGGTGATCCCCGAAGACGTCCAGGCCGTGCTGCCCGGCGTCGCCGCACATCGCTTGCGGCCCGCCCACGACGCGAACCGGCGCGTGGACATCGGCGCGCAGTTGCTTGCCGCCGTCCCTGTTCCCTAAGCCGATTCCCTAGGCAGGGAAGGCCCCAGCGATCGTGGCCTGGATCGCCTCGGCCGCGGCTTTCGGGTCCGCCGCCTGCCGGATCGGCCGACCCACAACGATGTAGTCGGCGCCGTTGGCGAAAGCCTGCGCGACGTCGACCGTGCGCTTCTGGTCGTCGGCGGGCTTGTTCTCCACGGGGCGGATGCCCGGCGTGATCACCAGCAGCTTGTCCCCGAACGCGGCCTTGATCTGCGGCGCTTCGAGGCCCGAGGAAATCACGCCGTCGCATCCGGTTTCCACCGCGCCGCGCGCACGTGACAGCACGAGCTGCTGAACCTCGCCCACCGCGCCCATTTCCGCGAGGTCGCTCTTGTCGAAGCTGGTCAGCACGGTAACCGCGAGGATCTTCACGTCGCCCTTCGCGCCGGCAGCCGCATCCATGATGGAGCGATGCCCGTGGACCGTGGCGAAGGTCACCCCGCGGCCCTTGAGGTTCGCGACGGCGCGCCGGACTGTCTCCGGGATGTCATAGAACTTGAGGTCGGCGAAGATCTTCTTGTCCCTCGCGGCCAGCCAGTCGAGCAGTTCGAAATACCCGCCCGAGGTGAAGAGCTCCAGCCCGACCTTGTAGAACCCGACCGAATCGCCAAGCTTCTCGACCATCGACTTGGCCTCGGCGATGGTGGCTACGTCGAGGGCCACGATCAGGCGGTCACGGCGGGCGATGGGAGGGGCAACGACTGCTGGCATGGTTTCAGGCTCGTGTTTGGCAGGAAGTGCGACGGCCTCGATTTTGCCGGAAACCGGCCCGTCCGGGGGCGGGCCGTCATAGTCAGGCAGCACCGCAGTGATCGTCGCGCCCAGCAGCACCACCAGCCACGAGATGTAGACCCAGAGCAGGAAGATCGGGATCGCGGCGAAGGCGCCGTAGATCATCGTGTAGGTCGGGAAATAACTGATGTAGAGCGCGAAACCCTGCTTGGCGACCTCGAACGCGAGGCCTGCGAACAAGCCTCCCGCCAGAGCGTGGCGAAAAACCACCTTGCGGTTCGGAAGCAGGAGATACACCAGCATGAGCGCAACGCAGGTAAATGCATAGGGGACGAACCGCAGCATGCCGGCCGAGACCGACCGGGACCCGCCGATCAGCCCCAGCGACTGGCCGACCAGCCAGGTCGTCATCGAAACGCTTGCGCCGATCAGCAGGGGCGCGAGCACCAGCACACCGACGTACAGCCCCAGGCGATGCGCCGGCCGCCGCTGCTGTGACACCCGGAACAGGCTGTTGAAGGTCTCGTCGATGCCGAGGATCAGGCTGAGCGAGGTCACCCCGAGGAACAGCACGCCGATCGCGGTCAGCTGGGCGGCGTTCTCGGTGAACTCGGAGAGCTGGTGGCCGATCATCCGCCGCGCCGAATCCGGCAGGAAATTGCGGACCATGAAGTGCTGCAGGGATTCGAGCCACTGGTCGAAAACCGGGAACGCGGCGGAGATCGAGAGCACGATGGCGAGCAGCGGCACGAGCGAAAGCAACGTCGTGAACGTGAGGCCGCCCGCGACCTGGAAGAGCCGGTCCTGGTCAACGCGCCGCGCCACCGACAGTGCGTAGGCTGCGAATGCGCGATAGCCGGCAGGTCCTTGGGCGCCCATGGTCGCCCCTATAATACCGTCCCCTGCCCCACGCCCCTTTCCCATGTCCGACGTGCTCGTGCTGTACTACTCGCAAGGCGGCTCGGTGCGCCGCATGGCGGAACTGATCTCGGACGGGATCGAGCGCGTGCCGGGCGCTTCGGCGCGACTGCGTACGGTGCCGAAGGTGGCCGCGACGACGACTGCGGCGGAACCATCGATCCCCGAAGCGGGCGCGCCGTACTGCGAACTGAAGGACCTCGAGGACTGCATCGGCCTCGCGCTGGGCAGCCCGACGCGCTTCGGCAACATGGCCGCGCCGATGAAGTACTTCCTGGACGGCACCGCCGGGCTCTGGCTCTCGGGCTCGCTGTCCGGTAAGCCCGCATGCGTGTTCACGTCCACCGCGAGCATGCACGGCGGCCAGGAGACCACGCTCGTGTCGATGATGCTGCCGCTGCTCCACCACGGCATGTTCATCGTCGGCCTGCCGTACACGGAACCGGAGCTCTCCTCGACGCGCACGGGTGGCACGCCGTATGGCGCAAGCCACCTCGCCGGGGTGGCCGACGACCAGCCGGTCAGCGATTCGGAGCGTGCGCTCTGCATCGCGCAGGGCAAGCGCCTTGCCGAAGCCGCGCTTAAGCTCGCCCGATGAGCGGGGTGGTGCGCCTAGCCTGGAACGCGGCGATCGCAAGCCTCGTCGCGTTGATCTTCCTGTGCCTCGCTTGGGAACTCTGGCTGGCGCCGATCCGCCCGGGCGGCTCGCTGCTGGCGCTGAAGACCCTGCCCTTGCTGGTGCCGCTCTTCGGCGTGCTGCGCGGCAAGCGCTACACCTTCCAGTGGTCCAGCATGTTCATCCTGCTGTACTTCACGGAAGGCGTGGTGCGCGGGTGGGGCGATACGGGGATGTCGCAGCGGCTGGCCCTGGGAGAAGTGGCGCTCAGCCTGGCGTTCTTCGGGGCGGTCGTGACCTATGCTCGCCTCACCCGCAACGCCGGCTGAGCGGCGCGGTCACACCCCGCGCTGCGGATTGACCTTCTCCGCCTTGCTTTCCAGTTTGTTCAGCGCGCTGATGTAGGCCTTGGCCGAGGCGACGACGATGTCGGTGTCCGCGCCGACGCCGTTCACGATCCGGCCGCCCCTGGACAGCCGCACCGTCACCTCGCCCTGCGACTCGGTGCCCGAAGTCACCGCGTTGACGGAGTAAAGCAGGAGTTCGGAGCCGCTCTTCGCGACGGTCTCGATCGCCTTGAAGGTCGCATCCACCGGGCCGTCACCCTCGGCATCGATCTTGTGCTCCTTGCCTGCTGCGGTGATCACCACCGTCGCGTGGGGCCGCTCGCCCATGCCGCTCGCCTGGTTCATGTGGATCAGCTTCCAGTGGTCTTCCGACTCCGGCATCGCGGTGTCGGATACCAGCGCCTGGAGGTCCTCGTCGAAGATCTCGGACTTCTTGTCGGCGAGGTCCTTGAACTTCTGGAAAGCCTTGTTGTACGCGTCCTCCGACTCGAGGTCGATGCCGAGTTCCTTCAGGCGCTGCTTGAACGCCGTGCGGCCCGAGAGCTTGCCCAGCACGATGCGGTTGGTGCTCCAGCCCACGTCGGCCGCCGTCATGATCTCGTAGGTCTCGCGCGCCTTGAGGACGCCGTCCTGGTGGATGCCCGAGGCATGCGCGAACGCGTTTGCACCGACCACCGACTTGTTGGGCTGCACCACGAATCCGGTGATCTGCGACACGATCCGCGAGGTCGGCACGATCTGCGTCGTGTCGATGCGCGTCTCGAGGCCGAAAAAATCCTTGCGCGTGCGCACCGCCATCACGACTTCCTCGAGGGCCGTATTGCCGGCACGCTCGCCGAGGCCGTTGATCGTGCATTCGATCTGGCGCGCCCCGCCGATCATCACCGCGGCGAGCGAGTTCGCCACCGCCATGCCGAGGTCGTTGTGGCAGTGCACCGACCACACGGCCTTGTCCGAGTTCGGGATGCGCTCGCGGATCGAGCGGATGAATTCGCCGAACTGCTGCGGCACGGCGTAACCCACGGTATCGGGCATGTTGATCGTGGTCGCGCCCTCGGCGATCACCGCTTCGAGGACCCGGCAGAGGAAATCCGGGTCCGAGCGGCTGCCGTCCTCGGGCGAGAACTCGACGTCCCCGCAGTGCTTCCTCGCGAAGCGCACCGAAAGTTTCGCCTGCTCATAGACCTGCTCCGGGGTCATGCGAAGCTTCTTTTCCATGTGCAAGGCGCTGGTGGCGAGGAACACGTGCAGGCGCCAGGACTTGGCGCCCTTGAGCGCGTCGATTCCACGCTGCACGTCCTTGTCATTGGCGCGGCACAGGCCCGCCACGGTCGAATCCTTGATGATCGAAGCCACGGCTTTCACAGCCTCGAAATCCCCATTGGACGCCGCGGGGAAGCCCGCCTCGATGACGTCAACCCTCATGCGCTCCAGCGCCCGGGCGATGCGCAGCTTCTCTTCGCGCGTCATGGAGGCGCCGGGGCTCTGCTCGCCGTCGCGCATCGTGGTGTCGAAGATGATCAACTGGTCTTTTTTCATGGTCGCTCCTGGGGAAGTCCGAAAAATGGGTGCATGTGTGCCGTCCCTCCGGGCCTTGCGGCGGGGAGGCGGGGGTACTCCGGATGGGGGGGTTAGAGTGTGCGCGCGGGGCGCAGCAGCAGCCCAGCCGGCGGCAGTAGCGCCAGGCTGAGGTCGGTCGAACGAAGGAGGTTCGAGGGCTGCATATCACGCAAATATAACGGCCTTCAGGCCGGTACGCAAGTCAGGCCCGCAGTCAGGCCCGCTTGGGGGCCAGCTTGCGGATGGCCCAGACCACGTACCCCGACATCGAGTACGCGACGAACATCAGGAACAGCACCATCGACGGGCTGGCGGCCACGACGGTGATCCCGCCGATGATCACGGGCACCACCCAGAAGGGAACGCGCTTGCGGAGGTTGAAGTCCTTGAAGCTGTAGAACGGGATGCTGACCACCATCGTGATGCCGGCGAACAGTGTGGTGGCGAAAGCGATATAGCGGATCCAGTCGGCCCTTTCTATGCCGAACTCGCCTGCGACCCAGATGAAGCCGGCGACGAGCGCGGCCGCGGCCGGGCTCGGCAGCCCCTGGAAATAGCGCTTGTCGACGATCTCGATGTTGGTATTGAAGCGCGCGAGGCGTACCGCCGCCGCCGCGCAATAGACGAAGGCCGGGATCCAGCCCAGCGTCCCTAGGTCCTTCAGCGCCCATACGTACATCACTAGGGCCGGCGCCGCGCCGAACGAAACCATGTCGGAGAGGCTGTCGTAGTCCGCGCCGAACTCGCTTTGCGTGCGCGTCATGCGGGCGATCCGCCCATCGAGTCCGTCGAGCACCATCGCGACGAAGATCGCGACCGCCGCCTGCTCGAAACGGGCGTTCATCGCCTGCACGATGGCGTAGAACCCGGCGAACAGTGCCGCGGTGGTGACGAGGTTCGGCAGCAGGTAGATGCTCCGCCGCCGCAGCGGCAGCGGGGCCCGCGGTTCGAGCTCCCCCCCTGTGTCCTGCGCGTCAGCCACGGTCCGCGAACCTCGCGAGCACGGTTTCGGAGGCGTACACCTTGTCGCCGATCGCCGCGACGGGCTGCGCGTCGAGCGGCAGGTACAGATCGACGCGCGAGCCGAAACGGATAAAGCCGTAGCGCTGCCCGCGCGCGAGGCCGGTGCCGGCGCCGACATAACAGAGGATGCGCCGCGCAATGAGCCCGGCGACCTGCACGCAGGTGATTTCCTGCCCGGACTTCGTGGTCATCAGCAACGCATTGCGCTCGTTCTCGAGCGAAGCCTTGTCGAGGGCTGCGTTGAAGAACGAACCCGCGTGGTACTCGACCTTGTTCACGTCCCCGTCGACCGGCGAGCGGTTGGAGTGGACGTTGAACACGTTCATGAACACGCTGATCTTGAGGGCGTCGCGGTCGCGATACGGGTCGCGCGCGCGGCCGACGACGACGATCCTGCCGTCCGCCGGCGACAGGACCGCCAGCGG
Organism: Burkholderiales bacterium; assembly: GCA_965279075.1. Classification (GTDB taxonomy): domain Bacteria; phylum Pseudomonadota; class Gammaproteobacteria; order Burkholderiales; family SG8-39; genus SZAS-79. The sequence goes on along the minus strand of CBDIHI010000011.1, from coordinate 179,611 downwards.
GTCGGCGGGCACCTCGCGCGGCGGGTCGCGGAAGAACTGAAGAACGAACAGGGCCGCGATCCACAGCGGGATCGACCAGCCCCATCCGGCAAAGGCCCCGACCGCCACGGAGGCGGCGACCGCGATCGCAAGGAAGGGCCAGCCTTCCTTCGCGATCAGCGGATGCGGGTAAGCGGCCGACACTCTGGCGCGCCCCGGGTCAGTTCTTCGCCTTGTCGACCAGCTTGTTCTTCTTGATCCAAGGCATCATGTCGCGCAGCTTGCCGCCTACCTTCTCGATCTCGTGCTCGGCGGTGATGCGGCGGCGGGACAGCAACGTCGGCGCGCCGGCGCGGTTCTCGAGGATGAAGTTCTTCGCGTACTCACCCGTCTGGATGTCCTTCAGGACGTCGCGCATGACCTGCTTGGTCTGGTCGTTGACGATGCGCGGGCCGGTGACGTATTCGCCGTATTCGGCGTTGTTCGAGATCGAGTAGTTCATCGTGCCGATGCCGCCCTCGTACATGAGGTCGACGATGAGCTTAAGTTCGTGCAGACACTCGAAGTAGGCCATCTCGGGGGCATAGCCCGCCTCGACCAGCGTCTCGAATCCGGCCTTGACCAGCTCTACGCAGCCGCCGCACAGCACGGCCTGCTCGCCGAACAGGTCGGTCTCGGTCTCTTCCTTGAAGTCGGTCTCGATGATGCCGGCCTTGCCGCCGCCGATGGCGGAAGCGTACGACAGCGCCATGGCGCGCGCTTTCTTCGACGGGCTCTGGTGCACGGCGATCAGGCAGGGCACGCCGCCGCCGCCGGCATAGGTCGAGCGCACCGTGTGGCCGGGCGCCTTGGGCGCGACCATCCAGACATCGAGGTCCGCACGCGGCTCGACCTGGCCGTAGTGGACGTTGAAGCCGTGCGCAAACGCAAGGGCGGCGCCCTTCTTGATGTTGGGCTCGACCTCGGACTTGTAGGTCGCGGCGATGTGCTCGTCGGGCATCAGCATCATGACGATGTCCGCGCCCTTCACGGCTTCGGCGACTTCGGCGACCTTGAGGCCGGCCTTTTTCGCCTTGTCCCAGGAAGCGCCGCCCTTACGCAATCCGACGGTGACCTTCACGCCCGACTCATGCAGGTTGAGCGAGTGTGCGTGACCCTGCGAGCCGTAGCCCACGATGGTGACCTTCTTGCCCTTGATGAGCGAAAGATCGGCGTCCTTGTCGTAATAGACCTTCATGATTTCCCCTTCCTTTCAGTGAATGTTGAAAATGGGGTCAGAGGCGCTTTTTAATGTGCTCGTGCGACCGCGTGCACGCTATGAGCGAAAAAGCGACTCTGACCCCATTTATTCGCAGCTCAGGCCCGCAGGATCCTGCTGCCGCGGCCGATGCCCGAGGCGCCGGTGCGGACGGTCTCGATGATGGCGCTCGCGTCGAGCGCCTGGATGAAGGCGTCGAGCTTGTGGCCCGCGCCGGTGAGTTCGATGGTGTAGGTGTTGTCCGAGACGTCGATGATGCGGCCGCGGAAGATGTCCGCCATGCGCTTCATGTCCTCGCGCTCCTTGGCGCCCGCGCGCACCTTGATCAGCATGAGCTCGCGCTCGATGTGCTCGGCCTCGGACAGGTCGACCACCTTGACCACCTCGACCAGCTTGTTCAGCTGCTTGGTGATCTGCTCGACCACGTCCTCCGAGCCATTGGTGACGATCGTCATCCGCGACATCGAGGCGTCCTCGGTGGGCGCGACGGTCAGCGATTCGATGTTGTAGGCGCGGGCCGAAAACAGGCCGGAGACGCGGGACAGCGCGCCGGCCTCGTTCTCGAGGAGCACCGAGATGATGTGTCGCATCAGAGGTCTTCGGAGAGGATCATGTCCGAGAAACCCTTGCCGCCGGGGATCATCGGGAACACGTTTTCGGTCTGGTCGGTGAGGAAGTCGAGGAACACCAGTTCGTTCTTCCGCTTGAATGCATCGCGCAACGCGGGCTCGACGTCGGCGGGCTTGGTGATCTGCACGCCGCGGTGGCCGTAGCCCTCGGCCAGCTTCACGAAGTCCGGCAGGGCGTCCATGTAGGACTCCGAGTAGCGGTTGCCGTGGAAGAACTCCTGCCACTGGCGCACCATGCCCATGTACTTGTTGTTCAGGCTGACGATCTTGATCGGCAGGCGGTACTGCTTGCAGGTCGAGAGCTCCTGGAGGCACATCTGGATCGAGGACTCGCCGGTGACGCAGGCCACCGTCGCCCCCGGGTTGGCCATCTGCGCACCCATCGCAGCGGGCAGGCCGAAGCCCATCGTGCCGAGGCCGCCCGAGTTGATCCAGCGGCGCGGCTTGTCGAACTTGTAGAACTGCGCCGCCCACATCTGGTGCTGGCCGACGTCCGAGGTGATGAACGCATCGCCGCCGGTGATCTCGTAGAGCTTCTCGACCACGTACTGCGGCTTGATGATCTCCGAGGCGCGGTCGAACTTGAGGCAGTCGCGGCTGCGCCACTCCTCGATCGTCTTCCACCAGGCGGCAAGCCTGGCGCCGTCGGGGCGCTGGGTGCCCGCCTTGACCAGGCGCAGGAACTCGTCGAGCACTTCCGGCACGTTGCCCACGATGGGGACATCGACCTTCACCCGCTTTGAGATCGACGAGGGGTCGATGTCGATATGGATGATCTTGCGCGGGTTCTTGGCGAAGTCCGCCGGGTTGCCGATCACTCGGTCATCGAACCTCGCGCCCACGGCAAGCAGGACATCGCAGTTCTGCATCGCCATGTTCGCCTCGTACGTGCCGTGCATGCCGGGCATGCCGAGGAACTGGCGGTCGGTGGCCGGATAGGCGCCCAGGCCCATCAGCGTATTGGTCACCGGGTAACCCAGCAGGCGGGTGAGCTCGGTGAGCTGGGCCGAAGCGTTCGAGAGCACCACCCCGCCGCCCGTATAGAGCATCGGGCGCTCGGCCTCGAGCAATAGCTGCACGGCCTTCTTGATCTGCCCGCTGTGACCCTTGATCACCGGGTTGTAGGACCGCATCGAGACCGTTTCCGGGTACAGGAACTCGGTGGACAGCGTGGTGATGTCCTTCGGGATGTCGACCAGCACCGGGCCGGGCCGGCCGGTCGTGGCGAGGTAGAAGGCCTTCTTGATCGTCGGGGCGAGCTCGGCCACGTCCTTCACGAGGAAGTTGTGCTTCACGCAGGGCCGCGTGATGCCGACCGTGTCGACTTCCTGGAACGCGTCCAGGCCGATCGCGTGGGTCGGCACCTGGCCGACCAGAATCACCATCGGGATCGAGTCCATGTACGCCGTCGCGATTCCGGTAACGGCATTGGTCAGCCCGGGACCGGAAGTGACCAGGCAGACGCCCACCTTGTTGCTCGCGCGCGAATACCCGTCCGCAGCGTGCGCGGCGCCCTGCTCATGGCGCACGAGCACGTGCTTCACCTTGTCCTGCTTGAAGAGCTCGTCGTAGATGTACAGCACCGCCCCGCCGGGGTAGCCGAACACGTGCTCGACGCCCTCTTCCTGAAGGCAGCGCACGACGATCTCTGCGCCGGTGAGCTCCACGCCTTTGATTCTGTCCATGGGCTTTGGGTAAGTTACGGAAAACCTTGAACGTTAACCAGATGTTGCGTTGCGGTCAAGGCGCGCAGCAGCACTAAGCGGCGGCCCTGCGCATTTGGTACCATCCCCGCGAATCCCGGACGGCGGCATGGCCGGGCAATCGAGAGGGGATCCCCTGGCCTCACCCAGTGAACTTTCGGCCTTTCTTGCGGGCGTGGAAAGGCGGGCCTTCAAGCAGGCCGTTTTCGCGGTCCGCAACGACGAAGCCGCTCTGGACATCGTCCAGGACGCCATGCTGAAGCTGGCCGAGAAGTACGGGGACAAGCCCGCCTCGGAACTGCCCCTGCTTTTCCAGCGCATCCTGCAGAACACCATCCGCGACTACTACCGTCGCCAGAAGGTGCGCTCCCTGTGGGGTGTGCTGCTCGGCTCGCTCGGCACCGGGCGCGACGGTGAGGAAGACGATTACGATCCGCTGGAAACTTTAAGGGTCGAACCGCGGTCCGAGAACGAGCAGCCCCCTGCCGAACAGCTCGAAAGAAAGCAACTTATTGAAATCATTGAACATGAGGTATCGAAACTCCCAGGGCGTCAACGCGAGGCCTTCCTGATGCGTTACTGGGAGGAACTGGACGTCGCGGACACCGCCACATTGATGGGTTGCTCGGAGGGAAGCGTGAAAACGCATTGCTCGCGGGCTACTCATGCTTTGGCGGCCGCGTTGCGTAAGAAAGGCATAACTCTTTGAAGTCATTGGCGATACTGGAACGACCATGAACGAGCCGCAATTTGGTAACAAGGTCCGGCAACTCCTCAACGAGGGGACTGCGATCGACCAGAAGGCGATCGCCCGCCTGCGCGCGGCCAGGGAAATTGCGCTGGAGAGGCAGCTGGCCGCCAGGCCGGAGTCGAGCCTGGCCTGGGCCGGCGGCATCCTCGGCAGCTTCGGCGGTTTCACCGGCCTGTCCCTGCGCCTGCTCCTTCCGCTGGCCGTACTGGTCGGCGGCCTGCTTTCGATCAACGGCTGGCAGCAGAACCTGCGCGTTGCCGAAGTCGAGGAAATCGACGCGTTGCTGCTCACCGACGAACTGCCTCTGGATGCCTACCTGGACAAGGGGTTCGAAGCGTGGCTGAAAAAGCGCTCCCCGCTCTGAGCGCGCCGGACGCCGGGCTGAGGCGGCTTGCGCTGGCCCTGTTCGCCCTGCTTTTCTGCTGCGCCTCGTTCGCGGCCGCACCGGCCAAGAAGAACCCGAACTGGTCCGAGCTCACCCCCGAACAGCAGCAGACCCTTAAGCCCCTCTCCGGGGAATGGGACTCGCTCGACGCCAGCCGGCGCACGAAGTGGCTGGGCATCGCCAAGCGCTATCCGGGCATGACCCCGACCGAGCAAAAGCGCGTACAGGACCGCATGACCGCCTGGGTGAAGCTCACGCCCGACCAGCGCCGCGACGCCCGCGAGCAGTACCGCAAGATCGGCAAGCTCCCGCCCGCCAAGCGCGAGGTCGTCAGCCAGCAATGGGAGGAGTACCAGCAGTTGCCGCCGGAGGTGAAGAAGAACCTCGCCGCCGAGACCAGGAAGAAGAAGGCCGAGAAGATCGAGCCGCGCTCGAGGACCCGGACTGCGCAGAACAAGAAGCCGCCCGCAGCCCCCGACCCGGCGCCTTCCTCCGTCATCCCCACTTCTGCCAACTGATCCCGTCGTGAATGCGCCCCCTGCGGGTGTCGCCCCGGGGATCGGGCGCCGCATCCTCTGCCTGACCTATGAGGGCACGCTCCTGTTCGCGGTGGCGTTCATCGCCACCTGGCTGTTCCAGTTCGCCGCAGGCGGGGCGGTCGTCACGGGGTGGCAGCGTACGGCGCTGCAGGCCTACCTCGCGGCGGTGTTCGCAGCGTATTTCATGTGGTGCTGGCTGCGCGGCGGCCAGACGCTCGCCATGAAAGCTTGGGGCATCCGCCTGGTGGTGCCGGGAGCCTTGCGGGTCCCGCCGCTGACTGCGCTGAAGCGCCTCGTGCTCGCGGGCCTTTTTGTCGGCGCATTCTGCGGGGCGATCGTCGGTGCCTTCATCCACCGCAACCCTTGGATCGCCTTTGCGACGCTTGCCTTTTCCGGCATCGGCCTGGGCTGGGCGCTGGTCGACCGGGACCGCCAGTTCCTGCACGACCGCCTCGCCGGCACCCGGCTCGTGCTCGTCAGGGAAGGATAGTCACCTTCGCTCCACCCACCACATCATCGCGAGCGCCGCAGCAAGGAAAGCGAGACTCGGCAGCACGGCGGACATCAGCGGCGTCCAGTTCTGCAGCAGGCCGATGTGCGAGAACAGGCTGTTCAGCATGTGGAATACGATGCCGAGCATGATCCCCAGGAACACCTTCACGCCCACCAACCCCGCGCGGGCATGCATGTAGGCGAAGGGGAGCGCGAGCGCCATCATCACCAGCGTCGCGATCGGGTAGACGAGCTTCTTCCACATCGCGATCTCGTAGCGCTCGGTCTTCTGGCGGTTGCCGGCGAGGTGCTGGGTGTATTTGTAGAGTCGCCAGGCCGACATGCGCTCCGGCGCGACGATCAGCACGTTGAGGAGGTCCGGGGTCAGCGCCGAACTCCAGTCGACCTCGCCCATCTTCTCCATCTTCGGGCCGTCCGGCGTGATCCGCGTCTGCGCCACGTTGTGGAGCCTCCACACGCCGCCGCCACGGTATTCGCCCCGTTCGGCGGACCGCGCCAGCACCAGCTTGTAGGCCGTGTCGAATTCGTAGATCCGCACGCCAGTGATCGCGGTGTCCTGGCGGGCTTCGCGCACGTTGATGAACGACAACTCGTCCTTGAACCACAGGCCGGACTTCATTTCCTGCCCGATGAGCGAGCTCTTTGCGCGCAGCTTCAGCGTCTGCGCCGCCTCTTCCGCGTAGGGCGTGACCCACTCCCCCAGCACGAAGGTGGCCGCGACGAACACCAGCCCGATCTTGGCCAGCACCCAGCCCGCGTTGCCCGGGGAAAGGCCCGCCGCCCGCATGACCGTGTACTCCGAATTGCTCGCCAGGTGCGCAAGCACGTACAGCGTGCCGATCAGCACCACCACCGGGAAGAGCTCATAGGCGTGCGCCGGCACGGACAACGCCACGTAGGTCAGGATCTCGCGCAGGTTGTAGGCCCCGACGCCGAGGTCGCCCAGCTCGTTCACCAGGTCGAAGAAGGCGAACAGCGCGAGGAAACCCGCGAGCACGAACGCGACGGCGGCGTGGACCTGGCTCGCGAGGTAGCGCTCGATCGTCCGGATGCCGGTGGCGGCCTTCGTCACCGTCGCAGCCTCAGGTATCCCATGCGCCGCGCGAACAGCACCAGCAGCACGGCCACCATGACCCCGTGCACCAGCCAGATCCCCACGCCGAACGAGAGCTTGCCCTGCACCACACGGGCCTGGCTGAGCGAGAGCACGTTCGAGTACACCATGTAGGTCAGCAGCGCGAGGAGCAGGTTCACCGACCGGCCGGCGCGCGGGTTGACGAAGCTCATCGGGATCGCGAGCAGCGCGAGGATCAGCGCCGACAGGGGCACGCCGAGGCGCCAGACCAGTTCCCCGAGGTTGGTGTTGGTCGGGGACTCGATCAGCGCCAGCGTGGACAGGCTTTTCTGCGTGACGAGCGGCGCCTCGCCTTCCCTGGCCTCGATGCGCGTCGCGTAGCGCTCGAATTCCATCACCTTGAACTCGGGCTCGCCGGGGATGCCCTCATAGCGGCGACCGTCGAGGAGCACGAGGAACCGGTCGCCCACCGGGGAGACCTCGACGAAGCCCTTCTTGCTCATCATGATGCCCGACTTGCTCTGCTGGACCGAGTTGACGAACACGTTCTGCACCGTCAACGAGTCGCCCGAGATGGACTCGACGAAGAACACGCGATCCTTGCTGGTCGACTCGCCGAACGCCCCCGGCGTGACGCGCGACACCTCATCACGGCTGTCGATCTTCACGCGAAACTCCTCGCTCTTCTGCACCGCCCAGGGCGAGATGAACACCGAGAGGGTCGCGATCACCGCGACCAGGGGTGCGGCGAACATCAGCACCGGCTTCACCCAGGAGGCGACCGACAACCCTGAGTTGAACCAGATCACCATTTCCGAGTCGCGGTAGCTGCGCGTCAGCGTGAGCAGGATGGTGATGAACAGCGTGAGCGACAGCAGGATCGGCAGCGCGTTGAGGGTGAAGAACCCGAGAAAGGCGACGACCGCGTCGGACGGGAGCTTGCCGCCGGCCGCCTGCCCGAGAAGGCGGATCAGGCGCACCGTGAGCGCGATCAGGAACAGCGTCATGAAGACCGCGCCGGCGAGGTTGGCGAATTCCTTGAGCAGCGCGCGGTGGAAGATCATGGGTTCGAGAGTGCGCTGTGTCGGTGCGCGGGGCTTCGCCACGTGTATCCGGCGCGGCGCAAATCGTGCGAAGATTGGCGCTGACCAGCACAAGGAATCTGCGATGGAATTTAGCATAAAAGCCCTCAGCCCCGAGAAGAAAAAAGCCGGATGCCTCGTGCTCGGTGTCTGGCAGGGCGCAACGCTCACGCGCACCGCGCAGGCGGCCGACAAGGCCAGCGGCGGGCACCTGGCCCGGGTCCTGAAGCACGGCGACCTCCCGGGCCGCGGCGGCACGACCCTCCTGCTGCACGCGGTGCCCGGTGTGGCCGCGGATCGCGTGCTGCTGGTGGGCCTGGGCGACCCGAAGGAATTCGGCGAGGCGGCCTTTCGCGAGGCGATCCGCGCAACCGCCGGCGCCCTGCGTACGCTCGGCGCGAAGGACGCGACCCTGGCGATCGCGGACCTGAAGGTCGGGCGACACGGGCTGCCGTGGAACGTGCGGCACGCCGTGACGGGGATCCGCGACGTGTTCTACCGGTTCGACAAACTGAAGACGCAGAAGAAAGCCCCCGCCGCTGCGCTCGCATCGGTCACGCTCGCCGTGGTCGGCGCGCCGGTCACGATGCAGGCCGAAGCCGCACTGAAAGAGGCGGTCGCCACGGCTGACGGCATCGACTTCGCGAAAACACTGGGCAACATGCCGCCCAACCTGTGCACGCCGGCCTACCTTGCCGAGGAGGCGAAGAAACTTGCCCGCGAGTTCAAGCTCGACTGCAAGGTGCTCGAGCAACGCGACATGGAAAAGCTCGGCATGGGCGCCCTGCTCGCCGTCTCCCGCGGCTCGCGCCTGCCGCCCAAGCTGATCGTCCTGAAGTACATGGGCGGCCCGAAAAAGCAGAAACCCATCGTCTATGTCGGCAAGGGGATCACCTTCGACACCGGCGGCATCTCCCTCAAGCCCGGCGCCGAAATGGACGAGATGAAGTTCGACATGTCCGGCGCGGGCAGCGTGCTCGGCACCATGCGCGCGCTGGCGGGCATGCGCGCACCGCTCAATGCGATCGCGCTGATCCCGACCTGCGAGAACATGCCCGACGGCAACGCCACGCGCCCGGGGGATGTGGTCACGACGATGTCCGGACAGACGGTCGAGATCCTCAACACCGACGCCGAAGGCCGCCTGATCCTGTGCGACGCGCTCACCTACGCCGAGCGCTTCGACCCGGACGTGGTGATCGACATCGCGACCCTCACGGGCGCCTGCGTCATCGCGCTCGGCCACGTCGCAAGCGGCCTCTTCGCCAACGACGCGACGCTCTCCGGCGAGATCGGCGCGGCCGGCGACGACGCCTGGGACCGTGTCTGGCCGATGCCGCTGTGGGAGGACTACCAGGAGCAGCTGCGCTCGAACTTCGCCGACATGGCAAACATCGGCGGCCGTCCCGCGGGAAGCATCACTGCGGCCTGCTACCTGTCGCGCTTTGCGAAGGGACTGCGCTGGGCGCACCTCGACGTCGCCGGCACCGCGTGGAAGAGCGGAAGGGAAAAGGGCTCCACCGGCAGACCCGTGCCGCTGCTTACGCGCTTCGCGCTGCGGCATGCCGGCGTGAAATGACCCGCTTCGCATGACCACGATCGACTTCTACTTCAACGCCGACGACCGCTTCGAGGTCGCCTGCCGGCTGGCCGGCAAGGCGTGCGCGCAGAAGAAGAAGCTGCTGATCTACGTACCCGCGGCGGAAAGTGCCCGCAGGATAGACAACATGCTCTGGACCTGGCAGCCGCTGTCCTTCATCCCGCATTGCCAGGCACACGACCCGCTGGCCGCCAGCACGCCCGTGCTGATCACCACACAGGCCTCCGACCCGCCGGAATGCGACGTGCTGCTGAACCTCGGTGACGACTACCCGCCGTTCTTCGAGCGCTACCCGCGCCTGCTTGAGATCGTGGGTACCGGAGACGAGGAGCGCAGCCGCGGCCGCGGCCGCTACAAGTTCTACAAGGAGCGCGGCTACCCGATCGGCAATCACGACCTTGCGGGCCGGGGGGCGGGTTGAGCGAATTCAATCCCCTGGTGCAAAGGGTCGACGCGTTGCTCAAAAGGCACCAGCAGCAGGGACCGGACGTCACGCTGCCGATGAGCGCCGTCGAGAGGGCCGCCACGCACGCGCCTGCCGAGGTCGTAGCCGCGCCTGTCGAGGTGGAATCCGCGGCCACCGATGACGACATCCCCGTGCTCACCGAAGTGGTCGAACCACAGGGCGCCGGGGAACCGCCCGCGGTGCTCGCCGGGCAGATCGAGCAGGCCGTCATGGAGAAAGTCATCGCGGAACTCGACCGCGCCCTCGAGCAGCGCCTCGGGCGCGCCATTTCGGACGTGCTCGAGCAGGCGGTGGACGGCCTGCGCGTGGACCTGGCGGCCAGCGTGCGCGAAACCGTCCGGGACGCGGTCGCGACCGCCCTCCGGAACGGCGATCAGGACCGTACGCCCACCGGCTGACACCGCTCCCCGGCTGTGCGGCAGCGCCGGTTGGTATAATGCCGGCCTCCGATTTTCCTTTTCCTGACAAGCCCTTAATGTCTCTCGACAAGAGTTTCGAACCGCATTCCATCGAACGCCGCTGGTACGCCGATTGGGAGGCGAAGGGATACTTCGCCACCAGCCCGGATACGGCCGGCCGGCCCGCCTACTGCATCCAGCTGCCGCCGCCGAACGTCACCGGCACGCTGCACATGGGCCACGCGTTCCAGCAGACGCTGATGGATTCGCTGATCCGATACCACCGCATGCGCGGCCACGACACCAACTGGGTGGTCGGCACCGACCACGCCGGAATCGCGACCCAGATCGTGGTCGAGCGCCAGTTGCAGGCCGAAGGCAGGACGCGGCACGACCTGGGCCGCGAGAAGTTCATGGAACGCGTGTGGGACTGGAAGCAGGAATCCGGTTCGACGATCACGCGCCAGATGCGGCGGCTCGGCGACTCGGCCAACTGGGGCTATGCGGACACGGAAGGGCAGAAGGCCGGCTACTTCACGATGGACGCGAAGATGTCGCACGCCGTCGCCGAGGTGTTCGTGCGGCTTTACGAAGAGGGCCTGATCTACCGCGGCAAGCGCCTCGTCAACTGGGACCCGGTGCTCGGCACCGCAGTGTCGGACCTCGAGGTCGACTCCGAGGAAACCACCGGCACGATGTGGCAGATCCTCTACCCGTTCGTCGACGGGCCGCAGCCGTCCACCGACAAGGACGGCAATCCCGTCACGCTGCGCGGCATGACGATCGCCACGACGCGCCCCGAGACGATGCTCGCGGACGGCGCGGTCGCCGTGCACCCGGAAGACCCCCGCTACCGCCACCTGGTCGGCAAGCGCGTGATCCTGCCGCTGTGCGACCGGACGATCCCGGTCATCGCGGACTCGTTCGTGGAGCGCGACTTCGGCACCGGGTGCGTCAAGATCACCGGCGCCCACGACTTCAACGACTACGGCGCGGCGATCCGCCACAACCTGCCCCTGATCGTCATCTTCACGCTAGACGCGAAGGTCAACGAGAACGGCCCGGCGCAGTTCCGCGGCATGGACCGCTACGCCGCACGCAAGGCCGTCGTGGCCCAGCTCGAGCACGACGGATTCCTGGCCGCCGCCGAGCCGCACAAGATGATGGTGCCGAAATCCGGCCGCACCGGCGTCGTGGTCGAGCCCATGCTCACCGACCAGTGGTTCGTGAAGACGGAGGGCCTCGCGAAATCCGGCCTCGAGGCGGTGGCGAAGGGCGACGTGAAGTTCTACCCCGACCACTGGACCAGCACCTACAACCACTGGCTGGAGAACATCCAGGACTGGTGCATCTCGCGCCAGCTCTGGTGGGGCCACCAGATCCCGGCGTGGTACGACGACGCCGGCAACGTCTACGTCGCGCGCAGCGAGGAAGAGGCGCAGAAGCAGGCCGCGGCAAAAGGCCGGACCGGCGCGCTCAGGCGCGACGAGGACGTGCTGGACACGTGGTTCTCCTCGGCGCTGGTGCCGTTCACGTCGCTGGGCTGGCCGGAGAAGACGCGGGACCTGGAGAAGTTCCTGCCCTCCTCCGTGCTCGTCACCGGCTTCGACATCATCTTCTTCTGGGTCGCCCGGATGATCATGATGACGCTGCACTTCACCGGCAAGGTGCCGTTCCGTCACGTGTACATCAACGCGCTGGTGCGTGATGCCGACGGCCAGAAGATGTCGAAGTCCAAGGGCAACACGCTGGATCCGCTGGACCTCATCGACGGGATCTCGCTCGAAGACCTGCTCGCGAAGTCCACCGTCGGCCTGATGCGCGCCGACCACAAGCAGAAGATCGAGAAGTACGTGAAGAAGAACTACCCCGAAGGCATCCCCTCCTTCGGCGCCGACGCTCTGCGCTTCACGTTCGCCTCGCTCGCGAGTTTCGCCCGCACGCTCAACTTCGACCTCAACCGCTGCGAGGGCTACCGCAACTTCTGCAACAAGCTGTGGAACGCGACCCGCTTCGTACTGATGAACGTCGAGGGCAAGGACTGCGGCGCGGACGACAAGGATCCGGTCGAGCTGTCGTTCGCCGACCGCTGGATCGTCAGCCAGCTGCAGCGCACCGAGGCCGAGGTGGCCAAGGGCTTCGAGGAATACCGCTTCGACAACCTTGCCGGCGCCATCTACCGCTTCGTCTGGGACGAGTACTGCGACTGGTACGTGGAGCTCGCCAAGGTGCAGCTCCAGAACGGCTCGCCGCAAGCCCAGCGCGGCACGCGCAAGACGCTGCTGCGCGTGCTCGAGGCCACGCTGCGCCTCGCCCACCCGGTGATCCCGTTCATCACCGAAGAGCTCTGGCAGACCGTGGCCCCCCTTGCAGGTCGCAAGAACACGGAGTCCGTGTCGCTCGCGCGTTACCCGCAATCCGAGCCGGCGAAGGTCGACCCCGCCGCGGACGCCGAAATGGCGCTCCTCAAGAGCCTCGTGGACGCCGTGCGCAACCTGCGCGGCGAGATGGGCGTGTCCCCGGCGCTGCGTGTGCCGCTGTTCGTGGCGGGCAACGCCGATGCGATCGGGCGGCTTGCGCCCTACCTGCAATCGCTCGCCAGGGTGTCCGAGTTCCAGGCCGTGTCCGAACTCCCGCAGGCCGACGCCCCGGTCGCGATCGTCGGGGAGTTCCGGCTGATGCTGCGCGTGGAGATCGACATCGCCGCGGAACGCGAGCGCCTCGGCAAGGAGATCGCGCGGCTCGAGGGCGAGCTGGTGAAGGCGCACGCCAAGCTGTCCAACGCGTCCTTCGTCGAGCGTGCGCCCGCGAAGGTCGTGGAACAGGAGAAGGCCCGGCTCGCCGGGTTCGAAGCGACGCTGGACAAGCTCCGGCCGCAACTGGACAAGCTCGCGGCGCGCTGACCCCGGGATGGACTTCGACGCCGACTACGCCGCCTGGAAATCCTGGCATTCGGCCGGCGCCTTCCGGTTTTCGCGCAAGGACGCCAAGTACTTCCGCGGCCAGTTCGCGCATGCGCCGGTCGCGGGCGCGCGGGTCCTCGAGATCGGGTTCGGCAACGGCGCGTTCCTCGCGTGGGCCGCGGGTGAAGCCGCCAGTGTCAGCGGCACGGAGCTCAATCCGAACTCCGTGCGCCTGGGCGCCGAAAAGGGATTCGACGTGCACTGCGGCAAGGTCGACGAGATCGCCGCGCTGGCCGAGGCGCGCTTCGACCTCGTCGTGCTGATCGACGTGCTGGAGCACCTGCCCGACGAGGACCTCGCGCGCACGCTGCGCTGGATCGTCGCCCACCTGTCCGACACGGGCCTGTGCGTGGCGCGCTTCCCGAATGCCGCCTCGCCCTTCGGCCTGCCGATCCAGAACGGCGACGCGACCCACTGCCAGTGGTTGTCGTGCGAGAAGATGCGCCAGCTCGCCGCCCGCCACGGCTTCGAGCTCGTGTCCTGCGCCAACCAGTACCGCTCCTGGGCGGGCGGCCTGCCCGGCCTGCGCCAGGTCGTGCAGCGGGGCCTGCGCTCGCTCGCCGAGCGGTTCCTGCGCTTCATCCTCGAGCTGCGCGAGGGACCCATGGACATGAACGTGGTCGTCACCTTCCGTCCTCGCTCGCCCGCCGCCGGGCCATGATCCACGCGCTGCGGGCGTTCAGGCACCGGAGCTTCCGCCTGTTCATGTTCGGCCAGGGCGTGTCGCAGATCGGCACCTGGCTGCAGCTGATCGCCACCAGCTGGCTGGTCTACAAACTGTCGAACTCGGCGTTCCTGCTCGGCCTCGCGACCTTCGCGCTGCAGATCCCCTTCCTCGTGCTTTCGCCCGTCGCGGCGGTGTGGATCGACCAGTTGCCCAAGCGGCGCGTGCTCTTCTGTACCCAGTCGGTAGCGCTGCTGCAGTCGACCACGATGTTCGCGCTGGTCGCATCGGGGCACATCGAGGCGTGGCACCTCGTGGCGGGAAATTTCGTGCTGGGCCTCGCCAACGCCTTCGACGGGCCCAGCCGCCAGTCCTTCCTGATCGAGATGGTCGAGGGCAAGGAAGACCTGCCCAACGCGATCGCCATGCAGTCGACGATCATGAACGGCGCGCGCTTCGTCGGCCCCATGATCGGCGGGATCGTGATCTCAGCGCTGGGCGAGACCTGGGGCTTCGGGCTGAACGCGGTCTCCTACCTCGCCGTGTTCGCGGCACTGGTGGCGATCCGTGTGAAGCCCCGCCCGCCCGAGCCCGGCAAGGATGCCTGGCTAACGCAGTTCACCGCGGGATTCCGCTGGGCCTTCGGGTTCCTGCCGACGCGCTGCGCGCTGCTGCTGCTGGCGGTCACGAGCTTCGCCACGCAACCCTACCAGTCGCTGATGCCTTACTTCGCCAAGACCGTGTACCACGGCGACTCGCACACGCTAGGCCTGCTGCTCAGCGCCGCGGGGTTCGGCGCGGTGAGCGGCATGGTCTACCTCGCCACCCGGCCCACGGTGCGCGGGCTGCTGACGCTTCTGCCGCGCGCCGTCGCCGTCGCCGGGGTCACGCTGATCGCGTTTTCGTTCTGCGAAAGCCTGTGGCTGGCGGTCCCGATGGTCTACGTCATCGGCGCCGGCATCATGCTCACCGCGGCCTCGACCAATACCCTGCTGCAGTCGCTCGTCGAGGACCGTCTGCGCGCGCGGGTCGCGGCGATCTACATCATGTCGTTCCTGGGCATGAGCCCGATCGGGGCGCTGGCTGCGGGCTGGGTGTCGCAGTACGCCGGCCCGCCGGCGACGCTGGGGCTGGGCGGCGGGATCGCCGTGGCGGCAGCGCTGCTCTACTGGCGGCAGCTACCGCACATCAGGGACGCCATCCGGCCGGTGTACGAGAGGCTCTGGATCGCGGCCCGTGAGGCGTAAATGTACTGGTATCGGTACAAAATATCCCGGAGATCGGCTCCTGGCGCGGGGTTCCTGAAATAAAGTCCTGAATTCAAGAGGAGAAGGCTTACTGCACGGCCTCGGACAGGATGGCCGAGCGCTCGGCTTTGCTGGGCCAGTCGGTATCGAACGCCCAGCCGTACTGCGCCTCGATGGCGCTGCGGAACGCCGCCAGCATCCTGCGTGCGCGACCCTCCCCGTTCAGGGCGGAAAGCCAGGCATCGACCAGGAGAAGGTCGCCGCGTCCGGGCGTTTCCGGCGGCGCGGCTGCCGGGAAGACGCCGAACACGACCGCACAGTCTTCGACCGCTCCTGCGCTGCCGCCGCCGATCCGCTTGCCGTGCAACCGGATCGCGTTGCCGTCCAGGTACGCATGCGCCCCGAAGCGGCGCAGCGCGGCGACCACGGGCGAGAGCCCCCAGGCCAGCCACCGGTCCGCACGCCCCGGCGCGAGGAGCCGCGGCACGAGCAGTGCGAACACATGGTCGCCTGCCTCTGCCCAGACCTCCTCGCCCAGGCGGACAGGACCCGCCGCGCGACCCCACAGACAGGCTGGCGCCCCGCGCGGGCCCTGCACGCGCGCGAGCCCACGGCAGACCGCGACGATTCCCGCGACGCCTTCGCTGTCCAGCCGGATCCAGCGCGCCGGGTGGCCCACGGACCTACTTCTTCTGCATGAAGAAAGTGAACTCCTTGCCACCGTCGGTCTGCGAAAGGAGCTGGTGGCCGGTCTGCTTGCAGAACATCTGGAAGTCCTTCACCGAACCCGGGTCGGTGGCCTCGATCTTGAGGACCTGTCCGCTGGCAAGCTCGGAAAGCTTCTTCTTGGTCCGCAGGATCGGCAGCGGGCAGTTCAGCCCGCGGGCGTCGAGTTCGGCGTCGAAATGCATGGGATCCTCGGCTGGTGCGTTTTGCCAGCGGCCATTCTAGCTGCGGCGGGCCCCGTGATACAGGTTCACCGTGTGCCGGGCCTCGGCGAAGAACAGCCAGCGCTCGGCAAACAGCCCCGCCATGCAGGCCAGCGCCGCACCCAGCATGGCATCGGGGAAGAAGGCGATCGCCACGGCCGGCAGCACGAAGGTCCCGACGAAGAATGCCGTGCGCACGCGCCGGGCATGCGCGCGGGCCAGCTTGAAGGCGAACTCGTTGGTGAGGAAGGTCCCGTGGGTATGGCCCGCGTCGAGGAGTTTCACTTGCGCAGCGGTGGGCTGCCCCAGCGCGGACTGGATGCCGGGCCCGCCCGCCTTTGACGCATTGCGCATCCACGCGAGCTTGGCAAGCGCCGCCGCCGCCAGCAGCGCCAGCACCACGACGGCAAACCTCGGCGCGCCGGCCTCGCCCGGGCCGGCAATCCACGCCAGCAGCAGGCTCGCGGACGCATGGCCGAACAGCAGGTAACACAGGGGCGTCAGGCCCGTATGCCACATCCGGATCGGCTTCAGGCTCGCGTAGATCATGGCGGTGCAGTACAGGACGACCCAGGCCAGCAGCACGAGCGCCACGGCCAGGGGCCGGCGATCCAGGCCCGGCGCCCAGGCCAGCGCGGCGATGTACCCGGCTGCGGCGAGCATGAACAGCACCGCGAACACCGCCTCGCGCGACAGCCACGAAGTGCCGAAGCGCGCAAACGAGCGCCAGGCGTTCTTCGGGTTCGCCAGGTGCAGCGTGGACGAGGCGAGCCCGGCCGCGACGAGCACGAAGCCGAGCACGGCGCCGGTGAGCAGCTGGCCGGCCGCAAGGCCCGCGCGCAGCAGGTCGGCCAGCGCAAGCAAGGCAAGGAGGCCAAGCCCGGCACCGGAACTCACCGTGAAGAATACGATCGAAAGCGCAGGTTTCATGCCGCCTCCTAGCGCTCGACGAGCTTGTTGACCCAGCCGGCGAGCCGCTCGGTGAGGCTCGGCCCGGCCGCATGGCCCTCCGCCACCGGCACCTGCGGCACGCGGCGCGGCGGCAGGTAGCGGTTCACCGGCTTGTAGCCGAGCTCGGGCAGCATGCCGAAGCCCTCGCGCTCGGCGACCAGCCTGGAAACATTCGATTCCGGGTCCGCAAAGTCGCCGAAGTGCCGCGCGTGCGTAGGGCAGGCCAGGACGCAGGCCGGCTGGCGGTCCTCGGGCGGGAGCAGCTCGTTGTCGATGCGGTCGGCGCAGAGCGTGCATTTCTTCATCGTGCCGGACGACTCGTCCAGCTCCCGCGCGCCATAGGGGCAGGCCCAGGCGCAGAGGTTGCAGCCCATGCACTTGTCCTGGTCGACCAGCACGATGCCGTCTTCGCGCTTGTGGGAGGCGCCCGTCGGGCAGACGGTGACGCAGTCGGCGTCCTCGCAGTGCATGCAGGACATGGGCACGTTCAGCGTCTTGTTCTGCGGGTACTCGCCGGCCTCGTAGTGCCGCACCCGGTTGAACCAGACGCCGGAAGGGTCCTTGCCGTAGGGCTCGTAGTCGGAGAGCGGGCCGGAGATCGCCGAGCCGCCGTTCCATTCCTTGCAGGCCACCGCGCACGCGTGGCAGCCGACGCAGGTGTCGATGTCGATGACGAGGCCGAGTTTCTTAGTCATGGCTCAACCCCACCGGATGACCGCGGGCCGCGGCTGGTCGTCGCCGGGCAGCCTTTCGATCGGCTCGAACACGGGCCACGGGCCGGCCTCGGCCGACTTCGTGACCTTCACGCGCACGTCGAACCACGCCGCCTGCCCGGTGATCGGGTCGGAGTTGGTGAGCCTGCGCTCGCCTTCCCTCGCCGGCAGGCTCTCCGAGATCAGGTGGTTGAGCAGGAACCCGTGCGTGGACTCGCTTGCGTCCTTGTCGAGTCCCCAGGCACCGGACTGCTTGCCGATCGCGTTCCACGTCCACACGGTGTTCTCCTCCACGCCTTCCATGGTCTTCATCTGGCAGCGCACCTTGCCGGCGTGGGATTCCACCCACACCCAGTCGAAATCGGCGAGGCCCAGCCGCGCCGCGGACCGCGTGTTCATGTAGAGGTAGTTCTGGGCGAGGATCTGGCGCAACCACGCGTTCTGCGAGTCCCAGGAGTGATACATCATCATCGGGCGTTGCGTGATTGCGGAGAATTCGAAGGCTCCCGCATCGATGCGCTCCGTCTCCAACGGCGGGTACCAGAGCGGCAGCGGGTCGAAGAATTCGGCGAGCCGCGCCTTGTCCTCGGGCTCGGTCGGGCACGGCCCCTCGTACAGCCCCTGCCCCGCGAGGCGAAATTTCTGCAGCGGCTCGGAGTAGATCTGCATGACGATCGGCTCGACCTTCCCGATGAAACCTGCGGCCACCGCTGCTTCCTGGTAATCGCGGTTCACGAAGCGCATGTACTTCTGGCTGTCGGTCCAGTGGTGGGCGAAGAAGGACTTGTTCGCGATGTAGGCGTCCCACTGGCCCGGGTTGGGTTCACCGCGCAAGGGCGATTCGCCCGCCTTGCCGCGCCAGCCGGCGAGGAACCCTATGCCCGGTGCGCGCTCGTAGTTGACGATGAAGTCGGGGTAATCCTTGAATTTACGCGCCCCATCTGCCGCCACGAAGGCGGGGAATTTCAGGCGCGACGCCAGATCCACCAGCACTTCCTGCCAGGGCCGGACGTCGCGGTCGAGGGGGAGGATCGGGTGACGGATCGCGTCGGCCGCCGCATCCGGCTCCGAGATCGGCCGGTCGAGCATGGAGATGGCGTCGTAGCGCTCGAGGTACGTGGTGTCCGGCAGCACGAGGTCGGCGAAATTCACCGTCTCGGAATGGAAGGCGTCGGACACGACTATGAACGGGATCTTGTACTCGCCCGACTCGTCCTTCGCGCGCAGCATGTCCTGCACGCCAGCGGTGTTCATGGAGGAATTCCACGCGACGTTCGCCATGTAGAGCATCAGCGTGTCGATCGGGTACGGGTCACCCGCCACTGCGTTGGCGATCACCATGTGCATCACGCCATGCGCCGCGATCGGCGACTCCCACGAATAGGCCTTGTCGATGCGCAGCGGCCGCCCTTCGGCGTCGATCGCGAGGTCCTCGGGCCGCGTGGGAAAGCCGAGCGGCGGGCGGCCGAGCGGCGTGTCCGGCGCGTCCATCACCGAGGCATCGTTCTCCGGCAGCAGCGCCGGCGGAATAGGCTTCGGGAAGGGCGCGCGCGCGCGGAAGTTGCCCGGGCCCTCGAGCGCACCCAGCAGCATCTGGATCAGGTGCAGCGCGCGGCAGGACTGGAAACCGTTCGAATGCGCCGAGATGCCGCGCATCGCGTACATCGCCACGGGCCGGCCGACGACCTTGTCGTGCGTGCGGCCGTAAACGTCGGTCCAGCGGATCGGCAGTTCGATCGTTTCCTTGAAGGCTACGTGGGCCATCTCGAGCGCGATGCGCTCGATGGTGGCGGCATCAACGCCGCACCGGGCAGCGACCGCCTCGGGCGAATGCGCATCGTCGAGGTAACGCTCCGCGACCAGGCTCATCACGGTCTTCACGCGGCGCCCGTCCGGTGCATCGAACTCGCCGAACATCGCGGGGGCGATCCCGGCGTCGAGGCCCGCCACGAACGCCTTCGATTTCTGGTCGTAGACGAGCGGCGCGCCGGCCGCGTCCCTGAGGAAGAGCCCGTCGCCCTTCTGCCCGGGCGTTTGCACCACAAGCCAGGGGGCGTTGGTGTAGCGGACGAGAAACGCCTCGTCCACGAGGCGATGCTTCAACAGCACGTGCACCATCGCGAGCGCCAGCAGGCCGTCGGTGCCGGGCCGCACGGGCAGCCATTCGTCGGCGATCGCCGAGTACCCGGTGCGCACGGGGTTCACGGAGACGAACTTCGCGCCGTTCTTCTTCAGCTTGTCGAGGCCGATCTTGATCGGGTTGGACGCATGGTCCTCCGCAACGCCCCACAGCATGAAGTACTTCGCGCGATCCCAATCGGGCGCGCCAAACTCCCAGAACGAGTAGCCGATCGAATACAGGCCCGCCGCCGCCATGTTCACCGAGCAGAAGCCGCCGTGCGCGGCCCAGTTCGGCGTGCCGAACTGCTGGGCCCAAAGACCCGTGAGCGCCTGCATCTGGTCGCGGCCCGTGAAGAAGGCGAGTTTCTTCGGGTCGGTGGAGCGGATGCGCGCAAGGCGCGCGGCAAGCATGTCGAGCGCGGCATCCCACGAAACCGGCACGAACTCTCCTGCGCCCCGCTCGGTGCCGGGCTTCCTCATCAGCGGCCCGCGCAGCTTCGCCGGCGAGTGCTGCTTCATGATCCCGGCCGATCCCTTGGCGCACAGCACGCCCTGGTTGACCGGATGGTCCGCGGTACCCTGGATGAACCGCAACCGCCCGTCCTCGAGCGTCACCTTGATGCCGCAACGGCATGCGCACATGTAGCAAGTCGTGTGCTGCACGCTTGCGGGACTCCGGGCCTCCTCCATGCGCATCTCCTGATTCGCGGTTATTTTTATATGCCGGCGTATTCTGTAGAGGGTCCCCCATGCAGCCAAGGCGGTTATTTTGATTTCTCAATAAGCAGCCCTGATTGGGTGACTTATGACCGCGTCCGGCGCCGGCCCGCTGTGCAATAATCAAGCGAAAGGAACACTTCCCCACCGCGGCAGATTCGCCTCACGGACATGTCGAAAGCGCCCAGCCATCCCATCTCAAGCTGGCTCCTCGTCGTCGCGACCCTGCCGACCGAAATCCCGGCCGCGCGCATGCGTGTGCTGCGCACGTTCGAGTCGCTGGGCGCCGTGGTCCTCAGGGACGGCGTGTTCCTCCTGCCCGAGAACCCGGCCAACCGCCAGGCGGTCGAGCGCCTGGTCGAGTACATCACGCTGAACGCCGGCTCGGCGCACGCGCTCAGGGCGGCACCGCTGGACGAGGCCCAGTTCGAGTCCTTCCGGCGCCTCTTCGACCGGTCCGCGCGCTACGAAGAGCTGACCAAGACGATCGAGTCGCTCAAGGTCGGGTTCGGCCTTGCCGACCCGAGCGCGATCTCGCGGGTCCTGCACAAGCAGCGGCGCGAGTTCGAGGCGATCGCGGCGCTCGATTTCTTCCCTACGCCCGCGCAGGAGAGTGCCAAGGCGGCGCTGTCCTCCGCTGAAGATGAGGTGCGCAACCTGATGTTCCCGATGCAGTCCGCGCCGGGGGCGAAGACCAGCGAGAAATTCCTGGGCCGGCACTGGGCGACGCGGCATCCCCTGTGGGCCGACCGGCTCGCCTGCTCGTGGCTGATCCGCCGCTTCGTCGATCCTGAGGCGACGCTCAGCTGGCTGGACAAGGCCCAGCCCTGTCCCGCCGAGACCCTCGGCTTCGCGTTCGACGGCGCGCGTTTCTCCAACAGCGGCACACGCATCACGTTCGAGGAAATGCTGGCGCAGCTGGACCTGGAGCGGAACACGGCGCTGGTCAAGATCGGCGGCATCGTCCGCTTCCTTGAAGTGCGCAATGGCGCCCCAGTGCCCGAGGCGGCCGGCGTCCAGACGCTGCTGCAAGGCGCGCTGCGCCGCTCGGCGAACGACAACGAGCTGCTCGGCGAGGCGGAGAAAACCTTCGACTTGCTGTACGAAGCCTACTGCGAGCCGGCGCGACGCTGAAGGCCCGCCCGAAGGCCCTTGCTACCTGGGCTTGGACTCCGCCGCCAGCCTCGAGCGCATCTCCCTCAGCCGCGCCTCGACCGCGGACAACTCGTAGAAGTTGCCGTCCCCCGCGCCCTGCGCAAGCTGGAGCTGCTCGATCGCCGCGGGCAGGCTCCCTTGCAGCAGGTATACCTCGGCCTGCGCCTGGTGCTGCAGCAGGCGCTTGCCCTGCGCCGCGTAACCCCGCGCCTGCATGGCGAGGAGCTCCGGGCTGTTCGGGTACTGGCGCAGCAACTCCCTGATCGCCGCCATCGCCTCGTCTGTGCGGGTCGCATCGAGCATCGCTCCTGCATACGCGTACGCCAGCGGTCGGTAGTACGGGTAGCGGCCCAAGGCGTCCTTGTACGCGGCGATGGCAGCCGGGACCTCGCCCGCGGCCTGCAAGGCCCGGGCGTACAAGCCCTCGATCATCGGGTTCTTCACCGCGCCTGCGCGCAGCTTCGCAACTTCCGCCCTGGCTTCCGGATACTGGCGGTTGCGGACCAGCGCAGTCGCGAGCCCGTAGCGTGCCGCGGTTTCGTTGGCGTAGCGCCCGTCCTGCAGGACCCCCTTGAAGTAGGTGACGGCGTCACGCGGGTCGCCGGTCTCGGCGCGGAGCTTTGCGCGCACGAGGTGGAACTCGATGCTGTCGGCGTGCTGGCGGTACGGCGAGTTCTGGGCGCGGTTCTGCGCGTCGGCGATCCGGTCGACCGTCAACGGGTGGGAACGCAGGTAACCGGGTGCGCGGCCATCGTCGGAGATGCGGGTATAGCGCTGGAGCTTTTCGAAGAACGCGGGCATCCCGCGCACGTCGAACCCGGCCGCCTGCAGCGTGGTGAAGCCGATCCGGTCGGCCTCGCGCTCGAAATCGCGGGAATAGCCGAGCTGGCCCTGGATGGCCGCGCCCTGTGCCGCCATCGCCGCGCCCGAAGCGAGGTCGGGCCTGGAGCGCGCAGCCAGCAGCGCGGCGGCCATCGCGATCATGGCGGGCAGCTGCATCTGCTGCTGCGCGCCCACCTGGCGGGCGATGTGACGCTGCGTGACGTGCGTGATCTCGTGCGCGAGCACAGATGCGACCTCGGATTCGGAATCGGCAGCTGTCAGCAGGCCGGTGTGCATGCCCACGAAGCCGCCGGGCAGGGCGAATGCGTTGATCGACGGATCGCGTACTGCAAAAAACTCGAAATCGAGCCTGGACCCCGGCACCGCGGTGAGCAGCTTGTAGCCGAGGGTATTGAGGTAGTCGTTGACTTCCGGGTCGTCGACGAAGGACGGGTCGTTGTAGCGGATATCCCGCATCACGCTTTCGCCGAGCTTGCGCTCCATCTGCGGGGAAAGCGCCTTGGAGGACGAGTCGCCGAGCTCGGGCAGCGGCGCCGGGACGAAGGCCCGGTTGAGGTCCCGCGTTTGCGGGGGCGGGAGTCTTTCGCCCGAGAACACGGGCTGACCCCAGGCGCGCGGCATGGCAAACGCGGAAGCGGCGAGCAGGCACACGATCAAGCGCATGCGATTATGATACCTTGCCAACCCTCGGAGTTCCCCAGCGCAGGCTCGATTCGATCGGCCCTCTCCCACCCCGGACCATGACCGCCCGCAAGCCCCGCCCTACGGCGAAAACCGCCGCCAAGTCCACGCGCACGCTGACGCATTTCGACCGGCGCGGGCAGGCACACATGGTCGACGTCGGCGCGAAGGACGAGACTCACCGCGTCGCGACGGCCGGCGGCCGCATCGAAATGCAGCCGGCCACGCTCGACATGGTGGTGGGCGGGAGCGCAAAGAAAGGCGACGTACTCGGCGTGGCGCGCATCGCGGCCATCCAGGGCGCGAAGCGCGCCTCCGACCTGATCCCGCTCGCCCATCCCCTGCAGATCACCCGCGTAGCCGTCGAGTTCGAGCCGGACCCGTCAACCTCGAGTATCGGCGTGCGCGCCACGGTCGAGTGCCGCGGCCGCACCGGCGTCGAAATGGAAGCACTTGCCGCCGCAAGCGCGGGACTTCTGACGATCTACGACATGTGCAAGGCGGTCGACCGGGGCATGGTCGTGAGAGACATCATGCTGCTCGAAAAGCGCGGCGGAAAATCCGGCACTTTCGTGCGGCGGGCGCGCAAGGCGCCGCATCCCAAGGTACGCCGCCGGTCCTCGTAGTAGCCCGACCGAGTAGCCCGACCGAGTAGTCCGACCTAGTCGCCCCACTTCGCCTGGTAGGCCTCGAGCCCGGCGCGCCACGCCGGCGAGCCGAACTTGCCGAGGCTGGTGTGCGTGATCGCAATCGGCCAGGTGCCCATCTTCAAGCCCGCCACCTCCGCGCTGCGACACAGGTCAAGGTCGTAGAAATCGAACGTGAAGCGCTCGTCGAAGCGCACGCCGCGATCGAGCAGCGTGGCGCAACTCGCGGCAAGGAAAACCCCGTCCAGCATCAGGCACGCGAGGCCGGGTGGGCCGTAGCGCGAAGGCTTGCCAAAGGGCTGCTCGCCGTCGGCGACGATGCCGCTGAGATGCCTGCGGTCCTCGGGCACGAACGGGTCGACCGACGCAAACCCCCAGGCCGGCTGCCCCGGCAGGCGGCGCGTGTTGCCGGCCAGCCCGACGAGGTCGAACACCTTCAGCGCCTCCTGCAGCCGGTCGCACACGAAGCAGTCGTCGAGCCATACGTCGTCGTGCACGAAGAGCAGCGTCTTCGCGCGGTTCTCCTCGGTGATCTGGCGGTTGTAGACCGCCGGCAGGCCGTCGCGGTTGTTGAAGGCCGGGCGGATCTCGATGCGGCGGTCGTACGACATGCGCCGGAGGGACCTGCCCAGCGGCATGCTTTCCATGAACGGGCCCGGCGCCGCGCGCGTTGCCGCAACGATCAGGAGCTTGTGCTCGTCCATCCGCTCGTCCCGCCCAAAAAGGAACCTATTGTACGTACCGGGGCGATCCGGGACGGCGCCTGACGGCAGGTTTTGCGGCATCATGGGGGACGAACCCGGGGATGGAGCGCTTCCCGGGGCCTCCCGCAACGACAAGAAACCACGATGGCCCTCGCTGGAGTCTCCCCGAACGTACGCTTCAACGCCTGGGCGCTGCTGGCCGCACTTCTCGCCGCCGTGTCGCTCGCGCTGTTCCGGGAATTCCTCTTCGGTGCAAAGTACTTCGCCTTCGCGGACGTGGGCAGCGACACTTACGCACAGTTCGTGCCGCTCGCCATGCACATGGCCTCCCCGGGAAGCTGGGGCAGCGCGTGGTCGTTCAACGTCGGGCTGGGCGGAGTAGCGCCGCCCCCGGCGGGGCCCTTTTCGCTACTCGGCCTCGCCGGCGGCGCGGACCACGTCCTCGCCATGCGCATCTGGGTGTACTTCGCGAAGATCTTCGCCGCAGGGGCTGCGTTCCACGCCTTCGTGCTCGCTACCGGGGCGCGCCGCGAGACCGCGCTGCTCGCGGCGCTGGCCTATGCGTTCAGCGGATACATGCTGACGGACGGCCAGTGGGACGGCCATGCCACCGACGTGGTCGCCTATGCGCTGATCCTGTGGGCCTTCGCGCGGCACGCGCAGGCTCCCGGACTGTGGCCGATCCCGCTCGCGGTCGCGTTCGCGGCCTGCAGCGGCACGTTCATGTTCTCGGTCGGGGTGTTCACGGTCTACGCTGCAATTGCCGCCACGGTCGCGTCGGGCCGCCCGGGCGCCACCGCCCTGGCATGGGTCCGCAGCGTGATCCCGCGCTGCCTCGCCGGACTGGCGCTCGCCGGACCCGTGCTGGTCCCCAACGTTTACCAGTTGCTCGAGAGCCCGCGCATATCAGGCGCTCAGGCGGCCTTTTCGGACCGGCTGCGCGAGTTGCTTGCAATGAACGACGATACGACGATCCTGCTGCAGTTGGCGGGGTTCTTCCACAAGAACCTGCTCGGCGCGGGCAACCAGCATTTCGGCTGGATGAACTACCTCGAGAGCCCGGGCTTCTACGTCGGCGTGATGCCGCTGCTGCTGATCCCGCAACTCTGGCGCGGCGACCGGATCGACCGCCGCATCCTGGTCGCGGGCGGCATTGCGCTGGCGCTGTTCATCTCGCTGCCCGCGATCCGCTACGCGGCCTTCGGGTTCGGCCTGGACTACTTCCGCGTCAACAGCCTCTGGGTCAGTATCCTGCTGCTCGTGATGTTCGCCAGGGCGCTGGACGTCGTAGCCTCGAAGGGCGTGGGACGCGGCCTGCTTGCCGGGACGGCCCTGGCGCTCGCGCTGCTGCTGTGGCACGTGCACGGCAACCTTTTCCCCCGCCCCCCGGCCGCGCACGAGGCAAAGCTCGCAGCCTTTGCCGGCACCGCCCTCCTGCTGCTCGGGCTCTTCGCCTGGCGGCGTATCGAATGGGGCCGGTTCGCGCTGCTCGCCCTGCTTTTGGTCGCGGTCGAGGCGGCGGTGATCAACGAGCCTTCCGTCAACGGCAAGCGCGAAGCGGTCACGCGGGAGGTGCCGGGCTACGCGGACCCGACCATGGGTGCGCTCAACTTCATCAAGGCCCGGGACCCCGGGTTCTACCGCGTCGAAAAGACCTACAATTCGGTTTCGTTCTGCGACGCGCTGGCGCAAGGGTACATGGGCGTGAAGTCCTACTGGTTCCAGGGCGCCGGGGTGGTCGGATTCTTCTCGGAACTCGACCTGATCCCGCGGCGCAGCCGGATCAAGAATTTCACCAACTGGCTGCCGAATTTCGGCGAACGGTTCGCGCTTTCCTCACTGGCCGGGGTGAAGTACGTGATCGCCAACGTCCCCGTAGCCTGGCCGGGCTGGCGCAAGATCCGCGAGTCGGAGGGCCTGTCCGTCTACGAGAACGAGTTCGCGCTGCCGCTGGGCGTGGTCTACGAGCAGCAGTTCCCCAGGGAACGCCTCGCGCGGATGTCGCCCGAAGCCAAGGACATCACGATGATGAACGCCGCTATCGTCGACCGCCTGAGGGGCACCGCACCGCGGACCTTCGATCCCCGGGGCCTCATGAAGCAAGGGCCCTCCTGGATCGAGGACAACTATGCCGCGCCGGCCAGGGCCCTGCAGAAACGCGGGCTCGCGATCGACACGTTCTCCGACGGCCACATCACGGGCAGGATCGACGCGGAGGTCCCGGGGATCCTCGTTTTCTCGATCCCGTTCGCGCGCGGGTGGTCTGTCGCGATCGACGGTGTGGAGCAACCCGTGTTCAGCGCCAACCTGGGCCTGCTTGGCGTCGAAGTCGAACGCGGGCCGCACCGTGTCGAGTTGCGCTTTGCGTTGCCCGGCTTCCTCGCCGGCCTTGGGGTCGCAGCGCTCGGCCTGCTCGCCCTGCTTGCGTTGTCGCGACGCCCGCGGACTGCGGCGTCGGCAGGAGCCGCCGCATGACGATCTCGGTCACGATCCCGGTCTACAACGAGGAAGGCAACTTGCGCCGACTGCACGCGCAGCTGGTTCCCGTGCTGGAAACGCTGCGCCAGCCCTGGGAAATCGTGCTGGTGAACGACGGGAGCACTGACGGCAGCGCGCAGGTGCTGGACGAACTGGCCGCGGCCGACCCGCGCCTGAAGGTGATCCATTTTCGCCGCAATGCGGGCCAGACCGCGGCGATGATGGCCGGGTTCGAGCATGCCCGCGGCGACATCATCGTGCCCATGGACGCCGACCTGCAGAACGACCCGCAGGACATCCCGCTTCTGCTCGCCAAGCTGGACGAAGGGTTCGACGTCTGCTCGGGCTGGCGCAGCGCCAGGCAGGACCACGCGCTGCGGCGCAACCTGCCGAGCAGGATCGCCAACTGGCTGATCTCGAAGGTGTCCGGTGTGCGGCTGCACGACTATGGCTGTTCGCTGAAAGCCTACCGGCGCGAGGTCATCAAGGGCGTACGCCTGTACGGGGAAATGCACCGCTTCATCCCGGTTTATGCGAGCTGGCTCGGCGCGAGGGTCACCGAAATCCCGGTCCGCCACCATCCGCGTACGGCAGGCACCTCGTCGTACGGGCTGGAGCGCGTCTTCAAGGTGCTGCTCGACCTCGTCGTGGTGAAGTTCCTCGATCGCTACGCGCAGAAGCCGATGTACGTGTTTGGCGGTTTCGGCCTGCTGAACTTCCTCGTCAGCCTGGTCGCGGGCCTGTGGGCCGTGTACCTGAAATTCTGGGCCGGGATCTCGTTCATCCTGACGCCGCTGCCCCTGCTGGTGGTCATGTCCGCGATCACCGGGGTCATGTGCGTGCTGCTCGGCCTGGTGGCGGAGATGGTGACCCGCAACTGGCACGAGTCCCGCGACAAGCAGACCTACATCGTCGGCGCGACCCGCAACCTCGAAGGCGGGAGAATCACCGCGGGCAGGGACTGAATGTGCGGCATCGCCGGATTCGCGGGCACGGGCACCCTCGCGGACCTGAAGCGAATGAACGCCGCGCAGGCTTCGCGCGGCCCTGACGCGGACACTGCGTGGCATGACCAGGAGCACGCGGTCTTCCTCGGCCACCTGCGGCTGTCGATCATCGACATCGAAGGCGGCGCGCAGCCGATGTGGACCCGGGACGGCACGCTCGGCATCGTCTTCAACGGGGAAATCTACAACCACGCCGAGCTGCGCGCCGAACTGCGCGCGCTGGGCGCGGTGTTCGCCACCGACCATTCCGACACCGAAGTCCTGCTGCATGCCTACAGGCACTGGGGCGACGGGTTCGTCGACCGCCTCAACGGCATGTGGGCATTCGTTCTCTACGACCGCGCGCGGCGGCGCCTCTTCGCGAGCCGCGACAGGTTCGGCAAGAAGCCCTTCTACTACACCGACCGGCCGGGGCTGTTCGCCTTCGCTTCCGAGCTGACGGCACTGGCCGCGCATCCCGCAGTGCCCCGCACGCCTTCGCGCACGGCCCTGAAGAAATATTTCGCATATGGCTACATCCCGGCACCGCATTCGTATCTCGACGGTGTGTCCAAGCTCCCGGGCGGCTGCAGCCTGGAGTACGACCTCGGCACGCGCCGGCTGAGGACCTGGCGCTACTGGGAGTTCAGGCTGGAACCGCAGGTTTCGCACCCTGCGCACGCAGAGCGCGTATGGGGAGAACAGTTGCGCGAGCTGCTTGCCGCGGCCGTCCGCCGACGCCTCGTGTCCGACGTGCCGATCGGCACGTTCCTTTCCGGCGGCATCGATTCGTCGGCGGTCAGCGCGCTCGCGGCGAGAGCTCCCGGTGCCGGCCGGCTGCAGACGTTCAGCATCGGGTTCGAGGAGGCGAGCTTCGACGAATCCGCGTATGCGCAACGCGTCGCCGGCCTGATCGGCTCGGTACACCACCATCGCGTTTTCTCGGAGTCCGCGGCGCGCGCGGCCCTGCCCTCGGTCGTCGCGCGGCTCGACGAGCCGATGGGCGACAGCTCCCTGCTGCCCACCTGGTTCCTCTGCAAGCATGCACGTGAGCACGTCACGGTTGCACTGGGCGGCGACGGGGCGGACGAACTTTTCGCCGGCTACGATCCATTTCTCGCACTGCGCTGGGCCGAGTTGTACCAGCGCAGCATTCCCCGACCGGTACACAAGGCGGTCGCCCTGCTCGCGGGCCGCATGCCGGTCTCGCACCGGAACATGAGCCTCGACTTCCGCATCAAGCGGACGCTGCGCGGCCTCGACTATCGTCCCGCCTTGTGGTGCCCGGTCTGGATGGCGCCGCTCGCCCCGGCGGAGGTCGCGGAGTTGATGGGCGAGCCGCTGGAGGCCGACGACCTTTACAGCGAAGCGATCGAAGCCTGGGACCGCTGCGGCCCCCGCGACGTCGCAAGCCGCGTGCTGGAGTTCTACACGAAGTTCTACCTGCAGGACGACATCCTCGCCAAGGTGGACCGGGCAAGCATGGCGCACTCGCTAGAAGTGCGGGCGCCGTTCCTCGACATCGACCTCGTCGACTTCGTCCGCACTCTGCCGGTCGAATGGAAACTGCGGGGCGGGCGGACCAAGGCGTTGCTGAAGTCCGCGCTCGCGCCGCTGCTGCCGAAAGAGATCATCGAGCGCCCCAAGAAGGGGTTCGGCGTACCGGTCGGCAAATGGTTCGCGAACGGTGCGCTGCCGCTGCCGGAGTCGCTGCCGGCGGGCCTCGCCGCCGGCGTGCTAGGACGCAAGGGCGCGAGCCATCGCGCCGGCGAGGCCGACGAGCGCGCGTTCCTTTGGAATGCCTACCTGCTCTCGGCCGGAGCGTTCGCGAAGTGAGCGCCTGAGGCGCGCCGGGATGATCGAGAGAGTTGCCGCAGCACTCGCAGTGGCCCTGGGGATTGCCGGCGCCCTGCGCTACCTGATGACCGCGTATCCCCTGGTCGAGGGCGTGGATTTCTTCTTCTACGCCTGCGTTGCGCGCGACTACCTGCACGACCTCGCCGACGCCCCGTTGTCGAGGTACGGGTACTTTCCGGGCGGCTATCGCGTGCTGCAGTTCCTGCTGAGCCTGTTCGGCGAGTCGCTGCCGACCCTGCAGTTGTCGATCGTCGGCCTGCTCGCCGCCAATGCCGTGCTCGCCGCAGCGATCGTGGCGCGTTGCACGGCGAGCATTTCGGCCGGCGCAGTGGCCGGATTCTGGTACCTGATGCTCGCGACGCGGTTCGAGGCCCTGCACGGGACCACCGAACCGATCGCGACCCTGTTCGCTCTGGCCGGGCTGCTGGCCTGGGGAGGCCTGCCCCTCAACGGGGGATCCGGCTGGCGCAGGGCGCTGCTGCTCGCCGCGGGCCTTGGACTGGCAACGTGGACGAAGCAGCAAGGCGGCCTGGTGGCGGTCGGCGCCGCAGTTCTGGGACTCCATTTTGCTATGGGCCGCGCCGGGCAACGCGACAGCGCGTGGCAAGTGATGACGGTCCCGGCCGCAGCCCTGGTGATCCTCCTCGTTGCCGTCCTGCTGGAGGGCCAGGGCCTCGAGCCGCTGCGCATCGGGCTCGGGCTGGTGGGACAGTACGCGGCGGAAGGCTCGCTGCCGGCAAACCTGCCCGCGCTGGCCAAGCAGACGGGACCCGCGACCGGGTTCGTGGCCGTCACGCTGTTCTTCTGGATCGCGATGCTGGGTTCGGCCTTCGCGAGCGGCGCCCGCCAGGCCCCCTGGGTGGCTGTCGTCGGGTTCTCGCTGATCGCCGCACTGGCCACGCTGCTGCAGTTCGCCAAGCGCCCTTACTTCCACTACGCGTTGCTGGCCGCGCCCTTCGTCGCAATCGCGATCACGATCATGGCCGCACGGGTGGCCCAGGCTGCGGTCGCCGCGTGGCCGCGTTTTCGCCCGCTCGTACTGATCGCGGCCGCCGGCCTGCTCGCGGCCCCGGTGACGGGTTCGTCGGGAGCCTCGGGCTATTTCCAGGCCTGGCCCCTCGACTGGAGTCCTCGTGTTGCACACGGGAAGCCGTGGCACCTCGACGCCGGCATCGCATCGGACCTCCAGTCCCTGCGAGGACTCGTCGCGAAAGGGGAAGACATGCTGGTACTGCCGCCGCGGCGCAACGTCTTCCATTTCATGCTGGGCACGCGCTCACTCTCCAACCTCTCCGGCTATGGATGGGGCGCGCCCGGCGTCTCCCGGGCACTGAAGTCACCGTCCCTGAGCGCGGTGCTGGTGCTGGACCCGCGCACCTTCGACGATGCCGACAAGTCCACCTGCAAGGCGGTGGGATGCGACGACGCGGTGGCGGCGCTGGCCGCGAACGGGTTCACGCAGTCGACCCGGCTCGGGTCGATGACCCTCTGGCGGCGCGCCCCTCACTGACCCGGCGCGCGGGTCGTCGCCAGTGCGGCCGCCATCACCGCGAAGAAGATCGCCCGCACCACGAGGATCATGCCGGCGCCCGCCTCGATCGGCACGCCGAATACGGCGAGCAGGCCGACCGTCGACACTTCGTAAATGCCCAGCCCCCCGAATACCGTAACGGGCACGGACGCGACGAACGACGCCACGACGCCCACGAGGGCCGCCTCGAAGAAGCCGATCTCCAGCCCGAAGGCGCGGGCGTTGAAATACATCGCGACCGCCACTACGCCCTGCAGCAGGAAGGAATGGAACAATGCGCCAGGCAGCGCGCGGGCGGATTCCATGCGCACAACCAGCCCCACGGCCTCCCGTGCCTTGCGCCAAGGGGAATTCTCCACAGCGTCCGCGCCGGGAAATCGGGTCGTCGCAAGACGGCGGGCGGCGAGGACAGTTGCAAACGCGGCGAGCAGGGTGACCACCGACAACAGCAGGGCCGTCACCACGAGCGGCCGGATCGTCGCCAGCCTGTCCCAGGCCACGGCAACCAGCGCGGCCGCGACGACGAGCGACGCCAGCATGTCCCCGGCGCGGGCGACGATGGCCGACTGGATCGCCAGGGCGACGGGCACGTTGTGGAGTTTGGCGAGGACGCCGACGAATCCGAGGGAGCCCGCCGCATTCGCGAGGAAGGTGCTGACCGCCCCCTGGAACACCACGAGGCGCAGCATTGCCCCGAGGGGCACCATGCCGTCGACGAGCAGGCGATAGCGCATTGCGACGAACAGGATGCTCGCGGGAATGTAGAAGAGGCTCAGCGCAAGCCAGACCGGCGAGACCGTTCTCGCATGCACCCAGACCTTAGGCCAGTCCACGCTATGCATGAGGAAGGCGACCAGCACCAGCGAAATGCAGAGCCTCGCCGCAAACCACCACCGCCTGGCGGCCGGTGTCGCCGCTCCGGGCACGCTTTCGTGCTGTGGGGTGCGATTCATGCGCCGACGCTCAGGCGTTGCCGCGCCGGAAGACGTACTCATGGCACCCCGTCATTCCCGCAGTGGGATGGAAGCGCATCGGCACGAAGCCGCGCCCGACCAGGTGAGATTCGATTTCGGCGCGCGAGGCATACTCGTACGGATATCCCCCGACCCAGTCGACGAGGTCGTGCCGGAAATCCATCCCGCGCGCGGCGGTGCGCTCCTCGCCGAGCTGTCTCGCGCGCATGCGCATCAGCGGATGGAACGCAGCGATCATCGCGCTCCGGACGATGCCGGGCGAATGGACATAGGCCCACTTGACCATCTTCCACAGTGGCGCGGTCCAGTGCCGCGCATAGATTGCGATGACGAGATGGCCGCCCGGCCTGACCAGGGACGCGGCATTGTCCATGGCGCGCCACATTGCACCGGTGTGATGGAGCACGCCCCAGCTGTGCACCACGTCGAAGGGGCCCTTGACCCCAAGCATCGATACGAGGCTCCCGTCCAGGATCGAGCCGATGACGATCTCCGGCGCGCCCGCGCCGGGAAAAAAGGCGCGCGTAGCTTCGTAGGCCGTTCCGCACTCCGGATCTATGTCGACTGCGACGACCCTTGCGCCGGCCTCCGCGGCGAGCGCCGCAGTGAGTCCCTGGCCGAACCCGATGTCGAGGAACGCCCTCTCCTTCAGTTCGATGCCGTCGACCAGGGTTGCGAATGCGGCGCGCGCCTGCGCAATGCGGTCCGCAGTCAATGCGTGGCGCGCGTAGGACACCCAGTTGGAGCCGAACCCAAAGCGTTTCATGGCGGGGCGCATCGATCGCGCGCGGGAATCGGGCCGTGAAGTAACGGCCTATAATCGCGCCAGTATATTGAAATTCCAAAGCAAACGGGCTTCATCGCTGCGCGTTGCCGCCCGCATGCGCAATTCGATCACCGGGACTGGACTGGCGATGGCGGCAGGCGATTCGATG
The DNA here is from genome assembly GCA_965279075.1 of Burkholderiales bacterium. Classification (GTDB taxonomy): domain Bacteria; phylum Pseudomonadota; class Gammaproteobacteria; order Burkholderiales; family SG8-39; genus SZAS-79. The sequence continues at coordinate 146,137 of CBDIHI010000011.1, read as the reverse complement.
TCCGTGGACGGAACACGCCGCCTGCTGCTGGTCATCGACAACCTCGCCCGCGGCGGCGCGCAGCGCCAGGCTTTCCTGCTGGTCCGCGGGCTCGCGGCCCGGGGATACGCGATCCGGGTTCTGGTCCTGAACGGCGATGCCGATCCGGCGATCCTCGCCTCGATTGCGGCGCACGCGGAAGTCCGGGTTGTCGGCAAGGCACGCCTCGCCGCCGGGTTCGGCCCGGTCGGCCTGTGGTTGCGGATCCGCGCATGGCGGCCGCAGGTGATCCTGACGATGCTCGAAGTCTCTGACCTGCTCGGACGGATTGCCGGACGTCTCTACGGACACGCGGCCGTCGTCACGTCGATCCGCGCGCGCAACGCGCAGAAGCCCGCCTGGTGGTTCCGGCTCGACCGCATGACGATGCGCTGGGCCGACCGCGTCGTAATCAACAGCCCAGCGGTGGTGCGCGCCAGCCGTGAGACCGAAGGCGTGCGGCCGGAGCAGGCTTGCGTGATCGTAAACGGAGTGGAACCGCCGGCCCCGGGGACCGCTCCGGCCGATGCGGCCTCGCTCGGCCTGCGCCCTGGAGCGATAGTCATCCTGGCGGCCGGACGCCTGCAACCGCAAAAGCGAATGTCCGTGCTCGTGGCCGCACTGGCGGCTCTGCCGCAGTCCCTCGCGCACGCCGAACTCCTCGTCGCGGGCGACGGGCCTTTGCTGGAACCGCTCATGCGACAGGCCGCCGGGTTGGGGGTTGCCCATCGCGTGCATCTCCTCGGCACGCGCGACGACCTCCCTTCACTGATGGCGCTGGCCGACGTTTTCGTGCTGCCTTCGGCGTGGGAGGGCATGCCGAACGCGGTCATGGAGGCCATGGCTGCGGGATGCCCGGTGGTGGCCACGGCAATCGACGGGACCCGGGACTTGATCCCGGATGCCTCCTACGGCTGGCTGGTCACGCCCGACGATGTGGCGCAACTTGGCGCCGCTCTGTCCGAGGCGTTGCGCGACCGTGCGGAAGCTGCACGGAGGGCGGAGCGGGCACGCAGGCGGGTGATCGAACTGTTCGGTGTCGAGCAAATGATCGAGGGCTACGCCAACTTGTTCGATGCCTTGTGCGACGAACGCACCGGGAGGCACTGACACATGTGCGGAATCGCAGGCCAGGTTCGCATGGCCGGAAAGGGTGTGGACGCGAACACGGTCCGCAGGATGTGCGACCGGATCGCGCACCGCGGGCCGGACGACGAGGGCTTTCATGTGTCGGGGCGGCTGGGCTTGGGCATGCGTCGCCTCGCGATCATCGATGTCGCAGGCGGCCGCCAGCCGATCTACAACGAGTCACGAAGCGTGGTGGCCGTATGCAACGGCGAGATCTACAACTTCCGCGACCTGCGAGGCGAGCTCGAGGCACGGGGCCACGTGTTTGCAAGCCACACCGATGTCGAGACCATCGTGCACCTCTACGAGGAACACGGCGAGGGGCTGCTGGACAGCCTGCGGGGCATGTTCGCGTTGGCGCTGTGGGACGAAGCTGCCGGGCGGTTGCTGCTAGCGATCGACAAGATGGGCAAGAAACCCCTCTACTACCACCTTGCCGCGGACGGTACGCTGACCTTCGCCTCGGAACTGAAGTCCCTGCTGGCCGTCGAAGGCATCCCCGGGGATACGGACCCGGCGGCGTTGGAGTTGTACCTGGCGCTGGGCTACATCCCCGCGCCGGGAACCGCGTACCGCGGCATACGCAAGCTCGAGCCCGGGCATCGCCTGGCGTGGCGCGACGGACGCATTGACGACGCTCCCTACTGGCGATTGCCGCGCCCCCCCGAGCATCCCGTCGCGGTAACTGAGAGCGAGGCCCTCGAGAGGGTCGGGGCGCTGATGCGGGAAGCCGTGCGGATGCGGCTCGTCTCGGACGTCCCGCTCGGCGCATTCCTCAGCGGCGGCCTGGATTCGAGTGCAGTGGTCGCGCTCATGTGCGAGGTCGGCAGCGCACCGCCGAAGACCTTTTGCATCGGGTTCGAGGACCAGTCGTTCTCGGAAGTCGGGCACGCGCGGGCGGTCGCCCTTCACCTCGGGACCGAGCACCACGAGGAGATCGTCACGCCCCGCGCCGCGCTGGACCTGCCGATGATCGCCGCGCATTTCGACGAGCCGTTCGCCGACTCGTCTGCGCTGCCGACCTACTACCTCGCCCGCATGGCGCGAAAGTCGGTGACGGTCGCCCTGTCCGGGGACGGCGGGGACGAAGTGTTCGGCGGATACCGGACCTACCCGGCGCTGCGTGCATTGGAATGGCTCGATGAGTTCCCGGGCTGGCTGCGCACGCCCGCGCTCGCGGCGACGGCGATGGTCCCGGAATCTACTGCGTTCGACAGCCCCGGCCGGAGGCTGCGCCGGATCCGCGACCTCGCGCAAGCCAGCGGCACGTCCGGACGCTACAGCGCACTGAACGACCAGTGGCCGGAAGCTTCGCGCCGCGCACTGTTGGCCGGAGGACCTGCCCCGGGAACGGATCCCGTACGTGAAAGGTTCGATGCCATGCAGGGCATCGATGCGCCACGCGCCGCCATGTGGGTGGACAGCACGCTGTACCTCCCCGGTGACATCCTCGCCAAGGTGGACCGGATGTCGATGCTCAACTCGCTCGAAGTGCGCAGCCCGCTGCTCGATGCGGAACTCGTCGGCTACATGGCGATGCTGCCGGCCAACCTCAAGGTCAGGGGCCTGAAGACCAAGGTCCTCCTCAAACGACTGATGGCCGCGAAACTGCCGGCGGGAATCACTCACCGCCCGAAGCACGGGTTCGGGGTCCCGGCCGGGCGCTGGCTGCGTGAAGACTTGCGCGACCTGTTCGCGGATGCGCTGCTGTCGCCGGATTCGCGCACCCGCGGCTGGGTCGACCAGGGTGTGCTGCGGTCGCACTGGCAGCAGCACCTCGAAGGCACACGGGACAATACGAACCAGTTGTGGTCGATCCTCGTGCTGGAACTCTGGCTGCGCAGCTTGCCGGCCGCATGACACGCGCGGGGGTCGCCTCAGGCCGTATGCTCGAAAGCGAATTCGTTGCAGCCTGTGGGAACGGCGGCCGGCACGGTAGCGCGAAGGGTAAATCCTTTCGCGTCGAGGTAGTTCCCCACCTCTTCGACCGAAGCGTATTCGTACGGGTAACCGCCGACCCAATCGACTACGTCATAGTAGAAATCCATGCCGCGATCCATGCTCCTCGGGTTGCGTCCCGTCACCGCCCATTTCGCGGCGAAGATGACGGGAAAGAGGATGGCGACCATCGCCTTGCGCAGCAGGCGCGGCGAGTAGACATAGATCCGTTTGATCAGGAGCCAGGCGGGCGAGGTCCAGTGCCTGTTGTACAAGGCGAGCACGAGCCGGCCGCCGGGGCGCACGAGCGAGGCTGCGTTGTCGATCGCATCCCACATCCGGCCGGTGTGATGCAGCACGCCCCAGGAGTGGACGATTTCAAATCCTGAAGGGTCGGGCGCCAGGTCCAGCAGCCTGCCCACCGTCGCCGGATCGAGGATCGAACCGACGACGACCGGGAACGGCCGTCGGGCGTCCCCGGGAAAATGGGCACGGTTGCGCTCGAGAACCTGTTCACAGAGGGGGTTGATGTCGCAACCGGCCACCCGCGCGCCCGACTCCGCCGCGCTCAGCAGGCCTAGGCCCTGGCCGAACCCGATGTCGACGAAGCTGCGCCCCGGCAACTCGGCACCGGCGGTCGCCATCAGCCTTGCGAACGCCGCGCGGGCCTGCGCGACCTTCTCCGGGGAAAGAGCGTGGTCGGAGAACTCGCTCCAGTTCTCGCCGAAATCGAATTGCCGCAAGCCGGATCCCTCGCAGGCGATCAGTGGAAGAACTTCAAGTATGCGCCCGCCGACTCGGCCCACGAGTAACGGCGCTCCGCCTTGGCGCGCCCGGCACGGCCCAGCGCGGCCGCGGCATCGGGTGCCTCGAGCATGCGGCGCATTGCCTGCGCAAGAGCATCAGCGTTGCCGGGGGGGACCATCAAGCCGGTTTCCTCATGATCCACGACATCCGAATTGCCGGCGACATCGCTGGCAATCACCGGCAACGCGCAAGCCATGGCCTCGAGCACGACGTTCGGCATGCCTTCGTAGAGGGACGGGTTCACCAGGCAATCCACCGACGCATAGCATCCGGGCATCCCTGGGCGCGGCATCCAGGACTTCCACTCGACCAGGTCCTCGATGTCGAGCGCGCCGGCCTGCGTGCGCAGCCCCGCTGACCGGGGTCCATCGCCGACAACGGTGAGGCGGAAAGGAAGCGCCGAGGCCCGCCGGAGCCTTGCCGCCGCCTCCAGCAGCGTCGCCACGTCCTTCTGCGCATCGAGCCGGCCAACAAACAGGAAGCGGTACCGCCCAGCCGGGCGGGACTGCGCGGGAACGAAGGCGGTCGGATCCACGCCGTTGGCGATGACCGTCACGCCGACCGGATCCGCCTTGCGGGACAACGCCGCAAGGCCCTCCGAATTCGCGACCACGGCAGAAGCACCGCGCAATACCCAGCGCCGTACCGGCGCCAGCCACCAGTGCATGCGCTCGAGGCCCGCCTCGGTGCCGGGGACGTCTCCCCCACGCAATGAGACAACGTATCGAATCCCACCCAGAAAGCGCGCCAGCGGGCCGAGCGGTCCACAGGGCATCGAGAAAAACACGATGCACCCTTCCGGCTTCGCGCGCCGGATCACGCCGGGCAGCGCGCACGCCGCGTGCATCACGAACGAAGCCTTTTCCGCAAATGTGGAGCGCTCCGCCCTCTCCCGCCGGGAGCGTAGCCTGACGACCGTCACGCCGGCCTCGACGGACTCGCCCCAGAGCGGCGCATATCCCGCCGTGAGCACCGTCACCAAGTGGCCCATGCGCTGCATCGCGCACGCGAGTTCCCGGGTCGCGGTCGCCGCGCCGCCGCCGACTGGCGGGTACTCGTAGTTGATCAGCAGGATGTTCACTTTGGCGGGAAGGCCCTGGGCGGCAATCTTGTAAACTAACGATTCGCATCTTACAGACTGCCATACCGCCGCAATCCGGACCGACAGGGCCTGGTCGGCGGACCGAGGCCGACTTGCCCGACATCCACCTCCTGCAGATCGTCTATTCCACGCAGACCCGCGATGCGCTTGAGCCGGGCTACGCCCCCCTCGACAACCTCGCCAATCCGCGTCCGGACTGGCGCGAGTACTGGCCCATCCGGAAGTTCCTGCTGGAGGCGCCCCTGGACGACGCGGCCTGGTACGGGTTTTTCTCGCCCAAGTTCCGCGCCAAGACCGGGCTGGGGCCCGAAGCCGTCAAGGCGTTCGTGGCAGCGCACGCAGCGGATACGGACGCGATGCTGTTTTCACCGTTCTTTGACCAGATCGCCTACCCGCTGAATATCTTCGAGCAAGGCGCAATGCAACATGCCGGCACGCTGCCCACGTTCCGGGAGTGCGCCCTGCTCTTGTCGCCGGAACTCGACTTCGAGCGGCTCATCATGGACTCGACGAATACCGTGTTCTGCAACTTCATCGTGGCGAAGCCGTCCTTCTGGCGGGCGTGGCTCGCAAGGTGTGAGACCCTGTTTCAGGTTGCCGAGGATGGGACGACGGACCTCGCGAATCGGCTGAACGCCAGCACCGGCCACGACGGAGGGGGCGTACCGACCAAGGTCTTCGTCATCGAGCGGATTGCGTCCCTGATGCTCGCGACGGAATCGCACTGGAAGGCAAAGGCCTGCAACCCGCTTTCGCTGCCGTGGTCGAACGCGCCAACGGCGAAGTTTCGGCTCGAGATGGCTTTCCTCGATGCGCTGAAGATCGCCTACGCGACCCAGGGCCACCCGCAGTACCTCGAGGCATTCCACGGCCTGCGCGGGGTGGTCAGCGGATGGATGCAGCCGCCGAAGGCATGAGAACTACGCCCGCTGCAGAAGCTCCGCATCCAGTGCTTCGCCGACTTCGCCCAGCACCGTTTCCCAATCGCCGGGCGAAGGTGACCGGAAGAGGCGGGTCCGCGGATACCAGGGGCTGTCGCGCCGCCCAAGCATCCAGCGCCACTCACCGCCGCAGGCAAGCAGAACCCAGGTGCTCCTGCCCAGCGCGCCCGCCAAATGCGCCATGCTGGTGTCGACCGTGATGACGAGGTCCATCAGTTCGACGATCGGGGAATCAGCGAAGTTTCGCAACTCGGTGCCGGCCTGCAGGATGTCAATGCGGCTGTCGAGGACCTGTTGCTCGCCCGGGGAAAGGTCCCTCTGCAGGCTGAAGAACTGCGCCCGCCCTTTGGCCAGGCGCAGAAATGCCTCCAAAGGCACCGAGCGCTTTGCGCTCGCCGACCTCCACACCAGCCCGACCCGCGGCATGGTGCCTGTTCGCAGACGGCCGGCCCACCGCTCCACCTCATCGGGATCGCAGCGCAGGTAGGGACTATCGGCGGGAATGTCGGCGAGCGTCGTGCGGAACGCCAGCGGCAGGCTCAGCAAGGGACAATGAAAATCGAACGCCGGGAGTGGCTCGCCCCGCGCAATCACCTGCGCAACACCTTCCAGGGACGACAGCAAGGCCTTCAGGGGCTTCTGGACCTCGAGCACTACGGTCGCGCCGAGCCCCGCCACTTTCTTCGCGTAGCGACAGAACTGGAGCGTGTCGCCGAGGCCCTGCTCGGCATGCAGCAGGATCGTCCTGCCGCGCAAGTCCTGGTCGCCCGTCCATAGAGGTTCGCGGAAATCGCGCACCGAGCCCCGCTGCGCTGTCTTCCAGCGCCATTCGTATTTCTCCCAGCCAAGCACGAAATCGCCCAGCGCCAGGCGGCACAGCCCTTCATTCCAATGCGATTCGGCGTGATCCCGGTCAGAAGCCAGCGCGCCGGCGTAGCACTGCAGCGCCTCAGGGAAACGCCCCATCTCCTGCAGCGTGATGCCTCTGTTGCACAGGGCGTTCGGGTCTGCGGGCAGGATCGACAGTGCGCGGTCGCATTCGGCCAGGGACTCGGGATGCCGATCGAACTCGCGCAGCACGATGGCGCGATTGATCATCGCCCCCGGGAAGTCTGGCTTGAGCGAAAGGGCCCGATCCGTGCTGGCGAGGGCGTCCTCCATTCTCCGCAGGTCGCGCAGCGGATTGGCCCGGTTGGCGAACGCTTCCGCGAAACCCTCGTTCAGGACTATCGCGTCGTCATAGCTCGCGAGGGCTTCCTGAGGCCGGCCGAGCGCCTGCAGGGCATTGCCGCGATTGCAGAGCAGGGCGGGATTTCCCGGAACGATGGACAGGGCAAGGTCGAAGGAGTCCAACGCCGCCTCCGTCGCTCCGGACTCCAGCTGGGCTATGCCACGGCTCAGTAACGTCTGTGCGTGGCCGGGCCGAAGTTCCAGCGACCGGTCAAAACTCGCAATGGCCTGCGTACGCCGCTTGAGCGCATTCAGCGCGAGCCCGAGGTTCGCATGTGCCACAGCCTGCGCAGGGTCGACCGCGAGCGCTTGCTTGATATACCCGACGGCTGCCTCGTACCGGCCCCGTTGGTGGCAAGCGAGTCCCAGCAGGTGCATCGCATCGAAGCATGCGGGCTCGAGTTGCAGCACGGCGCGATATTCCGCTTCGGCCCGGTCGAGTTGCCCCATGCCGTGGAACTCGGCGCCGCGCCGGATACGGGCAAGCACGCTTTCCCGCGTCATTGCGGTTGCCAGCCTGACCGGGCCTGCAGGTCGCACCACTCCCGCCATGCACCCCGATACGCATCCTCGATATCCCGGGTGAAACCCGGCTCGTCCATCAGAGGGGACTCCAGCGTGAGCCCACGAAAATGTCGGCGCGCCGCCTCCGTCAATCGGCCGCGCCCGGCGAGAGATGCGGCAATCCCGATGAAAGCCTCCCTCGAATCGGCCACGAGGTCCGCGCGCCCCACCACGCGCAGCAGGCTGGCGGCACTGCGCGACATCGATCGCTCACCTGTGAGCGTAATCACCGGCACCCCCATCCACAGGGCATCGCACGTCGTCGTGCCGCCGCTGTAGGGCGTCGAATCAAGGCAGGCGTCGACCAGGTTGTAGAGCGAGTAGTAGTCCGCCAGCGCGACCCGCTCTACCAGGTCGTAGCGGTCCCGATCGATGCCCGAAGCTCCCAGTCTGCCGACGAGCGCCTCGGTCGCGCTGCCGCGCGGCACGCCGACAGCGAGCAATCGTGATCCGGGTACGGCCCTCAGCGCGCCGGCCCAGAGCGCGATTGTGGATTCCGAGATCTTCGGGAACTGGTTGAACGACCCGAAGGTAAACGCACCGATGGCCGGCTCGCGCGTCACGGCCTGCCCGAGCGCGGCAGCCGGGGGACGGAAGCACCATTGGCTGTGCGGCAACCGCAGGAGGCGCTCCGTATGGAACCTCTCGGCCAGGCCCGTCGGGTCGGCCACCGCGTCGGTGATTCGGTAGTCGACGCGTGTCAGGCCCGTGGTGCCGATGTAGCCGAGCCAGGTCATCTGTACCGGAGCTGCGCGACCGGCCAGGACGCCGATGCGCATATGGCTGGTGTGCCCGGAGAGATCGACGAGGATGTCGATACCGTCGTCGATGATGGCCTTGGCGGCATCCGCATCCGTGAAGCCGCGCAGGTCGCGCCACCTGTCCGAGGCGGCGGCGAATCTCGCCGTCACCGCATCATGTTCCGGTGTGGAGGAGTACGCGTGGACGCGAACGCGATCCCTGCTATGGCGCTCGAAAAGGAACTCGGTGAAGATCGCCACCGAATGCCCCCGGAAATCGCCCGACAGGTACCCCACATTGAGGACACGCTCCGGATCCGGGGAATTCCCAAATTGGGCGCGCCATGGCCTGACCTCGGCCTCGGCGCGGCACCCGGCCCACAGGTGCTCGGCGAACAGCCCCTCCGCGCTTATGCGCTCAGAGTAGCCGAGGGTGAAGAGGTACTCGCTTTGCGCGACGCCGGAGTCGGGGAGCCGGTCCACCACCGATCGCGCAATTGCGACGGCTTCGTCGATCCGCCCCTGGTCGCGCACGATTGCGGCGAGGGCGGTCAGGGCATTGGCGCGATCAGGATGATCGTCGGGGACGCTGCGCAAGCGCGACTCGGCTTCGTCGAGCCTACCCAGCCTGCGAAGCAGCAGGCCCGCATTGAACAATGCACCCGCATAGCCTGGGCGAAGGGCGCTGGCCGCATCCAGTGCTTCAAGCGCCCTTCCCGGTTGCCCCGCAGAATCGAGCACTTCGGCCAGGCCCACCCACGCTTCCGGGAAATCGGGATGCAGCCTCAACGCCTCGCGAAACCCGCCTTCTGCGCGTGCAGGCTCACCGATGCCCAGGCAGGCAAGGGCGAGGTTGTAATGTGCGTGCGAGAGCGCCGGATCAAGCCTGACGGCCTCAACTTGCTCGGCGAGCGCAGAAGCGGGATCACCCTTGCCGAGCAGCACCATGCCGAGGTTCATCCTGGCGCGGGCCGATCGTGGATCCGCCCCGACCGCGGCCCGGAAGCAGCCCTCGGCACGCTCTAGGTCGCCCCGACCCTCGGCGGCGATCCCGGCCTCGATCATCTCTGCCGCTTTCGCCGCCGCGGTCACCGGCTCACCATCTTTGTACCCGGGCCGTCCGGGCGATGCGGGGATCAAGGCGTGTCTTGCCCATGCTGTGGCGGTACGCAAATTATAGTCGCTGCACGTATAATCCCCTCGGGTCCACAGCCACAAGTCCTGAACATGCTGAAATGGTTTGATGGCGCCGCAGCCGAAGCGCAGGCCGACCGTGCGGTCGAAGAGATCGCACGCCTGGTGCCCAAAGTGGAACTCTCCGCACCTGGCGATGGCCGCAGGAAGCAGGTGGCCAGGCTCGACCGGACAATCGACGGCCACCGGCGGGAAGCGGCGGCTGCCGGATACAACATCTACAAGAAGGCCAAGTTCGCCAACCGCGTGAAGTGGAAGTTGCGCGACGCAGGCTATCCGGATGACTTCATCGATTCGGTAGTGCGGCTGCTGATCATCTGAGGCTGTACCCGGGGGATCCTGTCAGGCGGGTCAGTTCGCCCGCCCCGGGGGGCAAGTGACCAATTGCGCGAACCTGCGACGATATTTATCACTCAGCGTGTAAATATCGTCTGGAAACCTCGATTCTTCCCTGTTTGGGTCGGCAAATCACGGGCACGAAGGGTGCTTACCAGAATGCGCACGTCCGTATGGAGGCTTCATCATCCCGAAGGCCTCGACAATCCCGCAGGACAAAAGCAAGGAACACAAAATGAAACGCGTACAACAGGGCTTTACGTTGATCGAACTGATGATCGTGGTCGCGATCATCGGCATCCTGGCGGCCGTCGCGCTGCCGGCGTACCAGGACTACATGGTTCGCACCCGCGTCGCTGAAGGCCTGGCGATGGCCGGCGCGGCGAAACTTGCCGTGTCCGAGAACGCCGCGTCCGGAGCCTCCACGCTGACGTCCGGGCTGGTCGCCCCCTCTGCAACTGCCAACGTCGCCTCGCTGGTGACCGACGGCACAAACGGCGAGATCACGATCACCTACACGTCGGCAGCAGGCGGCAACACGCTGATCATGGCGCCGACATCCGGTGGTTCGGCCCTGACGGCCGGCACGGTCCCGACCGGCGGCTCGATCAACTGGGTCTGCACCGGCGGCACTACGCTTTCGAAGTATCGTCCCTCCGCCTGCCGCTAACCCGGCAGACGCCCTCACGGGCACAAAAACGGGCATCGCGAGATGCCCGTTTTTTTTCGTCCTTGCCTCCCGGAATCTGACGAAAAATGACGAGGAGTGACATTTCTTGTCACTCCCTTCGGCTTCCCATGCGGCAACTGCGTGACTTATTGCCGGTTTTCCTGCACCTCCGGCAGGCACGGAAGCTGCTCAATGGCGGATGCAGGCCTGTCAGTGCAGGCTGCAACCTTCAACTTCATGATTAGGAGAATTGCATGAAACGCGTACAACAGGGCTTTACGCTGATCGAACTGATGATCGTGGTCGCGATCATCGGCATCCTGGCGGCCGTCGCGCTGCCGGCGTACCAGGACTACATGGTCCGCACCCGTGTGGCCGAAGGCCTCGCGATGGCCGGCGCGGCGAAGCTTGCCGTGTCCGAGAACGCCGCTTCCGGCGCAGCCTCGCTGACCTCGGGCCTTGTTGCCCCCGCCGCGACCGCCAACGTCGCCTCGCTGGTGACCGACGGCACGACCGGCGAGATCACGATCACCTACACGTCGGCGGCCGGCGGCAACACGCTGCTGATGACCCCGACCTCGGGTGGCACGGCCCTGACGGCCGGCACGGTCCCGACCGGCGGCTCGATCAACTGGGTCTGCACCGGTGGCACGACGCTGTCGAAGTACCGTCCCTCCGCCTGCCGCTAACCCGGCAGACGCCCTTACGGGCAACAAAACGGGCATCGCGAGATGCCCGTTTTTTTTGCCCTTGCGTCGAACTCCCGTTGACTTCGCGGAAGGCCCCTAGGAGACGTACCCGGGAATCTTCGACTCGTCTACGGCGTCGATCTGTTCCTTGTCGAGGAAGAGTTCGGCGTACCGCATGTAGACCTTTCGCCTCACGAACACGTCGAACAGGTCTGCATCGATGTGCCCGTTCTGGCTGAACTTGCCGAGGATCTCGAGCGATTCAGAAAGGGTCTTCCCCTTCTTGTAGGGCCTGTCCTTGGCCGTCAGGGCCTCGAATATGTCGGCGATGCCCATCACCCGTGCCTGCACCGACATCTGGTCGCGCACCAGCCCCTTCGGGTAGCCCTTGCCGTCCATCCGCTCGTGGTGGCCCCCGGCGTACTCCGGCACGTTCTTCAGGTGCCTCGGCCAAGGCAGGGCCTCGAGCATCTTGATCGTTGCGACGATATGATGATTGATGATCTGGCGCTCGTCCTGCGTCAGCGTCCCGGCACGGATAGTCAGGTTCTTGAGCTCGTCCTCGGTCAGGAAGCTCGCCTGGTACCCCGCGACATCGGTCCAGCGGTACTCGGAGATACGCTTGACCCGCTCGATGTCGAAGTCGCGCATCGCCTCACCACCGATGTTGCACGCGCGCAGGAAGGAGCGATCCTCCTCGATCCTGCGCAGGCGCTCACGGTGCGCCTGCTCAAGCTCCCCCGCTTCGGCCCTGCGGCCCGCCTCGGCCAGCTCAAGCTTCTTCTTCAGCAGGTCGATCTCCGCATCCCGCTTCAGTACCTCGAAGCGCGTGTCGAGGAGGTGGATGCGGTCGTAAATGGTCTCGAGCTTGGTGGCCTTGTCGACGACGTGAACCGGCGTGGTTACCTTGCCGCAGTCGTGGAGCAGGCCCGCGATCTTGAGCTCGTAGCGGTCCTTGTCGCTCATCGTGAAGTTCTTGAGCGGCCCCTCCCGGGTCTCGTTCACCGCCTCCGCCAACATCATGGTGAGGGTGGGCACCCTCTGGCAGTGTCCCCCGGTGTAGGGCGACTTCTCGTCGATAGCGGTGTTCATCAGGTTGATGAACGACTCGAACAGCTCCTCGAGCTGGTTGATGAGCATCCGGTTCGTCAGCGCGATCGCCGCCTGGGAAGCGAGCGATTCGGCCAGGCGCTCGTCCGACGGGGAGAAGGCCTGGATCTCCCCTGTCTTGGGGTTCGTCGCATTGATGAGCTGCAGGACGCCGATGATCTCGTTCTCGTGGTTCTTCATCGGAACCGTAAGGAACGACTGCGACCGGTAGCCGGTCTTGGCATCGAATGCGCGTGTGCCCGTGAAGTCGAACCCCTCGGCGGTGTACGCGTCCTGGACGTTGATCGTCTGCCCGCTGAGCGCGGCGTGGGCGGCGATCATGTTGTGGTTGGGCTTGCCGTCGCGATACAGCTGGATCGGGTAAAAGGGGACCGGATTCCCCGTCGTGCCGCCAAGGTAGTTCTTCAGGGAGCTGGTCCGAACAATCTCGAACCGGAGGGTCTTCTCCTCGGTGACCCTGTAGAGGGTCCCACCGTCGGCGCGTGTGATCGTCTTCGCCGCCACCAGGATGCTCTCCAGCAAGCGGTTGATGTCGCGCTCCGCAGAGAGGGACGCGCCGATCGCATTCAGCTGCTCCAGGCGCTGGACCAGGTCGTCGGCCGCGGTCGCCGCCTCGCCCGAGAAACGCAGGGCCTGGGTGCTGTCGATGGCGCTGTTCATCTCGGGTTCGGCGCCTCGGCTACTTGATGCAGACCGTGCGCACCTGTTTCATGTCCGTAAGTCCCATCATGACCTTGTCCATGCCGTCCATCTTCAGGGTGGACATGCCCTCCTCCACCGACTTGACGAAAAGATCCGTCACCCGGGCCCGCTCCTGGATGAGCTTCTTCACCGCATCCGAGGCGATCATGAGCTCATGCAGGCCGCAACGCCCCTTGTAGCCTGAGCCGCCACAGGCGTCGCATCCCTTGGCCTTGAAGAACTGCAGCTTGCCGTCCTTGGCGTACTCCTTCAGCCAATAATCGTAAAGCTTCTTGGCCTCGCCCTGTGGATCCCTCTTCCATGTGTCGGACAGCCGGAGGTCGGTGGTGTACTCGTTCATGAACGCCTTGAGCTCGTCCGGTCCAGGCGTGTACGGTTCCTTGCATTTGCAGAGACGCTTGGCCAGGCGCTGTGCAAGGATGCCGATGAGGGCGTCCGCGAAGTTGAACGGATCCATGCCCATGTCCAGCAGGCGGATGACCGCTTCCGGCGCCGAGTTGGTGTGCAGGGTCGCGAAAACCAGGTGGCCCGTGAGCGACGCTTCGATGCCGATGTGCGTCGTCTCTGCGTCCCGCATCTCGCCCACCATGATGATGTCCGGGTCCGCGCGCAGGAAAGCCTTCATCACCATAGCGAAGTCCATCACCTTCTTGTTCACCTGCACCTGCCGCAGGCCCTTTTGCGTGATCTCGACCGGGTCTTCCGCGGTCCAGATCTTGGTGTCGGGCGTATTGAGGAATCCAAGCACCGAATGCAGCGTCGTAGTCTTGCCGGACCCCGTCGGACCGCAAACGAAGAACAGGCCGTAGGGCTTGGACACAGCGTTCTTGAGGTTTTCGCTGTTCTTGGTGGTGAGGCCTAGCTTGTCGATAGGGATCGGCTCACCCGCGGCGAGGATACGCATGACGATGTCCTCGACGCCGCCCGTGGTGGGAATCGTCGCGACCCGCAGCTCGATGTCGAGCGGGCCGAATTTCTTGAACTTGATCTTGCCGTCTTGCGGCTTCCTCTTCTCGGAGATGTCGAGGTCACACATGATCTTCAGGCGCGCCACGATCGCGCTCCGGTACGAAGCCGGGACCTCGATGTAAGGCGCGAGCGACCCGTCCCTGCGGAAGCGGATCTCGGTCTTCGCCTTGCCTGGATAGGGCTCGATGTGGATGTCCGAGGCGCCCTGGTTGTAGGCATCGATCACGATCTTATTGACGAGCTTCACCAGCTCGTTGTCCGCGGCGGCCGAGACCTCGTCGGTACTCCCCTCACCCGTGTCGAGCCCTTCGTCGCTGTCGAGGCTGGACAGCAGGTCGTCGATGTCCCCGCCATTGTCGACCTCAACGCCGTAGAACTGGTCGCAGGTGTCCTTGAACTCCTTCTGCGTCGTAACGCGGTAGACGATCTTGGCCTTGGGGAAGACGTTGGATGCAATGCGCGAACTGCGAATGCGCTCCGGATCGAGGCACAGGACGATCAGCCCCTCCTTGCCGTCGTCTATGGGGATCCACTGGTTGGCGTCGACGTACTCCCGCTTCAGGTTCTTGAGCAGGTCCATGGGCTTGATGCGATCGGCCTTGAACGGCTCGTATGGCACGTTGAAGAACTTCGCCAGCGCGGCGCCGATCGCGGGAATCTTGACCTGGAACTCGTCGGTCAGCACCTGCTCGATGTCGACGGCCTTCTTGCGCGCCGAGCGCGACGCAAGGTCGAACTCGCCCGCCGAGAGGACAGCATCCGAAATAAGGTAGTCATACTTGGTCTTGACGACCTGTGGCTTCTGGCGCTGCTTGAAAGCGATCGCGAGGGTCTGCGCGATCTCCGCGACGCCTTCTTCGGTAAACGCGCCGAAGGGCACGCTCGCCTTGTTGTTGATGATCTGGATTACGCCGATCAGCTCGTTGTTCTGCTGGTCGAGCACCGGCGCGAGCAACTGCTGCTTGGTGCGGTAGCCGGTGCGCTTGTCGACCTCCTGCAGGAAGCGCAGGTTCGGGTTGATCGCCTTGAGTTCCGCCTCGTCGTAACAGTCCTTGATGTTGATCGATTTCTTGGCGAGGGCAACATAGCCGGCGATCGAGTGCTCGGCGATGGGCAGCTTGAGGTCCTTGAAGGAATTCAGCCCTGTCTTGAATTTCGAGACGATGGACTGCTTGTCCTCACCCATTGAATAAATGGTGAGCCGGTCGGCGTTGAAAAGGGCACAGATATCGGCGCTGACTTCCAGCATGATCTCGTCGACGTTGTTGGTCGCGTGGATCTTGTTGGTAACCACCTGGAGCTGCTTCTGGAACGCGAGCCGCGCCTGGACATCGCCTTGCGGCACCGACTGCTGGTTGAGAACCGCACTCATCAATTACCTCCGATTCCGGGCATTCCTGAAACCAACTTAGACCAGCCGTCTATCCTAGTCTTACCCGCTGCACAATTCAACAAGAGCACTGATTTCTAACAAGCTTTTTTGCCGCTGGGGACGCGCTCCGGCATCACTCTCAGAATTCGAATACCTGGTCGTTCTGGAGCATCCGGGGCCGCCAGGCGTCGGCCCGTTCGGTAACCTCGGCCATGGTCTTTTCGACGTCCCCCGGCTTCAGGTGGGTCACGAACACCTCCGCCTTGCGTTCCAGCTTGGCAAGTTCCGCCACCAGCATGTCCGGGCACATGTGCCCGGACGCTTCCGCGAGCCGGCGGTGCTCGTTCGAGAACGCCGTTTCGACGAACAGATACTTCAGGTTTCCGATCCGGTTGACCACCTCCCAAAGCGCATCCTGTGGCCCCGTGTCGCCGGTGAAAACCAGGCTCGCGCGACCGCTGTCCAGGTGATAGCCGACGGTCGGTACCGTATGACTGGCCGGTACCGGCGTGAAATCCCGGCCGCCGATCGTGATCGTCCGGCCGACCTCCACCTCCAGGAAGCGCATGTATGGCGCCTCCCTCGTGGGGATTTCGGTGAAGTCCGGCCAGACCGACCAGTTGAAGAGGTGGTTGCGGAGGATTTCGATAGTCGCCTTCGTGGCGTGGACGCAGAGCGGCCTCGAGCGCATGGCGCCGACCGTATCGACGATGAACGGGATGCTCGCGACGTGGTCGAGGTGCGAATGGGTGACGAAGATATGATCTATAAGCGAAAGTTCCTCCAGCGAGAGATCGGCCGCGCCGGTACCAGCGTCAATCAGGGTGTCGCTGTCCACCAGGAACGCAGTCGTGCGCATATGCCGGCCGCCGATTCCGCCCGAGCACCCGAGTACGCGCAATCGCATGGACGCGCCTTACTTGGTCTTGAAAGTAGTCACGCCGTCCCACCCCGGGCCCGGAGGCTCGACGCGCAGGTGCGCGACGCGCGACGAATACTCCTCGTACAGCTTGTGGCTCGGGTGCATGCGTGTAAGGTTCAGGAGCGCCACCTCCGCCAGGTCCCACTCCTGCGCGCGATAGTGCCTCAGGCACTTGTTCCAGAGCTTGATTTCATCCATCTGCGAGTCGCCGACCGAGCCTTCGAACCCAACCGCCTCAAAAATCGCGACCGGCTCGTCCTTACCCTTGACCTTCACCTTGTCCAGTTCGCGGAACACGCCGTCCTTCACCAGGTCGCGTGTGCCTTGGCCGACGATGACCCCGACCCCGTACACCCGGGTAAGGGCCTCAAGTCGGGAACCGAGGTTCACGGCATCGCCCATGACAGTGTATGCGCGCCGGACCTTCGACCCCATGTCCCCCACGCTCATCGTCCCGCTGTTCACGCCTATTCCGATGCGGATCGGCGGCCATCCCCGGGAGCGGATGAGTTCGTTTATCTCGAGCAATCTTGCCTGCATCGCAAGAGCGGATAGAACCCCTTGGCGGGCATGCTCCGGGTCGCTCACGGGGGCGCCCCAGAAAGCCATGATCGCATCGCCGATGTACTTGTCCAGGGTGCCGCGATGATCGCGGATCACCAGGCTCATCGAAGTCAGGTACTCGTTGATAAAGGCCGCGAGGTCCTTCGGGCTGAGTGCTTCCGAGATCGAGGTGAAGCCCACGATGTCGGAAAACAGCACGGTGAGCTGCTCGCTGCGGCCTTCCATGCTGTACTTCTCCGGGTCCCGTGCCATCTTGTCGACAAGTTCGGGCGGCACATACTGCCCGAACAGTTCGGTGAACTGGCGCTTGGTCCGCGACTCGACGAAATACCCGTACGCCATGTTGGTGGTGAACAGCGCGACGGTCATCAGCAGGGACGCCGCGAGCGGCAAAACGAGCCCGCCCCCGCTCCATACTGCGACGTTCAGGCCGACGATCATCGCCATCGCCGTGAGGGATGCGAGCGTCGCCCAAAGCGGACTCAGGATCGGCAGCAGGAAGGCAAGCGCCACCCCGCCGATCAGCAGCAGGACAACCTCGGCACCCAGCATGTACGGCGGCTTCTGCTTGATCCCGCGATCCAGCATCCCGCCGAGGAGGTTGGCATGCACCTCCACCCCTGGATAGACGCTGTCAACGGGCGTTGCCCGCATGTCGAGCAATCCGGGCGCAGTCGTGCCGACCAGGGCGATCTTGCCCTTGAGCGATCCTGCCGGGAGGCGGCCTGCCAGGACATCTGCAAGCGAAACGTAGCGAAAGCTCGACTTGGGTCCACGATAGGGGACCAGCGCGCTGACGGCTTCGTCCACCGGGATGACCAGCGGGCCGACCTTGAGCCACTCCAGCCCAGCGTACCCCTTCTGCGCGCCGCCCTCTTCCGGGTAGCCCAGCTCGACTTTCGGGTATCCAAGCAGCGTGCGCATGATCGCAAGCGAAAACGACTCGTAATACGCGCCATCGTGCTCCACGAGCATCGGCACCCTGCGCACCACCCCGTCGAAATCGGGCAGCGAATTGATATGCCCCGCAGCGGCCGCGCTTGCCTGAATCTGCGCAATGTTGCCACCGTAGCCGGCCCAGGTGGTGAACGCAACGTTGCGCCCCGCGAAAGTACCCTTGGGCAGGACCGGCTCAGGGATCACGCCGATCTTGCGCGCATCGCTGCCGCTGTTGAGGTAGTAGCCCAGCACGACGGGCCGGCCCTTGATCGCCTGCGCGAAGAGGCCATCGTTGTCGAGTCGCGGGCGAAGCCTGCCGTACGCCTCGGAAAACCCGGTGACCTGCTTCAGGTCACCTGCAGCCAGTTCGTCGAGCCGCTTGATGCCTGAACTGTAGTCCGACTCGGCGAATACCACGTCGAAGGCGACGAGCGCCACCTGATACTCGTCGAAGAGCTTGGTGACAAGCTTCGCCATGATGTCCCTGGGCCAGGGCCAGCGCGCGACCTCCTGCAGGCTCTTCTCGTCGATGTCCAGAATGACGATGCGCTCGTCTATCCCGCCCGGCATCGCGACGCGGAGGCGGGCGTCGTACATGATGTGGTCGAGCTGCGTGAGGATCCCGACCTGGTAGAACTTGGCCGCGTGCCCGATGAACACGAGTACGATGGCCAGACCGAGGACGATCCGGACAATGTTTTGCTTCACTCGGGTTCCGCCAGGCGGCAACCGCTCCCGGGTTCTCAGGCCTTGATGAAGAATTCCATCTTGACGCCCGCCAACTCGACCAGGTCATGGTCCTTCAGCGCGTGCGGCGCAGTCCCGATCGACTGCCCGTTCACGGTAGGCTGGTTGGCCCCTTCGACGTGCGTGATGAAGTAGCCCTGGGGCCTGCGAGTAAGGACGGCCACCTGCACCCCGGGCTTGCCCAGCGTGGTAAGGGGTTTGGTGAGTTCGAGTTCCTTGCCGGCACTCGCGCCCGAGATGATCTGGATGGCGCCGAGAGGCTGAGCGGGACGCGGTGGCACGGGGGGGGCCGCGGGAGCCGCCGGGGCTGCAGCGGGCTTCTCCGCAATCCCTGCCGCCTGCGCCGCGGTACCCACCGACTGGAGGGCAGCGACCCGGGCAGCTTCGGCAGCTTGCGGCTGCGCGCCGCCGGCCGCCATTGCCTTCGCCTGCTCAGCCGCCGCCCGCATCGCGGACGGCCTCAGCACCATGGTCTTCTCGAAATCCGCCTTTTCCGCCGGCTGGGCGGCACCCGGCTCGGCTATGTACTTGAGCTTGTATTTACCGAGTTCGACGACGTCGTTGTTCTGCAGGAAGTGCTTTTTTACGGTGTTCCCGTTGACCAGCGTACCGTTGGTGCTGCCGAGATCTTCCAGGAACGAATCGTTCAGGATCGTGACGATCACCGCATGCTCGCCGCTCACCGCCAGATTGTCGATCTGGATGTCGTTGTGCGGCTTGCGTCCGATGGTGGTGCGCTCTTTGGTCAAGGGGATCTCCTTGAGCACCAGGCCATCCATGCTGAGAATCAGTTTCGCCATAACAGACCCCGAAAGGTTATTTTAACCACGCAAAAAACTTGGACATGACGCCCCGCGCAGCCGGATACTCCTTGAGGACTCGCACGAGTATAACGGATACGTTGTCGCGGCCCCCGTTGTCGTTTGCCATCTGCACGAGCTGCTGGGTGGCGAGCTTGAGGTTCGCGCCGAGCATCGACAGGGTCATGCCGATGTCCTCGTCCGAGACCATGTCGCACAGGCCGTCCGAGCAAAGCAGGTAGATGTCTCCCACGAGCGCTTCGTACTCGTGGATTTCCGGCTCGACCGTCGGATCGATGCCGAGCGCCTTCGTCACCAGGTTCTTGTGCGCGGCCGTCTTCGCCTGCTCGGCGGTAATGAGGCCCGAGTCGATCTGCTCCTGGAGGAGCGAATGGTCGCGTGTGACCTGGCTGAATTCGCCATCCCGCATCCGGTAAACGCGCGAATCGCCCAGGTGGCCGACCATGACCTTGTTGTCGTAGAACAGGCAGACGAGGAGCGTGGTCCCCATGCCGGAATACTGCGGCTGGCTCTGCGCGGCCTGGTAAATCGACGTATTCGCCTTGAGGATCTGCTGGCGGACGATCTGGGTGGCCAGCTTGTTGTTCTCAGGATCGACGTCATAAGGCTGCACGTTGGCGAGAACCTGGGCAATCTCGGTGGTGATAACGGTTGTCGCCATGCCGCTCGCGACCTCGCCCGCGTTGTAGCCGCCCATGCCGTCCGCGAGCACGACCAATCCATTGGCGGGATCCGAAGCGATCGAATCCTCGTTGTGAGAGCGCACCATCCCGGGGTCGGTGGCGCTTGCGATCTCGAGAACTTGAGTCAGGTCCATTCAGGCGCTTAGAGTTGGATATCGACCCCGCTAGAAGCGGACTCGAGGACTGGTTGGAGGGCGCCGCCGGAACCGTGGGCTTCGCGCAATGCAGCCGCGAACTCCTCACCGGTCTGGAAACGGTTGTCAGGCTCCTTGTCCAACGCGCGATCCAGAAAGACGACGATCGCGTGCGGCACGTTGGGGTTGATCGAGAGGATGTCCGTCGGCGGCTCGCTCGAGATCCGGTACATCAGCCGCCCCATAGACTCGCCTTCGAAAGGCAGCCTGCCGCAGAGCATCTGGTACAGGCTTACCGCCAGCGAAAACAGGTCAGAACGCCCGTCGATCTTCTTGCCGGCCAGTTGCTCGGGCGACATGTAAGACGGCGTCCCGAGCACCATCCCGGTCTTGGTCTTGGAGCTGTCAGTCAGGCGGGCGATCCCGAAGTCCGTCACTTTCACGGTATCGGAATCGAGGTGGTACATGATGTTGGCGGGCTTGATATCGCGGTGCACGACGCCCTGCCTGTGGGCGTACCCGAGCGCATCCGCAGTGCGCGCGACGATGGAAACGACCTTGTCCGCCGGCAACAGGGCACCGGCCTTCGTGAAGGGGTTGAGGTCGCCTCCCTTCAGGAGCTCCATGGCGATGAATGCCAGGTCGTGCTCCTCGCCTGCATCGTAGATCGTGACGATGTTCTGGTGCGCGAGCCGACCCGCCGTCTCTGCCTCACGGAAAAACCGCTCCTTCACTTCCGCGAGCTCGTCGGCCTCGAATTCCTGCGCAAGTGCCATAGTCTTTATGGCCACAACGCGGCCAATTTTAGGATCCTTGCCGAGATATACCACCCCCATCGCACCTTTGCCCAGTTCCTTTTCAACCTGATAGCGCCCCAGCATCGGCTTTTCCACCGTCCCCGAGGACTCCCCGAGGATGCTGGCATTGGTCCTGCCGCTGTCCCCGCCCCCCAGGATCACCGTCTCGGACAGCTGCTTGGCCCGCGACAGCTTACTCTCTATGTCACGAAACTTCGGGTTGAACGCCACCATGTGGCGGAACACCCCCTCGGCCTTCGCGAACTGGCGCTTCCGTTCGAAATCCAAGGCCAGATTGTAAAGGTTATCCATCAGTCCTTCAGAAAGCGGCACCAGGCGGAACTTGTCCCAGGCCATGTCCAGCTGCCCCTGGCCCTGGTAGGCAAGGCCCAGCATCCGGTTCGACTCCGCCGAACTTTCGTCGGACTTGGCCTTGGCTCGCTCGGTCATCATGAAGCGCTTCGTGATCAGCGCAACGTGCCCCACCACCAGCAGCACGCAGGGAACCATCAGCTGGATCCAGATGCCCTGCATCGTCATGAGGACGAAGTGGGCCGCCAGCAGCGCCGCCAGCACGCCCGCGGTAATGGCTGCGCCGAGGCCTGCATTCAGCCTGGGCAGCAGCACCACGAGGTAGGCCGCAACCAGCACGAAAGCCACCTTCTCGACGATCCACCCCCACCCCGGCACGACGAAGAAGTGCTCCTGCAGGATCGAGGACACCGAGTTGGCCAGCGTCAGAACCGGAGGCATCGCAGGAGACACCGGGGTCACCGACGACGTGCCGATCCCGGCGGCAGTGGCACCGATGAGCACGATCTTGTCGGCGTACTTCTTCTCGGCGCTGATCTTCCCGGTGTAGACGTCGTAGAAGGAATCGACTTGAAAAGCCGGCTTGTCGCGATCCCGGTAGAAGAAGGTGTTCATCTGGAGCGCGGCGTCGGTCCCGATCCGAAGCTTGCCGAGCGATACGCCCTCGCCGGGTCGCACCTTGATGTCGGCGGGTCCGAGGTTCAGGCTGCGCGCGGCGATCATCATCGAAAGGGAGGGAAACAACTTGTCGAAGTGCTGCAGGACAAGCGGCTCGGTCCGGATGCCTCCATCGACGTCGGGATTGGCGTTGAGGTGCCCAAGGCCGGCCGCCAGCGTGCCAAGCCCTTCTATCGGCGCCTGGACGGCGGAAGTCGGCAGTGCGGTGCCATCCTGCCCCCCTCCCACTGCGTTGCGTGTGACGTAGGCCGGCAACGGCTTGTCGGGCCTGCCGCGCGGATCGCCGAGCGTGAACAGCATGGGGAGGAGCACGTTCTTCGCGCGCTCGAAGCTTCCCGCGAGGCGCCGATCCGCATTCAGGGCGCCCTCCGCCTCGCGCAGTAGCGACACGAACGGCCCGAGTTCCCCCGCCGGGGCTGGGGCCTGGGCCGGAGATGCGGATACGGTGCCTTGCGCCGCATTCGCATCTCCGGCCGGGGCGCCACCCTTGTCCGCCATCTCCAGCAACTTCACGATGTACTGGTAGCCGGGGTCGATCTGCGGCTCGGAGAACAGCACGGTATTGCCTATGACCTTCGCCTTGGCGCCGGCCAGTATGTCGGTCATCTTGGCATGGATGTCCCGGGACCAGGGCCAGCGCCCGAGGTTGGCGATGGAAACGTCGTCTATCGCGATGACGGCGATCCGGTCGAGCGGGGTCCTTGAGGAGGACATTACCCCCATGTCGTAGGCCTTGCGCTCCAGGCTCTGGAGCAGGTCGCTGTTGCTCACCAGCAGCAAGGCCAGCGCGACCACAAGGCCGAAAAACCAATCGGTCTTCCAGAAGCCGGATTTCATGGGTTCTCCCTGGTCTTATTCTTTGGCTGTCGGGCGCGCGGACGAACCGGGGAAATTTTACGCGCAGTACCGTTCGGAATACAGGCGAATTCCCAATGTATTCAACCGGAAAACAGTCTTTCCGGCCCTGGGCCGAACGCACAGTTCTGCCCAGGATCCGGTAGAAGTCCAAGCGCTGTTTGGCCCCGCCTCCCCAGCTTTCATCTCGCGGCCCCGACAACCCCCCAAAAAAACATAAACCTAACTGGCATTCTTACAGTTAAGTGTAAGCCCAGTCAAATATTTTCGGGAAAATACGGGTGCGCGAACCCTCCTCGCGCAGGGCGGCTGCGCGAGGGGCTTCAACAGCCGCAATGGCGCGGCGTCAGGTGCCCAGCAGCGTCCCGGCCTGGATGCCGGAGGTGGAAGCCAGTTCGGCGGCGGAAACCTTTTTCCCGTCGCCGAGCTTTGCCTTGAATATCTCGATTCGGCCGCCCTGCGCCGTCACCGTGAAGCTCTGCGGACCGACCTCGACGACCTCGCCGACCTTGCCCTTTACTGCGCCGAAAGTCCGCACAGAGTGCTTCTTGGCATCGAACACCTGCATCTTCACGCCGTTCAGCGTGGTCCACGCGCCGGGGGCCGGGTTACACCCGCGGATCAGGTTGTAGACGAAGTCCACATGGTTGGCCCAGTGGATGCGCGCCTCGGCCTCGCGGCACCAGCCTTCATAGCTTGCCAGCGCTTCGTCCTGCACCACCTCGCGATGCTTGCCCGCGACTACGAGATCTGCCGCTTCGACCATGGCCGCGACGCCCATCGGGAACAGGCGGTCGAAATAGACGGTCCCAAGGGTGTCGTCGGCGCTGATCGGCGTTTCCTTCTGCAGCACGACCTCGCCTTCGTCCAAGCCGTCATTCGGGCGGAAGATCGTGAGCCCCGTCTTCGTCTCGCCCTTGATGATTGGCCAGTTGATGGACGAGGGACCGCGAAACTTCGGCAGCAGGGACGGGTGATATTGGATCGTGCCGTGCTTCGGTATCTTCACGAATTCCTGTGGCGCAAACTGCAGCACGAACGCCATGATGCCGATGTCCACGTCGAGCGACTTCAGCTTTTCGTGCGCTTCCGGGGTCTTCAGCGACGGGAACTGGAACACCTGCACGCCCTTTTCCTGTGCGCAAACCTTCAAGGCATCCGGACGCGCGCCGGGCTTCTCGGGCGCGCAGAACACGCCGGCGACGGTGTCGCCGCGCGCAATGAAGGCCTCGAGGACTGCCTTGCCGAAGTCCTGCTGGCCGATGATCGCGATCTTCATGTCTTAGGCAACCTTCTTGGGAGGTGCGGAAAGGGCCCCGGCCTGCTTGAGGGCGCCCACCTTCGATTCGTCGTAGCCGAGCACTTCCTTCAGAACTTCGTCGGTATGTTCGCCCAGGAGCGGGCTGCGCTCGATGCGCGCTGGCGAGGCCGAAAGCTTGATGGGCATGCCGACGTTCCACCATTTGCCGCGCTGCGGATGGTCGAGTTCGACGTACATCTCCCGCCCGCGGATGTGCTCGTCGGTCGCGAGGTCCTCGGTGGACATGATCGGGCCGCAGGGTACGTCCAGCGGGTTCAGGATCGCCATGAACTCGCGCTTGGTGTAGCCCGAGGCGAACTTGGTCAGCAGGGCCCAGAGCAGGCTCTGATTCTTGCGCCGCTCGCCGATGGTCGCAAGACGCGGATCGTTGACGAGGTCGGGCATGCCGACATCCGCTCCGATGCGCTTCGCCAATGCCGTCCAGACTGCCTCCTGGACCACAACGTACAACCAGTCGTTCGCGCCGTGGGGCTTGCAGTGGATTGCGTTGCCGAGCTGCCCGCCACCGGAATCATTGCCAGCGCGCGGGACTTCTCCCATGCCCTGGTAGGTCGGCACCGAGTATTCCGGCAGCGCGCCGCGCGTAAGGCGCTGGTGGTCGCGGAACTTCACTCGGCAAAGGTTCATCACGCCGTCCATCATCGCGACCTCGACGTACTGCCCCCGGCCGGTGCGGTTCGCCTGGTGCAGGGCGCCCAGCAACCCGATTGCAAGGTGGAGACCGGTGCCCGAGTCGCCGATCTGGGCGCCCGTGACAAAAGGCGCCCCGTCGGGAACGCCGGTCGTGCTCATCGCCCCGCCCATCGCCTGCGCCACGTTCTCGTAGGCCTTGAACTCCGCGTAAGGCCCGCTGGACCCGAAGCCCTTGATCGAGCCCATGACGATCTTCGGGTTGATCGAATGGATCCTCTCCCAGGTGAAGCCGAAACGGTCCAGCACGCCGGGACCGAAGTTCTCCATCACGATGTCGCACTTCTTCAGGAGGTCGACGAACACCGTCTTGCCTTCCTCGGTCTTCATGTTCACCGTGATCGACCGCTTGTTGCAGTTGAGCATCGTGAAGTACAGGCTGTCGGCGCCGGGCACGTCGCGCAGCTGCCCACGCGTGGCGTCGCCCTGCGGCGGCTCGAACTTGATCACGTCGGCGCCCATCCAGGCAAGGAGCTGCGAGCAGGTCGGCCCCGCCTGCACGTGCGTCATGTCGAGGATTCGAACGCCCTTGAGTGCTTCCATTCTTCGGTTCTCCAGTGATTCGCCGGCAGTATCGCCTACTTCTTCTTCGCGCTCTGCGGGTTGAGGCTCGTGATGCGTCCGCTCTCGGTGCCGGCCGTCTCGTCGATCACCGCGTTGATGAGCGTCGGCTTGCGCGAACGGACCGCCTCTTCCATGGCCCTGCGCAACTCGGCCGGGGTCGTGGCGTGCACGCCCACGCCGCCGAACGCCTCCATCATCTTGTCGTAGCGCGCACCCTTGACGAATACCGTCGGAGCGACATCCGCCCCCCCGGTCGGGTTCACGTCCGTGCCGCGGTAGACGCCATTGTTGTTGAAAACGACCACGCATACCGGCAGGTTGTAGCGGCAGATCGTCTCCACTTCCATCCCAGAAAAACCGAACGCGCTGTCGCCTTCGATCGCGATCACCGGCTGCCCGCTGACCACCGCGGCCGCGACGGAGAAACCCATCCCGATACCCATGATGCCCCAGGTGCCGACATCCAGCCGCTTCCTCGGCTTGTACATGTCGACGATGCTGCGCGTGAAATCCAGCGCATTGGCGCCTTCGTTCACGAGGATCGCGTCCGGGTTGGCCTTGACGATATCGCGCACCACGTTCAGCGCGCTGTGGAAATTCATCGGCGAGGGATCCTTGGCCAGGGTCTCGGCCATTTTCGCTATGTTCTTGTCCCTGCGCTCGGCGATTGCCGATATCCACTCGGCGGGCGGTTTCGCCCATCCCGACCCGATGCCGGCGAGCAACGCGGAAACGCAGGATCCGACGTCACCGATCAACGGCGCATCGGTCGCTACGTTGCTGTCCGCCTCCTGCGGCGAGATGTCGATCTGGATGTACTTCTGGCCGCCCCAGTCCTTGTGGCCCTTGCCGCCCCAGGTCTTGCCCTTGCCGTGCGAAAGCAGCCAGTTCAGGCGCGCGCCGATCAGCACCACTACGTCGGCCGCAGGCAGCACATACGACCGCGCAGCCGCCGCGGACTGCTCATGCGTATCGGGCAGCAACCCCTTCGCCATGGACATCGGGAGGTACGGAATGCCGGTTTTCTCGACGAGGGCGCGGATGTCGGCATCGGCTTGCGCGTAAGCGGCGCCTTTGCCCAGCAGGATAAGCGGGCGCTTGGCGCCCTTCAGCAGCGTCAGGGCGCGCTGGACGGCCTCCGGCGCGGGAATCTGGCGCGGTGCCGGATCGACGACCTTGATAAGCGACCGCCGGCCCGCCTCAGCGTCCATGGACTGCGCGAAAAGTTTTGCAGGCAGGTCGAGGTAGACGCCGCCAGGCCGGCCCGACAGCGCGGCGCGGATGGCGCGTGCGACCCCGACCCCGATGTCCTCGGCGTTCAGGACGCGGAACGCCGCCTTGCACAGCGGCTTGGCGACCGCGAGCTGGTCCATCTCCTCGTAATCGCCCTGTTGAAGGTCGACGATCTCGCGCTCGCTCGAGCCGCTGATGAGGATCATCGGAAAGCAGTTGGTAGTGGCGTTGGCGAGCGCCGTCAGTCCGTTGAGGAACCCGGGGGCGGACACCGTCAGGCATATGCCCGGCTTCTGCGTCAGGAACCCGGCGGCGGCGGCGGCGTTGCCGGCATGCTGCTCGTGACGGAACGAAATCACGCGCATGCCTTCGGCCTGCGCCTTGCGCGTGAGGTCGGTGATCGGTATGCCGGGCAGGCCGAAGATAGTGTCGATGCCGTTGAGCTTTAGCGCATCGATGACCAGATGAAACCCGTCGGTCATTTCCTGCGCCGTTGTCACGCCGACCTGCGTCTCCACAGAACCCATTTTCTTGCCTCCTCCGAGGTGCTACTTGGGGTGATTCCCGCTGAGTGCGCTATGGTAGGGATGCGCCTCCCGACCGCCCTTGACTGAGGTCAATCTTTTTTCGTCTAGAATGCCCGATTGGTCCGTACGCTTGCAGTCGCAATGGCCTCGATCGCCAACCACCCGCAAAGCAACACCATCCGCCTGCAGCTCAAGCAGAGCCTCATCCTCGGTGACATGCAGCCCGCCGACTGGGCCGAGCTCGAGCCGCTGCTCGACATAGCCGACTATGGCAAGGGCGAGCTGCTGGTCCGCCAGGGCGACACCGAGATGGAGCAGTTCTTCGTGCTCGACGGGATGCTGAAGCGCGTCGTGTCCAACCCCGAAGGCCACGAGATGATCCTGCGCTTCGCGGCCGAGACCGACATGGACACGTCCTATGCCGCGTGGCGGCTCAAGACCCCGGTCCCCTACTCGATCGTCGGGGTGACGAAGGTGCGCACCGCGAAGATCCCGATGCCGCAGTGGGTGGACTTCCTCGACAGGCACCCCATGGTCAAGTCGCGCTTCGAATATGAAGTAATGAAGCTGATGTCCGAGGTCATGGCGCACACGATCACGCTGCACCTCCTCGACGCGCCGGGCCGGCTGCTCCGGTTCCAGAGGAAGCACGCCGACCTCTCCGGCCGCATCCCCAAGAAGGAACTCGCAGCCTACCTGAACCTGACGCCCGAGACCCTTTCGCGCCTCAAGCAGAAGCTCGGCGAGGACTAGGCGAAAGGTCGGACCTACCGACCCTTCAGTCGCGAGCGCAGCGCGCCTACCACCGGCCAGAGCAGCAGGAACAGCGCGAGGCCCGTGAGGCCCCCGACGAGGGGGGTTGAAAAGAACACCGACATGTCGCCCTGCGACACCAGCATGGCCTGGCGGAAGGACGCCTCCGCCCGGTCCCCGAGCACGATCGCCAGCACCAGCGGCGCAAGGGGGTAGTCGAGCTTCTTGAACACGTAGCCCACGATCCCGAACACGATCATCATCCACACGTCGAAAATCGAGTTGTGGACGGTGAACGCGCCAATCGCGCAGATCACCATGATCACGGGTGCGACGATGGCAAACGGGATCCTGAGGATCGCCGCGAAAAGCGGCACGCATGTCAGGACCACGATCAGGCCCACGATGTTGCCGAGGTACATGCTGGCGATCAGCCCCCAGACGAAGTCCTTCTGCTCGACGAAGAGCAGCGGCCCCGGCTGAAGGCCCCAGATCAGCAGGCCGCCGAGGAGCACCGCCGCAGTCGGGGATCCCGGCACGCCGAGCGTAAGCATCGGCAGCAGGGCCGAAGTGCCGGCGGCGTGCGCCGCTGTCTCGGGCGCGACCACGCCCTCCACCATTCCCGTGCCGAACTTCTCGCCGTCCCTGGAGAACCTGCGGGCCACGCCGTAGCTCATGAAGGAGGCCGGCGTCGCGCCTCCGGGCACGATTCCCATGAAGCAACCCACCAGCGACGAACGAATCGACGTAAGCCAGTACTTCGGCAGCTCCTTCCAGGTGTCGATCACGACGCGCATGTTCAGCTTGGCCTTGGTCCCGCGGAATTCGAGCCCCTCCTCGAGCGTGAGAAGGATCTCGCCGATTCCGAACAGGCCGATCACCGCCACCAGGAAATCGAAGCCGCTCAGCAGTTCGGTGTGGCCGAACGTGAGGCGGAGGGTCCCGGTGACCGGGTCCGTGCCCACGGCCGCAAGCGCGAACCCGAGCATCATCGAGGCGACGGTCTTGAACGGCGCCTCCTTGCTCATGCCGACGAACGCGCAGAACGTTAGCAGGTAGACGGCGAAGAACTCGGGCGGCCCGAACTCGAGCGCGAACTTCGCCACCATGGGCGAGAGGAAGGTGATCATGATCACCGCGACCAGGGCACCGACGAAGGACGAGGTGAAGGCCGCGGTCAGCGCCTCCCCGGCACGCCCCTTCTGGGCCAGCGGGTAGCCGTCGAACGTCGTCGCGACGGACCACGGCTCGCCGGGAATGTTGAACAGGATCGAAGTGATGGCACCGCCGAACAGCGCCCCCCAGTAGATGCACGAAAGCAGGATGATCGCCGAGGTGGTGCCACCGGGGCTCTGCGCCATGGAGAAGGTCAGCGGCAGAAGGATCGCCACGCCGTTTGCGCCGCCCAGGCCGGGCAGCACGCCGATGATGACCCCCAGGATCACGCCGGCGAACATCAGGACCACGTTCTTCAGGGTCAGCGCGATGGCGAAGCCCTGCATCAGCGACTGGAGCTCCTCCATGTCAGTTCAGCCCCAGGGCGGCTTCAAGCGGCCCCTTGGGAAGCGGGATCTTGAACCACACCTCGAACACGATGAAGAACACCACGCTGTTGCCGATGCTCACCGCGGCGACGGTCCACCACGCGTACTTGCCCAGCCAGCGCATGAAGAAGGCGATGAACACCGTCGATGCGAGGTACAGGCCGAGCGGACCGATGAGTCCCGCATAGACGGCAGTCGGGATCAGCACGGAGAAGACGAGCTTGAGCGCCCCGAGTTCGACGAAGTTGCCGTCGTCGTGCTTCGCCGCGGCCAGGGCACCGAAGAGGTTCACGACGCTCGCGACGCACAACAGCACGCCGATGTAGAAGGGAAAGTAGCCGGCTTCGGGACCATCCTCGCCCCACTTGGCGCCGAGCCTCGCACTGTCATAGATTACGACTGCGCCGCAGACGAGAATGAAGACCGCCACAGCGATCTCCATGGTCCGGGTCTTGATGGCGGGCTTGGCGCCGGTTCCGTCAGTCATGCGATCTCCTGGAAGCCGCCCGGCGAGCGCCGGGCGGGCACAAGCTGGTTACTTGCCGGAGATGAAACCCGCGGCCTTCATGAGCATCACGTGGCGCGCCTCTTCCTTGGCGACCCAGTCGGCGTACTCCTTGCCCGCGAGCGCGGTCTGGTTGAAGGCGCCTTTCTCCATGAAGTCCTTCCATTCGGGCGTCTCGCGCACCTTCTTCATCAGGTCGATGTAGTACTGCACCTGGTCCGGCGTGACGCCCGCCGCCATGAAGATCCCGCGCAGCATCAGGTAGTCGACGTCAAGGCCCTGCTCCTTGCAGGTCGGGATGTCAGACCAGGCCTGCGTATCGGTGACCTTGGCCTTGTAGGGCATCCGTTTCGGGTCGAACACGCAGAGCGGGCGAAGCTTGCCGGCGCGCCACTGGGCGACCGCCTCGATCGGATTGTTGACCGTCGAATCCACATGCTTTCCCACCAGCTGGACGGCCACGTCGCCGCCGCCCTTGAACGGGATGTAGGTGAACTTGATGGCGGTCTTCTGCTCGATCGCGACAGTGATGATCTGGTCTTCCTGCTTCGAACCCGTGCCCGCCATCTTGAAGCGCTTGGACTGGTCGCCGCTGCGCGACTTCGCCTCGTCGATGAAGTCCTTGCTGGTCTTGTACTTGGACTCGGCGTTCACCCACAGCACGAACTGGTCGAGCGCCATCATCTGCACCGGCGTTAGGTCGCGCCAGTTGAAGGGCACGCCCGTCGCCAGGGGAGTGGTGAAGAGATTGGACAGCGTGATGATGATCTTATGCGGGTCGCCCTTGGCGCCCTTGACGTCGAGGAAGCCTTCGGCCCCCGCGCCACCGCCCTTGTTCACGACGACCATCGACTGCTTCATCAGGCTGTGCTTGGCGACGATCGACTGGATGATCCGCGCCATCTGATCGGCGCCGCCGCCGGTACCCGCAGGCACCACGAACTCCACGGTCTTGGTCGGCTCCCACGCCGCATGCAACGCGAGCGGCGTGGCCGCCAGTACGACCACGGCCATGCCTGCGCGCAGTCCCTTGCTGATGTTCGTCCTCATGTCCCGTCTCCTTGTGTGCGACCGTCCGCTCGGTTTTCGGCAGGCGGCCTGAGCGCCGTCCTGCCGAGGCAATCGCTCCCTGAATTGTCTTGAGGACGCTGCGATTCGCACTTGACTGCGGTCAAGATTCGCGGCGTCCGCCGCACCTTCAGTCCTTCGCCGCCCCGGACGCGGCGCGTGCCTGCTTCCTCGCGTTCGCCCACTTTCCGTAGGCGACAACGAAGACCGCGCCGACCGCCCCCGCCATCAACTCGAGCGACAGTCCGCCCACGCGCGGCTTGCCGTCCTCGCCGAAGGCGATTCCCATCCCGGCCTGCCAATCCTTGAGCGCGTGGTCCGTGACCAGCATCTCGCCGGCAACCATGCCGATCAGCGCGGCTCCGATGGTGATGATCACCGGATAGCGCTCCATCAGCTTGAGCAGGAGGGTGGCGCCGAAGATCACCAGCGGGATCGAGATCGCCAGGCCCAGGACCAGCAGCACGATGTTGCCCTGGGCGGCCGCCGCCACGGCAATGACGTTGTCCAGGCTCATGACCAGGTCGGCGATCAGGATGGTCTTTATCGCGGCGACCAGGTTGTCGCTCGAGTCGATGTCCTCGTTGCCATCCTCCTCGATCAGGAGCTTCACCCCGATCCAGAAGAGCAGCAGGCTGCCGATCAGCTTCAGCCACGGCAGCCCGAGCAGGGTCACGGCGAACAGCGTGAGCACGATCCGCATCACGATCGCGGCGCCCGACCCCCAGAAGATCGCGAGTTTCTGCTGGCGCTCCGGCAGCGAGCGGGCCGCCAGCGCGATCACCACCGCGTTGTCTCCGGACAGCACGATGTTGACGCCTATGATCTTCGCCAGCCCGAGCCAGAATTCCGGCGAATTGAGCATTTCGGTCATCGCTAAAGCCTCCCCTTATCGATGCGCGAATTCTACTCGGACTCAGAACAGGCCGACCACCTTTCCGTTCACTATGTCGATCTTGTTGGCCGATGGCACCTTCGGCAGTCCCGGCATGGTCATGATGTCGCCGCAGACCATCACGACGAACTCCGCCCCCGCGGCGAGCCGCACCTCCCTCACGTTCACCACGTGGTCCACTGGGGCGCCGCGCAGCGACGCGTCCGTCGAGAACGAGGACTGGGTCTTGGCCACGCAGACCGGGTAGTGCCCGTAGCCGTCGTCCTGCAGCTTCTTGATCTGGTTGCGCACCTTGGTGTCCGCGGTGACCTCGGAGGCCCGGTAGATCTTCTTGGCGATCTTGTTGACCTTCTCCCACAGGGTGTCCTGGTCCTCGTAGACGAACTTGACCTCGGACTTCTGCTCGCACAGGCCGACGACGATGTTCGCGAGTTCCGCGGCGCCCTTGCCGCCCTCGCCCCAGTGCGAGGCCAGCACGACCGGCACGCCCATCTTCTTCATGCGGTCGTACAGGAGGTCGAGCTCGGCCTTGGTGTCGGTGGTGAACTTGTTGATCGAGACCACGCAGGGGATGCCGTAGTTCTTGGTCACGTTCTCGACGTGCCGTTCGAGGTTGACGATACCCTTCGCCAGCGCATCGACGTTCTCGGTCGTGATGGTCTTCAGGTCGGCCCCGCCGTGGTACTTCATCGCGCGCACGGTGGCGACGATGACCGCCGCCGAGGGACGCAGGCCGGACTTGCGGCACTTGATGTCGACGAACTTCTCCGCGCCGAGGTCCGCGCCAAACCCCGCTTCGGTCACGACGTAGTCCGCCAGCTTGAGGGCCGCCTGGGTCGCGATCACGGAGTTGCAGCCGTGCGCGATGTTGGCGAACGGTCCGCCGTGGATGAAGGCCGGATTGTTCTCGAGCGTCTGCACCAGGTTCGGCTTCAGAGCATCCTTCAGCAGCACCGTCATCGCGCCGTGCGCGTTGAGGTCGCGGGCGCAGACCGGCTTCTGGTCGCGCGTGTACCCGATCACGATGTTGCCGAGGCGCTTCTTGAGGTCCTCGATGGAGGTGGCCAGGCAGAAGATCGCCATGACCTCCGACGCCACCACGATGTCGAACCCGTCCTCGCGCGGGTAGCCGTTGGCGGTCCCGCCGAGAGCCACGGTGACCTCGCGCAACGCGCGGTCGTTCATGTCCAGCACGCGCTTCCACTGGATCCGGCGCACGTCAATGCCGAGCTCGTTGCCGTGGTTGATGTGGTTGTCGATCAGCGCGGCGAGCAGGTTGTTCGCCAGCTGGATCGCGCCGAAGTCGCCGGTGAAGTGCAGGTTGATGTCCTCCATCGGCACGACCTGCGCATAGCCGCCGCCGGCCGCACCGCCCTTGACGCCGAACACCGGCCCGAGGGACGGTTCGCGCAGGCAGATCACGGCCTTCTTGCCGATGTAGTTGAGTGCGTCGCCGAGGCCCACCGTCGTGGTGGTCTTCCCTTCGCCGGCCGGGGTCGGACTGATCGCCGTCACGAGGATCAGCTTGCCGTCCTTGCGATCCTTGAGGGTGTCGAGGTACTCGAACGAAACCTTGGCCTTGGTGTGCCCGTAGGGCTCGAGGTGCTCCTCCGCGATCCCCAGCTTTTCGAGCGCAACCTTGTTGATGCGCTGCATCGTCGCGGCTTGTGCGATTTCGATATCGGACGGCATGAAGAAGTCTCCTGATGCTTTTGTTGGATTGAGTGCGGGGAACTATAGGGGCGCGGCCGCCGCGGCGCTCTTGACTGAAGTCAAGCGGACGCAGGACGGGCCGGGCTCAGCCGTACATCGTCTTCAACGTCGTCCCCTTGCCGTAGCCCGGATCCCCCGGCGCGGCCCCGCCACGCGAGACCTTCACCGCGCAGTACTTGAACTCGGGGATCTTGCCGAACGGGTCGAGCTTGGGGTTGGTCAGCATGTTCGCCGCCGCCTCGTAGAAGGCGAACGGGATGAAGACCGCACCTCGCGGCGTGCCTTCGTCGGCCCGGGCATACAGGGAGATGCTGCCGCGACGCGATTGCACCGTGATGACGTCGCCCGGTTTTGCGCCGAGCGCCGCGAGGTCGAGCGGGTGGATCGAGCAGACCGGGTCCGGCTCGAGGGCGTCCAGCACCCCGGCGCGTCGGGTCATCGCGCCGGTGTGCCAGTGCTCGAGCTGCCGGCCGGTAATGAGCACGGTCGGGTACTCGTCGTCCGGCCTTTCGTCCGCGGAAATCAGGTCGGCGGGAACGAACTTCGCGCGCCCGGTGGCCGTGGGGAAGACGTCGGTGAATACCACCGGCTGGCCCGGATCGCCCTCGTTTTCGCAGGGGTAGATGACGCAGGAATCCCGCTCCAGGCGCTCCCAGGTGATGCCGGCGATGGAGTTCATCCCCTTGCGCATCTCGTTGAACACATCCTTCGGGTGGGCATAGTTCCAGTCGAGGCCGATCCCCCTGGCCAGCTCGCAGAGGATCCACAGGTCCGGCTTCGCCTCGCCGGGCGCATCGATTGCCTTGCGGCCGAGTTGCACCATGCGGTCGGTGTTGGTGAACGTGCCGTCCTTCTCCGGGAAGGCCGTGGCCGGCAGCACCACGTCAGCGAGATAGCAGGTTTCCGTCAGGAAGATATCCTGCACCACCAGGTGGTCAAGCTTGGCCATGGCGGCGCGGGCGTGGTCCACGTCCGGATCGGACATCGCGGGGTTCTCGCCCATGATGTACATGCCGCGGACCTTGCCGGCGTAGGCTGCATCCATGATCTCCACCACGGTCAGACCCGGCTTGGTGTCGAGTTTCATGCCCCAGAGCTTTTCGAACCGCTGGTTGGCTTCGGGATTGTCCACCCGCTGGTAGTCGGGGAACATCATCGGGATCAACCCCGAGTCGGAGGCGCCCTGCACGTTGTTCTGGCCGCGCAGCGGATGCAGGCCCGTACCGGGTCGGCCGACCTGGCCGGTCATCAGGGTCAGTGCAATCAGGCAGCGCGCATTGTCCGTGCCGTGCACGTGCTGCGAAATCCCCATGCCCCAGAGGATCATCGACCCCCTCGAGGTCGCGTACATGCGCGCGACTTCCCGGAGGGTCTGGGCCGGGATGCCGCAGATCGGCGCCATCTTCTCGGGCGAGTACTGCTTCGAGTTCTCCTTGAGCGCCTCGTAGCCGCTGGTGCGGTCGCGGATGAAGGCTTCGTTCACGAGGCCCTCGTCGATGATCGTATGGATCATCGCGTTGAGCATCGCGACGTCGGTGTCCGGGTTGAACTGCAGGAAATGGGTCGCGTGCCGCGCGAGCTCGGTGCGGCGCGGGTCGGCCATGATCAGTTTCACGCCGTTCTTCGCCGCGTTCTTCATCCAGGTCGCTGCCACCGGGTGGTTGACCGTCGGGTTGGCGCCGATGACGAACACCACCTCGGCCTTCAGCACGTCGCTCACCTGGTTCGACACCGCCCCCGAACCCACCCCCTCGAGCAGCGCGGACACGGACGAGGCATGGCACAGGCGCGTGCAATGGTCGACATAGTTCGACCCGAACCCGGTGCGCACCAGCTTCTGGAACAGGTAGGCCTCCTCGTTCGAGCCCTTGGCCGAGCCGAATCCCGCCAGCGCGTAGCGGCCTTCGCCCTTGCCACCGGCATCGCGGATGTCGCGCAATCCCTTCGCGGCTGCTTCCAGCGCCTCTTCCCAGCTCGCTTCGCGGAAGGCTTCCTTCCAGTTCGCGGGATCGACCGTGAAGCTCGCCGACTTCGGTACGCCGGGCTTCCTGATCAACGGCTTTGTCAGCCGCTGCGGGTGGTGCGCGTAGTCGAACCCATAACGCCCCTTCACGCACAGCCGCCCGTGGTTGGCGGGGCCGTCACGCCCGGTGACGAATTTGATGACGTTCTTTTCGACGTGGTAGGTGAGCTGGCAACCCACGCCGCAGAAGGGGCACAGCGACTCGACCTGCTTGTCGATCTCTGCCAGGCCCGCGTCGCGCGCCGGCATCAGCGCGCCGGTCGGGCACGCCTGCACGCACTCGCCGCAGGCCACGCACGTGGACGCCCCCATCGGGTCGTCGAAGTCGAACACGATCTTCGCGTGGTCGCCGCGGAACGCGAGGCCGATCACGTCGTTGACCTGTTCCTCGCGGCAGGCGCGCACGCAACGGGTGCACTGGATGCATGCGTCCAGGTTCACCGCGATACCCGGATGGGAGACGTCCGCGGCGGGTTGCTTCCTCCCGGGGAAGCGCGGCAGGCCGACCTCGAGCTTCCCGGCCCACTGGTCCAGTTCGGAGTCGACGCGGTAGTCCTTCTCCGGCATGTCGGACAGCAGCAACTCGAGCACCAACTTCTGCGACAGCTTCGCCCGCTCGCTGTCGGTGGTGACTTCCATGCCCTCCTTGGGGTAGCGGCAGCAGGACGGGGCCAGCACGCGCTCGCCCTTGACCTCGACGACACAGGCCCGGCAGTTGCCGTCCGGTCGCATGCCGGGCGTGTAACACAGGTGCGGGATCTCGACGCCGTTCTTCTTCGCAGTCTCGATGATCGTCTCGTCGGGACGGCCGACCACGGTCCTGCCGTTGAGCTTGAACTCGATCGGCATGGTCGCAAGCTGTTCGGTGCCCACCCTTTCCATCACGCCACCTCCTGGGGGAAGAACTTCATCACGCTCAGGACCGGGTTCGGCGCGGCCTGGCCGAGGCCGCAGATCGACGCGTCCATCATCACCGTCGAGAGTTCCTTCAGCAGTGCCTTGTCCCACTGCGGCGCCTCCATCAGCGCCAGCGCCTTGGCCGTGCCGACCCGGCAAGGTGTGCACTGCCCGCAGGATTCGTCCTTGAAGAACCGGAGCAGGTTCTTCGCCGCATCGGTCGCCTTGTCCTGCTGCGACAGGATCACGACGGCCGCCGAGCCGATGAAGCACCCGTAGGGCTGCAGCGTGTCGAAGTCCAGCGGGATGTCGCCCATGGCCGCGGGAAGGATGCCGCCCGATGCGCCTCCGGGCAGGTAGGCGTAGAACTCGTGCCCGTCCTGCATGCCGCCGCAATACTCCGCGACCAGTTCTTTCACCGTGATGCCGGCAGGCGCCACGTGCACGCCGGGTTTCTTCACCCGGCCCGACACCGAGAACGAGCGCAGGCCCTTGCGGCCGTTGCGGCCGTGCGAGGCGAACCACGCGGCCCCCTTCTCGAGTATCTCGCGCACCCAGTACACCGTTTCCATGTTGTGCTCGAGGGTCGGGTAGCCGAACAGCCCCACCTGCGCAACGTAAGGCGGCCGCAGCCGCGGCATGCCGCGCTTGCCCTCGATCGACTCGATCATCGCGGATTCCTCACCGCAGATGTAGGCGCCTGCGCCGCGCCGCAGGTGGATGGGCGGCAGCGCGCAGGGCGCATCCTTCTTCAGCTTCGCCAGTTCGCGCTCGAGGACCGCCCGGCAGCCTGCGTATTCGTCGCGCAGGTAGATCCAGATCTCGCCGACTCCTGCCGCCCACGCGGCGAGCAGCATGCCCTCGAGGAACCGGTGCGGGTCGCGCTCCAGGTAGTAGCGATCCTTGAACGTGCCCGGCTCGCCCTCGTCGATGTTGACCGCCATGTTGCGCGGCTCGGGCTCGGCCGCCACGAGCCGCCACTTGCGCCCGGTCGGGAAGCCCGCGCCCCCGAGGCCCCGGAGACTTGAATCCTCCATGACCTTGGTGATGCCCTCACGCGTGTGCTTGCCGGCAAGGCAGTCGGCGATCAGCCGGTAGCCGCCGGCCTTTCGATAGGCCGCATAGTCGATGTACTTCGGCTCGAAACCATTGGTCAGGCGTCCATGGACATGGCGCGCGACCGCTTCGACCGTCGCACCGAGGACCGCGTTCTGCCCGACCACCACCGCCGGCGCGGACTCGCAGCGTCCGATGCAGGGCGCGGGGATCACGCGCACGTCCTTGCCGAGCAGGCCGGGAAGCTTCCTCAACAGGTCCTTCGCGCCGGCCATTTCGCAGGACAAGGAATCGCAGACCCGCACCGTAAGCGAAGCGGGGGCCGCTTCGCCCTCTTTCACGATATCGAAGTGGTGGTAGAAGCTCGCGACCTCGTAGACTTCCGCCATCGCCATGCGCATTTCCTGGGCGAGCGCGGCCAGGTGCGCCGCGGAAAGGTGGCCGTACGCATCCTGGATCTTGTGCAGGTGTTCGATGAGGAGGTCGCGCCGGCGCAACTCGCTGCCAAGGAGCTTGCGGACTTCGGCGAGCGCCTGCGGATCGACCCGGCGGCCCTTGGGGGTACCGCGCTTCCTGCCCGTGCCCTGCGCGCCGGCGCCCTTGCCGAGCGGGATGTTGGTGTCGGAACTGCCCATGTTGCGCTGCCTCCTTGTCTGGGCGTCATTATCCGGCAGAGGCGGTGACGGAATCTTGACTGCGGTCAAGCGTCCTGTTGTAGTTCCACCATGTGCAGAGCCCTCCTCTACCTGGGCAGGCCGGTGCTGCTGGACAACCTGCTGTTCCAGCCGGACTCAGCGCTGGTGCGCCAGAGCTACATGCCGAAGATGCTGCACATGCTGAACCTGGCGGGCTTCGGCATGCGCGCATGGGACCCTGCGACCCCGGACCCGGAACGCCCGTTCTCCTACTACTCCCAATCGCTGCCGGTATTCGACCGCAACCTGAAGGGCCTTGCCGAAAAGATCCGCGCCGCCTGCGTGCTGGCGCACGTCCGCGGCGTCGCCTACAGCACGCGGGTGGAGATCTCCCTGCAGAACGTGCACCCGTTCCACTTCACGGGCGTACCGCTCGTGCTGGCACACAACGGCGATCTCGCCCGCTTTGCCGAGATGAAGCCCCTGCTCGCCCGCCACGTGAAGCCGGCATTCGCCGCGCAGGTGCACGGCACCACCGACAGCGAATGGGTTTACGCGCTGGTCGTATCGCAGTTGCCGGATGCGTACCGCCACCCGACGCCCGATGAACTGACAGCCGCGCTCCAGAGCACGCTCGCCATCCTGCGCGAGACGCGGGCCGCACTGGGGATCGCCACCTCGTCGTCCCTCAACCTGTTCGTCGCCGACGGCCGCCAGCTGGCCGCCGTGCGGTACTGCTTCGACTTCGGGTGCTACGCCACCGACGACCCGTCCCGCCTGCACGAGGCCAACCTCAACTACCTCAGCCTCTGGTACACGGCCGGGAGCGACTACGCGCTGCACGGCGACGAATGGAAGATGACGGGCGGGATCGACAACGCCGACTCGATCCTGGTGGCCTCGGAACCGCTTACCCGGGACACCTCTGCATGGGTGGAGGTTCCGGAGTACGGGATGATGCATGCCGAGCTCAGGGACGGCCGGCCCGTCGTTACGCTCCGGTACCTCGACTAGGCCCCCGCCACGAGCTGGCCGTGGTACGCGGCCGAGAGGGCGGAGTGCTCGGCGGTGGCGGCCTCGAGCCGCGCCTGGCTGATCAGGCGGGTGAGCCGCCGGTTGGTCTGCGCGAGCGAACCCAGCAGGCTGCCGTGGACCGCGCGATGCAGCTTGATCGACAAAGGCGTCCCTGCCGTATAGATCGCTTCGAACGCAGGCTTGCGCACTTCGAGCAACAGCACCTGCTCGCGTGCGCGGCACGAGGCGCCGTGCGGCAGGCCTTCAAGCATGCTCATGAAACCGAACAGTTGCCCCGGACCCAATACCGCAATCCGACGCTCGAGATGCCCATTGGGCGCCACGATTTCCACCGCCCCGCGCACCACGAGGTAGGCCGCCAGCGCGGGCTGGCCGCGCACAAAGATCGTGGCGTCGCGCGGCAGCGCCACGAGCAGTCCCGAGGCGGCCACCTCGTCGATCTCGTCGGCGTCGAACCCCTCGAACATGGGCAGCTTCGGCAGGAAGGCGCGCCAGTCGAACGCCACCTGTCTCGTCCGCGCGACACCGGCAAGCGGGTCCGCTCCGGCGCTGCCCGCGCGCGCCGGTCGATCCTCGGCCGAGGGGCAGGCCAGCACCCGCGCATTCAGCCTGCGCAGCTTCTCGGACAGGATCAACGTGATGGTGTGCTGGATGCGAAGCGCAGCCGGGTGCCGCTGCGCGACCAGCGCGCGGAAGTCGTCGCGCTCGACGAACCACCCGTCGACATTGCCGGTAGCGTTGACGGTCGCGGTGCACGCGCCGCGGTCGAGCAGCGCCATCTCCCCGAACACGCTGCCGGCACCGAGTTTTGCGACTGTAAGGGCCTCCCCGCCGGGAAGCATCACGACGGCCTCCGCCACCCCCTCCCGCAACAGCCACGCACCGCGCGCCGGATCGCCATGCCGCACCAGTAGTGCCCCCTTCATGAAGGACACCTGCCTCGCCACCGACATCAACAGCGCGCGCGCCTCGGCGTCGAGGCGCTCAAGGAACGGGCTGTCGGTGGCGGCCATCACGGCGGGCCTACTTGAGGATCCTGAGCAGGTTGTGGTGGGCGTCGGTGAAGGTCGGCAGGTCCGCGCGGTCTTCGATCGGCACGGCTACCTCGCGCAGGTGTTTCGAGGCGAGCAGCTCCTTGTTGCGCGTGACCAGGACCTGGTCGGTGGAGGACCGCCAGTAGCCCGGCCCGCCCGGGTCCTCTTCCGGGGAATCCGAGACGAGCACCGCCTCGAACCCCAGCTCAGTGGCCAGGCGCTTGATGACGGGCGGCAAATCGACGTAGCGGTTGGTCGCCTGGAACACGATCACGCCGTCTGGCTTGATGTGCCTGGCGTAGAGCGCCATCGCCTCGCGCGTGATCAGGTGCATCGGGATCGAGTCGCCGGAGAAGGCGTCGATGCCCAGCACGTCGTAGCCTTTGACGGCTTCCCGCTCGAGCGACAACCGCCCGTCCCCCATCACCAGGGATGTCTTCGCCGCGGTGTCCTTGAGGAAAGTGAACTCGCGCTTCGCGATGTCCACCACGCGCGGGCTGATCTCGTAGAACACCAGCGTGTCGCCGGGACGGCCGTACGAAGCGATCACGCCGGCGCCAAGCCCGATCACGCCGATATCGCGCGTCCGCTTCGGCCCCAACTCGCGCAGCGTGGCGAACACCCTGCCATAGCCCGAGGTCGGCCCGAAGTAATCCGCAGGGACGTTGCGGTTCGCCTCGCCCAGCAGTTGCCCGCCGTGCATGATCGCGCCGTGGTACATCGCGCGGTAGGGTACGGGTTCCGGGCGATCGCGCGTACGCACGACGCCGTAGAAATCGCGCTCCATGACCCGCATGTCGGTGGTGTAGTCGACCGCGCCGCGCACCACGAGTCCCAGCGTAAGCGCAGCCACCGCGAGGCCGGCCACGCGCGCAAGGCCGCGCAGGCGATAAGGCAGCAGCAGGGCCAGCAGCACCAGCGCCACGCCAAGCTCGAAGTAGCCATGCAACAGCAGCGGCGCGGCAATCGCCACGAGCACCGCTCCGACCGCTCCGCCCACCGAGATCATCAGGTAGAAGCGGGTCAGGTACACGGGATCGGGCTTCAGGCGGGCGAGTTCTCCATGGCACACCATGCAGGCGACGAACATCCCGGTGAAG
This sequence comes from Burkholderiales bacterium, assembly GCA_965279075.1. Classification (GTDB taxonomy): domain Bacteria; phylum Pseudomonadota; class Gammaproteobacteria; order Burkholderiales; family SG8-39; genus SZAS-79. The sequence continues at coordinate 104,582 of CBDIHI010000011.1, read as the reverse complement.
TACAGAGGCACCGCCACTGACAGTCGCAGCGACGAGATCTCGTAGGCCATCCAAGGCGTGAGCACGCCAAGCAGCACGAGCAACGGCGTGCGCAGGTACCAGCGCGGATGGTCGAATGCGAGGATGAACGTGGAGAGGTACAGCGCCAGCGGCAATACCCACATGAAAGGCACGCTGGAGATGTTTTGCGTCACGTGGTTGCTGACCGCAAGCAGCATCACCGAAGCGAGCGCCGCGAGGCCCATCCAGGCGAACTGCACCGCGCCGGACAGCGGCGCGGCGGCCTTGGCCGCGCCTTCGGCCGCAGCGGGCAGCGCAACGATCGCCTGCATCGAGCGCCATGCCGTCGTCCCGCACAGCAGGATCAACACTGCGTACAGCCCCGACCATCCCCACCCGAGCTGCGGCAGCGTGAAGTAGGGCTCGAACAGCACCGGGAACCCGATCAACGCGAGCAGCGAGGCGAAGTTCGACAGCGCAAAAAGCCGGTACGGCACCGCGGTCCTGAAACGCTGCCAGTACCAGGCCTGCAGCAGCGGGGTCGTGGTGGACAGCAGGAAATAGGGCAGGCCGATGGTGACCAGCAGCAGCAGCAGGATCCGCCCCACCGGCTCTTCGTTGCCCTGCGGCTTCCAGCCCGAAGAGGCGAGGATCGGCACGCAGGCAAGCGACACGACGAGCAGGCCCACGTGCAGCATGGCCTGCCGGCGCGGCCCGAGCCGGGTGGTCAGGTCCGCGTACCCGTAGCCCGCCAGCAGCACCGCCTGGAAGAACACGAGGCAGGTGGTCCACACCGCGGCCGACCCGCCGAACCACGGCAGGATCTGCTTGGCGATGATGGGTTGCACGAGGAACAGCAGGAACGACGACAGGAAGATCGTCGCCGCGTAGGGCAGGATGGCCAGGCGCCCCACGGCCGCAGATGCGGGAACCCCTGCCGCGCCGGCGGCAACCGTTGTACTGGAGTCCAAACCCTACCGCCTATTTCTTCAGCACTGACTGCAGCGTCTTGCCCATCTCGCCGGGGTTGCGCGTCACCTTGATGCCGCACTCCTCCATCACTGCGAGCTTTTCCTGTGCCGTGCCCTTGCCGCCGGAAATGATCGCGCCGGCGTGGCCCATGCGCTTGCCGGGCGGCGCCGTGAGGCCGGCGATGAAGCCGACCACCGGCTTTTTCATGTTCGCCTTGATCCAGCGGGCGCAGTCTTCCTCGTCCGAGCCGCCGATCTCGCCGACCATGATCACCGCCTCGGTGGCAGGGTCGTCGTTGAACATCTTCATGACGTCGATGTGCTTGAGGCCGTTGACCGGGTCGCCGCCGATGCCGACGCACGAGGACTGTCCCAGGCCCAGTTCCATCAACTGGCCCACCGCTTCGTAGGTCAGCGTACCCGAGCGCGACACCACGCCGATCGGGCCTTTCTTGTGGATATGGCCCGGCATGATGCCGATCTTGATCTCGTCTGGCGTAATGAGCCCGGGACAGTTCGGCCCGATCAGGATCGTCTTCTTGCCGATCATCTTGTACTTGGTCTGCACCATGTCGCGCACCGGGATGCCTTCGGTGATGCAGATCACCAGGTCGAGGCCCGCTTCCACCGCCTCGTCGATCGCCGCAGCCGCGAAGGGCGGCGGCACGTAGATCACCGAGACGTTGGCGCCGGTTTTTTCCTTCGCTTCCTTCGCGGTCGCAAAGATCGGGATGCCCTCGAAGTCCTCGCCTGCCTTCTTCGGATTGACGCCCGCAACATAGCAAGTGGGGCCATTGGCGTAGGCCCGGCTCATGCGCGTGTGGAACTGGCCGGTCTTGCCCGTTATGCCCTGCGTCATCACGCGGGTGTTCTTGTCGATCAGGATGCTCATTTTTTCCCCGCTGCGGCGGCCACGACTTTCTGCGCGGCGTCGGACATGTTGTTGGCGGAAATGATCGGCAGGCCGGAGTCGGCCAGGATCTTCTTGCCCAGCTCGACGTTGGTGCCCTCGAGCCGGCAGACCAGCGGTACCGACAGCTTCACCTGCCGCGCAGCCTCCACGCAGGCCGCCGCGATCACGTCGCATTTCATGATGCCGCCGAAGATGTTGACGAGGATCGCCTTGAGGCCGGGCGTCTTCAGCATGATCTTGAAAGCCTCGGTGACTTTCTCCGTCGTCGCACCGCCGCCTACGTCAAGGAAATTGGCGGGACTGCCGCCGTAGACCTTGATGATGTCCATGGTGCCCATCGCGAGGCCTGCGCCGTTCACCAGGCACCCGATATTGCCGTCGAGCTGGATGTAGTTGAGGTCGTACTTGGAGGCCTCGACCTCGGCCGGGTCTTCCTCGTCCAGGTCCCGCATCGCGACGATGTCCGGATGGCGAAACATCGCGCTGTCGTCGAAGTTCAGCTTCGCGTCGAGCGCGATCACCTTGCCGTCGCCGGTGGTGATCAGCGGGTTGACCTCGGCCAGCGACGCGTCGGTGTCCCAGAAGCACTTGTAGAGCCCCTTGAGGAGGTCCCTCGCCTGCGGCACGAGGGCATCGGCCACGCCGATCTTCTTCGCCATGTCGGACGCCTGCGCATCCGTGAGGCCGGCCACCGGGTCGATGAACACCTTGTGGATCTTCTCGGGCGTGTGCGCGGCCACCTCCTCGATGTCCATGCCGCCCTCGGAACTGGCCATCAGCGCCACGCGCTGCGTGCCGCGGTCCACGACCATGCCGACGTAGAGTTCCTGCTTGATGTCCGCGCCTTCCTCGACCAGCAACCTGCGTACCTTCTGACCGTGCGGCCCGGTCTGGTGCGTGACCAGCTGCATGCCGAGGATCTCGGTGGCCTTCGCGCGCACTTCGTCGAGCGATTTCGCAACCTTGACGCCGCCGCCCTTGCCGCGGCCGCCCGCGTGGATCTGGGCCTTGACGACCCAGACCTTGCCGCCGAGCGTCTTCGCCGCCTCGACTGCCTCGTCTACGGAAAAGCAGGGAACACCGCGCGGCGTGACCACGCCGTACTTGCGGAACAGTTCCTTGCCCTGGTACTCGTGGATCTTCATGTTCTCGTCATCCCTGTGTCTGTACCTGCGATCTAACCCTGCGCGTTTTCAGGCGTCCTGCTTCGATACCACTTCGGGTACATCGTGCGCACCGTCTCCGAGCCCGATTCCAGCGCGTGGCACTGGTCGACCTGGAAAGGCTTCCTGCCGTCGTCGGCCTGGGCCCGCCGTTCGCCTGCAAAAGTCTGGATCGCCGCGGTGGGGAAGGACCCGAGCATCTCGGTGAGGTGCGTGCATCCGCGCACGTCTCCGAGCAATTCCTTCACCTTCTTCCTGAACCCGTGCATCAGGTTCAGCCCGACCAGCTTTGCATACTGCGGTGCGATCGTCTCGCATGCGCCCGGATAGGGCACCGCATCGGACACCGCAACCGCGGCCACGACATTGAGCTGGGTGTCGATCGTCAACCGCACCCACATATCATGCACCGGCAGGCCTGCGCGGCGCACCCCCGTTTGCAAAGTAAAGTCGTGATTCTTGACATCGGTCAAGTGGCCCTCGATGTCCCACAGGCCGTCGGCGCGCCTGTAGCCTTCGAAGCGCACACGCCGGGTGTGGGTGAGTTCGCGCTCGACGTCCTGGATGGGGAGGGGCATGGGGAAAGACCGCGAATGCTGCAATGCGAAGAATTTTACCACTGCTAGAATCCCAACCTACTGTCGCAAAACATGAAATACATCCTCGCCCTCGATCAAGGCACCACCAGTTCGCGCGCCATCGTGTTCAACGAGGAAGGCTCGCCGGTCTCCAGCGCGCAACGGGAAATCCGGCAGATCTACCCCCGGCCCGGCTGGGTCGAGCACGACCCCGTCGAGATCTTCGAATCGCAAAGAGACGTAGCGCGCGAGGCCCTTGAGCGCGGCGACATCGGGTCGGCCGAGATCGTCGCCGCAGGCATTACCAACCAACGCGAGACCACGATCATCTGGGATCGCCAGACCGGCCAGCCGATCCACAACGCCATCGTGTGGCAGGACCGGCGTACCGCGGCCAGATGCGCTGAATTGCGCGAATCCGGCGTAGAGAACCTCATCAAGAACAAGACCGGGCTCGTGCTCGACCCGTACTTCAGCGGTACGAAGGTCGCATGGCTGCTGGACAACGTCGACGGCGCGCGCGCGCGCGCCGAGCGCGGCGAACTCGCCTTCGGTACGGTCGATACGTGGCTCGCGTGGAATTTCTCGCAGAGCCGCCTGCACGTGACCGACCCGTCCAACGCCTCGCGCACGATGCTCTTCGACATCCACAAGGGCGACTGGGACGAGGAACTGCTCGAGATCCTGCGCGTGCCGCGCGCGATCCTGCCGGACGTCCTCGCTTCGTCCGGCGCCTTCGGCATGATTGCGCCCGACGTGCTCGGCGAACCGGTCACGATTGCGGGCATCGCCGGGGACCAGCAGGCCGCGCTCTTCGGCCAGGGCTGCCACAAGGCCGGCATGGGCAAGAACACCTACGGCACCGGCTGCTTCATGCTGATGCACACCGGCGACAAGGCCGTCGCTTCCGGCAACGGCCTGCTGACGACCTCCTGCGCGCAGATGGGCCGCAGCCGGGATTCGCGCGACACCGAGCGGGAATACGCGCTGGAAGGCAGCGTCTTCGTCGGCGGCGCGGTGGTGCAATGGCTGCGCGACGAGATGCGCTTCTTCAAGTCCTCGGCCGAGATCGAGTCCCTCGCGGCGAGCGTGCCGGACAACGGCGGGGTGTTTCTCGTGCCGGCTTTCGCGGGTCTTGGCGCACCGCACTGGGATCCGTATGCGCGCGGCACGATCGTCGGGCTCACGCGCGGCTCGGGGCGGGAGCACATCGCGCGGGCCGCGCTGGAGTCAATCGCCTTCCAGAGTGCCGACCTGCTCGACGCAATGCAGAGAGATGCGGGGCGCAAGCTGACCGAACTGCGCGTCGATGGCGGCGCCACCGCCAATAACCTGCTGATGCAGTTCCAGGCGGATATCCTCGGTGTGCCGGTACTGCGCCCGAAAGTGCAGGAAACCACGGCTTTAGGCGCGGCCTATCTCGCCGGCCTCGCCACGAACGTCTGGAAATCGCGCGAGGAAATCGCCTCCCACTGGGAAATCGACCGCACCTTCGAGCCGCAGATGAACGCGAGCGTCGCCGCGAACCTCATGGGCCGCTGGCGCGAAGCCGTGCACCGAAGCCTGCGCTGGGCCGAGCCGGGCGAGTAGAAGATAGCCCGTGGATGCATCACCCACAGGAGCAGCCACCCCGTGAACCGACGCCGCTTCCTCCACATTCCAGTCGCGCTCGCCGTGCTCGGCGCCGGCCTTGCGAGCGCGCAACCGGCCCGCGTGCGCAGAATCGGGTTCCTCACACTGCTCCCTTTCACCGATCCCCCCTCGGTGGAACGCCGGGCGTTCCTCGAAGGCCTGGCGGCCGTCGGGTTCGTGCCGGGCCGGAACGTCGAGATCCTGTATGCGTCCGCCGAAGGCTCGGTGGAGTTCCTCGAAGACATCACACGCGACCTGGTGGCGAAGCGCCCGGACGTCATCGTGGGTTCGGGAGGCATCGTGCTGCAGGCACTGCAGCGCGCAACGCCGACCATCCCGGTGGTCATGCTCGCCGTGGGCGACCCCGTGGGGATGAAACTGGTGAAGTCGCTGGCGCGCCCCGGCGGCAATATCACGGGATCGAGCTTCATTTCCAGCGACCTTGCGGCCAAGCGGATGCAGATGCTGAAGGAGGTCTCGCCCCGCGGCCGCACGGTCGCCCTGCTTCACGACGCGCGCAACGGCAACGCGACGCTCGAGAAAGCGGCCGCCACCGTCGCCGCCCGGAAGCTGGGCCTTAACGCACTGCAGTTGCCTTTCTCCGACGACGCCGGCCTGAGCGCGGCGCTCCGGAAAGCGGCTACCGGGCGCGCAGAAATGCTGTATGTCACTTTCGAGGGCAACATCGTCGCCCGCAGCCGCCACGAAATTGCCGCATTTGCGCTGGAGCGCAAGTGGCCGTCGATCGCCGGCTGGAGCGGGGTTGCCGAGGCGGGCGGCCTGCTGTCTTACGCGCCGGACATCCCGGAGATGTTCCGTCGCGGGGCGCACTTCGTCGAACGCATCCTAATGGGCGACAAGCCCGCCGACCTGCCTGTAGAGCAGGCGACGCGCCTGGAGCTGGTGGTGAACCTGTCCACGGCACGCAGGATCGGTCTCGCGATCCCGCAGGCCATCCTGCTGAGGGCGGACCGCATAATCGAGTGAGACGGCGAAAAACCGGGGTCAGAGTCGACTTTCCGGCCCGACGGTCAAAATAGTTTCCCCGATGCTCGGGGTTGTTCCGAAGAACTCAAAACTGACACTTTTCACGGAAGGTCCGCGCCAGGACTGGGTTTCCGGGCGAATTGCTGCCATTGAGCTCATTTTGGAGCGACCAAATAAATCGACTCTGACCCCGATTTCCCTAGGCGGCCGCGAGCTCCCGGACTGAAGCCTCGGCGTTGCGCCGCGCCCGGTTGATCCCCAGCCGCGCATCGACCAGAGACACGATCTCGTCTAGCACCGCGGACTGCTGGCCTTTCTGGCCGGCGATCAGGCGCACGAGGCTGTCGACCCGCTCGATGTGCTCGGCGCCGCCGAACAGGGCCCGCGCGGCGGAAGACGGCTTGCCCAGCCCGGCAGCGGCGGCGGCGTACTTGTCGAAGGGAACGAGGTCGCCGGCCTCGGCGCCGAGGCCGATGCAGAGCGCCGACACCCATTCGTACACCCGGCGCGAAGCGTCCACGTCGCCGTGCACGGCCTCGCGGATCGGGATCATGCCGTCCGGGCGGATGCAGCGGTAGTTGCCGGCGACCAGCATCGGCCACTTGGCGAGCGGCACGAAGATCGACTCGTGTACCTTCAGCTTCACCGGGATCTCGATCGGGTCGCCGCCGGCGTGGTAGCGCACGCCCTCGATGTCGGCCTCGAGTTCGCGCAGCAGCGCGGTGTGTTCATCGGAAGCGAAGCGCGCCGCCTTGAAGTTGGTCGGCAGGCCCACCTGCAGCACGTTCTTCGGCTCGTCCACGGGGCGGAAGGCCTGCGGGTCGGGGCTGGCCAGAGTCACCAGCGCCGGGTCGAAGGCGTCCCAGACGTCGGCGTCCGCGTAGCAGGCCTTCAGCGCATCCGTCGCGAGGCTGGGGATCCGTTGCAGGAAAGGCAGCGGCGGCATGTTCATGATCGCGAGGCAGGGCTTCTTCGCGCGGGCGATGCGGCTCATCAGTTCGCGCACGCCGGACGCCCCGTACTGGGCTTCCTGCATGCCGAGCACCACCAGGTCGTAGTCGGCGGCGTCGACTTCGTCCGGGGTACACGCGGACAGCCTGCCGGGCAGCTCGTTGGAGGAGATCTCGAGCAGGGACTTCCAGCCCTTGATCGGGAAGCGCACCCGCGTCCCTTCCCGGTTGATCATGTTCGCGGTCGGACCCGTGCACACCAGCGTGACCCGGTGGCCGGCCATCAGCAGCTTGGTGGCGAGCAGCGACCCGTAGGAGGCCCCGAGGATGAGTACGTTGCGGTGCATGGCGGATCCCCCGAATTTACTGGTGGCGGCCTGTACAACGGGCCGTGTTGCGTAGCATCATAGCGCCCGGAACCTGTAAATTTTACCGAAGAAATTTCACACTGTTAATTTCACACGCCGTTTCACTAACCGCTTCCATGGCCGTCACCGTCCGCCCCCAGCACACCCGCAAGAGCCACTTCCTCGGCACCAAGCTACGCGCCCTGAGGAAACGCAACGGCCTCACGCTCGAGGAACTCTCCGCGCGCTGCACCCAGTTGGATTCGCAGGCGGCGCCCTCGGTGTCGTACCTGAGCATGATCGAGAGCGGCAAGCGCACGCCTTCGGAGGACGTGCTGGCGTTGCTCTCCTCGCTCTTCCAGCGCGACCCGCACTGGTTCCTCGACGGCAACCCCGAGATCGACTCCCCGGAAGTGGCCCAGCGAGCGGGCGGTGCGGCGGGCGTGCCGCTCGAACCCGCGTTCCTGTTCTCCAAGGACCTGCTGCAGGCCGCGATTCCCGAACTGCTCGCGCAGACGGGCACCACGGGGCGGCAGTTCGCGCACCTGCTGATCCGCTCGCACCAGGAGATGTCGAGGAACGACTTTCCCGACCTCGAGCGCGCGGCCGAGAGCGTGGGCGGACGGCGCTTTCCCCTCGGCGTCGACGACCTGATGGCCCTGTGCAAGCACCACGGCCTGACTGTCCGCTGGTTCGACAGGAAACCCGTGCTCGCGCGCGACAACGACCGCGAGTTGCACAGCATGGTGCGCTCCTTCTACGAAGCACCCGGCACCGTCTACGTGAACCGCGAACTTCAGAAGGACCCGGCGCGCCTCAAGTTCGACCTCGCCGCACACCTCGGCCACAAGGTGCTGCACGAAGGCGACGGCCTGAAGTCGGTGCACGCCACGGGCGGCGAGATGGGCGGCAGCCCCGAGGGGGGCGCCCACACCGCGGCCGGCATGAGCGCCCACGACGTGCTCCACGCATGGCGCGACTTCGAGTGCAGCTTCTTCGCCGGCGCCCTGCTGTGCCCGAAAGTGCCGTTCCGCCGGTTCCTCACGCGCGAGTCGTACCGCATCGAGGCAGGAGAGAAGATCGAACTCACGCCGGCGGTGGTGATGCGGCGCATGACCAAGGTCTCGCCCTACCCGTACTGGCATTTCTTTGATGCGTATCCGCCGGGAATCCTGCGCGCGGTGTACCGCGGCAACGGCATCCCGCTGCCCTGGGGCAACATGGCGCAGGTGCCCGACCCCTGCCCGAACTGGGCCGTGTTCCGCATGCTGAACGAAAGCAAGGGCCCGGACCGTGGCTCGCAGATCTCGGTGCTGAGGGACGGCGACCAGTCGCTCCTCTATTGCTGCCACTCCCGGCGCACCGGGGACATGGCGGGCAACCCGCACGTGCTGTCGGTGGGGATCGACCTGCTGCCCGCGCTGCGCTCGCACGGTGTGGATGCCGAAGCGATCGTCGCGGCGATCACCGGCGAGTGCCTCAGCCACCACGGCGAGGGGAAGATCCCGAAGCACGCCGTCGAGGCGATCAAGGGCGCAGCCAAGGTGCTCAACATCGCGTGGGTGGAGGACGCGCTGCTGCGGCCCGCGCGCATCATCTGCCCGCGCAGTTCCGACTGCCCGCGCACCGAGCATTGCGACGGCCCGCGCGCCTCGAAGGCGCTGGCCATCACCGACGTGCGCGCGGAAATCATCAGCAAGGCACGGCGCAGCAAGAGCACTGCTTCCTGATATGTTCACCTGCGTACGGCGGATAGGAAATTCAAACCACCCTTTTCTCCACGCGCGACTTCTCTATCCATGGCACTGCCAATCACAGGCGCTTCAACGCATTCGTAGACAGGACGAAGCCAGCCAACTTCGAGATCGGCAGCGTAGCTCAATGACACGAAAGCGCACGATTGATGGTCACCCAATAGAGGCGTAGACTTTTTGCTCCCATTTCGGGCATCAAGGAGCGAGGCCATGACCCAGATCCAGCGCCGAAAACTGCTCATGGGCACTGGGGCTGCCGCGGTGGCATGGTTGGCTTCCCGCGCGCTGGCGCAAGGCAGGCTTGCGCCACCCCGGGTGGTTTTCCTGTCCATCAGTTTCGAGAAAGTTTACAAGCCCATCCTCGCCGAGTTTCGGGACGCGCTCCGGACCCTGGGCAGGATCGAAGGACGTGACCATACCTTCGATACGCGCTGGGCTGAGGAACGCATGCAGCGCATTCCCGGACTCATTTCCGACGTATTGGCCCTTAAGCCCGCGGTCATCCTTACGCACGGCTCTCAGCTGGTCACCGCGCTGCAGAAGGCGACCCGTTCCGTTCCCATCGTGTTCGCCTCCGTTGGAGACCCGGTAGGCCAGGGGTTCGTACAGAGCTTTCGGCGCCCGGGCGGCAATATTACGGGCGTGGCATTCAACGACGAGATCAACAAGAAGTTGTACGAACTCGCGAAGATGGTAGTTCCATCCGCCACCCGGATCGCGACGTTGACCAATGAAGACAATCCAGCCTCCAAACACCATCTGGAGATCGTGCCGATGGTTTCGAAAGCGCTGGGATTCGAATCCATCAAATTGAATTCGGTGAATTCCGATGGCATCGAACCTGCCTTCAAAGGCGCCGTGGAGGCGCGGGCGCACGCGCTCGTCGTTTCGCCGATGGCACCGTTCATCGGTCTTAGATCGCGGATCGCCGAACTGCAGTTCAAGTATCGGCTGCCTACTTTCCACGGGGTCGGCGAGGGTGCAGACGCTGGAGGACTCGCAAGTTACAGCTTTCCGATGGATGAAAGCTACCGTCGCAGCGCGGCCATCGTGGACCAGATCCTCAAAGGCGTGAGCGTGGCTGAAATCCCAGTGGAGATCCCGACGAAATATGAGATCGCCATCAACCTGCGTACCGCAAAGGTACTCGGCATCAAGATCCCACAAGACGTCTTGTTGCGTGCCAATCGGGCAATCGAATAGCGATCAACCTGCCCCCTTTGGCCGTACCAACTGTAGCTAGGAAATCTGGTTTCAGGGCCAAAGGATTATTTCGGTGTCGGATTGCGTCTCATTGGCAGAAAAGGGAGCGCGTTCGCTCCCGGTCTGCGACAACTGTCGATGCACCTGACATGTTCGGCCGGGGGTCCGCCTCGGATCGTCTGCGTAAAAAAACGCCCATACAGTAAAGCCCGGCAACGAGCAGAATCCAGGCTTCGGGCTCAAAGACCGAAGCGACGTCGCCATCGCGAATCGCCCAAGCTGTACGCAATGCGTTCCTGTCAGAACCAATCTGGCTGCCGAAATGCCTTCTAGTTCGTCCGCAACATCGTCGGACTTTTCCGGTGAGCCCGGCACAATCGCCGCACGCCGCCAGACACTGAATGTGCGTGGTGACATCTCGCCACGCACTCTTCAATTGCAGCAAGACGCTCCCCGCGCCACCTCGCTCGAGTCGTTCGGTCGATATTGCCAGGCGGGTGATATAGCGCCGCAGGGCCGGAGTGGCTCTGTCCCGTCGCGTCCGGAGAAGGTGCGCAGGCTCAGCAATTTCTGCCCGGCGTGCGGCCCCAGCGCGACAAGATAGGCGTAGAGGTGGCCGCTTGCGAATACGCAAGCGGATTCTCTGCACCAATATCGGCTATGTAGCTCAGGCCCTGCTCCGAAATCATCAGCAAGGCAGGGCGCACGCGCTGAGCGTTCTAGCCGGGAAGGTGCAGGCGCCGCGGCAACTGCTATCTGCTTTTCCCGTCGCTGCCACGGCCCCCCTGATCTACGATTGGCCCATGCGCACACGACAACTTTTCCGGCGGGCGGTTTGAGCTTCGACGCGCGGACCCTGCTGATCGTCGGCGGCATACTCTCCTGGATCCTCGCCGCGGCGATCGAATTCCAGGCCGTGCGGCCGGCCGGGAAGAACGTGCTTCCCGACTACTGGACGATGGGGCTCCTCGCCAAGGGCCTCGGCCTGAACCTGCTCTCCCAGCGCGGCCTGATCCCGGATTTCTGGTCGATCGCGCTCGCCAACGCGCTGCTGGTCGCAGGACCCTTGTTCTGCTACGCGGCGCTGCAGAAAGTGCGCGGCGCCCCGGTGAGGCGCTCGCTGGTCCTCGCCGTCCCGCTCTCGGTGGGGATCCTCCTCCCGGTGGTCGGCTTCGGGCCGGAGCAGTTCCCGGCGCGCACGATGGTCTTCGCCGGCGCGGCGATGTTCGGGTTCGCGCTGAACTGCTGGGCGGCGGTGCAGGTGGCCCGCGCCGGCTACCGCGCGGGGGCATTCCTGATCCTCGGTTCGAGCGTGGCGCTCACCGCCGTCGGCATCGCCTTCGCGCTCGAGGTCGCCGGTGGCGCAGTGCAAGGACTCATCGGGGGCCATGGGACCCAGATCGCGTTCTACACGATCAACGACGTCTGCATCGCGCTCAGCACGTTCGGCTACATGGACATCCTGCGCAGGCTGCGCGAGCAGCGCGCGCAACCCGACCCGTCCCTGCTGCCGGACGAGATGACCGGCCTCTACGGGCGTGCCGCGTTCATGCGCAGCGGGCTCGAGGAACTGCACCGCGCGCGCCGCCGCGGCTATGCGCTCTGCGTGATGCTGGTGCAGATCGACCAGTTCGAGGCGCTCGCCGCTTCGCGGGGCCGCGCGTTCGCCGACAAGGCCCTCAAGCGCGTCGCGGCCACGATCCAGGGCGACATCCGCATGTACGACCTCACCGGGCGCCTGTCGGACGGGCTGATCGGCGTGGTGATGCCCGAACTTTCGCTGGTCGAGGGCGGCGCGGTCGCCGAACGCATCCGCGCCATGGTCATGCAGGACCCCGCGCTCCGGGGCGGCGGCGCGCACGTGACCGTCAGCGCCGGCCTGTGCGAGGCGCACCCGGACCACGCGGATTTCGATTCGGCCATGGCGCTGGCCGCGGCCTGCCTGCACCGCGCGCACCTCGCCGGGGGCAACCACGTGGCCACACCCGTATCGCTGCCGCCCAAGGGGTTCGTCGAAGGCACGATCTGAGGCGCAAGCGGGCACGAGCATTGCTAGAATCCCCGCACCCCCTTGCGGAGAACGCCGTGAAAAGATCCTGCCTCCTCCTCGCCACCCTGTTGTCGGCGTCCCTCGCCCATGCACAGGCGTGGCCGACCAAACCGATCCGCGTGATCGTGCCCTTCCCGCCCGGAGCGACGATGGAGTCGGTCGTCCGGCTGCTGGGCGAGCCGCTGTCGAAGTCTCTGGGCCAGCCCATCATCATCGAGAACAAGCCCGGCGCGGGCACGATCATAGGCGTGGACGCAGCCGCCAAGGCGACCCCCGACGGCTACACGTTCGTATCCGTGGCCAACAGCTTCACGGTAAACGTGACGCTGGTGCCGAAGTCGCCCTACGACCCGCGCAAGGACTTGCAGGCCGTCGGCCTGATGGCGCGCACCGCCAACGTGCTGGTCGGGCACCCGAGCCTGCCGCCGAACACGCTCAAGGAATTCGTCGAGTACGCGAAGAAGAACCCCGGCAGGATCACCTACGCCTCGTTCGGCAACGGGACCACGGCGCATTTCGCCGGCGAGATGCTGAAGACCATGGCCGGCATCGACATGGTGCACGTGCCTTACAAGGGCCTCGCGCCCGCGCTGGCCGACACGATGGGCGGCCAGGTCAGCGCGATGTTCAGCAACCTGCCCGAGGCCTTGCCGCAGATCGCCGCAGGCAAGCTCAAGGCCTACGGCACGACCTACAAGTTCCGCGCGCCGCTCGCGCCGAACATCCCGACGATCGCCGAGCAGGGCTACCCCGAGTTCGAGACCGACTCCTGGTACGGCCTGCTCGCGCCGGCCGGCGTGCCGAAGGAGATCGTGGCGCGCATGAATGCCGAGATCAACAAGGCCATTGCCCTCCCCGACACGCACGCCGCGCTGATGAACCGCGGTCTCGACCCGATCCCTGGCACGACCGAGCGCATGGCCGAGCACGTAAGGAAGGAAATCGCCAAGTACGCGAAGATCGTCAAGGACGCGAACATCAGGATCGACTGAGCGAACATTTCAGGACTTTTGTTTTAATAGTCCGCGCCAGGAGCCAATCTCCTGTCAGGTGATGTACCGATACCGGTACATCACCGCCTTAAGAGACCTTGATGCCCTCTTCCGCAATGTAGGCGCGGATGACGCTGTCGACGTCCGGGTCGGCCTTGAAGCCCATGCCCAGCGCCCGCGGCGTGCGGAACTTGACCGGCCAGCCGGCGACGATCTTCTGGATGCGCTCGTCGGGCTTGTAGACGACGCGGTTGGCGACCGCATCGCCCGCCACGCGGCGCATCGCCTCGACCATGCCGGACACCGGCACGGTGATGCCGGGCAGGTTCAGCACGCGGCTCATGCCCCAGGCCGAGGACGCAGTCTCGTGCGCATGGATGAACGACTCGACGCACCGGCCGGGCGACAGCAACCACACGTCCGTATCCAGGGACACGGGACACTCCGAGACGACGCCGTTCAACGGCTCCCTCAGCACGCCGCTCGCAAACGACGAAGCGGCGAGGTTGGGCTTGCCAGGCCGCACGACGATGGTCGGCAGGCGCAGGCTCCGCCCGTCGATGAAACCCTTGCGGGAGTAGTCGGTGACGAGGTACTCGTTGCACACCTTCTGCGCGCCATAGGAGGTCTGCGGGTTCGGGGTGGTCGAGTCGTCGAGCACGGCGGGCAGGTCGCCGCCAAACGCCGCGACCGAACTCGAGAACACGTAGCGCGGGGGCCTCGCGCACTTGCGCCCGAGTTCGAGCAGCATGCGACCGCCGTCCAGGTTCACCTTCCACCCCAGGTCGAAGTCGGCTTCCGCCCCGGACGACACGACCGAGGCGAGGTGGAAGATCGACTGCGTGTCGGGCGTCACGACCTTTTCGAGCACGCCCGGCGCGGAGATGTCGCCGGCGATCGCCTCGAGCCGCGGGTCCTGCGGCAGCGAAGGCGGGAACGCAGTGTCGAAAATGGTGAGGCGCGAGATCGCAGCCTCCTTGCCGTCCGCGCCCGTCAGCCGTCCGCGCGCTAGCAACGCCTTGGCAAGCTTGAAGCCAAGCATGCCGCCTCCTCCGGTGATGACGACTTTCATGCCGTTCCTTCTTCTGTGGGGGTTGGAGAACCAATTTTATCGAAGAACGCCACCACGTCCGTGACCTCGCGCGTGGCCTTCATCGGCGGCAGGCTCGCGCGGATCGTGCGGCCGTAGGGCTTGGAGTAGAGGCGCGGGTCGCAGATCATCAGCACGCCGCGGTCGGTCTCGTCGCGGATCAGCCGGCCCGCGCCCTGCTTCAGCTGCAGGATGGCCTGCGGCAGCTGCAGCTCCATGAACGGGTTGCCGCCCTTGGCGCGCATCGCGTCGATGCGCGCGGCGAGCACCGGGTCGTCCGGCGGCGCAAAGGGCAGCTTGTCGATGACCACCAGCGACAGCGCCTCGCCGCGCACGTCCACGCCCTCCCAGAACGACTGGCTGCCGAGCAGGATCGGGTTGTCGAGCCTGCGAAAGCGCGCGAGCAATTCGGTACGCGATCCCGTGCCCTGCACCAGCAGCGGGTAGTCGAGTCCATCGCGGTCCAGTTTCTCGGCAAGGATGTCCTTCGCGCGGCGCAGCGCACGCAGCGTCGTGAAGAGCAGGAAGGCGCGGCCGCGGCTCGCTTTCAGCGCCGGGTACGCAGCCTCGATCACGCGCTCGGTGAAGGCCGGGTCGCTGGGCTCGGGCAGGTTCTTCGGCACGTAGAACAAGGCCTGGTTGGCGAAGTCGAACGGGCTCTCCCAGCGCACGCACTTGGCTTCCTCGAGCCCGAGCTCGCGTGTGAAGTGGCCGAAGTCCTCGCCGGCGGCAAGCGTGGCCGAGGTCAGGATCCAGGCGCGCGGGTGGTCGTCCATCTGCTTACGAAAGAGCTCGCCCGTGCGCAGCGGCGTGGTGTGCAGCTGCAGGGCGCTGGCGAACACCTCGACCCAGCGAACGGCTTCGAGGTCCTTGGCGTCGTGCCAGTGGGTGAGCTTGTCCCTCGCCTCCTCCGTGCGGCGCAGGCATCCGGCAAGCCCTTCGCTGCGTTCGGCCTGCGACTGGAGCAGCGTGCGGAATTCCCCCATCGCGAGCTCCAGCGCTTCGACCGCAGGGACGAACTCGGCGGTGCGGGCCGCCTGCGAGTACGCGAACCGCGCGCTGTCGTCGCGGAACGCGAGGCGCAGGTCTCGCGCCGCCTTGTCGAGCTTCGCCGCCGCGCGATCCAGGTCGGGCAATGCGCCGCCCGCCGCGCGCAACTCCATTCGCGCGTCCCTTGCGAGATCCACGAGCTGCCCGGTGGAGACGGTGTCGCCGAAGAACAGCCGCGCCGTGTCCGGCAGCTGGTGCGCCTCGTCGAAGATCACGGTGTTGCAGGAGGGCAGCAGCTCGGCCAGCCCGTCGTCCCGCAGCATGACGTCGGCGAAGAACAGGTGGTGGTTCACGACGACGACATCCGCCGCCAGAGCGTTCTTGCGCGCCGTGATCACGAAGCAGTCCTTGTAGCGCGGGCACTCCTGGCCAAGGCAGTTCTCGCGCGTGGAGGTCGCGTTCAACCACACCGGGGAATTCTCCGGGACCTCGGCGAGGTCCCCGCGGTCGCCGGTGCGCGTCTGCTTGGCGAACCGCTCGATGGCGGCCAGCTGCAGCGTTTCCTCGCGCGACCCGAGGCGCGCCTCGCCCCGCGCGCGCTCGAGCCGGTACAGGCACACGTAGTTTGAGCGGCCCTTCAGCAGCGCCATCGTGTTGCCGGCGGCGATCGCGTTGCGCACCGCGGGCAGGTCGCGGTCGAACAGCTGGTCCTGCAGGTTCTTGGTGCCGGTGGAGATGATCACCTTGCCGCCGGAGAGCAGCGCGGGCACGAGGTACGCAAAGGTCTTGCCGGTGCCGGTGCCGGCCTCGGCCACGAGCACGCCGGTGTTCTCGATCGCGTGGAGGATGTCCTCCGCGAGGTCGATCTGCTGCCGGCGCACCTTGTAGCCGGGGATTGCGTTGGAGAGCGAACCGCGCTCGCCGAAGATGAGTTCCAGGGCGGACGACGCCGTGCTTTCGTTCAGGGCCGCAGCTCCTCGACCCGCACCCAGACGCGGCGCGCCTCGCTCGCCCGGGCATCGCGCGAGGACAGGATCCCGCCGGAGGCGCCCGAGCCCGATTCGACCGCGCCGCCGAGTTCCACCCACTCGCCGAGCGGCGCGCTGACGCTGCTCGACATGCGCTGGGACTGCACGCTGCCCGCGCCGAGCGCACCCGGCGTTTCGCGCTGCGGGCTGATGTCGAGGAACACTGTGTTGCCGGAAACGCGGGGGGTGACTTCGAATCCGGTGTCGATGTTCTGGATGACGGTGGTGTTCTGCGCACTGACGCCGCCCGGGCCGACGAACACCTGCTGTTGCTGCAGCGGCCGGGAAAGCCCCGTAGAGATGTAGGCGCGGCTGCCTTCGAGCACCTGCACGCGCTGGTCCACGCGTTCGTCGGACGCGCTGCGGCTGGAGGTCACGCGCGTCTCGACCTGAGTGCGTTCGTTGGGAAAGCGCTGGTTCCTGATCGTGACATCGCCGGAACGCAGAGTACCCCGCGCGTCGATCGCGCTTCGCGAGGCATCCGCGTTGTTATCGTAGCGCACGGAAATCAGCAGCCGGCGCTGCGGGGTGTCGATCGAGGCCAGCGCGCGCCTGATGTCTTCGAGGTTGCGGGGGCTCGTGCGAACGAACAGCTGGTAACCCTGGCCGGTCATCGCCGCGCCCGGGTCGAGCAAAGGGCGCAGGATCGGCATGACCTGCTCGGCGCTGCGGTTGCGCAGGGGGACGACCTCGAGGCTGCCCTGCGCGCCGGCGGCGAGCATATGCACAAGGAGGATGGCGAAAAGGAGGCAGCGTTTCATTGGGAAAATCCGGCCCCGCATCTTACTGGCAAGAGGTTCACTGGGAGGGAAACGGTACGTTCCGGGCGTTGGTTCAGGCCTTTTCGGCCGGGCCCGGCTTTACAGCGGCCGCACGCTCATCTACATTACTTGAATTATGCGGCTTAACTTACTGTATAGCCTATTATTTTCTGCCCTGCTGGCCGGGTGCGGCGGGATGGTTTCGACCCCTGCGCCGGTGGAAGAGCCGGCCCAGCCCCGGGCTGCCGCGCGAGTGCCCGCTCCGGCTATCAAGCCCACGCCGCCTGCTGCTCGGGCTACACCCGAGCAATCCGAGATGCTGTTCCAGGTGCTGACCTCGATCGGCGTCGACTACAAGTACGGCGGGAATTCCCACACCACGGGCTTCGACTGCAGCGGACTCGTCGCCCACGTTTACCGCGAGGGCTACGGCATCGCCCTTCCGCGGACGTCATTTGCCCAGAGCCAGTCGGGCCGGCCGGTTGCGGCCGACGAGCTCCAGCCGGGCGACCTGGTGTTCTACAACACGCTGAACAAGCCCTACTCGCACGTCGGCATCTACCTCGGCGACGGCCGCTTCATCCACGCGCCGAAAACCGGCTCCGCCGTACGTATCGAGAGCCTGGGCAGCGCCTACTGGTCGAAGCGCTGGAACGGCGCGCGCCGGATCGCCATCAGCATGTAGCGGAAGTCGGTAGGAGATCGGCAAAGGCTGGAGGCATTTTGGTAATACTTCTCATTATCGTTTAAAATTCCTGCAGACTTGTTCCCTTCCACCTAAAACGCCTCCTGGATCCCGCCATGCCCGCCGCAAAAGCCTTTCGCAACTTCCTGCCGGTCCTCGCCGCCCTTGTCGCCCTCATGTCCGCCGCGCCTGCCGCCTTCGGCCAGGACAAGGTGCTGAACCTGTACTCGTCGCGCCACTACAACACCGACGAGGCGCTGTACGCCAACTTCACGAAACTCACCGGCGTGAGGGTGAACCGCATCGAAGCGCCCGAGGACGCGCTGCTCGAGAGGCTGCGCAACGAGGGGGCCGCAAGCCCCGCCGACGTGCTGATCACCGTGGATGCCGGCCGCCTGTGGCGCGCCGAGCAGATGGGCCTCTTCCAGCCGGTCAGGTCTGCCGTGCTGGATGCGCGCATCCCCGCGCCGCTGCGCCAGCCCGACGGCCTGTGGTTCGGGTTCTCGACGCGCGCGCGCATAATCATCTACGCAAAGGACGCGGTGAAGCCGGGCGAAGCACGCAGCTATGAGGACCTCGCCGACCCGAAGTGGAAGGGCAAGGTCTGCATGCGCTCCTCGGCGAACATGTACAACCTTTCGCTGATGAGTTCCCTGATCGGCCACCTCGGCGAGGCGAAGGCCGAGGCCTGGGCGAAGGGTGTCGTAGCCAACTTCGCGCGCGCCCCCAAGGGCGGCGACACGGACCAGATCAAGGCGCTCGCCGCCGGCGAATGCGCCCTCAGCATCGTCAACACTTACTACTACGTGCGGATGATGAAGGCGCCGAAGGCCGAGGAACGCGCGGTCGTCGAGAGGGTCGGCATGGTCTGGCCGAACCAGGACAGCCGCGGCACGCACGTGAACATTTCCGGCGCCGGGGTGCTGAAATCCGCGCCGAACCGCGAAGCCGCCGTGAAGTTCCTCGAGTACCTCGCAAGCGACGAGGCGCAACGCTACTTCGCCGACGGCAACAACGAGTTCCCGGCGGTCGCATCGGTCAGCGTCGACAACCGCGAGCTCGCCTCGATCGGGAAGTTCAAGGCCGATGCGCTGAACGTCAGCGTGTTCGGCAGGAACCAGCCGACCGCGCAGAAGGTCTACGACCGGGCCGGCTGGCGCTGATCTACCTGCGGTTCATCGAGCGCGCGAGGATCAGGACCGGGATCAGCCCGACGACGAGGATCGCGAGGGCGGCCACCGAGGCTTCGGCGAGGCGCTCGTCCTTGGCCAGGTTGTAGGTCTGCACGGCGAGCGTGTCGAAGTTGAACGGCCGCAACGCCAGCGTCGCGGGCAACTCCTTCATCACGTCGACGAAAACCAGCAGCGCCGCGGTGAGCAGGCTGCGCGCGAGGATGGGCGCGTGCACCCGCGCGAGCGTTTCGCCCGGCCCCATGCCGAGGCTGCGCGCGGCGTCGTCGAGGCTGGGCCGGATCTTCGCTAGGCCTGCCTCGACCGTCTGCAGCGCGATCGACATGAAGCGCACCGTATACGCATACACCAGGACCAGGATCGATCCGCCTATCCACAACCGGGGCGCGAGGCCGAACTGTCCGGACAGCCAAGCGGCCAGCCAACGGTCGAGGTAAGCGACCGGCACCAGCACGCCTACTGCGATGACGACGCCGGGAATCGCATAGCCGAGGCCGGCTGCGCGGTCGGCGATGCTTGCGAACAATCCCGGACGCAACCGCGCCGCATACGCGATGACGAGCGCGCCCGCAACGGCGACGAGCGCGGCAGCGCCCGAGAGCGTGAAGCTGTTCGTCGCGAGCGCCGCGAACCTCCCGCCCCAGCCCGGTTCCGCCTCCTGTGCCGCGAGCCTCACGAGCAGCACGAGCGGCGCGACGAACCCGGCCACGAGCGGGATCGCGCACGCGATCGCCGCCGCCACCGCGTGCGCGCCACGCAGCACGTGCGGCACCGGCGCCCTGCGCGGGCCGGCGTAGAAAGCCGAGCGCCCCCGCAGCATCCTCTCCAGCGCGACGACCGTGCCCACTCCCGCCAGCAGCAGCGCGCCGAGCTGCGCGGCCATCACCGGGTCGCCGAGCGAGAACCACGCGCGGAACACGCCGGTGGAGAACGTATCGACGCCGAAATAAGCGACCGTGCCGTAATCGGCAAGCGTCTCCATCATCGCGAGCGCCACGCCCGCCGCGATGGCCGGGCGGGCAAGGGGCAGCGCCACGCGGAAGAACGTGCGCCACGGGCCCAGCCCAAGCACGCGCGCGGTCTCGAAGCTCGATCCGGATTGTTCGAGAAATGCCGTGCGCGCGAGCAGGTACACGTAGGGGTAGAGCACCGCGGTCAGCACGAACACCGCGCCGCCGAGCGTACGCACTTCCGGGAAGGAATAGTCGCCGGCGCGCCAGCCGGTCGCCGCCCGCAGCGCGCCCTGCAACGGGCCCGCGAACTGCAGGAAGTCGGTGTAGACGTAGGCCATCACGTAGGCCGGCATGGCGATCGGCAGGATCAGGGCCCACTCGAACCAGCGCTGCCCCGGGAACCGGCACAGGCTCGTGAGCCAGGCGCAACCCACGCCCGCCACAGTCACGCCCGCGCCTACGCCGGCCGCAAGCAGCACCGTATTCCATACGTAGCCGGGCAGCACGGTCGAGGCCAGGTGCGCCCAAGCCTCGCCGCGAGGCAGGACCAGGTTCAGCACGACGGCGAGCATCGGCAGCGCGACCAGCAGCGCAATCGCCGCAGCGCCCGCGTCGAGGAGGGATACTTTGACCCTGGGCAAGGCGGCCAGCCTCGGTGTCTGTAGAGTTGCGGGATGCGCCACGATGGGATGCGCCTGAAAATACCTTTAAAATCCGCGAGATCTTAACAGCCGCGCTTGACGGGAACAACGTAAACAGGAATGATTATCATCCAGTGAGTACCCCCATTCCTGATCCCGTCCTGGAAGTCCGCGACCTGGTGCACGCCTACGGCGCGCGCCAAGTCGTGCGCGGCCTGTCGTTCTCACTCGCGCGAGGCAGCATCGGCTGCATCCTCGGCCCTAGCGGTTGCGGCAAGACCACGTTGCTCCGCTGCATCGCCGGCTTTGAGCCCGTTACCTCCGGCGAGATCCGCCTCGCAGGCTCGCTGGTATCGTCTCAACGCATGCTGGTGCCGCCCGAGAAGCGCCGCATCGGGATGGTGTTCCAGGACTACGCGCTTTTCCCGCACCTGACGATCGCGGACAACATCGGCTTCGGCCTGCGCGGCATGGATGCCGCCGCTCGCCGCGCGCGCGTGGAAGAGCTGGTGCAGATGGTCGGACTGGGCGGGTCGCCGCAGGCCTACCCGCACGAGATATCCGGCGGACAGCAACAGCGCGTCGCGCTGGCCCGCGCGCTCGCGCCACGACCGGACCTGCTGTTGATGGACGAGCCTTTCTCCAACCTCGACGTCGACCTGAGGGAACGCCTGTCGCTTGAGGTGCGCGAGATCGTGAAGGCGAGCGGCGCGACGGCGATCATGGTGACGCACGACCAGCAGGAGGCGTTTGCGATGGCCGACGAGATCGGCGTCATGCACGAGGGCCGGATCGTGCAGTGGGACAACGCGTACAACCTCTATCACCGGCCGGCGAGCCGGTTCGTCGCGGATTTCGTCGGCCAGGGCGTGTTCCTGCCGGCGCGGGTCCTCAACGACAAGCAGGTGGAGATCGAGCTCGGCGTGCTGAACGGCTCGATCCCGGAGCACTGCGGCAAGGGCTGCGAAATCTGCGGCAAGGGCTGCAGCGCGGACGTACTGCTGCGGCCCGACGACATCATCCACGACGACACTTCGTCGCTGCAGGCCGAAGTCGTGCACAAGGCCTTCCGCGGCGCCGACATCATGTACACGCTGAAGCTCGGCAGCGGCAGGAAGGTGCTCGCGCTGGTGCCCAGCCACCACAACCACCCGCTCGGCGAGCAGATCGGCATCCGCCTGGACGTCGATCACGTCGTGGCGTTCAGCCCTCCTCCTTCAGGCTGAACACGACCGGGACGTCGATCGTGAAGCCCTTGCCGCGCAGCGCGGGCGGGATCGGCGCCTGGGGCTTGGCCCTGCGGATCATCTCCAGAGCCTGCTGGTCGAGAACCTCGAACCCGGATTTCGATTTCAGGCTGATCGAAACGATGCCGCCGTCGGGCCCGATCACGAGGCGGACTTCGGCCTTGCCCTCCCAGTTGTTGTCCATCGCGATACGCGGGTAACGCTTGAATCGTCGCGCCGCGGAGATGACCGCGATGCGGTACTGGCCCACGGTAGCGGGATCGGCCGCGTCGCCGCTCGTCGGGGCCGCTGCAGGCGCGGCCGGCGCCGGCTCGACCCTGGCGATGGGCGCCGGTGCGACGGGCTGCGCCGGCTCCGGTGCGCGAGGCGCCTCGACCGGAGACTGCACCTGCGCCGGTGCGACCGCTGTCGCGGGCGCGGTCAGCACGGGCCGGGCGTTCGGCGGCGTGACATCGGGCCTGGGCTGGGGCCGCACGGGTTCTGGCGGGGGCGCAGGGGCACGCTCGGGCGGGATGTCCGGCGCACGCTGCGGCGGCATAAGGCGCGCTACGATCGCGGCCGGCGGAGCACTCTTTTCAGGAACCCGTTCCAGCAGCCCCGGAAGCACGAACAGGGCAAACGCATGCGCCGCCAGGGACAACGCGACCGCAGCCTTGAAGAAGCGGCCCTCCCCTTCGCGAGCTGCGACGCCGACGCCGTACGTCGTGGCCAAGTCAGTTCAACCAGTGAGGCGCAGGCCCCGGCCGGCGGGCCCGGCGGCCGCTACTTCGAACCGCCGAGGACGCGCCAGACCTTCTCCGGCGTGATCGGCATTTCGATGTTGCGAACGCCGGTCGCCTTGAGCGCGTCCAGCACGGCATGAACCACCGCGGGCACGGCGCCGATCGTGCCGATCTCGCCGCAGCCCTTCACGCCGAGCAGGTTGGTCTTGCAGGGGACCGATTCGTCGAAGACGTTGTGCATCTGCGGCAGGTCGTCCGCGCGCGGCACGCAGTAGTCCATCAGCGAGCCGGTGAGGAGCTGCCCGCTGTCGTCGTAGACCGCCTGCTCGTACAGGGCCTGGCCTATGCCCTGCGCGATGCCGCCCTGCACCTGCCCGGCGACGATCATGTGGTTGATGATGCGGCCGATATCGTCGACGCTCGTGATGCGCACGACCTCGGTGACGCCGGTCTCGGGATCGATCTCGACCTCGGCGACCTGCGCGCCGTTCGGCCACGAGGGGGCGGACGGCGTCTCGGTCGCCGAAACGCGGATGTACTTCTCCGGCTGGCGCCCCGCGAGTTCGGCGAGCCCGAGCGCGCGATCGGTCCCGGCGATGCCGAAACGCCCGTCGCGGAACTCGATGTCGGCCGCGGCCGCCTCGAGCGCCTCGGCGGCGAGCTCCTTGCCGCGCACGATCACCTTGCGCCCGGCCGACACGACCGCCGACCCGCCGACGAAAGCCGAGCGCGATCCCACGCTGCCCACGCCGTTGGCGAGGTCGGTGTCGCCCTGCACGATGCGCACTTCCTTCGCCGGGATCTGCAGCACCTCGGTGATCAGTTGCGTGTAGCTGGTCTCGAGGCCCTGGCCCATCGCCATCGTGCCGGAGTACACGGTCACCGTGCCGTCGGCGTCGACGCGGATGTCGACCGTCTCGGTCGGCAGCGCGCCGGTCCATTCGATGTAGGTCGCGAGCCCCCTGCCGCGCAGCTTTCCGCGGCGGGCGGAGTCCTCCGCCCGCGCCGCATAGCCCTTCCAGTCGGATTCCCCGACCACCCGGTCGAGGATGCGTTCGAATTCGCCCGCGTCGTAGACGTCGCCGAGGTGCGTGCGGTACGGGAACGCCTGGGGCGCGATCAGGTTGCGCCGGCGGATCTCGACAGGGTCGATGCCCATCTCGCGGCCGGCCTGCTCCATCAGCCGCTCCATCAGGAAATTCGCCTCGGGGCGGCCCGCGCCTCGGTAGGCGCCGCTCGCCATGGTGTTGGTGAGCACTCCGCGCACGTGGTAGTCGATGACCGGGACATGGTAGACTGTGGTCTGGACCTTCGGCCCGAGCACGAGCGGGATCATCGCCGTCGAGCCGACCGGCACCGAACCGAAATTGGCCAGCATCTCCATCTTCAAAGCGAGGATCTTCCCCTGCGCGTCGAGCGCGAGCTTCGCCTTGAAGATCTGGTCGCGCCCCGCGTGCGCGGCAAGGAACTCCTCGCTGCGGTCGGCGCGCCACTTCACGACGCGTCCCAGCTTGCGCGCGGCATAGCAGGCGACGGCGTCTTCGGGATAGAGGCCGGTCTTCATGCCGAACCCGCCACCGATGTCGCCGACCACGACGCGGAACTGGTCGGGCTTCGTCTTGAACACGGCGGCCAGCGCTTCGCGCGTCCCGGTGGGCTGCTGCGTCTGGGTCTGCAGCGTCCATCGGCCATCCGCGAAGGACGCGGTCGCGCTGCGGGGCTCCAGAGCCGTCGCGATCAGGCGCTGGTTGTGATGCTCCATTTCGGTGACATGGGCGGCCTTCGCGAACGCCCCCGCTGCGGCCTGCTGGTCGCCGTAGCGCATCTCGGCGGAAATGTTCCCGGGCGCGCTTGCGAACAGCTGCTGCGCGCCGGGCTCGATCGCCTTGCGCGGGTCGACGACGCAGGGAAGTTCCTCGTATTCGACCATGACGAGCTCGGCCGCGTCCTGGGCCTGGGCGCGGGTGGCGGCAATCACGGCCGCCACCGGGTGCCCGGCGTAGTACGCCGTGCCGTCGGCCAGGGGCGTGCGCAACGGCGCGGCCATCGGCTCGCCGCTCGCCTGCTTGAAGAGCGGAGGGAAGGGAATGTGCCCGAGTCCATCGGCTTTCAGGTCGGCCATCGTATACACGGCGATCACCCCGGGCGCCCCGACGGCCGCGGACGTGTCGATCGAGGGAATTTTCGCGTGAGCATACGGCGAACGTACGACAACCAGCCACGCCTGCCCCTCGGCAACCCGGTCGTCGCTGTACAGGCCACGCCCGGTCAGGAGGCGGTCATCCTCAAGGCGCTTCTGCGAGCGCGAGGTACCGAAACGGGCGGAATCCGGGTCGAACTGGACTGCGGGAGCATTCATGGGTGAGGCCCTGAAATGAACAGCGGCCCGCTGAGGGCCGCAGATTGTGCGTTGCGAAACAACACTTTCCCGGCGCGCATGCCCGCCCGACAAGTGAACCCGAACTAACCTGCGGCAAGTATACCGTTCGACGCCGCCACGGACGTCCGGTTTCGAGGCCGCCGCCCGACTGCGCCCCGAAGCTGGAATATTCGCTCAGGATAAAATGTTGAGAATGACGATTACTTCACGTTTTCAAGCGCTTCTATGACACATTATTTATCTTTTCATACAGACGGCCGTACTATACTCCGGCCATGAACTCTATCAGCCAGCGAGACGCTTTTCTGCCGCCCCCGAAGGCGGATTCGCAGACCCAGGCGCACGAACTGGTGCGCTACTGGCGGGCGATCAATCGCCACCGGCTCGGGATCGCGCTGCTCGTGGTGGCGGTGGGCGTGCTGGCCGCCATGTACGCGCTGAGCCTGCCCCCCGTCTATCGCGGCACCGCCACAGTGCTGCTCGACCCGGTGCGCAAGAAATCCATCACCAACGAGGAGATCCTCGATTCGATGGCGGGCACGCCCCGGGACTACTACCTGACGCAGATCGAAATCATGAAGTCGCGGGACTACGCCGAGCGGCTCGTGCGGGTCCTGAACCTCACCACGCACCCGGACTACGACCCGCGCCAGCAAAAAGTGGACAAGGGCTGGATCGGCTCCCTGCTCGATAAATCCCGGCCGGCCGCCGCTACGCCCGCACAGCCCGCGGCGAGCGAAAGCGCGACCAGCGAGGACGATATCCGCGACGGCGTGGTATCGCGGGTCATGGGCGGCATCTCGGTCACGCCATCCCGCAACACCCAGCTTGTCAGGGTCAGCTTCGACACCAGCGACCCGGTGCTTGCCGAGCGCGTGCCCAACACGCTGTCGATGATCTATATCGTCGCGGACCTGGAGTCACGCTCGGGCGCAGCGCGCCAGTCGATGTCCTTCCTCACCGAACAGGCCGACAAGCTGAAGAGCCAGCTGGCCGAGTCCGAGCGCGAATTGCAGCAGTTCCGCGAGAGCCAGAAGATCGTGGTCACCAAGGGCCTTTCGCTCTCCGACGCCACACGCCGTCTCGACGGGCTGACCTCTTCGCTCGAGGATGCGCGCAGGAAGCGCTCCGAGGCCGAGCAGTTGTACAGGCAGGTGAGCGCAGCCGCGCGCGGGCAGTCCGGCGACACGCTCGAATCCATGCCGGTGCTGCAGAAGGATCCGGTGCTGCAAAGGCTGAAGGAGACGGAAGCCGAGGCCGAGCGCAGGGCGAGCGAGGCTTCGAAGCGCTATGGCCCGGAGCACCCGAGGATCGTGTCGGTGCAGTCGGACCTCAAGATCGCGCGTGAGGCCGTGCGCCGGCAGGTGGCCGCGGTCGCGGATGCGGTATCGAAGGAGTTCGAGATCGCAAAGGCGAACGAGGCTTCCATAGCCCAGGCCCAGGCCAAGGCCACGCTCGAGGCACAGGCCTTCAACCGCACCGAGTTCCCGCTCACCCGCCTCGAGCGGAACGTGGAATCGAACCGCCGCCTGTACGAAGCATTCATCCAGCGCGCGAACGAAGTCAAGATCGGCGACGTACAGCAGCCGATCGCGCGGATCGTCGACCTCGCGCGCACGCCGGGCGGCCCGTCCGGGCCGGACCGCCGCCGCATCATCCTGCTCGCGGCCTTCGGCGCGCTGATGGCCGGGGTCGGGATCGCGCTCTTCCTGACGCTCCTCGACAAGGGCATCAAGACCGGGCTGGACCTCGAATCGCGCCTGGAGATCAAGGCGGTCGGCGTGCTGCCGCGCATGAAGTCCACGCCGGATGCGCCGCTCGACCGCATGGTCGTGGACGACAACTCGAATACCTTCTCCGAGGGCATCCGCACGATCCGCAGCGACGTGCAGTTGTCCACCCTCGACTCCCCGCACAAGGTCGTGCTGGTGACCTCGACGATCCCCGGAGAGGGCAAGACGACGGTCGCATGCAACCTCGCTTTCGCGTTCGCGCAGGTGAAGAAGACCCTGCTGATCGAAGCCGACATGCGCAGGCCCAAGGCCGCCCGCGCCCTCAAGCTCGAGCTGAACAAGCCCGGGCTTTCGGAATTCGTGGCGGGGGATATCGGCATCGAGCAGTGCGTCCACCCAGTGGGGGACACCGGGCTGTACGTGCTCCAGTCGGGAAAGGTGCCCCTCAACCCGCTCGAGATGCTGTCCTCGCACCGGTTCGCCGACGCGATGGAGTCCCTCAAGGCCATGTTCGACGTGATCGTGATCGACAGCCCGCCGGTCGAATTGGTGAGCGATTCGATGGTGCTGTCGCGCTTCGCCAACGCGGTCCTCTTCGTCGTGAAGGCCGACCACACCCCCTACCCGCTCGCGCGGCACAGCCTGATCCGCCTGCGCCGTGTCGGTGCGCCCCTCCTTGGCGCAGTGCTTAACTACTTCGATGTCGAGAAGGCCCACCGCTACTACGGCGACTACAGCAGCTTCGGCACCGAGTACTACTACCGCAACTACGGGTACCAGAACCGGCCGGAACCCACCGGCACGCGCCTCAAGCTCCCGTCGGCCTGACCGTAGCACCCCGCCGAAGGGGGCGGTTCAGTCCTGAGGCGCCGCGCCATAACGCGCGACCCATGCGAACGCGACCAGTTGCAGGAACATCAGCGCGTTCGCGGGTATCTGGAAGTTGAAGTCCGCGGTGGCATGCACGAGCATGGCGGTCATCCCCATCAGGGCCGCGAAGGAGATGCCGCGCATCACCGGATCCCGGCGCAAGTATTGGGCACGCAGGGCCGCGAACAGCGACGTCGCGACGAGCAGCGCGAGGAGCGACGCCCCAACCAGTCCGGTCTCGGCGACGAACTCCATGTAGTCGTTGTGGGCGTGGGTATAGGCGTAGAACGTGCCTGACTCGCTGTAGCGCGGGAACACCCCCGGGAAGGACCCCAGGCCGGAACCGAACACCGGGAAGTCCCGCCACATCCTCGCGGCGTAGCCGGCCACCTCGTCACGGTCCTCCCCCTGCATGGTGGTCTGCCCTATCCTTTCCACCACCCGCTCGGTGCCGAAGTAGGCGCCGACGATGAAGACGTCGATCACGATCAGGCTCACCAGCAGGAGGACCATCGAACGCGTCGCGTACCTGGAGAGTACGAGCCCGATGATTCCGGTGGAGAGCAGGCTGATGAAGAACGACACATTGCCCATGCGGGAACGCGACATGACCAGGCCGATCACCATAGTGACGAGGAGCAGCCGCAGGGCCATCTTGGGCGTGATCAGCCACTGCACCACGCCGCGCAGGAACTCGCCCCACGAATGGCTCCGGCCTCCGGTCAGGCTGGCGATCAGCACACCAACCCCCACCGACAGGCACATGACCAGGTACGCCGCGTAGTGGCTGCGGTTGACGAAAGTGCCGGAGGCGAGGCCTGAACGCCCCTGGAAGGCGTCAAGCGCGCCGTACAGCGCCTGCGCCACCCCGGAGCCGATCAGCACGTAAGTTGCAAGCCGTACGCGCCTCCCATCGCTCAGCAGCACCAGCGCAAGGGCCAGGAAGGCGACATAGGCCGTGCTCCTGCATGCGCTCTCGAGGGTGGCGAACCGGTCGAGCGTAAGCGGAGCGAAGGACAGGCCCGCAGGCCACGCCGCGGCCGCATGCCAGCGCGCAGCCTCGGGCGAAATCGTACGCAGCACGCCGGCGGGCAGAGGGAGCAGTTGCAGCCACACGAAAACGACCCACGCGGTGGCGCACAGCAGGACGGGCCATGCCTTCGCTACTACGGGTCCGCAACGGTAGTTCCCACGCAGGTACCCGGCCAGCCATGCCATCGCCAGCAGCACGATCCACACCTCGAGGAGCGCCATGGACCATGCGCGATTGCTGCCAAGCGGCAGCGGCGCCCACGCGAGGAGGATCAGGTAAAGGGCGAAAATCCAGCCGGTACCGTCGTGCTCGGCGGAAGGATGCCGCCGGTCGCGCAAGTCATCTCTGCGCTCATCCGGCACGTGCCGGGAATTACTCGCTAGCAGGGGCTTCCGACGCACCCGCCCCCGCCACCCGGCGCCACGGCAGGAAGTACGACGTTCGTAGTCGGATCCACCTGCGCCTGTGCCTGAAGCTGGCCCGCCGCGGTGGGCGGCAATGCCGACAGGGCCGCCAGCAGCGCAGCCGCCTGGATGTCGATCGCCTGGCTGGCCCCGATGACAGTCGCGCGCGAAGCCGCCACGGTCGCCTGGAATACCGCCGGTGCCGCAGCCAACGGCACGACCGGGCCGGGCGTTCCCTTGGGGTCCCACCGCGCATACTGGTCCGGCGCCACATTGGGGATCGTGCCCGCGGGGGTACGGATCGAGATCTCCCCGACCGTAACCGCGGCCGCACCCACGCCCAGCGAATTGGGGTCGACTTCGATGACGAACGCCGTTACGTCCTTGCTGAGGATCCCGACCGAAGCGTTACCAGCGGAAATGACGAGGCCTTCGCGGTTGTCGGTATGGATCGCGCCCGTGACCAGCCGCATCATCCCGCTCATCAGCCCTAGGGTCGCCCTGCTCGACTTTATTTCCTTCTGGTCGAACCGGAAAGTGTCGACACGAAGCGCGGAGTCGGGGCCGAGCAATATGTTCTGCCCGTCGGCGAACAGCAGCGCCACCGTGCTGCCAGGGCCGGTGATGAACGTGGTCCCCGGGCCGAACAGGTCGCCGGGCTTTACCGGCACGGGCGGTGCAGTCCCCCTGCGAACCATGACGTTGCCTGAAATGGCGCTGATGAATCCGGACGGGGCCGCACTTGAGCCGGCACCCCCTCCCTGGCCCGACTGCGCCACGGCCATGCATGGAAGCGCTGCCTGCAGGAAGATCATGCAGGCGGCGACTGCCTTGCGCAGGTTCCAGCGGTTGATCAGGGCAACCAGCATAGTCTCCAGGGCCTCCCGGTACCGACGGCTAGCGGGCCGCGGCGCCGCCAAGGCGCCTGCAGTCCGTACCGGCGACGACATCATAACTTCTCAGGCCGCACACCAGGTCGTAGCGTCGGTAATTTTTCACAATTTCGAACATTTTCAGTGAATTGCGCACGCCCCCACGCTCCACGACCCGAGCCGTCGAATCGCGCAGCGTGGAGTCGAGCCGATGCCACGCCGCCAACGCGACGAACAGCACGACCTGCTGGGTCGCGGGCTCCCACGGTCCCAGTTCATCGGCATTGCGCAGGGCAAAGTTGAATTCCGCGTCGATTTCGTCAAGGTAGAGCTTCGACAAGGCGAGGTTCGCCCACAGGTACGGCGATGCGGGCCGCTCCCGGAGGGCTTCACGAAGGCGCCTGCGGGCATCTCGGGTAAAGGCCAAAGCCTCCTTGGGCTCCGTCGACAAACGCATCCGCGCCAGGTCCAGCGCGGCGAGGCCCTCCAGCGCACGAGGATTGTCGGAGACGAACCACAGGCTGTCGGCATAGTAGTCCGCGATGCGATTCACGTTCGCCATGGACTGCGACCGCGGCGCCGAGGACCAGCGCGCGATCTCCTTCTGGGCAAGTTCCACGATCAGGCCGGAGGTCCCCAGTCGCGCGGACTGCACGGCGACAACGGCGAGCAGGACAAGGGCCGCAACCAGCGCTGAGGCCGTTCGGCGCCCCGGCCGGAACCGTAAGGCGTCACCCATCGCAAACCTCGCCGGCGGGGCTGAACGCCCTGAGGACCGACGCGATCCGGTCCACATCCTCGAAGCTCATTGAAGGGTTCAAGGGCAGGCTGATCACTTCACGATGGATTTTTTCTGAAATCGGCAGGTTCGCCCGGGCAAGTGCCGTGCCGGAATAGGCGGGCTGCCGATGGGGCGGCACCGGGTAATGCACCATGGACTGGATGCCTTCGGATTCGAGCAGCGACATCACCTCGCTTCGCGAACCGTGCCTCACCACGAACTGGTGCCAGGCAGGATGCGCCCATTCCGGGACCACCGGGAGCGCCAACGAACCGCCCGACAACCGGGCAAGCAACCTCGCGGCAAGCGCGCGGCGCTTCGCATTGTCTTCCTTCAGCCCGGCAACCTTGACGCGTAGGAATGCCGCCTGCAGCTCGTCGAGCCTCGAATTGAAACCCACCGACTCGTTGCGATCCTTCGCGACTGCGCCGTAGTTGCGCAGCGCCCGTACGCGCTGGGCCAGCTCGGGATCGTTCGTCACCACCGCTCCCCCGTCGCCGAGCGCGCCGAGGTTCTTGCTCGGATAGAAACTGAAGCCGGCCGCGTCGCCAAGCGAGCCGGCACTGCGCCCCCCGTACAGGGCGCCATGAGCCTGGGCGGCATCCTCCAGCACCCGGATCCCGCGCGAAGCGGCTATCCGGTTGAGCGGATCCATGTCCGCCGGCTGGCCATACAAATGGACCGCCACGATGGCCCTGGTCGCCGGCGTAATTGCCTGCTCCACCAGTCCAGGGTCGATGTTGTAGGTATCGAGGCGTGGCTCCACGGGCACGGGCGTCGCTCCCGCATGCGTCACGGCAAGCCATGTGGCGATGTACGTGTTCGCGGGGACGATGACCTCATCGCCCGGCCCGATGCCCCATGCCCTCAGGGTGAGGTGGAGCGCGTCGAGCCCGCTGCCGACGCCCACGCAGTACTGCACCCCGCACTGCGCGGCGAACTCGCGCTCGAATGCATCCACTTCGTCGCCGAGGATGAAACGACCGGACTCGAGCACCCGGTCGAGCGCGCGATGAAACGCATCGCGGTGCCGCAGGTTGAGGGACCGCACGTCCAGGAACGGGATCCGGGCCACGACTCAGGCGGCTACCGCGGCCCTGAACTCGTCATACCCGCGTATGTACGAAGACGCGTTGTACGGCTCGGACGCGAACACGAGGCATACGGTTCCCGGGGCGAAGTGCTCGAGTTCGAGCCAGTTGAGGGGCGGGACATACAATCCCTGGTCTGCGGACCGCAGTCGCATGCTCGACTTTCCCTCGCCAGCGTCGACGACTGCGTCGAACGCCCCGGAGACCGGAACGATCAGTTGCTCGCAGGTCAGCAGCGCGTGTCCTGCCCGCCTTGCGCCTGCCGGGACATCGTAGATATAGAAGACCCGCCTGATCCCGAAGGGCACGTTGACCCCCGTCTCGAGGTAACTCAGGCTCCCTCGCGGGTCGTCGATCCTCGGCAGTTCTATCAGGCGGGAGCGGCTCGATCTCATCGTATACCCATATTTTCCCACAATCGTACCCGGCATTTCACTCGCGAAACAGGACGATCGGAAAAATCGGGCACTATGCCGGACGGCCAATATTGCACGCCCGCTGGGCAGAGGACATGGGGACCAGACAAGTACTGAAGGCGTTGATGCCTCCTGTCCTCGTGGACATCCTCAGGCCCGTTTGGCGGAAACTCCGGCCGTCCCCCTCCGAAGGGCTGGCCTACGCCCCCCAAGCCTGGCAAACCGCAGTCCCGCCAGGTGACGGACACGAAGCCCGCGCGATCCTCGACACCGATATCGCCGAGTGGAGCTCCTCCTGGGGGCCTTACCTGCGCCGCTTGGAGGCGCAGGATCCGCTGGCACTGCCCGTGAACGAATTCCCGCCACAGGCATGCCTGGACCAGCTTTCGCTCATGCAATACGCCTATGTCTTCGCGCTCGCATCCCGCGAAGCGCGGACCCTTCGGATCCTCGATTACGGTGGCGGCCTGGGGTACTACTACTGCGTGGCCCGCGCGGTGCTTCCGGGCGTCGCGATCGAATACCACTGCAAGGAGGTCCCGGCGATGGTCCGGGAGGGGCGCCGGCTCAACCCGGGAGTCATATGGCACGAAGACGATTCGTGCCTCGATGAGGCCTATGACCTCGTGATGTTCGGCAGCAGCTTGCAGTACCTCAGGCAATGGAGGCAACAGGTGAAACTCGCCGCCCGGGCAACGACTCGTTATGCGTACTTCGCGGATACCCCCATCGTAACCGGGGTGCCGGGCTTCCTCGCGCTGCAGCGGCTCAGGGGCGCGGCGATGCCTTACCAGGTGCTGAACAAGGCGGACCTGTTGGCCGCCTTGGCCGACGCAGGCCTGTGCCTCCTGCGCGAGTTCCCCGAGTCCGGGCACATTTGGATAGACGGCGCCCCTGAGCAACCGCGTTACTACGGATGCCTGCTTCGCCCATCCGCCGGGACGACATGAGCCGCTGCCGAAGCTGCCAGTCCCCGCTCGAGCCGTTCATCTCGTTCGGCCCGATGCCGGTCGCAAACGGCTTCCTGGGTGCGGAGGACTTCGGCCATGAAGCGTACTTCGGCCTCGAGGCCGCGTTCTGCACCGCCTGCACGCTCGTGCAACTGGTGTCGCCGGTCCCGCCGGAAAAGCTGTTCCACGGGAGCTACCCTTTCTTGACCTCCAGTTCGGCTTTCATGACGCAACACTTCCACCGCCTTGGCGACCAGGTTCGCAGCGGCTTGGGAAGCAAAGAAAGCGCGTTCGTGGTGGAGATCGGAAGCAACGACGGCACCCTGCTCCAGCCACTGTCGGCCGCCGGGATCCGGCACCTCGGCGTGGAGCCGAGTGCAAACGTCGCGGAGATGGCGCGCGCCGCCGGCGTGGACACGCTCTGCGCTTTTTTCGACGGGCCGCTGGCGCGCGGGATCGTTTCCGATCACGGCAAGGCCGACGTGATCCTTGCGTGCAACTGCTTCTGCCATATCGCCGACCTCCACGCCCTCGCCGCGGGCATCCGGACGCTCCTCAAGCCGCAGGGCGTGCTGGTATTCGAGGACCCGTATGTCGGAGATATCCTGCGCCTCACGGCATACGACCAGATCTACGACGAGCATGTGTATTACTTCTCCCTGGCGGCCGTCGAAAGATGGCTGGGCGCGTACGGCCTCGAGGTCATAGACGCGCAGCCACAGCCGGTACACGGCGGCTCCATGCGGTTTACGGCGGCCCGCAGGGGCGAACGCCGGCCCGCCCCCTCGGTCGCCCGCGTGAGGGCCCTCGAATCCTCCGAAGGCCTGCATCGGCCCGAAACATATGCCCGCTTCCGGTCCCGCGTGGAGCGGTCCCGCGACGGCCTCGTCGCCCTGCTGCAGTCCCTGCGGGACCGCGGCAGCCGGGTAGTCGGCTACGGCGCGACTTCCAAGAGCACCACCGTGCTGAACTACTGCGGGATCAAGCCGCCCCTCCTGGAGTTCATTTCGGACACGACGGCGCTGAAGCAGGGAAAGTTCAGCCCGGGAGCGCATGTCCCGGTACTGCCACATACGAACTTCACGGCCGACTATCCCGAATTCGCGCTGCTGTTCGCGTGGAACCACGCCGCCGAGATCCTCGCGAAGGAAGAGGGGTTCAGGAAGGCCGGCGGCAAGTGGATCCGCTACATCCCGGAAGTGGAAATCTTCTGACGAACGAACCCCGGCCTTCAGCCGGGTCGCTCCAGGAAATCGCGTATCGGCTGGATGTCGCGCTGGATCCCCGGGACGGGGCTGGCGACCAATTCCGTGCCGTAAACGATATCCAGGGAAATCCACCCGAAGCGGCGGTACAGGGCCCGCGCAAACCGCCTGAGGAGGCTTGCCTCGGGAAGCCCAACCAGCTTCCTCACGACCGGTACGACGCACGACATCGAGAGGCTGACCGTGGGCTCGTTCAGGATGTCCGACAGCAGCGACGGTGCCACCGACGCCCTGTAGGAACCGAGTATGACCCGGCGCGCCTCCTCCAGCGTTAGGTTGTCGGCCTGCGCAAGGCGGGTTGCCGTGGTTTGCAGGAACTTGCCGAAATCCGCGGACCAGGATTCCACCAGCATCCT
This sequence comes from Burkholderiales bacterium, assembly GCA_965279075.1. Classification (GTDB taxonomy): domain Bacteria; phylum Pseudomonadota; class Gammaproteobacteria; order Burkholderiales; family SG8-39; genus SZAS-79. The sequence goes on along the minus strand of CBDIHI010000011.1, from coordinate 69,584 downwards.
GCCGACCCAATCGCCGTGCACCTGCTGGTGCGTCGCTCCGCTGCTGCCCGGGGAGTCCTGTTGCCGCGCAAGGTAGAGGCGCTCCAGGCGCTTGGTCCGGCCCGCGATCGCGGTCAGGTGCCAGACCAGGTGCTCGACCAGGAACAGGTCCTTCATGTCGAGATCCCGGACGATCTCGAACTGGCTGCGCGCCTCGGCGGTCCGCTTTACGTCGTAATAGAACGTGTCGGACTTGCTCAGGGAAACGGCCCGCAGCCTCTCGCTGGCGGAATCTGCGTCCACTGAATCCGTCTCCCGGGTGCACTTCCACTGCATGGCGCCGCCTTTGCTGCCGGGATGCATCCAGAAGATGGCGCCCTGGCCGCCGCAGGCCACGTGCCCCGCATTCGCCGCCAGGAAACCGATCGCTTCGCGCAGGCTCTCGACCACGAAAAAGTCGTCGTTGTCGGCCATGGCGACGAAAGGCGTCCGAACGAGCGCCAAGGCCGCCGCCATTTTTGCGTAGTAATCGGAGTAGGTCCTGTCCACGGGGAACCGGACGTATGCATAGTCCAGGTTCGGGAAGCGCGACCGGTCGGCCAGCATTGCCTCGGCGCCGTCGTCATCCCCCCCGTCGGCAATGAGCACCTTGAAGGGGAACGCGGTGGCATTGGCGTAGGTCATCCACCGCAGGGTGTAGGGCACCCTGTCCTTCAGCGTGAGCAGGATCGTCAGTTCGCCGTCGAGCGCCCCCCGATCCCTCGATTGCGCGACGTTCATGCGGGGCAATCGCCGAGCTTGAACTGCGGCGCCGCGGATAGCCCGCGCAGCAGCGCGATGGTCTCCCCGATGCCTCGATCGAGGCTGCCCGTGCAGGCGAAACCCAGGCCGCGCAGGCGGCCGCCCCGCACTTCGTAGGAAAGGCTGTTCATGGCCGGCGAGTCCACCCGCTCGACCCGGACCTGCGGGACGTGCCGGGAGATCGCATTCACCACTTCGCGTACCGAAGTGTTGAGCGTTTCAACGTTGAAAAGCTCCGCATCGAACCGCCCGCGATGCAACAGGAAAAGCAGGGCCGCGACCGCATCCCCGAGGTCGAGGTACGGCCTTTGCTGGTCCATCGCGGTCCGCCACACCCTGACCGGCACCCCGGCCGCGGCCTGCCAGCAGAACCGGTTGACCGCCGTGTGGAAACGCATGCCCGGGGAGGCGCCGAATATCGTGCCGAAGCGGCAGGTCAGGTGCCTGAGCCCGGCGTCTTTCGCGAGCGTACGCAACAGCCTCTCAGCAGCCAGCTTGGATTCGGCGTAAGGACTTTCCGGCCGCAGGTCGCCGTCGGGACAGTCCTCGTCCACCGACGCCCGTTCGGTGCCGTACACGCTCGTGGTGGACACGAACACGAGCGCCGCGCCCGAGTGAATGCACGCCCTCGCGACGCGCTCGGTACCCGCCACGTTCACCTGGTCGACGGCCGACCGGTCCGCAAAGCTCTGCGCCGGATCGGTGAGCGCGGCCAGGTGGACGACGGCCTGCGCCCCGGAAAACAGCGGCACGAGGTCGGCGGTCATCACGTCCGCCTCGAAGAACCGATAGCGCCCCGCGTCAGGGAGGTCGAAAAGGGAACAGTAGCGCTGGGTGGCCAGGTTATCCAGGAGCACGATCTCGGCCGCCGGGAAGGCCGCCGGAAGATCGCGGATCAGGCGCGATCCGATATGCCCCAGGGCGCCAGTCACGACGATACGCATGTCATGGCCGCCGGTGGTCGGGCGGGGACGTTGATCTTCCCGGGGATGCGCCGGTCAACGCGGCGTGTCTGGCGGAGAGGGTGTCTTCCACAGTTTGCCCGCCGCGCCGATGCTTGTACTTGAAGATGCTTCATCAATAGTTACCACGACGCAGGGTTCCATACGCAGTTCATCAATGCCACGTGCCTTGGCTCCGTACGGCGAAAAGCCGAGATGGCGTCGCGTTGCCCAAACAATTCGGACCAAATTGGCATGCGATCGAACCATGATGCTTCGTTCTCTTTTGCCAAGCAATCTGCCGCGGGCATACGCAGGCGGCTCAGGCGACCCGCAGACGACCGCAGGGAGCAGGAAGCCCCATCGGGGCTGCGCACTGCAATGGCGCCGCTTTGCGGATTCTGGTTGAGTCCGGCAAGGCGTCGGAGCCGCGAGGAACGAGCGGCGCGCCTGGCCGGACGAGCTGGTCCGCACCTGCCGCCCTGCCGCAACGGCTAGCGGCACTGTGCCGTTCAGTCTCAATGTGACACCTCGAGATTTCGAATTTTGGACGGCACATCCCGGCACTCCCGGCGAATGTCAGTGCGCCGAAGCCGAGACAGCTTTTACTACCGCCGTCTCGGAGTAGGGCGCCTGAGCGAAGCGGATTTTCATTGCTCGGAGTGCCTCTTTGCCGCGGATAGTGAGGTCGGTCACGAACTGAAACTGATCGCGGCTCTCGTTCACGTAGGCTTTCAGCTTGTAGTGGGTGCCCCATGGCTTCTCCTGCACGATCACGCTGACCTTCGTGTCGGGCTTGAGGCCGGCGCTGGTCGCGCCGATTTCGGCCAGACACTGGTGCGCCGTCCGCGCGTCGTGATCCGGGTGCAAGTAGAAATCCGCAACGCACAGCACGGTGTGACCGCCGCTGGTGGCGTTGGAGACGCTGGCCGACCATAGTCGCGAGTGGGGAATAATCACCTCGTTGTCGTAGGGCGTCACGATGTGCACGGCGCGCAGGCCGATGAGCCTGACCTCGCCGTAGGTACCGTCCAGCTCGATCCAGTCGCCGGGCTGGTACGGGCCTTCGATGATCGTCACCATGCCGGCTACCAGGCTGCTGGCGTAATCCTTGAGCACGTAGGCGAGCGCCAGGCTGACGCTGGCGACGATTGCCACCATATTCTGAAAATTCGGTTCGACGATGATCGGCACGATCGCCGCGAACGCTCCGATCCCGATGCACAACCGCAGGAGCGGAATCAGGCGCAGGCTCGGAAGCCGCAGGCGCACGGGCGCCGCCTCGGCCACGCGGCGCAGTACCCAGCGCACTGTCAATGCCAATAGCCAGGCGAGAACGAGCACGCTCGCGACCCGCACGACGTCGGTGGATTCGAGATTCCGCAAAATCTCCAGCTTCCCGGTGCCTTCGGTCATCTCATCTCCTCGCAGTCATTATTTATCGCAGACCTCCCCCGACCGGGGCAAAAGCCGACACCGGCTTGTTGCGATGTCTTTGCTGCTGCCAACAAACCCCGCTTTCTCTCGGCGAAGACACATACGCTACGGCGAGTTCCGGGCGCTGTCTAGCGAACGGCCCGACCCAGAGCGAATGAGTTACCGGCTTCGCATGCAGCAGGTAATCGGTCTCTGGGATCTTGCCCGGAATGGACGGTATGACGAGATTCAGACGCTGAAAGCGGCTTGAGGTGCTTGGGCGGATTTCCGGACCGGATTGTACGGTCCTGGAGTCAAATCTGGCGGTGTACAGAGTCTGCGGCGAACCCGTCTCCAGGGAAAATCCCTGTAACAGGGAATTTTTCAGGGAACCTTCCCCGCTTTCTAGGCCGCGACTGGCGCCTAAATCCGGCGAATCCCGCATCTGTAGCCGCCTTCGCGCTAAGAGCATAAATTGTGCTCAAAATTTTAACAGGGAATCTACCCGCCCCGATCTGGGAATCAGCAGGGCACCTTTCACGGCATCAGGGACCAATGACCAACCGTTTCAACCAACCCGGTATCAGCTTGCTGTGTCCTCCAGACGTTTTCTAATTTACCGGTCGAGCAGCTTTCCCTGCGGATCCAGATCATCAACAACGCCTTTTGCCCAACTGCGCCACTCCGCGTTACGAGGGCCGGCTTCTTCCGAGGGCAAGCGCTCGACGTGCGCGATATACGCCCGCAGGAGCTTTGCGGTTTCCCAGTTACGAGCCTCCTTCAACAGCCGATATCGCCTACGACGTTCGGCTTCCCGTGCTGCCGCGATTTCCTGGCGCCGTCGTTCTTCTTCTTCGCGCTGACGCCTCTCCTCCGCCCACCGCTCCTCCCTGTCCTTGGACTCGCGCCTGCGTTCCCGGCAACGGACGATGCGAGAATAGATCTTGAGGAAAACTTCGTTCAATCGACCCTCAATCGGCTCGCCTTCCAGGTCCGCTATGCAAATTTCCGACCAAGTTTCCCCCACGTATAGGCGAAGCGTTCCGGTGGGTACCTTGTACTTAACCTTACGAGATGTCTTGTCCCAAGAGGATTGCTCGGAACGCCATTCGTCATCCAGGCGCTCCGCAATCCTGAGCTGCACATCTCCCTCAAACCCCTCGAACACGATTCGCCCTTCCTTCTCGTCGAGCGTCACAGAAAAGCCGCGCGCCTGCGCCTGGACGCACAACGAATTGAGGATTCCAAGGGCTCGCTCGTACGTTCGGGGCGTGACCCGCATAGGTATTCGCCTATGCGTATTGCAGAGCAACTCCCCGGAATTGACAAAACCGTGCCATTTCCAGCCATTTAAGTTTGGTTCTAGGCGCACGTGCTGTGACTTTTCCGCGCGATCGGCATCGCGCTTGATCTTGGGCAGCTCGGCCACCTCGGCGCGAAGCATGTCCCGAAGCGGTCGGACTGCCACGTGCCAGCGTGCCGGCTTGGGGTCAAAAGAGATCAGGTTTTGCGGGTCTGACTCAAAGGCTTTGCGTTCAGCTAGCCACTCATCGTCTGCCGGGAGCCAAAAGGGCCGGTTGGCTTGTGGCGGACGGCTGGTGAATTCGATCGTCTCGGCCTTCGGTGGCAGCGGCTTTCTGGGGAGTTTTTGGCCCGCGGCAATCTTCGCCCAATGCCCCGCGGTGGGGAGCGGGATATTCATCGCTTTGCACACTTTCCGGATCCCGTTGTCCGACAAACCGTACTTCTTGCCGAGCTGAGTGAGGGGAACCGTCCACACCTCGTCGTACAACGCCTCGCGCTTAAACACGATCTCCATATCTCCAGTCCTCCAACAAGGATAAAAGGATGTCGAAAGGTATCTCGGCGCGTCCGCAAAGGTCCGCCCAATGGCGATACCCAATCGATCGCCGCTGCTTCCATCCCTCCTTGCTATCAGGGGTTTGGGCAGCAATATGGGATAAAGCAGGCGCTTCGAACGAAACCAGGAGCGACCTAGCTTCTACAGGGGCAAAGTAGACTGTCTAAGAATGTAGAAAAGTATGTGGCATGCCACTGGACAGGGGTTCGATTCCCCCCGCCCCACCAAAACACGAGGGCTCCTTATCGGAGCCCTCGGCGTTTCCAGAGTGCAGACCCGACTAGTGCGTAAAGCCTGTTTCTTTCAGGCCGAGGGCCTTAGACTTGAAAGCCAAACTCGGTCTTCCTCGATCGATCGTTTGACCTTTTCGTGCTCATCCTGGTCGAGAAAATTGGTTTCCCTGAGGCGGTATTCCATTGTGGCCAGCGAAAGAATGGACGCAGCAAGCCCCGATCTTATCCATTCACGATCTTTGGCTTCGCCGCGCGTGTATTTTGAAATGGCGACATCGTTTGATTCAGCAAACTTTATGGTCACGCCAGATTTCGTTTTACTAACCAGCAGGCGGGATTGCCATCCTTCTGGGAGCGTAGGTAACGTGGGTGAGATAGCGTCAAAGTAAAACCCGTACTTTTCCTCAAACGGGGAGCCTTGCCCCCACTCCTGGGAAAGATCGAAGGCGCTCTGTGGATGAATTTCCGGATAGCCATCAACCTCGTTGGACGTTGTCATGTCGGACGGAATAGCACTCTCGGGAAGGCCGTACACGACCAGACTGCCCAAGACTACGAACGACGTGAGGTTTCTCTTGGTCCCGATTTCCGACAGAAGGTCTTCGACCTGCTGTCGAGTCACCGGGAACTCGCCGCGTTTGCGTCTTCAAACGAGTGGAACGGCGTATTTTGAAACATTGCATCGACCCAGGACTTTTCGATCTTCGCGATCTTACGGGCCGCCTCTAAGGGGGCTGCGTTGACGATTTCGGACCAACCATCAATATAGCGTTCGCTACACGTCTTGTTTTCTCGCCAAAGTTCGACCATTCGGCGAGCTTTATAGAGTCGCTCAAGTGCTTCACCGTCTTGGATCGCCAGCAAAGTGGCTAAACGCAGGTGATTTTCACGTACCCGCGCTGCCCGAGAAGCTGCTCGTTCCCTCTCGAGCCTGCGCTCCATCAATTGGGGGCTTTCGCGATAAATGCCCACATTCAGGCCGACCTCCCTGGCTGCAGCCATCACCTTGAGAATACCGACATCAAGCTTTCCGTCGAATTTCTCGATATGGTCGAGCGTTGATCGGCTCACACCCATTTTTTCGGCGACTTGCTTTTGGGAGCGCCCGTGGTGCTTCCGGGCTGCCTCGATGGCTTGCCCAATTTCGCCTCCACTGCGGACATTTAGGTCGGAATGCATGCTTAATATAATAAGCATTGTGCTATATATTGTCAACCCGATTCGCCATCCCGAAAGGCGATTCGCACTCCAAGCATGTCTGCATAGTAGTAGTCTGATTATTATAGATTTTTTTCACATCATGACTGACTAGTTCAATCAACAATGTAGGCAGGCTAAGTCTCTGGAACCTGTGACCTGCCCCCATCAGCCGTGCCTGTCTAGCCGAAAATCCGCTCACCGCAACCTAGGGGTGCTGTCAGAGGCGCCGGTGGTTCGGCCGAGCCCTCTCTAATTCGAATGTGGTTCGGCCAAGCATCTGGCGAGGCGAAAATTACGGTATTGAGTGATTACGAATGGCAAATCGGCAAAGCAGGTTCAACATTGAATGACGTCCATAGAATGCAGAACAACGAAATGACGTTCAACTTGGTTCAAAGCCTGTTTTACCGAAACCCGCAAATCCACGGCTCGGAACCCAGTCCGAAACAGTCATGCGGTTTTGAGACAAACGGGGTTTGAGACGCCTTGCATGGCCGCCGGCGCGGACCGCAGTCAGGAGCCCGAAGCAAAAAGCCCCGCGCGGTGCGGGGCCTGAGGCTGCCTCTGGGTCTGCTGAGCAGGTTTGAAGTCTTTGTACTGGCGGAGAGGGTGGGATTCGCGCCACCAATCTGCACTGCCATTGATTTTAAAAGACTCTTCCGTAGGACCGAGAGTGCCTTTGTAGCAACACTCTGTAGCAGATTGTGTGCGTAGCCTTTGCCTTGGTCAAGTAGACTATGTCCATGACTGACGTTGAAAAGACTTGGTCCTTTGTTTCAGCCGGGATCGTTGCGATCTTAGTATTGCTCGCTTCGCGGTGGTTCAACGCCAAGCGGAATGCGAGATTGAAAGCCGTCGCGGTCTTGATCGATGACAAGCTGTTTCGTTCTGGATTCGCCAGGGTTCACGGGATGTATAACGGGCGTCACGTCGAGGCAACTAAACACGATGGTTCGAGCCGGCCATAAATTCCGCAGCTCATCTGCAGTTCAGGCGGATCAGAATTTATGACAACCGATTACGCGATTCATTCTGATTTCCTCGTCCATTGGACGGGCAAAGACCTGGACAAAAGGCACGATCCGAACTGGGGCGATTCTATAAGCCAAAAATCCGTCATTCGAGCGCGTCGACCGCCAACCAGTACCCGAGTGCGGTCCGGCTATTTACTACCGTCGGATCGCGGCACTGCCGGGACCGGAGACACAACCGTTGACGAATCTGCAGAACACCGGGCTGCCGACGCCGTCGTGGGACCCGCCGCCGAAGGTGTGAGTGCACGCCGTGTCGCGAAGGCACCTGCCTCTGGATTCGTCTACAGCAGCGGCCGGGGTCGCTCGATCGCGTAGCCCTGACAAGCTGCCAAGCCGAGCTCACCCAGTAACGCAATGGAACCGAGATCCTCCACGCCCTGCGCGATTAGCGAGATCTCCAGCGGGCGCAACATCCGCACCATAGCCTCGACGATGAATCGCAGGTCCTCGCGCACGCCGACCTCCCGGGTGAACGCCACTGCGAGCTTGATGTAAGCGGGCAGCAGGTCATGCACGATGGCCATCGCATTGCGGTCGATGTCGAAGTTGTCCAGCGCCACCTGCGCGCCTAGCGCGCGGACCTCGGCCGCGAAGGTCCGGGTCAGCTCCGGGGAGCGACTTGCCGCATAGCCGGTAATTTCGAACACCAACCGCTCGGCGGTCTGCCTGCGGTTGGCAAGCAGGGCGCGAATTGCTGTGCGGAACCCCGCATCCGCGATGCTCTGCATCGACACGTTCACGCTCACGACCCCGGGCAGGGACGCGTCGCGTTCCATCGCGGAAACGGTCTGTTCGATCACTTTGCGGTCCAGAGCCGCCAGCAGGCCATGCTGGTTTGCGGCCGGCACGAAGATCGCGGCGGCAATCGGCTTGCCGTCGCTTCCGGTGAGGCTGGAGAGAATCTCCAGCTGAAAGACGCTGCTGTCTGCCACGGATACGACCTTCTGCCCGAGCAGTGTGATGCGATTGTCCGAGATCGACGCCTCGATCTCGGCCTTCAGGTCCAGTTCGTCGCCGGTGTCGATGCGCGCGGACACGACGGCGCTCCCGCCCTGTCGCGCAGCCTGCGCCAGCCCACCTTCGGCCGCATGGGCAAGCTGCGCGAGGCGCCCCTCGCCGCTGAAATGGACTAACCCCACGAAGGCCGCTGCGCCCGAGGGCAGCGACTCGGACTGCAACCGCAGGGTAAACGCCTTACAGATCCCCTCGGCCCAGGCGAGGCCCGAGTCGGGCGCTGCATTGGGCAGGAACGCCGCAAGCGTCGGCCCCTGCCAACGCCCGACAATCGGCGCGGCGTGGGCGCCGGGCGCGGCCATCGCCTCGGCAAGCCACATGAGGATTTCATTGCCGCGCGACAATCCGAAGATACGGTTGATCTCCTCGAGGCCGGAAAGGGCGAACAATCCCAGCACGCCGGAATGGATCTCACCGCCCTCGCCGATCGACGACGTGACGGCCTGCTCGAAGCCGCGGCGGTTGAGCTGGCCGGTCAACGGATCCTCGAACGCCTCCTTGCGCAGGCGTTCGGCCCGCTCGGCCTCCTGCGCGATCGCATCACGGATCTTCGCCGACAGGCTGTTGATCGCGTGCGTGACGCTCTGCAGCTCGCGGGTGCGCGGCTCGATCTCGATTGAAATGAAATCGCGGTTGCTGATGGCGCTTGCGACTCGCTCGATTTCACGCAGCGGCTTGAGGATGCTCGCCAGGTGGTAGCGCATCGCCGCCAGCGCGAGCGCGAACAGCACGGTCAGCCAGGCCAGGGTCGCGATCGCGGTGTCGAACAGCTGGCGGTACGCATAGCCCGGGTGGACGCGCACCACAACCCTGCCGAGCTGCCGCCAGCCCGCGCTGATCAGAGCCTCACCCTGCGGCCCCTGCAGCGCGATCAGCGCGGTGAACCAGCGCGGCACGTCGATCCCGGGCTCGCTCAGCTCGCGCCCGAACACCCGCGTCCCGTTCGGCGCCAGCACGACGATCGATTCGAAGTGGCCGCGATCGAACACCGGATTCACCACGATGTTCACGGCGGAGGCGTCCAGCGTGCTAAAGCGCGAGCCCAGCGACAGCGCAAGCGAGGTCGCGGTCTCATTTGCGTGCGCATCGAGCTGCTGTTCGAGCGACACGCGGGCCTTGGAAACATAGATCGCCTCGATGCCAACCAAAAGGGCGAGGAAGGCAGCGGTGATGCCTGCGAAAAGCTGGCGGCTGAGTGTCATGCATTTGCTCCGGTGTTTTGGACTAGGTCCTGCTTTCGGCGATCAGGCGGTTCTGCAATTCGAGCCAGGTGCGGATCTGCGACGGTTTTGCGCGACGCCTGCCTTGCACGAGTTCCACTTCATCATCGTTGAAACTGTAGACCGGTTCGAGGTCGGCGCGCTCGCCTGCGGGACGCACCTTCGGGTCGATGTTGTCGAGGATCAGCGGCTCGGCCTCCGGCCTGACGTAGTACGCCAGCACCATGTGCGCCTGGCCCTGCAGGCGCATCGCCCGCACATAGGTGATCCTGAGGCGGGAAATCGGCACGCCGAGTTCCTTGAGCAGATAGTACTTGGCGAGCGCGTAATCCTCGCAGTCCCCGCCCGCGCTGCCGATCGACTCCGCCGGCGTGGCCCAGTAATCGTCCTCGCCCCAGTGCGCCTTGTCGTCCAGCCATTTTACGCGCGTGTTGATCGCGTCGTTGACGCCCTGCAGCGAACCGGCCTCAAGTCCCGCCGCCGCGTCCATTCGACGCAGGAAATCGGCCGCCTTCAGCTGCCTCGCGAACGCGATCCATTGGGTCAGGCGCCCGGGCGCCGGCGGGCCGAAGCGCAGCGTGTACTGCGTGACCAGCGCCGCGCTGACCCGGGAGGTAAAGCCCAGGTCGGGTAGTTCCTGCGCGAATGCGCACGCGCAGGCGAGCAGGCCCGCCGTGGCCGCGCGGCGCACCGCCATGCGCGCCGCGTCGGACGCTGCTAGGCGCAGGGCACCCTCACGCACCCTTGCCCGGCCAGGACCCGCCGTCCTCAGCATCGCCCTTGAGGTCTGCGTGCCGCAGGCCGAGATACAGCGGCTCGTCGTGCTGCGCGTGGATGTTGATCTTCGCGTTGAAGACCGTGCGGCTGAGCCCGTGCTTTTCGAGAATCGCGTGGCGTTCAACCCCGAATCCGCCGCGCGATGCGGGCGCGCCGGTCAGGTAACAGCGGATACTTCTGATCCTGTCTTCGCCGAGCGCGAGGCCCGCCATCTGATCGAGGGTCGCGGCGGTGCGCTCGACGAAATCCACGGTCGCGCAGCGCCCGCCTCCGCCGAGGTCGATGCTGAACTCGCCCAGCAGGCTCTGCCCGGGCAGCGCCGCGGCGATCATACGCGAAAGTTCGATCGTGACCTGGCCGACGATTTACCCGAAGGTCGTCGGATTGAGCGCCTCCACCTGGTAGAAATCATAGTGCTCGCCGCCGTGCAACGCAGCCCGAGACTCGTGCGGTCATTCTTTCAGGCCCCCTCTGTCGCCTACATTACGGACTGCTGAGTAATCCTTCGCCAGATCCGCGCTGGCCCGGGTTGTGTCGTCCTTGCTGGCTATAAATTCGATGGGGTGCGGCCGCATGATGCCGAAGCCCTGCGCGTAGCCTACGCCTAGCACCTTTAGCCGCGCCAGGATGTCCTGCTCCTCCACCATCTCCGCAATCACTTCGAAGCGCATCGCTTGGCCGACGCGCACTACGGCCTTCAGCTTGGCTTCAGCAGCGGGAGCGCTCAGGAGCGCCCTCACGATCGAGCCGTCGACCTTGACGAAGTCCGGACATAGCGACTTAAGCGGCGCGAAGGTCGTGGCGCGCCGCCCGAAGCCGTCCACCATCAGACCGCAGCCGACCGCGCGGATCGCGGCGGCGAACCGCAGTACGGATTCGAGGTGCGCGAGGCAATCCGCTTCGCTGATCTCGAAGAGCAGCGCGGTGCCCGGCACCCCCGACGACTCCAATTCCGTAGTGACAGCCATCGGAAAGGTAGCGTCTTTGAGCGTCTGGGTGGAAACGTTGACAGAGAATCTCGGCATGCGCGAGCCACTCACGATATGCCCCAGGACGTGGCGCATCACCCAGCGATCGAGCTCGGGCATGAGGCGATATTCCTCGAACACCAGCAGAAACTCGCCCGGGTGCAGGAGCGCTTTTTCCTCCTCCCGCAGTCGCACCAGCACCTCCGCCATCGGGAACCGGACCGCCCCCGAGAGCGCAGCGATCGGCTGACAATAGAGCGCCAATTCATCCGTGGCGAGCGCTAGGCGCAACCGCGCCTCCGGCTCGCGCCAGCGGGCGAGCTGGGCGCCGATTACGTTCAAACTGCCTCGTTGACCGGTAAGCGATTTCCCGACAGTTTCCAATTCCGATACCAATCGAGGAAAACTTCGGCCTCCATCGGCCTGGCGATCAAATAGCCCTGCGCGAGATCGCAGCCGAGTTCAGTGAGCAAGTCCCAGTCTTGCCGGGTTTCAACGCCTTCGGCCACGGCGGCAATGTTGAGCTTCTTCGCCATCTCGAGGCTTGATTGGAGAATTACCCTGGCCGATTCCTGCCTGGACGCATTCATCACGAAGGACTGATCGATCTTGAGCTCGGTGAACGCGATGCGCGTGAGTTGCTGCATCGACGAGTAGCCAGTCCCGTAGTCGTCGATCGACAGGCCGAAGCCCTTTACGCGCAGGCGCGACAGGTTCTCGAGCGCCTTGCCGACGTCGGTCGTCGCAGCGGATTCGGTCACCTCGAGCACCATGTACCGGGGTTCGAGGTTCTGGCTGCGCACGAGCTCCGTCACGCGCTCGGCCAGTTGCACATCGGCCAGCGACTTGAGCGACAAGTTGACCGACACAGTGGCGTCCAGCCCGGCCGCGCGCCAGCTTCTGCAGAACGCCGCCGCTTTTCTCAGCATGGCCCAGGTGAGCGCATCGATGAGTCCGTTGTCTTCGAGCGGCTTGATGAAGGCGTAGGGCGCGACAATGCCCTTTTGCGGATGGCGCCAGCGCGCGAGCGCTTCCGCGCCCTTGATTTGCCCGGTCGCCAGCTCGATCTTGGGCTGGAAGAACGGCTCGAACTCGTCGTTTTTCAGTCCATCCGCGATCTCTTTCAGGGTGAACGGCGGGCTAGCCGCCCTAGGCCGGTCGAGCTTCGCTTGTGCCGGCTTATGCCGCTCGATCATCGCCTTCAGCTTCTCCGGCACGACCGATTTTTTTTCGATGGCCCCCAGAACGTTGATGCCGTAAGCCGTTGCCATGGTCTCGACCGAGGCGACCAGCGAGCGATCGAGCGCGCTGGCGAGAATGATCGATACCGGAACCCCGGTCTCGCCCAAGTGGCGGATGAATTCCATCCCGTCCATGCCCGGCATGTCGAGATCGCTGACGATGATGTCGAACGGTTGTCGGGCGCTCCGGACGATTTCCAAAGCCGTGTGGCCGTCCGAGGCCTCGAAGACCTCCTTCGCGCCGAGGTTCTCGAGCATGCCCACCAGCAAGCTGCGCTGGAAATCATGATCTTCAGCAATTAAGAAACGCAAGTCAGCGATCTGCATTTTCTTTTCTTCCGGTTATGGTCTCGGCGCTTTGTGCACCTCAAAGGGAGTCGAGATAGACATTCAGGCGCTCCAGTTCCTGATCGAACGCAATCATGTTCGCCTTGACCGTTATCCAGTCCTCGGCGCGGCCGGCGTCCTCCAGCCGCTCGCACACGGTCGCGAGCCCCATCGCACCGATCATGCCGCTCGAGCCCTTGATGCGGTGCGAGGCGCGCGTGACCTGAGAAATGTTGTTTTCTTCCACGGCCTGCTTGAGCGCGGCGGCATCCTTGTCGTTGACGAGCCGAAATTTCATGAGAATGTCGCGCGGGGGCGTCGCGTCCCGGCCTGAAATCACGGTGCGCCGCGAGAGATCGATCGGTGCGTCCTCCGGAATCGGCAGCCACTGGTCGAGCTTTCTCAGCATCGCCCTCAATTCAACCGGCTTGGCCAGATAATCGTCCATGCCGGCGGCAAAGCACTTCTCGGCCTCGCCGCCCAGCGCGTTGGCCGTGCAGGCGACGATCGGGACGCGCTTGCCGCCGTTTGCGGACTCGCGCATGCGAATGCTGCGCGCGAGTTCATAGCCGTCCATCTCCGGCATGTTGCAATCGGTGATGACGATCCCGAATCGTCCCGACTTCCACTTATCCAGTGCCTCCAGGCCGTTTTCCGCGCTCTCCGCGGCATAGCCCAGGGTATTTACCTGGCCCACCAGAAGTGCGCGATTGATCGGGTGGTCATCCACCAGCAGCACCAGCGTCCCCTCGGCTTCCGCTTGCGCAACGCTGGGCGCCATGCGGCGCGTGCTCGTAGTGGTTATGAGTTCGTCTTGCGAGCTGAGCGGATCGGTTTTCGCCAGGTCCTTCGGGTCGGCGATCGGCAGCAACAGGGTTAGGATCATGGTCGTGCCGACGCCGATCTCGCTTTGCATCTCGATCGAGCCGCCCATCATTTCGGCGAGCCGCCGGCAGATCGTGAGCCCAAGGCCCGTGCCGCCCTGGCGGTGCGCGATGCCGTTTTCTACCTGCACGAACGGCTGGAACAGCCGCGCCTGGCTTTCCGGGGAGATGCCGATGCCGGTGTCCTTCACCGAGAACCGCACCCGATCTCCCTCGTCCGTCTGTTCGAGCAGTTCCGCCTTGATTTCGATGCAGCCAGCGGAGGTGAATTTGATCGAGTTGCTGACGAAATTGCTGAGGATCTGACGCAACCGCAGCGAATCGACCAGCAGCGCGGGGCTGATTCGCGGATCGGTGCCGTGCTTGACCAGCACACCCTTGCTGCTGGCGTTCCCGGCAAAGATGTTGCGCACGCTCTCGACAGCCTCCGCGATCGAAGCGGCCTCGGAGCGAACTTCCAGCTTGCCAGCTTCGATCTTGGAGAAATCCAGGATGTCGTCGATGATCCGCATCAACGACTTGCCCGATTTACGCACGATCTCTAGCATGTTGCGCTGCTCGGCCTCGAGTTGCGTCAGGCTGAGAAGTTCGAGCATGCCGAGCACGCCGTTCATCGGCGTCCTAATCTCGTGGCTCATGGTGGCGAGGAAAGTGCTCTTGGCGCGGTTCGCGCCCTCGGCCTCCTCTTTTTTCTGCATGTACTCGGCGTTCAACCGGCGGATGTCCTCCGCAGCCTTGTGCTGCAGGGTGACTTCTCGCGATACGCACAGGAGTCGCTCCGGTTTGCCGTCCGGACCGAGGATCGCCGAAACGACCACCTCCCACCAGGCGGGCGTGCCGTCCATCTTCGGGCAAAACCCGCCGAAGCGCTCGGTGCCTCCGGCGCACGCCGTGGCCACAGCCCGCTCGGCGGCGGCGCGGTCCTCGCCCTGCCAGAAGCCCAACCAATCGGCGTTGCGGATTTCCTCGAAGTCGCTCACGCACATAACCCGGCGCCCGGTCGCGGCCATGTCCAGCAAGCGACCCTCGAGGCTCAGTACTTTAAGGCAGTCCTGGCTGCTTTCGAGAATGCTACGGTTGTATTCCTCGCTCGCGCGCAGGGCGATCTCGGCTTGCTTCTCTTTTGTAATGTCTGACCAGTAGCCGTTCCAAACGATTTTGCCTTCCGATTCCTTGTGTAGCGAGGCTGATGTGCGTAACCATTTGGTCGAGCCGTCCGGGTGCTTGACGCGGAATTCGTGATGGTGCGGCTCCAAGGTTCGTGTAGCTTTTTCGACCGCGGCCTTGAGTGCCGGTTTGTCTTCCTCGAATACGTAGTCCCAAATCCGCTTGGGATCCCGCAGCAACGCCTCCCGGTCAATACCGTAGAGCTCCTTTACCGATGGGCTCAAGAATTCGAAGCGCATGCTGCCATCTGGATTCGACCGGCGTTGGTACACCGCGCCGGGAAGGCTCTCGGCCATGTCGGCCAGCTTGCGCTCGGCGCGTTCACGTGCATGGGACTGGATAATGAATCCGACATAAGCAGGGAGGAGAACGATTACGCCTGCCAAACCCGCTATGAGGAGAACGATAAGCGTGCTTTCGAAACGCTTTTGCTCATCCGCGCGGCGCATCTCCAGCAGACGCAACTCCTCCTGTTCTAATTTTCCGGTCGCTTCGTAAATCCTCACGCTTGCTTGCCGACCGATTCCGGCTGTCGCCCTACCCACAGCGGCTTCGGAATTCCCGCCTCGGCGCTGAAGGATGGTCTCTTTCATGATCGCAACGCGTTCGGCGACCAGTTCTTCAAGCCGGAGTATCCGGCGTTGCTGAGCCGGGTTGTCCGACGTGAGTTTCTTGATATCAATAGCGGCGTCACTGACCTTTGCGAGCGCCTGGTCGCGTTCGGACAAATACGCGTCACTGCCGGAAAGCAGATAGCCTCGATGCGCAGATTCCGCGCGAGCAACTGATTCGTTGATCTTGCTTACCTGCGAGATGACTTGCTGCGTGTGGGCGACCCACCGCGACGATTCGCGCTCCTGAACGCTTACGTCGTAAAGCGTCCACCCCAAAGCGACGCTGACAATTGCAGCTGCTCCGAACGCAAGCTGGGCGAAGTTCTTGAGTGCGAATGTTTCCACGTAAGATCGCAATCTTTAGGCGGTGCACAAATAGCGAACTGCTCGGTAGCGAACAGTGCCAGCAGCTTTTAGGTACCGCGGTAAGTTAAGTGGGACATACATTTCGATCTGTTCGGTATCTAACATAACAACCAAGTTCTTGGTTAACGATGAGAGTCAGCCAACTTTTACGAGTCGGTAGGGCGTAGGTGGGATAAGTGCCGCGGCGACGCCGAGACGATCGATCATGCCAACCAGGTCGAAGCGTCGGTTGAAGCGATATGTGCGGCGATGTGCCGGTCCTGGGTCTTCAGCGATCGAGTGATTTCTCTTAACCCGAGCCGAGCGCGAAGGTCGAGAGGCACAGCAATGCGAAAGGCGAAGTTATCGCCTCTTCGAACCACATAGGGTTTGCACATATACCGTAGGGAGAGCGCCTCTGTAGCACTCTTCTGTAGCAAACATCAAAAACCTACGGTAGATCAATCTCTTGATAGATCAATCAAGGACATGAAACCGGTGGCGGAGAGGGTGGGATTCGAACCCACGTTACGCTTGCGCGTAAACCAGATTTCGAGTCTGGCGCATTCGACCACTCTGCCACCTCTCCGGTATGCCGTGCGTTTGCGGGCCGAATTTTAACAGGTCGGGCGCTGCATCGCAGCGACGGCAGGGTCAGGCCCTCGTGATTTTCTCCAGCCCGCCCATGTACGGCCGCAGTGCCGCCGGTACGGTGACGCTCCCATCGGCGTTCTGGTAGTTCTCCAGTATCGCCACCAGCGTGCGGCCGACCGCGAGGCCCGAGCCGTTGAGGGTGTGCAGCAACTCGGGCTTGCCCTTGTCGTTGCGGTAGCGCGCGCGCATGCGCCGCGCCTGGAAAGCCTCGAAGTTGGAACACGACGAGATCTCGCGGTAGGTGTCCTGCGCCGGCAGCCAGACCTCGATGTCGTAGGTCTTGGCCGACGAAAACCCCATGTCCCCGGTGCACAGCACGACCGTCCGGTACGGCAGCTCGAGTTTCTTCAGGATCACCTCGGCATGCGCCGTCAGTTCCTCGTGGCAGCGATGTGAATCCTCCGGGCGCACGAACTGCACGAGCTCAACCTTGTCGAACTGGTGCTGGCGGATCATGCCACGCGTGTCCTTGCCGTAGGAGCCCGCTTCCGACCTGAAGCACGGCGTGTGGCAGGCGAATTTCATCGGCAGCGTGTCGGCCGCGGCGATCTCGTCGCGCATGAAGTTGGTCACCGGCACCTCGGCGGTGGGGATCAGGAAGAGGTCGCGACCGTCGATCTTGAACAGGTCGTCCTTGAATTTCGCGAAGCTCGTCACGCCGTCGGCGCACTCCGAGGACACCATGTACGGCACGTAGACCTCGGTGTAGCCGTGTTCCGTCGTGTGGACGTCGAGCATCAGCTGCGCGATCGCGCGGTGCAGGCGCGCCACGCCGCCCTTCATGACCGAGAAACGCGCGCCAGAGAGCTTGATCGCGGTGTCGAAGTCGAGCAGGCCCAGGCCCGTGCCCACATCCACGTGGTCCTTCACCGCGAAATCGAACTTGCGCGGTTCGGCCCAGCGGCGCACCTCGACGTTGTCCTCGGCGCTCTTGCCGGCCGGGACGCTTTCGTGGGGGATGTTCGGAATCACCGAGAGGAAGGCCTGCAGGCGCTTCTGCACGTCTTCCGAGCGCGCCTCGAGCGTGCCGAGTTCGGTATTGATCGCCGCCGACTCAGCCATCAGCGCCGCGGCGTCCTCGCCCTTCGCCTTGGCCTGGCCGATCTTCTTCGCCTGGGCGTTGCGCGCGGCCTGGAGTTCCTGGGCGCGGCCCTGGAACTCGCGGCGCTCGGCCTCCAGCGCGAGGAACGTTTCACGGTCGAAGGCGTAGCCGCGGTCGGCCAGCCGGGCGGCGACTGCATCGAGGCTTGAGCGGAGCAGCTGGATGTCTAGCATAGTATTCTCTTTCCGGTATACAAACTGTCATGCAAGCCAATACTGGCGCGGGATTCATAAAACAATCTCATGAATTCCCGCGCTTCTTACGGTCCAGCTCGCGCAAATGTTCGAGCTTCTCGCGGATCCTGCCTTCCAGCCCCCGGTCGGTCGGGGCATACCACTCGACCTTCGGCATGCCGTCGGGGAAGTAGTCCTCCCCGGCCGCGTAGGCGCCCTCTTCCTCGTGCGCGTAACGGTAGTCCTTGCCGTACCCGAGGTTCTTCATGAGCTTGGTCGGGGCATTGCGCAAGCGCAGCGGCACCGGCCGGGTCGTGTCCCCGGAGACGAAGGCGCGGGCGGCATTATAGGCCGCGTACACGGCGTTGGACTTGGCGGCGCAGGCGAGGTAGATCACCGCCTCGGCCAGCGCCAGTTCTCCCTCCGGCGACCCCAGCCGCTCGTAGGTCTCGCAGGCATCCAGCGCCAGGCGCAGGCCGCGCGGGTCGGCCAGGCCGATGTCCTCGGAAGCCATCCGCACGATCCGCCGCCCGAGGTAGAGCGGCTCCGCGCCGCCGTCGAGCATCCGCACGAACCAGTACAAAGCGGCGTCCGGGTTCGAGCCACGCACCGACTTGTGCAGCGCCGAGATCTGGTCGTAGAACTGCTCGCCGCCCTTGTCGAACCGGCGCAGGTTCTGCGCCAGCGTCTTGCCGACGAACTCGGCGTCCACCGCACTTGCGCGGGCGGTCTGTGCCGCCGTGGCGAGGATCTCCACGGCGTTCAGCAGGCGCCGCGCATCGCCGTCGGCGAACCCCACGACCCGGTCGCGCGCCGCCGTATCCACGTGGAGGCCCGGCAGGACGCGGGCGACCCCGCGGTCGAAGAGCGTCGCGAGTTCCGCGTCGTCGAGGCTCTCCAGCACGTAAACGTTCGCACGCGACAGCAGCGCCCCGTTCACCTCGAACGACGGGTTCTCGGTCGTCGCGCCGATGAAGGTGACCAGGCCTTTTTCGACGTACGGCAGGAACGCGTCCTGCTGGCCCTTGTTGAAGCGGTGCACCTCGTCGACGAAGAGGATGGTGTGCCGCCCGCTGCGCTCCAGTTCGTCCTGCGCCGCCTGCATCGCCTCGCGGATGTCCTTCACGCCGGAGAAAACCGCGGACAGCGCCACGAATTCCGCGTCGAAGGCTTTCGCCATCAGGCGGGCAAGGGTCGTCTTGCCCACGCCCGGCGGTCCCCAGAGGATCATCGAATGGGGCTTGCCCGAGTCGAACGCGAGGCGCAGCGGCTTGCCCTCGCCCAGCAGGTGCTGCTGGCCCACCACCTCGCCGATCGAGGCGGGGCGCAGCAGTTCCGCGAGCGGGGCCGCGGGCTCCGCGGGGGCGAACAGGTCGGCCATGGCGGGTGCTACTCGCCCAGCAGGTCGGCGCCTTTGGGCGGCGAGAAGCGGAAGGTGCCCGGCTCGAGCTTGGGGTTGCGCTGCAGGTTGGAGAATCTCAGGACCGTGGTCTGGCCGAACTGGTCGACGAGTTCCATCGCGTCGATGCCGGCCAGGCCGAAGCCCATGCGGATGCGTTCGAACCCGGCGTCGGCCTGGCGCGGCTTCGCGTCGAGCCATTGCAGGCCGTCGGATTCGCCCGTGTCGCTGAAGGTGAAGGCCTGCTCGATGTCGGCGCTGCCGGAGATCAGTGCCGCGGGCGTCGAGCCGAGCGCACTGGTGAGCTTCCTTACCGTCACCTGGTTCAGGTCCTGGTCGTAGACCCAGACCTTCTCGCCGTCGCCGACGATCAGCTGGGAGTAGGGCTTGGAGAACGCCCAGCGGAACTTGCCCGGGCGCAGGAAAGCGAAGCTCCCCTTCGAGTCCTGCACCAGCTTCTTGTTGCGGTCGTACACCTTCTGCTCGAAGTCGGCGCGCGCCGACTGCGTGGTACGGATGAAGGCCTGGAAGCGCTCCAGGCTGGTCGCGCCGGCCGGCAGGGCCGCCGTGACGAGGCACAGCGCAAGGACCCACCTGGCGAACCCGGGCATGCGCATCCTCATTCGGGTTTCGCGGGGACCAGCACTTCGCGGTTGCCATTGGTCTGCATCGGCGACACCATCCCGGCCCGCTCCATGTCCTCGATCAACCGCGCGGCGCGGTTGTAGCCGATCCGCAGGTGGCGCTGGACGAGCGAAATCGAAGGGCGTCGCGTGCGCAGCACGACTTCCACGGCCTGGTCGTAGAGCAGGTCCTTCTCGCCCGTGCGTTCGCCCTCCCCGCCTCCCCCGCCGCCCTCCTCGCCGATCTCGGGCTCGAGGATGTTGTTGTCGTACGCGGGTGCCGCCAGTTTCTTGAGGTAGTCCACGACCGCGTGCACCTCGTGGTCGGCCACGTACGCGCCGTGCACCCGCTGGGGATAGCCCGTCCCCGGCGGCAGGTACAGCATGTCGCCCTGCCCGAGCAGCGCCTCCGCGCCGGACTGGTCGAGGATCGTGCGCGAGTCGACCTTGGAGGAGACCTGGAAGGCCACCCGTGTCGGGATGTTCGCCTTGATGAGGCCGGTGATGACGTCCACCGACGGCCGCTGCGTCGCGAGGATCAGGTGGATGCCGGAGGCCCGCGCCTTCTGCGCGAGCCGCGCGATCAGTTCCTCGACCTTCTTGCCCACGACCATCATCAGGTCCGCGAGTTCGTCGATGACGACGACGATGTGCGGCAGGTGCTGCAGGGGCTGCGGGTTGCCCGAGTCGATCGTCGCCGGGTCCTCGAGCGGCTTGCCCTTCTTCTCGGCCTCCGCGTGCTTCTGGTTCATGCCCGAGAGGTTGCGCACGCCGTAGAAGGACATCACCTTGTAGCGGCGCTCCATCTCCCCCACGCACCAGTTGAGCGCGTTGGCGGCCTGCTTCATGTCGACCACCACCGGCGCGAGCAGGTGCGGGATGTCCTGGTAGATCGACAGTTCCAGCATCTTCGGGTCGATCAGGATCAGGCGGACCTGCCTGGGCTCGGCCTTGTAGAGGAGCGACAGGATCATCGCGTTGATGCCCACCGACTTGCCCGAGCCCGTGGTGCCCGCCACCAGCAGGTGCGGCATCTTGCCGAGGTCCGCGACGATGGGGTTGCCGGCGATGTCCTTGCCCATCGCCATCGTCAGCGTGGAGCCCATGTTGTGGTACGCCTCGGAGCCGAGGATCTCCGACAGGCGCACGGTCTGGCGGTGCGGGTTCGGGATCTCGAGCCCCATGCACGACTTGCCGGGGATCGTCTCCACGAGCCGGATCGACACGACGGACAGCGCGCGGGCGAGGTCGCGCACCAGGTTCACGACCTGGCTGCCTTTCACGCCCACCGCAGGCTCGATCTCGTAGCGCGTGATGACCGGGCCCGGGTAGGCCGCCAGCACCTTCACCGAAACGCCGAAGTCGGACAGTTTCTTTTCGATCAGGCGCGAGGTGAACTCGAGCGTCTCGGCGCTGACCTGCTCGCCTTCGTTCGAGGCCTCGTCGAGCAGTTTGAGCGGCGGGAGCGGCGTGTCGGGCAGGTTGTCGAACAGGGGCGCCTGCTTTTCCTTTTCCACCCTGACGGACTTCTTGATCTCGACCACCGGCGGCTCGATGTAGATCGGCTCGTGGTTTTCCTCGCGTTTCTTCTCGATCTCGACGACGTGCTCGCGCTCCTCGCGCGCGATCTCGCCGAGCCTGCGGTCCTGGCGGCTGTCGCGCACACGCCTGGCCAGCGCGACGAGGCCTTCGAGCAGCAGCCCGGTGAACTCCGCCGCCGCGATCCACGAGATCCCGGTGAACAGGCTGAATCCGACCGCGGCGAGCGTGATCAGCGCGAGCGTGGCGCCGGTGAAACCGAAGGCCCCCGACACGAACGATCCCAGCGCATCCCCGGCCAGGCCGCCCGGAGCGAGCGGCAGTTCGGCCTTCAGGGTGTGCATACGCAGCGACTCGAGCGCGGCGCTGGCGAGCAGCAGCACGGCGAAACCGGCCAGGGCGATCACGAGGGGCCGCGGGTCGATCAGCGCGCTGCCGTCCAGGCGCCTGTAGCCCCACACGACGACGTAGAGGCACAGCACGACCCACCAGTACGAGGACACGCCGAAGAGGTACAGCATCAGGTCCGAAAGCCACGCGCCGAGGCGCCCGCCGGCGTTCTGCGTGACGGCCGCGGTGGCGCTGTGCGACCAGCCGGGGTCGGCCTTGTTGAACGTGGCGAGGATCAAGAGCAGGTAGACCGCGGCCGCGACAAGGGCCAGCCACTTGGCTTCGCGAAGGAGGTTCGCGAGCTTCGCGGGCAGGGGGGCGGTCCTGGGGGAGGCGCCGTCGGCGGTGAAGGAGGCGCCTTCGGCTTTTGGGGCTACGCTCATCGCTTCGGGGTCCGGGGAAACCCGATTATACCCCGCGCCACAGGGGGGATTACTCTATGGCGAGGATGGTCTCGCGCAGCACGATCGTGCTGCCGCGCACCTCGATGAAGCCGCCGAGCTGCAGGTCCTTCATGACCCGGCTGACCATCTCGCGCGAGGCGCCGATCATCTTGGCGATGTCCTGCTTGGGCAGGCGCTTGGTGACCACCTTGTGGCCGTCGACGTCCTCGGACATGTCGATCAGGAGTCGCGCCACGCGGCCGTAGACGTCGAGCAGCGCGAGGCTGTTGATCTTGCGGTCGGCCTCGCGCAGGCGCCGGACCAGCCCGCGCATGACCGCCATCGCCATCTCGAAGTTCTCCTCGAGGCAGCGCTTGAAGTCGCGCTTGGTCACGCACAGGAGCTCGCAGGATTCCAGCGACACCACGCTCGCCGAGCGCGGCGCGTCGTCGATCAGGCCCATCTCGCCGAAGAACTCGCCGGAGCCGAGGATCGCCAGGATGACTTCCTTGCCTTCGGCGTCGCTCATCATGACCTTGAGCCGGCCGGAGATGACGATGTAGAGAGAGTCCGTGAGATCGCCGGCCGCCATGATCGTCGTGCCGCGGGTCACGCTCTTTCTGGTCACCACGGTGGCGAGCAGTCGCAGCCCCTCGTCGTGGAAGCTCGCGAACATCGGCACGTTCTTCAGAACCGCCGTGGACACCGTTGCCGCCATCGCAGACATAACCCTTACGCCCCCGCGCCCTTGTGGACCTTGATATGGTAGCAGAACCGCCTCATCTATAATCCCGGCACCCTCAGAGTCCCCCCACAAAGACGCCCTAGAAGCCCCTCCATGACCACCCGCCACGCCCGCCTGCTGATCCTCGGTTCCGGCCCCGCCGGATACACTGCCGCCGTCTACGCCGCCCGCGCCAACCTGAAGCCCGTGCTGATCACAGGCCTCGCGCAGGGCGGCCAGCTGATGACCACCACCGACGTCGACAACTGGCCAGCGGACGCCATGGGCGTGCAGGGCCCGGAACTCATGGAGCGCTTCCAGAAGCACGCCGAGCGCTTCGACACCGAGATCGTCTTCGACACGATCCACACCGTGAAACTGGGGCAGCGCCCGCTCGTCCTCGAGGGCGACTCGGGCACCTACACGTGCGACGCGCTGATCATCGCCACCGGCGCCTCGGCCCGGTACCTCGGCCTGCCCTCGGAGGAGAAGTTCATGGGCCGCGGCGTGTCTGCCTGCGCGACCTGCGACGGCTTCTTCTACAAGAACCAGGCCGTAGCGGTGGTCGGCGGCGGCAACACCGCCGTGGAGGAGGCGCTGTACCTCTCCAACATCGCGAAGCACGTCACGGTGGTGCACCGGCGCGACAAGTTCCGCGCCGAGAAGATCATGATCGACAAGCTCATGAAGAAGGCCGACGGCGGCAACGTGACCATCGCCTGGGACCATGCGCTCGACGAAGTGCTCGGCGACAACTCCGGCGTCACGCGGCTGCGAATCAAGAACGTGAAGTCGGGCGCGCCGACGGAACTCGACGTGAAGGGCTTGTTCGTCGCGATCGGGCACACGCCCAACACCGGGATCTTCGAGGGCCAGGTCGCGATGAAGGGCGGCTACATCGTCACGCAGGGCGGCGGCGAAGGCAACGCCACCGCGACGAGCGTGCCCGGCGTGTTCGCCGCGGGCGACGTGCAGGACCACGTCTACCGGCAGGCGGTGACGAGCGCGGCCACGGGCTGCATGGCGGCGCTGGACGCCGAGCGCTACCTGGACCAGCCGGCCCCGTGAGTCCATGGCCGACGACGACTTCGCCAAGGCGGTCGCCGACGTCCAGCCGCTGAAGCCGGCGCGCCGCGCCGCACCCGCCCGTCCCCCGGCACCGCCGGTGCCGGTGCAGATGCTGCGCGACGAGCGCGCGGCGCTCATCGAGAGCATCGAACGCGACGTCACGCCCGACGAGGCCCTCGAAACCGGCGAGGAACTCTCCTACCTGCGCGACGGGCTCTCGAAGCAGGTGCTGCGGCGGCTGCGCCGCGGGCATTGGGTGGTGCAGGCCGGCCTCGACCTGCACGGAATGAACCGGCACGAGGCGGCCGCGAAAGTGGCGGAATTCGTGGCGCTCGCCTCGCACCGCGGGCAGCGGTGTGTCCGGATCGTGCACGGCAAGGGGTACGGCTCGAGGAACCGCGAGCCGGTGCTGAAGGCGAAGCTCAGGAACTGGCTGAATCCGCGCGACGAGGTGCTGGCCTACTGCCAGGCGCCGGCGCACGAAGGCGGCGGCGGCGCGGTGCTGGTGTTGCTGAAGGCGAAACGATAGGCGGCTAGACCGCCGCGTCGTTGATTTCGCCGGTGCGGATGCGCACCACGTGCTCGACCGAAGTGACGAAGATCTTGCCGTCGCCGATCTTGCCGGTACGGGCGGCCTTCACGATCGCCTCGATGGCGGGCTCCACGTGGTTGTCGGGCACGACCACTTCGATCTTCACCTTGGGAAGGAAGTCCACTACGTACTCCGCGCCGCGGTACAACTCGGTGTGGCCCTTCTGGCGGCCGAAGCCCTTGACCTCGGTCACGGTGAGGCCGGTGACACCGACCTCGGACAGCGCCTCGCGGACTTCGTCGAGCTTGAAAGGCTTGACGATGGCTTCGATCTTCTTCATGCCGGTTCCTCCAGTGCTTGTCCTGCGGCTGCCCAAGGGGGTCGCGCCTATTGTAACGCGGGTAACGCGGCGGCCCTATTCCCTGTACCTCGACGTGATCGGGTAGCGCCAGTCCTTGCCGAAGCCGCGGAAGGTGATGCGCACCCCGGGCGGGGCCTGGCGGCGCTTGTATTCGCTGCGCTTGATGAGCCCCACGACGCGCTGCACGTCGGCCGCGGCATACCCCTGGGCGACGATCTCCGCCGGGCTGCGGTTCAGCTCCATGTAGGCTTCCATGATGCCGTCGAGCACCTCATAGGCCGGCAGGCTGTCCTGGTCGGTCTGGTTGTCGCGCAGCTCCGCCGAGGGTGCCCGGGTGATGATGTTCTCCGGGATGATGTCGGACACGGTGTTGCGGTAGCGCGTGACGTCCCAGACCAGCGTCTTGGCGAGGTCCTTGATCACCGCGTAGCCGCCGGCCATGTCGCCGTACAGGGTCGAGTAGCCCACCGCCATCTCCGACTTGTTGCCCGTGGTGAGGACGATCGAGCCGAACTTGTTGGACAGCGACATCAGGATCGTGCCGCGGATGCGCGCCTGCAGGTTCTCCTCGGTGAGGTCCGGCGCGCGGCCCTCGAACTCCTTCGAGAGCGTGGAGAGGAAGCTGTCGAACACGGGTTTGATCGGGATCACGTCGTAGCGCACGCCCACGCGCCGCGCCATCTCCTTCGCGTCGTCGAGGCTCATCTGCGCGGTGTACTGCGTGGGCATCATCACCGCCCTCACCTTGTCGGCGCCGAGCGCGTCGCAGGCGACGGCCAGCGTCAGCGCCGAATCCACCCCGCCGGAGAGCCCCAGCAGCGCGCCAGGGAACCCGTTCTTTCCGAGGTAATCGCGCGTGCCCACGACCAGGGCCTGGTACACCTCGGCCTCGAGCGACAGCTCCTTCGAGATCGCGCCCGGCAGGGGCTTCGCGCCTTCGAACTCGACGAGTTCGAGCGACTCCTCGAAGAACGGCGCCTGCTGCACCACATTGCCCTCGCCGTCCAGCACGCAGGAAGCGCCGTCGAACACCAGCTCGTCCTGCCCGCCGACGAGGTTGACGTAAACCATCGGCAGGCCGCTTGCGCGGATCCACTCGCGGAAGACCCTGTGCCGCGTGGGTTGCTTTCGCTTGTGGTAGGGCGAGGCATTGATGGAGAGGATCACCTGGGCGCCGGCGGCCTTCGCCATGGCCGGTGCTTCGGGCCACCAGACGTCCTCGCAGATCGTGAGGCCGAAGCGCACGCCCCTCACCTCGAGGATGCAGGGCTCGTTCCAGGCCGTGAAGTAGCGCTTCTCGTCGAACACCTCGTAGTTCGGCAGGTCGTGCTTGCGCGCGACGGCCACGATGCGCCCATCGCGGATCACCGCGGCGGCGTTGTAGCGCTTGCCGTCGGCCGCCAGTTCCGGGAACCCGACCACTGCGGTGATGCCCGTAACCTTCGAAGCCAGCGCATCGAGCTCGCGCCGGCAATCGGCGTAGAACCCTTCACGCAGCAGCAGGTCTTCCGGCGGGTAGCCGCACAGGGACAGCTCGGGAGTCAGCACCACGTCCGCCCCGCGCTCGCGCGCCCGGGCCGTGTAGTCGAGGATGCGGGCGGCGTTGCCCTGCAGGTCGCCCACCGTGCAGTTGATCTGCGCGAGGGCCAGCACGATGCGGGCGCCACTCATTTTCCGCTCGCGCACTTGGCTGGATTCATTGTCTGAATATACCGCAAACGCCGCGCTTGCCCGGGAGAGCGGGCATCCGGAATAATGGCTCCCGCTTTCCGCACTCCCACAGGGCCCCGCCTCCGCAGTGATCCGCCTCCGCATCCTCGAAACCCTGGGCGGCATCGATCCCGCGGGATGGAACCGCTGGTGCGAAGGCAACCCGTTCCTGCGCCACGAATTCCTGCACGCGCTGATCGACACGGGCTGCGCGTCGGCGCGCACGGGCTGGCAGCCGCAGGTCCTCGTGCTCGAACGCGACGGCGAGGTGGCCGGCGCGATGCCCCTCTTCCTGAAGACGCACTCCTACGGCGAATACGTCTTCGACTGGGCATGGGCGGACGCCTACTCGCGCCACGGCCTCGAGTACTACCCCAAGCTGCTGTGCGCCGTGCCGTTCACGCCCGTCACGGGTCCCCGCGTGCTCGCGGGCAACGACGCCGACCGCGCGCTGCTGGTCGGCAAGGCGCTCGACCTCGCGAAGGGCGTGTCTTCGCTGCACGTGCTGTTCCCGAAGGAAAGCGAAGCCGGGCTGATGCAGGCGCGCGGCATGATGCTCCGGCGCACCGTGCAGTTCCACTGGAGGAACGAGGGCTACGCCGACTTCGAGGCGTTCCTCGCGCGCATGTCGCACCAGAAGAGGAAGAACCTGAAGCAGGAGCGCAGGAAGGTCCGCGAGGCCGGCGTCACCTTCCGCCACCTGACGGGAGAATCGATCCGGCGCGAGCACTGGGAGTTCTTCAACAAGTGCTACCGGCACACCTACCGGATGCACCAGTCGACGCCCTACCTCAACCTGGAGTTCTTCCTGCGCCTGGGCGAGTCGCTGCCCGAGCACACGCTTCTGATCCTCGCCGAGCGCAACGGTGCGCCGATCGGCGGCGCATTCAACCTCTATACGCCGCAAACGCTGTACGGGCGCTACTGGGGGTCGCTGGAGTACGTGCCGCTGATGCATTTCGAGGCCTGCTACTACCAGGCGATCGACTTCGCGATCGCGCGCAGGCTGGACACGTTCGAAGGCGGCGCGCAGGGCGAGCACAAGCTGTTCCGCGGCCTGCTGCCTGTCGAGACCGTTTCGGCCCACTGGCTGGCGCACCCGCAGTTTTCGGAGGCGGTCGAGGAGTTTCTCGGCCGGGAATCCGAGGGCATCGCGAAGTACGTGAACGAGCTGCGCGAGCACAGCCCCTTCAAGCAACCCTAGAACTTCGGCTTCTTCTTCGCGCGGCCGTAGCGCGCCACGCCGTCGAGGATTTCCTTCTTCGCCTCCTGCGGCCCGACCCAGCCCTCCACCTTCACCCACTTGCCGGGCTCGAGGTCCTTGTAGTGCTGGAAGAAGTGGGCGATCTGGGCGAGCGTGAGCTCGGGCAGGTCGCGCGGCGAGTTGACCGTGCGGTAGAGGTTCGTCAGCTTGTCGATGGGCACCGCCAGCAGCTTGGTGTCCTCCCCGGCCTCGTCCTCCATCTTCAGCATGCCGACCGGGCGGCAGCGCAGCACCACGCCGGTGATCAGCGGGAACGGCGAGAGCACCAGCACGTCCACGGGGTCGCCGTCGCCGGACAGCGTGCGGGGGATGTAGCCGTAGTTGCACGGGTAGTGCATGGCGGTGGACATGAACCGGTCGACGAACATCGCCCCGGTCTCCTTGTCGACCTCGTACTTGATCGGCTCGGCGTTCATCGGAATCTCGATGATCACGTTGACGTCGTTCGGCACGTCGCGGCCGGTGGTGACTCGGTCGAGGTTCATTGGGCTTTCCTTCGGGGCGGTGCGCGATTCTATAATGCCCCGGCATCCCCCAATAACGAGGAGACGGCATGAGACTCAGGGACAAGGTGGCGATCGTCACCGGCGCGGGCTCGGGATTCGGCGAAGGCATCGCCAGGCGGTTTGCCGCGGAGGGCGCGAAAGTCGTGGTGAACGACATCGACGCCGGCAACGGCGGCCGGGTCGCCGCGGAACTGGGCAAGGGCGCATCGATCTTTGTGCAAGGCGACGTGACCCGCGGCGCCGACTGGGCCTCGCTGATGGCCGCCTCGGTATCGGCGTTCGGCCGCGTCGACATCGTGGTGAACAACGCCGGCTGGACGCACCGCAAGAAACCCTTCCTGGAAGTCACCGAGGCCGAGTTCGACAAGGTCTACGACGTCAACGTGAAGAGCATCTACCTGTCGGCCATCCACGCGCTGCCGGTGTTCAGGAAGCAGGGCGGCGGCTGTTTCGTGAACGTCGCCTCCACCGCGGGTCTGCGGCCGCGCCCGGGACTCACGATCTACAACAGTTCGAAGGGCGCCGTGATCCTGATGAGCAAGTCGATGGCCGGCGAGTTCGGCCCGGACAACGTGCGGGTGAACTGCGTGAACCCGGTGTTCAGCCCGGAGACCGGGCTGTCGGCGGAGTTCGCGGGGGGTGCGGTGACGCCGGAGGCAAGGAAGGCTTTCCTCGCGACGATCCCGCTGGGGCGCTTTTCCACGCCGCTGGACGTGGCGAACGCCTGTCTCTACCTGGCCTCGGACGAGGCCGCGCTGGTCAGCGGCTCGTGCATCGAAGTGGACGGCGCCCGCTGCGTATAGGATTTTCCTGAACCAGCAAGACGACTGACCGGAGACCGGCTCCAGGCGCCGGGTTCCAGACTCAGAAGTTCAGGATTTACGCCCAAAACCGCCGAGCAGCGCGCCGATCGGACGGGCGCGGCGCTGCGACGGGGCAGACGGGGATGCCGGCTGGCCGGGGGCCGCGGGCGCGGTGCCGGGCTCGTAGGGCTTGCTGAAGATCGGGTCCGCGGGCGCCGCCGGCGCGCGCGCAGGCTGGGGACGCGACCCGCCATGTGGACGCTCTGTCCTTTCGGGGCGCTCGAAGCGCTCGGACCTCTCCCCGCGTGCAGGCCTCTCCCGATCGGAATGCTCCCGGCGCGGGCGCCCCGAGGAAATCGGCGCGATCGGGGTCGACACCTTCACGGCATCGGCGGCTTCCTTGCCGAGCAGCGCGGTCAGCGTCGCCAGGTCCGGCTCGTAGCCGGGAACCAGCACGCGGTCGATCTTCTTCTTGATCAGCTTCTCGATCGCCGAGAGGTCGTCGAGGTCGTCCGGCGACACGATCGAGATCGCCTCGCCGGTCATGCCCGCGCGACCGGTGCGGCCGATGCGGTGCACGTAGTCCTCGGGCGAATGCGGGATGTCGAAGTTGATCACCTGCGGCAGGGCTTCGATGTCGAGACCGCGCGAGGCGACGTCGGTGGCGACGAGCACCACGGTCTTGCCGGTCTTGAAGGCGTCCAGCGCGACCAGGCGCTCGGCCTGCGACTTGTCCCCGTGGATGGCGTCGGCCCCCACGCCCGCCGCGCGCAGCTGGTGGGCAAGGCGGTTCGCGCCGATGCGCGTGCCGCAGAACACGAGGACCTGCTTCAGGTCCCGGGAACGGATCAGGTGTGTCAGCAGGTCGCGCTTCTTCTCGCGCGACACCGGGTGGACGATGTGCGTGACGAGGTCCGCCACCGCATTCCTCGCGGCGATCTGGATTTCGGCCGGGTTGCGCAGGATCGAGCCGGCGAGCTTCTTGATCTCGTCGGGGAAGGTCGCCGAGAACAGCAGGTTCTGCCGCTCGACGGGCAGCAGCGCGATGATACGGCGGATGTCGGGCATGAAGCCCATGTCCATCATGCGGTCGGCCTCGTCCAGGATCAGCACGCTCACCTGGTTGAACATCACGGTCTTGTTCTGCACGTGGTCCAGCAGCCGGCCGGGCGTGGCCACCAGCACTTCCACGCCGCGCTTCAACTCGGCGATCTGGGCGCGCATGTCGGAACCGCCGTAGACGCAGGTCGAGCGGATCGGCATGTGCTTGGCATAGGCCTTGAAGCTCTCCTCGACCTGGATCGCGAGTTCGCGCGTCGGCGCGAGCACCAGCACCCTCACCGGATGCTTGGCAGGCGAGGTGCTGCTCGAGGCCACCGGCGCGAGGCGCTGCAGCGTGGGCAGCGCGAAGGCGCCGGTCTTGCCGGTGCCGGTCTGCGCGCCGGCCATCAGGTCGCGTCCCGCGAGGACGATGGGGATGGCCTTCTCCTGGATCGGGGAAGGCTGCGTGTAGCCCATGTCGGTGACCGCCTGGAGCAGGGGCGGGATGAGGCCGAGTTGTTCGAAACCGGAACTGATGGCGATAGCCTGTGTTTTTGGCAAGGAGTTGCCGAGGGCGCGCATTATACTCCGTTCCCCCCGGATTCCCTGTACGGCCCCGAATGATCCTGTTTCGCAACCTCGCCATCGCCCGCGGCCCCCGCACGCTCTTCGACCGCGCATCCCTCACGCTGGAACGGGGCTGGAAGATCGGCCTGGTCGGCGCCAACGGCTGCGGCAAGTCGAGCCTGCTGTCCCTGATGGCGGGCGAACTCTCCGCCGACCGCGGCGAATGCGAGATCCAGCCGGGCACCCGCCTGGCGTGGATCGAGCAGGTGGCCCCCGCGCTGGACCAGCCGGTGCTCGAATACCTCATGGACGCGGACGTGGACCTGCGCGCAGCCGAGGCCGCCATCGCCGCGGCCGAGGCCGCCCACCACGACGGCGACGACGGGCACGCGCTGGCCGAAGCCCACGAGAGGTTCGCCCATGTCGACGGGTACACGGCGCGCGCCCGCGCCGCCGCCCTGCTCGCGGGCCTCGGGTTCCCGCCCGATGCGGGCGAACGGGCCGTGAAGGAGTTCTCCGGCGGCTACCGGATGCGCCTGAACCTCGGCCGCGCGCTGATGAGCCCGTCCGACCTGCTGCTGCTCGACGAACCGACCAACCACCTCGACATCGACACTGTGCTGTGGCTGGAGAACTGGCTGCGCTCCTATCCGGGCACGCTGCTCGTGGTCTCGCACGACCGCGACTTCCTCGACCGGATCTGCGACCGCATCCTCGCGATCCTCCCGGGAGGTGAAGCAGGCTCGATGCGGCTGTACACCGGCAACTACTCCTCCTACGAGCAGCAGCGCGCCTCGGAGCTGATTCAGCAGGCAGCCTTCGCGGCGCGCCAGGACCGCGAGATCAAGCGGATCGAGGGCTTCGTGTCGCGCTTCAAGGCCAAGGCGAGCAAGGCGCGCCAGGCGCAGAGCCGCATGAAGCAGCTAGAGAAGATGGAAAAGGTCGCGCCGATCTACGCGGCGGATACGTTCCACTTCGAGTTCGAGGAGCCAGAACGCCAGCCGGAACGCATCGTCTCGCTGGAGGAGGTCTCGGTCGGCTACGGCGAGCGGACGATCCTGTCGAACATCTCGATGAGCCTCACCAAGAGCGACCGGATCGCCGTCATCGGCGCCAACGGCGCGGGCAAGACCACGCTGGTGCGCATGCTGGCCGGCGAAATCGAGCCCAGCAGCGGCCGCCGCAGCACCGGGCGCGACATCGTGGTCGGCTACTTCGCACAGCACCAGATCGAGACCCTCAGGCATGACGAGACGCCGCTGGGCATGATGGTCAGGCTGTTCCGCGCGGACCGCGAGCAGCACCTGCGCGACTTCCTAGGCGGCTTCGGATTCGCCGGCGAGGCGGCCCAGCGTCCGATCGGCCCCCTGTCGGGCGGCGAGAAATCACGCCTGGCGCTGGCCGCACTTGTCCGGCGCAAACCCAACCTGCTGCTGCTCGACGAGCCGACCAACCACCTCGACCTCGAAATGCGGCGTTCGCTCTCCATGGCGCTGCAGACCTACGAGGGGGCGCTGATCATCGTTTCGCACGACCGGCACCTGCTGTCGACCTGCGCGGACCGGATCATCGTCGTGGCCGACGGGCACCTGGCCGATTTCGACGGCGACCTCGAGGACTACCGCAAGGCGCGCCTGAAGACCGAGCGCACGAAGCGCGACGATGCCCCCAGGAGCAGCCGCAAGGACGAGCGCCGCGCCGACGCGGAGGCGAGGAACGCCGCCCGCGAGGCCGTGCGGGCGCAGCTCAAGCCCCTGGAAAAGCAGCTCGCGGCGATCGAGGCACGCGTGGCCAGGCTCGGCAAGGAGGCCGAAGCCGCGCACGCAGCGCTGGCGGATCCCTCCCTGTACGAGGAAACCCAGAAGGAGCGCATGAAGCAGCTGGTCGCCGCGGACGCGAAACTGAAGGCCGAACTCGCGCGGGCCGAGGACGACTGGCTGCACGCTTCAGCGAAGATCGAGGCGCTGCGCGCCGAGTCGGGCGAAACGGCCGGCGCGACGGCCGGCTAGTCAGTTCAACGTGCGGGGCAGGGACTCTTCGGCGGGTTCGGCTTCCACCCCGGGCAGCTTGAGCTCGATATCCCAGTCGCTCTTGGTGATCGCGGCCTGCAGCAGCCGGCACACCGAATGCAGCAGCACCTCGTCGAGCGTCAGGGTGATGCCCTGCCCGCTGGTCGGGTGCAGGGAAACCACCGGCAGCCCGCGGGGGTCGTTGCCGGTCTGGATGCGCGCGAGGAGCAGCGGCTCGGTGCCCAGCGGCGTGGAGCGCGCCTCCTGCTGG
Source organism: Burkholderiales bacterium (assembly GCA_965279075.1). GTDB lineage: Bacteria > Pseudomonadota > Gammaproteobacteria > Burkholderiales > SG8-39 > SZAS-79. The sequence continues at coordinate 36,443 of CBDIHI010000011.1, read as the reverse complement.
AAGGGCTTGGAGAAGTCCGCCTTCTGCACCGCCTTCTGGTGCTCGATGCCCAGCAAAGCCTTGCGTGCCTCGGCGCTGGGCTGCACCTTGATGCGCGGGCTTTCCTCGGCGAGCTTGACGAGCAGCGGCCACAGCAGCTTCACGAAGCGGCGTGTAAGCCACATGCGCACCTCCGCACCGTCGTCGGTGGAGACGAGCATGAGCAGGCGGTCGTGTTCCGCGTTGAAATCGATCTTGAGCTGGTGCAGCTTCATGCCGCTAGTTTAACCCGGGACCACGCGTGCGAACCTGCGCGTCGCCTACTTCGCGGCCCGGATCCGCTGCAGCAGCGTGGTGGTCGAACGCTCGTGCTCGAAAGAGATCGAAAGCACGCGGCCGCCGCGCGCGAGGACGCCGGCCGATCCGACGATCTTCTCCACCGGCCAGTCGCCCCCCTTGACGAGGACGTCCGGCCTCAGCGCCTCGATCAGCGCAAGCGGCGTGTCGTCCTCGAACCAGGTGACGAAATCGACCGCCTCCAGCGCGGCGACCACCGCGACACGGTCCTCGAGCGGGTTCACGGGCCGGTCTTCGCCCTTGCCCAGGCGCCGGACGGACGCGTCGCTGTTCAGCGCGACCACGAGCGCCGCACCGAGCGCGCGCGCCTGGGCGAGGCAGGTGGCATGGCCACGGTGCAGCACGTCGAATACGCCGTTGGTGAACACCAGCGGGCGCGAAGCGCCCGGCAGCCCGGCCGCAAGTCCCGCCGGCGGCAGGATCTTGCGCTCGAACGCCGGGGCGACGACCCTCACCTCAGGGCTTGGCCGGTGGCTTGGCCGCGTCCTGCCTGGGCGGAGCCGGCGGGCGGCACGCGTCGTCCGCCGTCGTGCAGTAGTCGAAGAGGCGCACGACCTTGCGCACGCCGCCGGTGGTGCGGGCGACGTCGGTGGCAACCTTGGCCTCGGCTTCGGTCACGACGCCAAGCAGGTAGACCGTGGAATTCTCGGTGACCACCTTGACGTGGAACGGGTTGATCGTATTCGCGTCGACGAACCGCGCCTTGACCTTGGAGGTGATGTACGCGTCGTTGGTGCGCGAGGACAGCGCGGCGATGCCGGCCACCGCCAGTTCGTTGGTGATTCCGCGCACGTTGGGCACGCCGCTGACGAGTTGCTCCACCGCCGCCTTGGTGGCCGCGTCGGGGACCTCGCCGGTGACCAGCACGCTGCGGTTGAAGGAGGTCACGTTGACATGGACCTTGTCACCCCAGCGCTCGCTGATGCGATTGGAGGCGCGCAGCTCGATGCCCTCGTCCTCGATCTGCGTGCCGGAGGTGCGGCGGTCGTTCGCCGATGCGGCCACCGCCCCAACGCCGACCGCAGCCACCGGTAGACAGCCCTGCAATGCCGGTGCCGCCGCGATTGCGGCGACCAGCGCCAGCCAGCCTGCGTTCTTCATCGATTCGCTCCAAAGAGTACTGCGTCAATCCCGTCGCACAGGCAATGCAGCGCCAGGAGGTGGACCTCCTGCACGCGCGCGGTAACCGCATGCGGTACGCAGATGTTTACGTCCCCCGAACCCAGCAGGGCCGTCATCTGCCCGCCGCCCCGCCCGGTCAGGGCGACGATGCCCATTCCGGCGCCCGTGGCGGCCCGCATCGCGGCAATTACGTTCCCCGAATTGCCGGACGTCGAGATGGCGAGGAGCACGTCCCCCGGCCGCCCGAGCGCCCTGACCTGTTTCTCGAAGACCTGCTCGAAACCGTAGTCGTTCGAGATCGAAGTCAGCGTGGAGGTGTCCGTGGTCAGGGCGATCGCCGCAAGGGGCGGCCTTTCGACCTCGAACCGGTTGAGGAGTTCCGCGGAGAAGTGCTGCGCGTCCGCCGCTGAGCCGCCATTGCCGCAGGCCAGCACCTTGCCGCCGGCGCGCAGGCAGGCCGCCATCAGGGCGATGGCACGGGCGATCGGCGCGGAAAGCTCGCTGACGCAGGCTGCCTTGACGGCCGCGCTCTCGGAAAAATGTCCCGCAACGCGCGCCGCGAGCTCGGTTTGCAGCGCCTTGTCGTCTGAATGGCCCATGCGTGGATTTTACACCGCATCCTCACTCGACGAAGACCTCGAAAGCGATGCGCCGCGCGGGGTTCGGATGCCATTCCGCCCTGCTGATGCGCGCATGCAGCGCCTCACCGCGATCGAGCGCCCATGCGAGCGCCGGGTTGTCGCGGCGCGGCACGTAGCCGAGCTTGCGGCCGCGCCATTCGACGCGCACCGCGTTCGGATCGTGGGGGTTGTCCGGCTCGCGCACGAGGACCAGCGGGTCGCCCGCGCGCAGCTCGGCCCACACGTCTTCGGCCTGCGCATGGCGAAAGCCCGCGAGGGGCGAGCTTTGCACGAGCATGCGCACCCGCGCCGGAACGTCACCCGCATGTGCGGCGGACGCAGCGGCCAGGCACAGGACGGCGAGCGGCGCCGCAAACGATCGCAGCGGGCTAAACGGTGAACGCATTGCGGATCCAGCGGATGCGGGCAAGGTCCAGGGTGCGCATCAGCAGCACGTCGAAGCGGCAGGGAGCTTCCCGTCGGGCGGTGAGGAAATAGCGCGCGGCGGCGGCGATGCGCGCCTGCTTCCTCGCCGTGATGCTTTCCGCGGCGCCACCGAAGGACTCGCCGCTGCGATAGCGCACCTCGCAGAACACGAAGGTGTCGCCCTCCCGGGCGATCAGGTCGATCTCCCCGAGCCGGCAACGGAAATTGCGGGCAATGATGGCGAGGCCGGCCTCCGTGAGCAGGCGTTCGGCGAGGTCCTCGGCGCGGCGTCCGGCCGTTGCGGTGTCCATGGCAAGTATCCCCGTGGTCGGGTTCTGCAAGGTTGCTCATCCCCTAACGAAGCCCGACAATCGGCGTTGACGCGGTCCGCGTCGACCTGGACCGAGATGGCCGACACACACACACCTGCCGGGACGCTGTACGTGGTCGCCACGCCGATCGGCAACCTCTCCGACCTGTCGCCGCGCGCCCGCGAAGTCCTCGCCGCCGCCGGCCTCGTCGCCTGCGAGGACACGCGGACTTCCCGTACGCTGCTTTCGGCCCACGGCATCACCGCGAAGACCGTGGCCCTGCATGAACACAACGAAAGGCAGGCAGGCGAAAGGCTGGTCGAATCGATGCTCGCGGGTACGACGATCGCCCTGGTGAGCGACGCGGGGACGCCGGCGATCTCCGACCCGGGCGCGCTGCTCGTGGCCGCCGCGCACCGCGCGGGCATCCGCGTCGTCCCGGTTCCCGGCCCGAGCGCGGCGATGGCCGCCTATTGCGCGAGCGGGTTCCTCGCCGACCGGTTCCTGTTCGCCGGGTTCCTGCCGGCCTCCGGCAGCGCCCGGCGCAAAACCCTGGCTGCGCTGGATGCCGCCTGCCCGGTGATCTTCTACGAGGCGCCGCACCGCGTGCTCGAAACCGTGGTCGACCTGGCGGCGGCCTTCGGCGAAGCGCGCGAACTGGTGATCGCACGCGAACTTACGAAAAAGTTCGAGGAGGTCGCGCGGCTGCCGCTGGGCGAGGCGCAGGCATGGATCGGGGCCAACCCCCACCGGCAGCAGGGGGAGTTCGTGCTCGTCCTCGGGCCGCGGGCGGTCGTCGCCGAAGCGGATGACGGTGAATCCGACCGGATCCTGCGCATCCTGCTGGAAGACCACTCCGTCAGCGACGCGGCGCGGATCGCGGCGCGAATCACCGGCGGGTCGAAGAACCCGCTCTACGGCCGCGCCCTCGAACTTTCGGCGGAGCAACCTCCCACTGCGTCCGGCGGGAAGCCCCGCAAGCCACGGTAGAATCGGCCGACCCCAACGTAGACCCGGTAGCCCCACGCGAGCCCCCATTGGACATCCTTTCCCTGACCCGGCCGGACGACTGGCACCTGCACCTGCGCGACGGCGACGACCTTGCGGCCGTGCTCCCCCACACCGCGCGATGCTTCGCCCGCGCGATCGTGATGCCGAACCTGAAGCCGCCGGTCACGACGACCAAGCGCGCGCTCGACTACCGCGAGCGCATCCTCGACGCGCTGCCGGAGAACTCCCGCTTCGAGCCGCTGATGACGCTTTACCTGACCGACGACACGCCGCCCGAGGAGATTGCGCGCGCGAAGCTCTCCGGCCGGGTGTTTGCGGTGAAGCTCTATCCGGCCGGCGCGACGACGCACTCGGACGCCGGCGTCACGCGGATCTCAAGGTGCTTCCACACGCTCGAGAAGATGCAGGAACTGGGGATCCCGCTCCTCATCCACGGCGAGGTCACCGATCCCGAGATCGACGTGTTCGACCGCGAGAAGGCCTTTCTCGAGATGACGCTCGGCCCGCTGGTGGACCGGTTCCCGGACCTGAAGATCGTCGTCGAGCACATCACCACCCGCGATGCCGTCCAGTACGTCGAGGTGACCGGCCCGAACATCGCCGCGACGATCACCGCGCACCACCTGCTGATGAACCGCAACGCGCTGTTCCTCGGCGGAATCCGGCCGCACAACTACTGCCTGCCGGTGTTGAAGCGCGAGGAGCACCGTGAGGCGCTGGTCGAGGCGGCGATCTCGGGCAACCCGAAGTTCTTCCTCGGCACCGACAGCGCCCCGCACGCGAAGCACACCAAGGAGGCCGCCTGCGGCTGCGCCGGGCTGTACACGGCGCACGCGGCGATCGAGCTTTACGCGAGCGCGTTCGAGGAGGCCAGCGCCCTCGACAAGCTGGAGGGCTTCGCCAGCTTCCACGGCGCGGACTTCTACGGCCTGCCGCGCAACAAGGACCGGATCACGCTGGTGCGCAAGGAGTGGCGCGTGCCCGAAAGCTACAAGTTCGGCGCCCACGAGGTCGTCCCGATGCGCGCCGGCGAGTCGCTCGCGTGGCAGCTGAGGTAAGCCCGGGCTTCACTCCCGGGGCGCTCGCCCACCCGGCCTTCGAGCCGCTGCGGCCCTGGCTGCGGCAGTTGCGGGACCGGCCCGACCTGGCGCGACTCAACGCCCTCGCTTGCGGGTCCCCGCGCCCGCCCATGACCGCAACCGGCCTGCCGATCCGCTTTTGCGCGCCCGATCCCGCGGCCAAGGCGCACTACGAATCGCGCATCCATGCAACCGGCTGCGTCGATACCCGCCCGGGTAACCTGCACGACCTGTTCAACGCCCTCGCATGGCTGGCCTTCCCGCTCACCAAGGCCGCCCTCAACGCGCGGCACGCCGCCCGCCTGCCCGCCGACAGGGGCGGGAGAGGTCCCCTGCGGGACCTGCTCACGCTGGTCGACGAAGGCGGCATGATCGTGGCCTGCGCCGACCCGTTGCTGGACGAAATCGAGGGGCTGGTCCGGGATTTCCGCTGGCAGGCCCTGTACTGGGACCGCCGTGCGGCCCTGCTGGAGGGGGTGCGGTTCGTACTGCTGGGGCATTCGGCCTACGAAAAAGCCCTCGCCCCTTATCCAGGGATCACCTGCAAGGCCCTGTTCGTGGCGGTCCCGCCCGGCGCGCTGGCCGGCCCGCCGGAGGCCCTGACCGCCGGGCTCGACCGGGCCGCGGCGGCCTGGGTCGACGCCCTGCCCGAGTCGGCCGCGCCACGGCAGTTGCCGCCCCTGCCCGCTTTCGGGTACCCGGGGTGGCTGCCGGGGAGCCGGGACGCCGGGTTTTACGCCGACCGGCGCTGGTTCCGGCCGGGACGGGCAGAAAGCTTGGGCACCCGGCCTGATTCCGTGTAAAATCTCGCCTTTTTCCGCGGAGCCCAAGCCATGTCCCGAGTCTGCCAAGTCACCGGCAAGAAGCCGATGAAAGGTAACTTGGTGTCGCACGCGAACAACAAGACCAAGCGTACCTTCTTCCCCAACCTGCACTATCGCCGGTTCTGGGTCGAAAGCGAGAACCGCTGGGTCCGCCTTCGCGTGTCCACCAATGCATTGCGCACGATCGACAAGAACGGCATTGACGCCGTGCTGGCCGACCTGCGTGCCGAAGGCAAGATCGCCAAGGCCGGCAAAGCCAAAGGAGCCTGACCATGCGTGAGAAGATCAAGCTCGAATCCAGTGCCGGCACCGGTCATTTCTACACCACGACCAAGAACAAGCGCACCACGCCCGACAAGATCGAGATCAAGAAGTTCGATCCGAAGGCGCGCAAGCATGTGATGTACAAAGAGACCAAGCTGAAGTAACCCAGCCGAGTCCCAAAGAAAAAGGCCCGCCGGATCTACCCTCGGCGGGCCTTTTTCATTTCACCGACCGGCCTGGCCTACGCGTAGCAGCGCAGCCTCTGGCTGAACTCGGCCAGCGGGACGATGCCGCTGGACTCGGCGCGGTGGCACCAGTCCTTGAACTCCTGCAACAGCTGCTCCTTGGATGCGTTGGAGCGCTCCCACAGGGCGACCAGCTCGTCGCGCATGGCGACCGCAGTGCCCAGGGCCTTGCTGTGCTTGAGCGCGTCGATGAGGCGCTCCTTGTCCGTGGCGGGCAGGTCCTGCGCGCGCAGGAGCTTCGGCTTGAGCGAGCGCAACGAGGCCGCTTCGCTCGGCGAACCCCGCTTGAGACGCACCATCTCCTGCGCATATGTCTTCTTGAGCGACTTGGCGTAGCGGGCGAGCACGTCGTAGCGGTTCGTGATCACGGCGTGCAGCGTATCGGCATCGAGGTCCGAGACCGCCTTGGCGCTGGAAAAGCGCGGCGTCGGCGCAACCTTCTTGACCGTCGCGAGGCCCAGCTTCTCGAGGATGCAGATGTACATCCAGCCGATGTCGAATTCGTACCACTTCGACGAGAGCTTGGCCGACGTGGCGTGCGAATGGTGGTTGTTGTGCAGTTCCTCGCCGCCGATCAGGATGCCCCACGGGACGATATTGGTGCTGGCGTCGGCCGAGTCGAAGTTGCGGTAGCCGAACCAGTGGCCCACGCCGTTGATGACGCCGGCGGCCCAGAACGGTATCCAGACGATCTGCGTGACCAGGATCAGCAGCCCGGGAACCACGCCGAACAGGAAGACGTTGATCGCGCCCATCAGCGTGAGGCCGAGGATCGCGTGCGCCGAGTAGAGGTTCCTCTCCATGTAGTCGTCCGGCGTGCCGTGGCCGTAGCGCTCCATGGTGTCCTTGTTGTAGGACTCCTTCACGTACAGGAACACCCCGCCCCACAGCACCCGGTTGATGCCGAGCACCTGCGGGCTGTGCGGGTCGTCGACGGTCTCGCACTTGGCGTGGTGCTTGCGATGGATCGCCGCCCACTCCTTGGTCACCATGCCGGTCGTCAGCCACAGCCAGAAGCGGAAGAAATGCGACGCTATCGGGTGCAGGTCGAGCGCCCTGTGCGCCTGGTGGCGGTGCAGGAAGATCGTTACGGCGGCTATCGTGACGTGGGTGAGAACGAGGGCGATGACGACCAGTTTCCACCAGGGGAGATCGAACAGACCGGAGAAGAGCATCGTAGGTGTCGGATTTATAGGAATAGTTATGGGGAGAAGCGGAGGGTGCGCGCGATTCTACGCGAACCGCCCCCCCGCGCAACCCGAATATGGGGGCCTTTTGACCTGCCTCAAGCCGGGCCGCCGCCGAGCACCCTAACCTCCCGTTGCGGAAAGGGAATTTCGATACCGCGGGCGCGGAAAACAGCGAGGATTTCGACGCTGATTTCGGAACACACGTTGGCCCGCCCCTTCTCAGGATCCTCGATCCAGAATCCCAGTTCAAGGTCGATCCCGCTCTCGCCCATCGCCACGACCAGCGCGTTCGGCGGCGGGTCCTGCAGCACCCGCGGATTGCGGCCGGCGATCTCCGCCAGCAGGGCGAGGACCGGCGCGACGTCGGTCGAATACGCCACCGACACCTTCACGCTCAGCCGCAACTGCTTGTCGGCGTAGGTATTGTTCAGGACAGTCGTCGTGATCAGCGTGTCGTTCGGGATGATCGCCTCCACGCCCGACATCGACCGGACCACGGTGTATCGGGTGGTGATGTCCTTGACCTCGCCGTAGTGGTTGTCGGCCGTGATCCAGTCGCCGATCCGGATCGAGCGGTCGAGCAGGATGATGAATCCCGACACGTAGTTGCTTGCAATCTTTTGCAGTCCGAGGCCGAGGCCCACCCCCAGCGCGCCGCCGAACACCGACAGCACGGTGAGGTCGATGCCCACGACCGGGAGCACGATGAGGATCGACACCACGAGCAGCAAGGCCTTGCCGAGGCGCGCGAACACCACGCGCAGGCTCGAATGCAGGGCTTCCGCGCGCATCAGCCGCTGCTCCAGCAGGCTGCCGGCCCACAGCGCGAGCAGCGCCGTGCCGAGGATCCAGAATGCGGACTCGAGCGCGCTCATCAGCGAGAACTTCTGCTTTCCGACCGTGATCCGGATGCCTTCGAGGGCATCCTGGATTTCGGGCAACAACCCGGTGAGGTGCAGTGCCACCCCGACCCAGACCGTGGCCGCAATCGCCCGCTCCCAGACCGCCAGGCCGCCGCCGGACGAGAACACCAGGCGCAGCAGGTAGACCACGAAGCGGATGCCGGCGAGCGAAGCAAACAGCGGGATCGCGACCGACAGCAGGTTCACGTGGGTCCAGCGCGACAGCATCGCGCGGCCCGCCGCCAGCAGCAGCACGGTAACGAGCGGGAATACGATGCGGTTGAAGCCGCCCGCACCCATCCTGAGTGCCGCGGACTGGTCCTCGGAGGTCTTCACCCTGACCAGGCGAGACAGCGCCCAGGCAAGCAGCAGGCACGCGACGAACACCGCGGCCTGCCAAAACACCTCTGGCTGCCTCAGGTCGTCAAGCAGGTTGGCTAGGATGTTTTCGAATCTGGAATTGGCCACGGGATTCGCCGACAGTGCGGCCCTAGCCGCGGGTGGGACTCAGAAGTTCGTGTGCAGGCGCAGGCTGTAGAAGTCCGCCGGACCCCGGTCACGATTATAGCCAGGGTTGGCGATGCGCTGGACCCCGCCGGAGAGCCACACCCGGGCGCCGAGGTGCGCGCTGTAGAACAGTTCGACGATCCGCTCGCTGGCGTAATTCAGCCGCCCGTCGCCAAGGAAGAATCCCTGCCCGCCGGCCGCAAGGTAATCGCGATGCGCCCGGCCGAGGCCGTTCACGTAGAGCGCGATCCCGGCGCTGTCGCCCGGGCGCGACCAGCGCTCGCCCTTGCCCAGCAGGCCCGCCGCGAGCGAGCGGTCGATCTCGGTGAACGCGAAGGTCTCCGTCTTCCCGTCGTTCCATGCTGCGCGGACGTATGCGCCGACGTTATCGGCGACCTCGGCCTGCACGCCCGCCCCCAATCCGGACTTGGACTGCAGCCTGCGCACCGTCGCTAGGTCGGGCGTCCCGCCGGCGGCGACCGCATCGCCGAACGCACCCATGACGGCACGGTTGCGGAACGCCATGACCCTCAGAACCGCATCCCGCCCCGCCACCCTGAAAGGAACCTCCCCTTCGGCGACATCGCCGTAGCGGCTGCCGAGCCTGCCGTCGAGCCGCAGGCCGTTCGACTCGCGGGGCAACGCGAACCGGCCGGCGCGCACCGAGTAGGCGGGCGTGATGTACTCGGCCGCAATCCCGCTCGTGTATCCGCGCGCGTCGGCCGGGAAGTCCCAGGCCCCGTAGGTGAGTGACGACCAGTTCATGAACTGCGTACGCGCATCACGGCTGTAGTCGACCGCGTCGAACACGTCGAGCACGGAGACCGTCCCGGCAGTGAGCACCACGCGCCGCGCCGCGTAGCGAGCCTTCACCTGGTTCTGGTCCGACGCCTGTTCCTCGACCTCGCCGCCGAGGTTCCAGGTCTTGCGGGCGAAAGCGCGCGCAGTGTATAGGGCCGGATCCGCACCCGAGGTGCGGGCGAGCTCGCCATTGGTGAATCCCGCCGTGCCCTGCAATTGCGAGAACGGCACGCCCTGCGTGACTTCGGGGTTGTAGTAGATCTCGAGTCCGTCGGCCAGGCGCGCGCCGAGAAACATCGTCGCAGTGAAGGAGTAGCTCGAAGCGCGCGCCGCCCCCAGGCTCCTCGGGCCCGCGTAGGGCGAGGCGAATGCGGGCTTCGACTGCCGGACGACGGTGGACTGCCCGTGCATCTCGATCGGGCGATCGACCTCGGGAGCCTGCGCAAGCGCACCCGGGACGACGGCCAGGACGGCGAGAGTCAGGATGAGGCGCGTGGGCATATTGCGTTATCGGATACCTGCGGATATCCCACTCTAGCAGGTCCCATGGGGCGCTATCATGACAGTCGCCCGCCCCACCGGAACGCCCCCATGATCGAACTGCTCTCCCAACCCCAGGTATGGATCGCCTTCCTGACCCTGACCGCGCTCGAGCTGGTGCTCGGCATCGACAACATCATCTTCATCTCGATCCTGGTCGACAAGCTGCCCCCGGAAAAGCGTGAGCTCGCGCGCAGGATCGGCCTGTTTACGGCCATGTTCATGCGCATCGGCCTGCTGCTTCTGCTGTCGTGGATCGTTGGGCTGACCGCACCCCTGTTCGCCGTGTTGGGCAAGGAGTTCACCGGCCGGGACCTGATCCTGGTCGCCGGGGGGTTGTTCCTGCTCTGGAAAAGCACCGGCGAGATCCACCAGTTGCTCGAGGGCGAGGAGGGCGGCCATTCGAGCGCGGTTCCGGCGACCTTTGCCGCGGTGATCCTGCAGATCATGGTCGTCGACCTGGTGTTCTCGCTCGACTCCATCATCACCGCGGTGGGCATGGTCGACGAGGTCGCCGTCATGATCGCCGCGGTCGTCGTCTCGGTGGGACTGATGATGGCGTTCGCCGGCGCAATCGGGCGGTTCGTTTCGGACCACCCGACGATCAAGATGCTTGCGCTGTCCTTCCTCGTCGTGGTCGGCGTGGTGCTGATCGCGGACGGGTTCGAGTACCACGTGCCCAAGGGCTTCGTGTACTTCGCGATGGCCTTCTCGCTCGGCGTGGAGATGCTGAACATCCGCATGCGCCGGGCAAAGGCGGCGCCGGTAAGGCTGCACGAGCCCTACCGTCGCGACTAGGCGCGCTTCCTCTCGAAGGCCGCGGCGAAGAAACCGTCCGTGCGATGCGCGTGCGGGAAGAGGCGCAGGCTGGCCCCGGTGTCGAGCGCGATCCCCTGCCCCCCGAGGATCTCCGCGCAGCTGAGCTGCGCGTAGTCCGGGTGCGCGGCGAGGAAAGCCTCCGCGATGCCCTCGCCTTCCTCCTTCAGCACGCTGCAGGTCGCGTACACGAGCCGCCCGCCGGGCCGCGGCAGCCGGGCCGCGGCGGCGAGGATGCGCGACTGCTTTTCGACCAGTTCGGCGACGTCCTTCTCGCCGAAGCGCCATTTGAGGTCCGGGTTGCGCCGCAGCGTGCCGAACCCCGAGCACGGCGCATCCACCAGCACGCGGTCGATCTTGCCGGCGAGGCGCTTCACGCGCAGGTCGTTCTCGTTCGCGATCGCGACCGGGTGGACGTTCGACAGGCCCGAACGCGCGAGGCGCGGGTCGAGGCCCGCCAGGCGCTTGGCGGACACGTCGAAGGCATAGAGGCGCCCGGTGTTGCGCATCATCGCGCCCAGCGCGAGGGTCTTGCCGCCCGCGCCGGCGCAGAAATCGACCACCATCTCGCCGCGCTTCGCGCCGACGACCGAGGCCAGCAGCTGGCTGCCCTCGTCCTGCACCTCGACGCTGCCGTCCACGAACGCGGCGTGCCGGTTGATCGCGGGCTTGTCCGAGAGGCGGATCCCGACCGGCGAATAGGCCGTCGGCTCGCAGGCGATCCCCGACGAGCGCAGGCCGGCCAGCACCGCATCGCGCGAGGCCTTGAGCGCATTCACCCGCAGGTCCATTGGCGCGGGCGACAGCATGCCCCTCGCGATCGACCTGGCGCCGTCCTCGCCCTGCTGGGCGACGAGGCGCTCCCACAACCAGTCGGGCAGGTCGGCCTGGACGGCGGGAGCGAAGTCCTCGGTGCGGGCCGCGCGGGCGCGTTCCAGCAGCGGGATGTCCTTCTCCCGCACCGCATCGGCCACCGCGCGCACCGACAAGCCATTGAGGCGCACCAGCGAGGCAAGCACCAGCGAGTACGGCGACTCCGATTGCGCCGCGGCCGCAAGCGAGCGGCGCCGGCGCAGCGCCGAGAACACGGTCTCGGCGACGAAGGCGCGCTCCTGCTGGCCGAGTTCGCGGTGCTCGCGGAAGTACCGCGAGACCGCCTGGTCGGCCGGCCCCGAGAACCTCATGACTTCGGACAGGGCCTCGGAAGCATTGGCGACCAGCGCCTTGGTCGGCTTGGCTGCGGCGCTCATAGGAAATGCCTCACTGTGCACTTACCCGGGTGGCCACCTGGTCGATGCGGGTGCCGTCCTTCTCGACCACGAGGATGCGCACCGGGACATAACCATGCTTTACCGCGAGCCATATCTCCGAGGACCGGTCCTCGGGCGTGTTCTTCTGCCGCGCGAGCCTGAGCGCCTCGAACTCTCCCGCGGGCGTCTTCACGGTCTCCCGGCCCGCCGGCTGGTACACCGAGGTCGACACGCCCTTGCCGTCGGTGACGCTCAACGCGATCGGGGCCGCGCCCGGCACATGGAAGCCGAAGCTGTAGGCGAACGACAGGCGGTCCTGCATGTCCGGCGCCAGCGGCTTTGTTTCGGACGCGCCCTCCTTCGGCTGCAGCGTCAGCGTCCTGGCTTTCCAGTCGAACCGTGCGCGTGCCGTGTCACGGCCACTGCGCTTGTCCTCGAACTCCGCCGGGCGCAGGCCTTCGGGGACGATGGCGCCCTGGCTGGTTCGCATGCCGTCGCCGCGCAGGGCATAGATGCCCTTGCCCTTCATCTGGGCGGACAGGCGGTAAGCCTTGCCGTCGTGCTCGAGGCGCTCGACGAGCTCGGCGATCGCACTGCCGTTGCGGCTGAGCTCGTAGGCGATTTCGACGCGGTGCGCCGGCGCCGCCACCACGGGCAGCGCGAGGCTAAGGCCGATCAGAATAGGCAAGCTGTTGCGCATCAGGATCCTTAACGCGGACGATACCGTTGTCGATGACAAGTTGTCCCGCGAGCAGCCAGCCGAGCGCCCGGGGATAGAGCAGGTGTTCCTGCCGCAGCACGCGCGCGGCCAGCGCATCCGGGGTGTCGCCCGGCAGCACAGGCACCGCCGCCTGAGCGACGATCGGGCCATGGTCGAGCTCGGCGGTGACGAAATGCACCGTACAGCCGTGCAGCTTCACGCCTGCCGCGAGCGCGCGCTCGTGCGTGTCGAGCCCCGCGAACGAGGGCAGCAGCGAAGGGTGGATGTTGACCAGCCGGCCCGCAAAACGCCCGACGAAGCGCGGCGTAAGGATGCGCATGAACCCGGCCAGCGCGACTGCCACCGGTGAATGCCTCTCGATCTCGGCGGCCAGCGCCGCATCGAACTCGTCGCGCGTGCCGTAGCCCTTGTGTTCGACGACGGCGGTGGCAACGCCGCGCGCTGCGGCGACGCCGAGGCCCGCGGCGTCGCGCCTGTTGCTGATGACCGCGGTTACGGGGAGGCCGGCGTCGAGGATCGCCTGCATGTTGCTGCCGCGGCCGGAGATGAGGATGACGAGTGACATGGCGGGGCGCAGTTTAACAGCCCGCCGCGACGGCACGTCCCTCAGCCGGACGGCCCGGTCATGCTTTCCGGCCGGACCCAGCGGTCGAAGTCCGCGGCGCTCACGAAGCCGAGCTCCAGGGCCGCTTCCCGCAACGTCGTTCCGCTGGCATGCGCGAGCTTCGCGATCTGCGCAGCCTTGTCGTACCCGATGTGCGGCGCGAGCGCCGTGACCAGCATCAGCGAACGACTGACCAGTTCGCTGATCCGCGCGGGATTGGGTTCGATGCCGCGCGCGCAATGCTCCTCGAAGCTCGCCATGCCGTCCGCGAGGAGGCGGACGCTCTGGAGGAAATTGTGGATCAGCAACGGCTTGAACACATTCAGTTCGAAATTCCCGGATGCGCCGCCGATGTTCACGGCCACGTCGTTGCCCATCACCTGCGCGCAGAGCATCGTCAGCGCCTCGCACTGGGTCGGGTTGACCTTGCCCGGCATGATCGAGCTTCCCGGCTCGTTTTCGGGGAGGGACAGCTCGCCGAGCCCCGAGCGCGGGCCGGAGGCCAGCCAGCGCACGTCGTTGGCGATCTTCATCAGCGCGGCGGCCAGCGTCTTCAGCGCACCGTGCGAAAAAAGCAGCGCTTCATGCCCGGCGAGCGCCGCGAACTTGTTCGGCGCGGCCGCGAACCCCAGCCCCGTCCGGGAAGAGAGTTCCGCCGCAACCTTTTCGCCGAATCCCGCCATGGCATTCAGGCCGGTCCCGACGGCAGTGCCCCCGGCCGCGAGCTCAAGCAGGCCGGGCAGCGTCGCCTGTACGGCCCGTCCGGCCGACTGGAGCTGTGCAACATAGCCGGAGAACTCCTGGCCCAGGGTGAGCGGCGTGGCATCCTGCAGGTGGGTGCGCCCGATCTTCACGATCCCCGCGAACGCATCGCGCTTGCCCGCGAGCGTAGCCGCCAGGCGCTCGAGCGCCGGCACCAGGTCCGAGTGCAGCGCCAGCACCGCGGCCACGTGCATCGCGGCGGGGAATACGTCGTTCGAGGACTGACCGAGGTTGACCTCGTCATTCGGGTGCACGAGACGGCCCATGCCGCGCTCCCCGCCGAGGATCTCCGAGGCGCGGTTGGCGATCACCTCGTTGACGTTCATGTTGCTTTGCGTGCCGGAGCCGGTCTGCCAGACCGAGAGCGGGAACTCCGCGTCGAACGCGCCTGAAACCACTTCGTCCGCGGCGGCCCGGATCGCCTCGGCCTTGCGCGGGTCGAGCAGTCCGGCCGATGCGTTGATCCCGGCGGCGGCGCGCTTGACCATCGCAAGCGCGTACACCACCGCGAGGGGCATGCGTTCCGACGAAATCCGGAAGTAGCGCAGGCTGCGCTCGGTCTGCGCGCCCCACAGCCTGCCCGCCGGGACCTCGATCGGCCCGAACGAATCGCTCTCCGTGCGCGTGCCGCTCATGCGGCGGGCGGCCCTACTGCTTCTGCAGCAGCGAGCGCAGCATCCACGCGTTCTTCTCGTGGACCTGCATGCGCTGCGTGAGAAGGTCGAGCGTCGGCTCGTCGTTCGCCTTGTCGGCGACAGGCAGCACCGAGCGCGCCGTGCGTACGATGGCCTCCTGGCCCTCGATCAGCAGCTCGATCATCTTCGTCGCCTTCGGGATGCCGTCGGTTTCCTTGATGGAGGCGAGCTTCTGGTACTGCTTGTAGGTCCCCGGCGCGTAGTGGCCGAGCGAGCGGATGCGCTCCGCGATGAGGTCGATCGCGTTCCATGCCTCCGTGTACTGCTGCATGAACAGGATGTGGAGCGTCTGGAACATCGGACCTTCGACGTTCCAGTGGAAATTATGGGTCTTGAGGTAGACCGTGTAGGTGTCGGCGAGGAGCCTTGAAAGCCCCTCGGCGATCCTTGCGCGATCCTTGTCGCTGATGCCGGTATTCATGCGGTTCGCAGCCATCTCGGGCTCCTTGTGGAACGGACACCCCCAGTCTAGCCAAGGCGCGCCGCGCCGGCACGCAATCGTTTCGATCGACCCTATCGCGTGGCGCTATCGCCCGCCGAGGCACGCAGGCTGGCCGGATCCCAGCCGCCGCCGAGCGCCTTGTACAGGCTGACGGTCGCGCCGAGCAGGCCGCGCTGCGCCTCGGCCGCCGCGATCTCGGCGTTCAGGAGTTCGGTCTGCGCGTCGACGACCTCGAAGTAGGCCGCTATGCCGGCCTCATAGCGCTTCAGCGCGATGTCCGCCAGGCGCGCGAACGCCCTCACCTGCGCCTCCGAAGCGGCTCTCACCTCCGCTTGCCTGGAACGGGCGACGATCGAGTCCGACACCTCCCGGAACGCGCCCGCGACGGCTTTCTCGTAGCGCAGCGCGGCCTGCTTCTCCCGCGCCTCCTGCGCCTGGACCTGGTAGCGGTTGCGGTCGGCGTTGATGATCGGCTCGAGCAGGGCGAACCCGAAGGACCACGTGCCCGCCGGGCCGGTGAACAGCTGCGACAGCTGGCGGCTTTGCGTCCCCAGCGAACCGGTCAGCGTGACGCTCGGCAGCAGCCCCGCGCGCTGTGCCTTGACCCGGCCGGTCGCGGACAGCAGATCCTGGCCGGCCGCCAGGATGTCCGGCCGGCGCTCGAGCAGGGACGAAGGCAGCCCGGCGGGAACGTCGGGGGCCGCCGGAAGCCGGGCCGCGGCCGGGACCAGCGCGGACGGATCCCCCTGCCCGCGCCCGACCAGCACCGCAAGCCGGTTCCCGGTCTGCGCAGCGGACAACTCCAATTGCGGGAGCCGCGCCTGCGCGGCGGCAAGCGAGCCCTCGGCGCGTGCCACGTCGGCCAGCGACGCGCGCCCGCCCTCGTAGCGGCGGCGGGTGAGGTCGAGGAACTTGAGCCGGTTGGCTATCGAGTCTCGCGTGACCGCGGCCTCACGGCGCAGCGCAAGGATGTCGAAATACGCGGTGGCCACATCGGCCACCAGCCCCATCCTCACGATCTCGCCCGCGTACTGCGTCGCCAGGAACTCGGCGCGGGCGGCCTGGCTGAGGCTCGATACCCGGCCCCAGAAATCGATCTCATAGGACGCGTTGGCCGACACGCCGTACAGCGGCAGGTGCCGGTCCGTCCCGGGGGCGAAAGTGAACTGGCCATTCTGCGGCAGGAGTTGCCGGTTGCCGCTGGCGCCGACCGACAGCTGCGGCAACTGGGCAAGCTCGGTCGGGCCGACCAGTGCCCTGGCCTCCTCGACGCGCGCCACGGCGATACGCGCGTCACGGTTCTTCTCGAGCGACTCGCGGATGAGGGCGACGAGCGCGGGATCCTTGTACAGCTCCCACCAGGGCTGGTTCGCCGCCTGCGGGGCGGCTCCAGCTTCGCCATACGCGGCGGGCAGTTCGATCACCGGCCTCGCCGCATCCTTGGCGGTACCTGCGCACCCGGCCACCAGGACTGCAATCAACAGCGGGGCAACCTTAACCATGGCCATCCTCCCTCGCGGCCAGGGGCTGCGCGGCAATGCCGCCTCCCGCGGCCGCCGGCTGCCCGCGGGTCGCGAGCTTGCGGATCACGACGTAGAACACAGGGATCAGGAACAGGCCGAACAACGTCACGCCTATCATCCCCGAGAACACCGCGATCCCCATCGCCTGGCGCATCTCGGCGCCGGCGCCGAACGACAGCACCAGCGGGACCACGCCCATGACGAATGCGAGCGAGGTCATCAGGATCGGGCGCAGCCGCAGATGGGCGGCCTCGATCGCGGCCTCGACGATGCCCATGCCGCGCTCCTCCAGCTCCCGCGCGAACTCGACGATCAGGATGGCGTTCTTGCACGCCAGCCCCACAAGAACGAAGAGCCCGATCTGCGTGAAGATGTTGTTGTCCCGGCCCGCGATCCAGACCCCGGTGATCGCCGCCAGCAGGCACATGGGCACGATCAGGATCACCGCGATCGGCAGCGACCAGCTCTCGTACTGCGCGGCGAGCACGAGGAACACCAGCAGCACGCACAGCGGGAACACGAAGATCGCCGTGTTGCCGGCCAGGATCTGCTGGTAGGTCAGGTCGGTCCATTCATAGGTGATGCCGTTGGGCAGCGTCTCCTTGGCGAGCTTCTCGATCGCGGCCTGCGCCTGGTCCGAGCTGAAGCCCGGCGCCGGCCCGCCGTTGATGTCGGCCGACAGGTAGGCGTTGTAGCGCTGCACGCGGTCCGGGCCGTAGCTGGGCTCGACCTTCAGCAACGACCCGAGCGGGATCATCTCGCCCTTGTCGTTCCTGACCTTGAGCTGGCCGATGTCCTCGGCGCGCATGCGGAACGGCGCATCGGCCTGCAGCTTCACCTGGTAGGTGCGGCCGAAGCGGTTGAAGTCGTTGACGTACAGCGAACCGAGGTACACCTGCATGGTGTCGAAGATGTCGGTCACCGACACGCCCATGCGCTTGGCCTTCACGCGGTCGACGTCGGCATACAGCTGCGGCACGTTGATCTGGTACCCGGAAAACACCCCCGCGAGGCCGGGCGTCTGCCAGGCGCGGCCGACCAGCGCCTGCGTGGCCTCGTAAAGGGCCTCATAGCCGAGGCCCGCGCGGTCCTCCAATTGCAGCTTGAAGCCGCCCACCGTGCCCAGGCCCATGACGGCCGGCGGCGGGAAGACCATCACGAAGGCGTCCTCGATCCCGGCGAACTTGCCGTTCAGCTGGCCGGCGATCGCCGGGCCGTACAGGTCGGGAGTCTTCCTCTCCTCGAAGTCCTTCAGCGTGATGAACACAATCCCGGCGTTGGGCGCGTTCGAGAAGCTCGCGATCGACAGGCCCGAGAACGCCACCGCGTTCTTCACGCCGGGGTGCTGGAGCGCGATCGACGACATGCGCTCGATCACCGCGTCGGTGCGGTCGAGCGACGCGCCGTCGGGCAGTTGCGCGAAACCCACGAGGTACTGCTTGTCCTGCGCGGGCACGAAGCCTCCCGGCACGCGGTGGAACATGTACGCGGTGGCCCCGATCAGCACTAGGTAGACGGCGAACATCAGCGTCTTGTGGCCGAGCACGCGGCCGACGCCCGATGAATACGCATGCGAGCCGCCGGTGAAGGCGCGATTGAACGGCCGGAAGATCCAGCCGAACAGCCCGTCGAGCAGGCGGGCGAAGCGGTCCTTGGGCGCGCCGTGGGGCTTGAGCAGGATCGCGCACAGGGCCGGCGACAGCGTCAACGAGTTGAACGCCGAGATCACCGTCGAGATCGCGATCGTCAGCGCGAACTGGCGGTAGAACTGGCCGGTCAGGCCCGAAATGAACGCGATCGGGATGAACACGGCGCAGAGCACCAGCGCGATCGCGATGATCGGCCCGCTGACCTCCTGCATGGCCTTGTGGGCGGCGGCAAGCGGCATCAGCCCGGCTTCGATGTTGCGTTCCACGTTCTCGACGACGACGATGGCGTCGTCCACGACGATGCCGATCGCCAGCACCAGACCGAAGAGCGACAACGCGTTGATCGAGAAGCCCGCGGCAAGCATCACCGCGAAGGTCCCCACCACCGACACCGGCACCGCCAGCAGCGGGATGATCGACGCGCGCCAGGTCTGCAGGAACAGCACGACCACGATCACGACCAGCAGGATCGCCTCGAGCAGCGTCTTCACGACCTCCTTGATCGAGGCCCGCACGAACTCCGTCGGGTCGTAGACGATGGTGTAGTCCATCCCCTCGGGGAAGGAGCGCTTCAGTTCCGCCATCGCGGCACGTACCTCGGTGGAGAGGTTCAGCGCGTTCGAGCCCGGCGCCTGGAACATCGCCACGGCCACGGCCGGCTTGTTGTTGAGCGTGCTGTTGAGCGAGTAGTCGCTCGAGGCCAGTTCGATGCGGGCCACGTCCCTCAGGCGCACGATCGAGCCGTCGCTGCCGGTCCTCAGGATGATCTCGCCGAACTGCTCGGGCGTGCTCAGCCGGCCGAGGGTGTTCACCGACAGCTGGAACTCCGCGCCGTTCGCGGCGGGCTGGCCGCCGAGCACGCCGGCGGCCACCTGCACGTTCTGCTCGCGTACCGAGCGCGTGACGTCCGCCGCAGTCAGCCCGCGCGAGGCGACCTTGGTCGGGTCGAGCCAGACGCGCATCGAATAGTCGCCGCCGCCGAACACGAGGGCCTGGCCCACGCCGGGGATCCGCGCGATCACGTCCTTCACGTTCAGCAGCGCGTAGTTGCGCAGGTACAGCGTGTCGTAGCGCTGGTCGGGGGAAACGAGGTGGACCACCATCGTCAGGTCGGGCGAGCTCTTCACCGTGGTGACGCCGAGAGTGCGCACGATCTCGGGCAGGCGCGGGATGGCCTGCGAGACCCGGTTCTGCACGTTGACCTGGGCCTGGTCGGCGTTGGTGCCGACCTTGAAGGTCACCGTGAGCTGCAGCGTGCCGTCGGAGGTCGACTGCGAGGACATGTACAGCATGTTCTCGACGCCGTTGACCGCATCCTCCAGGGGCGAGGCCACGGTCTCGGCGAGGACCTTCGGATTCGCGCCGGGGAACACCGCGCGCACCACGACGGAAGGCGGCACGACCTCGGGGTACTCCGAAATGGGCAGCTTCCAGACCGCGAGCGCGCCCGCGACGAAGATCAGGATCGACAGCACGGCCGCGAACCGCGGCCGGTCGATGAAGAACTTGGAGAGGTTCGAGTGTTGCATCGCGTTACTTCTTCGCTTCGGCTTTTGCGGCGGGCTTGCCGTCCGGGCCCATCGGGGCGGGCTTCGGGCGCTCCGCGGGATTCATCGGCACGCTATTGGGCTGTACCGGCATGCCCGGACGCACCCGCTGCAGGCCGTTGACCACGATGACTTCGCCGGCCTTCAGGCCGTCCTTCACGACGCGCAGCCCGTCGACCAGCGCGCCGAGCCTGACCTCGCGGTACATTGCCTTGTTGTCTGCGCCGACCACCAGCACGAAGCGCTTGGACTGGTCGGTGCCGATCGCGCGGTCGTCCACCAGCACCGCGTTGTAGCTGCCGCTGCCGGACAGCTTGATCCGCGCATACAGCCCGGGCGTGAATCGGCGCTCCTTGTTGTCGAACACGGCCCGCGCGAGGATCGTACCGGTCTGCGGGTTCAGGCGGTTGTCGACGAACTCGATCACGCCCTTGTGGGGGTAGCCCGTTTCGTTGGCGAGGCCCATGTAGACGGCGTTGCGCGCGGTCCGGACGCCGGCCGCACGGCGCGAAAGGTCGGCGTACTTCAGGAATGCCTGTTCGTCGGCCTCGAACACGGCGTAGATCGGGTCGATCGACACGATCGTCGTCAGCAGCGACTGCCCGGCGGTGACGTAATTGCCCGCCGTCATCTCGGCGCGGCTGGTGCGTCCCGACACGGGCGCGCGCACCTTGGTGTATCCGAGGTTCAGCGTGGCCGTCTCGACGGAGGACTGGGCGGACTTCAGCGCGCTGTCGGCGTCACGCTTCGCAGAGGCGCGCTCGTCGAGCTCCTGGCGGGACACCGCGCCCGAATCGACCAGCTTTTCCACGCGCGCGAGCTCGCCCGCGGAGAGGTCGTACTTCGTCTTCGCGCTGGCGACCTGCGCCTCGGCACGGCGCAACTCCTGCTCGAAGGGCTTCGCATCGATCTCGACCAGCAGGTCGCCCTTCGCCACCTCGCCGCCCTGCGCGTAGTGGATCCTCTCGATGTAGCCGGAGACGCGCGGGCGCAACTCCACCTTCTCGACGGCGTCGAGCCGGCCGGTGAACTCGTCGAAGTCGCTGGTGCTGCGCTCGATCGCGGCGGCCACCGTGACCGGCGGCGCCATCGGCATGCCGCCGGGGCCGCCCTTGCCTTCGGGCGGGGTGCCGCCGCCGCAGGCGGCCAGCACGGAGGAAACGAGAATCGCCATCAATGCGGGGCGCGAGGCGCCGGTGGGCAGGTGCATGGGGAGCATTTCGGTCCTTCCTGGAGGCGCGGCGCGGAACTTTCGGCGCCGCGGGATTTCAAAGTTTGGTAAGCTTACCAAAGTTTGGTAAGGCTACCAAAAATTTGTTGCGTTGCAACCCCGTTACACCCCTGAAGCAGACATGGACATCCGCGAAACCATCATCGAAGCCGCGCTCAAGCTCTTGAGGAAGCACGGTTTCGCCGCGCTATCTCAACCCCGGATAGCAGCCGAGGCGGGCGTGCGCCAGAGCCACCTGACCTACTACTTCCCGTCGCGGGCCGACATGCTGCTGGCGGTCGCCGACCGCTCCTGCGAGGTGCTGATCGCCCCCCTGCACGAGCGCGCGCGGCGCGGGGAGTTGTCGGTGGACGAGGTCGCCGACGGCTTGTGCGACGCCATTTCCGACCGCGGCGTTTCGCGGATCTTCCACGCGCTGATCTCCGCCTCGGACGAGGACGCCTCGCTCAAGCGCCAGATGCGCAAGTTCCAGTCCGAGGCGGTGCAGGACCTGCAGGGCCTGTTCTCCGGTGCGGGACTCTCGGTGTCCGCCGGAGACGCGCTGGTCATCCATGCGATGCTTTGCGGGGCGTCCTCGATGGACCTCGGCATCTGCAGCCCGGCCTCCCGGCGCGATGCGCGCGCGGTGCTGCGCCGGGTGATCGACCTCGTCAGGGCCGAAGCATCCCCATCCGGCCGTCGAAGTAGTCGCGCTCGGCCTGCCTCACCGCCTCCACCGAGTCGAGCACGAAAGGCCCGTGGAAAATAAGCGGCCGCTCGGCGCTTTCCCCGCCGAGCAGGATCAGGTCGGCGTCCTGCGCTTCCAGCCGCAGGCGTGACGCACCCGCTTCGAGCACGACCATCTGGCCGGTAGCGGCCTCCAGGCCGTCCACCTTTGCGGTCCCGGCCGCCACGTACACGGCAACTTCGAACTCCGCCGGGACATCGACCTCGAGTACGCCCGCTTTCCCGAAGGCAGCGTGGGCGAGCAGCGTCGGCGACGAGGTCTGCGCCGGGCTGGTCACGCCGCCCAGCGTGCCGCCGACCACCCTGACCTTCACGCCCTCGCGCTCGAACACGGGCAACGCCTCCGCGTCGAAGTGCTGGTACACGGGTTCGCGCCGCTTCTGCGCGCGCGGCAGGCTGGTCCACAACTGCAGGCCGTGCAGGCCGCCCGGGGACGGGCGCTCGGCGTGCACGATGCCGCGCCCGGCCGTCATCCATTGCACCCCGCCACCGCCCACCAGCCCTTCGTGGCCGGCGGAATCGCGGTGGTTCATGGCGCCGTCGAAGAGGTAGGTCACCGTCTCGATCCCGGCATGCGGGTGCGGGGGCGTGCCCTCGTCGCCCTGTGGCACTTCGAGCGGGCCGAAATGGTCGAGGAAAACCCACGGCCCGACCGCTTCCCGCCCGGCGCCGGGCAGCGCACGCCGCACGCGCAGCGTGTCGGTGACCGCCGCCCAGTGCGAGTCGATGACCTGCGCCGTCACCTGGCGCCCGCCTTCAGCCGCGCTGCGATCGTCGCCACGTGCCTGCCCTGGAAGCGCGCGATCGCAAGCTCGTTTTCCGAGGGCAGGCGCGAGCCGTCACCGCCGGTGATCGTGGACGCGCCGTAGGGCGTGCCGCCGGTCATCTCGGTGATCGTGGTCTGGCGTGCCTCGGAGTACGGCACCCCGACCACGACGAAGCCGTGATGCAGCAGCGTCGTGTGGAAGGACAATAGCGTCGATTCCTGCCCGCCGTGCTGCGTGGCGCTGCTCGTGAACACGCTGCCGACCTTGCCGATCAGCGCGCCCTTGGCCCACAGCCCGCCGGTCTGGTCGAGGAAGTTGCGCATCTGGGAAGTCATCATGCCGAAGCGCGTGCCCGTGCCGAAGATCACGGCGTCCGCGTCCGCCAGTTGCTCGACCTTCGCGACGGGTACGTGTGCGAACGCAGCCTTCGCCGCCGTCGCGCCGCTCTTTTCGAGCACGTCGGCAGGTACCAGCTCCGGCACCTGCGCGAGGCTCACCTCGACGCCCGGCACTTCCTTCGCGCCGGCCGCCACGGCCTCGGCCATGCGGAAGATATGGCCGTACATGCTGTAGAACACCACTTGCACTTTCGTTGTCATGATCGTTTTTCCGTTGTCTGGTGAAATCAGGCGAGGTCGAACAGCAGGACTTCGGCGCCGGCGCCCTGCTCGAGCACGACTTCAGCCACGTTGAACACCTTGAGCGCATCGCCCGCCTCGAGCGGCGCGCCGTTCGCGGTCACCTTCCCGCGCGCCACGTGCACATAGGCGCGCCGCCCTGCGGCCAGCACGTGCGTCGCCTTCTCCGCGCCGTCCAGCAACGCCGCGTAAATGGACGCGTCCTGGTGGATCGTCACCGAGCCGTCGCGGGCGTCGGGCGAAGCGATCAGCCGCAGGCGCCCGCGCTTGGAGGCCGCATCGAAATGCTTCTGCTCGTAGCCCGGCTCGATGCCGCGCACGCCGGGTTCGATCCAGATCTGCAGGAAATGCGTGACCGAGCTGGCGTGGTTGAACTCGCTGTGCCGCACCCCCGTGCCGGCGCTCATCCTCTGCACGTCGCCCGGCACGATGGTCGAGCCGTTGCCCATCGAGTCCTTGTGCGCGAGCTCGCCTTCCAGCACGTAGCTGATGATCTCCATGTCGCGGTGGCCGTGCGTGCCGAACCCCTGGTCCGGATCGATCCGGTCCTCGTTGATCACGCGCAAGGGTCCGAACCCCATGTGCTTCGGGTCGTGGTAGTCGGCGAACGAAAACGTGTGGAACGAGCGCAGCCAGCCGTGGTCGGCGTATCCCCGCTCATTGGCCTTGCGGACTTCCTGCATGACAATGCCTCCTGTTTGTCAGTTCAGATGGGCTGAACCTGGTGAATCCAGTGTAGGGTTGCCTCGCGGGGAATAAAAGCGGAACATTCTGAACAATATATTCAATTTATTTGACTATGCCCCTCAAAGTCTCGCTGGATGCCCTGGCAGCACTGGATGCCATTGAAAGGAAAGGCAGTTTCGCCTCCGCCGCGGCGGAACTGCACCGCGTCCCGTCAGCACTCACTTACACCATGGCCAAGCTCGAGGAGGACCTCGGCGTGAAGCTCTTCGACCGCAGCGGCCGCCGCGCCGAACTCACGGCCGCCGGACGCGAACTCCTGGACGAAGGGCGCAGCCTGCTCGAGATGGCCGGCGAGATGGAATGCCGCGTCCAGCAGGTCGCGCGCGGCTGGGAGGTGGAACTGAGGATCGCCGTCGACGTCACGCTGCGCGCCGAAGCGCTGCTGCCGCTGGTGGCGGAGTTCGACCGCGCGGAAAGCGGCACCCGGGGTGCGCATGGCCTACGAGGTTCTCGGCGGCACCTGGGGACGCACTCCAATCGGGGCGCGTCGATCTCGCCATCGGCGCCGGCGGCGAGCCCATGTCGCAGGCCGGCTTCAGCCTGCGCCGCATGCACCCGGTGCAGTTCCTGTTCGCGGTGGCGCCAACGCATCCGCTGGCGGAAGCGCCCGAACCGCTGCCGCCCGCGGAAATCCGCCGGCATCGCGCAGTGGCGGTGGGCGACACCTCGCGCAGCCAGCCGCCGCGCAGTTCCGGGCTGCTGCTCGGGCAGGACACGCTGACGGTGCCGGATTTCACCGCGAAGGTCGCGGCCCAGCGCGCGGGCCTCGGCGTCGGCTACCTGCCCGAACCGATCGCGCGGGACGAGGAGAAGGCGGGACGCCTGCTGATCAGGCAGGTGGCCGAGCCCAAGCTGGAGGCCTTCCAGTACCTCGCCTGGCGGACGGCCAACAAGGGCAAGGCGCTTGCGTGGTTCCTCGAGCGACTGGACGCGGGCGCGTGCGGCAGCCTGCTGCGCTCGACGGTGCCGGGTTAGGCGGCGGCGCCGCCCTCGCCCTCTTCACCCCGGGCGGCGATCTCCTTCTGCACCTGGGCCATGTCGACCTCCTTGGCCTTAGTGATCAGTTCGCCGAACGCGCCGGCCGGCAGCGCGCCGGCCTGGGAATAGAGGATGACCTTGTCGCGGAACACCATCAGCGTGGGGATCGAGCGGATGTCGAACGCCGCGGCGATCTCCTGCTCGTCCTCGGTGTTCACCTTGGCGAACACCACGTCCTCGTGGGACTCGGAGGCCTGCTCGAAGATCGGCGCGAAGCCCCGGCACGGGCCGCACCACGGCGCCCAGAAATCGACGATCACGATCGGGTTGCCGGTGACGACGTCCTCGAAGTTGTCCTTGGTGAGTTCTACCGTGGCCATGCTTGCTCCTGTCGCGAAAGCATAATGGTACCCGTGAACACGCCCACCGGACGCTTCGCCCCCTCGCCCACCGGCCCGCTGCATTTCGGC
This sequence comes from Burkholderiales bacterium, assembly GCA_965279075.1. Lineage (GTDB taxonomy): Bacteria > Pseudomonadota > Gammaproteobacteria > Burkholderiales > SG8-39 > SZAS-79. Next base: position 10,699 of record CBDIHI010000011.1, on the reverse strand, counting down.
TCGTTGGTGGCCGCGCTCGGCAGTTTCCTTGATGCGCGGGCGCAGGGCGGGCGCTGGCTCGTGCGGATCGAGGACGTGGACGAGCCCCGCACGCAGCCCGGCGCGGCCGATGCGATCCTCGCCACGCTCGAAGCCTGCGGGCTCGAATGGGAGGGCGAAGTGGTCGTCCAGAGCAGCCGCACCGCGCTTTACGCGGCTGCGCTCGAGCGCCTCAAGGACGCCGGGCTCGCCTATCCGTGCGGGTGCACCCGCAAGGAGATCGCCGACTCGGCGCTTGCGGGCGACGGCGCGCGGATCTATCCCGGCACCTGCCGCCACGGCCTCGGCCCGGGCCGGGCCGCGCGCGCATTCCGCGCGCGCACCGAAGGCTCGCGCGTCGAGTTCGTCGATCGCCTGCAGGGCCGGATCGTGCAGGCCGTGGACCGGGAGGTCGGCGACTTCGTGCTGTTCCGCGCGGACGGCTATTTCGCCTACCAGCTCGCGGTGGTCGTCGACGATGCGGCGCAGGGCATCACGGACATCGTGCGCGGCGCGGACCTGCTCGAGTCGACCGCACGGCAGGTCCACCTGCAGCGCCTGCTGGGCCTGCCGACACCGCGCTACCTGCACCTGCCGATCGCCGTGAACGCCGCGGGCGAGAAGCTTTCGAAGCAGACCGGCGCCTCCCCCGCGGGACCGGAATCGATGCATGCCGCGCTGGCGTTCCTCGGCCATGCGCCGCCTCCCGGACTGCGCAATGCGCCGCCCCGGGACCTCATCGCTTGGGGCCGCGCGCACTGGGATCCCACACGCGTGCCGAAGGCCCGGGCTATCGCCTGCGTTCCGGCAGGTTGACCGCAAGCACGGCAAGCACGACGCACACCAGCGCGCCGTACTCCTGCAGGCTGGGACGCTCGCCGAGGAACAGAAATCCGCACAGCACCCCGACGATCGGCACCGACAGAACGCTGATCGAGGACACGGCCACCGGCACGGTGGAGGCGATTTTGAACCACGCCCAGTAGGCGAAAGCGAACGCGATCACCACGTTGTAGGCGAGCGCGAGCAGCGCCGCCGTACCCACGGGCGGCCAGGGTCCGCGGTCGAATAGCAGCGTGCCCGCAAACACGGGGATGCCGCCGAGGAACATGGTCCAGGCGGTGAACGTGCCCATCGGCAGCCCGAGCGGCCAGCGCTTCTGCAGCACCGTGCCTATGGCCCACGTGAACGCGGCGCCGAGGGCAAGCAGCGCGCCGAGCGGCGAGCGCCCGAGCGAAGTCACCTCCTCGCCCAGCAGCAGCCCCATCCCCGCCATGCCCAGGGCCAGCGCAGCCAGTTTCGCCGGCGTGATCTTCTCCCCGAGCAGCCACGCGGACAGCGGCACCGACAGTACCGGCATCGTGAACGCGAGGATCGCCGTACGCCCCGACGGGATCATGGTCAGGCCGTAGGCGATCAGCATGTTCCAGCAGGTGACGTTGAAGAACGCGAGGACCGCCAGGCGTGCCCACAGTGCCCTGGGTATGCGAAGGTCGTTCCCGGCCATCCGGGCGATCGCGAACAGCAGCAGCGACCCGAGCCCGATGCACAGGCTGCGGAACATCCACGGGGTGAACTCCGCGAGCGCGACCTTCATCGCGGTCCAGTTGAATCCCCACGCGAACGTGAGCCCGGCCAGCGTCCACCACAGGGACCGGGGCATGCGCTCGTGGCCGGCGGCGCTCATCGCTTGGGGAGGATCACGGTGGCGATCGCGGCGCTCACGAACGCGAGCGCGGCGTAGTCCTGCCAGGCGGGGATTTCGCCGAGGAACAGCATGCCGCTGAAGACGCCGACCACCGGGATCATCAGCGAAGAGAGCCCCGCCACGCCGGCCGGCACGCGGTCGACGATCTTGGTCCACGCCCACCAGCCGAAGATGAACACGAGCACCATGTTGTAGAGCACGCCGAGCGCCGGCCACATGGACACCTCGTGCAGTGCGAGCACCCTGTCGCGCTCGAAAAAGAACGACAGCACGAAGATCGGGATGCCGCCGACGAGGCCCATCCATGCCGTGAAGGAGGCGACCGGCAGGCCCACCGGCAGGCGCTTCTGCAGGATCGTGCCGACCGACCAGACGAACGCCGAGCACAGCATCAGCAGCACGCCGGCGAACGCCCCGTCGAACTTCGCCGCGTCCTTGAAGACCAGCACCAGCACGCCGGCCACGCCGAAGGCGACGCCCGCGAGGCGTCGCGGCGTGAGCGCCTCGCCAAGCACCAGCCAAGACAACAGCACGCTCCAGGCCGGCATCGTGTATTGCAGGATCGCCACCCGGCCCGAGGGCAGCAGCGGGATCGCCAGCATCAGGAAGAAGTTCTGCAGCGAGACGGTGAACAGTGCGATCAGCGCGATCCGGCCCCACTGCCCCTGCGGCACCCGGATCGGCAGGCCGCGCGCCCGGGCGATCGCGAGCAGCCCCGCGAACGCGGACAGGAAGCACAGGCTGCGGAAGAACCACGGCGGTACTTCCGTGATCACCACCTTCATGACCGTCCAGTTGAAGCCCCAGACCAGCGTCAGCGCGGCGAGCATCGCGTAGAGCGAGCTCGGCAGCACGTCGCCGGCTGCCGGCCGGGCGCTCATCGGGCGACCCGCACGGGCATCGACTTCATCCCGCGAAAGACCATGGAGTTGATCCAGTCGGGATCCCCGGCCAGTTCGATCCGGCGAAACCGGCGCGCGATCGCCGGCAGGCACAGTTCCCCCTCGAGGCGGGCCAGCGGGAACCCCAGGCAGATGTGCAGGCCGTAGCCGAACGTCAGGTGCGGAACGCCGTCGCGCGCGAGGTCCACCCGGTCCGGGTCGGGATAGGCGCGCGGGTCGCGGTTGGCGGCATTGAGCATGATGAACACGCGGTCCCCGGCCCTGAGCGTCTTGCCGTGCAGTTCGTGCTCCACCTGCACGATGCGCACCTGCGCCCCGCTCGGGCCGTCGTAGCGCAGCAGTTCCTCGCCTGCGCGTGCCGCGAGGCCGGGATCGGCGCGCAGCTTCTCCAGTTCCCCGGGAAACAGGGTCAGCGAGCGGGTCGAATTGGCGATGTGGTTGGTGGTCGTTTCGTGCCCGGCGAAGAGCAGCAGGATGCAGGTCGCGACCAGTTCGTCGTCGCTCAGCCTGTCGCCGTCGTCTTCCACCCCGATCAGGTCGCTGAGCAGGTCGTGCTGCGGCTTCGGGCGGCGGTCCGCGATCATCTCCCTGAAGAAGCCCGCCATTTCGCGCGTCGCAGACTCCGCGATGTCGTACTTTTCGGGCGACGTGCGTGAACTCCCGATGAACAGCGCCATGTCGTCGGACATCCGCTTGACGTTCGCGAGTTCGCCGCGCGGAACGCCGAGCATGTCCATGATGACCAGGGCCGGCAGCGGACCCGCAAAGGCCGCGATGAAATCGAATTCGTCGCGCTCGCCGATTTCGTCGAGCAGCCCCGCGGCCAGGCTCTCGATGTTCGGGCGCATGTCGCGCATTGCCTTGAGGTTGAAGACCTTGGCCGTCAGCCGCCGCAGGCGCGTGTGCTCCGGCGGGTCCGTGAAGACCATCCACAGCGAGAGGAGCCTGATGATCTCGCCGATCTTCGCGGCCTCGGCGCCGGGCATGCTGGAAAAGAAAGGCCGCAACCGGTCCGAGGACATGCTCTTGTCGAGGCACACGCGCTTGACGTCCTCGTAGCGCGTCAGCACCCAGGCCTTGATCCGCGGGCTCCAGTGGGCCGGATCCTCGTCCTGCATGCGCCGGTAGAGCGGGAACGGGTCGGCGAGGAAGGCGGGGGCGTCGGGCCGATAGTCGATGGACATGGGTCGGATCGCTTTGCGGGCGGCTCAGCCGCGCGTCACCAGCCACACGCCGGCCACGGTGATCGCCATGCCGAGCACCGCCCACGGCGTGTACGCCTCGCCGAAGGCGAGCCACGCGAGGATCGCGGTCGTGGGCGGGCACAGGTAGATCAGGCTCACCACCTGCGTGGCCGCCCCGCGCCGGATCAGCGAAAACAGCAGGAACACCGCGCCCAGCGAGAGTCCGAACACCATCCAGCCGAGCGCGAGCACGAAGGGCACCGTCCACTCCACCTCGAAGGATTCCGCCGCCAGCGCGAACGGCGCGGTGACGACCAGCGCGGAGGTGAACTGCAGCGCCGAGTTGGTGCGCATGTCGACGTGCGCGCAGTAGCGCTTCTGGTAGAGCGTGCCGAGCGTGATCGACACCAGTCCGACCGTCGCCGACAGCACGCCCGCCCACGAGACCGACCCCAGCGCCATCTTGTTCCACACCACGGTCATCACGCCGAGGAACCCGAGCGCGAGCCCGAACCATTGCCGCCGCGTCGCCCGCTCGTCGACCATATGCTCGGACAGGAACGCGGTGAGGATGGGTTGCAGGCCGACGATCAGCGCCGCCACGCCCGCCGGCATCCCCAGGCTGATGGCCACGAAGACCCCGCCGAGGTACCCGGCCTGGATCAGCGCGCCGGCCACCATGACGTGTCCCGCCTCCTTCAGGCTCGAAGGCCAGGCCGCGCGCGCCAGCCAGCAGACCGGGAACATCAGCACCACGACACAGGCATAGCGCAGGCTCAGGTAGGTCAGCGGCCCGCTGTAGGGCAGACCGTACTTGGCGCCGATGAACCCGGAGCTCCAGAGCAGCACGAACAGGGCCGGAATGGCGATTCCGGTGGCCGAAGACAGGGGTGCGGCCGGCACCGGCAGGGCTTTCATGCGCGCATTGTCCCGGGTTTCCCGGGGGCCGTCCGGGGCATTTCGCCCCGGGGCGCCCGGCCGCTGCAGGCAGTTTCAAACGAAGCGCTCACTAACTTTCCTAGGCGCCTGTCGATCCAGCCGAAAGTGATAATTTTTCCCATTTGGATCAATACTCTATCCAAAACAGAAAAAGGTCTTGACGCACTGCACAAATCTGCTAGAATTTGAATTGTTGCGACGCACAAACCGTCGCCAAGAACCCGAACCGAATTGCAGCAGAACACCACTGACCACACTTACTGAGGAGTCCACCATGTACGTTACGCCCGAGCAAATAACCGCCGCCAACAAGACCAACGTCGAAGCCGCCCTGTCGATCGCCGCCGCGCAATTCGCCGCGATGGAGAAACTGGCCGGGATCCAGACGTCCGCCATCAAGTCGCTGTTCGAAGACGCGCTGTCCAACACCCGCGCCCTCGCCGGTGCGAAAGACGTGCAGGAACTCGTCGCCCTGCAGCAGACCTTCGCCCAGCCCGCCGTCGAGAAGGCCGTCGCCTACTCGAAGAGCGTCTACGCCATCGCCGTCGAAGCCAACACCGAACTGTCGAAGTTCGCCGAGACGAAGGCCACGGAACTGAACCAGAACTTCGTGTCGCTGCTGGACAAGGCGAGCAAGAACGCCCCGGCCGGCTCGGACGTCGGCGTCGCCGCGGTCAAGTCGCTGCTGTCGGCCGCCAACTCGGCCTACGACACGTTCACCAAGGCCGCCAAGCAGGCGACCGAGATGGCGGAAGCGAACGTTTCGGCCGCGACCGAGACGGTGAAGGGCTTCGCCAAGTCGAAGAAAGCCGCCTAAGCTTCAGGCATCAAGGCAGTCCCAGAACCCCGCTTCGGCGGGGTTTTGTTTTTTCAGCCCAGCGTTTCCTTGAAGGGGTGGCCGCGCCGGGTCATTTCGGCGCGGATCTCCTCCATCGCCGCCCTGACCTCTTCGGGATCGCCGCGCACGCCGAGTTCGATGTGCCCGCGCCCGCCTTCCTTCGTCATCGTGGGCAGCGAGAACAGCTTAAGCTTCTTCCACTTCGCCTCTATCGCGTACATGAAGTCCGCGAGGTTGCCCTCGCCCGCCTCGAAGACGAAGATTGACTCTTCCTTCAGCGCATGGGTGTTGTGCAGGTGCCGGTAGTGCGTGTCGAGCACCCACTCGACCATCGGCCAGGCCATCTGCGGGAAGCCCGGCACGAAATGGTGGTCGCGGATCGAGAAGCCGGCCACGCGGTTCACCGGGTTCGGGATGATCGCAGAGCCCACCGGGAATTCGCCCATCTTCAGGCGCTGCGGCGTGGTCTCGACGCCGAACCGCCCGCGGATTTCGGCCTCGGCCTCCGGGTGCAGCACGAGAGGCAGGCCCAGCGCATCGCCCGCGCACTGGCGGGTGTGGTCGTCGGGCGTGGCGCCGATGCCGCCGTAGCTGAACACGATGTCGCCCGAGGCGAAGGTGCGCCTCAGCGCTTCGGTGAGCCTCGGCGGATCGTCCGCGAGGTATTCGCAGAACGCGAGCCTGAGGCCGCGCTTCGCGAGCGCCGCAACGAGCACGCTGAAGTGCTTGTCCTGCCGCTTGCCGACGAGGATCTCGTCGCCGATGATCAATGCGCCGAAGGCCATCCGTTCAACTCCCGTAGTTCTTGCGCCATCGCCACAGCGCGGCGGCCACCATCGCTGCCGCCTGCACCGCTGCAATGACCGCAGCGAGGCCCGGCCGCTCCCAGAACGGGGGCAGCACCAGGTCGGAAACCCCTTTCGCGCCCGCAATGTTGAGCAGCATCGGCACCAGCCAGTAAAGCAGCGCGAGGTAGAAGATCGTCGCCGCCTCGGCGCGGCGCGGCTGGCGGGCGAGCGCGAAGAACATGTACAGCGCCGCGTCGCGCACGGCGAGCAGGAAGATCGGCACCGGCGCGAGCACCAGCGCGCGGAAGGCTTCATCGTCGCCCGCGCGCGGCCCGACCAGGAACACCGTCAGCGCGCAGAACACGAACCCGAGCGCCATAGACGCCGGCCACAGCGGGATTTCCTCGAGCAGGCGCCGCCAGTCCTTCGCAGCCACCCGCAGCAGCAGGCGCCGCACCGTCATCGCGCCGCTGCCCTCGCTGAACAGGAGCGGGTAGACGGTGGCCATGGAAGCGACCAGGCCGGCGATCAGGACCACGTCCAGCTGCTTGCCGGGGCCGTCGCGCCCCCGGATCCCGAACCCCGCGACGTACACCGCGACGAACAGCAGGAAGGCGATCCATGCCCAGGGCGTGGTGCGCACGCGTAGTTCCTGGCTCATCAACCGGTGCGCGCCGAACACCGCCCAGCCCGCGAAAACGAGCGTCGAGACCAGCAGGAACTCGAGCCGCCCCCAGGTGCGGCCCCACCACGACATGTCGGCGTCGCTCGCCGACAGGATCGACATCCAGGGCCCGACCACCACCAGCACGAGCCCGAGCACCCACGCGGTCGAGGATGTGCGGCCCACGGCCTTCCGCGCCGATACGATGCTGCCTATCATCGCGATCGCCCCGAGCAGGACCATGCCGGCAAACAGGAACAGTGCCATCTTCGGCGCGTTGGCCTCGGGCGAGGCGGCGAGGTACACCCCGAGGCAGATCGCGCCACCGTACAACGCGAACGCCGGCGCGCCGACGAGCTTGCCCCAGGTCATCGCCCAGGGCTCGATCGCCGACATCCGCTGGCCGTCCCAGGTCCGCGCGCGGGCCTCCTGCATCACCGAATCCCCGCAGAGCACGCCGCCCCACAGCGCGAAGGCGATGAACAGCGAAAGTGCCGCCACCGAGACCGGGCCCGGGGGTCCGTCCCCGCTCATCTTGTAGACCAGCAGGAAGATCAGGCCCAGCGCGACCGGCGCGGCAAGCACCCGGTGCAGGGTCAGCTCGAGCCAGAGGTTGCGGCGCAGCTCCGGGTTCATGGCCTGGCTCCCGGCACAGCACTTCCCGAAACAGTGCGCAGGTAGGACTGGTGCAGGTTCTCGCGCTCCGGGGAAAACACGCCCACCGGAAGCCCGGCTTCGATCGTCGCGCGCAGGACGCCCGCCTGCGCTTCGACGTCGCCCGTGATATCGACCAGCGCTTCGAGGCCTGCGACCTCGATCACCTTCATGCCCGGGATCGCCGCCAGCGCCGCGGCGAAGTCCGGGACCGCCCGCGCGAGCACGACCTTCACCCGGTGCGAACCTTCCACCGTCTCGCCCAGCAGCTTGCTCTCGATGATCCTGCCCTGCCGCATCACGAGCATGTGGGTGGAGTACTCGTCGAGTTCGGCGAGGATGTGCGAGGACACGAGCAGCGTCATGCCTTCGCCGCACAGGCGCTTGAAGAGCAGCGCGAGCGAATGCCGCGCCTCCGGGTCCAGGCCCGAGGCCGGTTCGTCCAGCATCAGCACCTGCGGGTCGTGGATCAGCGACTGGCCGATCGCGACCCGTTGGCGCTGGCCGCGCGAGAGCTCCGCGGCGCGGCGCGTGAGCAGGTCCGTCAGGTCCAGCCTCTGCGCGGTCCGCGTGACGGCTTCGTCGAGCTTTTCTTCCTTCACGCCATGTGCCGCCGCCGCGTGCGCGAAGCACTGGCGCACCGTCAGCGCGTCGTAGAGCCCGTAGAAGTCCGACAGGAAACCGATCCTGCGATGCACCGCCCGCGGCTCCTCGAGTACGTCCACGCCGGCTACATCAATTGTCCCCAGCAGCGGCTGCTCGAGACCCGCGAGGCAGCGCAGCAGCGTCGTCTTGCCCGCCCCGTTCGGGCCGACCAGCGCCGTCACGCTGCCGGTCGCGACGCTGAACGACACGTCGTCCAGCGCACGGACACCGGGGTATTCGAAGAGGAGGTTGGAGACTTCGATGGCGGACTGCATTGGTGGGTACGCTACGCGAAATCGGGGTCAGAGTCGATTTTCGGGGTGGACTCCGCGACCGATTTTCCACTAACCTCCCCCGCATGCCCCAACCACACGCCGGATCCGCCCCTACCACCTGCTGGGAATGCTCCACCTGCTGCGGGGCGCTGGCCACGGTCGAGAACGGCCGCGTGACGCGCATTGACCCGAACCCCGCGCACCCGGCCTCGCGCGGCGCCTTTTGCGTAAAAGGCATCCGAGGCCTGTCGGAACTCACCTACGGCAAGACGCGGCTGTTGCACCCGATGCGCCGCGTGGGCGAGCGCGGCTCGAACCAGTGGGAGGAAATCTCCTGGGACGAGGCGCTCGACGCGATGGCGGAAGGCTACGCAACGGCAATCCAGAAGCACGGCCCGCTGTCCCTCGCAGGCGCAGTCGGCGGCGGCTTCTTTTCACGCGGCGCGATAGTCGCGCTGCTGATGCGTGCGATGGGTTCGCCCAACGTCCTCATCAACCAGGACCTCTGCGGCGGCTGCCGCGGCGTGTCGGACATGGTGACCGGCCTTGCAATCCAGGGCGGCGAGGATGTGGAGCACGCGAATACAGTGCTGATGGTCGGGGCCAACCCGCACGCGGCGAACCCCGTGCAGTGGACCCGCATCAAGGCCGCCAAAGCACGCGGCGCGAAGATCGTGGTGCTCGACCCGATGCGCTCGGAAGCCGCGAAGATCGCCGACCTCTGGCTGCGGCCGCACCCAGGCACGGACGCGGCGATCGGCCTCGCGATGATGCACGTGATGATCGCGGAGAACCGGCACGACAAGGCGTTCACCAGGCAATGGACGCGTGGCTTCGATGAACTCGCCAAGCGCGTCGCAGACTGGACACCGGAAAGAGCATCAACCGTCAGCGGCGTCCCCGCCGACCTGATCCTCGCAGCCGCCCGCGCCTATGCCGACGGCCCCTCGGCCTTCGTCTCCGGCCACGGCATCGACGCGGTGACCAACGGCGTTCAGACCTTCCGCGCGTTCCACTGCCTCGTCGCGATCAGCGGCAACCTCGACCGGGAAGGCGGCAGCCGCCGCGCGAAGCGCCCGAAAGGCTTCAGGACCTACATCGACGTGATCCACGACCCGGCCTTCCAGCTGCCCGCCGACATCACCGGCAAGCGGCTCGGCGCGGAGCAGTTCCCGCTGTGGGCCGGCCCCAAGGGCTGGCAGGCCGCCTGCCACAACCCCACGGTCATCGACGCGATCCTCACCGGCAAGCCCTACCCCGTGCGGGCGATGTACGTCTCCGGCGTGAACATCGCCGTGACCTACCCCGGCTCGCAACGCACGATCGAAGCGCTGAAGGCGCTCGACTTCCTCGTCGTATCCGCGCACAGCATGAACCCGACCGCGGCGCTGGCCGACATCGTGCTGCCCAAGACCACGACGCTTGAGGAAGAGGACGTCTCGGTCAACGCGCAGGGCCCCTGCGTCACGTGGACCGGCGCGGTCGCGCCCCGCAGCGGCGAAGTGCGCACGGACGTGGAGATCGCCGCGGGCCTCGTCGAACGCATGGCCGCGCGGGGTTTGGCGAACCCGGCACTGATGCCCTGGCGCGCGCAGCGCGAGTTCAACGAATACCTGTTGAAGGACACGACGCTGTCGATCGACGAGCTGGCCAGTACCGGCTTCGCCGAGTTCGAGCACAAGCTTGGCAACTTCGAAGCGCAGGGCTTCAAGACTCCAAGCGGAAAGGTGGAACTGTGGTCGCAGCGCATGGCCGACGCCGGCCTCGACCCGCTGCCGGGCTTCGAGCCCACAGGGGCATCAGGCGAGAGCGATCCCGCCTTCCCCTACACGCTGCAGACCGGCCTGCGCGAGAAGACCTACCACCACTCACGCTTTCGCGAGCAGGCGTGGGCACGCAAGGTCTCGCCCGACCCGCTGCTGAAGATCCATCCTGAGACGGCGAAGGCGATCGGCATCGCCGACGGCGACTGGCTCAGCATCGAAACGCCGCGAGGCGCAGGCGCCTGCCGCGCGAAAGCCTCCGTCACCGACGCGACTGCGCCTGGCATCGTGGTGACGGGCATGGGATGGTGGCTGCCGGAA